>CAVPFA010000003.1:0-2189169 GCA_963703655.1 uncultured Acidimicrobiaceae bacterium | reverse complement strand
TACTGAACCAAGTAAGTATACATAGCCACGTATTGCTTCAAAGAATCACCCCTTGATTCGTAATTGCTTCTTCAAAAACTCATTCCCTAAATTACAATTCTTTAGATTAGGTGGTCTGTAGCCCCTGAAATATTTTTGGCATTGAATGAAGAACATTTGCCTTCAAAAAATTTTTCACTTATCTTATGAGTTATATACAACAATTTTCTTTGCATTTTTCTGTCATGTATTCATCTCTTTGCTGAAAAAGTGCAATAGGCTGATTCCAGTTCAGGAGAGAAGGAGTCTCTAGAGGCTCCTTTTTCAATTTTGATAAATTTAATTTCCCTCGACTAGACGTTTCGCACCATATCTGACAGCTGAATAGTGATGAAAACTCAAATTCCTAATTCTTCTTGTTCAGTTCAATCTCGTTTGTTCCAATGTGACAATATGCGATTTAATAGTGGAATACAAGGAGGAGAAAAAGGAATGGGAGTTATCATCCATTCTTTTGTCAATTGAATTTTTTCTGTTCAGATCTAAATCATTTCATGGTTGAATATGCTGATGCTCAACGATCAGCAATGTCCAAGGTGGTTATCGAAAAAAAAGGATGGAAAACATTTGTACAACAAAGAATTCCACTTATCCGGCAACTGTTCCAATAGTAAAGGACCAAGTTTTAACTCCAAAAACTGGTCAGGAGTCAAGAAAAGTGGATCACACAAACATGTCGCAAGGGTTTAAATCTTCATTTGATTCAAAGAATGCATGGACGGTGGAAGAACAATTAGAGGGAGACCTGCTCCTGCATGCCCCGCGGCACCGGCGCGAAGCACGGCGTGCCCCGGTCGAAGATGCCGGCCAGCGACATCGCCAGCCGGTAATGGTCGAGCACCTTCGTCTTCTTAGCCAGGCCCGCCACCCAGACCCGCCGGCGATTCTCGAGCCGCCTGCCGCTCGATCGCCGCCTTCATCAGATGCCCCACGCGCACCAGCACGTCGCCGGCGAAGATCGTGGTCCGCAGCAGCCCGTCCCGCACGACCAGCGTGTCGGCCGCGAACGAGTGGTTGCACACCAGGTCATACAGCGTCGCCCACTCGCACAGGTCCCGGTAGACCTCCACCCACTGCCGCGACCGCCCGGCCATGACCGGCGACAACTCGGCCAGCCGGGTGATCCCCAGATCGGCCATCAGCCCGCCCAGCACGGTCCGCTCGGCCAGGTGCCGCGGCCGAGCGCGTCGATGTCGGCCGCGGGCGACACGACATCGAGGAAGAGCTCCTGGCCGGCCGAGTCCACGACGCGGATGATCTGCAGCGAGAACGGATTGAAGGCGACCGCGTTGTTCCCGCCGTCGGCCGCCGTCAGCGCGACCGAGGTCGCCGACCGCGGCCGGATCGGCCGCACCCCACGGCGCCATCTCGCGCGCCTGCGCGACCAGTTCTTCCAGCAGCCTGAAGTCGCGTGCGGCCTGGTCGCGAAACACTCTCTGCCGGAGAAACGACCGCGCCCGCCTACACGGCATCCCTGAGCTACCCACAGTTCACTTCTCGTAATCAGGTCACGGGGCCTATCAACGCCGTCCTCAGTGGGGAGGTCAATCGGGTACTCGGTGCGTTTCAGGGACAACTCAATTCGTACCCACCCGAAACACAGGTCGGTCCTTACAAGCTCCCTGAGTCCAGTCTGACTGGATACTTCTCCAGCAACCTCCTCAATTCGGAATTTGCTTCATTCACATTTACCTCTTATGAGTACGAAACAGGCGCTCTTCACGGGTTCGCCAAGATCGCGACAAACAACTTCAATCGCGCGAACCGGCAAGCAGTATCAGCTCGCTGACCTCTTCCAAAGCGGCACGGACTGGCTGGGGGCTCTCTCTTCTGAGAGCCGAGCCCGACTGCCGGCTGTACTGGGCCAGGCGGGCGACGGCTCCCTGGATTCTGGACGACACCGGAGGCCTCCAACTTCAATGCTTGGGCTCTGACTCCATGGGGACTTTCTATCGAATTTCAGGAACCAAGTCGCATCCTTTGCAGCGGGCAATCCCGTCATCGTCATTCCATACCGATCCTTGCAGCCACTGCTAGCCGTGAGGAGCCCCATCCTGACCATCGAGAAAGAAGTCGGCTCAACCAGAATGATTCTGCTTCCTGCGACAACGGCCCCGACCGTCAACGAATGCATGGCACGCGTTGCCTATACAAGTGGTGGCTTCGGTCCGCTGACTTGTCCCAACGGCGGTATCAACGTGAATGCCTGGAACGACATTTCCGGAGGTCCTTACATGAGTGTTTTAGCACTAGGGCCGCGGGTCACCTCGCCAACGGTGGGAGCAGCGATGTGCTCAGACGTCCATCGATTCAAGTACGAAACGGCTCCGATGGAGATCGAGGCAGAGAGGCTCGCGGCGATCTACTACGGGTGGCGCCTTCCCACTGATCCGGCCACTCAGTTCCCCTACTACTGTTCGACGAAGTAGTCGTCGCTCCTTCTCCCGCCGGCCAGCTCGCCTCCTGCCCCCGCCAGCCCCGCTCTCTCCAGCCTCCCGCCCCGCTCGCCCCCTCCCCGCCGTCCGTGCGTTCCGTGCGTTCGCCCCTTGGTGGGGCGCCGCCCGGCCGCCCGGCCGGCTTCGTGCTGCCTTCTCCGCCCGCCGGCCCGGCTGCTCGCCCTCGCCGGCCCGGTCGCTCGTCCCGGCGTTCCTCCTGGTCCTGGCCCCGGGCCGCCCCGCTGTCCCCGGTCTTTGGCCTGCCTTCGTGCTGCTGTCCCTCTCTCCCGACATCTCTGGGCGGGCGCTGAGGGACTCGAACACCGAACCTACTGAGCGGGTCTCGCTGGCGGCTCCTCTTTGGCTGATCGCCGACACTGGAGTGATCGGAGGTACCAGGAACACAGCGCAGTCGACCACACAGCGCTGTCGGCCACACCAATGTCACCGTCCGTGGCAACGGGTCCGAGGGAACCGATGAACGTGACGCGTCCCAAGCCTTCTCATCAAGCGTCCAATGCTCGATTGAACGGACCGGCGATCTTCTACGCAGGCCCCGCTCCCATTAGCCTGGAGGTCCCAGTGCGTCCTTAGTAGGAGCGGTCATCCGGACCGCTTCCGAAAAGGAGGCGCTATGGCATCCAGGGAACGGTTGTCCAAGCAGGAGTGGACTGAACGGACCGCTGCGAAGGTGGCACTAGCCCAAGAGACCTTGGCAGCCGAGGTCACCGCGCTCCAGTCCGGAGAGGACTGGCAGCGCTACTTGGCCTTCCAGGCCCGGCTGCACATCTACAGCCCGAACAACGTCATGCTGATCTTCGCCCAGCACGCCTTCGCGTACGGCGAGGGGCGAGTCGGTGCTCCAGAGCCGACCTACGTCGCCGGGTTCCACACCTGGCGGGCGCTCGGACGGTCGGTCGACAAGGGCCAGCACGGATACGCGGTGCTCGCTCCTTGCAGATACGAGCGCCAGATCGCCGTTGGTCCCGACGGCAAGGCTCGTCGACTCTCTGTCGGCGAAGCGCCTGGAGACGGCGAGAAGATCGAACGCCGGAACGTGCTCGGTGGCTTTCGCATCGAGCACGTATTCGACGTGTCGCAGACCTCCGGCGCCGAGGTTCCCGAGCCTGTGCGCCCGAAGCTCCTGGAAGGACAAGCGCCTCAGGGCCTCGGGGCGTCCGTATTGGCGACGATCGAGGATGCCGGTTACCGAGTTGACACCGTGGCGAGCGCCGCGGCTATCGGAGGAGCCAACGGCCAGACGGACCGGGGACAAAGGATCGTGCTCGTCCGCTCCGACATGGACGAGGCCGCGATGGTCAAGACGCTGATCCACGAGGCAGCTCACGTCCTTTTGCACACGGACCCTCCGGGGATGTACCTCCCCCGGCCGTTGAAGGAGGTGGAGGCCGAGTCCGTCGCCTACGTCGTCGCATCGGCGCACGGGATGCCGACCGGCGACTACAGCTTCCCCTACGTGGCTTCCTGGGCCGGCGAGAACGTCGCCAAGGCCGTACAGGCAACCCAGCTCCGCGTTCGCGAAGACTGCCCACCAGATCATCGAGTCGAGCTCGGCTCCTCACACTGGCGGCGGCAAGGTGCCGGGTGTGGAGGCGGCGATCAGTGCCGCCCAGGCGAGACGGGCCGAGCTCGAAGCCCGGCTGGTTGTCACACCCGACGCCGAGCCGGCCACGGTGGTGGCGTGATGCCCGGGTACCCGCAGGCTCCGACAGAGACCCCGCCAACTCTCACCCTTGTCCGGTTCCCCGATCCGGTCGTCGAGCGCTTCGGCCACCGGCCGGGGAGCCCGTACGTCGAGTTCGTCTGGTTGGGGATCCTCGGGCCCTCGACCACCTTCGCCTGGCAGCGTCTCGCCCGCCAGGCAGCGGCGATTCCCTCCACCAAGATCGACATCACCGACCTGTCGGTGAGCCTCGGCCTGGGAGAGAGCCTCGCCCGGAACGCGACGATGTCGCGCACGCTTGCCCGGCTCGTCGCGTTCGACGGCGCGCGCCGGCAAGGTGACACCCTGGCGGTTCGCCTCGCGTTGCCCGACGTACCCGAACGCCGCCTCACCCGTTTGTCCTATTCGGCGCGCTTGGCGCACGAACGGTTCGCCCACGGCGCGCGCAGCGTCGCGGTGACTGGCGCCTCGATCGAGCCGGCGATGGCGGTTGGACTGTGACCGGGGAAAGCGGCCTGTTGAGCCTGGCGAGCTCTGCACCTATGGCCGCCCGGCCCGTGTGGGCCTCATGGGCCACGCAGTCGGGGCATCGGCGTGTCGACGGAGGGCAGGGCCCCGACTGCGCATTCTGCGATGCTGGTCGCAGGGCGCCCTAATGGGCCCCGGCTGCGGCCTTGTCCGATGACGCCGGGTCCCTCACCGCAGGTGGCGTGATGGATCGCCAGCCGCGCAGTCGCGAGGACGTGGCGCTCGGCCTGCTGCTAGGTGTCGCCGCTGTCGCGAGCGTGCTTTGGGTAGGGGGACTGGCCTCGGCCTGGAGTTCCGGCCACCGGCTACCCCGTGGAGAGCCGCTCGCCGGGCTCGCCGCGCTGGCGCATCTCGGCGATCCGTCGGCAGCGTGGCACTCGCCTGTCGGTCCGCCGGAGACCTACTGGGTGTGCACGGCGGCGACGCTCGCTGTCGCCGGTTTCGTCGCCTTCGCCGGGTGGCGGCTCTGGCGCTCCGACGGCGCCGCCAACAAGACGGCCTCTCCGGTGCGAGCAGTGGGGCTAGCGCCGCGCAACGAGGTGCGCCGCGCCGCCGGGGCTCGAGCACTGGTCGCCCGGTCCAAAACGCTCCGACCGTCCCTGCAACACCCGCGTCCTGCGGACATCGGGTACCGCCTCGGGACGAGTCGCGGTGTCGGGTGCTGGGCGTCGGTGGAGGACTCGATGCTGCTACTCGGGCCGCCTCGCTCCGGCAAGGGCCAGAGCGTCGTGGTCCCGGTGATCCTCGACGCGCCTGGAGCGGTCGTCACGACCTCGACCCGCCCGGACAACCTGGCGATCACTCTCGCTGCGCGGGCGTCCCGCGGCCCGGTCGCAGTCTTCGATCCACAACGTCTTGGCCAGCGCCCTTCGCGGCTCCCGGCTCTGCGCTGGTCGCTCGTGCGTGGGTGCGAGAGCCCGCAGATGGCGATCATCCGTGCCGAGGCCCTCGTGAGCGAAGCCGGCCGAAGTGGGGTCGAGAACGCCACCTTCTGGCGGCAACAGGCGCTCGCGGCGACCCGGTGCTTGCTGCACGCCGCGGCACTCGACGCCCGCCCACCCTCCGACCTCTACCGCTGGTCGCACTCGGCCCCGGGGCCAAAGAGGCGGTGTCGATCCTCACCTCGCACCCCGGTGCTACGCCGGGCTGGGAGCGGGCGCTCGACGCGATCATCGCCTCCGACCAGCACACACGGGACTCGATCTGGGCGATGGTCGCGAATACGTTCGCGCCGCTTGCCGATCCCGCCGTGCTCGCTGCGGTGAGCCCGGAACCCGGTAGGGAGTTCGACCCGGTCGCCTTCCTGGCGATGCGAGGGACGCTCTTCCTGCTCGGTACCGCGACCGGAGCGTCAGCACGGCGACCTTGGTCGCCGCACTAATCGAAGACGTGATCGACGCCGCCCGCCGGCTTGCAGCGAGTTCGCCCGGCCAACGACTCGATCCCCCGGTCGCGCTCGTACTCGACGAGGCGGCCAACTATCCGCTCCCGTCTCTGCCGTCGCTCATGAGCGAGGGGGGTGGGTCGGGCATCACGACCCTCGCGGTGCTCCAGTCGCTCTCCCAGGCCGCGACCGCTGGGGACGAGAGGCTGCCGGAGCGATCTGGGACTCGGCGATCGTCAAGATCGTCCTCGGCGGCTCGGCTAACGCAGACGACCTGGCCGACCTCTCGCAGCTGATCGGGGAGAAGGAGGTCAAAGAGTGGTCGCAGACTGTCCTGGCCGGTGCCGGCGGCCGCTCGGTGTCGTCATCGACGCGCCGGCGCCCGATCCTGGAGCCGTCGGAGATCCGCCGGCTGCCGATCGGTTACGGGTTGCTGCTCCTGCGCTCGGCAAGACCGATCATCATGAAGCTTCATCCCTGGACGGCCCGGCGCGACGCCGGCGATCTGGTGGCGGCAAGGCAGCTTTTCGAGGGCGCGGTGGTAAAAGATGCGTGAACCGCGTCCTGGCCTTTCCTGGTCGCGTGCCCGTGTGCTTCACCGACACCGGTATGGGACATGGATGGCAAGTCGGGCATGGATGGACGGGCGAGCACACTGGCGCGACACCTACGTCGCCGTCTTCGGGGTCGAACCGACCTGTGCTGCCTGCGGAGGATGCTGGACGCTCGGGAACGGCGACCTCCACCATCGCAACTACGAACGACTCGGCTGTGAACGTTTTGGCGACCTGATTCCGCTGTGCCGTGCGTGCCACGAACGAGTACACCGCATCTTGGAGTGCACTCCGGCCTGGAAACGCCTCGGCCGCGCCCAGGCCAGCGATGTGATCGTCGCCCGTCTCCGCGCTAGGTCAGGCAAACAGGAGGGCAGATGAGCGAGCTCGGGGACAACTACGGAGACCCACGGCCCAAAAGCCCGCTCGAGGAGCTCATATTCGCGGCTTACGACGACCATGACCTGGACGAGATACCCGGCGCAACGCACTGGCCCGAGGTTCTTGCAGTTGAGGCCGCCGCGCGATGGGAGGTGCTTCGAGCCTGGGTCGAACAACTCCAAGAGCGATTCTCTCACTTCGATCATCATGTCGTCCCACGCTGCTGGTGGCGGCACAACGAGCACGTCGAGGCCCTGTCCACGTTCGCGACCACGAACGCTCCAGCTTCGCCGCGACCGCGCCGGCGACAGCCCCCCTCGAGTGGTTCCGTGCGCTCCCGCGACGTCACAGCGCTACTCCGGTCCTGGACCGGGGATCTCTCCTGTGGGGCCTCCCACCAGGACTCAGCGACCCGCACGAGCCCGCCAGCCGTAAGCGAATGGGAGCGCTTCGTACACGCCGACGTCGCGCGCCGTCACAAGCAGGAGATCGATGTCTCAATTGAGTGAATAGCGGTAATGCGTAAGTGCAGTCACTTGCCGGTACCCACGCGCCTTGCCCGTCGGTGCCGTCCTCGCCGGAAGTGCCCGAGCTGGGTCGGTGACTTGTGCGTAAGGAATCAACCGCCGCGCAAGGCGCTACAGGGCTCAATAGCCTCCTTCGGCTCGGCACGGGGCCGCTCCAGCACGATCTCCCCTACGGTCGTGACTCACGCCATGCCATTGACCCACCAATCGGTGGCCACCGAGGTCCGACTGAAGGGGCATGCCAGGGTTCACCTATCAGGGCTAGCACGCCACGGACGACTCCAACATTGTTTCCTCAAGAAGCCTCGGAACAACGGAGGGCCGTCGACGCCGCCGTCTCGTCGGCGAGCGGCGCTGCATGAACTCCCGGATCCCACGCCCGCCGAATCGCTACGCTCCCCGGCGAAGACCGAAAGCTGCCTGGACTTCTCGATAGCGTGGACTCGCCAGTGCCTCTTTTGTAGAGGCGCTCGCACGGGGCGCCTCAGTGGAGAGGAGTCCCCAGATGTCCACCAACACCACATCGTTCGATCGGCATCGGATCGACGGGCTGGCGGTCGCCCTGCACCGAGCCGCTCACGACGCTGATGTGGAGCTCCCTCGTTCCTATGTCCTCCGGGTCGCCGCGACGATAGCGAAAAGCGATGGAGAGCTCGGAGCGTCGCGGCTCGGCAACGGCGTCGTGCTCCACACCGTTCCAGCGACCAAGGACCGCCTCCCCATCATCGTTGGCTACGCAGATAGCCGCGGCCAGTGGTATCGAGACGGCAGCAGGCACGTCGAGAGCCCCATCGCGGAGGAGCCAGTCAAAGGCAAGGAGATAGGGCTGTGAGGCCGTTCCCCATCGAGGCCGCCCGCTCCCACCACAGCTTGATCGACGTAGCCCGCCGAGCCGGCGTCGATCTGTATCGCACCTCCGGATCAACAATGGTTCGCTGCCCGTTTCCCTCGCACGGCCACTTCGATCGTTCTCCCTCTCTCAGGCTGTACATCGACGACGGTTTCTGGCACTGCTTCGGCTGTGACCAGAAGGGCGACGTCGTCGAATGGGTGTGCCAGACCGAAGGTGTGGGATGGCGCCAGGCGATCCGCATCCTCGACTCTGGCCGCTCGCTCAACCGCGCCCTGGCCTACATCCGAATCGTCTGCCCGTTCGGATGGTTCTTCCGGCCGACGTGCCCCGGCAGCTTCGATGCGCCCCTTCGAGCCGCCAGGCCAGGTCGATTACCCGGACTTGTCTCGAACGCCAGCGACACGCGTCTTCGACGCTCTGACGTCCGCCTGGACGCACTTCAGTTCCGGCCCGCTCCATGAGCGCAGGGCGCGGCCTACCTCACACGACGGGGGATCGACGTGGCCGTACTAGAGGTTCACACCGGCCGGGACGAGGTGGGCCACACCCCCGGCAAGTCCGGACGGTCTTGTGACCGCGATGCGGGTCGAGGGCTTCGCCAGCGACGAGCTCGTGGATGCCGGGCTTGCCCACCGCAGCGCGCAGGGCCGCGTCACCGACTTCTACCGCCAGCGAGTGCTGATCCCGATTCGGGACCAACAGGACCGCGTCTGCGGCTTCGTCGGCCGCAACATCGGCGACGATCGTTGGCCGAAGTACAAGAACCCGCCCCGTACAGCCACCTTCGACAAGTCGGTCATCCTCTATCAACCACTACCATCCCCGACTGCTGGGAGCCGCGGCCAGGTCGTCGTCGTCGAAGGCACGCTCGACGCGATGGCTATTGCCGTCGCTGCCGTTCGATCCGGCACTGCAGGGCGGTTCTGTCCACTCACCCAATCCGGTCGGGAGTTGTCGGCGTATCAGCTCGACCACGTCCTGAGATTGCACCCGTTTCCCGCGGTGATCGGCTTTGATGGCGATGTCGCTGGCCGCGAGTCCGCGCTTCGCCACGCGATGGCCGCCGCCCGGCTGGGCCACGCCGTATTGGTCACTACATTGCCGGGCGATCACGACCCCGCCTCGTGGCTCGCCGAGAAGGGGGCTGAAGGGCTCGGGGCGTGGGCAGTTGCCGGTACTTTGGATCGAGGCCGACCCTGGCCGAAGCCGATCCCCGGGGGAACCTACATCGCGACTCGCCTCCCCGTTGCTGAGACGATCTCTGACCCACCTGTACGCAATACGTCTAACGGGCCGACACTATGATTGTCCCCGAGGAGACGTCCGTGAGTGAGACCTCCATCGCCGACACGACCAGCTGTTCGTGACGCGAGACGACCGTTGCCCGGCGGCTCTCGGAGGGCCACACGACATTCTGGGAGCCGACATCGCGTGCGTGCCACGGTCAGCTACGCGCAGTCGAGACTGCCTGGTGCCGCGGAGGTGATTCAAACGGGAGCGCGCACCCTATCGATCTGGCCACCTCTCAAGCCGCGACCTATCGATAGCCTGGACCCTCCAGTGCCTATTAAGTAGAGGGGTTGCCACCGGGGTAGCCCGTGAAGCGGAGGCACGATGCCCGTTCGAGACGAGGCGCGAAACGCGGAGCGCAACCCGGTTGCGCTCGATGCCCGCCGACCAGCCCAGCACCGCTCGTTGGAGGAGCGATGACTCTCGCCCGAGAGATGAAGCCGAGCGCGTCCAGCCGCGTCGGCCCAACCTCAGACGCCCGATGGCTCAGCATCCGCCAAATCGCAGTCGATCTCGGCGTCTCTACGTCCACGGCGTACAAGTGGTCGGCTCGTGGAGCGCCGTGGTTCCCCCGATGCATCCGCCTACGCAACGGCGATATCCGTGTACGACGGGACTGGTACGAGGCTTGGCTCGGTGAGTTGGAACAGTGACGGCCGCTTCCTTCGCGCTCAGCGAGGCGCCGTGGTGCGAGCGCTCGCCCACGGAATCGCTTGTGGCTGATTGGTCGTCTACGTCGTCGATATCTTCTGGAGACTCCGCACAAGACGTTCAACGCCTTCGTCCTCTCGACCGGGGGCAACGCCCTGGTAGATGTCGAGGAACACCGAAAGCGTCCTATGACCCGACCATCGCTGGCACACGACAGCGTCGACGTCCTCCCGAAGCCACCAGGAACACGCGGCGTGGCGGAGGTCGTGTCGCCGAAGCCGTGACAGTTTGGGTTGACGAAGATCTCCCGCCGGTAGGTCTTCCCGTCGAGGAAATACCTTCGACCGTGCCGGGTCCCACACGCTTCGGCCGAACATGTCGTGATCGAAGGGCTTGCCGCGCCGGTGAAAGACCAGTCCGTCGTGGCCCCTCCCCGTACAGGTCCAAGTGACGCCGAAGCTTTGAGACCAACAGTGGGGGCACCGGAACCCGGCGGCTCTCGGTCACGTCCCGGTCCTTAAGTGGCCCCCACTCCGGGTCTTCGTCGGGATCCAGCCAGCGGTCCGACGTGGGACGGTAGGTGCGGCGCACGACAAGCCACCCCGGCTCGTCGCCGTCCCGAAGCTCGAGATCGTTCCAAAGCAGTCCCGTCGCCTCACCCCAGCGCAATCCGCATAACGCCATGACAAGAACGCAGCACTCGACGATCCCACCCCACGCGCCCTCGGTCACGCACGCCTCGGCCAGTTCCAACGACTGGGGCACGCTGAGCACCAGTTCAGCATCGACTGTCAGGCCAGCCCGGCCGGTCAATATCGTCGTCCTACCCTTCACCTTCCGACGCGGCCTGACTATCACCCAGGGGCTGCGGTCGATTGGCAGGTCATCCCGGATGACAGCCCACGCCCAGCATCCCTTGAGCGGCTGGAGGAATCGTGTCATCGTCGCCGGGGACACACGCTTGCCCGCGTCGCGCGCACTCGTCTCGAAACGAGCAACGAACTCCTCCACCTGCGCGGACGTCAGCGAGTTGGCCGACGCAGAGTGCACCTCAAGCCAGGCGCGGCCAGCCCGTTGCCGGTCAGTGATGCCATCGGCCAGGTGATCGGGGAGGAAGCTGGCTGACTCCAGGAAATCCGCCACCGCCTCCGAGTCACGCCCTTCCGGCTCGGCGCCAGGGACCAACAACCACCGGCGCGCCCGGTTGAACGAGCGGGCTGCTGCCGTCTTCGTTGCGGGCTCCCACTCGGCGTGCTGACGGAAGTACAGCTCCGTCAGGTCGAACACCGTCAGCCCTCCGGGAGCTTCAGGTTCCTCGGGGGCAACGAACTGCTTAGCCCGAAGGTCGAACGGCAGGCCTCGCGTGAAGTCACGATCGAGGCGATCCTTCCAGGCCTGTGCCAGGCCAGCCTTCCGAAAGCGCTTCAACCATTGGACTCCGTCGACTTTGCCCTTCACGTCCCAACAGTCAACCCGCCGCCGTAGGTGCCCGTCGGAGCGGTCGATGGTGCGCTGAGCGGTCGACGCTTTGACGATCCAGGTAGAGAAGGTTCCCGGGACCCACGGGTCGGGATAGTCACGAGCCATGCGAGCCTCCCTCGTCTTGCAAGTCAGTAGACAGCCATTCGCCGGAGGCTGCGACCTGATGACAATTGTAGCAGTCTGAGGTTGAATCTGGGTTGAATCGAACTGACTGAAGGCCAATCGACCCGCCTGCTCGAGTCGCCTCAGGAGCTCGCAGCGACGCTGACCTAGGACATCTTTGGAACCCTGAAATGCCGCTTCTCACCAGGCGTTTCTGATCGGAATAGGGAGACAACGGAGGATCGGTGCATCGACTAGAGTGGAGCGCTAGGAGAGGTGCGAGAGCGGCCGAATCGGACTCACTGCTAATGAGTTGACCTGGGAGACCGGGTCCGAGGGTTCAAATCCCTCCCTCTCCGCTCGATCGGTAGTAAGTGACTTCATTTTCGAACCCAGGAACCACACCTGAGTTCCGCATCGCGCTGCACTCAGGGTCCTGTCGCCGACCGATCGAGGGCACACCGAGCCGGCGGTTACGCGTGGTTCGCGCAACCTCGAACGCTGGCGCTATGTAGGCGCGTTCTGACACCGCACCCGAGGCGGAGGCGTTGGATCGAGTCCGCTCACGTCTCTGAAGAGGTTGTGTTGCGCGTCAAACCACCGCGGCTAGTACCGGGACCAGCCGTTCGAGCGTGTCGATCGTGTTCGGATAGGAAAAGATCTCGACCCTTGTTATCCCGACCGATGTGAAGCCGGCAAGAG
Organism: uncultured Acidimicrobiaceae bacterium; assembly: GCA_963703655.1. Lineage (GTDB taxonomy): Bacteria > Actinomycetota > Acidimicrobiia > Acidimicrobiales > Bog-793 > CAVPFA01. The sequence continues at coordinate 2,176,557 of CAVPFA010000003.1, read as the reverse complement.
TCTCGGCGATCTGGTCGGTGGAGCCCGTTATCGCATCGGCAAACCCGACCGCCTGACACAAGTTGTCATCGCCTGGTTCGACGAACACTCCAACGGACCGCCCGATCGAGGACGGATCGCGTCCGATTTCCTCGCAGATCTGATCCAGCTGCACGGTCATCGGCCGGAAGACCTCGGGAGCACTACTCGTCCGCGCGTACGTACTCCACGTGTCAGCATGCGTCGCCGCCAGCCTCATTTTCCGCGGCGAATGCCCACCCATCATCAGGGGGACCCGGCCGGGTCGAGGCCCGCGAGGCAACACCTCGGCCCCTTCGGCCCGGTGGAACTGGCCTGTAAACGTGACCGACTCGCCACGCAGCAGCGGCACAATGATCTCCAGTGCCTCGGCGTAGCGTGACACCGTCTTGTCCTGCGGGTACCCGAATTCATTCGCAGCACCTTTCGGATGTCCCGCACCAAGGCCCAGCAGGAAGCGCCCGCGAGAGATCTCATCGAGCGTCTCGGCGGCTGACGCCACCATGCCGGGATTGTGGTGCAATGCCGACATCACCCAGGTGCCCACCTGGACCGTCGACGTTCTCGCTGCCACGGCCCCCGTCATTGTCAGGCACTCGCACCACCCGCGCGGACCCGGCCATTCGGGTACCCGCCAAACAATCTCGTCCGCCGTCCAGACCGTGTCGAACCCAAGCTCTTCGGCACGCTCAGCCATGGCGACGATCTCTGTCCATGTCGGCTTCTCCCCGTCGATGGGCCGCTCGAACATCGGTAGGCATAGCCCGAACGCGACCCCGGCTCCCATCGCAGCCCCCTCTCATTAAGACCGGCCGAGGTTAACCCCGAGCGCCGAGATTCACCGTGGGAGGTGCCCACTTCGCCGGGCAGGAGCGCACAGAACGGCGGCGAGCGGCTGCCTCGTCATCGGGCGGAGGGAAATGGCGGCGCAGGGTGAAGGCAAAGGGCGTCGGCCCGTTGGCACGGAGGTAGCGGACTCGCTCCTCTGCCTCGTCTGTGCTTGGAAGGTGTCCCTCCGGAACCCACCAGCAACCGAGGTAGGCCTCGGTCATTCTGTGAAAGAACTCCCGGCGGCGCCTGAGGATGGCGCGGTGGAGGTCGCCGAGGACGAAGGTGGTGAGCTGCTCGACGTCGGTCCACACCGACAGGTTGATGATCATGCGGGGGCTCTCGCCAGTGTCCCAGGTGAAGGCGTCAACAGCGGTGGCGTTGCCTTCATCGGTCTGAAGCCGCCACACGAAACCGACGGCCTGATCCGCGGCGGCGTTCACCGGATCGAGTGCCTCAACGAACGCCGCCAGCTGAGGGTGATCCAGGGGCTCCCGAAGGCGCCCGATGTTGACTTGAGCTAGGAGCCAGCTGCTCACAGCAGGAGTCTGTCATCTGGCGTTAGCAGTTGTTCGCGGCGAGGATTGATCCATGGCCGTATCACCACCCCATCGCAGATACGTGCAGCCCGGGTGGTTCACCCGTAACGTCTTCAACCGGGCGGTGGCAGGACTGACCCGAGCGGGCATCAGCGTATGGGGGTCGCGGCGAGCTTCGGGTTCGGGGGCGCAAGAGCGGGGAGTGGAGGACGACGCCGGTCAACCTGCTCACCTACGTCGGACAGCACTACCTCGTGGCTCCTCGCGGTGAAACGCAGTGGGTGCGGAACCTGCGCGTAGCCGGTGCAGGCGAGTTGCGGGTGGGGCGGCGCAGTCAGGTGTTCGACGCAACAGAGCTGGCCGACGAGGAGAAACTTGACGTCCTCCGCGCCTACCTCAAGCGCTGGAAGGCGGAAGTGGGTGTCTTTTTCAGCGGTGTCGGTCCCAATGCATCAGATGGCGACCTCCGTCGTATCGCCCCGAACCACCCGGTGTTTCGCCTCGTGTTCAACGATGGGGCCTGAAACGCCCCACAAGGCACATTCCGGATGGCGCCGCCAGCATGCTCTCCACTCGTTAACGATCCGCGCGGGTCTGCTCAGGGCTTCAGGTCAGCGCAAGCCCGCCGTTGGAGAGCTCCTCACCAAACCTGCCACGGCACCTCCACACGCGACGAGAGCGGCAGCGAGGCCGAGGTAGGCACCGACGCCGCGACTCACCGTCAGGTAGGCGGCGGGCGACCCGCCGAAGGGCAGATCGAAGAAAGCCGCGGCAACGAGAATGAGATTCGTGGTCGTCAAAAGCAGGAGGATCGCGGTGTGCGGCCCGGACGAAGATGACGGGCTCGTCGCTCCCGAGCCGATCGCCAGGAGAAGCCCGAGAAGGAGGACGCCCGACACGGCCACGATCGTCCAGCGCCATCCTCCCGCGCCTTGGCCGAGTGCCGAAACCGAGGTCGTCAACGGTCCGTTGAGCCCTCCCAGCCCCGCGCCGGCCTGAGGGAAGAGACGAGGAAACAGCGCCCGCTCGAGCGATTCGAGGTACTGCAACCCAACTGGGGTGATCGTCACGCTGTACCACGAGAGCAGCATCGAGATCAGGACGAATCCAGTTCCAGCTGCCGCGACTACGTCGCCGACCATCGATCTTGGACCGGCTGATCTCACAGGGACGCTGCTTGGCCACGTCGTGGATGAAAAATGCGTCCAGGGGACCGAACGACCAGGTCCTGAAGCTTCCGCGCCGATTGGCGGTGGACCCGGTGGCGCCATTCCAGGCCACGCAGCCGGCCGGGATGATGGCTGAATACCAGTTGCGAAGGTCGACTGTCGTGCAGCACCGCCGATAGGCGCGGGTGGCGCGCCGGGGAGGCGTGCGCCAGGCGAACCGGGCGGCGGGACCTGCCTATCCCGGTGTGCTCCTGATGCCGGGTCCGGAAGGTTTGCCGGAGCACTCCGCCCGCGTAGGAACGCTCCGCACGCGCGACAGAACCCGACGTCCGGCGGAAGCGGAGCTCCGCACTGCCAGCAGTTCATCGTGAGCGTCCTCTCGGTAGGGACACGATCGCAGCCGGGCCACCTCCAATGGCCGATCTTAAGGCTAACGCGGCCCTGCAAGAGGTTCAGAATTTGAGTCCTGCACCATGGCCTGGTAGCAGCCGGGCTCAAACCCGGGGGCTCGCGACCTCGGTCTCGCCGATCTCTCCATCGCCTGCAGTTGGGTAGAGTACCGATCCACCTGCGCTCGTAGCTCAATTGGACAGAGCATCTGACTACGGATCAGAAGGTTGGGGATTCGAGTTCCTCCGAGCGCGCTGGATAAGTCCAGTTCAATAGCTTATCCGAGCGGATATTTGACCCGGCTCAGCCGCCCGTGAGAACCTCCTGAGAACCAATAGTTTCTAGCGGAGGTGCGCCGATGCCCACGAGACCGGTCGGCGTGTACCGAGACGGCAAGGGGGGCTGGTACCTGAAGGTCACGCTCGGGAGTGACCAAATGACCGGCCGACGGGAGCAAATCACCAGGCGTGGCTTTCGAACCGCGACCGAGGCTGGCGTGGCCCGGCGCGAACTGGTCGCCCAAGTCGATCGTGGCCAACTCAAGCCGGTGGCGAGAGGGACGACGGTCAACCAGCTGCTTGATCTGTATATCGACGGACTCGACGCTGACTGTCGTCTCTCGGCCAAGACCCGCTTCGACTACCGGCACTTGGCCGATGACTATGTGCGGCCCCATCTCGGGTCCAGGCGCGTGCGTGACATCACACCGGAGGTGGTGCTGAACTGGCAGCGGAAGCTTGCTCATGAGGGCGGCACCAAGAAGGGAAAACCACTTTCGCCCAACAGCGTCCGCCTTGCCCGCTCCCCTCTCGCCGGGGCCTTCAAGTTGGCTGTCGGTGCCGGCTTGGTGGCAGTCAATCCGATGGTCAGCGCACCGAGACCAAGGCCACAGCGATCGATCCCGCGACACTGGAGCCCGACGCAGGCAAGGGAGTTCCTCGCCCTGATGGAGGGAGATCGGACCTGGCCGATATGGGCATTCCTGCTCGGTTCAGGCCTCAGGATCGGGGAGCTGGTCGTGTTGCGCTGGTCGCGCGTTGAACTGGAGGCAGGCCTGGTACGAGTGGTCGAGTTCGTCTCCACCCTCGGCCACGATCTGGTGCCCTCCACCGGCAAGAGCCGCGACGCCGTTCGCACAATCGACCTCGACGAGCATCTAGTCGCCGTGCTACGCCGGCAGCGAAAGCTGCAAGCCGAAGAGCAGCTCGCTTCCGTCAAATGGATGGACAGCGACTACGTGTTCACCAAGCCTGGCGGCGGCCCGTACCACCCTCAACACCTGTCTCGACTGCTCGGCACCTACACGGCAGAACTTGGCTTACCCCGCCTAACAGCCCACGGCTTGCGTCACACCACCGCCACCCTGATGCTGTCGACTGGAGTCCCGCCGAAGGTCGCCGCCGAGCGGCTCGGGCATGCCGACCCGACTTTGTTCACGAACCTCTACAGCCATGTGACACCGACGATGCAGCGCGAGGCAGCATCCAAGATCGGCCTGACCTTGTTTGGGGAGAGCAACGACGCAGACTGAGGAGTCGCGTCTGCTGTCGGCCGGAGGTTCCACTCCCGTCACCTTCGCTTGTTGTACGAAGCACAATGTTGTGGCAGTTAATAGGCCATATTGTGTGTCCGGTCGCTTGCCGACGTTAAAGGTTTACTCCAACCTCTGTGTGCGCCAGATCTGATGTCATGAAGGAGCGCTGCGCCGCTCTCGTGTGACCGGTTCGGTGGTGCGAACCGGCCGCCGATTCCAGTGAGGATCCATGGCCGCGATTTCAGCGAACCACCGGAGTTCCTCCCGTCAGCGGGAACCGGATGTGCAGGGCACACTCGGAGTCTCCAAACAAACCCGAAAACGACGGAAGGAGACTCCAGTGGAACAACAACGAGAGTATGTCGGGATCGACTTGCATCGGCGCCGTTCGGTGATCGTCCGCACCGCCGAGAGCGGCGAAGTCCTCGAGACGGTGCGCGTCGACAACGACCCGCTCAGTTTCGTGCGCGTGGTGATGGGCAACGACCCGAACCCCGAGGTGGCGCTGGAAGCCACCTATGGCTGGTACTGGGCCGCAGACCTATTGCAGGCCGAGGGGGCGACGGTCCATCTCGTACACCCGCTCGGTCTGCACTGGGACTCAAGGCGGGTGAAAAACGATGAGCGCGATGCCACCGAGCTCGCGAGGCGGCTTCTAAGGGCCGATCTGCCTGAAGCCTGGATCGCGCCCCCAGAGCTTCGTGAGTTGCGTGAGCTCGTGAGATACCGTGCCAAGCTCACCGCACTGCGCACCTCCGCCAAAGCACAGGTCCATGCCGTGATGGCCAAAGAAGGCGTGCTGCCTGCCTATGGCCGCATGTTCGGGCCAGCTGGACAAAGGTTCCTGGATGAGATGCCGGTCGAAGGCGTCTACCGCGACCGAGTCGAGTCGCTCCGGGAGCTGCTCCGGATCTACGAGCGCGAGCTCGTGCTCGTCGAGTCCCACCTCTCACGACGGCTGAAACACCACGAGGGTTACTCCGCCATCCAGGCCATTCACGGAGTAGGCCCGATCATGGCGGCGATCTTCGTCGCTGAGATCGGCGATGCCAGCCGTTTTCCCTCGGCCCGCCATCTCTGCTCCTGGGCCGGGATCACGCCCTCTCACCGAGAGTCGGATGTGAAGGTCCATCGCGGCCACATCACGCGCCAGGGGAACAACCTCGTCCGTTGGGCAGCGATCGAGGCGGTCGCCCGCTATCACGGTGGTGCACCCATCGAGCCGACCTTTGAACGTGTCGCCAAACGACGCGGCACGATGATCGCCCGCGTGGCGGCGGCGCGAAAGCTCCTCAGCCTCGTCTACTACGGCTTGAGAGATGGCGAGATCCGCTGTCTTTCAAGGCAGGCGAGCTGAACGGTTCGGACACAGCCACGGTGCGAGCTCGGCGAACGACGTGTGCCCCCCACCTCGGGCGAGGCCGGCGAACTGAATGAGCCCACTTGGCTGTGGCCGAAACACACCATGCGCCTTAGCGGAACGAAGGAATGTCTGTGCATCCGAATCGGATTGCCCTTGCAGTTCTCTGCAGCAATGGTGAGGTCCGCTGTGTTCGACCACAAAGAGGCGACCAGGACCACCTGTCGGTGGTCCATCCCCATCGTGGTTGACAACAACTGAGCACCGGACACTCAAGGCTTCCCCTGCGGGCGGGCAGAGGCCGGCCTTGACTGCCCTTTCCCGACCCGAGACAAGCGGGACTTGGACGCGCGTGCCCGCAAACAAACACCAGACTGCATTACCGCAGGAGAAAGCGGTCTTCGGCTTCGCCGAAGGCTCTTGACATCCAACGCTCCTTCAGGAACGTCGATCGGGCGCGGCGAGTGGTCCGTGGCCGCGATGTTCTGCGTGTCTGTTCGGGCGTCCCTGACCGGCACATGGGGATACCGTGAATGCCGTGGATCTCCCAGAGCTACTGGTCGCGGACGCTGGCGAATGGCGAAGATGGTTGAGTGCCCATCACGCCGATTCACAAGGTGTCTGGCTGGTCCTGGCCAAGAAGGGAACGGCTGATCCGACAACGCTCTCGTACGACGAGGCGCTTGACGAGGCGATCTGCTTTGGCTGGATTGATGGTCAACTAGGGCGTCGTGACACCGCAACGTTCCGACGACGTTTCACGCCTCGAAAAGTTCGCAGCCCGTGGTCTCAACGGAACGCCGCCATCGCTGAGAGGCTGACCGCCTCCGGCCGAATGCATCAATCCGGCGAAGACGAGGTGCGGCAGGCGAAAGAGGACGGTCGATGGGAGGCCGCCTACGCCGGGCAAGCGAGCATGGAGGTTCCAGAAGATCTTGCGACTGCCCTGAGTGCCAATCCACGCGCGAAGGCGATGTTTCAGGTGCTCACAAGTCCGAATCGGTACTCCATCCTCTACAGGATCGGAAACGCAAAGAAGCCCGAAACCCGCTCCAGGCGCATCGCCCAGTTTGTCGAGATGTTGGCCCGAGGTGAGACCGTCCATCCCCACGCTCCACAATCAACTGAGTAGAAGAGTCACCCAGAATGTCCCCCAACGACGGTTCGCGGGCGTACAGAACAACGCGTGTGGTCAGAGGGACCGGCAACGCACGCCAAATCGGCGCTCGGCGCTGATCGGCCACCCGCGCCCGTAGCCGTCGATCTGCGTCGTTGTCGACATACCAGGGGTGCTCATCTAGTAGTGAGCGCAGATGAATCATTCGGGGCGTGGCTAATAGCACTGCCCCGTAGGCAGGTTCAGCAGGGCTCCGGCCGGTAGGTGGCGGCGCTCACGCCGGTCGTGGTGAGCTTGGTCAGCGCTGTGGAAAGGCACCCGGCGGGAAAGTCGGCGGGCCCTCGGGCACAAGACCGGAGTTCGAGTCCTTTAGCGCCCACAAGCGCTACCCGGGAGAGAGGGACAGGCGCGGGAAGGCAGGCCAAAGACCGGGGACAAGAGGGGCCAGCAGCGCCCGGACCAGGGACGGAGCAACGAGGGAGCGAGGGGGCGAGCAGGGCCGGCAAGGAGGCAAGGACGCAGCCGGCAGGGCGGCCGGGCGGCGCCGCCCCGGCGGCGAGCGCACGGAGCGCACGGACGGCGGGCGGAGGGCGAGCAGCAGAGAAGGCGGGAGAGAGCGGGGCCGGCGGGCGGAGGGCGAGCAGCAGAGAAGGCGGGAGAGAGCGGGGCCGGCGGGCAGAGCGGACGAGCGTGTTGCGTCGGGATGCTTAGAGCTTCGTGGACTGGTTCCAGGCACTCGCCAGCAGGTGCATCGCAAAGTCCTTGTTCCCGACGCCGCCCACGATCCGAAGTCCAACGCGTTTACCGGCCTGACTGTACGTCTTAATCACTACCGCTGCTCCTGGCTCACCTTCGGCTAATGGCAGCAACACGTGCGCGAGTTGGGCCGGAACGTAACCGGCGCATAATGTCGTTGAGCCTGACTCGGCCACAACCTTGATGGCCAAGGGATCCACCGGGTTGTCTGGCTCGGGCACAAGTCTGACCTGTGCGCCGACGTCAAACTCCGGGCGTTGTGCATCTTCGGAGTGATAGGAGATGCCATGAACGCTGCAGTGGATGGTGCCGTCGATGACGGGTTCAGAATCGCTGAGAGGTATCGGCTGTGTGCAGGCTTCATCAAAGAACGGAGTGAACCCTGTATGAGTCTCGGACTCGTTCTCCTCAGGGGAGCTTTTCTCGTCCGGGAGAAGCCAGAAAGTCACAGTATCCTGTTGATCAGGTATGTTCCGGCTGGTCGAGTCGGCGCTTTGGGGCGGAACCGCGGGATCCTGGGGCTTCCTGGCGTCGAGTTCCGCGAGTTGCTTCGTAATTTCGTGAGCAAACTGGTTACCCTGCCCATTGAAGATTGCGAGCGCCAGGTCCAAGCGGAATGCAACCCAGTCGTCGAGTGCAGCACCGAAAGAGAACACGGACGGTTTCTGCCGGTTCGACACCGAAACCGACAGCGCACCCGGCAACCGTTGGATGCCCACTAGCTTGGTGAACAGGCATTCGATGGAATGCGAAGATCCCATGTATACGAATCGCTGATTCGTGATCGTCAAGGTTCCTCGGTCGATTGCCTGCGGTTGGGCAGTCCCCTCCACATAATGACCTCTGAACCTGCCGACACGGTAGCGGATACTTCGACCGTTGATCGTGCCGATGGGCACTGACACGCCTGCTGAGCCCCCCTCAAAGTGCCCTCCGACCTTCCTGATTTCGACCAATCCGACCCCACCAATGCTGCCAAAGACGGACTCGCCGCTTTGCAGGATGACGGTCGTGCTCTTGTCTCCCGTGCGGCTGCTGGCCAATTCCAGCACGGATGCGAGTTCGCTTCGTTCGGCCTGCCATGCGGCGAACGCGCTCTCGTACTGTTCGTGGGCCTTCCTTGCCTTGTGCTTCTCGAACACGAGCAACACTCCCGAATTGGGCTCGCTGACTATGGAACCTATATATCGGCCAGTTGGCCACGCAGCTTGATGGTCTCCCATCCTCAGAGCTGGGCCGGTGGGGGGTTTACCGAAGGCCCGGAAAGCGGAGACAGGGATGGAGCCATGGGACGACGGCATCCCATAGAGTCACCTCATGGTTCAGGAAACTTGGACAACAGTGGCTATACCCCTCTTGGAACGGGTGCTAGCCGGCGAACTGAGCGGCTCACGTGCTGCCACTACTGCCGTACTTGAGCAGTCCAACATCGACGGCACCACCCAGCGCAACCTCGCAGCCTTGATCGAGGACGATTATCTTGCCGGTGGCAGCGTTCATTGGCCAATGGGTCGCGGCGCAGCAACGATAGTTGCAGACGTCCTCCGACTAACGCCGAAGGGAAGACGCGCCGTCGGCCAATGGCCGTCGGGCCAAGCTGGAGATGTCTTGATTCGCGCTCTCGAAACTACGCTGTTGGAGCTGCCCGAAGGAGCCACGAAGAGCCGGATGCGTGCCCTTCTCAACGCAGCTCGCGACGTGGGAACAGAGGTGCTAACGGGAGTCGTGGCGACCGTAGTGAAGAGCACGATGGGCCTCCCGTAGCGCTTCCCGCTTCGGGATTCTTCGTTAATCCCAGCTCGCCTCTTGGCCCAAGGGAGGATTCGCTCAAAGCCGACGTGGAGATCCATCGGTACGCTTGACCTGTGGAGGTCGATTCCCGCAGGATGTTCACTCGCCGAGAGGTGTGGCGAGCATGGCAGCTGCAAGGTTGTGTTTGCAAGCTCTGCGGCCGCGCGATCCCCTTCGATCTCATGCACGGCGACCACATCGTGCCATGGAGCCTGGGCGGACCCACCACGATCGCGAATCTGCAGGCATTGTGCGGCTCATGCAATCTCCGCAAGGGAAGCCATCCCCAAGCGGTCGCCCAAGCTCGATTCACTGTCGAGCGCCTGGCTCCGGGCCAAGCCGAACTACGGCGTTGGCAGGTTGAGGCGATACCAATCGTCTTCCGCGCCATTAGAAGCGAACCGGTACTGATTGAGGCATGCCCCGGCGCGGGAAAGACCTTGTTCGGCTTAGAGGTCGCCTATCGGTTGGCAGTGACCGGCCAGATCTCCCGCGTCATTGTCGTGGTCCCGACTCTGGTGATCGCGGATGAATGGCAGAGCGCCGCATCGGCGGCGTATTCAGGGTCTCCAACCCTTCCGCTGCGGGCCCAAAGAGATTGGCGAGCAGTGGACCCCATAGGTGACGAGTGGCTCGGAGCGATCATCACCTACCACTCGCTGTTCGCATCTACCGAGATGTTCCTTGCTCACGCGACCGACCCAGGACAGCGCACGCTGGTAATATTCGACGAAGTCCACCATGCCGGAACCGGCGCGGCTTGGGGAATCTCGGCCCAAGAGGCCTTCGCGTCCGGAGCGGCGGCCATCTTGTCGATGAGTGGCACCCCCTTTCGAACGAAGCGAGACCCGATCATCTTCGTGCCCTCGGAGGCTGGAGTCGCGCGCCCACACTTCCGCTACTCATACGACCAGGCGATTATCGACGGGGCGTGCCGTCCAGTCCAATTCGTCGAAGCGATGGGCGAAACCACGTTCCGCACGGAGGACAATCAGGTCCATTCGGTCACCTTCGCCGACACTGGCTTGACCCGTATCGGTGAACAACGGCGGCTCCGATCCGCGCTGGAGTGGATCGATGAAGGGTCAATCGCCGAGATGATGCTGGCACACGCCAACCGGTACATCATCGGGCTTCGCAGGCGAGGCGACACCGATGCCGCCGGTCTTGTCGTCTGCATCGACTGCGATCACGCCGACAACGTGGCTTCTCACATGGCCTCCCACGTCTTGGGATTCCGTCCTCTCGTCGCCTGCTCGCGACTGTACGACGAGAACGACCCCGAACCGGCCAATGCGATTCGTCTGTTTCGTGCGTCGCACGCCCCCTGGATCGTCGCCGTGAACATGGTGTCGGAGGGGGTCGATATCCGTCGGCTACGGGTCGTCGTCTATCTCACCAATCGGTTGACCCTACTCTCGTTCCGCCAGATCGTCGGGCGCGTCGTGCGCACTGACCCGGCCAATGTGGACGACCACGGACGCGTTTACCTCCCAGCAGATCCACGCCTCCTCGACATGGCGAGGCGCGTGACGAAGGAAGCGCACCTTCTTCCCCCGCCGATCGTTATCGTCACTGATCGGAATTCTGCCAGGCGAATCCGGATCGAAGGCGACAACGACAGGCCGAGCGTTCCGTTCGAGACGTTGCAGACGGTGGGCGAACAGGGCGGTGTGTTCGACACTGAAGGCCACGAGGCAGATGCAACTCTTGTCGCCTGCGCACGGCTGTTCATCGACCGCGAGGGTTTGACCGGCACCGATCCTGAGTCGTTAGCAATTGCTGCCGCCGAGAGGTCCGAGCTTCGAGAGGCGTTGCTCTCGCTGAAGCAGGATCTGTGACAGACGACACAAACACACCGCAAGAGAGAGGTCCGACAGTCATCCTGATCGGCGGGCGGATGACTGTCGATGATGGTTCGACTCTCGACTCCCGGCAGCCCATCGTGGGGGATCCTGGGTCACAGGTCACCCGTCGGAGTCTTGCGACCTCACTGTTGTGGTGGACAACCGCGTCGGCCCTGGTGAGTCGCATTCTTGATGACTCCGGACCACACGCGTTCGCGTTGGTGATTGGAGCCCGCTCTGTCGTAGAGGTGCGAGGGGACGGCGAACTCCGCCGAACCCGGCTGCAGTCGTTCTTGCCTGGGGATTGGACCACCGCAGACTTCATTCGTTGCATAGGCGAGCCGCTCCCCGACGGCTACCGGGCGATGGGCGAGGAGAGCCACGACCGATGGAGAGGCCCCGCCAGGCGGCGACGAGTCAAGATCGTTTATGGCTACCAGTTCACCAATGGTGGCCAACGTTGGGTATTCGTCAACCAGGGGGAGTATTACATGAGCCTGGCAGCGGCCCAGTTCGAGCCCTCTGTCATCGTCGACACCAGCTGGCCAACGGAGGCGGAACAGAAAGGGGACAGCTACGCGCCCTACGCTGAGCGATTCAGGAGGCTTGAGCGGGGTCGCTTGTTCGACCGCGGGATCGTTCTGGTGATGCCCCATACGTACCGAACGGAGACCTTCTTTCGAAAGTACGCGAGCTGGGTGCACGCGGGTCGGCCGGACGACGACCCATCTCGGTGGCAGCCACCACCACCGTCGGCTTGGGACGCCACGGCTCCTCCTGATCCGATCAGGTACAGCTGTCCGGTACCGATCCAAGCTGAATTCGGAGTTACAGGGTTCATCCGGGACGGGGATTGGCAAGACCCATCTGACCTTGAGGCAGCTCGCTCGTTGTTACAGGCGCGCTACGACCTGAAGATCGGAATCTGGGATCTCGTGAATAACGCCACGCTGCGCAGCACCCTGCTTGAGACATCGCCCTTTCCCGAGGCACCGGGACGGGATATGGAGGTCCCTATTGGGGCGGCTGGACGTGCGCAGCACCGGGTGGCGAAGAGGATGGAGGCACGCGCTGAGGAGGCGACCGCACGGCGACGCATCGAGCCCCAATTGCAGTCGCTGCGAGAGGTAGGCTGGCAGAAGACACCTCGATCTGGGTTATATCTCCCCCTGACCGAGCTGATTCCGCTTTCCACGATCAGGAGAGCGCAGGACTGGCCTGATGATCAGCCGTTTCCCCTCGTCGAGCTTGAGTTCACCATTGGCAAGCGATATTGCGAGGTCAGCGCCTTCACGATCATGTACAACCAGGTCGACCTGCGAGCTTACGCTCGCTCCCGCCAGAAGCTTCTCGAACAAGTGGCTGCGCCCGAGATTTGCATGCTGGCCGGTACCGGGAGGGTGTCGTTGTGGCGAAATGTCGGCGGATGGGGGGATGGTATCGATTGGCGTGTAGTGGCTGCTGGGATAGCAAGGCGGTCACCTCCGTGGAAGGAAGCCTTTGACGCCCTGTGCAAGGAGTGCCGAGGGCTCTTGGCGCAATAGTCGACGCAAGAGCGGCATGTATGGGGGATCTAGCGATCCGTCGGTGTCGACACAGCGACCTTCTGTTCTGTTGGTGGCCGCCCCGACGCCTGCGATCAGAGCGACAATGACCACCGCAATCGACAACCGGTCCGATCCGAGGCGTGCCGCATCTTGCGTTCCGGCTGCGTTCCCTTGGGGGGCAGCTGTTGGTCCATGCTCATGGCGTCGTAAACAAGGCGTCCTCGCCGGGCTCAGTGCAATATGCGCCATAGTAGGTTCCGGGGAGTCCGTCCATGGTGAAGTTGCCGATTGTCGCCTTGTAATAGGGGGCGCTGTCGTACGCGTTGCCGTTATGGTCAGTGGTGCAATAGAAGGATCCCCCGACTTCGACAGTCCACAGGTTGAAGAACCTATTAGACGGACACTGCCAGTTCCCTTGACCGTCCTGCACGGCTGCGATAGCCGCACCCCCGGATCCTCCCGAGCCACTACCGTCAGAACATACGTATTCCACCTGTCCGCTCGGCGGCCCGATCGGTCCCCGCAGAGTCGTGGGCGTTGTGGTGGTTGTCGGTGGCAGCGTGGTGGGTGCCACGTTCTCATTTACACAACCGCCGTTCGTAGAGGTGGCGAAGACCATGCTTTCGCCCGGCGGGCACGCGCATTTAGGCGTACTGGCGTTGATACCTGCCGCCGGGCACGTCGGGAGCCTCGTTGTAGTCGTTGGTGGCTGAGTCGTTCTGGTGGTCGTCGGCGTCGTTGTCCTAGTGATTGCTGCCACGTGGTGGTGTCTGGCAGGCATGGCGGAGGCGGTGCACCCGGCCAGGAGAGAGACCACGACGACAGCTGCGAATCGTTTGAGCCATTTCATCGCTTCTTCCTCACGGTCTGTGTATCGGCATTTTGAGCGGCGGACCGGATCTCGACCCGAGCCAGCCTCGCCAAGGCCGACCACATCCCCACGTGCGGCGTCCACTTCCCACGCCGAATGTCCGAAGCGGAAGCCTTCGAGCACCCGATCGCCCCGGTGATCTCGCTAAGCTTCAGGGCGGCCAATCTCGGCAGGATGTCCCGGCGGAATAGCTCAGGGTCGTAGACCCTGTTGGGGTTCGCCTTGTCCCACTCAGAAAATGCCCGCTTGCGTGCGGCGATAGCTGCGCCACGCCGACCCCTGATCTCGGGAGTCTGCGCGGGATCGGCACTGATGCACGCCTCGCACCGAACGTGGCGCGGGTTCGTGACAGCACCCCCACAAGCTGGACAGGTCCACAGTGGAAGTGCATCTGTACCCGTTGGCTTCTGCAGTGCAGTCGTCGACCTCGCTGCGGATTGCGCAGAGGCCTTGCGCGCCTTCACCATCGCTTGCGCTGCTCGGGTGCGGCTTCGCGTGAGCGGTGTGGCCGCCGAGTAAGTGCCTGCCATCGCCTTGCCGAAGACATGGGCGACGTGCTCGGCGATGGGACCGAGCGACTTGGCCCACTGCGGCATCGTCTCGGCCAGTTCGTGGGTGAGTGGTGATCGGAGCCTGACGTGCCCGTCTGTGGTCTCGACGAACTCGACCTTGCGGAAGGTCCGACGCTCAACCAGGTTGAGCACAAACGCGTCGACCTCGGGACGCACGGGCTCCATGACGTCGAGGGCGAGTGAGGCCCGGCCCCGCGTGTCAGAGTGGACGAGGCCGAGCCCCGGGTCGAGACCCACGACCTGGCAGGCGATGATCGCCTCGGCCTCGACGAGGGCGTAGACGTAGTTGAGCAGCGCGTTTACGGGGCGCTCGGCCTTGCGGTTCGCATTACCCGAGGCGAGTACCGAACGGCGCCCCTCGAAGCGTGACCAGTGCGGCGGGGTGCGCTGCCGGTCCTTGGCGGCGAACATCGGCTCGCACTCGGCCCGTCCCGACCAGGCACCGAAGTAGAGCGCCGCCGCGCCCGCTTCGAGCTGGCGAATCTCGTCGACGGTCGTTGCCTCCTTTACGCCGAGGGCGAGGTCCCCGATTGTCTCGGCAGTCGCGCCGTCGCCGAAACGACTGAGGGCGAGCTTCCCTTGGCCGGCGAGCTTGCGTGAAATCAGCCAGCGAGCGACGTCGAGTCCGTAGGGCTCGGAGGGAGCGAGCGCCTGTGTGCGGCGGAGCCGTGCATCGTCGGTCATCCTGGGCGTCGAGGTGAGCTGGGCCTTACCGTCGGGCCCGAGCACGAGAACGCCGACGCCGAGCGCCTGACACCACCGAAGGGCTTCGAGGCTGACAACACCGGCCGCGTTCAGGATCACGAGGCGGCGAAGGCCATGGGTAGCGCGGTCGTAACGGCGGGTCCTTCGGTGCGGGCCTATGCCGTCGTGCACTTCAAGGGCGCCGCGCTCGACGACGACCCGGACGCCGAAGCCGTCACAGACACATACGCCTGCGAGGTCGGAGCGGGCGTAGGTCTGTTGGAGTGCCGCCATCGAGTCGGCGACGTCCCCGGGCGAAAGAGTCCGGGGCTTGCATACGGACGTGGATAACGTCGCGGATTGCATCGGGAGTTCACCCTCCTGGTGCCAGTCCCCGGGGTGTTGACGCACCGCCGGGGACACTTATGTTGTGAGCATTTTACTCCTGCAAAACAAACCCGGGCGACGCTCACGACCGGTTGCGCAGGGGGACCAGAAGGGTCAACTTGGGAGCACGCGTATCCGTCGGCATCGGCACGCCGCCGGAGAGGGTGGCATTCGGTTAGCGCCTTCTGTTCGCTCGACTAGATGGACCCTACCGGTCCGGCAGCTTGTCCTCGGGTGCGGGGATCGGCGTACCAGCTGCCCCGGCTCGCTCGCGCACGGAGCGGCCGACATCCGCGATCCATCCGTAGATCTCCGTGAGAGATGTGTCTCCGACCCATACGTGCTTGTTGTTGAACCAGATTCGCCCTGGTCCCGGCTCCAAGTAGGGCTTCCACTCGCGGAGCTCCGTCAACGACCTGGTTTCGTCGCCCTGTTCCCAATGCTCATCGATATCGCGCAGCAAGCGGAGAACCTTGTCTTCGCGAACGTGGGGCAGCCCATCCGATGGGAGCTTGAGCAAACACTTCCGCAACTGCGCGAGGGCATGTAGGAGGAAGTACCGCTCCGCGCCGACATTCCAGAGCTGATGCTGTGTCAGGTATTGGCTCGCGGCGGCATACTCCGAAGCCCACTCTGGGGGGTCGCCGCGCTCGTGGAAGGCTGCGCGGAACTCGTAGTTCACCCATGCAGCTGCGTAGGTGTCTATCGCTTCCTCAAAGCGCACCATCTGGTGCAGCGCGGTGTCGGCCCACATGGCGGTCATCCAGCGAACTTCCTGATCATCTAGTTGTTCGGCCATATTGAGCATCTTGGTACTCGGACGACGGGCTCTGCACTTCGTTATCCCGATTTGTCCTCGTACGCCGGATCGACGGGCGCACAGAACGCTCAAGGCAAAACCGGTTCCGGGAAGTTGGTTGGCCCTGCCAGAGCCGGCGTTCGGGGGCAGGGTGACCTTGGCCCCGTTGCCTAAGCCCCTTGGTCTTCGTGAGTCTCGCTTGCACTGTCGACCGTGGCCTCGGCTTTCGCGTTCTTCTGGGGACGACCCGCGATAATGATGCGGAGTTCGGTCCAATCCTTGGGAGGCGTCCCCTGTTTGAGTCGACCTCCTCGTGGTCGGTGCCATTGGTGACCTGCCTCGTCGGTGAACCAGATCTTCAGAGTGGGAATTGCCTGCGCATCTGCAAGGGGTATCTTCGGAAACGGAATCGAAACTGTGCTGATCGTCCCATCCGGTGTGAGTGGTCCTATCCCCCTTCGGCTCTGCTGGTTGCCCAAAGTCACCTCAAGGAGAACACGGCCTATTGGCTGAGTGCTCACATTCCGCAGGGACACCTCAACCGTTACACTCGGGTCTTCATCGTCTCCGTTGTAGCCCACCTTGCTTGCGGAAATCCACGCAGACACCTGCTTCGCCTGATCGGCCTCGCGGTCCCGTCGGAGCTGCCCAAGCTGGAATAGCGAGACACCAAAGAGACCGCCGGTAATGAGGCTGCTGACCCACGTAGCAACGTCGCCGAGCTGGAACCGCACTCCGCCAGTTTACCGTTGCAACGAGGCCGCCGAGAGGGTCGGTCGGCGCTCTTGGCTGACGAGGTGCAGAGTCTGAAGTGGGTTCGGGACCTCGACGTGACGCGACCTACCGACGAAATGCAGACAGTCGCGAGCGCGACGCGTATCCCCGATATGCCGTAACGGGCGTGGCAACTCCCCAGGGAGCGCGTCCGTCAGTCGTCGGTCTCGTCTGGAATACATAGTCGCTCGATGAAGATCTCGGGCCATTGCGCTGGCAACCGCCACGAGGCCGCTCCGATTCGACGTTATGCACCTCAACCGGTTGTCCTCAATACGCACCCAAGCAGCACAGCGGATCGCCTAATCCCGCTCGGTGCCGAGAAGCTCGTTCAACGACCAAGCCAGCACCAGTAGCGGTGCTTGCGGACCGCCGGGACGTATCGCCTGCAACTTTCCGGCGCCGATCCAACGCCGCACCGTCCGCGGGCTCACCCCCAATGCATCCGCCACTTGTGCTACCGGGAGGGCAAGAACAAGCTCACCTTCGAAGACATCCATGCCTACGCTGTCCCTTCCTGTCCTGCGATGTCCGACCCCGGACCGGAACTCGGGGTGCACGAGCCACCGGAAGCCCTTCCTGGAATATGGGTGTTGCCTTCCGTCCCGAGCGCCTCCTGGCCGCTCACGGGCTGCTCTGGTGGCTCGCTGCTAGTCAAGCTGCGCTCGCCTCGTCCGGCGTTTCGTCTGGACGGTCGTCGTCACGGGGACCTGCCCAATGGGTTCCGTAGACCTCTACGTGGGCCGTGATCGGGACCCCCATGAAGTCGAGGGTCATTGCTTCCTCTAACCATGCTGCGGCCCCAGAAACGTTCTCCCGGGGTACTTGCACGACCAGCTCGTCGTGTATAGGGAACATGAGCGAGTCCCGGTACTCGGCCCTCGACAGGTACCGCCGGAGTGCTTCGACGAGCAGGTCCCGTGCCGTGGACTGGATCAGGTAGTTGGCATTGGCGTACATGCGATCGGAGTCGACGGGGATGCAGCGGCCGGAGCTGGTGACGACCGGAGAAAGACCCGCAGCGTACCTGGAGAACTCAACCAGTCCCGGGTAAGTCCGCCGCCACGCCTTGACCAGTTCCCGAGCGAGCAACTCCGATACAACGAGCTGCTTTGCGATCCTTTGAGCACCGGCTCCATACAAGATGGCGAAGTTGGCGGTCTTAGACTGTTGGCGCTGCCCGTGTGTGAAGCCCTCATCGAAGACTCTCACGGCAGTCAGGTCATGCGCGCTCTTGCCCGAGTGCACCACCTCCAGAAGGGCCTCGTCACCGGAGAGCGCTGCGGCGACCCGGATCTCGACCTGGTCGAAGTCTGCCGACAAGATCACGTTCCCGGGGTCGGCCCGAAAGCACGTGCGCAACACGGCGTCGCCCTTGCGCAATGTCTGGAGCGCAGGCCTCACGATAGACATGCGCCCGGTGACGGCCTGGACCGTCTTGAACTCGGGGTGGACTCGGCCGTTTGGGTCGGCCATGGCGAGGAAGTGGGCGAGGTTGGACCTCCGGTTCTCCAGCCCAGCGAGGTGCGACTTGTTGGCGAGTACCAGCCCGAGCTTCGAGTCGTCCCCGTAGCGGGCGACGAGTATAGGGAGGACGTCTCTGGAGAGCGAGCCCCGGCCCGTCTCGGTTCTCATCTCAGGGCCGAAGGCGACGCCGTTGGTTTCGAGCCACGCGGTAAATCTCGGAGACCTGGGAGAAACACCGGTTACTTCACGGAGATAGTTCTCGACAGGTGACATCTCACTTTGCACGTGTGAGAGCCGGGCGGACGTGACCTCGACGTCGAGGGCGATCCCCCGACGACTCACAGCCAGGCATTCGGCCTGCAGCCACCGCTCGGTCTCGACTAGAGAGTCCGGGATTGCCGCTCTCCTGATCTTGGCTCGCAGGCAATGGGCCAGTCGGAGGCACCACTTGGCGTCGAGCCCGGCGTAGCGGAGGAAGGCCGAAGTTCGCACAGGAGTGTTCGCCCATCGCCACTCGTCAAACGGACGCCCGACACGGTGATGGACCGGAGCGTGGGCCTTCTGCCAGGCGCCAAGCGCCGCCTCGGCCTCACCGAGGGCCGGGTCCTTCAGGTGCCGCCGCACCAGCGTTTTCAGACCAGAGTCGACACGGCGGTATGCCCGCTGACCGCTCGGCTTGTAACCGCCGGTCCACTCGTACTCGGTGCTGTCGACCAGCTTGGCGAGCATCCAGCTGTCGACGAACCTGTCGGAGACGTCGACGTCGAGGTGAACGGCGAGGACGAGGACGTCGAAGCCGGTGTGAGTGACGAAGGTGCGGCTCTCGTCTTCTAGGAAGGCGGAGACCACCCGGTGGCTGGCATCGTCGGTGACGTCGAACACCCAGGCGCTCTCTTTCGTGGCGACCTGGACCGTGCGAAGCCTGAAGCCCGGTTGCCAGATCGAGCCCCAACCGAGTGGCTTCGTGATGGCCGTCGTCTCGACGTCGAGGCCGAAACGGGAGACACCCGAGCCCCACGATTCAAAGGCAGTGGTGTCCCGCTCGTGTTCGTAGAGCCGCACGCCCTCGCACTGGAGATCCTCGTCGTCCCCTTCTATGACGACCGGCACCGGTTCGAGGGCTTTCGTCCTCCTTCGCTTTCGCGCTGTCAACAAATCGGGCACGCCAAGGTCGAAGGCGACCACCTCTACGTCGAAGGCGCTCAGGGTGTTCCCCTCGTTGCATGGACCATGGCTTCGTTGCCGAGTGCCAGTCGTTGGCGACGCCTCCGGGCCGTCGAGCGGCAGGCCGGTGAGCAGTAGGTCGCGCCAAGACGGAACACGGGCTTGTCGTCGACCGGACATCGTGGCGTAGCAGCCATGACGATGCGCAGCTTGGCGAGCGCCTTGCGGATCGTCGCGTCGTTCACGGGCTTGTCGTCCCTTATCCGCCGTGCTGCGTCCCTAGAGATTCCGGCAGCTCGTGCGAAGACCCTCGGGCCGAGCGCTCCGGCCTGGCGGCGAAGATAGGAGGCGGCATCGCCCTCGGAGTAGACGGCCCGCAGATCAGAGGTGTCGGCGCAAGGGTCGGCCAGCTGTGCCTCGATGAGAGCCCCGGACCTGCCGACTCGCCGGATCAGCTCGGGCTCGACGACGACGGAGGATCGGTCATCGAGTGGACGCGGACCTAGCCACCGGGTGGCTTTCCCGCCGAGGTTCGACAGCAGTACGTGCCGCGTACCGTCGTTCGACAGGTCCGCGTCGGCCGGATCGACGGTTGCCCCGACTGGCCGGCCCACTCCTCGCCAGTCGATGTCCTGCCAGTCTGAGAGGTCACCTCCGGGATCGAGTGCGACCGGGCCGATGTCACGCTTGTGCTCCGGGATGCCGGAGATGTACCGACCGAAGGGCTTCAGTGACAGTCGCTCCGACAACTCGCCGAGTCGCTCCGGACTCGCCACCTGGCAACGCTCGATAGACGGGAAAGACCCGGCTGTCTCCCAGGGCCACGACGGTGCGAACAGTGCCTTTCCTCTGGATGCTGCGATCGCCCGGCGGACGGCAAAGGCGGCGACCTCGCGGGTCCAACGGTGCCGACCGTCCCCGGTCCGGCCAGCAAAGCCGGGCGGGTCGACGACGCTCCCGCCAAGGGCGTGCTCGGTCGCCTCGACGACCTCGACGAGGTCCCCCCCGCCGTCGAGGGTGGCGAGGACGTAGCGCTTCACACCGATCACGAGACCGTGCAGTGCACGACCCTCGTGCTCACGAACGGGGGCCTTCCAGAAGGACGATCCGTCCCCCCATGGGTCAAGGGAGTCGAAGCTCTCCAGGATGTCGTCGAGAGCAGCCCAAGAGATGGCACCGGCCTCGCGGCTATCGAGGAGCTGCACGCTGCCGCCCTCGGGTGACGAGACGACGAGAAGTCCGTCGGTGTCCCGGCTGGCGATCGTGCCGCCGGCCTTCTCGACAAGGTGCTGGGCTGCGCCGACGAGAAGACGGGTGCCCGCCGTCACCGTCGCCGCGACCGGAGGGTAGGTGAACTCGAAAGGCTTCTCGCCAAGAACCACGCGGCGGCCCTCGCGACGGTGCCGCGCATCGAGTCGGGCAAAGTTGCCGTAGACCAAGGAGTTGACGAGCACCCGCAACATGGCGGCGAGACGACCCTCGCCTTTATCCTTTGCTGTCCCACGGAGCCGGACGAGCGCCACGGCCGGGTCCTCGCCCAGGCGCAGAGCTGTCCCGCCACAGAGCGGCCAGCTCCGCCGGAGCCCGCTCTGGCGACCGATCGGGACGAGCTTGGTGGCGGAGATCACCTTCGGCACCCGGCCCGCCCTCAAAGCAGCCAGTACTACGTCGGGCCACGTGAACGGGAGGGCGACGGGCGAGCGGACTGGCCGCATGCCGGCGTGGCCTTCCGGATAGTCGTCGTCGGGCGACTCGACGGGCCAGCTCTCACCGTCCGGGACGACCTCGCAGAGCGCAAAGCCGAGGTGATCCCACGTGTCGGGCCGGAACAGCCTGCTGAGTTCGCCTCGTGCCGCCTCTTCACAAAGGGCCAGCACATCTTTGAGCACGTCCCGGCGGCGGAGGTAGGCGGCAATCATCAGCTCCCACCAACCGAGAAGAGCGGCAACAGCCGGATAGGCGGAGTGGACGTCGATGTCAACGGCCGGGAAGAGGCCGGCCCCGGCAAGCTCGGCCGACAGCCAGCCTCCCCGGTGAGCAGCGATCCAGCGGTCGAGTGCCCGGTCGTCGGGTGTCTTGAACTTGAGGAGCGGCGGCCTCACACCGGCCCTCCGCACCACCTGAGCCGCCAGGCCGCCGGCCGAGTGCAGCGCGGAGAGATTGACCCTCCCGTAGCCGTGGCCACGATCACGCGCAGAGGTGAGCCAGCGAGCAGCCTCCTCATCGAGGCGGATGGCTAGCCCGGAGACAGCCTCGACGACTGCGGCCAAGGTGTCGGCGCCGTCTGCGTCGAGAGTGCACGGCCGGAGGCAGGTCGACCCGTTCGAGGCCGAAGGCTTCCAGGTGGTCACCCAGCTCGGCCGAGTCGGCACCGTCGAAGACGTCGGCGATCGGCACGACGTCGAAGACCCGACCCCGATAGGCCCCCCCTTCTGCGTCCCGTTTGCCCGAGCCGACACCGCCCGAGGGCCAAGCGAAGCGAGCCAGGTAGCCGTGAGCCCCGATCGCCTTTATCTGAACCGGGGGGCGATGGGCACGGGGCCGCCGATGCAGCCTGCCATCGAGGATCTCGGTCTTGCTCCACGTGGGCAGGTAGAGGCTGAACCCGTCCCGGAACACCTCGCCGCGTGCCGGAACCCAGCATTCGGCGGAGAGGCCGAGTGTCCGCCCCGCATCTGCGGTCACGAGCCAGCCCGCACCACCCGAGTAGGCCCGCCGTGTGAAAATTCCGGTCCGGTAGTCGAAGAACTCCGAGAGCGTGCAGAGCTGCCAGGGAAGATGCCCCGCGACCGTTTCGACTGTGCGACCGCCGCACCATGGCTGGAGCAGCTCGGCGACCTCGGGGCGGCCGTCGGGGACGACGAGGCCGGCTCCGGTCACACTCGCACCGCTGAAGACGAGGTATGCGCCGAGCCCGAAACGCTCCTCGGGGCGACCGTCTGGCGAATGGACGCCCCGCTCGGCCGCATCGACGAGCACGATGCCGGAGCGGTCAACGAGTCGGGTCCAGGTCTGGCGGAGGAGGCGGTTTCTTGGTAAGTAAGCCGTCCTCGGCCGGGCCAGGCCTGCAGATTGAGGGCCTGGCCGAGCCGCCTGTCCGACAGGTCCGAACCGTCCGGTTCCAAGTAGCCGAACGGCCCGGCACTGCCGAGCATCAGAACTCCTCCTCCTCTTCTTCTTCTTCTTCTTCTTCCTCTTCCTCCTCCTGTTGTCGTCTCCCTCGTTGGCTTCCGATTTCCCGGAAGCCCGTGAGTTCGACGACGCCTTGGTCACTGATGCCGTCGCCCAACGAAGGTCGGGACCGAGCGCGTCGGCGAGGATCCCCTTCTCCTTGTGCTCGGTGCCGTCGTCGCCCGTCCAGGTCCGCACCTCGCCCCTTCCGGTGACGAACACCCTCATGCCCTTCGCGAGGGACTCTGCCGAGTTCTCGGCGAGGGACCCGAAGGCCGTCAGGTCGTAGAAGACGGTCTTGGTCTCGCCAGCCCAGTCACCGGGCTTCACCGGGATCGAGACGGCGAGCCGCATCCGGCAGTACGTGATTCCCTTCTCGCTGAAGCGAAGCTCCGGATCGGAGGTCAGGTTCCCGACCTTGGTCACTATCGGGCCAGTGGCCTTCTCCGCCTTGGGTTCTCGCCTCGTTGTTCTTCGTTTCTGTACGCATCGTTGTGCGCTCCTTTGGTCTGGGTGGGATCGTCCCCACCGCGGACCGTCCATCCCTGGGCGGTCGGCGTTGATGACGAGCGGGATCACGAGTCGTTGCTTTCGGCAGGGCCACGAAGGACAAAGCCGCGAGCACCGGGGCCTGACGAGTCCTCCAAGACGAGGCCGGCCTCCCGGGCCCGTGCCAGTGCCGGTGATGCGGCACGAGTCGAGACACCAAGGGAGCGGGCGGCCTCGGTCACGCTCGACCACCTCCCACCGTCGGCTGCCAACGCGATGGTCAGCTCGTCGACCGAGATCCCTCTTGATGGCGCTTCGTCGGCAGGCGTGATGTCATCTGGAGTCTTTGACCACCAGCCGTCGTGCCCGAGATAGGCGGTGAAGCCAGCGGTCGGTGCCTCACGACGGAGGAAGCGAACCCTGACGTGCCGGCGGGCCTCTTCGGCAGGAAGTCTCAGCGCGGCGGCCTCCTTCGTGGAGTAGCGGGGCAGTAGCGTGACGCGGGTGGCCGCGGCGTCGGCGAGGCGGGAGGCACCGCGCCAGAGGTCTTCGGGGTCGCGGCCTTCCTGGGACTTGCCGAGATGATGGACGACGAGGATGGCGGCGCCCGTTTCGTCTGCCAGCTGACGAAGCAGGGAGACCGCCGCTTCGGTCTCGTCGTTCGAGTTCTCCGAGCCGGTGTAGAACGTGGCCCACGGGTCGATCACGACGAGTCCGATGCCGTGTTCGAGCACCGTTCTCCGAAGCCGCTCGTCGAGACTGCCCTTCGCAGGACTCCTCAGACCAACTCTGTGAGCCGTCACGTGAGTGGAACTGGCGCCGCACCCTGACGGCGCCCATCCGAAAGCGCTCGAAGGCCTCGGCAACGAGCGGCGGATTAGCGTCGACACCCAGCATCTGCCAGCGCTGCGCCGCCATCCACGGTGGCGTCTCCCCGTGGCACACCAGCACGGCTGCTCGCTGCTTGACCTGCAGGGCGCCGAACAGATAGCCGTCTCCGACGCCGACGAGGCTGGCGACGTTGAGCACGAGCCAGCTCTTGCCCGTCCCCCTCGGCGCCCCGACAATGCACAGCTCGCTGCAGCGCAACATGCCGTCCACGAGGACAGCCGGTGCCGGCGGCGGATCGACGAGGCTGTCGGCGACCCAACGGACATCGAAGATCCCGCTCACGCCGCCACCTCCCGATGCCCGAGAGCCTCGACGACTTCGAGAAGGAGCCCTTGCAGTGCCCGGGAGGCCGCCGCGTCCGCGAGGGTGAACGGCTTCCCGGCGTCGGCGAAGAGACCGGCATGGATCGCAACGAGCTTCACCCGGTAGGCGAGCGGGTCCGTGCCGACGGGCAGGAAGTCGAGGCCGAGATCGCGCAACGCTTCTCCGACCCGGTCGTGGTGGTTGCGCACCGAGCCGCCGAGCAAACGACGATGCGGAGCCCTGGGTCGAGGTAGGGAAGGTCCGGACCGAGCCGACAAGTCGGGTGGTGAAGCTGCGTCGGACCGGCGCCGCAGAACGCGCAAGGCGCGAGGAGGACGTGCAGTCATCGGGTCCTCCGCCGCTGGGTCGGCCGACGTCGGCCGGAGTCGATCCAGGTCTGGCGCTCCGCCGTCCGCTCCAGATCGGCGAGCACCGAAGCGGAGTCCGGGTCGTCGAGGAAGCGATAGGAGCCGGCGATCTCGGGCGGTCCGAGGACGACGATCGGACGCCAGGCACCCACCCGGTGCCGGAACGCCTCCCTTCCATCCGGTTCTCGTTGACGAGCCCAGACAAGCGCGAGGTAGCGGGCGACTCGGCGGATGTCCCGGCGGGAGACCCGGGCGTCGTAGAGGGTGGTGGGGTTGCCATCGGGGAGCCGGACGTAGAGCGCCCGCGCCGTCGGCAGCACATCTGTCGGTCCCGGGTGTCCAGCGGCCTGGCGGGCTGTCAGCCCGGGGCGCTTGGCTCGACGCTTGCGGTACTCGGTCGAGTAGTCCCGGCGCTTACCCGCAGCCATGACGGCTCCGAACGCACACATTCGCTCGGCGCCGCCTGTATGGTGGATACGACGTCGAGTGGACAACGATCGTCAGGGACGGCCCGTTCCAGCGGGCCGTTTCCGCGTTCATCCGGTCTTCCGGCCCGGCGTGCGGGGAAGAAGGCCTGCCCTCAGATCATCCCGAAGACGGGCTTCGATCCAGCAGGGCCAGCGGTCGGCGATGAATTGGGAAAGAACGTCGCCAACCCTTTCGCTGCAACGGAAGGCCTCGCCGTGGACTGCGTCCGCGAGCGGCTCAGGAAGGCTGACTTGGAATCTGCGCTCGGTCACACAGCCATCATCGGTTCTTCGAGAACCAGAGATTTGGGCTCCGTGGCTGTTATCAATGGGGGGTCTAAAATCTTCTCATGAGAAGCTCAAGTCGAGCCCACGAGGCGACAGTCCGGGCAGCGAATGCCTTGGGAGCCAAGATTCGCGGGAGACCCATCACCGATGTGCAGGTCCAGAGCTGGGACGAGCGAGGAGCCTTTGAGGGCAAGATCGTGCACTATCCGGGGCGACCTGCCGGAGGTAGCGAGGTGGTGCTTCCCGAGGAAACGGCTGCCGTCGTTGCCAGTCTTGCGAAGGCGCTAGACCGCAATCCTCGATCGTTTCATGAGGCCGTGCTCTTCGTCGCCGGGGAAAAGCGTGGCATCGGCACCCGTTCGCTCCATGATGCCTATGACTTCATTTACAGACGATTGCGCACCGGCGTCTGGAAGACGAGAAAGCTGGAGAGACGCCTCCGTGTGCCGGGCGGGGCCGGGGTCTTTCCGAAACCCCTCGACTCACTTGCCCGAAACACGATTTTCGAACTGGCACTCGGTGAGGTACCCATCGGCTATGGGATCGACGCCGTCATCGAGTTTCTGGGCTTGCCGGAGGATCTGACGAGCTTCCCCCCAGATCCAGAGGCTCAGGACTATCCGGAGTTCACGGAAATGATCCGCTGGCTAGAGCTCGACGGGCTTCGAAGAGAAGCGCGAGAGATGAGCCGTGAAGACCTCGATTGGGCGATCTTCTGTGTAGACGTCTTGCTCTCCTTTGCCGTGTCACTTGCAAGGTTTGTGGACTTGACTGAATCGCCCATCGAGATCCCGGGCTTGGCGTCCGACGTGGTGGAGTCGGCTGGTCACGTGCTGCGCACCATAGTGCTGGGTGGACGTGTTCTCACGCGTATGTTCGGCGCGGTTGGCGATGACGCCGCAAAATATATGGCCGCCTTTGTCGCGCCACTACTTTTCCTAATTCTCCGGCGACTCCCGTCTCGTGCTCGCGCCGACTTCAATAATTCGATACAGGCTGCTTCGGAGGCCTTGCCTCGTCTGCTCGCTATGACCAACCTTGTCGAATTCGTACAACCGGAGCTGCGCGGGTTGCTGTCCTTCAATGCGGCACAACGGCTTGCCGAGGCGTCACAGACCGAGAGGGATGCGGTACGGGATGCGGCTCTAGCGTGGATCGACGGCCATCCAACAGAGCTTGCGCTTCTCATCGGCAACGACGCGCCAACACGTCCGAGATTGCCTAGGGTCTCACATGACTCCCAACGCCCTGCTGCACCTGGCCAGTACAGTGAGAAAATCGAATGATGGCAATAGCGGCCGCACTTATTGGGGCGGCGGCGGTGGTACTCGGAGTGGCTCTTGCCGAGTATCTGCGAAATCACCATCGGGAGAGCGTTGAAATGGGCGATCGTGCGTACTCCATTCGCTCAGGCATGGCAAACGTGCTCATATCGATTGATATCAATGACCCGGATCTTCTACGGGGTCCGAGGCCAATGTCAGTGCTCGAAGACATGATGCGTTTGCGATCCCTTGCATCACACAGAAGGGAAACAAGTAAGTCAGACGCACTGGATCTTCTCCAGATCCAGTGGCTTGCTCTCTTCAAGAAGCTCGCCCAAGGCCGGGCGATCACGGATTCAGACAAGGAGGCACTCGCGGCAACTCTGCGAAGGATCGGACCGTTGGACAAACCTGGCGCAATCTCGATGGTGGATATCGAAGGACTTTCGGACTACTTAGCAGAACGCGGACTCGATGCCCTGCTACCCCCGCCGCCAAATCAAGGGGAACAAATCGGTTAACTGGCTGAGAGAGGCCACCCCAGAGTACCTGGGAGCCGTCCCTCGTCGGCCCTGCTCTCTCCCAGCCGCCGGCCCTGCTCTCTCTCCCGCCTCCGGGCCGCGCACGTGCTCTCCCGCCGTCCGCGTGCTCCGGTGTTCGTCGTCGGCGTGCTCGCGTCCTGGGGCCGTTCCCGTCCGCCGACGAGTGAATCGCCCTGGGGTCCGGGCTGAGAGTTTCGGCGTCTCGGTGGGTGCGCTGGGGATGGTGGCGGGGCCTGCGCCCGTAGCTGGTCCTTGTTCAGCTTCGCAACGCGTATGTGCCCCACGATCCGGCAGTCATCTGATCCAGCGCCATCACATCGAGATCCCGTTCGATTGCCCCTGTATACGGACCCAACGGTTCGTACTCCCACGTGATCTGGTCAAGATTTGCGCTGACCGGAACTGAGGGGCAGCTAGCGCAGCCCCCCTCTTGAACACCCACGAGCGCGCCCTCAATCAAACCGTGGTCGAAGCCTATATATGTTTGGCCCGATGAACTCTGGGCCCAGTAGGCCTGAAACTGGTGACCTCCGCTAAAGGCGGATGTGTTGCGAGCGTTCGATCCCAAGAAGAACAATCCGTGCGCAAAGCAGGCAGTTGGACACGTGACAGCCTTCGGTATGTATCCGAGAGCAAGATCAACATTGCTCAAGCCGGGCGGCGCAGGCTGCTTGTCTGAGCTCCACAGGAGACCGACATCACTCGGACCGCTCTCGACGACGCACGCCCACCCTTCCCAATCGAGGTAATCGACGACGGCCTGACCGGTCTCATCGAGGCAATAGCCCCACACGGCGCCGGGGTTGGGCGAGACGCGCACTTGAGTCGATGAGTGACTGGGAATAAGGGAAAAGATCGCCGTACCGGCTAATAAGAGTGCAACGAATATGACCACAGCTCGGACGATGTCCCTATCACTCACTTGGCAAGGCCCTCCTTGGTCCCCTCCAAGGCAAGCGTAACGAATGTGAGAACCAGCTGGTTGTGACTCAGCTTGGTGGGGCGGACATGTGTTCGATTACTCTTGCGCCATGCCTGACCTGAACTCCATCGAAGTGGAACGCTTCCATCGCTCCGTCGCCATGCTTCCAGCGCAGACGGCTGCCGGCCTTGACCGCGAGAAGGCGCTGCAGGTGCTCGACCAGCTGCGGGGTCTACTGCGAGAGCGGGAGCACCGAGAGGCTCGCTAACCCGTGGCCGAGGTCCGGAAACATCCCATCCAACCCGGCAATTCTCCCCCGCCGGCCCCGCTCTCTCCCGCCTTCTCTGCTGCTCGCCCTCCGCCCGCCGTCCGTGCGCTCCGTGCGCTCGCCGCCGGGGCGGCGCCGCCCGGCCGCCCTGCCGGCTGCGTCCTTGCCTCCTTGCCGGCCCTGCTCGCCCCCTCGCTCCCTCGTTGCTCCGTCCCTGGTCCGGGCGCTGCTGGCCCCTCTTGTCCCCGGTCTTTGGCCTGCCTTCCCGCGCCTGTCCCTCTCTCCCCACAAGCGCTACCCGCGCCAGGAGGACAAGTCGGGTTCGACTGCCGGAAACCGGACGCCCGAGATCCCAGGTGGCATGTGCCGGGCCGGTCGGTGGTGTGAGTGGGCCCGAGTCGTTGCTCAGGGACCGGCGGCGTGCGAGTGGCTCGATGCCGGCAGGCGGGTGCGGCCGGCGGGAATAGAGCGGGGCCGGCGGCGAGAGAGAGCGGGGCTGGCGGCGAGACCGGTCCCAGAGCCTCCCTTGTCACGAGCCAACCTCGTCGGCGACGAGGGCTTGGCTCCTTCGGGATCTGTCCTCGTAGCCACCGCCTGCCGCGCAGTTGCCCGGTGACGCGCAGCTGACCGAGAGGATCTCGGCACCCCCGCCAGCGTTGAAGACCGACGTGCCCGGCACCTCGGTCGCGCGCTGCCAGACACCTCCAATCTCGAGAGCAACGATGGCCTCGCGGCCCGCCACGTATGCCTCGTACCCTCCTGCCACGCAGTCGCCCGGCGACGCGCAGCTGACCGACGAGATCGCCGTGAGCGCTGCTCCCTCCGTGTGTCCCCCTGCGCTGAGCGCTGCCGTCCCAGGCACCTCGATCACGGGCCCCCACGTGCCCGCGACTTCGTCTGCGACCCACGCTTGGTTGCTTCCTGAGCTGTCCTCGTAGTCACCCCCCGCTGCGCAGCTGCCCGGCGACGCGCAGCTGACCGAGAGGATCTCGGCAACCCCGCCGACGTTGAGCTTGGCGGAACCGGGCACTTCGATCGCAGGCTTCCACGTGCCGGCGACCTCGTCGGCGACGAAGGCTTGGGAATGTTCCAACAAGGAGTACCAGCCGCCTGCCGCGGAGTTGCCCGGCGACGCGCAACTCACCGAGCCGACCCCTGCGTTCTCACCGACGTTGAGCGTGGCGGAACCGGGCACCTCGACCGCAGGCTTCCACGTGCCGGCGACCTCGTCGGCGACGAAGGCTTGGGACTTTCCCAACGAGGAGGAGTACCAGCCGCCTGCCGCGCAGTTGCCCGGTGACGCGGAGCTCACCGAGTTGACCCCTGCGTTCTCACCGACGTTGAGCGTGGCGGAACCGGGCACCTCGACCGCAGGCTTCCACGTGCCGGCGACCTCGTCGGCGACGAAGGCCTGGCTGCTTCCGGAGCTGTCCTCGTAGCCACCGCCTGCCGCGGAGTTGCCCGGTGACGCGCAGCTCACCGAGTTGACCCCCCCGTTCCCCCCGGCGTTGAGCTTCGCGGTCCCGGGAACTTCGCTCGCGCACTGCCACCCGCTGGTCTGGAGCGTCCAGTCGAACTGCGTGTACGCGGCAGATCCCTTCCAGCCCGTCGAGATCCTCCACGCCGCCACGCGGAGGTGGTCCTCGCCGTAGCTGAGCCCGTGGTAGAGCGTGCCGTCCTCGTCGAGGTACGTGATCGTGCCGGTCCCCGTCGCACTCACGTTGACAGCGACGACGACGCCCGCGAACCCCGCGGGCCTCGTGCGCGCGCCACCGAACATCGAGATGACGTCGCCGCAGCCGGGAAGCTGCTTGTGGCCCATGGCCCCTATGGGGACCTTGTGGACGGTGCGGAGATCCCGCACGACGTCGCCGGCGGCGACCCTGGCGACGAGACCGTCGTCCGCCCACTCGTAGCGGTTGACGAAGTCGGAGGCGCCCGTCGCACCCCACGCGTCGTGCACCTTGGGGTTCGCGCACGGGTACACGCCGCCCGCGCTGATCCTGTCGTGGGACAGTCCCTTCCACTGGTTGCAGTACCCCGGGCCGACGCCGTAGGAGGGTCCTGGGGCGGTGCGGTCAGACCGCGGAAGCCGTTGATCACCCGGACCAGATCTCCGGACGAGGCGCTGAACAAGCACGCTTGTAGTGATCGGCTGCGGCGAACCGGAAGTCGACCCCGTCGGGCTCGTCGTTGGATGATGCACCAGATGCAGGACAGGCGACGGGATAACCGACTGGGAGGCTGTTGCAACGCCCCCTGTTGTCAGGAGGACCGTGGCACAGATGATCGCGAGCGCCGCCGCTACCCGAAACCTCCGGGACCTCCTAACCGGCCGCGGTGCACGTCCCCGGCGGGCGGCGGACATAGCCCCATGCTCCTGCCTGCACCGCTCCAGCACGGAACCCAGACAAATTGCAGGCTTGTCTCGAATTGGCAGGTTCATTCGATTACCCCCTCGTATCGTGTGGCGAAGCTCGTGAAGCAATGCCACGATGGAACTCCGGGCGCGCCGCCCCAAGGCGAACGCACGGAACGCACGCATAGCGGGGAGGGAAGGCGGCAACCTAAGCGCAGCCCGAGGTGACGGCCGCATTGCAGACGGCCCCGTCGAACACTGACACTGTGCTCCCGCCCGGCACATAGACGGTGTCTGTAGCCGGATCCATGGTCGCCCACGTCGGCTCGCTGCTCCGCAGCAATCGTGAGGGCCGCCTGCTGCATCCCCAGTTGGTCTTGGCATTGCAAGTGGCGGCGTCAAGCACCGAGACGGTGTTGTCCGTGAGGTTCGCTACATAGAGGGTGTGAGTCGCGAGGTCGAGTGCGATACCGGTCGGACCTTGGCCAACCCGCGCCACCTTCGGTGTTTGGGCGCAGCCTGAGGAGATAGCCGCGTTGCAGATAGCCGTATCGATCATCGACAACGTGTCGCTCTGCCAGTTCGTCGCGTAGAGCGTTTCGGTGGCCGGGTCGACCGCGAAGGCTATGTTCTGGTTGATTGAACCGGTGCCGACCCTCACCGACGAGGGCTTCTGGCCGCAGCCGGACTTGGTCGTAGAGTTGCAGGTCGCTCCGTCGATTACCCAGATAGCCTCGGCTCCCTTCGGCGCCACCGTACCCGCGTACACGGTGTCATTCGCCTGGTCCACGACCAGGCCTGCGGGGCCGGTGCCGATCTTCACGGTCGCTGGCGCCTTGTCACAGCCCACGGTGACCCGCCCGTTGCAGGTCCTTCCGTTGATGACCGACACCGTGTTCCCGGTTTCATTGCCCCAGTTCGCCACGTACACGGTGTCGGTCCCCTGATTGACGCCTACGGCGGCAGGCCCCATTCCGTCCCGGACTGCGGCGGGGGTCTTGTCACAGCCTGAGGTGACTTTGGCGTTGCAGGTCGCACCGTTGATGACCGACACCGTGTCGCCGTACTCGTTGGCCACGTAGATCGTGTTGGTCGCCTCGTCAATGGCGATGCTGTCCGGGTTGTTACCAACGGTCACCCTTGCTGGAGTGCTCGCACACCCGGAGGTGTGGAGCGCATTGCACCTGGACGCGTTCATTACCCACACGGCTCCTTTGCCGGACTCGAAGGTGCCCAATGGACCCGTTGCGTACAATGTATGGGTGGCCGAATCCAGCGCCGTAGCCTGAGGGAAGCCGTCCAGCTTTTGGGTGACCGTCCCGCTCGAGCGGTATGAGACCGACCGGGATGCCGCCTCCGTTACTCCAGCTGGCAGAACCGCAGTCACGCAGACGATCCAGACAACAACGGCCAGGACCCGAGACGCGTGGCCCCATTCACTCGTCGGATTGAGCGTGCATCGGTCAGGTGACCGTGGGTCAGGGACCATGGGCGAGTGGCCTGGCACACCTCACGCTTGCTCCAGCGTTGTCCCTGCTCCGCATCCGGTTCATGTTGTCTGCTCCTTTGTGCGTTGAAATTTGTGTGACCAGCCCGTCATCATTTGGTGCTCTCCGAGCGCCGAGAGTTCATGCGACTCTCGATCACCTGTGAACTTGCGAGGCTGCCTGCTGCCATTGCCCCTTTTGTCATGCCTGGAACACATATGCTCGCCCCTCCGAGCTGTTGGTGCCGTCTGCAGCAATGAGAGCGGTCGTGCCCGAGATCGCCACGAGGCCACTTACTCCCTCCCTGTAGGCAAAGGCAAAGTGCCTCAGCTCGGCGACCTGCGCCCAGGTGCCCGCCGTCCGTTTGAATACGTACGCCTGGCCGACACCCGTCAGGCTCTGGTTGGCGCTGGGCGGATCGCTGAAGGCGCCCACGACAGCGGTGCCGCCCGAGATGGCCACCGACGAGCCGAACCAGTCGCCAGCCACGGTGTCCGAGCCTCTCAGTTCGCCGGTCTGCCTCCAGCCGGCCGTCGACTTGGTGAAGACGTACGCCCGGCTGGACAAGCGTCCGTGGCCGTATGCACCAACGAGGATGGTGTTGCCCGACATGGCCACCGAAAAACCGAAGGCGTCGCCGGCCACGGTGTCGGAACCCTTCAACTCGGCGGTCTGCTTCCACCGGGCCGCCGACTGGGTGAAAACGTACGCCCGGCCTGCATTGCTTGCATTGCACCCTGCGCCGGGCGCACCAAGGATGACGGTAGCGCCCGAAATGGCCACCGACTCGCCGAAGCAATCGCCCGGGCCAGCGTCGGAGCCCTTCAACTCGGCTGCCTGCGCCCAGCCGCTCGCTGTCTTCTTGAACACGTACGCGTGGCCGGCGCTATTCGGGTTGAAGGCCGCACCCGCGACGATTGTCGTCCCAGAGACGTCCACCGAGAAGCCGAAGGCGTCGCCGGGTGTCGTGTCGGAACCACTGAACTCGGCTGCCTGTGCCCAGCCGGTCGCTGTCTTCGTGAATACGTAAGCTCGGCCAGTCTTAAGTCTGTAACACGGTGCACCCACGACGATGGTTGTGCCCGAGATGGCAACCGAGTTGCCGAAGCAATCGCCGGGTCCGTAGAGAGCGTAATTGGAGCCGAAACCGTCCAGCGTGGCAACCTGCTTCCAGGTGGATCCAGACTTGGTGAACACGTACGCCTGGCCAACGTCGCCTACCACTGCGGTCGAGCCCGAGATCGCCACCGAATAGCCGAATCCGTCGCCGGCGCGGATGCCGGCTGCCTCCAGCTCGGCCAGGCGCTTTCCAACTGGAGGGGTCTTTGGCACGGACGTCGCGGTCGACTGCTTGGTCGGGGTGACGAAACGCTTGAAAAGACTCAAATGCGGCAGAGGGACGAAGAAGACCACCAAGATGGCAGCGGCCACCGCGACGACCATCAGGCGATGGCGCCATTGTCCCGGCTGGCGCCGGCGCGGCTTGGCCACGACAGCTCCGTGACCCGAGCCGTCCTCGGCTGATGCAGCCGCCAGCAGACGCCGTCGAATGAAGTCAACCGTCCCCGGATCTGGCCCAGGCTGCTCGGCTATCCGCAGAGCGATTTCGTCAAGCGGGTCGGTAGTCACCGCGATCCTTTTCCTTTGTACGACGGGCGGGCTCAGTATCGAGGTGCCGAAGGACCTGGCAGCGCGCTCTCGAGTACCTCGAGCGCACTGTCCCGACGGGGATCCCCATCGCCGTTGCAGTTTCCGCGTAGGTCAAGCCAGCGCCAGCCACGAGAAGGACCACGTCTCGCAACTTTCTATCGAGCCTGACGACTGCGTCGTCGAGGTCCAAGCGCCGTGCGATCTGGTCAACGAACTCCTCGCCGGACGCCGCCGAAGACTCACCTCGAGCCGCTCTGTCACCGAGACGGAGGCGGCGCTCCTCGTCGCGATGGTGATGTCGAACCAGGTTGGTCGCGATCGCGTACAGCCAAGCAGTCACGGATCCCTTGGATGGATCGAAAGACAGCCGCCCTCGGAATGCCTCAAGAAACGTCTCGGCTGAAAGATCGTCGGCGAGTTCTGGGCCGACCCGGTAGGCGAGGTAGCGGTGAATTTCGCCAACGTGCCGCTCGAAGACCGCGCTGAAACGCGTTGATTCCGACAGTGAGGCGAGTAGGTCGTCCTCGTCAAGGTCGGACGGGTTCATCACTGGTACTTGCCCCACCGCGCAGGAAAAGTTCCCTCTGGATTCGCGACACGGTAGCCAACATGATTTGCTACTGCCTTTGATGCCCGCCGCTCTCGTCAACCAGCGCCGCCAGCGCGGCCACGTCGACACGTGCGGCGCTCACTTTCCTCGCCTGATGTCGGACGCTGCTCCCTTGCTCATCCCCGTGGCCTCGATGGTCTCCGAGAGTTTCACGGTCTGGAGCCTCGGCAGGATGTCCCGCCGAAACAGCTCGGGGTCGTAGCCCGTGCCGGCATTGGCATCGACCCACACCGTGAATGCACCGTTCGAGCGACGGCGGTGCCCTGGGCTCGCCGAGCGGCTCGGGGTGAGCATCCGCCACATCCGCCGGCTCGTCGCCGAGCGACGGGTGCCTTACTTGAAGGTTGGGTGGCTGGTCCGCTTCGACCCGGCCGAGATCACTGCCTGGCTCGGTGGTGCTCGGCACCCGGAACGCTCAACCACGGGCGACCGGACTCATCTGGTGGTCAGTTTCTCGCGACCGGCGTCCCGCATTAGGGAGATTGCGAGCCTCGACTCGGGTCGTCAGACCGATTGCTCCCGCTTAGGAGACCTTCCGTTGGTCGCTGAGGATCTGAGAGATGCGCTGGAATGACACGTCGAGCAGGCTGCCGATATCGCGAACGCTAAGTCCACCGACTTCTTTGATCTGCTCGGCGGCAAGCCGCAGCTTTTCCTGGGCGACTCGCTGGTAGGTATCAAACTCCTGCCGGGCGGCCTTCGCTTCGTCGAGCGCGTGCTCGATCCTGGGATCGAGTTTTATGGAAAGCGAAATGTCGAATGAGTCGGGCTCGGCGTCGAGCATCATTGAGATGACATCTCGCGCTTCGTCTCTGACCTGTTCGAGCCGCCTGGCTTGCCCATGGGCACCGGGGATCTCCGGAACTGAGAATGCCCACCAACTGCCCGATCGTTCAGTAGTCACCGTGTATGTCTTCACTTCCACCACCCCTCACCCAACTCGGACTCGGTGGATCTCAAGATTGCTTGCGCTGTGATCTCGTTGATGTCGCCGTGGCGAGGAATGGATACTTGAACTGACGTGCCAAGTCTCCACTTCTCGTGATTGCCCTTGCTTGCTACCTGAGTCCATGTAATACCGTTCGCCTTCGCTGCACCGGAGATCCGCTTGATCAGGGCCGTCCCAAGACTAAGTCTACATTACTAGACTGCGTCAAGTCTAATGAGCTAGACAGACTACCTCACGAGAGCTGTGGCCGGATCGCACGGCTTCGGAAAGTGCTTCCGTGAGAACCGCCGCGAGAACCATAGCTCCGCTAAAGGCGGGAAGCGGGGGTGACGGCCGGTTACCGGCGGCCGTGTCAGTTCGGATGAAGTCCCTGTTTGAGGGTACTATTGGTAACGAATTGTCATGACTGGTGTCGGATGGAAAATGCCCTGGGCAGAACTACGGATCAGAAGGTTGGGGATTCGAGTTCCTCCGAGCGCGCTGACCAGGTACGACAGACCCCTTTGCACGCTCTGTGGCCCGTCGCTGCCCAGGTGTCAGGCGACTTGAACTGTGGTGGTGCCAGTAGCAGTTGGAGGCGGCACTGCGTCACCGTGTTCCCGCAGCGACGCAACGTGAAGTGGGATCGCCTCAGCGATGAGCCGGGTGACTTCCTCGCGGCTAGCGCCTGCGGCAACACAACCAGGAAGGTCGGGCACGTAAGCGCCCCAGGCGCCGCCGTCCTGCTCGATCACAACGACGTACTCGGTCATCTCGTCAGCGTTCCTGCGTTCCGGCCTGCCGCCAGATAGCCGGCAGCGTACCTCTCGGGACGTCGGCGAGAGGCATGACGGGATGACGCTCGGACTTCGCTACCCCGAAGGCTGAGCCCCCTCGACCGGGTGCAAGCCGGGTAAGGCCACGATCAAGCAGCAAGCGCCTGACAGAAGGCCGCTCAGGAGAACAGCAGCCCGCGTACCCAATACGGTCGCGGCCACGCCGCCCAAGACGTTCCCGACTGGCGTCAGCACCCACACAAGCAG
This sequence comes from uncultured Acidimicrobiaceae bacterium, assembly GCA_963703655.1. Lineage (GTDB taxonomy): Bacteria > Actinomycetota > Acidimicrobiia > Acidimicrobiales > Bog-793 > CAVPFA01. The sequence continues at coordinate 2,139,892 of CAVPFA010000003.1, read as the reverse complement.
AAACGACGCCGCGAACACCCGCCCCATCAACTCCTTCGGGACCATCTGTTGCATCATGGCGAAGTACAGGACGTCGCCGTAGACGATGAGGCCTATCTCGACGCCGCTCAGCACGCCGACGACCACGACGTTGGGGGCCGCCGCCATAACGGCGATGGCCACGCTGGCGAGACCGTAGGCGCTCCACATGGCCGCGATGCGGTGCTTCGGCGCCCCAAGCCTCGCGACTACGAGAGAGGCGGCAGCGCCGGCAGCGCCGCCGGCGGCGTAGACGAGCCCGAGCGAGAGGGCGCTGGCGCGCAGAACGTGACGGACGAGAAGCGGGAGAAGCACGGCCAAGGGTGCGATGCCGAAGAAGTTGGCCAACGACGCAGCTATGAGAGTGCCGAGAAGCCAGCGCCGGGAGGTTATGTAGTGCAGCCCCTCGCGAGCTTCCGCCAGAGTCGAAGTCCCCGTCGGCGCCGGCCGCGCGTGCCGAGCCATAAGAAGCAAGCACAACGCCGAGAAGGCGAAGCTCCCGGCGTCGGCGGTGAAGGAACCCGCCAGTCCGATGAACCCGACGACCGCACCGCCGGTCGCAGGGCCGAGCAAGCTCGAAGCGAGGTTGGACGTCGTCGAGCTGAGGGCGTTTCCCTGCACAAGCAAATCCTCCGGCAGCAGTTCGGGCAGCACGGCCATCGCGGCAGGTCCGAAGAAGGAGTCGGCCGTGCCGAAAACCGCCGCCATGAGGACCAACCCCAGGAGGTCGGCGTGGTTGACCGCTATCAGGAAGGCGATCACCGCAACTGCCAGCCCTCGAACGACATCGGCGACGAGCATGGTGAATCGCCGAGGCAGCCGGTCGACCATGACGCCACCCAACAGAGAGAAGACGATCGAGGGCACCGCCCGTGCCGCGATCACGTACGCGAGTGCAATGGGGTGGTCGTCGACGTGGAGGGTCTCAAGGACGAGGGCCACGCTGAAGATCCCGTCACCGATGGCCGAGACGCCCTGACCTGACCAGAGAAGCGCGAAGTCACGGACCTTGAGCGGCTCGAACATACCCCGCCGCTGCTCGCTCATGGAGTCGAGCCTAAGAGAGGCCGGTCCGAGCCATCGGTTACAGCTTGTGGCGGAGCGCGTCACGAAGCCCCGGTCGCCCCGCCAAGGCGGGCCCGCCAGAGCTCAGCGACCACTGCAACCAGGCAGCGCAGCCCGAGACCGATTGGGCACGGTCGGTGGTGCTCAACCGCGCCAGCGCTACTGAACGAACGGTCCGACGTCCGGCCCCGAGCTCGTGGTGGCGCGGATAAGCGGCTCAACGATTACGCGTCGTTAACGGTAAGCGGGTAGAGGAACCTCCAACAGATACGGCCAGTCGATCCGACCGCGCGTGAGGTCGGCGCTGGTCCAAGGTAGCTCGTCACGCTCCGCAGCACGCCGCATCACTGTTCGGTACCATTCGACCGCGTCCTGATCGATTTGCCCCACGCGCTGCTCACCTGCGTAGACACCAAGTTGCGAAGCACCGCCGTTCGGCGGGTCCCATTCCAGCCACACATCGACCCGGACGAAACTAGGGAGCAGGTCGGACGTCGGCGGGACCAGCACGGGTGTGGACTCAAAGACGCGATCAAGCCAGGGACGAGCCGCTGGATCGAGTACGACCGCGGTCCAAGCCTTGTGCGCGGACAGCATCGGGTAACCCGCCCGGTCTGGTGGCTCCAGCCACTCCGGCGGCTTCGCCAGTCCCTCCCGGACAGTGTTGACCACGCGCCGGCCCATCTCGATCAGTGCTGTCACAGCCGTCATATTGGATTGCCACTTTGCTGCCAGCTCCGGACGCTCCAGGACGTCCAGATGGCTCTCGATCCAGGGCGGACGTTCGACGAGTCCCCGCCGGTCCAGCTCCTCTTTCAGCATGGACCGAAGCTGGTCTCGGCTATGACCGGCCGCCCTGTCACGGCCGATCTCGAATGCCTGCTTACGGCCGCGAGTCTTCCGCCACGTCTCAACTATGTCGAGGCGCTCCGGGCGGGCATCCGGATCGAACGCCCATTGAGGTGGCTCTGACGGCTCTGGAAGCTGCCCATTGGCGTCGAGGAACCGGAGGAGTTGGCGCGCGAAGCGACGATAGTCGCGGGTCGATGCGAGCTGTGGTCCCGAGCTTCGATATCGCTCAAGAGCCGACCTCGCCTCATCGAAGCGACCGGCCGCCGCGAGCAGCGCCGGGACACTCTCGCTTTCGTAATCGAAGAACTCGCTGCCTTTCGACTGCCAGTCGGCGAGAAATGCCTCAACACTCGCGTGACCCAGCGCGAACGGAATCGCGTAGCGATCTACGAGTGCGGTGAGGGACACGACCGCGTGATCGACACCTGACCGGTCTTTGATCTCAAACGATGCGGCCATTCCGGGCTCGACCAGCCCACGAAGATCGCGGAAGATGCCATCCCTACCGGGGTCGCCCGTCAGTAACCAACGCAGCCGCTCGAGCGGCGCGAAGCTGACACCGACGCCGGCGGTCGCCCCGCCTACAGAGTCTGTGTGAAAGGCGACTCTGGCGACAAAGTCAGGTCGAACTGTCTGCTCGAAGACACCGAGGTTCGCCCAGGGGATGGCCCCTTTACCGTGTGGATGGAGCCTCCATCCATGCCTTGCCAGCTCATCGGTCATGCGCAGAAGGAACTGAGCGGTCAGCTTCTTGCCTTCTCGCTGCGACCTCGGAGCCATCGCACCATCTTGGCCGATCCGTCGATCCTCGAAACCAAGCGCGCAGACAGCGAGAGCAGTCGTCGGCGTGGGACCCACGGAGCGCGAACAGGCCACCATTAGCGGTTGAGTAACCGAGCAGCCGCGAGCTCCTGCAGCGCCGGCCACGCAGGACGCATGACACCCGCCTTCCGCGACGGATGCCGGACGCCGAGGCTTCCAGCTCCAGAAGCGCCGCGCCTTGAGCCACGGCCCAGATGCGATTGTCCGGAGCTGGGCAGCAGGATCCCAATCTGCTGGCGGAATCCGGCCGCCACTCCAACCACCGCATGCCCAGTTTGACACCCAGTTGTCTCGCCACCCGTTTGCACGAGACGTGCTGATCGTCATCGTCGAACCCAAACTGAAATCCACAGAAAGGGCAGATCTCGTCGAGGAGGTCCGGCGTCCTGATACCAAAAGTAAGCGGCCGCCTCTCAGCTCGGGGGGGCACTGCCGTAGGACCTCAAGAACCAGGGACTTGCGCGTACAGAAGGACACCTCTCCGGCGGGATCAGATCGGCGGAGCACAAAGTCGGCGACCACGGTCAGCTCGGCGGTGTGCCGTTTTCTCGCTCGTGCCGTTGCGGAGCGCCGTTGCAGCCACCCAACGGTCGGCGTCGTGATCCCGCTGAGCGAGCGGATTTCCGATCCGCTGGGACTCGACCCGCAAACAGGCGTAGCTCAAGACGAACGTCGGCCCCGTATACATCGGTGTCGATCACGACCGGGCCGCGACCGGCTGCAGGCTCATCCGTTGAGTGCAGCGAGAAACGCCAGACCCTCGGCCTCATCGAGGTCTTCGACCAGCATTTCCTCGTGAGGCGGGAGAGCGTGGGCGCGACGCAACAGCTCCTCGACCGGCAACTCGAGGCTCGGTAGGCGCATGGGCACGACGGGCTCGCTCGACACCTCGCAAGTCATCCTACCGTCGGTCGCCGTCCCCGAAAGCCGAGACAGCTGTGGACCAAGCCAAAGCATCTGAAGAGAATCAGAAGCCCCGGCCTCTGTGACCCTTCGTCGATTTGCCTCCGCGTAACGATCCAGAATGGGGTGAGCCTCAAGCTTAGAGTAAACCGTTATATGCTTGAGTCATGGCAAGCGCAGGACTGCGTGAACTCAAGAAGTCCCGCACCCGGCGGCTGATCGCCGACACTGCCGCCCGACTCTTCGCCGAGCGAGGATATGAAAAGGTTGCCGTGACCGACGTCGCGCGCGAGGCCGAGGTGGCGGAGCAGACTGTCTACAACTACTTCCCGAGCAAGGAACAGTTGGTCATCGATCGAGACCAAGAGGTTCGAGACCGGCTGTGCGATCTGATTCGTTCCCGCCCGCCGTGGACGACTGCTGCAGCCGCCGTTCGCGACTTCGTCTTGGGGTCGGTCAAGGGAATTCGCAGCATCCCGCGCAACCAGTGGCGCGGCGAACTCGGCTACTTGGCGGCCATCAGCCCCGGCCGTGCACCGCTTGGCGCTGGAGATGACAGACCGGCAAGCCGCCGCCATCGCCTCCGCCATCGCCGACACCACCGAGGTTGCGCCGGAGATCGCCAGACTCCAGGGGATGACGCTGGCCGGTGTGTTCCAGGTCATCATCCTTGAGGCCGGCAATCGCACGCGCAAGGGTCACAGTCAGGCCAAGATCGCAGCTGAGCTACATCCGATCATCGGGGAAATGCTGGATGAGCTCGACCGGTGGTTCCAGGTCTCCGAGTCGTCAACACGGTCTAGGCCAGACGGCCGTCGTCTTCGTCGCTGAACCTCGGAGTAAGTGGACCCGCAGGCGAAGATAACCGGTCTACTGGCCGGCAACGGCGGCCGGTGGGTGTGACACGTCGCACGAACCGACCGACGCCGCTCTTACTTACGCGAGGCCGATCTGTCGCCTCTGAACAGCGGAGTCCCAGAAGGCGGAGATGACGATGAGCTGGTCACCGGCCCACTTGCTGGTCTGGGCGAACTCGAGGTCGAAAGCCTTTCCGGTCGGTGGAATCACATTCCCGTCGGGCAGGATCATCTCTCCCCTGAACGTTCCGGTGGCGTTGGTGACCACGGTGATCCAGTCGTCGTCTCCGAACTGGATCGGGTATGGGAGGTGCACGAGGACATCGGGGAACATCCGGACCAGCTGCTGCATCGCCTCGCCGTGGGCCTTCCGTCCGTAGATCGGCTCTGCGCTCCCAGGGATGAACGCGATCATGTCCGGGTGGTGCACGTCGTCCAACTCGGTCCAGTCGCGCGCGTTGAAGAGATCGTCACCCCTCGTCATGAGCGCAGGCAGGTGCTTGGTCCGACCCGTCGTTTCCTTGTTTGTAGTCATCAGGCGGCCTTTCTGCTGGTTGGTTCCCTTTGATGCGAAAGTGCTGCTCTTGGCAACAGCCGGAACGGCGCCTCGTCGGTGATGTAGTCGCAATCGCCATCGGCCATCCAGGCGACCGCGAGGGCGTTGTCCTTGGCGACGGGTTCGGGGAGACCGACGTCGATCATCGCCTGCTTTTGTTCCTCAAAGGAGATCGGGTGAAAGGTGATCAGGCGGCCAAGAACCTTGGTGAAGATCTCGGCCACGTCGTCTCCCGAAAGCGACTCAGGCCCGGTCGGCCAGTAGGGTCTACTCTAAGATTAGTCACCACTCCATGTAGGCCTGTAGTAGGGCGCCGAGCACGTAGTCCGCCCGAGGAGACGCCACCTGAGGTCAAGCTGCGCTACTCAAGTCCGTCCAGCGTGGCGGCGATGAGTACCTTCGCCATCCAAACGAGGAGCTCGATAGCCTTTTCACGAGGTAGGTCGGCGATGTCGGTGGTCCAGACGACGGCGTCGGCTCCGAACAGCGGGATAAGGGCGGTCGCGAGACGATCGCGCGCCGCCGGCGGGACATCACTGGGCAGGTCTTCGAGCAGCGCCCTGATCCATCGACCTCGGTTGGTCAGGCCGCGCCTGGGCTTCACCTCTTTTCGCTCGGGCGTCAAGGAGAGGCGCAGCATCGTGCGCAGCTCGGTCTCGTGGTCGAATGCCCAAGTTGCCGTCATTCGTACAAGGTCGGCGGCCTTGACGGTTAGCTCGCCGGGTGACGCGGCCCCCGAGCGGTCACGGTCGATGTCGTTGAACGGGTCTTCGACGAGCGGCATCGTCGCGTTTAGCACCACAGCGTCGTTGTTGGGGAAATAGCGATAGGCAGTTGCCCGCGACACGCCGGCGAGCTCGGCGACTGCCGCCACAGTGAGCGGACCTCCGGTACGCAAGAGCTCCCGGGAGGCCTCGCGCAGCAGACGCAGGGTGCGCTCCCTCGGACCGGACAGCGCTTTGTTGCGTGAATCCTCCATCGCCTCACTCCTTGACACGAACGGTCCTTGCGTGCATGATACTCAAAGTCTCACTATGAGACACGGAGTCTCATTTCAGATGACCCGCAGGAGGGCACAGTGACCACCGCTACCGAGACAACCGCATCCAGCCGCACGGTTCCGACGGTGACCGGGCTTCACCACGTCGGCCTCACCGTCCGCGACATCGCCGCCAGCGAGGCCTGGTACAACCAGGTTCTGGGACTTGTCCGAGCCTTCGCCGAACCGCACGGGACCGGCGAGGGCTACGCCGTAGTCATGACCCATCCCGGCAGCGGGCTTTTCCTAGGGCTCGACCACCATCCCGACGCCGACCGGCGAACGTTCAGCGAGCTGCGCACTGGACTTGACCACCTGGCGCTTCAAGTCACCAGTCGGGAGGCCCTCGACGAGTGGATCACCCACCTCGACGCCGTCGGTGTTGAGCACGGAGCACTGTTCGAGACGGAGGAGCCGGTGCCGCACGCCTTGGTCGCATTCCGTGACCCGGACGGAATCCCGATCGAGCTTTTCTGGTTCGGCGGCTGAGATGGCCGGACCGCTGCAGCTGCCGCCGCGTGACGGGCAGCGACCAAGTACCAGCACCGAGCTCCCCCACCGTCAACTAGACCAACAACCCGATGACGGCCGGCACGTGGATGCCATTCTTGTCGAGGCACTGACGTGGCGGTACGTGCTCGGGCAGCCATCCAAGATCTCGGTGGAGGGCGCCCGTGCACTCACCTTGGACGACAGCATGGCGGGTGGGCCGGCGGAGGCGTTCTTGATCGGCCGAGAGTTCTGCCACGTGCACGCGCAGGGTGACTGGAGCCTCCACGCCGCGTTGCCGCTGCCATTAGCCGCCGCCGCCAAGGCCGCAGGATGGGGCGAGCCCCACTTCCTCGTGCAGACCGGCCAGGCGCCGGGCACCATCGTCATGATCTACGCCCCTCGCGACGACATCGAGTGTCAAGTTGTCCTGCGACTGGTCCGCTCGTCCTACGAGTTCGCCCTCGACGAAAAGGCCAGCGCGTCAGCAGTTACCTACGAATATCCATCTTCGTAAAGGAGCTCTCATGCCCATCTTGATCGTACGGCCGAGCGACGGCGAGCAGTCCGGCGGCGGGCCGATCCGCTGCCGCATCATCGAGGACGGCTCACACACCGAGCATCGGGTAGGCATCGTCGAGGCCATGGTGCCGCCTAGCCCGACCGGCCCGCCCCAGCACGTTCACCGAGATCACGACGAGATATTCATCGTGATCGACGGCATGCTCAGATTCACCGAGGCAGCCGACAGCGTCGATGTGGAGGCCGGATCGTGCGTCACGATTCCCGCCGGGACGCCACACACCTTCTGCAACCCCTTCGGTGAGCCAGCCAAGTTCATTTGCACGCTCACTCCCGACCTGTATGTCGAGTACTTCCGCGACCTGAGCAAGCTCTCCGTCGACGATCACGGGATGCTCAACCCCGCCGACATCGGCCGAACGATGGCGAAGTACGGAACCGAAGTAATTCGATAACGGCCAAACAACCGTCGTGAACGATCGATTCACTCGATGTCGTGCCGGCAGCCCACCGAAGAAGGTTGGAGGAGGTGCAGCCCGTTCCGTCACGCACGATCAGGCTGCCGACTCGCCGGTGGCCCGCCGATTGCACGTCGAGGCCCCTAAGATTCGCGGCTGGGCAATCGGGCTCAGACAAGGGACTTAGTAACGCCGGCGCTCACGGGTGGTACCGGCTGCGAACATGGCGCGAGATGGGGGTGACGTGACCGGATGACCTGGCCCCGGCGCCCGCGTCGGTTGAGCTACCTGCGCACGGCCCTTGCCGCCACGGCAATTGTCCTAGGTGGCTGCACGTCGACAACTGACATCGGACACGGTCATGCAGAGGGCCGAATCAGGGGTGGCACCGTGTACTGGGCCGAGGGCGCTCTCCCGCAATGGATCTTTCCCTTCGGTGGCGCCGATCACGCCACCCAAGCGAACTATCCGGAGTTCCAGTACCTCATGTACCGCCCCCTCTACTGGTTCGGCCAGTTGACGTCCGCCTCGCCGGCCTTCAACGACCAACTGTCATTCGCGTTGACGCCAACGTCGGCAAATGGGGGACGCACAGCAAGGATCGTGCTGAAGGGCTGGCGCTTCTCGAACGGCGAGCGCGTCGATGCCCAGAGCGTCATCTTTTGGATGAACATGATGATGTCCGAGGGCGAGAAGACCGACTGCGGGGGACCCTGCTGGGGGGAGGCGTCGCCCGCGGGCTTCCCGTACAACGTCGTGGCCTTCTCGGCACCCGACGGCCCGCAGGGCGATCTGGTGACGGTCACCTTTGACCGCCCGTACGCCATCGGGTGGCTCCTCTACAACGCCCTCTCACAGATCACCCCCATGCCGGAGGCTTGGGACATCACGTCGTTACGCGGCCGACCCGGCTCGGGAGGCTGTGGGACTGTTCTCGCTGGAGAAATGGACGGGCGAGCGACGGCGGTTGCCTGTCAGCGGGTATGGGCCTTCGACACCGACCGCGACGGGACTTCGGTGAATCCGACAATGAGCGGGGATCTTGATACCTACGGCTCGAACCCGCTCTGGCAGGTCGTGGACGGGCCCTGGCGGCTGTCGAGCTACGACGTCTCGACCGGCCAAGTCACCTTCGTCCCGAACCTCGCCTACTCCGGTCCGCAGCGCCCGATCATTCCGAAGTTCGTCGAGGTGGCGTATTCCAACGCACCCGCCGCACTCGCCGCTGTCGTCCGCGGCGGCCCTGGAGCTCCTGACGTGAGCGCTGTTTTTATCGACGACCTTCCTCGGAACACGGGTCCCCCCGGCTCGGCCGGCGCCAACTTGCCCGCGCTCGCCGACCGTTTCACGCTCGACGTCGACCCGTACTGGGCCATCAGCTATTGGCCGGAGAACTACGAGTCGACGGAGGAAGGGGGGGCGACGAACCCGATCTTCCGACAGCTGTACATCCGTCAGGCCCTGCAACTGCTCGTCGACCAGCTGGGGCTCATCAAGGTGGTGTACCGCGGCTACGGCGAGCCCGTCTACGGCCCGGTGCCGGCCGCTCTGGCGAGCCCGTTCCTGTCGGCCCAGGAAGGGGTGAATCTCTACGCGTTCAACCCGAACAGGGCCGTGCGGCTCCTTAGAAGCCATGGTTGGGTGCGGCGCACCGGAAGCGCCGCTGATGTGTGTGAACGACCTGGGACCGGGCCGACCGACTGCGGAAGCGGGATCAAGGCGGGCACACCTCTGCGGTTCACCCTGCTCTACACGAACAGCTCCGCAGCTGTCACCCTCGAGTCGGCAGTGGCCGAGAGCTCGGAATGGGCGAGGTACGGAATCGAAGCCGAGCCGCTGGGGGAAAACTTCGGATCCCTCCTCGCGATACTCTCGCCGTGCCGAAGAAAGGGCGCCCCTGCCAACGCCTGCGCGTGGGAGGTGAACGGCTGGGGCGGGTCGTGGATCTATTCGCCGGACACCATGCCGACCGGCGACTACTTGTTCTATCGGGGTGCCGGCGCCAATGCCGGGAGTTACGACAACGCGACTGCGGATCGGCTGATCAGTGAGAGCGAGGCCCCCGACGACTCCGGCGGTCTGTTCAACCGCCTGGCTCTCTTCGACTACGAGAACTACCTCGCCGAACAGCTGCCGGTCATCTGGCAGCCGAACGACTCCGTAGCTGTCTACGAAGTCTCGAACGACCTCGGCGGCGTTGCGCCGCTCAACTCGCTCGGGACGCTCACCCCGGAGTACTGGTATTTCAGGACCGCCAACCGGTCGTAGCCGGCTGTCGCGCGAGCGGTGCCGGCCTATGTCCTGTCGGTTGGGACGACGGCGACACAGCTGATCTCGACAAGTGCCTCCGGGAGGATGAGCTCGGTCACGCCCACCGCGGTCCACGCTGGATAGGGGTCCGCCAAGAACTCGGCGGCGATCCTGAGAACGGCTTCGGCCTGGCTCAGCAGGCCAACATGGTACGAGTTGATCTCGACGACGTCGGACCAGCCGGCTCCCGCGTCTGCAAGGGTGAAGCCGACATTGCGAAACACCTGTCGTATCTGGGACTCCGGGTCGGAGGAGAACGCGCCGTCGACGGTCTCGCCGGTGTGTCCCGTCAAGCGCAACGTGTCACCCGTTCTCACCGCAGCCGGAATGTGGGTCTCCTGGTAGAAGTCCGCCCATGCTACGGGCACTATCACCTGACGGGATGGGCGCTTGTTTCCCGCTTCCATCTCAGCCTCCACTGGTTCGTCTCTAGCCCGATGCCTCTTCAGCTGAGGTGGCTCGGTTCAGCCGTTCCAAGAACGGCTCCGCTCCGAGTTGCGTGAAGATGTCCCTGGCCTCCTTGGCCGCGGTGGCGTCCGGGTGGTCGTGGCCGAGCAACGAGACGAGGTCCAGCTCGCAGAGGGCGAGGTCGAGGGTGCAGTCGAGCGACCGCCAAGCCTCGATGGACTTTCCGTACGCCTCGCCAGCCGCGTCGATGCGACTCTCGAGGGCCGCCAGCCCAGCCTCGACCGTTAACCTCTCTGCCGCCATCCACCGGCCGCGGAAGCTCTTCATCGCGAATAGAGCCTCGCTCACACGCTCTGTGTCGTGCAGCCACAGGGCAGCCCGTGCCTGAAATGCGAGAGCGTACGGACTGTTGATTCCCAAGGGGTCGGCGTGCACGGCCTCAGCTGCCTCTCGGTTGGCCGCTTCGAGGTCACCGGCCGCGAGGCTCACCATGGAGCGAGCCCTGAGATAGGTGGTCCGCGTCGCGCGGAACTCAGTCGTGGCGGCGAGGTCGGCATATGGCTGGAGGCGTACCGATGCCCTGCCCGGGTCTCCGGTGAGTGCCTCCAGCATCGCCACCAACCACTCGAACCACGGCCTCTGATGCCCCGGGAGATCTCTTTGGCCGAGCTGGATGAACGCCGCGCGGGTGTGACTCCACTCGCCGAGCAGGATCGAGATCTCGGCGGCGTTGAGCAAGTTCGTGATCTCGAGCAGTCTGTGCCCGGACCGTCTGGCCAGCTCGGCGGCCTCGTTCGCTGCGGACAATGCCTCGCGAGGATCGTCAGGCTGGACGAAGACGCTCAAGTAGAGCTCGCCAGTCGCCTGCTCCAAGCGGGAACCGGCCGTTTCGGCGAGAGCCACCTGACCCCGCGCCAGGACCACAGCCTCCCGGTGACGCCCGAGACCGAACAGCGCGCCCGCTCTGGCGCCGATCGCGCGGGCGAGAAGCTCGGTGTCGTCAAGGCTCTCGGCGAGTATGAGGGCCGTTTCGGACCACTCCAGGGAGCGCTCGGACGACCCGCCGTTGTCATGCGCCGATGACAGCGCGCAGGCGAGGTCTGCTGTCACCCGCTCGTCGCCACCGGGCTCGATCTCCAGGAAGGCACGTTCCGCGCGCTCGATCGCCTCGGAGAAGTGACTCTTACCGAACGCCAGGGAGCGGACCAGGACAACGGTGGCACGACCGACCGCGGCCGTGTCGCCAGCTCGCTTGTAGTGGCCGATGGCCTCCTCAAGGTGGACCAGCGCCGCGTCATCGTCCGACGCGCGCTCGCGCGGCCTCGCCGGCCAGTTCGAGGAGGGCGGCACGCTCGGACCCGCCCGCCGGCACCTCCAAGGCCTGCTCGAAGAGACCGAGCGCCTGCTCGGGCGAGCCGAGCGAGAGCGCCCGTCGTCCGGCACGGGAAAGCCAGTCCCGCGCAGCGGCCGCGATCTCCTCGGCCTCGGGACCTTCAAGAGACGCTCGGTGCGCCTCGAGGAAGTGGGCCGCAACGACCGCGCTCAGCTCGTCGTCGTCCAGGGACTCGAAGTGGCGGGCGACGGCGAGGTGCTTGGCGCTGCGGTCACGCTTCGCCAGTGTCGAGCTGGCCACTTCTCCGATCAGGCCCTGGACGAAGCCGTATTGGCCCCGTTCTGGCGAGCGGGGGTCGGTGTCGAGACCGAGGAACTCCTTTCGGACTAGGTCCCGGAGATTTGCCTCCAGGGTCGCACGATCTCCGCCGTGCACCACGGCCAGGGCTTCGGTCGCGAAGGAATTGCCAAGGACGGCGGCGTCTTGAAGCAGTGATCGCTGCTCACTTGGAAGCCCGTCGAGGCGCGACGCGATTAGCGCCTGGAGGGTCTCGGGGATCTCGAGGGAACCGAGCTCGCCGGTGACGCTGTAGGTACCGCCGTGCTCGAGAAGCACCCCCCGGTCGACCAGCATGCGCACGGTCTCGACGGCATAGAGGGGCACGCCTTCGGCGCGCTCGAGAAGCTTGGCTGAGACCTCCTCGGGGAGACCTTGGACGAACCCGTCGAGTAGCTCACCCATGGCGAGGTCGGAGAGCGGCTCGAGGTGCAGCGAGGTGAAGCTGCGCTGGCCGGCTCCCCAATTCGGTCTCCTGTCAATAAGCTCTGGGCGAGCGAGCGCAATCACCATCAGAGGGTGGTTGCGCGACCACTCGAGGATCGACTCGACGAAGTCGATGAGCCCGGGGTCGGCCCACTGCAGGTCCTCGAAGACCATGACCGTCGGGCCCTGCGAGGAGATCCGCTCGAAGAAGGCCCGCCAGGCCGAAAAGAGCTCCTCACGGTCCCCGGCCGGCGCTTCGGCGAGCCCGAGGAGGTGGGCGAGGCGCGGCTCGATCCACCTTCGCTCGTCGGGATCAGAAACGAATTCGGCCACCGATGCAGCGAGCTTGGACCGCGACGAGACTGCGTCCTCGGACTCGTTGATGGATGCGCGCATCCTCACCATCTCGCCGAGCGCCCAGAACGTGATGCCCTCCCCGTAGGCGGGGGAATGGCCCTGGTGCCAGTAGACCGTCTCCGCAAGGCCGTCGACGTACTTCAGGAATTCCCAGGTAAGACGGCTCTTGCCGATGCCAGGGATGCCCGTCACCGACACCAGACGCGCCCTTTTCTCGCGCGAGGTGGCGTGTAGCAGGTCCTTGATGAGCCTGAGCTCCTCACCGCGACCGACGAACGGGGGTTCCAGCCGCTCGGACCGTCCGACGCCTTTGCGCTGGGCCACGACTCGAAGCGCCCGCCAGGCCTGGACGGGCTCCTCCTTGCCCTTCAAATGAAGAGTCCCCACCTCGCTGAACGCGACCGCGCCCGAGGCGGCACGCCACGTGGACTCGTCGACGAGCACGGCTCCCGGCGGGGCGACGCTCTGGACCCTCGAGGCAGCGTTGACGGTGTCGCCGAGCACCATCCCCTCGGCCACCTTGCCGATCGTGATCGCGACCTCTCCGGTGACGATCCCGGCTCGGGCTGCAAGCTCCACGCCGGACTCGATCCCCAGCTCTGTGACCGATGCCACCACCTCGAGGGCCGCCCGGACCGCTCGCTCGGCGTCGTCCTCGTTCGCCACCGGCGCCCCCCACACGGCCATGACGGCGTCCCCGATGAACTTCTCGACGGTTCCCCCGTAGTGGCCGATGATGGCCTGAGCACGGTCGAAATAGAGCGAGAGCAGCTCTCTGATCTCCTCGGGGTCCCGTTTCTCAGCGAGCGGCGTGAAGCCGACGAGGTCGACGAACAGCACCGAGCACAGCCGTCGTTCTGTGGTAGGACTCGGTGGGACCACCGTGGGAGCCGGCGCGGGGGCGAAGCCGGCGAGCGCCGGCGACGCCGCGGCCGTGAGCGTCGTGCCGCACTCGTTGCAGAACCGCGCATGCGAGGGAAGATCTGTCCCGCAACGGGGACACGACCGCGCCAGGCCGGCGCCACACCCGAGGCAGAACTTGCTTCCCGGCGGGTTCTCGACCTCGCACGTTGCGCAGCGCATCTCTCACCTCCCCTGGCGGTCGAAAGGCTAGTGCCCTGACAGACAACGAGGAGCCGGCACGATTTGCCTGCTATCCCTTGGGGTGCCGTTGTTCTAGTAGAGCCCGGGGTACCGAGGGCCAGTCGTCGGATCCTCGACGACGTGCGCGCCCGCCGCGTAGAGGGCCTCGAGGCGGCGAAGCTGCTCGCTGTCGATTTCGACGCCCAGGCCGGGGCCATCAGGGACAGCCATAGCGCCGTCGGCATAATGGTGTGGCACCGTTATCACGTCCATTGTCTGGTGGTGGTAATACGAGTCCATGGCATGGGGTAATGTGGGAAGAGCTGCTGCGACCTGTAGGCGGAGGGCGGTCCCGATACCCGCTTCGCCACTCGAATGAAGTCCTACACCGACCTGGAAAACCTCACAGGCCGCCGCAGCCTTAAGAGTTGCCGTGAGTCCACCCCAGTCATCTATGTCAAGAAGCTCGATGTCGAACGCGTTCGCACGGATCGCAACGGGGAGCTGGTCTAGCTGCAGGCAGCACATGTTCGTCGCAAGCGGAATACGGACCTTGCGACGAGTGCGACGCATTCCTTCGATTCCCCACGCAGGATCTTCGTACCATTCAAGCGAGAGACCCTCGAGCTCACGGCCGATCCGGATGGCCGTCTCGACCGACCACAGCGCGTTCGGGTCGAAGCGAAGTTCGTGCCCTGGGAAGGCCACGCGTAGCGCACGCATCGTCTTGAGCTCTTCGTTCGGTGAGAATACCCCTCCTTTGACCTTGATCGTCCCGAACCCGTAAGCCTCGACGAGGCGTGTTGCGTAGTCCACGACTTCGGCGGAATCGCGCCCAAGGGCACGACCGCCTGCGATCTCGACCCGAGGGTGAACGTAGGCGATCATCGGCACAGTGGAGCGAAGCTTGCCACCGAGCATCCTGTGCAGAGGTTGATCGAGTGCCTTGCCTACGATGTCCCAGCAAGCGGTCTCCAGCGCCTGTATTGCGTGCTTGCCACTCGTCCCGTGTTGCGTCGGCACCGCCCAGAGAGTCGACAAGATCTGCTGTCGGTCGAAGGGTGACTTGCCAATGAACAGGTGCTTCAGTGCGTGAAGCTGTGCGTATGTCGCATCATCGCCACTCGTCTCGGCGATGCCCTCAATTCCGTCATCCGTCCGCATCCGCAATATCGTGCGCGACCACGCGGTATCGACTCCAGCGATCCATATCGTAGGCTCCTCGAGCGGAACCAGAATACGATGAAGCGTGACCTCTCGGATTTGCAAGGGTTAGCCGGCCTCGTCTTTCAAGGTCTTCTCGAGCGCTAAACGGACGGCGCTTCGTGCGCTCGTCGCACCAGCAGCGAGCATTGCCACGTCCCACTCCAATGTCAGCAACCGGAACCCGGCCGCCTGAGCCGCGATCACGGACTCAGGTCCGCCGCAGGCCACTCCCGCGATGATCCCGGCGTCAGCGCACGCTTGTGAGATGGCTGCAGTCTGATCGCTGATGTCGGCTCCCAGTCGACCAGACAGCGATAAGGAAAGGTCGCTCGGACCAACGAACACGCCGTCGATGCCCGGCGTCGATGCAATTGCCGCGGCGCTGGCAGCGGCTTCCTTTGTCTCCACCATGACGATGCAGACAGGCTCGTCGTCAGGCCTGGCGCCGGGGGCGCCGTCCTCGAGAGGACGCATCGGACCCCAGCTTCGGATTCCGTTAGGGGGATAGCGGCTCGCTCGCGCCGCCCGGAGCGCTTCGTCTCGGTCGTTTACTAGCGGAACGATGACGCCGTCCGCTCCCGCGTCGAGCGGGCGCATGATCGCCGCGGGATCGTTCCATCGTGTTCTCACCACCGTTGGTGTGCCTGAGACCGCCGCGGCCATCAGCATCGAAGGCAGCAGGTCGTCGCCGATGAAGCCGTGCTGCATGTCGATGCACAACCAGTCGAATCCAATCGATGCAAAGATTTCGACCACATACGGGGCAGGGATGCTGATCCAGGTCCCTATACGAGGCTGGTCGGACTGAAGCAGCTCTCGGAGTCGGGGGCGACTCACGGACGCCTCGGTGCCAACGCATTCACGGAGGCCGAGCTCGTTTGCTTCAGATCCTCCGGTGCAGAGCGCTGGCGACAAGAGCGGCGACTTCGGTTCGGCTGACGGCGTGCGTGCGTTCCACTGCCTTTAGGGCTGAGCATGGCCTCAGCCCATAGTAACTCCCCCGACATCCGGCCGTCGTCGAACGACCTGGGCTCCCGCCGCATCCGACGCTGCGAGCCACGTCCGGTGGGCCCAAGAGCGGCCGTCGGAGGTCACAGGGCGCGCCGCGGTTCGGGGAGACGGGGGTTAGCACCCGTCGGGAGACACCAGCTGGCGGCATTCTCGGGAGCTGCGTCGGTCCGTACCATGTCAACACGAGAGCGGTGACTGTGCCGCCGATCTGCCAGAGAAATGAGCCGCAGCGATGATCCTACGGGATATCCAATGATGAAGGTTGATGTCGATGACTCGGATCGACGCGTGGAGTGGCGCCCGGGGGGCGAGGGCAAAGTGATAGTGATCTCTGAGGCCCGCCTCGAGCAGATGCGGCGAATCGCGGACACCGTCTGGCGGGCGCCCTTCACAAGGCGGACATGGAGCGAGTTCATCTGGTTCGTCCTCTCTGCGCTGCTGGCGATCGTCGGCGTCATCTTCGTCGCGCTCAGCACGCTCGCCGGTATCGCGCTGTTCATCACCTTCGTCGGCGTGATCATCATCGCCGCCGGCGTCCGCGGTGCCAGAGGCTTAGGTTCGTTCCACCGTGGCCTCGCCCGCACCTTCCTCGACGAGCAGATCGAGGAGCCGGATCCGCTCGCGCCGCGTACTGGGTTCTTCGGGTGGCTGCAGTCGGCACTCCGCGACCGGGCGGGATGGCGCGCGATGGCGTACTCGGTGATCAAGATCCCCGTCGCGGCCTTCGGCGTCTGGTTCGCCTTGAGCGTCTGGGTGGACGCCTTCTTCTGCCTCGGGTACCCGCTCTGGGGTGCGGGAGCGCAGCGTCCCGGCGAGTTCGGCATAGCCGTCAACCTTTTCCCTCCCGGCTACCTCTCCGTCGGCACGAGCGGCTTCCTCCACGGGACGGCCATCTTCCTCACCGGCGTGATCCTGCTTTTCGTCGCTCCGTGGACGATGCGTTCGGTCGTCTACGTCGACCGCCGCCTGATGAGAGCGCTGCTCGCACCCGATGCGATGACAGCGAGAGTTCGGTCGCTAGAGCACGCCCGCGCGCAGACGGTCGATGAATCGGCAGCGACGCTCCGTCGGATCGAGCGGGACCTCCACGACGGCACGCAGGCGCAGCTCGTGGCTCTCGCGATGCGCCTGGGCCAAGCCAAGGAGAAGCTGGCCGGCGTAGACGACGTCGACCTCGAGCAGGTACGCCGCCTCGTCGATGACGCCCACCGAGGCGCCAAGGAGGCCATCGTCGAGCTACGCGACCTCGCTCGAGGCATCCACCCGCCCGTCCTGGACACCGGACTCGAGGGCGCTTTGTCCACTCTGGCAGCTCGGAGCGCGCTCCCGACCGACTTCACGGTGATGCTCGACGAGCGTCCAACACAGGCGATCGAGGCAATCGCCTACTTCTGCGTGGCCGAACTTCTCGCCAACGTCGCCCAGCACGCCCACGCCTCGAGGTCGAGCATCAGCTGCGCCCAGCACGGCCGATGGCTGCGCGTCGTGGTCCGCGACGACGGACGCGGAGGTGCGCACATCTCTACGCTCGGCTCCTCATCGAGCGGACTTCGCGGGCTTACCGACCGCGTCAAAGCAGTCGACGGTCACCTCGACATAACGAGCCCTCTCGGTGGCCCGACGGTCGTGACCGTCGACCTCCCCCTGCACGCCTAGATGAGCGATTCGATCCGTGTCGCTATCGCCGAGGACTCTGCGATCCTGCGCGACGGGCTGGTACAGCTATTGGCCGATCGTGGTTTCGAGGTCACCGATGCCGTGAGCGAGCCGCAGGCGTTGCGAGCCTCGATCGAACGCGACTGTCCCGACGTCGCCGTGATCGACATCCGCATGCCCCCGACCTTCACCGACGAGGGACTCAGGGCCGCGATCGAGCTGCGGAAGCGGTATCCAGCGCTCGGTATCCTGCTCTTCTCCCAGTACATCGAGACGCGCTACGCCGCAGAACTGCTCGCCGACGACGCTGCCGGCATCGGCTATCTGCTGAAGGACCGCGTGGCCGACGTCAGCGACTTCGTGGAGGCGCTCGTGCGCGTCGCCTCCGGCGGAACCGCCCTCGACCCCGAGGTCGTCACGCAGTTGGTAGGGGCGTCCCGGCGGCTCGACTCCCTCTCGGGGCTGAGCGCCCGCGAGCGCGAAGTGCTCTCGCTCATGGCCGAGGGCCGCTCCAACGCCGCGATCGCCACGACGCTCGTGATCTCCGAGGGCGCCGTGGAGAAGCACGTCGCCAACATCTTCGCCAAGCTCGACCTGCCGGTGTCGCAGTCGGACCATCGACGGGTGCTCGCCGTCCTGCGTTTCCTCGGCTCCTGAAGGGCCGAGCCCCGATCTCTGCCCAGCAAAGTGCCCCCCACGCCTGATCGTCCGTCCTCGCTCGCTCGCTGTCGATCTGTAGCTGACCGGCTTGGTACCCTCATTGGCGCGCATCCGCGCACGTCGTACCCCGACAAGGTGAGCAGTGACCTGGGCGCGCAGCATTACATTTGACACGTATGGCACCTGAGCGACTTCGCACCATGCACTGACGCCGAGGCTGTGCGTTGCCACGAGTCAGCCGGCTCGGATTGCCATTTTCGGCATTCGGCGACTGTGCGAGTCGTGGTCGCGGGGGTTGGGGCGCCCCTCTTTTCGGAGCGCGCCCGAATGCCGGCATCGAGTACTTCCAGCAGGGGCGACGCTGATCCCCACGGGAGGGCGGCCGGCGCCGGTGCCCCGCGAAGAGCGGACCGGCCTGGGCAACTCCACACCTCGTCGAGACTCCCAACGTGCGGGCGCCCAGGGCCCTGGCGTCGAAGCCTTCGCCGCTTCTCTGAGGAGCCGGCACCGTCCTGAGGCGCAGACATCGGAAACACGCTGCCCTGCACCCTCGTACGGCGGGGAGCAACGCTTGGCTTTCCACAAGGAGCCCGAAGCCGATCCGTCCGGGGATCGGAGAAGCTCTCGAGTTCAAGCTGCTGGCTGATCGGCGCCTTCGAAGGTGGGACGATCGGCGGCAACGCAATGCCCAGCGCCCACTCGGCACGGTTGGGAGCCGAAGGAGCCAAGCGGGCTGAGAGCGATTCTGCTCGTTCTCGACGCCTGCGGAGGCAGGGCCCGACCCGAGCAGACCGACCAGCCGTGCGAGCTCCCGGGCAGGCATCTCCCGAGCCCTCCGCCAGTCGGGCTCACTCCTCCCACCCGTGGCACTGGCGAGGGCTCTCTTGACCTAGCCAAGCGTTTGTTCTACTGTACTCGCCAAAGCGGACAGCCCAAAGTCATAGGGGGGAAATTCATGGATCGGTCACCTGACGGCCTGCAGGAAGTGGTCGGCGAATACGTCGACCGACGGATCTCGAGGCGGGATCTTCTGAAGCGAGCCGGCCTGCTCGGTGTCACGGCCGCCGTCGTCGGGCCGCTCGTCGCGAGCGGGGCTGCGGGAGCCTCGACGGCTCGCCCCGGCGCAGCCGAACGAGAGTCGCTGCCGCGGAGCACTCCGAGAAGGGGCGGCAGGTTCCGCGAGGGATACGACCGCGTCTTCACGCCGCCCGATCCTGTCGCGAACGCGTGGGCCGACCCTGACTACAACGCGCTCTTCGAGGCGCTTGTGATGCGGAATCCCGCAGGCGAGATCGTGCCGATGCTCGCCGACTCGTTCTCGAGCGGGCCCCACGGATGGACGTTCCATCTACGGGAGGGTCTGCACTTCCAGTCCGGCGCGCCCCTCACTCCGGCCGCAGTGGTCGAGGACTTCAAGTTGTTCCTGAGTCCCAAGACGGGGCAGAACGGGCCGTTCTGGACTCCCATCACGAGCGTCAGCTCGCACGGTCAGAACATCTTGTGCGCCACGAAGCACCCATTCCGGGCGTTCCAAGAGACAGTGACAACGGAATATTCCTACATCATGGACCCGGCGACCTGGAAGGCAGACGGGGCCAGCTATGGGACGGGAGCCACCAATGGCACCGGCCCGTTCATACTGACGAGCTTCTCGCCGAGCGAGCACGTCATTGCAAAGAGATGGGAGGAATACCCCGGCTCGATTGTTCCGTTCTTCCAGAACAAGGGCAAGGCCTATCTCGACTCCATTGAATGGATCTCGATCACGGACGCGTCCGAGCGTGCGCCCCAGATACAGACCGGACTCGTCGACGCCATCAAGAATCCACCGCCGCAAGACGTCCTCACGTTGAAGGACAACCCGGACATCGTCGTCCTCGAGTACCAGGAGCTCTCGAACTTCTTCCTCTCGGTCAACCTGGGAGACGAAGCGCTAGGTTTCAACGACCTGCGGGTCCGTCAGGCGATCTCCCACGCGATCGACCGTAAGGCGATCGTCGAGTCGATCTTCCTCGGTCACGCGGTTGCCACCTACGGGCCGGTGATGACGAAGTACAAGTTCTACAACCCGGCGGTCGAGAAGTTCAACCAGTTCAACCTCGGCCTGGCCGAGCATCTGCTCGACGAGGCTGGCTGGAAGAAGGGCTCGAGCGGCATCCGGACCAAGAACGGAAAGCACCTTTCGTTCAAGACCTACAACCTCACCGACGAGACCCAGAACCAGGTCATGCAGGCGCTCAGCCAGATGCTCGCCAACGTCGGAATCGAGATGCAGGTGGAGAGCCTGTCGCAGGCGGCGTTCTACCCGAAGCTGACGGCGAAGACCACGTCGTACGCGTTCAAGTGGCTGTGGTCGAGCCCGATCGACGTCTCCGTGCTCTTCGTCGAGTTCTACCAGCCGCAGGTGAGCGCGCTGAAGCCGCTCTACAAGCAGTACGCGGCCTGGCAGGATGCTGCCAACGCGACGCAGCTCAAGGAGACGGCGTACGCCTACCAGGCCGTCTTCGCCGAGCTGGTGCCGCTCATCCCGATCTACACGCAGAACACGATCTGGGCGCACACGACCAACGTCGTGGGCTGGCAGCCCAACCAGGCCAATCTGTACCCCTTCTACAATGACGTGTGGCTGCGCAACGGATGACCGTGGCTGGAGGAAGGCAAGCGCCGCCGGAACCGGCGTCCGGTGACGTCCGCTCACGCGGACGTCACCCCCAGCTGGCTTGAGCCCCACGGCCTGAGTTGCATTGCGGTAGGACGCACGTTGGCTGAGAGGCGCACATGAAGTTCGTGGTGACCCGGTTCGGCTACGCGATCGTGGTCATTTTTCTGGCGTCAATCGCCACGTTCATCGGCTTGCACGGAAGCCCGGGAAGCGTCGTCAGCAGTGTCTTCGACGTAGCCACGACCCCTCATTCGGTCATCGTCGCCTACGAGCGCCATCACGGTCTGCTGGATCCGGCGCCCGTCCAGTACTGGCACTACATCTCGGGCGTGGTCAGAGGTCACTTCGGGACCTCGCTCGTCAGCGACCTCCCGGTCCTCACGATCTTCAACACGTCGATCGGGTACACGGCCCAGCTCGCCGGCGCGGCCTTCCTGCTCGCCTTCGGGCTCGGCATCCCCGTCGGTGTGATTGCTGCGAGAACGAGGGACTCGTGGCTGGACCGGATCGTGCGCGCCGTGGCGAGCCTGGTCCTGTCCGTCCCGAACTTCGTGCTCGGCACGGTGCTCGTGCTCGTCGTCGGAGTGCACCTGCGGTTGCTGCCCGTCGGCGGCGCCGGGTCGTTCACCGATCTCATCCTGCCCGCTGTCGTGCTCGCAGCCGAGCCGTGGTCGCTGACGGTTCGGGTCACGCGCACCTCCTTCCTCGAGCAGATGTCAGCGGACTTCACGAGGACCTTGAGAGCAAGAGGCATCTCGGAACGACGCATCACGTGGCGTCACGTCCTTCGCAACTCGCTCGGCTCGATCGTGTCGCTCGGGACGATCCAGGTCCGCAACCTGCTCGGGTACACCATTCTCGTCGAGGTGATCTTCCGCTGGCCGGGGCTCGGCACCCAGTTGGTCAACGCCGTGCTCGACCGTGACTACGCCGTCGCCGAGGTGCTGTCGCTGCTCCTCGCTGCGGCGGTCGTGATGGCCAGCGCCCTCGGCGACGTCATCTTGCGCCTGGTCGACCCCCGTGTTCGCGTCTCGGGCGAGCAACCATGAGCGTCGTCACCTCAGCCCCACTCGAGCTCGAGCCCACGCGCCCGTCCGCGTCGCGTGCGACCCGTCGCCTGGTTCGCCGATCCAACATCTTGTGGGTGCTCGGGTCGGTCGTGCTCGTGGTCGGAGGCGTCGCGGGTGTCGTGATCCAGGTCGTTCCCTCGCTACGACATCTCTACCTCCAGCAGAACCTCATCGAGACGTTCCAGCCGCCGCTTTCGACCGGTCACATCCTCGGCACGGACAATCTTGGCCGTGACATGTTCTGGCAGCTGGTCGGGGGCCTGGGCATCTCGCTCGCCATCGGTGTCGGCGTGTCTTTGATATCGGTCGTGCTCGGTCTGCTGGTCGGGATCTTCGGCGGCTTCTTCGGCCAGGTCGCAGACGCCGCGACCAACATCGTCGTGGACGTGACTTGGGCGTTCCCGGCCATCCTGCTCGCGGTCGTCTTCGCCGGATGGATCGGTCCCAGCCTGACCACCGTGGTCCTCGCCTTGGCGCTCACCAACTGGGCCGGCTTCGCGAGGATCGTCCGGGGAGAGGTCCTGTCGCTCAGGGAGCGCGACTTCGTGAACGCGGCCCGGGTCCTCGGCGTCCCGAAGGTGGTCATCAGCGCGCGGCACTTTGTCGTCAACCTGTTGCCCGTGACGATCGTTATGGTCGTGTACTTCATCGCGACGTCGATCATCGGGGAGGCGGGCCTGTCGTTCCTCGGCCTCGGTGTCCAAGCCCCGACACCGAGCCTCGGGCTCATCCTCACGGTGGGACGCGATTACCTCGACATCACCTCGTGGATGGTCGTCCTCCCCGGCGCCCTCCTCGCCCTCGTCGTGCTGTTCCTCAACGCCTTCGGCGACCACCTGCGCGACCTTTTGGATCCGTTCGGCCGGATACAAAGAAGATGAGCAGGTCCATGGTCATTCGATCCCCCGAGCCGGCCGACTCCGCCGATCGGGCACCGGTTCCCGCGCTCGAGATCTCGGGCCTTTCGATCTCGCTCGGGTCCGGTCGGACGCAGAAGGCTCTCGTGACCGACGTGAGCCTGACGGTGGCGCCCGGTGAGATCGTCGGTCTCGTCGGCGAGAGCGGCTCGGGCAAGACCTTGACCGCTCTGGCCTGCATCGGCCTTCTGCCACAAGGCGTCGAGGTTCGCGCCGGTGAGGTCAGCCTGAACGGCGAGTCCCTTCTGAGGATGGACCCGAAGCGGCTCCGCTCGTTGTGCGGCAGCTCGATCAGCATGATCTTCCAGGATCCGCTCTCGAGTCTCGATCCCTGTGCACGAATCGGCAACCAGATCGTCGAGACCATCCGCGCCCACCGGCGCGTCTCGGTCGCAGAGGCAAAACGGGACGCGGTGGAGCTGCTCGACCGGGTCGGGATACCACGGGCGAAAGAGCGCATGCGGTCCTACCCCTATGAGTTCTCCGGCGGCATGCGTCAACGCGTCATGATCGCCGCCGCCCTCGTGCTCAGGCCTCGCGTGCTGCTCGCCGACGAGCCGACGACCGCGCTGGACGTGACGACTCAGGCGGGCATTGTCGAGCTCGTACGCCAGCTGCGGTCCGAGATGCAGATGAGCGTCATCTGGATCTCCCACGACCTCGGCCTGGTCGGCAAGCTGGCCGATCGCGTCGCGGTGATGTACGCCGGGGAGATCGTCGAGCTCGCTCCGGCGGCGGAGCTGTTCAGGTCCCCGCAGCACCCGTACACGGCCGGCCTGATCCGCAGCGGCACGAGGCTCGCCTACGGCGAGAGGTTCGGCTTCGTCCCCGGCGGCGTCACCGAGCCTGGCCACTGGCCCGAGGGGTGCCGCTTTATGCCGCGCTGTGATCGCGCTACGACCGAATGCGCCGCGCACCCGGCTCTGGAGCTTGGCCACCGGACTACGGTTCGCTGCATCCATCCCCTGACTGAAGGCTCCGGGCAGTGACCGCGGTCGCCGAGCTCGACGGCGTGACCAAGGTGTACCGCGTGCGCGGCGGCACCCGGGAGCGCCACGTCGCCGTCGACAACGTCTCGTTCTCCGTCGACGCCGGCGAGACGCTCGGCATCGTGGGCGAGAGCGGCAGCGGCAAGACGACGCTCGCGCGGATGATGCTGCGCCTTACGCGCCCGACCTCCGGCCGGGTCTCGATCACGGGCATCGACATCTGGGCCGCGAGCCGCACGACTCGAAAGCAGCTGCCGCGCGCCGTGCAGGTGGTCTTCCAGGACCCTTACTCGTCGCTCGACCCGAGGATGAAGGTCGGGGCGAGCATCACCGAAGGGGCCAAGCGTGTCTTCGGGCACCAGAGTGCCGCCAGCGAGCTGGGCCGGCTGCTCGACATCGTCGGGCTCCCACAGCGGTACCAGAACCTGTATCCGCGCGAGCTGTCGGGGGGCCAGCGCCAAAGAGTCGCTATCGCCAGGGCGCTTGCGATGCAGCCGGCGGTGCTCGTAGCCGACGAGCCGGTCAGCGCGCTCGACGTGTCGATGCAGGGCCAGGTGCTCAACCTCCTCAACGACCTGCGAACCGAGCTCCAGCTGACCTGCGTGTTCATCAGCCACGATCTCGGCATCGTCCGCCAGTTCTGCGAGCGGGTACTGGTGATGGAGCGCGGCAAGGTGGTCGAGGAGGGACTCCCCGAGGACATCTTCAACGCCCCGGCTCATCCCTACACCAAGAGCCTCATCGACGCGCTGCCGAGGATGTCGTGGTGACGTCGACCGACAGGCCCGAGCCCGTGGCGGTCGAGATCCCTTACTCCGGCGGCCTGTCCCAGGCCGTCACCTGGCCCTGGCCCGCGTCCGACCTGGCGCTCCTCGTGCTGCACGACCTGGACGCCGATCTCGACAGCCTGCGCTGGCTCTGTGACGCTCTGGCTGGCGCCGGCGTGCACGTGTTGAGCATCGATCTTCCCGGTCACGGGCTGAGCGGGGGCGACGTGAACGCCCACGGGCCCGACGTCGTCGCTGCCGCCTACCGGTCGCTGACGGAGACCGTCGCCGGCGCCGTCGGAATCGTCGCCCACGGTCGCAGCGCGCAACTGCTGCTCACGTCCGATCTGGGCGACCCTCCCGTCGCCGTCGCGTTCCTCGACCCGCGGCGCATCGGGGTGGCCCGTCAGAAGGCGGCCTCCAGCTGGCAGCACGTTCCGAAGCTCGTCGTGCTCTCGGCGGGCGCGGCCGGCGACTACGCCGAGCAGATCATCGGTGACACGACGGCGTGGTGCCTTCGCGCCGACCTCGTCGGCCTCGGCCAGGACACGGCCGACAGCGAGGGCTTCGAGGTCCACGTCGTGAGCCTGATGCTCAAGTTCCTGCTCGAGCAGGCGGCTTTCGAGCTGTCCGCGAGGCGAAGGGCCGGCCCGGTCGCCGGCGGCACCCACAGCGGGGAGGAGCCCGGATGGACCTCGTGAGTCAGTACGGCGCGATGCTACGCGTGCGGCGTTTCGAGGAGCAGCTGATGTTGCTCTTGAAAAGCGGCGAGCTCGCCGGGTCGGTCCACCTCTGCATCGGGCAGGAGGCGATCCCCGTCGGCGCGTGCTCGGCCCTGCGTGGCGACGACGCGGTCGTGGCCACCTATCGCGGCCACGGCTGGGCTATCGCGCGAGGTGCGCCACTCGAGGAGATGTTCGCCGAAGTCCTCGGTCGCGAGTCCGCTCTCTGCGGCGGTCGCGGGGGCTCCCCGTACATCATGGCTCCGGCGTACGGCTTCCTCGGTGAGAACTCGATCGTCGGGGCCGGCGTGCCCCTCGCCCTCGGCGCCGCCCTCGCGCGCAAGCTCGAGCCCGGGGCGAACGGGTCGATCGCCGCGGTGTCGATCGGCGACGGGGCGATGAACCAGGGCAACGTGCACGAGTCGCTGAACATGGCGGCGGTGCTCGAGCTTCCTCTGCTCGTGATCGTCGAGAACAACGGCTATGCGGAGATGACCCCCGCCGACGCGCTGACCGCGGTCGCAGCCCATGAGCGGGCGGCCGCGTACGGGATCGAGGGAGTGCTCGTCGACGGCGACGACCCCGAAGCGGTCGCCGAGGCGGTCGGGCGCGCCCGGTCGGCCATCGTCGAGCGGTGCCGGCCGGTTCTCGTCGAGGCGATGACCCATCGTCTCGTGGGCCATTACTCCGGCGACCTGCAGGCGTACCGCCCCCCCGGTGAGCTCGAGGCGGCCTGGAGAAACGACCCGCTCGAGCGGCTGGCCGGGCGGATCGGTGACGAGGCCACGCTGCAGGCCGAACGCCTGGCCGTCGACGCCGAGATCGCCGCGGCCCTCGACGCGGCGAGGGCGGTGCCGTTCCCCACCGGCGCCGACGTCGCTTCCCACCTCTACGAGCTGGTGACCCCGTGAGCGTGGCCGACTCGACCGGCGCGACCGGCGTGGCCGACTCGACCGGCGCGACCGGCGCGACCGGCGCAACCGCGCGACCGGCGCGACCGAACTGTCCTACATACGTGCGGTGAACGAGGCCCTTTCCTGGGCCCTCGACACCTATCCAGAGACTGTCGTCTTCGGCGAGGACGTCGCCTTGCCCAACGGGCCGTTCGGCGCCACGAAGGGACTTCACGACCGTTTCGGCGCTCGGGTCTTCGATACCCCGATCTCCGAGTCGGCGATGATCGGCACGGCCCTCGGCGCAGCCGTCTCGGGCCTCAGGCCGGTCGTCGAGATCATGTACGCCGACTTCCTGCTCGTGGCGATGGACCAGATCGTCAATCAGGTGGCAAATGCCCGCTATGTCTCGCGGGGCCAGCTCGTCCCGCGCCTAACGATCCGCACCCAGCAGGGAGCGACACCCGGCTCCTGCGCTCAGCACAGCCAGAGCCTCGAGGGGCTGTTCGCGCACGTCCCAGGACTGCGCGTGTGCCTTCCTTCGAGCGCCCCCGAGGCCTACTCGATGCTGCGGGCCGCGATCGCGAGCGACGATCCGGTGATGGTCTTCGAGAGCCGGCGCCTCTACCCGGCCAAGGGCCAGGTGGAGCTGGGGGCACAGCTCGAGCCGATAGGCGGGTCCAAGGTGGTGCTCAAAGGCGAGGACCTCACGGTCGCCTGTTGGGGCACGGCGGTGGGCGACGTGCTCGCGAGCCGGTCGGCGCTCGAGGAGGCGGGGATCCGTCCCGAGGTCATCGACCTGCGCTGGCTGTCGCCGCTCGACCTCGATCCGGTGTTCGCGTCCGTCGAGCGGACGGGACGTCTCGCGGTCGTCCACGAGGCCAATCGCACGGGCGGCTTCGGTGCCGAGGTGGTCGCCCGCGTCGCCGAGACCCTGGGGCCGAACGGAGCGGCCAGCATCAGGATCGGTACCGACGACGCGAGGATTCCCGCTTCGCCGCACCTGTCGCGTGCGGTCCTGCCAACACCGGACCGGATCGCCCGCGACCTCACGGCCTTCTTAGAGGCAGCCGGATCGGCGGCCGGGCGTCGATGACAGCGCAACCTGCGGAACGCGATCTGCGAAGGAGAACAGACACATGATCTGCAAGAGGCTCGAGGGCCGCTCCGCCATCGTCACCGGCGCGGCGAGCGGCGTCGGCCGTGCGACGGCCAAGCGGTTCGCGGACGAGGGCGCGACGACGTTGTGCCTGTTCGACCTGCACGCCGGGAACCTGCGCCGCGTGGCGGGAGAGGTACGTGAGCTCGGCGCCGAGGTGATCGAGCTCGTGGGGGACGTGACGTCCACGGAGGACTGCCAGCGGGCGGTGGACGATACGGTAGCTGCGGCGGGCGGTCTCGACGTGCTCGTGAGCAATGCGCCGGCGCACAGCGCGTCGCCGTTTCTCGAGATGTCGCTCGAGGAGTGGGACCGAGTCATCAAGGTCAACCTGACGGCCTCCTTCGTCCTGGGCCAGCGCGCCGCCCTGGCGATGATCGCCGGAGGCCGGGGAGGGCGCGATCCTCTACACGGCGTCGGTATCGTCACTCGGCGCGTCGGCGTCGTACGCGCACTACGGGGCCTCGAAGGCCGGCATGGTCAATCTCGCGAAGACCATGGCGATCGAGCTCGTCGACTACGGGATCCGCGTGAACTCGGTCAGCCCCGGCCCTCTCGACACCCCGCAGTCGCTCGCGGTGCTCGGGAGCGAGGAGGCCATGGAGCGGGCGCGCGAGCACTGGCCGCTCGTCCCGATGGGCCGGCTCGGACTGCCCGAGGAGATCGCGGCCGCGTTCGCATACCTCGCGTCGCCCGACGCCGCCTATGTGACGGGCCTCAACCTCGTCGTCGACGGTGGGCTGACCGCCCACGCCTATTCCATACCGAAGGAGCTGCTCGCGCAATGAAGATCAACGACCATCTCTACCTCGTCGGCGGTGGCGACTACGGCTTCAACCTCTCGGGCCGCCTCGACTCCAACAGCTACATAATCGATACAGGAGAAGGACTGTGGATGATCGACGCCGGCTTCGACGGTGGCGAGCAGGTCGTCGCCAACATCGCCGCCGAGGGGCTCGAGCCGGGAGACATCACTCGCCTGTTCGTCACCCACTACCACGCCGACCACGCCGGTGCGCTCTCCTACATGCGAAAGGCGCTCTCCCCCGAGCTCCAGATCGCGATCCACGCGGATGTCGCAGACGACGTCCGGGCCGGTGACGAGGAGGACAACGGGCTGCGATGGGCCAAGAGCTTCGGTTTCTATCCCTCGGAATTCGATCTCGAGCCATGCGACGTCGACATAGAGCTCAGCGGCGGGCAGCGCTTCGAGGCAGGGCGCTTCACGCTCACTGCGATCGACACGCCGGGGCACTGCCGGGGCCACATCTGCTTTTTCGTGACCGGGGGCGCCGGCGGGTACCTGTTCAGCGGCGACCACGTCTTCTGGGGCGGCAAGATCATCCTGCAGAACGTCGGGGACTCGAGCGTGCAGGAGTATGCGAAGTCGATGAACGCGCTCCTCGACTACGACTTCAGCGCATTGCTGCCGGGCCACCTCGCCTTCTCGCTCGTGAACGGGAAGCGGCACGTGGAGCTCGCGGCGAGCCAGTTCAACAAGATCGGCCTGCCGCAGAATCTCCTTTGAGCACAAGCCAGCTCGGGCTCCCGCCGCGGCCGGTGGCTCGCCGGTGAGGAGCCGACCATTGGAGGCAGCGATGCAGGAGATCTTTGAGTACCGCTTCACCAAGCTCGACCCGATCGGTGGGGACCACATCGACCCGCCGAGCGTCGCCGTGTACGAGACGCTGCTGAAAAAGGGGGCCGACGAACGGCCCGAGCCGGGACTTGCTTCGTCGTGGTCGACGTCAGACGACGGCCTAGCGTGGCACCTCACCCTGCGCGAAGGGGCGAGGTTCCATTCCGGGGACCCCTGTGACGCGGCGGCGGTGGTGGCGGCGCTCGAACGCTGCCGGTGGGGCGACGGGCTCGCCCGCCAGCTCTGGTACTGGGATCCGGTCGATCGGGTGACCCCCCTCGACGAGCGCACGATCCAGGTGACGCTGCACTACCCCTACGTGCGCCTGCCCACATTGCTCTGGGGGACGCACACCGCGATATGCAACGACGCCAGGCGTGCCCAGCTCGGCGACGACTACGGCGTCACTTCGGCCGACGGGACCGGCCCGTATGCCCTCGCATCGTTCTCGCCCGAGCTCGTGGTCGCCCGGCGCGCCACGACCCCGGGCACGGCACCGGTGGCCTCGCCCGTCGCCCCCGAGGAGATCTCCTGGGTGTCGGCGCCGGCCGAGGCGGAGCGACGGGCGGCGCTCGCGCACGACGACGCCGCCGTCGTGCGGGCGGTTGAACACGACTGGCTCGCGACAAGCGACCGCCGGTGGCGCTTCCTCGAGCAGCCCGAGATCTCGCAGTTCTACTTCGCCCTCAATTTCGACAGCCCGCTCGGCTTCGGCGAAGCGGAGCTGCGCCGGGCCCTAGAGGCCTTCGTCGACCGCGACCGTCTCGTCGCCGCCGCATTCGACGGCCACGGCGACCCTCGGCGATCGCCGGTGCCCGCCGGCCACCCCCAGGCCGCCGCCTTCGACGCCGAGAGCGCCCCGAGGATGTCGACCGAAGAGGCCGAGCAGACGCTCGTCCGGCTCGGGTGGGAGCGCTCGGGCGGCGGCACCCGGCAGCGAAACGGGACCGCACTGGCCGTAGAGTGCCTCGCCCAGGACACCGAGCCGTTCCGGCGCCTGGCCGGCGAGCTCGCTCGGCAACTCGGCGCCGCCGGAATGGACCTGCGGTTCAGCTTCGCCGAGCCCTTCGAGCCCTTCTACCGAGCCGCCCAGCGTGGTCCCGAGGCGTTTCTTTCGAAGTGGCTGTGGCCCGACGCCATCGAAGCCGTTATGGGGTTCTCGCAGTCGTCGTGCGTGGCCGACAGCGGCGGCAACTGGCAGAAAGCCCGCCTCACTGTCCTCGACGCGGCCTACGAGGAGTTCCTCCGCGCCGGCACGGACACCGAGCTGCGGGCGGCGAGTGCCAAGGTGCAGGAGGTGTTCGTGAAGGAGCTGCCGTACATCCCGCTTTGTGCGCCGATGGAGACCTATGCCCTCGCGCCTGGCCTCGAGGGATTCTCCCCGCTCGCGGGGACGCTGTATCCCTACTACGACTCCGTCGTCCTGCGAGATGACTGACGGCCGCGTCTACTGCGTGGTGCTGTCGCGACGGCCTGAGGTGACGCGCGAGCAGTTTCTCGAGACGTGGCTCGGCGAGCACCGCCGGTTGATCGCGGATCTGCCGGGCTTGGTCGAGGCGCGCCAGTTCCCCGCCGCCGACCCGCAAGCCGCCGGGTGCGACGGCGTCGGCCTGCTCGTGTTCGCGAGCGCCGGCGATCTCGCTCAGGCGCTCGGGTCCGAGGCGGGCCAGAGGTTGCGAGCCCACACGGCCACCTTCGCCCTCTCCGACCAGGCGCGCCGCTTGCTGCTCGACGAGGCGTGAGCGCCGCGACCCGCCGGCGACCCGGCCCGGGCGCCGGAAGGCCGGCCCCGTACGCCTACCTGGACCGCTGGACGGTCCGGCCCGGCGAGCGCCTCTCGCTTCACGTCAGCAGTGACGCACCCTTCGAGACGGCGGTCGTCCGGCTCGTACAGGCGGACGACGGCGTCGACGCGCCCGGCCGCAAGGAAGTGCCGCAGGACTGGTACGGCCCGAGCGTGCATGAGGCGCGTGTGCAGCCGGTGCGGCCGGGCTCGCGGGCCGTGTCCGGCCCGTTGCGGATGCTCGAGGGCGCGTCGAGCGTCGAGCTCGAGGTCATGTTTCGTCCGAGCGTCATCGGCGGCGACGGCGCTCACGTCATCGGCGCCGAGGGCGCTCACGCCGTCGCCTCGCTGTTGGCGGGCGGTGGCGGGTGCGCGCTGGCGATCGCTCTCGGCGCCGATGGCCTCCCGGAGCTGCACCTCGGGACCGGAGGCACGCTGCGTCGAATGTCCTCCGCCCTTGCGGGCGGCAAACCGCTCCGCGCCCGCCGCTGGTTCCGCGGCGGGCGGTCCTCGACCTCGAGCGGGCAGCATTTGAGCTCTCGGTCCAGAGCGCCGAACCGGCCCCGGGCGGGGCCCAGAGCTTCGAGCTCCGCGGCGAGCTGGCCCGAGGCGAGCTGGCGCACCTGCGCGGCGTCGGCGCCCCGCGCGTCCTCGTGCTGGCGGCCGCCCGCGGAGATGCGTCCCTGCCCGCGCCGGACGACGGGCTCGGGCACTTCAACGGCAAGCTCGAGGCCCCGATTGTCTCGGGCTGGCGCCAGACCACAAGAGGTGGGCGCCGGCGATTTCGCTACGCCTGGCGACTCGGCCAGGGCGTGCACGGCCCCGAGCTGCTCGACACCGGCAGGGAGCATGCTTCGCTCCGCCTCGTCAACGCCCCGACGGCCGGGGTCACCGGGCACACCTGGGACGGCACCGTCCTCGACTTCTCGAAGGCGCCCGAGCAGTACGACGCGCTCGCGTTCCACGACGACGACCTCGAGGACGCCGCCTGGGAGCCGACTTGTCAGGTCGAGATCCCGGTCTCGCTGGCAAGCGGCGTCTACGCGCTCGTGGTCTCGAGCGACGCCGGGGCGCGCGACGTGCCCTTCTTCGTCGTGCCTGCGCCGCGCCGGCCCCGGGCGAAGATCGCGGTACTCCTCCCGACGTTCACCTACCTCGCCTACGCCAACGAGCACGTGCGTGAGGAGGTTCGGGAGTTCCAGCACGTACCAACCACGCCGTCTCGCCAGGACCTGGAGATCGAGGCTCACCGCGACTTCGGCCTGTCGCTCTACGACCGCCATCGCGACGGCAGCGGCGTCTGCTACTCGTCGCTCCGGCGCCCTGTGCTCAACTTCGACCCGACGTACCGTTTCTGGCTGTTCGCCGGCCCGGTCCACCTCGGCGAGGACCTCTACCTCGTCGACTGGCTAGAGCACCTCGGCTACGAGCACGACGTGATTACCGACCACGAGCTGCACGCCGAAGGTGCCCGCGCGCTCGAGGGCTACCGCGTGGTTATCACCGGAAGCCACCCCGAATATGCGAGCCTCCAGATGCTCGCCGCGCTCGAGAGCCACGTGCGCCTCGGCGGAAGGCTCATGTACCTCGGCGGCAACGGGCACTACTGGGTCACCTCGGTCGACCCCCGCCGGCCGCACCTGATAGAGGTCAGGCGCGGCACCTCGGGCGGGCGCACGTGGGAGAGCGAACCGGGCGAGTGCTACCACTCGACCACGGGCGAGCCCGGCGGCCTGTGGCGCCACCGCGGCCGCCCGCCGAACCGCCTGCTCGGAGTCGGCTTCAGCGCCCAGGGCGCAGACGAGCGGGCCCCCGGGTACCGAAAGGTGCTCAGCGACTCGTCGGAGGGCGAATGGGGCTTCGTCTTCGAAGGTGTCGAGCACCCCGACGCCATCGGCGAGTTCGGCCTCCTCCTCGGCGGGGCGGCCGGAAACGAGGTCGACCGGGCCGACCCCGGGCGGGGGACCCCTTCCGAGACGGTCGTGCTGGCCACCTCGAAGGGCCACAGCGACGCCTACCAGTTGGCCGTCGAGGACATCATGATCACCGCCCCCGGCCAGGGCGGGTCGGAGCAGCCGATGGTTCGGTCCGACATGGTGCTGGTCCCCTATGCCTCGGGCGGTCGTGTCTTCTCGGTGGGATCGATCACCTGGCTCGGGTCGATCTCCCACAACGACTACGACAACGACGTCTCCAAGGTGACGCGGAACGTCCTGGAGAACTTCTTGTCGCAGTAGCCGCGCCCCCTCAGGCGATCGTCCGGCGCAGCACGTTCGTGCAGACGCGCGCCAGATCACTCGTCTCCCCGCCCATCTCGGGAAGGCACCCGCTCGCGGTGACGGAGCCGAGCGCGAAGACGAGACCGCCGGCCTCGGTCTCGCGGATCGTCATGTCACAGCGGACGAGCGGGTCGGGCGCTCGGCCGGGGCCGTCCTCGTACGAGCGGAAGAAACCGCCCCCGAGCGGTGCGGCCGTCGCGAGCACCTCACAGCCGGCGGGGCCGAGATCCTGGTCGCAGCGGTCGAATTCGAATGCCACTGCCCCGCCCATGTTCAGGCCGGCGCCGCCGATCACCGAGGACTCGACCCCCTCGAATACCCATCCGAAACGCCCGGAGTAGGACGGGCCCGTCCGTGTGTAGGCGACGGCACGGTCCCATCCGAAGCCCGCAAACCCGACACCGACGAGCCGGTCGGGTGGCCGCCCGCGCTCGCGCCAGGTCCCTCCCGGCTGTGGCTCGAACACATGGGCGTCCTCGCCCCAGGGCGCGGCCGATGTCTGCGAGCCGCAACGCCGGCGCACCTCGAGAAGATGGGGCCGTGACTGGTGCACCGAGGTCACCCAGTACAAACCGTTGCCGCCGAGGTACATGACGCTGCCGCCCCGGGCGAGGAACGCCTCGAGGGTGTCGAGCATCGCTCGCGTCCAGTACTCCGGATGGGCCGAAAGCACAAGGGTCCGGCACCCGGCAACGGCGGCCGCGCCGCGCAGGTGGAGGTCCTCGTCGGTGATCACTCCGAACTCGACACCGGTCCGACCAAGCCAGTAGTTGACGTAGAGGTCGGCCATCAAAAGGTGCGCCGCGCCCGCCGCGGGCCCGGCCTCCTGGTCCCCGACGAAGCTGTCGACGCCGTCGACCTCGACTCTGGCCAACGGACCGATCGCCGGCGCCGGCTTGAGACGGGTCGTGACGTAGACGGGCGACCCGTCGCGGTGAAGCGCGTAGTGCGACAGGCCCGGATACGGCGACGTGTCGCGCCCGAGATTCGCATAGGCCTGCCAGGTATAGGTCGGGGCGAGGAGCAGCACCGGGACCTGCCGGCGGGGGACGACGACGAACGGCAGCTGAACTTCGTCCGGGCCGTCCGTCAGCTGCAAGGCGTACAAGCCGCTGGGAGCGTCCAAGGGCACCTCGACGAGATGGGTATCGGGCCAGCGGCAGTCCTCGAGGTCGTCGGTGTGAAGGTGGACAGCGTCGAACGGCGGGCCTGCCGGCGGCTCGTCGCCACTCGCACCGCCGGCGTCGGGCGGGCCGGTGACGCCGAGGCTCGGGGCGTTGAAGAGCGAGCCGTGACGTCCGCGCCCCGACAGGTCAACGACACGTTCCAGGTCGTCGGTTGAGCCGAATGCCCAACGGGCGAGCACTCTTTCCTCGCCGAGGACCCGCTCGGCTCCGAAGTTCATCAGGTCCATCAGGCCGACGGCGTCGGGCAGTTCGCCGAGCAGCACCGGCCGGGCGATCTTGCCATCGAAGCACCCTTCAGGCTCGCCAGAAGCGCCGAAGGCCGCGCCGATCAGAAGCGGGCTCGCGGCCGAGGGCATCGCCGGCTCACCAGCTGGGCCGACGAGCTGGTAGGGGCCGCCTGTCCGTCCGAGCGCGCCCCAGGCGAGGGCGAGGTGCCGTGCGACCGAGACGGCCACGAAACACCATTGGCGCTCGTGCATCTCGTGCGGCGATTCGAGGAGGGTGCCTGCGCCACTCGAGGCGATGGCGAGGCGCCTCCTGTCGATGGACAGCATCGCCGGACCGCTTGCGGTCATCCACGAGCAGACCACCGTCGCGTCTTCGAGCCGTGTCGGCTGGATCCACGCCAGCAGGGCGAAGCCTTCCGTGCACGACTCGAGAGCGCGCGGGACCAGCGCGAAGGATCCCGACAAGCTCGACTGCTCGGCGACCGGCCGGAGAGCTGCCACCGCCCAAGCTTGCGGATCGGCGACAAAGCCGGGGCCGGCGGGATTCGGGTCCCCGTGCGAGAGGCGGAGCACGCGCACAACCGGCGAAGCGTGGGGAGCGCTCACTCGGGCCCGGATGCTCGAGCCTGGTGCGGCGGAGAGCCGGTCGAGGTAGCCGCGCAGCACGGGCTGCAATGTATTGTAAAGCACATGCAAGAACAAGCGTTTGTTGTCTAAAATCTCAGACGCACACGGCACGCTTGCAAGCGCCGACAGGGAGGGAACAGAGTTGACCGAGCCTGCGACCGCCCGCGGCTCAAACGGCCGTCGCATGGCTCGATCGAGCACGAGCACCCTCGTCGCAGTGGCGCGCAGCGCCGGCGTGGACCCATCGACGGTCTCACGAGTCCTGCGGAACGATCCGGCCGTCCGGGTGAGGCCGGTGACGAGGGACCGGATCATCACGGCGGCGACCGAGCTCGGATATGTGCCCAACGTCAACGCCCGCAGCCTGGTGCTGCGCCGGACGATGACCATCGGGCTGATCATCCCGAGCGCTGTCCAACGTCGTCTACGACCAGATCATCAAGGGAGCCGAGTCCGCCGCCCGGGCGGCGGGGTACGTGCTGCTGCTGACAGAGTCGTCCGACTACGTCGAGATAGAAGCCGCCTATCGCGAGCTCGTGCTCGGAGGGCGGGTGGACGGCCTCCTCATCGGCAGCGGGAACGTGAACGACTCGCTGCCCGACGTCGTCTTCGAGCGCACCGGCAACTGTGTGGTGCTCAACCGCCTCATTCGAGGGCCGGTCCCCAGCGTCATCGAGGACGACGAGCGGGGCATGAGCATCGGCGTGGCTCGACTGGTGAGCCTCGGGCATACGCGCATCGTGTGCATCGCCGGCCCCGCCGACGTGGACACGGCGACGCGGCGCCTAGCCGGGTTCAAGGCGGCGATGCGAGACGCCAGGCTGCCGGTGCGCCCGCAGCACGTGCAGCGCGCCGCGTTCAACGAGTCGGGCGGATACGACGCGATGCTGCGTCTCCTCGAGCTGGCTAACCCACCGACGGCGGTGGCGATGAGCAGCCTCATCGCAGCCGTCGGCGCCTTGGCGGCCTGCCACGCGGCCGGCGTCGCCGTGCCGGAGGACCTCTCGGTCATCGCCTTCCACGACGCCACTATCGCCGAGTACCTCTCGCCGCCGCTCGCCACGATCTGGATGCCACTTTTCGAGCTCGGCGAGGCCGCCACCGACCTTCTGGTCAAGGTCATGAACGGCAGCGATTTCGAACCGTTGCAGCGAGTCCAAGAGCCCGAGCCACGCGTGATCGAACGCAGGTCGATCGCGCCGCCTCGCTCCTGCGGAGGTTAGGTCGTTGGGGGGTTCGACCACGGACGCGAACCCCGGAGCCCCGATCGAGTACGACCTTTTCTCTCGCGCCACCCAGGACGACCCGTACCCGGTCTATGAGTGGCTGCTCGCGCAGGCGCCCGTCTACCGCAACGAGCAGCGTGACTTCTACGCCCTGTCGCGCTTTCACGACGTCGCGACGGCGTTGCGCGACTGGAAGCGGCTCTCGAGCTCGGCCGGCGTGCGACCGGACGACCTGCTCGAGCTGCAGGGGCCGTCGATCATCGGGATGGACCCGCCGCGACATCGCGACGTGCGCCACTCCGTCCTGGCGAGCTTCCTCCCTCAGGCCGTCGCCGGGCTCGAGGCGCTCGTCGAGCGAACGGCACTGACGCTTCTCGAACGCATAGAGGGCGCCGGCGAGGTCGACATGGCGGAGGAGTTCGTGAAGCGCCTCCCTGTGCTCGTGATCGGCGAGCTGATGGGCTTGCCGGAAAAGGACGCGGAGATGCTGAAGCGCTGGGCCGACGAGATCGTCGAGTGCAGCGCAGAGGACGGGACCACCCCCGACTCGGCGCGTCTGGCCGCGGCGCGTCTGCGTGCGTACTTCGCCGAGCAGTTGGCGGACCGTCGCCGCCGGCCGGGGGAAGACCTTCTCAGCCGGCTCGTCGCCGCCCCGAGCGAAGGCGACCCGCTCTCGCCCGACGAGGCCGTCGGGATGTGCAACCTGCTTTTCGAGGCGGGAAACTCGACGACGAGCAGCCTGATCGGCAACAGCCTCTGCGCGCTGGGCGAGCACCCCGGCCAACGGGCCTGGATCATCGAGCACCCGAGCGCGTTGCCGGGGGCGATAGAGGAGCTGCTCCGCTATGACGCACCGGTCCAGAACCTGTCGCGGGTGGCAACCGAGTCCGTCCAGGTGCACGGTGTGACCATCCCAGCCGGCGCCACCGTGTTGCTCGTGCTCGGCGCCGCAAACCGCGACCCGTGGGTCTGGGATTTCCCGAACGAGCTCCGCCTGTGGCGCGAGCCGAAGCGCAACGTCGCCTTCGGGGCGGGGCTGCACCATTGCATAGGTGCGCCGCTGGCGCGTCTGGAGGGGCGAGTGGCGCTCGGCCTGTTGCTCTCGCGAATGCCGGGCTACGAGATCGTCGAGGTCGAGCGGGCGCACGACATCAACCTGCGCATGGTCAAACGGCTCGTCGTGCGGCCGGGTCGCTCCTAGTCCGGTCCGTGTCGCGCTCGCCCTTCGGGCCTTCGAGGTGGGCTTTCCCGGCAATGGGGCGGGCAGGTAGATTTTGCGGCACGGCTCGTTTTTGGGGCAAAGAACAGAGATGACGGAGGAAACCGATGGCCATGACCAAGAAGGTGCACCAGTCCCGGATCGACGCCGACTCGTACGAGCCATTCATGGTGGGCGACACTCAGATCGGCGAGGTGCACTGGCTGCGAGACACCTCGGCTGGAGCGGGCGTGCTCTTCACCGGGTTGTGGCGAGCCGAGCCGGGAACCTTCGACTACACCTTCTCGGCCGACGAGACGCTCCTCCTCCTCGAGGGGTCCGTGACCATCGACACCGAAGATGGCGAGTCGGTCGAGCTCGGCGTAGGGGACCTGGCCTCGTTCGTCGCCGGCACGAACGCCACGTGGCACGTGCATGAGCCATCGAAGAAGTTCTTCGTCGTGAGCGGCTAGGCCTCACCGTCGGCACCTGATCTGACCTCCAGTCCGTGCGGACCTGCGCGGGGTGCGGACGTGAGAACCCGCCCGATGCCCGTTTCTGCAACGGGTGCGCCGCCCCCCTTGGCCCACAGGCTGTATCGCCCGAGCAGCTGAAGACGATCACCGTCCTGTTCGCGGACGTCACGGGCTCGACCGCGCTCGGCGAGCGGCTCGAGCCCGAGACCCTGCGCCGCGTCATGGAGCGGTATTTCGAGCTGGCACGACGGGTGATCGAGCGCCATGGCGGGACCGTGGAGAAGTTCATAGGCGACGCGGTCATGGCCGTGTTCGGCGTGCCCGTGCTGCACGAGGATGACGCCCTTCGCGCCCTGCGGGCAGCGGCCGACCTGCGCTCAGAGCTGCCGGAGCTCAACACCGAGCTGGAGCGCGACCACGACACGACCCTGCAGCTGCGCACGGGCGTGAACACCGGAGAGGCGGCCACGGCGACAGATGAATGGCTGGCGTCGGGCGACGCCGTGAACGTCGCCGCACGCTTCGAGCAGGCGGCTGCGCCCGGCGAGGTGCTGTTGGGAGAAGCGACCCTTCGCCTCGTCCGCGGCGCAGTCGTCGTCGAAGACCTCGAGCCGCTGGAGCTGAGGGGCAAGGGCGAGCCGGTGCCGGCATACCGTCTCATCGAGGTGATCGCCGGAGCCGAGACGCCGGTCAGGCAGCTCGGCGCCCCGATGGTCGGACGGGCACGGCAGGTTGCGATGCTCGAGCACGCCTTCGCCAACGTCGTTCAGGAGCGTTCATGCAGCCTGTTCACGCTTCTCGGCGTCGCCGGAGTCGGCAAGTCCCGCCTCGTTGCGGAGTTCCTCTCGGGACTCGACGCGACGGTTCTGCGCGGACGGTGCCTCTCCTACGGGGAGGGCATCACGTACTGGCCGGTTGCCGAGGTCATAAAGCAGCTTCTCCGCCTTGAGCCCGACGATGGTTCGTGGATTCCGAGGGCCGAGGACGAGGCGGCAACCACGGCGATCGGAGCGTTGCTCGGGCAAGCCAACCTTGCCAGCACGTCGTCCGAGATCGCCTGGGCCGCGCGCAAGCTTTTCGAACGGGCCGCCGCGCAAAGGCCGCTCGTTGTCGTGTTCGACGACATTCACTGGGGCGAGCAGACGTTTCTCGACCTCATCGAGCACGTGACCGACCTCAGCCGCGACGCCCCGATACTGCTGTTGTGCATGGCCCGGCCCGAGCTGCTCGAGCGCCGGTCCACGTGGGGTGGCGGCAAGCTCAACGCCACGACGGTGCTCCTCGAGCCGCTCAACTCCGACGAGGCCGGCGAGCTCATCGAGCGGCTCCTGCCAGCCGATGCGAGCTCGGGGCTTCGTGACCACGTCCGCGAGGCGGCCGCAGGAAACCCTTTGTTCTTGGAGGAGTTCGCAGCCGCGGTGGGTGTCTCGGGCAGCGCCGTCTCGGTCCCGCCGACGATCCAGGCTCTTCTCGCTGCCCGCCTGGACCAGCTCGAGGTGGGCGAGCGCCGGGTCCTCGAGTGCGGTTCCGTGGAGGGCCCGTCCTTCCACCGTGGAGTGGTCCAAGCCCTCAGGCCCGATGAGGCGGGGGTCCACGCCAACCTCGTGACCCTGGTGCGCAAGGACCTCGTGAGACCGGACCGGGCCACGTTCTCGGGCGACGACGCGTACCGCTTTCGCCACCTGTTGATCCGCGACGCTGCCTACGAGGGCTTGCCGAAATCGGTCCGCGCCGATCTGCACGAGCGGTTCGCTCGGTGGCTGGACGAGTGTGCTGGAGACCTCATCGAGCGCGACGAGATCGCCGGTTTCCACCTCGAGCAGGCCTACCGCTACCGCTGCGACCTCGGGCCAATCGACGGCGCCACCCGGGCACTGGCAGACTCCGCGGCGCAGCGCCTCGAGACAGCCGGCCTGCGCGCCCTC
The DNA here is from genome assembly GCA_963703655.1 of uncultured Acidimicrobiaceae bacterium. GTDB lineage: Bacteria > Actinomycetota > Acidimicrobiia > Acidimicrobiales > Bog-793 > CAVPFA01. The sequence continues at coordinate 2,099,779 of CAVPFA010000003.1, read as the reverse complement.
GACCGCAGGGATTCGGGGGCGGCGGCGAACCTGCTCGAGCGGGCGAGCTACCTCATGTCACCGGACCGGCCGAATATCTCCCTCGAGCTGAACGTCGTCTGGGCTCTGTTCGAAGGAGCCCGGCAGACCGACGCCGTTGCTCGGGCGCAAGCCGCGTCGAGCCGCGCGGCCGCAGCCGGCGACGTCATCGGCGAGCTGCGAGCCGAGCTTGCCCGAGTCATGGTGCTCTCTCGATTGGAACCCGAGGGCAAGATGGCCGACCTCGGCGCGCTCATCGATCGATCGCGACCCGTCTTCGAACAAGCCGGCGACGACGCCGCGCTCGCGTCGCTCTGGTATGCGACCGGGTCCTTCGAATTCCACCGCGGCCGGATCGGAGCGGCGACCGATGCGGTGCTCAGGGGTCTGGAACACGCGGAGCGAGCCGGCGAGCAGTACCTGGTCCGCCACTGTGGGTCGTCCGTCGCCGGCGGAATGGTCTTCGGCCCCACGCCGGTTTCCGAGGCCCTCGCATGGCTCGAAGCACACGCCTCGAGGGAGAACGAATGGCCGGACCCGTTGATCGAGGTATACAGGGCTCGCCTCCTCTCGTCGATCGGCCGCTTCGACGAGGCCCGCGAGATTCACAGGTCAGCGGCGAGCTACATGGCCGACCGAGGTATGAAGCACCTGTTCCTGCACACCGGCGAGGTGAGCGGGGCGATCGAGTGGGACGCCGGCGACTTCGCCAAGGGCGAGCAGGCACAGCGACAGCTTTGCTCGGGGCTGGAGGAGATCGGCGACTGGAACTGCTGGTCCTACAGGGCTTGTTGGCTGGCGCAGCTCATCTATCACCAGGGCCGCTTCGAGGAGGCCGAGACTTGGGCCAAGGCGAGCTCCGAGGCGGCCGACAGCAACGCGTCGTCCACCCAGCTCGTGAGCAGGCTCGTGCTCGCGAAGGTGGAGGCCCGCCGGGGACGCATCGACGATGCCCGCAAGCTGGTGGCCGAAGCCCTCGCCATCGTCGGCGACATGCAGTCTCTTTACGACCAGGGCCTGGCGGCACTCGACGTCGCGGAGGTCCTCTGGCTGGCCGGAGACCGGGCGCCGGCGATCGAGCAGGCCGAGCGAGCCGTCGCGATCTACGAGGCGAAGGGCGCGACCGCCTATGTCGAGCGAGCCCTGCTGTTGCGCGACATGGTGGGGAAGCCCTTCAGCTAGAGAATCGGGGGGATCTCGGCACCCTCGGCATCCATCCATTCGCGCACCGCCAGCGTCGCCTCGACGTCGCCGCGGTTGTAGGCCAACAGCCAGTTTCTCGCCGCCGAGGCGCCGTCCGAACCGCTGACTGCGATCTCGTAGCGAATCATGGCCTCCCCGCCTCCAGCGTCGTCGACGTCCCAGACGAAGCCAACCAACGGGGCGACGACCTTCAGGCTGCTGCTTCCGCCGGTTATGAGCTGAGAATCCCAGACCTTGAGCAAGTCCACCCACTCCTCGGAGCCGATGAACGATTCCACCTCTTCCTCGATCTGGGCCAACCGGCCCAGGCGACGAAGGTATCGGTTCTCGGCGCCGGCGCTGTAGCAGAAGGCGGCGAAGGTCCGTCCGCACTCGTGTGCGGCTGCGCGGAGCCCCATCAGCCACCCCCAAAAGGCGAGCGAGTTCGCCTTCTCCACCTCCGGGGTCATGTGAGCCCAGGTGGCAAACGGCCGATACCCGTTCTGCACGGCCTCACTCCCGGAGCGGTCGGTTACGTAGCCCCCCCACAGGTAGCAGCCGTCGTCGGTGTTCTCCATGTCGACGTCGACCTCGACGTCAGCGCGCGGGACCGCGACGAGCTCGACACCGCGCCGGCGGTGGACCGGCTCGGGCCCGAGCGCCGCACGCGCCAGATCGATCTGCGTCGCCAGGCCCCCGAGACCGACGTCGGAGTACGACGAAGTACGCCCGCACAGTTGCCCAACATCCCGCACCGACGTGATCCCCTCCGCCGCGAGCGCGGCGACGTCCTTGGGACGGATTCCAGCGGTCTCGATGTCCGAGATGTCGAAGTCAGAGCCGAGGACCTGAGCGGCCGCCCGAAGAGCGGTGACATCCACGCCTTTGGCAACGAGGCGCGCCGTGCGCGGGTCCAAAGCCGCCAACTGCGCACGATTTGTCACGCCGTGGTCTTGGTGGACCCGCCATTCGGGCCAGCCGACATTGGGCAATAGCGAGACGTCTCCCGGCGGTGTCTCGAGACGGCTCCTGCAGTAGTCCCACCAAGGGCATCTATCGCATTCCGTGATCCTCACCGGGACGACCAGCAGCGGCACGGACGGGTCACGGCGGTGCTCCTCGGCCACGGCGATGATGTCGAGGCGAAAGTCGAACTCGAACTCGTAGCGCTCCATCGTCGAGCGCGCCTTGGAGGTCCGCGACACCGACCGTGTCCGCCAGACGGCCAGACAGAGGTCGTACCAGACGACCTCCCGCTCGGTGCCTATGACGCCACCCCAGCACCCGTCGCTCGCACTCATTCCGGCTGCTTCGAGCATTCGCTGGTAGTGCGCCAGTTGCAGTGCATCGGCTTGGTTCTTCTTCGCGGAGGACGCACCGTCTAAGACGGCCGTTTCGAGCGCGGGTGCGGCGAGTGGCGAGAGGAGTGCCGGCATCCCGTGACCACCAGGTGGCTCGGGCATCACGGCCATGTGCCGCTTCACGTCGACCGCGCGGTAACCACCACCTGGCGCCGCGACGAGGACGTCCGGCCTCCCGACGCGCCGGCCTGCATAGTCGGAGGGCAACCGGCCGGCGAGGATGAGCGGAGCTCCGCGTCGCATCGCCTCAAGGGTTGCGCCTTGCGCGTCCTCGGCCTGTTCGGCGACGACGATTGCGTCTCCGTGCAGAGCGATCAGCTCGGAGAAGATCTCGGCTTCGAAGTCCCGGCCTCGTTCGAGGAGCCGTTCCCCGAACCGCGTCGGCCCGAGCGGCTCGGCCGGCACAATTGCGTCATTCTGTGCCCTGACGGGGCATCGCGTCGCGACATAGGCCCCTTGCAGAGGGACCGAGGAGACGTCCTGGCGTCTGGTCATAGCCGCCTGACTGCGGGCTTGGATCTGTCGGCTCCGGAAGACCCGTGTCGCCGGTCAGCCTGCCACACTCGAAGCTCGCAGCCCCGGTGGCCAGGCATCCCAATCCGCTCTAGCTATCTTGTCGACGCGCCCGGAACACACCTTTAATTCTTTCACTGATCGTGACCACCTGCACACCCAGGGCGTTGCTCGAGCGGGGGTTCGGGGGCCGACGACGGCGCCGCGTGGCGCAGCGCATCGGGGGAGAGTTTCACTTAGCTTGACCGAGAGAATCGAGAAACCTCGCGAGTATCGGACCATCGGTCGGGCCACCGAAGCCCCCGTCGACGACGACGACCGCAAAGGCGATGTCGCGGTTGAACCCGATCAGCCACGCGTCCGCCGGCGGCGGATTTCCCTCTCCGTACTCCGCAGTTCCGGTCTTCGCGTACGTGCCGGGCGGAAGTCCCTCGTCCGCGGCCGTTCCGCTCGCGACGACGTCGGCCATCATCTCGCGCAGGTCGTCGGCGAGCCCCTTCCTCAAGGGGTGCGTCGAGGCACGATCGTCCGGAGCACCGACGACGAGCCTCGGTTCGCGGACCGAGCCGGTGTCGATCGCTGCAGCCACCATCGCCATGTCGAGGGGAGAGACGAGCACCTGGCCCTGCCCGATGGCCGTCGCTGCCAGGTCGGCCTCGTCTGTGGGCGTCGGGACCTCTCCCCCGAACGCCGCCAGGCCCATCGCCGGGGTCTTCCCGATGTCGTAGAACGCCGCAGCCGCAGGCAAGCTCGAGGTGCTGAGGTGCGAGGTCGCGAGACCGATGAAGGCGGTGTTGCAGGACTCGGTGAAGGCCTGAGCGAGGTTCGCGACCGGCGCGTCGCCTTCGGCGTTGTGGAACACCTCGCCCGAGACGGTGATCGATGTCGGGCAGCTCGCCGCCGACGCCGGTGAAAGGCCACCGTCGATCAGGGCTGTGCTGGTGATCGACTTGAAGGTCGATCCCGGTGGAAAGGCGCCGTCGAGAGCCTGGTCGAATCCGGCTGAGCCCGGATCGCTGACCGAGGCGATCACCTGGCCGGTCGAGGCGCGCACCGCGACGAGCGCGGCGTTCTTCGATACTCCCGCCAGTGCGGCTTCGGCCGCCTTCTGCACAACCGGGTCGATGCTCGTCTCGAGGCTCCTACCGGGACGCGGAGCGATGACGGCGAGCGTCGCTCCGGTCGACCCGTCCGCCCCGACGAGGGTGATGGTCGCGCCGGGGGTGCCGGCGAGCTGGCGCTCGTAGACCTGCTCGAGCCCTGTCTGGCCGACGATGCTGCTGGCGTCGTACGGCGCGCCGAGCTCGTCGAGCTCTTGAGCGGTGATCGGGCCAACGCTTCCGACCACATGCGCCTCGAGTCCTGGCGTGATTGCGGCGCGCACCGAGAGCGCCTGGAAGACGGTGCCCGGGATCGGGTAGAGCGTCGGCTTGAGCTCGAGATAGCGGGCCTTCGTGACGGTGAAGACGGGCTCGAAGTAGGTGGGGTTCGCCTTGGCTGCAGTAAGCGCCCGGCTCACCTCTTGAGCCGTTGCCCCCGCAGCCGTGAGCTTCACGGTGAGCGATGCCGGGTCCCTCACGTAGCTGCCTTCGACCCCGATCGTCACCATCGGGGCTTCGGCGGTGAGCGGCGTCCCACCGGCACCGAGGATCGGGGCGCGAGGGGCCCAAGTGATTTCCACGGCGAAATGGGCGCCGCTCGTGAGCGCCGGGTCGATCGTCTCGGGAGACCACTCGACGAGCCATTTGCCCGAGCGCCTTTCGAGATGCAGATTTGTGCGCACGATCCAGTTTCCGATGCCAGCCAGCCGGAGATCCTCGGTGACCGGGTCGTTCGCCGTCTCGCCATGCTCGGTGGCCGGGCCGGCGACGTAGCTCGCCTTTGTGACCCCGAGATCGAAGAGCGCGACGGCGTTGGCTGTCGCAAAGTCGGCAAGCGGGCGGTCGACGAGGCGACTCATCGCAGTCCAATCGCGGTGAGCCCATCTCGTCAAGAAGGACCGCACCGTCGCCTGGGGACCGGGGGCCGAGGAGCTCCCACATCCCGCGAGACCGCACAACACGAGGCCGGCGAGGACGAGCGCCAGAGGTGGAGGCGACTTGCCGCGACGCGTCGGCGGGCCGAAGCGCATTGTTAGCAGCCTAAACGAGGTCCCGGCCGTCGCCGTGGCGAACCGGGGCATCGTCGGCGACGTCGTTCAACTACATTCGGGATCAACATGATCGATAAGGCCCAGTTCGGACGGACGGGACATCTCAGCAGTCGGGTCGTATTCGGTGCAGCGGGACTGGACACCATGAGCCAGCCGAGTGCGGACGAGCTGCTCGGGGTGCTGTTGGAGTTCGGCATCAACCACATCGACACCGCAGCCTCCTACGGCGACTCCGAGCTGCGCATAGCCCCCTGGATGGCCCGGCACCGAAAGGACTTCTTCCTGGCGACGAAGACCGACGAACGAACGGGCGACGAGGCCCGAGCCGGTCTCGAGCGCTCGCTCACCCGGCTCGGAGTCGACCGCGTCGACCTCATCCAACTGCATGATCTCGTCGAACAAGACGAGTGGGAGGTCGCCCACGGTCCAGGCGGCGCCCTGGAGGCGCTCGTCCGCGCCAAGGAGGAAGGCCTGGTGAGCCACATCGGCGTCACCGGTCATGGCCTGCGGATCGCCTCGATGCACCTGCGCAGCCTGGAGCGCTTCGACTACGACTCGGTCCTGTTGCCTTACAACTTCGTGCTGATGAACGACGATTCGTACCGGACAGACGTCGAGGCACTCTTGACCATCTGCGCGGAGCGCGACGTCGCCGTGCAGACGATCAAGTCGGGTGCCCGGCGACGCTGGGAGGGCGACGCCGGACCGCGCTTCAGCTGGTATGAGCCGCTCTTGGATCAGTCCGCCATCTCACGTGCCGTGCGCTACGTCCTCCAACATCGCCAGCTCTTCCTCGTCACCTCGAGCGACGCGCGCCTGCTGCGTCCGGCGCTGGCTGCGGCCTCGCCCCCGTGGGCGCCGCCCACCGATCCCGAGATGGAGGCGGACGTCATGAGCATGGGCATGCTGCCCCTGTTCGACGGGGGCGCACTCGAGCGCATCTAGGCCCGGCTCGGCCGAGCGCGAGCTCAAAAGGAGGAATCATCCATGGACCAGGTTCGAGAGGAGCTCCAGCAATCGCAGTGGAAGGAGGTTCTCGACCGCCTGACGAGCGACCATGAGGGCGACGACGTCACCATCGAGGTTCTGACCACCGACTACGGCGACCAGTACGAGGCGGAGTGGATGCCTCTCGCGTTCATCGAGTACGACCCGAAGGACGACGAGTTCATCGTCGCAGTCGGGGGCCGCGGCAATCGCTACCAAGTCGTGCTGCGCCACCTCATCGCCCACCCGGCGGCGATCCTCGTCGGCTCGGCGCGGCCGGATGTTCCCGTCGCGGTGGAGGTCTGGGGGCAGGACGACTCGCGGACGCTCGTCTCGTTTCACAGGGTCGTCGCCTCGAGCTGAGCGAGCATCCTCAGACGGCACACGCGCAGGTCGTAACCTTGCCTCGAACAGAGGAGGCGACCGGTGCTCTTTGCATCCTGCGCCCAGTTCCGAGCCGCACTTTTCCTGGAACGTCTTAATCGGGCACCTTTCCTGGAACGGCTGAATCGGGCACCTTTCCTGGAACGGCTGAATCGGGCACCTTTCCTGGAACGGCTGAATCGGGTCGCCGGTGGCTAACAACTACGCCGACTACGCCGAGCTCCTCGCCAGGCAGCGGTCCGACTTCAAGTCCGCGTTGTACCCGGCTGCCCGCCGGCTGCGGTGGTCCGCCGACCGTCTGGCGGCCGAGAGGGAGCGCCGCCTACGAGAGGTTCTTGCCTGGTCGGCCGAACGGTCCCCGTTCCACCGCGAGCGCCTGGCGGGAATCGACGTCGGCCGTTTCACCGAGGCGGACCTGCCGTCCCTGCCGATGATGACCCGGGCCGAGCTTATGGCGAACTTTGGCGATGTGGTCACCGAACCTGCGCTCACCCTCGAGTTGGTCAACGCACACGTCGACGCGGTCGACGAGGACGACGACTACCTCCTCGGCCAGTACCGGGTCATGGCCACCAGTGGTACCACGGGCGCTCGGGTGCTGTTCGTCTACGGATGGGAGGACTGGGTCAACTTCGTGGTCATCACCGCCCGCTGGCCGAGCAGCCACGGCGACGGGCTCCCGCCCGACGCCTGTCTGGCCACATTGTTCGCGTCGGACGCCAAGCACGCGTCTGGCGCCTTGCACGCGTTCTTGGCGGACCTCGCCGGTGAGGGGGCGCTGCGAGTGGTCCACCTGCCAGCCACCTTGCCCCTCACCGAGATCGTGACCGGTCTCAACGCAGCCCAGCCGGTTGTCCTGCAGGGCTACCCCAGCAGCATGCACCTCCTCGCACGCGAGGCGATGGCGGGACGGCTCAGGATCAGCCCGAAACGGGTCTCGACCTGTGGTGAGCAGTGCACCGTCGAGGCGCGGACGGCCGTCGCCGACGCGTGGGGAATCAAGATCTACGACTACTGGGGGTGCTCAGAAGGTGTGTTCGCCTTCCCGTGCGCGGCCGGCGACGCCATGCACCTGCCCGACGACCTTGCGATCATCGAGCCTGTGGACAGGGAGGGCAACGTCGTCCCGCCGGGCCAGCCAGCCGCCAAGGTGCTGCTCACCAACCTCTACAACAAGACACAGCCGCTCATCCGCTACGAGATCACCGACGCGATGACGGCCGTGGCGGGGATCTGCGAGTGCGGGTGCGCGCACCGCCGGGTCACCGATCTGGCCGGGCGGACCGACAGCTACTTCGTCTACGACAGTGGGGCGGCGGTCCACTGCATCGGCATACTCTCGGTGATTCTGGGCGACCCCGACGTTGTCGAGCTGCAAGTCACACAGACCCCTCGCGGAGCAGACATCTCGGTCGCCGCCAAAGGACAGTGCGACGTCGAAGGCCTTCGGCGCGGACTTGTGGACTTGATGGCGAAGGCGGGGCTTGCGGACGCGCAGGTCGCCATCCGGGAGGTTGATGCGCTCGATCGGCTGTGGTCCGGCAAGCTCCGGCAGTTCGAGCCGCTGTGACGAGCGGCTCGTCCCGCAGGGACGCGTGATCCGGAGGACCGGGTGATCCGGATCGAGGCCGAGGTGCTGGTGCCCGGACGCGGACAGCCGATCGAGCACGGATGCGTGCTTATCGACGGGGACAAGATCACCTTCGCGGGAGCGGCAGTCGACGCGCCTCGCACACCGGGCGTGGACCTACATCGCGTACCGGCCGTCATGCCCGGCCTGTGGGATTGCCACGGTCACTTCGCGGGATGCGGAGTGCTCGACGTCGCCGCACTCGCGACCACTCCGGCGCCTCTGGCTGCCATGCGGGTGGTGAACGACGCCGGAGCGGCCCTCGAGGCCGGCTTCACCTCGGTCCGGGAGGTGGGTGGATTCGGCGTCTATCTGACGCGAGCCGTGGACGAGGGCACCGTCACCGGCCCGAGCGTCTTCGGGGCGGGAGCGATCCTGAGCATGACCGGTGGGCACGGGGACATCCACAAGTACCCCAGCTCGTGGGTCCACGACCTGTGCGGGAGCCACGGGGTGATGTCCCTCTGCGACGGGGTGCCCGAGTGCCTGAAGGCGGTCCGTGAACAGCTTCGGCGTGGGGCTCGCCTCATCAAGATCTGTGCCTCCGGCGGCGTTCTCAGCGAGCTCGACGACCCTGTCCACCAGCAATTCAGCACGGAGGAGCTGCACGCGATCGTGAGCGAGGCAGGACGCGCCGAGCGCGTGGTCGCCGCCCACTGTCACGGCAAAGCGGGCATCGTGGCCGCCCTCGAGGCGGGCGTTCGCACGATTGAGCACGGCACGTACCTCGATGACGAGTCCGCCGACATGATGCGCGAGCTCGGCGCGATCCTCGTGCCGACCCGCCTCATCGTCAACGAGCTCTTGAGGAGCGGGCGCGAGAACGGCCTGGCGGAGTACGCCTATCAGAAGGCTTTGGCGATCGCAGATCGTCACGCCGAGGCAATGGCACTCGCCTACGAGAAGGGGGTGACCATAGCTCTCGGTACCGACGTCGTGACCACCGGTGCGGACCGCCCCGCCCATTGGGGCCAGAATGCCGGAGAGCTGCCGCTTCTCGTCGCAGCTGGGATGACACCGCTCGAAGCGATCGAAGCGGCCACCGCCACAGGGCCGCTGACGTTGGGACCGCAGGCGCCGCAGTCCGGCCGGCTCGCCGCCGGCTACGACGCAGACGTGATCGCGATCACGAGCGACCCCGTCGCGGACCTCGGAGTCCTGCTCGACCCGCGGAACGTGACCCACGTCTGGAAGGCCGGCCGGCTGGTGAAACACTCCTGAGCCGGAAAAGCAGGTCCGTCCTCGGCGCAGGAGGACTCTGCGGCGCCGGACCCCGCAGGTGTGGGCTTCAGCTCGTGCCGGGTTTGCTCACCTGTACGAGGCCGCGTATCTCGCGCAGGGCGACGGACAACGTCGCCAGGTCCGCCCTGCCGTCGGCGTAGATGCTGTCGAGGGCGGCAACGCACCGGTCCGCCGACGAGTCCAGCTGCGAAAGCCACCGCCGCGTCAGGTCGGCTCCGGTGCCGGCGTCGCCTTCGCCGGCTCGCAGCACCTCGGTCGTGATCGCCGCCCGGGCGGCATAGAGGTCTTCTCTCAGCGCCGCGCGCGCCAGTGCCTGCCAGCGGTCGTCGCGGGGCAGCGCCGCTATCCGGTCGCGCAGCCAGTCGAGGAGCAGCGGCTCGCCAAGGGCAAAGTAGACCTCAGCCGCCTCGACGAGCCGGCACGAGGACGTCCTGGCGATCTCGACGATGTCCAATCCCGCGAACAGCGCCGGGAGCGATGCAACTCGTCCAGCCAGGCTGCGCGGAACGCCCGCCGCGACGTAGCGTTCGGTCGTCGCTCGCATCGCGTCGGAGTCCGCGGGCCCCGCAAGGTCCGCGATTTGCTCGCCGAGCGCGGCGAGACCGCTCGAGAACGCCTGGACGGTGGCGGTGATGTCGAGAGGCTGCCTCCGGTTGCCGAGAAGCCAGCGATTCGCGCGTTCGGCCAACGTGCGTGCCACGAGGAACAACTCCACCTGCGTCGACGCGGCGACGGCGCCGTCGAGCGCCTCGATCGCGTCCCACAGCTCGGGCAGCTGGAACATGTGCCACGCGGCGGTATGGGCGCGGGCGATGTCGGGCGCGTGAAAGCCTGTCTCCTCGAAGAGCCGGAACACGAACGTCGTGCCGCCGCGGTTGACAAGGCCATTGGTCACCTGGGTCGCGACGATCTCGCGCCGCAACGGATGCTCGCGGAGCTGTGCGCCGAATCGCTCGCGCAACGGGGCTGGGAAATAATGCTCCAGCTCGTGAGACAAGAACGGGTCCTCCGGGGCGTCGGAGGCGAGCAGCTCCTGGTCGATCGAGGTCTTCGCGAGCGCCAGCAGGACGGCGAACTCGGGCATCGTGAGGCCGGCGCCGGCGGCTGACCTCCTGGAGAGTTCCTCTCGCGATGGGAGGTGCTCGAGCTCCCGGTTCAGCTGGCCGCCGCGCTCCAACGCGCCCAGGTAGCGGGCGTGAACGTCGACCATGCTGGACGCCTGAGCAGTCGCGTTGTAAAGAGCCCTCGTCTGGGCGTCATTGTCCAGTAACACGTGCTCGGCGACCTCGTCGGTCATCTCTGCGAGCAGCTCGTTGCGCTGCCTGACGGTCATCGCTCCCTCCGCGACGACACGATCGAGCAGGATCTTGATGTTCACCTCGTGGTCGGAACAGTCGACCCCTGCAGAGTTGTCGATCGCATCGGTGTTGATCCTCCCGCCATTCATCGCGAACTCGATGCGGGCGGCTTGGGTGAGGCCGAGGTTGCCGCCCTCGGCGACGACTCTCGCCCGAAGATCGCCGCCGTTGATCCGGACGTTGTCGTTCGTCTTGTCGCCGACGTCCGCGTTCGTCTCGCGCGACGCCTTGACGTAGGTGCCGATCCCTCCGTTCCAGAACAGGTCGACGGGCGCCTTCAAGATTGCCCGGATCAGCGCGTCCGGTTGCAGCGCTTCCACGCGGACGTCGAGGACCTGCCTCAGCTCCGGGGCGAGCGGGACCTGTTTGGCCGAGCGGGCGAAGACGCCCCCACCCGGCGAGATGATCGCGGGGTTGTAGTCGGCCCACGACGAGCGGGGCAGCGCGAACAGCCGCTGGCGCTCGGAGAAGGCGGCTTCGAGATCCGGGTTCGGGTCCACGAAGATGTGACGGTGGTCGAAGGCCGCGACGAGCCTCAGGTGCCGGGAACGCAGCATTCCGTTGCCGAAGACGTCGCCGGACATGTCGCCGATTCCGACGGTTGTGAGCTGATCAAGGTCCGCGTCCACGCCGAGGTCGCGAAAGTGCCGGCGGACCGAGACCCATACGCCCCTCGCCGTGATGGCCATCGCCTTGTGGTCATATCCCGTGGACCCCCCGGACGCGAACGCGTCGCCGAGCCAGAAGCCGTAGTCGTTCGAAATCGCGTTCGCGATGTCGGAGAAGGTGGCCGTCCCCTTGTCGGCGGCCACGACCAGGTACGTGTCGTCGTTGTCATGACGCACGACATCCGGTGGCGGCACGACCTCGCCGTTCACGAAGTTGTCCGTGATGTCGAGCAGGCCGCGCACGAAGGTCCGGTAGCAGGCCACGCCCTGGCGGTAGCGGGCATCGGGATCCGCGCCGGGCGCAGACTTGACGACGAAGCCACCCTTTGCCCCTGTCGGCACGATCACAGCGTTCTTCACCTTTTGGGCCTTCATCAGGCCGAGGATCTCCGTCCGGAAGTCCTCCAGGCGATCGGACCACCGCACTCCCCCGCGGGCAACCCTGCCGGTGCGCAGGTGGAGGCCTTCCATCTCCGGCGCGTAGACGAACGTTTCGAACATCGGTCGCGGCAACGGCAGATCGGGCACCAGACCGGGGTCGAGCTTGACGGAGAACCACGACTTGGGGCCGCCGTCCTCGCCGGTTTGGAAGAAGTTCGTCCGCAGGCTCGCCTGTATCGTCCCGAGCAACCGTCGCAGCACCTGGTCCTCGTTCAGGTTCAGGACGCCGTCGAGGCCGGTCTCGATCGCAGCCACGAGTCCCTTCAGGCTCAGGTCCCGGTCTTCTGAGGCGTTGAAGGCCGGGTCGAAGCGGGTGTGGAAGATCTCGACGAGCAAGCGGGCGAGCGACGGGTTGTTGGCGAGCGTCGAGGCGGTGTACTCGAGGCTGAACGACGTGCCGGTCTGGCGCAAGTAGCGCGCATACGCGCGCAGCACGAGAACGTCGCGCCCGCGCATGCCCGCTCGGAGCACCAGCCGGTTGAAGCCGTCGCTCTCGACAGTCCCCCGCCAGATCTCCGAGAAAGCCTCGTGAAACCGGTCGCGGATCCCGTCAGAGGCGACGTCCGCGGGATTCGCGGACCGGAGGCCGAAGTCGTAGATCCACACCGGCGTCGCCTGGTCCGTCTGGATCTCGTACGGTCGCTCGTCGATGACCTGCAGGCCCATGTTCTCGAGAAGCGGCAGCACCTCCGAGAGAGTGATCGCCTGGCCGGCGCGGTACAACTTCAGCCTCAGCGTGCCGTCCGGCGACTCGAGCGGCCGGTAGAGGTTGATGTCGAACCCTTCCGATCCCGGCAGGGCCTCGATGCGCCTGAGGTCAGAGACTGCGTTGCGCGCGGGGAAGTCGCTCGTGTACGAGGCGGGGAACGCGTCACCGTACCGGCGGTGCATCTCCACCGCCCGCTCCTCGCCGAACTCCTCGACGAGGGCCTCGTAGAGATCGTCGCCCCACGAGCGCATGGTGTCAGCCAGCTGAGCCTCGAGCTCGACGACCTCATAGGCGGGGATCGCGTCAGCGGCGGTGTAGATCACCAGATGCAACCGGGCGAGCACCGCGTCGGTCACCCGAGTCGTGTACTCGAGATGAACTCCTCGGAAGGCTCGCAGCAAGATGTTCTTGATGCGCTCCTCGAGCTCAGCGTCGAGACGGTTCCGCGGCAGGTAGACCAGGCACGACACGAAGCGCCCGAACTGGTCCCGACGGACCAGAAGGCGCAGTCGCTGGCGGTCTTGCAGTCCGAGTATCGCCATCGACTGGTCGAACAGCTCGTCCGCTCCGATTTGGAACAGCTCGTCGCGCGGGTAGGTGTCGAGGATCTCGACGAGCGCCTTTCCGCTGTGGCTCGCCGGCGCATACCCGGCCCGATCGATCACAGTCGCCACCTTGCGGCGAAGTATCGGGATGTCCTGCGGCCACTGCTTGTACACACTTGTCGTGTAAAGGCCCAGGAAACGGCGCTCCGAGACGACCTTGCCGTCATCGTCGAACCGCTTCACGCCGACGTAGTCGAGGTAGCTGGGCCGGTGCACGGTGCTTCGCGAGTTCGCCTTCGTGAGGTTCAGCAGGTTCGGTTCGCGTGCTTTGCGGCGCACCTCTGGGGGCAACTTCGCGAAGCTGTGGGACACGGGCCCGTCGGCTCGATCGCGAAGGATGCCGAGCCCGGAGCCGGCGATCGCCCGCAGGTCCTCACCTTCCCCGTCCACGAGCTCGTACTCGCGGTAGCCGAGAAAGATGAAGTTGCCCCCGGTCAGCCATCTCAAGAGCTCGGCAGCCTCGTCTCGCTCGGCGGCAGTGACCGGGCCGGAGGACTCCGCGAGCCCGTCGGCGATCTCGAGCGCCCGCGAGCAGATGGCGGACCAGTCTTCGACGGCGGCGCGTACGTCGCCGAAGACGCGGAGAAGATCGAGGCGGATCTCCTCTAATGCGGCGGCCTCGGTCTGGCGGTCGATCTCGATGTGCAGGTACGACTCGCGCAAGCCTTCGCCGCCCCCCTCGGGCGCAGTCACCCCGACGAGCTCGCCGTCGGCGGCTCTCTGCACCCCGATGACCGGATGGTTGACCAGATGCAGTCCATAGCGGTGGCGGGACAGCTCCATGGACATCGAATCGACCAGAAACGGCATGTCCTCGCTGACCAGCTCCACGACCGAGTGGACCGAGGCGAACCCGTGCTCGTCGATGTCGGGCGCGTACACGCGCAGCAGGACCTCTCCTGGTCTGCGGATGCGCCCGAGCCGGAAATGTGACATCACCATGCCGTAGAGATCCGGCACTCTCCGGCTCTCGAGGTCTTCGGGGTCAAGCCTCCCGTAGTACCCCCCGACGAAAGCGGCGAAGAGCTCGGCCTGGTCCGCGGTCAGCCGTTCGGTTCCGTAGCGGCTGATTCTCTCGATGATGTCGGCTCGGACCTCGGACCCCGTTGTCCCCACGGCCGTCCCTCCTCTCGAAGGAGCTACGGACAGTCTGCCTCCACAGGCGGGTGCGCGCGGCCCTCGGACCTCCAGGGCGTATCACCGGGAACGCTCGGCGCGCCCAGCAGGCGGGGCCGTGTGACCGTGCGCGGACTGATCCTGGTCGCCGCCCGCCTCAACGCGCGACGTGATGCACGAGGAGCATGGTGCAGGGAGTCAAGACGTGCGAGGCGACGACGTGAGTATGAGAGAACAGGCCGAGCGCTAGAGACGGGACGGCCACGCCGAGGGGCACGACGCTCGCGACCCACTGGGTCGCACGGCCCCATGAGCCGCTACGCCGATCGCCTCTAGGACGACCCTTTGCCGCGCACGCTGTCTGTGCGTGATCCAGCGTTGTGAGCAACGCGACGATCTCCGACGTGCGATCGGCAATGGGCGGGAGCACGGCCACGCTCGTCTCACGGGTGAGCGACCGGATCCTCGACTGGAACCGCCTGCACGCCTCACACCTCGCAAGGTGGCTGTCGGCCACCGCCTCGGCGATCGGCGGTTCCTCGCCGTCGGCGAGAGCGGAGATCGCCTCGCGTGCCAGAGCGCAGTCCACGATGAAGCCCCGCCGCATCCTGCTCAGCCCGAGGACCCGAACTCGATGGGTACGTCGACGACCTGCGCCCGCGCCCAGCGGTGGGACCCACGCGGGAGGGTCCAGTCGGTGAACGTCGTGTCGTCGACGGCAAGGGCGTCCACCCTGCCCGCAAGCCCGAAGACCATCGTCTCGGTCCGCGCTGGCGGCGTCGGCAAACGCCTCCAGGCGGCTCCCGGACCTGACACGACCTCGACGCTGCCGGAGCCGGCCGACCCAGAAGGCAGAACGAAGAGGCCCGAGCCGCCGTAGGGCCCGAAGGACCGCACGACCTCGGATCCGAGCTCCAGGACAGGAGAGAGGCGCCAAGCGCCGCCGGCGGCACCCCTCCACGCGGCCAGGAGGCTGGTGTCGTCCCCGTCGGCCACGGCCAGGATGGCGCAGAGGCCCTTCGTCGTGTTCTCCAGACCGAGGACATCGACGCTCCCGCGATCGATGGGCGCCGGAAGCTCCGGCCCGACCGGGCGCCATGTGCCGTCGCTGTCTGCGTAGACGCCCACGACGCCGGCTCGGCGGCAGCTCGTCCCGAGGAGAGCGAGGCCGGCGCCGTAGGCGACGGCTGTCATCGAGACGAGGCCGCAGGAGCGTCCCGCCGGCGAGGAGCCGAGCTCGCTCGCCGTAGTCAGCGTGTGCCAGCTCGCGAGCCCCCGGGAGCTCGCGAGCAACGCGCCGCCTCGACCGTTGACCGTCAGCGCCAGCGCCTGGTCACCTTCGTCCGTTGCAAGGGCGTCGGGCTGCTCGGCGAGCGCGGCGACCGGAGCCGCAGGAGACCAGGATTCTCCGGCGTCGGACGTCATCAGCACCGGCGAGTAACCGAGGCGATTCGCCGGCCTGATGCCGACCGCAAGGTCCCGGCCACCGGCCGTGGCGATGACGAGACCACCGTTCGTCGCGACGGCGAGCGCCGAGGCCTCGTCGGACCGAGCGCGAGGCGCCACTGGGGCGGAAAAAGAGCTGCCAGAAGGTATTCAGAGGTTGGGCAAGGTGTCCCATCGGGACGACGGCCCAGGATCCGGCCGAGGTCTCGACCGAGGTCGCCGTCGAGGTGCCCGGGTCCGCGGAGCCCGCCGACTGGTTCCGAGGGCCGGCGACTGGCTGTGAGCCGCACCCACCCGTGGCCAAAGTGAGGAGCACAGGGAGGGCGAGCGCTCCCGCGGCCCACCGGTGCCGGCGTCCGACGCGCCGCCCTTGCCGCCGGGCGCTCACGAGCCGAGCACGTTCCGCAGCTCGCCGGCAAACACGACCGCAAAGGAGGACTTCGACGCCTGCGTGCCCGGACCGGGATCGGTGTTCAAGACGTAACGGGTGTGGCCCGCGGGGTCGATGACGTAGGCGATGTCGCTGTGGGCGATCATGGCGCCGCCGGGGGCGTATTCCACCTGAATTCCGAACGAGTACCACGTGCGGCGGAGCTGGGTGGCAGAGCCGGTGAGGTAGTCCCAGTTGGCAAGGTGCTCCAGGCCCTCCTGGCGGTCGAAGGCGACCATGTAGGCCGCCGACCTGTAAACCGGATTGGCGACGACGGCGACGAGCTCCACGTGGCGGGCGTCCGAGCCGAGCAGGCTGTCGGCCAAGCGGAGCTCCTGGGCGATGAGGGGGCAGTCGGACACGCAGACGGGATCGAGAAAGGTGAGGCCGACCGCCTTGCCGCGCAGGCTCTGAAGCGACACGGTCACCCCCCTCTGGTCCACGAGACGAAACGGCGGGGCAGGGGTGTCGACGACATCGGGCGACCCGTCGATCGCCTGCGAGACGATCGGGTCGGCATTCGGGTTCGTGGAGGCCAGGGCCATCGGGGCCGCGCCGACCAGTACGATCCCTATAGCGCCGAGAGAGGCGAGAGACCGGAACGCGTAGCTCGGCCTCGCCGCCAGGCGCTCCCACCGCGAGCCGGTGGGAACGACCGAGGTGGCGGGCACCGGCGCCTCCGAGGTGTCCGGGACCCTCGTCATCGCGACGTAGGCGGCGACGAACACCAGCGCCATGGGAACCATGCTGTTCGGATCGGTGCCGACACCACCGAAGAAGCCGAAGTCCTCGACGAGCACCCAATCTGCTAGGCAAACGACGATCCCGGCCATGACGGCGATGCGCACGACCTCCCGGCGACCGCTGAGGAATGCGGTCCCGAGCACCGCGAGAAAGATCACGAGGAACAGGTTCACCGCCCAGCCGTGAGCGGCGTCGAATGCGCCGAAGCTCGCCACCCACGACGACAGGAAACCCGGCTGGGGCGTCCGCGACATCTGTTGCACCATCCCGGTGAGCGTTCCCGGGCCGGAACCGTGCAGCGGCCGACCCTGCCAGAAGCCCCGGCCCGGCCACGCCTGCAACACCGCCATTCCCAAGAAGAACAGGCCCATCACCGAAAGGATCGCCCGCCCGAGCCGTGGGCTCGTCCATGCGCGGTCGGGGAGGGCGATGAGCACCCCGGCAAATGCATAGAAGAGCACCGCCCCCGGGGCCCCGAAAGCCCACGTCAGCCCGGGAGCCAAAATGCCCCCGAAGCTCTCGCCGAAGATCCACACGACGATCCCCCAGACAACGGTCGCGAGCCCGGCGAGGCGTGACCAGTTCCCGCGCGGCGCGACGAGGAGCCAGATGCCGAGG
Organism: uncultured Acidimicrobiaceae bacterium; assembly: GCA_963703655.1. Taxonomy (GTDB): domain Bacteria; phylum Actinomycetota; class Acidimicrobiia; order Acidimicrobiales; family Bog-793; genus CAVPFA01. The sequence continues at coordinate 2,082,175 of CAVPFA010000003.1, read as the reverse complement.
CCGATCTGAATCCACACCGCAGAAGCGGGCGCCGTGATCGGATGGTTGCTCCAAATCGTGGCCCCGGCGTTCACCAGGTGCTGCACCCAGGCGGGAGAGGTCGCAGCGGTCGGCTCGATCACCTGTGTCGTCATGCCGAGCGGCATCGACGCCTGACCCTGCAGGATGCCGTCGAAGATCCAGATGAGCCCGAAGGAGACCCGAAGGAGGCGCCGAGCGACTGGCTCTGGGTACGGCCAGGGCTCGACTGGCGCCAGCCCGGCCGCTCCCCTTCGCAGCTGGACACCGCGGAGCAGGTTCCATGCCACCGCGAGGAGGGCCAGGATGACGAGGATGACGAGGCCCTCGTGCAACAGCAAGGACTTGAACGCGGAGACGATGGTCGGGTTGTTCGTGCTCAGCCCTGAGCTCATTCCCGGCATAGCGGCTGGCGCTCTCCTGCTGCTTGTGAGGTGGGCCGCTCCGCCGGCCCGCACGACCACCAGGCCGCCCGTCGTACAGCGAACCGCCACTGGTACAAGAGGTAGTGCCCCTCGCGAGACGAATAGTTCCCGGTCCTGTCGGCAGGCGTCTCGCCAGGTCCGAGGTTTCGGCGGTACCGTCACGATCGTGGACGAGCTGACCGGCCTCCTCATGAAGGCGAAGAAGGGCGACCAGCGCGCGCTTGCAGCCTTCGTCCGTGCCACGCAGGTACCGGTCTGGCGACTCTGTGCCCACCTCGTCGGCCCCGGCGACGCCGACGACGCGCTTCAGGAGACCTTCCTGGCCGCATGGCGAGCGCTCCCGTCTTTTCGCGGCGACGCGTCCGCGAGGACCTGGCTGTTCGTGATCGCCCGACGAAGCGCCGATCGAGTGGCCCGGCGACGGCGGCGGTGGCTCGAACTGGCCGACCTCGCACCGAGCCCGGCGCCCGGGCCCCAGCCGGAGACCGCGCATGCGCTTGACGAGCTGCTCTCCGGCTTGGACATGGACCGCAGGGTTGCGATCGTGCTCACCCAAGTCATCGGGCTGTCCTACGCGGAGGCCGCGACCGTCTGTGGATGCCCGATCGGGACCATCAGGTCGCGGGTGGCGCGGGCGAGAGAAGAGCTCTTGGAGCACCGGTCGCCGAGCGACGCCCAGGGCCTGCACGGGGGTCTGCGGGCGTGAGGGGCGGAGCAGGCTTTGTCAAGGGAACCGAGCCGCGCCGTAGGCGGCGGCGGGCCCGGTAGTGACCTGAGCCGTGGCGGGCCCCATCTGGCTCGGATACGGGCTCGCCGTCGCGATGGTGGCCGTCTCCGCGTACTGTGCCGGCCGGCTCGTGGTCGTCAAGCGCTGGAAGCGTCACAGCAGCTACGACGTCAACATCGCTCACGTGCTGATGGGCCTTGCGATGGCCGGAATGCTGGTACCTCGTTGGAACGTCGTGCCCGACCGGATCTGGATGGTGGCATTCGGGTTCGTCGCGTTCTGGTTTCTCGCTCTGAGCGGCCGCTTCGTCCTCAAACATGGATTGGGCGGAGGTGGCGACGGTCACGCGCACCTCATCTCCCACGACCTGACTCATATGGCGATGGCCTGCACGATGCTCTACATGTACCGGTTGGGAGTCCCGGTGGGATCACCAGGCGGCACCATGACGATGGGCTCGGCCGCCACGACCCAGCCGAGCTACATGGTCCTGTCGCTGGTTTTGGTCATGATCTTGCTTGCATCGGCCATCTGGCAGCTCGAGGCCATGGGCCGGCTCTCGCCCCCTCGCCTCGCCGTCACAGCCGGCGTCGCCCCGACCCGCCAAGGCGGCGCAGGCGGTGGCGAGGGCGGCGCGCCAGGAACACCCCGTGACCTGACCAGCCCCAACAGAACCCTGCCGGGCGCTCAACAGCCAAGGTGGCTCGCCCCCCGGCTCGAGATGGCCTGCCACGTCTGCATGTGCATCGCCATGGGCTACATGCTCGTCCTCATGCTCTGACCTGGGCGACCGAGCGTGGAGCCGGCGGCCCGGCCGGCGGCGGAGGAGGCTCGCCGATCACCGAGCCCGCCTCGAGGCGACAGCGCCCGGATCCCGGCCCCCTGTCACCCTTTCGGTCCATGCGTCGATCAGCCTGCGGGCAATGCTGATCGAGGACGGCAGGCCGGGAAGGTCGCCGACCGTGAACCAGTCGGCTTCGGTGATCTCGATGCCGTCGATCTCGATGTCGCCCGACAGCCACTGTGCAGTGAAGCCGATCATGAGCGAGTGCGGAAACGGCCATGGCTGGCTGTCGAAGTAGCGAATGGCGGTCACCTCGACCGAGACCTCCTCCCTCACCTCCCTTGCAACGGCTTGCTCGAGGGTCTCGCCCGGCTCGACGAAGCCCGCGAGGCACGAGTACATGCCAGCGGCGAACTGCGGGCCGCGGGCCAGAAGGGCGGCGCCGTCACCTCGTTCGACGAGGCAGATGACCGCCGGCGACAACCGGGGGAAGGCTTCGAGACCGCAACGAGGGCACCGCTTCGCCCGCAGTCCGCTCACCTCCTCGGTCAGGGTGCCGCAGCGCCCGCAGTATCGGTGAGTCCGGTCCCATTCGACTAGTTGCACGGCCCGGCCGGCCGCCGTCCAGGTCGACTCGTCGACCTCGGACCAGAGCCCGCGAAGGTCGACCGAGCTGGAGCCTTCTTCCGCCTCGGCGTCGGATAGGTCGACGGCCCAGCAGGGCCGGCTGTCCAGCACCCCGACGAAGAGGGCACCCGCCGGCGGAACACCCGAGCTGATGGCAACCTGGCCGCCTCTGATCATCATGAGCACCGACCTGGCGGACGGTCCAGGCGGGTCCAACGCGGGAACGAACATCGGGCCAAGTATGTACCGCTCGGCCTTCCTCGGCGCCGCGAGATCGCCAGCACCGTGTAGGAAATGTGGGTGCCCGGAGAAAAGCGCTCGCTTAGCGCCCGCGAAGCGCGAAGGGTCGGGCTATGGGCGCAGGGCCTGGTCGGCGGGCGACCGAGCGGGGGGCCGGCGGCGATGCTCGGGAGGTTGCGGGCCGTGCAGCTCGACACGATCTCTGTTCTCGCCCGCTCCCACGAGCTGGTCGCCTTTGCCCGGCTCGGCCCGATCGGACGGCAGGCGATCGAGCGGGCCTACTGGGGGCCGTCGAGCCTGACGTTCGAGTACTGGTCGCACGCCGCCTGCATCCTCCCGCTCGAGGACTGGCCGACATATGGCTTCAAGCGTCGGGCTCGAATCGCGCGCGGCCACCGCTGGCACCGGCTTGAGGATGCCGACAAGAGCTGCGCGTACGTCCGCGACCGCCTCCGCGCCGAGGGACCGCTCTCGGCGCGAGAGCTGGGCGGCGCGAAGAAGGGCGGTCCCTGGTGGGACTGGTCCGAAACCAAGATCGCAGCCGAATGGATGCTCGACACCGGCGAGCTTGCCTGCCGGCAACGAAGGGGCTTCCAGCGCGTCTACGACCTCGCCGAACGTGCGATCCCGGCGGACCTCCTTGCGGCCGAGCTCGAGGACGAGGCCTGCCACGCGCACCTGGTCGTGTCGGCCGCGGCAGCCCTGGGAGTGGCGACAACGACCGATCTCGCCGCCTACCACGGGCTGACTCGCCGCCAGGTCGAGCAGGTGATCGCCGAGACCGGGCTGCTGGGCGTCCGGGTCGAGGGATGGGACCAGCCGGCCTTCACCTCGCAAGCCTCGCTAGCGGCACTTGACCGCCGCATGCGAACCCGGTCGGTGCTCGTCTCGCCGTTCGACTCTCTCACGTGGTACCGGGAGAGAACCGAGAGGCTCTTCGGCCTCCGTTACCGGCTCGAGGCCTACGTCCCGCGCTCCAAGCGACTGCACGGGTACTTCTCGATGCCGGTCCTCGGCGGTGACCGCATCGTCGGGCTCGTGGACCCCGGCCGGCTCGGTCGCACCCTCGTCGCCAAGCATGTGTCGCTCGACTCTCGAGATGCCGCCGTCCACGTCGCTGCGGCACTCGTTCAAGCCGCTTCCTGGGTCGACTGCGACGACATCGTCATCGAACGTGTGACGCCGCTCGACCGGGAAGCAGAGCTTCGCGGGGCCCTCGCCGCCGCAGTGCGAAACTGACGGCTCATGACCGCGGCCGAGCCGGTCAGACCGGTGCCGCGGTGCTGACGCCGCCCACGTCGACGACCACCGTCACGGGCCCGTCGTTCGCGAGCTCGACCAGCATGTCCGCGCCGAAGTGCCCGGTCGCGACCCGGGCGCCGAGACTGCGAAGATGCCCGACGACGCAATCCACGAGCGGTTCTGCGACATGACCCGGGGCGGCGGCGGCGAAAGAGGGGCGACGGCCCCGAGAAACGTCACCGAGGAGGGTGAACTGGCTGATCACCAGCAGCCCCCCTCCGACGTCTGCAACCGAGCGGTTCATCCGGCCTTCCGCGTCGCTCATTATCCGCAAGGTCCAGAGCTTCGAGGCCATCGCGACGGCTTGTTCGTCGCGATCGTCGTGCGCCACTCCGAGCAACACGACGAGTCCCGGCCCGTCGAGTGCCCCAACGATCGCTCCGGCGACGCTGACCCGTGCCCACGCCGCGCGCTGCACCACCGCCCGCACCTCAGGGACCGCCGCGGACCTCGGCGAACGGGTGGCGAAGATGTTCGGGCAGCTCGATGCCCGGCGTGAGGTCCGGCGCCGCCTCGGGCGTGCCCCGAACCTCACGGATCGGCCAGATGCCGGCCCAATGGCCGAGGGAGAGATCCTCGAGGTCGTCGGCGGGCGGCCCGTTCCGTATCTTCGCAGAGACCTCGACCAGCGGGAGGCTCAAGAGGGCGGTCTGGCGAAGCTCAGCTTGGGTCGGAGCACGTATACCGCCGGTGCGTCCCGGCGCAAGCTTCTCCATCAGGGCCTCGAGAATCTCCTCCTTGCTGGTTGCATCACGCACCAAAGTGGCCGTTCCGTGCGCCACCACAGCGCGGTAGTTCGCAGAATGATGGAAGGCCGAGCGCGCGAGGACGAGCGCGTCGAGGATCGTCGCCTCGACCGCGAGCGCGACCGTGCCCTGGCGCGCTGCGATCCTCGCCAGATGAGCGCCGGTGGACGAATGCAGGTACACCGTGGAACCGACGCGGACGAAGAGCATCGGGAGCACCGCGGGGCGATCTCCGGCAACGAAGGCGACATGGCAGATCAACGCCTCGTCAAGGATCTGGTGCACGGTCTCGGAGTCGTAGCGGGCCCTGTCCGCGAGCCGGGAGGGCGTCGTGGTACGGGTCGGGCTGTACATACCTCTTCCCCTTGTACTGATACAATCATGGGTTAGTGTCGGTACACTATCAGCCCAAAGGTCGTACAGCGACGGAGCTCGCGGAGTCCGTCGAGGCGGGCATCCGTGATGGCTTGCTCGCTCCGGGCGAGCACCTCCCGCCTGTGCGCGTCCTCGCGGCGACGGCGCACGTGAGTCCGGGTACCGTTGCCGCCGCCTATCGCTTGCTCCGGTCGCGCGGCGTCACGCTGGCCGACGGCCGGAGGGGGACGCGCGTCCGGGAGCGACCTGCGGCCTCGGGGAGGGCGACGGACGCAGCCGCACTGCCGCCCGGCGTGACCGACTGCTCGACGGGGAACCCCGACCCCGCGCTGCTGCCTGATCTCGGTCCGATCCTGCGGCGCTCCCGGTACGAGCCCGTGCTCTACGGGGCGGCGCCGTGCCTTCCCGAGCTCGCAGAGGCGACCCGCCGCCGGCTCGCGGCCGACCGGGTGCCGCTGGAGAAGGTGACGGCCACCTTCGGCGCCCTCGACGCGATCCAACGAGTGCTCGAGTCCAGCCTCCGGCCGGGCGACCGTGTCGGCGTCGAGGATCCGGGCTGGGCGGCGCTCCTCGACCTTGTCACCGCCATCGGGCTTACGCCGGCGCTGATCGCCGTCGACGACGATGGCCCTCTGCCGGCCGCTCTGGAACGCGCCCTTGCGCGCGGGACGCGGGCGGTCGTGGTGACGTCGCGCGCGCAAAACCCGACCGGGGCCGCGATGAGCGAGGGCCGCGCCCGCCAGTTTCGCTCTCTGATGAGCGCCTACCCTGACGTGACCGTTCTCGAGGACGACCACGGCGTCGGAATCGTCCACGAGCCGCTCAGGCCGGTCGTCGGAACCACGCGCCATTGGGCTTTCGTTCGATCAGCGGCAAAGGCGTACGGGCCAGACCTGCGCATTGCGGTCGTGGCCGGCGACGAGGAGACGATCGACCGGCTCGACGGGCGGCTGGCACTCGGTGCGGGCTGGGTGAGTCACCTGCTCCAGCGGTTGCTCGTCGAGCTCTGGCGAGACCCCGCGATAGACGCCCAGCTCGAGCTGGCGGCCGAGGTGTACAGCGCGCGGCGCGGCGCGCTACTCGCGGCTCTCGAGGACCGGGGGGTCGTCGCACGTGGCCGGAGCGGGCTCAACTGCTGGATCCCGGTCGGCGACGAGGCCGCCACCGTCGGTGCGCTCTTGCGGGCGGGGTGGCTCGTGGCGCCGGGCAGCAGGTTTCGAATGGGGGCCCCGTCGGCGATCCGCGTGACCACCGCCACGCTCCCCGCCGGCCGTGCGCCGGCCCTTGCGGCGGAAGTCGATGCGGCGCTCGGGCGGGGGCGAGGTGCGGGAGCCCGCAGGCTCACGTGAGGCGGGGAGCCCCCACAGGGCTGCGCCCTGCCTTCACGCGAGCTCCGACCGGGCGCCGTCGAACGCCGCCGCCGCCAGCTCGAGGTCGCGGCGTGAGTGCGCGGCGGACACTTGTGTGCGGATGCGCGCCTTGCCGATCGGAACCACCGGGTAGCTGAACCCGATGACGTAGACACCTCGCTCCAAGAGGAGCTCGGCCATGCGCGCCGCACGGCCGGCGTCGCCGAACATGACCGGGACGATCGGGTGGCTGCCCGCAAGGACGTCGAAGCCGAGACCGGTCATCTTCTCCCGGAACCACGCGGTGTTGTCCCTCAGGCGAGCGCGCAGGTCGTCACTCTCGGCCAACAGGTCGAGGACCACAAGCGAGGCGGCGGCGATCGCCGGGGCGACCGAGTTGGAGAACAGGTACGGGCGGGACCGTTGTCGCAACACGTCGACGATCTCCTTGTGCCCGCTCACGTACCCGCCGCTCGCGCCACCGAGCGCCTTTCCGAGCGTGCCGGTGACGATGTCGACACGATCGGCCACATCGTGCAGCTCGGGCGTTCCGCGTCCGTGCTCACCGACGAATCCGACGGCGTGCGAGTCGTCGACCATCACCATGGCGCCATAGCGGTCCGCCAGCTCGCAGATCTCGCGCAAGGGTGCCACGTACCCATCCATCGAGAACACCCCGTCGGTCGCGATCAGCCGGCGGCGTGCGTCGGAAGTCTGTCGCAGCTGGTCCTCGAGATGGGCCATGTCCCGGTTGTGATACCGGTAGCGCCGCGCCGCGCACAGCCGGATGCCGTCGATTATGGACGCGTGGTTCAGCTCGTCGCTGATGACGGCATCGTCCTTTCCCAGCAGGGTCTCGAAGAGCCCCCCGTTCGCGTCGAAGCACGATGAGTAGAGGATCGAGTCCTCCGTCAGGAGAAACTCGGACAGCCGCTGCTCGAGTTGCTTGTGCACCTGTTGGGTACCGCAGATGAAACGGACGCTCGCGGTGCCGTAGCCCCACCGGTCCAGCGCCTGCTTCGCGGCCGCAACGACCCGAGGATCGTCGGCGAGGCCGAGGTAATTGTTCGCACAGAGGTTGAGGACCTCGCTGCCGTCAGACACCTTCACCGTGGCCTGCTGAGGTGTGACGATGACCCGCTCGGGCTTGAAGAGCCCCTGGGACCGGATCTCCTCGACCTCGGCCCTCAGCTCGTCGCGTACCTGCGTGAACAACCGCTGACCTCCCGATCAGGCTTCGGCCCAGGTGAGTATCACCTTGCCGCAGCGCCCGCTCCGAACCACCGCGAAGGCGTCCTCGAAGTCCCTGGCGTCGTACCGGTGCGTGACGACGGGGGAGATGTCCACGCCGGACTGGACGAGCACGGACATCTCGTACCACGTCTCGAACATCTGCCTGCCGTAGATGCCCTTGATCGTCGTCATGTTCATGACGAGGTGGGCCCAGTCGATCCCGAACTGCTCGTTCGGGAGCCCGAGCATGGCGATCTTGCCGCCGTGAGTCATGTTGGCGAGCATTTCCTGCAGCGCCGAAGCGTGGCCCGACATCTCGAAGCCGACGTCGAATCCCTCCCGCATGCCCAGCTCACCCATAGCGCCGGCGACGGACGAGCGAGACACGTCGACCGCGAGCGTGACCCCAACCGACCGGGCCAGCTCGAGACGAAAGTCGGACACGTCGGTGACGACGATGTACCTGGCGCCGGCGTGGCGGGCCACGATCGCCGCCATGATCCCGATCGGGCCGGCACCCGTGATCAGCACGTCCTCGCCGAGGACCGGGAACGTGAGCGCCGTGTGCACGGCGTTGCCGAAAGGATCGAAGATGGCGGCGACGTCGAGGTCGATGTCGCGCGGATGACGCCACACGTTGGTTGCGGGCAGCGCGATGTACTCGGCAAAGGCTCCCGGGAAATTCACTCCCACGCCCTTCGTGCGGGCACATTGCACGCGCCGGCCCGCCATGCAGTTGCGACACCGCCCGCACACCAGGTGGCCTTCGCCACTCACGAGGTCGCCGATCTCGAGGTCGCGGACGTCGACCCCGAGCGCCACGATGCGACCGACGAACTCATGACCGATGACGAGCGGGACCGGGACGTTCGCCTGCGCCCACTCGTCCCATGAGTAGATGTGGAGGTCGGTACCACAAACGCCGGTGCGAAGGACCCTGATGAGGACGTCGTCCCGGCCGATGGCCGGGATCGGGACGTCCTCGTAGGTCAGCCCCGGTTCGGGCTTCGCCTTCACGAGAGCCTTCATCGTGGGCCGCCCCTCGCAGCACTCGCACAGATCTGCAACGCAGCGACCCTAGTGCGGAGCGGCCCACGAGAGCGCGGAGCGACCCACGAGCCGGCCGAGTCAGCCGCGGGCCGCAGTGTCCCCTCCCCACCGAACCGGGACCTTTGCCGACCTGGTAGAGATGGGGCGTGTACATCGCAAAGGTTGACAGCGGCTTTGGCGAGGAGGAGTGGCGCTCCTTCGTCGTAGCTCAGGGGTTCGGCCATCTCGTCGCCGCCGGGCGGGGCCGGGAGGTGCCCGTCGTCGTGCCGACGCAGTTCATTCTCGACGGGGACGAGGTGATCCTCCACCTCGTGGCTAAGAACCCGATGCTCGAGGCGATCGAGGAGGAGCCACAGGTTGTAATGAGCGTCGCCGGGGATTGGGCCTTCATCCCCTCAGCGTGGAAGGCCATCGGCGACGAGGACCCGTTGCTCGGCATCCCGACGACCTACTACGCAGCCGTCCAATTGCAGGGTTCCGCGACGATCGTGTCCGATCCCGCCGGGACCGCGGATGTCCTCCGACGCCAGCTTGCCGTGATCCAGCCCGAATTCGAGATCGCCGACCCCCTTGTGGCTCACGCCGAGCGGCTGCGAACCATACGAGGAGTCCGGATAGGGATCGAAGAGGTCAGGGCCAAGTTCAAGTACGGCGGAAACGTCGACGTGGCGCACCGCGAGGCTGTCATCGCCGACCTCGAGCGCCGGGGCCGGCCAGGCGACCGTGCCGCCGCCCGCCAGACGAGGCGCCGCATCGGCCTGTTGCAGTAGGCGCTTCGCAGCCCGGGCCGGGGCGAACACGGCCGGCGGGGCCGGCGGGGCCGGCGTGGCTGGCGGGGCTGGCGGGGCTGGCGCGGACGACGTGTTGATACTTGTGTGGCCACACAGGCTGTTGCAGTTTGAACCGTGCGACCGACAGGGCGTTCCCAGGCGGTCAGCCATTGTCTTCGAGGCGGCGAGGGGAATCTTCGTCGGCCGGGCACTCGTTTCCAGGGTTGGGTCCAGGCACCCATCGTTTCCTCAGCCGAGATCAGGCAGTACCGCTCCGGCTCGGAACATCTTGGTGATGTTCTTGGTGGCGCAGATGAGCTTCCATTCGGCGTCGCAGGCGGCGAGCCCTCGCCGCATGAAGCGCCGATATCCCCGGTTCTCCTTGATGTCGCCGAACGCCGGCTCGACGGTGCACTGGCGCAGCCCGTAGAGAGCCGCGCCGTCCTCGGTACGCAGGCGATGCTCCATGGCCTCGATCGGCGAGGCTTCGGCCGGGGCATCGCCTTCGGCGAAGCCGAGCTCACGGGCCTCCCGGCGCAGCTTCCAGCTCTTGGTGGTGGCGATGAGACGGTCCGGCCCGTCGGTTCGCAGGTTGTCCTCGGAGAGATATCCGGCGTCAAACAGGATGGTGCCGATGGGTCCTTGGATGCCGGCGGCATCGAGGTCGGCCCGGGTGGCGGCCATCATCGGCACGCATTGGCCGACGTCGTTGTGGTCGTTTGTGAGCTTGGCGCTCAGCACGATGCCCTGGTCGTTGACGGCTGCCTGGGCGTTGTAGCCCTGCACCCAGCCGTTGTGGGTCTTCATGACCCGGGAATCAGGGTCTGTCATATTCAGACGTACCGGGGGCGGCGGCGCTGGCGGTGCCGGAGGCGAGGCCTTCATAGCTTCGAGGCGCCGGCGTGCCCTCGTGGGGCGACCACGCTCAGGCCGGGGAGGGTCTGGCGCTCCTGCTGCCCGAGCGGCATCACGCTGGTGGCGCCATTCGGCGTTGCGGGCGGCCTGATCGGCCACCGCTCGGAGGAGCTCGGCCTCGGCTCGGGCGAGAGGGTCGGCGCACTTGGGCGGCCTGCCGGTAACACCCTGGTGCTTGGCGACGGCCTCAGCCTCGGCTGCCGCCCGCTTGGCCCGGGCGGCCTCCTCGGCCGCTTGGCTCGATCGCTCCTGTTCCTCGATGGCTTGCAGGGCGGCGTCGAGGCGTACTCGGCGCGTGTCCGGGTCGACGAGATCGGGCGGGAGCTCGTCGCCACGCTTGGGGCCGAAGCGCTCGTCTTCTGTTGCGTCGGCGGCCACGGCCTCGGCCATCATCGTGTCCACCTCTGCCTCGATGTCGGCCCGGGTGCGGTTGGTCTTTCTCGACGCGTTGGCTGCCATCTTGGTGCCGTCGACCGCCACTACGCCGACGCTCGCCAGGCCGGTGGCGGCGCAGAGGGCGAGCACGTCAGTGAAGAGCTTGGCGACCAGCTCGTCGTTGTCGGATCGGAAGCGGGCGATGGTGGTGTGGTCCGGGGGGTGGTTGGCGGAGATCACCCGGTAGGCGACGTCGACCTCGCAAAGCTGCTCGATCTTGCGGCTCGAACGCTGCCCGGTGCAGTAGGCGTACACCAACAGCGCCAGCAGCATGTCGGGGTCGAAGGCCCGTCGCCCGACGCCGTCGTTCGGGTGGCGAGCGTGCAGGGAGGAGGTGTCGATCCTCTCCACCACGTCGAGCACGAACCATAGGAGGTGCCCAGCAGGGAGCCAGTCGCGCATGTCCGGGGGGACCAAGAACAACTGATCTCGGTCCGTTGGCAGATAGCTCAGCGCCATGAGAAATTCTCGGCGGTCAACAGAGCCAGGTGGTGGATCCCTGCCATTGAACGGGCTTCATTTTGCAACAGCCTGCACAGCCCACGAAACTATTAACACGTGGGCGCGAGCCACAGTCAGGACGTGCCCGAGCCAGGCTACGTGCCCGAGCGACGGTCGTGCGACGTGTCGAGCGGCCGCCAACGCCGGCGACGAGCGTTCAGTCAGACTCCGCCGAGCAGCTTCGATAGCGCCAGCCGCGCATCCGCGCTCTCCGCCGCCAACTGTGCAAGGTACTGCGCAAGCAGCTGGGTCCATTCGGCGACGCTGATCTCCTGGCGGCTGATCACGACGCCACGAACGTCGCGAGCCACAGTCGCCACCAGCCGTCCACGTTGGGCTACAAGCTCGAGCGTGCGGTCGCCGAGGCGGATCCGGATCGATGTCGCACGTCCCTCTCGCCCGGCCATCCGGTCCTTCATGGTTCGGTCGCGGTCCACCTCGACCATGCCGACCGGTAGGAGATCCGAGACCGTCGCCGAGAGCACGCGGTGGTAGGCGTCCAGGTCGGAGGTGTCGGCACGAATCGCTGCGGCGACGAGGTCGACGACGTTCGAGTCACCATCGAGCTCGGCCGGGAGCCCGCCGGCATTCGGGTCGCCGCCGGCCGTGCCGCCATCGAGCTCGGCCGGGAGCCCGCCGGCGGTCGGGTCGGCGCGGACATTGGCGTCGGCGCCGCCGTCGCCGGCGCCGGCCTCGCCCGGGACGATCCCCGAGCTCACCGGTCCGTCAGGGGAAGGACGAGCTGTGGCTTGGCGATGATGTGGTCGGCGCGGAGCGGCCGAACGGCCGTGCCTATGGCGAAGAACTCGGTCGTATGGCCACCCCATTTGTGTGCCAGTGACAGCAGCTGCACCCCGACGATGCCTTCCGCCTTCAGCTGCTCGGCCTCCGCTTGCATACGACTCATCGCCAGCTCGCGGGCATCGTAGAGGGCCTCGGTGAACTTCGGTATTTCGACGTTGCGCCCGACGTTGCCCATGGCCTTGAAGGCTCCCTGGTGGGCGATGTGGTACACGCAGCTGCCCATCACCATGCCGAGCGGGGCGTAACCAGCCTGGATGAGCGTCCAGAAATCCTGGCCCGAGAGGTCCGACGTGAAGGGCTTGTTCTGGTCGTTGCGCCAGTTGCCCTTGTCGTCGGACTTGACTGCGGTGCCGACGGCGATGAACTCCGCGAGGTCGTTGCCGAATTCCTTGAACTCGATCTCGAGGCGGACACCCACGATGCCGTCCGCTCCGAGCGCGTCCGCCTCGGCTTCCATGCGGGTCATCGCCAGCTCGCGAGCGTGGTACATCGCCTGCGAGAGGGTGTCGAGCTCCATGTTCTGACTCCACCGGCCGATTTGCAGGCCGACGTGATAGATGCTCGAACCGAGGACGAGGCCGAGGGGGCGGAAACCTGCCTCGCGTACCAGAAGGAACTCGTTGACGCTCAGGTCGGATGTGAACAGCGCCCCCGGCTGTCCAGGCCGCATCTCGGCCAGGCGGCGCATCGCATCTTCGGGTATCCCCAGCTCGTTTGCTTCTATGGTCATCGTTTACTCCCTCGTGGGTTCAAGAGCGGCAAAATCGTAAGACTCTTGGTCGGGGCAGCTTCCCCGGCGTGGAACCGGACTACGGCGTCGCCCATCAGCCTCGACTCAGCGACGTGGTCCCTGTGGTTCTCGCCCACCTCCTGGGCGTGGATGCTGAGCTGCATGGTGCTGGTGATCGCGCCGTCGGCACCGATCGCGGCGACACGTCGGCTGAGCTGGACCCTTGCATCGGCTCGAACGTGGTTCACCAATTCGGTGTATCCGGAGACCTCGGTGTTGAAGGTCCAGGCGCTGGCCTGTCTCCTCGTGGCCCAGTCGTCGTGCCGGATCGCAACCGAGATGCCGACCACGACCGAGGCCGGCATCCAGCCTCCGTGCACCAGCTTCGCGAAATCCTGGCCGGTCAAGGTAGTCGAGAACAACCGGGCCGGCCGCTGCCCGCCGGCGGCTCGGACGGCCGTGCCGAGCGCCACGAACTCGCGGTTGCCCTGGCCCAGATGACGCTGTTCCAGGCGCACACCGACGACCCCGTCGCCGCCGAGCGACTGACACTCGAGCAGCATGCGGTAAAGGGCGGTGTCGAAGCCGTGATACAGCGCATCGACGTAGGGGGCGTAGCCGACCCAGCCGCCGGCCTGCCCGCTCGTGACGGTGCTGGTCACGCCGTAACCACCGAATACTCCTCCGCCGGCGAGTCCGTAGCCGCCGTAGCCGCAACCGGCCCAGCCCGTGAACCCGATCGTCTCGACGATGCAGCCCATAACCTCGCCGACCACCGAGAAACCACAGGCTTCTACGCCCACGTGCCCCGGCACCGAAAGAAGGCTGCTGTGAACCGTCGAGGAACGGCCCCGCTCCATCCTGGCCAGCGCCGCAGGGGGAAGGCCCTGCCCGTCCCAGTCCGTAGTCATCGCAAGAGCGCCTCCAGGCCCGACGGCCGAGCGGACCCTACCACCGCATTCTGGCTCATCGGCCCCGGCCGTGAGCGCCAGGACCGACCCATCGCCATTGCGCCACGCGGCCGCTCAGGGTGCGTGCTCGGCGTAGTTGAAGAACCCGCGTCCGCTCTTGCGCCCGAGCAATCCTGCATCGACCATTCGGAGCAGGAGCGGCGGCGGAGAGTAAAGCGGCTCTTTGAATTCCTCGTACATGGACTCGGCGATCGCCTTCAGCGTGTCGAGGCCGATCAAGTCCGACAAATGGAGAGGTCCGAGAGGGTGGGCGCACCCGACGACCATTCCGAGATCGATGTCTTCCGGCCTCGCGAACCCCGACTCGAGCATCCGCACCGCCGACAGCAGGTACGGGACGAGGAGGGCATTCACGACGAAACCGGCACGGTCCTGCGAGCGGATCACCTTCTTGCCGAGGGTGCCCGTCGCCAGCTCCTCCGCTCGATCGGTCACGGCTTCGTCTGTGAGCAGGGAGGATACGAGCTCGACCAGCTGCAGGACTGGGACGGGGTTGAAAAAATGTATCCCGACGACCTGCTCGGGGCGCTCCGTGACCATGCCCAGTTTCATGATCGGGATCGAAGACGTGTTCGAGGCAAGGATCGCATCGTCGTCCTCGACGATGTCGTCCAGCGCCGAGAACACGGCGACCTTGGCGGGCTCTGACTCCACAACCGCCTCGAAGACGACCTGGCGGTCGCGGAAGTCCCCGAGATCGGTCGTGAACCGCATCCGCCCGAGCGCCATCTCGCTGGCCCCGGCGTCGAGCTTGCCCCTGCGGACGGCTCGCTCGAGCGACGACTCGACGCGCGACCGCCCGCGTTGCAGCTCGGCCTCGTCGACCTCGCGCACGAGGACGTCGAGTCCTGCCGTCGCACAGACTTCGGCGATCCCCGATCCCATGAGGCCGCAGCCGACGACCCCGACACGTTCGAGTTCTTTGGTCATGGGACCGCCTTTTCAGCTCCGCGCCAGGCGGCCGGATCGTGTTTCCGGCCACGAGCCGGCTGTCCGTTCACAATCGATGATCGCGGGAAAGTACCGCCTGCACGAGATGCGGGCCGGGTTCAGCTTGGGCCCGCCGCAGGGTGCCAGCAAACTCCTCGCACGATTCGGCACGCGCCGCCGCAACGCCCATGCCCTGGGCGAGCTTGACAAAGTCGAGGTCCGGATTCGACAAGTCGAGGAGCGACCGAGCCCTTGGCCCGCCGGACCGGGCCCCCACACGGTTCAGCTCGAAGTTCAAGATTGCGTAGGACGAATTGTCGAGCAGGACCGTCGTGACGTCCAGGCCTTCCCTGGCCTGGGTCCAGAGCGCCTGGACTGTGTACATGGCGCTGCCATCGGCTTGGAGCGCGACCACCGGACGGTCGGGGCAAGCGATGGCGGCCCCGGTTGCACACGGCAAGCCCTGGCCGATCGAGTTGCCCGACAGGCAAAGCCAGTCGTGGCGTGGCGCGCCTTGCGTCGCCTCGGGGAAGAAGATTCCTGCAGTTATGGACTCGTCAGACACGATCGCCCCTTCGGGAAGAAGCGATCCGACGATCGACGCCGCGGCTGCCTGCGTAAGGGGACCGGTCGGAAGCGCCGGACGCTCGCCGCCGCGCAGGACAGCCGCTTGCGGGCTAGCTCCGACCGCCTCAGCGAGCGCCTCGAGCGCCTCCGCAGAGTCCTCGGAGCCGCTCGCGAGAACGTGTACCTCGCATCCCTCGGGCAAAAGCTCGCTGTTTCGGCCTGGGTAGGCGAAAGCCGCGACCGGCACCCGCGACTCGACCAGCACGAGGTGCCGCAAACCGTCCAACTGCGCCGCGGCCAGCTCGCCGAGGTACGCAAGGCGCTCCGCGACCGGCAATCCGGCGCCCCGCTCTGTCCGACCTGGGAAGGTCTCGCTCAACAGCCGCGCCCCCACGGTCGCCCCCACCCGGCTCGCCGCAACGAGCCCCCGTTCGCGAAGCGACCGGCCGCCGAGCAGGATGGCCGCCGGCTCGCCCGAACGCAGGATCTGCGCGATGGCGTCGATGACCTCGCCCGGGACGGTGCTGCCTCGAGGTGAACCGATGAGGGACACTCGTCCGTCGCGGCCGTCGCCGCCCTTGCGGCCCTCGCCGGCGTCGAAGGCATCGGAGGCGCTAGCAGAGGCCGCGGCTCGGTCGGTCTCGAGCCATGAGACGTCCGCCGGAACCACGAGCGTGGCAACTTTTCTGGGCGGCCCGAGTGCGGCTTCGACCGCGGCGGCACCATCAGCGGCGACGTCTGCCGGATCCGCGCTCCTGCGGTACCAGCCCGACATCGGCCGGGCCAGGCTCTCGATGTCGCTCTCGAGCGGCGGGTCGTACTGGTTGTGGAACGTCGCGTGATCCCCGACGATGTTGACGACCGGCGAACCGGCGCGCCTCGCGTTGTGGAGGTTGGCAAGCCCATTGGCAAGCCCGGGCCCGAGGTGGAGAAGGGTCGTCGCCGGCTTGTCGGCCATCCGTCCGTACCCGTCGGCAGCACCCGTGCAGACACCTTCGAACAGCCCGAGGACAGCCCGCATCTCCGGAACGTCGTCGAGCGAGGCGACAAAGTGCATCTCGGACGTGCCCGGGTTCGCGAAGCACACCTCCACTCCGCAAGCCACGAGCGATCTCAGCAGCGCCTCGGCGCCCCTCACCGCGCTCTGCCGCCCGGGCGCTGCCGTGATCTTCCCGTGCGGCCGCTGCACATGGCCTCCTGGCGCGGTGTCAATCGAGCAGCTTGCCCGGGTTCAAGATCCCGTCGGGGTCGAATGCCGTCTTGATCCGGCGCATGACCGCCACCTTGGAGGGTTCCTCGAGCTCGAGGAAGTACGACCGCTTATGGGTTCCGATGCCATGCTCCCCTGAGATCACGCCTCCGTGGGCCATCCCGCGGCGGAACATCTCGAGCAGCGTCTCGTGGCGCTGGGCCGGATCGCCCTGGTAGACCGAAAGGTGCACATTGCCGTCGCCGGCATGGCCACATCCGATGACCAGAGCGCCGCGCTGTCCTGCAAGGTGGCCTACCTCCCGCAGATACGACGCGATCTCCGAGCGCGGGACGCAGACGTCCACGATGTCGTCGGCTCCGGACGATTTCGCCACGTAAAAGGCGCGCTCGCGAGCGCGTACGAGGTCGGCGGCGGCGCCGGGGGGAAGAACGAACATCTCCAACGCGCCGGCGCCGACGAGTAACGAGCCGAGGGATTCGACATCTTCGTCGACCCGGTCCGGCCGCGTTTGTTCGAGGACTACGACGAGGTACGACGTCGCCCGGTCCTGCAGCGGCGTCGGGATCCCGAGATCGATCCCCTCGCTGGCAGTGATCGCCGCCATCGTGAGCGAGTCGATGTACTCGAGGATCGACGGAGCCAGCCCGCTAGAGATGACGGCCGGAATGACGGCCGTGAGCTCGTCCAGATCCGAGAACGGTGCCAGCACGGTGACCGCGTGAGCCAGTCGGGGCCACAGCTTGAGGGTCACCTCGGTCACGAGCGCCAGGGTGCCTTCGGAACCGACGATAAGTTGACCGAGGTCGTAGCCCGTCGAGGACTTTACGAACTTCCCGCCGACCCTGAGGACCTCGCCGGTTCCGAGCACGACCTCGAGGCCGAGCACGTTGTGTCGCGTCACTCCGTGACGCACTGCCCGCATGCCGCCCGCGTTGGTGGCGACGTTGCCCCCCAGGGTCGCGCTCAGCTCACCGGGATGGACGGGATACATGAGACCGCGCCCGGCGAGCTCGCCCTCCAGCTGCTCCAGCGTCACGCCCGGCTGAACCACGGCGACGTGGTTCTGCTCGTCGACTTCGACGATTCGACTCATGCGGGCGAACGAGACGACGATCCCGTCCGAACGCGGGACGCACCCGCCGGACAGCCCCGTGGCGCCGCCTCGCGGGATGAGCGGAGTACCGGTCGCGCGCGCGAAGGCCACGAGCGCTGCGACCTCGTCGGTCGAACCAGGCATTACGACTGCGAGCGGCCGCTTGGGGACCGAGCCGAGCCCCTCGTCGGTGGTCAGCTCGGGCGCGATGGCGTCGCCGGCGAGCACATGGCGCGCCCCGACGATCGCCTCGAGCTGGGAGGCGATGCCGGTCGGGTCAGTTGTCGTCGAAGTCGGCACGCGGCATCCTCTCTCGTGGCCGCTGAGCGTGACGCCACCGGCGAGTATGCGTGACGCTGCTGACGAGTGTGCGTGACCCTACCGGCGACTTTCTTCTCCCGCCAGGCGCGGTCCCGGCCGGCGGCCCGTCCGGAGCCTGCAGACCGGTTTCTCACGTAGCGTTCGAAACGAGGAGGTGAACGTGGAGCTGAGCGAAGCGATGCGCACGACACCGGCGACGCGACACTTCACGGCTCAGCCGGTGGAGGATTCAGTCATCGAACGAGTGCTGGATTCGGCCCGCTATGCCCCGAGCGGCGGTAACCGCCAGCCGTGGCGCGTGATCGTGGTGAAGGATGAGGAGATCCGCCGCGCCGTACAGGATCTCTACGTGCTGGGGTGGCGGGAGTACTCGGCTCATGTTGCCGAGGGACTCGTGCCCTTTGCGCCCGACGACCGCGGCCAGTGGGAGGGGCCTGCCGTCGATCTCGCCGCCGCTCGCCAGATCGTCCGGCCTGATCCGTTCGCCGACAACCTCGCCACCGTTCCCGTGATGATGCTCCTTTGCGTCGACCTCACCGCCCTCGCGGTCATGGACAACGGCCTCGGGCGTCAGAGCATCGTCGGCGGCGGATCCATATACCCCTTCGGGCACAACGTGTTGCTGGCGGCCCGCGACGAAGGCCTGGGGGGCGTCCTGACGACCATCCTTTGCCGAGAGGAAGCTCCGCTCAAGGCGCTGCTCGAGATCCCCGAGAACTACGCGCTGGCCGGCATGATCGTTCTCGGCCACCCTCAGCGGTCGATCACCCGCCTGCGGCGACGCCCCGTTCACGAGATCGCGAGGCTCGATCGCTTCGATGGCATCGGCTTTCCGGCCACGAGTGATCCGCCGAGGACCTAGATCCCCGTCGAGCCGGTCGCGTACGGCCCTCTGCGGTCAGGATCAGTTCCCAACCCCTCTCAGCTGACGACCCGGCAGCCGCATCTGTGGATGAACCTGGGACCGATCTGGGGATCGAAGGTGGATATGAGGGAAGTCCTGTGTAATTCCGGGGGATATCGCGAATACCGCTTGACGCCATCGGCCCCGGAGAGCAAGCTGCCGTCAACCGAAAGCGGTACGGATGAATGCCGAAGGCGAGGGAAGCCCGCAGGGGAGTCCGGAGCAGTAGGTGCGAGACCGACCGACAGAGGAGAGGTGGACGGACCTCCGCCCCAAAAGCGAGCCTCTCGGGGCAAGCATGAAGGCTCAGGTACCGGCAGGGCCGCAAGGTTCCCGGTGCCCGACAGGAGGGCGAGCCGCCCTGGGGATGGCCCCGGGAAGTACGGAGGCGCAAGCTGACCGGCTACCCGGGGCCCCTCCGCGTCGGGGGTGAGGTAGGCGCATCTTGAAGCTCGGGCTGCAACTCGGATACTGGGGCGCAGGACCGCCGGCAGACGCGAGCAAGGTCGCCGAGGCTGAGCGTCTCGGCTTCGACTCGATCTGGACCGCGGAGGCCTACGGCTCTGACGCGTTGACACCGCTCGCATGGCTGGGCTCGCGCACCGAGACGGTTCGGCTCGGGACCGCACTCGTCCAACTGTCGGCGCGCACGCCGACCGCGACGGCCATGGCGGCGACAACACTCGACCACCTGTCGGGTGGGCGCTTCGTGCTGGGCTTGGGCGTGTCGGGGCCACAGGTTGTCGAGGGCTGGTACGGTCAGCCGTTCCATCAGCCCCTGGCTAGGACGCGGGAGTACGTCGACATCGTCCGGCAGGTGCTTGGCCGCCAGGCCCCGGTCACGAGTCCAGGACCTCACTACCCTCTGCCGTACCCGGACGGCACCGGGCTGGGCAAGCCCCTGAAATCGATCGTCCACCCCCTCCGAGCCGACCTGCCGATCATCCTCGGCGCCGAAGGCCCGAAGAACGTGGCCCTCTGTGCGGAGATCGGAGACGGCTGGTTGCCCATCTTCTACGCACCGTCGCACGACGCCGCGTATCGCGCCGCGCTCGCCGAGGGCTTCGGCCGACCTGGAGCGCGACGCGGACCAGAGGATTTCGAGGTGATCTGCGCCGCAACGGTCGTCATCGACGACGACGTTGAGGCCGCCGCCGATGTGGTCCGCCCCTGGCTGGCGCTCTACATCGGTGGCATGGGCGCGCGGGACGCCAACTTCCACTTCGACGTGTTCGCCCGGATGGGATTCGAACAAGCCGCGAACAGGATCCAAGACGCGTACCTCGACGGCCGCAAGGACGATGCCGCCGCCCTCGTGCCCACGGAGCTAGTCGAGGCGATCTGTTTGGTCGGGCCGAAGGAGAAGGTCCGCGACGACCTCGACGCCTGGCGCGAGTCGCTTGTGACCACCCTGCTCGTCGGTGGTGACGTTACGACTATGCGGCTGATGGCCGAGCTGGTCGGGTGATTCCTTCATCGGGACGGGCCAACGCGGCGCCCGCGCTCTAATGGCTGGTCGACTGCACCGGCACGAGGGTCCCGGCCCCTGGGGTGTAGAAGTGCTGCCAGTTCGCGCTCGAGGGGTGCGTCCGAGAGGCCGGGCCTTTCGAGAAACCGGCCAGCACGTTCAAGGTGATCCTCGAGACCGGTTCGGTCGCCGGAACGGCCAGGGGAGCAAACGGAGTCGGAAGCCTTCCCGGGTTCGCCCACATCCGGTTGACCCACGAGGCAGTCCCGCTCGCGAAGACGCCGCCTCCGTCGGCCGTCGTGTAGTAGCCGGTGTCCGCCGTCGCCGGACCGTCGACGCTGCCAGTCGTCGCGTGGCACAAGACCTCGAGGTTGGCCGGCGAAGGGCTCTGCGGGACGTAGGCGTCGAACTCCGAGCCGACGACGTCTGGAATGCGGCTGCCGTTGGTCAGCCCGGTCCCGGTGAAGGCGAACGACGAGGCGTCGGTCACTACGAGATCGCCGCTGCCCCCGAAAGCCTGGTACTCCACCCCGATCAGCTGAGACTCCGGGCGGGCGTCGGGCCCGTCTGCCCAATTCGAGGTGACTTCGGCGTCGTCCACGCCGTTGAGCGGGTCCTCCGCGCCGTCCTTGTAGCAGACCTGTCGCCGGGACGTGCCGAGCGGCGAGTCCTGCAGGCGGATGTGGCGATAACAGCAGTTGGCGCCGAGCACGGCGAAGTTGAGCCCAGCAGTCACGGCGTCCTGCACCCCGAACCTCATGGCCGACGACCAGTACTCGTCGTGACCGAGGCTGACAAGACAGCGGTGATTCGCCAGCAGGTTCGATCGCTCGTGGAGGTCGATGTCGGTCCAGTAGGTCAGGTCGACGCCGTGGCGCTCCAGCAGGGCAACGAGGGGGTACTCGTTGCCGAAAAAGTCGGCTGAGCCGTTCTCCCAGTTCGAGAGGTACGGCCGGTCGAACGAGACGATCCGCGAGCGGTCGGCATAGCCGAAGCCGCCAGGGCCGGTGCCGTACAGGCTGTAACCCCCCCACAGGCTGTAGGCCTGCCAGGTCGTGACCGAGCTCTGGACGAGGACCGCCGCCCGGCTCGAGTCGTCGCGCACCACGAGAGGCACCCATTGGCTATAGCCGTTGCTGGCGGTCAGCTTGAGCAGGTAGTAACCCGACGGCCAATCGTCTCCGACGGCAAAGCGCAGCGTCTCGCGCCAATGGCACTCGATCATGTTCACGGTCGGCGTGAACACCGGTTGTGATTGGACCATGCCTCGTGCTCTCCCCAGGCTGGCCACGAGACGAGCGCCATAGCCCTGGTACCAGCCGATCCTGTAAGCCTCGACCTCGACGGACCCCGCCGCGGTATTCACGAAGAGCGTCACCTCTTCACCGGGTTGCGCGCTGACCCGGTCCGCGTACCCCTCGACGCCGTGCGGTGGCGACCCCGACACGAGCCAGGCCTTCGTCCCGGGCCGGGCATTCTCCTCGACGACCCAGCTCGCCACGGGCAGGCCGAGCGAGTCGTACACCGCCGCCGGTGCGCTCGTCGTCGTAGTCGTCCCGCGGTGCTTCGGGCGACCCTGTTTTTGCTTGGCGTCCGACGCGTTCTCGCCCGAAGAGCAGGCCGAAGCCACCCCACCCAGCATCGCGGCACCGCCGGCGGCACCCAGGCACTTCAGGAAAGTCCGCCGGCCGACGTGCTCCGCGAAGCCGCGCCCATCCCCGCGCCGGTGACCACCCATGCAATCGGATGATACGACGGGCGACGGTCAATTCTTCGGCGGCGGTAGGACCCGTCTCGCAGACCACGCGCAAACGACCGCCACTCCCCTGGGGGGGGCCACCGCTACCACCGGGATGGCCGGGCGCCACTCCCCTGAGAGGGCCACCGCTACCGCCGGGGTGGCCGGGCGCTACTCCCCTGAGGCCGCTACCGCGAGCCGGCGCAGGTAGTCCATCACGTCGTCTGCCGGCATCGGGGCCGCAACTGCGTTGCCTTGGACGAGGCGGCAACCGATGGCTCGCAGCTGGTCGAGCTGTGTCTCGGTCTCCACCGCCCCAGCCACGAACGCGACTCCGAGCGCGTCGGCCATTGTCAGGATCGCCCCGATAACCGCGTCCTGTCGCGGCCGCTCTGTCAGGCGCGCAACGACCGATCGGTCGGTCTTCACCATGCCGATGGGCAGGCGCTCTAGATGGTCGAGTGACGAACGTCGCGTCTCGAACCCGTCGAGCACGATCTCGATCCCCCAAGAGCGCAGCGACTCCAGGGAAACGAGGGCGAATGAGTTGTCCAAAAGAGGCGACTCCGCTATCTCGATGCAGAGGCTGGACGGCGATATCGAGAGCCGGATCAGGAGATCGATCACGCGCTGGGCAAAGCGCGGCATGGCAAGCTGTGCGAGCGACACGTTGACCGAGACTCGGACCGAGGTCGTCGGGTCGGCGCTGCGCCACCGCGAGAACTCCGCGCAGGCTGTCTCGAGCACCCATTCCCCGAGCTCCGCGAACAGGCCCGCATCCTCGGCCATCGGCACGAACTGGTCCGGGGACAACCTCCCCCGTTCCGGGTGGTCCCAGCGGACGAGCGCCTCCATCGCGACCGGGCGCCCGGTCGCCAACTCGACGGTGGGCTGGTACTCGAGCAGCAGTTGTCCCTTGCCGATCGCCCCCCGGAGCTCGCGGGCGAGCCGGATACGACGGTCTGCGTCCTCGCGCATTGCCACGTTGAACAGCTCGACCCGACCTCGGCCGCCGGCTTTCGCCTGGTACATGGCAGCGTCTGCCTCCCGCAGCAGCGAGTACCCGTCGTCCCCGGGCTCGGTCGCGACCGCAACTCCGATGCTGGCGCTCGCCGAGTACTGGCCGGTCGCGAGCTCGACGGTCTGCGACACGGCCGTTGAGATGCGGTTCGCGCGGTCAAGGGCCTCGTGTGCGCCCGACAGCCCTTCACAGAGCACGACGAACTCGTCTCCTCCGAGACGCGCGAGCGTGTCGCCCGGCACGCAGGCAGCCTCGAGGACGGGCGAGATCGCGGTGAGCACCTGGTCACCGATGTGGTGACCCAAGGAATCGTTCACGATCTTGAATTGGTCGAGATCGAGCAGGATCACTCCGACGCCGGTGCCCTTGCTGGCCCGCAGCTCGAGGGCGGCGTCGAGCCGCTCCATAAGCATGCCTCGATTGGCCAGCCCGGTGAGAGGATCGTGCGCCGCCTGGTAGCTGAGCTCGTCCCGGGCGTGCTTGTTGTCCGAGATGTCCCGATACTGGGCAAAGACGTAAGGCTCGCCCACCTCGGGAAGCACGAGCGAGGCTGTCACGGCCACCCAGACCGTCGAGCCATCGTCGCGGAGATACCTCTGCTCTTCCTCGACGACCTGGTTGTCGACCGTTGGGATCGTCGCGTGACTCGCTGAGAGGACGTCGAAGTCGGCTATCTCCGCGCTCGGCCGGCCCACGAGGTCCTCTCTCGAGTAACCCAGGGTCCGGCAGAGGGCGTCGTTGACCTCGAGCCACGTGAGGTCCGTGGACAAGAACGCGGCTCCGATTCCCGAGTCGGCAAAGGAGCGGTGAAAGCGGCGGTCGACGTCGCGGAGGGAGCGGCTGAGGGCCCGGACAAGGACCCCCACAGCGATGACGGTGATGATGGTCAGAACCCATTTTGCGACGAGCCGGCTCGGAGGGCCGAGGCTCGGATGCTGCTGGTCGAGCCTGATCAGGACGAGGCCCCAGCAGACCGCGACGATCCCGGTCTGCAGGGCAGCTTGGAAGGGTGAGAACAGGGCGTACGCGTAAGGCGTCACCCAGAGGTAGAACAGCTCCGCTCCGCTCAAGGGATTGCCCGACACGTAGGCTCCGAACGACACGAGGACGTTCGCTCCCGCGATCACGAGGAAGAAGGCAGACGGCCGAGCGCCGTTGAGGGCTCCGGTCAGCAGCTTCGCACCGATCGCGAAGGCCGCGAGCGCAACTACGACCACGAGCGTCGTGGACCCGATGAATTGCCGCGGAAGGACGAGCGAGATCAGGGTGAGCGCGCCTCCTCCACAGAAGAGGGTGCCCAGCCAACGGCCCATGGAGTCTGTTCGCGACATCCACGACAACGCTCCGGGGCTGGCCGGGTGGCCGTCAGCCGGACGGCGGCTCGCCGACAGCGTGCTCGGCTCCCCCATCCGCTCGCAACCTCGCTCTCGCTCGCGGTATCGGTATTTCCGTTTCCTCGGGCACTGTTATCGGCAGACGGGACCCCGAACCTGAGCCGAAGTGTGGTGCTCCGGGGTCTCTGACGAGCCGCCGCCGTGCCCGCCGCGCTCGTCGTTTGCGCTCGGATCGGCGCTCGCCGTCCGGAGCCGCCGTGCACGCCGTCGGCCGTCGTGTGCGCTGGGCTCGGCGCTCGCCGGCCGAAGCTTGTCTATGCTCGCCGTCATGCCGGAGGCCGTCATCGTCGCGACGTCGCGCAGCCCCATCGGTCGGGCATTCAAGGGCTCGCTCGTCGAGATGCGGCCCGACGACCTCACCGTCCAGATCGTCAAGTCCCTTCTCGCCAAGGTGCCCGAGCTCGACCCCTCGGACGTCGAAGACCTGATGCTCGGCAACGGGCAGCCGGCCGGGGAGGCGGGCTTCAACCTCGCTCGGGTCGTCGCGGTCCTGTCGGGGCTCGACCGGGTCCCGGGCGTGACGGTGAACCGCTATTGCTCGTCGTCGCTGCAGACGATCCGGATGGCTGCGCATGCGATCCGGGCCGGCGAGGGCGACGTGTTCGTGGCGGCCGGCGTGGAAACGGTGAGCCGTTTCGCAAACGGGACCTCCGACGGCGTTCCTCGAACGCACAACGTCCTGTTCGCCGATGCCGAGGCGCGGTCAGCCGAGCGGGCCGAGGGAGGTGATGAGCCCTGGACGCCTCCTGTCGGTCTTCCAGACATCTACATAGCGATGGGACAGACCGCGGAGAACGTAGCGGAGCTGGAGAACGTCAGCCGCCTCGAGATGGACGAGTTCGGTGCGCTGTCGCAGAACCGAGCAGTCGCCTGTGTCGAGACCGGGTTCTTCGAGCGGGAGATCACGCCCGTGACGCTGCCGGACGGAAGTGTGATCTCGACCGACGACGGCCCGCGGCCGGACACGACCGTCGAGAAGCTCGCGCAGCTGAAGCCGGTCTTCCGTCCTGACGGGAGAGTCACCGCGGGCAACTCCTGCCCGCTCAACGACGGGGCCGCCGCCGTGCTCGTGATGAGTGAGCAGAGGGCCTCGGAGCTCGGCTTACGCCCGATGGCGCGCATCGTGTCGAGCGGCGTCAGCGCGCTCGACCCCGAGATCATGGGCCTCGGCCCGATCGAGGCCAGCCGTCAGGCTCTGCGGCGCGCCGGCATGTCCATGAGTGATGTCGACCTGGTGGAGATCAACGAGGCCTTCGCCGCGCAGGTGCTGCCGTCGGCCCGAGCACTGGGAGTCGGGATGGACAAACTCAACGTCCACGGCGGCGCGATCGCTCTAGGCCACCCGTTCGGGATGACTGGCGCCCGCATCATGGCGACCCTTTTGAACGGGCTCGAGGCCGAGGACAAGACCGTCGGGCTCGAGACCATGTGCGTCGGCGGCGGCCAAGGGATGGCCATGATCGTCGAGCGGGTCTGAGCCTCCCCATCACCGGGACCCCTTCGCCCGGGCTGTCCGGGCGGCGCCCGTGGAGCGTCCGGCACCGCTACCGTTGACGCCACCGAGGGAGAGTTGTGAAGCCAGTACCCATCGTCTTCCACATCGGATCGCTCCAGATCCACACCTACGGCATTGGCCTCGCTCTCACGTTCTGGTTCGGCTACCGCTACTTCGCCAAGCGGCTGCGGGACCACGGCTACCCCGACGGCTGGATGGGGCGGGCGTTCATCTGGATCGTCATCATGTCCATCGTGGGCGCCCGGGCCGTGAGCGTGATCGCGAACCTCAAGGGCCCCCAAGGCTACGCCCACAACCCAGGGGACATCTTTGCCATCTGGCACGGGGGCCTGTCGAGCTATGGGGGACTGCTCGGCGGCGTCCCGACCGGGCTCATCTGCGGGCGTCGCTGGTGCCCGCAGCTCCGCCTTGGCGTGGCTCTCGACCTCGTCGCCCCGGTCCTTGTCATCGCGCTGGGCAGTCGGCCGGCTGCTCGGTCCACAGTTCGAGTACCAAGGTGGGGGACTCGTGACGCACGCCTGGTACGGGCTGGCATACGCGGGCCAGGCGGGAAAACGAATACCCGTGCCGATCTTCCAGGCGCTCGAGGACTCGGTGGTCTACGTAGCCGCGCTGTGGGTCGAGCGGAGGATCGCCCGCCGGGGCGGCCCGATCGGCGTCGTGGCCACGACGGTGGCCACGTTGTACGGCGCCTTCCGCTTCAACGACGAGTACCTCCTTCTCCCCCACAACACCGGCGGCGACGTCGCAGTCCTGGTTGCCTCCGTGGCCTTCGTGGGACTCGGCGCGGCACTTGCGGGTTGGCTCTTGTGGCGGGACCGGGGCAGGTTGCACGAAGGGGTCACCGACCCGTGGCATGCACCGGAGACAGCGGGCGAGGCGCCCGTTTCCGACACCAAGGCGGCAAGCACTTCGCCGGTCGTACACCTGACCGAGCCGCCAGGACCATAGCCGGACACACCCCGGAGGCGGGCCACACGCGAGACTGCGGTATCGGGGAGCCGTCAGCCGAACCGCGATGAGGAAGATGCGAGAGGTCACGATCACCACCCTTGCGGGCGAGCAAAGCGTGGACGTCTCGCTCGGGGACGAGACGGGCGGGCCCGCAGCGACGCGGCTCGGCACGGTCACCCTGGTCGTGAGTCTGGGCCTGTTTGCGCAATGTCTCGGCGACACCCTGGCGCGTTTTTGGCACCGAGGAACCGGCCCTGCCGCTGTTCTTCCTCGGGCTCATCGCCATCTTCGCTCCGTGCGCCTGGCGCCTCACGGCCTCGGAGGCGACGCGGCGCGAGCGTGTCCAGGTCTCGCTCGTGCTCGGGGTCGGGCTGCTTGCCTCCTTCTTGGTGCGAAGCCCACTCATCCTCGACGAGCTCGGCGAGCTCTTCCATCTCGCGACCCTGACGCGCATGATCGCCACGCGACAGCTCTTCGCGGCGAACACGATGCTGCCGGTCAGCCCCTACTACCCCGGCCTGGAGCTTCTCACGACGGCGACCAAGTGGATTACGGGCCTGCCGTTGCTGCTGGCCGAGCTGACGGTCATGTTGGCTGCCCGCTGCGTTCTCGTGCTTGCCGTGTTCCTCGTCGTCGAGCGCGTGTGCGCGTCCTCGCGGGCCGGAGGCATCGGAGTTCTCGTCTACGCCGCGAGTCCGCGTTTTTACGTCTTCGACGGCCAGTACGCGTCGGAGACCCTCGCCTTGGCGTTGGCCGCCGGGCTCGTCTATTTCCTGCTCGTCTCGATCGACCAGTCACGACAGCGGACCGGCCGGCCGTTCGTGGTATCTGTCGCCTGCATCGGCGCCCTGGTCGTGACGCACGCTCTCACGTCCTGGCTCGCCACCGGGCTTCTCGTCGCCGGCGCGGCCGGGTTCTTCGTCCTGCGACGGCGGGCCGAGGCGCGCCTGGTGGGCCTCGCCGCCGCCGTCGGGGTTGCGGTCACCGTCGCCTGGAGCGCTCTGGTCGGCAGCCGCCTCAGCCTTGCGTCGGCGCTCGGGAACTTGCGCGGCCACACGCGATTGCTCCACAACGCCGCCGGCGGTGCCTTGCCCACCTGGGAAGTCGTCACGATCCTGGCTGCGTGGGGATTCTGGTGCCTGGTACTTGTCCCTTCGGCGTATTTGGCCATCTGGAGGGGAACTGTGCGGGGCGGCGCCCTTAGGTTCGTCCCCGTCGTCATCGCAGTCGCCTATCCGTTCGCAGTGCTCGCGAGCGTCTCTTCGTTCCGTTCGAATGTCGCCGAGCGCTCCACCACGTTCATCTTCTTCGGCGTCGCGGTCATCGTCGGCGGGTGGCTGTCCGGACGACTGTCGGGGCCACGTCACCGGTTGGAGCGCCTTGGGACGATCGCGGTAGCGGTCGTCTGTTTCCTCGGGAGCATGCTGTACGGCTCCGGGTCCGACTGGTCCTACGTTCCGGGGCCCTATCTGGTAGGAGCCGGCGCACGGTCGGTCACGCCTGCATCCTTGGAGGCGGCCGAATGGGTCTCGACCCACCTCGCCGTCGGGTCAAGATTCGCGGCCGATCGCGACAACGGCGCCCTGCTCGGCGCCATCGGTCATGTAGACGCGGTCACCGCGATCGGTGGCGGCGTCGACGTCGCTCCTCTCTTTTTCGACAGGAGCATCGGCCCCAAGGAGATCTCCCTGATCCGTAAGGCAGACGTTCGTTACGTGCTCCTCGACGAGCGGCTCGCTACGGGACCCCCGCTCGATGGGACCTATATCGAGCAGGGCGAGCCCGACAGACCCATCACGCTCGCCGAGCTCCACAAGTGGAACTCGGTGCCGGGCGCTCGGCGCATCTACGACAACGGCCCTATACGGATCTACGACTTGGCCTCGCTGCTCGGGCTCTCGCCCACCGCACCGTTGACCGGTCCGATCGACGGATCACGGGGAACCGGGCTCGACTGGATCGTGCTGCTCGCTGCTGGCCTGACGGCGGGAGCGTGGCTCGTCCGCCTTTGGCGCCTTCGAGGACGGGTCCGTCTCGACGAACAGGCGGTGGTGTTCTGGGCGACGACTGTAATTGTCGCGGGCCTCTTCGGTGCCTTCATCATCGTTCCCAGCGGCCTTTCACCCAGGCTCGTGGGTCTCGTTGTCCTCGCCGTCCTGTTCGCGTCGGCGCTCCGCCCCCTCAGGAGCACCGTCGGCCTCGCTCAGAACCGGGAGCTTGCGACGGCCCCGAGCTCGTACGAGCCGCCGTTGGGTGCCGTCGCCCGGCCGAAGCCCGCGAACGGGCAACTGGCCCTGGCGTGCGCAGGCCTTGCGCTCGTGGCCGTCGGCAGCTGGTCGCTGGTCGCGGCGGCACACAGGCAATGGAGCACACCCGCCGAGATGTCGGTCCTCTACAACCGGTCGGGTCGAGCCGTCGCAGTGGTGAAGCTCGGCTCGGCAGGGCCGATCGCGTCCACGATCGAGCTGTCGGTCCACGGTGACATCGTGTACTCCCGCCCGCTGGCCCGGACGACGAGCGCCCAGAGCATCGTCCTGCCCTCGACGATTCCACTCCTTGGCGCGCAGGTGCAGCTGTATTCAGGAGACAAGAAGCTGCGACAAGTCGACGGCTGACACGTCGTCTAGGCGCCGGATGCAGTTGAATAGCGAACGCGCTAAGGCTCGGTGCTTTCGGGAAGACGCGGATTTGCGCGCTCGGTGTATTCGGATGCTCACTCTAAGCGCGACCGCAGAAAGTAGTTGGTCAACTACTCCACGCGGTTTAGCACCCTTAGTGCCTGCTCAGGAGCAAGGCCAAAAAGTTCACTTAGAGCGCGATTTTTTGGACGATCAGAACTCGGGCCGAGGATGCTAGTAGTTGCTCTCTTGGCACCGTAGAGTGTGTCAATTCATTGAATATCCGGCGCATGTATGCGGCAGCGTAGGGGCCGTCATTTGTGCGTAACCGGAGGAGAGGGTTGGACGTGACGGTTTGCGAGGTCGTTACGCCTTGGGTATATCCCGAGAGAGAGTTCACCAGTAGAGCAACGGTGAGTGTCGTAATTCCGACCCTCAACGAGGCGCGCAATATTGCACACGTGCTGGAGAGACTTCCGCGTGGCATAGATCAGGTGGTGCTCGTCGACGGCGGGTCGACGGACGACACGGTCGAGGTGGCACGCCGGCTCCGCCCGGACATGACGATCCTGCAGCAGACCCGCCGAGGAAAAGGCAACGCCCTCGCATGTGGCTTCGCTGCTGCGACGGGCGACATCATCGTGATGCTCGATGCCGACGGCTCCACCCATCCCGCTGAGATCTCCCGCTTCGTCGAGGCGCTGGTCCAGTCGGGAGCGGACTTCGCCAAGGGCTCGAGGTTCGTGTCGGGCGGCGGTAGCGCGGACATAACATCGTTTCGCCGGGCGGGCAACAAGGTCCTCAGCTCGCTCGTGAACGGTCTCTGCCGCACCCGCTACACCGATCTCTGCTACGGCTTCAACGCCTTCTGGCGCCGCTGTCTGCCTGTCCTCAATTTGGACCACGGTGAGATGCAGAGCAGTATCGGGTCCGAGCGGACCGACCAGGAGCAGATGCAGTGGGGTGACGGATTCGAGATCGAGACGCTCATCAACATTCGCATCTCCCGGACGCCCCTTAAGGTGGTCGAGGTCCCCAGCTTCGAGCACCACAGACTTCACGGCTCCAGCAACCTGAATGCCTTCTCTGACGGCCTGCGCGTTCTGCGGACCATCGTCGTCGAGTGGAGACACGCCAATCTTCTGGCGCCTGAGGCGAGAGCAGGATTGGCTGAGATCCTGGAGCTTCATGCTCCGCACCGCGATGAGGCGATTCGGACGCGCAGCTTCGAGCCGGCCTATACGGGCATAGTGGAGCGGAGCACCTGATTGGCAGATCTCCCGCAGCTCTCTCGCCTTGAGGCCTGCGGAACCCCGCAATCGGAGATTGCAGACCTCAGGCCCGGCTTAGCACTCAGCGTGACGGTTGTCGTCTGCGCGTACACCGACCGTCGTTGGCAGTCTCTCCTACGGGCAATCGATTCCCTGAAGGCACAGCGCCGCCTCCCAGAACAGTGCGTGGTCATAATCGACCACAACGAGCAGCTGCTGCAGCGGGCCCGTCTGTGTCTTCCCGACGACGTCGAGGTCCTGGCGAGCGAGGAACGCCAGGGCCTGTCCGGAGCTCGCAACACTGGCGTGCGCGCGGCGCGTGGCGACGTCGTGGCGTTCCTCGACGACGATGCCGAGGCCGATACCGGCTGGCTCGAGGAGCTCCTCGCCCACTATGACAAGCCCTCGGTTGTGGGTACTGGAGGGCGCGCTTTGGCCGTGTGGCCCGACAAGCGCCCAGGCTGGATGCCGACCGAGTTCGACTGGGTGGTCGGCTGCAGCTACACGGGCCTGCCCGAGACGGTCGCTCCCGTTCGCAACCTCATCGGGGCCGCGATGTCCTTCCGCCGGTACCTTTTCGACCAGGTCGGCATGTTCGACACCGAGATGGGCCGGACGGGTGTCCTCCCTTTGGGGTGTGAGGAGACCGAGTTCGCGATCCGTGTCCGGGCCAGCATCGCCGATGCCGAGCTGGTGCACGTTCCCAGCGCAGTGGTTCACCATCACGTCGAGCCGGAACGGGTCCGGATCGGGTACTTCCTCCACCGCTGCTACTCCGAGGGGATATCGAAGGCCGCCGTCACCCGCCGAACCGGTGCCAGCGCAGCGCTTGCCACCGAGCGGAGCTACGTCCGGTCGACCCTGTCCCGGGGCATCCTCGACGGGCTCCGCAACGGTCTTCGGGGCGACACGGAGGCGTTCGCCCGCTCGGCGATGATCCTGGCCGGTCTCCTCGCAACGACAGCCGGATACCTCGTGGGGCTGGCCTCGTTCCGCTCGGCCGCTGCCGGCGTGAGTCCCTGACGAAGTCGGGCCTGTACCGCCAATCCTCGCCGGCGCTCGGAGAACCGCCCATCCCGGTGCGGCGCGACCTCGCCGAGCGCGGTCTGTAGGAATGAAGCCCGGTCAGTAGGATACGCCGGACGTGGAAGCTAGCTTCGCCCCCGGGGCGGTCACTAAGCCGAGCGACGACCGGGGAGCTCGAGTGATCGACGCCGCTTGCGCAGTCGTCACCGGGGCGCTGTTGTCGCTGACCGCCGTGGGCTCGGTAGGCCTTGTCCGCGTCCTGCTGAGTTTTGCTTTTGCCGTCTACGTTCCCGGCTGGGCCGTGGTCGCCAACTTTACTCCGCTGATGCGAGCCTCTCGCTCCGCACTGCCGGTGGTCGTCAGCCTCACCGTCTTGACCGCGTTCGCCACCGTCACGCTGTGGTTGCACGCCTGGCACCCCCTGCAACTCTTCGACATCGAGGCCGGCACCAGCATCGCCCTGATCGGCCTGGCAGCGATCCGCCGGGCAAGGCGACGGCCCTCGGGCGGGGCAAATCCGCGAAGACTCGTGCGTGGCGACGAGCGGTGAGCACGACCATCCTCCCGATACGCCGAATCAGCCGAGCGGTCGAGGGCCTCTCGGTCTCGGACGCCCTGCTGCCGATCTCGGTCGCCCTCTGGATCGCCGGGCTTCGCGACCTCCATGCGAGCCCGGTTCCCCTCTCGATCCTGCCGGCCGGATCCGTAGTCGTATTCCTCGCTGGTCTCGGCGTTCTCGTCGTCTCGACCGGCCTGGTTCTCGCGAGGCGCAAGTTCTCGAAGCACAGGATGGCGCTGCACCTCGGCGCGCTCATCGTCATGCTGTACGCGACGGCGCCGCTCGTCTATCCCGAGCCGCGCTTCTCCTGGCTCTACAAGCACGTCACGATCACGAACTTCATCACGGTGCACCACGCGCTAAGTCAAGTCTTGGGGATCTACCGCATCTGGCCCGGCTTCTTTGCCCTGGCCGCATGGATCGACAAGGTGGCGGGGGTCAGCACCCCGTTGGTGTACGCGTCCTGGGCCGAGCTCTTCTTCGAGATTCTCTACGCTCTCGAGCTCGCCTGGATCCTGCGAGCCCTCCAACTCGGCGAGCGCGAGCGGTGGCTCGCGTTGTTCATGTTCGTCGGCGCGAACTGGATCGCGCAGGACTACTTCTCTCCACAGGGCCTCGGGCTTGTGCTCAGCCTCGGCGTGTTCGGGATGGCCCTCCACTGGTTAAAAGGCGAGAGGCGGCCCTGGGTCACCAACCTCGAGCATCGGGTGGGCAGCTTTCTGGGGAGGAAACGTTCGCGCTTGCAGGAACTTCGTGACGCCACCTACCACGGCGAGGTCGAGGTCGTGTCCCCGACAGGCCCGTCTCGCGGGTTCGCCATCGTGGCCATCCTCCTCACCTTCGGGGTACTGACGTTCGTTCACGAGCTCTCCCCCTACCTCGTCGCGGTCCAGCTCGGGGGGCTCGTCCTCATCGGGACGATGAGGCCTTGGTGGGTGATCGTGGCGATGGTCGCAATCGCAGTCGGTTTCCTGCTGCCGAGCTTCGGCTATGTGAACCATGCCTACGGACTCACCGCGTCGATCGGCAACTTCTTCGGCAATCTGAAAAGCCCGTCGTCGACGTTCACGCTCGGATCGGAGGCGCTGCTCACGAACAGGGTGAGGCTCGTCCTCAGCGTCGGGATGTGGCTGCTCGCGGCGATAGGGGTCCTCCGGCGACTGCGTCAGGGGCGGCCGACCGCCGGGCTCGCCCTGCTCGCCTTCTCGCCCGTCGCGCTGCTGGTGTTCCTCTCGTACGGGGGCGAGGGTGTGCTCCGCGTGTATCTGTTCTCCTTGCCCTGGTCCGCATGTCTAGCGGCTTGTGCGCTGAGTCCCGCGCCCGAAGCCGTCTGGCGGCCGAAGGCGATCCCTCCGACGG
Source organism: uncultured Acidimicrobiaceae bacterium (assembly GCA_963703655.1). Classification (GTDB taxonomy): domain Bacteria; phylum Actinomycetota; class Acidimicrobiia; order Acidimicrobiales; family Bog-793; genus CAVPFA01. Next base: position 2,048,221 of record CAVPFA010000003.1, on the reverse strand, counting down.
CCGCGCTCGCGGTGGTTGTCGCGCTGTTCCTCGTGGCGTTCTTCGGCGACGACGCCGTGAACGTGATGACGCCGGCCGACGTGCATGCATTCGCGTACGCGTACGCGAACCCTCCTGCCGGACCGCTCATGGCGCTCACGCAGAACTACCCGGCGCCGTTGGGCGACGACCCCGGAAAGTTCGCCACCGTCGCTCCCCTGCTCGGCTCCGGCTACCCGGACGTCAAAGAGCTCAGCCCGGCGGACGTCCCGTTCGTCACGAACGAGATCGTGTCCTACGGGGGCGGGTTGACGGCGCCGGGCTACTTCATCGCGTCCCCGAGCATGATCGCCTACGCCGAGGAGTACGGCCTGGCCACTGCCGCACAGTGCCGCACGTTCCTGGCCGCGATGGACCGGGCTCCCGGTTGGCGAGTCCTCTACAGCCGCGGCGGTGCGACGATCTACGAGCTCGCCACCGGCCCCTGAGTCACCGAACGGCATCCGGGAGCGAACGCTCCGAGCGCCGAGCCCGCCAGTACGCGAGTGGACCCGCCATCATCCCCCGCAGCTCGGCACGTCGATACGCGGCGCTGGCCGATGACCGCAGGGCTCCCAGGCGCGGTCCACGAGCTCGAGACCGCAGGTGGATCAGGTGCCGCGCGCCGCGCGGGACGCGCTTTAGCACCTGCCAGCCCGTCGAGGGCTCGAGCATGTGCTTGGTCACGTACGCCGTGAGCCCGAGCCCGTAGCCGTACATCTGGCGGCCGAGGGCCTCGGGGCCGGAGCGGTGGATGTGCCAGATGACAGCCGAGGATTCGTAAGCGATCGCCCGCCCGGCAAGAAGGACGCGCAGGAACATGTCCAGGTCTTCTCCGCCGTTGGTCGGCGATCCCGCGCCGAGCGCCGTGTCGAAGCCGCCGATCCCCTCCACGAGCCGCCGATCGACGGCGAAGTTCGCCCCGGTGCCGAAGATGCCAGCCCGGTACGGGTAAAGGGCGTTGTCGCCCAGACGCTTGTCGAGGTCGTAGACGCGCGGTGCGAGCGAACCGGTCCAGGAGAAGCGTTCATCGAAGTACCGTTGCGCGGGATCGACGAGAGACGCAGGGGGCACTAGCCCGGTCACGCAGCCGACCTCCGCACCCCTGCCGATCCCGCGTGCCACGCCGCGCAACCACCACGGATCGACGATCACGTCGTCGTCGGTGAAGGCCACCCAGTCGTGCACGGCCGCCGCTAGGCCGGTGTTGCGCGCTCTCGAGAGACCGGCACGCGGCTCGACCAGATAGCGGAAACGAGGGTCGGTCCCGGCAAATTCCTGCACGCACTCGAGAGTGGCGCCGCTGCTCGGGGCGTTGTCGACGACGAGGACCTCGAAGGCACCGTAGTCCAGCTGCTGCAAGGTGCGCAGGACGCTTCGGAGCGAGCCGGGACGGTCCTTCGTGCACACCACCACCGAGACGGGAACCTCCGACGGGCCCGGCGAGAGCACCCCCGCCGTACAGGCCTCCCACCCCCCCAGCCCCTCGAGCGGGAGCCCGCCGGGCCTTTCCAACCCGTCCGCGGACAGGTGCGTGCAGATGTCGGTCGCCAACGCCCGCCAGACCGCGGCGCGGAGCAGATCGGAGTCCACGACGCCGCCCGGCGAAGCAATCGTCACGAACCCGAGCGGCTCATGGTGCAGCCGCACCAGGACGCGTGCGAAGTGAGCGCCATCCCGATCGGGCTCGATCACGGCCTCCGCCCGCATCGGGCCTGCGAGCTCGAGCTGGCCCACCCAGGTTGCGCCGGGGTTTTCGACCGACGCCGTACGGCCCATCACAGGACGTCCCTCGGCTTCCAGCCTGTCGGGCTATGAACCGCGCGATAGCGACCGATCGCGCCGGGGAGAAAGATCAAAGCCTGCAATGCCTCGGTGACCAACGATGCGATCCCCACCGCCAGAAGGCCGAAGTGGCCGATGAGCAGCAGCGTCGTGCCCAGCAGCACGGCCGCGTCGGCAAGCTGGCGCAAGGTCATCGCCAACATTCGGCGCTCCAGCCACAGAAACGACGTGAAAAAACTCGTCACGGCCGTTCCCGGCAGGGCAAGTAGCAGGAGGCGCAGCAAGGTTGTCCCGTGCTCTGCGTAGGTCGCCCCGAAGATCCGGAGAACGTACGGCGCAAGAGTGACCCCCAGGACCACGCCCGGCACGAGGATAAGCAGTGCGAGTCGGACGGTCCGATCGACGTGCTGGCGCATCGTGCTCGGATCGTGAGCGGCCTCGACAAGAAACGACGAGAGCACGTTGATGATCAGCAGCGAGAACGAGACGGCAATGGTCCACGGCAGGTAGAAGTGCCCGTTCGCCGACGCACCGAGCCGCGAGATCACGATCAGCGGCATCAGCATCGAGGAGATGATGGCGACCAGCTCAGCCGCGCTCTGCGCAGCGAGAATCGAGGCGATCTCCTTGCCCGAAGGCAGCAGGGAACGGCCACGATCCAACGACTCGTGCTCTGGGATCCGCGTGCGGAACAGATAGCGGGTCACGAGCGCGACGGCAAAGAACACCGGCGCCGACCATGCGAGGAAGATGCCCTGCGTGGGGATCAGCACGACGAACAGGGGGAGAAGCGCGAGCTTGGCCAGCCCGAAAAGCAGGTTCTCCACCGGGATCCACTTCGTGGCGCGCAGCCCGGTGAGGGCGGCATCCTGCAGCACGAACACAACCCAGAACGCGACTACCACCACGAACAGCACCCGCCAGCCGATGCCCGTCGGCAGGAACCGATGCCCGAGGCCGGCGGCGACGTAGACGACGGCGAGGATGAGGCCGAGAGTTATGCACGCGCCGTAGGCGCGCCCCACGAACTCTCGGGTCCGGTCGCCGGAGACGGGCAGGAATCGGATGAAGGTCGTCCCGAGGCTGAGGCTCGCGAGGCTCGCTAGGAGGCTCATCGCCGAGAGCTCCGCAGATCCGCGGCCGATGCTCTCGACCGAGGCCAGATGGGCGGCGACTCCCCAAAAGACGATACCGATGCCCGCCGATCCCATCGAGGACACCATGAGAGCGAGGGCGTTACGGACCAATGGACTGAGAGAGCGTCCCCCCTGCACCTCTCTCACCGGGGCCCCGACCACTCGTTCACGACCACCGCAGCCTAAGTCGCGGCGGGTGCCCACGCGCTCGATGGCGGCGGTCGGCCTCGGGACGCGGAGGTCACCCACAACGCCGACTGTCGTCCGTCCAGCGACGCGTCTGGCCGGGCGAGTCTTCCGAGCGAGAAAGGCTCGAGCGGACGAGTACTCAATGTGAGTGGCCACAGCACCGATACCCTGGTGGACGTTGCGGAGGTCGAAAAATGGACAAGGTGCCGTCGCAGGCGCACAGCTGTGACAGGTCGACGGGCGTGACGCGGGTGCCGCGCGCGGCCGCTCTGGCACTGGTCCTGGCCGTCCTGGGCTCATCCGCTGCCTGCAACATGAGATCCGCGGGCTCCGCCACTACCACTACGGCGACGACGAGCCCACCGTCCACCACGGCGGCGCGCGGCGACGGCCCCGACGGCCCCGCGGGCACGTGGCGGCTGGTGTTCTCGGACCGTTTCACCGGCAACGCTCTCGACAAGGCCGACTGGTCGACCTGTTACTACTGGGGCTGCACCAACCGGGGAAACCATGAGCTGGAGTGGTACCAGGCCTCCCAGGTCACCCAGCACGACGGGGCGGTGTCCCTCACCGTCATTCCGAAGCGGTCTCATGGGAAGAAGTACGCGTCGGGGCTCTTGTCGTCGTACGGCAAGTTCAGCTTCCGTTACGGCTACGCCCAGATCGTGGCCAAGCTGCCACGCGGGCAGGGCCTATGGTCGGCGTTCTGGACTGAACCCGAGAGCCGCGTCTGGCCGCCCGAGATCGACATCATGGAGAACTTGGCGCAGTCCGACGGCGTAAGTCTCTTCCTCCACTACAACGCCGCCGATAACTACGACTCCTCGAAGGTGTACCTGCCGACCGCCTCCACCGCGTTCCACACCTACGGGGTGGACTGGGAGCCGGGATCGGTGACCTGGTACGTGGACGGGTTCCTCTGGGCCCATTTCCGGGTTTCCATCACCCAGCCCGAGTACCTCATCGCCGATCTGGCCGTGAACGGGAACTTGCCTCCCAACTCCGCCGTCCGGTTCCCCGAGAGCCTGGTGATTCGCTCGATCGAGGTGTGGCAACACCCGTCACAGATCAGAGCCCAGAAGACCCACTAAAGTTCCGCCCCGCCTGCACCGACAAGTGAGTTAGGAATACCCTGCCGGAGCGCTTCCATCGCAGTGGCGAGCGTTGACGGCAATCAGATTGTCATGGTCGGACAAAGGAAAAGCTCCTAAAGTCACGCTCAGTGGTTGTCGATGCACTCTAAGTGCGCAAAAGACTTAGTTCGGGCCGCAGGAACCACCCCGGTCGACGTCAGACAGCCCCCCGCTCGGCGGGCGCGGCAATGCTCGGAAAGCCGCAGCTGCCTCGGGCTCGAGAGTTCTTCTACAGCGCTTTACCTGTTCAGCGACGTCGCGCCCTCGCGGGTGGGCTCGTCTTGGCAGTCGCGCTGGCTGCTCTCGTCAACTCCTTGGCGGTGAGCGGCCCTTCCGGGGCGACGCCGCGCAGTCATCACCACTTGCATCACGGCGCGACCGCGACCACTCGGCCGCGGACCCCGCGGAGGACCCCGACTACGAGTCCCGCGACGGCCAAGGCCCCGACGGCGACCAACGACCCGGCCACGACCACCACCAGGGCGCCGACCACGACTACCACAAGGGCGCCGACGACGACCACCGGAGATCCGACCACCACGACCACCCGGGCGCCGACCACGACGACCACCCAGGCGCCGACCACGACGACCACCCAGGCGCCGACCACCACGACTCAGGCGCCGACTACAACGACCCAGGCGCCGACCACGACGACCGACGCGCCGACCACGACGACCGACGCGCCGACCACGACCCAGGCGCCGACCACGACCACGACGACCGACCCCCCCACCACGACCACGCAGCCCTCGGCTGGCCCGTCCAGTCCGTGCTCCTCGTCGACGTCGACAGACCCGAGCGGCATCCCGATGCCCTCGACCAGCCCGGCGGGATGGAACATGATCTTCTCAGACGACTTCACCACGAACGTCGCTCCAGGATCATGGCCGGGCAGCGCCTACTCCGCGAAATGGACGGCCTACGGGCCGCCGGAGACCGACACGTCGAAGGCCGGCTCCTATGAGACCAGCAACATCTCGGTCTCCAACCGGTGCCTCATTCTCCACCTGGGCACGACGGGGAGCACCGTCCAGGTGGCCGCTCCGGTACCGATCCTGCCCGGCAAGGCCGCCTTTTCGGGTCAGACCTACGGCATGTACAGCGTGTGCTTCAGGGCCGATGCCGGTCTCACCGGCTTCAAGACCGCGTGGCTGCTGTGGCCGGACAGCAACGTCTGGTCACAAGGCGAGATCGACTTCCCGGAGGGCGACCTCGGCGGCTCGATAAACGCCTTCGACCACACCGTCGGGGACCCGTCGGTCAACGCCTTCGGAACCAACACCGGCGCGCCCTACACCTCGTGGCACGTCGCGACGATCGAATGGACAGCAGCCGGGGTGACGTACTTTCTTGACGGCAAGGTCGTCGGAACCTCCACCATGTCGCCTTCGGTACCGATGCACTGGGTCCTCCAGACCGAGACCGACGGCGGGAAGCCCGCTGCGTCCGTCGCCGGAAACGTCTACATCAACTGGGTCGCGGTCTACGCTCCTGCCGGCTGATCCGTCGAGCTGCTAAGGCGCCCAAATACTCGGGCGAGTAGACGAGCATCCGTCGACGGGCTTGACCCACACGCAGGGGCGGGTGTTATCCTCCCTGCTCGCGACCGGTCGCGAGGCCCTGGACGCTGGTGGTGCAGGCGCCCCGCCTGGCAATGGTGTGGAAAGTGGGACAACATGCGGCTGCGGGCGCGCGAAGGTGACAGGTCAACGGGCGTAAGCCGAGTCCCGCGAGCGGCCGCGCTCGCAGTCGGGCTGGGCGCGCTCGGCTTGTGTGCAGCCGGCATCGCGAGCTCGGCGCCGAGCGGGGGGTCGACCCCTCGGGCGTCCGCGCCAACGACGCCGACCACTAGCGCCGCTACCACCACGACAACGGCCACAACCGACCGCCCCGACGGCCCCGGGGGCGCCTGGGCACTCGTGTTCTCGGACCACTTCGCCGGGACCAACCTCGACACGTCCAAGTGGTCAACCTGCTACTACTGGGGCTGCACCAACGGGGGCAACAATGAGCTGGAGTTCTACCAGGCCTCCCAGGTCGCCGTGCACGACGGAACCGCGTCACTGACCGTCGTCCCAGACCAGGCTGACGGCAAGGGGTACGTGTCCGGACTGCTGTCGTCTTACGGCAAGTTCAGCTTCCGGTACGGGTACGCCCAGATCGTGGCCAAACTGCCCCGCGGCCGGGGCCTTTGGTCTGCATTCTGGACCGAACCCGAGAGCGGGGCCTGGCCTCCCGAGATCGACGTCATGGAGGACTGGGCGCAGTTGCGCACCGTGAGCTTTTACGTGCACTTCGGCTCCGCCAACCTCTCCGACTCCGCGAACGTGTACCTGCCCACCGCCTCCAGCGCCTTCCACACCTACGGGGTCGACTGGGAACCGGGATCGGTCTCGTGGTACGTAGACGGGTTCCTGGTCGCCCAGGAGGCGGTGTCGATCACGCAGCCGGAGTACCTCATCGCGGATCTGGCCGTCTGGGGCAGGACGCCACCGAACTCCACCGACCAGTTTCCTCAGAGTCTGGTGATCCGCTCGATCGACGTGTGGCAGCACCCGTAGCCACCGATCGGCGACCCGGCAACGCCCTGAATCTGGGGCGGAGACTCCCGTCAGGCGTGGTCTCTCTGAAGCCGACGGCGCAATAGGGTCCCAGGGCGTGATTCTTCCCGCGGGTGACGACGTGCTCGACGAGGCGTACGAGCGACTGTTCGCGTACGGACCGGAGTTCGAGGGGTACCTGTCCAATCACGGGCCGATGGTGGTCGAAGTGCTCGAGCGAAACCATCGTTCGTACGTGACGCACGGTTGGCTCGACAGCTACGCGAAAGGCCTCGAGCCCGCTCCCTCGCCAGGCCGGGCGATACCGGGAGACGAGTGGCGAGAAGTTCTCGGTGACGCCACACGGCTCGGCGACTGGCTCGGTCTCTTCGAGGCCGAACTTGCGGAACGACCTTGGCGAGATGTGCTCGCCGAGTGGTGGCCACGCCTCTTGCCCGGCGCGGTCGGGTCGGCGACCCACGGGCTAATCCGGACAGGACACGCTCTCCGGGCTCTCGAGGCCAGAGAAACAGACTCACGCGTGCGCGAGCTCGGCATCGCTCTCGGCTACTGGGCGGCCCGCTTCAAGCCGCTGCCTACCGCAAGCCGGACAGCAGGGCATCTCGGCCCAACCGAGGCCCTGGCGCGTGTCCCGCGCATCGATGCTCCGGCCGGCAGCGCCGAGGCACGACTCTCCCAGCTGGGTGGCACGACACCGTGGCCCGACGCGCTCGCGGCGTTGCGTCCACCTGCCGACGCCGAGCACGTGCCCGCGGAGCTGGACGCGCTAGTGGAGGCAGCCGTAGCCCAGTACCTCGAGTACGGGCGTGCGGAGCCGATCATGCTCGTGCACGCCGCCACCGCGCCAGCCGCGGCAGCAGCAGCGCTTCAGTCGTTGCCCGTAGGCCTGTGGTGGCTCACCTGGCAGGCGGCCTGGAGTGCCACCGCCGCCATCACCGCCTGCTACGCAGTCGCGAGGGCCGAGCCCGGCGGCCTACAGCAATCCCTTACGCCGGACGAGATCCTCGACCGTGCCGTGGAGAACGGCGACGAGCACGTGATCAAGTTCACCGATGTCGCCATACTCGCCCACGATCGTGGGTGTGCCGCCGCGCTCTCGGCAGCCGACCTCGCCACCTCGCTCGTCGACTGAGCAGAGGCATCCGAGACGCGCTCCACGTGTCGCGCGTCATCATCCTCCAGGCGCCAAGGGCCGTCCAGACGACCAGCCACGCAACGATGACGCAGACGGCCACGGTGGTCGACTCGGGCACGAGAAGCGGGTTCCCATGGTTTGCGCCGGGCCCTCCACCACCGCCTCCGAATACAGAAATGCCGCCCGGTGCGAGGTGGGCGGTGGCGACTCCGACCACCGAGCGCTGCAAGTTCAAGAGGTGAGGGATCCGCGCTCGCGAGAAGAGCGGCGTCAGGACTACCTCGAGCACGATCATCAGGATCACAGAGACCGTCCGTTGCCCGAGCAGCGAGGCCAGTCCCAGGCCTACGACGAGCCCGATGACCGCTTCCAGTTCGAGCCACAGCCCTGACTTGATCATGAGCGAGTCGGACGGGTACAGGAACTCGGAGGAGTAGCTGGCATAGTTCTGCTGGGCGATTTGGACAGCGGCGGTTCTGAGCTGGGCGGGCGTGGGCTGCGGGCCTTGAGACCCCGGAGGCGCCTTGAGGATCTGGCCGCCGTTACCGCAAGGGACGCCCGGCAGGCCCGGTCCGCTGTAGTTGAACTCGCACAGGACCGGGCCGGGATGGTCCGCAGCCCAACTCTCGAGCCCGGTGAGCGACAGGCCCGCCGGCACGTTCACGCCGTCGTAGTTGAGCTTCGTCGGCGCCGCGAAGACGCACACGGTGCAGACGATGGTGAAACCGACCGCGACCAAGGGCACGACGATGGCCAACCCGGCTGGGATCCGGGCCAGGTAGAGAGCGAGTCGGGACCGGCCCGTCACCACGAGGTGGCGGAACATCCCCTCCGTGAGGTCGATTGATCCCGCCGTACACCCCAAGGTCGCGGCGACGATGAAGCCGAAGACGTACATCACGCCGGCGACAAGGCCCGTGTAGATCGAGTAGCCACCGGCCGGCCCGTAGGACTTCGGGTCGAACGCATGAGCCAGCAATCGGACGACGAGGAAGATTGTCGGGATGCCGATGTTCACCACGATCAGTGCGATCATGAGCCCGCGTCGCTTGCGAAGCTCCATGAATCTGGTCGCGATCATGGCCCCCGTAGGAATCGGCGATCCCCGGTGATCAGGCGACAAGCCGGACTGCGCCGGAGCCGGAACCGGAGAGGTCTGGGCAGGCAAGGTCGCCATTACGAGGCCCCCAGTCGGCTCGTGACCTGCAGGAACCACTCCTCGAGCGACGCCTGGACCTCCTGGAGGCGATACACGGCGATCCCCGCCTCCACAAGAACGCGGTTGATCTCGGCCACGACGTCGCGCGACGTGCCTCCCGCCAGCGTGATCCCAAGACCCTGCGGCCCGACCTCGATACGGGCCGCAATATTGGTGCCCTCGATGAGGGCGCGGGCCCGATCGGGGTCAGAGCACTCGACCTGGAGCACGAGCGATGCTCCGGACAGCAGTTCGGATATGGATCCCTGCCGGATAACCCTTCCCCGGTCGACGATCGCCACGGCGTCGCAGGTCCGCTCGACCTCGTCGAGCAGGTGCGAGGACAACACGATCGTGCGACCCTCGGCCACCAGGGAGAGGATCATGTCACGCATCTCGGCCATGCCGGCCGGGTCGAGCCCGTTCATCGGCTCGTCCAGGATCAGCAGCTGGGGTTGTCCGATCAGGCAGGCGGCAACTCCGAGTCGCTGACGCATGCCCATCGAGTACTTCGAGACCTTGTCGTCTGCGCGATGAGCCAGGCCGACGCGTTCGAGAGACGGCCCGATGCGATCGCGTGCCTCCCGTTCGCGTGCGGCGGCGAGGATCTGCAGGTTCTGCCTCCCGGTCAGGTGGCCGTGAAACCTTGGCTCGTCGACGATGGCCCCGACTCGTGCCAGCGCCACGTCGCGGTGCTTGGGAACGGGGTATCCGAGCAGAGCCATCGTGCCGGAATCGGCATGCGTCAACCCCAGAAGAACGCGGATGAGCGTCGTCTTGCCTGCGCCGTTGGGCCCCAGGTAGCCAAACGCACATCCGCGCGGGACTAGGAGCTCCACATTGTTGACCGCTACATTGTCGCCGAACCGCTTGGTCAGCCCATGGGTCTCAACGGCCCATTGGCTCTCGGCCGCCCGGCGGTGGGACGCGTCCGGGAGCGTAATGGCGCTCATCTCAAGGCCATTCTAGATGGTGGCGGCTCCTGGGGACAGAGATCCCCGGCTCGGGCCGTCATCGACGCCGGCCACCGTTTCCAACGATAGATACGACGACACGGTCGTCAAGGCGTCCGGCGTCCGCCTTCTGCGATGATTTCTCTTGCCAGTGCCCTCTCACCTGCAGGACCCGTGACGAAGAATCGAGGACGGCAGCATGCCCAAGATCACTCCTTTCCTGTGGTTCGATGACCAGGCCGAAGAGGCCGTCGAGTTCTACCTGTCGGTATTCCCCGACTCCCGAATCACGCAGGTGGCTCGCTACAGCGAGGCCGGGCCGGGGCCGGCCGGCTCCGTCATGACGATCCACTTCGAGCTGGGCGGCAACGAGTTCGTCGCTCTAAACGGCGGGCCAGCTCATTACGGTTTCGACGAATCCATCTCCTTCTTGATCGACTGCGCTACCGAGGAGGAGGTCGACCACTATTGGGAGGTGCTCACCGATGGCGGCGAGGAGATCGCCTGCGGGTGGTTGAAGGACCGCTATGGCGTGCGTTGGCAGGTCGTACCTTCCGAGTTGCCGTCGTTACTCGGGGACCCTGACCCGGAACGAGCCGATCGGGCGATGCAGGCGATGTTGACGATGAAGAAACTCGACCTGCGAGCGATGAAGGAAGCGGCAGGCGGCGTGGTCGGTGAGTCGCGCTAGCCGCTAGCGAGGACCGGGTGGACAGCTGTCGACGCCCGACTCCTGCAGCGAGATCTTGACCTTCACATGCGTCAGGCGTAACCTGACGCGAACGTCAGGTTTATCCTGACTGCCTGTGGCCGTGAGGAGGAGGCGAATGCCGCGAACCGTGAGCCCTGAGGCATTGTGCTGCTCGTTCTGCGCGAAGAGTCAGTTCGACGTCGGGAAGCTGGTCGCAGGTCCGGGTGTCTTTATCTGCAACGAGTGCATCGACCTCTGCAACCAGATCATTACTGAAGAGATGGCTCGCAAGGGCGGTTCGGCAGACGACGCAGATGATGCAGTCCGGTCGGGCGACGCCCAGGATCCGCCGACCCTGAAGGCCTGGGACGGGTTGTCGGACGAAGACCTGCTCGCTGAGATGGTACGAGCCCACGCTGCCCATCAGAACGTCGACCGTGCAGTCGCCCACTGCGTCGCAGCGCTGAGGGCGCGAGGCGTCAGCTGGGCGCGCATCGGCGAAGCCCTGGCCATGACGCGCCAATCGGCGTGGGAGCGATTTTCCGGCGAGGAGTGAGGTGCACAAACGCCTCGAGGGCGTCACCCACGCTCGCTTTTCGGACTGGAGTCAGTCGTGCAGTATCGGCGCGTAGGAGATGCCGATAATCGCACCCTCGGGTGACTGCAGCCGAGCGACGGTCTGGCCCCATGGTTCCTCGCGAGCTTCATGCAGCAGTTCATAGCCGGCCTGCTCGAGGTCCCGCGCCGCCGGAGCGACCGCAGCAACGCTGGCGACATCGAACTCGAGGCTGACCTGCGGTACCGGCCGCTCTACGGGCCACTGGTCGGTTCCGAAACACGCCTGAGCCGCCTGGGACAGCGGCCAGATCCCGAACGACTTGCAGCCGGCGATCTGCTCGCTGTGATAGTACCCGTCACCCTCGGCCTGCAGCGGGAGACCGAGCGCCTCCACATACAGATCGCGGCTCTTGCTCGGATCGGGAGCGATTACTGCCACGGTCGCAAGGAACTCGATATTCATCGCACCTCCTCGTTCGTCGCTGCTCCGTCACCAATCCAAGCAGGTCGCGAACATCGCTGCGCACGAGCTTGGCGCTCTTGCCTGCGCAACAAGGCCTTGTGGGAACAGTGGTGGGGACGGAGGGGCTCGAACCCTCACTGTGAGCGTTTTAAGCGCCCTGCCTCTGCCGGTTGGGCTACGTCCCCGGGCTCCTGCGGCGCCGCGGGCGGAGGCTACTCCTCCGTGGTGCGTGGAGCACGAGCCTTGGGTTCTGCGAACAGGCCAGCCCTGCTCAGCCATGGTTCAGTTGACAGCCGTGGCTAATGTGGCGAAAGTTAACGTATGTTGCTCAAGAGGTGGAGGAGTTCGGGCGTCGCCGCGACCGTCCTGGTGGCGGTCGCTTTGGCGGCTTCACTCTTTGTGGTCACCGTGCCGGCGGAAGCAGCACCACCGAATCCCGTCAGTCGCACCAACTCACAGATCGAGTCCCTTCAGTCCCGCGCCGACGCGCTCGCTCAGCGGATCACGAGCGACCAGAACGCCGTGAACGTCGCGGCCGAGCAGTTCGACGAGCAGACCGTGCTGGTGCACGAGGACAAGACCTCGCTCGCCAGGACCGAGAGCCGGCTGAGGGCGACGCGACGTCAGCTGGTGGCTGCCCGGCTTCGCGCGCAGACCGCGGCTATCGAGGCGTACGTTACCGGCGACGGGCTCGCCTCCCAGGTGGGTGCAGCGCTCACCTCGAGCGTCAATTACGCCCAGAGCGCAGAGGTCTACGCGGGGGTGGTCGCTCACACCTTGGAGGCCGCGCTGCACGAGTTGCGTTCGATCAGCGGCCGGCTCGCCGTCGAGCGGGCGACGCAGGTGACCATCCTGAAAGCAGCAGCGAAGGCTCAACGCGCAGCGGACCAAGCTGGGGCTGCCGCGCAAGCCGCAACGCTGAACGCGGAGTCGGCGCTGCACCAGGTGAAGGGACAGCTCTACTTGCTCACGCTGAAGCGGGAACGAGAGATTGCAGCAGCTGAGGCCGCGGCCGCGGCCGCAGCAGCAGCTGCGGCGGCGAAAGCTGCGGCGGCTGCGGCGGCTGCGGCGGCGAGAGCTGCGGCGGCTGCGGCGGCGGCGAAAGCTTCTGCCCAACGCCAAAACGACGGCGGAGGCGGCGGACTCACCGGAGTCGGCGCGGGTTGGCCGTTCGGACCAGGGACCGGGAGTGACCAGCTCGGATACGGAAACACGCTCGTTCCAGCCGGCACGAACCCCCGCGGGCTGGTGGCCGTTACCGCGGCGGAGTCCTACTTGGGCGTGCCGTACGTGTGGGGCGGGGCGAGCCAGCAGGGTGTCGACTGCTCGGGCCTCACGATGCTCGCCTGGGCGGCGGCGGGAATACAGCTCCTCCACGGGGCGACCATCCAGGACCAGGAGTCAACCCGAGTCAGCCTGACGCGGATCGAACCGGGCGACCTGCTCTTTTACCACTTCGCCAACGACGGCGCCTTGCCGATCACCCACGTGGCGATCTACATCGGCTCGGGACCGTATGGAACCGACACGATCATCCAGGCAGCAGAGGTCGGGACGAACGTCGCGTACTACCCGATGTACTGGGCAGGCTTCGTCTCCGCCGGCCGGCCCTGACGCAGAGACCGCCCCCGGCCGGCCCTGAACGCAGGCTCCGGCGACACTGACCGCAGCACAGGTTCCGCCGGCCGGCCCTGAGCGCAGGTTCGGTCAGCCCGCCGGCCCGCCCTGACCGCAAGCCCGTAGCGAGCGGTACCATCCAACCATGGTGCGAAGCGGGCGCGCCGCGGCCGAGAAGGACACATCGACCGCGGGCGACCTCGAGATCGAAGGCGCCGCTTTGTTGGCTCTGCGGCCTCGGGAGCAGCGCGGCGAGCCGCCGGCGCAGGCCCCCCGGCCGCACACCCAGGACGGCAACCCGCCGGCCGAGGGCGGCGAGCCGCCGGCGTTCGCCCCACAAATCAAGGGTCTCCGGGCGGACACGGCGCCAGCCGGCCCACGCACCGACGACGTCGACGCCTGGGGCCGATCCGAGCACTTCAGGCAGCTCGCCCGCAGGGTCGGGCGCTTCTACTACGAGCGCTGGTTCCGCGTGGAGTGGCAGGGGCTGGAGAAGGTTCCCCAGACGGGTGGCGCCCTTTTGATTGCCAATCACGCCGGTGCGATCCCGTCGGACGCTCCGATGATCATGCAGGGCATAGAAACCGAGCTCGGGCGCCCCGTCTATGGCTTGGCCGACTATTGGTTTCGGACCCTCCCGGTTGCCGGCACGCTGTGGAGCCGTGGCGGTGGGGTCCCGGCGCATCCTGACAACGCCTACCGGCTCCTGCACGACGACCGGCAACTCGTCCTCACCTTTCCAGAGGGGACGAAAGGGCCTTCAAAGCTGACCCGGGACCGGTATCAGCTTCGCCGTTTCGGGCGAGGCGGCTTCGTCGAGACGGCCATGAGAGCCGGCGTGCCCGTGGTACCCATCGCCGTGGTCGGTGCAGAGGAATCCATGCCGATCCTCTTCAAAGTTCCGGCTCTCGGCAGGGCGCTCGGGCTTCCGTACCTCCCTGTGACCGCCAACCATCTGCTGCTCGGACCGGTACTCGGGACACTGATCTACCTCCCCGCCAAATTCCGCTTCCGCGTGCTCGACCCCATCACCTTCGACGTCGAGCCCGGCCTCGAGCGCTACCCGCGAAGCCGCGTCATGGAGGAGGCCGATGCCATCCGCCAGCGGCTTCAGAGCGAGCTCTACGACCTGCTGGCGAACCGCGCCAGCGTGTGGTTCGGCTGAGACGATGGGCCGCCGAATTCTCGTCACCGGCCTCGACACGTTCTGGGGTGGAAAGGTGGCCGCTGCGCTGGAGAAGAACCCTGAGGTCGAGATGATCCTCGGCATGGGGACCGGAACGCCGTCGGTCGAGCTCGAGCGCACCGAGTACGTCCGGGCGGACCAGAGCTACTCGCTCCTCGAGCGGATCGTCCGGGCAACCGAGGTCGACACTGTCGTGCACACCTTCCTCATCGTCGATTCGACCAAGATGAGCGGCCGCGAGCTCCACGAGGTGAACGTCATCGGCACCATGAACCTCCTCGCTGCCGCAGGCGCTCCGGGATCTTCCGTCCGGCAGGTCGTCGTTAAGTCCTCCACCGTCCTCTACGGCGCCGGACCGAAGGATCCCGCCTGGTTCGGCGAGGACACCCCGCGCACCCGGTCGCCGAGAACTCGCCTCGAGCGGTCGCTGACCGAGGTCGAGACCTACGTGCGTGACTTCGCCGACGACAACCGCGACATCGTGGTGACCGTGCTGCGTTTTGCGAACGTCCTCGGGACGAGCATCAAGACGCCGATCGGCCGGAACCTGGAAAGGGGCGTGTTTCCCTCGGTTGCGGGCTTTGACCCCCAGGTGCAGTTCGTCGAGGAGGACGACGTCGTCCGCTGTTTGGAGCTCGTCGTTCGCGAGCGGATCGAGGGCGTCTACAACGTCGCCGCCGACGGCCGGCTGCCCTGGAGCGAGGTCGCGAGGATCGCCGGGGCGTGGCGCCTTCCCCTACCACCGCTTTTCACCCGTGAGACAGCGGCACCGCTCGTCCGCCTGAACCTCCTCGAGTTTCCCCCAGAGCTCGAGGACTTGCTCCGTTACGGGCGAGGCGTGGACACGTCCCGGCTGAAGACCCTCGGCTTCAGTTTCGAGACCACGTCCGCAGGGACCGTCGAGCGCTTCGCCCGGGCGGTGCGCCTCAACCGGTCGGTCGGAAAGCATCTGCCGGCCTACACCTACGACTCGGAGGTGGAGGCATTCTTCAAGTACTCCCCGGCGGTCGTCCGGCATCCGAACTGAGCCGGCTGGCCGACGGTCGACGACGCCAGCCCAACCTCGCTCCGTGGGCCTAGGGCTCTCCGGTCCGGCTCACCAGTTCTCCGAGCCGGACTGCCACTGTCGGAAGTAGCGGTCGCGGCGCTCGACCCATTCCTCAGCCGTAAGGGCGTAGCGGACGTGGTCCTCCCACTTGCCGTCGATCTCGAGGTAGCGAAGGGCGATGCCCTCCCCGCGCAGCCAGAGCTTCTGGGCGACCCGGCGACTCGGCCGGTTGCGCGGGATGATCGAGATCTGGAGCCGGTGCAGGCCGATCTCCTCGAATGCGAACCGGAACAGGAGCACGCAGGCCTCCGGCACGTACCCCCGGCCGGCTTGTGCCTGATCGACCCAGTAGCCGACGTAGGCGTTCTGAAACGGCCCTCTCGCCACAGACGAGAGGTTCACCTCGCCGACAAAGCGGCCCATCGCAAAAATCCCGAAACCGTATCCCGTGCCCAGCTGGCGCTCGCGCTCGCGCATCGAGCAGCGAGTGACGAAGGTGGTCCGGTCCTCGGCGGGATAGGGTGCCCCAGCCGGTCGGGGCTCCCACGCCAACAGCCAGTCCCTGCAACGGGATCGCACCTCGATCCAGGCCTCGTAGTCGTCCTCTCGCAACGGGCGAAGGCGGACTCGCCGGCCTACCAGCTCCGTCGAGATGCTTGAAACAGTTAGTTCGGCCACGTCAGCGCCGCCTTGCTGTCATGGTTGCTCACAGCTCTATCGTCGCAGATCCAAGGGCCTAACGCGTAGACTCGAATGACCCGACAGACGAGACCAGTGAGCACTCAGATTGCGTGATCGAGCCGTTGGTGGGCGCGCGGAAGCCATGCCGGAGCCCGATGCCAATGCCCTCCCGGCCGACTCAGACGGCCCGGCGCGCGCGTGGATCCCCCTAGTTGGCGCGTCCGCAAGCGATGTCAAGGCACTCCAGATGGCACTTCGCATGTTTGGATTGTCGTCACTTGACGATTCACACCTGAGGCCAATTTCTGCGGAAGGGGGGTCCCAGGCGCTCTGGCCGGAGGCAACCGAAACGCCGGTGGCCGCCTTCTTCGTCATCAGCGACCCGCTGCAGACCGCTTCGGACCTCGCACGGGCGGGCGGCGTCGAGCGACCTCGCGCTCTCGCGCTCTGGGAGCGGTACCAGCGGAGGGTGCTGTCGGGTCTGAGAGGCCTGCCGGTATTCGTCACCAGCCGTGCCGACGCCCTGACCGACCCCGCCGGCTGGAGCGACGCGATCGCGGAGTTCCTGTCGCGCCGAGGCGTGCCGGCGCTCACGCGACCGGCGCCGTCTGAGATCGCGGAAATGCTCGGGCCGCCGGACGACGGCGTGAGCTCGCTGAAGGACGAGGCGCTGCTGCTCGCGAGCCAGCAGCAGCTCGCGGCGCTGCTCGAGACGCTCGAGGGGGCGCACGACTGCTTCGAGCCTCCCGCTCCCGAGCCCGAGTCACCGTGGGTGTCAGCCGTGCTCGACCTGCGTCGCGATCTCGAGCAGGTCTGGAACGGCCTCGACTGGGCGACCCGGCAACTGGCGTCGTTCATCCCCGAGCCCGACGATCCGATCCAGCTGACGGAGGTGACAGGCGACGAGGACCGCCGACTGCGGCGCGGCGCGGCTCATCCGTACCCCTTGAACGCGAGCGAGGACCTCGACGCATACCACCGCTGGCTCGCACACCGCGGAGAACCGAGGGTGCTGCCTCTCGAAGGAGGGCTCCCGGTAGCGAGTGCGAGAGTGCACTCGACCGCCGGTCCGTTGTTCAGTGTCGTGGTCCCCGTTTACCGGCCGCCGGCCTGGGCGCTCGAACGGTGTGTCGCGTCCGTGCTCGCCCAGACCTACCACGACTTCCAGCTCGTCCTTGCAGACGACGCCTCCGGCGATCCGGTGCTCGACGAGCAGCTTCGCTCCTTCGCCCGCCTCGACCCCCGGGTCGAGCTCGTGTTCCGGGACGAGAACGGCGGCATCTCGGCTGCGACGAACTCAGCCCTCGGCCGGTCGAGGGGAGAGCTCGTCGTCTTCTTGGACGACGACGACGAGCTTCATCCGCGTGCTCTCGAGAAGATGGCGCTTGCGATCGCAGAGAACCCCGAGGCGGACGTCCTCTACTCGGACGAGGACAAGCTCAGCCCGTCGGGCGACCGGTGCGTGCCGACCATGAAGCCTGACTGGTCGCCCGACCTCTTGCTGAGCTTTGCCTACCTGTGCCATCTCCTCGTCGTCCGGCGCTCGCTCGTCGAAGAGCTCGGAGGCTTGCGCACTGAGTTCGACGGGAGCCAGGACTACGACCTGATGCTCAGGGCCACCGAGGTGGCGCGTGAAGTGGTCCACGTTCCCGAGATCCTCTACCACTGGCGGGTGCTCGCCGGCTCGGCGTCGGGCGACACGGGCGCCAAACCGTGGGCCTTCGAGGCGGGGCGCCGCGCACTCGAGAGCGCACTCGCGCGACGCGAGATCGAGGCCGTCGTCGAACCGCACGAGCGCTTTGCGGGGAATTTCCACGTTTTACGGGCGATCCTGGGCGAACCTCTCGTGAGCATCGTGATGCCGTTTCGGGACGAGCCCGCGCTGACCGCCAACTGCTACCGCTCCCTGATCAAGGCGCCCGGTTATGAGAATTTCGAGGTGTTGCTGATCGACAACGGCAGCGAGCTTCCAGAGACCCAGGCGCTCCTGAGGGAATTGACCGAGGAGCCGAAGGTGCGGGTGCTTTGCGACCCGCAGGCGTTCAACTGGGTGGCGATCAACAACGCCGCGGCAGCCCAGGCCCGCGGCGAGGTGCTCCTCTTTCTCAACAACGACGTCGAGGCGCGTTCGAACGGCTGGCTGGCGGCGATGTTGGGCCACGCCCAGCGCGACGACGTGGGCGCGGTCGGAGCGCTGCTCAGGTACCCCGACCTCACGGTCCAGCACGGCGGCATAGTGCTCGCCATGAGCTGGGGAGCTGCCCATGTCCAGCAGGGCCTCCCCTTGGAGCGCCCGAGCTACCTCCTCATGACCGACACGACCCGCAATTGCACCGCTGTCACAGGCGCGTGCATGATGACCCGCCGGTCGTGCTTCGAGGAGCTCGGGGGGTTCGACGCCGGGCTTCCCGTGGCGTTCAACGACGTCGACTACTGCCTGCGACTGAGGCGACATGGCTTGCTCGTGGTCTACACCCCCCTCGCAGAGCTGATCCATCTCGAGTCCAGGACAAGGGGTCACTCCGACGACGTCGTCGAGACCCCTTTCTTCAGGGCTCGTTGGCGGGTCGAGATCCTCGGCGGCGATCCCTACTACAACCGCAACCTTACGCATTTCGACCCTTACTGCCGCCTTTCGACCGAAGAGGAGCTTGACCTATGGAGCAACTTCCGCTCGATGCTCGAAGCGTCGTCGACGAGCTGAGGTCCGCACCCCGGCCGCTGTCGGGAGCGCTGCCGAGAACCTGGACGCCGTCGCGGTCATTCGAGGCTCTGCTGGAGGATGCCAATGTACGGCCGGTCGCCCTGAACGACCACCTCGTGTGGCTGCAGCAGAACTGGAATCTCGAGGAGGCGCTCGCGCCGCCGGAAGACGGTGGTCTGAAAGGGTGGACGAAACGGCTGATCCACCGCGCCGTGCTCGCCGTGTTCCGGCCCTACTTCGTCAAGGTGCAGGACTGCATCGCCGTCACGGTTCGCGCCCTCGACACGGTGGCTCGACGGGTCGACGACCAGGCGGCGACCCAGTTGCGGACGATTGGCGCAGTGCGTGACGATCTGGTCGACTTCGCACAACGCGTCGACGAACGTCTTGAAGAGTGAGCCGGTCGTCCTCGTCACCGCTCGGTGGGGCGAGTCGCACGGCGAATCGGGCGCGGTTATCCGCCTGATGGCCGGAGCCCTCTCGACCCGAGCTCGGGTCGAGGTCGTGGCTCTGCGAACGGACGGCGCCTCGCAGACGGGCGTTCCGGTGCGAACCCATCGCGACAGCGTGTTTCTCGTTCACGAGGTTGCGGCGACGCGCGCCGCTCGCACGCGCGCCGAGCTGGTGCGGGCGGCGCTCGCGCGCACGCCGGGCGACCGCTACCCCGAGATCGCCGGCCGGCGGCTGGTCGAGCTCGGCGGTGGACGCGCTCGGGGCGTCCCCGAGCTGATCGCCTCGCTCCGGCCCCGCACGGTCGTCCTCGCCGGCCCCGAGACGTGGTGGCTCCCCGGTTCTCTCCGGTCCCTCGGTACGCACGCACGGGTCGTCTCGCTCCCTCTGCTCGGCGGCGACCCGGCCGGCGACCTCCCACAACTCGGCTCCCTCACGACCGAGGTCGACGCCGTCGGGGTGCTGTCTCGAGCCGAACGCCGGCAGGTCCTCCGGCTGGAAGGCGACCGCGGCCGCGAGCTGCCGGCAGGGCAGCCAGACGTCGTCGAGCTCGAGGTCGCCTTCGCCGTCAACCGCCCGGCGGCGGAGGCGGACCTGGTCAGGATGACAGACTTCGGTCGTTACGTCGTGCTCATGACCGGGTACCCCGACGGCTCGCCGGCGGCAGATCACCCGCCCGGTCACGATTACGTGCGACGGGCGCTCGGGTCCGTCGCCGTCGCCGAGGTCGCCCTCGACCGCTGGTTGATCTCCGACCGGGATAAGGCCGTCGAGATCCCCGTGAGACCGTCGCGGCCGAACCTTTGGAAGCTCCTGCGTCACGCCGAGGTCTGCCTCGACCTGCGGCCTCAGGGCATAGTCGGCCGCGAGACCCTCGAGTCGCTGCTCCTCGGCACGCCGGTGGTGGTGCCCGAGGGCACCGTAGCGGCCGAGCACGCCGAGCGCTCGAACGGTGGCCTGTGGTACCGGGACTTCCGGGAACTGTTCGACGCCGGCAAGGCGATCGTCGACAGCGAGTCGCTGCGTGCCCAGCTCGGGCGGCAGGGCCGTGAGTGGGCGGAGAAGGTGCACGGGGACCAGGCACGTTTCTGCGAGCAGGCCGCGCTCTTCGCTCTTGGGTGAAGCCCATTCGTTGCTTGGGCTTGCGTGAGGTTCACCCGCTGCCGGCCCTTGCGTGGGGCGCACCCGGTAGCGTCGTGGTCGTGCGCTTCGCGTGGAGGTTCGCCCGATGAGACGCTGGCTCCGGGTACTCGACAGAGGCTCGATCGCCGTCGGGCTCGGTCTCGCCGTGCCGGTTGCCGTCTCCGCGGCTCTCGTGCCGTTTCGCGGCGACTTCGCCTCGCCCGCCGCGGCGCTGGTCCTTGTGCTCGTCATCGTCGCCGTCGCGTGCTTCGGCGACCGCCTCGCCGGCATGGTCGCTGCTCTTTCCGCCGCGGCCTGGTTCGACTTCTTCCTCACCAAGCCGTACGGGCAATTCTCCATCACGCAACGGCCGGACATCGAGACAACCGTCAGTCTGTTCGTGGTTGGCCTCGCTGTCACCGAGATAGCCGTCCGCAGTCGCGGCCACCGCAAGGTCGCGAACGAAGAGGCGCATTTCGTGGCGCTCATACACGACTTCTCCGAGATGGTCGCCACCGGGGAAGCGCCGCAGTTCGTCATCGCCCGCGCTGCGGCCGAACTGACCGGGCTTCTGGGGCTGAGGGACTGCCGTTTCGAGACGACGATGTCGGACCGCCATCCTGCCCGCATCGAGCACTCCGGGGTGGTCTCGCTAGGAGGATCGCGGTGGGGAGCCAACCGGTCCGGATTGCCGGGAAGGGAGGTCGAGCTCATAGTCCAGCATCGGGGCGAGACCTACGGTCGCTTTGTCATGATGCCGACCCCGGGCTCACCGGTTTCGGCCGAAAGCCTGGTCGTGGCCGCTTCCGTCGCCGATCAGGTGGGCGCGGCGCTGGCGGGCCAGGCTAGAAGCGCGTAACCGTAGCTCCGCCGCACGCAGCCTCGAGGCGCCACACGCCGGCGCGCGGGCAAGCTCCGCTGTGGCGCAGTCAGCTCAGCCTGCCAACAGCTCTGCGGCGACCCCGTCGAGCAGGTCCGACTCGGATGCCGTCAGCTCCTCGAATCCGAGCGTCGCCATCGCCTCGGCGAGCACGGCTGCGCCGCCGACGATCACGTCGGCCCTCTCGGGCTCGAGCCCGGGCCATTCGAGCCGCCGAGCCACCGGCACGGCGCTGAGCTCGCCGAGCAACCCCTCGATGCGAGCAAGCGACAGCCGTGCGTGATGGACGCGGTCCCGGTCGTATTCCGACATTCCCTGGTCGAGGCGTACCAGTGCAGCGACCGTGCCCGCGAGGCCTATCAGCCTCCGAGCTGAAACTAGGCCGGGTCGTTCCTCCGCCGCCCGCCGCACGAGCGCTCCGACGTATGACCTCGCAGCCTCGAGCTCGGCCGCGAGCGGCGGGTCATGGTCGAAGAAACGTTCGGTAACGCGCACGCAGCCGATCTCGAGCGAGACGACTTCAATGCCCGGTCCCCCACCGCCCACCAGCTCCGTCGACCCGCCACCAACGTCGATGACTAGGTAGGGACCGCCGGCGGGGTCCAGCTCCGCGGTCGCACCTACGTACGCGAGACGACCCTCCTCTTCGCCAGGGAGCACCTCGGGCCTTACGCCGAGGACCGCGGTTGCCTCGCGTTCGAACTCGTCGGCGTTGGCGGCGTCGCGTACGGCCGACGTCGCCGTGACGCGGGCCCGCGTCACGCCGTGGTCGCCCATGACCTCCCGGAACTCCGCTAGGACGCCGATCGTTCTCCGTGTCGCCTCGTCGGCGAGCCGGCCGGTGCGGTCGACGTCCTGGCCGAGCCGGGTGATCCGCATCAGGCGCTCGACAGGCCGGCCGTCGGCGTCGACCACCAGGAGCCGGGTGGAGTTCGTCCCGCAGTCGATCGCGGCGACGGGCCCACGAACGAACTCTGCGAGCCGCTCCGAGACGCCTGCAAGAGTGATGCGGTAGGTGGAGGCGTCGATGCCGAGTTTCTCGCACGTCCACCGGCCGACAGGGTCGGGGCCGCCCGCGAGGTACCAGGCGATGTGGGCGTGAAGGCACTTCACGCCGCGGCGCGTTCCCCCGACGCCGCCGGTGGGCCTGGGCCCTCGGTGGCCCGCGGGAATCGCGGCGTCGCGAAGGGCTTCGTAGCGGCCGTGTGCGGCCTCGAGGTCGGCCCCGTCGACGGCCGCCTCAGCGGCCCGAACTCCACCGGATGACTCGAGACGGCTGACCGACTCGCGCTCGGCCTGCCCGACGAGCCAGTACCGGGTGGGCATCGGCGTGCCGTCGTCGAGCAACGGGGAGTTCAGGATCACCACGGGCCTTCCGGCGGGGTCACGAACGACGACTTCGAAGGCTCCTTGAGGCGGCCTCCCGAGCAGCCCTGCGACATCCTCCCAGTCGCCGTGGCTCACGGCCGGCGGCGGCGGATCAAGCAAGCGACGATCCGCGCGATCAGGTCGCCCCGGCTGGTGGGGTCGCCCCGGCTCACCGCCGGCGGCGGCGCATCGAGTAGAAGACGATCCGTGCGATGAGAAGGATCCCCGCCACCGTCAGGTACGGCGCGAGCCGTTTCATCAACGATCCTCCTGCGACGCCGACGAGATCGACCGGCTCCGCCGGCGGCGACGAGATCTGGCGGGGGCCGGTCTGAGCCGGCGCCGGCTGCGCACTGTCAGCGGGCTGCTCAACATCGTCCTGGGCCGCCTGAGGCACGGCCTCCGTAACGGCGGAGGCGGTCGGGGTCGCGGCTTTCACGCGGCTTCGACGCGCGCCGGCGCGCCTGAAGTCTCCGGTCCTTCTGTGGAAGTGGCCGGAGCCGCACCATTGTTGTCCGTCGAGGCGGCCTCTCTGGCGGCGGTCCCCGTCCCGGCCGCGGCCGTCGCCGAGGCTTGCTCGCCGGCGGGCGCGGCAAGAACCGTCGTCTCCAAGTTGTGGACGAACTGGTCGAGGAGCTTGCCCGACACGTCCGCGAGCACGCCCCGCCCGAACTGGGCGACCTTGCCGGTGATGGCGAGATCCGTCGCCACCTCCACCTTTGTGCCCTTGGTGGAAGGGGCGAGGGTGGCCGTGATCACCGCGGTGGCGTTGCCCTGGCCGCGCGTCTCACGACCTTCGGCTTTCAGCACGGCCTTGTGCGCCTTCTCGTCGAGGTCCTCGAAACGGGCGACTCCCCGGTACGAGGCCGTGATCGGGCCCACCTTCACCTTCACGACGCCCCGGTACTCGTCGCCCTCCACCTCTCGAAGCTCGGCTCCCGGCATGCAGGGCGCGATCTTCTCGATGTCGGTGAGCACCGCCCAAGCCTCTTGCACTCCTATCGCGACTTCGAATTCGTTGTTCAGCTCCACCGGCGCAGGTCCTCCTGAGTGTCGATGTCGGCCGTCGTGCCCTCGCACGCTACCTCGGTAACGAGTTCGGGGCGTCGGTTGGCAAGCGAGCGGGCGCCCTCGTCGCCGCTGATCGGAAGAAGCGACCAGATTTCGGCGTCGAGGCGCACGGGATGCCCACGCCGACCGTAGTAGGTCGCGAATACGACGGGGCCGCCGCGTGCCCCGGCAACTGTGCGCCACGCGTCGGCCGTGAGGCCGGGAAGGTCGCCGAGCCCGACGACTGCGGACAAGTGTCCCCGCCGAGCACACCAGTCGAGCGCGACCCGGAGCGAGGTGGCCTGGCCGAGCGCCCAGTCGTCGTTGCCGAGCAACGTCGCGCCCTCCGGCACCACTTCGCTCAGGTCAGCCGCGCCGCTCACGACGACCAGCTCGTCGAGCTCGGCCTCGAGCGCCGGCGCGATCGCCCATGAGATCAAAGGCTTGCCGCGCACCTTGGCGAGCAGCTTGCCACCGGGGCTTGCGTCCCGCTCGTCCCGGTTGAAACGCGTGCCCGCCCCTCCGCCGAGGATGACGGCGGCTACGGACATCTCAGTGAGCGTAATGGGCGGTCAGCGACGGTGGATCGGGCCCGTTTCGCTGCGGAGCGGCGCGACCGAGCCCTCCGCCTTGCCGGTGCGAACCGCGATGATCTCGGCGCAGATCGCAACGGCGGTCTCCTCCGGCGTGCGGGCGCCGATGTCGAGCCCGATCGGGCTCATGAGGCGTTCGGACAGCTCTGCCTCGTCGGCGCCCGCCTCCAGGAGCCGGCGCCATCTCTCCTCGTGCGTTCGCCTTGAGCCCATGGCTCCGAGATAACCCACCCGGGTGCGGAGCGCCCCCAGGATCGCGGGAAGGTCGAACTTGGTGTCGTGGGTGAGCACGCAGACGGCGTCCCGCGGCCCGAGCTCGTCGCCGATGCGATCCAGGTACCGGTCGGGCCATTCGACGACGACCTCGTCGGCCAGGGGAAAGCGGGCCTTCGTGGCGAATACGGGGCGGGCGTCGCAGACCGTGACCGCGAAGCCAAGCACCTTGCCCACCTCCACGAGCGCTCTCGTGAAGTCGACCGCGCCGAACACGACCAGGCGCGCCGGTGGAGCGAAGACCTCGAAGAAGACGGCGACTTCTTCCCGGCGAGCTTCCCCGTGAGCGCCGTAGTGGCGGTTCACCGTCACGCCCCTGTCGAGCGCAGCCTGGGCGTCACGGCGTCGCGATCCGGTCCAATTCCGGATCACCGAGCGTTCCGAAGCTCCGGCCGTCGGAGCGAACCACGAGCTTCGCCGCGAGCGCCGTATGACTTCGCGCCTCGCCCTCGACACCGGTGACGGTCGCGAGCACAACGGGCTCGTCGCGCAACAGTGCCGAGCGGAGCTCGCGATACAAATCGCCGCTCACGAGCGGGGCTCGCGACAGAGATCGCCGCTCACCGGCGGGGCGCGCTTCTCACCAGTCCAGCGGCTCGACCAGAACGTGCAGCGTCCCGCCGCACGTCAGGCCGACGGCAAAGGCCTCGTCGTCCGAATAGCCGAACGTGCACACCTTCGCCGTTCCGCTCTCGAGGACGGCCAGCGCCTCGGTGACCACGGCCCCCTCGACGCATCCGCCCGAGACCGAGCCCGCGACCTCACCGTCCTCGCTCACGGCCATGGTCGCACCCGGATCGCGCGGCCCGGAGCCTTCGACGCCGATCACTCGGGCTACGGCGACGCGCCTGCCCGCGGCCTGCCATCTGTCGATGTCGGCCATCACTTCCTTCATCGGGTCATCGCCTCCTCATTGGGCCATCACCTGCACCAGATGCTCGAGGGCCCTCAGCGAGTGACCCTCCGTGAATTCGTCAACAAACGGAAGCGCCGCAGCCATCCCGCGGGCGAGCGGCGCGTAGCCGGGGGTCGACTTGAGGGGATTGGCCCAGATGATCCGGTACGCGACCCGTCTCAGGCGGGCCATCTCGGCCGCGAGCTCCGCGGGGTCCCCGCGGTCCCATCCGTCCGAGAGGATGACGACCACCGCTCCCCGTGCGATCCCGGCGACCCCCCAACGATCGTTGAAGGCGCGTAGACCCTCGCCGAGCCTGGTGCCGCCGGCGAGGTCCGGAACCGATCTCGAGGCCTTTGCGAGCGCAGCGTCGGGGTCCCGCCACGAAAGCTCCCGCGTGATCCGCGTCAAGCGCGTTCCCAGGGTGAATGCCTCCACGTGCGCCCGGGCGGCCACGGCGGCGTGTGCGAAGTGAAGAAAGGCGCGGGCATAGGGCTCCATCGATCCACTCACGTCGACGAGGAGCACGGTCCGGCGAGGTCGCTCGGCGGGAGCGAGCCGCATGAGACGAACGGGCTCACCCGACGTCCGCAGGGCCCGGCGTACCGAGCGCCGGAGGTCGAGCACACCGCTCGCCCTCGACGTGGGCCGTCGCCGGCGGCTTCGACGCCTGGCTGCCCGCGAGCGGAACGAGGCCATGAGCAGGTAAGCCTCGGCGAGCTCGTCTGCAGACAAGGACGCGAAGTCCTTCTCCCGGAGCACCTCGGCGGCGCTGTAGCGCAGCACGAGGGTCTTGTCCGGTTCCTCGCGCTCCAGCTCCGGTGGCGAGGGCTCGCCCAGATCCTCGTCTTCGTCGAGCGCGAGAGTGACCGGGAGGGCGGCGGCCCTTGCGGGGGCGGCGGCGCCGTGGCCGGACCAGAAGGCTGCGAAAACCTCGGCGTAGACGGGCACGTCTTCGGGGCGGCGAACGAACACTGCGTGGCCCGACCAGTACACCTGATCGGGTTTCTCGAGACCCACGACGGCCAACGCCTGGGCGAACGACGTCACCGCGCTGACCGAGGCCTCGAGACCGGCGGCGCGCGCCACGGCCCCGAAGGCGACGGCGAGGCGCGTCACGTCGACACCGTCCGCTATCTGCATCTCAGTGGTCGCGATCAAGGGCAGCGCGCACGAGCTCGGCGATGCCGGCGTGTCGCACACGCTCCGCGTCCTCCCGGTACTTGAGGACGCTGCCGAGCGTGAGGTCGACCACGGTCTCGTCGAGCTTGCCGGCCTGGAGGACAGACAGGGCCTGCGCCCAGTCGATGGTCTCGGCTACGCCGGGCACCTTGTACAGCCCCATCGTCCGGAGCTGCGCGACGGCGCCGGCCACCTGCCTCGCGAGCTCGCGATCGATGCCAGGCACCCGCAGCTGCACGATGCGTACCTCACGCTCGAAGTCGGGGTGCTCGACCCAGTGGTAGAGACAGCGTCGCTTCAAGGCGTCGTGCACGTCCCGGGTTCGGTTGGACGTGATGACCACGACCGGCGGCGTCTCGGCCCGGAACGTGCCCGAGCTCTGGGATCGTGATCGTGTAGTCGGACAGGATCTCGAGCAGGAACGCTTCGAATTCGTCGTCGGCACGGTCGAGCTCGTCGATCAAAAGGACCGGAGGCGACCTCGGCGCCGGGGCGGCGGGGCCGGCGGAGCCAGAGGGGCCGGCGGGGCCGGCAGCCGGCAGGGGGGCACCGTCGCGCCGCCGGCGATCGCCTGCAGAAGCGGCCGGCGCACGAGGAAGCGCTCGGAGTAGAGCTCGTCCTCGACGTCCTCGCCGCTCGCGCCGCGTGCCTCCGCCGCCCGCAGGTGCAGCAGCTGGCGCGCGTAGTCCCATTCGTAGACGGCCTGGGAGACGTCGATGCCGTCGTAACACTGCAGCCGGAGCAGCTCGCCGCCCGTCCAGCGGGCGAGCACCTTGGCAACCTCCGTCTTGCCGACGCCGGCCTCCCCTTCGAGGAACAGGGGCCGCTGAAGCCGCAATGCCAGAAACACGACCGTCGCCAGGCCATCGTCGGCGAGGTAGTCGTGCGCCGCGAGCGCCCGGGCCACATCGTCAGGTTCCCCTGGTGCGGTCCACGGTTCGCTCAGGCGCCGACCTCCTCGAGTGCGCGGCGGACCAGGACGCGTGCAAGGTGCTTGCGGAACTCGCTGGAAGCGTTCAGGTCCGACGACGGCTCGGTCCCGTCGCCTGCCAGAGCCGCTGCGTCGGCGGCTGAGGCGCCCTCCGCGACGGCGGCCTCGACCGCTGCTGCCCGGAGCGGTACCGAGGCCATGTTCACGAGGCCGATCGCCGTCGACCCGTTCCGCACCGCGACGACACCGACGATCGCCCAGTCCTGGGCACGGCGGTTGAACTTCTGGAACGACCATGTCGCTCCCGGGCGCTTGGGGACCCGGATCTCGGTGAGCAGCTCGTCGGGCCGCAGCGCCGTCTCGAGAAACCCTCGGTGGAACTCCGAGGCCGGGATCTCGCGCTCGCCCGCCGGCCCGCGCACGACGAAGGTGCCGCCAAGCGCGAGCACGGCCGCGGGTAGGTCCGACGCCGCATCCCCGTGCGAGATGGACCCGCCGATGGTGCCGCGATGGCGGACCTGCGGGTCTCCCACCTGCCCGGCGACGTGGGCGAGCACCGCCGCCTGCGAGCGCACGAGCGGGTCGGTCTCGAGTGTCCGGTGCCGCGTGAGCGCGCCGATGGCGAGGTGGTCACCTCCGTCTCGCACGTAGGAGAGCTCGCTCAGCCGGCCGATGTCCACCAACATCGCGGGGGTGGCGAGCCGGAGCTTCATGAGGGGCAGCAACGAGTGGCCACCCGCCAGGAGCTTGGCGTCCTCACCGTGCTCGGCAAGCTGCGCGACCGCGTCGTCAGCCGAGGACGCCCTCGAGTACTCGAACTTCGCGGGGATCATGGATGTGCCTCCTCAGGTGCCGATTGAGAATTCGCTGCATGGGGCCCGGACCTGGCTGCTCGGACGATCGACCAGACCCGTTCGGGCGATGCGGGCATCTCGACGTCGGTGATGCCGAGATGAGCCAGCGCGTCCACGACCGCGTTGATCACCGCGGGCGCCGAACCGATCGTTCCCGCCTCGCCGACGCCCTTTACCCCGAGGACGTTCGTCGGGGACGGGGTCACCGTGTGATCGAGGTCGAAGCTGGGGAACTCGGCGGCGGACGGGATCAGGTAGTCGGCGAAGCTCGACGTGAGCAGGTTGCCTGCGTCGTCGTAGACGGCCTCTTCCCACAGCGCCTGGGCGACGCCCTGGGCGATGCCGCCGTGCACCTGGCCCTCGACGATGAGCGGGTTGACCTGGTTGCCGCAGTCGTCCACCGCCGCGTACGACACCAGCTGCACTCCGCCGGTCTCCTCGTCGACCTCTACGACCGCGATGTGGGTGCCGAACGGGAACGTGAAGTTCGGGGGGTCCCAGTTGACGGAGGCTTCGAGAAGAGGCTCGGTGCCCTCTGGCAGGTTGTGGGCGGTGAAGGCCTCGAAGGCGACCGCCGCGAACGGCATCGCCCGGTCCGGCGAACCCCTGACCGAAAAGCTCGCGCCCTCGTAGACGAGGTCCGCCTCCGCCGCCTCGAGCTGGTGCGCGGCGATCTTGCGCGCCTTGTCGATGACGAGGTCGGTGGCGAGAGCGATCGCCGTGCCGCCGACCGCAAGCGAGCGGGAGCCGTATGTGTCCATGCCGAACGGCGAGATCGCCGTGTCGGAGTGAAGCACCTCGACGTCTTCGGGAGCGATCTGGAGCCGGTCGGCGACGATCATCGACCACGACGTCTCGTGGCCCTGACCGTGCGGCGCGGTCCCCGTCACGACCTGGACCTTGGCCGTCGGCATGACACGCACCGTCGCCGCCTCCCAGCCACCTGCCGAGTAGTTGAGCGATGCGAGCACGCGGCTCGGCGCGAGGCCGCACATCTCCACGTACGTGGAGATCCCGAGGCCGAGGTGGCGGGTCGAGCCGGCAGCCCGCCGGCGGGCCTGCTCGGCCCTCACCTCGCCCACCTTGGCGATATCGAGCGCCCGCGTGAGGGTCGGCTCGTAATTGCCGCTGTCGAAGACGAGCCCCGCCGGAGAGGAGTACGGGAACTTGTCGGCCCCGATGTAGTTGCGCCGGCGAATCTCCTCGGGCTCCACGCCGACCTTGCGAGCGAGTGTGTCCATCGCCCGTTCGATCGCGTACGTGGCCTCCGGGCGGCCGGCGCCGCGGTACGCATCGGTCGGCGTCTTGGTAGTGAAGACCGACGCGCACCGGAACGAGTAGGACCCGACGTCGTACACGCCGTGGTAGAGAAACGCCCCCAGCAGGGGAATACCCGGCGTGACCAGCTGCAGGTAGGCGCCCATGTCCGCGAGGAGCTCGACTCGGACGGCGAGCAGCTTGCCGTCGGCGTCGGCCGCGAGCTCGATGTCCTGGATCTGCCCGCGGCCTTGGATCGTGGCCTGGGCAGCCTCCATCCGCTCCTCGGTCCAGCGCACCGGCTTGCCGAGCTTGCGGGCGAGCACCACGCACACGAGCTCTTCCGCGTAGACGTTGAGTTTCGAGCCGAAGCCACCGCCGACCGACGGGGCGACGACGCGGAGTCGCGCCTCGGGCACGCCGGTCGTCACCGCGAGCATGGTCCTCAATATGTGCGGGATCTGCGTCGCCGAATAGACCGTGAGTCCGCCCCCGAAGGGCTCGGGAACAGCACAGACCCCCCGAGGCTCGATGGCGGACGGGACGAGGCGCTGCTGCACGTACCGCTCTTTGACGTGATGGGCGGCCTTGGCGAATGCCTGCGCGATCGCGTCCGGGTCCGGGATGAGCTCCCAGACGTACGACAGGTTCGTGCCGAGCGACGGGTGGACCAGGTCCGCGTCCGAGCGCGCCGCCTCGAGGTCGACCACGGCCGGAAGCGGTTCGTAGTCGACCACGACGCCGGCAGCGGCGTCGACGGCCTCGTAGCCGGAGCGGGCCACCACGACCGCGACCGCGTCGCCGGCGTACGCGACCTGCTCGACCGCGAGGGGAAGGTGCAAAGGCGCCTTCATGTCCGCGGTGACGGGCCACGCACAAGGCAGGCCACCCGCCCACTCGTCGCGGAGGTCCGCACCCGAGTAGGCGGCGACGACGCCCGGGTACCCGAGCGCCTCGGTCAGGTCCACCGAGCGGATCGCGGCGTGGGCGTACGGGCTGCGAACGAACGCAAGGTGCAAAGCGCCGGGCACCTTCAGGTCGTCGACGAAGCGCGCCTCGCCGGACAACAGCGCCGGGTCCTCGCGCCGGATCCGTCGCGTTCCGATGACGCCGGACCCGCTCGCGCGCCCGTTCTCGGCGGGTGCCACCGGCGCGGCCTCTGCCGGGCTCTCGACGGTCGTCATCGCCCTGGGCCCCACGAGCTCAGCTCGGGCGTGCGCGCGGCTGCCAGCGCCGCCCGGACGATGTTGTGGTAGCCGGTGCACCGGCAGAGGTTCCCTTCGAGGCCGATGCGGACCTCGGCCTCGGTCGGGTCGGGATTCTCGGCGAGGAACGACGAGATGGCCATCACCATGCCGGGCGTGCAGTAGCCGCACTGCAGGCCGTGGTTGTCCTGGAACGCCTGCTGGATCGGGTGCATCGTCCCGTCCCGCGCCATCCCCTCGATCGTGGTGATGTCGTCACCGTCAGCCTGCACCGCGAGCACCGTGCAGGACTTCACGGACTCGCCGTCGATCAGGACGGTGCAGGCGCCGCACGAGGTGGTGTCGCACCCGACATTCGTCCCGGTCAGGCCGAGCACGTCGCGCAGATAGTGCACGAGCAGAAGGCGCGGCTCGACGTCGTGCTCCTCCGTAACCCCGTTCACCGTCATCGTGACCTTCACGTCGGCCTCCCCTCTCGTCGCCCCACCGAGCGGCGACCTCGTCGATGTCTGAGAACCCTAGGTCGGGCGGGCCGCCGCCTCAATTGCCAGCCACACGCGCATCGGCGTCGTCGGCATGTCGACATGGCGCACCCCGAGATGCGCGAGGGCGTCGACCACGGCGTTCTGGACCGCGGGGGTCGAGCCGATCGTGCCGGACTCGCCGATGCCTTTGGCTCCGAGCGGGTTGAGCGGCGTGGGAGTCTCGGTGAAACGCGTCTCGTAGCTCGGCAGCTCGGCCGCCGAGGGAAATGCGTAGTCGGCGAGATTCCCTGTGAGCGGGTTGCCCTGGTCGTCGTAGGCGAACTCCTCGAAGAGGGCTTGCCCGACACCTTGGGCGATCCCTCCGTGGACCTGTCCCTCGGCCACCAACGGGTTGAGGATCTTGCCGGCGTCGTCGACGGAGATGTGGCGCAGCAGGGTGACCTTGCCGGTCTCGACGTCGACTTCGACGACGGCGACGTGGGTCCCGAAGGGGAACGTCGGCCCGGCGCAGTGAAATCCGCCTCCGCCATCAGGCGAGTGCCGTCGCGATCGAGGGACTCCTGCGCGAGCTCACGCCAGCCCCGTGCGACCGCTGGGGTGCCGGCGACATGGAACTGTCCGGCGGTCTTGTCCAGGACGACGTCGTCCACCGCCGCCTCGAGGAGGTCGGCGGCAAGCTGCCTCGCCTTCTCGACGACCTCGCCCGCGGCCTGGTGCACGGCGACGCCGCCCGTCTGGAGCGACCGTGAGCCGAAGGTCCCGACGCCACGGGGTATCTCGTCGGTGTCGCCGTGGATCACCTCGATGTCCTCGATCGGCACGCCGAGGGAGTCCGCGACCAGCATCGACCACGCCGTCACGTGCCCCTGGCCGTGAGGGGACGTCCCGGTTCGCACGAGCACCCTGCCGTCGGGGCGCACCTCGACGGCGCCGTACTCGCCATCGGGCAGGCCGTTGGTGATCTCGACGTAGCTGCACAGCCCGATGCCGAGCTGGTGGGGGTCGCCGGCGGCGCGGCGCCGGGCCTGCTCGGCCCGGAGCTCGTCGTAACCCGACACCTCGAGCGCCAGGTCGAGCGCGCGCCCGTAGTCGCCGACGTCGTAAACGGTGCCCGTCGGGGTCGTGTAGGGAAACGCAGTCTTTCCTACGAAGTTCCGCCTCCTGACCTCGGCCGGGTCCATCCCGATCTCGGACGCGAACAGGTCGATGACGCGTTCGATGGCCGCGGTGGCCTCGGGCCGCCCGGCGCCTCGGTACGCGACCGTCGGCGTCGTGTTGGTCACGACCGAGACGCTGGAACCCTCGGCTTTGGCGATGTCGTAGACCCCGCTCGCCATCATCCGTGTCAGGAAGGGGAGCAACGCCCCGATCTCGGGGTAGGCGCCCGAGTCCTGCACCACCTCGATCCGGTACCCGAGGATCTTCCCGTCGCGGTTGCCGCCCATCGCGACGTACTGCACCTGCCCGCGACCGTGGCCGAGGCCGAGCATGCTCTCGGACCTGGTCTCGGTCCACCGCACCGGCCTTCCGAGCTTCCTCGCGGCCCATGCCACGAGGATCTCTTCTGGGTACGTTCCGCCCTTCGCGCCGAACCCTCCTCCGACGTCGGGCGAGACGACGTGGACCTGCTCGGGCTCGAGCTCCAAGACCTTGGCGAGCGAGCTCCGCACTCCGTGGGGGGCCTGCGTGGAAGCGTGGAATTCGAGCCTCCCGTCGGCTGCCACCAGGGCGGCCGAGGACCGCCCCTCGAGCGGGCAGGGCGCGATCCGCTGGTTGACGATCCGCTGGCGAACGACAACCTCGCAACCGTCGAAAAGGCTGTCGTCGGCACCGAAGTCCAGGCGGAGCGCGACGTTGGTGCCGAGCTCGGGGAACAGGAGGACGTGGTCGTCGCGGGCCTCCTCGGGGTCGACGACGATGGGCAGCGGTTCGTAGTCGACGATCACGAGCTCGGCCGCGTCGGCACCCTGGCTGCGGGTCTCGCTCACGATGGCGACGATCGGCTCGCCGACGTACCGCACGACACCCGACGCGAGCAGGGTGCGGGTCATGTCCTGGTTGAGCATGGCCATCCCCGGTGGCTGGGGCGCGATGCCGAGGTCGTCGTTGGTGAACACACCGACCACGCCGGGGGAGGTCCGCGCCTGCTCGACGTCGATGGACTCGATCCGCGCGTGGGCCACCGTGGACCTGACGTAAGTCAGATAGGCCGCGCCCGGCAGGTCCAGATCACCGACGTACGTCGCGCCGACGGTCAGGAACCTCGGGTCCTCCCGTCTCAGGACGCGGTTGCCGAGAATGCTCATGGCGCCTGACACTATCGTCCCGACTCGGGCGGGGCCCGATCGCCTCGGTCCCCGCGGCTCGCCGGTTCAGATGAGAGCCCGCGGCCTCAGGAGACAAGAGCGGCGGCCTCAGAAGAGGGAGTGCCAGAACTCCAAGTTGTCGAGCACCCGGCGCCAAAAGCTCGGCTGGTGCGCCGGCGGCGGGGCGCTCTGGACACCCGGACCGAGGATCGCGTCGCTCGGCTGGAGGTCCGAGGGCGGGACCGGGTTGTCCGCGAGCGGGTTGCGGGCCGAGGACATGGAACGGCCCGCCGCCGGCAGCACGACGACCGAACGGAGGCCGGGTGCGCTCAGCCCGTACTGCTCATGCGCGATCTGCCCGACCACCGCTGGATCGTGCAGTGCCCGCACCTGCGACGACAGCGTCCGGTTCGCCCGCTGCAACGCCGCCAGCTGAGCAGATTCCGTCCGGACGGTGGACCTCCCCTGCAGGAGCGAGCCGAGCGGGAAGCTCGTCACCACGATGACGGCTCCGACCAGCAACGCTGCGAAGAAGAACAAACGGGCCCGTTGGATCACGGGGCGCCGGCCCCGCTCGGCCCGGCCAAGGCGTCGCGTCCCCGGTACTCGGCCGATCCGCCTAGCTGCTCCTCGATCCGCAGGAGCTGGTTGTACTTGGCGACGCGGTCGGACCTGGCAGGTGCTCCGGTCTTGATCTGCCCGCAGTTGGTCGCGACCGCCAGGTCCGCGACGAAGGTGTCCTCGGTCTCACCGGATCTGTGCGAGATCACGGATCGGTACGAGGCAAGGGCGGCGGTTGCCATCGTGGCCAACGTCTCGGTCAGCGTGCCGACCTGGTTCAGCTTGACCAGGACGGCGTTCGCGACGCCGGCCGCGATCCCCCGCTCGAGCCTGTCGGCACTCGTGACGAAGACGTCGTCGCCGACGATCTGGATGCGCGCGCCGAGAGACGCCGTATGTGCGACCCACCCTTCCCAGTCCTGTTCTGCCATGCCGTCTTCGATCGAGACGATCGGGTAGCGGTCGACGAGGTCGACCCAGTAGCCGACGAGCTCGTCGGAGGACAGGCGCCGGCCCTCGCCCTCGAGCACATAGAAGCCTTCCCGGTAGAACTCGCTCGAAGCCGGGTCGAGCGCGAGCGCCATGTCCTCTCCGGGGACGAGGCCGGCGGCCTCGATCGCGTCCACCAGCATGCGCAGCGCATCCTCGTTCGTCTGCAGGTCCGGGGCGAACCCGCCCTCGTCTCCTACCGAGCCCGACAGCTCTCGGTCGCGCAGCACCCGGTGAAGCGCGTGGTAGGTCTCGGCACCCCAGCGGAGCCCTTCGGAGAACGAGGCAGCGCCGACCGGGACCACCATGAACTCCTGGAACTCGACGTTGTTGTCCGAGTGCACGCCGCCGTTCAGCACGTTCATCATCGGGACCGGCAGCACATGGGCGTCGACGCCTCCGAGGTAGCGGTAGAGCG
This sequence comes from uncultured Acidimicrobiaceae bacterium, assembly GCA_963703655.1. Taxonomy (GTDB): domain Bacteria; phylum Actinomycetota; class Acidimicrobiia; order Acidimicrobiales; family Bog-793; genus CAVPFA01. The sequence goes on along the minus strand of CAVPFA010000003.1, from coordinate 2,012,843 downwards.
GCGCCACGGCGTCCGAAGCCGCCGCGCGAGCGACGGCGAGAGAGGTGCCGAGAATCGCGTTCGCCCCGAGGCGGGACTTGTCAGGCGTGCCGTCCAGATCGATCATTGCCAGGTCGGCCGCCCGCTGGTCATAGGCCTCCATGCCGCTCAACCTGTCGGCGATCTCGCCGGCGACGTTCGCCACGGCTTGTAGCACCCCCCTGCCGCCGTACCGCTCGTCCCCGTCCCGGAGTTCGACGGCCTCGTGGCGGCCGGTCGACGCTCCGGAAGGAACAATCGCGCTCCCGGCCGCGCCGGACTCGAGGCGGCACGACACCTCGACGGTCGGGTTGCCACGGGAGTCGAGTACCTCCCGGGCGGAAACATGCGCGATCCGGCTCACTGGCTTGTGTCTCCTGTGAAAGGTGTGATCGAAGTTAGCAAAGTGACGGCTCCCGGCCGTGCCAACGCCGCCACGCCCGCCCGGCGCGGCTCAAGATTCGCCGGCCGCCGAGCGCCAAAGGTCGAGGCGGCGCGCGGGGTCCAGCGCACCCAGGTCGGCCCCGTCGTCGCCGGCGGCGCACTCGAGCCGAGCTACCCTCGCCCCGAGCCGGTCCAGCGCCTGGCGCACGAGCGCCTCGGGATCCTCGCCCAGGTGCGCGACGAGTCTCGCCATGGCGAGCAGCAGTGCGCCGGCCGCTTCGGCCGTACCGGCGGCTGTGGCCGTGCCGGCAGCTGCGGCCGAGCCGGCGGTTGTTGCCGTTGCGGCGCCGGCACCGCGGCTCGGCTCGGCGAGTCGCAACAGCGCTCGGAGCGACGTGACGAGGGCTCCAGCCTCGGGCCCCGTCTCGGGCCAGCCCAGGTCCACGCTCGACATCTTGCGCTCCGTCTTGGCAGCCCGCGCGAGCGCCGGCATCGCGGCCGGGACGCCCTCGAACAGGTGAGTGCGCCTCTTCTCGGACTGCTTGATGCGCTCCCAGTTCGCGACCACCGCGCCCGGCGTCGCAGCCGTCACGTCGCCGAAGACGTGCGGGTGGCGCACGACCAGCTTGTCGTGGACCCCGCGCGCGATGTCGGCCAGGCTGAACAGGCCCTCCTCCTCCGCCAGGGTCGCGTGGAAGAAAACCTGGCAGAGAAGGTCCCCGAGCTCCTCGCAGACGTGCTCGGCGACGGCGGGCGGGGCGCCGGCAGGGTCGTCGCCGAGCATCTCGATGGCCTCGATGGCCTCGTAGGTCTCCTCGAGCAGGTGCCGCACCAGCGAGCCGTGCGTCTGTTCGCGGTCCCATGGGCACCGCTCGCGGAGGACCCGGACCAGCTCCGCGAAGCGCACCAACTCTCCCGCGACCGGCGCCTCCAACCGCGGCACGTACAACGAGGTCAGGTGATCGGCCTGCAGAGTCTTGTCAATCTCGGACCACGGGACCTCGACGACGGACTCGTCGGCCAGGCCGAGATGGTGAAGCAGGACGGCCGGGAGCGGGTCGTCGTCGAGCGAGAGCTTGACCGACGAGAGCACCTCTCCAGACCAGCACTGGCCGACGAGAAAGGGTCCCGCGTCGCCCGCAGCCTGGACCGCGAAGCTCTCCGCGTCGACGAGCCGGACGCCCGCCTCGAGCGGGTCGATCCCGAGCCGCGTCCAGGCGAGCTCGCAGAACGACAGGCCCGGGACGACCTCGAGATCTATCGACTCCTCGGCCCGGAGTAGCTCCACGCTCCGCTCGGCCACCGCCGGCGACCCCGGCACCGCGTAGGCGACGCGGCCGTGCTCGGCGGCAGCGGCCAGGAGGATGCCAACGATCGACCGGTAGACCTCCTCGAAGCTCGAGGCGCCGTCGTAGCAGTCGTCGAGCGCGACGACGTTCGCGAGCCCGAGCAGGCCCGTGGCGGCCGGGTGCCGCGACGTGCGCAGGAATGCCACCGGGGCGATCGCGAGCGCCTCGGTAGCCGCCGGCGTCGTCAGCTCGGGCCCCGCGGGGCCGAGGCCCACGACGATGACGGTCGGGCGCGCCGGGAACGCTGCGGTCATCGTAGGTGGCTCCTGTCGGGGCGGGAAGCGCTCGGCGCGGACGGCCCGTCAGCCCGACGCCGCCGGCCCGGCATTGGCGCTCGGGTTGGGCACGATCCTGGCCGGCGGTGGCGTGTTGGGCTGGACCCGCGGAGGGCTGGTCCGTGGGTCCCAGGTGCCAAAGCGGGGGTCGACGTCGACGCTGGCCGATCTCAGGATGTGGGCGATCAGCGTGCCGAGCGGCGTCTGCTCCTCGGCCAGCAAAGTGGAGACCAGCTGAACCTCGGTCTCGGGACGGCGCTGAGTGACCAGCAGGAGCAGCCAGTCCGAGCTGAAGGAGATCGGGCTCGAGACCTGCCCGAGCCGCAGCGCCGCGACATCTTTGTTGAGGGGGGCCGAGAAGTCCGAGTCCGGGATGCACCCGACGGAACCCCCGTTCGGGGCGGTCGCGGTGTCGATCGAATGGGCCTTCGCGATGGCGGCGAAATTGCCGCCGGCTACGAGCCGGCGCCGCAGAGACGCGGCGTCGGCCTTGGTGGTGACGACGATGACAGAGACGCAGGCCAGGCTCGCCTCTGGCTTGTGGGCGGCGCTGAAGGCCGCAAGTGCGCCCGGCGTGAGCCTGGTTCCGGCCAGGCGGGCTGCCAGTGCGTACTCGTCCAGCTGGAACTGGACCAACTTGAGCCGGTAGAAGGCGGGGAAGGCGGCGACGACCGAGGCTGCGGTTCCCGGGCAACCGGTCGCCGGAGTGGTGGCCGACTCGACCTGGGCAAGGGCAGCGGAATCCAGGCCCGCCGGCTCGGGAAGGCCGAGCCGGACGAGGTCCTGTCGGACGGCCTTGTCCTGGATGAGGATCGACAGCACCTCGGCACTGAAGGCGGCGTCGTAGGTGCCTACGCCGGCACCGGCGATCCGGGACGTGCCACCGGCTTCGATGGTGCACCGGTAACCGGCATTGGTTGCGATCGCGGACAGCGCATCTTGCATCTGGGTCTCGGAGATCTCCGAGCCGTTGACCACTGCGGCGTAAGGAGAGAGCCGGACGTTGCACCCCGACAGCCCCACGGTCGAGACGGCGAGCGCGCAAAGGCCTGCCAGGGCGGCGGAGAGTCGCTTCACGGTTCTCAGATGCTAGGGGTGCGACGGGGACCGGAGCCAGCCGCCAACGCCTCGGCGGCGGCAACGGCCGCGGCGTCGGGATCGGCACGCCCGGTATCTCCAGGCTCGGCGGGCAGGAGCTCGCCCAGGAGCAGGGCGAGCCGGCCGGCCAGATCCGGTCCGGCCGGGAGAGGCACGATTATCTGCTCGAGGTCCTCCTTGACGATGGCCCGCGGGTGCAGCCGGCCCAGGCGCACCCTGGCCGATGCCCGCAGGCGGATCGGCGACACGCGAGCCACGGCTTCACCCGTCCTGCCCGGGCCGCCGGCGCCGGGCCGGGTGATCGAGGCCGTGACCTCGGTGACACCGGTCCGGACGCACTCGGCGCGCAGACGCCCGACGGCGACGAGCGCTTCTGCCTCCTGCGGAAGGGGACCGTAGCGGTCGACCCATTCCGTGCGGAGGTCCTCGACGGCCGCGGCGTCGCGGACCTCGGCCAGCCTGCGGTATGCCTCCAGGCGGAGGTCCTCACGCTCCACGTACTCCGGCGGCAGGAATGCGTCCACCGGCAGGTCGACGGTGATCTCCACCGGGACGCGGACCGGCTCGCCCTTCAGCTCCGAGACCGCCTCGGCCACGAGCCGGATGTACAGGTCGTAGCCGACTGCCGCGATGTGGCCCGACTGGTCCCTGCCGAGCAGATTCCCCGCGCCACGTATCTCGAGGTCCCGCATCGCGATCTTGAATCCCGACCCGAGCTCGGTGTGCTCGCCGATGGTCCGGAGGCGCTCGTAGGCCTGCTCGCTCAGGACACGGTCCGGAGGGAGCAGCAGGTACGCGTAGGCACGCCTTCCCGCTCGCCCGACCCGGCCGCGTAGCTGGTGCAGCTGCCCGAGGCCGAGACGGTCGGCCCGGTCGACGACGAGCGTGTTCACCGAGGGCATGTCGATGCCGGACTCGATGATCGTCGTGCAGACGAGCACGTCGTAGTCGCCTTCCCAGAAGTCGATCACGATCTGCTCGAGGCTTCCCTCGTCCATCTGGCCGTGGGCGACCGCGATCCGCGCATCGGGGACCAGAGAGCGAAGCTCCGTGGCGACGCGCTCGATGTCCTGCACCCGGTTGTGGACGTAGAAGATCTGGCCCTCGCGCAACAGCTCACGCCGGATCGCCTCGGCGACGGCGCGCTCGTCGTGCTCTCCGACGTACGTGAGAATCGGCTGGCGCTCCGACGGCGGCGTGGTGATCAGCGACAGGTCCCGGATGCCGGTCAGGCTCATCTCGAGCGTGCGGGGGATCGGGCTCGCCGTAAGTGTCAGCACGTCGACGCCGATGGTCAGCTGCTTGATGGCCTCCTTGTGCGAGACCCCGAAGCGCTGCTCCTCGTCGATGACGAGAAGGCCGAGCCGTTTGAAACGGACGTCGCGCGTCAGCAGGCGATGGGTCCCGATCACGACGTCGACGGACCCGTCGGCGAGCCCGTCGACGACCTTCCGCGCCTCGGCGACGGTCAGGAAACGGGACAGCACCTCGACCCGGACCGGGTAGGGCGCGTACCGGTCGGAGAAGGTCTGGAAGTGCTGTTGGGCCAGCAGCGTCGTCGGGACCAGGACGGCACCTTGGTAGCCCTCCTGCACGGCCTTGAACACCGCACGCACCGCGACCTCGGTCTTCCCAAAACCGACGTCCCCGCACACGAGCCGGTCCATCGGCACCGGTCTTTCCATGTCGGCCTTGACGTCCTCGATCGCCGTCAGCTGGTCCGGGGTCTCCGGGTAGGGGAAGGCCTGCTCGAGCTCGGCCTGCCAGGGGGTGTCGGGACCGAACGCATGGCCGGGCTCGGTCTGACGCCGGCGGTACAGCTCGACCAGTTCCTTGGCCACCTCGCGGACCGCAGCGCGCACGCGCGCCTTCTGGCGGGACCATTCCGCCCCACCCATCCGGTTGAGCGCCGGCGACTCGCCGCCGGTGTAGGGAGTGATCGCGTCGATCTGCTCGGACGGGAGGTACAGCTTGTCACCGGCGCGGTACTCGAGCTGCAGGTAGTCCCGCTCGGCGCCGCCGATCGCCCGCGTCACCATGCCGGCGAAGCGGGCGACTCCGTGAACGTTGTGGACGACGTAGTCTCCCGGGGCCAGGTCGTCGAAGAAACCTTCCGTCGCGCGCGGTCGCGGCCGCGCCTGGCGGTGCGGCCGCCGCCGCCCTGTCACGTCCGGCTCGGCCACGATGGCGAGCTTCGAGGACAAGATGAGGGCTCCGCGATCCATCGGTGCGACGACGATGTGGACGCCCGGGCGGCGGATCTCGACGTCGACCTCGGCTGGTGGCTCGTCGACGAGCAGACTGCAGGAGAGGCCCTCGCCGTCGAGCACGGTCGCCATGCGCTCGGCGCTGCCGCGGCCGTCGGCACAGATGACCACCCGGTTGCCGGCACGGGCGAGCTCGCCGAAGCGTCGGGCGAGGCCGGCGGAGTCGCCGAGCACAGGCGGCCAGCCCGAGGCCTGGAGCGTCACCGTCCGGGAGCTCCCGGCAACGGGGAGCATCGACGAGAGCTTGGCGCCTGTGCGCTGCAGGAGCCGGTCGAATCCGAGATGCAACCTGGGCATCCCGGCGGTGGCGTCGGCCGCCTGGAGTCCCCACGTCGTCGCCAGGCTCTCGGCGAGCGCCACCTCCTCGGCGAGGACCTCGGTGGCACGGTCACGCAGCCGCCGGGGCTCGAGGAGCACGACCCGGGCGCGCTCGTCGAGGAGATCCGTGAACAGATGCTCTTCGGCGCTCAGCCACGGCAGCCACGACTCCATGCCGTCGAACAGCTCTCCGTCGGCAATCCTGGCGAAGTTGTCGCGAGCGAACGGCGCCTCGAAGGAGAGACGCCGCGCGCGCTCGCGCACCTCCGTCGTGAGCACGACCTCGCGGCAGCCGAAGATCTCGACCTGCTCGAGATCGGCGATCGAGCGCTGGTCGGCCACGTCGAAGGAAGTCAGCCTCTCGACCTCGTCGCCGAAAAGGTCGATCCGGATCCCGTGGTTCGACGTTGATTCGAACACGTCGACGATGCCACCGCGGACCGCAAGCTCCCCCCGCGCTTCGACCTGGTACTCACGCCGGTAGCCGGCGTGGACGAGGCGTGCCACGAGATCCTCGAGATTGACCTCCGCTCCCTGCCGGACGGTGACGGGTTCGGCGTCCTCGACCCGCGGGCCGAGCCGTTGCAAGAGCGCACGGATCGGCGCGACCACGACGCGTCCTTGCGACTGGGCCCCGGAGCCGGTGGGCTGGGTCTCGGAGCCGGCGGGCTGGGCTCCGTGCCGCAGTCGCCACATCGTGCGCAGCCTGCGGCCCATCGTCTCGGTCGCCGGCGAGACCCGTTCGAAGGGGAGCGTCTCCCATGCCGGCAGCAGCTCAACTCGATCCGCGCCGAGAAACGGCACGAGGTCGTGCACGAGCTGCTCGGCCTCGCGAGCAGTCGCGGTCGCTACCAGGGTCGTCGGCGACGCGCCCAGCTCGGCGATCGCCGCGAGCACGACGGAGCGCGCCGACTCGGGAACCGCGACGATCGCGTCGTCGACGCCGAGAAGCTCGGCTATTGCAGCCTCGCCGGCGAGCAGTCCGGGAAGGGCGGAGAGTGGGGGTCGGGGGCTCATCTGAAGTGTGGTCACGTCCGGGTATTGAAGCGGTTCAAAGCCACGTCGGGCCCTTCGACCAGCAGGCACTCCACCGCATCGGCGGCGACCTCGATCGCGACCTGCAGCAAGGCGCCGTCGGCGCGCGAGGGACGCTTCAGTACGTAGTCGGCGCCAGCTTCCCGGCTCGGCGGCTTGCCGACGCCGATTCGGACCCTGGCGAACTCGAGATGACGGAGGTGCGACTGGATCGATCGCAGCCCGTTGTGGCCGGCGGTTCCGCCTCCCAGCTTGACCCGGACCACTCCGGGATCGAGATCGAGCTCGTCATGGACGATCACGAGCGATTCTGGTGCGAAGACGATCTGGCCGCGCCCCCGCCCCCCCTCGCCCGAGCCCTGCGTCACCTCTGCGCTGAGATAGCGCTTGACGAGGGCTCGGACCGCGAGACCCGACTCGTTCACGTACGTCTGAGGAACCGCCAGGGCGAGGACTCTCTCGCCGATCCGGACAACGGCCGTCTCGGCAGTCGAGCCGCGCTCCGTGCGCAACTTCGTCGAGTGGCGCCGAGCTACGAGGCGCACCGCCTCGGCTCCGACGTTGTGACGAGTCTCGGCGTACTCGGGACCCGGGTTGCCCAGGCCGACGGCGAGCAAGTCCGCGGTCGGTATGTGCTGTGCCTTCCCGCCAAGGGTGCGGGAGCGAGCGGCGCGGATACCTCGGAGCAGCTTGCCGGCTCTCAGCCCTCGTCGGAGGCAGCTGGCGGCTCGCCCCCGGCGGGTGCCTCGGCGGGCTCCGCCTCGACCTCGGCCTCGAGCTCTTGCGCCCGCGGCGGGTGCGCTATGGCGACCGCCGCCTCGGGATCGACGTCGGTCGTCACTCCCTCGGGGAGCTGAAGGTCCGAGACCCGCAAGGAGTCGCCGATCTCGAGCGCCGAGACGTCGATTTCGATCACGGCCGGGACCTCTCCGGGCTTGGCCTTTATCTGCAGGCTCAGCAGCTCCTGGTCGATCGTGCCGTCGGCGTGGCGCACCGCCTCCGAATCGCCGACGAGCGCGATGCGAACTTCGGCCGTGACGATCTCGTCTCGCCGGACGACTTGGAAATCGACATGACTCACGGTCTGGCGCACCGGGTGGCGCTGAAGCTCCTTTGCGATGGCGAGGTGAGTTGTGCCCCCGATCTTCAAGCTGAGCAGCGCGTTGAGCCCCGCCTCGGTCGTCAGTGCCGCACGAAGATCACGGGCGCCGATCGCCACGGGTATCGGAGCCATGCCGTGCCCGTAGACGACACCGGGGATCTTTCCCGCCGTACGGAGGCGTCCGCTCGGGCGGGTGCCCAACGAACGACCCGACTCGACATTGAGGGTGATCTCGGCCATGTGACGCTCCTGCGGAGGGGAAGGGACTCGTGCGGCAACGAACGTGACCGGCGCTACGGTCTTCGGGCTGCAGGCAACTGATTCTAGGCGATCGCGCGGTGGCCCTCGGCCGGCCCGGCCGGGCGGCTTGGGCCGAGGCGGACCGGCCACTGGGCGGCTCGGGCCGGGCGGCTCGGGCCGGGCCCGCGCTCGGCCGGCGAGCGTGGCGCTTCAAAGAAGGTTCTGGCCGCCGAAGATCTCCGATACCGAGGTGTCCTCGAACACGGCGTCGATCGCATCCGCGATGATCTTCGCGATCGAGAGCACTTCGAGCTTCGGGATACGGCGGTAGACCGGCAGCGGGAGCGTGTTCGTGACGATCACCCGGCTGACGGGGCAGCTGTTGAGACGGTCGAGCGCCGGGTCTGACAGCAAGGCGTGCGTGGCCATCGCCCAGATGTCTGTCGCGCCCGCCTCCTTCAGTCGGTAAGCAGCAGCGCAGACCGTGCCGGCGGTGTCGATCATGTCGTCGATGATCACGCACGGCCGTCCCTTCACGTTCCCGACCACGTCCATCGCCTCGACCTGGTTGTAGGACCCGCGCGGGCGGCGCTTGTGCACGAAGGCGAGGTCCGTGTCGAGCAGCTGGCTGTACCTCTCGGCCACCTTCACCCGGCCGGCGTCGGGTGCGATGATCACAAGGTCGTCGGCTGCGTTGTCCCTCAGGTACTCGAGGAGCACCGGCGTCGCCGTGAGATGGTCGACCGGCACGTCGAAGAAGCCTTGGATCTGGCCAGAATGGAGGTCGACGCTGACGACGCGGTCGACCCCCGCAACGGAGAACAGGTCCGCGACCAGCTTGGCCGTGATGGGCTCGCGGCCCGTCGACTTCCGGTCCTGGCGTGAGTACCCGTAGTAAGGACAGACGGCGGTGATCCGGCGTGCCGACGCACGCTTCGCGGCGTCGACCATGATCAGCTGCTCCATGATCGAGTCGTTCACCGGCCCCGAGTGCGTCTGGATGATGAACATGTCCGCGCCGCGCATCGACGAATCGAAACGGCAATGGATCTCGCCGTCGGCGAAACCCCGGGTGTTGGTCTCGCTCAAGCCGACACCGAGGCAGGAAGCGATCTCCTCCGCCAGCTCCGGATGGGACCGGCCTGTAACCAGCTCCAGCCGCCGCTTCGGCGTCACCTCCATCTACTGGCCTCCTTTGAGTGCGCAGAACACCTGTGCAGCATCCTCGAAATCAACCGCCGTCACTCCCGGACGGACCACTCAGTCCCGAGCTGAAAGGGGGCGTCGGGCGCCTAGCTCGCTCCACCGATCTCCGGTGCGAAGAATGGCCCGCATCGGGTGCCGCGCGCCAACCGTGTCCCTTCCGGGAGCACCACGTACGGCCCGACCGAGCACTGCTCTCCGATCACCGCCTGCGACGCGACCGTATGGCTCATTCTCGCGCCTGCGGAGATCTCACAGTCGACGAGATGGCACGAGGGGCCCAGCACAGCGCCCTCCGATACGGTCGTCGAACCCTCCAGGATCACGCCGGGCAGAAGCGTGACGTCCTCCGCGAGCCGCACCGACGCGTCCAGGTAGGTCCGCTCCGGATCCCACATCGTGACGCCACGGCGCATCCACCGTTCGTTGATCCGCCTCCGCAGCTCGGCCTCGGCGACGGCGAGCTGGGCCCGGTCGTTCACCTCCACCGCTTCGGCCGGGTCCATGACAACTGCCGTCGTCACGGCGTACCCGGCATCGTGGAGCACCGCGATGGTGTCGGTCAGGTAGTACTCCCCAAGCGGGTTGTCGGGCGACAGCCTTCGCAGCGCCGGCGCAAGGACTCCGTGACGGAAGCAGTAGACCGTCGTGGCGACCTCGGCGATCTGCCGCTCTTCGTCGGTGGCGTCGTGCTCGTCGACGATGCGCGCCACGCGTCCGTCCTTGTCGCGAACGATGCGCGAATAGCCCCTCGGGTGATCCAGCCTCGCCGTGAGCAGCGTCGCGGCTCCCTCGCTCGCGCGATGGCCCTCGACGAGCGTCGCCAGCGTCGCAGGTCGCAGTAGAGGCGTGTCGCCCGGCAGGACGAGGACGTCGCCGTCGTCGAAGTCGGCACTGGACGAGACGGGAAACCCGGTGAGCGCAACCGCGACCGCGTCTCCCGTGCCGCGCGGTTCGGGCTGCTCGACGAACTCGATCGCGACATCGCTAGCCTCGGCCTGGATCGCCTTGGTCACCTCGGTGGCGCCGTGCCCGACGACGACCACCACCCGCTCGACGGTCAGCTCGGCGAGCGCATCGAGAATGTGGAGGACCATCGGCCGACCGCACAGCCGGTGCAACGGCTTGGGCGTTTCGGATCGCATACGGGTACCCTCACCCGCGGCAAGCACGATGGCCGACAGTGGACGGCGGTTCATAGCCCTATTGTCCACCTCTCAGAGGGCTTCGCCAGCATTTCCCGAGGGACAAGGAGCAATGGCCGTGGATTTCCGTCCCGCGCAGGAACAGGAAATGCTCCGCGCCGCCGTCGCCGGACTGGCCTCGAGGTACGGCCACGGGTACTTCCAGGAGAAGACGGTCAGCGGCGGCAAGACCGACGAGCTCTGGCACGAGCTCGGCGCGGGCGGCTTCCTTGGAGTGCACCTGCCCGAGGCCTATGGCGGAGGCGGCCGGGGGATCTCTGAGCTCGCCATTGTCTGCGAGGAAGTCGCCGCCGCGGGTTGCCCGCTGTTGATGATGCTCGTCTCCCCGGCCATATGCGGGACGTTGCTCAGCCGGTGCGGGACCGAGGAGCAATGCGCCACCTGGCTTCCCCCGCTCTCCTCCGGCCAGGACAAGATGGCCTTTGCCATCACCGAACCCGACGCCGGCTCGAACTCTCACCGGATCTCGACGACGGCCCGCCGCGACGGCGACGAATGGCTGCTGAGCGGCACGAAGTACTTCATATCAGGGATGGACGAGGCGGCTGCGGTCCTCGTGGTGGCTCGTACTGGGACCAACGAGGAGACCGGCGGGGCCGAGCTGTCCCTTTTCCTCGTCGCCTCCGACTCGCCGGGTCTCACCATGGCACCCATCGGCACGGAGATCCGTGCGCCGGAGAAGCAGTTCACGTTGTTCTTCGACGAGGTGGCCGTCGGGGCCGATCGGCTGCTCGGGGCCGAAGGGGAAGGCTTTCGGCAGGTCTTCCAAGGCTTGAACCCCGAGCGCCTCATGAGTGCGGCGCTCGCGTCGGGGATCGGGCGGTACGCGCTGGAGTCGGCGGCGCGCTACGCGAAGGAGCGCAGCGTGTGGGGCAAGCCCATCGGCAGCCACCAGGGGCTCGCGCATCCCCTGGCGCGAGCCAAGATCGACCTGGAGCTCGCGCGCCTCATGGCCGCCAAGGCAGCTTGGTGCTTCGACAACGGGATCGACGCGGGCGAAGCGGCGAACATGGCCAAGTACGCCGCTGCGGAAGCGGGGTTGTTTGCCCTCGACCAGGCCATCCAGACCCACGGCGGCAGCGGGCTGGCGAGCGAGACCGGGCTCGCCGACCTGTGGGGCCTCGCCCGCCTAATGCGAACGGCGCCTGTGAGCCGGGAGATGATCTTGAACTTCGTGGCCCAGCACTCGCTCGGTCTCCCGAAGTCCTACTGAGGAGGCGCGATGAGCGATCCAGCGGCGCTCGCACGGTACGTCGAAGAGCTCTGGGAGGACAGTGTCATGCCCGTCCTCTCGTCGTACGTCGCAGTGCGCTGCCTGTCGCCGGAGTTCGACCCTGCCTGGGCGGAGAACGGCGAGATCGAGCGCGCTGCCCGGCTGCTGTCGCAATGGGCGGCTTCGCGTCCGATTCCGGGGTGTGCTGTCGAGCTCGTCGAGCGCGAGGGGCTGACCCCGGTCGTCCTCGCGGACGTGCCGGCAACGCCCGGTGCCCGGACCGAGACGGTCACCTTGCTGTACGGCCACCTCGACAAGCAGCCTCCGCTCGGCAGCTGGAGGGAGGGACTCGATCCTTTCGTCGCCGTGCGCGAGGGCGACCGCCTGTTCGGCAGGGGCACCGCCGACGACGGGTACTCCATCTTCGCCGCCATGGGAGCACTCGAGGCCCTCGCAGCGACCGGTACCCCGCACGGCCGGTGCATCGTGCTCATCGAAGCAAGCGAGGAGAGCGGGAGCCCGCATCTCGAGCCCTACCTCGAAGATGTGACGGCGCGAATCGGGTTGCCAGGCCCGGGCCTCGTCGTCTGCCTCGACTCGGGCTGTGCGACCTACGACCGCCTCTGGATCACCAACTCGCTTCGCGGCAATCTCATCGTGACCCTGACCGTCGAGGTGCTCTCCGAGGCGGTCCACAGCGGGCTCGCAGGCGGCGCGGTGCCCTCGTCATTCCGCCTTGTCCGCCAGCTTCTCTCCCGTCTCGAGGACGAGGCGACGGGCGACATCCTCGTCCGGGAGTGCCGAGTCGAGCCTCCCCCCCGGACCCGGGCTGCTGCCGAGGCGATGACGGCCGAGCTGGGCGAGGCCGCTGTGGGCCAATTCCCCACGGTCCCTGGCCTGGAGTTGTCGGGCGCCACGAGCGCCGAGCAGCTCCTCGGTCGCACTTGGCTGCCCGCTCTTGCGGTCACCGGGATCGACGGCATGCCTTCGGTGCGAGAGGGCGGTAACGTCCTGCATCCCTTCACGAGGGCAAAGCTGTCGCTGCGCCTGCCCCCGCCGGTCGACCCGGAACTGGCCGCCGAGGCGGTGATCCGCACCCTCTCGGCGGAGCCGCCGCAAAGCGCGAGGGTGATAGTGGAGCCGGTCAGCGCTGCGCGTGGTTTCGACGCGCCCCCGCAAGCCGATTGGCTGACGAGTGCCGCCGACGATGCGTCGGAGGCACTGTTCGGCCGGCGCTCGGGGGCGATGGGCGAGGGCGGGACGATTCCGTTTCTGGCCGAGCTCGGGTCGCGCTTCCCCGACGCCCAGTTCCTCGTCACAGGGGTGCTCGGGCCGGAGAGCAACGCGCACGGGCCCAACGAGATGCTGGACCTCGTTACCGCTCGGCGGATCACGACCGCCGTCGCACACGTGATCGCCTCGGCGCCGTGAGATGACGGCGCCGCGACCTGAGGGCGCCCGGTGGGTCAGTCGAAGGCGGGTCTACGGTCGCGAGACCGCTTCAGCTCGAAGAAGCCGTCGGTGTTGATCACGAGCAGGACCCCGTCGAACAGGACCCCCGCAGCCTCGCCGCGAGGGATCGGGGTCACGACCGGCCCGAAGATTGCGGCGCCGCCGACGCTGATGATCGGAGTGCCGACGTCGTCGCCGACGAGCCTGATGCCTTCATTGTGGGACTTGGCGATCGCCTCGTCGTACTCGGTGGACTCGGCCGCCGCCAGCAGCCCCGACGGAAGTCCCACCTCCGAGAGCGCCTCGCCGAGAACCTCGGGTTCGCGCCGGCCTTCGTTGTGGAAACGCGTTCCCATGGCCGTGTAGAGCGGCGACAGGACCTCGTCGCCGCGCTCTTGGGCCGCCGCCATGCACACACGCACGGGCGCCCATGCCCGTTCCATCGCCTTCTTGTAGTCCTCGCTCAGGTCCCTGTCCCTGTTCAAGATGGCGAGCGACATGATGTGCCAGCGAGCCGATACAGGACGCACCTTCTCGACCTCGAGGAGCCACCTCGAGGTGATCCAAGCCCAGGGGCAAGTCGGATCGAACCAGAAGTCGACGGGCGTGAGAGCATCAGGCATGACTTGACTCCATTTCCGACCGCTGGAACGGCCAACGAAGGATACCGAGACGGGCCAACGCGCGAATCGCGCTCTCTGTTCCTTCCTACGTGGGACTCAGGACTCAGGCCTACGTCCCGGACTCAGGACTCAGGACCGGCCTGCATTCCGAGCCGGCAGTGCCGTCACGGCTCGTGGCGAGCGAACGGTGGAGCACGGCCGAGACCGGGTGTATCGCGATCTGCTCGGCGAAGACGCTCGCCGTGCCGTCGACGATGAGGCTGAAGCCACCCTCATCGGCAGCGGGCCACAGCAAGGTGACGTCCGGACGGGCAGATGCATGTGATCTCGACCGGGTCCCGCCGGCCAGCACCAGGCTGGCGTCGCTCCACGTGACGCGCACCGAGACCGTGTGCGGACGGCCGTCATCAGCCACAGTGAGCAGATACGGGGTGTCGCCGCGCCTGGAAACCTCGGCGCGAAGCCGTTCGAGTTCGACGGGAACGCTCATTGCCAAATGGTAGGCCGGCCGCGCGCGGGCTGTCCCGCGAGTCAAAGTGGAGGGGCGTCGACAACGGCGACGGCCACAGGCCGCGATGGCCTGAGCTCCGCCCGGTGTACGAGGAGAGGAGGAGCGCGATGTCCGACGAGTCAGGCCGGTCGACCGCGTGCGGCAACCCGGAGCACAGCGACGAGCCCGAAGGGGCGACGGGTTCCGCGGGCGCGCCGGGTTCTGCGGGCGCGCCGGGATCCGAGGAAGGCTCAGAGCTCGACGATGACGACCGAGTCGACGAGTCCGGGAGGGAGTCGTTCCCGGCCAGCGATCCTCCCGGGTTCTGGGCCGGGAGCGACGAGCCTCGACGGCCGGCCCGCAGCTGACGCGGATTCGGGCGGCGAATCCCGCAGCCAAGGCCCCGGGTCAACAGCGGGACCCAGCGGCTGCGATCCCGAGCGCCGCCAGGTCTTCCACCACGCCAACGGCGGCGTCCGGAACCTTCTTCGCAGCAACCGCCCGGAGGTCGTGGGCGAGCTTTGCCATAAGCGCGGCGGCAGCTGCTGCGACGAGAACCGAGGAGAACACGGGCCGACCAGGGGAGCGGGCGGCGGCCAGGCCCGCGGCCGCACCACCGAGTACCAGGCGCCCGGCCATCCCCGCCGGCTCGAGCCGTGAGCCGGTGAAAGGCATCTTGTCGAGAACGAGCTCGGCCGCGACGGCGAGATCGGCGGCTTGCCTCGAGAAACGGTTCCGGAGCGCGGCCGGGAGCCCGTCTTTGTCCCCGCGGGTGACCACCGCTGCGAACCCGACCGTCGAGCGCATCCCGCTCGCTGCACCCAGAAGTGCGCTCCCGAGGTAACGACGAGCGGGCGACGCGTCGGCCTGTGAGTCCATCCGCTCGTCCTATCATGCCCGGCTGGCTCCGGTACGGTTCGTCCCCACACGACCAGAAGGAGCCCACGGTGGCCGAGCGAGAGATCGAGACCGACCCGACACTGCTCGAGGAGGCAGAAGGGCTCCTCGGCGCCGCCGTTTCTATCCGGAGGGAAATCCATGCCCATCCGGAGTTGGGCCTAGAACTTCCCCGCACCCAGGCGGTCGTTTTGGACGCGCTCGACGGTCTCGGCCTCGAGATCTCGACGGGCCGCGAATTGTCGTCGGTCGTCGCCGTGCTCGACGGCGGACGCGAGGGTCCGACCACGCTGCTCCGCGGGGACATGGACGCCCTCCCGATGCCCGAGGACACGGGGCTCGAATTTGCCTCGACGGTCGACGGTGCGATGCACGCCTGCGGACACGACGCCCACGTCGCCATGCTCGTCGGGGCGGCGCGCCTCCTCGCGGGCCGGAGCCACCAGCTCGCTGGTCGGGTGCTGTTCATGTTCCAGCCCGGCGAAGAGGGACACGGCGGAGCACGGATCATGATCAACGAGGGCCTGCTCGCCGACCACGGTGCGGTCGATCGAGCCTTCGCAATCCACAGCGCGCCCACGGTTGCCTCCGGCGTGATCGCGACGAAAAGCGGCACGCTTTTGGCGTCGGCCGACGAGTTCCTCCTGACCATCAAGGGAAGGGGTGGCCACGCCTCCATGCCACAGGACGCGATCGACCCGATCCCCGCTGCGTGCGAAGTCGTGCTGGCGGTGCAGACAATGGTGACTCGGAGAGTCCCGGCGTTCGACCCGGCGGTGGTGACGATCGGTCACATCGCGGCGGGAACCACCTCGAACGTCATACCGGAGACGGCGGTCCTCCAAGGGACCGTACGGGCGGTCTCCGAGGACTCCCGGGCCGTCGCGCTCGAGGGCGTCCGGCGCGTCGCCGAGCACGTCGCGGCCGCCCATCTCTGCCAGGCCTCGGTCACCTGGTCCCCCGTGGCCTACCCCGTTACGGTCAATTCGGCGGTGGCCGCCGAGCAGGCGCTCGACTTGGCGCGAAAGCTCCTCGGCGAAGACGGGGCGCACTGCATGGCGACCCCCCTCATGGGCGCGGAGGACTGGTCGTACGTCTTGCAACAGGTGGCGGGAACGATGGTGTTTCTCGGCACCGCGCCCGCCGGCACGGAGCATCCCGCGCCCAACCACTCGAACCGGATGCTGATCGACGAGCGCGCGATGCGAAACGGCATCGCGCTGCACGCCGCCATGGCGCTCGCTCCATGGCCGCCGGCGGGGACGCCGGTCGGGGCAGCGGGCGAGACGCCGAGCGGGACGCCGGGCGTCTAGATGCTCACGGAGGAGCGATCGGCCAGTGCCCCCGCCCGGGTCCGCGTGGGTTGACGGGCCAGATGTCGGTCACGACGCGATCTTCGATCACGAAGAACACGTCGTGCAGGTTCACCGTCGTCGGGCCGTAGCCGGGTAGGACCTCTGCCCGGTCGCCGACGGTCAGCGGTGACGGACCGTCGAAATCGATGACGCAGTGCTCCTCCGCGTAGGCGCGGACCGTCCCGCCCTTGACCGACGCTAGCGGCGGGATCGCGAAGTCGACGCCCACAGCCTTTCGGCCGGCGTCGAGGATCACGGTATTGCCCTGATGGCTGATCACGGTCCCGAGCACTGTGAGCGCCACCTCGAACTCGCCCGGAACCAGCTGTTCGTGAAAGGCATCCATGAGCGAGTACGAACCGGCTTGCACTTCGGTGATGCGGCTGTGGGCGCCGGTGATGAAGTACGTCCCCATCCCACCACCCGAGATGTCGTGTGACGGGTGGCCGCGCTCCGCCAGGAGGTCCGCCGCCGCCGCCAGCTTCTCGTTGGCAGCTTGCGTCATGGCGCATCGAACCTCCCGGTCCAGCTCGAGCATGCAGTGACCTTCGAATCCCTGAAGACCCCGGAGGTGCAGGTGCCCGGCGCCGGCAATCCGCTCTGCCAGCCCGACGGCGTCGGCGACGTCCCGCACGCCGCAGCGCCCCATTCCCACATCGATCTCGATCAGCACCTCGAGCTGGGCGCCTTGTCGATCGAGAGCCCGCTCCAGTTGATCGACGTTGGCGAGGCCGTCGACGGCGACCGTGATGCGGTGGCCGGCGGCGAGCGCAGCGAGCTCTCTGACCTTGTCCGGGTGGACGACTTCATTGGCGATGAGCACGTCGTCGATCCCCGCCGTTGCCATGACCTCGGCTTCCCACACCGTCGCGCAGGCGACGCCCACGGCGCCGGCTTCGACCTCGAGGCGGGCAAGCTGGGGCGACTTGTGGCCCTTCACATGGGGGCGCAGCGACGCAGGAAGCTCCCGAAACTTCGCCGCCATACGCTCGATGTTGCGGCGGGCGGCGTCAAGATCGAGCAGAAGGGCGGGCGTGGTGACCTCGTCGTAGCGGCGACCGATCTGGTCCGCGTACCAGTGCCACCACTGCTCGGCGAGCTGGTCGTATCGGCTCAAGGCGCCGGGTCGGAGAGAAGTCCTATGCGAGTGTCGAGCGACGGCGTCGCACCAGGGAGTCGATGGTGACCGCGACGATGAGGACGAGAGCCGTCGCCATGTCCTGGCCCGCGGTGGTGATGTTGAGGAGGTCGAGCCCGTTGGCTACGACGGCGAGGACAAGCCCGCCGATCAGTGGGTGAACTGCCTTGCCGCGTCCGCCCAGCAGGCTGGTGCCACCGATGACGGCAGCGGCAACGGCGTACAGGACATAGGTACCGCCGTCGAAGCCGACCGAGATCGACCCGAGGCGCGACTCGTAGACGATCCCTGCCAAGCCGGCAGTCAGCCCGACGAGCGTGAACGCAAAGGTGCGTATCCAGGGCACGTTTATGCCTGCGCGACGAGCCGCCTCCGGGCTCGCACCAATGGCGTAGATGTATCGGCCCAGGCGGGTCCTGCCGAGCAAGAATGACCATGCCACGATGATGGCGATCACGAACGGCACGACCCATGGAACGCCCTGCAGAACAATCAGCGACGAGCCTCGGTCCACGTTGCAAATCGCGACGAGAGCGACGCCCGCCGCCGCTGTCACGATGACCGTAAATATCACGATGCTGAGCGGTGGGGCGCTCAGGCCGCGCGAGCGGCGCCGCGCGGCACGCGAGATGGACGTCAAGCCGAACAAACCCACCAGCACCACGAGCGTGATCCAGCCGGCGAGCGGGGTCATGTTGCCGTAGACGAGGTTGCTGATGACACTGTTGTTGATGGTGAGCACACCACCGACCGAGTCCTTGTCGAGGTCGAAGAGGTAGATCAGAAACCCCGACCAGAACAAGAGGCCGCCGAGGGTCACGACGAACGAAGGCAAGTGAAGCCTCGTGATGAGCGTGCCCTGCAGCGCTCCGATGACGGCGCATGCGCCCAGGCCCACGACCACGCCCGCCCACAAAGGCCAGTTGTAGGGGGGTGCGATGAGAGCGGCGATGATCGTCCCGCCGACGGCGGCGACGAACCCCACAGACAGGTCGATCTCGGCAAGGAGGAGGGCGAACAGCTCGGCCGCCCCGAGAAGGCAGAAGAATGCGGCCTCGATCAACAGGTTGACGATGTTGCCGGCCGTCAGGAAGTGCGAGTTCTGGATCTGGAAAACGATGATGATCACGACGAGCCCGACAAGGATCGGAAGGGCTCCGCTCTCGCCGCCACGGATCCGCTTCCACCACGCGCCCGCGTATTCGCCAAGTGAGTCGGCGAGTACCTCGGGAGCAAGGGCGACCGCCTGGGTCAGCTCCGTGTCGCTCGCCCGGGCGGCGACCGCGTCGTCCCGTGCCTCGATGTCGACCGATGGACTCGGATCCGAGACGACGCCCGGGCCGGACCTCGGCTCGCCTACTTCGTCTGTCCCCTGTGGCATTTGCTGAGCCTCGAGTTCGTGGTTGGCGGCGGTCAGTCGCGAGCGCCGACGGCACCGTTGCCGACTGCTCGAGTCGAGCGGCCGGTCGTCATGAAGTCGACCACCACTTGGCTGTCGAAGCTCGATGCAGGACCGGACGCGACCAGGCGGCCGAGATTCAGGACCGCGATCCGGTCGGCAACGGAGAAGACGTCGTTCAGGTTGTGCGAGACGAGCAACACCGCGACGCCTTGGCTGGCGAGCCTCGTGATCAGATCGAGGACCATGCGCGTCTGCGAGACGCCGAGCGCTGCGGTCGGCTCGTCCAGGATCACGATCTTGGCCTTCGACATCACGGCCTTGGCGACGGCGACAGATTGCCGCTGACCTCCCGACAGTGATTCCACAGGCTGGCGGATCGAGCGAATCGTGGTCACTCTGAGGTCGGCGAGCGTCTCTCGCGCCGCCTGCTCCATGGTCGCCTCGTCCAGCGTCCCGAATCGGAGCGGCTCATGGCCGAGAAACATGTTCTGGACGATGTCGAGATTGTCGCACAGCGCAAGATCCTGATAAATGGTGGTGATCCCCAGGTGCTCGGCGTCTTTCGGGCTGTGGAGATGGACGGCTCGGCCTTCCCAGAGGATCTCACCTGAGTCCGGCGCCCACAGGCCAGAAAGCGTCTTGATGAGGACCGACTTCCCGGCGCCGTTGTCCCCGGCCAGAGCGGTCACCTGACCGGCGGGGATGTCCAGATCGACCTGAGTCAGCGCCCGCACGGCCCCGAAGGTCTTGCTCAACCCCCGCAGCTGCACGAGCGGCGGCTCCCCGGTCAAAGAGTCCCCTGCGGTGCTCAACGCGGCCTCCTGCTACCGGCAGTCCGCCCCTTCCGCGAGCGTGGAAGGGGCGGACTGCTCCCCGGTCTCGCCTGATGGTAGGCGAAGACGCGGGGAAATGCGGTGTTGCTCTCTACGGTTTGATACCCGCAGCGATGCAGTCAGCCCTGTAGGGAGCCGCGCAGAGCTGCGCTACCGGAACGAACTTGTCCTTGACGATGGTCGAGTTCATGTTCTTCGTCGTTACCCACTCCGGGGCCATCAGGATTGACTTCACCGCGACGTGCTCGACAGTGTCCTCCGTTGTGCCGTTGATGAGGTTGGACGGCGGCTTCTCACCGGCCCTCAGGTAGAGGGCAAGAGCAACCGCAGCCCCCGCCTCGAGGTAGACCGGCTTGTAGACGGTCCCGCACTGGTATCCGGAGAGCACGTTGTCAAGGCCCGTGAGGGTCGCGTCCTGCCCCGTCGTGGGGAAGGTCTTCGCCTTGATGCCGTGCTTCTTGAGGTAGGTGATGATCGGCGCAGCGTTCTCGTCGTTCGGGATCACCGCTGCGTTGATGCTCGGATGCGCCGTGTACGCCGCCTCGAAGCCGGTCAGAGCTGTCGGCGGGTCCCAAGTGTCGGCAGTCCTCGCCACCAGAGTCCACTTGTGAGAGGCGAAGAACGGGTCGATCACGCCGTTGTAGCCCTGCGCGAACAGCGTGGCGTTGTTGTCCGTTGCGGCGCCGTGCAAGACGACGACCTTCGGCTTGGCCACGTGCCACGCACTGACGCAGCTAACGAATCCATTACCGATCAGCTTGCCGACTTGGACGTTGTTGAAGCTCACGTAATACGTGCGGCTTCCGCCGAGGCTGATCCGGTCGTAGTCGATGACGTCGACCCCGTGAACCCTGGCGTAGCCCTCGATCTCGGCGCCCACACCCGAGTCGATCCCGTCCATCAAGAGCACGGTGGCTCCGTTGGTGATGTCGGTCTCGGCCTCGGTCAGCTCGGTCGGGTCTTTACCCAAAGCGTTCTGAACCACGAACTGGGACTTGGGCATTCCCGCCGTCTCGAGGGCCTTGGTGATGTCCGGCGCGTCGAACTCGACATAGCGTGTCGAGCTCACGGTGTCCGGGAGGATGGCTGCCACCTTTCCCTTACCGGCCTTCTCCAACCCGCGAAGCGCCTTCATTATCGAGAAGTTGCTCGTGAAGGCCGTGATGGGCAACGACGTCGGTCCCACGTACTTCGGGCTCGCCGATGCCGCCGAAATGGCCGAAGCCGTTCCCGCGACCAGCCCGAGGGACATGACGAGTGTCACCCCGATGATGCCCGTTCTCTTGATATGCAACGCTTCTCCCCCTTCTCAACCGGCCGGTTCGGGCCGGGCTGTCTCGTGCCGCTCAGTGCGCCAACCCAATTCCGTCTGCGAGCTCCAACCCTGCGGCACGGGGGCCGGACGGCCCTGGTTCGGGAGCCTAGACGTTTCTTGCACCCGCGTGTCGAGAAGGTTTCGGGAACGTCACGGAGACGCTGCACGCGCCGCACAGATGATCGTCGCCAGCCTTCCACAAATCGCACGGAGCAGATGGGAGCCGGGGCCGAGCCGAGACGTCGGCCGCGCACGAGAAAATCGGGCAGAACTACAATCGCCTGTTGGCGAGGCCCTTTCGGGGCCCTCCGCCAAGGTGAGAGTGTGTAGCCACGCCGAAAGGAGGTCCTAATGCCTGCTGTGACCGTCAGCGACTTGTCGACGCTACCGAAAATCCCCGTTTCGGACCCGGAACATGCGACCGAACGTCCGGTGACATCTGTTACGACGGCGCCGAGTGGACTCGAGGGCGAGGGATTCCCGGTGCGCCGGGCGTTCGCCGGGTTGACTTTGGCCGACCTCGACCCGTTCGTGCACATGGACCAGATGGGCGAGGTCGACTACGCACCCGGTGAGCCGAAGGGAACTCCCTGGCACCCCCACCGCGGGTTCGAGACGGTGACCTACATGATCGATGGAACCTTCGCCCACCAGGACTCCCAGGGAGGTGGTGGTCTCATCACCGACGGGGCTACCCAATGGATGACCGCAGGTGGAGGCATCCTTCACATCGAGACGCCGCCCGAGGAGCTCGTGGTCGCAGGTGGCCTTTTCCACGGCATCCAGCTCTGGGTGAACCTGCCGTCGAAGGAGAAGATGATCCCACCCGCCTACCAGGGGCTCGAAGCCGGCGAGGCGGCCCTGTTGTCCTCCGCGGACGGAGGATCCCTCGTGCGCGTGATCGCCGGCGAGCTCGGCGACCACCGAGGCCCCGGGTCGACTCACACGCCGATGGCTCTCATGCACGCCACGGTGTCGCCTGGGGCGCTACTGGAGATCCCCTGGAACCCCGCCTTCAACGCCCTGGTCTACGTCCTGGCCGGATCCGGCCGAGCCGGCAGCGACGGCCGGCCGGTGCAACGCGGCCAGCTGGTGACGTTCGGGCCCGGAGACTGGATGGCTGTCCGGGCCGACGACCGCCAGGATTCGCAAAGCCCCGACCTCGAGCTCCTCGTCCTGGGCGGTCAGCCCATCGGCGAGCCCGTCGTGCACCACGGGCCGTTCGTGATGAACACCCGGGAAGAAATAGTGCGAGCGCTGGAGGACTTCGAAGCCGGTCGCCTCGGCACGATCCCCCCGAACGCTCTCATGCCGCACGTGCCGGACCCCGATCCGGTACGTGCCGAGCACACAGGAATCTGAGGCACACAAGACGGCGCGTCCCGGTCACGGAGTTACCTGTAAGCTTGTAATCATGTCAGGTCACGAGATCGAGAGGTTCTTCGGCGCCAAGGTGCCGGAGTCGTGGTTCGGCGGTCGCTCGAGGATCGAGTTCGACGACGACGAGATCCTGTACGTCGGGTTTCTGGCCGGCGGGTCCGTCGAGGAGTTCCGGGACTCCACGTGGGCGGCCCGCATCGCCATAGCGAACGAGGCGGAGGCGCGCTTTCGCCGGAAGGTGTCGTGGGGCGTGGAACGCGACGGGCGCACCACGCTGTTCACCACCCAGAGCACGCCGGTCAACACCAATCTCGCGCTGTCCGAGCGCGCGATGCTCGACACCCTGATCGACGCCGGCGTCGCCCGCAACCGCGGCGAGGCGCTCGCCTGGTGCGTGAAGCTCGTGAGGCGCAACCAAGCCGAGTGGCTGGGGGACCTGCGCACGGCCCTCGTCGACGCGGGACCGGTACCGGCCGAAGGGCCGAGAGCGATATGACCGATCTGCTCACCGGGCACAAGTCCGACGAGGACGAGGCGCTCGACACCTACTCGGCCGTCGTGACTTCCGTCGCGGAGCGTGTCGTCCCATCGGTGGCCGCGCTCCGGGTCGGGCGCCAAGGTGCGCAGGGAGCTGGCAGCGGCGTCGTGGTGACGCCGGGCGGCTACCTCCTAACCTCCGCCCACGTCGTCTCCAAGACCGAGCGCGGCTCCGCCGACTTCGTGGACGGCCGCGAGCTCCGCTTCGACGTGGTCGGGCGAGACGTCCTCTCCGATCTCGCCGTCGTGCAGGTCGGCGCCGCCGACCTCCCGCAAGTCGAGCTCGGAGACGCAGACCGCCTCCGCGTCGGCCAGCTCGTCGTCGCGATCGGGAACCCGCTCGGCCTTGCAGGCTCCCTCACAGCCGGCGTCGTGAGCGCTCTCGGACGATCACTGCCTGCCGGCGGCCGCGTCGTCGAGAACGTGATCCAGACCGATGCTGCACTCAACCCCGGCAACTCGGGGGGTGCGCTCGTGGACGCGTGTGCGCGGCTTGTGGGAATCAACACGGCGGTGGCCGGGATCGGGCTCGGCCTCGCCGTGCCAATCAACTCGACAACGATCGCCATCGTCGACGAGCTGATACGAACCGGGCGGGTCCGGCGGGCCTATCTCGGCGTCGTCGGCGCTCGCCGGCCGCTTGCCCCGCGGCACGCTGCGGCCTTCGGTCAGCGCGGAGGTATCGGCGTGATCGAGGTGGCGAAGGCAAGCCCGGCCGAAGGAGCGGGCCTGCGCGCCACCGACACGATACTTGCCGCCAACGGAGCCCCGATCGAAAGCGCCGGGGACCTGCAGCGGTTGATGGTGTCGGACGCGATAGGACACACGTTGCAGCTTCGCGTGCTGCGGAGAGACGAAGTTCTGGAGATCGCCGTAGTGCCGAACGAGCTCAGCTGAGAGGTGCTCCAGACCGGCGGTCGCCTCAACCGGCGCCCGTATCACGAAGGGCGATGTTCCTTGGCGCAACGAGGGTCCGATCGCTCCTTAGGAACAGCAGGACCACCCATCCGGCGACCGCTACCATCCAGAAGCTGATGAACCTGTAGACCAGGACCGATGCGAGTGCCTGGCGGACGTGGAGGCCGGCACTCACCAAGCCGACACAAAGCGTGCCTTCGACCAATCCGAGGCCTCCGGGTGTGATGCCGAGGCTTCCCACGGCTATCGCCGACCCGTACACGAGCAATAGCGCCTGCCACGGGACGGGCGCACCCACGGCATAGATGCTCGCAGCGAAGGCGGCGGCGTCGGCCAACCAGTTGGCGAGGGCGAGACCGCTCACCCGGATCCAGACCGAACGGTCCGGGCGCAGCAAAGCGAGCCGGTCGGCCCACGCACGGATCGCTTCCTGCGGGTCGTCGGCAGGGCGGCGCAGAAGTCGCCGGGCTCTGACGAGTACCGACGCAGCGGCCGACTCGAGCGCGCTGCGCAGTCGAGGACGGCGGACGGCGGCGTGCAGGACGATCACGACGGCTCCACCAATCGTGCCGCCCAGCACGCCGACAACAGCAAGCACATCGTTGCCAGAGAGCAGGGCGCCGCTCATGAGCACCAGGACTCCCGCTACTGCTGAGACGACCCCTCCCACCATGAGCGACCAACCTGCGAGCGGCGGGTCGACGCCCTGTCGCTTGAAACGGCGGAAGGTGAAGGCTGCGCCCAGCTCTGGACCGGCCAGGGGCACCGAGACGGAGAGGGCGTTTGCCGAATACACCGTCGCGAGCATGCTCCTTACGGGCAAAGTCGCGCCGCCGGCCTCGAGGAAACGACGCTGCATGCGGCCGAAGACGGCCATCGACGACCATTCGAGGCCGACGGCAACGGCGACCCACACCCATCGGAGGTGCCCCAGAAGCGGGAGCGAGCTCGCCAGGGCATCGCGTCTCGTCACCGCGAGAGCGGCGAGAACACCGATGCCACAGAGCACCGTTGCCGCTCGGGCGCGGCTCATCTCAGTAGCCGTAACTGGGGACTGAGCTCGCAGCCGGGGCCGGAGTCGACGGTGCCGACGATCCGGCGCCGAGCGCGGTCAGTCCGGGGGTGGCAACGAAGAAGTTCTCAACGCCCTGACCTGTCACGTGCCCGGGGCTGTCCTCGGCGAAGGTGTACAGAAAGTGGCCGTTGTAGGCAACTTGGGCGCCGTTGGCGTCGTGGGTCACCGAAAGCTTGCCGGTGACGTCCGCGACGGTCGGGCTGGTGGAATCGAGCGGTGGCCAGAGCGCGGCCAGTCCTCCGCTCACAAACGACATCGTGGCGGTATCGGGCTTGTAGATGTACAGAGGCAGTCCTTGGTGGTCGACCAGGATGGCCTCGCTCGTGCCGTCGACCCTCGCGTTCAACGTGCGAATGGTGGCGCTGGCTGCGGGCACGACGGTCCGCACGACAGGCGTCGTGGCGGCGCTTCCGGTCTTCGAGCTCGCACCCGCGGTCGTAGAGCCGCCTGCAGCGAGAGCCGCGGCGATCCCGGAGACTCCGAGTGCAGCGGCGACGGCGATGACAGCGATCGTGGTTCGGGGATTTCGCATGACTTGCTCCGTTTCGTTTCTTGATTCACGAATAGGTGCTTCGTTGAACGAATACGAGGAGGGTTACGGGTGACGGTCAAAGCCAGTGGAAGCTGGCGCTTGCCAGGACCGCGCCCGCTGAGGTCACCAAGGTCGCTCCACGAAACTGGCCGATGTTCACCGACATCGTTCGCGCGAACTCGCCCACTCCGTTGTGGACAGCAAACGTGCCCGTCGCTGCCGTACGGCCGTTGCTCAGCAGAATCCGGCAACCGACCGTGCCGTTCATTCCTGGATCCCGGATGGTCATGAAGACCAAGGCGGGATCCCCGCGATAGCCCACGACCTGCCCGACGATGTGGCCATCGGGCGTCTCGAACTTGCCCATCTGGATCAGCTGGCCATGGGTGACCTGTCCGGCCCTGTCCGCGGCGAGAACATGGTCCACCGCCGTCGTAGCCGCGACGGTCCCGCCCAACATCGTGACGACCGCGGCCGTCCCCAACATGACCCGTGCGCGGCTCGTGACCAGCGACCGGGGAGATGACATGGCGGTCCCACGGACCTCGAGAGCGAGCTCTCGGCGCAAGCGGGCGACGAACTGTTCCTCGGGAGCGCCTTCGCCCGGACAGGAGGCGCGTATGGCGATCGCCGCGCGCAAGACCTCGGCGTCAACCGGGCCGGCCTTGAAGCGCCCGGGGCGCCGGTCCGACAGCACGGCGTCGATGAAGGAGGCAACTCGGCGGGGGTTCATGGCTCGAGCTCCGCCGCCTTCGCAGCCATCCGCAGGGCACGGTGCTGGAGCACCTTGGCGTTGGCGACGCTGACGTCCATTTCGCGAGCCGCCTCTTTGATCGAGCACGTCTCGAGGAACCTGAGCTCGAGAATGCGCCGGTAGCGCTCGGGCAGGGCGGCAAGAATCAGACCGGCCTTGCGCCGGGCCTCGTCGCCGTCACCGGGCTCGGCGGAGTCGTCCAGCTCGGCCAGGTCGGCGTCCGGGTCGATGAAGGTGACGGGCAGTCCCAGCCTGCGACGCCAATGAGTCGCGAGGACGGTACGGGCGGCGGCCAGCAGGTAGGCGCGCACCTCCCCTTTGGAAGAGCTGACCCGCAGGGGCCCGAGCGCGGCCTTGAACACCTCGGCGGTGAGATCTTCGGCATCGGGCCGGTTCCCGACGCGCGAGTACATGAGCCGATACAGGCGGCCCACGTTGTCCAGGTACGCCGAGTCCCAGTCGGCGTAGGTGTCGTCCTCGACCAGCTTGAGATACGGCACGGCCTTGTCGTGCGCAGTGGCTTCGACGGCCTTTGCGTCGCGGGACGGGTGGGGGGCCATCACTAGTAGATATGTCGGGGGTTACACGACCGCCCAGGTTTGGCGACGGGGGAGCCTGAAACACCCCAGGCCGGCCTGAGCGGGCCCGATGACTTCACCACCGCGACGGGAGTCCTGACGAGGGCGATGACCTGTCGCTCCAGTGCGACACCGACGACCAGGAGATGACACGCGAGCCTGACAGCCCGCTCGTCGCGATCGCTCCTGTACACGAGGCTGGCAGTCGACTCGTCGTCGTTTGCCGACGGGACCTTTACGCTGCTCTCAGACGGGCTTTCTGGCACGTCTCGAGATAGGCGGTGTGGTTACACAGTCGAGAATGGTTCCACTGCGACAGGCGAGCAACGATTGCCTAGCCGACCGTCGGGAACGCGCCGACCTCGGGAAAGCGCCGACCGTCGGGAACGCGCCGACCGCCGCGAAAGCCCGGGCTCAGGTCAGCGGCGGCACGAGGACCTGGACATGGCCGCCCTCATCGCGAAGCGTCAATCGGGGCAGCGGCGGTGGAGGGGTGGGGAGCTCGGAGAACAGCACGTCGCCGGCGAGAGAGAAAGCCGCTCTGTGGCACGGGCAGTCCAGGCGCCTCGCCACCTTGTCGAACCTGAGCAGGCAGCCCTGATGGCTGCACACGCCCGACACGCCGGCCAGCGCACCATCCTCGTTGGTGACGAATCCGACCGCGCCCGGGGTGCTGAATCGCATGACCGCGCCACCGCCCAGGTCGGAACGCTCGGCGACGGTGAGCCACGTGCCGTTGTCGGGCGAGAGCTGCTGCTGGGCTTGCCGCGCCGGCACGCCACCAGATGCGAACACGGTGTGGTCGACCGCCACCGCCACGCCGGCGGCCGAGGCGGCGACCGCTCCCTCGAGTAGCCACCGTCTCCGCGAGACCAGCCTCGCCGTCTCGATCGGCCTGTCTCCCTCGAGCTGTCGCCTGAGTTGACCGTGCAGCTCGTCCACGAACTCCGAGGAGGGGGTCATCTCCTCGATTCGAGCGGACCGAAGCTCGATGGCGGCGCGCATGGCGTCCAGGTCCTCTGCGCCTGCGCGGAACGACTTGGGCCGGCGATTGCGAACAAGAGCGTCGACGAAGGCCGTCACCCGGTGCCTGGTCATCTTCTAAACCCCCTCCATTTGTTGTGCTGCCAGCCGAAGGGCACGGTGTTGGAGCACCTTGGCATTTCCCACGCTTACGTCCATTTCCCTGGCGACTTCTCGCAACGACAGCGATTGGAGGAACCGGAGCTCGAGGATGCGACGGTACCGATCGGGGAGATTGGCGAGAATTTTGGTGATCTGGCTTGGCGCCAGGCTTTCAACTTCCGGCTCTTCGTAACGAGCTTCCTCGGTGTCGGTGTCGAGGGTGGTCACCTCGATCCCGTAGCGCCGCTTCCAGTGATTGGCCAGCACGGTCTTGGCTGTGACGAGCAGGTAAGCACGAATTTCGGGCGCCGACGCGGACAGGCGCAACACAGGCAGGCAGAGCCGGAATACCTCGGCTGTGAGGTCCTCGGCGTCGGGCCGGTTCCCAACTCGGGAGAACATCAACCGGTAGAGACGATCCACGTTGTCGCGATAGACCGACTCCCAATCCCGGTACATGACCCCCTGGCGAGGTGTGATTGCCGGCACTCTATCCCGGCGTCCGCGACCGAGCGAGGCACGGCCAATCCGAACACCGTTCCCTGACCCGCACCAGATTGTTGAGGTTGTTCACGAGGAACGACCTCTTGCGCGCGAGTTGCAGGGCTGACGCAGGCAACGTGCGATCGACGGTGCATCCACGCCGGCCGGGACTCTCCCCGGTGGGTCACCAGACGCCGGGCAGCAACCTCCATCGGGTCTGCATCCGATAGGCCTCGTACGTACCGGACGTGGCCAGAAGATGCTCCTCGACGAGCGCCCGACCGACATTACAGCTGGTCGCGCCGAACATAACGAGCACGTTCCACAAGGAAACGGTCTGGAGCACATACCCGAGCTGAACCAGGAAGTAGGCGGCGTAGATGGGGTGGCGGACTATGGCGTAGGGGCCACGCCTTACGAGGCCTCGATCCGCGGCTGCGAAGCCAAAGGCACGACCAAGCACGAGGAGGGACAAGACGGAGATCGAAAGGCCAAGCAGCTGAAGGCCAAGTCCCGCATTGACTCCCCATTCCGGGTGGAAACCGCTTGGCCGGAGCAGCACTCCTCCGAACGTCCCCCCGAAGGCAAGGAGCCAGTCACCAAGACGCCGGCTGACAACGCTCGCGGGCCGCCGGACAAGGAACCCGACCACGAAGCACATCTGCTGCACGAAGAACGCGAGACCAATCAACCGGTGCGTCTCAAAGTAAAATTGGAAGGTGGCGTGCGCGAAGAACGCCGCGCCGCATGCTCCGGCCAGATTCACAAAGATCCGGATCAGGCGGTCCACGCCGCGGAGCGACGGCTCGGCATCGGACACTCCCTGACTCGGGGATCGACGCAGCACAGGTCGCGCCGCCGGCGACGATGGAAGCCGCTCAGCTTCTGCCAAAGGCAATTCCGACCTACTCAACTCAGCTCGCCCCGGGAGGTGGCAGTCCGAGCCGGCCACGCAGAGTTCTCACCGCCTGCTCGACTGCAGCGTTGGCGGCACAGCAATGTCGCGTAGGTCCCTCTTCGCTGCAGGGAGCAATCCGCGGTCTCCTCGATCCAGTCGGTCGAAGTCGATCTCGAGACGAAGATTACCTGCGCGCGCTATCGCGAGATATCGCGCCGCAAGCGCTCGACCTGCGGAGCCGCCCATATCCCTAGGTGTTGTCTGTCACATCCGGTTCCCCTTTGAAGTTGACGCCGCAGGTCGCCCGGTCCCGCATCCCGCAGCAAAGTGTCAACGCCGGCTGAATACTGCGCGTTTATCGCCGGTCGAAAACTGCGCGTTTCAGCGGCTCTCTGAGATGACCACCTCCTTGGCGCGGTCGTTCAGGCGGTAGCTGTCGCCCTGCAGGACGATGACCTCGGCGTGATGGAGGAGATGTACCCCACTTAGCGCGCGGCATAGCTGGACAAACTCGGTTACCTCAAGCTCGACACCCGTGGCGCCGAGCTCCTCTTCCAGATATTGACCGAGCGGGAGGAGAAGGCTTCGGTCGCTGTCGCCAGCAACTTGCCCTTCTCCGAGTGGGGCCAAGTGGTGAATCAGCGGACGCGCTGCAATGCGGCGTTCGCTGTGGCGAGATCGAAGGCGTCTGCATCGAACTTGTAGCCCACCCAGACCAGATAGCTGTCGTGCTCCTCGTGGAGCGGATCGGAGAGTGCCTCGAGAAAATGCTGATAGCCATACGGACCGCCGACGTCCTCGGGCGGGCAGGCGTTTTGGCCGTCGATGCAGACGGCGTGCTTCAACCCGAGCGGTGAGAAGGTCGTCGCCTCCACCGTCACCTCGTGCTCCCAGGAGTCGCCGAAGTCGTATTCGTAGCCGAAGCGGCGCACCCCACCGCGGAGCGCCCCGAGCACTGTGTGCT
This sequence comes from uncultured Acidimicrobiaceae bacterium, assembly GCA_963703655.1. Taxonomy (GTDB): domain Bacteria; phylum Actinomycetota; class Acidimicrobiia; order Acidimicrobiales; family Bog-793; genus CAVPFA01. The sequence goes on along the minus strand of CAVPFA010000003.1, from coordinate 1,982,387 downwards.
CGCTCTCGTCGAGCTCCTCTTCGGGATAGTCGTCGAAGTGCATCCCAAACAGCTGGTCACCGATCGTGAAGCTGTGCAGGTGGGAGTTGGTCCAGCCCATCGCTGCCTGGAGGAAGTCGTGCAGCTTCCGCAGTCTCACCCCGCCGGGGACGAGCACCCTCCTCCAGACGGTCGGGTGCACGTCTTTGAGCTGAATGCGGAGCTGAAAGACCGGTTGCTGGGCCATGTCGGCACACTACGCCGCACAGCCGCAGGCCCGTCTTGAGGCGAACTCGTCAGCTCAGCCGGGTGGGGCCAGTTGAGATGGTCGCGGTGGGCCAAATGGGGTTGACATTCTGAGTCTGAAGTGGGCTTACTCGGTGGGCCGCCCGGGGCTCGAACCCGGCACCTTGGGATTAAAAGTCGCTTCCCGTCGATTTCACTAGTTGCCGACGCTCACCGATATGCCCCGCTACCTGCTCAAAGGTTCCCAGGGTTCACCATGTCTCGCGGAGTTTGGCCGGGAGTTGTAGTCGCGTTGTAGTCGCTACACCTCTACGGCAGGGTGTCCGATGCCCCAAGTCGCTCCTAAGGCGAAGTTGGTGCGGTTGCGCTTCGCAATCCTGGCCCACTTCCGATCTGATTGGGGAGCTATCGCCTTTCTCGATGCGACGATCGAAGCTCGCTTGATTGCCCTAGCTAGCGGGGTCCGAAACAGGGTAGGAGTCGTACCGCTTCGCCAGTTCCTGGCGCACCTCGATATCAGGTCGGCCGGAGGATCGCATGTCGGCACCTTCCCGGAAGAAACCTTCCAGTCCAGGCGGTGAGACGATGAAGATCAGTCGGGCGTCATCTCCTACAGCCTCGAAGCGGTGAGAGCTACCCCGAGGCACCATGACGAACTCGCCGGGACCGACCTGTAGCTCCTGTCGGTCGCACACGATCTTGAACCGACCTGACATTACGTAGAACGCTTCCTCCCGGTCTCTGTGGATGTGCAGTGGCGGTCCGAATCCGTTCGGGGTGCGAGCCTCGAACAACTCATAGGCACCCTGGGTGAGCGCCTCGTCGGCGTGGATAGCCCCCAGCCCTGCCAACTCCCCAATGGTCATAATCGACCCCCCCTTCTGAATCTGACTATCGGAGACTCGAATTTTAGTGCCGGGGCGGGCTCGCGAGCAGCGAGACAGCGCACAAGATGCGCGAACCCTGGGCGGGGACAGGCAGGCGCCGTTGGTGAAAGACGATCCGTGGTCGCGATGCCCACACGGCTGGCAGATCGAACGTCTGTTCGCTACGCTCGCCCCGTGGCCGACCTGTCCCCAGAGGAAGCCGAGATCCTGCGCCGGTCGATCGCCATGCTTCCCCCACAGGCGCCGACAGGTCTCAGCCGGGAACGGGCGATGGCGATCCTCGGCCAGCTCGTGCGGGCTCTGTGGGAACTGAGGCGGCGGTAGCGTGGTCGTGCCACAGGCGAGGGAGGACAACATGCCACGACGTAAGAGCACCCGCTCGCAGGTCTACCGAGGCGCGCACGGGACCTCGGGAACGTCGAGGCACTCGATCGCGGGCCAGTCAGCTACGGCAAGCGCGCTCTCGTACGGGGATCACACCTCGAAGCCCCACCACGGTGATGGGAGGCGACCCCTTCTTCAAGAGCCGATCCGAAGGCAAGCCCCCGTGCCCACAGTTAGCATCGCCGCAGTCACGAGAACGGGGGAGAGTTATGGGCTCATGCCGAACCCGAGTTGGCGCGGTCCTATTTGCCAGCACGGCTCTGACGATGATGCTGATCGCATCGGAACCCGGTGCGTCAGCCTCAGACCCACCGCGCGTCACGCTCATCGCCAGCAGCTCCAATAAGCCGTTGACCGGCTACGTGTACGTTGACTTCGAACAGGCTGGCCATGACCAAGCCAAACTGCACGGCGCCGTCACCGGAGCGCCCGCAGGATCCTCGGTGGAGCTGTTCTCCTCGTCGTTCCCCTTCAAAACGACGAGCAAGGGACTTGCCATAGCCAGGCTAATCCTGTCAGCTGGCAGAGCCTCCTACTCGTTCACGGCGATTCCCCAGCTGGCGACGCGCTACTTCGTAATGCTCCGTTCGGGCGGGTCCAGTCCAAAGGTGCTGGCCCGGTCCGCGACCTCGACGGTCTACGCGACGGCCGGCGGCCGTTTCGACGGCACATACACAACTTGCGGGCGACCCATTTGCCACGAGTCGTTGTCCACGACGGCTTTCTTCCCGCGATCGGTCGCACCGAGGGAATCGACCAAGCGCTGGTACGTCTACCTCGGCCTTAGTCTGGCACCGTCCGTAGAACCGCCACCGCCAAAGATCGAGTACCTACATGCCAACTGGCACGCCAGCTCTATCAAGATCGGGCCTACCGCCTACAAGCAGACCGTTCATCTGTCCTTCACGATTGGGAGTAGTGCGTATAGGTGGGACTGGGACATCTGCGACCGCGACACCGAATCTTCTGACGGTTTAGGGCTACCTGGCTACCACGGATGCGGCGCGTCCAGCGTGAGCGCGTCCGCGAGATACCTCGGGTGAGCGCCACTGGTTGACAAATCCCGTCTGGGGCGGACGTTTCAGTCCTGCTAATCATTCGGCGCTGCCGTCGTCGTAGCGGTGGTCCGCTGACCGGCCGAACGCGGCCGGCAACGCTGGCGCGCCACGGTCCCGCCCACGACGATCCACTGGCCATCTGTCGGGCCACCGTGAGCGACGAACTGCCGGTCTGGTCCCCATTCGTGACTGCTCTCGAGATTCCACGGTGAGCAGGTCATTCGGCACCTTCGATGTCGTCCAGGGTGCCACTCCCTGAAACTTGGCCCTCTGGCGCAGAGACAGTGTGATTACCCTGCGTGTGTCCAGAGTGCCCAGAGGGCCAAATATCAGTTGGCCCTCTGGCGTTGGCCCCCTGGCCCTCTGGCAGTGACCAGGTCCACCCGGCGACGCGCCCGAGCCCATTTCGCCGCGCTTCGGCCTCAACTCCGATCCTTCCGGGCTCGCTTGAGGGTACGCTGATCCCACTGGCCTTGATGGCTTCGCCGCTGTCCATCGGCCCCTCGGCGAGCAGTGTTCGCAGGATCTCGCGCGCCTCAGCGCGCTCGCCTTTCTCCTCGGGGCTGACTGGTGCAGAGACGATGTCCTCCGCAGAAATGTCGCTTCGCCGCATCGACTGGACGAACCCGCACTCGAATTCCGGGTCGTCGCCGATGCGGAACTGAAGCCCGCTGTCCGGTTCTCTGTAGTTCGTCTTCGCAACACGCACGACGCGCCGAGCGCCGCTGTCGTCGCTCGGATCGACGCCCAGCACGATCGAGATCCGTGGGATGGCTGTCCATGCCGTCGAGCCGATCGCGGCCGTCACCGGGTCCCTCGATCCCTTCGGCGGATCTACCAGTCCGAGAATCGCGGCGCCACTGCGTTCCGCTTCGCCTGCCAGCGCGGCAAGCGCCGAGCCGACTACCGCATAGTTGTGGCTGTCGCCGCTGATCGAATAACCGAGTCCGTCGATGACGGCGAGCTCGATTCCTTGCTGTTCGATGAGCTTCCCGAGGATAGAGACGTCGCCCGGCAGCGACCAGCGGCGCCGGTAGGGCTTGCCACCTCGTCGTAATCCTCGACATCGCCGAGAACATGCACACGGTCGAGATCGGCGCCTGCGGCGTGCAAGCGTGCGACGACACGATCGGGAGGCTCTTCCAACGAGAGAACAGCGCACAGGATCGGATCGTGACCTGTGTCACCCGGCAACGGGATATCGGTCGTCAGAGCCGCGACGACATGAGCCACGAACGTCGTCTTGCCCGAGCCCTGACGGCCTGTGAGCAGATTGAGGGCTCGCAGCAGCAGCCACCCTTTCCACAGCCATTCCGGCCGGGTGGGCGTGATCGTCGCGGCGAGCTGGTGCGTGATTCGGGGACCGACCTCGACTTCCGATTCGACTTCGGATGCCTCGCTCACCATTGCCTCGAGTTGCTCGCGAGTCCCTCCGGCTTCGACCCAATCGCTCACGTCGCCGCCGTCGCTGAGCCCAGGCAGGTGCACAATTCGGACGGCGGCGCGGTCGCCGATTGCCTCGAGGAGTCCGAGGGCGTACTTCGTGCCGGCGCTGTCATGGTCGGGCAGCACGATCACACGAGCGCCGTGCAACGGTGTGAGGTCGACCTTTTCCCATTTGACACCGCCCGCACCGCCGGCCTTCGTGGTCGCGGTGAAGCCGAGCCGCTCTACGGCGCCGACGTCCTTCTCGCCTTCACAAACGAAGACCGGGTTTCCCGCTGCCACAGACTTGAGCACCTTCGGCAGTCGGTAGAGCGGGAGCGGGCGGCCGATGCCTTTGAGATTCCAGGCCCATCCGCTCTTGGCCGTCGGGTCGGGTCGACACTGTCGGAATTGCTTGTCGGCCGTCCTGGTCACGCGGAGCACGACGCGCCGGCCCTCGGCGTCGTGGTAGTCGTAGACATGGGTCGCGGGCCCGGCTGGGGTCCAGTTGTCGCCCTTCCCGCTCGAGCGGGGCTCGTCGAACAGGTCACTCGTGGTCATTCCCAACGGCCGCAGCACATCATCGACCGCGCAACCGCGTTGGCACACGACGACGGCGCAGCCGGTACCGGGCCCATAGGAAAGGCTCGGTCGCTTGTCAGGGAAATGCCCCTCGGCGGGACAGCTCGCCGACCCGCTGCGGGGTTGCATCCGAAGCGGGTGAGCGCCTCGATGAGGCGGTCGAGGGCGGGCACGCTCACGGCTCGCGCTCGACTTCCGCGAGGCGGTCGTAGCTCGAGGCGATTCGCCTTTCGATGAGAGGGCTATCCAACCGGCGAGCGAGTCGCAGGAGCGAGCGGATTCGATAGCGCAGCAAGAACTCGTGGACGGCCTCGCCGATTGTGATCGTGCGATCCTCGCCGCCGCTCACGCCGTCCTCGCCTCCGGCTCGGTGCCGTGGAGTTCTCGCAGCGCCTTGATCTTGGAGACCCGGTATTGACCCCCAACCTTGAACACGCCGAACCGAGTCAACTCGCCGGTCGAGGCCTGTCTGTAGGTGGTGCTCAGGCCGATGCCGAGCTGCTCGGCAAGCCATTGCAGACCGTCCACATCGGCAGGTAATGAGCGCTTCACTGTGCTTCTCCCTTCTCAGTGAGGCCGCGCCTGAGCGCCGGCCTCTGGTTTGTTTGCAGAGGCCGGCGCTGTTCTCAGCTACCGGCGCGAAAAGAGCGCCCGAAGGCGCTCAGTTCGTTCTATGGACCGGCCGTAACCGGGTTCGATTTTTTAGGAGGTCGCGTCAGCCTTCCGTTGCCGACGGCGCTCGAGCAGGCGTTCAGGTGGTAGCTGACCTTGGTGGCGGTCGCGGTACATCGAACACGGTTTGCAGAGGTTGTCGCCACTCCGCGCGGGGTCGAGCTCGCAATGGCGGCACAAACCCTTTCGAGACCACTTCGCTAGCCACCCGGGATGAGGATGTTGGAAGATGTCCCCGTAGAGCTCTTCGCTCTCCCGTTCGATGCTGGCCTGCTCGATGAGATCGGCCTCGGCGTCTATCCGGTCTTCGTACTCCCACCCGATCTTGGCAGCATTGAACTTGTCGTCGGGGTCTCGGGCTAGCGCAACCTCCCACAGGGCCGGGGATTGTCCTCGCTGTACGTCGCTGCCCTGGCCGCTAGTTCCCGGGCCGAGGGGGGTCTTGTAGGACGCGACATACCAACCTGAACAAATGTTCCCACTCGAGGCCACCCACGTCAAGCATTCTTTGCCGGCGTTGAGGTTTAACCAACTTTCTCAGGCAGCGCCAGGGTCCGTCCGACTGCCGTCGCCAGCTCCCGGTCGCGCTGCTCTAGAACGTGGCTGTAAATCCTCATCGTGATCGATGGGTCTCGGTGTCCGTGTCGGGCCGCGACGGTCACGGGGTCGTAGCCGGCGGCGATGCCCTGAGTCGCGGTCGAAGTGACGAAGCATGTGCAGGTGAGTCTCGACGCCGGCCTTCTTCGCGGCCCGGATGGTGAACTTGGTGATGACGTCCGGGCGCACCGGCTCGGAGCCGACCGGCGAGCGGCTGAACACGAACCCGTCCTCGAGGACCGTAAGGTCCAGTTGTGCGGCCAGCTCGTCGACCGCTGCCCGGTGGCCACGCAGTAGTTCAAGCGAGACGTCATCGAGGCCGATGCGGCGTTCCTGGTGGGACTTCGTGCCCTTCTCGCCCCATCCCCCGCCGGCCGTCTCGTAGATCGATCGAGCGATGTGGAGTGTTCGTGTCGACCATTCGACGTCCGTCCAGCGGAGCGCGCACAGCTCACCCCTGCGAGCCCCCGTCAGAGCGGCGAGGAACAGGAAGGCCGCTAGGCCAGGATCCATCGTCTCGGCGGCCGTCAGGATCGCGTGGACCTCGTCGGCGGTCGGTGCCTCGACGCGCTCGGGGTGAACGGTGGGTGGAGTCGCTTTGCGTGCAACGTTGCGGTCGACCATCTCCCACTTCTCGGCCTGACTGAGAGCGGCACCGATGAGGGCGTGAACGCGGCGAACAGTCGTCGCGGCGTTCCCCTTCTTCGTGAGCTTGGCGTACACCCGGTCGAGGTCCCGGGCCGTGAGCTTCGCGAGCTTGATCCGCCCGAGCTCGGGCCGAACGACGGTGTCCGCGATGCTGAGGTACTTCCGCAACGTCGTGGGTGATCGATCCCGAGATTCCGCGTGCTCGAGGAACTGGTCGAGGAGATCGCCCACCGTCTCTGTGCCCGTCGCGGTGTTCCCCTTGTTCGCCTCCGCGATCATGTTCGCCAACTCGCGCTCGGCAAGGCGAACGCCGGCCCCCGGCTTGGCGCTCCTGCCCCCGGCGTGGATCGTCTTTGTCCGCTGTACCGGGTTCCCCTTGGCGTTGCGGCCGATGTAGACGCGCAGCCGCCACACACCCGGCGCTACTTCTGTTTTGGTCCCGTTCACGATTGAGACTGTAGCCGATTTGTAGTCACTACTACAAGAAACTATCTGCGAGACTGCCTCTGAACAGGTGGGCCGCCCGGGGCTCGAACCCGGCACCTTGGGATTAAAAGTCCCCTGCTCTACCCGATGAGCTAGCGGCCCTGGCCTGGCACCTTGACGCGCCGTCCCAGTTGTAACCCGAAACTCCTGCGATCATCCTTGCATGCGTAGGGATTACTTCGGGTTAAGAACTTCCGCCGCTCCCGATCCTCCACTAGAGCCGGTCCCTCCTCGCCGGGGCGCCCTGCCCTCCGCTGAGGCCCGCTCGTCTCCCGAAGCCCGCCCATTCGCTGGCAAGTTGACCCACTGTTCTGATTGAATTCGCCCTGGGTTCAACCACGCGTCATCCGGGGGGCGTAAAAGTGAGCTGCCGGGGCTGACGCGGCCACGGGCCTAGCGCACCGCAGGCGTTTCGCCTGCGCCAGACGAACGGGGGAGTCGATATGCGCCTCAGACAACGGTTGATACGAATTTCGGTTTCAGGGGCCCTGCTGACCACGATGGCGGTCGTCGCCGCCGGCGGGGCGGCGGGCGCCTCGAGGGCCCCCTCGTACCGCGGGCCTGCGACCCGGGACCACGTGAGGGCCTCGAACGGCTGCCAGCTCAAAGGCGGGGTCAAGCACGTCGTCGAGATCGTGTTCGACAACGTGCACTTCAACCGCGACAACCCGAACGTCCCTTCGGACATCGAGATGATCCCCTCGCTCGAGCACTTCATCGAGAACAACGGCACCTTGCTCTCCAACAACCACACGCCGCTCATCGCCCACACCGCAGACGACAGCCTCACCACGTATACGGGCTTGTACGGCGACCGGGCCGGTATGCCGATCTCCAACAGCTACCAGAGCTACAACGCCGACGGCACGACCGACCCGGCCGACTCCTTCGCTTACTGGACCGACCCGATCTTCGACACGGCGAAGGTCCCGAACGTGGGGCACGACACCAACCCATCGATGGTCTACTCGCCCGTTCCCCCGGCCACCTCGCCTCGGACGATCGCTCCGACCCGGGAGACGCCGGCACCCTGGGTGCCCTTCACCCGTGCCGGCTGCAACGTCGGCGACGTCGCCACGGCGAACATGGTCCTCGAGAACCCGTCGGTCGACATCCCCAAGGTCTTCGGAGCCGGCAGCCCCGAGGCACAGCAGCTGGCGGCGGACCCCGACTCCTTCAAGGACCCCGAGACGGCGGACTACGTCGGCCTGGCCGTCCACTGCGCGAAGGGAGCGCAACTGTGTGCCTCGGCCAAGGCGCTCAAGTTCGGCCAGAGCACGCCCTCGCCGGCAGCGGTCGGCGACCTGCTCCCTGACGAACCGGGCGGGTACCACGGATACCAGGCCCTCTTCGGTCACAGGTACATCGCCCCTCAGCTGGGTGCCGGCACGCCGAACCTGACGCACCACGGCTACCAGGTGACGAACGCTGCCGGGAATCTCGTGGACGAGAACGGCAACGAGATCGACGGCGCCTTCCTGACCAATCACCCTGGATTCCCCGGCTTCGGGAGCATCAACGCGTCGCAGACGCTTGCCTACATGGCCGACATGCTCGAGTCCGGCGTCCCGGTCACCTACGGCTACATCGCCGACATCCACGGGAACGAGTTCATCCCGGGTCTCTCGGCGTGCGACACCGCGCCCGACGCGCTCGGCAGCGGCTCCGCCTGCTACGTCGAGCAGGCGCAGTACTACAACCAGGCGTTCTCGACGTTCTTCGCAAGGCTCGCGAGCGACGGCATCACGGCGAAGAACACGCTGTTCGTGTTCAGCTCGGACGAGGGCGACCACGAGGCCGGTGCGAACGTCGGACGGGCGATCCAGCCGACGCCGGCCACCTGCGACGGCGCCACGGTGAGCGGGCCGACCGTGACGCCCGACGTGGCGTGCACGTACCCGGCCGGTTCGTTCGGCGAGCTCGACGGGAACCTGACAGGCCTGCTCGCCACGCAGAAGTCCGACACGACGCCGTTGTCGATGGAGGCCGACACCGCTCCTGAGATCTACGTCACGGGCAACCCCTCGGCGACGGACCCGAAGGTGCGCCAGCTCGAGCACGACGTCGCGGGGCTCACCGCGAGCAACCCGTACACGGGCTCCAGCCAGACGATCGCGAACTACCTCGCCGACCCGACTGAGGAGGCGATCCTCCACATGGTGAACTCCGATCCCGCCCGGACGCCGACCTTCGCGCTCTTCGCCAAACCGGACTACTACCTGTTCGACGGTGGTACGAGCTGCTCGGGCGCGTGCGTGACCCAGAACACGGGATTTGCCTGGGACCACGGCGACTACGCGGCCGAGATCAACAACAACTGGGCCGGCATCGTCGGCCCGGGGGTGGCGAATCTCGGAGTCGACGGTTCGGGACCGGCCGCTGGGCCCAACTCAGCCGGGCCGAACAGCGGTCAGATGACCTCAGTGCAGATCAACAACCCGGGGACCTGGATCGACGAAACCGACATCCAGCCGACGATGATGTACCTGATGGGGCTTCGTGACGACTACACCCCCGACGGCCGGGTCATCAGCCAGATCCTGGCCCGTCCGAACCAGGCGCTCGACCGGCCGTCGACCGAGCGGCTGGCCGCCTGTTACAAGCAGCTCGACTCAAGCGTGGGCGAATTCGGGGCGGCGACGCTGATCGCCGACACGAACGCCGTCGAGAGCACGAGCCCTGGTGACAGCACCTACGACTCGATCGTCTCCGCGCTCCGCCGGCTCGAGGTGTCCCGGGACTTTGTCGCAGGCATCATCAAGCACCAGCTGACGGCGGCTGCGTTCGACGGAGCCCGGATCCCGCGGGTCTTCGCTGCTCTCGAGACGGGTTACTGCCATTTCCTGATCGACGAGGCGACGCTCCTCGCGAGCTCGACAACCCCCGCGACCGCGCACGTCGTCAGCGTGAGGGTGCTGCGCGAGTTCGGCCGCGTAGCCCAGGTCCGCACCGCGCTGGCGGACCTGGGCTCGGCCTCCGGGCGGACGTAGCCCTTCGGGGCGGCGAGCTCGGTAGCGCTCGATGGCTGCGAAAACGAGGGCAGATTGGCGGTACTCGACGGACAGGCGGGGTCAAACTTCGGCCTAGCGCGTTACCATGTCGCCCTTGATCAAGTCCGACGCCAAGGTGCGATTGCTTCGCTCGATTCCGCTGTTCGCCAAGTGCAACGCGCGGCAGCTTCGCCAGATCGCGTCGCTGACGGTCGCGCTCGATCTTCCCGCCGGTGAAGTGCTGTGCCGTGAGGGCCATATCGGCACGGAGTTCTTCGTCATCATCGAGGGCGAGGCCATAGTCAGCGTGCAGGGCCGGAACAGGGCAACGATCGGTTCTGGAGGCTTCTGCGGGGAGATGGCGATCCTCGACGGCGGGACGCGCGTCGCCTCGGTCGCGACAAGCACACCGACCCGAGCGCTCGTGCTTTCGCGCTCGGAATTCGAGAATCTGTTGACCGTCTCTCCTGAGATCACCCTGGCGCTCCTCCGGGCCATGGGTCACAGGCTCCGCGAGGCGGACCTCGCCCTTCGCGAACGCCGATCGGGAGCACCGATCGGGGCCTGACCCGTTCCAGTCCCGATCACGGTGCCACCTCTTAAGAGAGGCGCAAGGGCACGAAGTTCCTCAGCTGCCGCCCAAGTCCTCCAGGTCGTCCCCGAGGTCTTCGGCGTCCAACCGGCACGCCGCGCAAAGACCGATCACGGCGAAGTGGCGAGGGTCGATCGCGAACCCGAAGTCGGCGATGGCACGACGTCGGAGATCCGCGAAGAATCCGTCCTCGATCTCGATATGCGTGGCGCACCTTTCGCAGACCAGGTGCCCGTGCACCGCGCTGGCGAGGTGATAGGTCGCCGGCCCGTGCCCCAGGTGCGCGTGCACGACCACACCGAGGCGCTCGAGTTCCTCGAGGTTCCGATACACCGTCGAGATGGACACGTCGGGGGCCTGAGCCTGGATCTCGGTCGCGAGCTCCTCGGCTGTCCGGTGCCCCACCGCCCCGAACAAAGAGCGGACGAGAAGACGCCTCGGTGTCGTCACACGACCGCCGGATGACCGAAGCCGGGCTAGGACCTCTTCGACCTCGTCTTCGGACGACCCTGAGTCGAATGTCTCACTCTCGGCCTCCACCGCGCGCACATTTCCAGCATACGTGCAGGCAATGGGGGCATCGGCGCCATGGCGCGATACCGACTGGACCTACCGCCGGCGTGCCCTGGCAACCAGCTTCGGCGCGAGCGGGAAGGTCAGGCCCAACCTTCCTGCTCTGCATCGAACAACCCGGTTCGCCGTGCTGTCGGCTGCGGCGGATCAGGGACCTCCGGCTCGGAGCCCTCGGCATTGAAGACGCCCGCGAGCCTGCGTACCGGAGCCGAAGGCTGCTCTGCAGTGGGAAGGTCCCAGCTGGCGGGCGCGCCGACGGCAACCGTCATCTCGCTCTGCTCGTCCTCGGGCGAATCGTCAAATGCGGGGGCCATGCGCTCATCAGCTGCCTGCTCGTCAGCGCCCTCCAGCCAAGCGTGCGAACCGGCCGGCTCGGTCGGGCGCAATGCAACCGAAGGGCGATCGGGTCTCACGCTGGTGCCGTCTTCGGGCGGAAGCGCCGGACTGCCGTCATTGGACACGGGCGACGCCGCCGCGACGGCCACTCCCGCCGCAGGCCGACCGAGTGGGCTGCGGGCCATCTCCTCGACGACTGCCTGAACGGTGGTCTGCAACCGGGCCAGCTCGGCGATGGCTCCCTGGCGTTGGTCGAAGAGGTAGGTGATCTGCGACACGGCACGTTCGCGGTCCTGTTCGATTCGCTGCAGGTACGCGTGGCGCCGGCGCTCTGTCTCGTCCCGGATCGCCAGAGCGCGCCTCGTGGCCTGGTCGACGACGTCGGCAGCCTCGCGACTCGCGACCTCGCGCACCTCGTTCACCTCTTCTGCGACCGTCTCACGCAGCTCGTTCACCTCGCGTTCGGCCTCCTGGCGCAGGGTGTAAGCCCCCTCCCATGCCTCTTGGAGAATCCGCTGTACGCGCTCGCCGAGGGTGTCCAGCTGAGGCGGTTGCGCGGTGCGGGTCTCACTCTCGTACGCGGCCACGCGGCGGTGCAGCTCGCGGAGTTGGCCCACCGCTGCGGCGAGCCGCCGTTCGGACTCAGAAGCCCGATGGAGCGCGTCATCGAGCCGCCGCTGCTGGTCCGCCACGTACCGGTCCACCTGCTCGGGGTCGTAACCGCGCCGGTAGACGTTGAAGATCGGAGTGGCCAGCTGCCGTTCGTCGACTGCCTCGTTCTCGTCCATTTGCCCTCCACAACTCTCTGCTTCGCGGATGCTACCGAGCCGTCACCTGAATAACGGGGATCCTCAGCGGGGCCGAGCCCGTGCGGACAACCAAGCGGCTGCGCCTCGACGCCGGCCTCGCCAGGGGGCAAACTGAGCCCGATGGCCGGACGAGGTGCCGGATCGCCGTTAGATGACAAGGGGGCTTTTCGATGAAGGCCGACGTGAAGGGATCCACTCTCCCCGTGCTCGAGCTGATCCTCGAGCCTGGCGAGGCGGTCGTGTCGACTCATGGCGACATCGCCTGGATGTCCGCAAACATGCAACTGAGTCAGACCGCCAACACCGGAGGTACTGGCGGCTTCATGGCCGGCCTGAAGCGGGTGGCCGGCGGAGGCGGGATCTTCCTGACCCGTTACGAGCCCACCGGTGGCCCGGGGATGCTGGTGCTGGCGGCAAAGCTTCCCGGACGGATCTTCTCGGTCGAGGTCTCGCCCGGATCGGAATACCTCGTCCATCGCCATGGGTGGCTCTGCGGTACGCCGGACATCCAGCCGACGGTCGCCCTCCAACAAACCTTCGGGGGCGCCATCTTCGGCGGTGAAGGCTTCATCCTCCAGCGCCTCGAGGGGCACGGAACCGCCTGGATCGAGCTCTCGGGGGAGGTCTCCACCTACGAGCTCGCCGCAGGACAAAGTCTGTGTGTTCATCCCGGACACGTCGGAGCCTTCCACGCAACCGTGAGCTTCCAGACGACGCGCCTGCCAGGGATCGCGAACCGCATGTTCGGCCAGGACGGGCATCACGTCGTCGTCCTCACCGGCCCAGGAAGCGTCTGGCTCCAGAGCATGCCGCTCCCGGTCCTTGCTCACGCCCTCGCGCCCTACCTTGGCGACCACAACGAGAGCGCGGCGACCGCCGGGGTCGCCGGTGGCGTGCTCGGCAGCGTGCTCGGCCGGAAGTTCTGACCTCTCGGCCGCAAGGCGGCTGCGATCGGGCTCGACGGCTCGAAGGAGCAAGCGATGACCCTGACCGATAGCCCGCTCGGCGAGCTCGTCGATGCCCCCGTCCTCGAAAGGGTTCTGCACGAGGCACTTCGCAGGGGCGGCAACTTTGCGGAGATCTTCGCGGAGGACCGCGTGAGCACAGGGATCGTCCTCGACGACCGCAAGGTCGAGGAGCTGTCCAGCGGCCGGGACCGCGGTGCGGGTATCAGGGTCATCGCAGGAGAAACCACGGGATTCGCCCATACGGCCGACCTGTCCGAGAAGGGTCTGCTGGCTGCAGCAGAGGCGGCGGCGGCCGTCGCGCGCGACGGTGACGGTGTCGTCCGCCAGAGAGCGCTCTCGAGGCAGGGCCCGAGCCCGCCGAGAGAATTGGCAACGCTTCGGAGCCCTGTACCCAAGTCGGCGAAGGTCGACCTCTTGCTTCGCGTCGACGACGCCGCCCGATCGACGGGAGCATCCATCGGCCAGGTCAGCGCCGGGTACGCGGACAGCCGGCGCCGAATCCTGGTCGCAAACTCCGACGGCCTCCTGACAGGCGACGATCGCGTCCGCACCCGCGTGAACGTGACCTGTGTCGCGTCCGGTGACGGAGGTATGCAGACCGGTTTCCAGACGCTTGCTTTCACGCTCGGCTACGAAATGTTCGAGGAGCACCCGGTCGAAGAGGCCGCGCGACACGCAGCCCGGAGGGCCATCACCAAGCTCGGCGCGCGCCCTGCCCCGTCGGGTGTCCTGCCCGTGGTCATCAAGAGCGGGTCGGGCGGGATCCTCTTCCACGAGGCGTGCGGGCACGGCCTCGAGGCGGACCACATCTTGAAGGACAGCTCGGTCTACACAGGACGCAGAGGTCAAGTTGTCGCGAGCCGCGGCGTCACGCTCGTCGACGATGGCTCGCTAGGCCCTCAATGGGGCAGCCTCGGGATCGACGACGAGGGCCGGCCGGCGCAGCGAAACGTGCTCATCCAAGACGGGGTGCTCACGGACTACATGTGGGACCACCTGCGCGCGCACAAGGAGGGGCGAGCCTCTTCGGGCAACGGCCGCCGCCAGAGCTACCAGCACCTGCCGATGGTCCGCATGACCAACACGTTCCTCCTCGCCGGCGAGGAGGACCCGGACGAGATCGTGTCGCAGACGCCGCACGGCGTCTACGTGGCGCAGCTCGGCGGCGGACAGGTCAACACCGCAACCGGAGACTTCGTCTTCGGGATGACAGAGGCCTACCTGATCGAGAATGGCCGCATCACCGAGCCGCTTCGCAGCGCGAACCTGATCGGCAACGGTCCGGATGTCCTTTCCAAGATCGACGCAATCGGCGACGACTTCGACATGTGCCCAGGTACCTGCGGCAAGGACGGACAGAGCGTCCCCGTCGGCTGCGGACAGCCGACGCTGAGGGTGACCGGCATCACGATCGGTGGCACCGCGAGTGCCTGAGCTCCTCGAACTGGCCCGCGAGGTGGCTTGGGCGGCGACTGCGGGTGAAGAGGTCGAGGTCTACGTCGCCCGGGGTCGAGAGACCTCGATCCGGGTCTTCGAAGGCGCGATCGAACAGCTCACGTCCTCGGAGTCGGCCGGCGTGGGAATACGGGTGATTTCGGAGGGAAGGCAGGGTTTCTCCTATGTCGGAGCGCTCGACGAGGCCGCTTCGGCCGAGGCGCTGAGCGAGGCTCGCGACAACGCCAAGTTCGCAACGGTCGACGACCATTGCGGTCTCGCCTCGCCCGACGGAGTAGAGCCCCCAGAGCTCGACCTCTGGGGGGAGGAATTGGTCTCGTTCCCGACCGGCGACAAGGTGGCTCTCGCCCTCGATCTGGAGCGGCAAGTTCGCGCCGGCGACCCCCGAATCCGCCAGGTCGTCTCGTCGGACTACGTCGACGGTCTTGGTGAGGCGGCGATCGCGACCTCCAGTGGAATCGAGGCAGCAAACCGGCGCACCCGCTGCTATCTGTTCGTCCACGCGCTGGCCGGTGACGGCACCGACACCCAGTCGGGTTTCGCCTACGCGGTGGGTCGGGCGCCCGTCGAGCTCGACCTCGAAGCCGCAGCAACCGACGCCGTCGACCGTGCAACCCGCCTGCTCGGAGCGACCAAGGCCAAGAGCAAGAGACTGACGGTTGTACTCGACCGACGAGTGACGGCCAGGCTGCTTGGCGTCCTCGCCGGCACCCTGTCGGGTGAGGAGGTCGCCAAGGGTCGTTCGCTGTTCGAGGGCAGGGTCGGCGAACAAGTCGGCGCCTGCGAGCTGAGCCTCGTCGACGATCCGACGAACCGGTTCGCTTACGGCGCTTCGAGACATGACGCCGAAGGGCTGGCGTGCCGGCGCAATTCGCTGATCGGAAACGGCGAGCTCATGGGGTTCCTGTACGACACCTATGCCGGACGCCTCGCCGGCACGGTTTCGACCGGCTCAGCGGTTCGAGGCGGGTTCCGAACCACTCCTGGCGTCGGTGCGCGTGCTCTGTCGCTGCTGCCCGGGGACCTCGACCAGACGGAGATCGTCGCGAAGGTCACAGAGGGATTCCTCGTCCAGTCGATCACGGGCGTGCATTCTGGGGTCAATCGCGTGAGTGGTGACTTCTCCGTCGGCGCCGAGGGTCTCATGATCCGCGGAGGCCAGCTCGCAGAGCCGGTCCGCGAAGTGACGATCGCGTCGACGATTCAACGCATGCTGCAACACGTCGTTGCCGTTGGGTCCGACGTCGAGTGGCTCCCCGGCCCCGCGGCCGGCGTCACGCTCGCCGTCGATGACGTCGCGATGGGCGGGGCGTGACGCGCCTGAGCTCGTCGGTGGACGCGCTCGACCGTCACCCGCATCTCGCAGCCCCGCGCACCGAAGGCAAGCTGCGCCTCGACTGCCATGTTCACACGATGTGGTCTGGCGACTCGACGACCACTCCAGACGAGCTCGTCGAGGCTGTCGCCGGCGCGGGCCTCGACGTCGTCTGCATCACCGACCATTCGACCGTGACCGGCGCTCTCATCTTGCGCGACCCCCTCGGGTGCAGGGTCGTGGTCGGACAGGAACAGCGCACTCCATCTGGCGAGCTGATCGGCTTGTTTCTCTCCGAACGAATCACAGCAGGGCTCCGATCCGCTCGCGACACGGCCCTGGCCATTCGCGACCAGGGAGGTCTTGTGTACGTACCGCACCCGTTCGACCCGCTCCGCCACCACCTCGACGGAGCGGTGCTCCAGGATCTCGCAGCGAGCGGGCTGATCGACGCCATCGAGGTGCGCAACGGCAAGACGTCGCTGGAACATGTGAACCTTCAAGCGGAACGGGCCGCGGCGGCCCTCGAGCTGCCTGGCGGAGCTGGCTCGGACGCACACGTCCCCGAGGCGATCGGATCGGTCTACGTGGAGGTGGACGACTTCACCGACGCAGCGTCGCTGCTCCGGTCGCTTCGAGGCGGCCGAGTCGTTGGTCACCACTTCGACGGACCCCGGCGATTCGAATCACGAATCGTGCCCTCTACGTCTCGCTACCACGGCTGACATCTCAGGTGCCCGCGGCGCTCGCCGGAGGGGCGGATCGGAGCTGCCGCTAGGAAGCGGCCGCCGCGCTTGACGTGGTCGTGGTGGACGACGGAGTCGCCTGCTGGGGCCGCCGGAGCTGGAGCGGGCGTCTTTGCCGGCCCGGTGCCGTCGCCGGCGGCGGGCTTGGCCGCCTCGCCAGCCGCCGAGGGCGCCGCAGTCTCGGAGCCGGTGCCAGACTCGGATGCCGCCGGCTTCGAGGCACCATTCGTAGCGCGGCTGTCGTTCTTGTAAAAACCATTGCCCTTGAACACGATCCCGATGTTCCCGAAGACCTTCCTCAGGTTGCCACCGCAGTTGGGACATTCGGTGAGCGCGTCATCCTTGAAGGACTGCACGACCTCGAGGTGCTCTCGGCATGCTTTGCACGCATACTCGTAGGTCGGCATCTCCTGGTGTCCCTTCCGTCTTTCGGTCTAGGCCCTGCGTACCTGCTGGCGGGCCCCGTCAGCACTCTCACTTCGCGAGTGCCAAGTATATCGTGGCGTTCACAAGCCCTTACCCCGAGAGGAGCACGATGAACCAAAGGGGCGTTGAGCAGCTGGTCGCTCTCGAAGAGGTGCAGCGGATCGTACTCAGCTCGTGCCTGGTCCTCGAGCCGGTCGAGATCGGACTGGGCGGGTCCCTGGGCTTCGTCCTCGCTGAGGACGTTCGAGCGGCCGAGGACCTGCCCCCGTTCGCCAACACGGCGATGGACGGGTACGCAGTGCGCGGCGGAAGACACGGCGGGTGCGCCCGTGGAGCTGTCGGTTATCGGCGTCTTGCCGGCTGGCGTGGCGCCCGTCCAGCCAGTGGAACCCGGAACGGCGATCCAAATAATGACGGGAGCCCCGCTGCCCCCCGGCGCCGACGGGATCGCGATCGTCGAGCGGACGGAGGCGGGATCATCGCCCGGAAGGGTTCGAATCCTGGAACATGTTGCCGCCGGGGCATTCATCCGCTCCGCCGGCAGCGACCTTCGCCGCGGCGATCTTGCTCTGGCTGCAGGCACCGAGATCGGGCCGGCCCATCTCGGCCTGCTCGCGAGCGTCGATGCGACCCTCATCAGAGTCCACCCTCGGCCGAAGGTCGGCGTCCTTTCGACCGGGGACGAGCTCGTGGACGAGGGGCGGCCTCTCGAGCTCGGCCAGATCCGCGACTCCAACCGTCAGGGCCTGCTGGCGTCGCTGCAGCGGGACGGCTTTGCCGGCATCGACCTCGGTGCTCTTCGCGACGACGAGGAGGCCATCTCGGAGCGGCTGCGCGAGGGGATCGACCGCTGCGACGCGTTGCTCACTTCCGGTGGGGTCAGCATGGGTGAGTTCGACTTCGTGAAGGTCGCCCTCGAAAAGCTGGTGGGTGAGCTCGGGGGGCGGGTCTATCAATTCAAGATCGCTATCAAGCCTGCCAAGCCATTGTCCTTCGCCATGGTCGCCACACCTGTCGGACGCTTCGTGCCGGTTTTCGGCCTGCCCGGCAATCCCGTCTCGTCAATGGTGAGCTACCAGGTCGTCGCGCTGCCGGCGCTCAGAAAGCTCGCCGGTCATCGCTCGCCACTCACCCGCCGTCTCCCGGCTGTTGCCGCCGAGGACTTTGAGCGGCGGCCGGACGGGAAGCTCCATCTGCTGCGCGTCGTCGCCGCCATGGGTCCGGACGGCCGGATCGTCGTCCGTTCGGCCGGCGGACAAGCCTCCCACCAGCTGGCGGCCATGGCTGCCGCCAACGCTCTGGCACTAGTACCCGATGGCGACGGTGTAGTGGCCGGCGGTGAAATCCAGATTCTGCTCATGGGCACACTCGCCTGACCCTGCGGGCTATGGCGGGAGGCCGATGTTTTGGGGGCCGGTCGAGAATGAGGCGCGCCGTCGCCCCGCAAGGCCGAGCAGCGGCCGAGGCGCGCGTCGGCTTCACCGCGTAGACTGCCCCGGATGTCGGAGCGAGGACTGACCCATCTCGACCCGCTCGGCCGGGCTCGCATGGTGGATGTCACCCCCAAGGAGGCGACACACCGCCGAGCGCTCGCGCGATGCAAGGTACGGATGCTCCCCGAGACGACGGTCAAGATAGCCAGCAACGCGATCAACAAGGGCGACGTTCTCGGCGCGGCACGAATCGCCGGGATTCAAGGAGCCAAGCGCACGGCCGACCTCATCCCTCTCTGCCACCCGTTGCTCGTCGGATCCGTGTACCTGAACTTCACGATCGGCGACGACTACGTCGAGGTCGAGACACAGGTCGAAGCGGTCGACCGGACCGGCGTCGAGATGGAAGCCCTCACTGCCTGCGCGGTCGCGGCACTCACCATCTACGACATGTGCAAATCGGCCGACCGCAGCATGGTCGTCGAAGAACTCTGTCTCTGGGAGAAGACCGGAGGTCGCTCGGGCGTTTGGCGCCGGGCGAGCGCGCCTGTTCGCAGCAACATCCACCAGTCGGCCGAGACCCTTGATTAGCGTCTTCCGAGACGGCAGGGCGGTCTTAGGAGCGTGAGCCTGGTGGTCATAGCGGTGCTGGCAGTCATCTGGGTGGTCGCTCTGACGCCGATGATTCTCCGCAAGCTCTCCGAGCACCGGCTCGCAAACTCAGTGGATTCCTTCCATCGCCAGCTCCGCGGCCTGCGGCGCGCGTACCCGCGTCTGGCGGCAAGCGCCGCCCATCCGGAAATCGCACTTGCCACTGGCCGGACGAAGCCGGGTAGTGGTTTTCGGATGTCGTCGGGCGTTGTGTCGAGCGCGGAGCGTGACATTGACGAGATTGACGAGCCCGCCCGGCGATCCCCTTCTCAGGTCACGCGCCGTACGACAGCGCAGGCGGCGCGCCGTCGCCAGGTCATCCTCGTGCTCGTCGCGGTCATGTTGTTCTTCCTCGTTCTTGGAATCGTCCCTGTGCTGCGGGTGCTCTGGGACGCCTCGCTGCTGGCTTTCGGTGCAACGGCGGCCTACCTGGCGCTGCTAATTCACTTCCAACGACGCGCGATGGAGCGCGAGGTCAAGGTCGCCGACTTCGAAGATCGCCGAATCGACCCGCGCTCGAGTGTGTGGGCGGTGGGGACCGCGCCGGCGCACGTCGCCAACGTGCGGGTCATGGTGAAAAAGGCGAGCTGGGCTGACGAGGATCTGCTCGAGGAGGATCTGCTCGACGACAGGCGGTTCGACCGTGAGATCGTGGCCGGCGGGCGCTGACCGGCTGACCACGGTTCATCTCGCCGTGCCACGCACGGGCGGAGCCCCGGGCCTTCACGGTCGTCGCGGACCCCTCGGCTAACCTGAGTCATAGGTCGGAACCGGCAAGCCGTGTTCTGGCAGCAACGTCCCGATTGTCCGGTGGCTGGTTCCCCGGGGGTGTAGCTCAGCTGGTAGAGCGCCACGTTCGCAACGTGGAAGTCGGCGGTTCGAGTCCGCTCACCTCCACTCCAAATGTCCTAGTCGGAGGCCATCTACCGGTCGGGTTGCCTTGTTCTTGCCTTATCCATCGCGCGTCCATCGCGCGGGTGATTCATGAACCGAGTCGCGAGGAGGTCGGCTGCGTCCCGGTCCGCTTCGACGACGGCCTGCGCGTAAAGGTTCAGCGTGAGGCGCGAGTCAGAGTGACCGAGGCGCGTCTGGGCGGTCTTCAGGTCAACGCCTTCGAGCACCAGCGCCGTGGCAGAGGCGCGCCGGAGCGCGTGGAAGCCAAGCCCGTCGACTCCGGTTGCCCGACAGGCAGGCACCCAAACACGATTGCGCCAGTTCGCGTACCGGAGCGGGCCGCCGTCCGGCGCGGTGAAGACGAGTGCCTCGGCGTCAGCGCCGGTAAGACCACGCAGTTGCAGGTGCGCAGTGAGCAGCTCCACCAGCGGGGCCGGGATCGCCAGTGTCCGGCGCGATGCCGCCGACTTCGGAGGCCCGAGCACCGGACGGCCAACGCCGTCGCGGGTGACCGTCTCCGCGACAAGGAGCGAGCGGGCGAGCAGGTCGAGGCGGCCGACGCGCAGCCCGGCGATCTCTGAGAAACGGAGCCCGAGCACGGCGCCGAGGTAGACCATCGCTCGGTACTTCTCGGGCATCGCATCGGCGAGCGTCGTGACCTCCGCGGGCGTTGGTATCTGCCGGGCCTTCACGTCGACCCGAGGGAGCTTCACGCCACGACAAGGCGACCGTGCGAGCACGTCGGTAGCAAACGCGTGGGTGAACATCGCACGTACGACGCCGTACGCGCGACCCACGGTCTTTGGGGCAAGGTGGGTGGCGAGGTCGTTCACCAGGGCTTGAAGCTGCGCGGGAGTGACGCTCACCGCCCTGTGGGTGCCGATTGGAGGGAGGATGTGGGCTCGGAGGTGGTACTCGTCTGTCGCCCGTGTGTCGGCCCGCTTGCTGGGGTTGGAAGCGAGCCAGCTCTCGGCCAGCTCCGTGACGGTCATCGTCGAGCGCCTCGGGTCCACCACGACGCCCCGGAGCTTGTCTGCCTCGATGGTGCTGGCGTGGGCGTCGGCGTCCTTGCGGCGCTTGAACGTCCGGGTGACAACGCGGCCGCCGATCCTGATTCGAACGTCGTAGACCGTCCGGGCGCCCTCGAGGTCGGCGGCAAACGAGGAGGCGGCTCTGCGGCCTTCGTCGGTGCTGCGGAACGTCCGGGATACGCGTGTCCCGTCCCGGCCGCCGGTCACCCGATAGATCAGCTGGGCCACTGGCTAGAGGTTAGGTCTCGGGATGCGACATCGGAGCGCCTTGCCTCGATCAGACCTTGTCGGGCTGTTCCCCGTGGAGATGCTCCACGCTGAGAGAGAACGGCCTGTGCGCCTCCTGGACGATAAGAGATCGCGAGAGGTGCCCCCGGATTCGGCCATCGCGGGCCGTGGCTAGGCCCGTCGCGAGCGCACCCCTGAGCTGGTCAGGGTTGCTTGCCGAGCATGGGGGCGCGGGAGGGCCGCTCCAGCCTGGACCCACTGGCCCCGGCACCGCCTTGCCGCGGTCACCCGCGGCGGGCGGACTAACGACCATGTAGCCGGGGGCACGACGGCAAGAAGGGGCACGAGGGCGAATCTGAGGTATACCTGGGGCCGCGATGCCTGAGATATCACGGAGAGTCGACAGACGGGATCCCACGCGACCCGGTGATCGTTCGCAAACGAACATCTGTTCGATAGGATCTAGTCGTGAATAGGGACCTCGAGCGGGCAGCCCTGATCGCCCTGCTTCGACAACCGCGCACTAGTTGGGCGGCCGTCGCCGAGCAGGTCGAGACAGCGAGAAGCGCGATAACGGTCTGGAACGACGAGGATCAGTCTGACGGCTGCCTCTTCAAGGTCGATTCGTCGACGAGGGAACTGGCACTGGAGAGCGCTCGACGCGACCTCCTCGCCTGGCAGCAGGAGGGCATCGCATTCGAGAGTCTCCTAGATCTCGGCTATCCACAGCAACTACTTGCGATTCACCAGCGGCCGCCATTCGTCATGTATCGAGGCGAGCTTCGTCCCTCCGATGCCCACGGTGTCGCGATCGTCGGTACTCGCTCAGCGTCACCGAGCGGACTCGCGAAAGCCCGCAGGCTTGCTGAGCAGCTCTCGGGGAAGGGCGTGCCAGTGATCAGCGGTCTGGCGTCGGGTATCGACACCGCCGCTCTCGCCGCGGCGTTAGAGGCGGGAGGGCGTGTAGTCGCGGTAATCGGCACCGGCCTTCGGCGAAGCTACCCGCTCGAAAACGCGAACCTTCAGACCCGAATCGGACGCAAGGGTGCGGTGATCTCGCAATTCTGGCCCGACTCGCCGCCGACGAAGCTCAGCTTCCCGATGCGCAACGCGGTGATGAGCGGTTACGCTGCCGCGACGGTGGTGGTCGAGGCGTCCTGGAAGAGTGGCGCTCGAATGCAGGCACGACTGGCGCTCGAACACGGACGGCCGGTGCTACTCCTGCGCAGCCTGCTCGTGCACGACTGGGCGCGCGATTACGCAGAGAAGCCCGGAGCCCTCGTCGTCGACAGCGTCGACGACGTGCTGGCTGTGATTGAGCGCCAGCTCGCTCCCGTTGGCGAGCTCGTCTGGGAATGACGAGCGATTGCCGACAACCGTTGGTCGCCTCACGGACCCGTACGCGAACTTTCTACTTCCAGTGCTGCCCGTCGGTCCGGGCGTTTGCGAGGTCTGTCGCTCCAACGTCTCGGACGACTATGTCCGTTGCTGGGCTTGCAATCAGGCCCGGAATGTGCTGCCCTACACGGCTGACGCGGTCGGCTTCATCTCGCTCGCGGTGAAGCGCAAGCAGCTTGCCCACGAGCTCTGGGAGTACAAGAACGGGAGTCCCGAAATTCGGGAGCGACTCGAACCTCGGCTTGCCGCCCTCATCTGGCGGTGGTTGGTACTCCACGAGGTCTGTCTGACGGGCGAAACAGATTGGGAGTCCTTCGAGATCGTCACGACCGTGCCGAGTGCCAGCGGCCGCGTCGGCATCCACCCTCTCGAGCGGATGGTCTCCACGACCATCGGACCGACCAAGGCCCGTTATCGGTGCCTTCTCCAAGTCGACCCGTCGGTAGCCCAAGACCGGGAACTCAACGTCGACCGCTGGCAGGCGGTCCAGCTCTCTGGAGAGTCAGTCCTTCTAATTGACGACACGTGGACAACTGGCGGACATGTCCAGAGTGCCGCAGCAGCGCTGCGACGAGGTGGTGCGGGCTCGGTCGCAATCCTCTGCATCGGCCGTCACTACAACAGCAACCAGACGGGAGATTTCCAGGATGCTGCGCAGGAATATGTGAGACGGTCGCGAACACTGGGATGGGACTGGAACTCGTGTTGCTTTGAGACGCCACCGGCATAGGGTCCATGAGAGAGCGGATGCTGTGCTCCGCAATCGGAGGTCTGATACCTGCCTGACTCAGCCCTAGGCCCTTCGTGGGGACAGGAGAGAGCAGGTAGAACCGGTACGCGGAGCGTGAGCACGGAGGAAGGGCGACAGAAGCAGAAGGGCGAGAGCAGGCGGGATAGCAGAAGGCCAGCCAGCCAGGACGGGAGTGCAATTGGGGATTAGCTTGCGCCCAGCGCATCCAGGTAGAGCTGCACGAATCCTTCAGCGGGCCGTCGGCCGGTGAGGAAGAAGATAAGCCATTCGTCGAAGAAGTCCAGCGCCTCCTCCGAAAGACGGCACTTCCGACTTCTGAGGTGTCCGACATCGATTGCCTGCAGGTGATCAAATCGGGCGAAGCCTTCGTCGAACCCCGGCCTGACAGACTTCGGCAAATAAAAGAGATTCGGATAGCTGTACTGCGCGATCCGCTCGACCAGCTCGGTGGGATGCTGGTCGCATCCGTACACGGGCACGCAGAGATAGCTCTTCGTCGGCCGGCTGAAGTCCCGGACCAGCGAGCACATCCGACGCTACTCCGTCTGAAACCACAATCACCGGCCGTTCCCACTTGGCACGGCTCACCACTAACGCCTCGCCCCACGGGAGGTCGATGGGCCACTTGATCGGAGTGTGCTGGAACACGTCCTGCGTCCTTCCCGCTATTTCGAACTCCGGGGGTCGGCTCTCCTTCGGATCTACGTTGCGGATCCGTATCGCATGCCGACCAGGTAAGTACGAGGGCTGTGAGAGGTAGATGTCCCCGCGTCGAACATCGTCAGGCCCGCGACCCCGAGCATCGTCTACGTATACTGGGTCGACTAGCCCATACATCTCTTGAACACCGGCGCCGAACCTCAGGTCGAGGGCTCGTCTGGAGTGTGCAGAAGCCCTCGAATCCCGAGCAGCCACTCATCCGACTCGCTGGTTTCACGAACGAGGGAAAGGTACTGCTCGTCCCAGACCGGAGGACGCGATCTCGAGCGACTAGACGAGGCGCGGCTCCGATGGAGCTCCGCGAGTCGCTCGCGCACATCAGACGAGATGAAGGGAGGAGTTAAGGGTTTGTGTCTCGGCGGCCACGGCTCATCTAGCTCGACAAGCAAATCGAGCTCAGCGCCGCGCTCCGCGTGTCTCATAGGCGGTGTCTCAAAGTAGATGTAGTTCAACAAAACGTTCAGCTCCCAGTCACGCCACGTCGAACACACTCGATCCGCGAGCGTGCGAAACTCGGCAGGAACCAGTTGTGGAGCCGGCTGCTGCAGGGGTTGCACCACGGTCGGTTCTCCGCTAAAGCCAGCCCTTGACGGCAAGCGCTCTAGGCGGAGGTGGCGCCGATGCGCCTCATTTTGAAGGAGATCCTCGAACCCGACGCAGTACGGCCCGTAGTCGTAGTAGATCCACTGGAGTCCGGTCATTCGTTGACGACGGGCTCGGCTGGCGAGCAGATCAACGAGGTAGAGGTACTTGACTAGCCGGGTCTTCGTCGGCGGCAACTCGTAGTCAGCCGAGCGCCACACGACGTACCAGAGCAGATTGTCTTCGAGCGCCAAGTCGACCTCCGACGAACAGTCTGCCAGCGTGAAAACAATTATGTCGTCACTGTTGAGCAGCCTTGGAGGCGCCAGCGCGGACCGCGCCTTAGCGTGGACCCGAACCGGGGCCTGAAAAAATCGTGCACCGTGCCGGTTGGTCGATCTCGGGCCAGAGATCGATCCGGGCCGCATGGTTACACGCGAAGGGCCACGAGTTCGCGGTGAAACGCGCCAGCCGACGCGTAGCGACCTGCTCTCGGGCCGGTTGCTCGCTGCAACACATTGCGTAAGCCGTCATAGTCGATCTGATGTCGCAGCGAACGCCAGTCCGGGTCCGAGGCTTCCTTGGCCAATAGGAGGCTCAGGCCGAGCAAGCCAAGCTGATACACGTCATCACTAGGCAGCCACTCGTAGCGGTTCTCCAGCAAGCTTGTGGCAACAAAGGCTTCCGTCAGCACGTCCGCGCGCGGCCCGCGCCCCCGCAAGCCGTGCTGCGCGATGCCGAAATCGCCTAAACACAAGGATCTCCGGTTGCCGATAAAAACGTTCGCTGGCTTTATGTCACGATGCATCGCTCCAGAAGCATGAAGGGCGTCCAGGGTTCGAGCCAACGGGCACAGGGCGTTGATGACCTGGCCCGCCGTCCAAGGGTCAGGCCCTTTGTCGATCCAGTCCTGTACGGTCCCACCAGTCTTCAACTCCATGATGAGGACATACAGCATCCTGCCTCGTGCTGTGAGAGGAAAGCTACCTCGATGCTGCACGACGTTTGGCAAGCCTCGGGTCAGCAAGCCAAAGTACGCCTCCCCGTGCCATGCCTCAGGCTTGGTTGTCACCTTCAAGCACACGGCGCCGCTTCCCCTCGGACGTCGTCGTCCGGTTTGAGTCAATTGCTCCGCCGCGAAATGTCTGCCCAAAGCCTCCGCTACCCAGCGCCTCCTCGATCCGGTAGGAGAGGCGGCTGTAAGGGTCTTTGATCTTTTGACCGACTCGGAGCAACGAGCGAGACATGCGACTCCTTTCAAGAGTGAGAGGCAGTACGAGGGATCGGAGGGCTCTAGAAGACATAACGGTACCTAGGTTCACCTCGGTCCACGCCGGAAGCCACTGAGGCTCGCTCGCTGAGCACCTCTCTTGGCCTCGTCACGTTGCGCCCCTAAGGTGAGGTGCGTGGAACTAGGACAGGATTGCCAGCATGGCTCGACTTGAGGACCTCACCAAGGGAGCGCTGGTGAGCGGAGTGCTTGCCGACCGCGCTGTCAAGGTCGTAGATGTCGACTGGCACGGCTCTAGCGCGATCACGTTGACCTACACCGACGAGCTCAACTGGTAAGGCAGACCATGAGCTCCTGTACCGCGACGACGAGCCTCGCTTTTCCGTCGAGCAAGCCGGCCGCGCATGGTCGATGGATGCGGACGGGTCACTGTTCCGTGCTCGTCTCGGAGGCCAAGCGGATCTCCCTCGCGTATCTCTTCGACCCGTTTCTGGCCGTGCAGACCTCGAACCTCGATCCACTGCCGCATCAGATCGACGCCGTCTACGACAAGATGCTTCCCCGTCAGCCGCTCCGCTTTCTTCTCGCCGACGACCCTGGTGCAGGGCAAGACGATCATGGCTGGGCTGTTCTGTAAGGAGCTGATGATCCGGGGCGATGTCGAGCGATGCCTGATCATCGCGCCCGGCAGCCTGGTCGAGCAGTGGCAGGACGAGCTGTGGCAGAAGTTCGGCCTCAACTTCGAAATCCTCACCAAGGACATGATCGAGGCCGCCCGCAGCGGCAACCCGTTCGGCGAGACAGCCCCTGCTCATCGCTCGCCTCGATCACCTATCTCGGAACGAGGACCTGCAGGCCAAGCTCGAGGCGACCGACTGGGACCTCATCATCGTCGACGAAGCCCACAAGATGTCGGCGCACTACACCGGTGGCGAGGTCAAGGAAACCAAGCGCTACAAGCTCGGCCGCCTGGCCGGATCGGTCGCCCGTCACTTTCTTCTGATGACCGCCACCCCTCACGCCGGCATCGAGGAGGACTTCCAGCTGTTCCTGGCGCTGCTCGACGCCGACCGATTCGAGGGGAAGCCTCGGGACGGCATCGCACGCGATCGACACCTCGGACCTTATGCGCCGACTGGTGAAGGAGAAGCTGCTCAAGTTCGACGGCACACCGCTTTTCCCCGAGCGTCGGTCCTACACGGCCGTCTACCCACTTTCAGACGCCGAGGCTCTTCTGTACAAGCGGGTGACCGAGTATGTCCACGAGGAGATGAACCGAGCCGAGCGGCTGAAGGCGGAGGGTGAAGGGCGTCGCGGCGCCATCGTGGGCTTCGCGCTCACGACTCTGCAGCGGCGCTTGGCGTCCTCGCCAGAGGCGATCTACCAGTCGCTGTCCCGCCGACGCCGCCGGCTGGAGAACCGGATCGCCGAGGAGCGGATCGGCAAACGCGGCGCCGAAATCGCGGCGGAGCTGGGAACGCCGAAAGTGCCCGATGAGTTCCGGGGACTCGACGACGACTTCGATGTTGACGACCTGCCTGAAGGTGAGCTGGAGGAGCTCGAGGAGGAGCTGGTCGACGAGGCGTCTGCTGCCCGCACCATCGCTGAACTCGAGCACGAGATCGCGACCCTGACCGATCTTGAGGAGCTTGCCCGTCAGCTCCGCGACTCGGGGACCGACCGCAAGTGGGAGGAGCTGTCGAACCTGCTCCAGCACACCCCGGAGATGTTCGACCCATATGGCAACCGTCGCAAGCTCATCGTTTTCAGCGAGCACCGCGACACTCTCAACTACCTGGTCGGACAAGCTTCGGGCCCTGTTGGGTCGAGCTGAATCCGTCGTCGCGATTCACGGTGGCGTGCCCCGCGAGGAACGTCGCAAAGTGCAGGAGGCGTTCATCCAGGACAAGGATGTCCTGGTCCTTGTTGCGACGGACGCCGCCGGAGAGGGCATCAACCTTCAGCGTGCCCACCTGATGGTCAACTACGACCTGCCGTGGAACCCCAACCGGATCGAGCAGCGGTTCGGACGGGTGCACCGCATCGGCCAGACCGAGGTCTGCCACCTATGGAACCTCGTGGCCGAAGACACTCGCGAGGGTCTGGTATTTCAACGCCTCTTCGAGAAGCTCGACGAGCAGCGCAAGGCGCTAGGCGACCAGGTCTTCGACGTCCTCGGGGAGGCATTTCGCGGCAAGAGCTTGCGCGACCTGCTGATCGAGGCCGTCCGCTACGGCGAGCAACCGCAGGTGAGAGCCCAGCCTCCACGCGGTCGTAGACGCCACCGTCGGCGATGCGCTTCGTGATGTGGTCCACGAACGGGCACTTGTAAGCGATGTGATGACGGGTGCCGACGTCGAGCGGATCCGCGATGAGATGGAGCGCGCCGAGGCCCGCAAGCTCCAGCCACACTTCATCCGAGCCTTTTTTATGGAGGCTTTCGGCCTTCTTGGCGGTGCCATTCGGGAACGCGAGCCCGGCACGATTCGAGATCACGCACGTTCCAGCCGAGCTTCGCCGACGAGACCGCCAGATCGGACTCGGCGCACCGCTGCTTCGACGCTACGAGCGCGTCACCTTCGAGAAGGACCTGATCGCCGTCGAGGGCCGTCCGCTGGCCGAGTACGTCACGCCTGGCCACCCGCTGCTCGACGGCACGATCGACCTGATCATCGAGCGACACGAGGCTCTGCTCCTGCAGGGCGCTGTGCTCGTCGACGAGACAGATCCAGGCGACACCGCGCGCGTCTTGTCTACCTCCAGCACGCGGTTGTCGACGGACGTACCGACAGCGCCGGGGCGCGTCGCGTCGTTTCGAAGCGCTTTGAATTCGTCGAGGTTGACCCTGACGGGATCGCGCGCGACATGCCGGTTGGGCGCCGTATCTTGACTGTCGGCCGACTACGCCTGAAGAGCTTGCACTCCTGCAGCCGCTCATCGAGGGAGCTTGGGTACGGGCTGACCTCGAATCCAGGGCGCTGGATCACGGCGTCGAGCTTGCCGCGGGCCCACCTCGAGGAAGTCCGCCGCCGCACGCTCGACAGAGTGGAGAGAACGACCGCTGCAGTCCGCGAGCGGTTGCTGTCGGAGATCCAACACTGGGATCACCGCGCCAACCAGTTGAAGGATCGCGAGTTGGCCGGCAAGCTTCCTAGCGAGCGGGATGAACTCGGCAAGGGCTCGTCAGCGTGCCGACGAACTGGAGGGGCGACTGAAGCGCCGCCTCGAGGAGCTTGAGGCTGAGCGTCAGTTGGCTCCGCTTCCTCCTGTTGTCGCAGGCGGGGCTCTCGTCGTACCTGCTGGGCTGTTGGCCTCGCTTAATGGAGTGACCGCCCGCCAGATTCTCGACTACGCCGCCGAGAAGTCAGTGACAGAGCGTGCAGCTGTTGACGCCGTTCTTGCGGCCGAACGCAATCTTGGTCGGGCACCGAGGGAGATGCCGCCAAACAATAAGGGCTATGACATCGAGTCGAAAGACAGCGGTGGCATCCTCCGGTTCATCGAAGTCAAGGGCCGAATCGCCGGTGCAGATACGTTCACCATCACTCGAAGTGAGATCGGAATCGGCCGCAACAAGCCCGACCAGCACCTGCTGGCGCTCGTAGAAGTCGAGGGAGCCTCGGCTCGAGAGGTCCGGTATCTGCGAAGGGCATTCGAGGAGGTCGGCGACTTGCCGTTCGACACCATCAGCGTCAACCTCAAGTGGAAGCCCTACTTTGAACGAGGCGAGGTTCCGGGGTGACCCAGAAGAAGAAGCTGATCGAGGTTGCGCTGCCGCTTGAGGCGATTAACCGGGAATCGGCGAAGGAGAAGGAGCCATTTACTCGCAACCATCCTCGATCGCTCCATACGTGGTGGGCACGGCGACCATTAGTGGTGTGCCGCGCGGTCGTGTTCGCTTCCTTGGTTGATGATCCATCCGCTCATCCGGATCGCTTCCCAACAACCGAGAGTCAAGAAGCGGAGAGGCTTCGCCTGTTCAGCATCATCGAAGATCTTGTGAAATGGGAGAACAGCTGTAACCCCGATGTCCTCGAAGGTGCTCGCGCCGAGATTCGAGCGTCATGCGATGGCGAGTTACCGTTACTTATCGATCCATTCGCTGGCGGTGGATCTATACCCGTGGAAGCGCAGCGCCTGGGCTTAGGAGTTCATGCGAGTGATCTAAACCCTGTCGCCGTCTTGATCAACAAGGCTCTTGTCGAGATACCGGCGCGGTTCGGCGGCTTCCCACCTGTTCACCAGCTTAATCAGGGGAACCTGGATCTCGATCCACGAGAAGGCGCTAGCGGGTTGGCAGCCGATGTTCGCCATTATGGAGCCTGGATAGGAGATGAGGCGCAGCGAAGGATAGGGAACCATTACCCGCACGTCCGGCTTTCACCGGAGGACGGCGGTTCGCTCGCACCTGTAGTTGCGTGGGTTTGGGCGCGAACAGTGAGATGCCCCAACCCGGCCTGTGGGGCGATAACGCCGTTGGCGTCAACGTTCGTACTCTCGTCGAGAAAGGGCCGGGCCCGCTGGGTTGTTCCGAAGGTTGAGGGCAAGTCCATTACATTCACAGTCGGCGGACCTGAGGGATCGCCATCGTCCCCGCCAAAGCTGGGCCGCGGCGCAAGATTCGCCTGCGTTGCATGCTCCGTGGCCATGGATGACGAGCACTTGAAGACTGAAGGGATGTCCGGGCGGATCGGAGTTCAGCTTCTTGCGACTATCGCTGAGGGCAACCGCTCGCGGCTCTACGTCTCTCCCAACAAGTTTCAGTCGGATGCGGCGAACGTGGCTGTGCCGGATAACATCCCTCGTCAGCGCCTTCCTGAGGATCCTCGAAATGTATGGTGTAAGAGCTACGGATTCGAAGAGTGGCAACAGCTCTTTACCGCTCGCCAACTTTCGGCGTTGAGAACGTTCTGTGACCTCGTTTTGGAAGTGAGAGGTCTCGTTCAACGCGATGCACTTCGCGCCGGGATGGCCGAGGAACAGACGCCGCTTAGAGACGGTGGGTCCGGTGCATTTGCTTACGCCGAGGCTGTGATGACTTACTTAGGACTGGCCCTGTCGAAGTGGACTGACCTGAACAATGCGCTCTGTTCGTGGAACATTACAAACCAAAACATAACGCACCTCTTTACTCGCCATGCGATACCTATGACATGGGACTTCGTTGAACTCAATTGCGTAGGGAGCTTAGCAAGCTACACGTCCTCAGTTGATGCGGCGGCTCGTGCACTAGAAGCCGTCCGCTGTGGCGCACAGACTGAAGGAGTAGTGATGCAACTGGACGCTCGTGTGGCTGAACTACCCAGAGGTGTGATCTCTACAGATCCTCCCTATTACGACAACATTAGTTATGGAGATCTGTCCGACTTCTTCTTTGTGTGGCTCCGAGAGGCGCTGAGAGATGTGTTTCCACAAGAGTGTTCCACGCTTTTAGTTCCCAAGTCGCAAGAGCTGATCGCGTCGCCCTACCGCTTCGGCGGCGACAGGAAGGCGGCAGAGCGGTTCTTTGAGATTGGTCTCGGAGAAGCGTTCAAACACATACGTGACGCGCAGGACCGCAGGTACCCAATGACGGTGTATTACGCCTTCAAACAGGCAGAAAGCTCAGCGAGTGGAGTCGCATCGACCGGATGGGAGACGATGCTTGAGGGACTCCTTGACGCTGGTTTCGCGATCGACGGGACTTGGCCCATGAGAAGTGAACGAGGTGATCGGATGATTTCGATCGGAACGAACACGCTCGCTACGGCAATTGTGCTCGTTTGCCGCCATCGAGCGACTGACGCACCGCTCGCAACCCGCAGAGAATTCCTGTCGACTCTTAAGCGAGACCTGCCGCCTGCTGTTCGGACGCTGCAGCAGGGGCATATCGCACCTGTCGACCTCGCCCAGGCCGCCATTGGGCCGGGAATGGCTGTTTTCTCCCAGTATGCGAAGGTTGTCGAAGCTGATGGGTCGGCGATGACGGTTCGTGCAGGCCTCCGACTCATTAATCAGGTGCTCGACGAGACGCTCGCTGAGCAGGAGTCCGACTTTGACTCGGATACACGCTGGGCGCTCGCCTGGTTCGAGCAATTCGGCATGAGCGCTGGCGAGTTCGGACAAGCGGAGACACTTTCGAAGGCCAAGAATACCGCCGTAGGAGGGATGGTAGAAGCTGGAATTCTCGAGTCTCGGGCGGGAGAGGTCCGGCTTTTGGACCGCTCGGAATTGCCAGAGCGGTGGGATCCAGCGGCAGACACGAGGCTCACGGTCTGGGAAGTGACGCAGCACCTGATCAGGGCGTTGGAAACAGGTGGCGAACTGGCGGCGGCGGAGTTGCTGAGGCGGGTCGGAGGGCTGGGAGAAACCGCGCTGGAGCTTGCCTATCGACTTTACGTGATCTGCGAGCGCAACAAGTGGGCCAACGAGGCTATTGCATACAACTCGGTAGTTGTCGCCTGGCCGGAAATCGCTCGCCTTGGTGCAGTGGTGTCGGCTGCAAGTGCCGCACAGGGAAGCCTCTTGTGATGTTGTGTGATGAGCATCTGATCGAGGAGCTGTCTGACCCGTGGCTGTGACGAATCATGAACGTATCGGACGGGCCCTCGGTTTGTTGAGCGAAGGGCTCGCGCCCTTTGTGGCGCGGGAGTGCACTGCCAAGTATGGAGATAGTTGGGTCCAATCTGTCGCGCGCATGGACCCTGGGACGCCCCACCCCGACAAGAAGGTCTCGGCCACAGACGCTCAGTTTCTCCTGAAGGTGGTGTGGGATGAGTGGCAGGCCGTGTTTCGCAACGTACTCGGCCAAAGCGAGCGGACCTATGTGAGTGAGCTTCGAGACGTTCGCAATCGATGGGCGCACCAGGACCCGTTCTCGGGTGATGACGCTTACCGCTCGCTCGATTCGATGCACCGCTTGCTCCTGGCGATCTCCGCAGCTGACCAGGCGGTCGAGATCGACAAGATGCGTCAAGACCTTCTGCGGTTGAGGTTCGCCGAGCAGGCTAGACAGACACAGCGAAAGGCGGCAGTAGCGCCTGTCGAAGGGCAACCCGCCGTTGGACTCAAACCGTGGCGCGACGTTGTGACACCCCATCCCGATGTCGCGTCGGGCCGTTATCAGCAGGCGGAGTTCGCTGCGGATCTCCACCAGGTCTGGCGCGGCGAGGCTGCGGACGAATACGGCAAACCGGTTGAGTTCTTCCGTCGCACGTTCCTGACTGATGGACTTCGGGAGTTGCTGCTCAACGCCGTGCGCCGGTTCCGCAGGGAGGGCGGTGACCCGGTCGTTGACCTCCAGACCAATTTCGGAGGCGGCAAGACTCACTCGATGATCGCCTTGTATCACCTGGCAGCGGGGCACCCCATGCATGAACTCTCGGGTGTCGAGGCGATGTTGGCCGAGGGCGGCCTCGACGCTCCGCCACCAGCAGCCACGGCGGTCCTCGTGGGGCAAATGATCTCCCCAGGGGTGGTCTACGACAAGGGAAAGGGCGTGAGGGTCCACACCCTGTGGGGTGAACTGGCCTGGCAGCTGGGCGGCCCCGATGGGTACCGCCTTGTTGCCGAGGCGGATCGGAGCGGCACTAGCCCTGGAGTGGCGCTGGTCGATCTACTAAGGCGCTACGCCCCTTGCTTGATCTTGATCGATGAGTGGGTCGCCTATGCACGACAGCTCTACGGCGTTGACGGGCTCCCTGCAGGTTCCTTTGATGCCCAGTTCACCTTTGCCCAGGCTCTCGCCGAGGCATGTCGCCGCGATCGAAGGAGCATTGCTCGTTGTGTCGATCCCAGCGTCGGATATCGAGGTAGGTGGCGAAGGGGGCAGAGCAGCCTGCGAGCGGTTGCAGAACGTTGTCGGTCGCATGGAATCCTCGTGGCGTCCGGCTTCCGCGGAAGAGGGATTCGAGATTGTTCGTCGCCGGCTGTTCGATGAGCTGCCCGCCGATGTCGCGCCTGACCGAGATGCGGTGGTTAAGGCGTTCGGAAACTTCTACCGGACACAGAAGGCGGAGTTCCCCTCGGGCTGCTCCGAGGGTGATTATGAGCGCCGACTCATCGCGGCGTATCCGATTCATCCAGAGTTGTTCGACCGGCTCTACGGCGAATGGTCCACTCTCGACAAGTTCCAGCGGACACGGGGCGTACTACGCCTGATGGCCGCAGTGATTCACGAACTTTGGGAACGAAACGACATGAGCCTGTTCATTATGCCGGCATCGATTCCCATAGATGCTCCAGCCGTGTCATCCGAACTGACGCGCTATCTGGAGGAGGGATGGACGCCGGTCATCGAAAGCGACATCGACGGACCGAATGCGCTTCCCCTGCGCCTTGACCGCGAGAACCCCAACCTCGGCCGGTACTCAGCTACGCGAAGAGTCGCCCGAACCATCTACCTGGGGTCGGCTCCCACACAAAAGGCAGCCAATCGGGGAATCGATGACCGCTCCATCAAGCTTGGTTGTGCCCAGCCGGGAGAGTCACCAGCCACGTTTGGCGACGCGCTGCGCCGCCTTACTGATCAGGCCACCTACTTGTATGTGGACGGCCAACGCTACTGGTACTCGTTGCAACCATCCGTCACCCGCCTCGCCCAGGATCGAGCAGCGTCAAACTTCACTGACGACGAAGTCGATGAGGAGATTCGTCGGCGGCTTTCGACGGCCACGAGAACCGGCCAACAGCGGCGACTTCGCCAACGTCCACCCGGCCCCTCGTTCGCCGGCTGAAGTACCCGACGAGACCGAGGCTCGTCTTGTCGTTCTCGGTCCCGAGTTCCCGCACTCCGGTAAGTCGAACGACAGCCAGGCCCGCGTTGCTGCACAGCGGTTCCTTGACAAGCGCGCCGCTGGAGATCGCTTGAACCGGAACATGCTTGTATTCCTCGCACCAGACACGGCTCGCTTGGGTGAGCTTCGCCAAGCAGTGCGCGACTACCTCGCTTGGAAGTCGATTGAGTTCGAGAAGGAGACGCTGAATCTCGACAATTTCCAAACCCGACAGGCGGAGACCGAGCGCGGCCAATTTGATGAGGCAGTCGCCCAACGGGTCACAGAGACCTTTATCTGGGTGCTGATCCCGTCCCAGACTCCTGGCGAACCGACGGTGACATGGGAGGAAACACGCGTAAGCGGACCGGAGCCTCTCGCGGTTCGGGTTGGCAAGAAGCTCCACAGCGAAGAGGCGCTAATTACCCAGTACTCCGGTGCCAGGCTTCGCATGGATCTCGACCGCGTACCCCTGTGGCGTGGCGACCAAGTCGGGCTGAAACAGTTGTGGAGCGACTACAGCCAGTATCTTTATCTCCCACGCCTCAGGGACTCGGCCGTACTCCTCGAGGCGGTGCGATCGGGCCTGGCTCTGTTCACTTGGAGCCCAGACACGTTCGCGTACGCAGATGCGTTCGACGAAGCTACGGGGCGATACAGCGGCCTCGTTGCGGGTCAACTTGCAGCGGCTGTGGTGCTCGACGCTATGTCGGTACTCGTGAAGCCGGACGTGGCGGCAGTGCAGTTGTCGGCGGACCAGCGGAGCGCGCAGGAATCGTCAGAGCGAGGTGAACACACAGGCAATGGTCGCACGGGCTCGACCCAGCGCTCGACCGGCAAAGAGGAGGTACTCACCGCGCCGGGCACCAAGGAACCGACTCGCTTCTATGGCCGAGTCTCACTTGAGCCGGTACGAATGTTGCGCGACCTGGGAGAGATAGCGGACGCCATCGTGGCCCAGCTCGGTCGCGCGGACGCCGAGGTGAAGATCACACTCGAAATCGAAGCGACCTCCGAAAAGGGCTTTGGTGAAGATGTGCGCCGCAGCGTCGGCGAGAACGCTCGAACTCTCAGGTTTGACGCTCACGAGTTCGAGGAGGGCTGAGCACATGATCCTCTTCGAGACGACTGGGCCGAGCTACTAGCGAGAGTCAGTTCTGAGCAACTCCGCCGGTCGTTTAGTGGCCGACTGACCCGGCGAGCCGACATTGCTCGAGAGCGGTGAAGGAAAGTGACCTTCTCAGCCATGTGCCTTGACTCTCTCTAGCTGGAGTGCTACGTTACCTGTAGGTTCCGTAGCGGAATCGCACAGAAAGTGACCCGGGCGAGGCAGCAACCTCCCCGGGTCCGGCCGAAACCTTTAAGGGAGGTTCCGACAATGGCAAGAGTGACCTACTCCCCCGAGGACCGCAAGGCTCGGATGGACGCAGCACATGCGGAGCTCACTGCAGCAGTCGAAGCGATCTCGAGCTCCGACGACTGGCGGGCGTTTCTCGACTTCGCTCGCAAGCTTCACAGCTACTCGGCACAGAATCGCATGTGGTTGTTTCAGCAAGCGATGATACGCGGATGGGACGACCTCGGACACGTCGCAGGTTTCCGTACGTGGCTGACGCTCGGTCGATGCGTTCGCAAGGGTGAGCACGGCCTCGCGGTGCTCGCTCCCGTCCGCGTGAAGGTCACGACCGACGATGGTTCAGAGAACTGGGCTGTTCGAGGATTCAAGATCGAGCACGTCTTCGCCGCGTGCCAGACGGACGGTGACGGAGAGATCCCCGAGCCGATCCGTCCGACGCTGCTCGCTGGTGAGGGTCCATGCGGCACGTGGGACGCGCTCGCACAGCTCGTCGAGGCTCGCGGGTTCAGCGTCATACGTGCTCCCCTGTTCCCAGCGAATGGCACCACGTCGATGACGACTCGCATAGTCACGGTCGCGGATCGGCTGGAGGATGCCGCCGCGGTCAAGACGTTGGCCCACGAGCTGGCGCACGTTCTCCTGCACTCTGAACCGACCTGCGACTACCACGCGAACCGCGAACGCTGCGAAGTCGAGGCCGAGTCGGTGGCGTTCCTGGTGTGCCGCGAGCTCGGACTCGAGACCGATGCTTACTCGTTTCCCTACGTCGCAACCTGGGCCAGCGGCGAGGTCAAGGTCGTAACGGCCGCCGCGGATCGCGCCCTCGGATGCGCTCGCGAGATTCTCGAGCAGATCGAACACACCGCTTCGGGGCTGGTCGCAGCTTGAAGCACGGCCCGGAGCGCGAGGAGCGCTCGCTGGCTCGGCACCGGCTCCGGGCGCTCAGTCACAATTGAACGACAGGGAGTGAAGCGATGGCAGCTCGCAAGGTTCTCGGATACACCCGTGTCTCGACTCAGGAACAGGTGACCGGCTACGGGCTCGAGGTTCAGGCGAAGGCGATCCGCGACTACGCCAAGGTGAACGGCCTACGGCTCGTGCGGATTCTCTCCGACGAGGGCCAGTCCGGTACCAACGGGTTGGACGCCCGTGTCGGGCTCGCCGAGGCCCTTGCCATCGTCGAGCGCGGCGAGGTCGCCGGCATCGTCGTCGCCCGGATGGACCGGCTCGCTCGGGACCTGCTTTTACAAGAGACGCTCATGGCTCGGATGCGCCAGGCCGGCGCCGAGGTGATCTCCGTCTCTGAACCCGACATGGACAGCGACGACCCGACCCGCGTGCTCGTGCGCCAGGTCTTGGGCAGCATCTCCCAATACGAGCGGGCTCTCATCAGGGGCCGCATGATGGCAGGCAAGGCTGCGAAGGTCGCAGGTGGCGGCTACGGAGGCGGCCGGCCGCCATTCGGTTGGCGTGCCGAGGGCAAGGAGCTCGTGCCCGAGCCCCGTGAGCAGGAAGTGATCGCGCTCATTCGACAGCTTCACGACGAGGGACTCAGCAGTCGGCAGATTGCCGCTCGGCTCGAGGAGGCGGGCCACCGGCCGAAGGTCGGCGACCGCTGGTCGAGTAACCAGGTGCTGCGAGTTGTCCAGCGAGAGAGCTAGAGCAGCCGGCAGCCGCTCACAGCAAGGTCGATCGGGCAACCATCTGGCCACCAAAGAGAAGGGGGTGGGGTCAAACACGCCGACGCGGTCGGGACTTCTTAGCGAATTTTCAGGTCGGAAATGAAACCTTCCAGGACGGATCGTCCGCTGCCCGGAAGGCGCGGTGACCAATGCGGCCGGGCGTCGCGACGGAACAAATCGTCTTGATGCGTCCTGCCGGCGTTTCTGGATGAGAGCCCCTGGGCGCACCGAGGTGAAACACGCGACGCCACGGATGAGCCCCACGGTCGCAGGTCCAGTGCTCAACGCGATGAAGCCCGCTCTTGTCAGCGACGAACCGCGCAACAGTGCCGAGGACGATCCCGGGCGTAGAAGAAGGCCACACCAGGTCAGTGCGGCCCGGCCGAGCTGGGATTAGAAGCGCAGCTCTCAGACCTTTTCCACCAAGTCGATTAGCAATGCGCTGCCGCGGACCGAGCAACCCATAAGTACACTGCCGCGTGTGGCTCGACGCAATGAGGCGACAGTCGCTTTCGGCCGACTCGCCATCGCGAACGAGTCGGATCCAATGGAGGGGTTGGCGGCAGCATTGCGTGCGGCACTGATTCCGGGTACACCAGTCACCCGATACAACCGCGTCTGGCGCCTCACCCAGTGGCACGAGGAGCGGGCCGTGTGCACCGGACGGATTGGCTTTGAAGCTCGCGACGCCGTGAGCGAGAACTGGAACGCCGAACGTCAGGATTTCGTACGGACGCACCCTCTGCTTGGTCAAACGACGACGTACGCCGTCAACATGAACACGATGCGGGTCGCGTTTCAGCTACGCGGCACTGACATTCGCGTCCAAACCTTCCGCGGTGCCTTCATCGCTATATTGCGTGCCACGTCCCGATATCGGTGGGTGCTTGACCTTGAAGGCGTTGCTCAGGATTCTTGGGAAGACTGGGTTGCAAAGGTCGAGCGAATTGTCAAGCTCGATTTTCAGTTGGTCCGGCCAAATCCAAGATTCAACAAGCGGGTCCTGCAAGACCTCTTCTCGGATACAAAATCGGCAGCAGTGGAGATCATCTTGGAGGATCCTGAGGGATTCGATGTTGAATCGTCAGAGTTCATTATGGCGGCGCTCGACCATGTTGAGCGAGGATACGGCACCTACGAAGCCAAGGGCATTTTGGTTGAGGACGGCGTCGAGGTGAGTGACACATGGAAGCAGAGTACCGAAAGTGAGGTCTTGACTGAGACCGTTACAAAGGACCCAGAGACCGGGGAAGCTCCACCGTCAGAGATGCGTCGCGTTGTAACCGTCGACCTCCAAACCGATGACGAAGCCGGTCAGCCAGAATGACTAAGCGACCTCCTACGGAATCGTGGCTAGTTCACCACATGAAGTGGAGCGTTCAGTCCGTGGACACGGCAATCGGTACAGCGGCTGGCGTGCTTGCCGGGATTGCAGGGCATTCGGTGCACGGTCTCCTTGCGCATGCAACGAATGTCGTCTACGCAGAGATAGCACTCGCCGCTGCGATCCTCGCGGTGGTTCTCACCGCACTTTCGGTATTGGTCGCGTTCTTGGGTGACGAGTTCGTCGCGTTCCTCCGCACGAGTGGCATCGGTGTGGAAGGAGCAATGCGTCCGTACAAGGTCACGGCAGTCATAAGTAGCTTGGGTGTAGTCGTCGGCTTGGGGACAGCCATTGCATGGTCCGTAGCGGACCCCTGGACACGGGACGTTCTCTTTGCCACCTCAACAGGGTTGACAGTATGGGCAGTTGTGGGCACTGCCCAGTTAATCTTCCTGACGGCTTGGTTCGGTCAGTTACGAGCCCGCATCGGGCCGGAGGTACGTGCTGCGGCTCGTCAGGCTCTCCGCGATCGTCAATCTGCGTAGGGCAACTAAGGACCTACGAAGAGGTATAAGACTGCGATTCGTGGGGAACTCGAACTGCCGCCACCAATCGATCGCTGGCCTGACCTGCCAGTCCAGAGTTTCGCAGATCCCTACTAGTGCCACCCTCACCGCTCAAGAAGGTAGCTGAGTCATCCGACACGACGCAGTCGAGGTGCACATCCCAGTACGCCGAGCGCTCAGCCAGGGGCGCGGGACGCTATTCGGCGATGCGTGCAGCCCTGAAGTAGTCGCCGAACGGGCTCTTCAACCAGCGGTTAGCACGAGTTCTGTCCAGGCAGCTTCCCAGGGAGTACTCACAGTCAAGCGGAGCAGTCGGATGGCGGGGCCGAGGGGGTGGAAATAGCCACCATGTCCAGGGCGTCCACGACCGAGATGCTTCCGGCCACGAGAGCGAGGGCGCGACCGGCGGCGTCGTCATCATCTTGGACCGGGAGGAACTCCAGGATGCGACCAGCCGCTCCAAGCAGGGCATCGACGGCACCCGCGGGGTTGATCGGTGCCTCGCCGTAGGCGTCAGCACTCTCGATCGCCAGCTGCATAGCGCTCAGCCTGGCTGCGGCCGCGTGCAGCGGCGATCGTCGCGGTGGCGGCGAGGTGCCAGTCGGCGACGGCTGCGCGCAGGTCTGCGGAG
The DNA here is from genome assembly GCA_963703655.1 of uncultured Acidimicrobiaceae bacterium. Taxonomy (GTDB): domain Bacteria; phylum Actinomycetota; class Acidimicrobiia; order Acidimicrobiales; family Bog-793; genus CAVPFA01. The sequence continues at coordinate 1,941,981 of CAVPFA010000003.1, read as the reverse complement.
GTTGTTTCCATCCGCCCTTCCTCGATCGGTGAAGTGCAAGAACATTGTGTCTCATGTGGACCGTCCCGTCGCTACCGTCACAGGTGAGGAACCTCCGTAATACGGGCCGTGCCTGGACATTCCCCGGCCGCTCGAATCGCTCTGTTCGTCTTCCACGGGAATGTCGCACCGAATGTCTACCATTCAGAGAGTTGACCTTTCGGAGGGATCGATGGCGAGGACGAACGCAAAGAGTGCGCAGCGCAACGGGCGGGGGAGATTCTCGAAGGGCGTAGAGCAACAGAAGCTCGACCAGGAAGCGGCGCAGCTATATCGCGCGGTTCAACAGCTACACCGTGATGGCGAAGCACCTCGGAATTCCGGTTCAGACAGCCTATGACCGGGTCCAGCGAGCACTGAGGGCCGAGCCCGACAACGACGTGGCGAGCGCCAAGAAGGTCGCCCTCGCTCGGTTAGATGCCATGGCCGAGATCGCGTTACGTGTCGCGGAAGAAGAACACGTCGCCCACTCGAACGGCAGGATCATTTACGTCAAGGACGAGGCCGGCGAGCCCGTCGCGTTGCCTGACCGACTCCCGAACCTGCAAGCGCTCGACAGGCTGCAGCGAATCGAGGATCAACGAAATAGGTTGACGGGCAGCTATGCGCCTCTTTCCACCCGGCTCGAGGTCGTACCGCGGGAACTCGTCGAGAAGATGATCAAGGACAACGAAGCGCAGATAGCGGCTCTCGAGAGAGAAATGGGGGGTCTCCCGCCCGGCGAGCGGCCGCTGCCGGCGTCTCCGAGCACGACATGAGCGCGCACGAAGGCCGGGTCGGTCGCGACGGTCTGCCACTACGCCCGACCGGCTACCGTATGCGTCCCGAACGTTGCGCTAACCAACCGCCCTTACCTAGTCCTCGCCGTCCTCCACCTCTTCGTAAGAGATCTCCTCTGAAGCTGGCTCGGTAGGGTCGGGCACTAGCTGCTTCCCCATCGTCGCTCCGATGCGTTGAAGAAGATCTTGGTGTCGCGGCGTCGTAGAACGCCTCAAAATCGTCACTTTTCAAGTGATCGGGATCGATGAAGTGTGATTGGAGATTCTTTGTCTCGTCGGCGGAGGAGACACCATAGTTGGTGTGGAGGCTTTGCAGGTAGTCGCTCGGTGCTCGCCCACCAATGATGCGGTTCGTTCTCGCCATCAGCGGCGTCTTGTTCACGATGCTGTCGCATCGACCGGCAGGCACCGGCTCGGGTTTCCGCTCCTGGCACCACTTCTTCGGAAACACATGGTGAATGTCCACGGCCTCGTCAAAGTAGTTCTGGTCGTTTGCGGTTTCGCCGGTGCGGAAGTCACGAGCGCCTTCGCGAATGAGCAGCACATAGACGCCCTTATATGCGGCACTGTTGCGAGTTCGCAAGGTGAGGAGCCGATCCGGTGCGAGGTTGGCGTCGGCTATGGTCCTCGGGACGGCCGACTCGTCCTGGACCCAGCGCAACACGTCAGGCAAATCGCGAGCGAAGCGCGATTCAGTAGCTGAGCCGTAGAGCTCACCGAAGACACCGCACCAATACCAACGCGAGAGCTTGGCGCGCACGCTCGGATTCTCGAGGCCATCGTCGCCCAGAACGGTAAGCAACGCCGCGAGTGGGACGAGCTGGGTACTGTACGGGAGGAACCTCGTCTCGAATATCCGCTCGCGGTGGAGGAACCGCGCTGCGAGCTCGAAACCATGAGTGACCGGATCAGCCCACCGCTGGTAGTCCTCAAAGGTCAGTCGAAGGACGTCCTTGCGCTTGCAGCTGATCGCGGGCGCCCGCTCCTCGTTCTCCCCATCGCCGACGGCAGCTTCCTGACGGTGTTGTGTGACCAACAGCGTGATGGCTTGCAAGAAGTCCGTGTTGGCTACGTCCCGGAGCACCCGGTGCTGGTAAAGACGCCGCTGTCGCGCCTCCCAGTCTCCACGTAGTTCGAAGTCCGGGGGCGCGACGGATGCGAAAATCGCCGTCAACAGCTCGAAGACTGTAAGCGAAACTCCACCGGTGTTGACCTTCTCGAAAACGAGGCACACGGCCTCTTTTGGGGTCTGCTTGTGTAGGCGGATCACAGGCAGCTGGTAAGTACGAAAGCGCTGAACAACCTCCTTCTCGAATTCGTCCCACTCGCGGCTGAGTCCGGCGTCATAGTCGTGAAACTCGCGAAACCCAGCTGCCCACTTGTAGTGATCGAACACCTGACTCAATGGAAACATTCGGTGCGCGAACTCCTTTTGCTCGTTCGAGAGGTCAAGAAGGATTTCTCGGCCGAAGTTCGTTCTCACGACCCGGTCGGAAGGAATGGATAACACGGCATCTTCCCGCTCGGTGTGTGGATCGAGGCACCCAGAGATGTCGAGGTAGTACCGGCGCTCGATCGGCAGGCCCTTCGCGTCGCGAGTCGTGACCGGAGCTCCAGCCATGAGGGATTGAAAGAGCGAGGTGAGCCGCTGCTGGCCGTCAAGGACCAGCAGATCCGGGATGCGCTCGCCTGGGGCGGCTCCCTCAAGTGGTCGCGTGCGGAAGTTGACCTCGCCTCCGTGCTCCAACATCATGACGGCGCCTATAGGAAACGACTGGGAGACGCTCGCTATGAGGTCACGGATGTGTTCGTCATCCCATACCCAGCCACGCTGGAAGTCGGGTAACTGGGCCTCGCCCGTCCGAGCGTTGTTGAGTAACTCTTGAAGATCCGTTTTGGTGCTGTCGAACGTGCTCACCGCAAGCATGGTCAAACCCTACCCATGAAGACACGTGTGCCGCGTAACTGATCGTGTAACTGGCGCCGCGGTCCGCACCTCCTATCCAAGATTTCCGCACCGACGACGGCGCGGCGATGTCGACCGACTCGGGCAGCGGCTGGTTCACCGCGGCGGACGCATGGTCTCGCCGGCAGGACTCCAAGTGCAGCTCTCGCGTACGAACTTGCCGAACGTAGGTCACTCTTCGGGCGTCCCTTGCCCTGCTCCTCCAGCGCCCACTCGCCGAGGAGCATTGCCTCGATCACAGCGAGCGGCGTAGTCGATCGCTGCTCCGGTCTTCGGCGAGCCTCGCCGAATGGCCCTCACAGCATCCGTCTGCGCCTCGCGGGCAGCCGCGAACTTGAAGGCGGGCGGTGCCTTATCGTTCTCCGACGGCCTATCCGTGATCTCGGCGATAAGCATCCTCGGCTCATGGGGCCAGTAACAAACAGTCATGAGGTCTGGACTGGTCACTTTCTTGCCGTCTCTCGTTGGGTGTGGGTCGTGCGGCACCCCCACTTCGGTCACTCCTCGTCCTCGAGGTCGGCGAGCAGTCGCCGAGCTCCGTGGTCCAACGTGTTGCGCATGCCCGCTTCACGCTCGACGGCCACGGCCCAGAGCGCAGAGTCGCGGCAAGCCTCGATTTCGCTGCGGATGAGATCGACCATGAGCGACGGCTCGAGAGCGTCGAGCTCCCAACACTGAGGTCCAAACTCGGTGAGATAGGCCGAATACCGGCTGTCAGTCTGCTTCGCGGTGTTGGGCGGCGGGCGGTACTGCTCGACCTGGTCGCCGTTGAGTGCGATGCGCTTGACCGTCAGCAGGTCTAAGACGTTGTGACCCTCATCGTGCCCGATGAAGGTTTCGAGCCGGCTTCGGAGCTCTCTCGGCATATTGATGCCACTCGGGTCATGATCGCCGAGGTAGAGGATCACGACCTCTTGCCCGTTGGCGAGGTAGCCGCCGATCCGTTGCGCGGCGTCCCGCTTCGCGGTCAGGCTCGCATAGCCGACACAGGCGAAGAATGGCACGTCTTCGTTCGGGCAGACCGACTCGAGCACGCCGAGGAGAGCGTTCTTCTCGACCCAACACTCGACGCGGCAAGGCTGACTGGCCCATTTGTCGAGCCTGAACTGGTCAGCCGCGGCTTCGATGATCTGGCCGGGGGTGTCCCAGTGTGGGAGGGATGTCAGTTCACGCGTCCGGTCGACGATGTAGGCCCAGTCGAGGTCGCCAGCAAGCCGGGCCTCGCTCACGATCCGGCCGAGCCGATTGTATTCCTTTTGGATGTTGGCGATGAGGCACCGTGCGACGAATTGATAGAAGAGCTGGCGCAAAGTCAGAGCAAGGTCCTGATTCGCATACTCCTCGCAGATGACGTTCGCCTGGTCAATCACCGAACGCGCTTTCGTGTAGAACTTCTTCGGGACGTAGCAGACGCAGCTCATGCCGGCTCGTCCTTGTCATCTAACAACCCCTCCGAACGCGCTGCCAGACAGTCGTAAGCGCGCTTCGGCGACGCGTTCACTGGGTTACTTGGGATAAAGAGAAAGAAGAAGGGGCGGAGAAAGACAGGAATCACGATGTTGATTTCCGAGACCGTTGAGAATTGACCACCTGCCAATTTCCGTGCCGCATCTGGAAAATGAGCCCCGCAGCCTCCAGCTCGTGAAAGGCCTTGGCGGCTTGATTCACGCCGACTCGTTCCTGTTCGGCGAATCCCGCCATTGAGAGCTTCGCGGTCCCTGTTTTCCCTGCCAGCAGGTCAAGGGTGAGGTACACACCTCGAGCCAGGATGCTCACCCCCAGCAGCTCCTTCGGCACGATGGCGTACGGACTGGCGCGCTCCTCGATTGACCGACGCTTTGACAACTCGGCAGTCTCGGAGATTGGCCGGAACTCCTCCAGAACGTCGTACAGAACCGCTCCAACGGCTTCTACGAGGTCCGCAAGGTCCTTCACTGCCCGAGGCGCGACGAGGTCGTCGTCGACAACGACCGCGCCTCCTGCTCTCAGAGCAGCCGCTCGACGACGGCCTTGCGTGTATCCTGCCTGGTCGCGGTCACAAACGACGACGCATTGGCGTCCGAGCAGAGGTGACAAGTCCGCTTTCCGCCATCCATTGCCGAGTGCCGTGGTCGCCACCATGCCGAGTCGCGGAGCGGTGTCGGCATCGCGTTCGCCTTCGCAGCACCACACTGGGTCGTCGTAGGGGCGGTTCAGGATGTCAGGGAGTCGGTACAGGACTCGCCGAACATCTCCCATGCCGGGCGACCAGCCGCCCTCCGACGACGGGTCCGGTCGATAAGTCGCCCAACGTCGTGGCGCGAACTTGCGGAGCCGATACAACTCCTTGCCGCTCTCGTCGGTATAGATGTGCTGCCGCTGCGGAGTCCGAGTCCCTATTACCGGATTGACAAACAGGTCGGACATGTCGAGGCTGAGCGCCGCCAGTATGGCCTCAGTCTCGCAACCCCTGTGGCAATGGACCAAGGCCCGACCATCGTCGCCCTCTTTGACGCTCAGGCTCGGGTTGCGGTCAGGATGGGCAGAGCACGGAGCGGACCATTGATTTGGGCCAACTTGTTTGACTCTCTCCAGCCGCCGAAGAACCCCATCTACAGGAGTTGAGGCGCCATGCTCTGCTGCTTCGTGCCCGATGGAGTGTGGAGTGTCCACGGTCGCTCAGCTCTCGCTGTCCTGGCAGATGAGCGCGCCGGTATCGGTAGGCGTGTCGTCACGCCCGCGCTCTTGTTCGAGCGACCTCTCGCGGCACGACGGCGAGCACCAGAACCATTGCTTGTGCTCGACGAGGGGACCGTGGCACCACAGACACCTCCACGTCAGGACCTCGGCGTGTATCTCGGCAGCCTGGGCTCGCCCGCGCTGCTCGACAGCGACCAGTTCGCGCGGTTCACGAGCGCCATGCGGCGCGGTCATGGCGCCTTTTCGCCGAGTTGTTTCGACTTACAGCCATGGGCCTTGAGAGCGGCGTACACGGTCTCAAACGGGGCTATCGAAAGGGTCTCGACGTGTTGGGCGAGGCGTTCCCGTAAGACATTGCAACGTGTCCTTGGGGTCGATCTCCTCGGCGTGGACTCCGGCGTCGGCTGCCAGTTCGTCGACGAGCCGCTGAAGCTCTCCCGAGTACAGCATCGCCCTGCGGCCCACATGAACCAAATGCAACTTGCCGGCGCGAACGAGGCCGTAGAGGCTGCTCCTGCTAATGCCGCCGAGCATCTCCTGGGCAGTCGGAATGTCGACCAACAGGCGAGTGTGCATGCTCATGCGCTCTAGTACACGCCATCAGTTCAGCAGGTGGTAGAAGTGATGCTGTGATTTGGCGCCAGAGGCTAGACAAGCAACTCCGAGCTCCCCTGACTGAGGACGAGTGCAAGAAGCTTGAAGAGGACGGTTGGCTTCCAGACCTTGAGGTCGATGAGACAGACGAGACGATTCGCGGCGCGCTCTCGCTAGTCCGTCGTTGGCGGTTCGAGCGTGCACACAGCACTTGCCGACACGCCGACACCCTCAGGAAGTACTAAAGATGTCCGCGCCGGTCGTCAGACGCGCGAGGGCGCTGGCCCAGCTGTATGTGCGGATGGCGGCGGAGGAAGGTTTCGTGCAAGTAGCGCGGGAGGAAATAGGCCCGCAACCTTCACCGGCCGAGCTCGGGTCATGGCTCGACGAGCAGCGGTGCCAATGCTTCAGCATCTCGAGCCTCGATGAGGCGGACGTAGCCCTCCAGGCAGCCAGGTCGAGCGGAGTGCCGCTCGTCACCCTGCTCGACACCGGCAGAAACCAAGAGGTCAGCGTGCCTCGCTCCAGCGTCCTCGGAGTGGTCGCCACAGCCTCGAAGCGCCTAGCCGAGCAGTATCCCTGGAGCCTCCGGGCCGCTACAAAGTGGCTTGTATGCGGCGAGCCGGTTCCCGCCACGGTAAATGCTACCGTGAGCTTCAGGCCGGACTCCGGGTTCAACCCATTCGGGCACGAGATGATTACTGACACCCGAACCCGCCTCGTCCTGACCGTTGACCCTGTAGTCACACCGGCTGAGGTCACCAGGCTCTATGCCGCCGCCAGAGCCACGATTGCTCCACCCCGAGTCCGCCCGATGAGAGCGAAGTCATTGGCCTTAGCTCAATTTATCTTCGAGCAACCCGAAGACGAGCAGGAACGCGGCGTCTGGGATGAGTGGCTCGCTCGATGGAATCGAGGTCCCGGCCGTGGGCACGGTCGGTATGGCGCCCAGGGTCCCGGACGCTGGAACTTCCGTCGTGACTGTCGAGAAGCGAGTCGGAGACTTCGCCTCGCTGGATGGCGGTTTGAGTCAGAACGCTGGTGCTGAACGGCACGGTCTATCGCGCGTCTGATCGCGGCGGGTGCCGACGTGTGCCGGTGTTCGCCGGTGCGCGGTCACTCCCTCTTACCTGGGGTTATTGTGCGTGACTGTCCGCCGAAGTGTCCCGATAGCGGGTTAATCCACGTTCGCAACGTGGAAGTCGGCGGTTCGAGTCCGCTCACCTCCACTCCACTCCGTTGTAGGAATCACAACGAATGTCCTGCTAGATGTGGTTTCTTGCGAGTTCGCCGACTGAGGCAAATGACGATGTTCGAACCCCCGAGATCGGCCGAATCAACCGCAGCGACTGGGACCAGCTAGAGGAGTGGGGGACGAGGACGTCCGGTAGGGTGCCACTGACCGCCACATAGGTGATACGTGAGAATCTACGTCTTGGCTGGGTAGCCCTGAAACTCCTCGCCGGGCTTGATGTTGGGGTATTCAGCGAAGGACTTCTCCAGTTGGTCAATGTACGGGAGGAAGTTCAAACATCCAGCCCCCGTCCAACTTGGCGGGGAAGAGGTTGTTGCGCTCGCCGGGATCGCTGCCGAGGTCGTAGTACATCGGGATCTGCGCTGTGACCGTGGAGGGGATTAGCGATGGTTTCTTGTCGTGGCGGCCGTTGATTGCCGACGACCTTCCCATGCTCGCCGAGTGGTTGCGAGAGCCCCAGGTCGCCCGGTGGTGGAATCATGAGACAACCCTTGAGGCGGTCGAGCGCGACTTCGGCGCGAGTACGCGAGGCGAGGAGCCGGGGGAAGACCTCCTCGTTCTCCTCGACGGCCGGCCAATCGGCCTGCTGCAGCGCTCGGCGATTTGCGACTACCCCCAGGATCTCACGAAATTCTCGGCAGTTATCGAGATGCCAGTCGGCGCCGTCGAGCTTGACTACCTCATCGCGGACCCAGCGCTGCGCGGTCGCGGTCTCGGATCCCGCATGATCGCTGCGGCCGTTGAGGACACCTGGAACTCGTATTCTGATGCGCCCGCGGTGGTTGTCGCCGTGGTGGCCGCCAATGTGGCCTCCTGGCGTGCACTGGAGAAGGCTGGCTTGAAGCGGGTCGCTGAAGGCCCGACGTCGCCCGACAACCCGATTGATGATGCGCTGCCACTACATCTACCGTGTTGACCGGCCTGGCGCCGCCCCGCTGGCCTTTATTTAGCCCCTGGGTGCTTGCCATAGTGGGCGCGATAGCGGTCGAAGATCGTCGCGAGCTGCGCAATCTCGGCTCGGGTCGGCACTGCCAAGATGCGGACCGCGACGGAGCCACCGGAGGAAGCGGTCATTCAGCAGGCCAACCGCTGCGCGGGTTCAGAGTCACTTTGCTGATGTTGCCATCGCCGTAGGGCGAGCGTGCCCCGCACCGCCGGAACTGGGGCCTCCATGAGCGCGGCGGACTGGTCCTGTCAGGTAGTTTCTATTCCCACAGAGCGGCCAGCCAAAGACGTGGCATTCGCTCCTTGCCCGAGGTGCAGACAAGACATGCCTGAGTTCCCTGCGATTACTCACGTGGCGCTAACGGTTACGAGCCTCGAACGGAGTGTTCCTTGGTACAAGGCCCTGTTCGGCTCGGACCCGATTCTTGACGAGGACACAGGTCCGTTCCAGCGTGTCGCTTGGCTTACGGGCGGTACACTCGTCGGTCTAACTCAGTTCCCTGATTTGAGCAGCACTGAGCCGTTCAACGAGCGCCGGCCGGGGCTCGATCATCTGGCTTTCGGCTGTGCCAGCCGCGATGAGTTGAGAGCATGGGAAATCCATCTAGACGAACTCGGCATCCCCAACGGTGGCATCGTGGACGCGCCCCGGTACTCGGCATTGTCCTTTCGAGACCCTGACAACATCGCACTCGAGTTCTTCGCACCTCGGGGCTAGGACCTGGTGGAGTATCTGTAACCCCAGGTCAGCGGGCCCGGAGGGGTTCGACATAGTCTCATCACCTCCACTCGGGATTTACAACGTTTTCCCTGGTAAAGGGGTGTTTTTGCATCCGTTCGCCATCTAAGGCAAATGTCGATGTTCGAACCCCTCTCTGAGCTGGGGGAATGTCGAAGTCAGATCTGCTGACCCGAGAACCGACGTGAAACTGGGCGTTTGTGGAAAGCAGTCGGCGCGTTATTGCGCAAACGTCATTAGGTGATGAAGCGGTGGATGGCCTCGTTGGCGTGGTCCTGAAACGACGGGTTGGCCAGGTCGGGGAAGATGTCCGCTTGGTCGACCAAGGGACCGTTGAGCGTGTTGGCCGCGCTGGCGTAGAACACGCCGCTAGACAGGGTCGGGTCGGTGACGCCGTCGACCAGTCGCCTCGCGCCCACGTCAAGTTTGTGGGCGATACCCAGGGGGGGCATGACGTATTTGGCCGCTATACGTAGCGGTAGCGGGAGGTCGTTGGCGGCTTGGGTGCCGGTGGTGTTCCCGGGGCTCACGGTGATGAATCGGCGGTCGGGGTATTGGCGGGCCAGGTAGGCCATCCACAGGGCCCCGATGTACTTGACCTGCCCGAAGGCTAGGTTGGGGTCAGCTTTTCTGCCGGCGAAGTAGCTGCCGTCGATGACGGTGGCGAGTTCATCGGCGGAGGTTGAGACGAAGGATGGCCGTTTCATCCGCAACTTCGGAACTCCCCTGGCTGCTTCACTTCCGGCGAAGACCGCAACCTCGCCAAGTCGGTCCTCGGTCAGGAGCCCTTCGAGGAGAACGACGTGACCAAGAACGTTCGTCGCGAACACGGTGGTGACCCCGTCAGCGGTCAAGTCCATCGACGTTGCCGCCGATTACACCAGCGTTCATGACCAGCGCGTCGAGGGATCCGTTGATGGCCGCAAGGCCGGCGCGGACCGAACCCAGATCGGCGACGTCCATGAGAATGATGTCGAAGATGTGCCGGCCGGTCACGGCTTCGAGTTCGGCCTTTGCCGCTGTCGCCCGATCTCGGTTCCGGCACGCCAGGTAGATCCGCGCGATCTCGGGACGTAATGCCAGTTGCCGGGCCACATCCTTGCCGATCCCGGCGTTGGCGCCCGTGATGAGCACCGTCTTTCCTGGGAGTGTGCTCATTGGTATTTCCTCTCGTTTTCTGTGGGCCTAGTCAGGCAGGACAGCTCTTGCCGGGTTGCGTCCACCGGTTCTCCCGGGTTGCTATTGGGATCTGGAGCCACCTCGATCAGCTAGGGAGGCCGTCGAGCAAGCTGAAACGGGCATCCATCGCGACACTTCGGACATCGATCAGCTGCTGATATTCAGGCGAGTTGTACCACTTGATGGCCGTCTCATGGTCGGGAAACCGCATGAGTGCCCCTGAAGTGAGCGAGCCATCGCCGTGCAGGATCTCCCAGTTACCGTTGGCGAGAACCTCGCCTCCGTGCTCTTTGGCCGTCTGCCCAGCGTTGGGGCTGTATTTCTCACGATAAACATCCGGGTCCTTGACCGTGAATTCGACAATTACGTATGCGCTCATGTGGATACTCCTCAGTTGTTAGTTGTGATCTGTGTTCTAGGTCTTCACTCTTAAACGTCACCGCCGACAGGCGTTACGTCGCTACTCGGCCCCCGTCGACCGCAAGAGTGACGCCGTGGACGAAGCTGGCATCATCACTGGCGAGGAAGACGATCGCCGCAGCAAGTTCCTCGGGCTCAGCTACGCGACCTGCTGGTGCTAGTGCTGCGAGCTGATTCACCATCTCGTCGGGGACTGCTTCCATCATCCGGGTGCGCGTCGGGCCGGGGGCAACGGCGTTGACCCGAACACCACTCGGGCCGTATTCGGCGGCCCAGGCCTTCGTCAACAGTTCGAGAGCCGCTCGGCTGGCGCCATACAGAGCCATGCCGGCCTGTCCGAAGCTCGCGACCATCGTGGAGACGTTGACGATCGAACCCCATCCGCGTTCGGCCATGGCTGGCGCCAGTGACGCGACGAGGAAGAACGGAACCTTGACGTTCAGTGCAAAGGTCTCGTCGAACTCTGCTTCGGTGGCTGCGTTGCTTGGTCCGAGCAAGGCGACGCCAGCGTTGTTGATGAGGATGTCGACGTGACCGTCGCCTGCCTCAGTGGCCCACTCGACCAGCTCCCGGGCCGATTCGAGGTCGCTCAACGTAGTGAGCCGGAACGTTGCGCTGCCGCCGCTGCCTTCGATCTCGGCGACCACGTCTTTGGCTCGTTGTTCGTTGCGTCCGACTACCAGTACGTGAGCGCCGCGGGCGGCCAAGGCGATGGCCGTAGCCTTGCCGATCCCGCTCGTCGAGCCCGTTACCAGAGCTGTCTTGCCCTTTAGGTCAGTCATGCGATGTGTCGTCCTCTCGCTCCAAAATGGGTTGTGCGACTCACTCTGACAGTTCGGAACTGGGTTGTCAAACTCAAAATCCTGCTAACATTGGTGCATGGTCAACGAGACGAGTGACCGGCCGAGGCTCACCCCCAAGGGAGCACGCACCCGGGCACGAATAGTGGAGGAGGCCGCCGCCCTGATCCATGAGCGCGGGGTGGCGGGCACCACCTTGGAAGACGTCAAGGTGGCGGCGGAAGTCAGCGGCTCTCAGATGTACCACTACTTCCCCGACAAGAACGAACTCGTGCAGGCGGTCATCGACTACCAAGCCGACACCATCGTCAATCACCAGCGGCACGCGCTCGGCAGCGCGAACGGAGTCGAAGCCTGGCGGAACATGGTGATCACCGCAGCGAAGCGCACCAAAGCAAAGGGGGGCTGCCCACTTGGCTCGCTCGTTGGTCAACTCGCCGAGAGTGACCCCGAGGCCCGAGCGCTCATCGCGGCAGGGTTCGATCAGTGGGCAGCCGCCATCGGCGATGGACTCAGATCCCTTCATGCCGACGGGAAACTCCCGTCCGACATCGACCCGGACGACCTCGCCACTACTCTGCTCGCCACGCTCCAAGGAGGACTTCTACTCGCCCAGGTACATCGGAGTACCCGTCCGTTCGAAACTGCGGTCGATACCCTCCTCGCCCTTACCATCGGCAGATGAGCCCAAGCCGGGTTCGTTCACAGCCATCGCCGAGGTCGGCTCACGGCTCTTGGATGATGCACGTGCATCCACACGATGCGCTTGCGGACCTGCTGCCGTTCGTGATGCGGGACACCTCGCCGCGCCCAGTGGGTTGCTCAGGTCTGGCTTTCCGTGAGCGAGGGTGCAATTCTCCGGCCTAAGTGCGGAGGATGCCGCGTTCTATCCGCAACTCTGGGCGCGTCACCTCGACCGGATCGCAACTGCCTTGGCAGGCGCCGAACCCGCGCATGGCAACTGAGCCAGGAACCGCATCCTCTGAGGTCAATCCTCAAGTCCACTATTGGAGTCGCGGCAGGGGAGCAGACGCATAAGGGCCGCCCACTGACGGCGAAGGGTCGAGCCACGCGTCGACGGATCGTGGACACGGTCAAACGGGGTTCGAACTTAGTCCGATCACTTCCGGTGAGGACCTGGAGTCGACCGACTCAGGCAGCTAATTTGCCCACGGCGACGAGCTGTCGGGCGGGAGTGGTGTCGGCATGCCCGGCGATCACCGCCAGCACCTCTGGCGTCACCTTCGACGGTCCCTTCGGACCCCGCTTGGCCGGCACCACCGCCGCCATGCCGTCCGAAGAGAACCGGGCCACCAGACGCCCGACCGTATTGCGGTGCACGCCGAATGCCACAGCGATATCGACATCAGAAGCCAGACCGGCTCGGGACAGCATCGCCATGCACGCAGCTTCGGCTGCTTTGTCCGATGTGTCGAAAACGTGGATCACCGTCGTGCCGAAGAACACAACCTGCTGGCCATCGGACTCGAGCAGCGTGCATCGGCGGCCGATCGGCGTGCCCGGCGCCGACGGAGCCTCGAACAAACGGTCCTCGTCACCCTCGGCCGTCACGCGGCAATTCTACCCCGCCCGGCTCACCACGTAGTGGATAGTTGCACCAGGAATTATCAGACGGTCAAAGCCCAGCTCGCCTGCCCGATGTCCAGACGTCTGAATTTGCATCCACGACAACGCGGCCATCTCGCGTTTCCCCTGGTCAGCAGGTCAAAATAGGGTTCGAACATAGTCTCATCACCTCCACCACCACCACCACCACCGACCGACGAATTGCGAGAAATTATTTCCGCCAACTTTTCACTACCCGAGGACTACTTGGGGACCCGGCTCGCCCTCTCTGGGCCGCGTAGTTATGCGCTGGTTCTCGGCGTCGATACCGAGCGGCCGGCGGCTCCGAACCTGCTCAACGCTCGCGATTGTTGCCCGCTCGACTCCGGCACTTCTAGCCCGGTCCAAATCGATACTCAAACCGGTCGGGATTTGGCAGTTATCGGGGGTGTTCGAGGATGTCCTTGAACTTAGCCAGCTGTTCCGCGCTTATTTTCCGCCCCTGCCGTTCAATGAGCGGGCCTATGAGCTTCATCAAGCCGCGCGGGTTTAGCGCCATCTCAAAATCAACGCGGGTGCTGGAGCCCTCTGCCGAAAACCGCATCGTTCCGGCAGGACGCATCGGTCCGCTCAGGATCTCCCATCCAACGATTTGCGGACGCTCATAGGCACTCATGCGCCATTGGGACGTTCGGACACTCGGGCCGATCCGGCGTGTCGCGGTACCGGTTGACCCGACGGCAGGTGGGCCGTCAGAGGTTAGGCTCTTCAAGTTGTCCTGCCACTCTGGATGGCGGTCGAACTGTGCGGCGTAGTCGAAAACCTCTTCTACCGACTTCCCGACGGTCACGGTGTTTCGGATCATGGTGATACCTATCTGTTTGGTCGTTCGAGCGCAAACAAGGCGATTCGGCGCTTAGTACACGCCTGGTATCCGCTCAGCACCGGGTTATACGCCAGCAGACGGCTCCAGCCCTCCTCGCGCTCGGCGTCAGTTAGCTCATGGGCAACGACGCTGCTCGGCACCAGCCCGCGTGCGCATCTCTGCATCGGGCTGCGCTCGCAGGTTCAGGCACCACGCGGGATGCGAGTCCAGTCCGGTGTTCGATGCGGCCACGAGAAATCGGGAGCCGTCGTCCAGACAGACGACTGGTACGGTCCTCGCTCGTCCGCTCCGCCGACCAGTCGTGGTCAGCAGCCCGATGCTGACCCCTTGCATGCTCCCGCCAACGTGCCACCGTGTGAGGCGGATGAGGGCGCGGTTGACGTTGCTGAAGACGTGACCACCCTTGGGGTGGCGCTGCGCATCCGGTGTCCATTGCGGACGTAGCGCTGCTGTTTCGGCGTCAGGCCCTCCACAGCGTCTGTATCAGGTGCTTGCATCGTTGCCTCCTGGGTCGGTCGAGGGCAGTCGGTCCTGGGGTCCACAGATCGAATCACCGCCGAGTGACCGACACGATCCCAGCGGTGCCATCGACGCTCACCAGATCGCCGTCGGACAGCCGCTTGGTGGCCTCGCCGGTGGCGAGGACGGCAGGGATGCCGTACTCGCGGGCGATGACTGCCGTGTGGGACAGCACGCCACCACCGTCGGTCACCACCGCTGAGGCTTGGAGGAAGAGCACCGACCACGGCGGGGACGTGGTCGGTGCGACGAGCACCTCCCCAGGCTGGAGCTTGCCGAAGTCGGCCTCGTCGGAGATGACGCGAACGGTCCCCGAGTAGCGGCCCGGAGAACCCGGAACCCCGCGCAACTCGTTTCCCGGGACCTGGCGGGTGGGCGGAGCTTCGAGGAGCCGCACCTGGTTCACGAAGGCGGCGTTGACCAGACGCAGGGCCGGTGGAAGCGGCGACATATCGGGGGGCTCACCCGGATCCATCCCGTAGGAGGGGGGACCTGGGTGGGCGATCACCCATGTCCTCTCTGCTTTCCGGCGTGCGACGACCGCATGCCGGTCGGCTTCCTGTTCACTCAATAGCACGTCCCGCAGTTCGTGCTCGTCGAGAAAGACGGCGTCGGCGGCATGGGCCAGCACTCCTCGGGCCGCGAGGCGACGTCCGATCTCCAGCGCCCAGTAGCGCAACAGGGCACAGGGCTGGTTGTCGAGCCAGAAGACCTTGTCATCTCGATGCCCATAGGCGCGCCGGGCGTAGGCCAGTGCCATCTCGAAGCGGTTCTTGTCGTCCTCGCTTCGCCCCGCCAGTTGGACCCGAGCCTGGCCGAGTGCGTCGCCCGACTCGCCTCGTTCACCTGCGCCCGCGGCGACGGCCCGCGTCTGGTCGGCCAGCAGCCCGACCACCACCTCGGGTCGCTCGAAGAGCGTCGGGTCCCCGGGGTCGTAGCTCGTCGTTCGATGTCCATAGCGCTCGAGGAAGTCCTCGAAGGCCTCCGCGGCCCATGGAGCGGCCCGACGGAGGTCCGACAGCCGGTCCTCGCCCCGGCCGGTGATGGCCTCGAGTGCCGGCGAATAGGCGGCGATCCGTTGGGCCAGCGCCCGCAGCTCACGGCCAGGCTCGGAGGAGGCCCTCGAGGAACCGCTCAGGAGCTGAAGCGCTTGGGGCACGTCCCAGCCGAAGAGCTCCTGACAGATCCCCCCGAGCTGGTAGAGCGCCAGGGCATGGGGCGCGTGGAGCCGGAAGTGCAGGCGCTCGCCGCGCTCGAGCAGATCTTTCAGGCGGTCGAGGTGCGCCACCAACGCGTGGTCGTCGAGCGAGGTGAGATCGACGCGCTTGAGCTCACCTATCTCGTTGACGAAGGCTGGACGCCATTCGCGTTCCCAGTCGTCGAGGATCCGCTCGGGCAGGCGGGAATCGATCGCCGCTCGGGCGATCCGGGCCCGGCGGCGTAGCGGTGGGGCGAGGCGGACCGCCAGCCACATGACCCATGGCGGCGGGATGGGACGATCCTTACCACCGGGCGGAATCACGTGGGCGTACACCTCGCCCCCGAAAGAGCGTTGCTCGACGCCGTCGAACAAGAGTCCGAATTCCTCGGCGAACGGGGGGAGCGCCTTCGTGAGCGTGGGCAAGTACACCGACGCTCCGAACGGGGTGAGCGGCGTCGGGAAGTGCGAGGTGTCTTTGAACCAGAAGCCGTCCGAGGGCACCTCCACGGCGGGAGCGACCGGAAGGGCGGTAATCGGGCGGGCCTGCAAGACGAACAACTCTCCGTCGGCGATGGCCCACTCGACGTCCTGGGGCGAGCCGAAGAGGCCCTCCACGGCTCGAACCTGGTCCGCGATCTCCCCGACCTGGAACCGGTCCAGGGCACCTTCGGGCGAACAGACGCACGACACGTCTTGGCCACGCACGACCCACTCGTCGGGGGTCGTCTCCCCGGAAACGAGCCGGTCACCCAAACCCTTCACCGCGCTCACCAACACCTCGGCGTCCCCGGTGATCGGGTTGGCGGTGAAGGCGACCCCCGCCGCCTCGGACGGGACCATCTTCTGGACGAGCACGGCCATCCGAGTGGGCGCGTCAGATCCCCGGTAAGCCCGTACCCGTTCCGAGCCGGCGGACGCCAGACACCGTCCGATGGCGCCGGCCAGGGCTTCAGGTCCTTCGACGCCCAGCACCGTCTCGTACTGACCGGCGTAGGACGCCTCGGCGAGATCCTCAGCAGATCCCGAGGACCTGACCGCCACGGGGCCCTTCCCGAGTTGCTCCAGGTGGGCAAGGACCGCCACCCAAACCTCGTCAGGAATCTTGGTCCCCGGGGCAATACGATCGCACGCGGTCGTCGTCACGACGAATCCGTCTGGCACGCTGAAGCCTTGGGACGCCAGCCGAGCGAGCGTGGCCGCCTTGGTCCCCAACACCTCCGGGTCAGGACCCCCCGGGTCGTGCAGCTCGACGACGAGACGACGGGTCTTGGTCGACAGCTCCTCGCTGGTCATGATGATCGCTCCTTCCGGGAGGTGGCAGCGGTAGCGGGCTTCTGAGCCGCGGCCTTGTCGTTGCGGGCGCGTAGATCGGCGACGAGGGTGCGAATGGCCCATCCGACCGCCCGCCCCGCCTCGGCTCCGTCGAGGCCCGACTCGTCGGCCATGGTCAGCCACGGAAGCCCACCGGTCAGGTACACGATCACCGCCTGGCCTAGACGCGCTTCTTCCTCGGCGAGGTGGTCGGTGACCTCCCCGAGCAGCCCCCTCCACATGTCCAGGCGCCCCTGGCGACCGGTCCAGGTCTCACTCTGGCCCACCCGGGACACGACGAGCGCGCGGAAGAGGGCTCGCATGCGGTCGAGGTCCGCCATGAACTGCTCTTGGAAGGTGGCGATGTCGTCGGCGCCCGTCAGCGGAGGGATGTGAGTGTGCTGCCCATAGGTCCAGTCGAGGATGGCGTTCTGGA
This sequence comes from uncultured Acidimicrobiaceae bacterium, assembly GCA_963703655.1. Lineage (GTDB taxonomy): Bacteria > Actinomycetota > Acidimicrobiia > Acidimicrobiales > Bog-793 > CAVPFA01. The sequence continues at coordinate 1,924,667 of CAVPFA010000003.1, read as the reverse complement.
GGTCGCCCCTGTCGGCGAAATAGCGGTAGACGGTGCTTGGCGACACCCCCGCTTGCTCCGCCACCTTCTCCATAGTCATGGCGGCGAAGCCGGTCTCCGATGCGACCTCGATGGCCGCGTCGCGGATGGCGTCCCTTGTCACTGCCCGCTGCTTCTCGCGGATGGTCAGCGCGGCAGGCCTACTCGTGGCAGAAGATCTCTGATTGATGAGAGACAGTCTCTCACAGATAGCATAGCCTCTGCCAAGAGGGCCTTTCTCTCATGTGTCTCCTCAGTACGGACTCGGCTGATTGGCGATAATCGTGAGGCTCGTGATCTTGTCGTCACAGATCCCGAAGTAGCTGGTCAGGACCAGCTCGTCGGGCAGGTTGGTCTTGTCGTAGGTCCCGTCGATGCGGGCACGGACGATGATGTCGCCGTAGTGGTCGAGGACCTCGCGGACCTCCATCGTGACGTGGTCCCCGACGATCTCCTTGGCCATGAAGGCACGGATCGCATTGGTGCCCCACATTTCCCGACTGACGTCGTTGACGTAGGCGTCGGGGGTGAACGTGGCGACGATCCGGTCGAGGTCGAAGTCGTTGACGGCCGCGACGAACTCGGCCACCACACCTCGGAGTTCGGTGGCAACAGGCATGGCTTCCTCCCTTGTTCTGATCGGCCCCTATGGCCGATAACCCCACGCTGGGCGATGCCGTCATGGGAGAGTCAAGGGGTCCTTGCCGGGTTGACTCTCCCCCTAGGGGAGGGTCGAGACTGGGAACGTGCCTGGCTCGTTGACGATCGGCGACTTCTCCCGGGTCACCTTCCTCAGCGTGAAGACCCTGCGCCACTACCACCGGGTCGGCCTGCTCGAACCCGCAGACGTCGACCCGGTCACCGGCTACCGCCGATACACGAGCGTCCAGATCCCGATCGCGCAGGTGATCCGACGGTTCCGGGATCTCGACATGCCGCTCGACGACATCGGACTCGGTGCTACAGGGCACCCGATCAGACGACTCGGTCCCAGCTCATCGCCGCCCACCTGACCCGCCTGGAGGAGACCCTGGCCGAGACCCAGCGCGCCGTGGCCTCCCTGCGCGACCTCCTCGAACACCCCTCACCTGTCCGCGGTGATCGAGCACCGTCGGGTACCGGCCACCCAGGCCGCGGCCATCACGTCCACGGTGGAGGTCGGGGATCTGCGTGGCTTGGTATCATGGCGCAATCGGTGAGATTCAGGGCACCCTCTCGGCGCAGGGCATCGTCGCCTGCGGGCCTCCCGGCGGGATCTACGCCAACGAGCTGTTCACCGAGGAGCGCGGTGACGCCACTCTCTTCTTCCCCGTGATCGGCGAGGTGCGGCCGGTCGGGCGGGTTGGACCGATCTCGGTGCCAGGGGCAGAGCTGGCCGTGATCATCCACGACGGCTCCCACGACGATCTCGACCGTTCCTACGGGGCGCTCGCGACCTACGTGAGCGAACATGCCCTCGCGGTCGATGGCCTAATTCGGGAGTACTACTTGGTCGGACCCCACGACACTGACGACGAGTCGGCGTGGAGGACCGAGATCTGCTGGCCGATCTTCGAAACCCGGCCCCACCGGCAATGACCTGGCGGGCGCCAGATGGCAGCCATTCGGCTCGGTGATCCAGGTCCAGAAGCCGGAGCCATGTTGGCGTTCCTGAATGGAGGGTGCCGCGTGTGCGTCGACGCTGGTCATGGTTCTTCCTGCGACTCATCGGTCATCCCGATCACCAGACCGTCATGCCGCCGTCGATCACGAGGTCGATGCCGGTCACGAAAGAGCTCTCGGTCGTTCTAGTTATGGCGCACGGCATCGGCGGTCCGTGCCGTTGTCGTTTCGCCGCTCGGAGCTGAGACCGCGCTCTTCCGAACTAGAGGGCCGGGCCGGAGCACGACGCCACTTAGGACAGCGCCAGCCGCGAAGATCCCGGCGATCCACCAGAATGCGACGTCGTAGCCGTTTGCTTGCGCAAGTCCGCTCAGGGCCTGGCGGCCGATTGTCCGGGCAGCCGCGATATGGGCGGTGATGTAGGTCGCGACGGCGCTGGCGAAGATAGTGTTCAGCAGCGAGGTACCGACCGAGGCACCGAGTTGTTGACCGACTGTGACGCTCGCGGATGCGACTCCAGCGTCCTGTGGTGCGACACCGAACACTCCGGTGTTGATCACCGGCGGGATCACCATGCCAAGGCCGATACCGGCGATGATGAGCGGACCGAGCACGCCCGTTGGGTAGCCCGTGTGCGGTCCCAGTTGGGCCAGCCAGACCGCTCCCCCAGATGCGGCCAACATCCCGAGGGTGACGAGCGGTTTGGGCCCGAATCTCGGCATGAGAACGATCGTCGAAAGATTGCCGGCGACAATGAGACCGCCGCTTAGCGGCAGGAACGCAATCCCGGTAGCGAGGGGCGAGTACACCAGTGTCTGCTGCAGGTAGTAGGTCAGGAGCAGGAAGGTTGGGAACAGTCCCGCCGCCGCGATGAGCATGGAGAGGTAGGCGCCGCCTCGGTTGCGGTCGAGCACGACGCGGGGTGGAAGCAGCGGGTGGGCTGATTGGCTCTGCCACCAGGAGAACAACACGGCGAGCGCTATACCGGCGGCCAGGAACCCGTAGGTCGAAGGCGTGTGCCAACTGTGCGTGGCGGCGTTGGAGAACCCGTAGACCAAGCAGAACACCGCGCCCGACACCAAGACCACTCCCGGAATGTCCAGCCTCGGCCGGGCAGAAGACGCCTGGCGCTCCAGCAGCAGCGTCCCTCCGGTGAACGCCACCCCGGCGAAGATCAGGTTCACATACATGGTCCAGCGCCACGACAGGTACTCGGTCAGAACGCCGCCGAGCAGCAAACCCACTGCGCCCCCCGCTCCGACGATCGCCCCGAAGATGCCGAACGCCTTGCCGCGGTCGGCCGGCTCGGTGAACGTGGTGGTCAAAAGCGACAGAGCTGAGGGCACCAGCAGCGCGGCGAACGCGCCCTGGCATGCCCGGGCGGTTATCAGCATGGCGAAGTTCACTGACGCTCCACCAATCGCGGAAACCCCGGCGAAGCCGACTAGGCCGATCAAGAACGTGATCTTGCGGCCCAGCAGGTCGGCGAGCCTTCCGCCAAGCAGCAGCAGGCTGCCGAACGAAAGACCGTAGGCGGTGACCACCCATTGGCGGTCGGCGGTGCTGAAGTGGAGCGCTTTTTGCGCCGACGGCAGCGCGACGTTCATCACGGTGAGGTCTAGGACCACCATCAACTGGGCCAGCCCGACGACGCCCAGGATCAACCAGCGGCGGTCCCGGACAATGCTGATCGAGCCAATGTCAGACACGAGACTTCCCCTCTCTCTCATTCCTGCTGTTGCGTCGGACTCAAACCTGGAAGGGGGTCGCGTCAGGCTCCGTTTGGACCGTCCAGGAGCCGCTCTTGCGAAAGCTGGCTGCGGTGGCGTACGTGTCCTCTTGGAACTGAAGATAGGTCACCTGCCCTTTCGCCACCTTCACGAGGATGGAGAAGGGGGAGCTCACGACCTTGCCGAGCGAGTGCGACTTGTACCGGAAGTCGCCGAACACGGCGACGTTCTCGTCCGAGCCGAACATGGCGGTGACGTTGAAGGCTTGGTTCTCCCAGCGTGTGAACATCATCCCCAAGTTGTCGAGGAACGCCCGCGGCCCCTGTGAGGTACCGGTCCACGGCATGATCTTCTTGAGCTCCGGGTTGTCCGTGTTGAGGGACACGTAGGTGGCGTCGGGGGCGACGACACGGTTGACGACGTCAGGGTCCACCAGGCCCTGGAGCCATTCTCCAACTATCTCGACTGGGCTCGGAGTTCCCACTAAATATCCTTTCTAAATATCGTTTCTTTGTACCCGCCGCGTTGCGGCACGGTTCGTGAGTCGGCGGAGCCGTGAGTGTCATCCGGCGAGAGGCGGGACGGAGTGGACGACGGTCTTGGCCTCTTGGAATTCGCTGATGGCGAGAGGGCCGCGTAGGCGACCAACGCCGCTTTGCTTGTAGCCGCCTTCGGCGAACCCGTCGTTGATGGCGGCCCACGTGTTGGTCCACACGGTGCCGGCCTGAATTTCGCGGCTGACGCGGCGAGAAATGTTGAGGTCTTTGGTGAACATACCCGCGGCCAGACCCATTTCGGTGGCGTTGGCCCGGGCGATGGCGTCTGTTTCGCTGTCGAAGACCTCGAAGGTGGCGACCGGTCCGAAGACCTCCTTTTGGACTATGTCGGTGTTGACATCGTCGACCTCGAGCAGCGTGGGCCGGTAGAACGAACCGGCGGCGAGGGCGCCGTCGGTGGCGGGGCCACCCCGGACGATCGCCTTGGCGTAAGCGAGAGCGGCTTCGACAAGTCCATCGACTCGGGTGACGTTCGCCTTGTCGATGAGGGGACCCATGTCGGTGTCGGGATCGAGGCCGTTGCCGACCCGGACGTTCTCGAGAATCTCGGCGAGGCGGGCGCGGACATCCTCGGCTACCCCGCGCTGCACCAGTATCCGGGAGCCGGTCATGCAGAACTCGCCGGCGAAGGTTGTGATGCCGGCCGCTAGCAGCGGCACCGTCGAGTCGAGGTCGGCGTCGTCGAAGACGATCATGGGCGTCTTGCCGCCGAGCTCGAGATTCATACGTTTGAGGGTGGGGGCGCCGGCCGCCGCGACCATGCGTCCCACAGTGGTGCTGCCGGTGTAGCTGATGACCTGCACGTCAGGGGACGCAACGAGGAACGGCGCACCCGTGTTGCCGGACTCGGCGAAGATGTTGACCACCCCACGGGGCAACGACTCCACTTCGGCGATGATCTTCGAGATCAGGTTCGCGACTAGCGCTGTCTGCCCTGGCATCTTTACGGCAACGGTGTTCCCGGCCGACAGAGCCGGGCCGAGAGATCGGATCAGCAGCGCGACGGGCGAGTTCCACGGCACGATGATGCCGACCACCCCTGCTGGCTCGGCGTAGGTGCTGAACCACTGTCCGGGCGCCACCTCCGCGGAGATGCCGGTCCCGGTCAGGGCCTGGGCTGCGCTGTGGCGCAGCGTCGGAGCGGGGGAAGCTCCTTCGAAGAGCCCTTCGGAGATCTTCTTGCCGTTCTCCTTGGTGACCAGAGTCCCGAGTTCTTCGGCATGGGCGTCGAATCGCTCCGCCATCTCTGTCAGTGCCCGGTTCCGCAGGGCGGGGTCACGGGGCCAGGGTGAGGCGCCAAAGGCCCGCTCGGCGGCGGCGACGGCGGTGCGGGCCTCGGCTTCGCCGCCGTCGTACCACTGACCGAGAACTTGTCCGGTCGCGGGGTTGATCGATTCAGTGACGGCTCCCGAACCGACCCATTCACCGCCGATCCAGTGTTGAGCGATCGCTGGCATTGAAGACTCCCTTTCACGCAAAGGTTTAATCGGCTGTCTACCTGACCGAACTGCGACTACTTCCGGTAGCTGCCAGTCCGGAACTCCTCGACGAGTCCGGCGTGGGTCGGCTCCCAGCCGAGCTCGGCGCGAGCCCTGACGGCCTGGGTTCCCTGGTCGAGAAGGAGCGCCTCCGCGAGGTAGTCCCCAAGACGCGAACGCGCCTCGTCATCGGATCCGGCGACTGCGCCGGGCGCGCCAGCGGCCACTGCGGCTGCCTCCGTGAGCTCAGCGACCGTCGGGTTGAGCCCGTTCCCGATCACATAGGGCCCGCGTGCGGAGTCGTCCTCGAGCACGCGCCGGAAGAAGTCGGCGAGATCTGCAACGTGGACCGTCGTCCAGTGCTGCTGGCCTTTGCCTAGCATGATCAGGTTGCCGTCGGGGTCGCGCGGTGAGCCGAGAAGGATCCCGGGGGCGAGGCCCCCGCCGTCGCCATAGGCAACGCTCGAGAGGACAATGATCCCGCGCATGCCTGTCTGGCCGAGCAGCCGTCGCTGCAGTGGTTCCTGCCAGGCCACCATGGCGGGCGAGTTTTGCGGGGAGGCTTCGGCGATATTGGTGTTGTTTCCGTAGACCCACGCACCGTTGATCGGGACGAAGGGCTTGCCGCTGGCGCCGTATGCGTCGATCGCGGCGTCGAACACGGCGGAGTCGAAGGCGGCGCTCGTCTCGTCGCCCGGACTGGCGGTGTGAACGGCACCGTCCGCTCCGATCAACACCTTGGCGACCGAGGGCCGGTCGTAGAGGTCCACGATCGTCGCCTTGGCACCGCGGTTGCGGACCGCTTCAGCCTCCTCCTCATTACGAACGAGGGCGTCCACCTCGTGACCGTCTGACACGAGCGCAGCCAGAATGTGCGATCCGATGAACCCAGTGCTGCCTGTGAGTGCGATGTTCACTTCCTGCTCCTCCCTGTTCGATCCATCTGAATGCGAACCGCTTCGCCGGTATTTCAACCCAACTCGACGTGCACGTTCTTTCGGGGGTCCCAGCCATTCTGAGAGCGAGCGGGGTCGGCTCGCATCTAGGAAACTCATAGTTCGAGTGGCGCCCGAATCCACCCGTCTCCTAGGCATGTGCCGTTAGCTCGGCGTCACCGATTGCCTCTAGAGCTCGCGTCCGGCGCTCGCAATCGGTGACATCCCTGGTCGGAGCGCCGAGCGCCGTATTCGGCAATGATGTACGACGAGATGAGCGAAGGGTCGTCACCGGTCTTTTCGTCGGAAAAGCACTTGTTCGGGCGGCGAACGCGAGCGTGAGGTCCTCGACCGGTTGCTAGCCGGCGGGCGCGGCGGCGTGTTGGTCCTGCACGGCGAAGCGGGCGTCGGCAAGACCGCGCTGCTCGAGTACGCGGTCGAGACCTGGGCGCGAGTTCCGGATCGCCAGGACGTCCGGCGTCGAAGCGGAAATGGAGCTCCCCTTCGCGGCGGCTCAGCAGCTGTGTTCCCCGTTCCTCGACCTCATGGACCGTCTCCCGCAGCCCCAGCACGAGGCGCTCGGCGTCGCGTTTGGACTCAGTAGCGGCCCGGCGCCGGATCCGTTCTTGGTCGGATTGGCGGTCCTCGGCCTGCTGTCCGAGGCGGCCGAGGAGCGGCCGCTCCTCGCGGTTGTCGATGACGCACATTGGCTGGATCACGCGTCGGCGCGGGTGCTTGCGTTCGTGGCTCGCCGCCTGCTGGCGGAGCAGATCGCCCTCCTGTTCGCCACGCGCCAGGTCGACGACGCGCTCAGGGGCCTACCGGAGCTTCTCATCTCGCCCTTGGCGCATCGAGATGCGCGGGCGCTGTTGGAGTCGGTCTTGCCCGCTCGGCTCGATGAGCCCGTGCTGGAGAGGATCGTCGTCGAGACGCGTGGGAATCCGCTCGCGCTGCTGGAGTTGCCGAGGGGGCTGACCCCGACGGAGCTGGCGGGCGGATTTGGCCTGCCGGCCGCGGTGCCCCTGTCGGCCAGCATCGAGGAGAGTTTCACGCGGCGACTGGCGAGCCTTCCAGACGATGCCCGTCGACTGTTGCTCGTGGCGGCGGCCGATCCGGTCGGCGATCCGGCGCTCGTGTGGCGGGCTGCGGAGCGACTCGGAATCCCAGAGTCGGCTGCCGACATGGTCGAGTCGGAAGACCTGTTGGTTCTCGGTCCGCGGGTGGTGTTCCGTCATCCGCTGGTTCGCTCGGCTGTCTACCGAGCAGCCACCCCGAACGAGCGGCGCGAGGTCCACCGCGCGCTCGCGGAGGCGACCGATCCGGAACTCGATCCGGATCGCCGCGCCTGGCACCGGGCGCACGCGGCCCCGAAGCCCGATGAGGACGTAGCCGCGGAACTGGAGGAGTCTGCGGCCCGGGCGCAGGCGCGTGGTGGTTTCGCCGCCGCCGCGGCGTTCCTGGAGCGAGCCACGGAGTTGACACCCGAGGAGTCGCGAAGGTCGGGGCGCGCACTCGCCGCGGCCCAAGCAAAGTTGCAGGCCGGTGCGCTGGATGACGCCTTACGCTTGGTCGCGACGGCTGAGGCAGGGGTTCTCAGTGAGGTCGAGCAGGCGAAGGCTGCGTCTGCTGCGAGGTCAGATTTCGTTCCTCGCGACGCGTAGCGGCGACCGCCGCAGCGTTGCTGCTCGATGCCGCCGAGCGGCTCCGCGAAGTCGACCCTGAGCTGGCCCGCGAGACGTACCTGGAGGCACTGACGGCGGCCATCCATGCGGGGCCGCTGGCGGGATCGGGCGCAAGCCCGCGCGAGGTCGCGGAAGCTGCGAGTGCTGCGCCGCCAGCGCGGCCACCAAGGCGGACCGGACCTGCTGCTCGACGGTTTCGCTGCCCTTTTCAGCGACACCTACGCCGCCGCCGTGCCGATTCTGCGCCAGGCGCAGCGCGCAATCGAGGGCGAGATGTCGCAGACCGAGCAGCTGCGATGGATGTGGGGGGCGACGGTCACAACACTCCACCTTTGGGATGACGAAGGTTGGGAACGCTTGTCAGACCGACACCTTCAGCTGATCCGCGAGACCGGAGCGCTCGGCGATCTAGTGATCGCCCTTGGTCACCGGGGCCAGATGCACGTGTTCGCGGGCGAGTTGGCGTTGGCTGCATCTCACCAGGACGCCCTCCAAGAGGCGACAGAGCTGACCGGAAGCCCCCTCGCCCCGTACCACGCGGTGGGGCTGGTGGCGATGCGCGGCCGCGAGGTCGAAGCGAGACAGTTCTTCGATACAGCTCGTGCCGAGGTGATCGGGCGCGGAGAGGGAGCTGGCCTGTCGTTCATTGATTGGGCGGAGTCCGTTCTCTACAACGGGCTCGGACGCTACGCGGATGCACTGGCGGCGGCGCGCCGGGTGGTTGGTCATACCGAGCTCGTCACCTCGAACTGGGCGATGCCTGAATTGATCGAGGCGGCAGTACGAGTTGGGGCTTTCGAGCTTGCCGCCGAGACCGATCGGCGTCTGACGGACAGGAGTAGGGCGAGCGGGACGGATTGGGCCCTGGGGGTCGCCGCTCGCTCACACGCACTGGTAGCGCAGGATGGACGTGCCGGTGACCTTTACGTTGAAGCCATCGAACGACTCGGGCGCACGCGTGTCGCTGTCGACCTGGCCCGTTCACACCTGCTGTACGGCGAGTGGCTCCGACGTCAGCGTCGTCGCCTGGACGCTCGTAACGAGCTGCGGATCGCTCACGAGATGTTCACCGGCTTTGGAATGGAGGCATTTGCCGAGCGGGCGCGGGTCGAGCTGCTGGCGGGAGGCGAACGCGCTCAGTGAACGAACGGTAGAGACGCTGGACCAACTCACCCCACAAGAGTCACAGGTCGCTCGCCTCGCTGCACAGGGGAAGACCAACAGAGAGATCGCTGCTCAACTCTTCATCAGCCCCAGCACCGTCGATTATCACCTGCACAAGGCGTTCCGCAAGCTCGACGTCAAGTCGCGGACGCAGCTCGCGCAGCACAAGTTGTAGTGCTCGCGGCGACAGCCGTCGAGACCCAATCGTGCGAGCGACGGCTTCCGGGGATGTGCCCGAGCTCGAGGCCGCCGTTCGGCGCCTGGTCGAGCTCGTGGCGGACGACTGACACGGCGGCCTCGACGGACAACTGGTGTCGATCCGGGAGGCGACCTCCGCCTCGCCGAGGTAGTGAGCTCAGGTGAAGACTTCCCGACAGCGCGCGACCCAATGCGGAACCATGATTGACCCGTACGCGGTAGCCAGCTAGCCAGGAGCGCGACCAATGCCTTCAAGGATCGAGGACTACGCCATCATCGGCGACACGAAGACGGTCGCACTCGTCGACCTGACCGGATCCATCGACTGGTGGTGCGCACCCCGAATCGACTCCGGAGCCGTCTTCGCGGCACTGCTCGGCGACGCGGGCAACGGACGGTGGCAGATCGCCCCGAAGGGCGAGGTTACGAAGGTCACCCGCCGTTACGAACCTGAGACCTTGATCCTCGAGACGACCTTCGAGACACCGACGGGATCGGTGTCGGTCTGCGACTTCATGCCGCCAAACGACGGGTACTCGACGATCCATCGAATCATCGAGGGTCACGGTGGCAGCGTCGAGATGCAGATGGAGCTGGTCGCGCGGTTCGACTACGGCGCGATCACGCCCTGGGCCACGGCGACTGGTGATGGCCTCGTCCTCGTCGCAGGCCGCGATGGCCTGCGGCTGCACAGCGCTATCCGACTCACCGGTACTGATCACACCACCGTTGCTTCTTTCTCGGTGTCGGGCGACAGCCGCCGCTCCTTCTCGCTCACGTGGTTCCCCTCGGTGGTCCACGCGCCACTACCTTTCGACAGCCACTCCGCTCGCAACCACACCCGGCACTACTGGCACAACTGGGTCGCACGGTGCACCTACGACGGCATCGCGCGCGACCTCGTGGTGCGCTCGCTCATAACCTTGAAGGCCCTCACCTACGAGCCGAGCGGCGCCGTCTGCGCGGCGGCGACGACCTCGCTCCCCGAGACCATCGGCGGTACGCGCAACTGGGACTACCGGTACTCCTGGCTCAGGGACGCCACCTTCACCCTGCGTGCCCTCTTTGTCTCGGGGTACACCGACGAGGCGTCGGCGTGGGCACACTGGCTCCGCCGTGCTGTCGCCGGGAGTCCCGAGGAGATGCAGATCATGTATGGCGTCGAGGGAGAGCGGCGGCTCACCGAGTTCGAGCTCGACCACCTGGCCGGCTACGAGGGCTCGACGCCCGTCCGAGTCGGGAACGAAGCCTCGAACCAGCTCCAGCTCGACGTCTACGGCGAGCTGATGGACTCCGCCCTCACCTACTGGCGAAGCCCCATTCCTAAGGAGTCCAACTTTTCACCGGACTTGATCCTGGCGACCCTCGACCATCTCGAGAAGATCTGGCTCGAACCCGACAACGGGATTTGGGAGGTTCGCGGCCCGCGACGTCACTTCACCCATTCGAAGGTCATGGCCTGGGTGGCCTTCGACCGCGCCGTCAAGCTCGGAGAGGATGGCATCTTGCCGAACGGACCGATCGCCCACTGGCGGGAACTGCGCGACGAGATCCACGCGGAGATCTGCGAGAAAGGTTTCCATCCCGCAGCTCAATTCGTTCGTCCAGGACTATGGCTCGAACCTCCTCGACGCGAGCCTGCTGATGCTCGCTCCGCTCGGCTTTCTGCCGCCCGATGACCCGCGCATCGACGGCACTGTCGCGGCGATCCAGAACGGGCTCGTCATCGACGGCTTCGTCCGCCGGTACCAGACCGACACCACCGAGGACGTCGACGGCCTCGAAGGGACGGAGGGCGCGTTCTTGATGACGAGTTTCTGGCTCGCTGACAACCTGGCGCTGCTCGGACGCCACGACGAGGCAAAGGAGATGTTCGACCGGCTCTGTGGGCTCTGCAACGACGTCGGTCTCCTCTCCGAGGAGTACGACCCGAAGGCCGAACGGCTTCTCGGGAACTTCCCGCAGGCCTTCTCGCACGTCGCCCTCGTCAACACCGCCGCGAATCTTTCGATGCCGAGGATGGCCCCTCGGTGATGCCTAGTCATCGTTCCCGCCGACCCGACCCACGAGCGCCCTCGAATCTGAGGTGGGCGGTTGACCCGGCGAGCTCGTCATCTGTGAGTGGCTCCGCCGCCGTCGTATTGGAAGGAGGGGGAAAGGCGTCCTCGGCCGGCTGGAGATCACGAAGGCGCCAGCGCAGTCTCGTCCCACTCGCTCCTTTCGACGGCTGCCCCTGGTCACAGGCAGGGAAGGCCGACCCACGTCAGTACGCTTCAATGCCACGATTCACGAGTCCACCGACCGGGATCGACGCTGACGGCACTTGAAACGAAAGGCAGACGGATATGCCCGACGAACGAGGAAGTGACTCAGGCGCCGGAAGCAACGGCGTCGGGTCGATCGACAACCTTCACCTTCTCCTGGTAGGAGCCGGTCCCGGCCTCGGGTTGGCCGTGGCGCGCCGGTTCGCGGAGGGGGGCTACCGGGTGACCATGGTCGCTCGCAGCAGGGACGGCCTTGACACCTTGGTCGAAAGCCTGGCTGACACCGGAGCCGACATCGCCACGCTGTCGGTAGATGTCGGCGACTCCGAGGAACTCGGTGCCCGGATTACCGCTCTCTACACCAACGACGATGCGCCTGGGGTCATCGTGTACAACGCGGTGATGGGTGCCCCGGACCAGCTGATGAGCTCGAGCCCGGCCCATTTGGCGACGGCCTATGCGGTGGACGTCATCGGCGCCATCGTCGTAGCCCAGAGCGCCGCCCCGGCCATGCAAGCCGCAGGCTCCGGCACGATGGTGTTCACGAGCGGCGGGTTTGCTGATCACCCGATATCGGCCTTGGCGACCGTATCGCTTGGCAAGGCATCCCTGCGCTCTGCCGCGACCATGCTGGAGTCCGATCTGAAAGGGGACGGCATCCGAGTGGCAGCACTGACGATCGCCGGACAGATCGTCGCCGGTACTGCCTTCGACCCGGCGAACATCGCCAAACGGTATTGGGAGGTCGTCCACTTCGACGGTCCCTGGCAGGCGGAGTTCCGCTTCACAGGCGAGTAGCTGGGCGCGGGAGCGTCCCATGTTCGACGACGTGGTCATATATGGCTTCGAGTGCCTGGCTCAGTCGGGGCGAGCAGCTCTTTGGGCAGGCCGCCGAAGAACAGGTGCCGGACCAGGTCGACGTGGCCAGGGGCGGCTTCGACGATCGCTCGCCGACCCGCGGGAGTCAACCTGATCTCCGTCGCCCGCCGGTCCGAGGCGGCGAGATCGCACTGGACCAGACCGCGACTTTGCATTCGCTTGGCGTGATGAGACACGCGGCTCCGCTCCCACCCGATCTGGGCCGCTAGGGCGCTGACCTGCATGCACTCGCCGGGTACTCCGCTCAGGGCGTTGAGGACGTCGTAGTCGGCAAGCGATAGCTCACTGTCTGCTTGGAGCTGGCGGTTCATCTCGTACCCCAGCCGTTGCTGAACTCCCATGAACGCGAGCCAGGCGCGGAGTTGGCTGCGACTCAGCCAAGCGCCTGACTGACCTCCGTCCTGTTTACCCTTACGTGACATATCACACAGACTTTACAATGGAGACCCTCGCGGGTGATGACACAGGGGCCGTTGACATTAGGTGACAGATCACGTAAGATAGGTGATAAATCACGTAATGTTCTGCGCGGCGCCGTTGACCGTCCGATTCCGGTCCTATGGGAGGTCACCGCCAAGCCCGCATCTCTGTGGAGGGAGCCACGATGCCCAAAGCCGTCGTACTCACGAAGTACGGACCACCAGACGTCCTCGTGTGGAGCGACGTTCCGATGCCCGAGCCAGGCCCCGGCCAGGTACGCATCCGAATCAAGGCCGCAGGCGTCAGTCCCACCGATCCGAAGATCCGACGTGGGGACCTCAAGGAAGTCTTCCCGCTTCCTGCTCGCGCCGTGCTTGGCTTCGAGGCGGCCGGCGTGGTCGACGCGCTTGGGCCCTCGGTCTCCGGGGCCGCCGAGGGGGACGAGGTCGCCACGCCTCCTGGCCGGTCTCGGCGGCTACGGCGAGTACGCCGTCGCCTCGTCGTGGACACCCAAACCACCGAATGTCAGCTGGAGCGATGCCGCCGCCCTCCCCGCATCGGCGGAAGCCGCAGTGGGCGTCCTGAAGCAGCTCGGGGTCGTCACGGGCGGCGAGACCCTGCTCGTTCTGGGCGCCGCCGGCTCGGTCGGGATGATCGCCACGCAACTCGCTGTCTCTCAGGGCGTAAAGGTCATCGGCGCCGCGTCGCCGCGGGATCACGATCTTGTGCGCGACCTCGGCGGTATCCCCGTCAGCTACGGCGCCGGCCTGGCCGATCGGGTACGCGAGCTCAGCCCTTCGGTGGACGCAGTTCTCGACGCGGCCAGCAACGGCGCGCTCCAAGATGCCATCACCATTGCCACAGATCCGGCCAGGGTCTTGACCCTCGCCGATGAGCACGCGGCCGACCTGGGTGTTGCGCTCTCGATACCGACACCGGACCGAGCACCCGAAGCGCTCGATCAGACCATGCCCCTCCTCGCCTCCGGCGCACTCCGGCTCCGCCGCCAGCGCCATCTCCCCATGGGCGACGCAGCAAAGGCCCATCGACTACTGGAGAACGGCGCAGCCCACGAGAAGCTCGTACTCGAAGCGCCATGAATGCACCGCGGTTTGTATCAGCTACGCGAGCAGGCGTTGCACGACGATGCTCATTCCGAGCAGGGTGAGAACGACGGACGCGAGTCGTTCCGCATCCTCCCTGAATCGTTGGGAGAGCTTGGCTCCGAGCCGCATTCCGAGTTGGGACAGGACGACGGTCTGCGCGGCGATGAGCACGAGAACGGGGATCACGGGCACGTGGAGCAGGCCAAGGGTGAAACCGATCGCGAGTTCGTCCAGGGACACCGACAGCCCGAGCATCAGGAGACCCGGTCCGCGGGCGTTGACGAGTCGGGACGCGACACTCTTCTTGTCCGACCCCAGCAAGCTGAAAAGACCGTAAGCAACAAGGATGCCACCAGCCAGGTAGTTAGCAACCGATCCCAAGGCGTGGCCCAGCGGGACGCCGAGAAATAGGCCGACGATCGGCGTGCCCGCTTCGAAGACGGCGAAGAGAACCGATATCTTGAGTCGCTGCCGGCGGGTGACCTCGGTCATGCCGATCGCGGCTGAAACGGCGAACGTATCGAGACCGAGTGGGATAACCAATCCGACGAGACGCAACGCGAGCATCTGACGAAGTCTCTCCCATACGTTCCGCCACCCCCGACCTCCAGCCGGTCATCGATGCCACAGCGGTCCTTCGATCGCCTGGCGCGTTCGGCCGGGTGCTTGGAGCGTTGCTGTTCTCCTAGCGCCGACGGAATCTAGTTCTTGACAGCACCGTACTCGCTTCAATATGATACGCAGTATGTCTTTGAGTGACCTACCCAATTTCGACGTCGGGCTTCCGGCAAAGGACGGTCGACGCAGATGAGCCTGCTCGAACTCAGTAAAATTTCGAAATCCTACGGCGAAGCGACGACGGAAGTTCACGCCCTCGACGAAATCGACCTCTGGGTCGATGGGGGGCACCTGGTCGCTGTGATGGGCCCGAGCGGTTCAGGGAAGTCGACGCTTCTAACGATCGCCGGCAGCCTCGAGGAGCCGACGAGCGGCGAGGTGCGCATCGACGGAGCGGCGCTTTCCAGCCTGTCGCGCAACGACAAGGCCCGGCTCAGGCGGCGGACGATCGGCTACGTCTTCCAGGACTTCAACCTGCTCCCGGGTCTCACGGCGGCGGAGAACGTCGCGCTGCCGTTAGAGCTTGACGGCATCTCGGCGCGTACAGCGAATCAGGCGGGCATCGCCGCCCTCGAGCGTCTCGGGCTCGCGGACCGAGCCGACCACTACCCTGACCAGCTCTCCGGAGGCGAGCGGCAGCGGGTTGCGATCGCCCGGGCCGTGGTCGGCGAACGTCACCTCCTTCTCGCGGACGAACCCTCGGGCGCGCTCGACTCGACGAACGGCGAGGCCGTGATGGCGATGATCCGCGACGCCTGCGAACGCGGGGTCGCGGCGGTCGTCGTCACCCACGACGCGCACCTCGCGTCGTGGGCCGACCGGGTGGTCTTCCTTCTCGACGGCCGCATAGTCGACCAGGTCGCACCCGATGCTTCCGGCTCGCTCATCGCTCCGTACACCGGTAACGGTGTGGCCGGTCGCGCAACTGTGAACGAGCCACGATGAGCACCGCCGTCCTCGCACCGGTAGCAGACCCGCCCCGCGAACGGCGGCGCGCCTGCCCGTCGTGCCGTCGTCCGCTGGGCCTGGCGCCTTTTTCGACGGGAGTGGCGTCAGCAGTTCCTCATCCTCGCCCTCATCATCGTCGCGATCGCGGCGACCATCGTCGGCTCGGCCGTCGCGACGAACACGCCGCCGCCGAAGAACTCCGGCTTCGGTACCGCGCAGGACTCCGTGTCCTTCACGACCTACGACGCCCACACGGCGAGCGTCATCGCGAGCCTTGAGCACCGTTTCGGCCGCGTCGAGGTGATCGAGAACGAGACGCAGTCGATCCCGGGATCGATCAACACCTATCAGCTCCGTGCGCAAGACCCGCACGGACCCTTCAGCGGGCCGATGCTCGCGCTCGTCTCCGGGCGCTTCCCCTCGGGCGCCGACCAGGTCGCCGTGACGAACGGCGTCGCGTCGGCGTTCCATCTGAGGGTGGGAGCCACCTGGCGAGTCGGCGGTGTCGAGCGCCAGGTCGTCGGCATCGTGCGAGAACCCGCAGAGCCTCCTCGACGAGTTCGCGCTTGTCGCACCTGGGCAGGTGACGAATCCCACGGGAGTCACAGCGTTGTTCGACGCGCCGGGCGTTCCGCTGAGCTCAATCGGCAACAACGTGCAGACCCCCGCCTCGGTCGCACAGTCGAATCCGCTCAACCCCGAGACGATCTCGCTCGCCGCACTGGTCCTCGGCATGCTGCTCATCGCGCTCGTCTCGGTCGGCGGCTTCACGGTGCTCGCGCAGCGCCGCCTTCGCTCGATCGGGATGCTCGAGTCGACCGGCGCGACGGACCGCCACGTCCGTCTCGTCGTCAGCGCGAACGGCACGGTCGGTCGGTGTCGTCGGTGCGATCCTCGGCTTCGTCCTCGGGCTCGTCGTCTGGCTCGCCTACCGACCGAGTCTCGAGCAGAGCGCGCACCACGTCATCGGGGTGCTCGCGCTCTCCTGGACCGTGGTGATCGCCGCGATGGTGCTCGCGGTCGTCGCGGCCTACTTCGCGGCGTCCCGTCCGGCGCGGGCGATCACCAAGGTGCCGATCGTCCAGGCGTTGTCGGGCCGACCGGCGCCTCCTCGTCAGATCCACCGATCTGCGCTGCCTGGCATCGTCTTCCTCGTCGCCGCCTTCTTGCTGCTCGGTTACTCCGGTGGCACGAATCACGGCAACGGGAGCGGCGGTGCGCCCGAGCTGCTCTTCGGGCTCGTCCTCCTCATCCCCGGGCTCGATCCTGCTGGCGCCGTTCTTCCTGTCGTTGACCGCGCGCCTCGGTCGCCGTGCGCCGATCGCGACCCGGCTCGCGCTGCGTGATCTCGCCCGGTATCGGGCGCGCTCGGGCTCGGCGCTCGCCGCGATCAGTGTCGGCGTGCTCGTCGGCGGTGATCGTCATGCTCGCCGCATCTGCCCGCTACGGAAACGTCCTCGACTACGCCGGTCCGAACCTTTCCTCGAACGAGCTAGCGCTCCACGCCAACACGCCACCACCGCCGGGGACGGTCGTGACGGGACCGAACGGTAATCAGGTCGTCCAGCAGCCCACGTCGACGCCGGCGAGTCCGACGGAGCTGGCGACGCACGCTGCCTCGATCGCGCAGGGCTCTTGGCGCGCAGCTCATCGCCCTCGAGACACCGAATGCGGGATTGAATGGGACCAACCTGGGCCGGCAGTGGAATGGAGCGATCTACGTCGCCACGCCGCAGTTGCTCAAGGCGTTCGGCATTAGGGCGTCCGAGATCGACCCGAACGCGGACGTCTTGAGCTCACGTCCTGGTCTCTCGGGCGTCTCGGGTCTCGAGCTCAACTACGCATCCGGTGGCAAGGGCCCTGGTGGGGGACCGTCCCAGAGCTGTACCGCCGCCACGGGCTGCCGAACGAGACCCAGTCATCCAGGAGATCGGGGCGCTCCCGACCGGGACCTCGGCGCCGAACACGGTGATCACCGAGCACGCGATGAAGGAGTTCCACATCACGGCGAGCACCTCGGACTGGTTGGTCCAAGGAACCCAGCCGTTCACCGCGGCCCAGATCAGCAGCGCCGAGCTCGCTGCGTCGACGACCCAGCTCTCGGTCGAGGCGAAGAACGACGCAGCCGACCTCGTTCGCAGTCATCGGCTGGGCGACGATCTTCGGCATCGTCATCGCCCTCGGTGTGCTCGGGATGTCGGTCGGTCTCGTCCGGAGCGAGACGGCGGGCGACCTCCGCACGCTCGCGGCGACTGGTGCATCCAGTTACACGCGGCGCACTCTGACTGCGGTGACGGCTGGCGCGCTCGGCTTTCTCGGTGCACTCCTCGGAACGGTGGGCGGTTACATCGGCATGATCGGTTGGCTGCGGAGCAACTCGCTGAACGGGGGAATCGCCGCTCTCGGGAACATTCCCGTCGCGGACCTCCTTCTTATCCTCATCGGTATGCCGGCGTTCGCGGCGATCGTCGGTTGGCTGTTCGCGGGCCGCGAGCCTGCGGCAATGGCGCACCAGGCGATCGAGTGAGCGGAGATGAGTTCTCCCGGTTCAGAGCCTTGCCGGGGGCGTAGGTAAAGACGGCCGGAAGGACCCCCGGCCGGAGCTGGTCCGGCAGGCCTGCGACAATCTGGGATAATTCGGCATGGCCGATGGACGACTGGCGCAACCGGATCCGGATCCGGAACGACTGCTGGCGAACGCGAGAAAAATCGCCAAGATCGCACGAACGCCCAGGGATCCCGTAAATGGCGGCTTTCTTATCGAAAGGACCGAACAACAGTTCACCTTTGCGATCGAGGCGTTCGAGTCCGAACAAAGGACACGAGAGGCAGACCAAGCAAGGGCGGAGTTGGAGCAATTTCAAAGGGAGTCAGATTTTATTCTCCACTACGCACCACTGCTGTTGGACAGCTCCGCTTTCAGGATGTCATTCGATTCCTTGGCCGCGTCGAACGAGGTAGGACGCTTCTTCAACGGAATAGAGAATATTGATGAAGTGGTGGATATCGCCAGAAGACGGATGCGGAACCCGGACCGTCTAGGCGCCGCAGAGGACGCAACAAAGGCGGCGACCTGCATGTTATGGCGCGCCCACAGAAAGGAAGAGACGATTGACCTCTACAACGAATTCACGGATGTATTGATAAAAGAGATAACAATGAGCATCAGCAAAGGTCACCTCCATCTTGTGGAGGCGAGAGCGCAAATCGCAAGAAGGCGGCTCCTGTTGACTGACAGGAAAGACGATGCCCGCCGGCTGGTCGCCACCGTATCTGAAGCATTGAGGCCCCGCACCGTGAGCAATACCGGTCTCTGACGCCGCGCCCGACAGCGGTTCCCTGTCAATCTATGTCAGTCGCTGCCATCAAGTAGGATCGAGGTATGGGTCGATGGGAGCCGAACGCGCGCGGACGGCTCGAGCACGCGGCACTGCAGCTCTACATCGAACGCGGATTTGATCAGACCACGGTTGCGGAGATCGCCAAGCGGGCGGGGCTCACGGAGCGGACGTTCTTCCGGCACTTCGCCGACAAACGCGAAGTACTTTTCGCGGGTGCGGCGTCGTTGGAGAAGCTCCTCGTCAGCACCGTCGCCGATGCGCCTTCGAACCTTGCGCCAATCGACGCGGCTGTCGCAGGTTTCAATGCTGCCGGAGCTCTTCTAGAGGAGCGACGAGCGTTCGCGCAACAGCGCCAAACAGTCATTGCTGCGAACGCAGAGCTCCAAGAGCGCGAGCTGATCAAGCTCGCATCACTCTCTGCAGCGCTGGCCGACACGCTGCGCAAGCGTGGCGCCGGGAACACGGCCGCGAGTCTCACTGCCGAGGTCGCGACCGCTGTTTTCAAGCTCGCGTTTGAACGCTGGGTCGTCGAGACCAACAAGCAAAGCCTGCCGCAACTCATCCGGAAGACACTCAACGAGCTCAAAACCGTGACCGCTGGCAAGTGACCGGTCGGCGTGCAGCTCGAAAGTCTTTAAGCCGTCGCCGCCGCGATGGCAGCGACGGAGCGGGCGACGTCGGTCTCCGTTGTGCGCCAGCTCGATACCGAGATGCGCATGAGACGCCGGCCGTGCCAGGTCGTACCGCCCATCCAACACTCACCGGAGCGTTGGACGCGCTCGATGATCTGGTCGGTCCGCTCGTCGCCGCCGAAGTCGACGAGGACTTGATTGAGCACCACGTCGTTGACGATTCGCACCTGGTCGATCTCGCCCAGCTGCTCGGCAAACAGACGGGCCATGCAGCAGCACCGCTCGACGAGCTCGGCGACGCCAGTACGGCCGAGTTGGCGTAGCGCGGCCCAGGTGGCGAAGCCGCGCGCTCGTCGAGACGACTCGAGCACGTAGTCGCCGGGAGCCCGCAGCCCACCCTGACCCTGTCCGGTCAAGTAGGCGGCGGTGTATGACATCGCCGCGGCGTGAGCGTCAGGATGGGCACAAAAGGCGTAACCGCTGTCGTAGGGGACGTTGAGCCACTTGTGCCCGTCGGTGGCCCACGAATCGGCTGTCTCGCATCCGGCGGTGAGGTGGCGCGTCGTTGGACTGGCCGCCGCCCACAACCCGAAGGCGCCGTCGACGTGGACCCACGCCCCATGGCTGCGGGCCGTCGCGGTCGCCGACGCGATGTCGTCGAAGGCGCCACTGTTCACGTTGCCGGCCTGGAGGCAGACGATCGTCGGACCGTGCGCACCGGTGGAGAGGACTTGTGCGAGGTCGGCCACGTCGATCGCCCCCTGGCCGTCGGTCGCCACCGGCTCGAGGGCGCCGGCGCCCAGCCCCAACAGGCGCAGCGCCCGATCGATTGTCGCGTGGCGCTCCGCGTTGGCGACAACCCGCACCGGCGGTCCGCCCAGCAGTCCATGCTGCTCGACGTCCCAGCCGGCATTGGCCAGCACGTGGTGACGAGCCGCGGCGAGCGACACCGTATTTGCGGCCTGCGCGCCGGTGACAAAGCCGAACGATGCCTGGACCGGCAAGCCCAGCAGCTCCTTCAGCCAGCCGCCGGCGACGTCCTCGACAACAGCGGCCGCGGGGGAGGTGACCGCGTTGAAGGCGGGCTGGTCCCACCCGGTGGTCAGAATGTCTGCCGCCGTCGCCGCCTCGAGCGCGCCGCCGATCACGAATCCGAAATAACGGGGACCGGTGGTGGACACCAACGCCGGCTCCACGGCGTCGACCAGCTCGTCGATCACTGCGCCGGCAGGTCTCGGCCCGTCGTTCATGGAGCCCAGATTGGTGCGCACGGCGTCGAGGTCGACATCGCTCGGGAAAACCGGACGGTCATCGACCTGCTCACGGTGGTCAGCAGCTCGTACCGCCGCGTCCGTCAACAAATCTCGGAGACTGGCCATGCACAAGTATCCCGCCTCTTCTCGGAGGTCACCACCATTCGATGGGTCTCCCACTCGGCGTAGAGTCGCGTGGTCAGCTCAGCCGAGGAGCAGCGCAAGGGTGTGCTCACGGGGATCTCCCAGCGGCCAGCAGTGGACTGCTCTACCGAGGCGCTGAAAGAGGACGCGACATGTCGGAGGTACCTCAACTTCTGGTTCCGACGCTCCAAGAGATTCGGGCCAACAGGGCTCGGTTGGGCGATCTCGTGGTCACCACGCCGGTCCGACTAGTAGCCGACGACGCGCTCGGTGCCGCCGTCGGCGAATCGACGCGTGTCTGGCTGAAGGAGGAGCTGTTTCAGCGCACCGGGAGCTTCAAGCCCCGTGGTGCGCTGTCGGTGATGCTCGACCTGGACCCAGCCGCCCTCGAAAGAGGGGTGACAGGGGTATCGGCCGGCAATCACGCCATCTCCCTGGCCTACTCGGCGCGCATCTTGGGAACCACGGCCAAGGTCGTCATGCCGGAGACGGCGAATCCCTTTCGCGTAAAGCTGTTCGAGGACTTTGGCGGCCTTGTCGAGTTCGCAGGGAATGTTCACGAGGCCTTCGATCGAGCAGATGAGATCGCTGCGACCGAGGGTCGGATTTTCGTGCACCCCTTCGAAGGCCCGAAGACGGCGCTCGGGACGGCCTCGGTCGGTACGGAACTGGTCGATCAGGTGCTGTGCGCCGGGGGAACCCTGGACGCTGTGATCGTCGCTGCCGGCGGGGGCGGCCTGTCAGGCGGCGTAGCGTGCGCCGTCAAGCAGATGACCCCGATGACGGGCGTCTACGCGGTCGAACCCGAGGGGGCCGCCGGCCTGAGCCGGAGCTTCAAGACCGGGTCACCCGAGGCCATCGATGCCGTGCGAACCATCGCCGACTCCCTCGGAGCGCCACGGTGCGAGCCGTACTCGTTCGCGCTGAACCGTCGTTTCGTTGACGAGGTCGTCCTGGTCACAGATGACCAGATCCGCCAGGCCATGCGTGTGCTGTTCCGCTCGGCAAAGCTGGTCACCGAGCCCGCCGGTGCCGCCGCCCTGGCCGCATTGATGTACCCCCTCCGCCGGAAACTCGACGCGATGAGCGTGGCCGTCGTCGTGTGCGGCGCAAACATTGACCCCGAAAGCTTCGCCAGGTACCTCCTCCCCGGATAGGTCAGGCAGATCCCCTCGGGGCGACCCACTCCTGGTCGGCCCCATGCCGGTTGGGCGAGACCGGGGCCGCGGTGTAACTCGCGGCCGTATCGGTTGGTAGGGCCCCACCCGGGGTTCATCGAGGACGGTGAGCCAACTCCTCCGAGCGTACTTCGACTCGGTCGGTTAGCCGCCATACAGCGACAGGAGGTCACGGGGTGGGAAGCACTCGACATCAGCGTCCAAGGGGCAGGCCAGCTGGCGGCCGACCCGCTCGGCAAGCCCGGCATCCGGCGCGGGAACGGCAGGCAGCTCGGCGGCGTGCCGAAGCCCGCCGCCGGCTCGTGATGACGCTCGTGTCGGTAGGCGCCGTGCTGGCTGTCGTCGTCGGATTGGTGGCCGCAGGACTGACCTCGGGAAGGGCGGCAGCCAGCGAAGCTGCGGCTCCAGCGGGCGTGGTCACGCAGGTGGTCACGCTTCCTCCAAGCGCATTGTCCCGCGCCGGAACCGGTCCTGCCGTCACCTCACCGCAGCGAGTTACGGGTGGGCCTCCGCTGAGCATCGGCGCCAAGCCGGGAATCGTGTTCGTCAGCGAAGAGTCCTGCCCGTTCTGTGCTGCCGAACGCTGGCCGGTGGTAGTCGCGCTGGCCCATTTCGGCACGTGGAGCAACCTCGGTGCCACAACCTCCTCGTCGACCGACGTCTACCCGTCGACCGCGACGTTCTCCTTCCGCCACGCAACCTACCGCAGCCCGTTTCTCGCCCTGCGCACCACAGAGCTGGCGGACAACGCCGGCCACCCGCTGCAGGCGCTCACCTCGCTCGACACCGAGCTGATCGGCCGCTACGACGTGCCGCCCTATGTCAACAGCAGCGACCAGTCCGGGGCAGTCCCGTTTCTGGACATCGGCAACCACTACGTCCTGGCCGGGGCGCAATATGACCCGCAGGTGCTCGCCGGCCTGAGCATGCGCCAGATTGCTGCCAGTCTGCGCGATCCGGCCAGCCCGGTCGCCAAAGCGATCGACGGGTCGGCCAATGTGCTGATTGCGGACATCAGCCGGCTCCTGCACACCGAGCCGGCGAACGGCTAGTGACGTGATTCAGGCGCGTCGGCGCACGACCCGGACCGTCCCGAGAATCAGGAGCGCGGCGAATCCGGTCAGGATCACTGCGCTGACAACCTGGAAGATCCAGTACCGGCTCTCCGGCTGGTAGCTCATCCAATAGGCGTAGTGGTGCAGCGACAGCCAACGGCTCGGGTCGCCGGCAGCGCTCGAGGAGGAAACCGCCGGTTTTATCGCCTCGAACATCCTGCCCAGAACGGTGTTCGCAGCAGCGGTGTGAAGGCGTCCTCCGTTCCTCCCCGTCAGCCACCCCTGCGCGAGCCAGCTGCCCGGCGGTCCGTCGCCGGGATATGCCGCCGTGTTGAGCACCCCAACGCCCAACGTGGTCGGCGAGAACCTGGCCGTGGCGAGTACGCCGACAGCGAGCAGCCGGTGGACGAAGACGATGAACGACCCGAGAAGGAGTCCGCCGACGCCGATGGCGGCGGCGGCCATCGCGGCCACGGTCCGACCGATCGCCGCTCCGAGAAGCGTGCCGAGGGCGAGAGCGAAAAGCGTCCAGGCGGCAAGCAGAAGACCAGTCGTCTCGAACAGGCCCGACTGCCACCGGCTCTCGATGCCGATCACCTCGAACGGATGTGCATACCAGTTGAGGAGGATCCCGAGCACGAAGGCCGCCGCGGTGACGAACACAGCGAGGAACACCAACGTGGTGAGCAGGAAACGAGTCCGGCCGATCCCCTGGGTCCAGGTGAACCGGAAGGTCCCTGTCTCGAGCTCGCGCGACAAGAGCGGCGCTCCGACGAAGACGCCAATGACCACAGGAAGGACGTGGAGGGTGATGACCATCGCCGAGAACGGGTCGACCTTCAACCCGAGCGCGAAGCTCTGGCACGGCCCCAGGTACGGGTGGGCGACGCAGCCGTGCGTGACGTAGCCGGCGTAACTCGCGTGAGTGCCGAGCTCGCCGGCGAGGATCGCGACAGCGCAGGCGGCATAGACGACCATCAGGCCGATCAGCGTCGCCCGGTGCTGAAGCCAGGTCACCCGCGCCATTGGCTTCAATGGGACCGGGTCCTCGAGCGGGTGCGGGAGCACGTTGGCCGTCGTCACGGTCATCGGGGTACCTCGCTTGCGCGGGGCGCAGCGAACGCGCTTGGACCGGGCAAGCTCGACGCTGACGGGTCGCGCAGGTAGGCGAGCACCAGTTCCTCGAGCGAGACCTCGTCGGACTCCCAACCGCTCGGGAGCTCGGAGGTCCCGGCGAGTCGGACGAGCAATCTTGCATGCCGGGATGCCGTGCGGGATTGCACCACTGGGAACAGCTCGCCGATCATCTCGGACTCCCCCGCCGGTCCGCTCAGCACCGCGTGCCCATCGAGGAGGCGGTCTATCTCGCCGGCCATCTGCACGTGACCGTGTGCGAGAAGGATCAGGTAGTCCGCGACGCGCTCGAGCTCGGAGACGACGTGGGAGGAGAAGAGCACCGAGATTCCATCTTCGGCGACTGCCGTCATGACACTTGCCATGAACTCGTTGCGGGCGAGCGGATCGAGGCGGGCGAGCGGCTCGTCGAGCACGAGCAGGTCCGGATGCCGGGCGAGCGCCACGGTCAGGGCGAGCTGGGCCTGCTGGCCGCCGGAGAGCTTGCCGACCTTGCGGTCCGGGGCGATCTCGAGCAGGCGAAGGCGCTCTGTCGCCTGGGCTTGGTCGAACCGCCGGTTCAAGCTGCGGGCCACCTCCAGCGTGGCCCGGACCGAGAGGTACTTGTACAAGGGGGCGTCCTGAGCGACGAAGGCGATGCGCTCGAGGGCGTCAAGGGTCCCCGCCGCGAGGCCGCCGAGCACGGTGACGCTCCCCGTCGTCGTAGTGCAAAGACCGACTGCGCAGTGCAACAACGTCGTCTTCCCCGCGCCGTTCGGCCCGACGAGAGCCACGATGCGCCCTGCAGGCACGGAGAGCGAGCAGTCGCGGAGGGCCCAGGTGCCGCGGTAGCGCTTACCGAGCGCCGAAGCCTCGACGACGTTCACGCCACCCCCTCTGTCGCCTGCTTGCCCCGCAACCGTGCGGGACTGCGTTCGACGGAGCGATCACGAAAATCCCGCAACGCCACCATGAACAGCGCCTCCATGGCCCGCTCGTCGAGGCCCGCGGCTGCCGCGTCACGCAGCCAACCTGACACGAGGCTGCGCCGGAGCGCCGTCAGCTCCTCGAGGCCGACCGTCTCTGGCGACACCAGCACGAAGGTGCCCTGTCCCGGCCGCGCCGCGATGAGCCCCTTGTGCTCGAGGTCGCGGTAAGCCTTGAGCACGGTGTTCGGGTTGATCGACAAGGACGCGACAACATCCTTCACTCGTGGCAGCTGGTCTCCCTGAGTCAGGTACCCGAGTCGCAGCGCGTGCTCGACCTGGTGGACGAGCTGGAGGTAAGTCGGGACGCCCGAACTTGGCTCGAGCCGGAACACGATCGACGAGACGGGCACCTCCTCCCCGTCCAGGTGAACTGCTTTATCTATCATCATAGTTAAACCCTATCACAGAGTCAGCCGTCTTGTATCACTTCTGACAAGAGCACCGTTCGCTTGCGCGCGAACTATCGTGCGGCGAGCCCTTCCAAGGAGGTGCGGCTTTGAAGCTCGGTAAGGACATCTTGGGAGAGCTGGTGGTCCGCCCCGGAAAGCCAGCCGTCCTCGACGGCCGCAGCACCGTGTCGACGACAGTCGACTGGCTGGGGTCCGCCAACAAAGGCCCGAAGGAAGTGGCCGAGGAGGACCTCGAGTCGTTCGTCCACGAGTTGTCGGCGTCCCAGGAACTGTTCTGGGCGAACGGCTCCCACGCTCTGCTGATAGTTCTCCAGGCCTTGGACGCGGCCGGGAAGGACGGGACCATCAGGCACGTCATGTCGGGGGTCAACCCACAGGGATGCCAGGTGCAGGCGTTCAGGCAGCCTTCTTCCGAGGAGCTCGGCCATGACTTCTTGTGGCGCTGCAGCAAGGTGCTCCCCGAACGGGGCAGGATCGGCATCTTCAACCGCTCCTATTACGAGGAGGTTCTGGTGGTCCGGGTGCACCCCGAGCTCCTGGCCCGAGAAAGGGTCGGGTCGGGCGAGGATCCACCGGAGAAATTGTGGAGAAAGCGTTACGAGGACATCAACGCCTTCGAACATCATCTCCATCGCAACGGTACGCGGATCGTGAAGATCTTCCTTCACCTCTCGCGCGAGGAGCAGAAGAAACGATTTCTCGAGCGACTCGAGGACCCCGCCAAACACTGGAAGTTCTCCTCGAGCGACCTGGCGGAGCGAAGGTATTGGGACGAGTACCAGACCGCCTACGAGGAGGCTCTGACCGCCACTTCCACCCCGTGGGCTCCTTGGTACGTGGTGCCGGCTGACCACAAGTACGCATCGAGGGCCCTCGTCGGCGGCATCGTCGTCCACGCCATCGACGAGATGGATCTGCAGCCCCCGCAGGTCGGACCTGAGGAAGCGGAGGCCATGGCCCGGGCCAAACGTGACCTGCTTGCCGAGTGATGGGCTTGAGCGCATCAGCGGCGCTCACGCGACGGTCTGTTCAACACGGCGGGCTCCCCGCTACCGTCGTTGCCATGCGCTTTCGTCAACTCGGCAACTCCGGGCTCACCGTTTCCGTGATCGGGCTGGGTGCCAACAACTTCGGTTGGCGACTCGACGTCCACAGGACCCGTCCCGTCGTCGAGGCAGCCCTGGAGGCAGGAGTCAACTTCGTCGACACGTCGGACAGCTATGGCAACGGCAGTTCCGAGCAGATCCTCGGAGAGGTGCTGAGGGGACTCCGCGACGAGGTGGTGATCGCCACCAAGTTCGGATCGGACATGGGAGGGTCGAACGGCCCGGACTGGGGCGCGCGCGCTTCGCGGCGCTACGTCGTGAAAGCCGTCGAGGCGTCGCTGCGACGCCTGCAGACCGACTGGATCGATCTCTACCAACTGCACCGGCCCGATGGAGTCACGCCGCTGGAGGAGACGCTCGAGGCTCTTGACGATCTGGTTCACCAGGGCAAGATCCGTTACGCGGGTTCGTCCAACCTGTCGGCCTGGCAGGTGACCGAAAGCGACTGGATCGCGAAGACCCGCGGCCTGACGAGCTACGTCTCGGCGCAGAATCACTACTCTCTCCTGGAGCGGACGATCGAGCTCGATCTTGTCCCGGCCTGCCTCGCACACGGGATCTCGCTCATCCCCTACTTTCCTCTCGCGAACGGGCTCCTGACCGGGAAGTGGAAGCGCGGCGACCCGGCTCCGGAGGGCACTCGACTCGCTGGCCGAGACGCCCCGAGTGACCAGACCTTCGACGTCCTCGAAGCTCTCGCGGCCCTGGCCGACAAAGCTGGAATCTCGCTCACGGAGCTCGCTATCGCGGGACTCGCGGCACAGCCGGCCGTCGGGAGCGTGATCGCCGGAGCCACCTCGGTCGAACAGGTGCGCTCGAACTCGGTAGCCGGAGATCTCGAGCTGTCGCCGGAGATCCTCGCCGAGATCGACCGCGTCGCTCCGGTGTTGCGACAGCCGACCTAGGTCCGGCCGCTCTGCACGTCCTTGCGCGTGATGGCGAGATAGGCGACGCAGCATGCGATGACGATCGTCAGGACCAGGCTGAGGCGTCCATCACCCCACCCGAGACCACTCGTGCTGGGCGGTTTGCCAACCCAGTCCGCGAACGAAGCGCCGAGGGGCCGGGTGACCACGTAGGCGAACCAGAAGGCGAAGATCGGGTTCCAGTTGAAGCGCCAGAAACCTATGGCCGGCAGACAAATCAGCCCGGCGAAAACCAGCAGAGAGAGAAAGTACCCCAGGTGGAAGGTCACTGCGGTCAGATCTCCGACCGCGGTGCCGAGCGCAAAGGTCGCGACGACTGCCGCCCAGTAGAACGCCTCTCGCCGCGCAGTGTCGATGCTGTGAATCGACAGGGTCCCCTCGGTCTTCTGCCACGTCACGAACACGGCGACAAGCGCGACGGCGTACAGCGCGCTGGACACGATGTAAGGGACGCCGAAACCGACGTGAAGCACGTCCGCCGCCATCGTGCCGAAGACTCCGACCATGACCACCGCGAACCAGTAGGTCCACGCCAGATAGCGCCTCATGGAGAACTGCAGCGCCAGCGCGACGACGAGACCGACGAATCCGAGCCCCACCGCTAGAACCGGGTAGATCCGGTGGACCAGATAGTCCGACGTCGCTTCGCCCATGGCGGTGGACAAAGCTTTGATGATCCAGAAGTAGACCGTGATCTCCGGAACCCTGAGAGCCCCCCGGGACAGCCAGCGTGCGGGATCTGTGCTCCGAGTCATACCGTGAGACCCTCCCAGAACTGATCTAGTTTTGCACCGTGCCCTATGTAGCAGCCGAGAAGCGTTATGACCGAATCGAGTACCGCCGCTGCGGCCACAGTGGCCTCAAGCTTCCCCTGATCTCGCTCGGGCTGTGGCAGAACTTCGGTGATGCCCGGCCACTCGACGAGATCAACGCGATGCTGACGAGGGCCTTCGACCTCGGAATCACCCATTTCGACTTGGCCAATAACTATGGGCCTCCCTACGGGGCGGCGGAATCCAGCATCGGCAAGGTCTTGAGCGCGGACCTTGCTCCCTATCGCGACGAGCTCGTCATCTCGACCAAGGCTGGCTATGACATGTGGCCTGGACCGTACGGCAACTGGGGCTCGCGCAAGTACCTTCTCGGGAGCCTCGAGGCGAGCCTGCGACGAATGCAGCTCGAGTATGTGGACATCTTCTACTCCCACCGGTTTGACCCGGAGACGCCGCTCGAAGAGACGATGGGCGCACTGGACACCGCCGTCCGTCACGGCAAGGCCCGATACGTCGGGATCTCCTCGTATTCCCCCGAGCGCACTCTGGAGGCCGCGGGCATCCTGTCGCTCCTTGGCACGCCGCTCCTGATCCACCAGCCCTCTTACTCCATGTTCAACCGCTGGATCGAGCGGGGACTGCTGGACACCCTCGGGGAGCTGGGCGTCGGTTGCATCGTTTTTTCCCCGTTGGCGCAAGGGCTGCTCACCGACCGCTACCTGGGGGGAGTTCCGTCGGGATCCCGGGCGAGCCAAGCCGGATCGCTTGACCGCGCCTGGCTGAACGAGGACATGATCGCGAAGGTTCGCGCACTCAACGAAATAGCCCGGCGTCGCGGCCAGACGCTCGCGCAGATGGCCCTGGCGTGGTCGCTGCGAGACCCTCGCGTCACCTCGACCTTGATCGGGGCGAGCAGCCTGGCACAGCTCGAGCAGAACGTGGCGACCGTCGACGCACTTGGCTTTTCTCCAGAGGAGCTGCAGGCCATCGACCGATTCGCCACCGACGGCGGTATCAACATCTGGGCGGCATCGAGCGCCGGCTGACGCCGGCGCCGGCAACCGCCAAGGAAGTGGCTGCTATGAGGCGACGGTGTACTTGTAGGGAATCGCCAGCACCTGATCGCCCATCGGCAGGATCTGGGCCGCCACCGGGAAGGTGCTTGGCAGCCCGGCCCCGATCACCTGGTCGTCGAGGTGGAGAGTCCCCGAAACCGTCGACCCCACGGCAGCCGTCGGGGTGATCGTCACCGTGATGGTCCCGCACCCGCTCGGCGCGAGGTAGAGCGGAGTGTCCGCGGGGGCGCCGATGAGGAGGGTGCCCTCCTGCCACAGGTCGCCGGTCGAGGACGTCACGGTCGGGTCGAATGCCTTCGTGACGACGCTGGCGTTGACCTGGGCCACGCCCGATCCCTGACCGGACGCCGGGAACGGGCCGATCTCGGCGGGGACGAGACCCCACACGCCTGGGGACACCTCGGGATTTGTGAACGTGAGGCCTGCGCCGCCGGCCGACTCCGAGCCGCTGACGCCGGGGGCATTCTCCGCCGGCGTGACGTCGGGGTCGCCCGGCAGGTACGACATGTCGAAGGTGACCGGGAGCGAGCCCGTGATGTTCGCCTGAAGCTCGGTCGTGTCCGGCGGGACGAGATAGGCGAGATCGGCTCCCGGTACCGTGACCGATCCTAGGAGCTGTGCCTCCGAAAGGGCGAAGATGTTCCCGAGGGCGTACTCGGTCGTTACGGGTTCGCGCGGGTCGACGAAAAACTCCTGCGGGGCGCTCGACGGGTTGCAGAAGTTCACGGCAAATGGCGTCGCCGCACCCTCGGCGATGGTGGCCGACGCCGAGTTCGGAACGGTGCTGCTCGAGAGGTGAAACGCCGAGAAACCCACCGTCCCCGAGAACCCCACCGACAGAGCACCGCCGATCACCGGGTTCGCCCACTGGAGGACCACGGACCACGTGCCGGCTAGCGGCCTTGCGTGGTAGAGCGAGACCTCCGTGACCGCCTCGGGTGCCGAGCTGGCGTTCTCCGTGTAGTTGGTCGTATAGCCGACCGCCTGACCTGTCGGGTCGTCCAGGTAGGCCTCGAACTCTGTGCCCGCGAAGAGCGGTCCCGCGGTTATCGAGGCGAGGTTGATGTTCACGTTCAGGTTCGGCTCGCCCTTAGGCACGACGAAGGAGAGCACGTTCTCCTGTGCCGGTGCCCCGCTGCGGCCGTTTCCACCGGTGAGGGTGCCCGTGAAGCTGCCCCCACTTGGGGTGAGCCCGACGAGCGTGCGGATCGTCACCGGGATCGTTGTCGTCCCGGAGGGCGAGTTGACCACGACGGACTCGTCGGTGTCACCCGCAGCCGAGGGGTTCGTGACCTTCAGCGTGGCCTTCGCAGACTTGCCGGCCGGGATAGACAGCGAAGCGGGACTGATCGCCGATCCCGCCGCGTAGGCCCACGTGCTTGCGCTCCAGTCAACGGTCCCGCTCGTTCCGACGACCGGAGGAGTGACGGAGAGGTCGTTGAGTCCGGTGAAGAAGACCGCCGTCCAGGTACCTGCGGGCGGGTGCGCTACTTCGACCTCTCCGTAGCCACCGGCGCCCTGGGGCAGCGAATAGGCCGCAAACGCGCCAGCAGGCGTGAACAGCCCGAAGTGCAACAGCGAGCTCTGGACGGGATCGTCGATGGGATAGGAGGCCGCAAACTCGAGCCGTGAAGCGCCCGCCGCCACCGTGAACGGCACCGCCTGGTAAACCTCGCTGACGCCGCTCCAGATCCTGAACGTGCCCGTGTTGGCGTGGCACGCCGGCGGCCCGGTGATCGCCACTCCGGTCGGGTTCATGCAGAAGGTGCCGGCGGCGCCGGTCCCGATTTCTTTTGTGAGCTGACGCGTCGACAGCGCGACCTTCTCGGTGCTGGAACCGGTATTCGTGACGATGATGGTGTGACCGGTCGACGCGCCCGGCGACGCCACGACGTTGATCTGGTTCGGGCCGACGAGCGTGCCACCCGCCGGCTTGGCCTTGGTGCCCGGGATCGACTCGGCGAGTTTGACGGCGGCGCCGATGTTGAGAAGGCCCGCACCCTGCTCGACCGCCGGAGCGTCGATGTCGGTCGCCGAGCTCATCAGGATCTGCTTGACAAGAGCAGGCGAGGGATCCTTGCCGCCGTGTGTCTTCGTGTAAGCCTGGATCACGTCGGCCGCCGCGGCCGAGATGAGCGGGGCAGACTCGCTCGTGCCGCCGAACAACTGCAGGCCGGAGGGCGCGCCGGCATAGTCGATGCAGTCGGGCGGCGGGAAGAGCGTCGTGTTGGTCGAGCAGAGTGCCCAGTTGAGATCGCCCGGCGCGACGAGGTCGACGGTGCCGCCCGTCTGGTTGAAGCCCGCCGAGGAGAGCGAGGACAGGTTGTTGTCGATGTACCCGCCCTTCCAACCCGGCCAGTTGATCCCGCCGAAACTGACCTGCGAGTACGCGCGGAAGGTGGTGGACGCTCCGGCGCTGATCACGTTTGGGTCCGTCGAAGGCGAGCCCTGGGTGCTCGTGTTGCCGGCATCGCCGGAGCTGGCCACGACCGTCACGCCCGCCGCGACGGCGGCGTCGTTGGCAAGACGGGTGAGATCGTTGCTCAAGTCCGGGAACGGGTTCCCTCCAAAGGACTCGTTGAGGACTTTGACGCCGTGCGTCGCGGCGTAATTGATCGCCTGGATGAACCCCGACGAGGTCGTCAGGTTCTGAGGGTTGGTGTTGAAGATGTCGAGCGCGTAGAGGTTCGCGCCCGGAGCAGCGCCCAGGATCTTGATGTCGCAGGTCGCCGGGAGCGGGTGCGCCGTGTTCACGTACTGGGCGATGTTGTAGGTCTCGTTTGCCTGCGCGACGATCGAGCTTGCATCGCCGAACGACTCTGCCGCGGCGTCACCGCTGGGGGCATTGGTGCCGTCGCCGCCGAAGTCGACGTAGCGGGTGATGACCGGCTTGCCTGCGGGCGCACCTGCGCTGGCGTACGCCTTGTTGCGCTGGAAGTCCTTGAGAGTCGGGGAAATCCCGCCGGCCATGAACGCGACCGTCACGCCGGCGCCGTCGATGCCGCGAGAAGCGGCACCGGCATAGTTGATGTTTCCTAGCGCTTCGGGATCGAGCTCGGGCTTGGCCTTGGTGCCACAGGGCCCGGGCGAGGCTTTCGGGGTGACGAGCGCCGACGCGCTGCTGGAGTGGGTACCGGCCTCCATTGCCGGGGTCGGCCCGGGGATGGTGGTGTTCGGGTAGACGTGCTCGACGGCCGGGTCGCTGGCGAGCGCCCTGGCCTGCGCGGCGGTCATGTCCGCGATGACCGCGTCAATGACGCTCGTCGTGGCGACGATCCTGGCGCCGGATTCGTGCAGGAGCGCGACCAGCGGTGCTTGCGCTGCGCGAGACGAGATCTCACGGGACCGGATCGCACCTGCCTTGCCGCGCAACAGGACGATCATCGTCTCGAGCTTGCCGGTCGCCCGCGGGAAGTCGGCCAGCGAAGCTGCGTGTCCGCTCGAGACGCTCTCGTGTCCGCCGACCAACTGAGCTCCTGCAGCGGCGCCCGACGCGCTCAGCGATCCGACCATTGCCGCCACCAGCGATATCGCAGCGACCCGGCGGGCGGTCCCCGAGCGCCTCCCCCCGAGCGGCCAGGACCTGGTCGCACTGTGATTCACAAACACTTTTCCGGCGTCCTGAATGTGTGCGGTCACGGTAACCCCCACTCTGAGGTGACAAAGGGCTGTATCGCCCCCCGACGGGCGACTAGCGGCGGCCGGCGACCTCCGAGCCGAGCCCCAAGCTACACGGGCTTGCCACCCAGACGGAACGGCCGTCTCGCTGAGGACCAGGGGCGTGTGTCGGTCAAGGAGGTCCCGGACTGTGACCCTGCCGAAATGGTCGTGCTGACCGCGTCCCGAGCAGCTGCGACGTCGAGTCCAAGGCTCACTTCCACCGAAAGTGGACGAACACCCGTCCGAAGTTGCGCGAGTCCTTCTCAACCCGGTGGTACTGGGCCTTGATCTCCTTTTGGTCGAGGAAGCGCAGGACCCGTTTCTTCAGCTGACCCGAGCCCTTGCCGGGGATGATCTCGACGACCGTCGCCTTGGTCCGCACAGCCTCTTCGAAGACCGAGCGCAAGGCGTCGTCGATGTCGTGTCCGCGGTTGTAGATCTCGTGGAGATCGAGCTTTAGTTTCACCTCGGCCAAAGGTAGGGGATCGCCCGCCAATGCCGCGGCTCGTACGAGCACTTGGAGAGCTCTCGGCGCTGGCCTTGTGGCATCGTTCTGCCCAGCGCGCGATCGCAGGCGCGCTGGAAAGGAGACGTCGTGAGCACGACGGCCTTGACCGAGGAGGCAGGGACTCCGCGAGTGGGCTTCGTCGGCCTGGGGACAATGGGGTCGGCGATGGCCGCCAATCTGGCCCGGGCCGGTTTTCCCCTCACGGTCTGGAACCGGACACCGGGGCGGGCCGAGCCCCTGAAGGAGCTGGGCGCAGTGGAGGTGACAACCCCGCGGGAGGTGGCGCTCGCCAGCGACGTCGTCGTCGCCTGCCTTCCGGATTCGCCACAAGTGGCCGAAGTCCTTTTCGGTCCCGGAGGGTTGGCCGAGGGTCTCGCCGGGGGGTCGCTGTTCATCGACTGTTCGACGATCAGCCCCGCCAGCGCACGTGAGTTCGGGGCGCGGCTCGAATCGCACGGTGTCGGCATGCTCGATGCGCCCGTCTCCGGGGGTTCGGAGGGCGCCGTGAACGGGACGCTGACGATCATGGTGGGCGGGGAGCCCTCGGATCTCGAACGGGGACGCAGGGTGCTGGAGGCCATGGGCCGGACGGTCACGCACCTGGGCCCGATCGGCTCGGGACAAGTGGCCAAAGCGGTCAACCAGGTGATCCTTTGCGGCGCCTACCTGGGAGTGGCAGAGGGCATCGTGCTCGCCATGAAGGCGGGCATGGATCCAGAAAGCGTCGTGAGTGCCCTCGCTGGCGGAGCGGCCGGGTCATGGGTTCTTCAGAACCGCAGTGAGCGGATGATCAGTGACCGCTATCCCCTTGGCTTCAAGATCGCCCTCCACCGCAAGGATCTTGCCATCGCTCTCGAGCTTTCCCGCACCGTGGGTGCCGTGCTTCCCGTGGCCGGGCTGGCAGCGACTCTCGAAGACGGACTGATCGCACAAGGCCACGGCGAGGAGGACAATTCGGCACTGGCGATAGCCATTCGCCGGCTTTCGGGGTTGTGACGGCCGCACGGCCTCTGCCCGAAGGCCGCCACGCCTGAAGCGATGCGCGCAGTGGAGAGTGCGGTGCCGGTGGCCATGGACGCCGGCGGCCCTCAAGCCCCGAGCTGTCTCTCTCTCGTGACGTCGTAGAGCATGATCGAGGACGCCTTCGGCGCCACCACGGTCGTTGTCGAGGCAGGCCCGGCTCGCATTGCGGAAAGGTGAGCGTCGAGAGCCTCTTGACTCGACCAGCGCTCGAAGAGCAGCACCCGGCCGGGCTCGATCGGATCGGCACTGAAGGTGTACTCGAGACACCCCGGCTCAGCCCTCGACATGCGCATCACGTCATGGCGGCTCGTGAGAAACTGCTCACGTTCCAGAGGATCGACCTCGAACGTCCCTCCGACGATGACCACACCCGCCTCCTTCCAGCCGTCCTCGCTCGTGGAAGCATGGCACGGGGCTGGCCGGGCTCGCGTCAGGCCGAGGAGCAAAGGTCGACCTTCTTGACCGCCAGGATGTGAGCGACGGCACTCACGAGCCGGCTGCGGTCGAGGGTACCCGCGCCCACCGCGGAGACCACCGCAGCGACCGTCTCGTTCGTGACCGACGCCACGGTTGCCGGATCAGCGTTGAACAGGACCATGTCTGCACCCGCCCCGATCGCAGCCACGGTGGCCTCGGGAACGGAGTACCCGATCGCGCTCGAGGGCAACCGCCGAAAGCGAGTCGGTGATGACCAGTCCCTGGTAGCCGAGTTGACCGCGCAGCAACCCGGTGATGACGGCGCGAGAGATGCTGGCCGGGAGCTCGGTCAAGCCAGGAATGGAGGCGTTCGCGATCATGACAGCCGGGACGTGCGCGTCGAGCGCATCTTCGAAGGGAACAAGGCCGACGCTCTTGAGTGTGCTGAAGGGCGGCGTCGACGCCTGAGCCACGTCCGTGTTGCCCGTCGCGCCGCCGAGCCCCGGGAAGTGTTTGACGACCGGCACGATCCCGCCAGCTTGAAGTCCAGCCTCGAACGCGAGGCCGTCGGCGGCGGCGATGGCCTCGTGCGGGCTGAAGGACCTCGTGCCGTCCGGGTCCCGGTCGTTGGGTCCTTGTCCGCCGTCCACGTCGAGCACCGGGGCGAGGTCCATCGTCACGCCTGTCGCTCGCATCCGCCGGGCGAGGTGGGTAGCCAGCTCGCGGATCTGAGCTGGCGTCATGGTCGCGCCCATCTGTCTCGCCGAGGGAATTGAGCCGACCAGGTTCGCAATCCGCTGGACCTCGCCTCCCTCCTCGTCGGTCATGACGAACGGCGCGATCCCATACGGTGCGGCCGCATCCAGCTGTTGGAGTGCTCGGCCGAGATTCGACGGAGCGGAGGCTCCGAACAGGATCACGCCGCCCGCGCCTGAGGCGACCTCCGATGTCACCGACGCGACCGCGGTCTCGTCGACGGGAACCACGACGGTCTGTTCCGCTAGGCGCTCGAGGCTCCAGGTGCCAAGGACGCTGGCGGTCGAGCAGGCGACGCTCGTGCTCGTGGACGACGCTGGGCTGCTCGTCGTCGTGGACGACCCTGCGCTGCTCGTGGTCGTAGGTGCCGTCGTGGTGGTCGCCGGCGCGCCGGTGGTGCCGGTGCCCGTGGCCGGCCCCCCGCACCCGGACAGGAACGAGGCGGACAGCGCGCTCGCGACCACCAGCGCAGTCCCGGCGCGAAGGCGAGAAGTCGAACGGGCGGAGGATCGTGAGAGGACGCCCGAGGCGCGGCGCGACATGAGCCAATCGTCTCGCAGAACCCCTCAGGGGTGGCGACACAGCGGCGGGCCTCTCGTCCCGGGCGAGGCCGGGCTCGCCTGTTCGGCACTAGTTTTGTCGCCGGTGGCGATGGTCGGCCGGAACTCCTCCGCG
Organism: uncultured Acidimicrobiaceae bacterium; assembly: GCA_963703655.1. Lineage (GTDB taxonomy): Bacteria > Actinomycetota > Acidimicrobiia > Acidimicrobiales > Bog-793 > CAVPFA01. Next base: position 1,888,033 of record CAVPFA010000003.1, on the reverse strand, counting down.
TGCCTTTTCATCGCCATCGGGAGGAATGATGGACCCAGAGCGTGCCCGGTCACTGCTTCGTGCCGAAGGGACCCGTGTTGCCCAGCTCCTCAGCGAGACCGCCGCAGCGGGTCAGGAGGACCGAGCAGCAGCCGACGGGCCCGGCGACATGACCGATCCTGAGGTGGGGCTGACTGCCGAAGAGGTCGACGACGCCGTTACGGAGGGCCTGCGAGAGCGGCTGGCCGCCATCGAGCGGGCCGAGCGCCGGATCGAGGAGGGAACCTTCGGCTATTCGATCCGGAGCGGGCTGCCCATCCCGGACGCTCGTCTCGAAGCCGACCCGGCGGCCGAGCTGACCCTGGACGAGGCCGAGCAGGACTGAGCGGCGAAGCGGTCAGCCTACGAACGAGGCGATCTGCTTGGCGAGCTTGTCCTCGATCTCGAGGTTCCACGCCGTCTCGGCCACGTCGACGACGAAGAAGAGGTCGGAGAGCAGCAGAGTCTCGACAGCTGCCGTCGCGAGATGCGCAAGCCATTTTCCGACGCCGACCCGCACGACGCAGTCGTCGGACGAGCCCGACACGAGAATGGTCAAGGCCCGGTCGGCGTCGATCAGGCCCGCCAGGAACTTGCCCTTCTTGGCCTGGAGAGCGATTCCGTGGTCGCTCGGGACAGACGTCTGCACGGTGAAACCGTCGGATTTCAGGTAGTCGGATATCTTCGACGCCAAGTCGGCGAGGTCGACGTGCTTGTCCTGGAAGTGGAGAATCTTCTCACCGATCAATTTGGCTCCTTTGCGTCAACTTGGCTCCTTGGGCCAATTCGGGCTGCTTCGGGCACTTCGGCTTCGGCTCACACGCCGCAGTAGGCGTCTGCCGCCGAGAGAGCCTCGTCCAGGATGGCGATCCCCTCACGAGCCTCGTCTTCGCTCACCGTGCACGGAGGGACCGCGTGCAGCCGGTTGTAGTTGGTGAAGGGAAGAAGGCCGCCTCGTTTGCACGCCCGCACGAGATCGTCCATGGCGGCGCTCGTGCCCCCGTACGGCGCGATCGGCTCGCGCGTCGCCTTGTCCTGCACGAGATCGAGCGCCCAGAAGACACCCAGCCCGCGCACCTCGCCGACCGACGCGTGCCTGCTCGCGAGCTCGACGAGCCCGGGCCCTAGCACGTCCCGGCCGATCCGTGAGGCGTTCTCGAGGATGCCCTCCTCCTTCATGGCGTTGATCGTCGCGACCGCGGCAGCGCACGCGAGCGGGTGACCCGAGTAGGTGAGGCCGCCGGGGTAGACGCGCTCCGCGAAGGTCGCGGCGATCTCGTCGGAGATGATGACGCCGCCGAGAGGCACGTACCCGGAGTTCACACCCTTCGCGAATGTCACCAGATCGGGAACGACACCGTAATTCTCGAATGCGAACCACTTGCCCGTCCGACCGAAGCCGGCCATCACCTCGTCGGCGATGTAGACGATCCCGAAGCGGTTGCAGATTTCCCGGACTCCGACGAGATAGCCCGGGGGCGGAGGCATGATGCCGGCGGTGCCAGGGATGGTCTCAAGGACGATCGCGGCAATGGTCGAGGGCCCTTCGAACGCAACCACCTGCTCGAGGTGCTCCAGGGCCCGGGCACACTCCTCCTCCTCGTTCGAGGCGTGGAACACCGAGCGGTAGAGAAACGGTCCGAAGAAGTGCACGACACCCGCGCTCCCGTAGTCGTTCGGCCAGCGCCTCGGGTCCCCGGTCAGGTTGACGGCCGTCGAGGTGCCCCCGTGGTACGAGCGGTAGGTCGAGAGAAGCTTGATCCGACCGGTGTGGAGCCTGGCCATGCGGCTTGCGTGCTCCACCGCCTCCGCACCCGCATTGGTGAAGAAGACCTTGTTCATCCCCGCGGGGGCGAGCTCGCAGATGAGGCGGGCGGCCTCGCTCCGGACGTCGTTTGCATGCTGGGGCGCCACCGTGCAGAGCCGGTCCGCCTGCTCCTTGATGGCGGCTACGACCTTCGGGTGCTGGTGGCCGATGTTCGTGTTGACCAGCTGACAGGAGAAGTCCAGGTAGCGGTTGCCGTCGTAATCCCATACGTAGGAGCCCTCGGCGCCGGCGATGACCATGGGCTTGAAGAGCGCCTGAGCCGACCAAGAATGGAAAACGTGAGCCCGATCCTCGGCGTAGACGCGAGCGCCTTCCTCTGCGGAGGCGACGGTCTGGGTCATCGGGTTCCTCGGCTTTCTGACGGGGTCTCGGGGCGGGACGAACGCTTGGGTCGACCTCGTCCAAACAGAACCAAACAATAGGCCAGCGGTCTGCCCGCGTCAGCCTGGGCCACGGGCTCAAGCATGAGGGTGCCGAGGTCGATGAAGACTACGTGCTCTTGTCACGCGATGCCGCGCGCCGGCGATGGCGAATTGCCTGCACCGCGAGCGTGGTCGTCACGATCTTCTTCGGGCTGTGGATGATGTTCAACCCCGCCGGCCCGAAGGCCACGACCTGGGTCGACGACCTCGGGACGCTGCTGGTCGCCTCGTTGGTCGTGACGGGCTCGGCCCTGAAGGCGAGGACGAGCTCGGGGCGGGGGCGGGCAGGCTGGATCTGGATCGCCGCGGCGGCCACTTCCTGGACACTCGGTGAGGGGATCTGGAGCTGGTACGCAGTCGTGAGGGCCGAGCCGGTGCCTTCGCCGTCGCTCGCGGATGTCGCCTATCTGCTCGCTGTTCCCCTCGCCGTCGTCGGCCTCGCGTTGTTGTCGGCCAATCCGGGCCAGATCACGACCGCGTTCCGGAGCGTCTGCGACGGGCTCATCATTGCGGGATCGCTGCTGTTCATCAGCTGGTCGACCGCCCTCGGCGTAGTCTATCGCGTAGGCGGCGGAAGCACGCTGGCACGAATCGTCGACATCTCCTACCCGGTGACCGACATCGTGCTCTGCACAGCTGCGCTTTCGGGGCTGTCCAGAGTGGCGCGCCTGCGACGTCGCGAGCTCGGATTGATCGGGCTCGGACTGCTCGCATTCGCAGTGGCGGACAGCGCGTACACCTATTTCAGCTATACGAACAGTTACGGCAACGGAACCATCTTCGACACGGGTTACATCGTCGGCTATCTGTTGATCTTCCTGGCGACGCTTGCGCCTGTCGCATCGAACCGCCCCGAGAGTACGGGAAGAGAGCTCTCCACAAGCCAGACCATGCTTCCCTACGTGCCGCTCGGCATTGCGGTCGGGGTCACCGTAGCGAGGGCGATGACGGGCGGCCGGTTCGACGTGCTGCTCGTCACGACAGGAACCGTCACCGTCTCGCTCGTCCTCGTCCGCCAGCTGCTCACCGTCGTGGAGAACTCGCGGTTGGCACGCAGTCTGCAGTCGACCGTAGGTGAGCTGCGGGAACGAGAGTCCGAGCTTGCCTATCAGGCGTCTCACGATCCTCTGACCGGGCTCGCGAACCGGATACTGTTCGCTGACCGCGTCGACCAGGCCCTGCTCCGGCGAGAGCGCAGCGGCGGCATCGTCGCGCTGATGGTCTGCGACCTCGACGACTTCAAGGCGGTCAACGACACGATGGGCCACCTCGCAGGAGACGAGGTTCTCCGCGCGGTTGCGGAAAGGCTGAGGTCCTGCACGCGCAAGGCGGACACGATCGCCCGGCTCGGCGGCGACGAGTTCGGAGTGCTCCTGGCGGATCTGGACCAGACCGGAACCGTGCTCGAGACCGCGACTCGCATCAGCGAGGCGCTGCGGCCGGCCCTCATGATCGCCGGCATGCGTGTCCTCACGAGCTTCAGCGTCGGCATAGCGATGGCCTCTGAGACCTGCGACGCGACCGATCAGATGATGCGGGATGCAGACGTGGCCTTGTACGAGGCCAAAGACGCCGGGAAGGACCGTTTCGAGGTCTTCGATTCACAGATGCTCGCCGACGTCTTCAGCCGGATCGCCCTCAAGACAGATCTCGCGGTCCTGGTCGAACGACCCGAGCAGCTAGAACTGCACTATCAGCCCATCGTCGACATCCGCACCGGACGGGTCACAGCGGTCGAGGCGCTGGTGCGGTGGCGGCACCCCGAACGTGGCCTGCTCTATCCGGACTCGTTCATCGAGGTCGCCGAGGAGACGGGCGCCATCGTGCCCATCGGCGCGGCCGTCCTCGACCAGGCGTGCGCACAGGCGGCGCTCTGGAGAGAGCGGGGAATCGTCTGCCCAAGCCTGTCGGTCAACATGTCAGCACGGCAGCTGCGAGAGCCGGATCTCCTGGCCACCGTGAGGCGCGCGCTCGAAAGGCACGGACTTGCGCCGGGGGAGCTGACGCTCGAGGTCACCGAGACCGTCATGTTGTTCCAGGCCGAGAAGGCGATAGACCGCCTCAACGAGCTGAAGGCCCTGGGAATCGAGATCGCTGTCGACGACTTCGGTACGGGATACTCGTCGCTCGAGTACCTCCGGAGGCTGCCGGTCGACACGCTGAAGATCGACCGCACCTTCACCAGCGAGCTCAGCAACGACAGCAGCACCGTGGTGCTGGTCGACCTCATGAATCAGCTGGCTCATGCCGTCGGCCTCCGCACCGTCGTCGAGGGCATCGAGACCGAAGACCAGATGAAGATCGTTCGTCTCCTGTCCTGCGACGAGGCGCAGGGCTTCCTCATCGCGCGGCCGGCGCCGGCGGCGGAGCTCGAAACGCTGCTCGTGCGAGGGGCGTGGGACGGCGCCGACGAGCTGCCGAGGCGTGAGCTCAGTCCCGGCGTCGTGCTTTCGGCCGACTATCGACACTGAGGGCTTCGCGGCCGCCCGCAGCCCGGAGAGGGCCAGGCGACGCACCCTATGATGAGCCGGGCACGGGAGCCCGCATGACCCGCCATCGAGGCCGTGAGGCCCGCCATCGACGCCCGTGAGGCACGCATCGACGATTGTGAGGGGGAAGACTTGGAACCGCTGATCGACCCGTTTCTGCCCGCGCTCCAGCTCGCCGGCTCCGTGCGAGCCGGCGCCAACTCGGCTCGCGAGGTGGTCGAGGCGAGCCTTGCGAGGATCGCCGAGGTCGACGCCGGCCTCAACGCATTCACCGTCGTGCTCGCGGACCGGGCGCTCGCCCAGGCAGACGAGGTGGACGCCCGCGTGGCCCGGGGCGAGGACCTCCCCCTCGCCGGCGTCCCGCTCGCGGTGAAAGACCACGTCTGGTTGGCCGGGGCGCCGGCCACGAACGGCTCGCGGGCGCTCGCCGACTTCGTGCCGGACGCCGACTGCGTCGCCGTCAGCCGCCTCGTCTCAGCAGGCGCCGTCGTCGTGGGCAAGACGAACAACCCGGAGTTCTGCTACCGGGGCGACACCGACTCTCCGCTGTGGGGGCTCACCCGCAACCCCTGGGATCGCGGCCGGACACCGGGCGGCTCGAGCGGAGGCTCGGGCGTCGCCGTCGCCACCGGCATGGCCGCGCTCGCGATCGGCACCGACGGGGGCGGGTCGATACGGATTCCCTCCGCCTTCTGCGGGACGGTAGGCCACAAGCCCTCGCACGGGCTCGTGCCCACGCAACCCGGCTTTCGCGGCTGGCCGTCACTGTCGGTGCACGGCCCGATGGGAAGGACGGTTCCCGACGTCGCCGCCATGCTCGAGGTGATGGCCGGACCGGACCCTGCGGACCCAGCTGTGGTGCCGGTCCCGCTCGTGCCCCACGACGCCGCCAGGGCTAGCCGTCGGAACCTGAAGGGGCTTCGCGTCGCGGTGAGCCAGGACTTCGGCTTCGCCCTTGTCGAGCCCGAGGTCCGGCGCGCGTTCGACGCGGCGGTGGCGACCTTCGCAGAGCTCGGCTGCGAGCTCGTCGAGGCGCACCCGAAGACCGCGGACCCGGTCCCGCTGTGGATGACCATCGCCCATGCCGAGGGGTACGCGTCGGAGGGACCGCTGCTCGAGCGCGAGGACCTGATCGATCCCGAGACGGCCCGCACCGTCCGCCGGGGCGAGTCCATCTCGTCACGCGAGTACCTCGACGCCCAGGATCAGCGCAAGGAGCTCTCTCGTGTCTGGGCGCTGTTCCTCGAGGACTTCGACCTCATCATCTCCCCCGGCCAACAGGTCCTGCCATTCCCCGTCGGGCAGCCCGACCCGTCCGATCCCGGAGCCGACCAGGATGGGCAGGACCAGTGGTGGGGGATGGACGCCATCGCCAACCTGACGGGCCAGCCCGTGACGGCCGTCCCGTGGGACCTCACCGAGTCCGGGTTGCCGGTCGGCGTTCAGCTGATGGCGCGACGTTTCGGCGACGCACAGCTCCTTGTTACGGCGGCCATCTGGGAGACCCACGCCCGGCGGCTCCTGGGCCACCCCGCCTAGCGCCCACGAGCACCACGAGGGCTCAGAGGCGCTCGAGCACCGTCCGGCTGATCCCGGGACCGTCGAGGCCAAGGCAGGCCAGGATGTCCGAGGCGCGCCCGTGAGGGAGATACGCGGCCGGGACACCGCAGGTGACCACGTCGGGGGCGAGGCCGCCGGGAGCCCCACCTGAGAGCGCCGCCCGGACCAGCGAACCGACGCCGCCCTCCACAATCCCGTCCTCGGCCGATACCACGAGCTCGTGAGCCCTGGCGTCGTCGACCATGGCGGGATCCAGAGGCGAGGCCACTCGTGCATCCCACACGGTGGCGTCGACCCCCTCGCCCACAAGGATGCGGGCGGCCTCTTCACAGGCGGCGACGAGCTTGCCGACGCCGAGAAGGCACACCTGCGACCCGGCTCGCACCCTGCGTGCCCGGATGCCGCTGCCCACCGTCGGCGCGGAGCGGGCATCGGTCTTCGGCCACCTGATCGCGGTCGGACCTGAGGTCATCGCCAGGGCCTCGTGAAGCATGGTCCCGACCTCCTCGTAGGAGGAAGGCGCGAAGACGGTCATGCCGGGAACCTTGCTGAGCAGCATCATGTCGAGCACGCCGTGGTGGCTGGGCCCGTCATCACCGGTGATGCCGGCCCGGTCCAGGCAGAAGACCACCGGGAGGCCGTGCAGCCCGACGTCGTAGTAGACCTGGTCCCAGGCTCGATTGAGGAAAGTCGAATAGATCGCGACGACCGGCCGGAGGCCGCCCATCGCCATGCCGGCAGCCGCGTTGACCGCATGCTGCTCGGCGATGCCGACGTCGAAGAAACGGTCCGGGTACCGGTCTCGAAACTCGATCAGCCCGGTGGGTCCCGCCATGGCGGCTGTGATCGCGACGAGCTCTGGGCGCACCGCCGCCTCTCGCACGAGCGCGGAGCCGAACGCCTCGGTGTAGGTCAGCCGGGAGGCGTTCGGGGCGAGCGCCACGCCCGACAGGGGATCGAAAGGCGCGACGTCGTGAAGGCACTTCTCCTCGTCACGCTCTGCAGGCGCGTAGCCGCGTCCCTTGACCGTGTGGACGTGCAGCACGACGGGTCCGTGACGAACCGCGGCCAGCTGCAGCGCCGGCTCGAGAGCCCCGAGGTCGTGGCCGTCGACGGGGCCGAGGTAGCGCAGGCCGAGTGCTCCGAAGAAGTCGCTCGCCGGCGAGCTGCCGGTCGTCGCGCTCCGGCCGGCGCCCGGCGAGCCGCCGGCTCCCCGCGGGCGGCCCCCGGACGCGAGCCTCGACACCGTCGGGGCATAAGAACGCCCGTTGTCGTTGAGGACCATCAGCACGTTCGCGCCGGACGTCCCGATGTTGTTGAGCGCCTCGTAAGCGACCCCGCCTGTCAGAGCGCCGTCGCCGACGACCGCAACGACGTGGCGCGAGTCCCCCTTGAGTCGCCTGGCCTTGGCGAGCCCGTAGGCGTACGAGAGCGCGGTCGAAGCGTGGCTGTTCTCGACGAGGTCGTGCGCCGACTCGGAGCGGTTCGGGTAGCCCGACAGGCCGCCGCGCTGGCGAAGCCCGGCGAAGCCGTCCTGCCGGCCGGTGACGAGCTTGTGAACGTAGGCCTGGTGGCCGGTGTCCCACACGATGGCGTCGTCGGGTGAGGAGAACACCCGGTGCAACGCGACGGTGAGCTCGACGACGCCGAGGTTCGAGCCGAGATGGCCTCCGGTCGCGGCGACGCTCGAGACGAGAAACTGGCGGATCTCCGCCACAAGCGAGCTGAGCTCCGGGCCGTCCATCTCACGGAGGCGCTCAGGTGAGGTCGCGAACGAGAGCGCTGACTCCGCGGGGACCTCGACGACGCTCACGGGGATCAGCGCGTGCTCACGAGCGCGCGAATCGACTGTCGGAGTGACTCCATGCTCGCGATGACCGCGGAGGGCTCGTAGCCGCAGTGCGCCATGCAGTTGGCGCACCGCGGGTCCCGCCCGCGCCCGTAGGCGTCCCAGTCGGTGGTCTCGACGAGCTCGTGGTAGCTGCTCGCGTAACCGTCCGCCATCAGGTAGCACGGCCGCTGCCAGCCGAACACCGAGTAGCTCGGGATCCCCCAAGCGGTGCACTGGAAGTCCACCTTGCCCTCGAGGAAGTCGAGGAACAGCGGCGAATGGTTGAGCCGCCACTTCTTCCTCCGCCGGTCGGCAAAGGCCTCCTTGAAGAGCTGGCGGGTCTGGTCGGGCCCGAGGAAGTGCTCCTGATCGGGCGCCTTCTCGTAGGCGTAGGCCGGCGAGATCATCATCGCGTCGACCTCGAGATCGTCGTTGAGGAAGTCGAGGACGTCACGAACCGTCTTGGGCGAGTCGGTGTTGAAGAAGGTCGAGTTCGTCGTCACGCGAAAGCCACGGGCCTTGGCCTCCCGGATCGCGGTCACCGCCTCGTCGAAGACCCCGGCCCGGTCGACAGCCGCGTCGTGGCGCTCCTTGGTGCCGTCCATGTGGATGACCCATGAGAAGAAGTGCGACGGGGTGAACCGGTCGAGGCGCCGCCGCAGGAGCATCGCATTCGTGCACAGATAGACGTAGATCTTGCGGCGTACCAGCTCCTCGACCATGCGGGCGATGTCGGGGTGCAGCAGCGGCTCGCCACCGGCGATCGACACCATGGGCGTACCGCTCTCGTCGACCGCGTTCAGCACGTCCTCGACCGAAAGGCGCTGGCGCAGGACCTCCGTCGGGTGCTGGATCTTGCCGCAGCCGGGGCACGACAGGTTGCACGCAAAGAGCGGCTCGATCTCGACGATGAAGGGGTAGTACTTGGTCTTGCTCAGGCGGTGCCGAACGAGATGGGCACCGATGCGGACGTTCTGACGGAGGGGGATTGGCATTAGCGCACCTGAGTCGGTAGGGCGAAACGGACGGTTTCTTCGGTGGTCCTCTGCTCGCTCAGGCGTCACCGGCCCGAGCGAACGGAGAGCTTCGAGCACCTCGTTGGACGAGGACGTCGGGTGCCGACGCGCCGGCGGTGAGGCCGATCGTCCTCACCCCGGCGAGCCAGCCGAGCTGCAAGCTGCGACGCGTCCTCGATCAGCTCGGCGCGGCAGCCCTCTCGCCGGGCCACCTCCACCAGGCGGGCGGTGTTCGACGAGTTCGCCGAGCCGACCACGAGGAGGAGATCGCACCGGTGAGCGATCGATCGGACCGCATCCTGGCGGTTCTGGGTGGCATAGCAGATGTCGTCGGCCCTGGGCGCAGTGATGTCCGGGAAAGCGGCGTCGCAACGCTGCGATCGATCTCGGCGGTCTCGTCGGTGGCGAGAGTCGTCTGGGTCAGGTACGCCACCGGCCGGGCACGGCTCGAGCTCGAGCCGGGCGACGTCGTCGACGTCCTGCACCAAGTGGAAGTGGTCCGGCGCTTCACCGAGTGTGCCGACGATCTCATCGTGGTCGGCGTGGCCGATCGAGCACGATGTTGTAGTCCTGGCTTGCGTAGCGGCGTGCCTCGTTGTGCACCTTGGCGACGAGGGGGCAGGTCGCGTCGATGACCTTCAGGTCGTTGCGCTCCGCCGCCTCCCGCCGGACGACCGGGGACACCCCATGGGCGGCCAGCACCACGACCGCTTGCGGCGGGACCTCGTCGAGCTCCTCGACGAACACGGCGCCCTTGGACTCGAGATCGCGGACGACGTGCAGGTTGTGGACGATCTGACGACGGACGTAGACGGGCGCCCCGTACCGCTCGAGCGCGCGCTCGACGGTCTCGATCGCACGCTCCACCCCGGCGCAGAACGAGCGGGGTGAGGCGAGCAGCACCTCGTGCTCGCCACACGCGCTTGCCCAGCGCTCGAGCGGCCCGCGCACCGCGAGGAGGGACCCGAGCGCCCGTGCGCCGCCGAGCACGGGGCCGCGCTCGGTCGTGTCGGAGATCGAGCGGATCACCGCGAGCGGGTTGTCGGGCAGACAGCCCATGACCCAAGCCGATTCCATGTCGACGGCCAGAGCGCCCGAGGCGGCGAGTGCCGCGCGTTCGCGGCCGCGGCACGTAGTTCGGGGATGAGACGAGCGGCCCGGCGTGCACGCCGAGGCCCGCCCGGCGGAGCTCGCCCGCGAGCAGCGGCGCGGCCGGGAGACGCTGCGAGCCGGCCGAGCCGGTGCTGCGCAATTCGCTGGCGATGACGAGATCACCGGGGCGCAGGCCCGGTGCGAGGCCACCGGCCACGCCGACGAGCGCGACGGCCGTCTTCTGATCGAGCCTGGCGGCGAGCTCTGCGCCTGCGCGCCGAGCACGCTCTCGGCCCGCGCCGATGACAACGTCTGCACCGCCGACGGCGAACGCCTCGACACGGAGGGCTGTGATGACCTTGAGCTCAGCCGTGGTGGTCTCCGTTCAAGTATCGCCCCAGCGCCATGACCGGGAACACGAGCCGATAGAGGTGGTAGTTGATGTAGAAGTCACCCGGGAACCCGGTTCCGGTGAACCAAGGCTCGTCCCATGAGCCGTCTTCGCGCTGGGTCCCGACCAGGAAAGCCACGCCGCGCTCGGTCGCGGCCGATCGCTGTCCGGCTGACAACAGCGCCAGAAGGGCCCACGCCGTCTGGGACGCCGTGGACTCGCCGCGGCCGCGATACGAGTCGTCCCTGTACGACCGCATGTCCTCACCCCAGCCGCCGTCGGCGTTCTGATGGCGCTCCAGCCAGGCGACGGCCCGGAGCACCGCCGGGTGCTCGGGCCCCAGCCCGGCCGCGACGAGCCCGGGGACCACGGCTCCGGTCCCGTAAACATGGTTGGCGCCCCAGCGCCCGAACCAGGAACCGTCCTCCTCTTGAGCCGCCAAAAGCCATTGCGCGCCGCGCTGGGTCACCTCGCTCGAACCGCCCAGGACCGCCAGCATCTCGACGACGTGTGCGGTCACGTCCGCGCTCGGAGGATCGATCAGCTCCCCGAAGTCACAAAACGGAAGCTCCCGGCACAAGGTCCGCGTGTTGTCGGCGTCGAAGGCTCCCCAGCCGCCGTCCCCGCACTGCATGCCCTCGACCCAGGCGACCGCACGGTCCGTGGCCGCGAGGGCAGGCGCGGAGGTTCGGCTCAACGCGAGCGCAACCTCGGCCGTGTCGTCGATGTCGGGATACGTGTCGTTCGCGAACTCGAACGCCCACCCGGCCGGCTGCAGGTGCGGTCGGCGGACGGACCAGTCACCGCGGACGGAGATCTCCTCGCTCAAAAGGTAGCGGGCCGCCGACCGGAGCACCCCATCGCCGGCGGGCATGCCGGCGTCGGCGAGGGCGGTGACCGCGAGCGCGGTGTCCCAGACCGGTGACTGGCAGGCCTCGATGCGCCGCCCGGACTCGTCCTCGATGGTGAAGCCTTCGAGGCCTTCGATCCCGGCCCGGAGAGCGGGGTGATCGAGCGCGTAGCCCTGCAGTCGGAGAGCAATCAGCGAGTACACCCACGGCGGTTGGATGCCTCCCCACGACCCGTCGGCCTCCTGGCGTTGCAGGATCCAACGCTCCGCGCGCCGCAGCGCGGCCTGGCGGACGAACTTGATCGGCCGGCGCTCGTAGCGGTGCAGGAGGCGATCGAGGACTTGGAATCGGCCGGCCCAGGTGCTGAGCGGCTCCGGGGCCGCGGCGGGCAGGCCGCTTCGAAGCTCGTCGATGCCGAATCCCAGCTGGTGAACCGGCCGGTGGGCGCTCACGACGGTGAGGGCGACCACCGTCTGTCGGGCCCAACAGGCGAAGTCGTAGATGTTGAGCGGGACGAAAGGCGGCAGGAAGATCAGTTCCGGCGGCAGGACCGGGAGCTCGGCCCATGGCCACAGGTCGAACAAGGCGAGCCAGATCCGGGTGAAGACTCGGCTGCGCTCGACACCACCGGACGCCAGGATGTAGCGGGCGGCGCGCCGCATGTGCTCGGCCTCGACGGGGTCGCCTGCCAGACGAAGCGCGACGTAGGACTCGATCGTGGTCGACAGCTCGGGCGGGCCTCCGAAGAAGTTCGCCCACGTGCCGTCGTCGCGCTGGCGCGACCGGATCCAGCGAGCCGACGACGCCGTCTGCGCCACGGTCCGGATGCCCAGGAACGCGCGCAGCAGAAGGTCCTCTGCGTCCATGGTGACGTTGGTCTCGAGCTCGCCCTTCCAGAACCCTCCCGGTCGCTGAAGTGCGACGAGCGCGCCGACGGCGCGCCGAAGGCAGCCGGTGGCCTCGCCGGCCTGCGAGGCCGCCGCCCGAGGTGATGGCACCTGAGCGGCTTTCGTGTCTGCCACCTCACTGTGCGAGAGGGCGCTCATCGGTCCCGTTCCGTCACGTAGCGGGCGATCGCTGCCAGCTCCGAGCGCGGACCTGGCGCCACGGGTACCCGGTCGAGCGCCGCCAGCGCGGCGCCGAGATGCGCCTCCCCGATGGCCATCGCGCCCTCGCGTGCTCCGCAGGTTTCGAGGAATCGAGCAGCCTCTGCGACGTCGGCGTCGGAGAGGTCACGCTCGAGCAGGGAGCTGAGCCACGCCCCCGGCTCAGCGCCCCGCGCGAGCACGATCGAGATGGGCAGCGTCTTCTTGTGCTGGCGGAGGTCGTTCCCGACCGGCTTGCCGGTGACGCTCGGCTCGCCCCAGATGCCGAGCACGTCGTCGACGGCTTGGAACGCGATGCCGAGGTGGCGGCCGAAGTCCGCCAGCGCGTCGATCGTGGCCGCCGGGGCGCCGGCGAGTATTGCGCCGACCGAAGCTGCGCACGACAGTAGGGCTCCGGTCTTGCCGGCCTCCATGTGCAGGCACTCCTCCACCGACAACGAGGCCCGCAGCTCGGAGGCCATGTCCTCGGCCTGTCCGGCGATCATCGCCTGCGTGGCCTCCGCGAGCCGGCCGGCAGCTCTGACGCGCTCTGGGGTCGGATCCGCGAGGAGGACCTGGAATGCCAGCGTCGCAAGGGCGTCGCCGGCGATGATGGCATGGCCGGCTCCGTATTCGGCCCACAGCGTCGGGCGGTGCCGGCGTTCGAGGTCGCCGTCGATGATGTCGTCGTGAACGAGCGAGAAATTGTGCACGAGCTCGATCGCGACCGCGCCGACGATTCCGGCGTGCTCGTCGGCTCCGGCGGCAGCCGCCGACACCAGCACGAGCGCCGCCCGCACGAACTTGCCTCCGCCGGAAAGGTGCTGGCGCACCGCCGTGCGAAGCTCCGGGCTGATACCGAACACGGCCGAGTCAAGCGCCGGAGACACCAGGGCTCTCGCTCGTGCCAGGGACTCAGCGGCGGTGACCGCCTCGTCGCGCCTCGCCGGAGAAGAGACTACGGTCACGTGCTCGCCCCCTCCAGCTGCCGGGGGTTGCCCGCGCCGGTGCCCGAGAGGAGGGCCAGCGCCTGCGAGGCGGCGTCGTTACCGCTTCGAACCGCGCCTTCCATCGTCGCAGGCCACCCCGTGGCGCACCAGGCGCCGGCGAGAAGAAGGCCGGGCACCTTCGTCCTGGCCGGAGGGCGCAGCGCCCCGGTGCCCGGGGCTGCGCGGAAGGTCGCCGCCCGCTCCCGCGTGACGACCGCGTCGACCAGCCGGGCGTCGCGCGCAGCCGGCAACAGCTCGCGGAGCGCCTTGGTGAAGGTGTCCACGAGCTCGGTCGATCCGCGGCGATGTACTCGTCCGCAGCCGAGAGCGAGATGGCCAGGCACTGGCCCGAGGTTGCCCCGCTCGACGCGGTGCGGTCGAAGATGAACTGGATCGGCGAGTTGACGCAGGCCACCAGCGGCAGGTCGATCACCTGCCGGTCGAGCACCAGGTGGACGTTGACGATCGGCGAGGTGCCGAGGCGCTCCGCCGCGTCGGGGTCCCCGAACGCCCCCAGGGCCGCCGACACGCGTGGCGGAGTGGCCACGACGACGGCGTCGACCACCATCCTCCGGCCGGCGGAGGTGACGGTGAACGAGCCCCCCGGCGACCGATCGATCGAGCTGACGGGCGAGCCGAGCACCGTCTCGACGCCCGCGGCGGCCAGTGCCCGCGCCGCGTTCTGGCCGTGAAGCTCCGCGAGCGGGACCCTTGACCACCCGATGTCGCCGGCGTCGGCGCGATCGAGAAGACCGACCCTGAAGACCTTCGTGGCGAGCCCGAGCGGCGCTCGGGACGCCGGAACGTTGAGCGTGGGCAGGGCGATCAGATTCCAGAGGTGTTCGACGGCCCGCGAGGACTGGCCCTTGCCCGCGAGCCAGTCGCCGAACGAGACGTCGTCGAGCAAGGCGTCCTCGGGCTCCAGGCGCCGCAGGGCGAGCGCAGGGCGGGCCAGCTGCACACGTTCGCGCACCGACAGGTGCCTGTATCTGGCGAGCGACCCGAGAAGGTGCAGCGGAGCGGGCAGCGCCGTCCTTCTGATCGAGGCGCGCGAGCCGTCCGGCGCCAGCACCGGCAGGTCGAGGCGCGCCTGCACGAAGACCTGCTCTGCCGCCCCGATGCGCTCGATGAAGTCCCGATAGGCGGTGCAACAGCGAAGGAACACGTGCTGGCCGTTGTCGAACGAGAGCCCGTTGCGCCGGATCGAGGTCGTGAGCCCGCCGAGGGCGGGACGCCGCTCGACGAGCACGACCTCGGCCCCGCCGTCGGCAGCCGCCAGCGCCGCGGCGATACCCGCCAGGCCTCCTCCGACCACGCCGATTCGGACCGGGCTCATGGCCGGGCGCCGGCCAGGCTCCGGGCGGCGACCACCGCCTTCTCCCAGGACGGGAGGGCGACACGGCGCTGTGTCACCGCGATCGGGTCACGCTCGATTCTTGCCAATAGCCGCCGGTAGATCCCGGCCATCGCAGCCACGCAGGCCCGGCTCCGGCCGTCCAGCAGCGGGAGGAGCTGCAGCCCCTCCTCGAACCAGCCCTTCGCTCGTACAACCTCCAGCGCGACGAGACGGGCGACCTCAGACGGGGGGCCGGTGAGACCCGGTTCGCAGCCGACCGCCTCGGCGTCTCGCCTGGGCAGGTAGACCCGCCCAATGGAGCGGTCCTCGACGACGTCGCGCAGGATGTTCGTCAGCTGGAGAGCGACGCCGAGGGCGTCTGCGAGCGGGACTGCCTCATCGGCGCGGTCCGACCCGAACACCGCGAGAGACAGCCGGCCGACCGAGCCCGCCACCCTGCGGCAGTAACCGACGAGATCGTCGATCGTCTCGTACGAAGTGCCGAGCACGTCCATCTCGCAGCCGTCGATGATCTCGCCGAAACAGCTCATCGGGAGCCGGTACCTCGCCGCCGCGTCCGCTACGGCCATGAGCACCGGGTCGGTGGAGCCCGGGTCGATCGGATCGATCTCCTTGCGGACGCACTGGAGCCAGGCGAGCTTCTGGTCCGGCGAGGCGTCCCCGTCCCCGATGTCGTCGATGCGGCGCGCAAGGGCATAGACGGCCGAGAGTGCTCGGCGTTCGGGTTTCCTGAGCAGCCTGATGCCGTAGGCGAAGTTCTTCGCTTCGCGCCGGGTGACGGTCTCGCACCACTCGTAGGCGGTCTCGACGTTCACGACCCGCCTCTCCTCACGCTCGCCCCGGCGAGGGCGCCGAGCGCACGCCTCGCCAGTCCGGACTTGCGGGGACGGCATTGGTTCGCGAGCACGTCGTATCTCGCGCGGTCGATCGAGTCGAGCGCGGCCAGCCCACCGGCGGTGAACCCGACGACGGCCAGGCGCTGACGGACGGGAAGCGTTGCGGCGAGCGGTACGCCGGCGCTAAGCAGCCCACGGGCTCGCATCACCTCCATGGCGACGAGCCCTCGCAGCGACGGGCCCGCGGAGGTCCCCGACAGCTCAGCTTCGGCACACCCGAAGCGCTCCATGTCTTCGACGGGAAGGTAGATGCGGCCTCGCCCCGCGTCCTCTCCGACGTCTTGGAGGTGCTCGACGACTTGCAAGGCGATGCAGACCCTGTCCGAGAGGACGACCCGCTCGGGCGTCGAGGCGCCGAAGACCTCGAGCACGAGTCGGCCGACGGGCGCCGCCGACAACATGCAGTAGCCGACCAGGTCTTCGAAGTTCTGATAGCGGTTGACGCGCTGGTCCACCCGATTGGCTTCGATCAGGCACCGGAACTGGTCGAGGCCCGACTCGAGTCTCCCGATCACGGGCGTGAGCTGCTCGAGCACGGGGTGGGTCGCGTCTCCGGCGGCCGCACGCTCCAGTTCCGCCTCGAGTTGATCCAAAAGCGCCGTGCGATCGGCCTCGGCCTCGTCACCGACGTCGTCCACAAGGCGCGCGAAGCCGTAGATCGCCATCAGGTCCGCCCTCACGTCATTCGGCAACAGACGCGACGCCACGGGGAAGTTCTCGCCCCGCGCCTTGGCGGCTAGAATCTCGGGCGCGTCGAGGTCACCGCTGAGATAGTGCCCCGCTTGTCCTGACACCATCGGCTCTCCTTCGCGTAGTGCCGATGACCATCTATCCACCTTGTTATACGTGACCGGGCACCTGCGTCAAGGGTTGTCGTGACCAGAGCTGGCCGGCGGGTGCCACGATTCGCCACAAAAGGCGCGGAATTGCCCGGTGACCAGCGGTTTTACAATACCAAGTAGAAACGCGCCGGTTCCGGCGCTCAGATAGTGCTCAGGGCGTCGAAGACTGTGAAGAACCCGCAGCCGGCCCGAGCGCGGGACGGAGGAGCCCGACCAGGGCAGCGTCGACGACCCGCCGGGCAGCGGGCTTGGCCGCAGTTCCCCGGGTACGCAGCCGGGGCACAACTCGGCTGGCGAGGCCGGCTGCGATGACTCCGACGACGCCGACGAGATTCGGTTGGTGCCGCAGCTCTCCGGTCGCCACCTCGAGCAGGAGCGGCGCCAGGGGACCGAGCAGGAGCTGCAGCTTCTCGATCGCCTGAGGTTCGCTCATCGGCGCCGGCAGCTCGTCCAGCTGCTCGCCGACGGCCTCGACGGTCGATCGCGCCGCGGCGAGAAAGATCGCCTCTTTCGAGTCGAAGTACCGGTAGAACGATCCTTTTGCGATGCCGGCAGCGCTGCAGATGTCGGCCACGTTCACGCCCGCGTAGCCGTGCTGGGCGAACGCCTCCCTGGCGGTGACCACGAGCCGGCTCGAGACGGCCGCCGGCCCGGACCGCTCCAGGTACGGGACGATCGCCTCGTCCCACATGTCCGGGTGGAAGGCCCCCTCCCTGTTGAACGAAAGCAGATCGGGCAGGGCTTCGCGGATGGTATCGAGAGGCAGGTTCCTTCGCTCGCGAAGCAGGCGGATGACCACGAGGACCTCGACGTGGCGCTCGTCGTAGAGGAAACGGTTGGAGGCGAGCTCGGTCGCCTCAGGCAGCAGGCCAAGGTGGCGGTAGTGGTGGATGGTGGGGACGGGTGTGGCGGCCTTCTCAGCAAGGACCGAGATGGTGAAGGCCGACTCGGTCGAGCTCTCGGCGCGCTGCATCGGGTTCGGAGGCTGCGGCCTCCGCGGTGCTCGTGACTGACTCCAGCGCCTGCCTTCCACCGGCCTCTTCTATCGCTCGCATGTCCGGGTGGTGCTCATCGCGATCCTATTGCCAAATGGTTACTTGAGGGAAACGCCCGAGACAATAGACGCGATCCAGGCCGCCTCGCCGTCGCCCCTGGCGACGGTCACTCCGCCCGCGACTCGGCGCGGCCGAACAGGTACCCCTGGCCCGCGTGGACGTCGAGTCCCTTGAGAAGTTCGAGCTCCTCCTCGGTCTCGATGCCTTCGGCGAGGCTCATGGCGCCGGATCGGTCCGCGAGGGACTTGAGGGCGGACGCCATGGCCTCCTTCATCGGGTCGGAATCGATCCCGCGCGTCACGTCGATGTCGATCTTGATGATGTCGGCGTGCACGTCGAACAGGTTGTTGAAGCTCACCGTCCCCGATCCGGTGTCGTCGAGGGCGATCCTCACGCCCGAGGCGCGGAGCACGTCGACGGCGTCGATGACCTGGTCGTAGCCTTCGGCAGCCGCGTTCTCGGTGATCTCGAGAACCACGCGAGACCCGTCGACGCTGCTGAGGGCGTCCCGGAGCTCATCTGAGCCGGCTGTCACGGGCGAGACGTTGAGAGAGATGAACGCGTCCGGTGGCAGGTCCTCGAGGTGCGCGAGCGCCTCTCTGATCGCCGCCATCTCGATCTCGACTTGGAGCCCCGCCTCGGCGGCCTCGGCGAACCATGTCTGGGGCGAGATCTCCGCGTCCCCGGGGAAGCGGGCCAGGGCCTCGAAGCCGATCACGTTCTTGGTCGAGAGATCGACAATGGGCTGGAACGCGACCCGGATGGTGGCCTCCGCGAGCACCTCCTCAGTTCGCCTCCGCGCTTCGACGAGTCGCGGATCTGGTGGCAGCTCGGTGACGGAAGCCCTTGCAGCAGCGTCAAGTGGATCCTCAGCGGGGCCATCCGCGGGGAACTCCGCCGGAAACTCGAGGCCTTCTTGAGGCTCGTCCACCAACGCCCCTTTCGTCTCCAGTGTCCGACCTCCTCCGGGTTTCCCTGCGTGTTTATCGTCAAGAAAACGGCAGAACTTGAGGAGGGTGCTCACCGGCGAGCACCCATTCGAACATTGCGCCTGATACCCGCGCCAGGCTATCGAGCCGCGCTCTCGTGTCCGCTCGGACGTGGAGAGTCCGCGCGGTTCACGCCGCTTGCCGGAAGAGCGGGCCGGCACGAGAGGGTCAAGTTCCGGACCGTTGCGTCGACAATTCTTGCAATGAAGATCTGCTCGTTCCTTCGCTGGAGCCCGGCTTTGCCGGCCCGGCGGGTCGCGGGGCGCTCGGCCCCGATGCCCGCGTGTCGAGGGTGGTCGGCCCGGTGACGATCGAGCACGCCGTTGAGCCGCGTGACAAGCACGCCGTCGCGCCAGCCGGCGAGCGGAGCACGCGCGAGGCCTACGAACAGTTCAGGTCGGTCGTCGCGAACATCCCCGGTGTCGTGTACCGATGCGAGTGCGTGGAGCCGTGGACAATGCACTTCATCAGCGAGCACGTCGAGGTGCTCACCGGCTTCCCGGCGAGCGACTTCACCGAGGACAAGGTGAGGTCGTTCGGATCGGTCATCTTCCTCGACGACCGTGAGCACGTGAACGCCGTGGTGAACGAGGCATCGACCCGAGGGGGCTCGTTCTCGCTCGAATACCGGCTCGTCCACGCCAACGGGACCGTGAGGTGGGTCACGGCCCATGGGCGCGTCGTTGTCGGCCGTGACGGGCGCCCGCTGTTCATCGACGGCGTGATGCTCGACCTCTCCGAGCAGAAGGAGGCCGACCTCCAACGCGACCGGGACGAGGCGAAGCTCCGCCACGAAGCAGGGCACGACACCCTCACGGGCCTCCCCAATCGCACCCTTATCCTCGACCGCACCGCGCAGATGCTGCTCCGGTCTCAACGGGGCAACCAACTCGTCGGCGCCTTTTCGGTCGATCTGGACAACTTCAAGTTCATCAACGACACCCTCGGGCGAAGGGCCGGCGACGAGCTGCTGAAGTGCGTCGCGGTTCGCTTCGCTGGCGTGATGCGGGCGAGTGACACCGTCGGGCGGCCCGGCGGCGACGAGTTCGTCATCCTGGCCGAGGGAGTCTCGCTCGCCGCGGGGCCGCAGCTGCTCGCCGAAAGGCTGATGGAGGCGTTAAGGGAGCCGTTCCGGATCGACGAGTTCTGGGACATCCCGCTGTCGGTCTCGGCGAGCATCGGCTACGCGACGAACGATCGAGACTCGCCGCACGATCTGCTCCGCGACGCGGATATCGCCGTGCGCCAGGCGAAAGCCCGAGGAAAGAACTGTTACGTCGAATTCACACCCGAGATGAAGTCGGTCGCGATGGACCGCCTCGAGCTCGAGATGGACCTGCCGACGGCGCTCGAGGAGAACCAGCTCTTCCTTCTCTATCAACCTGTGTTCGACTTGGACACCGTCAACGTCTGCGGTGTCGAAGCGCTCCTGCGCTGGCGCCACCCGGCCCGCGGCATCGTCGGGCCGGATGCGTTCGTCCCGATGCTGGAGGAGTCCGGGACGATCGTCCCTGTCGGGCTGTGGGTGCTCAGGCAAGCCTGCCGGCAGGCCGCCGCGTGGCGCCGGCTCGGCCACAATCTGACGATGTCGGTGAACGTCTCGATACGCCAGCTCGAGACGCCTGAATTCGTGGATCACCTCCGAGAAGCCCTCGCTTCTACCGCAATCCCGCCCGCGTCGCTGATCATCGAGATCGCGGAGACGAGCTTGTGGCACAACCCGGACGCCACGATCGCCCGCCTACGGCAGCTGAAGGAGCTGGGCGTCCTCATCGCCGTCGACGACTTCGGCACCGGCTACTCGCCCGACGCTTATCTCGGGCAGTTCCCGGTCGACGCGGTAAAGATCGACCGCTCGTTCGTCGCCGCGATGGCCGACTCGCCCGAGTCGCTCAACTTCGTCCGCACACTCGTGCAACTGGGCAGGACCCTCGGGCTCGAGACGACCGCCGAGGGCATCGAGCAGGGCTGGCAGCTGGAGAGGCTGCAACACGAGCAGTGCGAGTTCGGTCAGGGGTTCCTGTTCTCGCAGCCTCTCGTCCCCGAAGCCCTGGAAGCCATCCTCTCCCTCGAGGCGCTGCTCTCCTGACCGAGGTGCCTTCGGAGGTGTGGCGCCAAGCTCTTGCGTCGGGGGTCGAGAGCTCACGACCGCTCCCCTAGCATCGCTGAGGTGGACTCGAGCGCTGGCGACCCCGCGGCTTCCCCGGGCTTGCAGCCCAGCGTCGTCATCCTCGGCGCCGGCTTTGCCGGCCTCGCCGCAGCCGGCGCGCTGGACGGGGCGCCGGTGCGGACGACGATCGTCGACCGGCACAACTACAACACCTTCCAGCCTCTCTTATATCAGGTGGCGACGGCGGGCCTGAATCCGGGTGACGTCGCCTACCCGGTCCGCTCTTACGTGAGCCATCACACGGGCGCGCGTTTCCGCCAGGGCATCGTCACGGGCATCGACCTCGACTCACGTGAGGTCGCCTTCGAGGACGGCGGCGTGCTGGCCTACGACTACCTCATCGTCTCCAGCGGCGCCACGACGAACTACTTCGGGGTGGCCGGCGCCAGAGAGCACAGCCTTGCGATCTACACGCTCGACGACGCCGTGGCCGTTCGCGATCGGATCTTCGCGCAGCTCGAGCGCGCCTCGTCGCTCCGAGGGTCCAAGGGCGAGCTCACGATCGTGATCGTCGGCGGTGGCCCGACCGGCGTCGAGATGGCCGGCGCGCTCGCCGAGCTCTTGTCGATGGCCCTCAACACCACGTATCGGGAGCTCGACCCGGCGATGGCGCACGTCGTGCTGGTCGAGCGGCTCGACCGGCTTCTCGCCGGCTTCGACGAGCACCTTTCGCGGTACGCGTCCGTGTCGCTGGCTCGCCGCGGCGTGGAGATTCGGCTCGGCGACTCCGTCCAGGAGATCGCCGAGGACGCGGTAGTGCTCGGATCGGGGGAGGTCATAGCCTGCGGTCTTGTCATATGGGCAGCCGGGGTTGCCACCAACGAGCTCGCACACGGCCTCGACCTGCCGCGATCACGGGGCGGCCGGATCGTGGTCGGCGCAGACCTTCGCGTCGCCACCCGGCAGGAGGTCTTCGTGACCGGCGACGCAGCAGGCACTCCCTACGGCGACGGTCTCCTGCCACAGCTCGCGCAACCCACGATCCAGACAGGAAAGCACGCAGGGCTCCAGGTGCGCCGGCTCGTCGAGGGCGGCGAGACCAAGCCGTTTCGCTATCGGGACAAGGGGATGATGGCGACGATCGGCCGGCGCTCGGCCGTGGCGCAGCTTCGCGGGGGGATCCGACTCCGCGGCACGCTGGCCTGGATGGCATGGTTGGGCCTCCACATCTTCACGCTGACCGGATTCCGCAACCGGCTGTCGGTCCTGCTCAACTGGTCCTGGCGTTACGTGTCCTGGCGGCGCGGCCCGAGGGTGATCGTCGGCGGCTGAACGCCTGGCGCGCAGGCGCCGGCAGGATCAGCCCGGGTCAGCCCCGGAGCGCCCGTGCAACCTCGTCCATGTAGGCCGCCAGCTCGAAGTCGAGGTTCGTCAGGCCGTGAGCGCTGTGAGTGGTCAGCTTCACCACAACTTTGCGGTAGACGTTGCTCCACTCCGGATGATGGTCGATCCGGTCGGCCCGGATGGCGATCGCGGTCATGAACGCCATCGCGCGCCCGAAGTCAGGAAACTCGAATTCGCGCGTAATCACCTGCTCACCGGCCAATTGCCAGTCCGGGAGGCCGGCCATCAGCTCGGAGAGGCGCTCGGCTGTGATGTGCTCCACCTTGGGAGCGTACCGCTGGCCCGGGCGGCGCGGCACCGGCGCCAGGGACCGGCGGAGGGCGTGCGAAGATCCGGCCTGTTGACGGGTCCGGAAACAGCCGCCTACGGTATCGACACCTTGAGCGGTATGTAGCAGACAGTCGTACCTGGCGCCACCGGGGGGTTAAGCGCTGGGTATCGCGGTGGAGGGGGCGCCGGCGAGCGGCATCGCCGGCGTCGGCGTCCTCACCACCCTCCCACTCGCCGTGACCAGGATCGCGCGCGCGAGACTCGGTGGCCCATGGCCCGCGTCCTTGTGACCTCACAACTGCCAGAAGGTGCGCTCGAGCCGCTCGCGCGACACGAGGTGGTCCAGCCGTCCGAAGACCCTCTGACCCCCGCCGAGCTCACCTCCCTCGCACGGGAGGCCGATGCCATCGTCTGCCAGCTCACAGACCGTCTTCCCGCGGCATTGTTCGCCTCGGCGCGACGCCTCCTCGTGGTCGCGACCGTGTCGGTCGGCTACGACAACGTCGACGTCGAGGCCGCTACGCTCGCAGGCGTCGCCGTCTGCAACACGCCTGGCGTGCTGGACGACACCACGGCAGATCTCGCCTTCGCCTTGATATTGGCTGCATCGCGGCTGCTTTCGCAGGCAGAGCGCGAGCTGAGGCGGGGGGCGTGGACGAGTTGGGGGTTTTCCGACTATCTCGGGCGCGACGTTCACGGAGCCACTCTCGGTCTGGTCGGCTACGGCCGCATCGCCAAGGCGGTGGCGCGGCGTGCCGAGGGCTTCTCGATGCGCGTACTGCACCATTCCCGCCGGCCCACCGGCCTGCCGGGTTACCTCGGTGAGCTCGACGACCTGCTGCGACAGGCGGACGTGGTCAGCCTTCACGTTCCGCTCACCGATGAGACTCGCCACATGATCGACGCCCGCAGACTCGCGCTCATGAAGCCGACGGCGGTTCTCGTCAACACCGCCCGCGGGCCGGTGGTCGATGAGGAGGCGCTGGCCGCGGCGCTCGAGGCGGGACGGCTGTTCGCCGCCGGCCTGGATGTGTACGAGCACGAGCCGGCCGTGCACCCGCGGCTTCTCGCCGCCCCCCGAGCGGTGCTGCTCCCGCACATCGGCAGCGCCTCGTTCGCGACCCGCGAGGCGATGGCACGACTCGCGACCGGCGCGGTCGCCGAGGTGCTCGCAGGCGGCCGTCCCGCGAACACGGTCAATCCAGAGGTGTTCGGCCAGCTGTGACGCGCCCGGCCCGGTGATCGGGAGGGTTCCTTCGGAGCACTAGGTTGGCCCCGTGCGCCGACCGATCCGATCAAGCCAGCGCGCATGACCGCTGTGCTGGGCCCGCTGCTTCGCGACGTCACGCTTCGCGACGGCCTCCAGGACGAGTCACCGATCCCGACCGAGGACAAGCTCGCCATCTACGAGGCGCTCGCGCAGGCGGGGGTCCGCGAGCTCGAGCTCACGTCGTTCGTGCGACCGGACCGGGTGCCGGCGATGGCCGACGCCGAGGCGCTCGCAGCACTGACCAACGGGCACGCGACTCCGACCCGGTGGGCCCTCGTCCTCAACCCGCAGCGGCGCGGAGCGGGCCCTCGCCGCCGGACTCGAGAACCTTCAGTTCGTCGTGTCCGTCTCCGAGCGCCACAGCCTGGAGAACGCCGGCCGAACGACAGGCCAGGCACTTTCCGAGCTCGATGAGCTTGTCCTGTTCGCGGGGTCCCGCGGCGCAGCCGTCGAGGTGACGCTGTCTACGGCCTTCGGCTGCCCCTTTTCGGGCCCGGTCCCCCCCGATCAGGTCATCGCGACGGTCGATCGTGCGCTCGAGGCCGGGGTGACCGGCATCGGTCTCGCCGACACGATCGGCACGGCCGTGCCCACGGAGGTGCGCTCGCTCGTTGCCGGCGCGGTCGAGCGCGCAGGCGGGATCCCGATCGGGGTCCACCTGCACGACACCCGGGGCCTCGCGATCGCCAATGCCCTGGCCGCGCTCGAAGTCGGCGCCGTCCGCGTCGACGGCGCCGTCGGCGGGCTCGGTGGGTGCCCCTTCGCGCCTGGCGCTTCGGGCAACCTCGCGCTCGAGGACCTCGCGGCCGGCCTCGAGGCCATGGGGGTGCCGACCGGCCTCGACATCGACCGACTCATTGCGGCGGCCAGCCTCGCCTGCCGCCTCGTCGGGCGTGAGGTGGGAAGCAACGTCGGCAAGGCGGGACAGCGCTACGCCAACACCCCCTTCGGCGCCGTGAGCCGCGAGGTGGCCTCGTGAGGGTCGCGGTCGGCCAGTTCGCGTCCGGGCCGGAGGTGACCGCCAATCGCGAGCGGGCGCTCGGCCTGCTCCGGTCCTCTGCTGCAGACGGCGCCGAGCTCATCGTCCTGCCCGAGGCCGCCTCCTACCCGCTCGACCGGCCTGCTGCTGAGCTTGCCCGAGCGGCCGAGCCGCTCGACGGGCCCTTTGTCACGGCGCTGTCCGAGGCCGCCTCGGCGCTCGGCGTGACGGCCGTCGCCGGAATGCTGGAGGAGGTGCCCGGCGAGCGGCGGATCCACAACACCGTCGTCGCGGTCGGTGCCGGGGGGCTACTCGGGCGGTACCGCAAGCTCCACTTGTACGACGCTCTCGGCCGGAAGGAGTCCGACGCCATGGTTCCTGGCCGCGTCGACGGGGAGGAGCTCCTCGTGCTGCCTCTCGGCGACGTGGTGGTGGGCGTGGCGACGTGCTACGACCTGCGCTTCCCCGAGCTGTTCCGCGCGTTGGCCGACCGGGGGGCGACCGTTTTCGCCGTGCCTTCGGCCTGGGTCGCCGGACCTCTGAAGGAAGAGCACTGGATGACCCTGTGCCGGGCTCGGGCGATCGAGAACACCTCGTATCTCATAGGCGCAGCGCAGCCGCCCCCGACGTACTGCGGGCGCAGCGTCGTGCTCGACCCGATGGGCGTCGTGCTGGCAGGGCTCGGCGAGGCGGCGGGCTTCACGACGGCCGATATATCTGCCGACCGGGTGGAGGCGGTACGCGCCGTTCTGCCGGTGCTCGCCCAGAGGCGCTACGAGGTCCGGCCGATTCTCTGAGCGCTGCACGAGCGACGGCAGCCGAGTACGCCGCCGCAGAGGCCGGCCGACGCGGCACGGTGCGCGATGCTCTTGGAATGGCGGGACGACTGGAAGGCAAGGTCGCACTCGTCACCGGCTCGGCGAGCGGCATCGGCGAAGCAATTGCCAGGGCGTTCGATGCCTCGGGTGCGACGGTGGTTGTGAACTCCGTGCGGTCGGTCGAAGCGGGCGAGGAGCTCGCCTCGCAGTTGGAGAGCGCCTGCTATGTCCAGGCCGACATCGCCGACGAGGCCGACGCGCGGCGGCTCGTCGCGACCGCGATCGTCCGCTACGGGCGCCTCGACATCCTCGTCAACAACGCCGGAACGACCGTGAAGATCCCGCATCGCGACTTGGACGCGGTGACCGGGGAGGTGTGGCGTGAGCTGCTCTCGGTGAACGTGGTCGGCACGTGGAACGTCACCGCCGCCGCGGTCCCCCATCTTCGGGCGTCGGGCGACGGATGCGTCGTGATGATGTCATCGCTCGCCGGCGTGCGCCCGACCGGGTCGTCGATCCCCTACGCGGTCTCGAAGGCGGCGCTCAACCACATGACGCTTCTCCTGGCGAACGTCCTCGGCCCCGAGATCCGCGTGAACGCGGTCGCACCTGGTTTCGTCGACACGCCCTGGACTGCCGAGTGGGAGCGCGAACGCGCCTTTGTGCAGAAGACGGCTCCGCTCGCGCGAAGCGCCACGCCCGACGACGTCGCCGATGTGGTGCTCGGCATTGTCGCGTCTCGTTACCAGACCGGCGATGTCACCCTGGTCGACGGCGGGCTGCACCTCAAATAAGGGGGTGGGACCGGGGCGGCTGAGGGAGCACCCCAGAGGTGCTCACGGTTCTCCGACGTCTCGTCAGACGTCGAGGTGCAACAGGAGCCACTGCAGCAGCATCGTCTCGTTCGCGTTGCGAGCAAGGCGTGCCGCGGCCTCGTCGATGGCCGCGATCGCCGCCACGGTGGTCCTGAGGCGTTGCGGCGAGATCTCCGGTTCGGCGAGCCGCTCGCGATAGGCGGACGCGAGCGCCGCGAGGCCGGCGCGCAGCTCGTCGGTACGTGCCCTGCGCAGCTCGCGCCGATGACGGTCCTCCACCGCAGCTGGCCGCGTGTGGCCCCTCTCGCCGCGCTGCTCGGCCTCGTCCTCTAGGACGGCCAACTCCTCGGCTTGCCGTTCGCGCACGACCTCGAGCGGCTCGGCTGCCGAGGCGAGCAACTCGTCCGCCAGCTCGGCGATCCTGGCGCCGGTCCCGTCGAGGCGGCTCGGGACGGTTCTCCAGCGGTGGAGACGGTCGGCGAAGCCCGAGTCCCGAGCCAGAAGCCTCGCCCGGTCCAGGCGCCCGCCTGCGGCTTCGGCCGCAGCCGTGGCTGTCGCCACCTCGACCCCGTGGGCCAGCAGGACTTCGACGATCGTCTCGCCGCCGAGCGGCTCGAACTGGACTTGGACACACCGGCTCGCGATCGTGACGAACGGGCGCGGGACCGACTCTGCGATCAGGATGATGACGGTCGTGTCCGGCGGCTCCTCGATCGTCTTCAGCAACGCCGGCGCAGCCTTGTCGACGAGGTCGAAGTCGACGAGGACCAGGACCTGGTAGGGGGCGGCCCGGGGCGTGCGCAACGCCATCCTCGCGACCTCGCGCGCCTGGTCGACCAGGATCGACGCACCGGCTCGCTCGATCACCTCGAGGTCAGGATGGCGGCGCGCGAGCGCCTCCCGGCACGACGCGCACTCGCCGCACCCGCCGTCTGGGCACAGCAGGGCAGCCCCGAAGGCGATCGCCGCGTCCAGCCGCCCCGTGCCGGGCGGGCCCAAGAACAAGTACGCGTGCACGGGCGAGCCCACCGAGGAGGCCAGCAGGCGGATCGCCCCCTGCTGGCCTCTGACGCGCTCGAGTACCGGGGCCTGCGCAAAGCCCTCGATCGCTGTCACGAAGGCTCGCCGATGCCGAGACGGGCTCGCAAGGCTGTGAGCACGTCGGCGGCGACCTCGGCCTCGGATCCGGAACCGTCGACGACGGCCCAGTGCTCCGGGTCGTCGGCAGCGATCTTTCGAAAACCTTCGTGAACTCTCAGGTGAAACTCGGGCTCCTCGGACTCGATCCGATCGCGACCGGGCCCTGGCCCAAAAGGCTGCTTCTCGCCACGGCGCCGGTCCGCGGTCGCGAAGGACAGGTCCAAGAGCACCGAAAGGTCGGGCCACCTTCCGCTGGCTGCGATGTCGCACGCCTGGCGCACTTCCTCGATCCGCAGTCCCCGCCCGTAGCCCTGGTAGGCGAGCGTGGAGCCGACGAACCGGTCGACGACGACGTTGCGGCCGGCGGCAAGTGCCGGTTCGATCCGATCGGTGAGGTGCTGGGCGCGCGCCGCGAGCATCAGATAGAGCTCTGCCTTCGGCGCCAGCATTCCGGGCAAAGGGTCGAGCAACAGGCGGCGAATGCGCTCGGCGACGGCGCTCCCGCCCGGCTCACGGGTCAGCTCGGCGCCGATAGCAGCGGCGAGCAGGGCGGATTGGGTGGACTTGCCGGTACCTTCGCCCCCCTCGATCGCGACAAGCCGGCCCATGGCACCCACGGCTCGAACGTTAGGGCGCGCCGGGCCATGAGCCGAGCGGTTCGAGAATCCACTCGGTCCGCGCGAACTTGCTACCAGTCGTCTGTCTCGCCGGCCGGATCCGGGGTCGTCGGTCTGATCGCCGCACCCGGAGCTCTCCGGGCCGCGGCCTTCTTGACGCCTGTCGCCTTTCGCGTCTCTGTCGCCTTTCGCGTCCCTGTCGCTTTGCGAGCCGCGCCCGCGGCCTTCTTGGCCCCGGTTGCCTTGCGCGTCCCTGTCGCCTTGCGCGCCCCAGCGGTCTTTCTGGCCCCAGTCGCCTTGCGGGCTCCGGCTTTCTTGGCACCGGCGGACTTGCGCACCGGGGCTCGCTTGGCCGGCCCCGCCGCGCGACGGTCGGCGATCAGCTCGGCTGCCCGCTCGAGGGTGAGAGCCTCCGGGTCGTCTCCTCGCCGCAGAGAGGCGTTCGTCGTCCCGTCGGTCACGTACGGCCCGAAGCGCCCGGACCGAAGCACTATCGCCAGCCCCGAGTCAGGGTCTGCCCCGATCTCCCTCAAGGGTGCGGCCGAAGTGCCGTAGCGGCGCTGCTTGGGCTGAGCGAAGAGGGCGAGCGCCTCCTCGTTCGTCACCGTGAAGAGCTGGTCCTCGGTCTCGAGGCTGCGCGTGTCGCCACCTCGCTTCAGAAACGGCCCGAATCGCCCGTTGGCCGCGACGATCTCCTCACCGGTCTCCGGATCGCCGCCAACCGTCCGCGGGAGCTGCAGGAGCTGCAGGGCCTGCTCGAGGGTGACGTCCGAGACGCTCATCGTCTTGAACAGCGAGGCCGTCCGCGGCTTGTCCCTCCCGTCGGCGGCTTCCCCGAGCTGAACATAGGGGCCGAAACGTCCCGCGCGCGCGACCACCGGCTTGCCCGTGACCGGGTCGTCGCCGAGAACGCGATCGGAGGAGGGATGCTCGAGCAGCTCGGCTGCCCGCTCCAGGGTGAGCTCGTCGGGTGCCAGGTCGTCAGGCACCCCCGCGCGGTCCTCGCCGCGCTGGAGATACGGCCCGTAACGGCCGACGCGGATGACGATCTCGCGCCCTGATGCGTCGGTCCCGAGCGGGATCGAGTTCACCTCACGGGCATCGATCTCGCCGAGGCGAAGCGACACGGCCTCCTTCAGGCCGTGCTCCCCGTCGACCGCGAGCGAGTGGCCGGGGGTCTTGGCGGGCGGTACGACCCCTGGACTGCGCTCGCCGAAATAGAAGCGCTCGAGCCACGGGACCTGTTCCTCGGTGCCAGACGCGATCTCGTCGAGGTCGTCCTCCATCGCTGCGGTGAAGCCGTAGTCGACCAGGTTC
The DNA here is from genome assembly GCA_963703655.1 of uncultured Acidimicrobiaceae bacterium. Taxonomy (GTDB): domain Bacteria; phylum Actinomycetota; class Acidimicrobiia; order Acidimicrobiales; family Bog-793; genus CAVPFA01. Next base: position 1,858,582 of record CAVPFA010000003.1, on the reverse strand, counting down.
GCGAAGTAGTCCTCCATCAGCCCGACCACGGCGAAGGCGACGAACGACGGCACGAGCGCAGTCCCCTTCTTCCAGACGTAACCCCGATCCTGGATGGTCCCGATGATGCTGGCGTAGGTGGACGGGCGGCCGACACCGAGCTCCTCGAGGCGGCGAACGAGCGAAGCCTCCGTGTAGCGCGCCGGGGGCTTTGTCGCGTGCTCCTCGACATCCAGGCCCTCGCAGCCGACCGGTTCCCCGACGACGAGCCGGGGGAGGCGGGCTTCCTGGTCGTTGCGACGGTCGCTCCGGGGGTCCTCGCTGTCGTCCTCGTCCTCCCGATAGACGGCCAGAAAACCCGGATCGGTGATCACAGTTACCGTTGCCGCGAAGGCCGTCGTGGTTCCCGAAGGAGCCGCGGGCGAGTCGGCCAGGGTCGATGCCTCGATCCGGGCCCGCGCCGTCGTCCCGGTGGCGTCGTTCATCTGCGACGCGACCGTCCGCTGCCACACGAGCTCGTAGAGTCGCCGTTCCTCGGCGCTCAGCTCACGAGCGACCGCGGAAGGCGAGCGGAAGCGATCGCCCGCAGGGCGAATCGCCTCGTGAGCCTCTTGCGCGTTCTTCACCCTGCTCTTGTATGCCCGCGGGGCAGCAGGGACGGACTTGTCGCCGTAGAGCGCCCGGGCCTGGTCCCGTGCGGCTGTGACGGCGGTGTCCGACAGCGTCGTCGAATCCGTGCGCATGTAGGTGATGTAACCCCGTTCGTACAGCCTCTGGGCCACCTGCATGGTCCGCTGCGCGGAGAAGCGCAGCTTTCGCGCCGCCTCTTGTTGGAGCGTGGAGGTGATGAACGGGGCGGCCGGCGACCGGCGGTAGGGGCGCTCCTCGAGGCTCGCGACCCGGAACTCGGCACCGTCGAGGGCAGCCACGAGGCCGCGGGACCCCGTTCCGTCGAGCAGGACGACCGCGTCGGGCGCAACGAGGGTCCCCGCCGGGCCGAAGTCCTCGCCGGTTGCTACCTGGCGGCCTCCGATCTCCACGAGGCGCGCCGAGAAAGGTTGCGACTCTGCGGAGAAATCGCCCTCGACGCTCCACCAACTGCCGGAGCGGAACCGCATGCGCTCGCGCTCGCGCTCGACCACGATCCGCGTGGCGACGCTCTGGACCCGGCCGGCGGACAGCCCCTTGGCGACCTTGCGCCACAGCACCGGTGAGACCTCATAGCCGTACAGGCGGTCGAGGATGCGCCTGGCTTCCTGGGCGTCGACGAGGCGGCGGTCGAGGTCGCGGGGGTGCTCGATCGCCGAGCGGATCGCAGCAGGCGTGATCTCGTGGAACACCATCCGCAGCACCGGGACCCTGGGCGAGAGCACCTCGGCCAGGTGCCACGCAATGGACTCGCCCTCGCGGTCCTCGTCGGTCGCGAGGTAGACCTCGCTTGCCTCGCCGACGAGGCGGCGAAGCTTGGCGACCTGATCCCGCTTCTCGCGCGACACGACGTAGAGCGGCTTGAAGTCGTTGTCGACGTCGACACCGAGGCGCGCCCAGGGCTCGGCCTTGAACGCAGCCGGCACGTCTGCCGCCGACCGCGGGAGATCGCGGATGTGCCCGATCGAGGACTCGACGACGTAGCCGCCGCCGAGATAGCCCGCGATGGTCTTGGCCTTCGCGGGAGACTCGACGATCACCAGTGGCTTGGGCATGTGCGCTCGTCCCGGTTGAGGCGGGCGGCCGAGGTTCTCCTGGCCCGCCGTGAGTTAGGAGCCGACGGAAGCATCGTCGACGCTGTCGCCGGGCCCGCGCCCGGCGCTGTCTCCGGGCCCGTGCCCGGGCTCGGGGCCCGGCCTCGGGAGGGGGGTGTCAAGATCCGGCGTCTCGGCCTCGAGCATGCTCGTCGAGCGCTTCGAGAAGCCGATCGCGACGAGCAGGACCACGAGGGCCGCAGCCGCGATGGAGTAGTGCGCGGCGTCGTGGAGCCGGAGCTTGATCACCGCCGGCAAGATGAGCAACGACACGAGGTTCATCACCTTTATGAGTGGGTTGAGCGCCGGGCCTGCGGTGTCCTTGAAGGGATCGCCGACGGTGTCGCCGATCACTGCCGCCGTGTGCGACTCGGATCCCTTGCCGCCGTAGTGCCCGTCCTCGATGTACTTCTTCGCGTTGTCCCAGGCGCCGCCGGAATTCGAGAGGAAGTTCGCCATCAGCTGGCCGGTGAGGATCGTGCCCGTGAGGAACGCCCCGAGCGCGATGTAGTTGATGCCGAATCCGACGATGACCGGCGAGAGAACCGCCAGCAGCGCCGGCGTCGCGAGCTCGCGCTGCGAGGCGGCGGTGCAGATGGAGATGACGTTGCCGTACTCCGGCTTCTCGGTGTAGTCCATGATCCCGGGATGTTCGCGGAACTGGCGGCGCACCTCGTGCACGACCGTGCCGGCCGATCGGCCGACGGCCCGGATGGCGAGCGAGGAGAACAGGAACGCGATCGAGCCGCCGATCAGAAGACCGATGAACGTCGTCGGAATGGCGACGTTGATCTGCGTGAGCGGGTTGTGGAACAGCGCGTCGCCCGTGACGTTCTTCAGCTGGGGAAGCTGGTTGCCTATCGTCTCGATGAACGACGAGAACAAGGCCACTGCCGCGATGACGGCCGATCCGATCGCAACTCCCTTGGTGATGGCCTTGGTGGTGTTGCCGACGGCGTCGAGGCTGACCATGACCCGCTCGGCCTCGCCCGTGAACTCGCCGGACATCTCGGCGATGCCGGCAGCGTTGTCCGAGACCGGGCCGAAAGAGTCCTCGGAGATGATCATCCCGGTCGTAGACAGCATGCCGATGCCGACGAGCGCGACCAGGTAGAGCGAGACCGTCAGCTTTCCGCCGCCGAGCGCGACTGCGCTCGCGATCGCCACGACGATGGCCATGATCGCCCATACGCTCGACTCGAGGCCGATGCTTATACCGGCGAGAACCGTCGTCGCCGGACCGGTCCGGGTCGCCTCCGCGATCTCTTGCACCGGGCCCGACTCGGTCGAGGTGAAATGCTCTGTGATCAAGCTCGCCACGAGTGCCAACGCGACGCCGATCAGCACAGCCCAGAAGACCTTCAGATTGTGGACGTAGAACTGCGCGACGAGAAACGCCCCGACGAGGGTGAGGCCGGCACTGGTCCTGAACCCCCGGTTGATCGGCGCCATCGCGGATGTGTCCCGCGGGCGCGCCCGCACGATCAGGATGCCGACAGCGGACGTGAGGATGCCGATGCCGGCGACGATGAGCGGGAAGAGAAGTCCTCTTGCGGGTGGCAGGTGGAGCGACTGGAACGCCGAGTAGCCGAGGATCAGAGATGCGATGATCGTGATCTCGTAGGACTCGAACAGGTCCGCCGCCATCCCGGCGCAGTCGCCCACGTTGTCGCCGACGTTGTCAGCGATGGTGGCGGCGTTGCGGGGGTCGTCCTCGGGGATTCCCGCTTCGACCTTGCCCACCAGGTCCGCGCCGACGTCGGCGGCCTTGGTGAAGATGCCGCCGCCGACCCGCATGAACAGGGCGATGAGCGACGCACCGAACCCGAACCCGACGAGCACCGCTGTGGCGCTGTTCTGGAAGATGAAGACGATCGTCGTTGCGCCAATGAGGCCGAGACCGACGCAGAACAGACCGGTGATGCCGCCGGTGCGGAAGGCCACCCTGAGCGCAGGTGGGAGGTGCCCCTCGCGCGCCGCGGCGGCGGTACGGACGTTGCCGCGGACCGAGAGGCTCATTCCGATGAACCCCGTGAACCCCGAGAAGGCCGCACCGCACAGAAAGGCGATGGCGCGGGCCAGACCGGACTGGACGAAGGTCAGCGCCACGGTGCCGTTAGGCCGGTCGACCTGCGTCGCCGTGAAGAACACCAGCACGAAGAGGGGGACGACGATGATGGCGATCGTCTTGAACTGGCGGCGCAGGAAGGCGACCGCGCCCTCCTGGATGGCCCCGGCGATCTCCCGCATGGTGTCGGTGCCTGTGTCGGCGGCAAGAACGCCGCGGATGAGGTAAAGGGCCGTCGCGATCGCGACGACGCCGGTGGCGAGGGCGAACACGAGCCAGTCCCGCTCGGCGTTGCCGAGTGAGAAGGCCTGGTAGCCGCCGTCGGCCGCGAGCAGTTGGGGAGGCACTACCTGTTGCTCCTTTGATCAAGTCGGGTCGGAGGATACGGTAGGCGACGGGCAGATTCAAACCACGCAATCGCTCGAGGAACCAATCGCCAAGCGTCGTGGCGCCCCTCCCGGGACGCCGGCGTGTCACACCCCGCGCCCGTAACAGGCCAAACTAGGCCTCGTGACCATTCGGGGACCGCGCCCAGGTGACACGGCTGAGCCGCTGTTCGACGCGGACGGACCGCGGGCGGCCCCCGATGGCCCGGTGCCCGCCGAACAGGAGCCGGCCGCCAATTCCTACCTCGAGGACCTCGAAGCGCTCGCCGGGCCCGCCGGCGCCGGCTCGGACGGGCGGCGGTACGCCGAGATCGCAACCGTCATCATCCCCGAGTCTCTTTCCTACCGTCTGAAGCGCCGCCTCCTCGGGCCGCCGCTCGTCACCGAGCGCCTCAAGCAGGAACGCCTCGGCAAGCCGATGGCCCTCGGCGTCATCGCTCCGGACATGATCTCGTCCACAAACTACGGGACCGAGGAGATGCTCGCCATCCTCGTCCCGGTGCTGGGCGTCGCAGCATTCACGATGCTCATCCCAGTCACCCTGGCGATCATCGGCATCCTGTTCTTCGTCACGCTCTCTTACCGCCAGGTGGTGACCACCTACACCAAGGCGGGAGGCTCCTACGTCGTGTCGAGGGACAACTTCGGCACGAACGTCGCTCAGGTCGCGGCGGCGGCCCTGATCATCGACTACGTCCTGACCGTGGCCGTCCAGGTTGCGGCCGGCACCGACGCACTCACGTCGGCCTTCCCGGAGCTGGCGCGATACACCCTGCCGATCTGCGTCGCCGTCGTCGTCCTCATGGCCTACGCCAACCTGCGCGGCCTCCGGGAGGCGGGCAGGATCTTCGCAGTCCCGACCTACTTCTTCGTGACGATGACGGGTCTCATGATCCTGACGGGCGTGATCAAAGCGGCGCTGGGCAAGCTCCACGCGCACCCCATCCACCTCCAGGGCACGGTTCCCATCGGGCACCCGGGGGCCGGCCTTTTGATGGGCGCCTCTGTCTTCATCTTGTTGCGCGCCTTCGCCAACGGCGGCTCTTCGCTCACCGGTCTAGAGGCGGTCTCGAACTCGGTGAGCGCCTTCCGCCCGCCGGAAGGCATAAACGCGCGGCGGGTGCTCGTCCTCATGTGCACGATCCTCGGGGTGCTCGTGTTCGGCGTGTCCATCATCGCCCGCTTCACCCACGCCGTCCCGTACGCGTTGGGAACCCCGACGGTCATCTCCCAAGAGGCTCACTACGTGTTCGGCACCGGCCCGTCTGGCCAGGTCCTCTTCTATCTGCTCCAGGCCTCGGCGGTGCTCATCTTGTTCACGGGCGGCAACACGAGCTTCAACGGCTTCCCGTACCTCGTGAGCTTCGTAGCCAACGACGCGTACCTGCCCCGCTGGCTGACCAAACGCGGGCACCGCCTCAACTTCTCCAACGGCATCGTGGTCCTTGCCCTGGCTGGCGCCCTCCTGCTCGTGGTCACCGGGGCCCGCCTCGACGCCTTGGTGAGCCTTTACGCCATCGGCGTGTTCACCGGCTTCACCATGGCGGGAGCCGGAATGGTGCGTCACCACCATCGCGAGAAGGGCCCGCACTGGCGCCGAGGCGCTCTCGTGAACGGGATATCGGCCGGCCTCTCGGCGATCGTGGTCGTGATCTTCGCGGTCACGAAGTTCACCGAGGGGGCCTGGGCCGTCGTGGTGCTGTTCCCCCTGCTCGTCTGGGGGCTGATCCGCCTCCATCGCCAGTACACCGACGAGTCACGCGAGCTCGAGGAGAACGCCGCCGAAGGCGTGCGAGGCGCCGGTGCTCCGCCGTCACGTCGTGCTCGTGTTCGTCGGGCGCCTCGACCTTGCGACCGCCCGGGCGCTTCAGTACGCGAGGAGCTTCACCCCCGACGAGCTGCGTGCCGTGCACATCGTCCTCGACACCGATGCCGCTCGTGAACTGGAGACGCAGTGGAGCCGCCTCGGACTGTCGCGCTTTCCTCTCGACCTGGTGGAGTGCCCAGACCGGCGGATCGCGCGGAGTGCCACCGAGATCGTGGCCGAGGCGGCGGCCGACGGTGAGACCGAGGTGACGGTCTTGTTGCCGCGGCGGTTCTTCGCCGGAGTGTGGGACTTCCTCCTCCACGACAGGACCGCCCGCCGGATCGCCGGCGTCGTGGGCCTGGTGCAGAACGTCACCGCCACCATCGTCCCGTTCCGGGTCGGCAAGGGGCGGCGGCACGTCGCCATGGTGCGCAGCGGCCTGCCGCAAGGATCCGCGGGCCCGCGCGAGCAACGCGGCGAGCGAGCCGAGCGCGGCGAGCGAGAGAGGCGGGCGAGCGTCGAGGCCGGGATCGCAACGGCAGCCGAGCGGACCGCCGGGCTTCAGACGATCTCCCCAGCCGGACGGCCCTCGGGGACCGTCCCGATCGGGAGCGTGCGCCCGCGCCAACGGACTCGCGTCATGGGCCGGGTCCGGTCCGTGCGCGTTCAGCCGCGCGCGGGTGTGCCGTCTTTAGAGTGCACGATCGCGGACTCGAGCGGCCAGCTGACCCTCGTGTTCCAAGGGCGACGGCACGTCCCGGGCATCGAGCCGGGCGCGCGACTGGTCGTGGAGGGAATGGTCGCGTCGCGCGGGCACAGCACGGTGATCATCAATCCCCTGTACTGGATCACCTCGACCCCCGACGAGGGCGACTCTCCGGCAAGCCACTCGTAGCAGGGGCAAACTGCGATAACTGAGTTGTGCCGGCGAGTGACAGCGTGTTCGATAGTCGGGTGCACGTGATCGTCATCGGCTGCGGGAGGGTCGGCTCAGGACTGGCCGTCGAGTTCACGCGCGCCGGTCACTCGGTCGGCATAATCGACAAGGCGCCCCGATCGTTCCGGCGCTTGCCGGCCGACTGGCCCGGAGAGCGGGTCGTAGGGTTCGGGTTCGACCGGGATCACCTTGAGGAGGCAGGCGCGAAGCGGGCCGCCGCTCTCGCGGCCGTCACGAGCGGCGACAACTCGAACATCCTCTGTGCCCGCATTGCCCGCGAGACCTACGAGATCCCCAACGTGGTGGCCCGGATCTACGACCCTCGCCGTGCCGAGATCTTCCAGCGGCTCGGGATCCCGACGGTGCCGACGGTCGCGTGGACGATCGACCACGTACTGCGCCGGATGCTGCCCGAGCGTGCCGTCACCGAATGGTCGGACTCGACGGGAAACCTGAACCTGATCGAGCGGCCCTTGCCATCGGACTGGGCGGGACGCCGGCTGCCGTCCTCGGCGGTGCACGGAGACGGAATCCGGGTCGCGGCCGTCACGCGGGCCGGCGCTGCGATACTCGATGTAGAGGAGGTCGTCGGCCAGGAGGGCGACGTCCTCCATCTCCTCGTCACCAAGGTTGGCGAGACGGAGCTCGGAGCGATGTTCCCCGGGGTGTCCCTCGTGCCGGGGTTCATGGACGAAGGGAACCACGAATGAAGGTGGCTATCGCAGGCGCCGGCAACGTGGGGAGGTTCCTTGCCGAGGATCTGGCGCCGAGCGGGCACAGGGTGCTGCTGATCGATTCGAATGCCGATCTCGTCGCCTCGCTGCCTCCGGTCGAGGGGGTTCATTACGTCGCGGGCGATGCTTGCGAGGTGTCCACCCTGCAGGCCGCGCACTTCGACGAGATGGACGTCGTCGTGGCCGCGACCGGTGACGACGAGGACAACCTCGTCATCTCGCTTCTCGCCAAGCAGGAGTTCGCCGTCCCACGGGTGATAGCAAGGGTGAACCACCCGAAGAACCACTGGCTGTTCAACGAGATGTGGGGCGTCGACGTGGCGGTGTCGACGCCACAGCTGCTCGCCGGGCTGGTCGAGGAGGCAGTGTCGGTCGGCATGCTCGTCCGCCTGCTGCAATTCGACGGCGGCAACACCCGGCTCATGGAAGTGACCTTGGACACGGACTCGCCGGCGGTCAAGACCGAGGTCGGCTCCATCGGCCTGCCTCGCGGGGCGGCGGTCGTCGCCCTCGTGCGAGAGGGCCACGTCGTCGTGCCGAGATCGGACACGCTTCTCGACGTCGGGGACGAGGTCCTGCTGCTCGTCAGCGCGCAGTGCACCGACGACGAGATCCGGACGCTGCTCCTCCGAGAATCGTGACGGGAGCCTCGCAAAAGGCAAGAGCCGACGAGGGCCCTGAGCCCGAGCCGCCGGCGGTCGCCGCGCCCGCCGTCGACTCGGACGCACCCGAGCGCCCGCCGCCCGCCACTTACGGGCCGCTGCAGGCTGCGTTCTTCGACCTCGACAAGACCGTTATCGCGAAAGCTTCGATGGTTGCCTTCGGGCGGCCCTTCTACCGAGGTGGCTTGATCAACCGCCGAACCGTGCTGCGAGCGCTCTATGGCCAATTGGTGTACCTGCAGCTCGGTGCGAGCGAGCAGAAGCTCGACCGCATACGGGAATCCCTCCTGCGCCTGACCAGGGGCTGGCAGCGCGATCAGGTGTGCGAGATCGTCGAGGAGGCGATCGAGGCGATCGTCGAGCCGATCATCTTCGCGGAGGCTGCCGACCTCATCGACTGGCACCACGCGGAGGGACGTCTCGTCGTGATCGTCTCCGCGTCGCCGGACGAGATCGTCGCACCGCTGAGCAGGTTCCTCGGTGCGGACGTCTGCATCGCGAGCCGGGCCTCGGTGGACGACGAGGGTCGCTACACCGGGTCGATGCAGTTCTACGCGTACGGGCCCTTCAAAGCAGAGGCCATCGACGCCCTGGCAAGAACACATGGCGTCGACCTGGCTGGTTCGTACGCATACACCGATTCCTACACGGACCTGCCGATGCTGGAGACCGTCGGCCACCCCGTCGCCGTGAACCCCGATCGTGTGCTCACCCGCTACGCCCGCGAGCACGACTACGAGATCCTCCACTTCAGCCACACCGTCAGCCTTTGGAGCAGGGTGCGGGACCGAATCGGATCGGTGCCACCACGACCTGCGATCGCGCTGTCCGCGGGCGCCGTCGCGCTCGGCGCGGGAGCCGCCGCCGCAGGCTGGTGGCTGGGGTCGCGGCAGGCGCGACATCTGAGCGAACCGCCGACGGGAACGCCTCGCACAGGTGCGAGCGTTTGCCCTGGTGGGGCGGTTCTCCCTGGTGTGAGCGGTCGCGGGCGCCGTCAGCCCGTCAACCGGTCCTCGAGCCGGTCAGTCGCCGCGGAGACGCTTGGCTGCGATCGCGCCGAGAGCGACGAGAACGGCGAGAATGATGAGCTTTTTGATCATGCCCCGATCGTAGCCACCCGCGCCCTGCCCGCGTCTAGACGGTCAGCAGGTCGCGAGCCCCGGTGTCGCTCGAGGGGTGCCTCAGCTTCGACATGGCACGCGCCTCGATCTGGCGTATGCGCTCCCGGGTGAGGTTGAAGTGCTCCCCGACCTCCTCCAGCGTGCGCGGCTCTCCCCTGTCCAAGCCGAAGCGCAGCCTCAGGATTTCCCGCTCGCGCTCGTCAAGGGGGGCCAGCAGCCGGTTGATCTCCAGCGGAAGCAAAGCCGTCGCTGCGACCTCGAACGGCGACTCGGCGGAGCGGTCCTCGACGACATCGCCGAGCTCGGCGTCCCCGTCCTCCCGCAGCGGCTCGGACAGCGAAAGCGGCTCGGCACGGAACCGCAGCGCCTCGATGAGCTTGTCCTCCGGCAATTCCACTTCGATCCCGAGCTCGGTCAGCGTGGCCGGTCGGCCCAGCTTGAGCTCGAGACGAGCCTGGGCCTTCTGCACCCGGGCGAGGGTGTCGCCAGCGTGCACGGGTAGACGAATCGTCCGCCCGGTGTTGGCGATGCCCCGGGTGATCGCCTGCCGGATCCACCACGTCGCATAGGTCGAGAACTTGAAGCCCTTGCGCCAGTCGAACTTTTCAACGGCGTGCATCAGGCCAAGATTGCCCTCCTGAATCAAGTCGAGCAGAGGCAACCCCGACGCCTGGTATTTCTTCGCGATCGACACGACGAGCCGAAGGTTCGACTGGACGAACGTCCGCTGGGCCGTCTCGCCCTCCCGCACGGTCCGATTGAGCTCGCGGCGACGACTGGGGGTGGTCCCCTTGGACTTCGCCTTCAGCTCGGCTTCGGCGCTCCAGCGGGCTTCGATGGCTTGTGCGAGACGTACCTCGTCGTCTTTGGTGAGGAGCGGGTACTGACCGATGTCGGTGAGGTACAGCCGGACGAGGTCTTCCTCGTCGCGCTCAACTCGCTCTTTCGCCAAGTTCTGAAGCCTCCGTGGGTTCGACCGGTACAGCTCCGCGCTGCGCCGAAAGTTATGACGCGTAGGCGGGGCCATCCGCGTCCGACCGTCGCCCCACCCTGCGCCGGTCAGCGAACTTTGCGCTGCCTCAATGTCCGAACGTAAGTGTAACGGTGGAGTCAAGCTTGACGAGCGCGTCACCTTCGGCGCGTACGGTTTCGAGGTCGGCGACGGCCCTTCCGATCGTACGCACAAGAGCACCGTCGGCCGCCGGGGAGCAGATCGCCAGGCGGTGCCTGTAATCGGCCAGCAAGAGCGGGTAGAACCGGCCGGAAAGGCGGGCTAGGAGGCGCCAACCATCGTCACCCGGACTGTCGCCAGGCGAGGCAGCCCACGCCTCGTCGGGCTCGGGAAGAGCTTGGGAGAGCGCGTCGCCGAGCGGACCGGCGGGAAGGACCGTGAGCTCCTCGAGGCTCGGGAGCCTAGGCGAGACCGGTAACAGGTCCTCGAGGAGCGAAGCCCGCCAGGCGTGCGCGAGGCTCGCAGATGCGGCCCACCGCGCGTACGCCGGCGCGACCAGGCGCGGTGCCTGCTCACCGAGCCGGCGGAAGCAGGCGAGCTCGACGGCCCGCAGCCCCCCCAGGTGCCTCGCCGAGTCGAGTAGATTCAACGCGCGGCCGGGTCCGCGCCAGGAGTCGCGGGCTCGGACGGTCCGGCCCCGACGGAAACCGACGTCCCAGATGGGGCCCGGAGCTGGCCGGCAGAGGCCCGGAACCGGTTGGTGATCGGCATCCTCCGATCCTTGCCGAAGCCGCGGCTGGTCACCCGCGGGCCGGGCGGGGCCTGGCGCCGCTTGTACTCGGCGTGGTCGACGAGATCGATCACCCTTCTGACCGTCGCCGCTTCGAAGCCCGCGGCGACAAGGTCCTCGACCGTGAGATCCTGCTCGACGTAACCCTCGAGGATCGGGTCCAAGACCGCGTACGGCGGGAGGCTGTCGTCGTCGCGCTGCTCCGGCCGGAGCTCGGCCGAGGGCGGCTTGGAGATCACCGCCTCCGGAACGAGGTCGTGTCCGGCGATGCGGTTGCGGTACTCGCACAACTCGTACACGAGCGTCTTGGGCACGTCCTTCAGCACGCCGTAACCGCCTGCCATGTCCCCGTACAACGTGGCGTAGCCGACGGCCATCTCGCTCTTGTTGCCGGTTGTGAGCACGAGCCATCCCCGCTCATTGGAGATCGCCATCAAGATGAGCCCGCGAACCCGCGCCTGCAGGTTCTCGCCCGCCAGCCCCGCCGCAGGGTCGCCGGCGCCGAACACCGGCCCGAGCATCTCGAGCAGCACGCGATGGGCGGGCTCGATCGCGACTGTCGTCGTGTCGATCCCGAGGTTGGCGCCCAGCGCCGTTGCGTCCTCGACCGAGCCTGGCGACGAGAAACGCGACGGCATCATCACACCGTGCACCCTCCCGGCCCCGACCGCGTCGACCGCGACCGTGGCCACGAGCGAGGAGTCGACACCGCCCGACAGGCCGACGAGCACGTCGGTAAAGCCGTTCTTGCGGACGTAATCGGCCGTCCCGAGCACGAGAGCGTCGTAGACAGCGGCCACGCGGTCCGAACGGGGTGCGAGCTGGGAGGCCGGTTGCTCGGCTGGCACGGGCGCGTCGAACGGTGAGGCCTCCGAGACCGTGGTCACCGGCAGCGACGCCATTCCCTCGTGGCCGCGGGGATCCAAGAGGCGCTTGCGGAAGGTCGGGCGGGTGACGAGGTCGCAGATGACGAATGCCTCTTCGAATTGGGGAGCCGACGCGACGAGGTTGCCGTCGTGGTCGAAGACCATCGAGCCCCCGTCGAAGACGAGCTCGTCCTGGCCGCCGACCAGGTTGACATAGGCGAGCGCGCAGGAGGCGTCTGCCGCCCGCGTCGCCAGCATGCGCTCTCGCTGCGCAAGGACTCCGACACGGTAGGGCGACGCGTTCACCGTCACGACGAGCTCCGCTCCACCTGCACCCAACCGCCCGACCGGTCCGGTCGGGCTCCACGCGTCCTCGCACACGGTCACGCCCACGCGGACTCCCGAGATCAGGAAGAGCTGATCTCGGTCCGTCCCGGGGGCGAAGTAGCGTCGCTCGTCGAAGACGCCGTAATTCGGGAGTAGCTGCTTGCGGACGACGCCGCGCACCTGGCCCGCGGCGCACACCGCGGCCGAGTTGTAGAGGTCGCCGTCCTCCTCCACGAAGCCGACGACCGCCGCGCAACGCTGGGTGGCGGCGGCGACCTTCTCGAGGGCGAGAAGGTTCCCTGCGACGAAACCTGGCTCGAGCAGGAGATCCTCCGGTGGATAGCCGGTGAGGACGAGCTCAGGGAACACCGCCACGTCCGCACCCGCGGCTTCGGCGTCGGCGAGCTTTGCGAGAACCTTCTCGGCATTGCCCTCGAGATCGCCCACCGTGACGTTCAGCTGGCACAGCGCGATACGCAAGCTGCCCATCGACAAGATGTTACCGGTAGCCTGCCCCAGAGGAGCCTCACCCCGATGCCACCGCCCCAGCTGCTCGACGAGCTCGCACGCGCGTCCGCGGCTCCCGACACGGTGCGCCTGGTGGCCGACCAGCTGTTCGCCGCCTTCCCGCCGGCACGCGAGCGCCTCGAGAGCGAGCCGGAGGTCGCGGCCACGTTCGCCGCGGTAGCCGCGGCGAGCCGCTCGTTGTCCCGCGTCATCGTCACCGACGCCGCCGCGCTCGACGTTCTCGGGCGGAGCTCGGCCGCACTCACCGACGAGATGCCGTGGGACCCTGGCCGGGCGGACGACGCAGAGGACCTCGTCCGTCGCAAGCGGCTCTCGCTCCTCGAGGTCGCAGCGCGTGATCTACGCGGCCTGACAGATCTCGAAGAAGTGACCTGCTCCCTCTCGCGCGTCGCGGACCGCGTGCTCGCCGGCGCCATCCGGCTCTCGGGGGCCACAGAAGGCCTTGCGGTCATCGCCATGGGCAAGCACGGAGCCCAGGAGCTCAACTATTCGAGCGACGTCGACGTCGTGCTGGTCTCCTGCGACGGCGCACAGGTCGATCCCTCGCTCGCCCGCTCCGTGGTCGCGACTGCCTCGGGCGCCTACCGTATCGACACGAACCTCCGCCCCGAGGGCCGCTCCGGCGTGCTCGTCCGGTCCGTCGACTCCTATGTCGCCTATTGGCGGCGATGGGCTCGTCCCTGGGAATTCCAGGCGCTATTGAAGGCGCGTTTCGCCGCAGGCGACCCCGACGCGGGCACCGGGTTCGAACGGGCGGCTGCAGAGTGCCTATGGTCACGGCGTTTCGACGCGGACGACCTCGGCGAGCTGCGCACCATGAAAGCGAGGGCCGAAGCCGTCGTCGCCAGCCGAGGCCTCGACCACCGCGAGCTCAAGGCAGGCCGCGGCGGGATCCGGGACGTGGAGTTCTCCGTCCAGCTGTTGCAGCTGGTGCACGGCCGGCGAGATCCCGCCCTCCGGCTGCGGGCCACGCTTGCCTGCCTGGCCGAGCTCGCCGACGCCGGGTACGTCGCAGCCCAGGACGCGACCGCACTCGCGCTCTCGTACCGGTTCCTCCGTACCGTCGAGCACCGCCTCCAGCTCGTCGAGGAGGCTCAGGTGCACACGGTGCCTTCGGACAGGCAGTCGAGGGACCGGCTCGCGAGGGTGCTCGGCTTCCGGGGCCGACCCGAAGAGACGCCCGGAGAGCGGTTCGACGCGGTCCTCGCCCGCCACCAGGGCGCGGGAAGGGCCATCCACGAACGGCTTTTCTTCCGGCCCCTGCTCGAGGCTTTCGCCGGCGACAAGGCCGCCGGAAAGACCACCCCTGTCGCTGGCACAAGGGCTTCGGGCGCCGACCATGCGGGCTCGAACGAGCACGGCTTTGCTCCCGATGCCGCCGAGGAGCGGCTTGCCGCCTTCGGCTTCGACGACGCCGATCGGACCCGCCAGGCCCTGAGCGAGCTCACGCGGGGGCTGACCCGCTCCTCGCGGCTCAATGCAACAGCTCTTGCCGCTGCTGCTCGACTGGCTCTCCGAGTCGCCCGACCCGGATCAGGGCCTGCTCGGTCTGCGGACCCTCGCAGGCGGCGCCCACCGCCGGGATCTTCTCGTCACGGCCTTCCGCGAGTCCCCCGAGCTCGCCCGGCGGCTGTGCCTTCTGCTGGGCACGAGCCGCCGCCTGGGCGAGATCATCGCCAGGAATCCCGACTTCGTGATCCATCTCGACGACGACCTCGCGCTCTCCGCTCCCGATCCGCGACATCTCGTCGAAAACGCCGTCATCGCTGCGGATCAGGGACCCGACAGGCGGACAGCAGCGCTGAAGCATTTCTTCGAGATCGAGACCGTGCGCATTGCCTGTCGAGACGTCCTCGGCCTGTCAGGTCTTCGCGAGACCGGTCGTGCCCTCGCCGATCTCGGGGCCGCCGTCGTCGCTGGCGCGCTCTACGCGGTGGCGCCGGGCGTGCCGATGGCCGTGGTCGCGATGGGCAGCTTCGGGGGAGCCGAGATTGCCTACGGCAGCGACCTCGACGTGCTGGTTGTCTACGACGGGACGAGCCCGGAGGATCTGAAGGCCGCAGAACAGGCGGCGTCTGGCCTCTTCCGGCTGTGCAACGGCCCGACTCCCGCAGAGGGAATAGTCCGAATCGACGCCTCGCTCCGCCCCGAAGGCAAGCACGGTCCGCTCGCTCGAAGTCTCGACGCGTTCGAGGAGTATCACCGGCGTTGGGGCGAGACCTGGGAGCGCCAAGCGCTGCTGCGGGCGCGGCCGGTCGCAGGCAGCGCCGCGGTCGCCGACCGCTTCGTGGCGCTCGCGGAAGAGGCGGTCTGGTCCTCGCCCATCGACGAGCACGCCGAGAGGGAGATCCGCAGGATGAAGGCGAGGATCGAGCGCGAGCGCATCCCGCCGAGCGACGATCCGCAATTCCATCTGAAGCTCGGACGCGGCTCGCTCTCCGACGTGGAGTGGACAACCCAGCTCCTCCAGCTCCGAACGGGCACGCGCGGCGCCGGAACGCGGGACGCTCTGGACCGCCTCGAGCGCGCCGGAACGCTGAGCGCAGCGGACGCGGCCTCGCTCAGGGAGGCATACCGGTTCTGCGGGAGGACCAGGAACCGCTGGCATCTCGTGGGCAACTTCCTCGCCGGCGCTGGAGGCATCGTCGGGAGCGGCGCAGATGCCCTGCCCCGTCGGTCCGAGTTGCAGTCCCGCCTCTCGAGAAGCCTCGGGACCACCCCGACCGAGCTTCGCGAGTCGTACCGCCGGGTGACCCGGCGCAGCCGCAAAGTGGTCGAGCGGATCTTCTACGGCCTTTGAGCCGACGGGCTCTGTCGTCACGCTTTACGCTCCGCCCTGTGATCGACGAGCCTGCCGACGTGAGAGGTGCCTCACATGCCGGGGCTCGGGGCGCCCTCGCCTCGGCACCTCGAGCCGAACCGGGTGGGGCCCCGCGATGGGTCAAGGTCCTCGATCAGACCCGCTGCATCGGTTGCCACGCCTGCACCACCGCCTGCAAGTCGGAGAACGAGGTGCCCCTCGGGGTGACCCGTACCTATGTGAAGTCCGTTGACGTCGGGCGGTTTCCGGCCGTGCGGCGGGCCTTTCAGGTGACCCGGTGCAACCAGTGCGAACGCGCACCGTGTGTCACCGCCTGTCCGACAGGAGCCATGTACCGGCGGCCCGATGGCATCGTCGACTTCGACAAGCGGATCTGCATCGGTTGCAAGGCATGCCTGGCGGCGTGCCCTTACGACGCGATCTTCATCAATCCCGACGACCATTCGGCCGAAAAGTGCAACTTCTGTGCCCATCGGCTCGACATCGGCCTCGAGCCCGCCTGCGTCGTGGTCTGTCCCACGCAAGCGATTCTCGTCGGAGACCTGAACGACCCCGGCTCCGAGGTGGCCCGGGTGGTACGCGAGTCGAGGACCGACGTGCGCAGGCCCGAGGTGGGGACTCGGCCCGCAGTGTTCTACAGGGGTGCCGGACAGGCGACGCTCGACCCGCTCGCGGCCAGACGCCCCGACGGCGGCCTGTACGCGTGGGCCACCCAAGCACACGACAAGGTCCATCAGGTCCCCTCGGGACGCCGAGGCGGGCCTCGCTCGAGCGCAGCGGTGCTGCTCTCTTACGACGTGCCCCACCAGATCCCCTGGGGATGGCGTGTGAGCCTCTACACCTGGACAAAGGGCGTCGCCGCCGGCTGCTGGCCCGTCACGGTCTTGCTGATCGTAGTCGGCGGGATGTCGTGGACCGACCCGATCGCCCGCTTTGGCATGCCGGCGATCGCTCTCGCGTTCCTCGGCCTCACCGGCGCCCTGCTCGTATGGGACCTCACGCACCCGGCCCGTTTCTTTCTCATATTCACCCGGCCCAAATTCCGGAGTTGGCTCGTGAGAGGAGCGCTCGTGCTGCTCGCCTACGGAGCAGCTTCGGCCGGCGACCTCGTCGCGGCCGCGCTCGGCTCGATCCTGGCACAACAGATACTCGCCTCGGTCGGCGTCGCTCTCGCCGCGGGCGCCGCCTGCTACACCGCCTTCCTGTTCGCCCAGGCACGGGGGCGCGACCTCTGGCAGAGCGGACTGCTCGCCCCGGAGCTGGCCTCCCAGGCCGTCCTGGCCGGCTCTGCCTTCGTGCTGGGTCTGGTCTACGGCTTCGGCCCGCGGTCCGCACGCGCCCCGCTCGAGCTCGTCCTCGCAGGGTCGTCGGCCCTTCACCTGTTGCTCGTCTTCTTGCTCGTCTTTGACGGGGCGACGTGTGCGCAGCACTCCGAGCACACCCGCGCCGCCATCGAGGAGATGACTCGGGGGAGCCTGGCCCGCTTCTTCTGGCCGGGCATAGCCGGCGCGGTGCTCGGTCTGACGGCTCCCTTCCTCGGTGCAGTGATCGTTCCCTTTGCTCTCGTCGGGCTTCTCGCGTACGAGCATGCCTATGTCCAAGCCGGCCAGTGCGTGCCGCTCGCGTGACGGGCTCGACATGAGCGACTACGTCGGGAGCGACAAGCTGGAAGCCCTCGCCGAGCGCGTCAGCGCCGCAAAGGCCGAATCAGAGGCGAGGGGCGAGACGTTCTACCCGGGGCCCTCCCGTGTGCACCTTGCCTCGTTCCCGCCCAAGGAGCGTTGGGACGACTGGGTCGAGCTCGATTCCAGAGCCTGGCCCGAACGGGCCGAGCACCACTACGTCCTTGTCCCCACAACCTGCTTCAACTGCGAGTCGGCCTGCGGCCTGCTCGCCTATGTCGATCGAAGGACTCTTCAGGTCCGTAAATTCGAGGGCAATCCCGAGCATCCGGGATCGAGGGGTCGCAACTGCGCCAAGGGCCCCGCGACGATCAACCAGATCACCGACCCGGACAGGATCCTGTATCCGATGCGCCGCGCCGGTGGCCGGGGCGAGGGGCGCTGGGAGCAGGTCTCGTGGGACGAGGTCCTCGACGTGCTCGCCACCCGAATCCGCCGTGCCATCGTCGAGGGCCGCCAGAACGAGCTCATGGTCCACATCGGCCGGCCCGGTGAGGACGGCTTCACAGAGAGGGTGCTGGCCAGCTGGGGCGTGGACGGGCTCAACTCGCACACCAACGTCTGCTCCAGCGCGGGTCGAGCGGGCTACCAGTTCTGGATGGGCATGGACCGGCCCAGCCCGGACCACGCCAACGCGGACGTCATCTACCTGATCAGCTCGCACCTCGAGAGCGGCCACTACTTCAACCCACATGCGCAGCGGATCGTCGAGGCCCGTGCGGCGGGCGCGAAGGTGATCGTGGTCGACACGAGACTTTCGAACACCGCGACGCACGCCGACTGGTGGCTGTCGCCCGTGCCCGGCAGCGAGGCGGCGATCAACCTCGCTATCGCGCACCACATCATCGCCACCGGCCGCTACGACGCCGAGTTCGTCCGGCGGTGGTGGAACTGGGAGGAATACCTGGCGAACTGCCGGCCGGACCTGCCGGCGACCTTCGCATCCTTCGAGGGCCTCCTCGCCACGATGTACGCCGAGTACTCCTTCGACTTCGCGGCGGCCGAATCGGGGGTCGACGCCGCGACGCTCGCGGAAGTGGGAGAGGCGGTTGCGGGCGC
Source organism: uncultured Acidimicrobiaceae bacterium (assembly GCA_963703655.1). Lineage (GTDB taxonomy): Bacteria > Actinomycetota > Acidimicrobiia > Acidimicrobiales > Bog-793 > CAVPFA01. Next base: position 1,840,121 of record CAVPFA010000003.1, on the reverse strand, counting down.
GGGGCACCGTTTTGCTGCCCACACCTGGAGAGCCGCCGCCGCCTCGAATCTCGGCGGGTGGCAGGTGTCGAGGACGCTTTTTCTGATCTCGGCACTGCTGGGCGCGGTGGCCACCGAAGGCGGCACTTTCCCCAATGCCTGGAACAAGTTCGTGCCGCGGCCCATCCACATGCCGTCGCATCCCGAGGTGTGGAACGAGCTCACGTACCCGCTCGAGTACCCGCTCGCCCATAACGAGCTGTCGTACCTCCTGCCCCATTTCCTGAAGGAGGGCAGAGGCCGGCTCGACACCTACTTCATCCGGGTCTACAACCCCGTCTGGACGAATCCCGACGGCCTCTCGTGGATGGAGGTGCTCGCCGACGAGGACAAGGTGGGCTGCTTCGTGGCCCTCACGCCGACGTGGAACGAATCGGCCTATTTCGCCGACTACGTGCTGCCGATGGGCCACGGGCCCGAACGTCACGACACCCATTCGTACGAGCAGTACGACGGGCAGTGGATCGCCCTGCGCCAACCCGTGCTGCGCGCGGCCCGGGAGCGCCTCGGCGAGACCGTCACCGACAGCCGCCAGGTAAACCCCGGCGAGGTCTGGGAGGAGAACGAGTTCTGGATCGAGCTCTCCTGGAGGATCGATCCCGACGGCAGCCTCGGCATCCGCCAGTACCACGAGTCCCGGGCGGAGCCCGGAACCCGGCTGTCGGTCGAGGAGTACTACTCCTGGATGTTCGATCACTCGGTGCCGGGACTCCCTGAGGCGGCCGCGGAGGGCGGCCTGTCCCCGCTCGCGTACATGAGACGTTACGGCGCCTTCGAGATCGGCGCCGGCGCCGGCGCGCGCCACGAAGACGAGGTTCTCGCCGGCGAGCTTGCGAACACCGACGTCGCGGCATTCGGCCGCGTCTACACCGAGGCCCCGGCGGCAGATACCTCGAACATCGTGCCGACCGGAGCTCCCGCGCCCGACGACGAGGGCAGGCGCCCGGTCGGGGTGCTCGTCGACGGCGTCGTCCGGCGGGGCTTCCCGACACCGTCCGGGCGCCTCGAGTTCTGGTCCTCGACGCTCGCCGCGTGGGGCTGGCCCGAGCACGCCCTTCCCGGCTACATCCGCAGCCACGTTCACCCGTCCGAGCTGGCCGCGGACCAGATGGTGCTGCTGTCCACGTTTCGCCTGCCGACCCAGGTCCACACCCGGTCCGCGAACTCGAAATGGCTCGACGAGCTCGCTCACGCCAACCCGGTTTGGATCCACCCGACCGATGCGGCACGGCTCGAGGTGGCCCGCACGGGCGACCTGGTCCGCGTCGAGACAGAGATCGGCCACTTCGTCGCGAAGGCCTGGCTGACCGAGGGCATCCGTCCCGGAGTCGTGGCCTGCAGCCACCACATGGGCCGGTGGAAGCTGTCCGGGCAACAGCCCGGCCAACGCCTGGCTATGGCCACGGTCACCTTGGACCGCGGCGAGGGCGGATGGTCGATGTCGCGCCGCGCCGGCGTCGGCCCGTATGACTCGTCCGACCCGGACACCGCACGCATCTGGTGGACCGACGTCGCCGTGCACCAGAACCTGACGTTTCCTGTTCAACCTGACCCCATCTCCGGCATGCACTGCTGGCACCAGGCCGTGCGGGTCCGTCCTGCGGCGCCGACCGACCGTCTCGGCGACATCTGCGTCGACACCGAAAAGGCGCACGACGCATACCGCAGGTGGCTCGCTAGGACCCGACCGGCGGGACAGGTTTCCCCCGACGGCACGCGCCGCCCCTCGTGGCTCATCCGGCCGCTCCGGCCGTCGCCCCGCGTGTATCTCCTGCCGGGCGCCGAGCCGTGATTCGAGGAGGTCCCCCACCCGATCCCGCTCCCGGTTACGCCCGTGCCTTCGGGGGCGCCAGTGCCGCCGGTGCCGGCGGTCACGGGGGTCACGCCGATGCCGCCCGTGCCGCCGGCGCCGGCCGGTTCGAGTTGCTCCGGGCGCTGGCGAGCCTGAGCGAGGCCCCCGAGCCGTCACAGGCCTCCGCCGCCGACGCCCTCGGACTACCGGGTCTCCCGCTTCCCGAGGAGCACACAGCGGTGCTCGTCCTCCAGTGCCATCCCTACGCCTCGTTCTACCTGAGCCGCGGCGGCATGCTGGGGGGCGAGGCGAGCGACCGGGTGGCCGGCTTCTGGCGGGCGCTGGGCCTGGTGCCACCGGCGGAGCCGGACCACCTGGCGGCTCTGTTCGGGCTCTATGCGGCCCTGGGCATCGACGCGCTCGACCACCGTCACAGCGACGCAACCCGCGTGGGCCTCACCCGTGCGCGCAAGACACTCTTGTGGGAACACATCGCGTCCTGGGTGCCGGCGTTCCTCGCCGCAGTCTCCGACGTGGGGACCGCCTGGTTCCAAGCCTGGGCCGCGCTCGTGGCCGAGGCGCTGGCAGCCGAGACCGAGGCGGCCGGAGCGCCTTCGCGTCTGCCTCTCGCTCTGCGGCAAGCGCCTGAACCCATGTTCGAGACCGGCGTCCCCGAAGCCGTCGATTCTGTGCTCGCGCCCGCGTGCTCAGGCCTCGTCCTAACCCGGGGGCGGCTCATCTCGGCTTCCCGGGAGATCGGCGTCGGCCTGCGCCAGGGTGAGCGCCGGTTCACGATCCGGGCGATGCTCGACCAGGACGCCACCGGGACGGCGTCTTGGCTGGCCCGTGAAGCAGCCCGCTGGGTCGAGCTCCACCGTGAGTGGATGCCCGAGGGGGGAGGAATCGGCGAGTGGTGGTGTGATCGGGCAGCGGCCACCTCCGCGGTGTTCACCACCGTCGCGCGGCGGGGAGTCCGGACCTGAGAGAACCGAGCCGCGGCGCCGGCGCCGAGGCCCGAGCCAGCCGGACTCACAGCCTGCTCCCAGCCTTCCTTCACATTCCGCCCAGGGAGCCGGGCGAGGCTTGGGACATGCGCGCTCCGCCCGAGTGGTCCGCCAACGCCGTCACCGCAGTCGCAGCCCTCGGATTCGGCGTCACCCTCGGGCTCGGGCTGACGGCCGAGACGCACGGGTCGCTCGTCGCCCCGGGCGGTCTTGTCACCGCGGCCGGGCGCCTGGCCGGGCTGACCGGCAGCTACCTGCTTCTCGTCTTGCTGTTGCTGATCTCGAGACTCCCCTGGCTGGAGCGGGTTCTGGGCCAGGACCGCCTCGTGTCCTGGCACCGCCGCCTCGGCCCGTGGCCGATCGTCCTGCTCGGCGCGCACGGGGTGCTCATCACGATCGGCTACGCGGAACAGGCGTCGGTCGGTCCCCTGCACGAACTGCGTGTCCTGCTCACCTCGTACCCGGACGTGTTGATGGCGACGGCTGGTTTCGGCCTGCTCGTGATGGCCGGCGTGGCCTCGTTTCGAGCCGTCCGCTCGAGGCTGGCTTACGAGACCTGGTGGGCCGTCCACCTCTATACCTACCTCGCGATCGCCCTCGCCTTCTCCCATCAGCTGGCTGACGGCGCTTCGTTCGTGGGCCATCCCCTGGCGAGAGCGTTCTGGGTGTTGGTCTGGGGCTCGACCGCCGGCGTCGTGCTCGTCTGGCGCGTGGGGCTTCCCCTGTGGCGCACGGTGCATCACCGCCTGCGAGTGGTCGAGGTCCGCCGGGAGGCTCAGGATGTGGTGTCGGTGATCTGCGCGGGCCGTCACCTCGAAAGGCTGCCGGTCGTCGGCGGACAGTTCCTCCAATGGCGGTTCCTCACGGGCCAGCTGTGGTGGCAGGCCCACCCGTATTCCCTCTCCGCGATGCCGCGACCGCCGTTCGTCCGCGTCACGATCAAGGCGCGCGGTGACTTCTCCGAATCGGTGGCGAGCCTGCGGGCCGGCACCCGGGTGGCGATCGAGGGCCCCTACGGAGTTGTCACCAAGCATTCGCGAAGCGGCGACAAGGTCCTGCTCGTCGCGGCCGGCGTCGGGGTCACTCCCCTGCGCGCCCTGCTCGAGGACCTGCCGCCCGCAGTCGACGTCGTGGTCGTGCTGCGCGCGCCCACTCACGAAGAGGTGCTCTTCCAGGACGAGATCGCCCCCCTGGTGAAGGCGCGCGGCGGCCGCCTGCACGTCCTGGTCGGAAGCCGGCACCGGGTTCGCGTCGATTCCCGGCTCCTTCGCGACCTGGTCCCCGACGTGAGCAAACGTGACGTGTACGTCTGCGGTCCGGAAGGTTTCACCGACCGGGTCGTGGACGCGGCCCGCCGGCTCGGGGTTCGTGCCGACCGCATCCATTCAGAGTCGTTCGCGTTCTGACGATGCGACGTCCCGAACCCCTCGAGAACCTGGCGAGCCTGCGATGAGGCGAGCGCCGATCGTCCTGGTCGCAACCGCCGCCGGCGTGGCCGCAGTGCTGGGGTTTCACACACAGAGGCTGCGCACCACCGTTCTGCCCGGCGGCGGGACGACGCCGACGACGCCCTCCTCGCCATCGGCCGGCGGTGGCGGGACTTCGACGACCACCACTCCCGGCGCGCCGTCGAGCTCGACGCCGTCGACATCCTCTGCGGCGGGGACTCACACCGCCCTCGGCGCTGACGTGCAGTACCAGTACGGGGAGCTCGAGCTCAAGGTGACGGTCACAGGCGGCAGGATCACCAGCGTCCAGCCCGCCATCGACAGCGCCTTCGATCCCCACTCGGCGCAGGTCAACGCCTACGCGGAGCCCCAGCTCGAGAGCCAGACGCTTCAGGCACAGAGCGCGAGCATCAACGGCGTCTCGGGAGCAACGTTCACTAGCCAGGCCTACGTCCAGTCGCTGCAGGCGGCCCTGGACAAGCTCGGAGTCAAGTAGTGGCCGTGACCACGACCGCCAGCCCCGAGGCGTGGGCCGAGGCCCCGGCCGGAGCGCACGACCGGGCTCCGGACGAGACGGCCCGCGCCCATCGTCCGGCGGGGCCGGCCGGTGCCGCGATTCGTCGTGTCCAGCCGGTCATGGGGACGATGGTGTCGTTCGACGTGCGCCCGGGCGCTGCCGGGCGGAGCGCGGCCCTGGTTGCCCTCGCCAAGGCGTGCGCCCGGCTCGAACGCGCGGACGCAGTCTTCAGCACCTGGAGGCCGATGAGCCCGATGAGCCTGCTCCGCCGAAACGAGATCTCTCTCGACCAGGCCCCCGCCGAGATCGTGACGGTGCTCGAGCTGTGCTCGGTTGCCCGTGATCTCTCGGGCGGCTGGTTCGACCCTTGGGCAATGGCTGGTGGCGTCGACCCGACCGGGCTCGTGAAGGGGTGGGCGGCCGGCAGGGCGCTCGCCGAGCTGCGCGCCGCCGGCGTCAGCGCGGCGATGGTGAGCGCCGGGGGCGACCTAGCCACGCTCGGTGGTCCCGAGCCGGGATCGGCGTGGAGAATCGGCGTGCGCGACCCGTGGGCGGTCGACAAGGTTGCCTGCGTCCTCGAATCGCCGGGCGCCGTGGCCACCTCGGGCTGCTACGAACGCGGAAACCACGTCGTCGACCCGCACACCGGGCTGGCCGGGACGCGTTGCGTATCGGCCACCGTTGCCGGCCCCGAGCTCTGCCTGGCGGACGCGCTCGCGACCGGGCTGCTCGCCTCCGGTGAGGCGGGCCTGGTTCACATCGAAGCCGCCGAGGGCTACGAGGGCTACGTCATCTCCCCGAACGGCGCCGTCTCGATGACCGCTGCGTTCCCGCTGGCGCGATGACGAAGAGCGCGCAGCAGCGTAGGAGGCCGCGTCGGAGCTACTTCAAGGCGACGATCGTGAAGCCGCCGATCCCCTTCGCGGACACCGTCAGCAGGCCGGTGAGCGACGTGTGCGCGGCGAACGCCTTCCACGCCGTGAGCCTTGCACCGGAGTAGGACGTGAGCGTCTCGGTGTACTTCTTTCCCGTCCCCGATATCTGGCACGGTTCCGAAGAAGTCTCGCCTCTGACCCCGGTCAAGACGCCCGAGCCGGACACGAACCCGGACGCGCTCACCGCCAGGGAGCTCGTCCTGGCGTTGAACCGTGCGGCGGGCGCCTCCACTTGGGCCACGTCGTCACGGCTGGCCCCGATCGGCAGCTTCAGCTTCGTCTCCCGGCTCACGGAGACGAGGCTGACCGGCTTCCCGGACTCGTAGGTCTCGACGCCTCCCGACTCGACCGTGCCGGCGGGCGGGCTCCCTGAAGGCTCGCTCCACACGGTCCCGGAACAGAGATCGCGGACGCACGTGCCGAGGCTCAAGGTGTTCGGACCGGACGCGAACGACACCCTGTCCGAGAACGACAGGTTCTTCGGCGTCGTCCCCGAGTGCAGGTCCACGGTTCCACTAAGTGCTCCGGTGTAGAGGGTCGCGCTGCCCCCGCCCGAGCAGCCCGTCTCGACCGTCTTCTTGGCCGGCACGAAGCCGACGTCGACGGCGGCGACCGGGTCCAGGCTCGTGCCCGAATTCAGCGTCGCGTCGCCGTTGGGCTTGACCGTCAGGCCGGACACGGGCGCGAAAAAGGACCACGAATGGGTCTCGTACCCGGGCCCCGCCACCGTCCGTTCGACGGCGACGTATACGTCGAGATCGTTGCGCGGCAAGATCAGACCCTGACCCTGGAACACGTCGACCCATCCGATCGAAAGGTGCCAGGTGTAGCCGTCGCCTTTCACGTTTGCAAACCCGCTCGTGAGCTCGATCCCGCGGGAAATGCCGATCTCAGGACCCGATGGCGTGACCGGGGACCTTGCCGGCGTCGTCGCTGAGCTCGCCGGCGTCGTCGCTGAGCTCGCCGGCGTCGTGGCGAACACTGCGAGCGGCGCCCCCACGAGTGCGACAACCGCAAGGACCTGCGGGGCACGCCTGGCGCTGGCGGACGCGGCTCGGATCCGGGTTCTGACGCGCTTCATGGTCATGTCCTTGGTGCTTCGAGCGTTACAGATCACCCTGCAACGTACCGCGTCGAGGCCAGGCCATCAGACGCGGGAGGCGGGCGTGCCTCGCGCAATGCGCGACCCGCTCGGCGACTTATCGCGTGCGTCGAACTTCTGGGCTTACACTCGTGACGTGCGCGTCATGGGCAGCCTGATCTTCATCCGGACCGGTTGGTACCTCACCTTCGGCGTGGTGTTCGGAGTGCTCTCGTTCGCGCGCACCAACGCCTACAAGCAGCGCACCGGCAACAGCCCGTGGCACATCCATCCCGTCGTGTGGGGCGTCGCCAGCGTCTTCGTCGCCGTCTTCGGCACCTTGCTGTCGATCATCGCCTGTCATCCGTACCGAAGGCAGGCTGACACGGGCGCCGTGTACGCGCCGACAGCCGATTATTCAACTGCTCCCGGCTTCGCCGCCTTGGACCGCTCTGGCCCGGCGCCACCGATGGTCCGGCTCGCCGCCTGGCTGCCCGACCCGACCGGCCGCCATGAGCTGCGCTACTTCGACGGGTCGGAGTGGACCGAGCACGTCTCGAGCGGTGGCGCCATCTCGGTCGACGGCCTCTAGGACGAGCTGCCGGCGGCCCGCTACGACAAGGGATCGGACCTGGTTGCGGCGGCATCGTTCGCCGCGCCGGCCCGGTGATCCGCGGTCTCCTTGGCAAATATCAAGAGTGACTGGTCCAAGCCGCCCAGCACGGTATGAAGGCGGTAGCCGAGCAACTCGGGCTCGTTGAGCATGGCCTCGAGCCCTTGGGCTCCCGTCGCTCCGGCGTGCACCGACCCGGTGTGCCATTCCCTCACCCGGTACTCGATCCTCATTGGTTCTCGCGCGTCGTCTCGCCCAGCTGGTGACGGTGCCGAACGGCCTTGCGGAGCTGGAGGATGCGGACCGACCCCAGGCCGAAGACGACGAGAGCACCGAGCGCTGCGGCCACGAGGAGCGCCAGCGCGAGAGGGAACCGGCCCGACCACGCCAGGAAACTGACCTTCGCGTCCTGACGATTCTGAAACACGAACACCAGCATCACCGCGGCCGCGACCAGCGCAGGAACCACGCTCCACCAGGCTCGACCGGCACGGCTCTGCAGAACGGGAACGCCCGGGGTGGCCTGGGCGCCCTGGACGCCCGGGGGGCCTGGGCGCCCTGGACGCCCGGGGTGGCCTGGGCGTGAACCGGCGGTGTCTCGTCTGGCGCCCCGTCCAACTGTGACGAGGAGGGTGCGCCTTCGTTGCGCGCTTCGGGTTCCAAGAGAAACCCCGATCTCACCCCGAGGGTCGGAGTGCTGCCCCATACGTGAACTACACGGAGGATATACCCGACAATCCGTGACGTCGGTTCTTCAGAACCTCCAGCGCGACCGGCGGCGGGGCGCCCCGCTCGGGGCCCCGAGGGCTGGACTGCCTCCTTCGAGTTGCCGAACCATCCTGTCGACGTCGGTGAGGATGGCCCCCGACAGGACCCACGCGCCCGTCTCGTCGACTCGGCGAAGGCTCCGCAGTGATTGGAGTCGCGCCTGGCGAACTGCGTCGAGCGCGGCGTCGAGGTTCGGGGCATCCGACTCGAGGGCTTCGGCCCGGACGCGATAGGCCGCGGCCGTCCGGGAGAGTACCTCCGCGAGGCTGGCGGGAAGCCGTGGAGCGCCGTCGGCCCGGTGGTCGAAGAGGGTGCGCGCGATCCCTCGCACCTGGGCGACCGAGTGCGAGAGGGTTGCAAGCTCCTTCGACAGGTCAGTCGAGCCGGACCTGCGACCGAAAGGGTCGACTCGGAGGAAGGCCGCGGCCTCGTCGACGAGTGGGCGCGCGCGATCGACTTCCTCGTCCAGCGCCCGCGAGCGGGCGAGCCACAGCTCTGTCTCGGTCGCCGTCGGGGATCTCTCGACGCCGGCGCTCATCTCCGAGAGCAATTCGGCGATCGACAGCGCGAGCTCCGCGAGCGTCGTCCGCGCCCGCGCCCGCGGGTCGCCCGGGTAGGCGACGTAGGAAGCCGCAGCACCGATGACGGCACCGATGAACGTCGCCCAGACCCGGTTCAGCAACTGATCAGTGGAGACCGAGGTCCCGAGGGCGAGGATGAAGATGGCCGTGCCCGGGATCTGGAGCGATCCGCTCACTCCGAGGCGCAGCAGCTGCCCGACGCCGAGCGACACGAAGACCAGCGCCATCACGGCGACGTCCGACAGCCCGACGGTCCTCAGGATCAATACGGACAACAAGACGCTGATGCCCATGAGCACCGTCCGTTTTGCTCCGTCGAGCACCGATGTCCGAACCGTCAACTGGACGGCGTAGACGGCGGACGCCGCGCCGAACGCTGGTGCAAACCCGCCGAACGGGAGGCAGACGGCCCAGGTCGCCCCTGCCGCGGCTGCGGTCACCGACATGACTCGAAGCGTCCAGCGCGCCTGGTAGACGCGGATTGCAAGGGATTTGAGGCCGAACGCCAGCGCTGCGGGTCTCCGGCGGGCGACGTACGTCTCGCTCCGCCGTCTCGTCGCGGCGGGCCCGACCGGCGCTCCAGCCACTTCTCGCTGGTCCTCCATCTCAGGGCCGTCCGGTTGGGAACCCTCCACCTCGCGAGCTTGCAGCAACGGTCGCGGGTCTGCCAGCCAAGGTCCGCCGGCGCCGGCTAGCCGAATGGGCCATGGACTGGCCATGTGCTGTAACCATGGGTACCGATCGGCGCTCACGACCGGACTGGTGGCCGAGTGGCGATCGCCCGAAAGTGGGCTAGCTTGAGCGGTGCAGGAAGGGAGTCTCCTAGGGCATGACAGCAGCAGGAGAACCGACCGAGTCCAACATCTCCCGTCCTATAGGCGCATCGGCTTGGGAGGCGGATCTTTTCACCCACCTTTCAAGCCACGCGGAGACTGAACGGGGTCTTCTCGACGAGTACGCCACGGCGGCGAAACAAACCGAGTCAAAGGCACTCGCCTATCTCGTCAACCTGCTGATCGAGGACGAGATTCGGCACCACAGAGTGTTCGAACAGATTACCGAGTCGCTGAGGACGCTGGCAGAGCTGAGCGGCGAAGACCCCGAAGTGCCGGAGATGGACTTTCAAAAAGCCAATCGAGCTCTGGTCCTCGACGTTACGCGGCGGCTGTTGACACGTGAACGGGCAGATGCACGCGAGCTCAAGCGATTGCAGCGCGAGTTGCGCGACGTCAGGAATACAACGCTTTGGAGCCTGCTCGTCGACACGATGCGCAGGGACACGGAAAAGCACATCGCAATCCTGAGGTTCGTGGATAGACACGCTCGATAGAGGGTCCGCGGGTGCCTCAAGGCCCCGCCCGCCGTGCCAGCCCGTAGGAAACTGTGTACAGTTTTGGGCGTTGAATCCGTGAACGGAGGACATCTGGATCGCCCGGATGCAATGACATGATCGCCGACGGTGACCGACAAGCAGCCGCCGCTGCGCTCGCGGCCGCAGAGCTCAACCGAGCCCCGATCGCCCCGCCCACCGAGTTGTGGGCGGGGCTGGACGCGACCGACGCGTACGAGGTTCAGCTGATCAACACAAGAGATCGCCTGGCAAAAGGTGCCGTGCTCAGGGGCCACAAGGTGGGGCTCACGTCGCGAGCCATGCAGCAGATGCTCGGAGTCGACGAGCCCGACTACGGCCATCTCCTCTCCGACATGTTCGTGCCGGAGGCAAGCGCGCTCGCCATGGCAGAGTTCTGCAAGCCGCGAGTCGAGGTCGAGGTTGCCTTCGTCCTCGGGGAAGCCTTGGAGGGTCCCGGGGTGACCGTGGCCGATGTGCTCAGGGCGACTGCGTTTGTGCTACCGGCACTCGAGATCATCGACAGCCGCGTACACGACTGGAAGATCACTCTCCCAGACACGATCGCGGACAATGCGTCTTCCGCACGCGTCGTGCTCGGCGGAAACGCGACACGACCGGACGCGGTCGACTTGCGTTTGCTCGGTTGCGTCCTGCGCCGGAACGGCGAGATCGTCGAGACGGGCGCGTCGGGGGCGGTGCTCGGGAACCCGGCCACGGCGGTCGCGTGGCTCGCCAACAAGCTCGCCCAACTCGGTGCACGGCTCGGGGCGGGTCACGTCATCATGCCCGGCGCCTGCACCCGGGCGGTCGACGTGGTTGCCGGCGACACCATCCGTGGCGAGTTCGACGAGCTCGGGACCGTCACGGTCAGGTTCGTGTAAGTGAGGCTTGTCCGATGACCGATCACGCGAAATGGGCAGATTACCTGCGTCTCGCCGAGGCGTCTGCCAAAGCAGTGGCGCCGATCACCGACACCGAGACGGCTCTTGGTCTCGCAGACGCGTACCGTATCCAGGACGAGCTCATCGGGTGGAAGCTCGCCCACGGAGAGCGCCTCATAGGTGCGAAGATCGGACTGACGTCGCGTGCCAAACAGGAGTCGATGGGCGTCCACGAGCCCGTGTACGCCTGGCTGACCGACCGCATGCTGGTCCCTCTCGAGGCACCATTGTCCCTCGGGAGTTTGATACACCCGCGCGCAGAGCCCGAGATCGTGTTTCTGCTGCGACGCGATCTTGCGGGTCCGGGCGTGAGTGCCCAAGCGGTTCTGGACGCGACCAGCGCCGTGTGCTGCGGCCTCGAGATCATCGACAGTCGATACATCGATTTCCGGTTCACTCTGCCCGATGTCGTCGCCGACAACGCCTCCGCGGCGCGCTTCGTCCTGGGCCCACGTCGGGTCCTCCCCGACTTCGACCTCGCGCTCGAGGGTTGCCTTCTCGAGGTCGACCAGGAGATCGTCGCCACCGCGGCCGGTGCGGCTGTCCTCGGACATCCCGCCGAAGCGGTCGCACATCTCGCGAACGCCCTGGGCGCGCGGGGCCGAAGGCTGGAGGCCGGCTGGGTGGTGCTCGCCGGCGGCCTCACCGACGCCCAGCCCCTGGCTCCCGGCCGACAGGTCGACGCGACGTTCCGCCGGCTCGGCCGCGTCGGTGTGCACGCGACCGGGTGAGGAAACGATGCCCTGGGACAGCTCCGTCGAAGTGCTCGTGATGGGCTCGGGCCACGCGACGATCGCGCCGTCGGAATGCCCCTACGGCGTCGACCGGAGAAGCTGAGTGTCCGCGGCCCCGGGGCTCGAAGCTCGTGGCTTGACGGCCGGGTACAACGGCGTGCCTGTCGTCCGCGACATCGACCTGCAAGTCGACCGGGGCGAAGTGGTCGCTCTCCTCGGTCCGAACGGCGTAGGGAAGACCACGACCCTTCTGACGTTGAGCGGTGAGCTAGCTCCGATCGCAGGCGAGGTGATCTGGCAAGGCGTCGCGACGAAGGCACCCCTGCACAAGCGGGCCCGGCAAGGACTCGGCTTGGTCACTGAGGACCGGTCGGTGTTCATGGGGCTCTCGACGGCCGACAATCTGAGTCTCGGACGGATAAAGCAGGAACAAGCGCTCGCGGTGTTCCCCGAGCTCCGAGCTCTGATGCGGCGCCGCGCGGGGCTGCTGTCGGGCGGGGAGCAGCAGATGCTCGCCATCGCCCGGGCGCTGGCGCGAGATCCGAAGGTGCTCCTCATCGACGAGCTCTCGCTCGGGCTGGCGCCGGTGATCGTCCAGCGCCTCATCCGCGTGCTGCGTGACGCGGCCAGCGACCGTCGCATCGGCGTGCTGCTCGTCGAGCAGCACGTTCCGAGGGCGCTCTCCATAGCGGACCGTGTCTACGTCATGCAGCGCGGGAAGATCGCCTTGGAGGGAACCGCCGAGGACCTGAGAAGAGATCTGGGTCAGCTGAAGGACATCTACCTCGCGCACCATGTGACGGACCGGGGCAGCATCGCGGGGGAATGAGCCGAAGGTCCGCCGGCTCCGATCCGCCGTCTCGCGGTTTCACGAGCGGTGCTTCGTCAGCTTGCGCTGAGCACTCAGATCATCAGATGCCGAGCAGTGCCTCGACGTTGCCGTGGGCGATCTTCTCCTTGTCCACCGAGCTGAGCGGCATGGCGTCGAAAAACGCCCGAGCCTCCTGATTGTCCGCATAGGGGTAGTCCACCGAGAAGATGATTCGGTCGGCGCCGAGGACCATTACCGCGCACAGCAGCGGCGGGACTGTGAAATACCCGCTGGTAGTGATGAAGATGTTCTCCAAGAAGTAGTCGGTGATCCGCCGCTGCAGGTCAGCCGCCGGCCGGGCCATCACGCTCTCGGCGCGGGCCAGGTTGAAGGGGATCGCCTCCCCCATGTGACCGATTATCAGCCGGAGACCCGGGAACCGGTCGAACACGCCGGCCAGAACAAGCCTGAGGGTGTGCATGCCGGTGTCGACGTGCCATCCCCATCCCGGTCCCGAGAGCGTGATCGCAAGGGGCGGCTTGAGGTCGCCGTAATAGGCGTCGAAGACCGCAGCCGGCGGATAGGTGGGGTGCAGGTAGATCGGGACACCCAGCGCCTCTGCCGCTTCGAGGATGGGCCAGTAGTCCTTGTGGTCGAGAAACTGGCCGTTGGTATGGCCATGGATCATCGCCCCCTTGAAGCCGTACTCGCCTACCACCCGCTCGAGCTCGACCACGGCGGCCGCCGGATCCGGCGTCGGTAAGGTGGCAAAGCCGTAGAACCGATCGGGGTGGCGATCGATCGCCTCCGCCAGGTGGTCGTTGACCTTCCTCGCCAGCTCTACGGAACGGGCAGGCTCGAAGAACTGCACCGAGCTGCAGGAGGTCGAGAGCACCTGTACGTCGATGCCGGCGGCGTCCATTGCGGCCAGCCGCCCGTCATCCAGGTCGTAGAGGAACTCGCCGCCCGGGTTGGGCCGCCCCTTCAGCTCCGGCGGCGTTGACGATCTCCGGCAGGTTGAAGTGCTCCTCGATGGCGATCAGTCGCATAGCTCCCCCTTTGGCCCCGGCGGTCCGATGGGCCGCATCGATGGGCCGCATCGATGGGCCGCGGCTGTATCCACTTTACTTTGGGGGTCGCCCGATCGCAAAGCCCCTCGGCTGCTCCGGCGAGGCCTCCTGGCTGTCCGGCCACCCGGTCCGAGGCGTCGCCCTGCAGATTCGGAGCGTTCAGTCCTTGCGTACTCGTATCTCCAGAAAGCCGCCGCCGGGGCCGTGAAACACCGTGTTGCGGCTCGGGTACGGCGGGGCCAGCTGGGCGTAGTACGCGATGTCCTCGAACATGGTGGCACCGAGGATGTCGGCTCGGCTCCCGATCTCGAGGAGCAACCGGTGGCCGGCGCGGAACAGATTGGCTGTCGGGATCAGAGACAGGTCGAGCTCGACCGGCTCACCAGGTACGAGAGGGATCGAGACTGTGTGATCGTGCGCGATCTCGTCGTCGGTGGTCCGCATTGGATCGATCCTCCGGTGCGCGGCCTGGAGCCAGCCCCACGACAGCTTCCGGTGGATCGTCCCACCGGGCCCGAGGTCCGAGACACGCGCCACCACGTGGGTGTCGATGGCGGTCGCAGCCAGGGACAGGTGAAGGGCGATAGGGCCGACAACCTCGGTGTCGGTCTCGAAGGCAGCCGTCGCGTAACGGAGGACTTGGGACTCGTAACGCTCCAGCCCGGGCAGGTACGGCATCCCAGGAGGAATGGCCAGGAACGAGAGAACCGTCTGCTCAGCGGGAGTGCCTTCTGAGAGGAGGTGCTGTCCGGTCGGATCGGGGCCGCTCGCGACGAGCTGCAAGCGAAGCTTCGCCGCGCCCTGGATCGGCCAATCGGCCGCCTCGCGCCACCTGTCGGCCCCTTGGAGCCAATAGCGAACCGCCGGGAGGGAGGTGACGCCCGTATCGAGTCCCTTCAGATGGCAGTCGTACCAACCGAGCAGCTCCTGTTGAAAATCCTGCCAGGGCCAGCGCACTGCTGGCGGGCCGATGAACAACAGCTTCGGCGACGTGAGCAGCCGCCAAGCCTCGAATGCGCCACGTGTGTGCAGCGCCGGGTTGCCCCAGTTCGTGCCGATCAATACCGGAACTTGAACGCGGCCGAGACTCGCGGATGCTGAACGCTCGCGGTAGAACGGACCGTCCTCGCGTTCATCGAACAGCAGGGTCCCGAAATGCCGCACCCAAGCTTCCTCCGGGCGCATTCGCTTGACCATCCCGGAATCGTCGAGTCGTAAGAACACCTGCTTGCAAAGCCATTGGAACCAGGCGCGGTCAAGTGCGTAGCTCATTGCGTGGCGGATGCGGGGCGCGAGACGCTTGTTGGCCCACGAGCCGGCACCCGAGAAGAAGGAGCTGAGGAAAGCGGCTTGCGGTGCGCCACCGTGGTATACGGCGTGGCGGTAGAGATCGGTCCACCCGAGGTAAGGGAAGATCGCCCGCAGATGCGGAGGTTGCTCGCGGCTGCCAGGTACTGGATGACCGCGAAATAGCTCATTCCGATCATGCCGAGGTTGCCATCGCACCAGGGCTGTCTCGCGGCCCATTCGATGGTTTCAGCGACGTCCCTTTGCTCTTCTGGTGAGAAAAGTCCGTTGAAGTTGCCGCCCGACTGCCCGGTACCACGTGCGTTGACGTTGAAATGGCAGTAGCCCCTGGCCACGAGGTTGGACACCGGACCAGCCTCGTTGATCGGCATCGGGATGCCCGTGTGCTGGAAATCCTTGGGGTAGCACGACCAGGCGAGCAGTGTCGGGAACGCTCCGGGCGCCTTCGGTCGGTACAGGTCACCGCGGAGGATGGTTCCGTCGGGGAGGGGCACCTCGACGTTGGCGTCGAGGACGACCCGGTAGCGTTTCTCTGACGACGCCTTCGGAACCCACCCGGCCAGCTGAATCCCTGCGACGCGACTACGCGGTCTCGCAAGCAACCCACGGACGGGACGACCCGAGGTGCGGGCGAGATCGCGCCGCTGCTCGGTGGTGATCGAGCCATCTCGCACCCTCAAGGTTCGCATCATTCCTCAGCCTTCCCCCTCGGAGCCCCGGCGGACGTCAGTTGACACATCCCGGCATCTGGATACACTTAACAGAGACACTAGTGGTCGTCTGGGGGACGATCACAGCGTTGCTTCGCTCGCTGTGAGGAGTTCGACTATGGGGAAAAGGGTCCGATTTCTGGCAATCGCCGGCGCGGTCAGTTTGGTTGGCTTGATCCCGGGGGTTAGTGCGGCTGGCTCCCGACCGGGAGCGGCCGCCGGGGCGGACCCCGGCGGATACCGGCAGATCGCCAACCTCACCGGTCCGAACGTTCCCTTCTTCACGGCTCCGCCCGGCTCGCTCGTCGTGGACATCGTGTTCGTCGACCCGGCCTTGCACCGGGTCTATCTGAGCGACCAGAGCAACGAGGAGCCGGGCACCGAGGGGCGCGTGCTCGGAGCGGTGGACACGTGGGATACCCGGACGCGCAAGTTCGTCGGAGCGATGTTCGGTCACTTCACCGGGCTTGCCGGCTTCCCGCAGTCCTTCGACACCGAGGGACCCGACGGGCTCCTCGTGGACAACCTCGGGCAGATCTGGGCCGGCAACGGGAACGACCACATCGTAGTGGGCAACGCCCGCACGATGAAGGAGATCAGGGTCATCACGACGGGAGGCAAGGGCCGAGCCGACGAGTTGGCATACGACCCCTTGAACCAGACGATACTGGTGACCAACCCGGGGGCTTCTCCTCCGGGCTGGACGCTGATCGACGCCAAGACCTTCCGTATCCTCGGTCGGGCCACCCTGGGCGCTCGGGTACCGTCAGGCTCGATTGAGCAGCCCCAATTCGACCCGCTCATCGGCAAGTTTGTCTCGTCGGTAAGCCAGCTGTCGTCAAGCGACAGCCGTGGCGCCGTGGCGATCGTGGATACCCAGGTCGTTCCCGGCACACACAGAGTGCGTGCCAAGGCGTATCCCCTCTCGGTCAGCTGCAACCCACTCGGCCTCGCGATCGGCCCGGGCAGCGACATATTCCTCGGTTGCCTCGGCGCCGGGCCGGTGATCCTCGCCACCGCGCAGGGTGGGACCGGCTTCAAGGTTGCCAAGCAGATCACTCAGGCCTGCTGCTCCGACGAGGTGTGGTACGACCCGCACCTCGGCCGCTATTACGCATCGGACTTCCTCAACCCGCATATGACCGGGACGGACCCCGTCGTCACCGTCGTGGACGCGAAGCACGATTCGTTCGTCGGCAACATCCCGATCTTCACGGACAACCTCGGCCCGAACGGCGACGTCGTCCCGGAGCCCGACACCTCGTTTCACTCCGTCGCAGCGGACCCGCTCACGGGCTACGTGTACGTCCCGACCGCCACAGGCGTCAGGGTCTTTGCCGCCATACGGCGGTAGGCGCTATTGACTGTGAAACACGGAGTGCATACACTTCTGCACCGCAGGCCCAGACAATGCTCTCAGTTGGCGCGGTAGAAGGGGGCGGACGATGAGGAGCATCAGACACAGCAGGCGGGCGGCGGTGGCGGGTATCGCTCTTGTCACAGGGGCCCTGTTCGCAACGTCCGGATACGCGTCTGCAACTGCCAGCACGCCAAAGCAGGGCACACGCGGCACCCAGGCCCCCAAGCTCAAGGGTGCGCCGGTCAAGGTCATGACGATCGGCACCGCCGGAGCGGAAGAGGGAGGCAATGTACCGGCGATGGCGCAGATGGCCTTCGCCTACCAGGGCTTCATCAACCACAACGGTGGCATCAACGACCGCCCGCTGAAGGTATTCTTCTGCAGCGACAACGACAATCCAACGGGCGCTTTGCAGTGCGCGCGCCAAGCCGTCAGCGACAACGTGGTGGCCGTCGTGGGTTGGGGCAGCGTCAGCGGGGGTTCCAACATCTTGCAAGTGCTGAGCCGGGCGAACATCCCGTGGATCGGCGAGGAACAGTTCGGCACCGCCGAGAACACGAGCCCCGATTCCTATCCGATCATCGGCAGCCTCGCGACCCAATGGCTGGGCATCGGTCAGCTCGCCGCGCACAAGGGGTGCAAGAAGGCCGGCGTGATGGAGTGGAACAACCCGGTCGGTATCTTCGGTCTGCAGTGGTTCCAGCGAGGCTTTGAGGCCGCCGGCGGCAAGGTGGGGCCCGTCACGCTGGTCGGAACGAACGCCACCGATCTGGCTCCGGCCGCGGCCGTCGCGACCGGTGAGGGCGTCAACTGCGTGGCGATGCTCCTGTCACCGACGCAGGGACCCCTGGCCGTCCAGGCACTCGAGCAGACAGGGGCAAAGGTACGGATCTTGTTCTACCCCGACGAGCTGCCGGTCTCCGCGATCCAGCAGACCGGTGGCGCTCACTCCTTGGCGGAGGGTGCCCTGTCCACGACGTTCTACCTGAGGCCCAGCAACCCCAAGTGGAACCAGGCCAAGCAGGCAGTGAAGAAGTACGCACCGAATCCGAGCGTGGTCAACAACTTCAACAACTTCACGGAGATCGACCAGCTCACATGGGAGTCCTACCTCGTCTTTGATTCTGTCATCAAGAGCCAGCATCTCGGGAAGATCACCGGGCGGAGCCTGCGCGCGGCGCTCACGGCGGCCAAGAGCCTCAACACGGGAGGCCTGCTTCCACCGATGAACTTCCACACCCCGGTGGTGACCGGACCCGCGTACCCGTTCTACAACAGGGTCTTCAACCCCTTCGTCACGTTGCTCACAATCAAGAACGGCAGCTACTCGGCTCTTGCCCCGGGCTTCACCAGCCTGCGGAGTCTGCTGTGACCGGTTAGGGGCCGCAACTCGCCGCATCGAGGCGGCCTGCCCGTTGCTCCCCCAAACGAACCAGTTGCTCCCGCGAGGTAGGAGAGGGAATGGAAACAACCCTTGACGGAACTGTCCGACCGGCCGAAGGACGCTATGAGGTGCGCTTCGAGCGACACTTCGACGCGCCGCCGGAGCGGCTGTGGGCAGCGGTAAGCGAGCCTGGGCTGCTCGAGGGGTGGCTCGGCGGGCCGGTCGACGAGCTCGAGCTGGCGGAGGGCGGCAACGTCGTGATCCGGATCCACCCCGCGGGGCCCGCCACCGTCTACGGAAAGGTCATTCGCGTAGATCCTCCGAAGCTTCTCGAGCTGACCTGGGACGTGCCGGCATGGAGGAACGTGCCCGATTTCTTCGGCACAACCATGCGGTGGGAGGTCGGTCAGGACGGCGGCGGGTCCAGGCTGATCCTGGTCCACTCCCTCCCGGCCGACGTCGCATGGCACGTGCATGCCATGCTCGGGGCGTGGCATCTCCACCTCGACGCGCTTCCTGCGACCCTCGCAGGTGAGCCGATACCGCGCTTCGAGGAGCAGGACTTCTTCGACATGCGCGGCAGGTACGCAGAGCTCGTCGGACCGGTGCAATAGGGAGCAGCGACGCGATCACCTTGCAGGGCCCGGCATTCGACGCGAGACACACATTTAGACCCGAGATGCACCTTCATCCGTGCTGGTTGATCGCGCCGGTCGCCAAGGCCGGCGAGGAGTCCTGACGCGTGACTGATGTCATCCGCTTCGCCGTGCTTGGCCTCGGCCTGGGGGCGATATACGCGCTAGCCGGCCAAGGGATCGTGGTGATCTACCGGGGGTCGGGAGTCATCAACTTCGCACAAGGGGCGATCGGCACTGCCGCTGCCTATCTCTGGTGGGAGCTCAGCCAGCACGCGGGGTGGCCTTTCGGCTGGTCGTTCGTCGCCGGCGTGACGCTCTCCGGAGCGCTCGGGGTGATACTGCAGGTCGCGGTGATGCGACCGCTGCGGCGCGCCTCGTCGTTGGTCCGGCTCGTGGCGACACTCGGCGTTCTCGTGCTGCTGCAATCGCTCTTGACGCTCCGCTACGACGACAACGTGACACTGGTCCAAAGTGAGCTGCCGACGACCCTGCTACGCCCCTTCGGGGGCGGCGTGGTCATCAACGAGGATCGCCTCTGGTTGCTCGCGGATCGCGATCGGTGTGACGGCGCTGCTGTGGTGCGGCTATCGCTGGACCAACTTCGGGCGAGCGACGACGGCAGTCGCGGAGAACCAACGGGCCGCCTCGTCGCTGGGCTGGTCGCCGGAGCTCATTGCGACCGCGAACTGGGGACTGGGCTGCGCGCTCGCCGGCGGAGCGGGGATCCTCGTCGCACCGGTCATTAGCCTCGAGGTCGCGGCGTTTACGAGCCTCGTGCTGGCGGCGCTGGCGGCGGCGCTGGTTGGAGGCTTCTCGTCGTTCCCGATCACGCTGGGAGCGGGTCTGCTCATCGGCATAATCACGAGTGAGCTGACACGATTCTCGACGACCCCCGGTCTCGCCGACACGGTTCCGTTCTTCGTCATCGTCGCCATGGTCGTGATAAGCGGCCGGGCGCTGCCGATCCGCGGCTTTCTCTTCGATCGGCTCCCATCGGTGGGCGCCGGACGCCGTCGCCCTGCGCTGATCGTCCCCGCCGCGGTCATAGCCTGCGTGCTCATCACCCAGATCCGTTCTGCGACCTGGGCGGATGCGGTCACGACGACATTCGGCGTCGCCACGATCCTGCTCTCGATCGTCGTGGTTACCGGCTACGCCGGGCAGATCTCCCTCGCGCAGTATGCGTTCGCGGGCATCGGGGCGCTGATCGCCGGGCGTCTTGTCGCCACCACGAGCGTGCCGTTCGAGGCAGCTGTCGTCATCGGAGTCGCCGGATCGGTCCCGATCGGACTGCTCTTCGCGCTCCCGGCGGTCCGAACCCGAGGTGTGAAGCTCGCCATAATCACCCTAGGTCTCGGAGCCGCACTCGACGAGATGGTCCTCGAGAATCCGCAGTACACAGGCGGCCTCCAAGGGACGAACGTCGGGGTGCGCCATCTCTTCGGCCTCAACATCGACGGGATCGAGCACCCCGAGCGGTACGCCGCCTTCGTCTTCGTCCTCTTCGTGCTGGCCGCGCTCGCAGTCACGAACCTTCGCCGCGGCCGGGCCGGGCGGCGGCTCATCGCGGTGCGGACCAACGAACGCGCCGCGGCCGCTCTTGGCATCAGCCCGTGGAGCGCGAAGCTCTACGCCTTCGGCCTGTCGGCGGCGATCGCGGCACTCGGAGGAATCCTGCTCTCGTTCTCGTCGGACAACATCGTGTACGGGGGCCCCTTCGTCAGCTTCCAGTCGATCACCGCCATGGGCCAGGCGCTGATAGGCGGGATCGGGTACGTCTTGGGCCCGTTCATAGGCGCGATGTTCGTGCCCGGCTCGCTCGGCGCGAAGATACTTGCCTTTCCGAGCGAGTGGATCCCGTTCATTTCCGGTGGCGTGCTGATCCTCATTCTCCTGCTCCACCCCGACGGTGTCGCGCCGGCGCTCGCGTCGGCGGCACGCTCGATCAGCCACAGGTTCGCCGAGGCCTCTAGGCGCCTGCTGGGCGAGCGGTCGCAGCCAAAAGGTCCTCGAGCGGTCGCTGCGCCCGGTGCCGCCTCGTCTCAGCCGGCACCGAATCGCACCCGTGCAAGCCACGAGCGGTTGCCGGCTCGCACTCTCGAGGTCCGTGACCTCCGCGTGCAGTACGCCGGGGTAGTCGCCGTGGACGGCGTCTCTCTCAAGGTGGCGCCAGGAGAGGTCGTCGGGCTCATCGGGTCCAACGGGTCGGGCAAGACGACCGTCATCGACGCCATCACGGGCTTCACGCGTGCCACCGATGGCAAGGTTCTCCTCGATGGGCAGCCGATGAACCGGTGGTCGGCGGCCAGGCGCAGCCGCGCCGGGATCAGCCGTTCGTTTCAATCGCTCGAGCTGTTCGACGGGCTGACCGTGCACGACAACCTTCGTACGGCGGCCGATCGCCGTGACCTGCTCGCCTACTTCACCGACCTCGTCCACCCCGCCACCCCGAGATTCGCCCACGAGGTGTCGGCGGCGATCGTGGACTTCCAGCTCACCGATGACCTCGACCGTGTCGCGAAGGACCTGCCCTACAGCCGGCGTCGCCTGCTCGCGGTCGCGCGGGCCGTGGCCACGGAGCCTTCGATCCTGTTGCTCGACGAGCCTGCGGCCGGACTCGCCGAGGATGAGGGCGGTGAGCTTTGCACGCTCATCCGCAAGCTCGTGGACGGGAGGGGCATGGGCATCCTCATCGCGGAGCACGACATGGACGTCGTGATGAAGCTCTGCGACCGTGTCGTCGTGCTCGACTTCGGCCGCGTGATCAGCGAAGGTGCGCCGCAGGAGGTACAAGCAGATCCCGCGGTCATCGCAGCGTACCTGGGCACCGAGGTGCCGGATCGTGCCACCGCACAGACGCCTGAGGAGACCCCTGCGAGGTAGAGGTGACCCGAGGGCCAGGCCCGCGACAACCCGCCCTGAACCAGCTACTCCGTTTTAGAGCAATCGCTCCCTCGGCCGGACTCAACGTCTGTCGCCCAGGCTTCGGAGATGCCTCAGGCCAGGTTGGCCTCCACGTCGAGGGAGAGCCCGACGCGATTGCCGACGAGCCAACCGCCACCGGGGAGCGGCACATTCGAGTTCAGGCCGAAGTCCCGCCGATCGAACTCGGTCGTGGCCGCGAATGCCATCTTGGCCCTCCCGCCGAACATCGGTGGTGAAGGAAGCACTCCCTCGAAATTCGCATCGAGGATGACCTCACGGGTCTGGTCCTTGACGGTCAGGTCACCAGCGACCTGCCAGAGGTCGGCTTCTACGTGCCGGACACGGGTGCTCCGGAAATGAAGGGTGCTGAACTTGTCACTCTGGAGGTAGTGCTCGCCTTTCACGGCGGCCGCGGCGATCGGGTTCGGCATGTCTAGGCTGTCCGCGTCGATGGTCACCTCGACCCAGGACTCTTCCGGTATCTCAGCGATGTGGAACTCGCCCGAGAAGGAGGCGAACCAGCCTCGGAGGCGTGTCAGCATCATGTGCCGGCAGTCGAACGCCAGGATGGAGTGCCCGGGATCGATGGTCCACACGCCCGGCACCGGAAGGGCCAGGTGCTCGAAGTCCCTGATAATTGGCCCTGTCGCCGCGTCGCTCGTTGTCTCGGTGCTGTCGCTCATTTCTTCACAACCTCGCTGCTCATATAGCGGTCGATAACACGTTCGTACAAGCGGTCGTTGTGCTCCTGGCGGTTGAGACGGGACCCGGGGAACGACCGCTGGTGGAAGCCCTGCTGGATGCGCGGGTACATCGCGAAGTCCTGGAGGAACTCGACCGGGATGCGGTCTCGATCGCTCCGCCAGTCGGCTATGAACTCACGCTGGGGCTGCGGCGCTTTGCCCTCGCCGAATGCGAACAGCGACCGGATCTCGAACATGCAGGTGTCGGGGTCCATCCCGTTCGGGCGGATCCGCAGGTTCAGGTAGCTGTTGCCCGCGACCGGGCCGGTCATGTTCGGGAAGAAGAGAAACTCGATCGGGAACCCGATCAGCTCGTGATCACCGAGATGGGACAGGTCCACGCCCTGGGCGGCGCAGGCCCCGCGGCGCAGCCACAGCATGAAATCGGGACCCTCCATGTCCAAAGGAAGGTCGCCGAGGCTCTCGAAGTACTCCACCTCGTAGGGTGCGACTCGGCGGTTGTGGATCATGTACTGCAGGGCCTGACGCACGAACTCACGGGGATCGGGACCGAGGTCGCGAAGCTTCACCGGGGGCATGCCCGCGGTCGGGTGCCAGTCCAACTGACGAAACAGCGAATGGTTGTCGAAGGTCTCGTATGCGAACATGTTCATGATCGCCGCGGGAGGCACCCCGCCCCCGCGACCGGCGCCCTCTTGGCCGGCCTGCCGGCCACCCGGACCCGTCGCCGGCGCTCCCACCTCGTTGAGATCCATGATGTGAGTCGCCCAGGCGTGGTAATTCTCGTGGAACTGCTCGACAGCCAGCTTCCAGTTGGCCTCCACGACCACCGTCAGGTGCTGAACCGTGCGCATTTTCTCGAGCCCGAATTTCGCCAGCCGGTCGGGGATGGGGCCGAGCCAGTCGCGCAGCGACTCGGCTCCCGGGTCCATGTTGATGAAAACAAAACCACCCCATGTGTCCACCTGCACCTCGCGCAGATGGATCTCGTCGTTCGCCAAAGCGCCAGGTGCGAAGTCGGACCGACCGGGCACGAAGTGGATCGACCCGTCCAGGTTGTAGGCCCAACCATGGAACGTGCACTGGAGCTTGCCTTCGTTGCCTGGTGTGCACGGGCAGTTGGCAACATTGCCCTGACCCTCTACCAGGAGCGTTCCGCGATGCATGCACGAGTTGTGGAAGGCCTTGACCGTGTCGTGCGTGGCTCTCACCAACAGGATCGACTGGTCCCCGATCCTGTACTCGAGATAGTCCCCGATCTCTGGGATGTCTTCTTCACGCCCGGCCATCTGCCACACGTGCGGCCATAGTCGTTCGTACTCGAGCTTCAGCCACTCACGAGACGTGTAGCGCTCGCTCGGGAGCAGCTCGGTCTCGCCGTACTTCTCGTCCGTCGATGGCGCCGCTGTATCGACCATGCCCGGAGCAACCTCCTGACGTCGTTCGCAAACAAGCCCCCGACGCTAAACACGCTGACAGCCGTTGCGCCCAGCAGGCCTGCTCTGCCTACGCCGAGATCATAGTGTATGCAGATTATCGGGTCAAGAAAGGATGGTCCGCACCACCGAAGCATCCGGGTTCGCACTGGAATGTCCGCGAAAACAAGGCTCATGCAACAGCCAGCACTAGCGCCAGCAGCGCTGGCGCTAGCATGGTTGCGTGGCGCCTGTTACCAATCTCGCTTCTAGGCGTGTGCCTAGTCGAGCCGGCAACCCATTGTCGGACATCGAGCCACTGAAGATCCTGGACAGGAGACAGTCGCGCGTCGCAGTCCACGCTCAACTTCGACAGCTGATCCTTGACGGGACGCTCCCGCCCGGCAGCGTGCTCTCGCAGGTGCGGCTGTCGCGGGCTCTCGGGGTCAGTCGTACCCCGCTGCGGGAGGCTCTGCGCATGCTGCAAGAGGAGGGACTGGTTGACGCCGAGCCGAACCAACGGCCACGCGTCACGGGCTTCGACTCGAGCGACCTCGAGTCCGTCTACTCGACCCGGATCCTCCTCGAGTGCTTTGCCTTGGCACTCACGAGTCCCATTTTGACGGCCGATGACTTCCGGACTGCTGAGGCGGCGCTCCGGAGAATGCGTGCGGCGACTCTGCACGAAGACTTCGCAGAGTGGCGGGGCGCGCACAGAGACTTCCACCGGGTGCTCGTGCGGGGCGCCGGTGATCAACTGGTGCAGCTGATCGAGATCCAAGCAGAGAGGGCCGAGCGATATCTGCGCTTCTACCAGCTTCGTGACGTCCACTCGTGGTGGAGCCGTGACACCGAGGCGGAACATCGCGAGCTGCTCGCCACGATCACACAACCCGACGCCGGGGGTGGGCATTCTGTCGCTGCGATTGGGCGCCACTTGGCGCGGACCGCACTTTGGGTTGTCGCGGAAGCCGAACCGGAGCGCGACCCGCTCCCTATTCGCCTCGCATTGCAGATGGCACTTTCTGCTGTCGCCAGTGATACGAGGGTATTGTCAAACGGCTCCGCGGCCGACACGAGCCTCAAGAACAGAGTGGTACATCAGTAGGTAGGTCGCTGCCGCATATTCGCGGTGAGACCTTCAATCTCCACCAAGTGGATCCACATGCCGGGAAATCCTGGGGTCGCTTCGACAGGTCGCGACGCGCGAGGGTCCCAGGCACCGGGGCGGGCGTTCAGCTTTTATCACACGGTGAGAACGACCCGGCCGACGTTCTCGCCCGCCTCGACGTGGCGGTGCGCCGCCGCGA
The DNA here is from genome assembly GCA_963703655.1 of uncultured Acidimicrobiaceae bacterium. Lineage (GTDB taxonomy): Bacteria > Actinomycetota > Acidimicrobiia > Acidimicrobiales > Bog-793 > CAVPFA01. Next base: position 1,814,682 of record CAVPFA010000003.1, on the reverse strand, counting down.
CCTCCTCGAGGGCGAAGATCTTGTCAACGACGGGCCGAAGGCCCCGTTCGGCCTGCGCCCAGCACCGCTCGGTGCTCACGCGGTTGGCGGTCCGAACGCCAACGACCGTCTGGTTCCGCTCGTAGAAGGTTCGAACATTGAATGTTGCACGTTCTCCGAAATTCGCACCCGAGGTGACGATCCGCCCGCTATTGCCGACCGACTCGACGGTCCGCTCCCAAAGGTACGGATCGCCGATGTTGATGATCGCCACGTCGACCCCTGCCCCGCCGGTGGCGATCTTGACCGCTGCGACGAAGTCCTCCTGTCCTGGGTCCAACACGACATCGGCGGCGAGCTTCGCAAGACGCGTGCGCTTCCAGGCCTGCCGCGAGGTCGCGATCACGCGGCACCCCCGGTGCTGGGCGGCGCGAAGAGCCATCGAGCCCGAGGCAGACGCGGCAGCCTGAATGAGGACCCAATCGCCCTCCCGGGCGCCTGCAAGATCGAGCTGGTGCTGAGCGAGAGGCCCGTTCACGATCATCGCGGCCGCCTCGACGTGGCTCATCGCGCTGGGCAGACGACGAAGGTTGTCGACAGGGACGACCGAGTACTCGGCGTAGGCTCCCGGCCTGGTCACGCCGATGACGCTCAACTCGAGGCAAGCCTCGTCGCGTCCCGTGCGACAGTTGGCACAGCTCCCGCACGTGATCCGATTCGAGACGGCCACCTGATCGCCCTCCACCCACGCGTCGCCGGTGCCGGCGCCCAGCGCCGCGATCTCCCCCGCGTGCTCGGAGCCCAGCACATGAGGGAACGAGTAACGGGCCTTGGCCACTTGACCCATGCGGTTGGATATGTCGAGGAATCCGTTCACCGACACCGCTTTGACCCGAATGAGGGCCTCGCCCGTCGACGGCTCGGGAACGGGGAGCTCGGTGGGCTGAAGAACCTCTGGGCCACCGTGCTCGTAGATCACGATCGCTCGCATCATTGCTGACCTTGCTCAAGTGGCATCGTGCGAACTGGTGGAAACAGCGGGGAGGTCAGGCCTCACGGCCTCCGACTCGCTCCGGCTGCAGCTGGTGCTGGCTGGAGACCCGTCTCACCGGGCCGAGCCACATGTCGATGGAGCCGATCTCATCGGGGTCGAAGGTGCGAGGTGCCCAGGCTGCCTCGTCCTCGATACGGCGAACGCCGAACGAGTACTCGTAAGTGAACCCTTCCGGACCGAGAAAATAGACGAAGATCGCCGTCGACTGTGGATGCCTACCCGGCCCCATCTGGATCTCGACGCCGTGGTCGACCAAGAAGTGCCAATTCCGGAACAGGTCGTCGATCGATGCGACCTGGAAGTTGATGTGGCACAGTCCCGGCTTGTCCCCTTGGAACACGGCCAGCTTGTGGTGAACCGGGTCGATTCGCAGCAGGCACGCCTTGTCGCCGATCCAGTCAGACACCTTCGCGTTGAAGCAGCTGCTCCAGAACCGGTAAGCCTCGCGCACGTCGCTGGCGTCCAGGCAGAGGTGGCCGAACTCGGTGATGCCGGCCGGCCGGGTGAACGCCACCGGCCGGGTGATGGTCTCCTGGTGACACGAGAGCTCCACGCGATTGCCGAAAGGGTCGTAGAAGGCAATGAAATCCTGGACCCGGCGCGAACGTGCGGCGTCCTTCGAGCCGCGGTCGACAGTTATTCCGTATCGCTCGAGCTCTGTCTCGGCGGCCTCGAGGGCATCACCGTCAGCGACGCTGAAGCCGGAGGAGATGACTCCGGACTGACCTTCGACAAGTGCGAGACAGTGATGACGGTGGTCAGCTCGCAGGTGGGCGACTCCGAGCTCGCTGGGGGCGGCCAGCTCGAGGCCCACGATGTCAGTCGCGAAACGGACAGCCGTCTCGAGATCGGCCACGCCCGAACGGACGTAGGCGATGTCTTTGAGGGTGATCATCTGGTCCGCTCCCGCACGCTGTGTCTCCCCTCTGCGTCCCGGCTCACGATGTGCTCGGTCATCGAAGGGCCGGCCGCCACTCACACTGTATACAGACGAGGAGCTCCGGAGAACCTCGTCAAGGTGCCGGGTCGCCACCGGTTCGGTGCCGGGCGTCAGAGAGGCGAGTCGTCTCGTAGCGCCCTCAGGGCGGCGGCGCGTTCTGCCGTTATCCCTTTCGCCCGCTGGGCTGCCGCCTCGCCGGAGCTCAGCCCCGCGCCTATCCAGTCAGCGACCTCGCCGATCGGGATGCCCGCCTGCCACCAGTCTCTCACCGTGTCGGCGAGAGAAGCACCCCCGCGAATCACGCCCCCGGCCGCGTTCGGACCAAGCCCGAGAGCCTTCCAGACCGGGCCCTCCGCAACGTCAATCCCTTCTCTGGCCCACGCGCGAGCCTCGTCCTCGAACCACTCTCTCGCCACATAGTGAGCCATCGTGCCCTCCCCGCCTACGTAGCCCTGGCTTCCGAACCGGGCTCGATCCTGACTGCAGTCGCCCATTGCGGGACCGTGCCGGCCGGGTCCATGAGCCCGACGATCACGCGTACTCCGCCCGGCCCGGCCGAGGGCCACGAGGTGTGCCCGTCGGTGAGGACGATCACGAGGTCTGGACGCGGCTTCAAGGCCGTCGCCGCCTCCAGACCTGCTCCGATGTTCGTGGCGCCACCGCCGACCAGACGTACGTCGCGGGCATCGAGCACCCGCTGGGCCTCGTACGCGGTCACGTCGCAGCACACAACCCTGAGGTGACGTCGCCCGAGGCCGAGGGCGCGAAGCACACCGGCTACCTCGCCAAGGGCCTGACCGAGCATCTGGCCGCTCATGCTTTCGGAGGTGTCGAGAACCATCGCGACCTGTGGGAGCGGCTGACGCAGGCTCGGGAGAACGACGTCTGGGACCACCGAGGCGCGGCGCGACGGCCGGCGGTAGGTGAAATCGACCTGCCCTGCCACGTCGGCCAGCCCTCGCCGCACAGCCGAGGAGAGGACGCGCTGCCAGCTCACTGCCGGTTCGAGTCGGCCGTCCGCCCAGCGCTGCCAGCTGGCCGGGACCGGCCTCCGGGAATGCTCGCGGATGCGCTGAGCCACTTCGCGCGCGACCAGCTTCTGCCCGATCCCAGTGAGGCCCGGGCGCCCCGAATCCCACTCTCGGGCACGTCCGTCGCAGCCGCTGCCGCAGTCGGCGCTCACCGAGCCGTCGCGTTCGTCGCCAGACGGTCCGGGCGCTTTCGCGCCTGAACGCGTCCCAGTACTGCTCGGCGACCCAACCAGGCGGGCAGCCGATATCGGCGGGAGTCAGTGCGGTAGTGGGCACCGAGAGCTGGTCGGCAAAGAGGTCGTCATTGATCTCCGCGTCGGTGGCGATGTTCCAGCGGCGCTGTTCGGGACTCCGAGAGCCGACGGGCGAGCCCGACTCCTCCTCGACACCCAGGGGATAACGATCGGCATGATCGCGCAAGAGATGCGAAACCTGGTGCAGCAGCCAGAAGCCGAGTGTGGGCACATCGGTTCTCTCGAGCACCGCCGGGTCTATGTACACGTGCCACCTGCGGTCGACCGGGTAGGCCGACAGGTCGCAGGTCGCGGAATTGCCCGTGTCGACGACCATCGGTTCGAGGGCGAGCAGTGCGGTCGCAAGGTACGGCGCCTGCCGAGCGGCCCAAATGCGGCTGGCAGCCCACCTCTGGCGCAGCTCGAGGGCCAGCTCGCTGAACTCCGGCGTAGGCATCGAGCTTCATTCCTCCTTTCGCATCAAGCCTGCGGCGCGAAGGACGGGCGCCAGGGCCAGCACCTCTGATGGCAGGTCCGCGCCCGTCGGGCGGGCCCCGGCCAGCCGGCGGGCGACGAGCGCCGCTACGTCGGGTGCGGAGTCGGCAGCCTTGCCGACGACGCGCCAGGCGGCGGCCCAGGACCCAGAGTCGCCCCTCGACACCGCCAACGACACCACCGCGGTCAGTGCGGCAAAGGCCCGATCACTCCGTTGAGGAAGCACGAATGCATCCGGATTTGCCAACACGGCCTCCGGGTCCGGCAGGTCGGCGTTCGCCAGCCACGAAAGGAATTCGAGCGCGGGGCCCTCGCCGACGGCCCCCATGACCAGCGCCGCCCGCGCCTCCTCGGAGGCACGTGACGCCTCGCACGCCGCGACGAGCACGGCGACCGCCTCCCAGCTGCGCGGGCTCGGCCAACCCCGGCTGGAGAGAGCAGCGACCTTTGGGACCTGCAGAACCAGGGTCGGCCGCACGTGCAAGAAGGCACCAACCGCCGCGCGGGCCGCGATCTGATGTGTCATCACGTTCCCGTCGGTGAGGAGCACGGCGGGCACCGGGAACCCGACGGCCAGCCCGTTAGCCACGGCCCTCGCATCGACAGGCCAGTCGAGATGGACGAGGCGATTGGCGAGCGGTGGCGCCAGCTCCCAACCTTCGGCCGCCTGCTCCGGGGGATTGGCGGCAGCCACGACCCGGATGCCGGGCGGCAATGCGAGGTCGCCGACGACCCGTTCGAGGACGACTCGCAACATGGCGGCCTGAACAGCAGGTGGAGCGGTCGTCAACTCGTCAAGAAACAAAAGGCCGATGCCGCGCTCGGCCAGCCTCGTCGCCCACGCCGGCGGAGCCATACGAACGCCTCCGTTGGCGACGACGGGCAGGCCTGCGAAGTCGGCTGGTTCCCGGATCGAGCCGATCACGACCTCCAACGGCCACCCGAGATCCGCGGCCAACGCGCGGACCACGGCCGTCTTGCCGGTGCCGGGGCTGCCCCAGAGGATCACCGGCACCCCGGCCGTGATGGCTATGGCGAGCGCTTCGCCGACGACCGTTGTCTCGATATCGGGCCTCCTGGCGATCAGTGCCGAGCCTCGGCGGTGGCGAGCCCGCTCGCGATGTCGATGATCTGGTCTTCCTGACCACCGACGAGGTGCCGGCGTCCGCATTCGAGGAGGATGTCGGCTCCGGAGACCCCGTAACGCTCTGCAGCCCGGTAGGCGTGCCTGAGGAAGCTCGAGTAGACCCCGGTATAGCCCATGATGAGTGCCATGCGCGACAGGGCGGGCTCGTCGTCCATTATGGGCCGAACGATTTCCTCGGCCACGTCGATGAGCGCGAGGGGGTCGACACCCGTTCGGATGTCGAGCTTGTCACACACGGCGACCAACGCCTCCGTCGGCGTGTTGCCGGCCCCAGCCCCGAAGCGACGAGTGCAGCCGTCGACCTGGGTGGCCCCGGCGCGGATGGCGGCAATCGTGTTGGCCACTCCGAGGGCCAGGTTCTCGTGACCGTGGAACCCCACCGCCACCCCTTCGGGCAACGCTTCGAGGACAGCTGCCACCCGCTCGGCGACCTGGTCGAGGATCAGTGCACCGGCCGAGTCGGTGACGTAGACGCACTGGCATCCGGCCTCGGCCATGATCCGGGCCTGGACGGCCAGGACCTCCGGCGGCACGGAGTGGGCCATCATCAAGAAGCCCACGGTCTCGAGCCCGAGCCGCCGGGCAACGCCGAAGTGCTCGATCGATATGTCCGCCTCGGTGCAGTGCGTGGCCACACGGATGACCGACGCCCCGAGATCGGCTACGGCTCGCAGGTCTTCGGTGGTGCCCACCCCCGGCAGGAGAAGGCACGCGATCTTGGCGTGGCGCACCGAGTCGACCGCACGGCGCACCAGCACCCGCTCATCGGTGCCTGACCGTCCGTAGGTGAAGGACGAACCGCCGAGGCCGTCGCCGTGGCTGACCTCGATGACCGCGATGCCTGTGGAGTCGAGCGCCGAGGCGACGGCCGCCACTTGGTCGGCGTCGAAACGATGGCCCACGTGGTGCGAGCCGTCGCGCAGCGACGAGTCGGTTATGCGGACGTCAAGGTCGTCGGAGAATGGCATCAGGCCGCCATTCCCGCCGTCGCCTTGGCGATCTCCTCACCGACCCGGCGGGCGGCCGCAGTCATGATGTCCAGGTTGCCGGCATATACCGGCAGGAAGTCGCCGGCACCCTCCACCTCCAGAAAGATTGCGACCTTCTCGTCGTCGAACTGCGGCTCTCGCAACAAGCGGTACCCGGGGACGTACGCACCCACGGCCGCGACCATCTCCACCACCGACGTACGGATCGCGTCGTGATCGGCCGCCTCGTCGAGCGAGCAGAAGATCGTGTCCCGCATTATCAGCGGTGGCTCCGCCGGGTTCAGGATGATGATCGCCTTGCCGAGCCGAGCGCCTCCGACCACTTCCACCGCTCTCGCCGTTGTCACCGTGAACTCGTCGATGTTGGCTCGCGTGCCCGGTCCCGCCGAGCGGGACGCGACGGTGGCGACGATCTCCGCGTACGCCACCGGGGCGACTCGCGCGACCGCGTACACGATCGGGACGGTCGCCTGGCCGCCGCAGGTCACCATGTTGACATTCGGCGCGTCCAGGTGCTCTCCGAGGTTGACCGTAGGGACGACGTACGGACCGATTGCAGCCGGCGTCAGGTCCACAGCTCGGATCCCGGCCTCGCGATAGCGGGCGGCATTCTCGGCATGGACCGCCGCCGAGGTGGCTTCGAACACCAGCGCCGGCAGCTCTGCGCGCGACAGCAGCCAGTCCACGCCCCCTGCACCAGCCTCGATGCCGTAAGAGCGGGCACGGGCCAACCCGGCGCTGGCCGTCTCGACACCGACCATGTAGCGAACGTCAAGGAGCTCCGAGAAACGAAGCTTTTCCAACAGGTCGGTCCCGATGTTGCCAGAGCCGACGATGGCGACAGTCATCGGTTGCACGGTGTTTCCTTTCTCGGCGGAGCCCGCCGAGCCGGCACTGTCGGTGATCGTACCCGCCGGGGCGCCGCGCCAGCCCGAGCTCGCGGCGCAAGGGTTGCCTAGCGGCTGCGAACTGCATACAGTTTCTGAAATGACCGGAAACTCGAAGAACGACGGACTCGTCGACGTGGCCGGAGTCGCCACGGCGGTCATCGACACCGGCTCGCCAGCCACCGAAGGCGGCCCTCCGCTGCTTTTGCTGCACGGGTCCGGGCCGGGTGTGACAGCGGTTGCCAACTGGCGCCCGGTGATCCCTGCGCTGAGCGCAACCCGACGGGTGGTGGCTCCCGATCAGCTGGGCTTCGGCGGCACGGCGACCGGTGAGGCGCGAACCTACGGCCGCCGTGCCTGGACCGAACACGCCCTCGAGCTGCTCGACAAGCTCGAGATCGACACTTTCGACATCATCGGGAACTCCATGGGCGGGGCGATCGCGCTGTCGATCGCGACCGCCCGGCCCGAGGCGGTGCGCCGCGTGGTCCTGATGGGCTCGATGGGAGTCGCCATGGCCCTTCCCGCCGGCCTCGATACCGTGTGGGGCTACACGCCAGGGTTGGAGCAGATGCGTGACATCATCGGGCTGTTCGCGTACAACCGGGCGCTCATCACCAACGAGCTGGTCGAGATGCGCTACCAGGCCAGCCTCGATCCTTGTTCGCGGGATTCCTGGGCGGCAATGTTCCCAGAACCCCGGCAGCGATGGGTTGACGACCTTGCGCTCTCGGGTGCCGAGCTCGCCTCCATCGGCTCGCCGGTGCTTCTGGTGCACGGTCGCGACGATCGGGTCGTGCCGTGGCGGGTCTCGTCTGCCCAGCTTGTCGACCTGTTGCCCGACAGCAGGCTTCACCTCCTGTCGGCTTGCGGCCATTGGACAATGATCGAGAAAACCGCCGAATTCCTGGTCGGTAGTGGAGTCATTCCTGGCTGGGTGAGTCCGACCCTCGTTGGGTGTCGAGAGCCGACCGGGTTGCCCGCTCTTGACACAACGGTCAAAGTGTATACACTGTACGGGTGAGTGGTGAGGACTCCGCATCGCCCGCCGATCTGGCCCGGCTGCTCGGCCGTGACTACTGGTTGCTGATGTCGACGCCGCGGGCGAGCACCCGTCAAGCCGACATAGACGCGCACGTCGCGAGTCACGTCGCTTGGCTGCTCGGCCTCGAGCGCGAGGGTTCCCTGCTGGCCTCTGGCCCTCTCCTGTCGGGACCCCGTGTTGGTCCGGGCTCGGGCGTGACGGTGCTTCGCGCGCCCGACGAATCCACGGCGCGAGGCATCGCCGAGGCCGATCCGTTCGTGCGCGCCGGGCTGCGCACCTTCGCGGTCCACAGGTGGCGCCTCAACGAAGGCAGCGTCTCGGTCCGGCTCTCGCTCGGCACGGGCACATACGACTGGGACTGAACCGAAAATGGGGAGAAACGTGGAGCGCGTAGGGGTTATCGGGCTGGGCCGCATGGGCTTGCCAATCGCGCGCAACTTGATGGAGACGGGTTTCCAAGTGGTCGGGTACTGCCGCCGCGGCTCGCCGGAGCTGGAGGCGGCGGGTGGGTCCGTGGCCGGCTCGCCGGCGGACGTGGCCGCGCAATGCGACGCCTTGATCTCGATCCTTCCGGACGTGCAGGCGGTCTCCGAGGTGGTACTCGGGGAGGAGGGGACCGTAAGGACGATCACGGGCGGGACGGTTCACATCGAGATGAGCACCATCGATGTCGGCGACAAAGGCCGGATACGCGATGCGGTGCGAGCCCACGGCGGCGACTTGCTCGACTGCCCGATCAGCGGCAGCCCGGGGATGGTCGAGCCAAGGTTGGCCACCACTTTCGCCTCTGGTGACCCTGAGAGCATCGACAGCGTGCGGCCCGTGCTCGACGCCATCTCCGGCCCCTGGGTCTACGCCGGTGCGTTCGGCAACGGAGCTCGGCTCAAGTACGTTGCCAACCTGCTTCTCGCCGTGCACACCGTCGCTGCCGCCGAGGCGATTGTGCTGGCCGAACAGAACGGGCTCGACCTCGACCTCGTGCAACGGACGCTGGACAGCTCGATCGCGTCGTCTGCGATTTGGAAGCAGCGTGGTCCTGTCATGCGCAAGCGAGAATGGCTACCGGCCGCCGGGCCGATCGAGACTCTTCGGCCGATCCTCGAGCAGATCGAGGCATGCGCCGCCGCAAGCTGCACGCCGACGCCGACCTTCGACGCAGCAAAGGCCGTGTTCGACCAAGCCGTCGCCGACGGATGGGGCGATCTCGACATCGCAGCCGTCCACGACCAGCTGTCCGACAACGCCGCCCTCGACAGGGGAAAAGTCCCGTGACGTGGTCGCTCGTCACCTGTGAACGCGATGGCGCCCCCGCCATGGCGGTACTCCGATCGGACGGCCTCGTCGTCGCCCCGCGCGACCTGAAGCGGTGGACGTCCACCCTCGAGCTGCTCGAGGAATGGCCGGAGGCAGAGGAGGTCTTGCGCTCCATCGACGTCGAGGACGCCCCAGTCGTCGAGACGTCCGCGCTCCTCGCGCCGTTGCGGTGGCCCCGCAAGGTCATCTGCGCCGGCGTGAACTACCGCCGCCACATCGAGGAGATGGGCGCCGAGGTCCCCGCCGAGGGCTGGACGCCGTTCTTCTTTCTCAAGGCCCCGACCACGACGGTCATCGGGCCGAGCGACTCGATCACGATCGACCGTCCCGAGACGGCTCGGTTCGACTGGGAGGTCGAGCTGGCCGCGGTGATCGGCCTCGGCGGGCGGGACATCTCCGAAAACGACGCACTTTCACACGTCGCCGGCTACTGCGTCGCGAACGACATCTCGGCCCGGGGGCTGCACCACCGCGACGTCGTGCCGGCCGAGCCGTTCTCCTATGACTGGTTCGCCTCGAAGTCGGCGGACGACTCGCTGCCGCTCGGTCCCGGCATCACGCCCGCGTTTCAGGTCGCCGACCCTCAGGATCTCCACTTGCGCCTCTGGGTCAACGGCGAGCTTCAGCAGGACGAGACCACGGCGGACATGATATGCACCGTCGCAGAGCTGATCTCGAGCGCCAGCGGCGTGGTCACGCTCGAGCCGGGCGACGTGATCCTCACGGGGACGCCGTCAGGCGTGGGCGCCGGCCGTGGCTTGTACTTGCACCCCGGCGACGTGATCCGGGCGTCCATCGACGGCCTGGGGACGATCGAAAATGCCGTTGTCGACCGATCGGAAAGGAAGCCATGATCTTCGTAACGCACCAATTGCCGGTCAACACGCCGGGCGAGCCACTCCTCGACCGGAAAGCGATGTGGGACGGCCTGGTTCTGAAGGCCAACAACGCCCTGCCGTTCGTGCCTGCCATGACCCAGTGCGAGGTCGTCGCCCGCCACAGCGACACCGTCTTCGACCGGGAGATCGAGTTCCGCGGGCAGCCCTTCACCGAGCGGATAACCCTGGAGAAGCCCCACCGGGTCGTCTTCACCCGCATTGCCGGCCCAGTCCTCGGCACGATCGCCAACGAGATCGAGGGTACCGACGACGACCTCAAGCTTCGTTTCAGCTTCGCCCTGGTCGTGTCAGGCGTAGAGGGCGGATCTGCAGAAGAGCAAGCCTACGCGGAGTCCATGACGGGCGACTACCTGAAGGCCGTCGAGGCCACGCTCGGTGCGATGCGCAAGCTGGCCAGCGAGACCGAGGTGCCGGCCTGACTGATCAGCAGCCCCTCCACGTTCGCGGAACCACAGGGCCGGCAAGCAACAGAGCATCGGCCGGAGACCTCGGCACGACGTGCCTAGACCACTGAGTGCGCCGGCCCCGCGTGCGCAGGTGCTGCCACAGTCTCGGGAGGAGGTCGTCTCCGGCCGCACGCCACGAAGCGATCTCCTCTGTGCTAAGCGGGCTTGTCAATCCCGTGCCGCGCGCTGCCAACCAGGCTGCGCAGGCGGCATTCAGCAGCCACATGCGAGACACCGCCAGGCCCGGGGTCATGCCGATCGTGACGGCGCCGTTGCCCCTCAGCAGGAGCGCCTCGCCACTGGGCAGGCTCCGAGCGACGCCGCGGGCCACGTCGGCCGAACGTATCAGCCTGGCGTCGTCGTGCACGGGAACCGACTCGCCCAGCCACGCTGCCTGCCCGTAAAGCGGCGACATTGCGCTCGTGCTCGCCGCCACTGCGAACGCGCTGGCTGGTTGCGCGCGGGCTATCGCCGCCGCATCCGGGCGGGCGTTGTAGAGAGCAAGGTGAACCCAAGTCTCGCCCGGGGCGCCGGCGGGCAGCGCAGTTGCGTCGAGTGGCGACCCGAATCAGCGCGGCTTTGGTGACGCTGGCAAGGTCGGCGCCGGGTGTGATGACGAAGGACCCCTCCGCACGGGAGGAAACGTGCCCGTAAGCGGTCACCAGGCCTAGCCTCGAAAGGGCGTGCGCCGCCTCCACAAGCTCGCTTCCGAGCTCCAATTGTCCGGCAGTCAGCCGCGTCCTTGTCATCTGCGTCCCCCATTGGCAGGTCGTTCCCTCTTCGCTAAACTGTATGCAGTTTTACGGGAGCGGAGGCGAACTTGATTTCCGGACTGCATCACTACGCGTTGGAGGTTCCCGACCTCGAGGTCGCGGAGGCGTTCCTTCAGGACTTCGGGCTCGATACTCAGGACAAGGACGGTGCACTGATCGCCCAGTGCCCAGGCCGCGCCCAAGAGCAGGTGCGCCTGGTCGAAGCGCCCGCAAAACGACTTCACCACGTGTCGTTCACCGTCCGCCCCGGCTCGGTGGACCCCGTGCGCGAAGCGCTCGAGGCCGCTGGCGTTCCGCTCGGCGAACCCCCGCCGGGTGGGCCCGATGACGGCTTGTGGCTTCGCGACCCGGACGGCAACGCGGTGCAGTTGCTCGACGAGTCGCCGGCTCCGCCCCGGCCAGTGGCCGAGGTGCTGTTCAACGTCGGTGCCCGGGCAAATCGGATCGGTGTAGCCCAGTGGTCGCACGCCAAGGACGACGTTATGCCCCGGCGCTTGGGCCACACACTGCTGTTCACGCCCCAGCTCCAGCAGATGACCGACTTCTACACCGACACGCTCGGCCTGCGGGTGAGCGACCGTATCCACGGCCTCGTGACGTTTCTCAACGCCGGTTCGGGTGACCATCACATATTCGGGTTCATCGCGAGCAGCCACCCGGGCTTCCACCATGCCAGCTTCGAGGTACCGTCCCTGGACGCCATCGGCGTGGGCGCCGACCGGATGGTCGGAAAGGGCCACCCGGACGGATGGGGACTCGGTCGGCACACGATCGGCTCGAACTTCTTCTACTACAGCCCCGATCCCTGGGGCTCGTGGATCGAGTGGTTCTCCGACATCGACCAGATCGACGACCGATGGGTCGCCCAGGAATGGGACGTCCCGCCCCACCTTTGGGGCGCCCCGCCGCCGCCGGCCTTCCTCGCCAACCTCGAACCGGCCCGAGAACCCTGAACGGGTCGCCGGCGGCTGGCTCGGAGTCGTGGCGGGACAGGCGACTGCGGGTAAAGGCTCTTTAGGATCCGGCCGCCGGCACGGCGCGGGACGGGCCCAGGAGGCTGCAGGCCAGGCCGGAGAGGGCGACCATCCCAGCGGCATACCACCACAGATGGCGGAAATGGCTCAGGGCGCCGGCCGCCCCGTGCGTCGTCCCGAGGATGACCACCAGCAGTGCGACACCCAATGCGCCTCCGACCTGGCGTGCGGTCTGGTTCACGGCGCTGCCGACGGCGAACCGCTCGTGGTGCAGGCTGGAGACCGCCGCCGCGCTCAAGACGGGGAAGGTGAGCCCGATGCCGAGACCGACGATCAGCGTGGCAGGAAGCCACACCCCGGCATAGTCAGGTCGAAGGCCGACTCGGGTCGCGTACCAGCACAGCCCGCCGACGAAAAGGGCGGCACCTGGCAGCAGCACGCTGCCGGAATCCGACCCGGGTGGCCAGCCGGCCGGCGAAGCCCGAGACGATGGCCACGACCAGGGGACCGGGGGTGATCGCCGAGTCCCGCTTGCAGTATGGAGTAGTGCCAGACCCCGGTCAGGAACAAGATGTTGCCGAGCAGCATTGCGAAGAATCCCATCGCATAAAGGAGCGTCGCAGCGTTGGCGACGCTGAACGACCGAGCCGAGAACAGGCTCAGGTCCAGCACGGGCTCCGGGTGGTGGGCGGACCGGTACAAGAAGGCTGCGCCCAGGACGATCGCGCCTGCGAAGCAGGCGATGGTGCGCCCGCTCGACCAGCCCCAGGTGGATCCCTGCGAGATCGCCAGGACGAGAGCCGCCAAAGCTGTGCTCACCAGCACGACACCGGAATAGTCGGGGGTCCCGCGTGCCGCGTTCCCCCCCGAGCGGGCCAGGACCCGTCGCCCCACCAGCCAAGCCACCGCAGCCACGGGGAGGTTGATGTAGAACGCCCAGCGCCAACCTGCACCGGAGACGATCACGGCGCCGAGCGAGGGACCGGTGGCGACCGCCAGCGCGCCGACTCCGCCCCACAGGGCCACGACCTGCGAGCGTCGCTCCACAGGAAAGGCGCCGAGCAGCAGGCTCAGCGACGCCGGCAAGAGGCAGGCGGCCCCGCACCCTTGGATCACCCGCCCAGCCACCAGGAGGTCCACCGTCGGAGCCAGGCCGCACAGCGCGGATCCGAGGGTGAACACCGCCATACCCGCGAAGAACATCCTGCGGCTCCCGAGGCGGTCCGCAGTTCGGCCCGCGGTGACCAGTAAGGAGCCGAACACGATGCTGTAGCCGGTGATCACCCAAGTCAGGGTTGCCCTCGGATCGTGCGGGAAGGACCGCTGGAGGGCCGGGAAGACGATGTTCACGATCGAAAGATCCAGCGACGCCATGAAGGCACCCAAGGCGGTCACCACGAAGACGGCGGTGCGGCGTTCCCGGAGGCGAACGCCTGTCGCGCCCTGGTCCTGGACGCGTGCTGCGAGTTTGGCTGACGTCGGTTCGGTCATACAACGCACCCTACCGACTTGCATTTCATAATGCAACTCACTAGTCTCGGGGCGTGGAACGAAAGAGCTTTGCCGCCATGGACTGCTCGGTGGCCCAGTGCCTCGAGATCGTGGGCGAGTGGTGGAGCATGCTCTTGGTGAGGGACGCCTTCTTGGGCGTGACCCGTTTCGACGACTTCCAGCGGAGGCTCGGGATCTCCCGCAATATCCTCCAGCAGCGCCTCGCTCGGCTCGTCGAGGCCGGCGTGCTGGTGCGGGTCCCCTATTCCGAGCACCCGCCTCGCGACGACTACCGCCTCACCGACAAGGGACGTGACCTCTGGCCCGTCCTCACCGCCATGCGCCAGTGGGGCGACCGCTACGCGGCCCCCTCCGGACCACCGCTTCAGGTGATCCACGAGGCATGCGGGTCGATCTGCGACGCCGTCCTCGTCTGCGGATCGTGCGGCGGGACCCTCGGTCCTCGTGACGTGCGAGCCGTTCCGGGCCCGGGCCGCTAGAGACCTGCGGGCCTTCCAGGGTCTCTACGCGACCGCTCCGGTAGCGTACGGAGATGATCCTCCAGAGCGGGCGGGAGGTCGCTACGGCGGACCCCGACCGGGCCGTCGTGGCGAGGCGGGTCAGCCCGGTCGTCGTCGGCATCGTCGGCGTCGTGGCGCTCTTCGTGCTGCTGTTCGCCGTCGCGCTGCACGCCTACGCCCCGGACTCCGACTCCGCGACCGTTGCGCTCGAGGGCCAAGCGATGGCGCACGGCCACGTCCTGCTGAACGGTTGGGCCATATCTCTCGACTCGTTCTGGACGGTCGACGCGCTCTGGTACCTCGTCGCCATCGGGGTCTTCGGCCTTCACGCCGTCTTCTTGAACGCGGTGCCGGCAGCGATCGCCACCGCCGTCGTCGTGGTCGGGGTCGCGATAGCGCTCGAGGATCGGCACGGGACGGCCGCCCTCGCCGCCGGCGCGACAGTCGTCGCCATCCTCGCCCTGCCAGGCCACGCCCTGGCGGTCTTCTTCCTTCGCGGGCCGCTGCACGTCGGGACGGCGTTGTGGTGCCTGGTTGCGTTTCTCGGTCTGAGGCGCGGGAGGTTCGGTTGGGGCTTCGCGGTCGCCGTCGTGTTCCTCACCGCTGGGCTTCTCGGCGACCTGCAGATGGTCGCGCTCGGAGTCGCGCCGGTCTTTTTCGCCGGGTTGACCGCTGCCGCCAGACGTCGTCACTGGCGCGCCGGCCTGGCGCAGGTGACAGCAGCGATCTCGTCGGTGCTGCTCGCCGAGGTGATCCGGAGGATCGCAATAGAGATCGGGACGTTCTCGATCGCCGCGGCCAACCCGATCGCGAAGTTCCCCCGGATGCTCGCGAACCTGAAGCTGGGGGTCCACGAGGGCGTGGCCATGATGGGCGTCGGGGGCGCCTACTACGGGCTCGGAGCCGATCCGAGGGCGCTCAGCTACGTGCACCTGCTCGCGATCGCGGTCGTGTTCGCAGCTGTGGCCGGCACCGCGGTAGCGATGGTCTCGGGTGTGATCCGGGGCCGGCCTTCGGTGGTCGGCGCGAGCTCGGAGGCCGCCTGGCGCCTCGACGACATGTTGGTCTTCGGCGCCTTGGGCTCGTGTACGGCGTTCGTAGTGCTCGGTGCTTCGGTCGACCCGGGGTACGGCCGCTACCTGACCGCCGGGATCATCTTCGGCGCGATCCTGTCTGGACGGGTAGTCGGCAGGGTGGCACAGAACCTCCGGTGGGCCGTGGTCGGCCGGCTCGCAGCCGTCTTGGGGCTGGCAGCGGCCTTCAGCTACGCGGCCGGCGTTGCGGTCAACCTCGGCCGGCCGGTACCCGCCGCGACGGCCTCAGACCTCGCCGGCTGGCTCGAGTCGCACGACCTCCATCTCGGGATCGGCTCGTACTGGGCGGCGTCGATCGTGACCGTGGAATCGAGGGGGAGCGTCGAGGTCCGGCCGGTGGTGTCGCCCGACGACATCCGGCTGGTCCGGTACAACCGCAATTCGGCTGCAGCCTGGTACGCCCGGCCCTTCCAATTCCTCGTGTTCAACCTCGGGACGCCGCCTTGGGGCGACGTCACCCCGGCGACGGCTATCAACACCTTCGGGCCTCCGTCGAAGTCCTACGTCGTGGACCAGACGTACCAGGTGATCGTGTGGAAGAGCCCGCTTCAGGTGTCGCCACAGGGCTCGTCCGGCTGACCGTCGCCCTGTCTCAGGGGTGCTGCGCGCGAGGGTCCCGTGGACCCGACCGCTAGGTGAAGTTGGCCCAGAGCCGCCCGGAGGGCCCGTACACGACCACCTTGGCGTCGTCTTGCACGACAAGGTCGATGCTGCCCGAGTGCCCGCTGGTGGCGGACCACCACAGGGGGGCGCCGCCCAGGCTGTAGACGACGAGGTTGCCGCCCGGTTGCATGACAGCCCGAGCCCCGGGGTGCCCTGCGGTCTCGGAGGACCACAGGGCGCGACCCGCCGTGTTCTCGACCAGGTTCCCGTCGGTCTGCATGATCAGGTCGTAGAGGCCGTTCTCCGAGACGAGCTGCTGGCCGGCGAGAAGGGTCTGGCCGGTGGTGAGAATGTCGGTCCGCGTGTGGCTGGTCCAAAGCGGCCCGGACGGTGCGTGGACCATCAAGTTGCCGTCGTCGCGCACCACGAGGGCGACGTTGCCCGAATGGCCGCTGGTGTAGGACCACCACAACGGGACGCCGCTCGGGCCGTACACGACGAAATTGCCCCCGGGTTGGACGACGGCGCGGGCACCGGGATTGCCCGCAGTGCCGGTCGACCAGAGGGCACGGGTGCCGGCGTCTTCGACCAGGTTCCCGTCGGTCTGCATCGTCAGGGTGTACAGGCCGTTGGGGGATGTCAGCACTTGGCCCGGTGACAACCAGTCGCTGGCCGACATCGACGACACGCCGAGGATCGGCACCACGTGCGCTCCGACCGGAGCGACGAAGCCGCTGATGGTCATGCCCATGACATCAGGCACCGAGCCGAGGACCCCGAGATAGGCCGGAGCGTTCAAGGTCACCGACGAAGTTGAGGCGAAACGTGCCTCCGTGCCGGACTGGCCCCCCCAGTCCCCGCTCACGGTCTCGATAGTCCCGTTCCAGTTGACATGGGTCACGATCGCGTCATGATCGGCGCTGCCGGCGCCGTTGTAGTCGAAGACCACGACGTCTCCGACCGCCGGCACCGACGAAAGCGTGCCGAACTCCTGACCGTAGGTGTAGAAGCTCCCTGCCAGGGGGTTCAGCCAGGAGCTGTCGGCCACCCCGGCCTCCGACCATACCCATTTGGCGAAGTCGGCGCACCAGTATTCGGGATGCCCGGAGTTGCCGGTGCAGCTCGACCCGAAGCCCTTGCCGCCCAAGCTGTTGGCGGCGCACGCCGTCTTGTCGAGGTTGGCGGTGGCCAGCGCTGCGATCGCCGACCCGGTCGCCGCCGCCGCTTGCGGGGAGGCCGCCGTCCCGGTCGCTGCAGCCGGTGGTGATGCCGCGACGACCGCTCCGAGACCCACGAGTGCCACGACGGGCAGGGTCATCAGGAAACGGAGATCGCGCACCTCAAAGCCCTCCTCGCATGAGCTGTGTCATACCTATCGACTGTTGTCAAGGCCAACTGAAGGCCTCGCCAGGCCTCTCGGGCGAGTCGCTACGGTGAGGGACATGACGGCGCCGGGCCCTCCCGAGCTTGGGCGCGGCGTGATCATCCGGCCAGGTTCCCCCGTCCCGGGACCTTGGGCCAAGTGCCAGCGAGTCGTGGTCGACCGCGCCGCCGTGGCCGGCTCCCCGGGCCGGCCTGTCCCCTACGGCGCGCCCGTCCCCGTCCGGCGCGCCCGCACCCTCCGGCGCGCCCGCCCCGTCCAGCACGGTCGAGGCCCTGCAGGGCGCGTGGGAGTCGCGGACGCCGATCGTGGTGGAGCTCGCGGTCGAGCCGGGCGAGCTCCGGAGGCCCGAGACCGACGACCGGGCGCCGTACGAGCTCGATCCGTGTTTCGAATTCCCGCTGGAACGGCTCGGGTTCCTGGTCTGGGCGAACAACTACGACGGCCGCAACGGAGACCTGGTCTGGTGGCACGGGCGCAAGGCCGCCAGGCTCCTCGGCACGAGCGAGGACAGCGCGGCGGATGTGCTCGGGGCCGATGGCCGGGCTTGTTACGTGGACGGCGGGCCGGCCGACCCGCCGCCTCTTGGCCGCTCGCAGCCCACCGTCCACCGCTGGAACGCCGAGTCCGGGAACTTCCGCGCCGCCGGCCATGGAGCGCCAACCTCGGAGCTGGCCCCGGATCAGCTCGCGGCGGTGACCCACCCGAGCGGGCCGGCCCGTGTGATCGCTCCTGCCGGCTCGGGCAAGACGCGAGTGCTCGCCGAGCGCCTCCGGCACCTCGTCGTCGACCGCGGCGTCGACCCGGCGACGATCACCGCCCTCGCGTTCAACACGAAGGCGGCCGAGCAGCTGAGGGACCGGTGCGCGGACTTCGTGACGGAGAGGGGCCCGAGCATCCGGACGCTCAACAGCGTCGCCCTCTCGATCTGCCGGCGGTTCGGCACCGCCGGACGTCTCGAGGTGCTGGAGGAACCTGGAGCGAGGGAGCTCGTGCAGACCGTGTACGACGTGAAGAGGCGAGCGAACCTGGACACGGTGGTGCCGTACCTGGACGGGCTGTCCATGGTCCGGCTCCGCCTGCTCACGCCGGGCACCGCCGAGGATCTGGTGCCCGACGCCGCCGGGCTCGCAGAGCGTTTCGACGACTACCGGGCCTCGCTCGCGGCGGCCGGTGCCGTCGACTTCGACGAGCAGATCTACCAAGCGATCGAGATCCTGCTCCGCCAGCCGGAGGCCCGAGCGGCAGCTCGGGCGTCGTGCCGGCGCTTGCTCGTCGACGAGTTCCAGGACCTCACCCCCGCACACATGCTCCTCATCCGCTTGTTGTCGGCGCCCGCCTACGACTGCTTCGGCGTCGGCGACGACGACCAGGTGATCTACGGGTACGCCGGGGCGACTCCCGCCTTCCTGATCGACTACGGGCGGTACTTTCCCGGTGCAGGCGAGCACGCCCTCGAGGTCAACTACCGCTGCCCGGCGCAGGTCGTCGCGGCCACCCGCAACCTCCTTTCGTACAACACCCGCCGGCTGCCGAAGGAGATCCGGGCGGCCGCTCCGCCGGCGCCGGGCGCCCTGAGCATCCGCCGCGGGCCGGCCGAGGAGTTGGCGGCCGGCGCCACGGAGCAGGTGAGGACGTGGCTCGATCACGGCGTCGCCCCCTACGAGGTCGCCGTCCTCACTCGGGTCAACTCTGCTCTACTCGGCGTGCAGGTCGCTCTCGGCGCGGCCGGGATCCCGTGCGACGGACCGCTCACCGCGTCTGTCCTCGCGCGCACCGGTATCCGCACGGCTCTCGCCTACCTGCGCGTGGGGCTCGACCCGGACCACATCGCGCGCGCCGACGTCACCGAGACCGTCCGCCGGCCCTCGCGGGGGATCGCCCCCAAGGTCGCCGAGATGCTCACCCGCCCCCGAACGACGTCGGTCCGAGACATCCGCCGCCTCGCCAAGCGACTCACGGGGCGCGACGGGCCGAAGCTCGAGGCCTACGCCGACGACCTCGCGGGGCCGCCAAAGCCTGCCAAGGCACGACTCTCACCGCCCTGCGGGTCGTCCGGCTCGGGATCGGCCTCGGCGACACGATGGACACCCTCGACTCCTCGAGGCGCGAGGCCGATCGCTCGACCCATGGCGACGACCTCGTGGCGCTCGAGTCCGTCGCGTCCTTGCATCCCGAGGTTGCGACCTTCGAGCCGTGGCTGCGCGCCGCGCTCGAGGCGCGGCCCGCAGGCGGCCCGGCCGTCGTCCTCTCGACGGTGCACCGGATGAAGGGCCGCGAGTGGGAGCGGGTGATCGTCTTCGGCGCGTCAAGAGGCCTGTTTCCTCATCGCCTCAGCGACGACGAGGAAGAGGAGCGACGGGTGTTCCACGTCGCGATCACAAGGGCGCGGCTCGAAACGGTAATCGTGTCCGACGAAGGGGCCCCGTCGCCGTTCCTCGAGGAGCTCGACGGCTCCCGTACGAGAGGACCGTCGACGGCTGGGCCTTCGACCGCCGCCGGTGCCGTCGCCGGCAGGGGGCGGCCGGACGGTACGTCTGGCGGGCGCCAGCGGGCACCCCGCTCGGCGGAAGGGGCTGGGCGCGACCCGGTCCCGACGGCGCTCGAGCAGGCGCTCAGAGACTGGCGGCGTGAGACCGCCTCGCGCTCAGGGGTGCCCGCCTACGTCGTGCTCAACGACCAGGAGCTGACAGGTGTCGCCACCCGGCGGCCGGCGACGCTGGCCGAGTTGAGCCGGTGCCGGGGGATGGGACCTATCCGCCTGGAGCGCTACGGCGACGAGATCCTCGCCATCGTCCAGAGCGACCCCGCCGACGGCCGGGCCTGACGACCGCTCGGCAAGGACGGCTCAGCCCACCTCCAGTGGGAGATTCGGGTCTGCGCTCCACTCTGTGAGCGATCCGTCGTAGAGGCGGACGTCGTCCAGGCCGAGGAGCGACAGGGCGAAGACGTCCACGGTGGCCGAGATGCCTCCGCCGCAGTAGGCGATCACGGGAGCCTCGCGATCGCCAGCCAGCAGGCCGGAGAGCTCGTCGGCGAGCTCGTGGCGTGGCCGAAACAACCCACTGTCGGGGTCCACCAGGTTCTGCGCGGGTGCGCTCACCGATCCGGGTATCCGCCCCGGCCGGCTGTAGGCTCCCGGCCCCTCCCCGCGGAACGACCGCGGCGTCAGCGCATTGACAAGACACGCCGGCTCTCCTCCGACGGCCCGGATCACGTCGTCCTTCGTCGCCAACAGCTCCCGGCGCGGACGCGCCACGAACCTCGCGGGCTCGACGGCCGGCGACGCCGAGCTGACCGGGTACCCCGCGCTTCGCCACGACCGCAGGCCGCCGTCGAGCACGCGCGCGTCCTCGAACCCGAAGTACCGCAGCAGCCACCACAGCCGGGTCGCCCACATGGGCGACTCCTGTGCGTACGCGACGACCCGGGTCTCTGGTCCGACACCGAGCTCGCCCATGGCCCGGGCGAAGGCCTGCGGCCGCGGAAGGGTGAAAGGAAACGGGGACTCGGCGTCGGACAACTCTCCGGGGATGTCGGCGAACACCGCTCCGGGGATGTGGGCCTCGTCATAGCCGCGGCGCCCGCTCTCTACGGTGTAAGGGCCGTCGGCGACCTCACGGCGAAGGAAGACCGTCGAGTCGATGACCCTGAGCCGCGGGTCGTCGAGCTCCCGGTGCAAGCTCGGCGCGTCGATGAGCGCCTGGGTCCCCGACATGCGAGCAGCCTAACGACTGTGGGGATCCGGCCCGTCGAGAGAAAGGCCGAGGGCCTCCGGCAAGGTGGCCAGATGGAAGGATGTCGGCAATGGGAACCTATAGGCTCGGCACCCTTTCGAGCGTGCCGGCATCCGACCGCCCGGATCTTCTGGCCGAGTCGACCCGGGCGGCGCTCGCCGGAGCCGGCCTGCTCAGCAAGGTAGGGGTGGTCGAGATCGATCCGGCGGTCTCGGACACCGCCACGACCCAAAAGGAGTTCGGCCTGCAGCTCGACACGCTCGCGAACTGCGTGGTGGTCGGCGGTAGGCGGGAGGGAGTCGAGCGGTTGGCGGCGTGCGTGGTGCTGGCGACAACCCGTGCCGACATCAACAGGGTCGTGAGGGGGTTCCTCGACGTTCGCAAGGCGTCGTTTCTCCCGATGGACCGCGCAGTCGAGCTGACGGGCATGGAATACGGCGGGATCACGCCGATCGGGCTGCCGACCGATTGGCCGGTGCTCGTGGACCGCAGGGTGATCGAGACCGATGTTGTAGTGATCGGGTCGGGGGTGAGGCGCTCCAAGATCCTGCTCCCAGGCACCTTGCTCGCCCGAATGCCGGGGGCCGAGGTCATAGACGGGCTCGCCTCGTGACGCAATCGCTTCTGAAGACCGCTGACGCCACAGCAGGAACGCCATAGGGTCGGGTCGTGCTCCACCTGCACCGATCCGAACGGGCCGACGGCCTCGTCGCGATGCTGGCCGACCTGATCGTCGAACCGCTCGAGGACGCCATGTCGGCCGAGATGGTCGCCGTCCCCACGCACGGCGTAGAGCGGTGGCTGATCCAGCAGCTGTCTACACGCCTCGGCGCGGCGCCCGGCCGCCACGACGGCGTGTGTGCCAACGTCGAGTTCCCGTTTCCCGGCAGCGTCATCGGCGCCGCCCTGGCAGCCGGAGGCGACCTCGACGCGCGCTCCGACCCGTGGGCGCCCGAGCGATCGGTCTGGCCCCTGCTCGAAGTCGTCGAGACCAGCCTCGGCGAAGGATGGCTCGCCCCCCTGGCGGCCCACCTGCGCAACTCTGCTCCGGAGGGCCGCCCGCGGCGCTTCGCCAGCATTAGGCACATCGCCGACCTCTACGACCGCTACAGCGTCCACCGGCCCGAGATGCTTCGGTCGTGGTTGAACGGCGACGACGACCACCCGAGCGCCGGGTGGCAGCCCGAGCTGTGGCGGAAGTTGCGTCACAAGATCGGCGAGCCCAGCCCCGCCGAGCGGCTCGTCGACTCCTGCGCCCGCTTGAAGGACGCCCCCTCGGTGCTCGAGTTGCCCGCCCGGATCTCCCTGTTCGGCCTGACACGCCTGCCCGCCAGCTATCTCGACGTGCTCGACGCCATCGCGACCGGGCGCGACGTCCACCTGTTTCTGCTCCACCCTTCGCCGGCACTCTGGGACGCGCTGCGGGCGATCCTCGAGGGACCGACCCGCCGCCTTCGCCGGTCCGACGACCCCACCGCCGACCGGACGAGCAACCCGCTGCTCGCGTCGTGGGGCCGCGACGCCCGGGAGATGCAGCTCGTCCTCCGGGCGGCCCACAGCGGGGGCGTCGAGGATCACCACCGCCCGATCAGCGACGACGCTACCGACGTCCTCCACCGACTCCAGGCCGACGTCCGCGCCGACTGCCGGCCGCCGGGGCTCCCGACGCCGGGCAACCCGGACCGCCGCGCGCCTCTCGACCCGCGGGACCGCAGCGTCCAGGTGCATGCCTGCCACGGCCGGGGCCGTCAGGTCGAGGTCATAAGGGACACGATCCTCCACCTTCTCGAGGAGGATGCGACTCTCGAGCCGCGCGACGTGATCGTCATGTGCCCGGACATCGAGATCTTCGCCCCGCTGATCCAAGCCACCTTCCTCAGCTTCGAGCGCGACGACCGGGACCGCCAGGCGGCCACGGACCGGCCGGCGGCCACGGACCGGCCGGCGGCCACGGACCTTCGGGTTCGCCTAGCCGACCGGTCGCTCCGCCAGACCAACCCGGTGCTCGGGGTCGTCGCCGAGTTACTGGACCTCGCGGACGCCCGCATCACCGCGACCGAAGTGCTCGACCTCGCCGGACGAGAACCGGTGCGCCGGCGTTTCCACCTCGACGACGACGACCTGGCCCGGGTGGAGGAATGGGTGGTCGCAGCCGGCGTGCGATGGGGCCTCGATGCCGAGCACCGGGCACCGTTCAAGCTCGACCAGTTGGGGGCCAACACGTGGCGCGCCGGCCTCGACAGGATGCTGCTGGGCGTCACGATGTCCGAAAGCGGCCAGCGGCTCTTCGGGGGGGCGCTGCCGCTCGACGACGTCGACAGTGGCGACATCGAGCTGGCGGGCAGCGTCGCCGAGCTCCTCGATCGCCTCGAGGCCGCGGTCTCGACCCTCCAAGGGACTCGGCCCGTCGATCGCTGGGCGACCGAGCTCGCCGACATCGCCGACTCGTTCACCTCGACCTCCGAGCAGGACGCATGGCAACGCGTGCAGCTTCAACGCCTCCTCGACGATCTGGTCGACGAGGCGACCATCGGACAGGAGGTGAGCACCGCCGAGCTGAGCCCGGCCGATATCCGCGCCCTTCTCGCCGACCGGCTCAAGGGGCGTCCAACCAGAGCCAACTTCCGCACGGGCCATCTCACCATCTGCACGCTCGTCCCGATGCGGTCGGTCCCCCACCGGGTGGTCTGCCTGCTGGGGCTCGACGACGGCAGCTTTCCCCGCAACATCGAGCGAGACGGCGACGACCTGATCGCCGCCGACCCTCACGTCGGCGACAACGACGCCCGCACAGAGGACCGCCAGCTCCTTCTGGACGCGTTGCTGGCGGCAACCGACCGCCTCGTCATCACCTACACCGCACGGGACGACCGTAGCAACCTGCCGCGGCCTCCGGCGGTGCCGCTCGGCGAGCTCCTCGACGTGATCGACCGAACCGTGATCTCGCCGGACGCGCGGCCTGCCCGCGAGCACCTTTGCATCCACCACCCCCTCCAGCCGTTCGACGTCCGCAACTTCACACCAGGCGCTCTCGTCGCCGGTCGCCCGTGGAGCTTCGACGTCGTGAACCTCGAGGGTGCCCGTGCCTCGACACGTCCAAGGGTTGTGCCCGGCCCGTGGCTTGCCGGGCTGCTGGCCGACGCCGAGCTGCCGAACGTCGAGCTCGATCAGCTCGAGCGGTTCGTGCGGCATCCTGTGCGCGCGTTCCTGCGTACCCGGCTCGGCGTGTCGATGGCCGACCGGGCCGCTGACATCAACGATGCGCTACCCATCGAGCTCGACGCTCTGGAGCGATGGGGCGTCGGCGAGCGGCTTCTTCAGGCCCGTCTGGCGGGAGCCAGCCTGGACGACTGTCTCGCGGCCGAACGTGCCCGGGGGCTGCTGCCACCCGGCGAGCTGGCCGCGCCGCTGCTCGGCAGGATCACGCCGACGGTCGAGCAACTGGTCGTGCTCGGCCTCAGCGATCTCGACCCGTCGTCACTCGAGGTCAACGTGTCCCTCGCCGAGGACACCATCCTGATCGGCGCCGTCGCCAGTCTCCGAGGCGACGTGTTGCACCTCGTCACGTACTCGAGGGTGTCGCCATCCCTGCGGCTCATCGCCTGGGTCCGGCTGCTGGCCCTGAGCGCCGCCTGGCCGGACCGACCCTTCGAAGCGGTCACCGTCGGGCGCGCCCGCGAAGGGGCTCCCCGCCGCTGCGATGTCACGACGGCAAGGATCCGAGCCCTCGGCGGCGATCCGGCCGGCCGGCAGGCGGCCGCGAACGGGTATCTCAGGGATCTGGTCGATGTCTACCGGCGTGGCATGCGCGAGGCACTGCCGCTTTACTGCAAGACGACAGCAGCGTGGGCGGCCGCCTCCCGTCGGCGCCAAGACCCGACCAAGGCGGCAGGGGAGGCGTGGACCTCCGGGTACAACTACGACCGCGAGGACAAGGACGCCGAGCACCAGCTGGTGCTGGGGAGTGACGTCAGCTTCGATTCGTTGATCGGCCTCGCCGGGGCGCCTCGCGACGACGAGGCCGGCGAAGGGTGGGAAAGCTCCGAGCAGACTCGTTTCGGACGCTACGCACGCCGACTCTGGGACGGCCTCCTCGACCACGAGGAGCTGGCCGATCTATGACCCGCAGCGGATCGGCGAACTGCTCCGAGGACCCGACGCCCCGGCCGTTCGACGTGTCCGGGCCCTTGCCGGCCGGTGTGACGCTGCTGGAGGCCAGCGCAGGGACGGGCAAGACGTTCACCATCGCGGCCCTTGCCGCCCGCTACGTGGCCGAAGGGCGGGCGCTCGACCGACTGCTGATCGTGACCTTCACACGCATGGCCACCGGCGAGTTGCGCGAGCGGGTGCGCGAGCGCCTCGTCAGCGCGGCCGAGGCGCTTCAGGGCGCTCTCGCGGGCGTGGCCCCCGACGACGATGACGACGTCGCTCGCCTGCTCGCCGAGGGGACTCCGGAAGAAATCACTCAGCGCCACAGTCGACTGGCCAAGGCGATCTCCGAGTTCGACGCCGCCACGATAGAGACCACTCATGGCTTTTGCATGCAGGTCCTCTCCGGGCTCGGCACGGCCGGTGACGTGGAGCGAGACGTCACCATCGTCGAGGACGCCCACGATCTGCTCGAAGAGGTGGTCGATGACCTGTACATCCGGCGTTTCTGGGCTCGTCCTGACGACCTGGTGTTCGACCGCAGCGAGGCGCTGAGGATCGGCGAGCGCGTGCTCGATCATCCGACGGCGGCCATCGTGCCGCCGCTCAGCGACGACCGGGACTCGAGAGCCATCCGCCGGCGCCTGGCCGAGGCGGTGCGGGGCGAGATCGACCGGCGCAAGCGGCTCACCCAGGTCCTGACGTACGACGACATCCTGATCCGGCTGCGCGACACCCTCGCCGATCCTGTGAGGGGCCCGGCGGCGCGCTCGCGCGTGCGCGCCCGCTACGAGGTCGTCCTCGTCGACGAGTTTCAGGACACCGACCCTGTCCAGTGGGAGATCATGCGACGGGCATTCGGCGAGGGCGGATCGACGCTCGTGCTCATAGGGGACCCGAAACAAGCGATCTACGCCTTCCGGGGCGCCGACGTCTTCGCCTACCTCGAAGCCGCGAAGTCCACGGCCTCCAAAGCCACGCTGTCGGTGAACTGGCGAAGCGACGGAGCGCTCATCGAGGCCTACGACGCCTTGTTCGCCCACAGCCAGCTCGGCCACGAGGGCATCGCCTACCGGAGCGTCCGGGCCGCCGATGCGAACCGTGCTTCACGCCTGATCGGCGCGCCAAGCCAAGCTGCGTTACGGGTGCGGATCCTGCACCGCGCCGACGGGCTCGTCGGACTGACGGCGAAGGGCTTTGCGGCGAAGTCCTCGGCGCTCGCCCTGGTCGCCGACGACGTGGCGGCTGAGGTGGTCCGCCTCTTGTCCTCGGGCGCCGAGGTCGCCGAGCGCCGGGGGGACGGATCCGAGGTCGCGCGTGAACCCGTTCGGCCCGGCCATGTCGCGGTGCTCGTTCGGAGCAATCGCGAAGCCCTGATCGTGCAGCACGCGCTGCACCAGGCATCGGTTCCGGCCGTGATCGGCGGCGCCGGCAGCGTCTTCGCGACCGGTCCCGCTAAAGAGTGGGTGAGGCTGCTCGACGCCCTGGAACGGCCGACGTCGCCCGACCGTGCTGCGTCGGCCGCACTGACCAGCTTCGTCGGGTGGGAGCCCGTGGAGGTTGCGACCGCGAGCAACGAGAGGTGGGAAGACCTCCATTGGTGCTTGCACGACTGGGCCGCTCTCCTGCGGCGGCGAGGAGTCGCCGCTCTGCTGGAGAACGTGACCGCGAGCCGGCGGCTGCCGGCGCGCGTGCTCGCCCGTCCTTCCGGCGAGAGGTTTCTGACCGACCTGCGCCACATCGGCCAGCTGCTCCACGCCGCGGCCTCGTCGGAGGGCCTCGGCTCCACGGCGCTCGGTGCGTGGCTGCGCCGGCGGATCGCCGAAGCCGACCGGGATGCGAACAACGAGGACCGCAGCCGGCGACTCGAGTCCGACGCCGAAGCAGTGCAGGTGCTGACGATCCACCGGAGCAAAGGCCTCGAGTTCCCGGTGGTGTACTGCCCCTATCCCTGGGACTCCTACAGCCCCAAGGACAACGTGCCGGTGTTCCACGATCCTGACAACGGCTTGGCCCGCACCATCGATGTCGGAATCGTGGACGAAGGCGAGTACTTCACCCGCAACCAGGAGCTCGCCCGCGAGGAGCAGATGGGCGAGGACCTCCGGTTGCTCTACGTCGCCTTGACGCGGGCCAAGCATCAGGCGGTCCTCTGGTGGGCAGGCTCGCACGAGAGCAAGAATTCTCCCCTCGGTCGGCTGTTGTTCGCCCGAGACCAGAACGGCGTCGTGAGCGCCTTCGGGAAGCGGCCGCTCGCGGACGACGCGGTGGCCGCACGACTTTCGGAGCTAGGCGGTGGGATCAGCGTCGAGCGGGTCGCCCCTGTCGAAGCCCTCCGCTGGACGGGCGCCGTGCCGGCGCCCCCGAACCTCGAGGCCGACTCGTTCGACCGAGCTCTCGACTGGGGCTGGCGGCGAGCCTCGTACTCGAGCATCACCCAGGCCAGCCACGAGTCGGCCGTGGGGAGCGAGCCGGACGAAGAAGACGTCGTCACCGACGAGTCCGTCACCGACTCGCCCGTCCCAGCTGCGGCCGACGGCGAGGCGTTGGCCGGCGGCTCGTTGGCCGGCGGGGAGGCGTTGGCCGGCGTCGAGTCGGCCGGCAGCGCGAGCCGTTTGCGAGCCGTGCCGCTGCTGCTGGCCGACATGCCAGCCGGTACACGCGTCGGGACGCTCGTTCACGCCGTGATGGAGGCGACCGACTTCGCCGCAGCCGATCTGGACGGCGAGCTGCGCGCTGCGCTCGATGCCCAGCTGTCCTGGCAGCACCTGGACCTCGGCGATCTCGAAGCAGTCGTCCGGGGCCTCCGAGTCGCCGTCGAGACACCGCTCCTCGTGCTGCCGCACGGTCCCCGGTTGCGCGAAATCGACCGCCGTGACCGTCTCGACGAGATGACCTTCGAGCTTCCGCTGCTCGGGGGCGACACGCCCAGAGGGGACCTGGCGGTCGCCGACATTGCCGAACTGCTGGCTTCCCACGTGCGGGCGGACGATCCCATGGCCAGGTACGCACAGCGCCTCGCCGATCCCTCGCTTGCCCCGACACTTCGCGGCTACCTCACCGGCAGCCTCGACCTGGTGTTCCGCCTGCCGGACGAGCGCTTCGTGATCGTCGACTACAAGACCAACCGGCTCGGGCGGGCCGGCGAGCCGCTGACGGCGTGGAACTACCGGCCGGCGGCGGTTCTGGCCGAGATGGAGGCGGCGCATTACCCGCTGCAGGCCCTTTTGTACACAGTCGCCCTGCACCGTTATCTGCGGTGGCGGCTCAGGTCGTACGACCCGGAGCGCAACTTGTGGGGAGCGCTCTACCTGTTCCTGCGCGGCATGAGCAGCCCCGAGTTCCCGGTCGTCGACGGGCAGCCTTGCGGGGTCTGGTCCTGGCAGCCGCCGGGATCGTTGGTCGAGGCGCTGAGCGATCTCTTCGACCGTGGGCGGCCGAGCGCGTGAGCGTGCTCGACGCCGGCGCGTTCGACGCCCGTCTCGCCCGGCGAGCCGGCGGCTTGCTGCGAGAATTCAACGAGTCGGGCGTGCTGACAGCCGCCGATGTACACGTGGCGCTCCGGCTCGGGCAGCTGGGCGACACCGACGACGAGGCTGCTCTGCTGGCTGCTGCCTTCGCCGTGCGTGCTCCTCGCCTTGGTCACGTCTGCGTGGACCTCGCCACGATCCGCACGACGGCCGCCACCGACCTCGACGACCCGATCGACCTCCAGGAACTGAGTTGGCCCGAGCAAGGCGACTGGATCCGTCGGCTCGGCTCCAGTGCGCTCGTGGGAGCCGAGCGCCCGCTGCAGCTGGAAGGAACGACCCTGTACTTGAGCCGCTTCTGGTCCGAGGAGCGGCAGGTGGCCGCCGACCTGCTCGCGCTCGCCGATCCGCCTGCTCAAGGAGTGAACATCGAGTTGCTCGCATCCGGGCTGGAAAGGCTCTTTCCCAGCGAGACCGATCCGGACTTCCAGAGGCTGGCTGCGGGCTCGGCGGTCCTTCGCCGTTTCTCGGTTATCGCGGGCGGGCCTGGCACGGGCAAGACGACGACGGTGGCCCGGGTCTTGGCCCTGCTCGCCGATCAGGCCTCCAGAGCTGGGCGCCGGCCCCCCCTAATGGCACTGGCGGCACCGACTGGCAAGGCAGCCGCTCGCCTGGAGGAGGCCGTGCACGAGGAGGCGGACAAGTTGCCCGTCGGCACGGCCACGCGGGCACTCCTCGAGCAGCTCCGAGGCTCGACGCTGCACCGCCTGCTCGGTTGGAACCCGGCAAACCACAGCCGGTTCCGTCACAACAGGTTGAATCGTCTGGCGCACGACGTGGTCGTGGTCGACGAGACCTCGATGCTGTCGCTGTCGCTGATGGCCCGGCTGGTCGAAGCGGTGCGCCCCGATGCCCGTCTCGTCCTGGTCGGCGATCCGGAACAGCTCGCCTCTGTCGAGGCCGGAGCCGTGCTCGGAGACGTCGTCGGCCCGGCCGGTCGCGGACTGTTGATGAGGGCGGAGGCCCGCCGGGATCTGGCCGCTGCGACCGAGCAGGCCGTGCCGGCGTCCAGCCCGTCTTCCGGCAGTCCGATCGGCGATGGCGTGGTGGTGCTCCGGCACGTCTACCGCTTCGGAGAGAACATCGGCCGGCTCGCAGAAGCGATTCAAGCGGGCGATGGAGACGCCGCCATCTCGCTTCTCGGGGCCGGCGAACCCGAGGTGCAATGGACTGACGTCGACGTCGCGTCTGACGGGGCGTCGGCCAAGATCGCAGCGGTGCGCGAAGCGGCGGTGACAAACGGTCGCCGCCTGATCGAGGCCGCTCGGGACGGTCTCGCCGCCGAGGCCATCAGGGAACTGGGCTCTTTCCGCCTACTCTGCGCGCACCGCCGCGGGCCAGAAGGCGTGTCCAGCTGGACTTCCACAGTCGAAGGTTGGCTCGCCGAAGAGATCGAGGGGTTCGGCAACGAGGGAGCGTGGTACGTCGGCCGGCCGCTGCTCGTGACCGAGAACGACTACAGCCTGCGGCTGTACAACGGCGACACCGGCATCGTGATCGCCGCCCCGCCCGTCGTCGGGGCCACAGACAGCCCCGGCGTCTTGGGCGCCGCAGGACCCGGCGATGTGGTGGTCGAGCGGCCCGGAGCGGGCCTCACCGGCCGTCCCGGCCGGGTGGTAGCAGCCTTCGAACGCGGTGGCGGAGTCGTCGAAGTCAGCCCTACTCGGCTCGCCTCGGTCGACACGGTTTACGCGATGACCGTCCACAAGGCCCAGGGCTCACAGTTCGGCACGGTCGCCATCCTGCTCCCACACCCCGACTCCCCGATCCTGACCCGTGAGCTCCTCTACACCGCCGTCACGAGGGCCCAGCGGAAGGTTCTCGTCGCGGGTACCGAAGACGCGATTCGATCCGCGATCAGGCGGCCGATCGCCAGGGCGTCCGGACTTCGCCGGGCGCTGTGGGGAGACTCTGGTTGACCAGTCACCACCGGCCAACGGGGACCGGGGCCTTGCGCCGCTGGCATCAGCCCGAGTCGGGACGGGCCGCCAGGGGAACGGGCCTGGCCTCCAGGAAGGAGATGAGCTGGGCGGCGTTCTTCGGTCGGACCTGGACCGGCATTTTCATGCCGACGGCCGCGAGCGCCTCGCGCAGCCCCGCCCTCTGACCGACCAGGACGACGTCGTACCCGTGCCTGTGGAACTCCTCGGCCTGTTCGGCAACCTGGACGAGCATCGGCGCCGCCACCTCGAGGTGGTACTCCTCGGCCGGCAATTGCATGACGCCCCAGCCGGCGGCCGAACATGCCGCCAGCCCGTCGAATCCGCCGTGCGGCGGGTTCACGTAGCGGTCGGCGACGAGCGCGATCCGAAAGGACCGGCGATCGCGTTCGGTCAACTCTCGAGGACCTCGGTCAGACTGGCCCGCTCGCTCGCCGCGTCGTGGTCCGGCAGCGCGTGGGTGACGCCGGCCACGCGCGGCATGGGAATGCCCCTCCGCGCGAGCTCCGCGCGCAGCTCCTCGACGAAGATGCCCTCTCCGGGCGCGAGCTCGGGCGTGCCGTCAGCCCACACCGGCCGGCCGCCGCGCGACGGGTCCGAGCTCGTCACGCATACGCCCATCGAGGGGCTGCCTTCGAGCCCGATGAGCGCGACCTCCTCGCCTTTTTCCACCTGGGCGGCGATGGCGCCGGCGACCGACGAGGCGAGACGCCGGCAGTGCCGCCTGTGCGCCGTGGTGTCGTACTGTTCGCGGACTGCCCAGAACCGGTTGACACCTGTGAAGGTGAGCTCGGGACAGGGCATCTGCTCGATGCGCCAGCCCTCCGCGCGGAGGACCTCCACCAGGGGCGGGTACACACCTTCCGTCTTGGCGCCCCCCTTTACTTTCGCGTTCTGATTCAAGAGGCAATGTGCGACGAAGGCGACACCCATGACCTCAGAGGTTAGCGGGCGGGTTCCTAGAAGTCGCATGCCTACGGGGATTTGTTGACCTGGCCCGGCGGCTGACGCTTAACTGCCTCAGGTGGACGGGATTCACGACATGGGAGGCGTGCAAGGCTTCGGGACCGTCGAGGTCGAGGCCGGTGAACCGGTGTTTCACCTCGACTGGGAGCGCCGCATGGCAGGGTTGACGATGACGGCCTTTCTGGCCGGGCACATGAAGGGACACCGCCACTGCATCGAGCGCATGGACCCCGCCTGGTATCTGGCTTCGCCCTACTACGAGCATTGGTTGACCGGGACAGCCACGGCCCTCGTGGAAGAGGGCGTGATCAGCCAGCGGGAGCTCGACGACCGGTTGGGATCTGCGTTCGCCGTATCGCGGCCGATTCGTGCCTCGCGATTGAGTGATCCGGGCCCGTCCTCCGACAGGCACCGCTACACCGTCGGTGACCATGTCCACGTCCGCAATTTCCACCCGCTCGGCCATACGCGCGCGCCGCGTTACGTGCGGGGGAAGCGGGGGATCGTGGCGCGCCTTGACGGAGTGTTCTCGCTGCCCGACGTCGAGGTCCATTGCGACCGGCGTCGAGACGAACCGACCTATTCGGTGCGCTTCGAGGCGTCCGAACTGTGGGGGGCTCCCGGCGACCCGGTTCATGTGGACTTGTGGGAGAGCTACCTCGAGGACGCCGGTGAGTGAAGACCACCACCACCGCTCGCCGACGACGCCGGTCGAGGATCGAGTGGGCGTCCTCGAAGACCTGCTGATCGAGAAAGGCATTCTCGGCAGGGCGGACATAGACAGTTGGATCGAGCATTTCGAGCACCAGGTTGGTCCGATGAACGGCGCCAAGGTGGTCGCCCGCGGCATGGTCCGACCCCGCCTACCGCGCCCGCCTCCTGGCGGACGGCACCACCGCCATCGCCGAGCTCGGCTTTGGCGGCCCAGAGGGCGACCACATGGTCGTCCTCGAGAACACGCCGGAGGTCCACAACGTCGTCGTCTGCACACTTTGCTCCTGCTACCCGTGGCCTGTGCTCGGCTTGCCGCCGAACTGGTACAAGAGCCCCCCGTACCGGTCCCGGATGGTCCGCGAGCCACGGATCGTGCTCGCCGAGATGGGCTGCTCGATCCCGGACGACGTCGAGATCAGGGTTTGGGACTCATCGGCTGAGGTGCGCTACCTCGTGCTGCCGATGCGCCCAGAGGGAACCGACGCGATGTCGGAGGAGGAACTCGCCGGCCTCGTCACTCGAGACGCCATGATCGGCGTCACCCGCGGGTGAGCGCGAAGAGCCCGCTCGACGCCGCCTTCGCCGAGCCGTCGCTGCCCCGCTCGAACGGCGCGCCCGTGTTCGACGCGCCGTGGCAGGCGCGGGCGCTCGCGATGGCCGTTCTAACGGTCGAGCGCACGGGCCATGAATGGGACGACTTCCGTCGCCAGCTGATGGCCGCTGTCAAGAACGACCCGTATCGGCCTTATTGGGACAGCTGGGTGATGGCTCTCGATCGCTTCATTGACGAGACCGCGCTTCTCGGTCATTGACGAGGCCGGGCTTCTCCAGCCGTGGATCCGAAGAAACGGAGCGAATCGAAGCACACGGTCGCATGCACGATCTCGCCGTCACGGCAATCGAGCCAGGTCAGGCCATCCACCTGTTGAGGGCCTGAACCCGTCTCCCACTCGTAGGTCCATCGAACCGCAACGCGATCGCCCTCCGCGATGACACCGTTCACCGTGTACTCGAAGTCTCCGGTCGAGCTGCACCACTGCCGGGTGACGTCCTCGATTTCGTCCCTCCCGCGAAGTGGGCGGGCCTCGCGGCCGTCAGGTGTCCGGTGCTCGACGTCGATCATGACTCCATCGAGCGCGAACATGCGGGCGAAGCGCGCCGCGTCTCTGGCCATGAGCGCGTCCCGCCACTCGATTGCCAGCTCTTGCGGCTCTCTGACCACGGTCTGCCCCTACCAGTACCTGACGAACAGTAGGGCGGCCACTGCGAGGCCTCCGGCCACCACGATGACCCGCAGCGTACCGGGAGCCAGGCGCCGGCCCACTATCCCGCCGATCTGTCCGCCGACCACCGAGCCGGCGGCGATGAGCCCTGCGGCCTCCCAGGAGATGTGGCTGGCCACGATGAATAACAGCGCGGCAGCGCCGTTCGCGAACAGAGCAAGCACGTTCTTCACCCCGTTCAGGCGCTGCAGGTCGTCGTCGATGAAGATGGCGAGCAGGGAGATGAGGATCACCCCCTGCGCCGCCCCGAAGTAACCGCCGTAGACTCCCGTCGCGAAGACCGAGGCGAGCAGCGCCAGGCCGCCGTGCGGGCGACGATCGCCCCGCCTCGCAAGCCATTTCCCCAGCCTCGGCTGCAGCGCCATGAGGGTGCACGCGATCACGACCAGAACGGGCACGGCGCGCTGGAAGACCGTCCCCGGCAGGGCCAGCAGCAGGCCGGCCCCAGAAAGGCCACCGAGTACCGACGCGGAGCCTAGGCGGACAGCCCGGCTCCGCTGGCCCTGAAGCTCTCGGCGGTACGCGGCGGCACCGCTCAGCGAACCGGGCACCAAGCCCACAGTGTTGGTGACATTGGCGACCACCGGAGCCAAACCCACCGCCAACAACGTGGGAAACGTGACCAGGGAACCGGAGCCGGCGATGACGTTCATGGCGCCCGCGACGAGGCCCGCGGCGACCACAGCGAGCGTGGCGATCAAAGACACGAGATCGGGCAGCCCGCGGCTCAGAACGAGGTGATATCGGCCGGAGGCTCACCGGGGGGGTCCTCGTCCGCCGTCGCCACCGCTGCGCGAGCCTGCATGACGCACCGGAGGGTGGTGTCACGCAGCCGAGCGAGGAACTCCCGCCGTTTCGTCGGGTAGACGCCGAGCAGCCCGGCGCCCGACTTGGCGCCCAGGTGACCGGCTTCGACGAGTCCGCGAGCGCACGAGGAGGCTCGGTGTCGACGGCAAGTTCGGGGAACAGCGCCCGGGCGACGGCCAGGTGAACGTCGAGCCCGGCGAGATCCATGCATTGCAAGGGCCCGAGCGCGGCCCACCTTGGACCGAGGCAGCTCGTGACGGTCAGGTCGGCGTCCTCCCAGGTGCACACTCCCGCTGCGACAAGGGCGTAAGCCTCTCGCAAGAGCGCGTACTGCAACCTGTTGGCGACGAAGCCGGGCACCGCTCGACGAACCACCACCGGCACCTTGCCGAGCTCGGTCGCCCACCCCTCGAGGGTTCGGACGACGGAGGCCTCCGTGAGCGGGGCAGGGACGATCTCGACGAGCGCGACGAGGTCAGCCGGGTTGAACCAGTGAAGGCCGGCGAAGCGACCCGGCCGAGCCACCGCGCCGGCCAATCTCGCAAGGTCGAGCGACGATGTGTTGGTCGTCACGATCGCGTCTGGCCTGACTCTGGACCCGATGTGCTCGAGAAGGGCAACCTTGTCCGCGAGGTCCTCGCTGATGGTCTCGATGACGAGGTCCGCCCGGGCCAGCTCGTCGTCGCCGTCGGTCGTGAAGGAGATACGCGCCAGAACCTCCTCGGGGGAGGTTCCCGGTGCACCGTCGGCCCGATTCGCCGGTGTCTCGCCAAGGGCGCCCGAGGCGCGTTCGTCGAGCACGGACCGGAGGGTCTCGAGCGCAAGACGCAACGTGCCTTGACGTCGCGCCGTCGCGCACACATCGACGCCGGCCGAAGCCAGCAGAAGGGCGATCCGGACGCCCATGGTTCCTGCCCCAGCGACGACGACGCTTCGAGGCAGCTTCGGCTCCGGGCCCACCTCAGCTCCGCCGATCAGGGCCCTGTGACGGGCCGCACGGATCCTCCACCAGAGAGCGGGCCCAGGCAAGATCCTGCGCACTCGGGACTGCGTCCGGTCCAAGCTCCAGGAGGTCGAGCGGGTTGCGCGAGATCATAGATGTCACGTCGTCGAGCGGAATCCCCTTCTCGAAGACGCACTGGGCGAAGATGCGCAATGCCTCGGACGGCAACGGATTGTGCCGCTGGCCGGTGTCGGACACGAGCAGGCACCGCGAAGCCCCGATGCGCTCGATGCTCGCGACGATCTTGTCGATCGTCGCGACGTGCCACGCCGGAGACACCGTGCAGTAGCCGAACTCCGGCATGGCGCCCAGCAGGGCGACCTCCTCGAGCGTGTCGATGTCGAGGTTGGGGACCCGGAAGTGAGGGTGCGTGATCACGATCTTCTCGACGCCGGCTGCGCGGGCTCCGCGGACGAGCGCGACGATCTCGCGGGGAGCCAGGTGGCAAGTCCCGAGAATCGCGCCGTGCTCCGCGACGAGCTCCAGCACCTCGATCACCTCGGGGCGCAGCGTCCCGTCGGAGTCCGTCACCCAGATGCCTTCGGCCCGGCTACGGCCTCCGCGCTGGGAGTCGTACCCGCCCGTCCCGCCATGGACCTCGGCGTGATAGCCGGCATCGATGGTCGGCATCCAGACCTCTTTGCCACCGAGGCGCAGCGCGGCTTCGACTGCGGCGGCGTTGAGGCCGCCGACGTAGTAGTTGAGCACGATCCCTCCGCAGACGCGGATGTCGGGAAACACCCGCTGCATTAGATAGGCCCGCGATACGGTGCTTTCGTGGTGGCATTTGAGGAGGATCGCCCTCATGCCGGCGTCTCGTGCCGCGCGGACGATGTCAAAGTCGTCGGCGAGACGAGGGAAGAGGTCCGGGAACGGGTGACAGTGCAGATCGACGGCGCCCGTGATATCGACCAGTGGTCCGCCGTATGTGCGCTTTGCCATGTCTTGCTCATGATCGCACCTGGCGACCCGAGTCGGCTCCTCGCGAAGGACGTCGGGTCTTGACGCCGAGCTCATGGGTCGTCGTCGGGCTCGACAACGGCGGCACCTGCAACAGCGCGACGGTGCTCGACCGCTCGGGGCGGTTCTTGGTCGACGGGCTCGTCGAGACCCCGAGTCGCGTCCGAGAGGGGCCGGAAGTGACGATCGCAGCGCTCGTCGGGGCCATCGACGGGGTGCTCGGCCTGACCGGCGTGTCGAGCCAGGCGGTGCGCGCCGTCGGGCTCGGGACCCCAGGCCCCGCAAGCGCGGACGGCGTGATCTCGTCGAAGGGGTCGACGAACTTCGCCCAGGCGGCCTGGCACGGATTCGATGTCCGCGCCGTGCTCGAGAGCCGCATAGGAGTTCCTGTCATCTACAACAACGACGGCAATGCCGCCGCCCTCTACGCTCATCACGCCTATTTCGGAGCCGAGGCGGCGCAGCGCTCCTCGGTCTCGGTGATCGTCGGTACCGGCCTCGGGGGTGGGTTGATCGAGGCCGGGCGTGTCATCCGCGGAGCCGCCGGGATGGCGGGCGAGCTCGGGCATGTCCACATACCGATGGAAGGACTGCTCGCGGAAGGCCAGCCCGTTCCCGAATGCAACTGCGGCTTCGCCGGCGATGCCGAGAGCGTCGCCTCGCTGACCGGGATCGAGAGGAACCTGCTGCCCTATTGGTTGGCGCGCTACCCGGACCACGAGCTCGCGAGGGCCGGGTCGATGCGCGAGGCCGCCAAGCTCGTCCGAGGCTACGGGGATTCCGGAGACCCCCTCGCGCTCGAGATCTTCGGCCAGCAGGCGATGGCCCTGGGGCGGCTCTTCACCATCGCGAGCAACTTCACCGACCCGAACGCGTATTTCGTAGGCGGCGGCGTCGTCGAGGCTTCGCCGAAGTTCCGAGAGTGGTTCCTCGCGCTGGTCCGCGAGCACGCGTCGCTGCGCCGAGAGCAGCTCGAGGTTGCGACCTTCGCCCTCATCCCCGACCTGGACATGGCAGGTGCCCGGGGGGCGGCGCTTGCGGCTCTCGACTCGCTCGAAGCCCGCTGAGCGGACGGCGCGCCGAGAGCTGGCGCGAATGCACTTCGGCGACCAGGCCGAGCGACCCCGCGACGAGGTCGGCATCGCCGAGCACCACGGTCACCATCTGTGAGGGCGCGAGCAGTAGCCTCGCTGCGTCGTCGACCTCGTGCCGCTTCACCCTTTTCAAGCTGGCCGGGTACCGACCGAGGTAGCCGGGGTCAAGACCCGTGACCGCCAAGGTGGCGAGCCTGCTGGCGAGCCCTTCTTGGGTGGCCGTCTCGAACGACAGCGACCCGAGGGCGTACCGCCGAGCGGACTCGAGCTCCTCGTCGGTCACCCCCTTGGTGGCGACTCGCCCGAGCTCGTAGCCGGTCTCGACGAACGACGCCGCCGTGGACCCGGTCGCGACGTCGGCTTGGATCACGAACGACGAGCCTGCCCGGCCGTGAGAGAAAGACGTCCTCGGCGAGTAGGCGTAGCCGTTCTTCTCGCGGAGGTTGTCGACCAGGCGCGACGAGAACATCCCGCCGAAGATCAGGTTCGCGAGCGCAGTCGCCGGCCACAACGGGTCCGTGCGACCCGGGGCGAGCCGGGCCATGCGGATGTTGCTCTGGACGGCACCCGGGCGGTCGAAGAGCTGCAGCGGACCGAGCCGCAGGGCGGGCAGCGGATCGAGCGGCGCAGCGGCTGCGCCCGGCGCCTGAGCGAGCCACGGCTCGAAGGCGCCCGCCGCGGCGGCGAGTGTCCTCGAGGGGGTCACGTCGCCGACGAGCACGAAGTGGCCCAGGCTCGGCGCGAACGTATCGCGGTGGAGACGGCGGAGCTGAGACGCGCTCACGTGTCGCAATGCAGCCGGGCTCGGGAGGCCGGAGGCGTAGGGATGTCTGCCAAACAGCCGGCGGCTCAGCTCCTGGTCGGCGATGACCTCTGGCTGACTGAGCGCCATCTGGACCTGCTCGGCCATCCGGTCGCGATCGGCGCTCACCTCCGGGCCTGGATAGGACGCGCCGGCTAGGACCTCGCCGACGATACCGAGCATCTGGACGAGGTGCTCCGCGAGGACCGAGCCCGAGACGACGATCCAGTCGCCGGCGACGCCGGCGCCGAGCCGGCCGCCGATGCGCTGCACCGCCGATGCGAGCCCCGCCCTGTCGTGGCGGTCTGTGCCGGCGAGGAGCGACTCCGACAGCACCTCGATGGCGGCGGGGCGGCCGATGAGCTCGGCGGCGAGCGGGAAGCCGAGCCGGAGCTCGACCATCGGCACCTCGCTTCGGCGGGCGACGATGGCGTGCAGTCCTCCGGCGAGGCTCTTCTCGACGACTCCGGAGGCCTTCGGCGCGCGAATCGGGCCGATGGCGGGCGGCTCAGCGACCGCCTCGCCCTCGGGCACTCCGGCCACGAGCGGCCAACCGGCCCTTCCCGCCGAGCGGGTCAAGAGCCGCCACCCGGTTGCAACTCGACGATGGCGCGGTGTTGGCCGACCAGGTCCGCGGCTGCTGCCGCCACCGCTTCACGACCGACCGCTGTGACGAGCGCCGGGATCTCGTTGACGAGCTCCGCCCGGTTGTGCACCACCTCGGTGCCTGCGAGGGCGAGCGCACGGTTCAGCACCGGGTCGAGCGCGCGCCAGTAGCCCGATGCCGCTGACGCAGACGCGCGGACGAGCTCGTCGTCGGTCGGGCCGTCGGCCGCAAGACGTTCGAGCTCCTCGTCTATCGCCGAGAGCAGCGTGTCGGTACTGGCCACGCCGGGGTGGAACACGACCACTTGGAACAGCACTGGGTCACGCATCGTGAAGGTGTCGTTGCCGAAGACCCCGAGCCGGCAGGCGAGGTCCGTGACGCTGTGGTCGCGGTGGATCAGGCGCGACCGCAGGCGGCTCGCGTCCCCGTCGGAGAGCACGTTCGCCAATACGACATAAGCGGTGTAGTCCTCGATCCTCGAGACCGGGTCGGGCACCCGGTAGCCGGCCGCGAAGGCGGGCTGGGGGATGAGGGCGTCCCGGATCGTCTTTCGGCGCTGCCTCGAGAGCCTCGGCTCGGCGAACGATCTGCGCTCAGGCGCCGGGCGCGCCTCGATGCGGCCGAAGTGCCGAGCCGCGAGATCGACCACCTCTTCGGCAGCGCAATCGCCGGCAACGACGAGGACCGCGTTCGAGGGCGCGTAGTACCGGTCGTAGAAGTCTGCGGCATCCTCGATCGTAGCGTCCTCGAGCTCGGCGAAGTCCCCGTAGCCGTTGTGGGCGTTCGGGTAGGTGTCAAAGGCCACAGCCGGCAGCGGGATCCAGGGAAAGCCGCCGTAGGGCCTATTGAGAACGTTGACCTTGATCTCCTCCTCGACGACCGAGACCTGGTTGGCGAGGTTCTGCTCGGTGAGCGCGAGAGCGCCCATGCGGTCGGCCTCCAGCCAGAGCGCGAGCTCGAGCCCGCCAGAGGGAAGCGCCTCGTAGTACGCGGTGACATCCGCAAGGGTGTGCCCGTTGACGACCCCGCCGGCGCCCTGGACCAACTGCATGTGCTCGACTTTCCCGACGTGGGCGGACCCTTGGAACATGAGGTGTTCGAAGAGATGAGCGAAGCCCGTCCGGCCCTCGGGCTCGGACCGGAAACCTACGTCGTAGACGAGCGCGACCGCGACGAGGGGGCTGGAGCGGTCGGGGGCGACGAGCACCCGGAGCCCGTTGTGGAGGGTGACGCGCTCGAAGTGGGCGAGAGCAGACCCGGTTGTCATCGGGCGGCGATCCGCTCGGTCTCGACGCCAGAGGTTCCAGTGACGTGAGTCGCCGCGGGCACCACCACTCTCGGGGCCTTCGCGACGGCCTCGAGCGGGGCCATAAAGCTACCGTAGCGGATCGTCTCTACGGCCGGCTCCGGGCTCTTACTCGACCCGGCGGCGCGCGATCGGGCCGCGCTAGCCCACGACGAGGCTGTTGGGACGAGTCAGCCGCGAGCTCAGACCGTCGAGGAACTCGCGCTCGTATTCGCTCAGGCGGCCGGGCTGCCAGGACACCGGCACGGCCATCACCGAGATCCGGCCCTCCCTCAGGGCGGCGATGTCGGTGCCCGATCCGTCTCCGGCCTCGGGAATCTCCTCGTCAGGGTCGCCGAACAGGTACCACGACCGGGTGCTCTCCCCGTCCCCCCACGCGGGTGGGTCCGAGCGTGGGTAGGCGCGCCGGCCGACGCGCGTCAGAACGCCCTCGGCGGCCGTGAGGGCCGCGGGAAAATTGACATTGAGAACGACAGGCTCCCTAGGCGGTGCGATGCACATGGCGCGGGCGATGTCGGCGCCGTAGCGCGCGGCCACACCGAAGTCGTAGCTCAGGCCGCTTTGCGCCAGATCCTCGCGGTAGTTGACGGCAAAGCTTCCCGTGGGTGTCTGCTGGGACAAGCACAGCGCGCTCATGCCGAGTATGGCCGCTTCGCGACCCGCCCCGATCGTCCCGGAGTAGGCGACGTCGTCGGCGAGGTTGGCTCCGTGGTTGATCCCGCAGACGACGAGATCGGCGCCGTTCGCCAGCCCTCCGAGCAGGCCGACGCGCACGCAGTCCGTCGGTGTCCCGTCGCAGCTGAACACGGCGTGGACGCCGCCGCTGAGTCGTGTCACGGTTACTGGGCGGCTCCACGTGCACGCCTGAGCGAGGCCGCTGCAGTCGCTCTCGGGGGCGATCGTGACGACCGAGTCGGCGATCGCGACGAGTCGCTCCCGTACGGCTCGGAGGCCCGCTGAGTGCACTCCGTCGTCGTTGGTGACCAGAATTCGCATGATGTCGGGGGCTCCGCGGTCAGGGCACCCGCGGCGCGCCGAGCTCGGAGACGGCCAACCGCTGGCTCTCCGCCGACGGAGCGACCACCGAGCCGGCCGGCCAGCGGCCCACGCCGCCGTTCTCGAGAAGAAAGCTCGTGACGGTCCGATCCGCGTGCTCGGCCCGCCACGTGAGCATCGACTGGGCGTAGCCGAGGATACGCCCAGGGTCGTCGAGTGCCGTGCGCCAGGTCGGGTCGGCGTCAAGGTCGAAGCATCGCCACGAGCCGTCGCCGAATTGGACGTACGCGGCGTCATCGAAACGCATGACGGCGAGGTTGTCCCGCTCGAGGCGTCTGTCCCACGGCCAGCCGAAGGCCTCTGCGGGCAGCCGCAGGTACCGCCAGTCGAACTCCCAAGCCGCCGCCGACCGCCACCACCGGGGCGGTCGCCCCTCCAAGAAGGCGGTGAGCGGCAGCCCGTCGCACTGCGGGGGCACTGCGAGACCCAACGCCTCACAGATCGTCGGGAAGAAGTCAACATTTTCCGTAAAGGCGCCCACGACTGTCCCGTGTGCCGCGCGGTGTCGTGGCGACCGGATGATTCCGGGCACCCGGTAGCTCTCCTCGAAGTAGCCCGCCTTCGAGATCAACCCGTGGTCCCCGAGTTGATCGCCGTGGTCGGAGGTCACGAGCACGAGCGTGTCGTCCCACTGACCGAGCCGCTCGAGGCCGTCCCAGACCCTGCCGAGCTGGGCATCGACATCGCCGATCATGCCGTAGTACTGGCTCCGCAGGCGTCGTAAAGCACTCTCCTCGAGCGGCGCCCTGGTCTTCGGCGATCCAAGCAGTGCGTCGTGCAGGCCATGGCGATCCGGCACAGCCTCGATCGGCATGTCGACCTCTTCGGGAGCAAAGGCGCGAGCCCAGCGTCCGGCCGCCGCGTAAGGAGGGTGGGGCCTCAGATAGCTCAGGTGGGCGAACCAGTGCCGGTCCGTTCGCTCGAGCCACTCCAAGAAACGGTCCGTCGTGAACGCAGAAAGCCCGACCTCCTCGGACCGGTCGGACTCGGTCGCAAGCGCGCCGTAGCCTGTCGACGGCACGTCGTAGCCGAGCTCGCGCAGCCACTCAAGCCACGGCTCCAGCTCGCCCGTCAGATCCAGCCCGACCGTGAACCCGGGGAGAACGCCCTCGTAGCTCCAAAGGCGCGGGTCGTCGGGCGACTCGACGAGACGCGGGTCGATCCCCTGGTCCGTGTAGCCGAACAGCGTCGGGTCGAATCCCGCCCGCCGGCCGGCGCGTGCCAGGTTGTCGAAGCGGTCGTCGAGTGGGGTGCCGTTGGCGACGACGCGATTGTTCATCTGGTACGTGCCCGTGTAAAGGCAGGCGCGTCCAGGTGAGCATGGCGCCGCCTGGCTGTAATGGCGGTCGAAGCGCACGGCCGAGGCCGCGAGGCGATCGAGGTTCGGGGTGCGCGCCACCACATGGCCGGCACCCGACAGGCAGTCGCCGCGGAACTGATCAAGCGTCACCAGGAGCAGGTTCACTTGGTCGATGTACCGCTCGGCCCTCTCATTCGAGCCACATCTTCTTGAAATTGAAGAAACCGAAGGGAACGCCCAAACGCGACTCCGCTACACCTTCGACCTTCGGCGAGTGCCCGTCGATGGACGGCGTGAAGTACGGGATGATGTACCCGCTCGTATCGAAGAACAAGGCCTGCATGTCGTGGGCGATGGATTTCCTCTTTGTCTCGTCGACGGTTCTCAGCGCCTGCGCGTACAGGCTCAGGTAGGTCGGGTTCTCGTAGTGCGTCTCGTTGAAGCCGGAGGTTGGCAAATTCGCGAGACCGACCTGCGGGAAGTACGGGTCGAAGTACCAGTAGTCCTGGGCGAACACCCACTTGAGGTAGTTCGAGCCGTAGAATTCGCTGACGCTGATCTGGCGGATGTTCACCGTGACCCCGGCGGCTGTCGCCTGCTTGGCGAACACCTCGGCGGTGCTGATGACTCCCTGTGCGAGGTCGGCGGTGACGAGCTCGATCGCCAGTCCTTGGTGTCCAGCCTTCTTGAGCAGGAACTTGGCCTGCTCGATGTCCTGGGTCCGCTGTGGGAGAGAAGAGTCGTAGACCGGGTCCCAGATGCTGAAGAGGTCATTGCCGATAAGCCCGTGGCCGCCGAACACGAGCTCGAGCATCTGCGGCCGGTCAGCGATCAGCCGAAACGCCTGCCTGACCCGTGGATCGTTGAAAGGTGGCGTGTCGACCCTCATGGTGAACGGGTTCCACCCGCCGCCGGCTCCGACCGACACCTTCATCCCCCCGGACCTCACCGCCGCGATGCTCTCGAAGGACAGAAGATCGATGACGTCGACCTGGCCCGACAGCAACGCATTTATCTGACTGTTCTCGTCGGCGAACTCGATTATCTGGAGCTTGTCGACGTACGGCAGACCGGTCTGCCAGTAGTCAGGGTTGCGGACGAAGACGCTTTGCACGCCAGGAGTGAAGCTCTCGAACTTGAAGGGGCCCGTGCCGACCGGGCGCTTCGGGTCGAACCCGACCGGGATGACGTTGTAGGTGTAGTTCACCAACGTGTCGACCAGTGTGGCAAAAGGTGTGTGACACGGCACCACGACCGTGTATTTGTCGACGGCGCGCACGCTTTTGACGTCCACCGGTTGCAGCGACACCGCACCTATCGCCGGGCGCCTGGGGTTCAAGATGTACTGGAACATGTAGACGACGTCTTCGGCCGTCATCTCCTTCCCGTTGTGGAACGTCACTCCCTTGCGGAT
Source organism: uncultured Acidimicrobiaceae bacterium (assembly GCA_963703655.1). GTDB lineage: Bacteria > Actinomycetota > Acidimicrobiia > Acidimicrobiales > Bog-793 > CAVPFA01. Next base: position 1,770,718 of record CAVPFA010000003.1, on the reverse strand, counting down.
TCGGATCGTCCAGGAGGTGGCCGTCGCATTCGGCGTGATCTCCTCGGCAAGCACGAGCGTCGTGTGCGCATCCTTGTCGTAGCCGACGAGGGGGTCGTACAACTGCGCGGCCCTCGCGTAGTCGACGTTGTTGATCTGATTCTCACCGTCCAAGGTGTCGCTGGTCGTCCCGCCGGACAGGCCCGCCCGGAGAGTGCCGCCGCGCTTGGGCTTCTTGGCGGTATTCGTAACCGGCGGCGCGGCCGACGGCGTCGTCCCGCCGCAAGCGGCCAACACGGACCCGGCTCCGAGAGCGACGCCCGCGGTGGCGAGTGACCCGAGGAATTCACGGCGGCTCAGGTTGCGCGGCCCCTCGTCGCCTGGCGGTACGTCGTCCCCGTGCGGTCGAACACTCATCTCTGCTTCCCCCTTCGACTTGTTCACGCCGCCCATCTCGCAACCTCCGACGGCGCGAGGCCCGCTGGCGGCCTATCTTCGCACCAATCATCCCGCCGATCACGGGAGGCTCGCGCACCTGTGTGCCGAGGGCCGGCGAGGTGGATCCTTGCGCATGCGCGCGAGCTTTTGCCACGATGGGCTCACGCGAGAACGGGCTGACGTTCCCAGATCAAATCGGTATGGCCGCGAACTTGTACGATCCCAGGTCGCGCTCGCGGCCGCCGCAGTCGTCGTGGTCTCGCTGTCGGCCCCCTCCTACGGCGCGCTGAGGCCGGCGAGTGCGGACGGTGCGCGGATCTCACTTCAGGTTTCCTCCCCGCGCCCGGGTCAGGTGGAACTGGCGAGCTCGCACGGAAGAGGCGGCGTCGTCGGCACGCGGTACAACTGGCCCTGCAGAGGCTGCATCGTCGCCGTGCCGAGGACCTACAACGCCCGCATCCCGACGGCTCTCCTCGTCGCCCTTCACGGCGACGAGGGCTTCAGCTCCATCATCGCCAGCGCCTGGATGCCGGTTACCGAGAAGGCGAACGTCATCTTGTTCGCGCCGCAGTGCCCGATCAACAAGGGCTGCCACGCGTGCGTCAGCGGGGACTGCAGCAACAGCTGGTGGTACTGGTTCCAGGATTCGCGGAGGTACGACGACGGCTGGATCGCCCGCGAGACGAGGATCATCGAGACGAGGTACGACATCGACCGCGCGCGGGAGTACATCACGGGCTGGTCGGGGGGTGCCGACTACCTCGGCTGGTACGCCTTGACCCACGCCTCGCGATTTGCCGCCGCAAGCTTCGTGGCCGGTGGCGTGCCGTACTCCTCGGCCTGCCCGTCGAGGAGGCTCGCCGCCTACTTCCTAATGGGATCGCGGGACTTCCGCTACCTGAGCGGCCAGCCCAGCGAGGTGCGACGAATTCTGCGCGGCTGCGGGGACCCGACCCGAATGGTGGTGCTCCCCGGGCTCGATCACGGCGGCACCATCGGTGCTCTCACGACCGAGGGCTACGGGACCAAGATCCTCGCCTGGCTCATGTCGCACGTCCTGACGGGGAAACTACCGGCCTGAGCCATAGGTTTTTCCTGCAAGACGAGTCATCCGAGCCGCCCCAAAGGCATTAGTAGGCTAGTTTGCGGTCTTGTAAAGAGCGCACTACAGCATTGGGCGGGAGCCACCGGTCGGTGCGAACCGATGGTCGTGAGCTGACGGGCAGGTTGGGGGGACCGATTGCGCGACCAAGGGGCCAGCGGGGCGCCAGAGTCGTTGCCTACCCGCGAGAGTCTCAGCGGGGCGGCGGAGTCTGCCGTGCTGTCGGTCGACGGCGTCACGGTCAATTTCGGGGGATTGAGGGGGCTCGACAACGTCTCCCTCTTGGCCAATACGGGCGAGATCGTAGGTGTCATCGGCCCGAACGGGGCCGGCAAGACGACACTTTTCAACGTCATCTGCGGCTTCGTGCGACCAGCGGCAGGCCGGATCGTGTGGAAGGGCCGGGAGCTGCGCCGCCAGCGCCCGCACGACCTCGCGGGACTGGGGATCTCCCGGACGCTGCAGGGTGTCGGCCTGTTCCCCGGGCTGAGCGTGCTCGAGAACGTTCTCGTCGGCCAGACGCCGAAGGTGCGCTCCGGTCTGTTCTCGTCGATGCTCGGCCTGAGGCGCTCGAGCCGGGACGAGCGGCGGCTGCGGGAGCGTTCGATGGAGCTCCTCGAGCGCCTGAGCGTCGCCGACTTCGCCGCCGAGATGCCCGGAACGCTTCCCTATCCGGTCCAGAAACGGATCGCGCTCGCCCGTGCGCTCGTCGCCGATCCTGCGCTCGTGCTTATGGACGAGCCCGCGAGCGGCCTATCGGCGTCCGACATCAGCGAGCTCGCGGAGCTGCTCGCGTCGCTGCGCGGGCACATGGGAGTTCTGATCGTCGAGCACAACATGGACCTCGTCATGGCGACGTGCGACCGGATCGTCGTGCTCGACTTCGGAAGGGTCATCGCCGCCGGGCGGCCGGAGGAGATCCGCGCCAACCCCGCCGTGACGACGGCGTACCTCGGCGAGCCGGTCGAGCGGGAGGCCGGGCATGCTCGAGATTGACCGCCTCTCGGTCTCCTACGGGGCAGTGCGCGCGCTCACGGACGTCTCGCTCGCCGCCGAGGAAGGCTCGATCACCGCAGTGCTCGGCGCAAACGGGGCAGGCAAGACGACGCTGCTGCGGGCGATCACGGGGCTATGCAGCACCAGATCGGGGAGCGTCAGGTGGCGCGGCAAGGAGCTCCTGGGCGTCCGGACCGAGGAGATCGTGCGCCTCGGCGTGGCGCACGTGCCCGAGGGTCGTGGCGTGATCACAGAGCTCTCGGTCGACGAGAACCTGAAGCTCGGCGCGCTCTGGCGCCGGCGCCAGCCCGCGTACCGACGCGGCATCGAGCGCGCCTACGAGCTCTTCCCTGCGCTCGAGAGCCGACGGAACCGCGTGGCGTCCACACTCTCGGGAGGCGAGCGGCAGATGCTGGTGATCGGCCGGGCACTCGCTTCGAGCCCGCGGCTGCTCCTGCTCGACGAGCCCTCACTCGGTCTCGCGCCGCTCGTCACCCGCGAGGTGATGCGGGTCGTCCGCGACCTCGCCCGCTCCGACGGCCTCACGCTGCTTCTCGTCGAGCAGAACGCGAGCAGCGCGCTGTCGATCGCCGACACGGCCATCGTGCTGAACCTCGGGCGGGTCGTAATGAGCGACGACGCGGCGGCGCTCTCGGCCGACGAGCAGCTACGGCACCACTATCTGGGTTTCTGAGGGATGAGATGAGTCTCTTCGTCGACTTGACGTTGAACGGGTTCACGTTCGGCGTCATCTACGCGGCGGTCGCGCTCGGCCTCGTGTTGATCTGGCGGGCCACGAGGGTCATCAACTTCGCGCAGGGAGCGCTCGCGACCCTCACGACCTACATAGCGGTGTCTCTGCTCGACCGTTCGGTCAACTACTGGATCGCGTTCGCGGCCGCCCTCGCGGCCGGTCTCGTCATCGGCGCAGTCACCGAGCGCCTCTTCATCCGCCCCTTGTACGGCAAGCCCGAGCTCAACCCCGTCGTGGTCTCGATCGGGCTGCTGATCCTGGTCGAGTCGGTCGTCGGCGCAATATGGGGCTCGTCCGACCGGGGGTTCACGCCCGCCTTCTCCCAGATCGGGGTGACGGTCGGCCACACCAGTCTCGACTTCTCCCGCTTCGACATCTTCGTCCTCGGCTCTGTGCTGGTGCTGATGCTGGCGATGCTCGTGCTGTTCCGCTGGACGAGCCTCGGGCTCAAGATGAGGGCGGGCGCCTTCGCCCCCGAGGTGGCTCGGCTCCTCGGCGTCCGGGTCGGCCGGATCCTCACCGTCGGCTGGGCGCTGGCGACACTAGCGGGAGCGCTGGCGGGCGTGCTCGTGGCTCCGAAGGTGCTGCTCTCGCCGAACATGATGGACCCGATCCTCGTGTACGGGTTCGCCGCCGCGGTGCTCGGGGGCCTCGACAGCCCGGTCGGCGCGCTGATCGGTGGGATCGCGACCGGGCTCGGGATCTCCTATGTCGGCGGTTATCTAGGCTCCAGCATGGAGACGATCGGCGCGGCCGTGCTGCTGATCGTGGTGCTGTCGATCCGGCCCGAGGGCATCTTCTCCCGACCGAGAGCGAGGCGGGTGTGAGCCTGCCCGCACCGCGGCGCGGTGCGCGGCTGTCCCGGATGGTTCGGCTGCCGGACCAGCCGCTCATCCGGCACCTCTTGCTCGCGGTGGCTGCCGGAGGGCTTCTCTTCTGGCTCACGTTCGTCGTCAGCCCATACGACAACACCGAGCTGGCCGAGATCGGCTGGTACGCCATCGCGATCGCCGGTCTGTCGGTGCTGACCGGAGTGAGCGGTCAGATCTCGCTCGGCCAGGGCGCCTTCATGGCGATCGGCGCCTATGCGGCAGGCCTGATGATGGAGCACTTCGACCTTCCGCTCATCGTGCCGATCGTCGTCGGAGTCGTGGCGGCCGCTGGTCTCGGCGCCCTCGTCGGGATGCCGGCGGCCCGTCTGAGGGGCCCGTACCTCGCCGGGGTGACCCTCGCTGTCGCTCTTGCGGTGCAAAACCTTCCCGAGAAGTTCGCGAGCCTGTTCAACGGGGACCAGGGGATCATCGTGAACCCGCCGACCCCTCCCGGCTCGGTGCCGCCGGAACGCTGGCTCGCCTGGATCACGCTGTTCGGGGCGCTCGTGACGATGGTCCTGCTGGCGAACCTCCTCCGGAGCCGCTTCGGGCGCTCGCTGCGAGCCGTTCGGGACGACGACGTGGCCGCCTCCGCATCGGGTCTGAACCCGGGTCGCCTCCGGGTCCTCGCCTTCGCGATCAGTGCCGCGGCGGCCGGCCTCGCTGGGGGACTCTTCGCGCTCTGGAGCGGGATCGTGAGCCCTGACAGCTTCGGCCTTTTCCTGTCCATCCAGCTGCTGGCGGGAATGGTGATCGGTGGCAGCGGGACGCTCGTCGGGGCGGCGTGGGGCGCTCTGGCGCTCGTATTCGTGCCCCAGTGGACTATGAGCCTGTCGAGCCATTTCAACTTGACGAACGGGGTATCGGCGAACCTGCAGAACGCGGTCTTCGGCCTGCTCATCGTCGTGATCATCATGGTGGCTCCCTCGGGAATCCAGGGCTGGCTGCGTTCGCTCTGGTCCCGGCTCCGGCACTTGACCAGTCGCCCCCGATTGCTCGCGCCCGAGTCGTCCTCCCCAGCAGGGCCCACTTCTCCCGCCTCTTCTGCCTCTGCGCCTAGACCTACACCAGAAAGGACCATCCCATGACCCACAACAGAAAGGACCGTTCCATGACCCACAACAGAAAGGACCGTTCCATGACCGGCACCAGACGAATCCGCGGCGGAGGCCTGCTGCTCGGCTCGGTGTTCTGCTCAGCCGGCCTTGCCGCCGCCCTCGTCGCCATCCCGACCAGCGAGGCGACGGTCAAGGTTTCGCAGACGACTGGCGTGACCGCTCACCAGATCGTCCTCGGCACGACGACGCCTCTCACCGGGCCGGCGGCTCCCGGCTACGACGAGATCGCCCCCGCGACGAACGCCGTCTTCAAGTTCGTGAACGCCCACGGCGGCGTCTTCGGGCGGAAGATCAAGTACATCATCGACGACGACCAGTACAACCCCATCACCACGGTGGAGAAGACCAAACAGCTCGTCGAGGTCGACAACATCTTCGCCGACGTCGGACCGCTCGGCACCCCGACCCAGTTGGCAGTGCAGGGATACCTCAACTCACAGGGCGTCCCACAGCTGTTCGTCGCTTCCGGCTGCGCCTGCTGGAGCGAGACGAAGTACCCCGACAGCTTCGGGTGGCAGCCGGACTACGTCGTCGAGGGCAAGATCCTCGGCAGGTACGTCGCGACCCACCTGTTCGGAAGGAAGGTCGGCTACCTGTACCAGGACGACGAGTTCGGCATGGACGGCGTGAAGGGCCTCGACCAGTACATCCCGAAGAGCTCCATCGCCAGCCAGCAGACATACGTCGGCACCCCTGCGGGTCTCGCAGCCGGTCTCGGCAGCCAGGTCGCCGCCCTGAAAGCGGCCGGTGCGAAGATCGTCGTGCTGTACAGCATCCCCGCAGCCACGACTCTGGCCCTCCTTGCGGCCGCGACGCTCAATTACCACCCGCAGTGGGTGGTCTCGAGCGTCGGGTCCGACCCGCCGACGCTGACCGGCCTGCTGAGCGCGTTCTCGAAAGGCAAGGCCGGCGCCGCGCTGCTCAACGGGATGATCACGAACGCCTACCTCCCGCCCGAGACACAGGCTTCCAACGCCTGGATCAAGCTGTCGAAGTCCATTCTCCACACCTATGTGAAGGGCTACCAATGGGACGGCAACAGCGAGTACGGGGTGGCTCTCGGCATCTCCACCGTGGAGCTTCTCGAGGCAGCAGGGAAGAACCTCACCCGTAACGGGTTGATCAACACGCTCGAGACGGTGGGCAAGAACTTCGCCACACCGGGGCTCGTCCCGCTCACCTACTCGAAGGCCGACCACTACGGCTTCTCCGGGTCGGAGGTCGTCCAGATCGGCGGGAGCGGTGCAACGATCACGGCGCTCACCCCGGTCTTCGTGTCGACGAACAGTGGTCCTATAAAGGCGTTCACCGGCGCCGCGCGGAAGATCCCCGCGCCCTTCTAAAGCCAAGGCCCAGCAGTGACTCGACCACTCCCTGGCGGCGCCGGCTGGCCGCCAGGGAGTGGTCTCCAAGCCCGAGGTCGCGCCGGCTCCGAGCCGGGTCCCGGTACTGCGTCTGGGTCGCGTTGGTCGCTAGCTCCCCGCCCAGGCCGGGTCCGACATCTCAAGAAAGCTGGTCGTCACGCCGACGACGACCAGCACGACCAGAGCGATCACGAGGCCGTAGACGATGCGGAGGTGAAGGACGCACGCCGCACCTACGAGGGCGCCGGCGAACATTGCGGCCACCGCCGGTGAGACGGCGGCCGGATTTCGATCCCTTTCCGCCGGCGATCGTGGCATCGGCGGCGAGGCCGGTGAGGGTCATGGTGAGGACAGAGGTGGTCAAATCGGAGACTCCGATCTGGCGAGCAGCTGCGTTCTGCATCCCCATGGCAACCCCGAGAACCACGATCAGGCCGTATCGGTACCCGCCTTCGACGGGACTTCCGCTCAGCGCGGCCAGAATGACCGAGGCGGCTAGGAGCCCGGCCTGTATGCCGCTAGCCGTGCGCAGCAGCCGGCCTCGCTGCTTCCCGTATTTCTTGCCGGTTCTGCCTCCGGCAAGGGCGCCGAGGCTAAACGACCCCAGGGCCGCCAGCGATGCGGTGAGCGAGAACCCAGGGGCTCCGGCCAAGGCGAAGCCCAAGAAGACGACGTTGCCCGTCATGTTGGCGACAAAGACGTGCCCGAGCACGAGGTAGCTGAACGCATCCACTAGCCCCGTTACGAACGTCAGGGCCACCAGCAACGGCGGCAGCAGACCATCCTCACCGCCCCGATCGGGAAGGATCGTCTGGCGAAGCTCTGAGACGAATGTGTTCCGTGTCGAGGCGGTCACGGCAGCGCGGGATAGTGATCCAGGCCCTCGACCAACCTGCGAACTTCAAGGGCAAGACGGCACATGTGCTCCTCCTGACTCGCGGAAGCCAAACGCCAATCCCGCCAGCATGCACCTCGGGGAGCCCCGTGGGGGACGACTTCTCGGCGCTCGTCGGAGCGTCGGCGAGAGTCGCCCCCCGGCCTGATCGGGGCTCAGTAGCCGCGCCCGCCGCCGCCGGGCGGCATCGTGGTGGTGGTCGAGCTCGAGCCGAGCCTGACGACGGCGAAGCCCTCCACGCCCTGCCCGGTCACCTGGCCCGGCTTCTTGTCTTCCACGAACAGATAGAGGGGCTTGCCGTGATCGGTCACCTGATGCTGGCCGTTCGAGCGCGTGAAGACGCCGAGTCCGGTCACGTGCGTGCCTACTGGGCTGACCCTGGCGGGGACGACGAGCGCCGGCCAGAAGGCAAGAAGCTCGCCCGTGACCTTGGAGTGGTTCTTGGTGTCCTTGGCGTACGTGTAGAGCGTGAAGCCCTTGGCGTTGACCAGGATAGTGCCGTACTTACTGGTCTTCACCGTGTGCGCGACGTTCTCGGTCTTGGCCGTCGACGCCGAGGCCGGCCCCAGCACGGCAGTTGCGGCAATGAGGCCACCGGCCGCGATCGCTGCCGGCGCGATCCGCGTGACCATGGTCTTGCGGCGTCTCTTCGTCGTTCCAACGGTATTCATGGGTGATTCCTCCTTGAGCTGAAGTCGTTTACAGCAAGGGGGTACGCCCTACCGGTCCCAATGGATTGCTTGGCGAAAAGAACCCGTTGTTTCAGGGGAGCGGACGAAGGTCAGGTTCGACCCACTCGCACCGCGCGCGGTCACCCCGCTGCGTTTCGCTCGAGAAGTGACGATCAGGTAGCCGACGATCGAGAAGGCCGGGGTTCTGGGCGATGAACTCCTCGAAGGTGGTGGCGTCGCAAGAACGTAAGTGCGTCGCGACAAGCCGTGCCCAAGTAAGAGTGAGCGTCTCGTTGTACCTGTCAGGAGTCCCGTGCGCCGCTGCGACGCGTCGGATCGCGGCGCGCATCCAGCACTCCGCGGTGGGGGTCCCGGCTGCCCGGAGGTACCGCCAAGCCAGTTGCAGGTGCTGGCGGTGTCCGAATCCATCGTTACCTTCCAGCGCGTCATGCAGAGGTTGGAGGAACCCGTCGTCATCCATTCAGCTATGGTAACTTGGTACTATGGTACCGATCAAGCGCGTCCAGACCGGCCTGCGCATCGAGCGGAGCATGCTGAAGGTACTGAAGGGCTTGGCCGAGTACCTCGACCTTTCGCTCGGCGAACTGCTGGAGGGCATCGTTCTTCACGCCTTCGAGGCCAAGGTCCCGTTCGGAAAGGCGACGACCGGAGTGATCGAACAGCTGAGCGCGGTCTACGGCCTCACGCTCGGCGCCGAGGACAGCCACCGTCTCTCCGAGCGTGCCTCCAGGCCCAGGGCCAAGGGGACGAGCGCTTCTCAAACGAGGCTGTGACCCATCCCAGCCGCGAAAAGGGCTCTTGCACGGACGAGCATCGGCGCGGCGCCGACCGAGACGAACGTGGAGGCAGATTCACCGGCGAGCCTCGCTGACTCCTCGAGCCTTTCCTGGCGGGCGAGCCACTCCGCCCGGTCGAGCTGCGCTCGTGCCCTCCAGTACGGGTAGCCGAGGTCACGAAACGTCGCCTCAGCGGAGGCGAGGTTCATCGGCACCTCCTCCTCGTCTCGCGCGCTGGCGACCAGTGCCGTGGCGCGCGTGACCTGCGCCCGAAGGAACGGTGGGACTTCGCCTCTCGGACGCGCCGCCAGTGTCGCCGCGAGCCGGTCGGCTTGATCGAGGTCGCCAAGGTCGATCGCCGCATCGAATGCGACGGGAAACGCAATCCGGAATGCTTCGTTGGCGACGCCGAGACCCCCCATGAGAGCATCGTCGATGGCGCGGCGAGCCGTCTCGAGCGCGTGCCGGGTCCGTCCTTCTAACGCCACCGCCGCCTCGGCTGCGAGGAAGAGCACTCTGTCCTGCACGTTGTCGCTCTCGGCCCAGGAGTCGCAGACCGACAGGTGCTCCTGGGCTACCTCGACATTGCCTCGAAGAGCCTCCAAGCAAGCAAGCGAGTAGTTGATCTCATCCGCCCCGGGGCGCTCGTTGCCACCTGCCTGGAGAAGCTCGGCACCGAGCCTGTCCACCTCGTCGAAGCGCCCGGCCATTGTCAGGATGTACATGAGGTTGCTCGCCACAGTGGCTTCGTTCTCGCGGAGCCCCCAGCGCCGGGCCAGGGCGAGCGCGGTCCTGGCGTGCTCCTCGGCGCCCGGGAGGTCGCGGGTCATGCAGAGGTCGGCCAGGTTGAGCTCTGCGACCAGCTCGCTGCGAGCAACCCCGTGAAGCCGGGCGACAGAGGCCTCACCCTCGTACAGCATGCGGGCCTCATCAGATCGTCCTGCGTTGCCGAGCAGTATTGCCTTGTAATTGAGGCTGAGGGTGAGCGCCTCGGCTAGCTCGTAGTGCTGGGCCAACGTGAGCGCCTCCTCGACCCCGTCGGTTGCCTCGTCGCCGTGCCCCGAGAAGATAAGAACACCAGCAAGTTTCGCCTGAAGGTCCGCGACGACCTCAGGAGGGGCCGTCTCCCGGTCGAGTGACGCCAGCGCCCCTCGCATCCTCGTGATCGCCTGCTCTCCCCGACCGAGGCGGCTGAGCGCTTCGCCCAGGCCGGCGGTCACACGAGCGGCGTCGACGACGCGCCCCGCCTTTGCGTGCGCGCCGGCGGCCGCCTCGAGATGCGCGAGAGCTCGCTCGTTCCAGCCTGCGAAATACGCCATCCGTCCGGCCCTTTCGGTGAAGCCGGCTTGCTCGGCCTCATCCGAGCCCAGCTCGCCTGCCTTCAGATACGCCGCCTCGGCAGCCTCGGGGGCTCCGACGGACTCGGCCCGTTCAGCTGCCCTCGTGTAGGCCTCACGTGCCGCAGCCCGGAGCTCTTCGGCGTCGGGGTCGCCGGCGGCGGCCTTGTAGGCGTCGTACAGGTGGGCGCCGATCACCTCGGCAACTTCGGCACCCTCGTCGGGAAAGGCCGTTCGCAGGTGCTCTGCGGTCCTCAGGTGCCGGGTCCGGCGCTCGGCCCTCGTCAACATGTCGTACGCGACGGATCTGATGAGCGACTGGGTGAACGCGTACTGGCCGCGTTCGGGCGAGAGCTTGTCGGCGCGGACCGTCAGCACCTCCTTTCTGACGAGCGAGCTGAGCAAGTCGTCGAGAGAGACTGGGTCGACGTCGGAGACGGCCTCGATCGCCTGGCGAGGGAAGCTCCCGCCGAGGACCGAGCACTCCTTGACGAGTCGTCGCTCGTCGGGGCCGAGGGCATCGAGGCGAGACGCGATGAGAGCGGTGAGCCCAGGTGGGATCTCGAGCTCACCGAGCTCGCCCACCAGGTGAAGCGAGACGCCGTCGCCTCTCTCGACGACGCCCTTGTCGAGCAGTCCCCGCACCGTCTCGATCGCGTATAGCGGGATCCCCTCGGCACGCTCGACGATGCGCGCACGTGCCGTCTCGGGAAGGCCGGTGACAAGGCCGTCCAACATCGCGCCGATCAGGTCGTCGGACAGGGGGTCGAGCGGGAGCGCCGTGACACTTCTTCGAGCGAGTCCGAGCCCTTTTCGGTCGGTCCCCTCGGGTCGTGACAGCACGAGGAGGAAGATCGCGTGGTCGCCCGACCACTCGAGCAGGTGGTCGAGAAAATCGACCATGCCGGCGTCTGCCCACTGCAGATCTTCTATGACCATGACCACGGGGAGGTACTCGGCCAAGCGCTCGAAGAACAGGCGCCAGCCAGAGAAGAGCTCTTCTCTCGCGAGCACCCTAGGGGTCGGAAGCCCGAGCAGCTGGCCGAGGCGGGGAGCGATGAACTCGCGGTCGGTGGCGTCTTCGATCCATCGCTCGAGGCCGGTCCGCAAGCGCTCGGCGACTACCTCCTGGGGATCCTCCTCGCTGATCTGAAGCCTCGCCCGGACCATCTCCGACAGCGCCCAGTAACTCACTCCTTCCCCATAGGACAGGCAGCGCCCGGCGTGCCAGAGCACGGTTCCGACGAGGCCGTCGATGTACTTGAAGAATTCCCAGGAGAGTCGTGACTTGCCGACCCCAGCCACCCCCGAGACGAGCACCAGGCGTGCGGACTGGCGCTCGGCGGTGCCGTGAAAGAGCTCCTTGACGAGGTGGAGCTCGCGGTCGCGCCCGATGAACGGAGCCTCGAGGACGCCCGACCGCTGCGAGCCAGCGACGGCCGCCACGACCCGGGTCACCTGGTACAGGCGGACCGGCTCGGCCTTGCCCTTGAGCTGGTGCTCACCGGCGTCGCTGTACGCGATTGCGGCCGCGGTGGCGGCCCGGGTCATCTCGTCCACGTAGCAGCTGCCCGGCGGGGCGGCCGACTGGATACGAGCGGCGGTGTTCACACGGTCGCCGATGACCAGGCCCTCCTCTGGCGTCTCGGTCGTGGCGACGCCGCCGGTCACGATGCCGACTCTTGCCTGGAGGTCGGTCGAGTGCTCCGAACCGTAGGCGGCGACGGCTGAGACCAGCTCGAGGCCGGCTCTGACCGCGCGTTCGGCGTCGTCTTCCTTCGCGACCGGGGCGCCCCACACCGCCATCACCGCGTCGCCGATGAACTTCTCGACGACGCCGCCGTATCGCCCGACGATCGCCCGGGCGAGCTCGAAGTAACCCGACAGGATGTCTCTTACCTCCTCGGCGTCGCGTTTCTCCGAGAAAGGCGTGAAGCCGACGAGATCGCAGAAGAGCACCGAGACGTGTCGGAGCTCTGTGGAGGGCGCAGTCGCACCCTGTGATTGTCTAGCGACCTGGGAAGAGGTGGCCGAGGCAGACTCTGATGGTCTCTCAGGTCCGACGGGCGTCCCGCAGTCACCGCAGAACCGCTTTCCAGGCTCGACTTGCGCCCCGCACGCGGAGCAAATGAGAGCTAATGACTCGCCGCAGTCCCCACAGAACCGCTTGCCGTCGGGGTTCTCGCATCCACACGCTGGGCAGCGCATCCGCCCTCCTCTGCTCGCCCGAAGGCTAATGGGGATCGACCCTCCCGTCGCTTTGAGTCGGTGAGGCCCGTCGACCGAGCCAGGGGTATGAGACTGCCTCGTCAGCGCAGCGGGCTCGATCCAGCCAGAGCGAGAAGCTCCCTGCTGACATACAGCTTCGACGGTCGCCCACGACCGCGGGTCACGCTCCCGTACTCCAGCAGCACACCTGCCTCCGCCAGCTGGCGCAGAGCGTCGAGTGCGCCCTTGTTCGATACCCGCAGCTCTCTCGCGAGCACGTCCGAGGTCAGAACGAGATTGCGCGGGAGCAGCTCGAGCGCCGCCCAGGCTGTGGCGTCGCTGCGAAGAGCGCGCTGCCTGCCCCTCAGCCGTTCCCGCCAGCGCGCCCTCAAAGCGCTCACCTCCGAAGTGAGCTGACTCTGGGCACGCCCGCCGCTGTAAACGGCGTTGGCGAACCATTGCACCCAGTGATCGTGCTGGCCGAACCGGTACTGGACCAGTCCAGACGAGTAGCCGCCGACGTCCGCTGCGATCGCGACGCTCACCGGGGGCGGGGTGACCAGAGATAGCCGCCGGGTCAGGATCCATGCGACGAGGATTCTGCCCACCCGGCCGTTGCCGTCCGCGAAAGGATGCATGATCTCGAACTGCCCATGGGCGATAGCGGCCTGGGCCACGGGATCGACGTCCTCGCTATTGGCGTAGCGGACAAGGTCCTCGAGCAAAGGGTCGAGCTCGTCAGGCGGAGACGTCACGAGGTACGCGTCGGTCGGGTCGTGGCCACCGATCCATCCCTGCTCGTCCCGGATCACTCCGACGAAACGCTCGGGCATCGGACTGCCGGTCATGAGCGTGCGATGCCACCCACACAGCGCCTCCACCGAGAGCGAAGTAGTCCTGGCGCTCGCGATCGCCTCGCGGGCGGCCGCGAGGTTCGATGCCACCCACGCGGCGCTCGTACCGCCGGCGGCGAGGTGCTCTTCCGCCAGGACTATGTCCACGACCGGCGCCTTGATGCCTTCGATATAGGAGGAAGCGACCCCTTCCGAGCGCAGCAGCAGGCGCGCGAGCGCTTCGTAGTCCTCCGTCAGCGCCTCAGCGGCGTGGGCGATCTCGGCCGCGGCGATCGCGGTGCGAGCCACGGTTACGGCGTCAAACGTCAGGTCACGTTCCGCGAGCAGCGTCGGCACGAAGGCGCGGACTGTCCTCCCGCGCCAGGCGACGTCGACCTCCCGTCCGGCTTGCTGGACCGACACCCGACCTTCCTCGAATAACTTACCGTTTGCAGTATATCAGTAAGTTATAGACCCGGCTGGTGCCGCAACCCGTCGAGAGCCATGTTCAAGATACGTTCGGCTTGCCCCGGCTCCGTCGTTTGGACCTTCGTGATGCCGACGACCAACTGCACAATTTCGAAGATGTTCGTGTCGCCCCGCACCTCGCCGGCTTTCTGCGCCCGTGCCAGCAGTGGCTCGCCGGCGGCGTACAGCGAGGTGCGGCAACTCTGGAAGACGTCGGCGTCGTGATCGACGTACGCAAACAGTTCCTGTGCCAGGGCCTGCTTGGCGGCGAGGTACTCCACGAAGCGATGCAGCCACGCCACGAGGGCGTCCCAGGGAGGTTTGTTCGCCAGGTCTGCCGCCGAGCGGCACAGCGCTTTGACCTCCTCCACATATACGGCCTCGAGCAGATCCTGGCGGGTTGGGAAGTGCCGGTAGAGGGTGCCGATGCCGACACCGGCACGACGAGCGATTTCCTCTAGCGACGCCGAGGAGCCTTCTTCGGTGAAGGCCTCGCGAGCCGCGGAGATCAGTTTCTCGTAGTTCCGCCGGGCGTCGGCGCGCTGAGGGCGTTGGAGAGGCAGATGGGGAAGGGTCTCGGCGCTGTTCATTTTGTCGCTCCCACGACCACTTGCAAAACGGAGGTAGCCTCCGTATACTAACCGGAGACGGCCTCCGCCTCTTCTGGAGGTTGCCTCCACTTTAGCACCGAGTCGTCTTTACCGAACGGAGTTTCTCTTCCAATGCCTTCCACTCTGACCGAACGCGCCCCAGAAACCCGATCCGGACGCCAATCGGCAACTAATGCGCCGAACCCCGCAATGGTTCTGGGCATCATCCTGGCGACGTACCTGATGATCATTCTCGACGCAACGATCGTCATCACGGCGCTCCCCAAGATCCGCAGCGCTCTCGACTTCTCTCCCACGGGCCTCTCATGGGTCCAGAACGCCTACACCCTGACCTTCGGCGGGCTGCTCCTGCTCGGCGCCCGCGCCGGCGACATCCTGGGGCGCCGCCGCATATTCGTGGCCGGAATCTCACTGTTCACCCTGGCGTCCCTGGCGGGCGGCCTCGCGCAATCGGCAACATGGCTGCTCGCAGCCCGAGCCGTCCAGGGCATGGGCGCCGCCATCGCCGCGCCGTCCACTCTTGCCCTGCTTCAGATCAGCTTCCGAGAAGGTCCGGAGCGGACGCGAGCCGTCGCCGCCTACAGCGCAGTCGCCGGCGGTGGCGGCAGTGTCGGCCTCCTACTCGGCGGCATGTTGACCAGCTGGGTCTCCTGGCGCTGGGGACTGTTCATCAACGTGCCGATCGGCATTGTGCTCGTCATCCTGGCGCCTCGATACCTGCCCGAGACCGAACGACGCCCCGGCCACTTCGACGTCGCCGGCGCCGCGACTTCCACTGTCGGGATGACCTCGCTCGTCTACGGCTTCGTACGGGCCGCCAGCTACGGATGGGGCAATCGGATCGCGGTCGCGTCGTTCGTCGCCAGCGCGGCGTTGCTCGGGGCATTCGTGCTGACCGAGATGCGAGCCCAACAGCCGATCACGCCGCTTCGCCTTCTCGCCAGCCGCGAGCGCGCCGGCGCCTACGGGGCCCGGGTACTGCTGGTCAGCGGCATGTACGCCATGTTCTTCTTCGTTACCCAGTTCTTCCAGGAGGCCCGCCAGTACAGCCCGCTCAAGGCTGGGCTCGCGTTCTTACCCGTGACCCTCGTCATGTTCTCAGTCGTCCGCGCCGTTCCCCGGATAACCTCACGCCTCGGAAGCGTCCGGCTGCTCACCGGCGGAGTCTTCGTGGCCCTCGTCGGCATGGCCTGGCTGAGCCGGATCTCGGCCGGCACACCGTATTTTCCCAACATGGCGGTGCCGATGGTTCTCTTGGGCATAGGTATCGGCGCTGCCCTGACTCCGCTGACGTCAGCCGGGATCGCAGGAGTGGCGCCGGAGGACGCCGGCGCCGCCGCGGGCTTGGTCAACGTGGCCCAGCAACTTGGTGGCTCGCTGGGCCTCGGCATCCTCGTCTCGGTCTTCGCCGGAGCGAGCCGCACCACGGCGCAGCACGTGCCCGGCAGCGCTTCGCCCCGCGTCGAGGCACAACGCCTGTTCGCTCACGCAGTGGCGACCTCTCTTACGGGCTCGGCGATCTTCCTGGCCATCGCCTTCGTGGTTGTCACGCTCGTCATGCGGCGCCCAGTAGCGGGCCGCAAGCTCTCGCCATACCGTGCACCGAGCAGGTGAAGCTTCCGACACCAAGATCTCCACGAGGGGGAAGATTCGCGACCCCTTGTATGGCCTGTGCCATGGCGCTATCGTGTCGCTGCTCGGGCGTGTTCCCGAGGAAAGTTGCAGTCAAAGGCGGCCGGCCTGGGGTGGGGGGGCATTGGCCAAGACCACGATCACAGAGGTGGCGGGCGGGGCAGGTCGTCTTTCTCGTGCCGTGTCCCGCTCTATTCATGGTGTCGGCGGCATTTTGACGGGTACCACCGAACGCGCTCGCGGAATGTGACGTTCGGTGCCGTTCGATCTTCGAGCTCAAGACCCTCTCCATGACTGTGGGTACCACTGGCTGCTTGTACCGGGCGTTGAGCAATCCGCCGGTCCGGTATGCACAAAGAGGAAGGAGAAACAGAGACTATGAGGCCCACACATAGAAGGGGAGGTAACACGATGTTTCAGGCCTTGGCCGTACTTTTCGGGTCCAAGAAACGCAAGCTGTTTTCGATAGCGACCCTGGCTGGGCTGTTGGCCCTTACGGCCAGCCTGGTGCCGGCGGGTGTCTCGACCGCCAGCCCGTCGAAGATCGGGGGTTCTGTATCGCTCTGGGCCGAGTGGACCAGCACTGAACAGCAATTCTTCGAGGCTGTGCTGACGCCGTTCGAAGCGGAGACCGGGGTCAACGTCATCTACAGCGGCAAGGGAAGCAACATGGACACGGCGATCGACGCCGCGGTAGCTGGCGGAGCGCCCCCTCAAGTAGCTCTTGTGCCTGACCCCGGCACCCTGCTCACTCTCGCCCAGAAGGGCGCAATCAAGCCGCTGGCGCCCGTCATCGGTAGCGAAGCATCCGACTACGGGGCGGCGTGGAACAAGCTCGTCACATACAAGGGCAAGCTCTACGGTGTCTGGTTCAAGGGCGCCAACAAGAACACCATCTGGTACAACCCCGCAGAGTTCGCCGCGGCGGGCCTGAGGTCCACGCCCAAGACATGGCAGCAGCTGCTAGCTGACGCAGCCACGCTGAGGAGAGCGGGGGTCACGCCATTCTCGCTCTGCACCGGCATCGGTTGGCCGGTCGCTGACCTGTGGCAGAACCTGTACCTGAAGACGGCGGGGGCGGTCAACTACAACGCGCTCGCCGCGCACACGATCTCCTGGACGGGTCCGACGGTGACAAAGGCTTTCGACACGCTCGCCGAGCTCGTCGGAAAGCCCGCATACCTCCTCGGCGGCACCAAGGGATCTCTCGCCAATCCCTACCCGACGTGCGCGGACAAGGTATTCCCCAAGCCGGGTGCAATGCCGCAAGCGGCGATGGTAATCGAGGCCGACTTCGTCGTCGCCGAGATCGCCGGCAACTCTGCCAATTACACCGCTGGGACGACCGGCGCCGGCGGCAAGAAGTGCACCGCCAACCCGGCCGACACCCCGTGCTACGACTTCTTCCCCTTCCCCGCCCCGGCAGCCGACCAGATGAACAACTCGGCGATCCAGGGCGGTGGGGATGTGGCGATGTTGTTCAAGTCCAGCAAGGCGGCAGAGGCGCTCGTCAAGTACCTGGCCAGTCCCGAGGCCGGCGAAATCTGGGCGCACCTCGGCGGCTTCGCGTCGCCCAACAAGAAGGTGCCCCTGAGCAGCTACCCCGACGCAGTCACCAGGGCTGACGCGTCTGAGCTACAACACGCCACGAGCTTTGTCTTCAGCCTGGACGACCTGCAGGGCAGCTGGGAGTCGAGCATGTGGCAG
This sequence comes from uncultured Acidimicrobiaceae bacterium, assembly GCA_963703655.1. Taxonomy (GTDB): domain Bacteria; phylum Actinomycetota; class Acidimicrobiia; order Acidimicrobiales; family Bog-793; genus CAVPFA01. Next base: position 1,752,936 of record CAVPFA010000003.1, on the reverse strand, counting down.
GACATGCTCAACTTCGTCAAGAACTCGAGCGCCAAGAACATCGCGGCCATCGAAAAGACCATGCAAGCGCAGGCCAAGGCGGCGCTGGGCCACTAGTAAGACAGTTGCGGCTCGAATGAGCCGATCAGGGCGCGCCCCGGGCCCGGGAACCTGAGGGCGTGCCCTGATCGGTCGCCAGACCGGGAGACTGGTGAAATGGCAGTTGTAGTCGTAGGCCGACAAAAGGGCCCCGCCAGGCGAAGCGGCCGGCGTCAGGGGCAGCACCACCTGAACTCGCTCGCGTTCTTGGTCCCGGGAGCCATTTTGCTCTTGGCGATCGTGGTCTACCCCGCGATCGCGACGATCCGCTACAGCTTCTACAACGGGACAGCGACTAAGGCAGTCGGGCTCTCCAACTACAAGTCCTTGTTCTCGACCGCCGACACCCTGATCGCGTTCCGCAACAACGTCATCTGGGTCCTGGTCTTCCCCTTCATCGTGACCGTGATGGGCCTGGTATTCGCGGTGCTGTCCGAGCACATTCGCTGGTCCACCGCGTTCAAGACCGTCATCTTCTTGCCGATCGTCTTCAGCGTCACGGCCTCCTCGCTGGTCTTTACGCAAGTCTTTCAGTTGGATCCCCACGTCGGAGCCTTCAACGCCATCATCCAGACCGTAGAGGACTGGTTCCGCCCGCCCGGCGCGTACCCGCTCTCGGCAGGCCAAACGGCCTCGTCGCTCGCCACGAGCGGGGTCGTCCCCGGTCCTCACGCGACGCTCGAAAGCAACGCGACTGCGAGCGCCGGCGGGACGGTGCGGATGGGGCTGACCGGCATCAGTCCCAGCACCCTCACAGTCCTCGGGGCTCGCCCAGCCCGCGTGCCCGCTCCGACCGCGGGGGCGATCACTGGCCTGGTGTGGCGAGACTTCTCCGTCTCGAACCCCTCCAACATCTCTTCCGTTTTCCCCGATGAGGACGGGTTCCCTAACCTGCACCTTTCCTTGATCCGCAGTGATGGCAGCACCGCTGCGACCACGACCACGGACGCCTTCGGCAGGTTCAGTTTCGCCAACGTAGGCACTGGATCTTTCCGCGTCCGGATTCAGGCGTCCAACTTCCAACCGGGCTTCTCAGGCATCTTCTGGCTAGGCCCGCAATCGGTGACTCCTACCGGCAGTCTCAGCCAGACTGCGCAGGCGCTGCTGAGCGTCCCGCTCATTGACATCTCCATGATCTTGGCCTATTTGTGGATCTGGGCGGGCTTCACCATGGTCATAGTGGCGGCCGGTCTGGCGGCCCTTGACCGCGAGGCGCTCGAGGCGGCACACGTCGATGGTGCCACGGAGTGGCAGACGTTGCGGCGCGTCACCATACCGATGCTGGCTCCAGTGCTAACCGTCGTGTTGGTAACGATGGTCATCAATGTGCTGAAGATCTTTGACATCGTCGTCAATCTGGGCGCCGATAATTCTCAGCCCGGCGGTCAAGCCAGCACCTTGGCCTCCGACGTCTACTACTTGGGTTTCGGGGGCGGGGTCCATACCGGCCTGGCGAGTGCCCTCGCCGTCATGCTGTTCATACTTGTCATCCCGGCGATGCTGTTCAACCTGAAGAGGATCAGCGCCAAATGACGACTACGACCCTCACTACGACACCTCCTTCCCTCGAGGACGCGCAAGCCCTCCGACGAGCGCGTCCTCTCTTGAAGCGCCTTCGCCCCTCACGCTTGGTCATCAATGTCGTCCTGGGCGCGATTGCATTGTTCTGGCTTGTACCCACCCTGTCCATGATGATCATCTCGTTCCGTCCGGCAGGGCTCTTCGAGATATCCGGGTGGTGGAAAGTGTTTACCGCCCCTTCCCAGCTGACCCTCCAAAACTACAAATTGCTCTTCACCGGCGGAACCTCCACGGCGATAGGAGGAGGGGTCCCATCGGGGCTGGCGCCTGGGAGTGTCCTCGATGCGCTCAGGACCTCCCTCGAGATCAGCATTCCCGCTACGATCCTGGTCACCGCTATATCCAGCCTCGCGGCTTACTCCATTGTGTTCGGCAGATGGCGGGGGCGCAACATCGTTTTCCTTGTCATCGTTGGCCTGCTGGTAGTGCCGTTGCAGGTCGCGCTCATACCTGTTGCCTCGCTGTACAAAGACATGGGAACACTCGTCGGCTGGAATCCGTTCGGGACCATAGCCGGCGTGGTCATATTCCACGTTGCGTTCGGGCTGCCCTTCGGCATCTTCCTGATGCGCAACTTCTTCACTGGTATACCCACGGCCCTAATCGAAGCGGGCCGCATCGACGGTGCGGGCGAGTGGACGCTGTTCCGGCGAGTCGTGATTCCACTCGCTATAGCGGCTGCTGCCTCGTTGGCCATTTTCCAGTTCATCTGGGTCTGGAACGACCTCCTGGTTGCGTTGGTCTTCCTCGGCGGCGACCCGCACGTGCCACTTACGCTGTTCCTCTATGACCAGGAACGCACCTTGGCCAACAACTTCTGGATCGTCTCGACAGGGTCGATGGTCTCGATCGTTGTTCCCCTGATTGTCTTCTTGGCGTTCCAGCGCCATTTCGTCCGCGGCATGCTCGCCGGTGCGGTGAAATGATCAGCAGCGCGCCATCTCACAACTGAGATTGGGCTTGGATCGACTGACATACGTCGACATCCCAGAGCCCGATGAGGGTTCTCGTTGCCGGCGGCGCGACCGGAATCGGTCGGGCGACAGTACAGCGCTTGCGGTCGTCGGGCAGTGACGTCTACCTCGCCGATATCAACGAGAGCGCTGCCCGTGAGCTCGTCGACCAACCTGCGCTGGGCCGCGGATTTTCTGGCTATTGCGATCTTGGCTGTGCTGACGGCCCGGCTGCAGCTGTCGCCGAGGCAGCCCACATTATGGGAGGTCTCGATGCGTTGGTCTTCTGTGCTGGCGTTCTCGTCGAGGCAGAGCTCGCCGACACGACACGCGAAGACTGGGAACGGACGATTTCGGTCAACTTGACCGCACCGTTCCTTCTCTCCAAGTCGGCACTGCCTCACCTTGCGGACTCGGCCGCCGGTCGCCTGGTGCTTACGAGCTCCGTCGCGGCGTTCCGCGGCGGCGTCGGAACAGTTGCCTACGCCGCGTCCAAAGGCGGCGTCGTCGCCATGACCCGGTCCTTAGCCCTTGGGCTTGCCAAGTATGGGATCTGCGTCAACGCAATCGCCCCCGGGTGGATCGACACTCCCTTCAACGACCCTTACTGGACCCGGATAGGAGACCGCGACCGCGCGCTCAGCGACCTCGAGGCCCGCATCCCCCTTGGCCACCAGGGAACCGCGGACCACGTGGCGACTGTCATCGAGTTCCTCCTCTCACCCGCGGCCGCGTACATCACCGGTCAGACTCTCGTCGTGGACGGCGGGCTGCTTGCCTCCTATTAGAGCCTTGCCACGCGGCAACTGCCTGAGGTTTGCGCCGGCGCGCCTGCAGAGTTACCATGCCGTGCGATGCAGTACAGCTGTAGGACAGCCGGTCAGATCGACCGTAAGTTCGGAGCGGCATGAGCGATAGCGTCGCGATTTCGACAGGGCTGCGTACTGCGGGCCGGGCGCTCGTCCTCGTCGCCGCGGGCTATCGCGACCTCGAGTTCTGGTACCCGGTACTGCGATTTCGAGAGGCCGGCCTCGAGGTTGACATCCTCGGGGCGTCAGCTGACGACACGCTGCACAGCGAGCTCGGTTACCCAGTGATTCCCGACGGCGAGATAAAAGCCGCCGACGGTGCGAGCTGTGACATCGTGGTCGTTCCGGGCGCAGCGGCCGGAGAGGCGCTGGCCGCCGATGAGGCGGCAGTGGCGCTCGTCGCGTCGTGCGCCGGCAATGGCGGGCACGTCGTCACGATCGGGAGCGGGAAGAACCTCGCCAAGGCAGCAGGCGTGCATTCGATGAGCGTCGAGGACGCGGACGGGCTGCCGCCACTGATGCGCGAGCTGATGCACGGCATGGGAAAATGACAGCGAAGTCGCCACCGAGGAGATGAGTGGGGAAGAATGGAGCTTTCTGAGGCACGCATCGTGGTGCTCGCCGAGAACCAGTACCAAGAGCTGGAGCTTTGGTACCCGGTGATGCGATTCCGGGATGCCGGAAGTGACGTCGTGATAGTGGCCCCTCTCGCCAAAAAGCTGTACTCGAGCAAGCTCGGCCTGCCGGTCGTGAGCGACCTCGCTGCCAACGAGCTCGATCCTGCCGACATCGACGCGCTCATCATCCCGGGAGGTTTCGCGCCCGAGGCGATGCGTAAGAGCCCCGAGCTTCTCGAGCTCGTTCGCAAGACCTACGACGGCAACGCCATCGTCGCGGCAATCTGCCACGCCGGCTGGGTGCTCGCGTCGACCGGGATCGCCAACGGCAAGCGGCTCACCTGTGTGCCGATCATCCGGGACGATGTCATCAACGCTGGCGGCGAATACGTCAACGAACCCGTCGTGCGTGACGGGAACCTCATCACCTCGCGGCTGCCGAACGACCTTCCACAGTTCTGTGCCGAGATCGCCAACGCGCTGCGAGAGCTTCCCGGTCACCGCGGTGACGGAGTTACCTGGCCCTCGACAGGAACGCCTCGCGCCTCTGCCGCATTCACGACGCCGGCGAGGCTCGTACAGGCACCCGCTGGCCGCGCGACGGCGAATTACACGACAACCGCCGCCCTGGCGCAGCGGTAGCGGGGATCGCGGGGGCGATGACAGCCGGCCCATCGCCAGAACGGCTGACCGAGCCGAGATTTGTCCGCGTTACTCATGACAGCGCCGCGGACTCGGTCCGGCGTCAGCTGATCGAGATGATCGAGTCGGGGCAGTTCGCCGTCGGTGACCGTCTGCCGGCGGAGGTCGAGCTCGCGAGGGACCTGGGCGTGAGCCGAAACGTCGTACGAGAAGCTCTCGTCAGCCTCCGCATCCTGGGGTTCACCTCGTCGCGCTCGGGGAGTGGCACCTTTGTGGGGTCGAACCGTATCCGGATGCCGCTCTCATTCGGAGGGTCAACCTCAGCTCAGCTGAACGAGGTGCGCCGGCATCTCGAGGTTCCCTGTGCCGGTCTTGCGGCGAAGCGCAGAACCGAGGAGGATCTCGCCGAGCTAGCTCGGATAGTGGACGAGTTCGAGGCGGAAGGGGACCCGCTTCGGCGCGTCCGGATCGACTCGCGCTTTCACGTCGCGTTGGCCCACGCGACAGGCAACCCGCTTTATGCCCGGCTCATCGAGGACCTACGCGCTGGTGTCGAGGAGCAGTCGCTTGCTGCCTCGTTGGCCCCTGGCCGTCGTGCGGAGGCGACGACTGAGCATCGCGACATCTATCGAGCAGTCCTGTCGGCGGACGCGGGGCTTGCTGAGAAACTCATGATGGTCCACCTCGACCATCTCGACCACTCAATGGCGGTTCTCGCCGAAGACCACCAGCGACCCGGACGAGACGCGCAAATAGCTTCCGAGACGGCCGCACCACATCAGGGCGAAAAGACCAATCGATCGCCGCAAACCAGCAACTCCCGAAAGGGGGGCGGTCAATGAAGATCATCCGGACGGTGCTCGGCGACGTCCCGGCCGAGAAAGCCGGCATCACGCTCACGCACGAGCACATCCTCTACGCCTATCCGGGAGCGGACCTCGACCACAGGACGGTGTTCGACTTCGACGAGATCGTCGCCCATATCGCTAAGGACCTTCGTTCCGGTCTGGACGAGCACGGCATCGCATCGCTCGTCGAGATGACGCCGGCCGAGGTCTACCGCCATCCGCCGCTTATGAGGGCCGTGGCGGAGGCGAGCGGGGTCAACATCATCGCTATCACGGGTTTTTTCCCGCAATCCATGGGCCTCCCGTACTACTGGAGGCGTCAGACTGTCGAGGAGCTTACGAACTTCTTCGTCAACGACCTCACCAAGGGCATGATGTTCGGGGGCCGTCCCACCGACATCCGTGCAGGCGCACTCAAGATCGCGACGGGCGGCGAGGGCGTCTCGACCACGCCGTCCCCCGCCGGACCCGACGGGCTGCGGATCACCGAGATCGAACAGCGCGTGGTGCGAGCCGTCGGTCGCGCGCAGCGCATCGTCGGCTGCGCGATCGACACCCACACCGACCCGAACGACTACGCGGTCACGAACCCCGGCGTGGAGCAGCTCGACCTCCTCGAACAAGAGGGCGCGGACCTGACGAAGGTCATCATCGGTCACGCCTTCATCCAGAACACGGGCATGCACCAGCTCTACGACATCTGCGACCGCGGGGCGACGGTCAACGTCGACCACATAGGCATTCCCTGGAAGCACGGGAGCATCGACGAGCTCGACGGGATCCTCGCCGATCAGATCCTCCAGCTCGTCGAAGCGGGCTACGCCGACCGGATCACGTTGTCCTACGACAGGTGGTTCTTCAACCCGCGCGCCGAGGTAACCGATCTCGACCCGGAGTTCCTGAACGCACGTGTTCCGTGGGGATACCTCTTCGACTGCTTCGTGCCTCGCCTTTTGAAGATGGGGATGAGCCAGGAGGTCGTGGATCATATCCTCGTCGACAACCCTCGCCGACTCCTGTCGTTTGATGGCTGAGGTGGTCGGGTTGTCAGCCCATAACTGACCGCAACTCACCGAGGATCAGCGACTCGATCTCGGTGAAGGCGGCGAGCGCCAAGGACTTGATACCTCGGGGACGAGGCAGGTCAATCTCAACACAGCGGCGCACCTTGGTCGGCCTGGTACCCAGCACATACACCCGGTCCGACAGGAGTATCGCCTCTGGCACATCGTGGGTTACGAGAATCACCGTCCACTTGTGGTCCCTCCACACCTTCTCCAACCAGAGCTGAAGATCCGTGCGCGTCAGGTAGTCGAGAGCTCCGAACGGCTCATCGAGCAAGATAACCTTCCGCTCCTGAACTACCGTTCGAAGCAGTGCGACACGTTGCTTCATGCCCCCGGACAGCTCACCTGGATACGCGTCCTCGAAGCCACCCAGTCCGAACTCGAGCAAAAGGGGTCGCACGCGCTCTTGTGCTGTCGCTTTCTTGACACCCTGGATCTCCAGGCCGAGCGTCGCATTGTCGAGAAGTCGTCTCCAGGGGAACAGCAAATCCCGTTGCGGCATATAGGCGAATTGCGCGCCCACCCCCGTGACAAGCTGGCCGTTTACACGTACCTCCCCAGAATCGGCACCTTCCAGGCCAGCAAGAATGTTGAACAAGGTCGACTTCCCGCTCCCGCTCGGACCGACAACCGAAATGAACTCTCCAGCTTTCGCATTCAGGCTCAGATCGGCAAGCACCTCGACGCGCCCGCGGCCGCGGGCGAAGCTCTTCCTCAGGTTCGCGACCGAAACGCTTCCCCCAGGGATCACATCTGCAGACTGGTCCCCTCCCTCCCTTGAGGCCTCTTGAGTCACGGCGCCAACCCTGCTCACGCGTCGCCTCTGGGCTTGCGCTTCTCCTGCAAAACGGCCGTATCGCGGCCCTTGTAGTACCAAGGCATCACCATACGCTGAACGAGATATGTCGACCCGTATAGCAATATGCTCAGCACAGCGGTCACAATCACAGCATCAAGGACAAGATCGGTTCGAAAGGCATTTTCCTCTTGCTCCATGAAAATGCCCAGCCCGCTCGTCCCTCCGACGAACTCACCGAAAATCGCAGCAACAACACCGTACGTCACCGAGACCCGTAATCCTGTGAAGAAATACGGCATGGCGGTCGGCAGTCGTAGCTTTGTCAAAAGCTGCCGTCGACTTGCTCCCATGGAGCGCAGAAGACGCATCGCCTCCTTCTCGCACGACGCGAATCCCTCGAGCAGCCCGACCATCGTCGGAAAGAACGTGACAATAACGACGATCAGTACCTTCGGCAGGAGACTAAAGCCGAACCAAATGACAAACATCGGTGCAATCACGATAATTGGTATCGATTGCGATGCCACAAGGAGCGGGTAGCACGCACGGCGCGCAAACGCGAAGCTATCAATGACCACCGCAAAGATCCAGGCCGTCCCGACGGCAATTCCGAGACCGATCACCGTCTCTTCGACTGTCGGGACCGTGTTGCTGAGAATCGTCGTCCTCGCGGCCCAGCCACTTTTCCAGACCACGAGCGGAGAGGGCAAGACCTCGGCACGTAAGCCTGTCACCACTACTACCAGCTGCCACCCGAATACGAGAAGGACCACGCCTAGCAAAATTGGCCAGCTCAGGCTGAAGCCTCTGCCGACTAGCCGAGCCAGCCCTCCAGCTTGGTCGCGCCGTGGCGCAGCCCGGGCGAAAACGCCCGCCCGTGCTGCGCCACCAACCTCATGACTCCGACCATCTCCCAGCGGCGCGACCACCTCTCCCTCGTACGTGTCGGGCGCAAGCGGCTTTGATCGGCTCATCGACCCTCACATGCCGCAAGCTCCCGATCGCCTTTCCCTACGTGTACGCGTTCGTCACGTGTGCCGTGTAGTTGAGGCTCTTGATCGGGTGACCACTCCCATTGGTAAGAAGCTTTCGCTTGATGTTCCACGCTCCGTATGACTCCCAGGTTGCCAGGCTTTGCACCCCGACCTTGCCTGTGGGGCTAAGCAGATAGCTCTTGGCTTCGGCGACGGTCTCCGTGGTGTCGGCCGCTTTGGTGCTTGCATTCGGGTTCATCTCGTACAGTATGGCAGCACCCTTCACCGGGTACTTCTGAACGTAGGTAAAGCCCTTGACGACCGCCTGAACGAAGGCCTTCGACACTGACTTGTGCGAGTTCAGGAACGAGTTGTTGCCGAGCACGACTGGGCCGTAATTCTGCGGCATCCCGTACTTCTGGGGTGAGAAGCTCCCCAGAATGATTCCCGAGGCCTTCGCTTGAATCACGTCACTGTAGAACAGGATCGAGAAGTCGATCCTGTGTGCCGCGATCGCGACCGCAGCGTCACTGCCGAGCACGACGTTCTTGTAGGTGCAGTGGTGCCCGGCCGCCGTGTTCAGCATGGTCTGAACCTCGGCGTACTCGCTGGGATCGCCCGGACCGCCGTTGATCTTGCCGCAGAAGTAGGCAGGGGACTTGACGCCCTTGGTGCTGGCGAGATACACGAGCACAGTCGGATCGCGCTGAACGATTGCCATCACCGACGTGACCGGATCGCCTTGCGCAAAGTCTTCCAGAGCGTCTCCCTCGGTTGCCGCGATCGCGAAGTTCGTCCTTCCGGAGGCCACCAGCGTGTCCGGAGCCGTCTTCCCGTAGGGCACGATCGTCACCGACAAGCCGGCCGCAGAGAAGTAGCCGAGCTTTTGTGCAACGAACACGCCCTCGTTGTCAGCGTTCGGAGTCCAGTCGAGGGCGATCGAGACGGCGGTCTTACTTTTGGCAGTTACGCCCTGCGCCGCCCCCTGACCCACTCCGTAGGCTGTTGCGCCGAGGATCACGGCACCGACAACGCTGAGCCGGCCGACAGCCAGGACACCTCTTGCTCTGCGTCGCGGCAGCCTGCTGCCGATTCTGCCACTTGGCGTCAGCAGTCCATCCTCTCGACAATTTTTCATTGCTATCCCCCTTCGCTTTCCTGGTCCCATGTCTCCATCTGAGAAAGAAGTGCCTCGGCCGCTGCAAACCGACGTGCGAGCGGGCCATAGACGTTCACTAACTCGACATTCGGTTTCACTGTGGTCTGCACAGACGTCCACCCCTGGCTGACACCAACGATATCGGTCTCGATGTTCAGACCCACCGCGGTGAGCATCGCCATGCCGAGCAGACCACCGTTGCATGTACTGAGCAGGCCGATCTCTCGATCAAGCATGGAAGCCACGATCTCGATCCAAAGGGGTGATTTCGCTCCCCCGCCACTGGCCACCAGCAGCGCGGTCTCGAGTGTCGCCAGATGCTCCTTGAATATCTGGCACAGCCACAGCGCAGTTCCTTCGAGCACTGCTCGAGCCACATCTGCCTGCTCGTGAGCAAGGGTAATACCGAGCAGGGCTCCTCGTGCTCGTGGACGAACGCCGTCGCCGCGCTCGCCCATCAGGTGCGGGAAGAACATCAATCCCCTGGCACCTGGCGGGCACATCTTGACACCGGTCTGCCAGTTGCCAGTAGTTTGCTCGCTTCCCGGTTCAACTATCTGTGCCAACCAGTCTAAGGATGAACCTGCCGACGTCCCAGCCGCGAGGCAAGTCGGATTGGCCAACTCCTCGAGGTCACTCAGCGTGTTGAAAGCGCCAAGGGCACCTGAGGTCCCGAGATAGACACAGGCGCGGTCGGGAAGAGCTGCGCCAGTACCAACGAGCGTCGCCAGCCAGTCGCCACTGCCGACGATTACCGGCGTGCCCTGTCGCAGACCGGTCTCTTGAGCGGCAGACGCGGACACATGCCCGCCGATCGCCAGCGGCGACAGGACGCTCGGCAGGATCTCAGTCCCAAAGCCAAGTTCGGCCAGCGCGGGGCTGTCCCAAGTCTTCGAGTCTGGGTCGAACAGACCCGTACCGCTGGCTTCGTAGCCGTCAGTTGCAGCGTCCCCCGTCAGACGCCAACGCAGATAGTCCTTTACGGGGAGAAGTCTTCTCAGCGCACCCCGCAGAGTCGGATTCTCCCGGGCCAGACGGGCAAGGTGTTGCCTACAAGCCGCTTGAGACGGAGAAAGCCGACGCCTACTGCCGTGGCTGTCACTCGGCATCACGGCCCCAGAGCCCGCGCCTCGCTGATCGGACCATAGGATCGGGAAGGCGACAATCGAACCGTCATTGCCGATCGGAACAAGCGTGTGCATGAACCCACAAATGCCGATTCCGACGATCCGACTTTTGGTTGTTTCATCCTCCACGAGCTCGTTGGTGCACTCGACCAGCGCATCCCACCAGCTCTCGGGGTTGCCGACAGCGCCTACAAGGCCCGGATGGTAGCTGACCGTGCGGCGAGACGCGTAAGCGATCTCCTCCCCTCGGAGGTTGTACAAGCCCCCCTTTGTCGAACTTGTGCCCTGGTCAAGCGCCAAAACGAGACCGTCCGCATCCATCTTCTATCAGCTCTGTCCGTTAGACCCGGAGTTGGGCGGCCGATTCGCGACGCCGGTCATGGTTGAACGATGACCTTCATCGCGTGCGATCTGTGCTTGTCGTTCGCGACCGCAAATGCTGCCCGAAGCTCGACCAGCGGATAGCGGTGCGTGATGAGCGGCAAGGCCGCTACGCGGCGAGCGGCGAGCATGTCCATCGCTGCGACGTACTCCGACTGCCGGCCCGATATCGAATAGCTGTTCGACCAAGTGACAGTGACCTCTTTGTCAAACGAAGCTTGCGGATCGAAGATCGGGCTCTCGTCGAATGCACTCATCACGCAAACGCTTCCGCCTGGCGCCACAGAGGCGATGGCCTGCTCGAGAGCACTCGCCGACCCGGACGCCTCGAACACCGTCGATGCAGCGCGGCCCCGGCCGATCTCCGCGGCTACGTTGGCGTCACTGCGACCGACCAACACGGTCCGATCGGCGGCACCGCTCCGCTCGGCGAGATCCAGAGCAGCCGCGTGTGTTCCTGTGAGAGTCACCTCGCAGCCCGTCGCACGTGCGACCTGTCCGGTCACAAGTCCGATCGTTCCGCACCCTATGACGACGACATGTGAGCCAACAGACGGCCGCGCTCGGTTCAATGCGTGAACCGCGCAGGCGTAGCAATCAATGATCGCTGCCTCGTCAAATGAGATCTCATCTGGGATGACATGCCCCTTGTTCGCCAGACAAGTGTCGAAGGTCGAGAACCCATGACTTGCGGTGCGCCTCCCGAGGACGGTTCCGCGCTCGTTGCACAGATGGGGCCATCCCGCAATACACTGGGCGCAGATACCGCACGAACGCAGGTGATTAGGCTCGACTGCTACGCGGGTGCCTATTGCGGGCCACGTGACTCCCTCGCCCAGACCGGCGACTTCCCCGGCAAGCTCGTGGCCGCTTTCTTGGGGGTCGTCGGCCGAGTGCTGCCATGGGCCACGTCGCCGGTATCCCAGAAGGTCACTACCGCAGATCCCGGCAGCGCGAACGCGAACGAGAATCTCACCCGCACGAGGTGATGGCGTCGGAAGATCTTCAATACGAATATCCTCCCCGCCGTAAAAGCGAGCAGCTTTCATGTGACCTGTTGTTCCACTCGCTTCCTCCAGCGGTTCTAACCTGGCGGTGCTGCTCACAGCGGCACCCCGAGTTCCTTGTGCGCAACCTGGGCGCTCGCGCCTCCATGGACGATGGCAACCAGCGCAGCGACCATACGATCAGGGCGCTCATGCTCAATAACATTGCGACCAAAGACGACGCCCCTAGCCCCGGCCGAAACCGCTTGTTCAGCCATGACCAGAGCGTCGAAAGGCGTGGGCTTCAACGGTCCGCCGAGCGCGAGCACGGGAACGAAGCAGCCTTCGACCACCGCCCGGTATTCGTCAGACGAGCCAACGAATTGCGCCTTTACGAAGTCAGCACCAGCTTCAGCTGATATCCGTGCTCCGTCCGCGACATTCTCTAGCGTGTGCGCGGCGTGCTCCGTGAAGGACACCGGAATCGGTTCTGCCATTATCGGCATGCCCCACCGGTCAGCCTCGGCGGCCAACTCACGAAGCTGTCCAAGCTTCGAATCTTGCGTGCTGCCAGGGAAGACCTTGAGCTCAAGCGCATCGGCACCGAATCGAACTGCCTGCTCCACTCCGTAGGCTGCAGGGGGGATCTCACTGTCAAGCGCCATGATCAAACCTAGTCCACCCAGTTTGTCGGCCACAGCACGTGCCATACCGTAGGTAGCAAGGATTGCGTCGGCTCCGCCGCACACAACGCGGTCGACCGCATCGTGGACATTCCTGAGACCCGGGGGAACTCGTTTGATTCCCGCGTCCATAGCGACGATAACAGCGCGGCCATCGCGCGCAAATATGTGATGCATACGACGCCGCGGGAAGCCGACTGGTGATGCTGTGAGAGAGCCAGTCGTCGCAAAATCTTTTGTCACTGTTCTGCATCCTGTCTGCCAACCGGTTGGCTAGCCAGTTCGCTTCGCATCCTCAAGCGTTGCAAAGAATGAGGGACTTAAGCCCTTCCTGCTTGATTGTGGTGTCAAATGCCGTCACGATCTGGTCTAGAGCAAATCGGCGACTGACGAGGGGGTCAGTGACAACGATCCGGTGCGTCAAGAGCCTTAGAGCGGTGCTGAAGTCGCCGGGAACATAGTCATGACTACCCGTGAGCGATACCTGGTCATAGTGCGGCAGATCAGGCGAGAGAGTGATAGTGCTAGGGGGATGGGTGCCAGCGAAGAGATTTACGATACCGCCTTTTGCTGCCAGTCGGAGCGCTGACTCGATTACCGATGGCGCGCCGACAGTGAGAATAACAGCGTGGGCGCCAATACCATCGGTGAGGCTGAGCACTGCATCCTCCACGTCGTGCTTGGACGCATCGATGGCGGCGTGTGCGCCCAGTTGCAACGCCAGGTCAAGGCGATCGGCCCGCATGTCGATGACAATCACTCGCGCGCCTCGCTTGAGGGCAACCTGGGTATGGAGAAGGCCAATCGGTCCAGAGCCGATGACAACCACATCGCTTCCGGTCGGAATGTCAATCCCACGATGCGCATTGAGGATGCACGCGAGTGGTTCGCAGAATGAAGCCGCCTCCTGCGAGAGACCCTCGGGGATTCGGTGAAGCTGCGCGAGGGGCATTGTGGTGAAGTTGGAGAAGCCCGCTATGGGGAGCTTGACGAGATTGAGGCAGAAGTTCTGTGCTCCGCGACGGCAGAAGTGGCACCATCCGCAGACTTGCCGCCAGTCGACGGCGACCCGGGTGCCGACCTCGATCGTGGTCGAGTTCCCGTCTATGGCAATAACCGTGCCCGCCACCTCGTGCCCAGGGACCCAAGGAGGCCGCGTCGCCGTCGAACCGTCGATCTTGGGCGCAACGTAGCTGCGGACATCGCTCGGGCAAACACCGCACGTGTCAATGCGAATTAGCGCCTCACCAACTCCAAGGTTTGGATCAGGTACCTCCTCGACGCGCAGATCTGCCGGTCCGTAGAGTCGAGCGGCCTTCACCCGACGAGTCGCTCGCTGTTGATCGATTCAGTCGACGTCTCCACGCCTCAGCCCCCGAACGCCTTCCCCAAGCGGTCCTACTGCCCTACCGGGGGCATGGTAGCACGATCCGGAATCCCGTCAAACGAGCGTTGCCCGCACCGAACCGGGGATCCAATGGTCGGCCTGTGCGCTGCTCCGTGGCTTGCGCAGACCCATGGTCGTGCTCGTCCCAAACGGGTCAGTTGCGTCTCGCCAACAGCACCTCGTCGCGCACCGTGACGGCGTGCCCACCGGGGTCGCGCCCTTCGCGCGGGCGCGACTCGCTGACGATGACGCTCCACAGCGAAGACTCGAGGAGGGCCGCGACCTCGCCGGCGGTGAAGAACAGCTCGGGCAGCGGCGGCCGAGCTGCGGTCGTGTGCAGATCTGTCGGGCTGTGACCGACGATCAGCAGCATCCCGCCGACTGAAACGCCGGCCGCAAGCCCGTCGAAGACAGCGGCTCGCCGCTCAGCGGGCAGCTGCATGAACTGCGCCGAAACGAGATCGTAGGCCTTCGGGCGTGGCACCCAGGTGAGAAGGTCCGCCTGCTGCCAGGTGATCCGCCGGGCGACGTCGCCGCTGGCCGCCCGTGCGTGAGCGGCTCCACGCTCGAGCGCGATGGTGGAGATGTCCACAGCGGTGACGAGCCAGCCTCGATCTGCCAGCCAGATCGCGTCGGCACCCTCCCCACACCCGGCATCCAGCGCCTCGCCGGGCTGAAGGCCGGCCGCCTCTGCTGTCAGCTGCGGGTTCGGGCGGCCGCTCCAAACCGCAGAGCTCGAGCGGTACCGCTGATCCCAGAACGCCTCGGTGAACAGCTCTGTGGCGACGACCGGCCCTTCGGGACCGTGATCGTGGTGGTGGTCGCTGGCGGTCACGAGTGCCTCGAGCTGCATCTTCTCGCTGCGGCTTGCGGGTTGGCAAGACCACCGAGCCGGTACGAGGTACCAAGATGCCCCCCACTTGGATCAGTGGGGGGCATCTTGCCCGCTCGGCTCGTTATGGGTGACTGGGACGCGCCACCCGGCGAGCGGGTCGACCTGGCTGCGGTGGTCGTCCCGGCGTCGCATGGAACCGGGTTTCAGACGTGGAGCGTGTGTGTCCCCAAGGCAATAGCTTCGATCTGCTTGACGTCGCTCTTGGCGATCCCGAGATCGCGTGCGACCTGGCCGAGCTGGAAGTAGTAGGTCTTGATCTGGCTCTCGTTGCCGGGATAGCCCATCGGGCTGAGGGCGAGAGCCTCAGCTGAGACGCCGGTGGTCAACGACGTGGCGGCGGTGACCCGAGACGTGACGTCGGAGAGAAGGTTGGCGGCGTGCGTCGAGCCGAGCTCGGTGACCAGCGGTGAAATCTCGGCGGTGAGGCTCGTGTAGCCGGTTTCGGTAACCGTGTCGTTGTCTGCGGCGATCACCAGGTTCACCTCGGCAGTGACGACGGCGTACACCCTTTCGTCCCCGACGACCTCCCCGCGAACGACCTTGAGCCCAGCGAAAGTCGTCGCCGCAGCCGCCTTGGTGGCGTCGGTGGCGAGAGCGCTCTGCTCATCGGTGATGACCATGACCAAAGCTGTGCGGTCAGGGGTTGTGACGTTGGCGGCGTTGGCGACCTCGGTCCCCAGCAGGGCCAGTTGGACCTGACGGGCGATGATCTGATGTTCCAGTGCCTCCTGCGCCTTTTGGAACTTTGTGCTGGTCGTGACCGGAACGGGCTTCAGGAGGTGAATCTTGTGTGTCCCCAAGGCAATCGCTTCGATCTGCTTGACGTCGCTCTTGGCGATCCCGAGATCGCGTGCGACCTGGCCGAGCTGGAAGTAGTAGGTCTTGATCTGGCTCTCGTTGCCGGGATAGCCCATCGGGCTGAGGGCGAGAGCCTCAGCTGAGACGCCGGTGGTCAACGACGTGGCGGCGGTGACCCGAGACGTGACGTCGGAGAGAAGGTTGGCGGCGTGCGTCGAGCCGAGCTCGGTGACCAGCGGTGAAATCTCGGCGGTGAGGCTCGTGTAGCCGGTTTCGGTAACCGTGTCGTTGTCTGCGGCGATCACCAGGTTCACCTCGGCAGTGACGACGGCGTACACCCTTTCGTCCCCGACGACCTCCCCGCGAACGACCTTGAGCCCAGCGAAAGTCGTCGCCGCAGCCGCCTTGGTGGCGTCGGTGGCGAGAGCGCTCTGCTCATCGGTGATGACCATGACCAAAGCTGTGCGGTCAGGGGTTGTGACGTTGGCGGCGTTGGCGACCTCGGTCCCCAGCAGGGCCAGTTGGACCTGACGGGCGATGATCTGGTGTTCCAGTGCCTCCTGCGCCTTTTGGAACTTTGTCGGGCTGTTGGTCAGGAGGGACTGAGCCTGTGCCGACGAAGCAAACACGAAGAAAACGCTCGCCGCGGCTATCAGGACTATGGCTGTTGCTTTGGTTGAGTGGCGTCTCATACAGGTACCGTAATCTTTTCGAAACAATTATGCAACCTGATGACAACTGACGCCCTGCACCGGTACCAGCTGGCGGCACTTGAACTCCGGCGGTGTAGGGGATAATCAGGCCACTTCCTTCCGGCCCGCTGCCGGTGGACGTTTACCTTGGTGGGCACAGGAGTCCAGCCTGATGAAGGGGAGACCATGACCACGCTCGAGAACCGGCCGAACACCGCACTACTCGTCGTCGACGTGCAGAACGGCGTCGTCGAGGGAGCTCACGAGCGTGACGCGGTCGTCGCAAACGTCGGCAGCCTCGTCGACAAGGCGCGGCGCGAACGGGTCCCCGTCATCTGGGTCCAGCACTCCGACGAGCAGCTCGCGCCGGGGAGCGAGGATTGGCGAATCGTCCCCGAACTGACTCCCGGTGACGCCGAGCCGCTCGTCGAGAAGAAGTACGGCGACTCCTTCGAGGACACCACCCTTGAGAGCCGTGCTGTCGGGCCTCGGGGTCGGGCGACTCGTCGTCGTCGGCGCACAGACCGATGCGTGCATCCGCTCGACGCTCCACGGCGCGTTCGTCAGGGGGTACGACGCGACCCTCGTCAGCGACGCCCACACGACCGAGGACCAGACGGCATGGGGGGCGCCGCCGCCGGACCAGGTCATCGCGCACACGAACCTGTACTGGACCTACCAGACGGCCCCGGGGCGGACGGCCGGGACGGTCGAGTCCCAGGACGTCGACTTCGGCGGGACGTCCCGAAGCCTGTGAAGGTCGTCGGCCCTCCGGCGGCGCCGCGCCCGCGATCGCCGCTGAACGGAGACCGAATGCCTGGATATCGATCCGCCCGAGGATGGCGATGATCGCGGCGAGCGGCTTGTCCAAACGGTACGGGACCAAGCTTGCCGTCGACCAACTGAGCTTCACCGTGCAGCCGGGCGTCGTGACGGGATTCCTCGGTCCGAACGGCTCCGGCAAGTCGACGACGATGCGGATGATCATGGGCCTCGACGCGCCGAGCACCGGCGACGTCACCGTGAACGGACGCCACTACCGCGATCTCCCCTGGCCGCTCCACGAGGTGGGCGCGCTCTTGGAAGCAAAGGCGATCCATCCCGGCCGGAGCGCCCGCGCACACCTGCAGATGCTCGCAGAGACGAACCATATCCCGCTTCATCGAATCGACGAGCTGCTAGAGGTCGTCGGGCTCACTTCGGTCGCCGGACAGCGGGCGGGCAAGTTCTCACTCGGGATGAGCCAGCGGCTCGGCATCGCCGCGGCGCTCCTCGGCGACCCAGAAGTCCTGCTCTTCGACGAACCGGTCAACGGCCTCGATCCAGACGGGATTCGCTGGGTGCGCAACCTCTTGAAAGGGCTCGCCCGCGAGGGTCGGACCGTCTTCGTCTCGAGCCACCTTATGAGCGAGATGGCGCTCACCGCCGACGAAGTCGTCATCATCGGGAGAGGCCGCCTGATCGCGCAGATTCCCGTCGACGAGCTCATCAACCAGAGTTCTCAGCGGTTCGTCCGCGTGAGATCGCCGGAGATCGCGAGGTTGAAGAGCTCACTCGAGGCGAGTGGCGCGACAACCCTGCTCGAAGAGGATGGCTCGCTCAGCGTTCGGGGCAAGGACGAGGTCACAATCGGCGAGCTTGCCGCGAGCCTGTCTGTCGTCCTGCACGAACTCTCTCCGCAGTCGGCCTCGCTCGAAGAGGCGTTCATGGAACTCACCGAGGGAAGCGTCGAGTACCACGGCGCGTCGAGTGCGGACGCGACGGCACCGACCTGGAAAACCCGGTGACCGGTTTGTCGATCCCTTCGAGCTTTGGAGCAACGACGCTGGCGGCCGTGGTCAGCCGCCACCATCACGCAGCCGTTCGCATCCTCCCCATCCTCGTGATCGTCCTACTTATCGGGGGCGGGGTGGTTGCCATGCGGCGACGCCGTGACCGTCGGCCACTCAACGACGCGCCGTCGCCCCGGACCTTCGAGGAACCACGGCGCGCGCCAACCGACGAGCAACACGTCATCGCCAGCTCCATCGGAAGTCCCCAAGCCAAGGTCGTGGCGACGGAGGGCAGCGGTCACCATCTCTCGACCACCAGGCACGGCGATGGCGCGAAAGCCAGGATGGGCAAAGCAATGCCACCGGGCCGCTACGGCATCTCCGGACTGCTCCGGTCGGAGTGGACGAAGCTGCGTAGCGTCCGATCCACGATGTGGACGCTCGGCATCACGATCGTGCTCGGTATCGGCGTCTCCGTGCTCGCCACCGCAGAGACCCGTGCTCACTGGCTGACGACTTCACCGGCCAGTCAGCAGGGTTTTGATCCGATCAGCACGAGCCTCATTGGTGTGTTCATTGGACAGTTCGCAATCGGCGTCCTCGGGGTACTCGTGATGAGCGGAGAGTATGGGACCGGCACGATACGGGCCACACTCTCGGCGGCACCTCGCCGTCCACTCGTGCTGGTCGCGAAGGTGATCGTGTTCGGCGTGGTCGCCCTCGTCGTCGCCGAGGTTGTCTCGTTCCTCGCATTCTTCGTGGGTCAGGCGCTCCTTACGGCACCCGCGCCGCATGCAACGCTCTCGAGTCCCGGTGCATGGCGCGCAGTGGTAGGCAGCGGCCTCTACGTCGCCGTTCTCGGGTTGGTCGCTCTCGGTCTCGCGACGATCGTCCGCCACACCGCAGGGGCGATCAGCGCCTTCGTCGGGATCCTGCTGGTACTCCCGCTGATCGTCCAGGCGCTGCCCTCTTCGATCGAGTTCGACGTGCGGCGTTACCTGCCCGACCGCATCGGCGCCCAGATACTCAACGGTCCCTCGAACGGCTTCCCCGGCGCTTTCTCACCGTGGATCGGCCTGCTCATCCTTTGCGGCTATGCGACTGGACTTCTCCTCATTGGCGCGGCGCTTCTCGTCCGACGAGATGCGTGACCGACTTCCGGACTATCGGGTCGAGATGAGACGACGAGCCTCGATCAGCCGGCTCACCTTCGTAGGCTTGGGCCATGAGCTCAATCTCGGAGGCACTCGCCCCAAATGATGCGGCCACGGTCCGCCATTGCGCGGTGCTCGAGTCGATCTCTGCGACGATCTCCTTGGCCCGATCGAATGTCAGACGGTAGTAACCCGCCACCGAGCACGCGAGTTCCACGCTTGCGCTCGCGTCGTCGATGCCGGGAGAGGTCGACTGTACGCCAGTCGAGTACGGGTTCGGGTTGAGGTCGTAGGCGGGCGAGAGGATCCACGCACTCCCTTCGCGGAGGAAACCGTGGTTACGCAGATGATCGTCGGTGTTGGCGGTGAGCACCGAGAAGACTACGCGCCGGAACAACTGCTCCAGCTCGTGGCCTGGCGCGTCCGAGATGGTCTCGAGCACCTCCGCGATCTCGAGGTAGCTCCGGTGATCGCCATCCGACGCCTCGAGCATCGTCAGCGCGCTGGCGAAGCCGGCCCGTCTCGGGCCAACTCGGTCGAACCGGTCGACGAGTAGGACGTTGCGATCGGCAACCCGGATCAGTTCGGCGGCGCGCGACATCGATCCCGGCGCGCCGTGCGAGCTCGTTCTCGATCATCTCCCAAGCTGCGACGTCCCAGTCGTCGCCTTCGGCGCGCGGAAATTTGGCGATGGCGAGAACCCCGTCGGGCTTGCGGATAGCGGCCTTCGGTCTCGCGCCGCCGAGAGAACTGCCGGCCGCGATGAGGTCTCGAATGGCCCGGTCAACACGCTGCGCAGAACCGAGTCGATCGCTCGCGGCGAGGAGCCGCCCGAGCTGCACGATCTCGGGAACGCCGACGGCGTCCTCGGCGAGGTACGAATCCGTGGTCGGATCGCGGAGCCTCGTCGAACCTTGTCGCAGCTCGTCCCTCGTGCCGAGGAGAAAGTCGACTGGCCCGAGGGAGCGAGGCGTGGTGTGGGCGGCCCTTGCGCGCTCCTGCTCGCTTCGGCGCATGAGGTTCTGCCCCCATCGATCGGGCGCGCTGTCAGCGAACGCATTGAAGAGCGCCTTTCCCGCCGGCGGTTGGAAGACGCCAAAACCCAACGGAAGCGCCGGGTCGAGGGGATAGGAGCGTGCATCTGCGAGGTAGGCGCGGTCGTACTCGAAGGTCGTGCTCTGGCCCCTCCGCTCGTACACGCGAAGCGTGCCGGCAAGAACCTCGTCGCCGTAGATCCCAACGAGCACCTCGACACGTTCGGACACCATCGCTATCGCCTGACACGGTTGGGGAGCGCCTCGTCGGCCCTCAGTTTTCCGACGTCGGTGGTGTATGGATCGGCGGCGTCAATCACTCGGTCCATGACGCCAAGGACACGCAGCACGCGAAGGAGGCTCTCGCTGCTTGCGGTCCCCCCACCGTGCTCGATCGAGCGAAGAGTGCCGCGCGCCATGCCGGCCCTCTCGGCAAGAATGGCGGTCGAGAGTCCCTGCAGCTTGCGCCAGGTCGCGACGTGCTCACCCAGCTGGCGGAGGGCTCTCGAGACGGCGATAGGCGTGGTGGAGGTGGACATGGTTTCTCTCCTAATGGTCACTATAGTGATCACTATACCAGTTAGTGAACGGTACAGTGCTCACTAACGGTGTATTCTGAAGCCTCTTGAGGTCGAGGTTCGAGGTGTGCCAGCAGAGTCACCAGGTACTCATAGTCGGAGACTTGGAGGGGATCAATCTCGAGCGGAGGAAAGCAGCAACCCGTGAATGATCGGCAGATCCCCGTCGGACTCTCGGACCTTGAGCGCCGCCGCGCCTACGAGTGCCGGCTGACTCCGGACAGAGCCCTCCAGAGCCTCGACGAGGCGGCGGCTTTCCTCACCGAGCGAGGTCTGCTTACGCGAACTCCGGACTCCTCGCTGCCGAGCCTGTTCGAAGCGTGTCACGAGGAGCCGTACCGGGTGGGGGGCCACGGCTTCGCGTCGTGGCCCAAGACCAAGTACTCGTGGGCGGGGGAGCTTGAAGAACGACCCGGCGTGACGGTGCTCAAGATCCACTCGGGCAAGAATCTGTTCTTGGCTCGCGAGACCCTCACCATTGTCGATCCGATCTGTAGGGCCGAGCTCAAAAGACTGGCTGGAGCTGATCTCGAGACGCGACGGCTTCTCGGCCATCTCGCCGACGGTGGTCCGGCGAACCTCGACACCCTTCAGATGGAGCTGAATCTTCGCCCTCGAGAGTTGAAGGCCCTTCGGTATCCGCTCGAGCGTTGCGGCGCAATCGTGAGTCGTCAGGTCGTGCTTCCGGCCGGCGAGGAACTCGGTCATCTCCACTCGAGCGAGCTGGCTCGATACGACCAACTCGTGCCCAACCCGCTTTCCGATCACGACGTCCCACGAGCGATGGAGGAGCTGATAGTTGCTGGTGTGCGAGCCGCCGTGATCGCACAAGAGAGCGAGCTTCCTCGCTGGTTTAGCTGGAAGTGGTACTTCGTGCCTGGGCTGGTAGACCGGCTGGTCGACACCCGCCGGCTTTCGAGACCCGCCGCTGGCCGGGTCGCGCTCGGCCCCGCCCGATGAGCCTCGGCGGAGAGTGCTCCAGGCGCTTCTCAGCGACACCGGGTAGGAAAGCCGTACCGGTCGAGGTGTGTCGTGACCTCGATCTGTCGCTTCGGCCAGTAGCGACCGAGCTCCTTCACCGCCTCTTTCGGTACGCCGGAGGGATCGGTTCTGGCGTCGGCCATCGCGGCCGGTCCGAGAGCGAAGATGACGCCGGCGAGTGCGGCATCGACTCCGACCGGCCGGTAGCGCCGAACGAACAGTGACAGACCCTCTTCGACGCGGAGCCCGGTGCGCTTCTCTATCTCCATGAGGTCGAAGTAGTCGCGAAGTGCTCCACGTCTCGTGATGACGCCGAGCTTCATCGCGAGCAGGTCCGGGAGCGATGCGACCTTAATCCCCCCGACCTTGCTCGGCCGTTCCAGGTTGGTCTCGCCTTCGGCGAGGAGGAACTGGAGCTTCGTGGCTCTATAGACCCCCTTCAGCGTCGATTCGGTGAGTGTCGACGCGAGCCAACGACCGGTTCCGGCCAGGCGCGCATCGAGGTCCGTCAGGTCTGTCGGGCTCGATAGGTAAAAGCCCAAGTCGTGACTTTCCCGGTGTTGGATGTGCACCGCCACGGCGGTACCGCCAACGAGGTAGGCGGGCTCTGGCCGAAGGGCAACGATCTCTTCCCACGTGCGAGCGGTGTCGGACGGCAGGATCGCCC
This sequence comes from uncultured Acidimicrobiaceae bacterium, assembly GCA_963703655.1. Lineage (GTDB taxonomy): Bacteria > Actinomycetota > Acidimicrobiia > Acidimicrobiales > Bog-793 > CAVPFA01. Next base: position 1,730,274 of record CAVPFA010000003.1, on the reverse strand, counting down.
TGACCTCGTCGGGAATCGACTTCAGAGGCTGCCAGCGACATTCAGAGCAAAGTCTTTTTCACGAGAAGAGAGCCCTCGAGCTCGTGACGCTTGCCGCAGGTTCTTCCTCGAGATCGCGCCGGAGGCCAACCACGACAGCGCTTGGAGATCTGAAGAGCCGAGGATGCGAAGTGCTATGAAGGCTCCGTCACGCTCGAGGTCGAGCGACGAGCGGTCGACGTTCCAAAAGAGGTGGTCGAGACGCTTGGGCAGAGAGGCCGCCGCACCGTCGGCGACGGGTCGGGCGGGATGGACCGTGCGGCGCACGTCGGACTCGACGGACCGCCACGCTCGGGACGTCCAGCTGATCTCCCACAGTTCCACGTCTTTGACCGCGCCCTCGACGACTCGTCGGACGGCACGGGTGACGTACCCTCCGCTCTCCAGTCGAGCAAGGGCGTGCGAGGCAGTCGTCGGGCTGATCCCGGCTACTCGAGCAACCGCACGAGCCGATCGCAAGCCCAAGGAGTGCTCCAAAAGGGCGGCGAGGACGAGCAATTCTTTCCGGCCGACGTCTTCACGATCCGGGACAAAGCCGAGGTCGGCTCGCAGACGTCGTAGGTCGTCTTCGGTCAGCTTCCAGGGGTGACCGTCGAGCCTCGCGATCCCAAGTCGGGTCATCGAACGATGGACCCTCGGAAGGGTCGTGCTGAGTGCTCGAGCCGCTTCGGTCGTCGAGATCAAGCTGTCCATTTCGTTATCTATTGTAATCGCTCGATCTCTGACCAACGACCCATCGCGTGGCAATATTGGCGTGGTGATCCCGCTCATGCTGGCGACCTTGACCGAGCGTCGCGATTTCGGCGACGACTGGCTACTGGAGCGCAAGCTCGATGGTGAGCGATGCGTCGCTCGCAAAGTCGCCACCGACGTGCGGCTCGAGTCGCGTACCGGCAAGGATCTCACTGGCACCTACCCCGAAGTGAGCGCCGCTGTGGCGGTTCAACAGTCCCGGGACCTCTTGCTCGACGGCGAGGTGGTGGCCTTCGATGGTGACCGGACGTCATTTACGAGACTCCAACGACGTCTCGGGGTGACCAGGCCGTCTCCCGAGCAGCTTGCCAAGTACCCGGTCGTCTACTGCGTCTTCGATCTCCTCGAGCTCGACGGGCAGGATCTCACCGACCGGCCTCTCGCCGAGCGGCGCGCCTGGCTGACGCGGACGATCGGGTCGAGCCCGGCATTGCAGCACACCGAGGCTTGGCGTGACGACTCTCAGCGGCGGTTCGCCGCGGCCTGCCGATCCGGGTGGGAGGGGCTCATAGCAAAGCGCGCCGACGCACCATACGTCGCTGGCCGCTCGAAGAACTGGTTGAAGCTGAAGTGTGTGTGGGAGCAGGAGTTCGTCATCGGCGGTTACACCGATCCCGGCGGCAGCCGAACGGACTTTGGTGCACTGCTGGTCGGTTACTATGAGCGCGGCTCCCTCCGCTACGCAGGGAAGGTCGGCACCGGCTACACCAAGGCGACACTGCACAACCTCGGCATCCGGATGCGGAAGCTGGAAACGGCCGAGCCGGCGTTCGTAGACGCACGACCGACCCCCCGCGGGCGCGCACTGGACGCGGCCGAACCTCGTCGCTCAGATCGGATTTGCAGAATGGACGAGTGACGCTCGGCTGCGGCAGCCGCGCTTTCTCGGGCTCCGCGACGACAAGAGCCCGGCTGAGGTCGTCCGAGAGCGGCCGCAGTGAGCATGGGAGGCGATCCTCGTCAGCCGGCGGCAGCTGAGTAACGCGTGTAAATGCACTAGCCGTCATGACGACCGGGCAGGGTGCGCGGAAGCCCGAACAACGGGATCACGGAGTGGCCGAAAGCCGTGATCGCACTCACCCGGTCCCCGGCCAGGGTGATGACAAACAGGACCAACGCGTGGGAGACGTCCGAAGTCGGGTCCTGCCCGTAGACGCCGAACGCGGGCTGTCCGTTGGCCCTTGTCGGTACGAATCGAAACCGTCGACCGCCGCGGAAGGCCATAGTGGCGAGGAACCGACCCGCCAGCTCTCGGCCCTGGTACTCGAGCGGTATCGGAGGCATCCGCACCCATGCGTCCGCGGTCATGAGCGAGACGATGCCCTCTACGTCTCCACGCTCGAAGGCGTCAACGAGCTTTCCGAGACGACGCTGCTCGGCCGGGGAGTTCGGAGGCAGCGGTTGCTCGCTCTTCGGCAGATCACGAGCCAGCGCCGCTCGGGCACGCTTGAGGGCGCTCGTGACTGACTCCTCGGTCGTCGCGAGAACCTCGGCCACCTCGGCAGCATGGCGCGCCGCGAAGTCGGTCTGCAGTTAGCGGGGCTGGCGACCTCCGCGAAGGGCGCCCCGTTCGACTGTTAGACCCGACGGTGATGGAATCAGCGCCGGGATCAGCGACCTGCTCGCTGAACAGACCGCAGCCGATCACAGGAGCGGAGGGACATGAAGATCCTCGTCATTTGCCGGCCCCTGGCCACGAGATCGTCGCCGGGCTCCCATTGCACGAGGCCGGGTTGATCGGCGTCGGGGTCATGGAGCTGCACCCTCTCAACTTCTGATCCATTTGTCGCCGGAGGAGGTCCCGACATGAGCGAACGAGCTAGTGCAGGACGAGGAGCCCTGGCTCAGGTCATCGCCACCCGTGGCGGGCTCGCGTCCCCGGAAGCCCCCTTCGTGATCGAGCACCGGGAGGCTCTGATCTACATGCTGTGCGAGGCGGCCGAGCTCGAGCACGCCATCATGTGCCAGTACCTCTACGCCGCGTTCTCGTTGAAGCAGAGCACGGAGGAGGGTCTTACAGTTCACGAGCTCGAAGCCGTCGAGCGCTGGCGAAAGACCGTCTCCCACATCGGCACGCAGGAAATGTTGCACCTTGCGCTGGTCGAGAACCTGCTCTCAGCGGTCGGCGCCGCCCCCCATCTCACCCGACCCAACCTGCCGCAGCCCGCCGGCCACTACCCACCAGGGGTGGTCCTGGCTCTGATGCCGTTCGGCGAACCAGCGCTTCGGCACTTCATGTTCCTCGAGCGCCCCGAGGGAATGGACCTCGACGACGCCCCAGGACTGGCGGCGGCCGAGCGGGCCGCGCCGATCATGCAGGAGGGCGAGATCGTCCCCCGCTTGCAGGACTTCGCCACAGTCGGCCACCTCTACCGTTCGATCGAGGAGGGCATCAAGCACCTATGCGCGAGGTACGGCGAGCCGTGGTTGTTCGTCGGCCCTCCCGAGGCGCAAGCGACCAGGGAGCACTTCAGCTGGCCCGAGCTGGTGCAAGTCACCGATGCGGCGTCGGCGCTGTTAGCGATCGAGACCATCCTCGACCAGGGAGAGGGCCCCAGGGGGCACTGGCGAAAGGCGCATTTCGGACGTTTCGTCGAGATCCTGGACGAGTACCTCCACCTGAAGGAGGCCAATCCTTCCTTCGAGCCGGCGCGACCCGTGCTGCCGGCAACGGTGCGACCCTCCGAGGGGGATCAGACCACCCCGCTCATCGGTGACCCATTCACCGCTCGATGCGCGGACCTGTTCAACATCGGCTACGAGATCCTCCTCCAGACCCTGGAGCGCTACTTCGCCCACACCGAAGAGTCCGACGCCGAGCTCGCCACGCTCGCCCAAGTCACCCTGGGGCTGATGTTCAACGTGATCAAGCCGCTGGGCGAACTCGTCACGACGCTGCCCGTCGGCGAAGAAGCCCCGGGGCGGTCGGCCGGCCCGAGCTTCGAGCTCTTCTACCAGAGCGACTACCTACTGCCACACCGCGACGCGGCTTGGGCACTGATCGAAGAGCGCCTTCGCGAGGCTGCCGCCTTCGCCGATCGGGTCAAATGCGACGGCGCACCAGACGTCGCTGTACTGCTGGAGCCGATCGGGCCCGCACTGTTGGACCTAGCCCACACACTCGCCGCCCGCCGGGCGGACTGGGGCGGCGCCAGCCACGCCGGAGAGGTCACGGTGGCACACAGGCGGCGGGACGCGGAGCTGGCTCGAGCCGCGCCGGGCGTGGCCGATCAGGTCGAGCGCCTGGTCTCAGCCCTCAAGAGCGCTCTGCGGGTTGAGCAGGCTCATGCACTGACCGCTCTCTTCGCCGCAGCTTCTCTCCAGAGTGATGGCGCCGACGCGGGAATCGGCGAGGACCAGTCGACGATGGTGCGGGGCTGGAAACGGGGCTTGCTCGTCGAGTCAGATCGGCACTTTGAGCACGCGGTCGACGTGGCCGAGCTGCTCATCGCCGTGAACGGCGACATAGAGCTCGAGCTGCCGAGCATCGGCGATTTCGTACACCCGGGCCTCGCCCCGTTCTCCGCGGAGACGATCGCACAGCTCCCAGAGGACCGCAACGCCGAGCTGGCCGCCGCTTACGAGAACATCACCGGCTGCCTGCGCGCCGTGCCTCCCGCGGCTCTCGTTGTCGACCCCCACCCGTCGCCGACCACCTCGCATGCCGGCCAACGACCGCTCGCGGCGGTGGTTGATCAGGCCTCGGCGCTGGCGGTCATCGAGGCGATCAGCGCATTCGCATCCGGCGACAGAGTCGGCCGGTCCGCAGCGCCCGGTGAGCCGCCCGGACTCGAACAGATCGGCGAGCAGCTTCGGGATGCAACAACGGAGGCAGGAAACAGCTTCGAGCCGACCCGCAAACTAGGTCTCGCCCCGCACGCCACCGGTGCCGACATCGGCGCCCACGAGCCAAACTCCGACAGCCTGAGCACGTCTCTCGCTCGGATCTTCTGGGAGGGGTATCAACTCCTGCTCGCCAGCCTCAGTCGCGGCACGCTGGGCGAGCCGGACCCGTTCATCACTCTCGAACACCGGCGCGAGATCACGACTCGGCTCCGTGAGCGCGTTCTCCGACCCTTGGCCGAAGCCCTGTTCCAACTGGACACGGGCCCGCTGGCGATGATGAGCGCCGGGCTTCAGCCGGCTCGGCACGGTCGCGAGGAGCCGCTCGAGAAGCAGCTCCGCTCGCTGGCGCTCGTCGCAACGAAGACCCGCGCCGAATTCCCGGCGGGCCCTGCGGAACTGCTCGAGGGCACCGCCGGCCTGCAGGATCTCGCCGCCACCTACGCCACTGCAAGCGATCTCGAACGAGCGTCCTTTCTTGCCCAGTGCCGGGCCGAGCAGTCAGGACTGGACGGGTCGATCCAGCTGGTCGGGAACGGTCCTTACCTCTTGACGAACATCGATCGCCTCGACGACTGGCTCGGCGTCGCGATCCCGACACGTCCACAGATGGCGCTGTGCCGATGCGGCCAGTCGTCGGCCAAGCCCTGGTGCGACGGCAGCCACGCCCATGCCGCGTTCACCGGCGAGAAGGACCCCAACCGCGTTCCTGACCAGCGGGATAGTTACGAAGGATTGGCCGTCACCGTGTTCGACAACCGTGGCATCTGCCAGCATTCCGGGTATTGCACCGACCGTCTGGCCTCCGCCTTCCGCGTCGGCCAAGAGCCGTTTGTGGCCGCGAGCGGCGGAAGGATGGACGAGATCATCCGAGCCGTGAGGAGTTGCCCTTCGGGCGCGCTCAGCTTCGCGCTCGACGGCCACGAGGCCCGCGACACGGTCGACTGGCACAGCCGACGCCCGGCGGCGGTCACCGTGACCAAGGACGGCCCCTACCGGGTCACGGGGACGATCCCCTTGAGGGACGAGGTGGGCGCAACGCTTCCGCGCAACGCGGGTGCCTCGCTCGAGCACTATGCGCTTTGCCGCTGCGGGCATTCCCAGAACAAGCCCTTCTGCAGCGGCATGCACTGGTACGTCGAGTTCCGTGACCCGAACCCTGACCCGGACCGGACCCCGAGCATCTTCGAATGGTGCGGCGGCTTCCCGGCTCTCAACCGGATGACGAGACTGTTCTTCGAGCGATACGTGCCCGAAGACCCCCTCCTCGCTCCACTCTTCGCCGAGGCGCCGGCGGACCATCCCGAGCGGGTGGCGATGTGGCTCGGCGAGGTCTTCGGCGGACCGCCTCTCTACCAGGAGAACCATGGCGACTACGCCCACATGCTCGGTCGGCACTCAAGCGCGCCCATCTCCGAGGAGCAGCGTGCTCGCTGGGTCAGCTTGCTGCGCCGATCCGCCCAGGAAACGGGGCTCGCCGCCGACCCCGAGTCGTGGTCCGCCTTCACCTCGTACATCGAGTGGGAATCGCAAGAGGCCCTTCGCTACTCCCAGCCCGACGCCGCAGCGCCCGCCGATGCGCGGAGCCCGCGCTGGGACTGGGGCGCAGCCGGCCCACCCAAGCCGGCAGCAGGTGCGGTCGCCGCCCAGGCGGCCGACGAGGTCGCGATGCCAGGCGAAGGACAGGCCGTGAGCTTTGACAGTCACATCAAATCGCTCTTCCGCCAGCACGACCGCCAATCGATGGCCTTCGCCTTCGACCTGTGGTCCTGCGAGGACGTGAAGGAGCATGCAGATGCGATCCTCACCCAGCTGCGAGCCGGGACGATGCCATGCGACGGCCCCTGGTCAGAGGAGAAAACGGCCGTGTTCCAACGGTGGATCGCCGACGGCATGCCGGCGTGAATCGGCACCCGTCTGCGTTGGTCGTGCTTGTACCGAGCCCGAGCCGTTACATGTAACATTGACCTATGGCTACCGACCGTGGTTCATCCGTTCGGACTCGAGTGCAGGCATATCGGGCGCGGCTTCGCGCTCAGGGGTTGCGCCCAGTTCAAATCTGGGTGCCCGATGTGCGAGCACCCCAGTTCGTCGCGGAGGCTCACCGACAGAGCGCGCTGGTTGCGTCTTCTCCGATAGTGCAGGACGACCAGGACTTCATCGACGCGCTCTCGGTTGACGACGAGTGAGGCGCGGCGAAGTCTGGACCGCCGCCGCGGGGTCTGGCTTCGCCGGCAAGCCTCGCCCGGTCGTCATCGTCCAGGACGACCGGTTCGACGCGACTGACTCGGTCACGGTCTGCGTGTTCACGACCGATCCCACCAAGGCGCCGCTCTTCCGGCTCCGCGTGGAGGTGAGTGAGCACAACGGGCTTAACGAACCGAGCAGCCTCATGATCGACAAGCTGACGACTGTGCGGCGCGCCAAGCTTGGCGAGCGTATCGGCCGCCTCGCTGATGAGGATATGGTCCGTCTCGACCGAGCCGTAGTCGTCTTCCTTGGTCTGGCTGGCTGAGAAGCCCAAGTGTGGCATCACCTCAAGTGCCACTTACTGTTTGACCCGCCCCCTCATTGACCACGTCTAACTGTTCCCGATTCAGCCATTCACGAAGCCTTCCCAGGCCGCCTCGATCGTCGCAGGCGACCTCTCTACCGTCGCCCCACTCAGTCGATCGGCTCAAAGCCGAGAGTGACCCGGGCCAGAGTGCGCGGCACATCGTCCCCGAAGTCGTGGACCGCGTAGTGGAGCGTGCAGCGGTTGTCCCACATCACTAGGTCTCCCGGCTGCCAGTGATGGCGATAGATGAGGTCCGGTGTCGTGGCGTGCTGGTAGAGGAACTCGAGCAGCGGGCGGCTCTCCTCAGGGGTCATGTCTTCGAAGCACAGCAGGGAGTCCCCGGGATGCCCCAGGAGCAGCGACTTCCGCCTCGTCTCGGGGTGCGTGCGCACGATCGGATGGATTCCGAGAAACTCCTCCGTCTCGCCGGAGACGGCTGATACCTGCGAGCCAGGGAACACGCCTCGGAGGCCATCGAGCATTTGCTTCATGCCGGGCGAGAGGAGCTCGTAGGCGAGATATTGATTCGCCCACATTGTGTCGCCGCCAAATGGGGGCAGCACCTGTGCCGAGGCAATGGTGATCGACGGGGGCCTCTCCAGAAACATCCAGTCGCAGTGCCACCGCTCTGTCGGCGTCTTCGCCTTTCCTACGTTGTCAACGTGCAACGCCGCTGGCGAGCCGGGAAACCCGTGCTTTTCGGCGAGATAGGGGTTAACGACCAACTCCCCCCACAGGGCACCGAAGTCGGTCAGCTCGGCCGGCGTGAGGAACTGACCGGGGAACACGACCACACCGTTGCTGGCGAGAAACGCCTCCTTCAGAAGCGCGAACACTCCACCATCGACATGTTCCGACAGGTCAACCTCGGTGATCTCGGTACCGATGGCGCCCGACAGTGCTCTGGTCACCACCTTGGGTGCGGAACGGTTGGTAACGCCTGTACCTGACCGCTGACGGCTGGACACGATGGCCTCCGATCTCGCTCTCTTCACCGACGCGCCGAAAAGGGTATACCCAGTTGGGCGGGATTGCCGAGCGCATCAACGACCGCGACAACTCAAGACTCTAGGAGGCTGCTTTCTCGAGGATGTGGACCCCGCACGCGGAGCCGAGGCCGATGACGTGGGCAAGGCCCACGCGCGCTCCCTCGATCTGGCGCCCACCCGCCTCGGCGCGCAGGTGCGCGCAGACCTCCCAGATGTTGGCGATGCCCGTCGCGGCGATGGGATGGCCTTTGGACTCGAGACCGCCCGACACGTTGACGGGTGTTGACCCGTCGCGCCAGGTCGCGCCTGACTCGAAGAACGGAACGGCTTCTCCTTCCGCGCAGAGCATCAGGTTGTCGTAGTGCACCAGCTCCGCTGTGGCGAAACAGTCGTGCAGCTCGACGAGGTCGAGATCGCCGGGAGATACTCCCGCCTGCTCGTAAGCCTGCCTTGCGGCGTTTCGGGTCAGGGTATTGACGTTGGGCAGAACCTGACATGCCTCTTCGTAGGGGTCGGTGGTGAGCACCGACGCAGACACCTTTAGGGCCCGCCGTCGCTGGTCGGCGTCGAGGGTCCGAAGCCTCGCGTCGCTCACGACGACGGCAGCGGCTGCGCCATCACAATTGGCCGAACACATTGGCCGCGTGTTCGGGAAGGCGATCATCACGTCGTTCATGATCTCCTCGAGACTGAACCGCTTCTGATAGGCGGCAAGCGGGTTCAAGGTCGAGTGAGCGTGGTTCTTCTCGCTTATCCGGGCGAAAAGCTCGAAGCTAGTCCCGCCGTAGCGGTGGCCGTACTCCATCCCGATCTGGGCGAACACTCCCGGCATCGTCTCAGTTCCGATACGGCCGTCGGTGGCCATGACGGCGCCGAAGCGTCCTGTGGGCGTCCACGTCGCCGGGTCGGGCTCACGGGAGCCGCCGCGGAGCAGCCCGGCGCCGGACAGTTTCTCGACGCCGACGGCGAGGCCGATGTCGCATTCACCGGCCTTCACGGCCATGATCACTGTGCGGAGTGCCGTCGCTCCGGTCGCACAGGCGTTCGCGACGTTGTAGACGGGGATTCCAGTCTGGCCGATCTGCTTTTGTAGTTGCTGACCGATGCCGGCTCCTGAGGCCATCAGGTTGCCCGCGGCGAGGACGCCGACGTCCCGCATGGACACACGGCCGTCCGCGAGCGCCGCCATCGCGGCCTCGGCTGCAAGGTCGACCGCGTCCTTGTCAGGGTGCTTGCCGAACTTGGTCATGTGGATTCCGAGAATCCATACCTCGCCGCTCGCCATTCGGGAGTCCCCTCTCAGTCCACCGGCTCGAACCCGAAACCGATTGCCTCGGTGCCTGATTCGTCCACTCCAAGTGTGTAAGTAACGAGCCGAACCCTCATGCCCAGCTTCACATGGTCTGGGTCGGGCATGACGTTGACCAGGTTTGCCCGAACGCTCGTCCCCTCACAGTCGATGACAGAAGCGACAAAGGGTACCGGGATGTCCGGCGCGGCCATCGAGACGATGGTGAAGGCCCGGACCTCACCCTCGGACGGCACGCGAACCCGCACGAACGACGTCGCGCCACAACTCGCGCAGGCATTCCTCCTGTCGAAGAACCGTGCAGAGCATGCGGCGCATTCGTTCGCTTCCAGGTGCGGCTGATCGTCGTCGAGCACCAGGTAGTCGACCAGCGGAAGCGCCACGCTCATCTCCTCATCGGTGGCCGCAAAGGCGATGTCCGCGACCGGAGTGAAGCTTACGGCTGGTTCGAGCTCGAGCTGGCGACCGGCCTCAAGGTCCTGCAGCATCACGGTAAGGTCTGCCGCTCGAGGTCGTAGTAACGGCTTACTTGATCGCCAGGGCGTTCGCAGGTGACCCAATACCGCCGACGGCGTGCATGGGCGTGCTGACGAAGAACACCTCGTAGACTCCGTCCTCATTACAGTCGGCAGCCAGGTCCTCGGTCCAGAACAGCTCTCCGAGCGCCATCCCGAATTGCCCGATAAGCATCCGATGCAGGAAACCCGTCGTGCTGCCCAAGTCCGCCGGCATGGCCTCCACCGCGAACGTGTCGGAGGCGACAGCCGCCACGTGGCTGTCCCACAAATACCTGCACATCTCCTCGCCGGCGGCCAGTCCCGGAGTGGCGACGTGGCGCGCAAGGCGCGCTCGCACACGCGCTGGCTGAGCTTGGAACCAAGCCGCGAAGCCGGTGTGCAACAAGATGATGTCTCCGGGCCGGAGGTCGACACCGGCCCGACGGCGGGCGAGTTCCAGATCGTCCGCGGCGAACGGCGTGCTTGTGCCTGGGTCGTAAGGACGCCCCGCTTCGGCCATGGTACGGGCCATGTCGAGCACGACGGCCCGCCCGATGATCCCCCGCCGCGCCCAGTGCTCGATCGTGTTGCGTCGCCCGCTGGCGACGTCCTCCTCGGTCGCCCCGTTGTAGAACGCCCCGGGCGCGTACCCCACGTGCCCGAGGGAATCCCACTGACTGGAGGCCTGCGGGTAGAAATTGTCGTAGACGTCGTCGAAGACGATGGCGCCGGGCTCGTGGAGCACCCGATGCCGCGGGATCCCTCGGGAGGCGACCAGGGAAGGTACGAAGGCGTCGAGTGCCGCGTCGAGCGGGAACACCGCGCCCCGGCGAATGAGCCGCGAGGCATCCAAGACGCCGTCGGGAGTTAAGAGGTTGAACAGTCCGACGTTGTCGTCGGCGCCGAACAACCCCCAGCCGCTGCGCCCGCCCTCGGGCGCAGCGGGAAGCTCGTCGTAACTGGGGAGGTCCGTCACGGAGATGATTCAAGCAGTTCAAGACCCGCCTGTCCCACCCGCCGGAAGGGCGCCGATATCGTGCAGACATGATGGATTATCGCTTCATCACCTACGATGCCCTCGACGACGGCACGATCGCCAGGATCATGCTCAATCGACCACGGACGCGGAATGCGCAGAGCCGGGGCCTGTTGACCGAGCTCAACGACGCCTTCCTCGTGGCTGAGGCAGATGACCGGGTCCGCGTGGTCATCCTGGGCGGCGCGGGTCCGTTGTTCTCCTCGGGTCACGACATGGGTTCGAAGGAATCGATCGCCGAGCGCTCGCCCGGACCCGACCAGCATCCGAGCTGGCAGATCAACGGGGGTAGCCGCCAAGGAACGGAGAAGCGAATGCTGCAGGAATGGCATTACTTCTTCGAGAACACCCGTCGCTGGCGGAACTTGCGCAAGATCACAATTGCCCAGGTGCAGGGTACCGTGTTCGCCGCAGGACTCATGTTGATGTGGGCGTGCGATCTGATCGTCGCGGCGGATGACGCTTGTTTCGCGGACGTCGTGGGCACCCGGCTGGGAATGTGCGGCGTCGAGTACTTCGCACATCCTTGGGAATTCGGCCCACGCCGGGCGAAGGAGCTGCTTTTGACAGGAGACTCGCTCGACGTGGAAGAGGCCTACCGGATGGGCATGGTGAGCAAGGTGTTCCCGCGTGACGAGCTCGAGGAGCGGACACTCGAGTACGCCCGCCGGCTCGCTCGTACGCCGACGGTGACGGCGCTGCTCATCAAGGAGTCGGTCAATCAGAGCGTGGACAATATGGGCTTCTATAACGCACTCCAAGCCTGTTTCAGCTTGCACCAGATCAACCACGCCCACTGGGCCGAGGTGAACGAGGATCACGCCGCGATCGCTCGTCCTGAGCACGGTGTGCCGAGCTGGAACGAAGCGCCTCCTGTCGTTCCCTTGAGCAAGTCGGTGGCCGATCCGCGTCTGGCATCGGACCTGTCCCCGACGCCGGACTGATTGGCTGCGCCGGGCAGGTGCTGTGATCTCGGGCGGGTTCCGCGGACGCTCGGCGCGATAGAGTATACGGATTGTGGAGGGCCGGCGGCTGGGTGCGTCCGAGCGGTGAGCAGCTTCTCGCCCCTCAGCGTCGGTCTCGACTACGACGAGGATGCCCAGGCATTCTCTGCCACGGTCGCCTCTTACTGCGACCGGCGCGCTGACCAGATCCGTGCGGCGCGCTCCGCCCGGGGGAACCATGGCGAGAGTTGGCCGGGCTCGGCATCTTCGAGGTACCGTCCTCGTCTGGCAGCGGGATCGGGGTGGTGGCCGCCGTGATGGAACGGCTGGGCCGGGTTGCCCTCTGCGGCCCGCTCGCCGCGACCTATGTCGCTTGCGCTTTGCTCCCCGAGGAGGAGTCGGCGGACCTGCGTGCGGGCAGTGGTCTCGTCTCGCTCGGTCAGCCGCCGTTGCTGCCGTGGGCTCCGGTGGCCACCGTCTTCGTCGAGCTGGCCGCCGGCGAGGCCTGGCTGTCCGCGTCCGCAGGCGAGATCGAGGAGGTGGACACACTCGCCGGCGAGCCGTGGGGCCGGTGCCGCCTCGAACGCGGGCGCTCACTGGGTGACCCGAGCGAGGCACTGGCGCTCGGCGACATCGCGCTCGCTGCCTACCTCGCCGGCGCCGGCGAGCGCGTCCTCGAGGAGACGTCGGAATACGCCGCTCATCGCCGCCAGTTCGGACGGCCGATCGGCGACTTCCAGGCGGTCGCGTACCCTCTCGCCGACGCCGCCGCCCGCTTGACAGCGGCACGGACGCTGGCCCGGTTGGCCGCGCACGCCGCGGATCTCGAGGGCTTGGCCGCTACAGTCGCCGCGGCCGCGACGGCCCGCCTCTCCGCGACCTCGGCGGCGTTGGAGGTGGCCTACCGCGCGCATCAGACCTACGGTGCGGTGGGCTTCACCGTCGAAGGTCCGGTCGCCCGGGCGTCGCTACGCATACGCCAGGAGAGCATGTTGGCACCGGGACCCGACACGGCTCGAAAGCTCGTGTTGGCGGGTCTCGGCATCTGAGGAAGAAGGAGGGGAAGGATCCGGTGAGCGATACCGTCGACTTGAAGGGCGAGTTGCCCGGCCTCATCTATGAGAAGAAGGACCACATCGCCTACATCACGCTCAATCGGCCCGAGCGAGGCAACGCGCTGCACTCGAGCATGATCGAGCCGCTGAAGGCCATCTGGGCTGAGGTCCGCGACGACCCGTGGATCCGTGTCTCGGTCGTGACAGGCGCCGGGGAGCGGCATTTCTGCACGGGCGCCGACCTCGAGGCGACGGCGGAGAGTGGGCGCGTGAGCGCCGGCAACGGCCCGATCAGCGAGGAGGTGTTCTGGTCGCCCCGCCAGAACCGTGTCTGGAAGCCGACGGTCGTGGCCGTGAACGGTACCGTCGCAGGCGGCGGCTTCCATTTCGTCGTCGACGGCGACATAATCGTCGCGGCGAACCACGTCACCTTCGTCGACACGCACGTGAACGTCGGCATGGTGGGTGCGATCGAGAACATCGGCCTGGCCAAGCGGCTCCCGCTCGGCACGGCGCTCCGTATGACGCTGGTCGGTCGTGACTTCCGGCTCACGGCTGAGCGCGCCTACCAGCTCGGCCTCGTGGACGAGCTTGTCGCCAAGGAGGATCTGATGTCGACCGCCGACACCATCGCTCGGCAAATCGCCAAGAACTCTCCCGCCGCGGTCAGCCTCTCGATGCAGGCGATCTGGGCCTCGCTGGAGATGAGCTACGCCCAGGCGATGGAGTTCGGATGGGCCCTCATCCGGATGCATTGGGCGCACCCGGACTTCAAGGAAGGGTCGCTGGCGTTCGTGGAAAAGCGCGAGCCGCAGTGGCAGGACGGGATCGGTCCGGGCGGCGAGTGACGCCCCGAGAGTAAGCGCACGGGCGAGTGATGGCAGCGGGAGTGACCGGGCAGACGAGGTGAACACGCGGCTCGGACTCGAGGAGGAGGCCTTCCGCCGGGAGGTCGTCGACTTCCTGGACAACCATGGCGAGGTCGCCGGCTTTTTCCATCGCGAGGAGCATGACTCCGCCGTGCGACGCCTTTACCGCGCCCTCGGTGAACGGGGCTGGCTCTCGCTCGCGTGGCCCCGGGAACACGGCGGAGCAGACCTCCCGCCGGTGTTCGAGTTCATCCTCTGGGACGAGATGGCCTATGCGCGTGCCGCTCGGCCCCCGCTCGCGGCGGGCATCGTCGCCAAGACGATCATCAAGCACGGTTCGCCAGAGCAGAAAGAGCGCTTCTTGCCCGACATCCGGGCTGGGACGTTGTTCTTCTCCCTCGGCTACTCGGAGCCGGAAGCCGGATCGGACCTGGCTTCGGTACGAACCCGCGCCGTTCGCGAGGGAGACCAGTACGTCGTCGAAGGCGAGAAGCGGTGGACTTCCGGCGGTCACCGGGCGGATTACCTGTGGATGCTGTGCCGAACCGGGAGCCTCGAGAGCCGATCGCGTGGGCTGAGCCTGCTCATCGTCGACCGTCACTCGCCCGGTATCTCCGTCTCCCCTATCGCCCAGGTCGACGGCGAGCGTTTCAACGAGATCCGTTTCGACGAAGTGCGCGTCCCGATCGCTAACCGCGTCGGCGAGGAGAACGGTGCCTGGCCGTTGATGGTCGAGTCGCTCGCGACCGAGCGGCACGTGCAGTGGTGCCCGAAACGCCTGTTGCGCGACTTCGAGGATCTCGTCGCCTGGGTACGGGACTGCCACCTCGAAGGTGACCCTGTCGTGCGGAACCGGATCGCCGAACTCGCCGTGGCCGTGGCCGAGGCCCAGGCCCTGGGGTTGGTGATGGTGGCCGCGGTCCAGCGCGGCAGCCCGGCGGTGCTGGAAGCGGCGTATAACAAGCTCGTCGGGAGCGAGTCGTGCCAGGCCATCGCCCGCGCGGCGGCCGACTTCGGCCACCCCGCAGCGATCGTTCGCGGGACACCGGTGGAATTCCTCTGGCGGCAGTCTCTTTCGGAGACGATCGGGGGCGGAACCTCAGAGGTGATGAGGGGCCTGATCGCCCGCGTCGGGCTCGGGCTCGGGGCGGCGCGCTAGGGGCAAAGTGGTACACTCTTTTCCTTGGGATCCCACGGGTCCGTGTCGGCCCGGCAAAGCCGTCGCTGCGGCGCCCGCGGCCTCTGTTGGGCGTGTTTGATCTCGTCCCTCGAATGTTGCTCGAGAGCCTGATCGGTGTGATGATTTCCGAGGGTGGAGGAGTGCGGATGCTTGACCGGATCAGCGACCTGATCACGCACCTCTATGCCGAGAGGCTCTTCCGGTGGACTGAGCGCCGCGACCTGCCGCTGCCGGCGAGCGCCGGCGTCTAGCCACGATGCCAGCGAGAACGCGCTCTTCGCGCCCGGCAACCCGGTCCAACACGCGCCGGGTTCCGGTTCGGCGCGCAGGCGACTCGCGAAAGCTGGGGGAGATCCTGGCCGAGCAGATCGAGAACGAGATCATCTCGAGCGGCTGGCCCGTCGGCAAGGTGCTCGGCTCCGAGGCCGAGCTGATCGAGCGCTACGGCGTCAGTCGGGCGGTGTTCCGCGAGGCGATGAAGATCGTCAACCACCATCGGGTGGCCGAAATGCGCCGCGGCCCGGGCGGCGGCCTCGTAGTTGTCGAGCCCGATCTGAACGCAGTCATCCGGGCGGTCGCCCTTCTCCTCGAGTTCGCCCACATCGGGCCGGACAAGGTTCACGAGACCCGTAAGGCGCTCGAGGTCGAGTGCGCCCGGCTGGCGGCCGAACGGATCGACCTGGTGGGCGTCGAGCGACTCGAGCAGTTGCTCGCCGTTGAGGAAAAGAGCATTGTCGCGAGTCGTCTGCCGCACCTGCCCTCGCAGGACTTCCACCTCCTCCTGGCCGAGCTGACCGGCAACCCGGCGATGCATCTCTTCGTCCACACCATCTGTCTGGTGATCGCTGACCGCACGACGCGGGTCGATTCCATCGAGCAGATCGCCCGAGAAGTGCACTTGGCGCACGCGAGCATCGCAAAGGCCGTCATCGCCGGCGACCCCGAGCAGGCACAGCGGCGCATGGGACGGCACCTGAAGGCGGTCGCCGACTACGAGTTCTCGCCGCAGACGCTCGACCGGCGCTGGAGCGGCAACATCGGCGGGCGTGCAGTCCAATGAGGACGCGGCCTGGCGATCAGTAGGGTGTCTCGAGGTCGAGGTCGACCGACGCTCCCTCTGATGCGAGCGTCAGGGCGTACGCACGCCCGATGCCGCGCCCGGCTCCCGTGATGATGGCGACACGACCGTCGAGTTCTCCCAGGCTCAGGGGATATCTCCGACGATCTCGGTGAAGCGCTGCGCGACCGCCGCCGAGACCTCGGAGTCCTGCTCGTGCTTTCCACCGCTCACGCCGACGCCGCCGACGTTCCTTCCCTTGTACTTGAGCGGGTAACCGCCTTGCACGACGAAGATGTCCTGGCGCGATGACATGGCCCGCCAGAGGGCCTCGTTGTGGACCAGGCGATTCTCTATGAACTCGGCGGTGGGAACGCCGAGTGCTGCCGCGAAGACCGCCTTGCCCCGGGCACCCTCGTCGGCTCGGCCGCCGGCTCCGTCCGTCCGGATCGCCACGACCGTGTGCCCATTCGCGTCGACGATGGCGATCCCGACCCGGATGCCGATCTCCTTTGCCTTCTCGATACCGCATTGCAACGCCTCCATGGCTGGCGCAAGCGCGATATGGGTCTGTGTGATGACGACCGGCTCGTCTGTCATGGTTCCTCCCGCGGTGCTGTCCCTGAACGATCGCTCGGTTTGAGTCATTGAGTGTACCCTTCTTCTCGAACGATGACCGTAGCCCAGGCGTCCGACCGCGAGCTCTTCGATCCGCTTCGACAGGCACGCGACCCCGAGCAGGTCACCCGCCATGCGCGCGATCGCGTGGCGGAATCCTGGCGCCGCGTCTGGACGTTGCCGGTTCCCTTCTATCGGGCCAAGTTCGAGGCAGCGGGCTTCGGGCCCGACGAGGTCCCTCCGCTCGACGAGATCCCGAGAACCAATAAGTCGGAGCTCCGTGCCGACGAGACCACGAACCCCAGCTTCGGCACGCATCGTGCCGTGAGCTTGGAACAGGCCGTCCGCGTCGGCTCGTCGGGTGGCACCACCGGCAGCCCGACGCTCTACTTCTACGGTCCGGCCGATCTCGAGGCCCACGTCGCGGTTGTCACGCGCAACATGTGGCGACATGGCCTCCGAGATGGAATGCGCTTCACGCACAGCTGGCCGCAGGGAATCTATCCTTCCGCCCTCGGTGGGGGGCGCAGCTACCTGGACCTCGGCGTCCTCGAAATTGCCGTCGGGCTGCCGTCGTCACCGGAGGTGGCGGCGGAACACCTGCGGCTCTGGGAGGTCCTGCGGCCCGACGGTTTCATGATGACCGGATCGCAGCTGCAGCTCTACGAGCAGACCGGAGAAGACATCGATATCGACTTTGGAGCGCTCCTCGAGGGCGCGATCCTCGCCTTTCTCGAGGTCGGCTGCCAGTTCGAGGCACCGAGGCGACGGCTCGAGGAGAACTACGGCGTGCAGCTGCGCAACATCGGGGGGGCGTCGGACGTCCCCGGATTCGCGGTTTCGGACTGCAGGTATCACGCCGGGATGCACGCAGCCGGCGATCATTTCGTGGTCCAGGTCTGCGACCCGTTGACCGGCCGGTCGCTTCCTGCTGGGGAGCGGGGCACCTTGGTGGTCACCGCGTTCGACATCGACGCCGTCGCGATTCGTTACGACATCGAAGATCTCGTCGTCGCGAGCGCAGGGTTGTGCCCTTGCGGAGAGACAGGTTCGCGTTACACCCTTCTCGGGCGAGTGGCCGACGCGATCCATGTGGCCGGTCGCACACTGCTCCCCCTCGACGTTCAGCTCGCCCTTGACGAGCTGGGCGCTCCGGAGTTCCAGATGGTCAAGGACGGGCATCCATCGAAACTTCGCCTCCGGATCGAAGGCGAGGGCTCCGACGGCGCTCAGGCAGTTGAGACGATCCACCGCCGGCTCTTGGTCTCCGCAGATATCGAGCTAGTCGAGCCCGGGACCCTGCCTCGGGCCGCCTTCAAGCCCCGCCGGGTGACGGGCTGAAGGAAAGCCTCAGCCCGTAAGGGCGTCTCCCGGCCGGATCGGGTCGACGCCACTGTGCCGGCGTCCCATGCCGTCGATCAGAACCCCGTTGGGGCGCCCGAAGTAGCCGGTCGTGGGGAGCTCCTCGACGATCTGGGCCTCGAAGCCGGCCTCGCGGACCGAGTCCACCGTCCCGTCCGGCCAGCGCAGGTCGACGTAAGCCGGCGTGATCTCCGCATGAAGGCGGGGCTCCTCGACAGCTTCCTGGAGACTCACCCTCCCGGTGGCTAGCGCAGCGACTATCTGGGCCATGCAGGAGATGATGCGTGGTCCGCCTGAGGCGCCGACCGCTGCCATCGGGCCGCGGTCGTCGCAAAGTACGAGCGGACACATGGCGCTGAGTACCATGAGCCCGCCACGGATACCGTTGCGGGCCTCAGGGCGCGGGTCGAAATAGCCCATCCCGTTGTTAAGGAGCACCCCCGTGCCGGGATCGAGGAGCCGTGCGCCCCACGAGTTCAGGATCGTGCCGGTCACCGATGCCAGGTTGCCGTCCCGATCCCCGGCGCTCATGTGAGAGGTGTGCCCCCCGGCAGGCGAGTGGCCGGTCGGAGCCGAACCGGCGGACGTCTCCGCGGAGAACCTCGCCGGGTCGGGTCTCGCTTCGCCGGCGAGCTCGGCGGCGATCCTGGCATGCGCGTAGTCGCGCGACGACAACCCGTCCCATGGAATCGGGACACCGGGATCGGTCGTCATGTAGTCGTAGCGGTCGGCAAAGGCGAGGAACTGCGCACGTACCCAGGCGACGGCGTCGCGATGATCGGCCTCGCCCTCCGGAGCGCCGTCCCGTCGCATGAGCGCGTCGTAGCCGTACAGCATCTGCAGGACGGTCGGGAGGCCCGAATGCGGCGCTCCGACGACATCGAAAGGTCCGAACCTGGCGACCAGCGGCGGCTCCAGCACGATCGGGCGGTAGCGTGCCAGGTCGCCCTCGTCGAGCACGCCGCCGCCCTGTCGGATGCACTCGACAATGGAGGCGCCGATCGGCCCGCGGTAGAAGGCGTCGGAGCCGCCGGCACCGATTGCCTCGAGCGTCTCGGACAGCTTGGTCTGCACGATCCGCTGGGCGGGCATCGAGCTCGGCCCGCGGAGCGGGATGCCTCCGGGAAGGAAGATCTCCGAGCAACCGGGATCGCGCAACAGGCTCTTCGCGTCGCCGGCGAGGAAGGCAGCTGTGTACCAATTCACACGGACCCCGTCGGCCGCGAGGCGCACCGCCGGTTGGAACACGCGCTCGCGGGGAAGCCGGCCGAAGCCCTCGTGGGCCGCCATGAGGCCGGCCACCGTTCCGGGGACGGCGACGGACTTCGCGCCGTAGAGGTTGACGTGACCGACGACGGCGGGCCAGTCGAAGACACCGAGGCGGCCCTTTTTCGTCTCCGCAGGGGCGAGCGGGTACTGGTCACTGCGCACGGCCATTGGCGACACCATGTGACCCTCCACGGTGATCAGCCGGTCGGGATCGCGAAGGGCGATCGTCATCGTGACGCTCCCGCCGAGACCGGCCGACCAAGGCTCGGCCACGCCTTCGGCCAAGGCCATCGCGACGGCAGCATCGACGGCATTACCCCCCGCGTCCAGGATCTCGGCCCCTGCTCGGGCCACGCTCCGATCCGGAGCCGTGACCAACCCCTCGTCGGTGACGACTTCGGTGGCGTGATATGTGCGCGTCACCCTCGCTACCATCGCTGTCCCTCGGTCGCTCGATATGAGGCAGGCACCGGCGTCACGCCGCGCTCAGCGAAAATAGTACACTCTATCTTGCCCTCGTCGTCAAGACCGGAGCCGGGGTCTTGGGCCGGAGGGAGGGTTGGTTATCGTACATCCGATGACGAGAGGCGTGATTGCTGCAAGTGATCCCCGCGCGGCGCGTGCCGGGGCAGACGTCCTCGCATCGGGCGGCAATGCCGTCGACGCGGCGGTGGCGACCGTGCTCGTGCTGTTCGTGGTCGAACCGCATGCTTGCGGCCCAGGCGGGGACGCGTTCCTGCTCTTCGCCGAACCGGGAGGCGACGTGAAGGCGCTCGACGGGTCGGGAGCCGTGCCCGCCGGTCTCACTTCGGCAGCACTCGCCGCAGACGGCCTCGACAACGTCCCGGTCAGGCGCGGGCGCGCAGTGACCGTGCCGGGCGCGATGGGACTGCTGGAGGAGGCGCTGCGGCGCCACGGAACGAGAACCATGGCCGAGTTGGTGGGTCCTGCCCTCGCCTTGGCGCGCGAGGGCTTCGAGGCACGGCGCACCCTCGCCGAGACGAGCGCCCGGGCGGCGACGGAGATCTCGAAGGATCCGGTGCTCGGGCCTCTCTACGCGCCAGGTGGGATTCCCCTGAAAATTGGCCAGGTGGTGAGGAATCGGGTGCTGGGCAATCTCCTGGAACGCCTCGCGAGCGAGGGCGCGGACGAGTTCTACCGCGGGTCGATCGCTGAGGCGATCGTCGCCCGCGTCCAAGACGACGGCGGCTATCTCTCGCTCGGCGACATGGCGGCCTACACGACCCTGCCAGTACAACCGCAGTCCGCCATGTTCCGTGGCGCGCGTGTGTGGGAGCTGCCCCTGCCCACCCAGGGTCCTGCAGTCCTCTCCGCGCTCGCTGTCATCGAGCCCGAGGATTCCTCGGACCACGACCTCGTCCTCGGGGCGATCCGCAACGGGCTGCGAGAGTGCGGAATCGACCTCGACCGCCGCCCCAGCCAGCCTCCGGCCGCGGCGGGACCGAAGGACACGACCTATCTCGCAGTCATCGACGGCGAGGGCCGCGTGGCGTCGATGATCACGAGCATCTTCGCCGACTTCGGATCGCATCTGGGAATCGCGGAGCTGGGCGGACCGATTCACAACCGGGCCGCGACGTTCTTCGCCATGGGCCTCGCTCCGCGCCCAGGCAAGCCGCCGCACACGACCATCCCGGCTATCGTCACCCGGCACGGGACGCCCGAGTACGCCGTCGGCCTCGCCGGGGGCTACGTCCAGGCCCAGGTGCAGGTCCAGCTGATGATTCATCTCCTCGACAACGGCGTAGAGCCGCAGGAGGCGATCGACGCCCCTCGCATGCGGATCCTCTTCGGAGGCGAGATCGCCCTGGAGCCTGGCCACCCGTTGGCGGCGAAGTATCCCGATGCGGTCGGCCGGCCGACAGGCGCGGAGGGTTACGGGGGAGCGCAGGTGGCCGCGAACTACGGTGGGCGGCTGCGCGCCGGTGCCGATCCGAGACGTGACGGGTCCGTCGTCGAGCTCGGTTAGCCGCCGATTCGGGCCTCAGCCAAGCATGTGGACGCCGCCGTCGACAACGAGCACCTGACCGGTGACGAACCTCGACTGATCACTGACGAGGAACAGGAGCGGGCCGACCAGGTCTTCGGCCTGCCCGCTGCGCTTCAGGCACTGCTGGCCGACGAACATCTCGAGTCCCTTCTCACCGATCTGGCCGAGGGTCGATGGCGTCGCGATGCACCCGGGAGCGATCGCGTTCACGCGGATGTTGTGGGCACCCAGGTCCTTGGCCATGGTCTTGGTGAGCGCATTGACGGCTCCCTTCGAGGTGCAGTAGTGGGGCATCGAGGCGCCGGCAAGGTAGGCGCCGATCGAGGACTGGTTGACGATAGCCCCGCCGCCACGGTCCACCATCGAAGGCGTGGCGGCCTTGGACAGCAGGAACATGCTCGTGAGGTTCACAGCCATGATCCTGTTCCAATACTCGAGTGAGGTGTCCGCCAGGTGGCCCTTCTCGACTCCCCCCCAGATCCCCGCGTTGTTGACGAGAATGTCGATCCCGCCGAAATGCTCGAGAACGCTGTCCACGAGGTTCTGCACGCTCGCCTCGGAAGCGACGTCGGTCTCGACGAAGATGCCCTTGCCACCCGCCTCGGCGATCAGTCCGACGGTCTCTTCCCCGTGCGAGCGGTCGATGTCCGCGACGGCCACAGAGGCTCCCACCTCCGCCAACCCTTCCGCGTATGCGCGCCCGATCCCCTGGGCGGCCCCCGTGACGATCGCCACCTTGCCCGACAACTCCGCTGACATCGCGACTCCTCCCGTGAAGATCCCGAGGCTCAATTCAGGTCGATGTAGACGTTCTTGGTCCGCACGTATTCGAGAAGGCCCTCCAGTCCACCCTCACGGCCGAAGCCGCTCTGCTTGTTCCCTCCGAAGGGGGCATTCGGCGGCATGGGCGGGAACCCGTTGACGCCGATCCATCCTGCCTCGAGGGCCTCGGCCACGCGATGGGCACGTTTCAGGTCGTTGGTCCACAGATAACCGGCAAGTCCGAACCTGGTGTCATTGGCGACAGCGACAGCCTCGTCCTCGTCGGCCACTGGAGTGACGGCCAGGACCGGGCCGAAGACCTCTTGCTGCGCAAGCTGGCTCGCCGGGTCGACGTCCGCGAAGACGGTCGGCTCGATGAAATAGCCCGCCGCCAGCTCCCCCCCGGCACGCGAGCCCCCGGTCATAAGGTGGAGACCGTCAGCCACGGCCTGCTCGATCACTCCCAAGATGCGATGGCAGGCCGCCTCGTTGATGACCGGGCCCATTTGGGTACCTGGGTCGAACGGATCGCCCAGCACGATCGACGAGGCTCTCTTGACCACTCGATCGAGGAAGTCCTTATAAACGCTTCGTTCGACCAGGATCCTGGTCGGCAGGTTGCAGCCTTGTCCGCTGCCTGCCCGCAGCGTCATCTGGGCGACCATGTCGGCGGCCGCGTCGAGGTCGGCGTCGCCGAACACGAGGTCGGCGGACTTGCCACCCAACTCGAGCAGGACGGGGGTGAGGTTGCGTGCGGCCTGCTCCATCACCATTCGAGCCGTGCTCCCGCCGCCGGTGAAGCTGATCTTGTCCACGTCCGCGTGTGACACCAGAGCCTCACCGGCCTCGGGCCCGCCGGTGACCACGCTGACGACCCCGGGCGGGAGTCCGGCGTCGAGGCAGATACGGGCGAAGATCTGGGGCGAGAACGGGGCCAGTTCCGACGGTTTGAGCACGACGCAGTTGCCGGCTGCAAGCGCCGGTGCGACCTTCATCGCCGCCGACGCGACCGGCGCGTTCCAAGGGACGACGATCGCGACGACTCCGTAGGGCTCCGGGAGCGAGTAGTCGAGCGAGCGGGCCGAGTAGGCCGGCGCCGTCGCGCCCTGAAGCTTGTCGACCCAGCCGGCGTAGTAGTGGAAGTACTCGGCGGCGAGCCATCTGCTGCCCGGCGCCGGCCTCTTGAAGGGGGTGCCCGCCTCGAGCGAACGAACCGTGCTGTGCTCAAGGACGCGTTCTTCGAGAAGCGAGGCGATCCTCTCCAGCACGCCGCGCCGTCGCTGGGCCGTCCACCGGCGCCATTCGGGGAGAACGGCGCGGGCGGCACGAACGGCCTCGTCGATCTCGTCCGGCCCGGCAAGGGCGAACGGTCCGAGGGCGGCGCCCGTGGCGGGATTGACGTGCACGGCAGTGCCGGCCGAAGTCGTCGTCGCCCACCGGTCGCCGATGAGAAGCGCTCCATCGGGCACGACCCTGTCGTGATCCACATCAGCGGCTTGCATGATTCACCTCGACTCGATCCACCCGAGTTGCACGATCAGGCCAGTCCCCGGCTCGCACCCTCGAGGAATACCGACCGCAACAGGTCAGGCCGCGCCAGCAGCTCGTTGGACGGGCCGTCGAATCGGATCTCCCCCTTCTCCATGAAGTAGGCGTGATCCACCAGACTAAGGGCGATGTTCACCGACTGCTCGACCAGCACGATCGCCGTGCCCCCCGCGTTGATCTGACGGACCATGTCGAGCAACGCACCGACGACGATCGGAGCCAGCCCCAGGGACAGCTCGTCGATCAGCAGCACGCGTGGCGGAACGATCACCGCCTTGCTGAGAGCGAGCATCTGCTGCTGGCCACCTGAGAGCGTGACGGCCTGCTGGTTGCGGTGTACTGCGAGGACGGGAAAGGCCTCCAGGGCCGCGTCGACACCGCGGTCGACTGCGGCCCGGTTGCGACCGTGGGAGTAGCCGTAGACGCGAAGGTTGTCGACCACCGACAGCGATCCGAAGATGGCGCGCCCGCTTGGGATGTGCGAGATCCCGAGGCCGACTCTTCGCTCGGGGTCGAGGAACGTGATGTCGTCGCCGCTGCAGTACACCCGCCCTCGAGAGGGGATACCGAGGCCCGAGATCACCCGGAGCAGGGTCGACTTGCCCGCCCCGTTCGTTCCGAGCAGCGCCACCATCTCTCCCTCGTCGACGGCGAAGTTGACGTCGAAGAGTACCTGCACCCCCGAGTAGTCGAAGTCGACATGGCGGCAGGCGAGCATGGGCAGAGGCACGCCTTGCAGTTTCAGGGTCTTGACCTCCTCGGTCTCGACGATGTCGTCGAGCATGCGATCGATGTCGCGGTTGACCGTCTTGCGGACGCTTCGCAGCACGAGCACTGCCGCGCACCCGGGGACCGAGAGGAAGGCGACCGCGGCCGGGATGCCGAATCGCCGGTCTATGCCTCCGAGTATGGCCAATCCGCCCAACCCACCGACGCCGTCCAAGAAGAGCGCGCTCAGGGCGGTGACGTGCGTCTTGGCATTGGGCGGAGCGACCGACATGATCAACATGAGCAGCGAGGGGAACACGACCGCTCCTGCGCCGGTGGTGACCGCGAACCCCACCACCAGAACTGCGAAGCTGGGGACAACGACCGCGGCCAGCAGGCTCAGGACCATGATCAGGCCCATCTTGACGATGAACGAGATCAGCCTGACCGGGTCCATCTGGAAGAGCTTCTCGCTGTGGCGGCTGTAGAGCAGGAGCACCGGGATCGCGACCGCCGACGTCCCGGCGAGGAAGAGCCCCCGCGCGCCGGGGCCCATCTTCCACTGTTCCTCGAGGTAGAAGAAGATGAAGGTCTCGAGCGGAATGAGCCACATCCCGAAGATGGCGTAGGAGGTGAAGATCCGGCGCAGAGTCGGCACCTGCATGAGTCGCCGCATCGTCTCGAAGAACCGGAGCGAGGTCCTCTCGTCGCGCGCCTCCGCGGCGGGTTCCTCCTTCACGCCGCCGAGCTGCTCACGGACTTGCT
Source organism: uncultured Acidimicrobiaceae bacterium (assembly GCA_963703655.1). Lineage (GTDB taxonomy): Bacteria > Actinomycetota > Acidimicrobiia > Acidimicrobiales > Bog-793 > CAVPFA01. Next base: position 1,705,103 of record CAVPFA010000003.1, on the reverse strand, counting down.
CGCGAACGGGCTCCTCCTCCCACTTGCCGAGCCCAGGGTCCCGCAAACCGAGGCTGAAGAGCGTCGTGGCGAAGGCGACTAGGGCCATGGCAGGGAAAACTCCCCGCCAGGTGTAGCCGAGCAGCGTCGCCACGAGGCCCACCATCAGCGGCGCCAAGATCTGACCGACCTTGATCGCGCCCCGGTGCCACATCTGGACACGGACGCGCATACCAGGCGGATAGGAGTCCATCAGGAAGGCAGGCTGCACCGTCTTGGTCGATCCGCTCGCGAATCCGTTGAGGACCAGCACCGCCAGCATCCCCCAGGCGCTGATGACGAATCCCGTGAACAAGGTCGCGCTCGTCCAGAGGACTCCGCAGGTGACGATGATCAGGGCCCGGCGCGGTTTGCGCTGGGTATAGGCCGCCATGGGCAAGGCACCAACCGTGATCACGAGCTGGTTGATGGCAATCAGCGCACCAAGTGCAGCCGCGCTCATTCCCAGCGAGTTGCTGATGTCAGGGCCAAGCACCTGGAAACCGTAGAGCTGGAGCTGGTCCGCGACCGCAAGGCCACCGATGGCGAGCAGCGGATACCAACCTACGCCGTAGTGGCGCATCTCCTGGCGAAACGTCTTGACCCGTGCGTCGCCGGTGACACCGATCGTCGCCGCGATATCCCGCGGAGACTCTCCTGCTCTTCGGCGATCGCGTCGAGCACCTCGGCCTCGGCGTCTTTTGAGAGCGTTGCCTTCTTGGGAGGCGCTGCCATGTGGCTCCTTGCTATAGGGAGTTGCTGAACAGGGTGAAGAACTCGACGTCCCAAGACGAGGCTCCGAGGCGGTGATTCTTGCCGTCCATCAACACGATGACGATGTTGTGATCCTCCTTCGTCCCGTTGCGCGTAGTCGAGGGCAGGAGTTCCGGCAGCGAGGTGACCTGCAACTCCGGCTTGGCTGTGAGAAACACGTAGTTGGTCTCCAGATAGGCCTCATTGGGACAACCCGGCGTCGCCTGGCAAGTGGAATCCCCGAGCACGCGCAACCCTGCTCCGGGTGCCATCGGCTGCCGGTCGACAAAGACGGCGAAGTAGTCGTTGCCGCCCTTGATCGTATTGGGGCCGTACCTGAAGTCTTTGACCGTCCACCGCAACATGAAGGGAACCTTGACGACCGACAGCGAGGCGGGACTCGCGATCAAGATGCGATTGTCCTGACGGAACTCGAGGCCACTGATGGCACACGACGACAGGACGAGCGACAGGCTCGCCGCCACCAGCGCTCCTCGGAGAGCGGGACGCCCCCGGATCATGGGGTGGCCGCCCCTTCGGCTGCGAGCGGGTTGCCCTGCACCGCCGATGAACGGAGGATGCTGACACTGTTGAGTCCGAGGTAGGACTCGATCACGGCCGCGTCGCCCTTGACGGCGTCCGGGGTCCCATTGGCGATCACTCTTCCGTAGTCCATGGCGATGATGCGATCAGACATTCCCATGATGAACGGCATGTCATGCTCGACAACGACCAGTGTGACCTCCAGTCGATCCTTGAGCCCGACGAGCAGGCCCGCCAACGCCTCGGTCTCCTTCTGCGCGATCCCCGACGAGGGCTCGTCGAGCAGCAGCAACGACGGGCTCAGGGCGACAAGGCACGCCAGCTCGGTGACGCGCCTCGTACCTGTCGAGAGGTGCTGGATCTGGACGTGCCTCCATGGGTAGAGGCCCATGAGCGCGATCAGCTCCATCGCCCGTTCGCCCTTGCGGCGCTCGGGGCGTTGAAAGCCGAGCGTCGAGCGGATCACACGCGTCGGCGACTCGCGCTCCAGTGACAGGCAGACGGTCTCGAGGACCGTCAGAGTCGGAAAGAGCCGGGCGTCCTGGAACGATCGGACGAGACCCCGGCGGCCACGCTTAGAGGCCGAGAGCGAGCTCACGTCGGCACCCTCGAAACTAACCCTGCCGGAGTCGGGCGGCACGAACCCGCCGATCATCTCCAGGAGCGTCGTCTTGCCCGCTCCGTTCGGGCCGATCAGGCCAAGGGTCTCCCCGGGATGAACCTCGAGACTGACGTCGTCAACGGCGGTGACGCCGCCGTATCGCTTCGTGAGGCCGACTACCTCGAGCAGCGGCGCATCTGTCGCAACGGGCTTGCGCACGGCCGTAGCGAGTCGGATCGAAGGGGCGTCGAACTCCGTCGCCGTAGCGGCGGGTATGGCGGCTGCGCGCTCGGTCGCGGGATCCAGCCCGGATCGCTTCGCGAGGCGGTCGACGACCCAGTCACGCACGGGCTGGATGGCACGGGCGATGCCGCCGGGGAAATAGAGAATCAGGAACACCCAGCCCGCGGCGGAAGCCGCCAGCCCGGCGCTGTCGAGCGGCACGAATTGCGGTACGCCGATGATGTAGAGCGCCCCGAGCAAGGGACCGGCGAGGAGCCCGATGCCACCCAGGACGGCTGCGGCCGTCGAATCGATGCTGGAAGTCACCGGAAAGGCGCTTCCGGGCAGGATCGACAACGAGCCCCCGTACATCGCTCCCGCCATTCCGGCGAGGAAGCCGGCGAGAACGAAGGCCTGGAGCTTGACGGCGGTGGTCTGCACAGTGAAGGCGCGGGCACCGTCCTCGTTGTCGCGCTGCGCCCGCAGCCTCAAGCCGACGCCACCACGCCAGATGTTCCGGCTGAGGAGGTAGCCGATGACGAACACCGCGAGCGCCAGGTAGTAGTACCGCCTGCCGGTGTCAAAGGAGAACGAGCCGAGGCTGGGCGTGGCGGGGGCGACACCGCTGGCTCCGAGCATCCACGGTTGTTCAAAGAAGAAATCTGCGCATGCGAGGGCGAAACCGAGCGTGATGACGGCGAGCATGATTCCCCGGATGCGCAGCGCCGGTAGTCCGATGACGAGCGAGACGGCCGCCGCCCCGAATCCGGCGGCGATGAAGCCGAAGACGAAGCTGGTATGCGCGCTGACGTAATACGAGACCGTCGCGCCGACGCCGGCAAGGGCGAATTGACCGAGCGTGAGCTGTCCTCCGAGCCCGGTGATAATGCCGACCGACAGCCCCACGAGCGCGAAGGCCAGGATCGAGGTCAAGATGATCGAGGTGGCATTCGTGACCATAAGCGGGATGAGGCAGGCCGCAACGAGACCGATCCCACCCATGATCCAGCCCAGGTTGCGGATCGCCCAGACCTTCTTGAACGAGTCGGGAAGTGGTCCCCAGGGCTGGACCGCGGCCCAGGTGATTCTCTCTTCCGCCCGCCCGAATTGCCGCCGCCGGATGAGGAGCGTCACGAGGATGACGACGAAGAGGATCGCCTCGAACTGGCCGCCTTGAGGGTAGTTCCAGATCAACACCTGCTCGGCGGTTCCGATGAAGACTCCCGCGACGAGAGCGATGGGTATGTTCGTCATTCCAGCGATGACCGCCGCCGTGAGAGCCCGCATCAGCAGGCCGGGGCCGAGGAACTCGCTCGAGGCAAAGCCGATGGTAGGCAGGACGAGGATGACCGTGAACGCGGCGATGGCGCCTGCGATCGACCATGCCAGTGTCGACATACGCCCAGCCGACACTCCCGCGACCCGGGCGGCATCGCGGTCGTCAGCCGCAGCCCGGATCGCCAGGCCATATCGGGTCTTTCGAAGGAATATCGCCAGGGCGATGACGATCACCGGGGTCAGGATGAGCATTCCCGTGTAGGCCGGTGTCACCGTGAGCGGCCCCAGGTTGAACGAGGGCAAGAACGACGGCTGGGGAAAGGAGACCCCTGCGTCGATCTGACCGTTCAAGAGCGCCGCGAACGGGAGAAGGAACGCAGCAACGCCCAAAGTCGCCACGAGCGTCATGAGCGTCGGAGCGTTGCGGAGGCGCCTCACCACGATGACCTCGGTGAGCGCGCCGGTGCCTGCAGACAGGATCAACGCCAGCACGAAGGCGACCCAGTACGGCAGGTGCCCGCGGGTGACGAGCAGGCCCAAGAGGGCTGCGCCTAAAGCGCCGATCTCACCGTGGGCGAAATTGATGATCTTGCTGGACCTGTAGACGAGCACGAGGCCGGCGGCGAGTATGCCGTAGGTCATGCCGGTGATCGCGCCCAGCAGAACGACGTAATCGGGCATGCTGAAGCCGAAGATCGTCATGGACGCCCCCACACGTGCTTTTCACCGGCGCAGTGCGCCCCGGGTCTCGCCACGCTCTCCTCGCGCATCAAAGAATTCGCAGATAGCGCTCTGCATTCTCAGCCATGAGCTTGCGCTTTGCTGAATCCGGCAAGGAGAAGGAGAGCGCCTTGTCGGGAGAATCCGGCCAGTCGCACTGCGGGTGCGGAAAGTCCGACTGCCACATGAGCACGTCCTCCCCCAGGACGTCGATGATCGACTGGGCGAGCTTCTCGTCCTCGTAGAACTCGAGCCCGATGTAGACCTGCCCGTCGGCGGCGTAGTCGAGGGGATCCCGCTTCATGTTCGGCACGACCTTGCGCATGTAGTCCACCTGGCCCCGGAGCCGGTAGAGCCAGAACGGGAGCCAGCCCGCCCCGACCTCGGCAAAGCCGATCCGGAGGCTGGGATACTCGTCGAAAAGGCCGGACAGGATCAGGTAGGCGACAAGGCGTTGCGCGCCCCACGGGTGCGCCGCCGCGCGGGCGACCACGACGTTGTCCCACATGTCCCGGTAGCCGGGGAAATATGGCGGCTCGTAGAAGAAGGAGTGATGGAGAAGAGGCAGGTCGGCGTCGGACATGGCCCGCCAAATTCGGGTGCAGGTCGGGGTCGTCGACGGGTAGATCCTGGGGCAGCACCACCGTCACCGCCGCCACGCAGCGCTCGTCGCCGTACCGCTTGATCTCCTCGGCCGACCAGGTCGGGTCCGCACCGTGGACCTGGATCGAGGGTTTGAGTCGATCCGGATCCGCGGAGGCGTAGTCGACGGCGTAGCGGTTGTAGGCGGCGAGCAGTTCCACCGACAGCGACTTGTCGATGGCCGTGCTCGCCATACCGAACGTCCCGGGGATGATGAGGTGCATGTCGGTGCCCTCGAGGTCCATCGCCCGCAGCCTGCCCTCGGCGTTGTCGTGCATGACACCGGCCTCCGGGGCCACCTTCATCTGCTTGGAGACCGCAGCCCCGAGAGGGTTCTTGGCTGTCTCACCTGTCTGGATGGTTCCGGCTTCGCCCTCGCTCTTCTGGCCGAGGGGCCGTGAGTACTGGTAAGGGGCCACGACGAGGTTGTACGAGGGATGGTCCCAGTCTCCGACATCGGGCCTGGGGCTCTTGTTCAGCTGCAGGTACGGGCCGAGCTCGTCCCAGCGTCGGGTCAGTTCGGCGCTCCCGTGCTCCTTCAAGAGCTCCATCGCCGGTATGACGTGGGTGTCGGTGTCGACGATGCGATACCCGTTCTTCATGGAAGTCCGCTCCTCGCTCCACCGCGGGCGCTTGGGCTCCGGCTCTCCGACAAGCCGTTCCAGACCTCGGAGACCCACTCGGCAGAGCTAACGAACGCCGGGACCGTTTGCTCGTACTCGGAAGCGTTGCATCTTGAAACCCTGCGACCTGTCCATACAGTTCGAATAATTCCGTATCCTCTTCTAGCCTCCCAACATTTCGGATCCCTGTCAAGCAACGGTCGCCGCCGGCGCGCAGGGACACGGCCCGTAGCTGGGAGGATGTCGTCGCGGTCAGCTGACCACGTAACCGCGCCGCTTGTCGACGACGTTGACGAGGGGACGCCCGTGCGCAAAGTTGTCCAGGTTCACAGCGGTCAACTCCGCCAGCACCTCCACGATCCGAGGGGTCCAGACCGCGATGTGCGGTGAGATCACGATGCCGGGTGTGTCCCACAACGGAGAGTTGTCGGGAAGCGGCTCGACGGGGAAGACGTCCAGCGCGGCACAGATGCGTCCCGCGGCGGCAGACTCGACCAGGGCGTCGTGGTCAACGAGCTCGGCCCGCCCGACATTGACGATGAAGCAGCCGGCCTTGGCCGCAGCCAGCTCGGGCGCCCCCAGCACCTGGCGTGTCTCCGGCGTCACTGCCGCGGCGAGTACGACGTGATCGCTGCGGGCCATGGCGTCAATCAGCTGCCCGGGGCCGACGACCTCATGGCACGGTCCCGGTCCTGCCTCGGGTCTCCGGCGAACGGCGATGGTGTGCATCCCGAACGACCTTGCAATCTCGGCCACTCGCCGGCCGATCGGGCCGAGTCCTACCGTCGTCAGTGTCGCGCCCTCTAGACCGTCCTGGAAGAATCGCACCCAACTTCTCTCGCGCTGTTGCTGGCGCACCTGCTCCAGTCGCTTGGCGTGCTCGAGGATTCTCGCCATCGCGAACTCGGCGACGGGCCCGGCCGAGGCGCCCGACGAGTTGGTCAGCACGACCTGGCTGGCGAGCAGTTCGGGAATGAGCAGGCTGTCGACCCCCGTGGCGAGCGACTGGATCCAGCGCACCCCCGACTGCAGTCCGGTACGGACGTCTTGAGGCGCGCTCGACGATGCCAACGACGATCGCGTCCGCAGGTCCGTCTCCGATCGCTCCCAGGCGGACCGGGAGGTGGCGAGCCTCCGCTCGAGCCGCCAGGCCTTCGCGGAAGGTCGCCCCGACCTCATCAGCCACCTGCAACGTGAGCTCGTCCATCAGGCCTGCCTCCGAGACGGCTAGATCAGCATACTGTATTATGAAGCGCCAACATCGGGTTCGGAGGTCGCGTGACGACAGACAACGAGCGTGAACTCTGGGATCCAGGCGAACAGGGCCGTGCCGGTCCTGATGTGGCCGCCCGTGCCGCCAAGGGTGTCCAGGAGGCATGGGACCGGGTGTGGGAACAGCCCATCGCTTTCTACAGGCGCAAGTTCGAAGATGCCGGACTTTCGCCGGGTGCGGTCCCGCCGCTCGGCGACATCCCCCGAACCAACAAGGCGGAGCTCCGCTCGGACGAGGACCTTCATCCACCTTTCGGCTCCTACCGGTCGGTGACCCTCGACCAAGCGGTGCGGATCGGGTCCTCCAGCGGCACGACCGGTAGGCCGACCCTGTTCTTCTACTCGCCACACGACCTCGGGGTACACATCGAGACGGCGAGGCGCACCTTGTGGCGCCACGGGATGAGACGAGGGGGCCGTTGGACCCACAGCTGGCCTCAGGGGATCTACCCGACCGGCGTGAGCGCCGGGCGGCAGTATCTCGATCTCGGCGTCCTCGAGATTCCGGTCGGCCCACCGTTCACGCCTCAGGTGGCCGCCGATCATGTGCGCCTGTGGGAGCTGCTCCGACCGAACGGTTTCATGATGACCGGTTCCCAGCTCCAGACCTACGAGAGCGCGGCCCAGGAGATCGGTGTCGATCTCCCCGCCCTCATGGCGGACGGCATCCTCGCCTTCCTCGAGGCAAGTTGTCAGTTCGAAGGCCCCCGGCAGCGTGTCGAGTCGGCCTACCGGGTCAGGTTGCACAACATCGGCGGTGCGTCGGAGATCCCGGGTTTCGCGACGAGCGACTGCCGCTTCCACACCGGTCTTCACTGTCCGCCGGACCACTTCCTCATCCAGGTTTGCGACAGCGACACGGGCATGGAGGTCGCTCCGGGCGAGCGCGGGACTCTCGTCGTGACGGCGTTCGACATCGATGCGACGTTCTTGCGCTATGACCTCGAGGACGTGGTCGTGGAACACACCGAACCCTGCCCCTGCGGTGAGGCGGGATCGCGCTACACGCTTCTCGGGCGCTCGGCTGACGTCGTCACCGTCGACGGCAGGGCGTTGCTCCCGATCGACGTCCAGCTCGCTCTCGACGAGGCCGGCGGTCCCGAGTTCCACATCGTGCGAGACGGCGACAGCGACGCCCTACGGCTTCGGGTCGAGACCGCCGACGCCCAAGGGCTGACCGCCGCGCTCATCGAAAGCCTCGGAGTTCGCGTGGAGATCGACGCCATCGCCGTCGGGACGTTGCCCCGCGCCACTTTCAAGCCGCGGCGCCTGTCGTGAGCTACCGGCCGCTAGCGGGAATCAGGGTGCTCGACATCTCGCGCCTTTATCCGGGTGCGCTCACGACCCAGAAGCTGGCGGACCTCGGAGCCGATGTCGTGAAGATCGAGGAACCCGGGCGCGGCGACTACCTGCGAACCATTCCCCCTCTCGTCGACGGCAAGGGGATCCTCCATCTCGTGCTCGATCGGGGAAAGCGGAGCGTCGAGCTCAACCTGAAGCAGCGCGAGGGAGTGGACCAGCTCCTCCGGCTCGTCGCGGTCACTGACGTGCTCGTCGAGAGCGCACGGCCCGGTCGGTTCGCCGGGATGGGGATCGACTTCGCCGCCCTACGGGAGCGCTATCCGCGACTGGTCGTCTGCTCCGTCTCGGGGTTCGGACAGACGGGCCCGATGGCGCCGGCACCCTCCCACGGGATGAACATGGACGCCCTGGCGGGCGATCTCATCCTCTCCGACTGGAAGGGACGGAAGCGCTTCGTCGTGCTCGGCTTCTCGCTCGGGGTCGAGCTGGGAGCCGCCAACGCCGCGCTCGGCATCGCGGCGGCGGTCTTCGCGGCCAAGAACACCGGCCAGGGGGTCTGGATCGACGCCTCCTGCTGGGACGGAGCCTTCGAGATTCAGCGGCTGCCGGTCGCGAGCTTCCTCGCCGCCGGCGTCTCCCTCGATCCCCGCGACCCGCGACCGCTCTACGACGTCTACGAGACCGCCGACAACAAGCTCGTGCTCTTCTGCGCCATCGAGCGCAAATTTCTGGGACTCGTTCTGCCACGGTGTGGGTCGACCGGACCTGGCCGAGCGTTGGAGCGGAACCGACGTCGATTTCGGCTCGGATCCAGCTCTCCGCCAGGAGCTCGAGGCGATCTTCGCCGAGCGCAGCGCCGGCGAATGGCAGAAGCACTTTGCCGAGTGGGACATCCCCGGGAGCGCCGTGCTCACCCTCGCCGAGGTTCTCCAGCACCCGCACTTCAAGGCCCGGCGGATGGTTCGCCAGGGCGACGGCGAGGAGATTCCCACGGTGGCCAGCCCGCTCCGCTGGCACGATCTCGACGAGCGACCCGGTGAAGAGGCCCGGCCGCCGCCTGAGCTCGGCCAGCACACCGCGGAGGTCTTCGACGAATGGCTGGGACAAGAGAGAGGAGACACGCCTTGAGCGAAATCGAGAATCGGATCGCAACCTTGGGGATCAAGATCCCGGAGCCACTCCCATCAGGTGGCCTGTACGCCTCGGTCGTGATCGACGGCAACGTCGCCTACACCTCCGGGATCGTCGCCGTCGACTTGGGGCCGCCCCTCTCGCTGGCCTACCCCGGACTCGTCGGTGAGGAGCTGTCCATCGAGGATGGCCAAGCCTCGGCCCGCGGGGCGTTCGTGAGCACGCTTGCCAACCTGCGAGGTGCGCTCGGCGATCTCGATCGGATCGAGAGGTTTCTGAAGGTGACCGGCTTCGTCCGCGCGGCGCCCGGCTTCAAGGAGCTTCCCAAGATCCTCGACGGCGCCTCCCAGGTCATCGTCGACCTCTGGGGGAGCGAGAAGCTGTCCGCCAGGACCACCGTCGGGGTCGCGGCGCTGCCCGGGGGAGCCAGCGTCGAGCTCGACACCGTCGTACGTCTCCGGGGCTGAAGGCGAGCACCGGTGGACTTCGGCTGGTCAGACGAGGACGTCGGATTCCGCGAGCAGCTTCGCTCGTTCCTGCAGGCCGAGCTGGGGAACCACTGGAACGGGCGCGAGCGACAACTGGGTACCCCGGAGAACGTCGCCTTCTCGATCGGGTTCGCATCTCGGCTCGGGGAACGGGGCTGGCTGACCCCGCACTGGCCCGAGACCCATGGCGGAAGGGGGGCGACCCCCTGGCAGCACATAGTCCTCGGCGAAGAAATGTGGTCGATCGGGGAACCGCGTGGCCCGCAGTACATGAACGTGAACTGGATCGGGCCTTCGATCCTGGCCCACGGCACCCCGCAACAAAAGCGCGAGCACCTCGCCCGCATCGTGCGGGGTGATGTCATCTGGTGCCAGGGTTTCTCCGAGCCGGAGGCCGGGTCCGACCTGGGGTCTCTGCGCACCCGGGCCGAGCGCGATGGCGACGAGTACGTAGTGAACGGCCAGAAGATCTGGACCTCGTACGCGTCCTCGGCGGAATTCTGCTATCTGCTCGTCCGAACGGGCCCGGTCGCCGATCGCAATCGGGCTATCTCGGTCCTGCTGGTGCCTACCGCCACGCCCGGCTTCGAGATCCGACCGGTGCACTCGATTGTCGGCGAGCACTCTTTCCACGAGCTCTTCTTCACCGACATGCGCGTACCGGTCTCGAGTCGCCTGGGGCCCGAGAACGGTGGCTGGGACGTCGTGCGAGAGGCGTTGGCGTATGAGCGTGTCGGCGCCCCTCGCTACGTGCGGGCGGCGCGGATACTCGACGAGGCACTCGAGTGGTTGGCGGCCCACGACCGGCCCGTTCCGGTTGAGCTGCGCGAGGAGGTCGCTCAGGCGAGGGCGGCCTGCGCGGCCGCCCGGATTCTCGTGTACCAGGTCATCGACGAGCGAGCCAAGAACGAGAGACCGGGCCCGAAGGTGTATCTCGCCAGAGCCGCCATGGTGCAGGCCGAACGCGCCGTGGCACGCGTCGTCGTCGACCTGCTGGGCGCCGACGGTCTCGTGACTGGCTCGCTCGCCAGCGAGCAGCTGCGCAAGTCGATGGCGGCCGGCCTCGCGGGCGGCTCCTACGAGACGCAGCTGAACCTGATCGCACGGCTCGCGCTCGAGCTCCCGAAGGCCTGACCGTGCGCTTTGCCCTCACCGACGACCAGGCGGCCCTCGCCGAGGCGGTGGGTACGCTGCTCGCGTGCCACGCCGGGCCGGAACGGATGCGGGCGCTCGGGGGCGACGAGCCCGCCTACGACTCCGAGCTCGACGCCGCTCTCGACGAGGCCGAGTTCACGGCGATCGCCTTCGAGCCCGGAGCCGGTCCGCTCGAGGCGGCGTTGATCACCGAGGCCGTGGCGGAGCAGCTGGGAGTTGTGGCCTTCGGGACGGCTGCGTTGGTCGCCGCAGAATTGACCGGTGGCATACCTCCGGGGCCGATCGCGCTCACCACGACCGAACACCGCGGGCCGGTGCGCTACGCCGCCGAGGCTAGGACGATGCTCGTGTGCGGGGCCCGGGAAGCGCTGAGTGTGCAGGTGACCCCCGGCACGTACGAACACGTCTCCTCCCGATTCGGCTACCCGCTCGGGCTGGTTGCCAGCCCGCCTACGGTCGGCTCAACCCACGGGCCCGGCTCGGCCGACCGCCTGCGGGCCTGGTGGCGAGTGGCCCTTGCCGTCGAGATGGCCGGAACGATGAGGGCGGCGCTGAACCTGACCGTCCGTCACGTCACCGACAGGCGGCAGTTCGGACGGCCGATCGGATCGTTCCAGGCAGTTCAGCACCGCTTGGCGGAGACCAAGACCCTCGTGGAGGGGGCGCACTGGTTGGCGCTGGAGGCCGCCTGGCTGGGGGCACCCGACGGCGCCGCCGCGAACGCGATCACCTACGGCCTCACGGCGGCGTCCCGGGTGCTCGCCGAGTGCCACCAGCTCACTGGCGCCATCGGGTTCACGACCGACTACGACCTGCACTTGTGGACGATGCGGCTCCCCGTGCTGGTGACCGAAGCGAGATGGCTGGGCGCTACTGAAGCTTGAAGAATTCGACCGCGTTGCCCGCCACCATGGCCCGGCGGTCGGCGTCGTCGACGTCGGCCATCAGCTTTTCCACCAGGGCCAGCGACGCCGGCCAGTCGCTCGCCGCGTGGGGAAAGTCCGTCGCCCACATGATGTTGCGGACCCCGATCGAGTCGCGGACGCGGATCGCGAAGAAGTCGTCCTGGATGCCGAACAGGAAGTGGCGGAACACGTAGTGACTCGGCGGATGGGCGAGATCGATGTGCGCCCAGTGCCGGTGGCGCAGGTAGTTGGTGTCCGCCTGCTCGGCGTAGTACGGAACCCAGCCCGCCCCTGACTCCGCCATGTTGATGCGCAGACCGGGCCATCGGTCGAAAACGCCGTTCTTGATCAGCTGTGTCATGCAATAGGCGGTGTCGTGGCCGGTACGCGTGAGCAGGCCGTTGACCGGTCCGGACTGGACGGCGCCGCTCGAAGAGGCTCTCTTGACCGGGCCGCGGTCCATCGAGATTCCGATGTGGACGGACAAGGTCACGCCCGTCTCGGCGGCGACACCCCAGAAAACGTCGTCCTCGGGGGAGGGCCGACCCGAGCCGTTCGGCCACTGCTGGATGACAACGGTCCGGATCCCGGGCATCGTCGAGACGCGCCGGAGCTCGGCGGCCGCGTCCTCGGCACTCGTCGCCGGCACGACGGCAGCGCCGAGGAGCCGGTCGTAGTCCGCGGCACAGAACTCGGTGGAGAGCCAGTCGTTGTAGCCCCTCGCGATAGCGACGGCCGCTTCGCTCGGAATGGGGCCGCTCAACGAGCGCGCCCCGGAGATGGCCGGGAACAGGATCTCGGCGTCGATGCCGTCTTCGTCGAGCTCTTCGAGGCGTTGACTGGCGTCACCCGAGCCCGGTGGCTTGTCCGCATAGCTGAGGCCGCGTTGTTTGACGTTCTCCCAGCCACGTCCCGCTGCCAGGTTTAGCCCGAGCGGGACCAGCTGATTGGAGCCGGCCATCAACCAGGCATCGCCGCCCGTGTCGAGCTCGACGACCTTGGGCACCCAGTCGCGAAAGCCGGCGTCGACGTAGGGCCGCCATAGGTCCGGGGACACTTCGAGATGTGAATCGGCCGAGATGTGGTCGTAATGGCGCACGTTGTGACGCTCCTCATCGCTCGTAGGAGGGATCCGACCGGTCACGCCGGCTCGGGGCGAAGTCGGCCGTGTCGTAACCGAGCTCGGGGGAGGCCCATTCGAGGGTCACCCGGCGGCGGGCGATCCTCCAGTCGCCGTCCCGGCGCTCGAAACGATCGATGAACCGGCCATAACCCTGGGCGAACAGGTCCCCCTTCTGCAGGTGCATGGCCGAGTAGGACTCCCCGAAGGCGACATCGCCCCTGATCTCCAGGTAGATGTTGGACAGCTTGTGCTCCATGAACGAGACGGCCGGCCCGGTGCGCTTCAACCACGCCACCAACTCAGGCGGCGAGCCTTTGAAGGTGCCGTGATCGTCGTAGGCGTCGGGGTGGTAGCACGACAGGATCAGCTCCTCGTCGAGCCGGTCCACGCCCCGGCAGTACCGCACGAGTAGGTCGTTCAGCGCCTGCTTGTCCAACAGCTCCTGGAGCTCCTCGTCCGACCAGGTTCGCATGGCGACAGCCTCCCGGGCCACGTTCGCGACGCAGCGCCTTCAGATGATCCTGTCCGAGCGCATCGTCTCGAGCTCCTCGGTGCTGTAGCCGAGTTCGGCCAAGACTTCTTCGGTGTGTTCGCCGAGCAGCGGCGCGGGATAGCGCACCTCGTACGGGTCCTCGTGCACGATGGCAGCTTCGCGGAGGTAGGTGAAGGGGCCGGCGTGGGGGTGACTGCCCTCGAGGAAGATCCCCCGATCGGACAGGTGCGGGTCGGCGCGCAGGCCGGCGGCGTCGTTGACGATCGGGCCCATGGCGATGTCGTGGATGCGCGCCAGATCCGTCCACTCGGCAAGGGTCCGACTCGAGAAGATGAGTTGCAGCTCCCGGCGAAGATCCTCCGCGCCGGGGGCAAAGTCGACCGGAGCGGCGGTGTCCTTCCGGTCGAGCAGATCCTCACGCCCGACCGCGTGGCAGAAGTGATCCCAGAACTTGTGCTCTATGCAGCAGAAGAGCAGGAACTGGTGGTCCTTGGTCTCGTAGAACTGGTACTTCGCCCCGTCGCCGCCGCCGGTCACCGGCATCGTGCTCCGATCGGTGATCCGATCGGCATTGACGTGGTTCGTGATCCCGAACCAATTGCTGTGCATGACGGCCTCTGCCGCCGAGACGTCGATGAAGCAGCCCTCGCCGGTGAGCGCCCGCCGGACGAGTGCCGCTGACACGTAGCACGCCGCGTAGACGGCCGCAGTAGCCGTCCCGTCACCCCCTCCCATCGGATACAAGCGGGGTCGCTCCTCGTTGAGGCGAACGAGGCCGTCCTCGCCCATCCGCACCGGCAGGGCGCCGGCGAGGGCGCTCATCATCTGGCCGTGCGTGGGAATGGGCGCATACGGCCCGCTCGAGCCGTATCCACTGCACTGACAGAAGATGATGTCGGGCTTGCGGGCACGTTGCTCCTGGAAGGAGATCCCGAGTTTTTCCGCCGCATCGGCGGCGTTCCCGTCCACGAACACGTCCGCTGTCGAGAGCAGGCGCCAGAAGACCTCCCTGCCCCGCGCCTCGCGCAGGTCCAGCGTCACGCTCCTCTTCTGCTTGTTCACCTGGATATGGGCCGGACTGTGGTGCGGAGTTATCTGACCGAGGAAGTCCCGCAGGTAGTCGCCGCGAAAGGGGCTTTCGACCTTGATGACGTCCGCGCCGAGGTCCCCCAGGAGCACGCCGACCCGGTCACCGTTCAAGAGCGAGGCCGATTCGATGACGCGGATTCCATCCAGTAGTGAGCTCATGAAGTGGACACCTCTCGACGACACCCGTCACCCACGCCCGAACAAAGTGTACTGTATTAGCATCGGGTTCGCCATTAGCATCGGGTTCGCCAGATGGAGGATGCGCCGTGGGGACATGGCCGGAGGAGCAGATCCGGGAGCTGCTGGACAAACAGGCGCTCAACGACCTCCTCGTCCGTTACTGCCGCGGGATCGACCGGCTCGACAAGGAGCTCGTCCTGTCGTGCTTCCACGACGACGCCTTCGACGATCACGGCAGCTTCAAGGGTTCGCCGAAGGAATTCGTCGACCAGCTCTGGGCGAGGTCGGCGACGAAGGCGGTGGCTTTCATCGAACACAAGCTCTCGAACGTGTCGCTGGAGATCGAGGGAGACACGGCCTACGGCGAGTCGTACCTCGAGATGCACCAGCTGGTTGAGGGCGAGCTCGTCGAGGGATTCGGCCGGTTCGTCGATCGTTTCGAACGGCGGGACGGTGAGTGGAGGATCGCCCACCGACGCGTCGTCCTCGAATGGGCGACACCCGGCCGCGGCTATGACCCGGCCGGATTCGTACACGGTTCGCGGGATCGCACCGATCCGTCCTACGACCGGTCTCGGTGAGCGGCGCCGCCGCTCAGCCGGCGGATGGCTGGATGTCGAGAGCCTGCAGGAACCGTGCGACGCAGCAGTAGAACGCCACGGTCAGCGTGATCTCGACGATCTCCTGAGGCGACCACCTCGCCGCGAGCCGAGCATAGGTGGTGTCGTCGACGGTCAGGTTCGTCGTGACCTGATCGGTGAAGTCGAGCACCTCGCGTTCGACCTCGCCGAAGGCGCCGCTCCGTGGCCAGAACTCGAGCTCGTCGAGCTGCAGCTCGGTGACACCGTGCTCGAGCGCCAGCGGCGCATGCGCGCGCCACTCGGTCAGCGAGCCCGTCAGCTGGGCCACCCTCATGATGGTCAGCTCGCGCAGCCCGCGGGGCACGAGCACCTCGTTGCGCAACGGCCAGGCGAGGTCGGTCCACGCCCGCAGGAGCCGGGGCGCGTTTGCGAGCGCACCGTAGATCTCTGGCATCTCGCGGCCTGCGAAATACGCCCGCAGGGGCTCGAGGTCGGGGTCGGAAGGATCGAGACCAGCCAGAGGCACCCGTGCCATCAATCCTCCCGGTTTCCAGTTCAGGATACTCTATGCCGCGTGAAATTTGGCTTCACGATTCCGTCCTACAACAACCGGCCTCCGTCTCCCGAGCAGTACGAGCGTATGTGCCGGATCTGTGAACTGGCCGAAAACGTGGGTTTCGACTTTGGCATGGTGGGCAGCCATCGTTTCTCGCCCAACTCAAGCGACCCCTCGGCACCTCTCGTGCTGCTTAGCGCGCTCGCCGCTCGGACCTCGACGCTGCGTTTCGCCACCGCCGTCCTGCTCCTGCCGCTGTACCATCCGCTCGACATCGCGGAACAGGTGGCGACGCTCGACTGTCTCTCCGGCGGCCGGATCATCCTCGGGGTGGGAATTGGCTACCGGAGCTACGAGTACGACGCCCTCGGGCTGTCGTGGCGATCACGGGGTTCGCGGCTCGAAGAGGCCCTCGAGGTGCTCGATCAGGCCTGGACCCGCGACCGGGTGAACTTCTCTGGCGCGCACTTCTCGTTCCACGACCTGGGGGTGTGGCCCAAGCCGTTTCAAAGGCCGCGCCCGCCGATCTGGATCGGCGCCCAGGCGCCGGCGCGCCATCGGCCGTGCTGCGACCCACGCGGACGGCTGGATCGCGGGTTACCTCGAGAGCGCTCCCGTGCTGGCCTCGCGCGTCGAGGGATACCGCCGGGCGGCTGCGGAGGCCGGCCACCACTCGACGGTGTGCCTGATGCGCAAGACCGGGATCCGCTCCACCCGCGGGGCGGTGGAGCGGGACTGGCTGCCCGGCGTGATCAAGCTGTTGCGCTTCTATCGCAGCGTGGGGGCGCGCTGGCCTGGCGATGAGCAGTTCTGGGCGTCGCTCGACCTGGGGCAGTCCCGTCTCGATGAAGTGGCGAGGGACATGATGGTCGTGGGAACTCCCGACGAGTGCATCCGGGAGATCGACCGGTACCGCGAGCTCAGTGGATGCGAGTACTTCCTCCCCAGTTTCGGGACGGCGGGCCGCACCGAAGACGACGACGAGCAGCTCGCGAAAGACCTGGAACTGTTCGGCCGCGAGGTGATCGCAGCTTTTCGGTGACCTCGACCTCGTTCACCGAGGAGCTCGGAGCCTAAAGCGGCCAGTCGAGGCGATCCATCGCGTCGCGGGTGGTCTAGTCGGAGCGGGCGGTCTCGAGCGGGTGCAGCCGCGACCCGGGGGTGAAGGTCATCGGGATCGAGAAGTAGCCGTAGACGACGCCGATGGTCTCGGCATGGACGACGGCGCCACGGTCGATCTCGTAGTCCGGCATCCGCTCCAGGATGCGCCGCAGCGAAAGCTGGAGATCCGTGCGCGCCACGTTCGAGCCGAGGCATCGATGTGCGCCGAGACCGAAGGTCATGTGGCGGTTCGGAATGCGGTCGAGGATCACCCGATCCGGCTCGGGGAACTCATCGCCGTCACGGTTGCCCGAGGCCCACAGCATGAAGACACGCTCACCCTTGCGGATCTGCTGGCCTCCGATGACGCAGTCCTCGGTGGCGGTGCGCGCCAGGCCCTGCTGAGGCGCCTCGACCCGGAGGAACTCCTCCACGGCTTGCGGAAGCAGCTCCGGCTTCTCGGTGAGCGTCCGCCTGGCGTCGCGCTGCTCATCGAGGTAGAGAAGGGCGTTGCCGATGGCCGACCCGGTCGTGTCGAGACCGCCTGAAAGGACGAGCTCGATCATGTCCAGGACCTCGTCGTCGGAGATCGGCCGTCCGAAGACCTTGCCTCGCATGAGGAGCGAGATGCCGTCCTCACGGAGGTGCCTGCGACGCTCGGCCACGGCCTCAACGAGCACCTCGCGCATGTGACGGTAGAGCGGCAGTGCCGCCTGGCGGATGGGATTGTCCTGGCGGTGGAAGACGATGGCGTGCAGCGGCTCGGCGAACATGCGCCAATCCTCGACGGGAAGCCCAAGGATGTGCAGCGTCGTCATGGCGGGGACGGGATCGGCGAAGTCGTGGACGATGTCGCAGGCTCCCGCTTCGATGAACCCGTCGATGCACTGGTCGACAAAGCCCTGGATCGCCGGCTCGAGCTTCTTCACCGCCGCGGGCGAGAGCAGCGGGTTCATGATCCTCCTGTACTGCTGGAAGTCGGGAGGATCCGATTCGATGGGCAGTGCCCGGCGCTGGACGAGCTTGGGCGGGATGACGATGCTGTTCTCCGAGGAGAACGTGCGGTCGTCGAGGGCCACCCTCCTTATGTCCTCGTACTTCGAAAGCACCCAGAACCCGCCGTAGGCGTCGCTGTAGGCGACCGGACACTCCTGGCGCAGCTGCTCGTAGACCGACCACGGGTCACGAGCGAACTCGGGGCTATGGTGATCGAAGTGCACTTCCGGGCGCGTCTCGTTCATCGGTGCCCCTTCGCCAGGCAAGGTCCCTTCACGGCCTCTCGCGTTGTAATATAGCATACTCATTAGCCGGAGTCTGGGGCAATCGACGGGCCCGATCGACCGGGAGATGCTGGGCAACTGACGAGGAGAGAACGATGAAGAACGGATTTCGGGTCATCGACACCGACACCCACGTCGGACCGAATACCGAGGTGCTGAAGAAGTACGCCAGTGCGAAGCTGCTCGAGCGGTGGGACGAGCTGGCTCCGTTCGAGCGCCAGGCGCGCGACGGCTCGATGTTGAGCATCAGTCCGATCCCCTACAAGCGCCAGATGCGCCACAAGGGAACGGAGGAAGTGGGCGAGAAAGCCGGCGCATCACCGCTCATGCGGGCGATCACCACGCTCATGCCCGAGCCCGCCCAGCCCGGCGTGGGCAACGAGAATTCGGTCGGTCGCTTGGCCGACATGGACCGTGAGGGCCGGGACATCGACTTGATCATCGGCGGGACGTGGTCGACGGCAATCTCGGCGATCGATCCCAGCCTCGCTCTCGAGCTGTACTCCTCCTTCCACCGCTATATCGCCGAGTACTGCTCTGCCGACCCTTCCCGGCTCAAGGCGAGCGTGCTCGCACCCGCGGTCGACCCGGAGTGGGCGGCTCGGGAGCTGAAGTCGCTCGGCGACGAGCAGTGGGTTGCGGCCGTCACGGTCGTGCTGCCCGAGGGCGTGCCGGTAGACGATCCGGATCTCGACCCGATCTGGCGGGCGATGGGTGACTACGACCTGCCTATACTCCACCACTCGTTCTTCTACGAGCCGCCGTACTTCCCCGGCTATCGCGACATCTGGGGTCAGGTGGCCCTAGCCCGGTCGGCCGCCCACATCTGGGGTGCCCAGCGACTCCTCGGCTACGCGCTCATGAGCGGCCTGTTCGACGAGTATCCCAACCTTCGCATCGGGTTCGCCGAGTGCAGTGGCGGGTGGCTCGGGTCCTGGCTGATCAGGCTGGAGGGTCAGGCAAAGTACCTGGGTCGGAGCCTTCCAGAGATCAAGCACACACCGCGCGAGTACGTGGAGATGGGCCGCGTCTTCTGCGGGGTCGAGCCCTACGAGGGCGAGGAGACGGTTCGCTCCCTCATGGCGATCATCGGTGACGAGGCGATGATGTACCAGTCGGACTATCCGCACGACCAGTGCCTCTTCCCCGTCACGCCTGACGTCTTCCTCTCCTGGGACCTGCCCGAGCCGACGATGCGCAAGATCATGAGCGAGAACGCGGAGAAGTACTTACGCCTGCTCTGACCGGGCGCGGGGAGACCCTGCGGCTCTCGGCAACAACAGGTCTGCAAGCCGCGAGCGGTACCACGACGGATCACCGAACCAGACCTGGTTCAACTTGGCCCGCTTGAAGTAGAGGTGGATGTCGTGCTGCCAGGTGAAACCCACCCCGCCGTGGAGCTGGATCCCGTCGCCGGCGATCTTGGCGTAGGCGTCGCCGGCGTAGGACTTGGCGACGGCCGCCGACCTGCTGGGCTCGCCCGGTGAGGACGGCGAGGTGGAGGCGGCCTCCTCCGCGGCCACCCGGGAAGCCTCGACGAGGATGAGCATGTCGGCGCACTTGTGCTTGACCGCCTGGAACGTGCCGATCGGCCGTCCGAATTGTTCACGCCGGCTTGCGTAGTCGGCGCACATCTCCATGACGCGTTGGGCGCCCCCGACACAGTCGCAGGCCAACGCCGTCGCAGCCCTGTCGACGATCCAGTCCAGCAATCGCCCGCCCTCGCCCGGGGCACCGAGCACGGCATCTTGCTCGAGGACGACCCGATCGAGCCTCACTTCGCACAGCCTCCGCGTCCTGTCCATGGTGGGCAGGACCCGCACTGCGACGCCTTCGACTCCCGGCGACAGCAGGAACAGCGTGAGCCTGTCAGGGTCGTCCGAATGCCGGGCGGCGACGAGGAGAACGGCGGCGACGTGGGCGTCGGCGACGAATGGGGCAACGCCGTCCAGCACGTAGCCCGCCGGCGTCCGCCGCACCGTCGGCCCCCCGCCTCTCGGGATCGGCCCGGTTGCCAGTGCCACGATCAGTTCGCCGGCGCAGAGCTTGGGCAGGAGCTCGTTCTTGCGCCGGTCATCGGCCGCGATTACGAGCGCCGACGCGCCGAGTACGGCGGTGGAGAAGAACGGACTCGGAGTGACGCGCCGCCCGAGCTCCTCGAGCACGACGGCAAGCTCGGCGAACGAACCTCCGCCGCCTCCGTACTCCTCAGGTACCGCGAGTCCCTGCCAGCCGAGCGCGGCCATCGTCCGCCAGAGGTCGTCGTCGTAGCCTGCCGGCAGCTCCATCACGGCACGGACCCGCTCGGAGGACGATTCCCGGTCGAGCAGCCGGCGGGCGACCTCGCGCAGCTCGTCACGCGCCTCGCTCAGACCGGTCGCGGACATTCAGCTCACCAGCGGATCGCGCGGGAGACCGAGGACGCGTTCGGCGACCAGGCTCCGCTGGA
The DNA here is from genome assembly GCA_963703655.1 of uncultured Acidimicrobiaceae bacterium. Taxonomy (GTDB): domain Bacteria; phylum Actinomycetota; class Acidimicrobiia; order Acidimicrobiales; family Bog-793; genus CAVPFA01. The sequence continues at coordinate 1,684,598 of CAVPFA010000003.1, read as the reverse complement.
TCTCGTTCGACCCGCCGCCGATGGTCCACTCCCAGGAGGCAATGTGCTCGAGCAACCAGTGCGCCCACTTCACCTTGCGCCCGGGACCTTCGGCGATCTGGGACCGCAGCCCGTCGAGCTGGGAGCCGAAGTCGGTGAGACGCTGCAGCAGCTCGCTGTAGTACAGCTTGATGACCGATGCTGCCGGATCCACGCCTTGCGGCCGCTGCAGGTTGGCAACCATCTTCGTGCACAGCAGCCGGAGTATCTCCGCCTCCGAGTAGACCCGTGCGAGCGTGTCTCGGACGTGATCGTCCTGAGCGGCCGGCGTGCGACCGTCGGTCGTCGTCTCCTCGGCGAGGCGGAGCAAGAGGGTGACCGCGACCCGTAGGCCGGCCTGGAGCTCGAGAACCGCCGGTCCGCGCTCGCTCGCGAGAGTCCGCCGGGCGATGGTCCAGCCGTCGCCTTCGGCACCTACTCGGTCTTCCAGGGGGACCTCGACGTCGTCGAGAAGGATCTCGCAGAACTCGGTCTCGTCGGTGATCTGGTGGATGGGACGGGTCTCGACGCCCGGCGAGCTCATGTCGAGCAGGAAGAAGCTGATACCGCTGCGCTTGGGAGCATCGGGATCGGTCCGTGTGAGCAAAAGGCACCGGGCCGCCAGGTCCGCGAAGCTCGACCACACCTTCTGGCCGTTCACGATGTAGTGGTCGCCTCGCCGCTCGGCCCTTGTCCTGAGGCTGGCGAGGTCGGAGCCCGCGTCCGGTTCTGAGAACCCCTGACACCAGAGCTCGCCGTCGAGGATGCGGGGAAGATGCTGCTTTTGACGTTCCGTCCCGTAGCCCACGATCGTGGCCGCGGCGTGGTTGAGGGAGACATAGAAGGTGTCGAGACCGGGTGCGCCCGCTCGCTGCATCTCCTCGTAGAGCACGACCTGCTCCGCGATCGAGGCTCCGCCGCCGAATTCGGACGGCCAGTGCGGAGCCGCGTAGGAGACCGTGGCGAGCTGGCGGAGCCATTGGCGTTGAAACGCGACGTAGCCGTCACGATCGGTCGTCACCATTGCCTCTTCCCAGCCCCGGGGCACGTGCTGGCTCAGCCAGGTCCTCGCCCGGAGCCGGTACGTCTGCAGCGCCGGGTCGGTCGCGGCGCTCTCAGAGGAGGAGATGGCCGCCATCGACCGTGAGGGTGATTCCGGTGGTGTAGCCGTTCCGCATGAGGAACACGATCGCGTCGGCAAGGTCCTCTGGCTCGCCGAACCGGCCCACCGGCAGCCGGGCCGCCTGCTCGGCCATGAGCTCCTCGCGTCGGTCGCCGAAGAGCCGCTGTGTAAGTGGTGTGTCCACCCCACCGGGGCGCACGACGTTCACACGGACGGGTGCCAGCTCGAGGGCCATGGCGCGTGCGAACGCCTCGACGGCGGCGGTCGACGCAGCACCGACTCCCTGTCCGGGCGATGGCCGCGCGACCACGACACCGGAGGAGAGGGTGATCGATCCCTCCCCGTTCATCCGCGCCGCGGCGTACTTGCAAACGTAGAGCGATCCCCAGAAGCGAACCTCCATGGGGGCTCGCAGCTTGGCGGTGTCGGTGTCGGCGACGCGGCCGAAGGCACGGGCGCCCGCCAGCGTGACGACGTGGTCGACGCGCTCGAGCGACTCGAACAGGTCCCGGACTGCTGCCTCGTCCGAGACGTCGAGAGGGACGGCCGCGGTGTCTCCGCCCAGGTCGGCGCGCGCCCGTTCGAGGCGGTCTGAGTCGCGCCCGGCGATGGTGACGTGAGCCCCTGCTTCTAGCGCCAACTTGGCGGTTGCCAGTCCCATCCCTGAGCTCCCGCCGATGACGACGACCGACGATCCGGTGAGAGCGCTCACAAGTGTGGAACTATACCGTGCGGCATTTGTCAGTCTCCTGAATAGAGGATACCCTTTCGTGCCGGCGGCGAGCCAAGGATCGGGAGAGTTGGACGAACTGCACGCCTTCAGCCTCGGAGACCTGATCCGAGAGCAACGACGGAGCCGCCCCGGAGACGGCGCCGTCGTCTGCGGCGAGGAGCGATGGACGTACACCGCGTTCGACGAGAGGGTCAACCGCCTCGCCGGGGTGATGGTCGGCAACGGCGTGGCGGTCGGGTCACGTGTGCTGTGGCTCGGGCAGAACTGCCATCGCGCCTTCGAGACGCTCTTCGCCTGCGCCAAGCTCGGGGCGGTGTTCACGCCGGTGAACTGGCGTCAGAGCGTCGACGAGCTGGCGTTCGTGATCGACGACGCAGCCGCTCAGCTTGCCTTCTACCAGGAAGAGGAGATCGGCGACGGCGTGCGGGCGGTCCGGGATCACCGAACGGAGACCATCAGGTGGATCTGCCACGATGACGGTGAGTACGAAAGCTTGTTGCAGGCCGGTGACGAGCACGATCCGGAGGAGTACGTCGACTCCGGGCTCGCTGTGCTGCAGATGTACACCGCCGCCTTCGACGGCCGCCCTAACGGAGCCCTTCTCAGCCACCAGTCGATCCTGCTCCAGGACCTCGTCCTCGCCATGGTGATGGAGCTTTCCGCCGACGACGTGTACCTGGCCTCGGGGCCGCTGTTTCACATATGGACGTTTCTCAACGCGGTGGCGACCCTGCAGTTGGGCGGGAAAGTCGTCGTGGCGCGGCGCGTCGACGCCGAGAATCTCTGCCGGTTGATCGATCGTGAACACGTCACCCGCGGCTTCATCCTCGACCCGACTCGAAGCCAGATCGTCGACGCCAACAAGAGCGGTCGGTACGACCTGAAGAGCTTCCGCAGCGGTTCGGGGAGCCCGGAGTGGAATGCGATGGTGACACTCGACACGAGCCCTTGGGGTCGCCGGCCCGGTGTCTACGGGCAGACCGAGGTGGCGGCTCTGATCACGACGAGCTCGCTCGGTGGCGAGTTCACCGGCCGTCACGGTCGCTCCTCGCCGCTCGGCCAGGTTCGAATCGTCGACGACGCCGATCGCGACGTCCCGGCCGGCGAGATCGGCGAGATCGTCTGCCGGGGACCGGTGGTCATGCTCGGCTACCACAATCGCCCGGAGCTCAACGCGCAACGTCAGCGGAACGGCTGGCACCACACCCATGACCTGGGAAGGCGCGAAGAGGACGGATCCATTACCTTCGTCGGCCCGAAAACCCACATGATCAAGTCGGCGGCGGAGAACATCTATCCGGCGGAGGTCGAGGGCGCCGTCGCGAGCCACCCCTCGGTCGCCGAGGTGTGCGTCATCGGCGTCGCCGATGCCCGCTGGACCCAGAGCGTGATGGCGGTGGTCGTTCTGAAAAAGGGCGAGACAGCCACCGAGGAGGAGATCGTCGAGCATTGCCGTTCGCGCATCTCCTCCTACAAGAAACCGAGGTCCGTCGTCTTCGTAGATGTCCTCCCCCGCCATCCCAGTGGCATCATCGACCGCCATGCTGTAGACGCGGCGCACGGCGGTGGGGGATACCCCGGCGACGGGTACCCAGACGGCCGGAGTTAGCGGTGCGGATCGGAGTGTTCGGCCGGGCCGGCGCCGGGTGGCTCGCTGACGTCGTGCACGGTGCCGAGAGGGCACAAATGGCGGGACTCGACACCTTCTGGGCCAACCAGGCCTTCGCCCTCGACGGTCTGACCTCGCTCGCGGTGAGCGCGGCGGCGGCCCCGGACATCGAGCTCGGGACGGCGGTGATCCCCATCTTCACTCGACATCCCCAGGCGCTCGCCGCTCAAGCCCTCACCGTCCAAGCCGCCTGCGGTGGACGTCTGACGCTCGGAATCGGCTTGTCGCACCGGCACGTGGTCGAGAACCGGTGGGGCTACTCGTTCGAACGCCCGGTCGAGCGCATGCGCCAGTACCTGGCGGCGCTGCTCCCCCTCCTGCGGGGCGAGAGCCCGGAACTGCACGGCGAGCTGGTCACCAGCACCGGTGCGCTCGAGACCGGCGGCGTCGCCGCCCCTCCGGTCCTGCTCGGCGCCCTCGGGCCGGCGATGCTACGCCTGGCGGGAACCGTCACCGAGGGCACGATCACCGCCGGCACGGGACCGGTCACGCTTGCCAGCCACATCGTTCCGACCATCGCGGCCGCGGCCGCGGCCGCCGGCCGGCCGGCGCCGCGGATCGTCGCTTGTTACTCGATGGCCATCACCGACGACCGTGACCGGGCCGCTCGCATGAGGTCTCAGGGTCTCGAGCACTTCCAGACCTTTCCCTCGTTTCGGGCCATGGTCGAGCGCGAAGGCGAATCCGGACCGGTTGATCTGTCCATCATCGGCGACGAAGAGGAGGCGACGCGAGCCGTGCGCAGAATCGAGGAGACCGGAGTGACGGATCTCGCGTTGTTCGACGCCTCTGGCGAGGGCGAGGAGCGTGAGCGCACCTGGGCCTTCATCGAGGCAATGGCCGGAAAGCAGGTCGGCCGGTGTCCCTGAAATGAGTGTAATGTTCTGGGCTGTGACCAATCGACCCGCCACCAGGTCGGGACAGCTGCGGCGGCGGTACTGACATGGTGAACGGTGCCGGAGGTTCACTTGCCCGGCTGGCGGATCTGGGGATAACGCTGCCGCCTGCCCAGCCGGTGCACGGCCACCACACCGCCGTTCTTGTTGACGGGGACATGGTGTACACCTCCGCTGTCATGGCCGCCGAAGGGGATCCGCCACGCCTCGCCTGGCCCGGACGCGTCGGCGCAGAGCTGTCCCTCGAGGACGGGAGGGCCTCGGCACGGGCCGCGATGCTCGCCCTGCTGGGCAACGTCCAAGCGACGGTCGGAGATCTCGATCGCATCGAGCGTTTCCTCAAGCTGACCGGCTACGTGTCGGTGTCGGGCGAGTTCGACAAGTTGCAGTTCGTCGTCGGGGCCGCTTCCGACGTGCTCTCCGACATCTTCGGGGCCGAGCGGGCGCCAGCTCGAGCGGTGGTCGGCGTGCAGCGTCTCCCGGCCGGTGGGAGCGTCGCACTCGACGCCATCATCCGGCTGCGGCCCACGCCATGACGTGGCGGGGCGTGTGACGACCCCCCAAGCCACGCCGACACCGGAGCTCATACCGCTCTCCGGATCGATCGGCCTCCAGGTCTCCGGCGTCAACCTGTCAGTTCCGCTCGAGGACGTAACGTTTCGTGCCTTACACGAGGCCTTCATGGCCAGCTGCGGTGTGCTCGTGTTCCGCGACCAATTCCTCACCCCGGACGCTCAGCACCGGTTCGCCGGCTACTGGGGCACCCCGATCGTCCACCCGCACCTTGCCCCGCACAGCTACACCGGCTACCCGGACGTACTGCGAGTCACGAACATCGGAAAGCAGCGGGCGCTCACGGAGAATTGGCATGCCGACTCGATCTTCCGCCCCGATCCGCCCGCAGTGACGATCCTGGCGGCGCAGGAGCTGCCCGGTGCTGGCGGCGACACGATGTGGGCAAACCAGTACCTCGCGTGTGAGCGGCTCTCGCCCGGCCTGCGCCGACTGGTCGTGCAGCTGCGAGGGAAGTTCGTCGGGCGTTGGCCATCACCCGAGACCGGTGAGACCGAGGACGTCTTCACCTTGCACCCCCTCGTGCGCACGCACCCGGAGACCGGCCGCCCGGCCCTCCTGGTCGGTCATCCTGGCGACTCAATGGTCGCCCTCGAGGACATGACCGAGGCGGAGAGCCGACCACTGCTGGACTACCTGTACGAGCACGCCCACTCACCGGATCTGATCTACCGGCACCACTGGCAGCCGGGCGATGTCGTGATGTGGGACAACCGGTGCACGCTGCACTACGCCGTCCACGACTACGGCGATGCGACCCGCAACCTGAGCCGGGTCACCGTGGCCGTCTGAACGCGACGAACGCCCGCCCAGCCGGCGGAGCGTTCGTCCCCGGTGACCCGCTGGCTGTTACTTCAAGCCGGGAACGGGGCTCCCGGGCATCAGCCGGTAAGGCCCGTAGTAGGTAAAGCAGTTGCACGAGCCGACGTAGTGGTACAGACGGTAGATCGAGGGCCCGTCATAGAGTCCCGGGCCGAACTTGTCGGAGAAGACCTCGGTCGGCTTGAACGAGCTGCCGAGCGTGTTGACGGCGTTCTGGAAGCCAAGGGGGGTGATGCTCCCCAGCTTGACGGCCCTGGCAAAGGCCGTCTGGAGGAAGAAGAGGTCGTCGCAGTAGTTGGTTCGGCCGGCGGGGACGTCCTTGGGAGCGTTCACGATAGCCTTGCAAAGCCTCGTCGCCGGGGTGGCCCCGGGATCCTGGGCCACCTGGACGTCGTAGAACGGGTCCCAGCCGACGCCCATCGTGCCGTTGAACGATCCCTTGGGGGCAAGCGAGATCCACACCGCCATGTCCTGGTTGCTGCTCACTCCGTACCGGGGGAAGTAGTTCTGGGACTTGGCGATGCTGTACCAGTACAGGTCGACCGAGCCTTCGTCGGTGAAGAAGATGACCCGGTTCACGCCCGCGGCCTTGAACTTCAAGATCGTGGTCGTCACGGCGGTCTGGATCGCTCCCAGGCCATCGGCGCTCGCCGGCGGGGTGAGCACGGCGCTTTGGGTGAGTGTCAGGTGGTGAGCAGCCAGGGCCGGCAGCAGCACCGAGTTCGTGACGGACGTCGTCTCCGCGTAGTTGTAGCGCACGAGGCCGATCTTGACGCCCTTGCCGCGGAAGAAGTCGCCGTTGTACAAGCCGTCGATGTAGGCCAGCACCCACCGGTTGGCACGGGGATGGTCGGGCGAGTACAGGTACGGCGAGTACTTCGAGTAGTCCTGATTGTCATAAGGATAGGTCTGGGCATTGAGCGTGATGATGTGGTGCTTGGCGAAGCACTCGTTGGACTCGCCAAAGATCCCGTTCTGGCTCAGCACCGCGTAGACAGGATTGTCCTGGGTGAAGTAGGTGCAGGCCTGCTGGTACGACTCGGCGAAGGGGAGTCCGGTGAAGAGCGTGTGGTAGATCACCGCGTCGAGGTGACGCCCGGCGATCCCGCCATGGGCGTTGACGTACTTCACCATGGTGGTGATCTCGTGCTCGTCGGAGCTTCCGCAGTTCGCCGTCGGGTTCTTGATGCCAAGCGCGGCGCAGCCTCCTGTCGAGTCGACCCACCAGATGCCGATCTTGATCGTGGTCTTCGTGATCCCGGGCAAGTTGGGATTCAGATCGTGAGCAAGGGGTGCGGCCGTGGCCTTCGTAGTTGTGCCCAAGGACCCCCACGCCGCGGCTGCCAGTGCAACGCACATCACTATCAGCAAGCGAAGTCCATGACTCGTCGTGAAACCGCGCTGGCCACCGGAACCGAACACGTCGCTCCCCCCATCTTCCGACGCCCAATTGCGTATCCTCTTTAGCGTCGCAGGCGTGCCCGTGCTTGTCAAGGCACCCCGCCACCCGCGCCTAGACATCGGTCAGGTTGGCCGCCGTCGCCCAGATAAGCCTTGAGGTCAGCAGGCCGGCGCTGATGCCCCGATCCACCGCCACGACTGCGCCGGTCATGAGCCTCGCCTCGTCGCTCGCGAGCAGGACCAGGAGCCGCGCGAAGTCGTCGAGGTCCATGCGCGGTGCCGGTCGCCGGCGTTGGTAGTCGGGTCCGCGAACGGCCTTGGCCATCTCGTCGGCGACAAATGTCGCCATTTCCGTGTTCCCGCCGCCCAGTACGATCGCGTTGACGCGGATGTTGTCTGCTCCGTACTCGACGGCCAGCGAGCGCGTAAGTTGCAGGAGAGCGGCCTTCGACGCGTTGTACGCAGCCATCCGGGCGATCGCCTGCACGGCGTTGATCGAGGCGATGTTCAAGATGACGCCGCCTCCGCTCGACCGCATCTCGGCGATGGCCGCCGCGGAGCAGAAAAATGCTCCCTTCAGGTTCGTATCGAGGACCTCGTCCCAGTCGGCCTCCGACAAGAGGTGCGACGGCTGGACGGGGTGGGGACCGGCGGACCCCGCGTTGTTGACGAGGATGTCCAGGCGGCCGTAGGTGTTCACCGCGGTCTCGACGGCTCTTCGGCAGTCGTCGGGCTTGACGACATCTGCGGTGACAAAGGTGAGCTCTCCCCCCGACGAGCGGACCTCAGTCTTCAGCGCTCGTCCCCGGTCCGCGCGGCGAGCGGCCCCGACCACCTGCGCGCCGGCCTCGGCGAAAATCCTCCCGCAGGATCTGCCGAAGCCTGAGCTGACGCCCGTGATAAGGGCGACTTTGCCATCAAGCCTCATGGCGGTGACCCCGCCCGGTGTGGTCCGTCAGGCAGGATTGCCGACCTCGGGTGCCGGGAGTCGTTCGGAAACGATCAGCTCGGGCTCGATGCCGTACATCCGGTAGGCGTTGCCGCCGAGGAGCTTGGCCTGTACCTCCGCCGGCACTCCCCACCGCTCCAGGTGCTCGATGCCCTCCCAAGCGTCCTCGGCGTCAAAATGGGGATAGTCGCTGGCCCACACGCCGATGTCCTCGAACCGTCGCCAGGTCTCGAAGACGGCGTCCTCGTCCGACTCGAAGGCCACCCAGGAGCGGCCGTAGAACACCTTTGAGGGGACGCCCTCGACGACGGTGCCGCGAGTGCCGGTCCAGACCTCGACGCGGGCGTCGGCCTTCTCGAGCAGATACGGCAGCCAAGCGGCGTTGGACTCCAAGACCGCGATCTTGAGCGTCGGGAACTTCGTCCAGAGGTCTTGGTGGAAGGCCGTGAGCAGGAAGGTCTGAGAGTCGTGCGCGAAGCAGAGCGTCTCCGACACGATGCCGCGGCGAAGCCCGGCCGCTTCCGCGATCCTGTCGATGATCCATCCCGTGCAGTCGGCCGGCGCGGTCGGAGGAAACGGATGGATGCCGGCAACGAGTCCTCTGTCCTGAATCGCGTGCCACACCGGGTCGAAGTCGGGATGCGTCGGATAGCGGTCGGCGATGATGTTCGGCCTGATGATGACGCAGTGAAAACCCAGCTCCGCGACGCGTTCCACCTCCGAGATGGCGTCGTTGTTGTCCTGCTGCGGGATAATGGCGGCGGGGAACAAACGAGTCGGGTCGGCTCGGCAGAAATCGGCTATCCAGTTGTTGTAGGCACGGGCCATGCCGAGCGACGCGTGGGGATCGCGGATGGCGCTGAACCACAGCCCGCACACGGTCGGAAGGAGCATGGCCTGATCGATACCCATCAAGTCGCAGTCGCGGACTCGCGCCGCGGGGTCATAGGCACCGGGAGGGATCGGGTAGTCATCGACGTGCATCACGAGCGATGAGAGCCTCTTCTTGTTCATCCCGGGCGCCATGACCGCGCCGAAGAACGCCGTCTGTCCCTTTCTGGTGTACTGCGGGACCCCGTTCAGGCTGATCTCGAAGCCGCCGTCGTGATGATCCTGCTTCCAGAGCCCCCCGCGGACGGAGTCTCGAAACTCCGGTTCGACGTAGTCGGACCAGACGGTCCCGGGTTCGACGACGTGGCCGTCACAGTCGAGTACCGGGAAGTCCTTCGTTCGGACCTCGCCGGCGAGATCGTTGCCGGTCACCACGCCGCTCCTCCGACTGCTCTCATTAGGCTGGCTGCCTTATTTGAGTACACCGATTTCAAGCCTGGCAGCCGGCCCGGCACCCGTCAAGCGGATCGAGCAGCGGGCCACGTGCGGTAGCCCGGCAGCTCGGGAGTCGTGTTCGGTCACTTCTCGATCCCGATGTCGTTCCGACCGGGCAGGCGCGAGCCGGGCTGGCCTTCCACGTGACGAGCCGGTTTCGTCACCGGTTTTGCCGCCAGCTCGACGTGTGGCAAATTCAGTATGCTGTGTTTTCAGGCTGGCAACTCCGGGAGGGAAATCGTGGGCTTTCTCATCGTGGACGCGGACACGCACATCAACGAGCCACCGGATCTGTGGTTGAAACGGATGCCGAAGAAGTTCCTGGACCGCGCCCCACGGCTGATCGAGCGCCCGAGCGGCGCCAAGGCGTGGAACTTCGAGACCCGCCAGCTGACGGTGACCCCACTCGTGAACGCGGTCGGCACCTCGCCGGTGCACTGGACGCTGTTCGGCAACAGCTACGACGTCGGACGGCCCGGTGCGTGGGACCCGGCGGCGCGCCTCGCCGACATGGCGGTCGACATGGTCGACATGCACGTCCTGTTCCCGACCTACGCCCTCGCCGGCGGGCCGGCGTTCTCCTGGACCGACCGCGAGTACCAGCTGGCGTGCCTGCGCGCCTACAACGACTGGATCTCTGAATTCGCGTCCCACGCCCCGGACCGGTTCATCGCCGTCGCGATGACACCTTCGACCGGCGTCAACGACATGATCAAAGAGGCCAAGCGGGTCAGCGCGTTGACCGGCGTCCGGGGCCTTCTGATGTCGACGTGGCCCAACGGCGGCGACCATCCCAACCACGAGGAGGACGACCGGTTCTGGTCGGTCCTCGAGGACCTCGACCTTGCCGCGATCATCCATGTCGGGTTCCAGGAGGGCAGCGAGGTCGAGGTGACCAGCGAGGCCGCCGACAAGAAGGACGAGGGCAAGGAAGACCGGACGAAGCGGATCACGCTCCCCATGCTGAACCAGGAGCGCCAAGCGATCAGCATGATCCCGCTCATGTCGCACCTGATCCTCGGCGGCGTGCTCGAACGGCACCCCCGCTTGCGCATCGGCGCGGCCGAGGTCGGCGCGGGCTGGGTCCCGTTCTTCCTCGAGCAGACGAACGACAACTTCGCCCGGCACCGCTTCTGGACCGGGTGCGATCTCTCGATGCTGCCCTCGGAGTACTGGTACCGGCAGTGCTTCACCACGTTCCAGCTCGACCGCTATGCCGTGCGCAACCGCGACCTCGTGGGCGTGGAGACGATGATGTGGTCGTCCGACTACCCGCACAGCGGTGCCGACTGGCCGAACTCGCGGACCAACATCGACGGCCAGATACAGGGGATACCGGACGCGGACGCGGAGAAGATCGTCGGCGAGAACGCGCTCAGGCTGTACGGGCTGAAGCTCGACGACGTCGTGGCTTCGCGCGCTTTGGCCGCCCTGGCTCGCTAAATCCGGCTCGAGATCTGGGCCGCCGCATGAGCGCCGAGCGAGCGAACCCGGACGCGGACGCACCGCGCGCCCGGCTCATCCCTCCGACGCAGTGGGACCCAGAGCTGCTCGCGTTCGTGCAGCGCGCGTCGCTGAACGATGGAGATCCCCTCAACTTCTTCCACGTGATGGCGTGCTATCCGGCGCTGTTGATGAAGTGGACGCGGTTCGCCGCCCACCTGTTGGGACGCGGCCGACTGGCCCCGCGTGACCGGGAGCTCCTGATCCTGAGGACCGTCTGGAACTGCGGTGCACGCTACGAGTGGGTCCACCACTCGCGCCTCGCCGGTGCGAGCGACCTCACCCCCGGCGAGATCGCCGCCATCGCAGATGGCCCTGGTGCGGTCGTATGGGACGAGCGGGAGCGGGCGCTGTTGGCCGCGGCGGACGAATTGCACGCCGACTCGGTGATCTCAGAAGACACCTGGTCGGCGCTCGCCGGTTCTTACGACGACGCCGACCTCCTCGAGCTCGTGATGGTCGTCGGGAACTACCACCTCGTCTCGTACTTCGTCCGTTCCTTCGGTGTGCCGCTCGAAGCCGCTGTAGACGACGCTGCCTCCTGACCCGCAAGCGCCGCCGTCAGTTGAGGCTGCGCTCGTGTCCAGCCCAGGCGGCATCGCGCAGCACAGTCTTCTGGATCTTGCCCGTCGAGGTCTTCGGGAGCGGTCCGAACTCGACCCGCGCCGGCGCCTTGAAGGCGGCCAGCCTCTGCCGGACATGCTCGATGATGTCCTCGGGCTCGGCCACCGCACCCTCCCGCAGCGTCACGTACGCCGCCGGCCGCTCTCCCCAGAGGTCGTCCGGCACCCCGATGACGGCGACCTCCGAGACTGCCGGGTGCGAGGCGATGGCCTGTTCCACCTGGATCGTGGAGATGTTCTCCCCACCCGAGACGATGAGGTCCTTCGCTCGGTCGCGGAGCTCGAGGTAGCCGTCCGGGTGGAGAACCCCGATGTCGCCGGTGCGAAACCACCCGTCGGAAAACGCCGCCGCCGTCGCCTCCGGGTCACCGAAATATCCCGTCATGACGTTGTTGCCGCGGAGCGCCACCTCGCCGAAGGTGGCTCCGTCCGCGGGCACGTCCCGGCCTGCGGAGTCCACGACCCGTAGCCGTTCCGATGTCACGTTGCCCACACCCTGCATGGCCTTGCGCCGGTGCTGGTCCTCGGCGGGCAGGTCGTCCCATTCGGGCCGCCACTCGCAGAGGACCGTAGGCCCGAACGTCTCGGTCAGGCCGTACAGGTGGATCACGTCCGCGTTGAGATCGGACATCCTCCCAAGCAGCGTCGGGGAGGGAGCGGAGCCGCCGGTCGCGATCGTGAGCCGGTTGGGTGAACGCTTGGCCGCCGGGTGGTCGCTCAGCATGGTGAGCACCGTCGGGGCCGCGTTCAGGTGGGTGATCCCGTCTCGCTCGATATGCCCCCATGCGACCGCGGGGTCGAGGACCCGAAGGCACACGTGCGTGCCGGCGGCGGCGGTGACTGCCCAAGGGAAACACCAACCGTTGCAGTGGAACATGGGAAGCGTCCAGAGGAACCTGCTTCCCGGGCCGAGTCCGACGTGGAACGCCATCGCAAGCGCCTGCAGGTAGGCACCCCTGTGGTGGTACATGACCCCCTTGGGCTGACCGGTCGTGCCGCTCGTGTAGTTGATGGACAAGAGCGATCGCTCGTCGTCGACCACGCCGGCGAGCTCGGTCGCAGAATCGAGGAGCGACTCGTACCCGGCGTCACCTACACCGGACGACTCGACGAGCTGCAACGTGCCGCCGCTGAGCTTGGCGACCGCAAGGGCCCGTTCGGCGAGGGACGAGTCGTACAGGAGGACATTCGAGCCGCTGTGGCCGACGATGTCGGCGAGCTCGTTCGGGTGCAGCCGCACATTCAAGGCGACGAGGACCCCGCCGGCGAGAGGGACGCCGAAATGCGACTCGAGGAGCATGTGGCTGTTGGGGGAGAGCACGGCGACGCGCTCGCCGGGCTGGACGCCGAGACTGCGCAGCCCTCCAGCAAGCCGCCTCGCCCGCACCCAGAGCTCCGAGTAGGTGAAGCGGAGGGTCCCGTCCATCACTGCCGTCCGGTCGCCGTGGACATACGCCGATCGTGCGAGGAACGAGGTCGGCGTCAGCGGGACGAACGACGGACTCTCCACGGTCCTCCTCACGTGCGGCCGGCTAAAAGGCCACTCTATTGTAGGGAGATGGGCAACTCGCCGGTGACAGCAGATCTCGTCGGCACGGTCGGCCCCCCCTTCACGATGCTCGTCGAGCTCGGCAAGATCAGGGAGTTTGCCCGGGCGACGCGGGCGGACAGTCCTGAGTACTGGAACGACGAGCCTTTGTCCCCGCCGACGTTCCTCATGTCGTCCACGCTCTGGATGGGTCCCGAGAGCTCAGTTGCCGGGGAACTCGACCTTGATCTGAAGCGTCTCCTCCACGGCGAGCAGGAATTCATCTTCTTCGCATCGCCGCCCCGGGCGGCCGATGTCCTGACGGGACGCCAGCGGATCGACAAGGTCTACGAGAAGGAGGGGCGGCAAGGGGGTCGGATGAAGTTCGCCGAAATTGTCACCGAGTTCCGCGACGAGCAGGGCAACCTGGTCGCAGAGGCGCGGGCGACCCTGATCGAGACGAGCAAACCGGTGATCGAGCGATGACCGAGATCCCGGCCTGGGAGGACCTGCGAGAGGGGGACGTATTGACCCCCTGGACCGACGATCCGCTCACGGTCACCTCGTTCGTCCGGTACCAGGGCGCCTCGGGCGACATGAACCCAATCCACCACGACACGCTGTTCGCCCAGAACGCCGGCTACCCCGGACCGTTCGCGGTCGGGATGCGACAAGCAGGCGTGCTCGCCGGCTATGTCGCGGGACTCTTCGGGGCGGCGAATGTAAGGCGGTTCAAGGTCCAGTTTCGAATGCAGGCCTGGCCGGGTGATGTTCTCACCTACGCCGGATCCGTCGCCGCCAAGCGCGAGCCGGAAGGTCGGCGTCTCGTCGATCTCGAGTGCTCTGCGACCCGCCAGACGGGCGAGGTGCACCTTCTCGGCTGGGCCACCTTCGTGGTGCCCCGATGACACAAGTCGCCACCAATGCAGGCGACGACCTCGGCGAGGTCGCTTTCGCGAGACAGGCCGAAGCATTCCTTGCTGAGAACGCCGCCCTGCGCCAGCGCGGCCGAGCATCGTTCGGTCAGGGATCCGACGAGATCTTCGTCATCCGCGAACGGACCGCGGCCGAGCAGGAGCAGGCCGTCGCCGAGGCCAAGCGATGGGCCCGGGTTGCCTTCGACGCCGGTTTCGGCTGGATCACCGGCCCGAGCAGGTACGGCGGTCGTGAGCTGCCGATGTCGTTCCAGCGCGTCTACGACGTGATCGAGGATGCCTACGAGACCCCGAACCAGGCGCCCCGGGCAATAAGCCTCGGCATGGTCGCCCCGACCATCCTCGCCCACGGCACCGATGCGGCGAAGGACCGCTACCTACGGGCCCTGCACCGCGGGGACATCATCGCCTGCCAGTTGTTCTCCGAGCCGGGTGCCGGCAGCGATCTCGGCTCGGTTGGCACCCGGGCAGTGCGCGACGGTGACGAGTGGGTACTCACGGGGCAGAAGGTGTGGACCTCGGTGGCCCAGTACGCCGACATTGGCGAGATCCTGTGCCGCACCGACACGGAGCTCGAGAAGCACCGTGGGATCACGGCCTTCCTCGTCAACATGCGCGCTCCCGGCGTCGAGGTCCGACCGATTCGCCAGATGACGGGCGGATCATCGTTCAACGAGGTCTTCTTCTCCGAGGTGCGCGTCCCGGCCGACCACCTGCTCGGGGAGGTGAACGGTGGCTGGTCGGTCGCGCTCACGACGCTGATGAACGAGCGGGCCGCGATCGGCGCCGGAGGAGGGTCCGTGCCCGTCGGCGAGTCGCTGGAGAGATTGGTCGAGCTTGTCCGTCACGTCGGCTCGACCCCCGTCATCCGTCAGCAGCTCGCCGACGTCTTCATCAGGGTCCAAGTAGCGCGCTATACCAGCGATCGTGCCCTGGCGCGCATTCGCGCCGGTCAGTTGCCCGGTCCGGAGCTGTCGATCGCAAAGCTCTCGCTGACACAGAACCTGAGCCGGATCGCCGAGGTGGCCGCTCAGGTACTCGGACCGCGGCTGACCGCCGACACCGGTGACTGGGGGACATACGCCTGGGTCCCGTTCGTCCTCGGCGTGCCCGGGGTGCGAGTCGCCGGCGGGACGGACGAAATCATGCGGAACATCATCGGCGAACGGGTGTTGGGCCTTCCGAAGGAACCCCAGCCCGAGCGGTGACTCCGGGCTCCCCCGGAGCCACGAGGGCCGGCGATTCTCCGAGCGGTGACTCCCCGCGACATCTGATCGACTCGGCGAGAAGCGGAACCACCTGCCGCCAGTCGCCGACGATGCCGACGTCGGCGGCCGAGAAGACCGGGGCCGCAGGGTCACTGTTCACGGCGAGCACCGTATGCGCGCGGCGCACCCCGACGAGGTGGTTGAACTTGCCGGACAGCGCGATCGCGACGTACAGGTTGGGAGCCAGGGAGTGACCTGTGAGACCGACCTGGCGCGTGCGAGGAAGCCAATCCTGGTCGGTGACCTTGCGACTGCCGACGAGCTCGGCGTCCAGCAACTCCAGCAGAGAGCCCAATTGCCCGTACTCCTCGGGCGGAACTCCACTGCCGACGCCGACGAGCGCATGCGCCCTCGCCACTGCGTCGATCACGTCGTCGCGCGAGCGGTCGAGCAGGCGAACCCGGCTCGTGGGAGCTATCTCGACGTCACGCACCGAGGGATTCGCAGCCCTGGATGGATAGAGCGGCAGGACGCCGGGCCTGAGGGTGACCATCTGTACCTCGGAAGTCGCCTCGATGGCGGCGACAAGGCGACCGCCGAAGGCGGGCTTCCAGGCCACGAGACGGTCGCCATCGATCTCCAGGTCGATTGCGTCCCCGGTGAGGCCGGCGTCGAGGCTCGCGGCCGCCCGAGCTGCAACCTGGCGTCCCCACGACGTGCTCGGCCCGAGCACGGCCCAGGGCGCGACGTCGTCCGCAAGCCTCACGACGTAGTGTGCGACCTCCTCCTCGGCGAATCTTCCGCCTCCCTCGCGGCGCAGGTTGACGACCTCGTCAGCCCCGAGGCGGCCGAGGCGATCGGGATCCGACTCGTTGCAACAGACCGCGACCACGCGACGGCTCGTCGCCGCCGCGAGCCTCGCGGCGGCACCGAGCAGCTCTCGTGCCAGCTGATCACGCTCCGGCTCGACCAGGACCACAATGGGGTCAGCCTTTGCATACGCGTGCGCCGGATCCCCGATAAGCGGTTCGTCGGTTGCGCCCTCGCTCGACGCGCCGCCGGACCAATCGGGTTCAGCTGACCGGCGATCGAACGCCCGCCGCTCGACCAGGATTCGCACGGCGTCGGCGACCTGGTCTTCGATCGGGCCGGCAAGCACGCACCGTTGCCGTTCCAGGCTGTGCAAGCGGACGTTGCCCACCCGCGTCGGGCTGGCATCGCGCCCCCATGGGCCGGGACCGAGATCGGCCGACGTCACTCGCTTGATCCGCTCGGGTGCCACGTCCGCTCGCGCGGCGGCGTCGAATTTGGCGGGTGCGCACAGCCGCTCGGCCACGGAGAGCACCGCGGGCAACCCGACTTGGAGATGGACGAACCCGTCGTCCCGCTCGCAGCCGAGACTAAACGTCGCGGGCGACGAATCGTCGATCTCGAGCGAGCGGACGCCACTCGCGAACGGCCACCCGAGCAACTCCGCCACTTCCGGGCCGACCTGCCCAGTGTCCGCGTCGACGGAGTTGAGCCCGGTCAGGACGAGGTCGAACGGTGCCTCGAGGCGCAGCGCGGCCACGAGGGTCCGTGCGGTCGCAAGTGTGTCGGAGCCGGCGAAATCCTCGTCGCATATCAGCACACCCTCGGAGGCGCCGGCCGCCACGGCCTCGCGCACGGCGTCTTCGGCCGCCGGCGGGCCGAGGCTGAACACCACGCACCTTCCACCGTCAGCGGCCAGTTCGACGCCCTTGGTTATCGCCCGGCGGCAATACGGGTTGATCTCGAGGGGAACTCCCGTCCGCACCAGGCGGCCGTCCGGGCCCAGTTCGAGCTCCTCGGCGACCGGAATCTGCTTGATGAGGACCGCAACCCTCAGTGCTTTCACGTCGGTGAACGTAGCGGGGATGCCGATGGTAAGAGAGCCGGACGCGCGCCGATCGAGCACCGGCGGGGGTTCACCACGCGCCCAGCCTATGCGCTCGGATCATCATCGCCGATCACTTTGCCTCAGCTCGGCTACGTTCGGTTCGGGAGCGGGCGACGAGAATCGAACTCGCGTTCTCAGCTTGGGAAGCTGATGTTCTGCCGCTGAACTACGCCCGCAAGACTGCGGGGTTACGTTAGTCGAGCACCAGAACGCGTTACGTCGTGGATATCGTCGTGCCCATGACCGTCGTCGGCCGCGTTGTCAGCCCGCCGACCCTTTCGGACCTGGAATCCGCCTGGCACGTCGTGCACGAGTTCCTGGAGCCGACGCCTCTCGTGTCGAGCCCGATCGCTCCCGACGCCTTCTTGAAACTCGAGACGTTCCAACCGACGGGCGCGTTCAAGGTGCGCGGCGCTCTCGCCGCCATTTCTGCTCTGCCCGAGCAGCAACGGGTCGTGACCGCAAGCGCAGGGAATCACGGCCTCGGCGTCGCATGGGCGGCGACGAGACTCGGTCGGCACGCCACGGTCGTCGTCCCGACAACTGCGTCGACCGCCAAGGTCGAAGCCCTCCGCACCTACCCGGTCGAGCTCGTCCAGCGAGGCGCCGATTATGACGCCGCAGAGGCGTATGCGCTCGAGCTGGCCGCAGCCGGCGGAGCCGCGTACGTGTCGCCCTACAACGACCCGCAAGTCATCGCCGGGCAGGCGACGATCGGCTGCGAGCTCGACTGTCAAGCCGGGAGCGAGCTGACCGTCGTCGCCCCCGTCGGCGGTGGAGGGCTCCTGTCAGGGCTCGCGCTCTGGTCAAGCTCGCGCGAAGGCGTCCGCCTCACCGGCGTGGAATCGGGCGAGTCCGGCGCGGTCTCGGCTGCGATCGCTGCCGGCCGCGTCGAACCTGTGCCGGTGGGCAACACGATCGCGGACGGGCTTGCCGGCAACCTCGAGCCCGGCTCGGTAACCCCGGGCATGCTTGCGGCGGTGCCGCTCGTCGCCATCGACGACGACGAGATCCGCGCCGCGATCCGCTGGCTGTTCGTCGGGCACGGCCTTGTCGCGGAGGGCGCCGGCGCAGCCGGCGTGGCGGCGGTGTTGACCGGGAAGCTCGACACCACCGGTCAGCTAGTCGTCGTGATCTCGGGCCGCAACATCGCCGCCACCCGCTTCGCCGAGGTGCTGCTGGGAAACTGACCCCCCGCGCCGAAGTTGCCGCCGAGCCGCTGGCGAGTGCATTCCTCGGGTTGCTATCGCACGACGACAACCGGACAATGGGCGTGGCTGATGCACTGCATCGAGACCGACCCGACCATCAGCCCGCGAAAGCCGCCGACACCCCTCGATCCGACGACGAGCAGCGACGCCTCGCGGCTCGCCTCCACGAGCACCTCGGCCGGGTTGCCGGCGATGAGAGTGCGTTGAACCTCGAGGTCGTCCATCGGCGGCACGGTGGCGAGCATCTCTTCGAACTGCTGTTCCGCCTCGGCCTGAGCCTCTGGGTAGTGCTCGTGCGCGGTGGTCCCGAAAATCGAGACAAGAGCGGGAAAGGCATAGATGATGCGGAGACCGGCTCCGCGAAGGCGGGCCTCGGCCAACGCCCACTCGAGCGTGGCACGTGCGCCTGCCGATCCGTCGATCCCGATGATGATCTGCTTCTGCCCCGACGAGTTGCCCATGGCTCGGTGACTCCCTCCTCGAAACGACCTTCCGCGCCAATCTTTGCCCTTTTCTCGCGCCGCCGCTCTCGAGCTCGGACGTCATGAACCCACTTCCGCCAGAGCCGCGGCCGTGGCAGAATTTCATGGCTCAGCCGAACAAGGGAGGACTCAGGGAGTCGAGCGTGCTCGCCTGCAGCGAGGACTGGATCAAGCCAATGACGGGGAGGGGACATGGCTGATGTGACCATTGGTGCGCCCATCGGGGCAGCCGGAGAGGCCAGCTCGGAGAACGCGCTGAAACGAGACGTCGGCCTGACCGGCCTGACGATGATCTCGCTCGGCTCGATCATCGGATCAGGATGGCTGCTCGGGGCGCTCACCACTGCAAAGATCGCAGGGCCCGCGTCGCTGCTCTCGTGGATCCTCGCCGGAGCGATCCTGGCGGTGCTGGCGCTCGTCCATGCTGAGCTCGGATCCACCTACCCGGTGTCCGGCGGGACGGCTCGCTTTCCGTACCTGTCGTTCGGCGCGCTGGGGGGTTTCGCCGGAGGATGGTTCGCCTGGATTCAGGCGGTGACGATCGCCCCGATCGAAGTCGAGGCGACCCTCACCTACATGGCCAGCCACTACCACGTCGGTTTTCTGCACACCAACGGCACACTGACCGGTTCGGGCATCGGTGTCGGGGCCGCGTTCATGTTGCTGTTCTCGATCATCAACATCCTGGGTGTGAAGTGGCTCGCCGAGACAAACTCGATCGCCATGATCTGGAAGATCGCGGTACCGACGCTCACTTTCATCACGCTGCTGGTGACCGTCTTCCACTCGCACAACTTCTCGGCAGGCGGGGGCTTCTTCGAGGCCGGCGCTCATGGGATCTTCCAGGCACTGCCCCTGGGAGGCGTCGTGTTCGCCATAGAAGGCTTCGAACAGGCGGTACAGGTCGGCGGCGAAGCCAAGAACCCACAGCGCAACATCCCGCGCGCCGTCATTCTTTCGATGATCATCGGGACGGCGATCTACCTGCTTCTCGAAGTCGCTTTCGTCGGGGCGCTCAATCCGCACGACGTGGTCCACAACTGGTTGAACCCGATCTCCGGGGTCGGAGCCTTCGGTCCCTACGCCTCAATTGCCACGAGTGCGGGACTCGGGTGGCTGGCAGTCCTGTTGTACATCGACGCTTTCATCTCGCCGGCCGCCACGGGCCTTGTGTACGTCGGAACCGCCTCCCGCCTCTCCTACGGATTGTCCAGGAACAAGTACTTCCCGGCCTTTATCGGCAAGATCAGCAGAACGGGCGTTCCGCTCAACTCCATCGTGATCGCCTTCGTCGTGGGAATTCTCACCTTCCTGCCGTTCCCGAGCTGGTCCGGACTCGTGGGGCTCGTGACGTCTGCGACCGTGCTCATGTACGGGATGGCCCCCCTGGCCCTCGGGGCGCTGCGAAAGTCGGACCCGGACCGGCCGCGTGGTTACAAGCTTCCGTACGCGACGGTCCTCAGCCCGTTGTCGTTCGTGTGCGCGAACCTCATCGTCTACTGGTCGGGCTGGAGCACGATCTTCTGGCTCTACATGATCCTCATCATCGGTGGGATCGCCTTCGGGCTCTACCAATCCTCGATCCCGGCCGAGCGCAGGACGATCGTCGAGTGGCGAGCGGCAAGCTGGCTCCTGCCTTGGCTGATCGGGTTGGCCGTCATCTCGTATCTCGGCCAGTACAACAACACCGCGGTGTTCGGCCTCAAACTGACCGCGAGGGCGGACATCCCGTTCTGGTGGGACCTCGTCACCGTCGCCGGGTTCAGCGTGATCATCTACTACTGGGCGATTTCTGTCGGCCTGTCCAAGGCCCAAGTCGCATCCGCCGTCAACGCGGTCGAGGAGGAGGCTGAGGCCTCGAGCCAGCTGAACGTTCTGGGCTGACCGCCCGGTCAGTACCGGTAGGAGTCGGACTTGTAAGGGCCTTCGACCGGCACGCCCAGGTACTCGGCCTGGTCTTCGGTCAGCGTCGTGAGGTGCACGCCCAACGCGTCCAGGTGTAGGCGCGCCACCTTCTCGTCGAGGTACTTGGGCAGGACGTAGACCTTGAGCTCGTAGTCCTCGGACTTGGTAAACAGCTCGATCTGGGCCATGGTCTGGTTGGTGAAGGAGTTGGACATCACAAAGCTCGGATGCCCGGTCGCGCAGCCGAGGTTCAACAGGCGCCCCTCTGCCAGAACAATGACTGCGTGGCCGTCGGGGAAGACCCACTTGTCGACCTGCGGCTTGATGTTGACGCGCTCGACGCCGGGTGCCTTCACAAGTCCGGCCATGTCGATCTCGTTGTCGAAATGGCCGATGTTGCCGACGATCGCCTGGTGCTTCATCCGGCTCATGTGCTCGGTCGTGATGACGGCCTTGTTGCCCGTCGCGCTCACGAAGATGTCCGCGACCCCGACCACGTCCTCGATCGTCGCAACCTGGTAGCCGTCCATCGCCGCCTGCATCGCACAGATCGGGTCGATCTCGGCCACTACCACGCGGGCGCCCTGGCCGCGCAAGGATTCCGCGCAGCCCTTGCCGACGTCGCCGTAGCCGCACACCAGCGCGACCTTGCCCCCGATGAGCACGTCGGTGGCGCGGTTGATTCCGTCGATCAGCGAGTGGCGGCAGCCGTACTTGTTGTCGAACTTCGACTTGGTCACCGAGTCGTTCACGTTGATGGCGGGAAACAGCAACTCGCCCCGGTCCTGCATCTGGTAGAGCCGGTGAACGCCGGTCGTCGTCTCCTCGGTCACGCCCTTGATGTTGTTGGCGATCTCGGTCCACCGCCTCGGGTCCTCCGCCAGCGACCGCTCGAGGAGGCGGAGGATCACGGCGAGCTCCTCGGTCTCGGCATCGGCCGGGTCGGGCACCGCGCCCGCCTTCTCGACCTCGACGCCCTTGTGGACGAGCAGTGTCGCGTCGCCGCCGTCGTCGAGGATCATGTTCGGGCCGCCGCCGTCGGGCCAGCGCAGCATCTTGTCGGTGCACTGCCAGTACTCCTCGAGCGACTCGCCCTTCCACGCGAAGACGGGCACGCCGCGGGGCTTTGCGGCCGAGCCGTCGGGCCCCACGACGACCGCGGCGGCGGCATGGTCCTGGGTGGAGAAGACGTTGCAAGAGGCCCAGCGCACCTCGGCGCCGAGGACGACAAGCGTCTCGATCAGCACGGCCGTCTGGACGGTCATGTGCAGGGAGCCCGATATTCGGGCGCCGCGGAGCGGCTGGGCCTCGAGCTGCTCGCGCCGGATCGCCATGAGGCCGGGCATCTCGTGCTCGGCGAGCTGGATCTCCTTGCGCCCGAACTCGGCCAGTGCGAGGTCGGCCACCTTGTAGTCGAAGCTCATGCGATCTCCTTGCTCTGGCCGGCCGCCGCGGCGCCCGGCAACTGTGTGTGGTTCTGGCCAGCCGCGGCGGCCAACAACTGTGTGTGCTTGTCCTGCTCGTACCGCAGCCATTCGACCGAAGCCACCGCTGCCGGCCGCACCGCTTCGGAGCTGAACCAGGCCTCCACGGCCTCGCGAAGCTGGTCGTCGTCTCGAAGACGAAGGGCGAACCCCACTTCGCTCAACTCGATCCCGAAACCCCCCAGCAGCTCCCGCAGCGTCCGGAGGCGCTGCAGCTCGGCCGGCCCGTAGAGGCGGTAGCCCGACGGCGAACGGCGCGGCGCCACGAGACCCGATTCCTCGATGTAGCGCAGCATCCGGGCTGACCATCCGGTCGTGGCGGCCGCCTCGTGAATCGTGAGCGCGTCGGAAGCCACGCTAAACCTTACCATGACTTTGGCAAGGTTGCCACCGGGATCGGGGGCGCCGCCGCCGACTAACCTGCTCGGGACCATGATTCTCTCCGACCAGACGATCCGAGAAGAGCTCGCCTCGGGCCGGATCGGCGTCGACCCGCTCGGGGAAGGCTGCATACAGCCCTCCTCGGTCGACCTGCACGTCGACAAGTACTTCCGCGTGTTCCGGAACCACAGCCTGCGGGCGATCGACGTAAAAGAGGATCAGGAGGAGCTGACCGAGCTCGTGACCATACCCGAGGACGATGCCCTCATGCTGCACCCGGGCGAGTTCGTGCTCGGCGCCACCGTCGAGCGGGTCCGCCTCCCCGACGACCTGGTCGGCCGCCTCGAAGGCAAGTCCAGCCTCGGGAGGCTCGGCCTGCTGATCCACTCGACGGCCGGTTTCGTGGACGCCGGCTGGGAGGGCTACCTGACCCTCGAGCTCTCCAACGTCGCCAACCTCCCGATCACGGTGTACCCGGGCATGAAGATCGGGCAGATCAGCTTCCTCAAGATGACGACGCCCGCCGAGATACCCTACGGGTCGTCGGTCCTCGGCTCGAAGTACCAGCACCAGCGCGGTCCCACCCCGAGCCGCTATTTCGAGAACTTCCGCGACCGCCGGCCCTGACCAACAGCCGACCCCTGACCAACAGCCCGCCCTGACCAGCAGGAGGCCATGTGCTCACGAGGTACCCGATCGCCTTGGCCGCCACGGCGATCGCGTTCGCGATCGCCGGCTCGCGCCTCGTCTACCTGTTCCGGCTCGTCACCGCCGGCAAGCCGGCGCCCGACCGGTTGGGTCACTGGGGCAAGCGCGCCGAGGTCGAGGTTGCCGAGGTCGGGGGCCAGCGCAGACTTCTCAAGTGGACGGTTCCCGGGCTGGCGCACGCGTTCACGTTTTGGGGCTTCACCGTGCTCATCCTGACCATCATCGAGGCCTACGGCGCCCTGTTCCAGAAGAACTTCGCCATCCCCGGCATCGGCCATGCGGCCTTCGTCGGCTTCATCGAGGACTTCTTCGCCTGTGCGGTGCTCGTCGCCCTGATCGTCTTCAGCGTTATCCGCATCCGCGAGTCCCCGAAACGGGAAGATCGCGCCTCTCGCTTCTACGGCTCACACACGGGCGCCGCGTGGATCACCCTCGGGATGATCTCGCTCGTGATCGTCACTCTCCTTATGTACCGGGCCGCCCAGACCAACACGGGCGACTTCCCCTACGGCTGGTGGGCGTTCGCGAGCCACGGCCTCGGGCGAGCGCTGCACCCGCTCGGGCTGTCGGCCAACCGGACGCTCGAGACCGTCTTCGTCGACCTGAACGTGGTCGTCATCGTGTCGTTTCTCGTCTTCGTCGTGTACTCCAAGCACCTTCACATCATCATGGCGCCGCTGAACATCGCCTTCTCCCGGCAACCGACACGGCTCGGAGCGCTCGACAAGACTCCCGAGATCGACATCGAGACGATGGACGAGGACACGATCTTCGGCGCCGGCAAGATCGAGCACTTCACCTGGAAGCAGCTCTTGGACCTCGTGACCTGCACCGAGTGTGGCCGCTGCCAGAGCCAGTGCCCGGCTTGGAACACGGGCAAGGACCTGTCTCCGAAGCTCGTCATCATGGACCTGCGCGACGAGCTCTTTCGCGCTTCGAGCCAGGCGCTTGTGCCCGGGGTAATCACCGAGGAAGTCCTCTGGGCGTGCACGACCTGCGGGGCGTGCGTCGAGCAGTGCCCCGTCGACATCGAGCATGTCGACGCGATCATCGACATGCGCCGCTACGAGGTCCTGATCGAGTCCCGCTTCCCGTCCGAGGCCGGGCTCATGTTGCGCAACGTCGAGAACCGGGGCGACCCGTGGGGGCTCGGGGCCTCGAGAAGACTCGAGTGGACCGAGAGCCTCGACTTCGAGATCACTGTTGTCAAGGAAACGATCCCCGACGACGTCGAGTACCTCTTCTGGGTCGGGTGCGCCGGGGCGCTGGACGAGCGCGCCCGCAAGACGACGCAGTCGATCGCCCGGCTGCTGCGCCAGGCCGGCGTGACGTTCGCCGTCCTCGGCGCCGCCGAGTCCTGCACCGGTGACCCGGTCCGCCGGCTCGGGAACGAGTACCTGTTCCAGGTGCAGGCACAGCAGAACATCGGGACCCTGACGACCGCCGGCGTAAAGAAGGTCATCGCCTCGTGTCCCCACTGCTTCAACTCCTTGTCCAAGGAGTACCCGGCGCTCGGGGGGAATTTCGAGGTGATCCATCACTCGCAGCTGCTCGGCAGGCTGGTAGCGGACGGGAGGCTGCGCCCGAACCGCCTGGAAGCGAAGGTCACCTATCACGACCCCTGTTATCTCGGGCGGCACAGCAAGATCTACGATCCGCCTCGCTCGATCATCAAGTCGGTTCCCGGCGTCACCTCTGTGGAGATGGGACGCTGCCGCGAGCGTGGCTTTTGCTGTGGTGCCGGCGGGGCCCGCATGTGGCTCGAGGAGCACCAGGGCAAACGCATCAACCTCGAGCGGACCGACGAGGCGCTCGGCACCGGCGCGGACGTGGTGTCGACGGCCTGCCCTTACTGCTTGATCATGTTGGACGACGCCGTCAAAGAACGCGGCCGGGACGAGGAGGTCAAGGTCCTCGATGTCGCGCAGCTGCTGGAGCGTTCGATGGAGGCGGCTTCGGCAACTTCGAGCGACGACTGACGCCAGGGCCCCTGTGCCGCCGGCGTAACGGCGGTGTCAGAGCTCGCTCGCGGGAAGCGGCTGGGAATCGGCAGACCTGAGCCGGGCAACAGTGGCAACGAGGAGCTTGCGAGTCGTGCTCGGCGACTCCTTCAAGATGGCCTCGAAGTCGCTCTGGCCGACGGTGATGAGCGTCAGGTTCGTCGCCGCTTTGACGGTTGCGTTCCGGGGCAGCCGATCGAGAAGCGACAGCTCGCCGAAGTACTGGCCGGGCCCGAGATCTGCAACCTTCCGGCCGCGACGCGCGACCGTCGCGTTGCCGTCCACGATGAAGTAGAAGACCGTCCCGACCTCGCCCTCACGGACGACGGTCGTGCCGGCGGGTACCTGCACCGTCTTGGCCTTGCGCTCGATCGAGCGCAGCTCGGGTTTCGTGCACCCGCTGAACAACCACACGCTTTTGAGGTCGAGCACTTCGGACGCGGCGGGTCATCGGCGCAAGCCTATCGGTGGCCCGCCAGCGCGTCCTGGCCCGCTCAGACCGCCTGTGGCCCGAACGCACCTGGCTTTGGCACCTGAGGACCCGGCCTTCGTCTCAGGGCCCGGCTTGGTGCGCGACCGCCTCGGTGGCAGATCGGATCGCGGCGGGGTCGCCCAGATAACGACCCCCGAGGAACCTCAGCTGTTCGTCGAAGGCGACGACCCGTGGCCAGCCGGTCGGGATCTCCAGTTCGACGATGTCGTCCTCGGAGATGTGCTCGAGGAACATGCACAGCGCCCGGATGCTGTTGCCGTGCGCGACCACGAACGGGGTGACGCCCGCCAACAGCTCGGGGCCGATGGCGTCCTCCCAGTAGGGCACCACCCGGCGCACGACGTCCGCCAGGCACTCGGTAGCCGGGAGCGCGCTCGGGGGGACGTCCCGATAGCGAGGATCGTGGGCCGGGTGCCTCGCGTCGGCCCACTCGACCGCCGGTGGTTGGGACGCGTAGCCCCGGCGCCAGGCCTTCAGCTGCTCGGCCCCGAAGCCAGCGGCGGCCTCCTTCTTGTTCAGGCCCTGCAGCGCCCCGTAGTGGCGCTCGTTCAAGCGCCAGCTCCGGCGCACGGGAAGAAACGAGCGGCCCATCTCATCGAGGGCGAGGTTCGCCGTCCGGACCGCTCGCGCCAGCACCGAGGTGTGGACCGAGCCGAGCTCGAGCCCTTCCTCTTCGGCCAGCAACCGGCCGGCCGAGCGGGCCTCGGCTTCGCCGTCCGGGCTGAGATCGACGTCGGTCCACCCGGTGAAGCGGTTCTCGGCGTTCCACGTGCTCTCGCCGTGGCGCAGTACGACGAGCGTCGGCATCGTGTTGAGGCTACCGTTCGGGCCTTCGGATGCGGGCCGAAAGAACCCCTACGCTAGCGAACCGCACCCACCCACCCACGCCTGCGTAGATACCTGACGATGCCGTCGCCCCAGGTGAGCGGCACTTTTCCACCGACTTGACAATCTTACGCTCAAGTTTGCTACACTAGCTCCTGTACGAAGGAACGAAGTATGGGTGCAGGCGAGCGTCGCACCCCGAGAAGTGGAGGCTTCAGAATGTCCAAGGCCGTCGGAATCGACCTCGGTACGACGAACTCAGTAGTCGCGTTCCTCGAGGCGGGCGAGCCCACGGTGATCCCGAACGCAGAGGGTGGACGTACAACGCCATCGATCGTGGGATTTGCCAAGTCCGGCGAGGTGCTGGTCGGCGAGGTCGCGAAGCGCCAGGCGATCACGAACCCCGAGCGGACGATCCGCTCTGTGAAGCGCCACATGGGAACGAGCTGGTCGATTGACATCGACGGCAAGGCCTACACGGCCCAGGAGATCTCCGCCAGGATCCTGCAGAAATTGAAGAGGGACGCGGAGGCCTTCCTCGGAGACAGCGTCAACCAGGCCGTCATCACTGTCCCGGCTTACTTCGACGACGCCCAGCGCACCGCCACTAAGGAAGCCGGCCAGATCGCCGGGCTCGAGGTGCTCCGGATCATCAACGAGCCGACGGCGGCCGCGCTCGCCTATGGCCTCGACAAGGAGCGGGCTGACCAGACGGTTCTCGTGTTCGACCTCGGCGGGGGCACCTTCGACGTCTCGGTCCTCGAGATCGGAGACGGCGTCTTCGAGGTGAAGGCGACCTCGGGGAACACCCATCTCGGTGGCGACGACTGGGACCAGCGCGTCATCGACTGGCTCGTCAAGACGTTCAAGGACACCGAAGGCGTCGACCTGTCGAACGACAAGATGGCGCTGCAGCGCCTGAAGGAAGCGGCCGAGAAGGCCAAGATCGAGCTGTCGGCGGTCCAGGAGACGACGATCAACCTTCCCTTCATCACCGCCACGAACGAGGGTCCCAAGCACCTCGACCTCAAGTTGACGCGGGCAAAGTTCCAGGAGCTCACCTCCGACCTCGTCGACGCCTGCAAGGGGCCTTTCGAGCAGGTCATCAAAGATGCCAGCTTGACCCCGAAGGACATCGACCACGTCGTGCTGGTCGGAGGATCCACGCGGATGCCGGCCATCTACGACCTCGTGGTGCAGCTCGCCGGCAAGGAGCCCCACAAGGGCGTCAACCCCGACGAGGTCGTCGCCGTCGGCGCCGCCATCCAGGCCGGCGTCTTGAAGGGCGAGGTGAAGGACATCTTGCTGCTTGACGTCACCCCGCTCAGCCTCGGGATCGAGACCAAAGGTGGCATCACCCACCGGCTGATCGAGCGCAACACGACGATTCCGACCAAGCGCTCCGAGATCTTCACCACGGCCGACGACAATCAGCCCTCGGTCGAGATCCACGTCCTCCAGGGCGAGCGCGACATGGCCATGTACAACAAGACCCTGGGCAAGTTCCAGCTCGTCGACCTCCCGCCGGCGCCCCGCGGCGTGCCGCAGATCGAGGTCGCGTTCGACATCGACGCGAACGGGATCGTCCACGTCTCGGCGAAGGATCTCGCCACGAGCAGAGAGCAGTCGATCACCATCACCGGCCAGACGTCGTTGCCCAAGGACGACATCGAGCGGATGGTCCGCGATGCCGAGCAGCACGCGGCTGAGGACCGCCAGCGCAAGGAGGAGGCCGAGACCCGCAACAGCGCGGACGCCCTCGTCTACCAGACCGACAAGCTGCTGAAGGATCAGGGCGACAAGGTCCCCGCAGACGAGCGCGAGCGGGTCGAGAGCGCGCTGAAGAGCCTGCGCGAGTCCCTCGAGGGAACCGATTTCGAGCGCATCCGGCGAGACACCGATTCGCTCCGCAACGCCTCCCAGGCCCTGGGCCAGCGCCTGTACGAGCAGGCAGCTCAGCAGCAGGCCGCAAGCGGCTCAGGGAGCGACGGCTCGGGCGCCTCGAGCGACTCGGGCGGGCCTGCTGACGACGAGGTCGTGGACGCGGAGATCGTCGACGAACCGGGTACGGCTGCGTCGTGACCCGCGAGGCAAGCGACCCGAAGCCCCCGGCGGGCGACGGCGTGACCGGGCCCGGCTCGACCGGGCCCGGTGCGAAGGCGAACGGCTCTGCGCCCCCGCAGGGCGAAGCCGATCCGGCGAGCGAAGCCGATCCGGCGAGCGACGACGTTCCGGCGAGCGACGACGTTCCGGCGAGCGAGGACGATCCGGCGAGCGACGACGTTCCGGCGAGCGAAGCCGATCCGGCGAGCGACGACGTTCTGGCGAGCGAGGAGGGCGAGTTCTCCGACCAGCAGCTTGATCTTCCCGCGGACCCGTTCGTCGACTGGGGAACCGACCCGCGGGAGGTCGCAAAAAAGCTGGAGGCACAGGCGGAAGATGCCCTCGTGGCCGCCGAGCGTGACGAGTACCTGGACGCGCTCGAGGCGCCTGCAGGCCGACTTCGACAACTTCCGCAAGCGCGCGCTGCGCCAGCAGACCCAGCTCCTCGAGCGCGCCACCGAGGGACTGTGCGTCCGGCTCCTGCCGGTGCTGGACGCGCTCGACCTCGCGACCGCTCACGTGCAGAGCCACGGCGAGGAGAGCGACTCGGCCAAGGCCCTCGAACAGATCGACTCGCTTCTCCGCGACATCCTCGCCCGCGAGGGCGTCGAGCGGATCGACGCCGTCGGCGTTCCGTTCGACCCAACGGTCCACGACGCCGTCGGGACCGGCCAAGCCGGAGGCATCGCCGGCGTCGACGAGGCCGCCACCGACGAGGAAGGTGAGGGCACCGGTGAGGGGGACGAGCCCGGTCCGGCTGCGCCGTCGGGCGGCGCCCCCTTGGTCACCAAGGTCATGCGCGCCGGATACCGGCTCAAGTCGAAGGTGCTGCGGCCGGCAATGGTCCTTGTCGGAGGCTGAGGAGCCACGCCATGGCACCCCAACGGGAGTGGTACACCACCGACTACTACAAGACCCTCGGAGTGTCGGACAAGGCAACCGACAAGGAGCTTCGCCGCGCCTACCGGAAGCTCGCGAAGCAATTCCACCCGGACTCCAACCCGGGCTCGGAGGAACGATTCAAGGAGATCTCCGCCGCATACGACGTCCTCGGCGACCCGGAGAAACGCAAGGAGTATGACGAGGTCCGCCGTCTCGGTCCGCTCAGCGGCCTCGGCGGCTTCGGCGGCGGGTCCGGCACCCCCGGCAACGGCAATTTCAACTTCCGCGTCGAGGACCTCTCCGACATCTTCGGCGGCTTGTTCGGCCGCGGCGGCCGGGGAGGCGGGCGAGGCACGCCCGGTAGCGGTCCCCGTCGCGGTCACGACCTCGAAGCCGAGCTACACCTCTCGTTCCAGGAGGCCGTGGACGGTGCTGTCACGACGGTCAACGTCACGAGCGGGATGCGATGCGCCACGTGCGGCGGGTCGGGATCGCGTCCCGGGACGGTTCCGGTGGTGTGCCCGCGTTGCAACGGCCTCGGCGTGCTCAACGACAACCAGGGGATGTTCTCGCTGTCCTCGCCGTGCCCGGAGTGCCAGGGACGCGGGACCAAGATCGTCGATCCCTGCCCGACGTGCCACGGCTCGGGCCTCGAGCAGCGCCAACGCCAGGTCAAGGTCCGCATCCCCGCCGGCGTCGAGGACGGCCAGCGAATCCGGGTGAAGGGCCGAGGCGAGCCGGGGGCCAATGGCGGACCTGCAGGTGACCTCTACGTGATCGTGCACGTGGCCACGCATCCGCTCTTCGGGCGGAAGGGACGCAACCTCACGCTCACGGTTCCGGTCACCTTCCCCGAGGCCACGCTCGGCAGTGCGATCACGGTGCCCTCGCTGAGCGGGCCCGTCACCCTCAAGGTCCCGCCCGGCACGCGCCAAGGCCAGACGTTCAGGGTGAAGGCGCGCGGCATCACCGCCGGTTCGTCTACGGGCGACCTGCTCGTGACCGTCGACGTCGTCGTGCCGGCCGAGCTCACCGAGGATCAGCGCAAAGCGGTCGAGGCCCTCGCCAAGACCCTGGGCAGCTCACCTCGCGAGCACCTAGGAGTGTGACCGTGAGTTACGACCCGTCAGAACAAGGCCCAGTCGAACGCTCGACGCGCGCCGTCTACGTCATCTCGGTCGCGGCGGAGCTGGCCGGCGTGCACCCGCAGACGCTTCGGATCTACGAGCGCAAGGGCCTCCTCGACCCGGCCCGCACGGGTGGGGGCAACCGCCGCTACAGCGAGGCCGACATCGCTCACCTGCGGCGCATCCAGGAGCTCACCGCCGCCGGCCTGAACCTGGAAGGCGTGCGGCGCGTGATCGCGCTCGAGACCGAGATCGCCAGACTGCACACAGAGCTCGAGCGGACCCGCGCGGATGCCCGCATGGCGATCGAGACGACGCACCGCCACTACCGCCGCGACCTCGTGCCGGTCTCGACGAACCGGCTGCCGGCACGACGGACCAGGAACAACTGAACCTTCGGCCGGCTCCCCGGCCGACACGCAAGCCCACCATTCAAGGATCACCTGAGACATGACGTTCGACCCGAACCGTTGGACCCTTAAGACCCAGGAGGCTTTGAGAGACGCCATCGCGCTCGCGAAGACCTCGCACCACCCCGAAGTCACTCCCGACCATCTGCTGTCAGCGGCCCTGTCACAAGACGGCGGTGTGGCCATCCCACTTCTCGACCGGCTCGGCATCGCCCCGCTCTCGGTCCGCAACCGGATCGCGGAGTCGCTCGCCAGGATCCCGAAGGCCTACGGCGGCGCCGAGCCGACGCTCAGCCGTGAGCTGAGCGAGGCATTCGAGCGTGCGGACACCGCCCGCAAGGAGATGGGCGACGAGTACCTCTCGGTCGAGCACCTGCTGCTCGCCCTGGCAGACCCTCTCGGCGTCAGCCGCAACGATCTCCTGCAAGCCCTGCAAGCGATCCGCGGCAGCCATCGTGTCACCTCGCAGAGCCCCGAGGAGCAGTACCAGTCGCTGGAGCGCTACGGCCGCGACCTGACGGACCTCGCCCGGGAGGGCAAGCTCGACCCGGTCGTCGGGCGCGACGACGACATACGCCGCGTGATCCAGGTCCTGTCGAGGCGCACGAAGAACAACCCGGTGCTGATCGGCGAGCCCGGAGTCGGCAAGACGGCCATCGTCGAGGGCCTCGCCACCCGGATCGTCGAGGGTGACATCCCAGAAGGGCTGAAGAACAAGCGGATCGTCGCTCTCGATCTCGCCTCGATGGTCGCCGGCGCGAAGTACCGCGGGGAATTCGAGGAGCGTCTGAAGGCGGTCCTGAAGGAGATCGCGGACTCCGACGGCGGGATCATCACGTTCATCGACGAGCTCCACACCATCGTCGGCGCCGGGGCGGCCGAGGGCGCCATGGACGCGGGCAACATGATCAAGCCGATGCTGGCGCGCGGCGAGCTTCGCCTCATCGGCGCCACGACCCTCGACGAATACCGCAAGTACATCGAGAAGGACGCGGCGCTCGAGCGCCGGTTCCAGCCGGTCCTCGTCGACGAGCCCTCGGTCGCGGACACGATCGCGATCCTCCGCGGGCTGAAGGAGCGCTACGAGGTCCACCACGGCGTGCGCATCCAGGACGCCGCCCTCGTCGCTGCTGCGGTGCTTTCGGATCGGTACGTGACCGGCCGCTTCCTGCCGGACAAGGCCATCGACCTCGTCGACGAGGCCGCTAGCCGCCTTCGCATCGAGATCGACTCGATGCCGACCGAGATCGACGTCGTGGCCCGCAGGGTCCGCCAGCTCGAGATCGAACGCGTCGCCCTGCAGAAGGAGACCGACCCCGCCTCGGTCGAGCGACTCGCCAAGCTCGAGGGCGAGCTCGCCGACCTCCGCGAGCAGCAGACGGCGATGATGGCGCACTGGCAGGCAGAAAAGGACGCCATCGGGGCGATCCGCGACGTGAAGGGCGAGCTCGAAGCCGCCCGGCAGGAGGCGGAACGCTACGAGCGCGACGGTGACCTCGCGCACGCGTCGGAGATCCGCTACGGCCGGGTCCCCGACCTCGAGCGGCGCATCCAGGCGGCCACCGACAAGCTGGCCGCGCTCCAGTCCGCAGCAGAAGATGCTGAAGGAAGAGGTCGACGCCGAGGACATCGCCGAAGTCGTGAGCCGGGCGACGGGCGTCCCGGTCTCACGCCTCATGGAAGGTGAGATCCGCAAGCTCGTCGAGCTCGAGGACTTGCTGCACCGGCGCGTCGTCGGCCAGACCGAGGCGGTCAAGGCGGTCGCGAACGCCATTCGCCGGAGCCGGGCCGGGCTGTCGGACCCCAGCCGACCGATCGGCTCGTTCCTGTTTCTCGGCCCGACCGGGGTCGGCAAGACCGAGCTCGCCAAGGCCCTCGCCGAGGTCCTGTTCGACAACGAGCGGGCGATGATCCGGATCGACATGGGCGAGTACCAGGAGAGGCACAACGTCTCGCGCCTCGTCGGCGCGCCGCCCGGTTACGTCGGCTACGAGGAGGGCGGCCAGCTGACCGAGGCGGTCCGCCGCCGCCCGTACGCGGTCGTGCTGCTCGACGAGATCGAGAAGGCGCACCCGGACGTG
Organism: uncultured Acidimicrobiaceae bacterium; assembly: GCA_963703655.1. Lineage (GTDB taxonomy): Bacteria > Actinomycetota > Acidimicrobiia > Acidimicrobiales > Bog-793 > CAVPFA01. The sequence continues at coordinate 1,651,281 of CAVPFA010000003.1, read as the reverse complement.
TTCAACATCCTGTTGCAGGTGCTCGACGACGGTCGCCTGACCGACGGGCAGGGCCGGACGGTCGATTTCTCGAACACCGTCCTGATCATGACCTCCAACCTCCGCGGCGACCCGCTCGACACCTTCAAGCCGGAGTTCGTCAACCGGATCGACGAGATCGTCCGCTTCCGTCCGCTCGGCCGCGAGGACCTGTTCGCCATCGTCGGGATCCAGCTCGGCGACCTCAGGCGCCGGCTCGAGGCCCGGCGGATCTCAATCGAGGTAACCCCCGAGGCCGAGATGTGGCTCGGCGACCACGGCTACGACCCGGACTTCGGCGCCCGGCCGCTGCGCCGGGTCATCCAGCGCGAAATCGGCGACCCGTTGGCGCTCGCCCTCCTCGAGGGCCTCTACGGGGAGGGCGACACGGTCAAGGTCGACGTCGAAGATGGCAGGCTCGTGCTGCGCTGAGGACCCAACCGGCACTCGGGCGGGAAGGAAACACACACATGTGCGACGACGACACCGACCGCGCCCACCACCGCCCGACGCTCGTGCCGACCGAGCTGGGCGCCTACGCCGGAGAGGTCCTCGCGTTGCAGCCTGTCGAGGCCGTGAGCGTCACCACGCTCGTCGACAACTCCTCGGACATGTTGTTGGCCGACATGGACCACGCCAGGCGGCCCGTGCTCGGGGGCGGTCCGTGGATCGACAACCCGTACGCCGTCGCAGGCAGCACGCCGGAGGTGCTCGTCGCCGAGCACGGCTTCTCGGCGCTGGTCGAGGTGGTCCGCGGATCGGGAGCCGTGAGCCGGTTCCTCTTCGACACGGGGGTCAGCCCCGACGGGATGGTCGAGAACATGCGGCGGCTCGACATCGACCCGGGCGACGTAGAGGTGGTGGTCTGCTCGCACGGCCACTTCGACCACACGACGGGGCTCGACGGGTTCGTCCGGCGGGTCGGGCGACCCAACGTGCCGATCGTGATCCACCCGGCGTTCTGGTCGCAACGGCGAATCGCTTTTCCAGGCCGGGAACCATTCGAGCTGCCGACCCCATCACGGCCGAGCCTGGAAGGAGCCGGTTTCGAGATCGCCGAGACTCCCGCGCCCTCGTTGCTCTTCGAGGGGTCCGTGCTCATAACCGGCGAGGTGGCTCGGAGCACCGACTTCGAGAAGGGCCTCCCGTTCCACGAGGCGTTCCGCGGCGGTCGTTGGCAGGCTGACCCGCTCGTCCTCGACGACCAGGCGCTCGTGGCCAACGTACGCGGCAGGGGCCTCGTGATCCTCACCGGATGCGGACACGCCGGGATCGTGAACATCGCCCGCTACGCCCGTCATCTGACCGGGGTCGCGGACGTGCACGCCGTGATCGGAGGCTTCCATCTCTCTGGCGCCCTGTTCGAACCGCTCATCCCTGCGACGGTGGCAGCGCTCGCCGAGCTCGCCCCTCGAGTCGTGGTGCCGGCACATTGCACCGGCTGGCGAGCCCAGCACCGCCTCGCAGCCGAACTGCCCGACGCCTTCATCCCCAACAGCGTCGGCACGCGCATAGAGCTCACGGCACCCTGAGCGACCCAGGCGCTGCGTCCCCGATCAAAGGCCCGCCTGGCCCCGTCGCCACCTGACCGTGAAAGACTTCAGCGATGTCCCTGTGACTCCGACCCGCAAGGCGCGCCGTCGCCGTGCGGTCTGGCCCGTGCGCCTGGCCGCGGGGGTGCTGGCGACCGTTTCGTTGACGGGCCTCGGCGGCCCGGGCGCGGTGGCCTCGCCGAGAGCCTCGGCCGGCGCCGGCACGATCGCCGAGGCCGGCGTGGGCCCGAGCGCGTCGGCCGGCGCGGGCCCGACCTTCAAGATCCCGTCCTCGGCCGACCAGCTCATCGTGGTCTCGAGCCCGACCCTCGAGCCTCCCGGCTACCTGGCGTCGTTCCGGACGTTCCAGCGGGCGAACGCCTTCTCGCCCTGGAGGCCCGTGTTCCCGGCGTGGCGCGCCGAGACGGGCTACGGCCACCTGCGCGCCGTGCGTCACGAGGGGGACGGCGCGACCCCGACCGGCGTGTACCGCGTAGGTCTCACCATGTACGGAAACCAGGCTGATCCAGGCGGCCTGCACGACGCCTACCACCGCCTCGTCTGCGGGGACTGGTGGGACGAGGATCCCTACAGCCCGCGCTACAACCAGTTCGTCCATGTTCGGTGCGGGACGACTCCGCCGTTTGCCTCCTGGTCCGAGTCGCTTTGGACCGAGACGACTGCCTATCCGTACTTCGCGGTGATCGAGTTCAACGACAACCCGATCGTGCGTGGCGCGAACGCACCCGGCTCGGGGATCTTCTTGAACGCATGGGTTGACGGCCCGACCGAGGGCTGCGTCGCCCTGCCCGCCTCGGATCTTCTGGCCGTGTTGCGGTGGCTTCGTCCTGCCAGGCATCCCGTCATCGAGATCGGCACCGACGCCGAGGTCGGACGCTTGCCACCGGCGTCTCCGTAGGGCCGGGAGTACACTGCGCGTGCCCGGCCCGGAGCGAGTACGGCCAGGGAACGGCCCAACTCCCGCAGCACGAATACGGAGGCGCGACTTGCCCGCGACCGTGGTGGTCGGAACCCAATGGGGCGACGAGGGGAAGGGCAAGCTCACCGACCTCCTTGCGAAGGACATGCACGTAGTCGTCCGATACCAGGGCGGCCACAACGCCGGGCACACGATCGTCGTGGACGGCGAGACGTTCGCCCTCCAGCTCATCCCGAGCGGAGTCCTCTACGAGCACGTCGTCCCCGTGATCGGCAACGGAGTGGTCGTCGAACCAACGGTGCTCCTCGCCGAGTGCGCCGCGCTCGGGGCACGCGGCATCGACATGAGCCGTCTCGTGGTGTCCGGCAACGCCCACCTCGTCATGCCCTATCACGTCGAGCTCGACCGGGTGACCGAGCGCTACCTCGGCAAGAACAAGCTGGGCACCACCAAGCGCGGCATCGGGCCCGCGTACGTGGACAAGGCCGCCCGGATCGGGCTTCGCGTGCAGGACCTTTTGGACCCCAAGATCTTCCGCGAGAAGCTCGATGTCGTGCTGAGGGAGAAGAACGGCATCCTCGCCAAGGTCTACAACCGGCTCCCGCTCGACGCCGACCAGATCGCCTCGCAGTACCTCGACGAGGTTGCGCCGGCGCTGGGACCGATGATCGGCGACTCGGTGAAGCTCGTGCAGGACGCGCTCGACGCGGGCCAGGAGATCATGCTGGAGGGGGCACAGGCCACCTTCCTCGACGTGGACCACGGGACCTACCCCTTCGTCACGTCCTCGAATCCCACCGCGGGCGGTGCCTGCGTCGGCACCGGGATCGGCCCGCGGGACATCGACCGGGTTCTCGGCATCGCCAAGGCGTACGTGACCCGCGTCGGCTCGGGACCGTTCCCCACCGAGCTCGGCGGCGAGCAAGGCGACATGCTCGTGGAGCTCGGCCACGAGTACGGGACCAACACAGGCCGCCGGCGCCGGCCGGGCTGGCTGGACCTGGTGCTCCTCCGTCACGCTGTGCGAGTGAACTCCCTCTCGGAGATAGCCGTCACCAAGCTCGACGTCCTGTCCGCGTTCGACACGGTCAAGGTCTGCGTGGGGTACGAGGACGGCGACGAGCTGTTCGACCACGTCCCTTACCACCAGTCGGTCCTGCACCGTGTCCGGCCCGTCTACCGCGAGCTGCCCGGCTGGCGCCAGGACCTGGCCGGGGCGAGGACGCTCGACGATCTCCCCGAGGCCGCCCGCGCGTACCTCGGCACCATCGCCGAGTACACAGGTGTGCCCGTGACCTACGTCGGGGTCGGGCCCGGCCGGGAGCAGTACGTTCGTCTCGCCGCATGACCCGCACTCGGGGCCGCAAGGTCTGCGTCGTCGGCTCCGGCGCGCGCGAGCACGCCCTCGCGCAAGTGCTCGCCCGGAGCGCTGATGTCGTCGTCGCACCGGGCAATCCCGGGATCTCGGGACGCTCCTCGGAGGGATACGAGCTCTTGTCGACGCCGGCCCCGCCGGAGGAGATCGAAGCCGACCTGTACGTCATCGGCCCAGAGGAGCCTCTCGTCGGCGGGCTGGCCGACCGCCTGCGCTCGCGCGGCCGTCTCGTGTTCGGGCCAGGGGCCGACGGCGCCCGATTGGAGGGCTCGAAGGAATTCATGAAGCAGTGCGCGTCGCGTGCCGGTGTTCCGACGGCACGCTGGCGAGCCTTCTCGCGCCTCGACGAAGCGGCGACCTACCTCCGATCGTTGCCGGGACCCTACGTCGTGAAGACGGACGGGCTCGCCGGGGGAAAGGGCGTGCTCGTCACCGACGACCTTGACGAGGCTGAACGAGACGTGGCAGCCAAGCTGTCGGGAGAGGCCTTCGGCAGGGCGGGGCGGCGGGTCGTGATCGAACAGGCGCTGCGCGGTAGCGAGCTGTCCTTGCTCGTCGTCTGTGACGGGGTGAGTGCCCTGCCACTCGCGCCGGCCCAGGACTACAAGCGGCTCGGGAAAGGCGACACCGGGCCGAACACCGGCGGCATGGGGGCCTTCTCGCCCGTGCCGAAGGCGACGGCCGGCGTCGTCGGTGCCGCCATGGACAGAATCGTCGAGCCGACGCTGGGTGCGCTGCGACGGGAGGGGATCGACTATCGAGGCGTGCTGTACGCGGGTCTGATGCTCACAGCCGACGGCCCGCAGCTGATCGAGTACAACGTGCGCTTTGGCGACCCCGAAGCCGAAGTCGTGCTACCTCGCCTGAACACCGATCTGGCCGATCTCCTCGCCGCAGCGGCAGGCGGCGCCGGCTTCGGCGGCGTCGCCGGGGGGGCTCGCTTCGCCGATGACGCCGCCGTCGGGGTCGTGATCGCCGCGGAAGGCTATCCGGAGGCTCCGCGCACCGGGGACCTCGTCTCAGGCTTGGACGAGGCCGGTAGCGTCGACGGCGTGAGCGTGTTCCACGCCGGCACGTGCCGCGACGAGGAGGGGGCCCTGCGCACGGCGCGAGGCCGGGTGCTGGTCGTGACGGCGCTCGGGGGCAGCCTCGACGAGGCTCGCGAGCGCGCCTACCGAGGCGTCGCGAAGGTCGGTCTCGACGGGATGCAGCACCGTCCCGACATCGCGGCCGGTATCGGGACGGAAGAGAAGTGATCCCGCGTTATTCGCTGCCCGAGATGGCGGCGGTGTTTGCAGACGAGACCCGGCTCGGCACCTGGCTCGAGATCGAGCTGCTCGCCGTGGAGGCCTGGTCCGAGCTCGGCGTGGTCCCGGCCGGCCAGGCGGCGGCGTGCCGTGCCCGCGCCCCGGTCGTCGACGCGGCATTCGTCCGGCGCGTCGGCGAGCGGGAGGCCGTTACCGAGCACGATGTCGCCGCGTTCGTCGACGTCGTGCAGGAATCGATCGGCCCGCCCGAAGGGTCGTGGATCCATTACGGGCTTACCTCCTCCGACGTGGTCGACACGGCTCTGTCCGCGACGCTCGTCCGGGCCGCGGACCTTTTGCTCGACGCGGCCGGCGACCTCGTGTCGGTCACCAAGCGGCGCGCGTTCGAGCTCGCGGAGGTCCCGGTCGTCGGCCGGACGCACGGCATGCACGCCGAACCTACGACGTTCGGCACCAAGCTCGCCCTGGCCTGCCTGCAGGCCGACCGCGACCGTGACCGCCTCTTGCGGGCACGGCACACGATCGCGGTCGGGAAGCTGTCGGGAGCCGTCGGGACCTACTCGAACATCGACCCGTCCGTCGAACAGCATGTGTGCGACGCCCTCGGCCTGCGGCCCGTCCCGGCCACCCAGGTGATCGCCCGCGACCGGCATGCCGAGTACCTGTACGCCTGCGCCGCTCTCGGCACCACCGTCGAGGCTCTCGCGACCGAGATCCGCCTCCTGCAACGGACCGAGGTCGGCGAGGTCGAAGAGCCGTTCGCATCCGGGCAGAAGGGCTCGTCGGCCATGCCGCACAAGCGCAACCCGATCACGGCCGAGCGCCTCGCAGGACTCGCCCGGGTGCTGCGCGGCTACCTCGTCGCGGGCCTCGAGGACGTCGCGCTCTGGCACGAACGGGACATCTCCCACAGCTCTGTCGAGCGGATCGTGCTCCCCGACGCCAGTCTGGTCGCCTACTACGCTGCGAGAAGGATGACTCGCTTGATCGACGGCCTGATCGTCCACCCCGATCGCATGCTCGAGAACCTGCTCGAGGGCTCGCACGGGCTCGTGTTCTCCCAGCCGGTGCTGCTCGCGCTCATCTCGTCGGGCCTGACCCGCGACGCGGCGTACCGCATCGTGCAGCGAGACGCCCGTGTCGCGCACGAGCATCGCCGCTCGTTCCGGGCGGTCCTCGACGACGACCCCGACGTCGCGGCCGCGCTCGGAGGTCCCGACGGGGCCGCCAAGGCGCTCGACGGGGCGTTCGACCTCAACCGCTCCCTGTCGCAGGTGCGACGCGTCTTCGACGCTCTCGGGAAGGTCCCGGGTTGAGCCTGGCACACCTCTACTCGGGCAAGGTCCGCGACGTCTTCGAGGCCGGCGACGACCTGCTGTTCATGGTGGCCTCGGACCGGATCTCGGCCTTCGACAAGGTCTTCGCGGAGCCGGTCCCCGACAAGGGGCGGGTGCTCACGGCTCTGACCGCGTTCTGGGCGGGGGAGCTCGAGGGTCTCTCCACGCACTTCGTGTCGGCCGACCCGGCGATGTTCCCGGCGGCGGCGAGCGACCTGGCGGGCTTTCGCCTCGAGGAGCTGGCCGGCCGCGCCATGCTCGTTCGGCGCGCCGAGATGCTCCCGATCGAGTGCATCGTGCGCGGCTACCTCGCCGGCTCGGCGTGGAAGGAGTACCGCGCGAGCGGAACCATGCACGGGGTCCGGCTCCCGGCCGGGCTTCGTGAGTCCGAGCGCCTTGCCGAGGCGGTGTTCACCCCCTCGACCAAGGCGACCGAGGGCCATGACGTCAACATCGGCTATGAGGAGGCCGCCGCCCTCGTCGGCGACGACACGGCCGGCAAGGCAAGGGCGATCTGCCTGGCCGCCTACGAGCGCGGCTCGGCGCTCGCCCTCGGACGCGGGATCGTGATCGCCGACACGAAGTTCGAGCTCGGGTTCATCGACGGCGAGCTGGCGATCTGCGACGAGATCCTGACACCGGACTCGTCACGGTTCTGGGCCGCCGATGCGTGGAAGCCCGGCACGACGCCGTCCTCGTTCGACAAGCAGCCTGTGCGCGACTGGGCCGAGAGCACGGGCTGGGACAAGGAGTCCGCGCCTCCGCCGATGCCGCCGCAGGTCGTCGCCGCCACGCGCGAACGCTATGTCACCGCGTACGAGCAGATCACCGGCCTCGTCTTCAACGACTGGCCGGGAGTGGGCACGTGAAGTTCGGCGTCGTCGTGGAGATAACGGGTCTCGAGGGGATCTCCGACCCGGAAGGTCAGACGATAGAGCGCGCTCTTCCCGCCCTCGGATTCGACGGCGTCGAGCAGGTCCATGTCGGCAAGCTGGTCCGGCTCCTCATCGAGGCTCCCGACGAGGCCGCCGCGCTCGACCGGGTCGCGGCGATGTGCGACCGCTTCCTCGCCAACCCCGTCATCGAGAACGCTTCGATCCGCGTCGAGGCGACGCCCGTAATGCACCATCCATGACCGGTCGACTCGCCGTCGTGTGCTTCCCCGGCTCCAACTGCGAGCACGACGTCGCCGGGGCTTGGGAAACGTTGGGCGGGACAGCCGACATCGTCTGGCACACCGCCACCTCCATCGGTGCCTCAGACGCTGTCGTGCTGCCCGGAGGCTTTGCCCACGGCGACTATCTCCGGCCCGGCGCGATCGCACGTTTCTCTCCCATCATGGAGGCCGTTGCCCGCTTCGCCGCCGAAGGTGGGCCGGTCGTCGGGATCTGCAACGGCTTTCAAGTGCTGACCGAAGCGGGTCTGCTGCCTGGTGCGCTGCGCCGGAACGCAGGACTCCGTTTCCTCTGCAGGACAGTGGAGTGCGAAGTGGCTTCCACCCGGTCTCCTCTCACGTCCCAAGCGTCCCTCGGCCAGGTTCTACACATCCCGATCAACCACTACGAGGGCAACTACACCTGCGACGAGACGACACTTCGCGAGCTCGAGAACGACGGCCGTGTCGTGCTGCGCTACCGCGGGGAGAACCCCAACGGCTCGGTCCATGCCATCGCTGGGATCACCAATCGCAGCCGCAATGTAGTTGGCGTGATGCCACATCCCGAGCGCGCTAGCAGCCCGCTTCTCGGTTCAACCGACGGGCGGGTGTTGCTCGAGTCCCTGCTCGAGTCTTCGGCATCTGTGGAACCGACCAAAGCCGTGTACGACCGCGTTCCGGAGGCGGTTCACGCTTCCGGACCGCCTTCGTTCTAGGAGCGTCGACTCCAGTGAATCCCTGAATGTTGGAGCACTTCGGCAGACACGCCGGCTTCGCGCCAGGTCGCGTAGTCGATCCCCTTACGAGCTCCATAGTCGGCGGCAACCGCGATGAACGCCGCCTCGAGCTCGGGGAGGTCGTCCTCGGCTTCGGCGTTGGCTCCTTCGATCCGCCGCTCGAGATTGCGCCGCTCTTGGATCAGGTGGATGCGCTGGAGTGGATCGGCAATGGCCAGCTTCGACTCGAGATCTTCGAGGCGAGCTCTCAGGGCATCCGCACTTGTCGAACGCCCGCGACGCGGCCTGGAACGCTCCAGAGCGACAAGGTACCGGCGCACTGCATTTCCTTGCCGGCGACCTTCGGCGAGCGCGTCTTTGTGAGACGCCGAGAGACCTGGCTTGGTTGGCTTCTTTCTTGGTGGCATACAACCAGTATTGCCCATAACCACAGGTTCAATCCAATGCTGCTTAGTTTGGCATCCCGACGCGGGCTTATCGGACAGCCGACATGAGTCCCGAGTCGACACTTCACCGGTCGCTCGGGCTCACAGACGACGAGTACGAGATGATCGTCGCACTCGGGTCCCGCGAGCCAAACCCCTTGGAACTTGCGATGTATTCGGTGATGTGGAGCGAGCATTGCTCTTACAAGTCGTCGCGCGTACACCTTGGCCGGCTGCCTAGCGAAGGTGCCCATGTGCTCGTCGGACCGGGCGAGAACGCCGGCGTGATCGACGTCGGCAACGGCGTCGCCGTCGCGGTGCGCATTGAGAGCCACAACCATCCTTCCGCAGTCGAACCGCAACAGGGCGCCGCCACCGGAGTCGGCGGCATCCTCCGGGACATCTTCACGATGGGCGCACGGCCGATCGCGCTCATGGACCCGCTCTTCATGGGCCCGCTCGAGGACGCGCGGAGTCGCTGGATCTTCGACGGCGTCGTAAGGGGCATAGCCGGGTACGGCAATTCGGTTGGTGTTCCGACCGTGGGCGGCCAACTCACGTTGGCGGCCGGGTACCGCGGCAATCCGCTCGTCAATGTCCTATGCCTCGGCGTGCTGCCCGTCGAACGGCTCGTGCTCGCCCGGGCGTCCGGTGAGGGCAATCTGGCGGTGCTGCTCGGGTCGCTGACCGGACGTGACGGGATCGGCGGAGTGAGCGTCCTGGCGTCGGCCGGGTTCGGGGGCGAGACCCAAGACGCCGGCAAGCGGCCGAGCGTCCAGGTCGGCGATCCCTACGAAGAGAAGCGGCTCATCGAAGCCTGCCTTTCGCTCCTAGATGCCGGTCTTGTCGTCGGCATCCAGGATCTCGGAGGCGCCGGCCTCACTTGTGCCGCCTCTGAGACCGCGTCCCGAGCCGGGCTCGGGATGGACGTCGACGTCACCGCGGTACCTTGCCGCGAGGCCGGGATGTCCCCTGTCGAGATCATGACGAGCGAGAGCCAGGAGCGGATGCTCGCGATCGTCGAGCCCGGGGATCTGGAACGGGTCGTCGCGATCTGCGACAAGTTCGAGATCCGTGCGAGCGTCGTCGGTCGCGTCGTCGCGGCGCCGCCCGGAGGAGCCCCCGGACTGCTCCGCGTGCGGTCTGGCGCCGACGGCGCGATTCTCGCGGAGGTCCCTGCGGCCTCCCTCGCCGACGGCGCCCCGCGCTATGACCGCCTGCTCGCGCCGCCCGAGGGTCTCGAGGCCCGGCGGTCGCGCGAGCCCGCCGGACTCGTCGAGAGCCGAGATCCCGGAGCCGACTTGCTCGACCTCTTGTACGACCCGGCCTTCGTCTTCGGCCAATACGACCATCAGCTCTTCTTGAACACCGTTTTAGGCCCCGGCGAGGGTGACGCGACCGTGCTCCGCCTCGCAGGGCCGGGCGTCCCGTGGACGGGCAAGGGCCTCGCGCTTTCGACCGACGCCAATCCTGGATGGTGCGCGGCCGACCCTCGAGGGGGCGCTGCGGCCACCGTCGCCGAGTCCGCGCTCAACGTCGCCTGCGCCGGCGGGCGGCCGGTGGCGCTCGTCGACTGCCTCAACTTCGGCAACCCGGAGCACCCCGAAGTGATGTGGGAGCTCTCGGAGACGGTCGACGGCATCGCCGAGGCGTGCCTGGCTCTCGGCATCCCGGTCGTCGGCGGGAACGTGTCGTTCTACAACGAGAGCGGTGGCGCCGACATCGACCCGACACCGGTCGTCGGCGTCGTCGGCGTCGTCGATCGGCTCGAACGCCGGCCGCCCGGCCTCGCCGCGGAACCGGGCGAGTCGTTGGTGCTGCTCGGTGACACCGTGCCGCTCCTCGCCGGGTCCCGGTGGGCCCGCGAGCTCTACGGCGAGGCCGGCGGAAGGCTCCCACCCCTCGACCTCGCCTCGCACCGTCGGCTGTGCGATTGTGTCCGCCGGCTCGTGGGGCTCGAGGGACCCCGCGGGCCGATCGTCACCGCGATCCACGACGTGAGCGACGGCGGTCTCGCGCTCTGCCTGGCCGAGATGGCGGTGGCGGGAGGCGTCGGTCTCGCCGTGGTCGGTCCGACGAGTGCAGCCGAGCTCTTCAGCGAGTCGCCGTCACGGGTCGTGGTCTGCACGTCGGACCCGGGCTCGGTCATGGAAGCGGCCAGGCTGGACGGCATCACGGCGCGCGAGCTCGGCAGGACCGGCGGCGACCGCTTCGTGGTCGCCGGGCTGGTCGACCTGCCGCTGGAAGTGATCGTCACGACTCGGGCGGCGCGTCTTGGCGCCGCCGTCGATCCGGCCGGAACCTGACCGGGTCTCGGCCGGGCTGTCGACGGGCTGGCGTGAGCGGCGGCCGGCGGCTGCCGTCAGCTCAGTCGTTGGCGCGGAGCTCCTTCACCATCGTGTCGGCGAGGTTCTTCGTGGCGACACGATGGAATCCCTCGGACAGGTACAGGGCGGCGGCCGGATTGTCGTGCTCGACGCTGAGGCTGATCCGTTCGATGCCCGCCGAGCTTGCCGAGGCGAACAGCTGCCTGAGGAGCGACCGGCCCACTCCCTGGCCGCGCCACGGCAGGAGGACGGCGATGGTGAGCTCGGGAGTGCCGGCGGCGACGTAACCGTACGTGCGCTCCCGTTTCTCGAACTGGCGCACCCACGCCGCCCCGATCGGTTCGCTGGCTTGCACCGCGACGACGCCGAGGTCCCCGTCGCGCGGCCAACCTGTGGCGTAGACGGCCAGCTGCGGGTCACCCAAGCAGTTCGAGACGCGACAAACCGACCACCGGACGCCAGTTGAAGGCTGCCAGGGCCATGTCGATGATGAAGTCGCCATCGCCGGGCTCGGCGGTGCGCACGGTCCAAGCAGCATCCGAAGGGGACAAAGGATGTGACCTCGTGCAGATGTCCGCGGGCCGGCGGACCTCAGACGCGCTGCACGAGGAACGTGCCGGTCGACCGGCTGACGAGGCGCCCCTCCGCGTCCTCGATGCGTGCCTCGGCAAAGGCGATCTGTTTCGTCTGGCGCATGACGGCCCCGCGCACGGCCAGCCGCTCGCCGGCGGCCGCGGGGCGCATTGTCTCAGTCTTGAGCTCGATGGTGCCACGGGTTCGGTCCTTGCCCGGCAGACCCGCGTTCACGGCGAAATTCATCGCGGCGTCGAGCACGACGGCGTGAACTCCGGCCTGGACTACTCCGTGCGGGTTGCAGGCGACGGGCTGTGGCTCCCACGAGGCCGTTGCCCAGCCGGCGCGGTCGTCGTCCTCGATCCCGTAATCGTCGAACGAGACGCCGATCGCCGCCAGGATGGGCATGCCGCCGTCACCTAGCCACCGGCTCATGTCCTTGCCGCCCGGCGGGCCTTCCAGACCGGCGCGATGGGAGGTTTGGCTCGTCACGGTCTTACCGTAGCCCGGCCGGCCGTCTCGGGGCCTCGCGAAATAGCGATCAAGCACGTGGGCTCGGTTTGGGGGCGGCGGCGCGGGGCAGCCGGCCGGAGCAGGCCGGGCGAGGCGGGCCCGAAGCAAGGCGCCGGTAGTGTTTCCGGAACAACCGTTCCACCAGCCCACGCAGGCGTGGCGCTGTGGCGCCGGCACATGAAGGAGGTCCAGCGATGCCCACAGCCGTGATCGTCGATGCCGTCCGCACTCCCGGCGGCAAGCGCAACGGCAAGTTGTCGGGCTGGCATCCCGCCGATCTTTCGGCCGAGGTGCTGAAGGCGCTCGTCGCCCGCAACGACCTCGACCCTGCGCTCGTCGACGACGTGATCATGGGTTGTGTGATGCAGGTCGGCGACCAGGCGCTCAACATCGGGCGGAACGCAGTCCTCGCGGCCGGCTTCCCCGAGTCCGTCCCTGCCACGACCATCGACCGCCAGTGCGGTTCGTCCCAGCAGTCGCTCCACTTCGCCGCCCAGGGAGTCATGGCGGGTGCCTACGACGTGGTGATCGCCGCCGGCGTCGAATGCATGACCCGGGTCCCGATGGGAGCTTCGATCGGCTCGGGCGCCGGCTTCCCGTTCGGCCCGAACGTGTTCGCCCGCTATGAGCCGGTCGGCGGTCTCGTCAACCAGGGCATCTCGGCCGAGATGGTGGCGGACAACTGGGACCTCTCACGCGAGAGCCTCGACATCTTCGGCGCCCGGAGCCAGCAGCGCGCCGCGATCGCGACCGAGGAGGCCCGCTTTGACCGCGAGCTCATCCCGGTTGCCGTCAAGGACGCTGAGGGACACGAGACCGGTGAGATCCTGCGTGCTGACGAGGGCATCCGGCCGGGAACGACAGCCGAAACGCTCGCAACCTTGAAGCCTGCCTTCAAGCCCGACGGCGGCAAGATCACCGCCGGGAACTCGTCGCAGATCACCGACGGCGCCTCGGCGGTCCTCGTCATGAGCGAGCAGAAGGCGGCGCAGCTCGGGTTGAGGCCCCGGGCCCGTTTCGTGGAGTTCGCCGTTGTCGGCGTCGACCCCGTCACCATGCTGACCGGCCCGATCCCCGCCACCGCCAAGGTCCTCGAGCGCGCCGGCATGAAGCTCGGAGAGATCGACCTCGTCGAGATCAACGAGGCGTTCGCGTCGGTTGTGCTCGCGTGGGAGAAGGAGCACCACCCCGACATGGACCGGGTCAACGTCAACGGCGGCGCGATCGCGCTCGGCCACCCGCTCGGCGCGTCCGGCGCCAAGCTCATGGCGACGTTGCTCTGCGAGCTCGAGAGGAGCGGCGGCCGCTACGGCCTCGAGACGATGTGCGAGGGCGGCGGGCTCGGCAACGCGACGATCATCGAGCGCCTCTGATCCATCGGGCTCTGCGTGTCGAGGGCTCTGTACGTTCGAGCCGCCCGTGCGAAGTTCGGGCGCCTGATCGCCGGGCGCTCCGGAATCCGGCCGCCTCTGCTCAACCAGATCGGTGTCAGTGGTATTGAGTGGCCATCATCGCCCCGACCACGATCCCGACGAGACCACCGATGAGGTACCAGTTGCTCGTGCCGCCGGGGAGGATCCCGACGTAGTTGCCGACGATCAGCAGCAGCCCGACGATGAGCAGCACGAGGAGCATCGGACCGTACCAGGCCGGACTCCGCCGGACGCTTCTCGGGATCGGCGCCGTGTAGCGCTTGTTGACCTCGCGGCTCTTGGGCGGCGTGGTCCGGCCGGTCTTGGCTGCCCCGGCCTTCGCGGTCCGCTGCTTCGCGGAGCCGCCGTCGTCCGAACCTGCACGTGCCTCGGCCACGACCCCTGAGGATACTCACGATTCGCCCGGCCTATAGCCTCGGCGTCTGTGAGCATGAGAGTGGCGATCGTCGACAACTACGACAGTTTCGTATACAACCTCGTTCAGTACCTCGGCGAGCTGGGAGCCGAGCCCGTCGTGGTCCGCAACGATGTCGTGGACGTCGCCGGCATCCGGGCGCTCGGGGCCGCGGCGCTGCTCGTGTCGCCGGGCCCGGGCCGGCCCGAGGACGCGGGCGTGAGCTCGGCCGCGATCTCCGAGCTTGGGGGCGAAGGGCTCCCTGTCCTTGGCGTCTGCCTGGGGCACCAGTGCATCGGCGAGGTCTTCGGCGGGTCGATCGTGCGAGCGCCCGAGATCGTGCACGGAAAGGCGTCGCCGATCCATCACGACGGGCGCGGGGTCTTCGCGGACCTTCCCGAGGTGTTCGAAGCGACCAGGTACCACTCGCTGATGGTCGACCCCGGCTCGATTCCGGACTGCCTCGAGGTGACGGCGTGGACCGCCGACGGCGTCGTGATGGGGCTGCGCCACCGGAGTCTGCCGATCGAGGGCGTCCAGTTCCATCCCGAGTCGATTCTCACCGGCGAGGCCGGTCACGCCCTGCTCGGGAATTTCCTCAGGCTGGCCGGGGCGGCCGCCGCCGGCGTGAGCTGACCCGCCGGCTACGGGAATGGGAGCGTCGTCGTCGTCGTCGTGCTAGTCGTGGACGTAGTGCTGGTCGTCGACGTGGACGTTGTAGTCGTCGTGGCGGGGCTCTGCTCGACGTAGATCGTGACCTTGGTGCCGGGCGATACCTGCGTCGCAGCTGGGGGAGACTGGGCCGTGACGTAACCCGGCAGATAGCCGGGCGTCGACACGAAGACAAAAGCAGGCTTGAGATTGGCGGCCAGCAGGGTTTGGATCGCAACGGCCTCGGTGTCGTGAACCACGTCCGGGACCATCACGCCCGGGCCCTCGGAAACGATGAGGCTGACCGTCGAGCCGACCCCCGCCGGCGTGCCAGGCGCGGGAACGGTGGTGATCACGTCGCCGGCGGGCACCGAGTTCGAGAACTGGTTCGTGCCCAGAGCGACGTTGAAGCCCGCTGCCGTGAGCGCATTGCGCGCCGAGCTGATCGATTGGCCGACGACGTTCTTCGACGGGATCTTCACGCTCTGGATGCCACGGGCGACCGTGAGGGTCACGATCGTGCCGTAGTCGTAGGACTTGTTCGAGACCGGACTCTGCCCGAGAACCTGTCCGTCGAGCGCCGCATTGACCGGAGCCTTGGCGACCTGGTCGACATGGAACCCGATCGCTGTGAGCTGCGCTTGAGCCGCCAGGTAGCTGTCGCCGACCACGTACGGGAGGAAGATCAGCTTGGGCGGCTTCGGACCGCTCGACACCAACAGGTTCACGGAGTCGCCCTTTTTGACAAGCGAGCTCGCAAGGGGGTCCTGGGTGAGGACCAGGTCCTTGTTGTCGATAGTCCCCAGCTGGAATTTCACCACCGGCACCAACCCCTCGGCCTTCAGCTCTGACTCGGCCGTGTGGTAGGGCTTGTTGACCACGTCGCTCGGATGGAATGACGCCGCGCCGCCGAAGTACCCGAGGGAACGCCCCCCGAAGTAGACGATCGCCCCGAGCGCCGCGGCGAGCACGACGGCGGCGAGAACCCAGGGCACGAAGCGTCGGCTCGGAAGCTCCGGCTGGCCGCCGTCGGCGCGGGTGTGCGGGACCTGCTCTTGGACCTTGGTGGGAGCGACCGCCGGCCCGGACTGCGGCAGCATCAACGTCGTGTCCCTTGGGATCGGGCGCGTCTGCGACCCGGGATCGATCGCCTGGGGCAGCGGCGCGAACACCGGCTGACCGCGCATGAACCGCTCGAGGTCGTCGTGGAAGTCTTGCGCCGTCCCATAGCGTGCCTGCGGCTGCTTGGCCATCGCCTGCATGATGATCGCCTCGAGGTCGCGCGGCACCCGCGGCTCGATCTCGCTCGGCAGGGCCGCTGTCTCCGACACGTGCTTGTAGGCGATCGCCACCGGCGTGTCGGCGGTGAACGGCGGGCGGCCGGTGACCATCTCGTAGAGCACCACTCCGAGGGCGTAGACGTCGCTCCGTCCGTCCACGCCGAGGCCCTGCGCCTGCTCAGGCGAGAAATAGGTCGCCGTGCCCATCACCAGGCCGGTCTGGGTGACGCTCTCACTCGCGCCGATCGCCCGGGCGATGCCGAAGTCGGCGACCTTCACCTGGCCGTCGGTGGTGATGAGGACGTTGCCGGGCTTGACGTCGCGGTGCACGACACCGTGTCGGTGCGCGTAGCTGAGCGCCTTCGCGATGTCCGCCGCGATCGCGGCCGCCCGGGTCGGCGACAGCGGTGCCTGAGTCCGGATGATCGCCGACAGGGGCTCGCCGTCGACGTACTCCATGACGATGTAGTAGGTCCGGTCCGCCTCGCCCCAGTCGAACACGGGGACGATGTTCGGGTGTGACAGGTTCGCAGCGGCTTGGGCCTCGCGGCGGAAGCGTTCGACGAACGAATGGTCCGAGGACAGCTCTGGGAAGAGCATCTTGAGCGCGACAGGACGGTCGAGCAGAAGGTCATGGGCAAGATATACCTGGGCGGTCCCACCCCGTGCGATCTGGCGGCTGAGCTCGTAGCGGCCGTTGTAGACAGGCGGCTGGGTCTCGGACATGGTCGCGGGAAGCCTATTCGTCGGCCAGGCGGGGCGCGGACCACGGTCGGGGGGCAGGGTGCTGCTCATTTCTGCATCGCCAGCGCCTTCTGCATGACCTGGGCCACGACGGGCCCGGCGACCTGCGCACCGGTCACGCTGTGGCAGTTTCCGCCCGGCGGGATCGGTACGATCGCCGCTACGGCGACCGTTGGTGTCTGGCCTGGGCCGGCCGGTGCGTCCGCGATCAGCCAATTGTAGGTTCCGCAGCCGGTCGCGTTGATCTGTGCGGTGCCGGTCTTGGCTGCCACGGGCGGGAACTCGTTGGAAGGGAACAGGCCATAGGCCGTGCCGTGGGGGTTCTCTGTGACGCCCAGCATCAGCTGGCGCACTGTCTTCGCCGTATTGGCCGAGGTCGCCCGCCGCCAGGGACGAGGGCGGTAAGTGGTCACGAGGTTGCCCTGGTCGTCGATGATCTTGTCGAGCAGGTGCGGCGTCATTATGACGCCGTTGTCGGCGATGCCGGCGGCGACGAGAGCCATCTGCAACGTCGTCGCCGTCACGTTCTCCTGCCCGATGGCGGACTTCATAAGCCCCGGCGTATCGCGGACGAAGTCCTGCGGCGGCGGGAAGTTCGAGGCCGCCGCCTCGCCTTGGGGCAGGTCGATCGGCGGAACGCTGTCGAAACCGAAGCCCGAAGCTTCCAGGTACAGCTTGTCCGGACCGAGCTCCTGGCCGATCAGGGCATAGGCGGTGTCGCAGGACTGGAGAAGGATCGCGGCTAGGTCGTCGCCGACGGTGGGACACGCCTCGCCGCCGAAGTTCTGCAGCGTCACGCCGTTCGTCTCGGGAAGGACGATGAAATTCTTTGTGGGCCACGTCTGGCTGGCGATCTTCGGGTCCCGATCGAAGATGGCGGAGGTGTCCACGACCTTGAACGTCGATCCGGGCGCTTCGGCCCTGCCGGTCGCGTAGTTGATCAGCGGGTCGCCCGGCGCGTTCAGCAGCTTGTTGTAGCTGCGGATTACGGCGCTGTAGCTATGAACGGCGAAGAGATTCGGATTGAAGGTCGGGTTGCCGTACATGGCGAGGATGGCCCCCGTCCTTGGGGCGATCGCGACCACCGCACCCGTCTGGCCGGCGAGGGCCGACTCGGCGACCTTCTGGAGGGCGTACGACATCGTGAGGGTGATGTCGTCGGTCGTCTCGTGCTGGGTGAGCAGCTGGCCCAGCGTCGTCGCGGGCGAGGTGTGCTGGGTCAGGTACCGGTAGTACTCGGACTCGAGGCCGGTCGAGCTTCCCACGGCGACCGACTGGTAACCGGTGACGCCTGCGAACAGCGTGGCGGTGTTCCACGGGTAGATCCTGAGCTCGCCGTCGACGTCGTTGGTGGCCTTGGAGTAGGCGAGCACTACGTGGTCGGATGTGTAGATGTCGCCCCGGGGGAGCGTGTCCGGATCGACGGCAGGCGTCGACGAGAGGGGGTTGTGCTTGAGCGCGGAAGCCTCGCGCACCTGAAGGTTGTTCAGCTGCAGGAACAGCAACACGAAACAGGACACGAGCACGACACTGAGCCAGCGAATACGGCGACTCGTCATCGGGTCCTCACTTCTTCGGTTTCGTGGTGGTCGTAGTGGTCGGGGCTCTGGTCGTGCTGGTCGGGGGTCCAGTGGTGGTGGTCGGGGCCCGAGTCGTCGTAGTGGTCGAGGCGGTCGCCGGAGGAATGACTGCCGGCGCCTTCGTGGTGGTCGTGACGACGCTCGCCGGCGTTGTCGTCGTGGCCGACTCGTTCGTGGCCAGTCGCGCACGCTCGAGCGCGAGACTGCGCACGAGGTCACGAGCCGCCTGGTAGGAACTCTCCTCCATCCCTTGGCGTAGGTAGACGACATTCGACGCGAGCAGGTCGGACGGCGTGATGGATGTCCGCTCCACGATCGTGGGCTCGAACCACAACAAGCCGCCGGGTCGTCCCTGGAAGATCGTCACGTGGCCGCGGTCGAGCCCGACGAAGAACGACGCCTTGTCGAACCAGACCACCACGCCCGCGGTCCCTCCGAGGACCGCCACGAACACGAGCATGAAGAGCACGACCCGGACCGTGACGATCCGGTCGCGGTTTACCTTCGGGCGCTTCGACCTCACGAGGAGCAGCGGCCGGGTGTGAGCGGCGGTCGGCGGCTCGCCGCCGCCCTTGGCGACTCTCGGCGTTCCGTGTGGGCTCGTCGTTGCCGAGGCCGCCGGGCTCGTCCGGCCGGCGGGTCCGGCGAGCGGTTCCGCGCCAGGCGTAGCCCCGGGCGCCACGGCGATCGCCTCCGTGATCTCGGGTGTCTCGGGAACCGCTGCGGACTCCGACAAGCCGGGAACGCCCGCGGGGATGATCGTGCCCGGCACTCCCTCCGGGATGATGACGACGTCCTCGAGCTGGCTCGAGGCTTCTCCCGCGAGGATGTCGAGGACGACAACGGTGACGTTGTCGGTACCACCCCGGTGCAGCGCAAGGCGCACGAGCTCGCTCGCCGCCTTCGCGGTGTCGGCCTCGTCGAGCAGCACATCGGCGATCTCCTGCTCGCCGAGCTCGTTCGTGAGCCCGTCGCTGCACAACAGCAGGCGGCTGCCGGGCTCGAGGTCCAGCTCCCAGCAGTCCGGATCGATCGTGGGCTCTATCCCGAGCGCTCGCGTCAGTATGTGCCGGTGCGGGTGGACGGCGGCCTCGCCGGGCGTCAGCTCGCCGTTGCGGACCATCTCCTCCACGACGCTGTGGTCCTCGGTCAGCTGGTGGATCTTCCGCGCCCGCCGGTCCACGAGATAGGCCCGAGAATCGCCGACGTTCACCACCGCGAGCCGCATCTGTCCATCGGGCTCGTCGCCCAGGAGGGCGGCAGCGGTCAGGGTCGTCCCCATCCCCCGAAGGTTGCGTTCGGTCCTGCTGCGACGGTAGACAGCGTCGTTGGCGGCACGGACGGCCGCGATCAGGCCGTCGGTGGTCGGGTCCGCACGGTAGGCCTCGAGCAGCTGCTCGACCGCCATTCGGGCGGCGACCTCGCCGCCGAGGTGACCCCCCATCCCGTCGGCGACCACCGCCAGGTCGCTGCTCGCGAGGGCGAGATCCTGATTGGATACCCGGAGGTAGCCAGTGTCGGTCGCGGCTGCTGACCGCAGGCGGCTCACCGGGCAACCTCGAGAACCGTGCTGCCGATCTTCACCCGGTCGCCGCGACGAAGGCGGACCGGGTCGTCGAGACGCTCATCGTTGACCCAAGTGCCGTTCGTGGAGCCGAGGTCCTCGAGCCACAGCTCGCCGCTGCGCCTGAAGACTCGGGCGTGGATCGAGGAGGCAAACGTGTCGTCGTCGAGCGGCACCGCACAGCCAGGCGAGCGCCCTACCGTGACTTCGTCGCCCAGCTCGAAGACCCGCCCGCGCCTCTGGGGAGGGTCGACGACCCGCAGGCGCAGCGCGAGCGGCTTGTCGCTCGCAACCGGCGCTGCGGCCGGCGCCTTCGCAGGCTGTTCGACGCGGGAGCGCCGCACCTCGACCCACACCATGCGCGCTGCGTAGACGAAGAACAGCCAGATCGCTGCGAGCAGGAAGTAGCGCAAGATGGCGAGGAGGGCATGCGGCATGAGGTCGGCGTCAACTCACGAGGGCTCGAACCTCAGGGCCGTCGTCCCCACCGAGATCACATCGCCTGCAACGAGGCGGTGCTCGCGCACGGGGACGCCGTTGACGCGGGTCCCGTTGGTCGAGCCGAGGTCTACGACAAACACGGCGTCGGCTTCGCGGCGCACCTGGGCGTGCCGGCGGGACACGTTCGGGTCGTCGAGCACGACGGCGCACTCCGGCAGCCGCCCTATCGTGACGACCTGGGAACCGATGCCGACGCGGCGACCGTCAGGGAACACGAGCCAGTCGCTCGGACGGTCGTCACCCTCGAGCAGCTCGCTTTCGATCGCGAAGGTGCTGACGGCGAGGTCGCCGTCGAGATGCAGGTTCACCCCGACGGGACCGACGAACTGATAGCCCTCGCGACCGGCGTGCTCCCGCACTGCCGCGACGAGCTCACGGGGCAGCGAGTCGCCGAATGCGGCAAAACGGTCGAAGTCCTGTGGCGCGAGGAAGACGTTGAACTGGTTGGGCACTATGAAGCCGTGGATGCCGACGGCGCGGCGCAGGTCCATCTCGCGTGTGAGTCTTCGGCCGAGCTCGACCGGCTGCAGCTGGCCTCGGAACGCCTTGGCGAACGCGCCTTCGACGAGACGCTCGAGGCGGCGCTCGAACTGCTGCAGTCCCATTAGAGCACCGCGAAGGGACTCGGGGCGGCTTCAGTCGTCAAAGAAGTCACTGTGCAGACAGCCTACTGGGCAGGTGATCTGGGCCGATGGCGCGAGTCGAGGCCGCCGCCTCTCGGCGGGCGCGCCGTGGCTGAACGTGAGCGCCGGCGGCTATCGTCGCGGCGCCGGGCGAGTGGCGGAATTGGCAGACGCGCAGGATTCAGGTTCCTGTGTCCGCAAGGACGTGGGGGTTCAAGTCCCCCCTCGCCCACCGACCGTGTGACGTCGCCGGAAGGAGGTCGCGATGGACGGCGAAGCGGCGGCGAAGGATCCTGCGAGGCAGGCCGCCAGGCTGGCCGCAAGCTTGTCCGAGGCGGGCGTCGACGCCGTCGCGCTGACCTACGTCGACAACAGCGGCATCACGCGCGTGAAGGCCGTCCCGACCGCGAAGCTCGAGTCGGCTGTCTCTTCGGGGGTCGGCATGTCCCCGGTCTTCGACGTAATGCTGCTCGACGACTCGGTCACCGCAAGCGGCACCTCCACCGGACCGGTTGGCGACCTCCGGCTCTACCCCGACTTGAACCGGCTCGTGAGGCTTGCGGCCCAGCCCGGCTGGGCCTGGGCACCTGTCTGGCGGCGAACGCAGGCAGGTGAGACGCATCCGCAGTGCCATCGCGGCTTCGCCGCCCGGATGACAGAGCGCGCCGCATCGCACGGACTCGAGGCGTCGATGAGCTTCGAGATCGAATGGGTGCTCGACGCCGGTGAGGGTGAGCAGCTCGAGCCCGCCGCCTTGGGGCCTGCGTACGGGATGACGCGGGTCATCGAGCAATCGGGCTACCTGCGCGAGATCCTGCAGGCTCTGGCCGGCGAGTCGGTGACGGTGGAGCAGATCCACCCCGAGTACGCCGCCGGCCAGTACGAGATCTCGGTCGCTCGCTCCGACCCGGTCGGGGCCGCCGATGACTCGGTGCTGACACGCCAGACGATCCGAGCCATCGGCTTTGGCCACGGCCTGCGGACCAGCTACGCGCCGAGCGTTGTCGCGGGCACCGTCGGGAACGGTTGCCACCTTCACCTCAGTATCTGGCGGGAGGCCACCAACCTGTTCACCGGGGGAGCCGGCCCCTACGGGCTATCGGCCGAGGCGGAGGCCTTCTTGGCGGGAGTGCTAGAGGAGCTTCCCGCGTTGCTCGTGATAGGGGCGCCGAGCGTGGCGAGTTACCTGCGTCTCGTCCCTCAGCATTGGGCGGGCGCCTACCGGTGCTGGGGGCACGAGAACCGCGAGGCGGCGCTGCGTCTTGTGACCGGCACGCGGGGCCATGAGGCGGAGGCCGCGAATTGCGAGCTGAAGTGCTTCGACGCCAGCGCCAGCCCGTATCTGGTCGCAGGTGGGGTGCTCGCCGCAGGTCTCGCCGGCATCGCGGCGGGGCTTCGCCTAGGGCCTGAGGTCACCGTCGACCCGGCGTCGCTCGGCGACGAGGAGCTGGCGCGCCTCGGAGCGAGCCGCCTCCCGACCAGCCTCCCCGAGGCGCTCGAGCACTACGACAAGAGCGAGGTGCTCGCCGAGGCTCTGGGTCACGAGCTCCACGAGACGATCGGCGCCGTGCGGCGAGCCGAGGTCCAGCTGTTCGCAACGGCCAGCCCCGACGAGATCGCTGCCGCCACGAGGTGGAAGCACTGAGGTCGCGCGCCGGCGCAAGCCTCCTGGAAACTCAGGTGTTCTGAGGGAAACCCAGGTTGATGCCGCCGTGGCTCGGATCCAGCCACCGGCTGGTGACGACCTTGCCACGCGTGAAGAAATGGACTCCCTCGGTCCCGTGCGCATGGCTGTCGCCGAAAAGCGAGTTCTTCCAGCCGCCGAAGGAGTAGTAGGAGACCGGGACGGGGATCGGCACGTTGACGCCCACCATGCCTACCTCGACCTCGTTCTGGAACCGGCGGGCAGCGCCGCCGTCGTTGGTGAAGATGGCCGTCCCGTTCCCGTACGGATTGCGGTTGACGAGGTCGAGCGCGGCGTCATAGGTAGGGACGCGCACGACCGAGAGCACCGGGCCGAAGATCTCGTCGGTGTAGAGCGACATCTTCGGCGTCACCTTGTCGAACAAGCTCGGGCCGAGCCAGAACCCGTCGGCGTCGCCGTCCGGCGTCGTCTCCCTCCCGTCGACGACCAATTCGGCGCCCTCCGCGACGCCCGCGTCCAGATACGCCGCCACCTTGTCGCGATGAGCCTTGGTGACGAGCGGGCCCATGTCGGTGCCGCGCCGCCCGTCACCTACCTTCAGGCCCGACATCCGCTCGGAGATCTTCGAGACGAGCTCGTCGGCGACGGGCCCGACCGCGACGAGCGCCGAGACGGCCATGCAGCGCTCGCCCGCAGACCCGAAACCGGCGTTCACGGCCGAGTCAGCCGCAAGGTCCAGGTCCGCGTCCGGAAGCACCACCATGTGGTTCTTGGCACCCCCGAGCGCCTGCACCCGCTTGCCGTGTCGCGTGCCGTTCTCGTAGACGTAGCGGGCGATCGGCGTCGAGCCCACGAACGAGACGGCCTTCACGTCCGGATGCTCCAGCAGCGCGTCGACGGCCACCTTGTCGCCGTGCACGACGTTGAAGACGCCCGGCGGCAGGCCGACGTCAGCCCACCGCTCCGCCAACCAGATCGCCGCGGAGGGGTCCTTCTCGCTCGGCTTGAGCACGACGGTGTTGCCGCATGCGATCGCGATCGGAAAGAACCACGCCGGAACCATGGCCGGGAAATTGAAGGGGCTGATGATCACGACCGGGCCGAGAGGCTGGCGGATCGAGTACACGTCCACGCTCGTGGACACGTCCTCGGAGTAGCTGCCCTTGAGCAGCTGCGGGATCCCGCACGCGAACTCGACCACCTCGAGGCCGCGGTTCACCTCGCCCAATGCGTCGGCGAGAACCTTTCCGTGCTCGGAGGTGATGATTCCGGCCAGCTCGGCTGCTCGCTCGGTGACGAGCTCCCTGAAGGCGAAGAGAAGCTTCGAGCGCTGGGAGAGCGACGAGTGGCGCCAGGTGACGAACGCGCTCGCGGCCGCGGCGACCGCCTCGTCGACCTCGGCCGGCGAGGCGAAGGCCACCTGCCTGGTGAGCTTGCCCGTCGACGGGTCGTAGACGTCCCCGACGCGCTCGGCGGTCCCGTCATGGGACTTGCCGCCGATCCAGTGAGTCACGAGCGGCAGCACGCCAACAGCATTGCTAGTCATGAACCGATTCTCCCCCTTCAGGTGAGCGAGATCAACACGTGCGCCGGCGAGCCAGTATGCAGCCCCGGTCATATCGGCGACTTCAGCCCTCCGCGCCCTCCCAGGCCATGGCGAGGCCGAGGGCCGCCGCGTAGCGGTGACCGAGAGGGGGGCGCGGGTGCGGTGCGCCTCCGATGCAACCGGCGACCGACCCGCGACCGATGGCGACACCGCAGGGAAGGGACCTCGCCAGCACGCCTACGAGCTCGTCGTCACCGGCAGGGCCGCCGACGACAAGGACCTGCCGTGGATCGTCTCCGAAAAGCGGAAGAGCCCGTTTCAAGTTCGTCGCAAGGACGGCCTCCTTGAGCCTGAGGCGCAGCGCCCGCCACTCGGCCGGTGAGTGGCGGCGATCGAACGGCAGCAGTCCGCCGGGCCCTGACACTGCCAGCATGCCCGTAGCCGCCGGCGCCGCGGGTCGCTCGAGGAAGCCGCGGGTCCCGTCCTCGGCCTCGTAACGCTGGCTCGCTTCGATGCGCCTGGCGGGCCCCCGTTTGACCCAGTCTGCGGCGGCGAGCGGAACACCGAGCGTGACTGCCACAGCCACGGTCAGCATCTCGCCCGCACCTGCGGCGACGACCTCGAGCTCGGGCGCGATCACGTCGATGGTGCCGGCGCCGATGTCGATCACGAGCGCATCGCCGAGCGCACCGGGCGTCGTCAAGGCACCGGCGCGGGCCGCCGCGGCCTCGCTGGGAGCGCACGTCACCGGCAGCCCGAGCAGATCGCACATACGAGCAGCGGGCAACTCCGCGATATTCAGAGCTTCGAGCGCGGCGAGCACGAAAGCGCGCGACGCCACGCTGCCTTTGCGCTGACCGGCGAGGTCGGCGACGGCGCCGAGATCCACCGCCCACAGGTCGTCGACGCGCGCCGGCTGGGTGGATCCTGGCGCTGCGAAGGCCGTCGCGGTACCGGGCGGCCAACCGGCGAGCTGCGCCACCACCTCGCCGAAGCGGCCTCTCCTCCCCCCGGCCTCGATCCAGCCCTCGCGTTGATCGTCTCGGTTCATGGCGACCGCCTCGAGCGCGACGACGGCGTTCGACGTGTCGACCAGCAGCCTGCACAGAGCCGCCGCGTCGTCGAGCTCGCCGCCGCCGAGGCCGAACCGGGCGGAGAGGGCCACGGGGTCGGAGAGCATCTGTAGAGGTTGTCCCGGCTCGCGCACCTCGACGCCGAGCAGCGAGCTCCCCGCGAGCGCGTCGGTGTCCACGAGGTCGACCACCGGGATGTCGGCACCGAGCCGGCGTGAGATCAGCACGCCCTCGTCGCCGGGCACGAGCACGGCGCCGATCGGCCGGCCGGCCTCCACCAGACTCTGCAGGCGTTCGGCTG
This sequence comes from uncultured Acidimicrobiaceae bacterium, assembly GCA_963703655.1. Lineage (GTDB taxonomy): Bacteria > Actinomycetota > Acidimicrobiia > Acidimicrobiales > Bog-793 > CAVPFA01. The sequence continues at coordinate 1,625,745 of CAVPFA010000003.1, read as the reverse complement.
CCGATCGGTAGTCGAGTCCGGCCGGCAGCAGCACCACGGACGGCGGCACCGGGTTGGCGCGTCGCGTCGGTTCGCCGGCCGGCCCGGCGAGCGACTCGAGCAGCACGGGCGGCCCGACGCACGCCCCCCGCCCGCCCGGGGTCTCGACGCCGGCGGTAACAACCCGAAGGCGCCCGGTCGCCGGGGCGAGCTCGGGGACCGACAAGGTGGAGGTCTCGACCGCACGAAGCGGCGCCACCACGCCGGCCTCGACCGTTGCGCCGAGCGCTCGTTCGAGGCGGCGTATCAAGGCCGCCGCACCTCGCAGCGACTCGATGGACCCCTTGCGCCCGCGCGTCGCCACGCAGTCGGCCCCGAGCACGTCAAGACCGCGGCCGTCCCGACGGACGAGGACGACTTCGGTGGTGGCGTTGCCGACGTCGATGCCGGCGACGACCGTCACTCTCAGCCCGTCAGCCCGCGCCGTCCGTAGACTGCTGCCGCTTCGCGGACGAGCGCGGACGAGCGTGGCAGGCCCCGGTCGGCGAGCGAGTCGGCGAGCTCCTCGAGCTGGGCCCGCGTCGAGCGATTTGGCCTCAGAGCCTCGTAGACGCCGAGCACCTCCTCGTCGGTGAGATGCGTGAGCTCCGCCGCTCGGCGCAGGTTCTCCGCGAGCTGAGGATTTTTGTGGCCTTCGGCCACGGTCGCCTGGTGCTCGAGGGTGTCGGGGTGGATCCTCAGGTCCGACAGGCCGAGCTCGCCGCGGCGAACGGCGTCGAGGGTCAGACCGTCGGTACCCCGGCCCGAAAGGGCGGCGAGCTGGCTCCTCCCGGCCTGATCGCCCGCGGTCACCAGAGCCCCTCGAGCGAGAGCTCCTCGGGTGCGCACCCGTCACGAACCAAGCGCCTTTCGATCGCGACGAGGGAGATCACCTTGGTGTGGTAGCGCGCCTCGATCGCCTCGTCGGTGTAGGGATTGCGGGCGGGATCCGGCGTCGTCCCCTTTGCGTGGCGGGCGGCGTTCGCACCGAGCAGCCGGTAAAGGTTGCGCGTCACTACCGGAGCAGTCGAGTAGAGCTCGAGGTTGGCGAGCGGCGGCAGGTCGCGTCGGTGGATGAGCGCGGTTCCCTTACCCTGAAGCCCGATCCCGATTCCCGAGCCCGAGAGCCGCGCGGCCCCGAGACCGATGCGCCCGAGGTCGAACGTGTCGTTCATCCGCACGACCCTCCCGACGCACCCCTCCTCCTCGAGCCCGGCGAGAAGCTCGCCGATCACGTCGGTGACGAGCAGGCCCGACAGTGTCCGCCAGATGTCGCGACCGATCGCGGGCGACACCCCGATGACGACGTCGCGGGGGTCGGTTCCGGGGCGGGCCGCGCCGAGCGCGCCGAGCCTCGACGATGCCCACCCGGCCTGTTCGATGGCCAGGTCGTCGACCCCCCGTGCCTGGCGAATGGCGTCGATCTCGACCTGGCGGGCAGGTGCCGGCTCGTAGCCGGTGCCGGGCCCGGCGTAGTCGTTCGGGTCGGTCACGAGCGAGAGGACTTCCATCTGCTCATCGAAGATGGCAGCCGTCTGCAGGTAGTCGCCGGCGACCCTGGCGCGAGTCAGGGCGAGCACCCGCTCGGCTTCGTCCTCGAACCCGGTCTCGTCGAGCGCTGCCACGATGTCGATGACCGTCATGCCGGCGTCGCGGATCGCCTGTGCCGCCGAGACCACGGCGAGGGTGTCGGTCTCGCCGAGGTCCTTCGACCCGGCCGCGTCCACGGCCAGCTCGAGATGCGCGTCGGTAAAGTCGGCGAGACCGAGATGCCGGTACACCGCACGGCAGGCTTCGGCGGCGCGACGGCGGACCGCCGCGATGGTCTCCGGCTGCACCGTGCGCAGACCGCCGTCGACGCCCCAGTCCCGCTGCATGACGAGGAAGTCGTCGATGTCCTCGGCGTTGAAGTTGCTCGGGCCGAACATGTTGTCGTAGCGCTGGATAGTGCCAAAGCCGCTGAAGACGTAATCGGATCCGGCGAGGACGATCGGGAGGGTCCTCGAGGTGCGCCGCATGTCCGACTCGCTCATCAAGGCGTCGTTGCCCGAACAGGACTCGAGATTGCGCATCATCACCATGACGTTCTCGGCCATGAGGGCCTTCACCCCGCCGGGCACAGCGCCCGCGACGCTCGCGGCGTCGATGCCACCGTTCTGCACGCCTTGTGCGCCGATCGCCCTCGCGAGCGAGACACACCTTGCTTCCAGGTAGAACATCGACTTGCGTTCGGCGCCGGCCATGAGCGCCTCCGCGCCCGAGCCGGAGGACACCCGCATCTTCATCCCCCGCGAGGCATAGGCCGAGGTGAGGAACGCCTTTGACCACGGGGTGTCGTCACCGTCGACGAAGACCTGCTCGGTGCCGTAGAGCGAGATCGTCTCGGCATACGACGTGAGGCCGCGCATGCCGAGCTCGAGCTCGAGCGCCTCCTCGACCGAGCACTGGATGAGCACGCCCACCGACGCCGCCACCGAGCCGATGAGGCAGGCGACCGCGTTGCTCGGCGCGTCGGCGAGCACCGGCACCGTGGTCTCAATCTCCCGGAACCCGAAAGCCGCCGCCGTGGCGGCATCGGCGGCGAGCAGGAGCGGATCGTCGAGCCGGTTCGTCACGTGCGCCTGGTTGCTCGGCGTGCGACGGGCGCGCATCTTGGTCATCGCCATCGCGAGCTCGGCCGGTCGCAGAAGTGCCAGAACACGTGCCAGCTTGGCGGGCGTCGCCCCGGCGGAGAGCCGGACGACCTCTTCTCGGGGCACTGCCGGGTCGACGAGCATGCGGGCGAATTCGACGTCTTCGGTCGCCATGGCCTCCGGCGCTACGTCAAGGTCCAAGCCGTGTCTGGCCACGTACTCGTCGATGGCGTCGAAGTCCTGCTCGGCCATGCCGTCGAGCTCGACGACCCGGCCGTCGCGCACGACGAGGCTCGGGTCCGGGTCGAAGGGCGACCACAGCGCGACCAGCCCGAGGTCGACGTCCTCGTTTGCAAAGCCGTCCAGGTTCACGCGCTGGGCGTCCATGAAACGGACGCGGCCGACGACCTCCACTCCGTTGGTGCCGGCCCCGGGCGCGGCGTCCGGGCTCGCGCCGGGCACCGTTGGCGCCCGGTTCCCGGTCTCGTTCACTCCTTCGAGGACTCGGCCAGGCCGGCCTCCACCGGGCCGTCGCAGGCCGCCGCGGCCTTGGCGTCGTCGATCCGACGATACGAGCGCCCCGCACAGCAATTGCTTCCGAGGAGCTCGAGCCAACCGCCGACATTCCGTGCCGCTTCCGCGGACGCGCTCGCCGAGCCGCTCCTGCTTGGGCATCGACAATCACCCAACACCGCCACCGGCCCGGTGTCAAGGTAGCGGGGGATTGGGATCCGTCCGATGACAGAACTACTTGGCCGCAAACACCGCTTCGCCGTAGCCTGTCGGTACCCAGCCGGGGTAGATCAGGTTGACAGATCAGGGGGAACCTCCGTGTTCGAAACAATTCTCGTTGCCATCGACCACTCCGACCACTCGCAGCATGCGCTGTCGGCCGCAAAGGACCTCGCAAAGCTCTCAGGTGGCAAAGTCCGCGTCGTCCACGTCAGGGAGATGTCGATCGGCAAGCCTGGCCCCGTGCCGAAGGAGTTCACCGACCAGGCCGTCGCGCTCGTCGAGCAAGCCGTCAAGTCCCTCGAGGCCGACGGTGTCGACGCCACGTCGGTGGTGCACGACTCGCACACCGGGCGTGTGGCGTCGGTGATAATCGCAGACGCGGCCGACTCCGGCGCAACGGTCATCGTCCTCGGCTCACGCGGCCTAACCGATCTCGAAGGCCTTGTGGTGGGGAGCACGACGCACAAGGTGCTCCATCTGGGATCGCTGCCGGTCCTCGTCGTGCGCTGAGCCTTTCGCCAGGACATCGCAAACGAGGGCTGCCGAGGGCGATCGACGTGAGGAGCTACCCCGTCGACGGAGGCACCGGCCTGCCGGCCACCTGCGACGTCGTCGTGGTGGGAGGCGGCATCATCGGCCTCGCCTCCGCGTACGAGCTCGATCGGCGCGGCGCCTCCGTCGTGCTGCTCGAGCGCGACCGCCTCGGTGCGGCCCAGTCCGGACGCAATCTCGGCTTCGTCCGCCAGCAGGGGCGGGCGCCCGCCGAGCTCCCGATCATGATGGCGGCCAACCGGCGGTGGCGGCGACTCTCCGAGGAGCTCGGCTCCGATGTCGAGTGGCAGATGGGCGGCAACCTCAGGTTGACGAACGACCCGGAGCAGGCCGCTCGTTACGAGGACTGGGCAAAGCAGGCGGCCGACCGCGGGCTCGACTCTCGTGTGGTCGGCGATCGGGAGATCCGCTCGATCCTGTCTGCCACCGCCGGCGACTGGCTGCTGGGCATATTCACCGCGAGCGACGGCCACGCCAACCCGGTCGCCACGTGCCAGGCCTACGAACTGGCGCTGCGATCTCGCGGGGTGGCGCTTGTGGAAGGGGTGACCGCCGAAGCGATCGTCACGTCCGCAGGCCGGGTCACGGCTGTGCGCACGGCGCTCGGCGAGATCTCGGCTCGGTTTGTGGTGCTCGCGGCGGGGGGCGCCAGCGCCAAGCTCGCACGCTCGGTCGGTGTCGACGTCCCTTTGCGATTCGTCCGCCAGACCGTCGTGCTCACCGAGCCGGTGCCGCCGGTGACGCAGGCCGCCACGTGGACCGGCGACCTGTTCATCCGCCAGGACAAGTCCGGCTCGCTACGGCTGGCCGGCGCGACAAGAAACCGAGTCGTCCTCGACCCCTCGCTCCGCCACGCACGCGTCTTCCTGAAGAGCTACCTCGCGAACCGGGCGCAACTTCGCCTGCAGCTCGACCCGAAGGGCCTCGCCCGCGCCGCTGCCCGCCTGGTGGGTTCCGCGGGCGCGGATCTGTCCGTTCCCGCGCCCGACGGTGACGACGTCGCGTTCTGCCTGCAGGCGGTGAGGCGCTATTTCCCCGATCTGGCCGACCTTCGCGTGCTGCGCGCCTGGGCAGGAGAGATCGACGCCACTCCTGATGCCCTCCCGGTGCTCGATACGCCGCCGGGCCGGCCCGGACTCGTCGTCGCGACCGGAATGAGCGGGCACGGCTTCGGGGTGTCCCCGGTCGTGGGAGAGATCGTCGCCAGCCTCGTGAACGGCGAGACGATCCCGTTCGACCTCGGACCCTTCAGGGCGAGCCGGTTCGCCGACGGATCGCTCCTGGAACCGGCCCATCTGCTTTGACCGCCGGGAGTGCAAGCCGCTCCCCACTAAGCCGCCCACCCCGCTCAGGCGCGCACCTCACTCAGCCCGCTGAGCCGCGCACGTCGCTCAGCCGCCGACCTCGATCAGCCGCCCACCTCGCAGGCCGCCTCGACGAAGCCCTCGAACACGCCGAACGCGCGGTGGCCGGCCCCGAGACACTCCGGGTGCCACTGCACGCCTACGACGAACCGCTTGTCGGTGGCCTCGACCGCCTCCACGATCCCGTCGGGCGCCCACGCGACCGGCACGAGCCCGCTCGCCACCTCGCCCAGGCCCTGGTGGTGCATCGAGTTCACCTCGAGCTCGTCGCCCACGAGCTTCGACATCGCGCTGCCCGCGGCGATGGTGACCGTGTGCGCCGTTCCCGTCCAGTGCTCGAGATCCCGGTGCCGGAGGGATCCCGGGCGGTCAGCGGCGATGTCGACGACGAGACTCCCGCCCAGCGCGACGTTGAGGACCTGGACGCCGCGGCAGATCGCGAGCAGGGGGACATCATTGGCCATCGCGTAGTGCACGAGGGAGATCTCATAGGAGTCCCTCTTGTCGTCAACGCCGTACACGCTTTCCTCGGCGTGGCCGTCGTAGCGGACCGGGTCGACGTCACCGCCGCCGGTGAGGAGGTAGCCGTCGAAGAGCGAGAACAGGCGCTCGTCAGGCTCGGCGTGCACCGGCAGGATGACCGTCGTCGCCCCCGCCACCTCGAGGGCGTCCAGATACAGCTCGGGAGCCGACTCATGGGGAGTGTCGCCGTAGCCGGAATGGGCGATCTTCGGGACCGACGTCACTCCCACGATGGGCTTCACACAACCTCCTCATGCTCGTCGACAGACCGTAATGAAGACCGTAATGGATCGCGGGCCCGCGTCCGGCCGCGCCTCGCACCTCCGGGGCCATTTCCGGTCACATTGGCGGCTCGAGACCGCTCGATAGGATGACGCGGGCTCTTCGGTCCGTTGCCAGGGCGGGGGCCGTCACGTTCACCGACCAGGGAGCCCCAAAATGGAGACGGACACCGGCGGCCGCGTCGAGAGCGTGGACCTCGAGGGTCTCTTCAACTCGGGCCGTGTCGACACGGTCGTCTGTGCCCTCGTCGATCTGTGGGGCCACCTCGTCGGAAAACGGGTCACGCCGAGGACGTGCCGCGGGCTTCTCAGGGGCGAGCGTTTGCACGCTTCCAACTACCTGTTCACCGTCGACATGGACATGGAGCCGTTGCCGGGATTCGCCCTCACGGACTGGGAGCGCGGATTCCAGGATTTCTCGATGGTGCCGGACTGGTCGACCCTGCGGATGCTGCCCTGGCTCGACAGGACGGCGCTCGTGCTGTGCGACGCGGTGCGAGAGCACTGCGACGAGCCTGTCGAGGTGTCACCGCGCCAGATACTCAAGCGCCAGATAGAGCGGGCCCGCGCGCTCGGCCTCAGTGTCTTCTGCGGCTCCGAGGTCGAGGTGTTCTTCTTCCGCGACAGCTACAGCGATGCCTGGCAGCAGTCGTACCGGGACCTCCATCCGACGTCGTATTACCGGACCGACTATCACCTCTTGCACACGACCAAGGACGAGTGGCTGATATCCCAGATTCGACGTGGCATGGAAGGCGCCCGGGTGCCGATCGAGTCCTCGAAGGGGGAATGGGGACTCGGCCAGCACGAGATCAATCTCGTCTTCGCGGACGCTCTCGAGATGGCGGACCGCCATGCGATCTACAAGCACGGCATCAAGGAGATAGCCGCACTTGCCGGCCTCTCCGCGACGTTCATGGCCAAGTGGTCCGCGAGAGAGGTCGGCTCCTCGTTCCACGTCCACTCGAGCCTGTGGGACACAGAAGGCGCCAATCCGCTTAGCGCCGGAGGCTCGAGCCCGGGGCAGTGTTCCGACATGTTCAACCACTACCTCGGTGGGCTCCTCGCGTCGGCCCACGAGCTGGCTTGGATGTTCGCCCCGTACCCCAACTCGTACCGCCGGTACGTGCCCGACTCTTTCGCTCCGACGACGATCACCTGGGGCAGGGACAACCGAACCTGTGCGTTCCGCGTGGTCGGCGACGGAGCATCGCTTCGCGTCGAGAACCGCTCACCGGGCGCGGACGCCAATCCGTACCTCGCCTTCAGCGCGACGATCGCTGCCGGTCTTCGGGGCATAAAGGACCGGGTGGAGCCGGGCCCGGAGTCCGCCGGCAACGCCTACGCCGCTGACCGGCCTCGCCTGCCCACCTCGCTCGAAGAGTCGGTCGATGCGTTCTCCTCGAGCGCTCTGGCACGCGAGTCCTTCGGCGAGGAGGTCTTCGACCACCTGACCCGGCTCGCTCGCCACGAGCAGCAGGCGTTCGAGCGGTACGTCTACGAGACGGGCATGGACCCGAATTCGGGGGTCACCGATTGGGAGCTTCGCCGCTACTTCGAGCGGGGTTGAGATGACCGGGCCCGTCGTGTTCGACCGTCTGCTGGGTCGGGCGACGCGGACAGGCCCGTGGGCGGAGCAGGCCGTGTCCACTCACCGGCTCGTCGAAGGCGCTGTCGCAGAGGGCCGTGACGCCGACGCCGCCGAGCTCGCTCGTTACAGCCTGATCGAGATGGCCGAGCCTGCTGTGCTTTTCCCGGTCTTCTTCGACTCGGCGAGGCGGTTCCTCGTTCGTGAGGGGGTCTCGGAGGCAGAGATCGCCGAAGCCGAGAAGACCACGCCGGATCTCACCGAGTCGTGGCGGGACTACGAGGCGGCGGTCGGGGACTTCGCCGCCGCGTGCGCGGCCGGGCGCGGCGCCGAGGCGATCGGGGGCTTCAAGGCGGCCGTCTCGGCGTGGCGGGGCGCGCACGACCGGGCCTGTGACCGGGTGCATCTGCACGTCGACCTTTGCGCGCAGCATCTCGGCGAAGGACGCGTCGAGGACTTCTGGGACGAGTTGATGGCCGACCTGTACCCGACACGGGACCGCTTCGACCTCGACCACAGGCCATGGGACGAGTCGTTCGACATCCTCTCGGTCGACACCGCCGAGACCTTCCGCGGCCACCTCTCGGGACCCGGGCGACTCGGCGACCTCGAGATCAGCGAGGAGCCCGACCGCCTCGTGGTCAGTTTCTCGCCTTGCGGAACGGGCGGACGAACGTTCCTCGACGACCGCAGTGACGACGGGACGAGCGACCACGTGCCTGTGGACGACCCTCCCCGGTTCGCCGTGACGACCCGCCCGCACGACTGGTCCTGGGGCAAGACCGGCGTCTGCCTGTACTGCGTGCACTGCTGCCAGCTGCAAGAGCGGGTCCCGATGCGCCGGTTCGGCTACCCCTTGCGCGTGATAGAGCCCCCGGTCTGGCCAGACGCGCGCGCCGACGGGCGGTGCACCTGGACGATCTACAAGGACCCGGCGCTGATCCCCGGCGACGTCTACGAGCGCGTCGGCGAGCCGAAACCGACCGAGCTCGGCTCAGGCGCCAAACAACGGGGCGGAGCCGCGCCCGGGGCCCGGCCTTAGCCCGGCCCGTGGGCCCGCTTGTGGCCGGCTCCTCAGTCGATGCCGGTGTTCACCATCCGGCCCAGCACCTCGTACTTCTGAGGGCTGCGGGCCCTAACGGCGAGCGCCAACAGAAGGCCGACCACCATCCAGCCGAGGCAGATCCACGGGATGGCGGTGACGAAATCGACTCCGCCGCCTCCGATCTTCGACAGGTTGGACCACAGCAACCACAGCACCGTTCCCATCGCGCCGACGCTCAGCACCGGGATGATCCCAGTGGTCCAGATGTTCCAGCCGTCCTTGTTCTCCTGCTGGCGGAAGAACGCGATGCAAGCGATCGAGCAGACCAGCTGGTTCACCAGCACCGTGAAGGTCGCGATGATCGCGTACCAGCCGAACAGCTCGTAATAGGGAGCCACCGCGAATCCGCCGAACGGCTTGACGAAGGCCTGCCAGGAATGGAATGCGTACCAGCTTCCGAGGAAGGCCCCCGTGAGGACGGCAACAATGGCGACCGTCGTCGCGTTGGCGATATACGGGCTCTCCCACCTGGGGTGTGTCCGCCCGAGTGCCTTGTTGAACACGCCCTCGCGGCCGATGACGTACAGGTAACGCGACGTGGTGTTGTGGAACGACAATGCACAGGCGAACGACGAGGTCATGATCAGCCATTCCATGACGTCTGTCAGCCACGTGCCTACGAACTTCGTCGCCACGCCGTAGTAGTAGTTGCCGCCGTTCACGGTTGCCTGGTGCACCGATGTGTGCAGCCCCCAACCGACGATGACGGCCCAAGAGGCGACCATGAAGAACAGGCCCCCTCCGATCACACAGATGAAGAGTGCCTGGCCACCGATGCGCTTGGGGTTCCTCGACTCCTCGGCGTAATTCGGGATGGTCTCGAAGCCGACCCAGGACCAAACGGCGTAGAAGATGCCGACTCCCGGAGCTCCGACGCCGGCAGCAAGGCCAAGATGTTTGAACGCGTTCACCGGGTTGATCGGAGTAAGCGTGTTCCCACTCGGTCCACCGCCCTTGGCGAACACTGCGATGATCATCACCGTGAGCACGAGCATCTCCAAGATGAGCGCTACACCGAGGATGCGCGTGTTGAGCCGGACGTCGAAGTGCCCGAGGATGCCGATCAGAGCCAAGGCCGCGAAAGCCAGCACGGGCCAAGGGATCGACACGTGGAAGAATTGCTTGATCGTGATGTTCCCGAAGTACGAGAACGCGCCGAGCAGCGACCCGACTATGACCGCATAGGCCATGACCGACGACCATCCCGCGGCCATGCCTAGCGGGCGGCCGAGCCCCCGGCTGATGAAGCTGTAGAAGCCTCCGCTGGAAGGAACCCGCTTCAGCATCTGCAGGTAGCCGACGCAGAAAAGAGCGAGCATGACGATGCCGATCTCGAACCCGGCCGGCGCGCCGTTGCCGTTCCCGAGCGAGATCGCGAGCGGGACGTTGCCCAGCTGGCCGGTCAGCGGCGACATGGCGGCGAACGAGATGAACAGCACCCCGCCGAGCCCGACCGCCGCCTTCTTCAGGTGGCCGATGTCGGTGCGCTGCGAGACGTCAAGATGCGCCTCGTCGCCCCCAAGCGTGGTCGTCGTCAAACCGCCGTTTCTGACTGCGGTACTGGCGCGATCCTCGGTGTCCATTCCGCCCCCCTGTCTGGCTTGGACTCTGGCGCGAACCTCGAGTCCGGTTGGACTACGGCGCGAACCTTAAGACCAAGATGCCGGGCCTGTCAAGGGTAAGGCTCGCGTGAATTAAGCCCGGTACCGGCTCTTTCCCGGCTCGCAGGCCGGCTCCTTGCGCCTCGAGGTCAAAGGTCTATAGTTCAGTCCAAAGCCGGGACTGCGGAGGGGCCGGCGGAGGAGGACACGATGACTGGGCGTGAGGTGGCCTTCGGGTTCGTGGTCACGGCTGCGGGGGCGCCGGGCTCGGCCGACGCCTCGATGTACGACTGGTTCCTCGAGGACTGCGAGCTCTACGGGGAGCTCGGCTATCGCAATGCGTGGTTGCTCGAGCACCATTTCAGCGACTACTTCCCGACTCCGGACCCGATGCTGCTCATGGCGCATCTCGCCGGCCGCTTCCCGGAGTTCTCGTACGGGACATGCGTCATCGTGACGCCCTGGCACGACCCGCTCCGGCTGGCGGGCCAGATCGCCATGACGTCGCTGCTCACCGACAAGGACATCCGTCTCGGCCTCGGGCGCGGCACGGCCAAGTACGAGTACGACGCCTTCGGCCTGGACATGTCCCAGGCGCGGGTGCGCTTCAGGGAGACCTACGAGATCCTCGACCTCGCCTTGACCGGGGAGCCCTTCACCTACCAGGGCCAATACCTCCAAGTCCCAAAACAGATCCGGCTGCGCCCGCGCCCGTGGCGCGAGCAGCTGAGCTTCTACGGCGCCATCGGAAGCCCGGACAGCGCTGCGATCATGGGCGAGCTCGGTCTGTGGCCACTGTGTACCTCCATCGGCGACCTCGACAAGCAGGCGAGGTTCCTCCGCGACTGGGAGCAGGCGAGCGGCCGCCTCGTGAGCGAGATCACCTGCCCGATCATGGTCGACTGCATCGTCGCGGACACCGATGCGCAGGCCGTCACCGAGGCGTGCGAATACAAGCCCAGGTACATGCAGGCCCAGATCGACCACTACACCCCCGACGTCACCGACTGGGAGAACACGCCCGGCTACGAGGCGTGGAAGCAGATCTTCGCCGGCATGCAGGCGCGCACCAAGCCGGAGGGCATCGTGCCCTGGACCCGATGGCAGCTCATCGGCTCCCCGACCACGGTCGCCTCCAGGCTGAACGAGCTCGTGGGCATCGGCTTCAACCATGTCATCCTGCAGTTCTCGACTCCGGGTGTGCCGGTAGAGGTCCGGCGTCGCTGGGCTTCGCTTTTCGCCCAGGAGGTGGCACCATCTTTTTCGCTGGAGTTCTCGGCTGACCGGGTGCCCGCGACGGCTCCCTAGCCGGCGAATCGGGGGGTGAGCTACGTGATCGACACGATGGAGGGCTTCCTGGCACGGCAACGACCGCTGATCGACCAGGTGCGCCGGGCTCTGGAGGAGGGCGGTATCGAGGTCGTCATCGCCGGCGCGAGCGACCTCAACGGGATCTTCCGGGGAAAGCGGGTTCCCGCCAGACGCTTCATCGAGCATCCGCTCACTCCGGTTCACGTCTCGGACTACTACTGGGCGATGGACACCGAAGAGCTCGTCATGTCGCGCGAGGCCGGCTACACGGGCTGGTGGCCGTCGTGGGACCTCGGGTTCTCCGACGTGCTGCCGATCCCGGACCTGGCGACGCTGCGCGTCGCGCCGTGGCTCGACCGGACCGCCATCGTTCTCTGCGAGCATTTCTTCCACGACGGCTCGCCGGTCGAGATCGCGCCCCGCCTCATGCTTCGCCGGCTCGCCGACCGGGCAGCCGAGCGGGGGCTGTCCCCCAAGTTCGCCGCCGAGCTGGAATTCTTCCTGTTCAAAGAGAGCGAGGAGAGCCTGGAGCAAAACGGCTACCGGTCCGCCGCCCTCAAGCCGATGAACCTGCGCCTCGGCGCCTACAGCATCTTCCGCGGCACGACCGACGAGCACGTCATCCGCCCGCTCACGAGCCACATGGAGGCTTTCGGGATCCCCATCGAGTACTGGAACCCGGAGGGCGGCGCCGGCCAGCACGAGGTGAACCTGCTCTACTGCGACCTGCTCGAGGCGGCGGACCGGGCGTTCCTCTTCAAGCACGCCGTGAAGGAGATCGCGAACAGCCACGACCTCATGGCGACGTTCATGGCCAAGACGCTGCCCGGGTTCGGTTCGAGCTGTCACATCCACCAGTCGCTGTGGTCGGAGGAGTCGAACCTGTGCTGGCAGGCCGACGCCCCCGGGCACCTGTCGGACCTCGCCCTCAAGTACATCGGCGGGCAGGTCGCAACTCTGCGCGAGATGACGCTTCTCTTCGCTCCGACGATCAACTCGTACAAGCGTTTCCAGCCCGACGCGGGCGCCGGCACGACGGCCTCGTGGGGCTTCGAGAACCGGACCTGCGGCGTGCGTGTCATCAACGAGAACGAGGAGGCCACCCGCGTCGAGAACCGCGTGCCCGGCGGCGACGTCAACCCCTACCTCGCAATGGCGGGCTGCATCGCCGGCGGCCTGTACGGGCTCGAGAACAACATCAAGGCCCCCGATCCCATCGAGCACAACGCCTACCACGACGCGTCGATCCCGCTTCTGCCCACCTCGCTCGAGCAGGCGATCGACGCCTTCGAGGGGAGCGAGGTGGCCGCCGAGTACCTGGGCGCCGAATTCGTGCGTTTCTTCGCGGCGACGCGTCGCTGGGAGCTCGAGCAGTTCCGCGCGGCGGTGACGGACTGGGAGGTCCGCCGCTACCTTCAGTTCCTCTGACAGGAACCGGGGCGCCACCGACAAGCTCTGCAGTTGGGTACCAACAGGTTCGCTCGAGGTTCGAAACGGGGGTCCAGACGATGACCGATGTCGCGCTCGTGACCGGCGGCACGGGAGGAATCGGCCGCGCGATCTGCGATCGTCTCGCCGGCGCCGGTTACGCGGTGCTGGCCGGCGACCTCGGCGTCGCCACCCCGCCTGGCGTGATCGCCGCGGCAGCACCGGGCGACGTGCTCGAGCACCCGATGGACGTCCGGTCGGACGAGAGCGTGGAAGCCGCCGTTCGAGCAGCCTCGGAGATGGGCAGGCTCACCGGGATCGTGAACTGCGCAGGGGTTCTCCGCGAGGCGCGTGCCGACTCGATGCCGCAGGCCGAAGCCGACGCGATGTGGGGGGTCAACGTCATGGGCGCGGGCCGCGTGACGCGCACCGCATTGGCGCACCTCGGCGCAGGAGCCGCCGTCGTGAACATCTCGAGCATCGTCGGGTCGATCGGTCGCTTCGCCGGGACGGCGATGTACTCGGCCAGCAAGTCCGGGCTCGAGGGCCTGACCCACGTTCTCGCATGCGAGCTGGCCCCACGCCAGATCCGGGTCAATGCGGTGGCGCCCGGCTTCATCCGGGTGCCCATGGCGCCTTCGTGGGCGGCCATGTCCGGCGGCGAGGAGGCGCTGATCGACCAGGTCCCCCTTGGCCGGCTCGGGGAGGTCGGCGAGGTCGCAGAGGTGGTCGAGTTCCTCCTTTCCGAACGCGCCTCGTACGTCACGGGGTCGGTCGTCCGGGTGGACGGAGGGGTGTGGGCGTGGTGAGCGAGGGCCGCAACCCGTCCGAGAGCGCCAATCTCGAGGCCTTCGAACGGATGTGCCGGGCCGATCCCGTCCTGGTCGACATCCAGCCCGCCCGCGACGTGGTGCCCGGCATGACGGCCGAGACGATCCTCGCCTCGGGCCCGCGGCTGTCCTGGCACGAGTACGCGGGCGGGCAGCGCAAGGCGATCGTCTACGGCGCGCTCTTCGAGGGTCTCGCTTCCGGTGTCGAGGACGCCGAGCAGAAGCTGCGCCGCCGGCCAGATCCGTGTCGAGGCGTGCCAGGATCACGGCTGCATCGGGTCGGTAGCGGGCATCTACACCGCCTCGATGCCGGTGTTCGTGGTCGAGAACCGTGCGTTCGGAAACCTGAGTTTCTGCAACTTCTACGAAGGCGAGTCCCGCAGGCGTCTCAATTACGGGGCCTACGACGACGCGGTACGTGACCAGCTGCACTTCATCGCGGACGTGGTCGCGCCGACGCTCCGTGACGCCGTCAGCCGAGCTGGAGGCATCGCCCTCAAGCCCCTCATGGTCCGCGCCTTGCACATGGGCGACGAGCTGCACAGCCGGAACACGGCCGCCACATTGCTGTTCCAGCGCGAGCTCTACCCACATCTCCTCGGCGTCGCCGAGACGGGGCGCGCCGGCGTCGAACGGACGCTCGGTTATCTCGCCGGGAGCGACTACTTCTTCCTGCGCCTCTCGATGGCGAGCAGCAAGGCGACCGCGGACCCGGCGCACGGCATCGAGGCGCTCCAGCGTCGTGACGTCGATGGCCCTCTACAGCCGGGGCGTGGCGATCCGCGTGAGCGGCCTCGGCGACGAGTGGGTGCTCGGTCCCTACCCGAAGGTGCAGGCGAAGATGTTCGAAGGTTTCACGACCGACGACATCGACTGGATCGGCGGCGAATCCATAATCAACGAGACCGTCGGCCTGGGCGGGTTCGCCCAGGCGGCGGCCTTCCCCCTGCAGAGCTACCAGGGCGGCTCGCCACAGGCGATGGTCGAGATGAACCTCGCCATGTACGACATAACCGTCGGCGAGCACACAGACTTCCGGATTCCGTTTCTGGCCTATCGGGGTACCCCGACGGCGATCGACGTCTTCCGGGTCGCCCGCACCGGGATCACGCCGGCGCTCGACGTCGGGCTCGCGGGGCGCGACGGGGGCCAGATCGGGGCGGGAATAGTGCGAGCGCCCATCGAGTGCTTCACGCAGGCGGTCGCGAAGTACGAGTCGATCTACGGCCCCGGGCTCGCCGGGCCGAGGCCCGGCGCCAGCCCGGGAGAGGAGGCCTGATGGCCCGAATGACGATCAACGGCGCCGAGCTCAGCTACAGCGACCAGGGGGCCGGGCAGCCGGTCTTGCTGCTTCACGGGTGGTCCATGAGCGGACGCTTCTTCCAGCGCCAGGTCGGGCCTTTCGCCGACCGGTACCGGGTCGTAGTCCCGGACTACCGCGGTCACGGGGAATCGGAGAAGGTGCTGAGCGGCCACACGGTCGAGCAGTACGCGGCCGACGTGCACGCCCTCGCCTCGACGCTCGGCATCGAAAGGCCCGTGCTGGTCGGTTGGTCGATGGGTGCGATGGTCGCCTACGAGTACCTCGGGCTCGCCGGCGACGGCGGCGTCGCCGGGCTAGTCATCGTCGACCAGGGTGCGTCCGACTTCATCTGGCCCGACTATCCCGACGGGGTCTTCACCGCCGGGGATCTCGCCCATGCCAACAAGCAGCTCCAGACCGATCAGGCCGCCTTGGCGCGAGAGTTCGTCGACCTCATGCTGCACGAGCCGGACGAGCGGACGCGCGCCTGGATGGTCGCCGAGATGCTCAAATGCCCACCGGCGATCGCGGGGTCGATCCTGCTCGACCAGACGGTCCGGGACGACCGCGCCGTGATCGCAGGCGTGAGGGTCCCGACCCTGGTCGTCTTCGGCGAGGACCCCAAACTTAACAAGCCGTCCGCGGGCAGCTGGATCGCCGGGCAGATCCCCGGGGCGCGCTTCGAGGTGATAGGCGATTCGAGCCATTGCCCGTTCTACGAGCAGGCCGACAAGTTCAACGCGCTCGTCGCCGGCTTCGTCGGCGGCTTGGCTACGACGTCGTGATCGCGCGTTCGGGGCAGTTGCGCTCGGCTTGGAGCACAAGAGCGACAAGGCGTTCGGGCACTTCGGAGCTGAGCACGACGGCGTAGCCGAGCTCGTCCACGTCGAAGACCTCGGGCACGAGCACGTGGCATCGGTTGTGGCCCTGGCAGCGCTCGGGATCGACGGTCACCTTCACGCAACGACCCTATCGTCGGCCTTGGCCGGCCGAGGCGCCAGCTCGGCTCCCGGCCGCGGCGTCGAGCCGCCGGATCGCCTGAGCGGGAGCGGGCCGAGGCCCCACCACGGCACGCCGGCGTCGGCGAGCTCGAACTCGGGGATGTGCCCGAGAAGGACCTCGAGCCCGATGCGGACCTCTCGCCGGCCCAGGTTCGAGCCGAGGCAGCGGTGCGCTCCGATCCCGAAGGCGAGGTGCGGATTGTCGACGCGGTCGATGACGACGTCGTCCGCGGCGACGAAGACCTCCTCGTCCCGGTTGCCCGACCCCAGCAGCAACAGGACACGTTCCCCGGCCACGAGCACCTCGCCTCGGATCTCGAGGTCCTGCTTCAATGTCCTCGCCATGCCCTGGACCGGCGAGAGACAGCGGAGGAACTCCTCGGTTGCGCTCACCATAAGCCCCGGCTGCTCCACGAGGCGGCGACGGTCCTCGGGATGCTGAGCGAGATACCAGAGAGCCGAGCGGATCGACCAGGCCGAGGTCTCCAGGCCGGCGACGAGAAGCAGGAAACAGTAGTCGGCGAACTCGTCCTCGCTGAGAGGTCGGCCCTCCACGCGCCCGGATAGAAGGCTGCCGACGAGGTCGTCGCGCGCTGGCTCCCCGAGACGCGCTTGCCTCAGCTCGCGGAAGTAGGCGTCCACTTCCTCGGCGGCCTTGACGGCGTCCACCGGGTCCTCGGTGCGACCGTACATGGTGCGCTCGACCCAGGCCTGGAAGCGGTCGTAGTCCGATCTTGGCAATCCGGCCATCTCGGCGAACACGACGAGCGGCAGTATCCGGGCGTACGACAGGCTGGCGTCGAACACCTCCTCCGCGGCGAACCCGGTGATCAGGTTCGCCGCCACCTCGCGCACAAGCGGCTCGAGCCGATCGATCCGGGTGGGGGCGAAGTTCGGGAGCAGCATCCTTCGGTAGTGGGCGAGGGCAGGCGGGTCGATGTCGAGGGGGATCAGGGGCCGCGCATTTCCGAGCGGCGGAAGGAGCATGCCCTGGTCGACGGAGAATGCCGTGGGATTTTGCTCTGCCGCCCAGATGTCGTCGTATCTGGTCAGGAACCAGAACCCTCCGTAGCGCTCACTTCGCCCGACCGGGCAGGTGGCGCGCAGCTCCCGATAGGTGGAGAAGATCGAGTCGAGATCCTCGCCATGGTGCCCGAATTGCTCAGGTCGCGCGCTCATCGCTCCTCGCCATGGTGCCCGAATTGCTCAGGTCGCGCGCTCATCGCTCCTCGTCGTTTCTACTGGGTGAGGTAGCCGCCGTCGACGACGATGTCGGCGCCGGTGACGTAGGCCGAGTCGTCGGACGCGAGGAACAGCGCCACAGATGCGATGTCCGCGGGCCGGCCGAAGCGGCCGAGCGGGATCTGCTTGAGGAACCATTCCCGGCGCGAGGCGTCGCTCAGGCCCTCGGCGGTGAGCGGCGTCTCGGTGACACCGGGGCAGATGGCGTTCACCCGGATCCCGTGGCGCCCGAGCTCAACCGCGAGGGCCTTGGTCAACATCCTCACCGCGCCCTTCGAGGCGTTGTAGTGAACCTGTGGGTGCCCGGAGCTCGCGATGACCGCGATCGCCTCGATCGATGCGAGGTTGATCAGGCTCCTGGTCGTGCCGGCCGGCGACGGATGGTCGATCATCGCTCGAGCTCCGGCTTGGCAGAAGAGGAAGGTGCCCGAGACGTTCACACGCTGAACCTCTTCCCACTCCTCGAGCGCAAGCTCGAACAGGTCCGAATGGCGCACGATCCC
Source organism: uncultured Acidimicrobiaceae bacterium (assembly GCA_963703655.1). Classification (GTDB taxonomy): domain Bacteria; phylum Actinomycetota; class Acidimicrobiia; order Acidimicrobiales; family Bog-793; genus CAVPFA01. Next base: position 1,607,728 of record CAVPFA010000003.1, on the reverse strand, counting down.
GGCGCTGTTGACGAGGATGTCGAGCGAGCCGAACTCCGCGACGGCGAGCGCGACCGTCGCCTCGGCGTCTTCCTGGCTGCTCACCTCGGCCACGGTGGTCCTCGCCCGCCCGTTGCCCGGCAAGCCGCTCTTCGCGAGGCCGGCCTCGTCGCGGTCAGCGCCCACGACGAGTGCTCCCTCGTCGAGAAACCGGTTCGAGATCGCCAGCCCGATGCCCGAAGCCGCACCCGTGACGATTGCCACCTTGCCCGAGAGTCGTCCACCTTCGCTCACATGACCACCCTTCTCTTCACGGGACTTTTCTCCCCACGCGACGGCTGTCGAGAGGCAGCCCTCGGGAGACGGCCCTTCGGGACGGCCCCCAAAGAAAGAGACAGCCGCTCAGGCGAGGAACCTGCCGAGGAGTAGTCCGGCCTTCTCGAGTCCCTCCCGGCCGGTATCGAGCGCCCGCGTGAACGAAAGAAAGCCGTGGACCATCGCCTCGTAGTAGGTGAGCTCGACCGCCACGCCGGCCTCTCGCAGCCGCTGTGCGTACGCCACCGCTTCGTCGCGGAGGGGATCGTGGCCCGCGACGACGACGAGTGCGGGGACGAGCCCGGACAGGTCCGAAGCGAGCGCCGGCGCCGCATACGGACTGGGGTCGCCCGCGATGGCCCAGAGGTAGCGGGGCCAGCACCACTCCATTTCGGCTTTCGACAAGAAGGGATCATCGGCATTCTCGTCGTAGGACGGGGAGGTCATGCGCGGGTCGAGCGCGGGGTACATCAGCAGCTGGCACCGGAGCGTGAGATCGCCTTCGTCGCGGGCGACAAGCGCCACCGCGGCGGCCAGATTCCCGCCCGCGCTATCGCCGGCGACGGCGAGCCGGGAGGGATCGCCCCCGACCTGCGCGCCGTTCGAGGCTAGCCAGCGAGCCACGGCGAGACAGTCCTCGAACCCGGCCGGGAACGGGTGCTCGGGTGCGAGACGGTAGTCAACCGAGACCACGACGGACTCTGCAGTGCGCGCGAGCGTGCGGCACATCGAGTCGTACGAGTCGAGGTCCCCGAACACCCAGCCGCCTCCGTGGAAGAACGCGACGAGCGGCAGGACACTCGACCCGGCTTCCCGGTACGCGTGGACCGGGATCGGACCGCCAGGGCCGGGGATCTCGAGAGCCCTCGTCGTGCCCCAGTCGTCCGGCAGCGCCACCGACAAGGAGAGCTCCCGGAAGTTGCGGCGTGCCTCAGGGAGCGGGAGCGTCATGCTGGACGGGCGCCCGGCCGCGATGAGCTCGTTCAGGAGGGCTTCGACCTGCGGATCTGTGTCTATGGTCGGATTCTTGGACCTATCGCCCCTACTGTCAAGCGAGCCTCGTCCGGTTGCCGGCCCGGCCCGGGGCCCTTCCCGGTGACCGGCTCGGCCACGGGCTGCCCCCCTCGATCACGGCCGGCCCACCCCGACCAAATTTCAGCTGATCGCCGAGGCGATCTTGTTCAGGTCGGCTCGCGCCGTCTCGATGTGCGCCGCCACCGCTTGTTCGGCGGCGTCGGCGTCCCGGTCTCGGATCGCGGAGAGGATTTGAGCGTGGTGCAGCTGGGCGGTCCGGAACACGTTGTCGGTGACGGTGTCGACGGGAACCCAGATCGCCACTCGCGTGTCCTCGATCGCCTTTCGCATCCACTCGTTGCCTGCCGCCTCGGCGATCCCGAGATGGAAAGCCGAGTCGGCAGACCGGAACCGCCGGGTCTCCCATCCGTCCTCCATGATCCGAAACGCGCTTGCGAGCCGCTCGAGATCGTCCTCACCGCGGCGGACTGCGGCCAGCCGCGCCGCGCCGCACTCGACCGCCAACCGGAAATCGAGGATCTGCTCGAGCTCACCGAGACGGGCCCTGATGATCGGCGCCAGGCGCTCCTCGGCCTGTCCGCGGTCGAGCACGAGCACACCGCCAGTCGCCCCGCGGCGGGTCTCCAGGTATCCCTCGCCCTCGAGCACGCGAATGGCCTCGCGGACTGTCGTCCTCGACACGTTGAGCTGCTTGGCGAGCTCCCGCTCGGGGGGCAGCTTGTCCCCCGCCACGAAGCTCCCGATGTGGATGGCCCGTCTGATGTGCTCGACGACGAGCCCGTATACGGGAGCGTGCTCGACCGGCTCGATGCTGCGCTCGACACTCGGTTCGATCATGGTTTCATGGTTGCACAGGCTTGGGAGGGGCGCCCGGCCCGAGATCGAGTGCCCGAGATCGCGGTCGGGCTGGCCCTACACGGCCGCGAAGCGAGGCTCCGGACCGGCTCGTAGCTCGCACGCCCGCTCGGTGGCGGCCGCGGCGGCCGTGGATGACCCGAGCTCGTCGAGAAGACGGGCCTCCGCCAGCCAGTTGTAGGGGCTCGTCGGCTTCAAGGCGATCCGCTCGCTCAGCAGCACGCGAGCGACATCGTCCTTGTGAGCGCGCAGCGTGGCTTCGAGCAGGGTGCGCTGCACCGCATCTCGCTGGGCGTGACTGCCGCCGAACAGGTTGATCCGCTTTCGGATCGGGACCAGTAGCTCCACGACCTCGTCATAGCGCCCTTTGCCGAACGAGACCAGGGCCTGGCAGACCGGGCGGCCCACCTCGCGCGTGAACATGACGTTGCTCTCGCCGTGTGGTGCGGACCGAAGATAGGCGTCCCGGTCGCTTATCAGCGCGTCGGCTCTGTCCAGTCGGCCGGCGCCCACGTACGACATGACGGCATGCATGTCGTTGAACGCGTAATGGGGCGTCTTCATCTTCGGGTCCCAGCCGTCTGCGAGAGCGGCCCAGCGCGCCGACTCGTCCGCTCCGTCCAGATAGAGGCGCCAGAGCAGCGACGAGGCGTCGAGCATCTCCATCACGAGGCCGGCCGAGCCGTCGGCGTGGAGAACGTCGTCGTAGATGCGCAGTGCGATGTCCCGGCGTCCCGCCTCCAACGCGTAGATGCAGTAGTGCCACCAGTTGTGGATGTTGAAGAAGTTGCCCGTCGACCAGTCGTCGACACGCTCGTCGAAGTAGCCGAGACCCTCGCCGAATCGCCCCTGCATCTCGAGTGTGTGGACGACCGCGTGTATGCCCCAGACGTCCTTGGCGTTGCGTTCCACGGCTTCGCGCCCACGTCCTCGCTCCTGTCGTAGTGACCGGCCTCCTCGAGCCCGAATGCGAACATCCCGAGCACGAGCGAGTAGTCCTCGTCGTCTTCCGACCACGAAGTGAGGACGCCTCCGATGCGGTCTCTGAGGCTGGTCGCGTTCCCGCTGAAGAAGTCGATCTGATGACCGACCGCAAGGGCAAGGAGGTCGCGGCGGGTAAAGGTCGGAGATCTGCTGGAGCAGCTCCCCGCAACCGAGCATGTCGCCGTGCAGCCACGCCGTCGCTGCGTCGAGATGGCGGCGTTCCCGGTCGTGAAGGCGAGCTCCGTCGACGCCTCGAAGCCACGAGTCGAGGCTGTCTCTTGCCGCAGCCGCGTCGTCCGGCTCGGTGCCGAGCACTCCGAGATAGCCGCTCAGCGCGTGACCCATGGGGAGCTCCGGCTCGACCTCGAGCGCTCTCTCCGTCTCGCTGCCGACCGCGGGACGCAGCAGCACCAACGTGGAGACCGCGGCGTCGAAGTGGCCGATCGCTTCTCGGGTCCCGCTCAGGGGCACGCCACGCGCGTCGAATGTCAACTGCGAACCTCCCTTTCCTTCTGAGCACGAAGCTCGACGACTCGGCCGGGCGTCCGGGCTGCTCGGGTGATCCCGCCCCGGCCCGGGGTCCGCACGACGATGCGGGTCCTTTCCGCCCGGAACAGGTCGTGCGAGTACTCCATAGGATGCCCGGCTTCGTCGACCGTTGTCCTCATGATCGAGAGCAGCGGGGCCCCAGCTGCGACGCCGAGGATCGCGCCTTCTTCGGCCGAGGCAGGAACCACCTCGATGCGCTCCACCGCCTCGCCGGGGCGCGCCCCGTAGTGCTCCTCGAGCAACTCGTAGACCGACCCGCCGAGCGGGAGCTCGAGCAGCCCTGGGAACCTGTCAGCCGGCAGGGTGGCGTGCTCGACCGAGATAGGGCTGCCGTCGGCCAGCCTGATCCGAACCAGGCTCACGACCAGCGCGCCGGTCTCGAGGCCGAGCTCCCTCGCGGCCGTCTCGTCGGCTCCGCCGAGGCCGGCGGTGACCACCCTCGTCCCCGCGGTGACACCCTGGGAGCGGAGCATCGCGGGCAGCCCGACGATGCGCGACAGGTCCCGCTCGATCTTCGACTGGCTGACGAAGGTGCCGCCGCCACGCCCGGGGACCCTCCGCACGACCCCCTCGTCCTCGAGGACGCCGAGCGCTTGGCGAACCGTCGACCGGCTCACGCCGAGGGACGCCGCGAGATCCCGCTCCGAACCGAGCCGCTCACCGGGTCGCAGGTCCCCGGCGTCGATGCGCGCCAGCAGCGCGCGCCTGATGTCTCCTGCATTGGGCTCGACCCGGAGAGCGTCGCTGCAGGCCACCGAGCTCAAGCGCCTTCCAGTGCCGCCAGCGACTCGGGCAGCACCTGGCCGCCGTCCACCACGATCGCCTGGCCGGTGATGTACCCGGCCTCGTCGGTCGCGAGGAACAGCGCCAGATAGCCGACGTCCTCGACCGTGCCCAGCTTGCCGAGGGGGACTGACGCCGTCATCGCGGCGGCGTAGTCGTCTCCGAGCTCGGCGAGTCCCTCCGACACGATGTTGCCCGGCAGGATGGCGTTGACGGTGACGCCGCGCCGGGCGAGCTCGATCGCCGCCGTCCTCATGAAGCCCAGCTGGCCGGCCTTGCTGGCGCCGTAGTGGGCCCAGCCTGGGAAGCCCGTGATCGGACCGGTGATCGACGACGTGAGGATCACACGACCGTGGCCGGAGCGCTCGAGCGCCGGAATGCAGGCCTGAACGGAGAGCATGCAGCCCTTGAGGTTCGTCCCCATCACCTCGTCGATCGCGTCCTCGGTCATGTCGCCGAGGCGATGGGCCGGGAAGATGCCCGCGTTCGCGCAGAGCACGTCGATGCCCCCGTGGCGCTCGACCGCCGTGGCCGCGACGCGCTCGCATTCCGCGCGCCGAGAGATGTCGGCCAGCACGTAGGAGACTTCACCGTCTTGTGAGAGCTCGTCGACCGTGCTCCGGGCAGCCTGCTCGTCTCGCCCCACGACTAGCACCCGGGTCCCGGCACGGGTGAACACTCGCGCGATCCCCTTGCCGATGCCGCGCGTCGCCCCGGTCACCACGACGCTTCGCCCGTCGAGCGGCTTGAACACATTTGCCTCCTTGCCCGGCCTCAGGCGTGTGGCTCGTCGCGGGCCGTTTCTCTTGTAGAAGATCGTGTCGCGTCAGGCGCGTCAGGTGAACCGGCTCAAGTAGCTCTCCGCCAGGTCGCAGCTGTCAAGGGTGTAGCCCGCCCCGAGCTCGCGGGCAATTTCGACGGCGCCGTGGGAACCGATCCACGCAACGAGCAGGAGCCTCCGGAAGAGGATGAACGTCCAGATCTCCGCCTCGTCCTCAGGAGAGATCTCCGCCCGCCTGCGGTAACCGCGCAGCCAGCTGTCCACGAGCTCTGGCACCTGGGGGCGGTGCTCGAAGAAGCTCACGGTCGTGCCGAGATCGTAGAGGTACCAGCTGAACCCGCAGTCGTCGAAGTCGATCACGCTCACCGACCCGTCGTCGACGAGCAGGTTCGCGAGGCGCGTGTCCGCGTGAACCAGGCCGTACCGATCGGGCCCGGTCCCGTAAGCAGACAGCCGGCGCTTCAGGGTCTGGTCGAGACGGGCGAGCACCTCACGCTGGTCGCGTCCGACCCCGACGCCTTCCTGCCACCGTCCCCAGCGCTGCCTGGACGCCGAAGGCGGCGTCGTAATCCCAGTGGAACCTGGCGAACCCGCTCGGCCGTGACCACCGCCGAGAGTGCAGGTGCATCCGCGCCGTCAGCTCGCCGAGCGCCTCGAAGCTCTCGACGTCCTGCTCGAGAGGCTCCACACCCGGAAGAAACTCGAACATGACGCAGTAGCGGTCCTCGCCCGTGGTGCCGTCGGTCAAGGTGACCACCCTGTCGCCATTCAAGGCGGGCACGACTCGTGGAGTGCGGACGCCGGCTTCGGCCCGAAGCGCGTCCATCCAGGCAAGCTCCGAGGCGATCTCGTCGCGCGTGTGGTAGCCGAGCCTGTGGACCCGCAGCGCCTTCTGGCCCTCGGACGGGTCGTCGACGCGGTACGTGGCGTTCTCCGAGACGTTCAGCAGTTCTACGGTCGCGTCAGGGTGGACGCCGTATAGCCCGACGGCGAGCCGGGCGAGGGTCGTGACCCGCTCGAGGACGTCGCCCTCGGCGGACAGGTCGTGAACCGCTGCACCGTCGTCGGGGCTCAGTGCTCTCTTCCTTCCACCGAGCCGAGCACGGCCGCGATCTGGGCTTGGGCGACAAGCACGTCCTCAGTCTGCCCGCTCAGGTAGATCCGGCCGGCAGCGCCGATCATCGACACGTCGACCAGGGTCACTCCTGGCGCCGCGCGCTCGGCTTCGTTGGCGGCGACGGCGGCGAACAGGGCCGGCGTCATCTCGTACACGAGCAGCGTCTCGCCCGGCAGGATCATCGAGGCCTGCCGGTTCCTGTTGATGATGACGGCGTGCTGGTCGGTGATGTCCTCGATCACGTCCGAGTAGAGGGTCCGCGGCCGCAGCTGGTCCGAAGCGTCGGCGTGCAGGCCGTCGAGGATCGCCTGCCCGGCGCGCTCCACCTCGGAGAGCTCGGACCCGTGGATCTCGAGCACGCCGAACTGCCGCTCGACGAACAGAATCCCCGGCTCGACACTCGGCACGGCGCGAAGCGCCAGGTCCGTGACTCGCTCGATCGCGAGCCCGGGCGCCACCTCGACGATGAGGGCATGGTTGCCCTCGAAGGGCGGATAGCCCCGCGCGCGTGTCGGTGTCGCCATGTACGAGGCGAACTGGCGCTGGAGGTCCCGGACGAGCAGGTAGACCCGGAGCTCCGGGCTCGGTGGAGGCGACGCGGCTGACGTCGCCACGGTCATTCGCTCCCGCTGGCCTTGAAGTGCTTGCTGAGCTCGGGGTGGGGGCGGGGGATGACGTGCACGGATATGAGCTGGCCGACACTCCCGGCCGTCTCCGCGCCCGCCTCTGTCGCCGCCTTGACGGCACCGACGTCGCCGACGATGGTGACCGCAACGAGACCGTCGCCCACCTCGTCGCGGCTGACGATGGTCACATTCGCCGCCTTCACCATGGCGTCCGCCGCCGCCAGTGCGGCGACGTAGCCCTTGGTCTCGATCATGCCGATCGCGTTGTTTGCCATGCCTTGTCTCCTGTCTGGATGGTTCGATCTCCGCCTTCTTGCGCCTTTGCCCGCCGGTTCCCGACCTCGGGACCGGACGGTGCTCTCGGGGAAGCTCCCGCCGAGCGAGTAGTCAAGCTCCTTTCTTCTGGGCCCGGACCCGGCTCGGAGCCTGCTCCGCGGCCACGTCGATGGAGCCGACGATCAACGCGTCGATCGGCGGCGGCTTGCCGGTGAACCAGGCCGCTGCTACCGAGCCCTGAGCCACGAGCACCCGCTCTCCGATCCCGCTGCCGAGGACGTCGAAAGCGACGAGCCGGCTGCCGCTTCCCTCGAGCTGAACCTCGAGAAAGGCGCCGTTCGGGATCTCCTTCAGCCGGCGCGTCGACCACACGTTCCCCACGACTGTCGCGGTGACCATCAGTGCTCCTTCTCCACATCGACGCCTTCGGCCCGGGCGCGGTCGCGCCCGAGCGGCGTGAGGACGGCATTCGGACCGAGGACGATCTTGGCGCCGGACCGTGCGGCCTCGCGGACCGTGGCTTCGGTGACCGCGCCCTTCTCGATCCGGTGCACCGGGCGGAACGAGCCCGGCGCGGCAGCGGGCGCAAAACGAAAGCGCAGTCGTCCGGCACGCACGTCCTCGCGGTGCTTCGGATTCTCGAACAGGTACAGCAGGCGACTGACGAACGCTGCGAGGTCCGCGTCGGTTCGCAACATGACCGTCTCTACCTCGCCGGACGAGTAGACGGACTCGCCGGTCCGGGGAGGCATGGGCCGCCCCGGTTGTGGGGACCTAGCGAGCTCGGGCAGCAGGTCGTCCAGCGCCTCGCGCACGAGCGCCCGGAGGCCTTCGGTGGCCTGCGACTGGTCGCTCATCGAAAGCCCTGAAGGGCCGATTCGGCAGCCGTCGCGGCTTGGCGGACGTCGGACTCGAGGCCGGCGAGGTAGACGCGTCCGGTCGCGCCGATCATTCGGTAGTCGACCACCTTGACCTGTGCGGCCTTCTCTGCCTCGTTGGTCGCGAGGATCGCATAGGAGGCCGGCTGCATCTCGAGAACGAACAGCGACTCGCCGGGGAGCGCCATCGAACCGATCTTGTTCCTGTTGACGAGGAATGCGTGCTGGGCGTCGAGCATGGTGATGATCTTCGACGCGAGAATCTGCGGAGGGGTCGCGTCGCGTGCGGTCGCTCCCAGCTCTTCGAGGACCGCCGCTGCTGCGGCCCGCACCTCGTCGGTGGTGCCGTGGATCTCGAGGTAGCCGAACTGCCGCTCGACGACGAGGATGCCCGCCCGGACCCCCGCGTGCTTGAGCGCCACATCGGTGAGCGGCTCGATGTCGAGTCCGGGCGCGATCTCGATGATCTGCGCCGCGACGTCGCTCCGGGGCAGGTTGCCTCGAACCCAGGTGCCGAGATAGCACATCGTCTGGGGCTGGAGCCGGTCGAGGAAGATGAAGGAACGCAGCTCGGCCATGACTAGCCCCTCACAATCCGGCTGAGCTCTTCGAGGACCATGCGGCGGATCTCCTCGCGAAGGCCGGCCGCCTCGGGAGCCGTCTGCTCGCGCCCGTAAGCGGTTGTCGGGCCGTGCGTGCCGCCCCGGGACGACGTGCCGGCTGTTCCGTCCGCACCGACCTGGTTCGACGCATACGGGTAAGGGGGCACGTGCCCGTGCGGCTGCTCCCAGGGAGTGAGGCCGGCAAAATTCCCGAAAGGCTCGTCCGCGCTGGAGTTGTAGGCCACCTGGGTCCACTGCACGAGATGCTTCGGCTGCAGGTTCTCGGCGACCGAGGACCGCCCGAAGTACCCGGTGCCGATGGTCATCGTGGGCGGGAGGTTCGTCTCAAGGCCGGAGCTGCCGAGACTGTTGCCGACGTTCACCACGACCCGGAGCACCCGCAACGCGGCGCTGTAGTCCATGATCGTGCTCGGGTTCGTGCTGTGGATGGCTGCGGAATGCCCAGGCCCGGTGATGCGCAGCACGGCCCTGGCGGCCTCGATGCCGCGGTGCACGTTCGGCACCGAGACCAGCCCGAGGACCGGGCAGAGCTTCTCGTGCGCGAGCGGCTCCTCGGGCACGACCAGATCGAACGGGGCGAGGAGGACCCGGGTGTTGCCGCCCACCCTGACACCCGCCTCCGCGGCGATGAAGGCGGCGTCCTTGCCGACGAATCTCAGGTCGAAGGATCCTTTGGGGAATAGGAGCTCTCGCAGGCGGTCTCGCTCCTCGTCTGCGAGAAGGTAGGCGCCTTCCCGGTGCAGATGCCGGACCAGGTTGTCCAGCGCCGGCTGCTCGCAGATCAGCACCGACTCGTTGGTGCACAGGATCGAGTTGTCGAAGCTCTTCGAGTCCGCTATGCGCTTGGCTGCGAGGGCAAGCTCCGCGGTCTGGTCGACCAGCACGGGAACGTTCCCGGGCCCGACCCCGATGGCGGGCGTACCGGAGCTGTAGGCGCTGCGGACGACGGCCGTCCCGCCCGTCGCCACGATGACGTCCGTGCGGGCGTCGGTCATGAGGGCGTCGATGAGGGGGATCGAGGGCTCGTCGACGACCTGGATCACGCCGTCGGGCGCTCCCGCTTCGACGGCGGCCTCGGCCATGGTGCGGGCCGCATCCGCGCACACGCCCTTGGCCATGGGGTGCGGGCTCACGATGACCACGCTTCGCGTCATGAGGCAGAGCAGGGTCTTGAAGAACACGGTTGCCACCGGGTTCGTAGAAGGCGTGAGCGCCAGCACGACGCCCGCCGGTCGTGGGATCTCGAGGATCTTCGCCGTGGGGTCGAAACGCGGCGACACGTAGTCATGGTCGCGGTACGCCTCCACGATGCCGGTGCTGCAGCTCACGTTCTTCAAGAACTTGTCCTCGACGACCCCGTAACCGGTCTCGCTCACCGCCCACTCGGCGTACTCGCGGGCCTTGGCCGCCCCGGCCCGGGCGGCGGCCGAGACGATGCGGTCGACGGTGTCCTTGTCATAACGCGAGAAGGCCAAGGCCGCCCACTGGGCCCGTTGCAACATCGCGCGTGCCCGCGGCACGCCGGCCGGCTCGGTCAGCAAGTCGACCGCGAGCTCGCTCACGTGCCGACCTTCCCGCTCTTGCGAACCTCGTGCCACGCCTTGCCGATGGCCACCTCGGTCCTTCCGAGCAACTCCTCGGAAAGCTCAGGCGTCATCAGGATGCCGGGCTTGAACTGCAGGACGCGGGGGTCGAGGGTCGAGAAGATGGCCCAGACGCCGTTGTCGTAGAGGTGCTTCATGACGTACTTGGCGCCCTGGGGGTGGGCGAACTCGAGACCCATCACGAGACCGTTCTGGCGGATTCCGGTGAACCAGTCGGGATAGGCGTCCTGGATCGCCCGCAGGCCCCGACCGATGAGATCCGAGACGTAGTGCACCATCGACCGCGTCTCGTTCCGGCACGTGATCTCCAAGGTCTTGAGGGCCGCGATGCACCCGAGCTCGGCGCCTCCGAAGGTGGAGATGTGGCCGAAACCGTCCTCGCTGAGCCAACCTGCCGCAGCCTCGCTGACGAGGACCGCGGAGATGGGGTAGAGGCCTCCTGAGATCCCCTTGCCGGTCACGAGGATGTCGGGCTCGATGCCGTGCTTGCTGATCGCCCAAAGCTCGCCGGTTCTCATGAGCCCCGTCTGAACCTCGTCGGCGATGTAGAGGGCGCCGTACCGCTCGCAGAGCCTCTTCACGCTCTCGAGGTACCCCGGGTCCGGAAGGGGGAAGCCATAGGTTGCCGGAATGGTCTCCATGATCACGGCGGCCACATCCCGCCCTGCCAAGGCCTGTTCCATCGCGGCCAGGTCGTTGAACGCGAACGTGCGGGAACTCCTCGGGTCGATCTGACAGGAACAGCGCCGCAAACCTGTCGTCGCCGGTCGCCACGGCCAGTCCCGTGTGACCGTGATACGCCTTGACGATCGAGACGATCTTGCGCTTTTGCGTGGCGTGGCGGGCGGTCTTGAGAGCGATGTCGATCGCCTCGCCCCCGCCGCTGCCGTAGATGACCTTGGTGATGTTGGCTGGAGCCGACTCGACGAGCGCCTCGGCCAGCGCGGTCCGGGCGAGGGACGGGAAGTGGTGGTTCCCGATGTCGAAGTGCTGCATCGCCGCCGTCACGGCCTGCACGACTTCAGGGTTGCGATGACCGAGGTTGTAAGTCCCGCCGTTCAGGTGGACGTCGATCAGTCGCTTGCCCGAGACGTCGTAGATGAAATATTCCTCGCGCCGGTCGACGACGAGCGGCACGCCGGAGTCGATCCAGAACTGGGTCTTGTCCGGGTTCCAGAACTCCTTCGACTTCTCGAGCATCTCGCTCTTGGAGGCAAAGGCGATCAGATCGGTGCTCACTCGACGCCTCCCCGGACGATCCCGGCCGCTTTAGATGAGTCGCGACGGGCCTGAACGAATGTGAATGAATCTGGTTCAACCAAAACCTTACCAAAACTGGCCGTTACCTGTCAATCGGTTGTCGCCATACCCTAAATGCGCAACCATAACGGGTCGGCCTCGCCCCGCCGTAGGGAGTTCCCCCTGTTGGGCCTGCGGCTCCTCGCCGCCCGTGCCCCTGTTTTTGTGCGTGCCCTGGTACGGCAACAAGACTGTCGGCGATGACGACGTCGCTCTGGGACCGCTACCACGAACTCGCGCAGCGTCGTGCTGCGGCGCGGATCTTCACCGTGGCCGATGCGCGCCGCCTGGCCCGGCGGCGAGTGCCGGCGGCCGTCTTCGACTACATCGACGGTGGCGCCGCCTCGGAGTCCACGATGCGGGCGAACATCGAGTCCATCGAATCCGTGCAGTTCCGCCCCCGCGTCGGGGTGACAGTGGGCGTGCCGGCCCCTGAGCTCGCGACTTCGGTCCTGGGCTTTCAAGTCTCCATGCCGATCCTGCTGAGCCCGATCGGGTTCACTCGGATGATGGACCCGCTCGGGGACGTCGCCGGCGCCCGAGCGGCGGGCAGGGCGGGCACGATCTTCACGCTCAGCTCCATGTCCGGCCACGCCATGGACGAGGTCATGGCGGCCGCCAGTCAGCCGGCCTGGTTCCAGCTCTACTTTCTCGGAGGCCGCCCGGGGGCCGAGCAACTGGTCGCCAGAGCACAAAAGGCCGGGTTCAGCGGGCTCGCGGTGACGCTCGACACGCAGATCCCCGGCAACCGCGAGCGCGAGCAGCGACACAAGATAGGCCTGCCGCTCAGGCTCGACCGCCAGACCATCTTGACGATGGCACCGCAAGTCGCGGTGCGACCGCGGTGGCTTGCCGACGCTGCCCACGATCGCTTCCAGCTCAGCCTTGTCAACGCGGCGACGCTCGGGACCGCCGGGGCGCCGATGTCGGCCGCCGACGCACTGTTCCACTGGATCGCCTCTCCGCCCACCTGGGAGGACTTCAGGTGGCTGCGCGAGCAGTGGCATGGCCCGATCCTGGCTAAGGGGATCATTACCGGCGACGACGCCCGGCGTGCTGTCGACGACGGCGCGGACGCCATCGTCGTCTCGAACCACGGAGGGCGACAGCTCGACACGATATCTGCCGGGCTGCCCGCCCTCGTCGAAGTCGTCGGGGCCGTGGGCGATCAGGTCGAAGTATTCGTAGACGGCGGCTTTCGACGCGGCGCAGACGTCGTCAAGGCCATAGCGCTCGGGGCGCGCGCCGCCATGGTCGGCCGCTCGTGGGCATACGGGCTCGCCGCCGCCGGCCAGCCGGGCGTCGACCGGGTCCTCGCCATCCTCCGCGAGGACCTGGACCGGACCCTGCGTCTTCTGGGGTGCGCCTCGGTCGCCGAGCTGAACAAGAGCCATGTTCGAATTCCGGCGGACTGGTAGCGGCTGAATTCCGGCGCATTGGCAGCGCCTGATTCCGGCGCACTTCTAGCAGCTACGGGTACGCCGATACCTATGGGCCGAGAAACGGGTATCCTGGAGGTGCACCAGTCGCCCCCACGCAGGCTGAGTGCTGTGCTGGTATCCATACTTGGACTCCTGCCCTATCGTGCGTGGAGCAAGAGGAGTTCAAGTGATGGCAGTAGGTACTGTGAAGTGGTTCAACGCGACCAAGGGTTTCGGGTTCATTGCACCCGACGGCGGCGGCGAGGACCTCTTCGTTCACCAGTCAGAGATTCAGGCGCAGGGCTATCGCGAGTTGCTCGAAGGCCAGCGGGTCGAGTTCGAGGTCACCCAAGGCAAGAAGGGCATGCAGGCCAGCAGCGTCCGGGCGATCTGAAGTCATCCGCCCACAGCTGCAAAACTGCGGGCGACGACCACAGCTAAAAGGAGCTCGACGTGGCTAACAAGTCGCCACAGAAGTCCTCGGGCAAAAAGCCCGGGAAATCGCTAAAGGAAAAGCGCGCGGCCAAGAAGGCCAAGCAGTCGCCGAGCAAGATCGGAACGGCCAAGCCGGCCTGACGCGCGCGAGACGCACAGCAGAACAAAGGCGTCCGTAGGCCGGGCGACTGTTCGAGAGAGCCGCGGGCGCACAGCGCCCGCGGCTCTCCAAATCTGCGGGGAGGTTCGCTTGAGCGACGTATACGACGACGGCCCCGCCGACGAAAGCCCGGACCCGTACATTCCGGCGGACGCCGCCGAGGCTGTGTCGCTCGACAGCGAGATCGACTACGACGACGAACGGACCGAGGACCAACTTCCGCTCGACGTCGTCGAGGCAATCGAGGCCGGCGTGCTGCTCGATGACCCCGAGACGGTCGACGACGAATAGCCGGCCTGCTGGGCTGCCGGCTGTCGGGCGTGGGCTGCCGGGCTAGCTGGCTGCCGGCCTGTGGGCTGCGGGCTGTGGGCTGCGGGCTGTGGGCCGCCGGGCGGTGGGCTGCCCGGCTGCCGGGCGAACGAGCAGACGTGTTAAGGGTTGTGTGGCCAGAGAGCCCACAAAAGTATTGACACGTGGGCCGAGCGGCCGGCGCCGAGCGGCACGTGGGCCGAGCGGCCGGCGCCGAGCGGCACGTGGGCCGAGCGGCCGGCTGGCGCCGCGCGGGATGGCTCAGTGCATCATCCAGCCCGGCTGGGCGCTCGAAGCCGGGCCACCGGCCGCGCCGGCCACCGAGAGCGTGCTCCGGTCCGGGAAGCGCACGCTCGCGAGCACGCCCGCGTTGGTCACGACCGAAGCGGTCACGATGTGGCCGGTCCCTGGCGGGAGGGTGACTGCCCACGTTCCGTAACCCTTGTCGAGCCAGAAGGTCCCGAGCGGCACCGTCTTCCCGTCAGCCAGGCGCACCTGACAGACCGCCTGGCCGGACCATGACCCGTCGTCGAGGGTCATGAGGAGCCAGCTCTTGCGGCCCGAGTACACGCTGACGCTGCCGAGGGTCCGGCCCCCGCCCACGAGCGACTCGGTCTCGAGCTGTCCACCGGCCTGGGTGCCGAAGGCGCTGCCGACCGCCGGGTTCCGTGCGCCCCGCGCGAGCCATCCGCCGCCGATTCCGGCGCCGACCGCGAGCAGCACCAGCAGGCTCGCCAGCACCAGGGAGGGCTGCCGGAGACCCCACCGCCGGCGGGCGATTCGAGGAGCGGCACGGGGGAGCCCCAGCCGCTCGATGAGCCGTACCTCGAAGCCGAGAGGCGGCTCGACACTCGGCACCACCTCGAGGAGCGAGTCGGCGGCGAGCGAGAGCTGCTCCATCTCGGCCTGGCACCACGTGCACCCTTCGACGTGGGCGAGCGCCAGAGCCCGCTCTCTTCCCGTCAAGATCCCCATTGCGAGCTCGGCGAGGTCGTCAGCGTACCGATCGCACTCCGGCCTGGCGCTGGCGTCGTGGTCGCTCATCGGGTGCTCGTTTCGTTCGCCATGGTCTCTCGCAGCTTCTGGAGCCCTGTCCGAATCCGGGTCTTCGCAGTGCCGAGCGGAATGTTCTCCGCCTTGCCGACCTCGGCAGCAGTCATGCCGTGGAAGTAGGCGAGCTCCAGCGCCCGGCGCTGCTCTACCCGGAGCCCTCCGAGCGCGGAGCGGAGGCTGCCGGCGGCATCGGCCTTGACGGCAGACTCGTCGGGCGACGGCTCGCTGCTCAAGAGCCCGAGCCCGATCAGATCGTCAGGGTCGGTCGGGACGGCCCTCCGCATGCGCAACGCATCGATGGTCAGGTTGCGGCCGATCGTGAGCACCCAGGTCGAGACGGCGCCGCGGCGCGGGTCGTAGACAGGAGCGTGCCGCCAGGCGCGAAGCAGCGCCTCTTGCGCGACGTCCTCGGCAAGCGGGGCATCACCCAGCATGCTCACGGCCAAACCGAACACCCTTCCCTGATACCTCCTCACGAACGCGAGCGCGGCCTGCTCGTCTCCTTGGGCCATGCCGGCGAGCAAGGCTTCGTCCGAAGGTCCGCTCGAGGCTTCCCTCGTCCGTCGCATCATGAGGAGTTCCTTCGCATCACAAGCAATACGGTTGAAAGTGCCTGGCGGATTGCCGGATGGTACCGCGGACTCCGCGGGGATCCCCGCCATACGGTGTAGACCGCTACCCTACTGGGAAAGGTGGCAGGGGCAGGGGGGCTGCGATGAGCCGAACGGCAACAGAGGCCGAGGTGGCCCACCGTCGCGGCGCGACGCTGCCGGCGGTCCGGCTGGCGGGTATCCGCAAGTCCTACGGCAGCGTCGTCGCGGCCGACGGCGTCGACCTGGAGATCGGCGAGGGCGAGTTCTTCACGATGCTCGGGCCCTCTGGGTCCGGCAAGACGACGCTGCTGCGGATCATCGCCGGGTTCGAGAGCCCCGATGCCGGCACAGTCGAGCTTGGCGGTGTCGACGTGACCCGGCAGCCCCCTTACGCGCGCGACGTCAACACGGTGTTCCAGGACTACGCACTCTTCCCGCACATGACCGTGATTGAGAACGTCGAGTACGGCTTGAAGGTTCGCAAGGTGCCCAAGGCCGAGCGGCGACGGCGCGCCGGGGGCGCTCTCGACATGGTCAGGCTCTCGGGCCTCGGCGAGCGCAAACCGGTCCAGCTGTCCGGCGGCCAGCGTCAAAGGGTCGCCCTCGCGCGGGCGATCGTGAACGAGCCCGGGGTGCTGCTCCTGGACGAGCCGCTCGGCGCCCTCGACCTCAAGCTCCGACAGGAGATGCAGACAGAGCTGAAGCGGATCCAACGAGAGGTCGGGATCACGTTCGTCTACGTCACCCACGACCAGGAAGAGGCGCTCACGATGAGCGACCGGCTCGCCGTGGTCGACCGCGGGCAGATCCAGCAGACCGGCACTCCGGCCGAGGTCTACGAACGGCCCGGCACCGAGTTCGTCGCCGGGTTCATCGGCGTGTCGAACATCATCGACCGAGACGGTCACCGGCTGACGGTTCGCCCGGAGAAGATCCACCTGTTGTTGGACGAACGCGAGCCGGTCCCCGCGGGGGCCCATGTGGAATCCGGACGCATCGACGAAGTTGTGTACCTCGGAATGCTGACGCGCTACAGGGTCGAACTCGACGGCGGCGGGCGTCTCGTCGCCGTCCGCCAGAACCTCGAGACCGCCGCCGCCGACGTGCTCAACGCGCTCGGACGGCGGGTCAGGATCGCCTGGAAGTCGGACCAGTCCTACGAGATCGGGCCCGCCTCGCCGGCGGCGAGCGGACCCGCCGACCAGACAACCACGCCGGCGGCGGCATCGGCAGTCGATGCAGGACCGGGGAACAAGGAGGAGCAATGAACCATCCGACATCGTCTCGCAACCGTGGGAGAGGGGCCGCGATCACGCTCGCGGTCGCACTAGCGATCCCCGTCGTCGCCGCCGCGTGCAGCAGCAACTCGGCGAAGAGCACCACAACGACCGCCTCGAGCGGCAGCGGCCTCGTGCCGCCGGAGCAGAATGCCCCGGTTAAGACCTCGGTCGGCAAGGGCGAGGGCCAGCTCAACCTGATCGCGTGGGAGGGCTATGCCCAACCGGAGTGGGTCAAGCCGTTCGAGACCCAGACCGGCTGCCAGGTCAACACTAAGTACGCCGGCTCCTCGAGCGAGATGGTCTCGCTCATGGCCAACGGCGGGGGCGGCCAGTACGACCTGGTCTCGGCTTCCGGAGACGCAGACCTGCGGCTCATCTACGGGGGAGACGTCCGGCCCGTCAACATGAAACTGATCCCGTCTTGGAAGGAATTCCGGGCCTTCTTGAAGGCCCCTCCGTTCAACACGATCAACGGGAAGCACTACGGCGTGTCCCTCCAGTTCGGGCCCAACGACCTCCTGTACTCGACCAGGGTCTTCAAGGCGGCGCCGACGTCCTGGTCGGTGATCTACTCCAAGAAGTACGCCGGTCAGATCACGATCCCGAACGACCCGATCCAGATCGCGGACGCGGCGCTGTACCTCTCCAAGCACGAGGCGAGCCTCGGCATCACCGACCCCTACGAGCTGACCCAGCCGCAGTTCAACGCGGCCGTCAACCTCTTGAAGAAGCAGAAGCTCCTCGTCAAGGTCTACTGGAACCTGGCCTCTGACGAGATCTCCGCCTTCAAGAACGGCGAGACGGTGGTCGGCGCCGCCTGGCCGTACCAGACGGGCCAGCTCAAGGCGGCCGGAGCCCTCGTCGCGGACACGATCCCGAAGGTGGAGGGCGCCACCGGCTGGGCCGACACCTGGATGCTCGCCGCCAAGGCGCCGCACCCCAACTGTGCCTACAAGTGGCTCGCGTACATCTCGACTCCGCAGGTCCAGGCCGAGCAGGCCGACTCCTACGGCGAGACGCCGGCCAACGCCGACACGTGCACTTTGATGGACAAGATCGCGAAGGGGTCGTGCGCATCGCTGCACGCGAACGAGGCGGACGCCTACTTCAAGACGATCAAGTTCTGGAAGACCCCGCTCGCGCAGTGCGACAACGGCAAGAGCGACTGCGTCCCGTTCGTGGACTGGGAGACCGCCTGGACACAGATCACCGGCTGAGGGCCCGCCCTTCTCGTGTCCTTGGTCGCGACCCGAAAGGGGCAATCCGAAACGCGGGTGGCCCGCGCCTCGGCAGCGCTGTGGCGCCGGCCGTGGCTGCGGGCCACCCTCACGTTGTCGCCGCCGCTGGCCTGGTTCCTCGTCATCTACATGGCGTCGCTGGTCGTGATGCTGATCACCGCCTTCTGGACGGTCAACCCCTTCACGAACAATCTGCAGCACACGTTGTCACTCACCAACTTCAGGGCGTTGTTCGACGCCCCGATCCCCGCCATCATCGGGCGGACGGTTCTGATGGCAGCGCTCGTGACAATTACCGACATCGTCATCGCCGTTCCCTTCGCCTACTTCATGGCCCGCGTGGCATCCGCCGCGGACGCGAAACGCGCTGTTCGTCGCCGTCCTCCTGCCCCTCTGGGCGAGCTACCTCGCCCGCGTCTACGCGTGGATCGTGATCCTGCACGAAGGACGGCACGCTCGACTGGACGACCCGGCTGCTGGGCCTCGGATCTCCGAACATCGGCTACACCAACACCGCAATATGGCTCGTTTTCACCTACATCTGGCTGCCGTTCATGATCATCCCCGTCTACGGCGCGCTCGAGCGCATCCCGGACTCTTTCGTCGAGGCCTCGGCTGACCTCGGAGCGCGCAACGGGCGGACGCTGCGCAGCGTGTTGTTGCCGTTGGCCCTGCCGGGCATCGTCGCCGGGTCGATCTTCACCTTCTCGCTCACGCTCGGCGACTTCATCACCCCTGAGCTGATCGGCAGCGGCTCCAATACGAACCTGATCGGCGACGTCATCTACTCCAACATCGGCCTCGCCAACAACCTCCCCTTCGCTGCTGCTCTGGCGATGGTCCCGATCGTGATCATGACCATCTACCTCCTCTCAGCCCGCGCGCTCGGCGCCTTCGAGGCGATGTAGATGGAAAGCCGCCCGACACGCGTCGGCCCTCGTGGTGTGGGTGGCCGTCGTGCTCTTGTTCCTCTTCATACCGATCGTGACGATCGTGATCTTTGCGTTCGACAAGTCGAACATCCAGAGCTGGCCGATCCGGGGCTACACGCTGCATTGGCTCTCGGTCGCCTGGCACGACCCGCAGGTGAGATCGGCGCTCTGGCTGTCGGTGAAGGCCGGCCTCGCGGCAACGATCGTGGCGCTACTGCTGGGCTCCGCGGCTGCCTTCGGGGTGCAGCGGTACCGTTTCTTCGGGAGAGAGGCCGTCTCGCTGTTCCTCGTGCTGCCGATCGCGCTGCCCGGGATCATCACCGGTCTCGCCCTGCGGTCGTTCTTCACCTTCGCGGGCATCAACCTGTCACTGGTCACGATCATCATCGGCCATGCGACCTTTTGCATCGTCGTCGTCTACAACAACGTCATCGCGCGGCTCCGGCGGACGTCAGGCTCGCTCGGCGAGGCTTCGATGGACCTCGGCGCGACCGGCTGGCAGACGTTCCGCTACATCACCCTGCCGACGCTCGCCACGGCGCTCATCTCGGGCGCTCTGCTCGCTTTCGCGCTCTCCTTCGACGAGGTGATCGTCACCACCTTCACCGCCGGCGCACAGAACACCCTTCCGATCTGGATCTTCGGGGCGATCCGTCTCGGCCAGCAGCTTCCCGAGGTCAACGTCGTCGTCACCTTCGTGATCCTGCTCACGGTGATCCCCGTGGCCATCGCCGCGAAGCTGACAGGAGGCGGCGGCATCACACGCTCATCGGTGCGGTGACCGCTGACGGAAGCCGACGGCACCCCAACGCTCGCCGGGAAACGGTAGATTCCCGCCGGTGAGCGGCGCCCACCGACCAGACCGCCGGCCGCCCGGTCGGCGGCAGCCGGCCCATGGCCGGCTCGACGCAGCGGTCTACCGGCGCCGGCGCCTCGCCGTGGGCTCGGCGGCGCTCGTCGCCGCTTTGCTGCTGGTCGGGATCATCGTGTTGCTCGGCAGGAGCGGTCCGGCCAAGGGCGCGTCACACCGCCCGACGACGACCACGACGACGACCACGGCCAGGCCGCCCGCGAAACTCGGCATCGGGCTGCGGACGGTGGTGTGGACCGACTCGAACCCGAGCGCAGGTCTCGTGGTGAACCCCGCGCCCGGGGGAAGCGCGGGGCCCCGGACTCTCGTGACCGAGATCTGGTACCCCTCCGTCGGCGGTTCGGCGAAGAGCCCGATCGCGGGCGCGAGGCCGGACTACGGGGGCGGCCCGTTTCCTGTCATCGTCTTCGCGCACGGATTCGACACGGTGCCCACGACGTACACACCGCTTTTGGCCTCGTGGGTGAAAGCGGGCTTTGTGGTCGTCGCACCGCTTTTCCCGGACGAGAACGCGAACAAGATCGCCTCCCTCGGCCAGCCCAGCTTGAACCAGAGCGAGATCGCCGAGTCGGACGTGGTGAACGAGCCGTTCGACATCGCGTATGTCGCCGCGAAGGCCGAGTCGGGTGCCGCCGGAGCAGCCTCCAGCGGAGCCGCGTGGCTGAAGGGTCTCGCCGAACCGGGCAAGGTGGCGCTCGTCGGGCACTCGGACGGCGCTCAGGCGGTCGCGGCCCTCGTCTACTCGACGATGACGATCTACACCTCGACCTACGGCGCGATGTCGCCCCGCCCCTTTGCCGTCGTCCTCATGTCCGGCTCGGAGCTGTCCGGCCCCTACGCCGCACCGGCCAGCCCGCCGCCGATGCTCTTTGTCCAGAGCGCCGCCGACGTCTGCAACCTGCCCCAGGACGCCGACACGCTGTTCCACTTCGCCGGCGGCGGCTTTTTCCTGAAGCTCGCCTCGGCACACCACTTCTCCCCCTACATCGGCCAGGGCCCGGCCGCACCGGTCGTCGAGAAGACCACGACCGCCTTCTTGAAGGCTGCACTCGCCGGCGTGCCGAGCGCGTCGGCGCTGTCGGCGGCGGCTTCGTCGCCGGGAATCGCGACGCTTTACCCGCCTTCTGTGACTCCGGCTCTGGTCGCACTCCCAGATCCCACCCAGGCGGAGCGCGCCGTCGCCTGCGCCGTGCCGGGCCCCTGACAGCGAACCGGCGCCGGCCTCGCGCGCGTGGGGACGCCCCACGGCGGCGGGCGCGTCCCTGCGCTCTGAACTGGGCGGTCAATCGTGAGAAACAGGCACGCCCCAGTACAATCGGCCTGTGCTCCCCGAGGTAACAGGTGTCGAGAACTCACCTGACCGGCCCGTCGTCGGAACGGTTCTGGACGCCCTCTCGACGCTGCTGCCGGTCGGCATTTTCGCCGCCGACGCGAACGGGCTCCTCTGGTACGCGAGCCAACGGGTCTGCGAGGCGGTGGGTTTGAGCCAGGAGGAAGCGGCCGCTTTCGTGCTCTCGCTCCACCCCGAGGACCTGCTCACGGTCGCGGAGACCTGGCGTGTCCCGGCGGGCCGGCCCAGCGGCCAAGCCAAGTTGCGGCTAGTTGCCCCGGACCGGCCGGTGAGGTCCTTCGAGGGCCAGGCGATCCCGCTCGTCGACCCGGCCGGCGAGGTGCAGGGTTACGTCGGCTATCTGTCGGGGCAGGCCGAGACCGAGCGGGTGGCTCTCGTCACGGCCCAGCGCGAGGAGAACAGCCGCCTGCAAGAGCTCGACGCGGTCAAGGCCGAGCTCCTGTCTGCGGTATCGCACGAGCTCCGGACGCCGCTGACTTCGATCGTCAGCTTCAGCGAGCTACTGGCTGCCGGCCTCGGCCGGGATTCGGTCGCCGACCAAGCGGAGTTCCTGGCGATCATCGGCCGCAACGCGAAGCGACTGCTTCGCCTCGTCGGCGACCTGCTCTTGCTGGACCGAATCGACTCGACCCACGGTCCGGTCTCGGAGATGACCCTGGTCGACCTGCCCAAGGTCGTCTCGGATGCGGTCCTCGGCATCTCCCCCCAGGCCGGGGAGCGCAATATCGCCGTCGTGACGAGCGCGACTGCGGGGCCGGCTCTGACGGGCGACGCAGGCCGGCTCGGCCAGCTCGTCGACAACCTGTTGTCCAACGCCGTGAAGTTCACTGCGCCGGGTGGCCGGATCGAGGTTCGGACCGAGCCGGCCCGGGGCGGTTGGCTCGTTTCTGTGGCCGACAACGGGATCGGGATACCGGCCGGAGAACAGGAGCTGTTGTTTGCCCGTTTCTTCCGTGCGACCAACGCACGCGCACAGGGGACGCCGGGCTCCGGGCTCGGCCTGTCGGTCGCCAAGGCGATCGTGGAGCTGCACGGCGGAACGATCTCGGTGTCCAGCCGCGAGGGCTCGGGCACGACCTTCACGGTGAGCTTGCCCGCGGTGCCTCCGGCTCAGGCCGAAGCACGGTGAGGAACCCGCGGCTTCTCGGTGGCTCGAAGATCCTCGTCATCGAGGACGAGCCGGACATAGCCCGCGCCGTGGCCGCGCTTCTCGAACGCGCTGGCCACCACGTCATGTTGTCAGCCGACGGCCACGCCGGACTGAGGATGCTGCACTCGGCAAGGCCCGATCTCGTCATCTTGGATATCGGCCTGCCGGGCATGGACGGCTGGAACGTGCTCGAGCGGATCCGGGACCTCACAACCGTGCCGATCATCATGGTCACCGCCCGTACCCAGGAAGGAGACAAGGTGCGCGGGCTCCAAGCCGGGGCAGACGACTACATGACCAAGCCCTTCTCCAACCGCGAGCTTGTGGCCCGCGTGGACGCCCACCTGCGGAGGGCGACGACGCCGCCGGACACCGGAGCCGAGCGCTTCTACGGCGACGCGCGGCTGTCGATCGACTTCCTCGCCCACGAGGTGACCGCCGACGACAAGCCCGTCGAGCTGACGCCGACAGAGTTCCGGCTTCTCGCGGTGCTCGTGCGCCATCCCGGACAGGTGCTGTCGCATGACCAGATCCTCGATCTGGGGTGGAACGACCCGACGAGCACCGGGCCGGACCGCGTGAAGTTCGCCGTGCTCCGCCTCCGCCGCAAGCTCGGCTGGGACCAGCCCGACACCTGCCCGATAGAGGCGGTCCGCGGCTTCGGCTACCGGTACCGCAAGCCCGGGGCGGTCTGAGGGCCCTCGAGCCCCACGGCGAGATCCGGCACGCCGGCGAGCTCGATGACACCGTCGCGGAGCGTGATCGTGCGGGCGTGCTGTGCCGGGATCCGCGGTCCCGGCAGGACGACGCCGGTCAGATTGAGCGGATCGGTGGCCGACAGCTCGACCGCGACGCCGTCGGGTGCCCGCTTGGCGACCGTGCGCAGCTGCTCGGCCGCCTCGGGCAGCGCGAACTGCTCGCCGGTGAAGCCGGCGACGAAACGGCCCCCCAGCACCACGCCGCGTGCCTCCAACCGGCGCAGCGCCCAGAGGACTTCCCGCCAGGCGATCGCGAGCGACTCACGCCACACGAGGTCCCGAAAGACGACTCCCCACCGCGAGAGCAGCTGGCCGGCGACCGCCTCGGCCAACTCGTCGGAGTCGAAACGCGCCGGGTGCAGCTCGGCGGTTCCGGCTCCGGCACCGAGCGGGCCGGCCGCCTCTTTGGCGCCAGTGGCGAGCCCGTCTCCGAGCAGTGACCACCTGCCACCCGAGACGGCGGGCCGCACGCGCTGGCGGCTGCGGCCCGGCCGTGGGAGCCCGGCCCTCGACTGGCCGGCGGGGCGCAGGACCGGCCGGGCCCTGTCAGGAAACGAAGACATCCTCGCCGGACGCCCCCGCCCGCTCAGGAGCGTGCGAACGGCCTGGAAACCGTCGGCGGTTAGCAGTCCGCGGGCCATCCCGTCCCAGAGCGCCTCGGCGACCTCGCCAGGCATGCGACCGGTCAGCTGGCAGATGTCGGTGACGAACAGGGCCCCGTGGCGGCGGAGGATCTCGACGACGTCGAGGGCGGCGCCGACCGTGGGCGGATCGGGCACCGCCGCGTCCCGAGCGGCGGCGAGCAGCCACGCCAGGTCCTCGCGCCGGAACAAGCTGACCGGCGTCGAGGGCGACGGGGTGGCGCCGCCGCGCCGCGGCCCGGCCCCCGGCCGGTCCGGGGCTCGCAGGCCGAGGCGGCCGAAGGCGACCTCGCCTCGGGCGCACCATTCGTCGAGGAGCGCGGCGTGGTACCCCGCGACCCGGGCCGGCAAGATGGCCGACTCCCAGGCGTCAACGGCGGCCTCGTACCCCTGTAGCTGCTCGACCACCTCGGCCACGCCGCCCGATCCCAGCAGTCGGTGTCCCGGCCCGACGTGCTGCCAGCCGAGGAGGAACCGCATGAACTGCTGCGCGCTGACCGGCTCGACCGAGCGTCGCGAGCCGTCGCGCATCGCGGCGTGGATGCGGGCGAGGAGGTGCCTCGCGCAGAACCGCTCGCCGGTCTCGTGCGGCCCATCGCCCCCGGCGACGCGGCAGCCGAGCGCGGAGCCCTCCGCCACAAGCCGGGCCACGGCGGATCGGAGCTCGCCTTCGCTGCCCGTTCCGATCGAGGCGGCCAGATCTTGGAGGGTGACCGGCCCGCAGATGGCGAGGTGCCCGCGAGCGGCGGCGACGAGCGCGTCGTCGCGCGTGTGCGGGCCTGTCCGCGGGTCCGCCGGGAGACTGTGGTCGGGGACGAAGGCGGCGCCGCCCGCGAGCTCTGCGGCGAGCTCGCGGCGCTCGGTGGCAACCCAGCGCTCGCCGGCGGCGGGGATCTCGACCGACATCGCCCGGCCCGAGCCGGCGAGCGAGACGAGCCAGTCGCGCCATTCCGGCCGCGGAGGCGCCAGTACGAGCGAGCAGAGGAGGTCGTGCAGCTCATCGGCGCTGCGCAGCTCGGGGCGTGCCTGTTCTGTGACTCTCGCCACCACCTCCGGGTCGAGCGCGGCCAGGTCGCGCGCCTCGAGGGGGAGGCCGCGGCGCGTCGTGACGGCTCGGGTCCGCCGCTCCTCCAGGGGGGCGTCGTCGAGGAACGTGTACGGCCGCCCGTTCAAGATCTCCTCCGCGAGTACCGAGGGGATAACCGTGTCCACGCAGTGCGCCTGGATCTCGCCGGATCGGACCCTCTCGAGCACGCCCGTCAGGCCCTCGAGGTCCATCGCCTCGGTACAGCAGTCGTCGAGCGTCTGGCGCACGATCGGGTGATCCGGGATCTCGATCGGGCCGGACACGTTCTCCTGGCAGGCGGCGAGCGCCGGAAAGACGGCGGCCATCAGGTCGTCGGCTTCCATACGCTGGATTGGGGGCGGCACCCGCCGGCTCCCCCGGTACCGGGGCGAGACGAGCGAACGCGTGAGATTCCACCTCCATCGGGCGCCGAAGATCGGCGTCGGGAGCACCGCTTGGATCAAGGTGTCCCTCACCGTCGCCGGGGACAAGTAGCCGAGCACCTCCTCCAAGGGAAACGAGTGCTGGGGACCCAGCGAGAGGACGACCGCATCGTCGCTCGCCGCCGCCTGCAGCTCGAAGTCGAAGGTCCGGCAGAAGCGCTTCCGGAGCGCCAGCCCCAGCCCGCGGTTGACTCTCGCACCGCGAGGAGAGTGGACGACGAGCTGCATGCCGCCCGTGTCGTCGAAGAAGCGCTCGATGACGAAGCGGTCCGTCGTGGGCAGCGCGCCGAGCTCGGCGTAGGCGGCTGCCAGGTAGGCGACGACCTGCTGGGCGACGGCGTGGTCGACCCCGGCAAGCTCTTCGACGAGCTCGACGGCACGCCCGGTGCCGCCCTCGCCGTCAAGGGAGGTCGCGACGGCCCGCCTCAGGTCAGAGACCGCCTCGGACAGCTCGGTAGTCCTCGCCGGCGCCTCACCCAGCCAGAACGGGACGGTCGGCGACGCGCCCTCCGCGTCCACGACACGAACCGTGCCCGGCTCGACCCTGCGGATCCGCCAAGTCGCGCTCCCGAGGAGGAAGACGTCGCCGGCCATCGACTCGATAGCCCAGTCCTCGTTGACGGTGCCGACGAGCGTCTCCTCCGGCTCGAGGACGACCCGGTAGTCGGCGACGTCGGGGATCGCGCCGCCGAGGTCGACGCCGTGAGTCGGGCGCCGCGCCGCGGCCGGAGAACGCCGTTCACCTTGTCGCGGTGCAGCTGCGCTCCCCGCCTGCCGCGACCGGTCACGACGCCCTCGGAAACGAGCTCCACCACCTCCTCGAAGTCCTCGGCGCCGAGGCCGCTGTAATGGGCGGACTTGCGGGCCAGCGCCAGCAGCTCCTCCTCGCTGCAGCCGTCGGTTTCCGACGCCGCGCACTCGGCCACCAGCTGCTGTGCGAGAACGTCCAGTGGGGCGACCGGCGGCGTGACGGCGTCGAGACCGCCGGACCGGACCGAGGCGAGCAGCGCCGTGCACTCCACAAGCTCGTCTCGCGTCAGCGGGTAGAGGCGGCCGACCGGCACCCCGCCGACATGGTGCTGGGCACGCCCGACGCGCTGCATGAACGTTGCGATGCTCCGCGGCGACCCCAACTGGCACACCAGCTCCACCGGGCCGACGTCGATACCGAGCTCCAAGGACGCGGTCGCGACGACCGCTCGAAGCTCGCCCGCACGAAGACGCGCCTCCACGCGAAGCCGGCGGTCCATCGAAAGACTGCCGTGGTGGGCCTGGACGCTGTCGTCGCCGAGGCGATCAGCCAGCTGGTGGGCGACGCGCTCGGCCATCCTTCGCGTGTTGACGAACACGAGCGTCGTCCGGTGGTCCTCGATGTGCGCAGCGATGCGCTCGAGCACCGACGCCATCTGCTCGAGCGTCGACACGGCGCCGAGCTCGTCGTCCGGCAGCTCGATGGCCACGTCGAGCGGCCTGTCGTGACCGACGTCGACGACCCTGCAACGCGCTCCACCGCCGGGCATGCTCCGGTCCGGCCCGGCCCCGACCAGGAGGCGGGCGATCCTCGCTATCGGCCTTTGGGTCGCCGACAGCCCGATGCGGACCGGCCGTTCACCCGGGTCGACCTGCGCGGCCTCGCCGCCGGCCGGCTCTGCACCGCCGGCCGCCTCTTCACCGCCCGGGCCAGCCGGCGCCCGAGGCGAGGAGGTGACCAGGCGGTCCAGCCGCTCCAGGCTCAAGGTGAGGTGCGCGCCGCGCTTGTCGCGGGCGAGGGCGTGGATCTCGTCGACGATCACGGTCCTCACCGTCCGCAGCATCTCGCGGCCTCCCGCCGAGGTTAGGAGGAGGTACAGGGACTCGGGAGTCGTCACGACGATCTCCGGGCGGTTGCGCACCATGGCCGATCGCTCGGACGGAGGCGTGTCGCCGTTGCGGACTGCAACTTGCACCGTCGGCGGCTCGAGCCCCATCTCGCTCGCGACCTCGGCAATCTCGGCGAGCGGCTTGCGGAGGTTCTCGCTCACGTCCACCGTGAGGGCCCGCAGCGGCGACACGTATACGACATCGGTCCCTCGCCTGCCGTCTCCCGACGCCGCAGCCCGGTAGCAGCGATCGATCGCCACGAGGAACGCAGCCAGCGTCTTGCCCGACCCGGTTGGCGCCGCGATCAGCGTGTCCACCCCCGAGGCGATGGCCGCCCAGCCCGCAGCCTGCGCCTCGGTCGGACCGTCCGGATAACGCCGGCGGAACCACTCGGCGACTGCCGGGTGGAAGCCGAGCGACGCCGTCTCCGCGTCGAGTGCCGCGCCGGCCGGGTCAACGAGTAGCACGGCCACAGATGTTATCCGAACACCTGTTCTCCCGTCTCGGGCCGTCCCGGCCGGCGCGAAGCCGCGCGCTGCGGAGATCGGTGACCGGTCCCGCACGCCACGGCTCCTCGCCGGCGGCCTGGGCAGCACGGCCTCCGGTGGGCCAACATGGTCGTCGTGGACCTGCTCGTCGTCGTAGGAACGGACCCGGCGCCCGAGAGTCTCGCCGCCCGGGCGCATCACGTCATCACCGTCCCGCTCGCCGAGGTCCCGCCGACCTTGATCGCCGACATCCGGGCGCGGATCCCCCGGCGCGTCGCGGTGGTCGGCCCCGGCTCCGCGGCCGTTGCCGCCAAGCTCCGCCGAGCAGGCCTCCCGACCGAGCTCCACACCGACGAGGACGTGTCGGACCGCAAGGACCTGACCGGCGTCGAGGTGGTGCCGCTCACCGACCGCGGGGCGAGGATGGAGGTCGTGAGCTCGCTCCTCGATCTCGTCGGCAGCACCCCGATGGTGCGTCTCGACCGTGTGGGCAGGGACCTCCCCTGCCCCCTGGTCGGCAAGCTCGAGTATCTCAACCCCGGTGGGAGCGTGAAGGACCGGCCGGCGGCCGCGATGGTCGAAGCGGCCGAGCGCGAGGGATTGCTCAAGCCGGGATCGACGATCGTCGAGGGCACCTCGGGCAACACCGGGGTCGGGCTCGCGATCGTGGCCGCCCGGCGCCGCTACCGCTGCGTCTTCGTCATGCCCGACAAGATGGCCCCCGAGAAGATAGGCCTGCTCCGTGCCTATGGCGCCGAAGTCGTGCTGTGCCCGTCAGCGGTGGCGCCCGATCACCCCGACTCGTACTACTCGGTGACCGCTCGGCTCGCCGAGGAGATCCCGGGCGCGTTCCATCCGGACCAGTACCACAACCCCGAGAACCCTGCCGTCCACGAGAGGACGACCGGTCCTGAGATATGGCGGCAGACGGCCGGACGCGTCACCCACTTCGTCGCCGGCATCGGCACCGGTGGGACGATCTGCGGCGTCGGCCGCTACCTCAAGTCGCAGAACCCCGGCGTCCAGATCGTCGGTGCCGACCCCGAGGGCTCGGTCTACTCGGGAGGATCGGGAAGGCCGTATCTCGTGGAGGGCATCGGCGAGGACTTCTGGCCGACGACCTACGACCCCGAAGCGGTCGACCGCGTCGTGATGGTGAGCGACACGGACTCGTTCCTCACCGCGCGGCGTCTGGCGGTCGACGAAGGGATCCTGGCGGGAGGCTCGACGGGCACCGCGCGTGTGGGCGGCGCTGCAACTCGCCCCGGACCTGCACAGAGACGACGTGGTCGTGGTCCTCATCCCCGATTCGGGACGCGGGTACCTGTCGAAGCTGTACAACGACGAGTGGATGGCGGACCACGGTTTCCTGAGGACGAGCGGGCACACGGTGGCCGAGCTGCTCGAGCGCAAAGGCTCGCGCTTCCCAGGCCTGATTCACGTGCACCCGAGCGAGTCAGCCCGCCAAGCGGTCGCCGTCATGGCCGAGTTCGGGGTCTCGCAGCTCGCGGTCGTCGACGCCGAGCCTCCTCTCGCGGCCGCGGAGGTCGTCGGCGCCGTCCACGAGCGCGACCTCATGCACCGGGCGGTCGGCGATCCGGAGATTCTCGACCGCACCGTGGCCGACGTCATGGGGCCGCCCCTTCCCTCGGTCGGAAGCGGCGAGACCGTGGACGTCGCCGTGCAGCGACTGGAGGACTCGCCGGCGGTGATCGTGCTCGACAAGGGACATCCGGTGGGCGTCGTCACCCGATCGGACGCACTCTCGTTTCTTGCCCAGTCCGGCTCGCCGAGAGAGGTGCCGCGATGAGCGCTTCGGACGACCGCGCCAGGACAAGCCCGGGATTTTCCACCCTCGCGATTCACGCCGGCCAGGAGCCGGACCCGCTCACGGGAGCCGTCGTGACGCCCATCCACCTCGCCTCGACCTTCGCCCAGCAAGCGGTGGGCAAGCACCAGGGCTTCGACTACGCGCGCACGGGCAACCCGACCCGCGCCTCGCTGGAGACGACCATCGCCGCCCTGGAGGGCGCAGATCACGGCTACGCCTTCGCGAGCGGCATGGCGGCGGTGGACGCGGTCCTGCGCCTGCTCAGGCCGGGCGACCACCTGCTCATACCGAACGACGCCTACGGGGGCACCTACCGGCTCGTCGCCAGCCTCTACCGGGGATCGGGCGTCAGCTTCTCGGCCGTCGACCTTCGCAGCCACGACGCCGTCGCCGCCGCCTGGCGCGACGAGACCCGCCTCGTGTGGGTGGAGACCCCGAGCAACCCGAAGCTGCACATCATCGACGTCGAGACGGTCGCCGAGATCGCGCACACGCGCGGAGGTCGCTGCATCGTCGACAACACCTTCGCCACGCCCTACCTGCAACGCCCGCTCGCGCTCGGCGCCGACGCCGTCGTCCACTCGTCGACCAAGTACCTCGGTGGCCACTCGGACGTCGTCGGCGGGCTGGTCGCCACGAACCATGAGGAGCTCGCGGCGCACCTCGGGTTCGTCCAGAACTCGGCAGGGGCCGTGCCGAGCCCGTTCGACTGCTATCTCGTGCAGCGCGGCCTCAAGACCCTGGCCGTCCGCCTCGACCGCCAGTGCGCGAACGCGAACCTGATAGCGGTCCACCTACTCGCCCACCCGGCGGTGCGGGAGGTCTACTACCCCGGCCTCGCCCAGCACCCGGGACATGAGCTCGCCGCCCGGCAGATGCTCGACTTCGGCGCAATGGTCTCCTTCACGCTCCGAGGCGGCGAGCCGGCGGCCCTCGACGTCGCCGGCGGCACGCGCGTGTTCACCTTGGCCGAATCCCTCGGGGCCGTCGAATCCCTCATCGAGCACCCCGCCCAGATGACCCACGCCTCGGTCTCGGGCTCCGAGCTCGAGGTCGATCCCTCGCTCATTCGGCTGTCAGTGGGCCTCGAGGACTCGGACGACTTGCTGGAGGACCTCGACCGTGCGCTCTCGCTCGCCCACACCGGGCCGCCGTGAGCACCGCGTGAGCAGAACCCGAGGCGAAGGCGGAGCCCCGGGCGGCGACGCGAGCGCTGTCGACAAGCCGTGGGTCATGCGGACCTACTCGGGGCACTCTTCGGCGAAGGCGTCGAATTCCCTCTACCGGACGAATCTCGCCAAGGGCCAGACGGGCCTGTCGATCGCATTCGACCTGCCGACACAGATCGGCTACGACCCCGACGCCCCGCAAGCACAGGGGGAGGTGGGCAAGGTCGGGGTACCCGTCGCCCATGTCGGCCACGTAGCCGAGCTCTTCGAAGGCCTGCCGCTCGCGGAGATGAACACGTCGATGACCATCAACGCCACGGCACCGTGGCTTCTCGGGTGTTACGTCGCCAACGCCGAGCAACAAGGTGTCGACCCGGCGCGCCTCGCCGGAACTACGCAAAACGACCTCGTCAAGGAATACCTCTCCCGCGGCACCTACATCTTCCCGCCCGGCCCGAGCCTTCGCTGCACCGTCGACCTCGTGAGCTACGCGGTCCGCCACGTGCCGAGGTGGAACCCGATCAACGTCTGCTCCTATCACCTCCAAGAGGCGGGAGCGACTCCGGTCCAGGAGGTGGCCTACGCGCTCGCGACAGCGCTGTCGGTCCTCGACGCCGTGCGCGCGTCCGGTCAGGTCGCTCCCGACGACATCGGTCAGGTCGTCGGGAGAATGTCGTTCTTCGTGAACGCGGGCCTGCGTTTCGTCGAGGAGACGTGCAAGATGCGGGCCTTCGGCCGGCTGTGGGACCGCCTCTGCCTCGAGCGCTACGGCGTGAGCGATCCGACCCTGCGCCGCTTCAGGTACGGAGTTCAGGTCAACTCGCTCGGTCTCACCGAGTCGCAGCCGGAGAACAACGTGCAGCGGATCGTGCTCGAGACCCTGGGCGTCACCTTGTCACGCGACTATCGGGCCCGCGCGATCCAGCTCCCGGCCTGGAACGAGGCCCTCGGGCTCCCGAGGCCGTGGGACCAGCAGTGGTCGCTTCGGATCCAGCAGGTTCTCGCCTACGAGACGGACCTTCTCGAATACCAGGACCTGCTCGAGGGATCCAAGGTCGTCGAACGGCGGACCTGTGAGATAGAGGCGGCTGCGGCGGCAGAGCTCGACGACGTGCTCGAGCGCGGCGGCGCGTTCGCTGCGATCGACGAGCTCAAGTCCCGCCTCGTCGCCAGCCAGACCGAGCGCCTCCGCAGGATCGAGACGGGCGAGCAGATCGTCGTCGGGGTCAACTCCTTCACCGAATCCGAGCCCTCGCCGCTTTACGAGTCCGCCGGCGCCTCGTCGTCGATCCTCGTGGTCGACCCGGCGGTCGAAGCCGAGCTGCGAGCCGACGTCGCCGGCTGGAGGGCCGCCCGCTCCGGCGCGGCGTTCAGACGCGCGCTCGACGACCTGCGTCGGGTGGCCGCGACCGGCGAGAACCTGATGCCGGCGACGGTCGCGCTCGCGCGTACGGGCGGGACGACCGGGGAATGGGCCGACGCCCTCCGGGAGCAGTTCGGCGAGTACCGGGGGCCGACCGGCGTCACTGGCGGCGCCGGCCGGCGCGGCGGGGAGCTGCGCAAGGCGGCCGAGCACGTCAGGGCGGTCCGCGGCGGGCCCCCGCGCCTGCTGGTCGCCAAGCCCGGGCTCGATGGGCACTCCAACGGTGCCGAACAGATCGCCGTGGCGGCGCGAGACGCCGGTTTCGAGGTCGTGTACCAGGGGATCAGGCTCAGTCCCGACCAGATAGCAGCCGCCGCGCACGACGAGGACGTCGACGTGATCGGCATCTCGATCCTCTCGGGAAGCCACCTCGACCTCGTGCCGCAGGTGCTCGACCGGCTGCGGGCTCGAGGCGTCGAGACCCCGGTCGTCGTGGGCGGCATCATCCCCGAGCGCGATCAACCCGCGTTGCGCGACCGGGGCGTCGCCGCCATCTACACCCCGAAGGACTTTGTCATCGGCGACATGCTCGCGGAGCTGGCCGACCTCGCCGCGGCACACCGTGACGCCTCCTGAGGCCGGCCGGCGTCTGGCGTCACCTGGGGCCGGGGCCGGCGTGCCTCGCGCCGTCAGGGCCAGGGGCCGTCGGTGCCCGGCCGGCCTTGGGCGCCGTCAGGCCCCGGCGCTTCGGGGCAGGATCGGAAAACAGCGATCCTCGAGCCTCCCGAGGGCGTAGGCGGGATACATCCCCCAGAACATTGCGTGGCACTTCTCGGACCAGGCGAGCGCAGCGGGCGACGACAGCCGGCGATGGACCTGCACGATCCCGCCCTCGAAGACCCGGTACTCGGCCCAGCTGCCAGGGAAGTCCTTGACGCACGCGACCTCCACGAACGGGACGTCGCCCGTCTCGGCGAACCTTCTCACCCGGTTGCGGTGCGTGTGCCCGGCGAAGTACCCGCTGATGGCCGGACGCCGGGCGATCACCTCGACGAGGCGCTCCGAATCGTCCGGATTGATCCCGAAATAGGTTGGCGCCCGATGTGTGGAACCCGGATTCCAGGCGTGATGGTGGCCGAACACGAGCACGGGCCTGTCCGCGCGCGCGCTGAGCTCGTCGAGCCACTCCAACTGCTCGCCGCGGACCTGGCCGGAGTCCCGTCCCTCGATGACCGTGTCGAGCACGGCGAGTATGACGCCGGGGAGCGCGACCGATTGGCAGGGTTCGGCTGCGAAGCGCTGCCCCGTGAAGGCGTCGTGGTTGCCGCGGACGTGCAAGAGGCGGTCGCCGAACGCCCCCTGGTAGCGGTCCAGGAAGACGTCGTATTCGGAAGGGATGCCCGATGCGGTCAGGTCGCCCTTGGCCACGACCGCCGCCGGGTCGATCGCCGCGATCTCGGCGACCGCCGCACGGCTCATCAGGTCCGGGTACGGCGTCGCTCCCTCGGGCGACGAGTTCACGACGACCGGACCCATCTGCTCGAGCAGAGCCCGCAGGTGCTCGCGCGTCTCGGCGGCGGTCCCGAGGTCCATCCCGGCTGCCGCCAGATAGCCGACCGCGTCGGCGAGATCGGCGACCTTGCCGCACTCGGTCTCGCCGAAGTGGACGTCGTTCACCGTGGCGAACCGGCAGAGCAGCTCCCCGGGCGGCCGATCGAGCGTGCGCGCCTCGATGCCATGGCGCAGCACGTCGGTGCCGGGAGGAAGGCCCGTTATGACGTCGCAGCCTGCTGCCGGCAAACTTTCGGGCCCGCCGGCGGTCCCCGGACCGTCGGGCGAATGAACGTGGAAGACGACCTCGTCCTCGGCGACCGTGGTGAGGTCCCAGACCTCGGCGCCGGCGGTCACTTCTCCTCCTGCTCGGCCCACGGCCGGTCGCGACGCAACGACACTGGTCGCTGCCACCACCGCCCCGAGAAACGCCACACGTACTCCGGCCCGTCCCCCACCCCCTTGCGGCCGCCGCGCCCGGGCCCGGCCGAACCTGGGCTCGCGTCTCTCGGCCAGCACACCTCGACGGCCGCAGCAATCGCCGCCACGACATCGGGCGGGGCGCTCAGCGGTCGTGGCGGGAGCCCCGGGCGAGGCCCCCCTTCGGTGTTCAAAGGGGAACGTTCCCGTGCTTGCGCTTGGGGAGATCCTCCCGCTTGGACGCGAGCAGCTGAAGGGCCCGGATCAGCACGCGCCGGGTGTCGGCCGGGTCGATGACCGCATCGACGTAGCCGCGCTCGGCGGCTACGTAGGGATTCGCGTAGCGCTCCGTGTAGTCCTCGACGAGCTCGGCGCGACGGGCGACGGGGTCCGGCGAGTCCGCGAGCTCCCGCCGGTAGACGATCTCGACGGCGCCCTGTGGGCCCATGACCGCGAGCTCGGCCGACGGCCACGCGTATGCGAAGTCGGTGCCGATCGATTTCGAGTCCATGACTACGTAGGCGCCGCCGTAGGCCTTGCGGATGACCACCTGTACCCGCGGCACCGTCGCCTCGCAGTACGCATAGAGGAGCTTGGCGCCGTGGCGGATGATGCCCCCGTACTCCTGGTCGGTTCCCGGCATGAACCCGGGAACGTCGACAAAGGTGACGAGCGGGATATTGAAGGCGTCGCACGTCCGCACGAAACGGGCACCCTTCTCCGAAGCGTCGATGTCCAGCACGCCGGCCAGCACGCTGGGCTGGTTGCCCACGATCCCGACGGCGCGTCCCGCTATCCGTGAGAAGCCGCACGTGAGGTTCATCGCCCAGCGCGGGAAGTACTC
This sequence comes from uncultured Acidimicrobiaceae bacterium, assembly GCA_963703655.1. Taxonomy (GTDB): domain Bacteria; phylum Actinomycetota; class Acidimicrobiia; order Acidimicrobiales; family Bog-793; genus CAVPFA01. Next base: position 1,572,797 of record CAVPFA010000003.1, on the reverse strand, counting down.
GAGGTACTCCCCGTCGTCGACGGTCGCGGTGATCACCCGCTTCATGTCGTAGGGCTGGTTCGGGCTGTTCGGGACGATGCCGCGAAGCTCGACGACCTGCGCCTCGAGATCCTCGGGCTCCTCGAGGGCCGGGGGCACCTCGAGGTTGTTCGAGGGGAGGAACGACAAGAGGTAGCGGACCTCGTCCAGGCACGCCTTCTCGTCGGGTGCGACGAACGTGGCGACGCCCGAGCGCGTCGCGTGGCTCATTGCCCCTCCGAGCTGCTCGAGGGTGACCTCCTCGCCCGTCACGGTCTTCACGACGTCGGGCCCTGTGATGAACATGTGGCTCGTCTCGTGCACCATGAAGATGAAGTCCGTCATCGCGGGGGAGTAGACGGCGCCGCCGGCGCACGGGCCGAGGATGACGCTGATCTGGGGCACCACGCCGGACGCGAGGACGTTTCGGTGGAAGATGCCGCCATAGCTGTGCAGCGACACCACGCCTTCTTGGATACGAGCCCCGCCCGAATCGTCGAGGCCGATGATCGGAACCCCGACCGAGAGCGCAAGATCCATCACCTTGTGGATCTTCTCGGCGTGAGCCTCGCCGAGGGCTCCTCCGAAGACTGTGAAATCCTGGCTGAACACACAGACCCGCCGCTGGTCGATCATCCCGAAGCCGGTGATGACGCCGTCGGTGTACGGGCGGGAGCGCTCGAGGCCCATGCCGTGCGCCCGGTGCCGTACCAGCAGGTCGAGCTCCTGGAAGGTGCCTTCGTCGAGCAGATAGTCGATCCGCTCGCGGGCGGTCATCTTCCCTTTGGCCTTGTGCGCCTTGACCGAACGCGGCGATCCCGCGTTGAACGCCTCCTGCTGCCGAGCCTCGAGGGCGGCAAGGCGGGCGGCCATGGAACGGTCGACGGTGGGTTGCTCCGGCATTGGGCGAAGGCTATCGCCGGCCGGGTCGGCCACGTCTCGCTCGCGACTTCGCGCCGTGACGTCGCCGCGGCTGCGGGCTACGACTTCGGGCCGCGACGTCGGCCGCGGGGCGCCCGGCCCACCAACGCGCTCTACGCTGCCGGGGTGAGCGACGACGACCTGGTGCGGCGACTGCGCGCGGGTGACGAGTCGGCTTTCGCCGAGGTGATCGAGGCGTACCACCCGTCGATGGTCCGATTCGCCCAGACGTTCGTCTCCAGCCGGGCGGTTGCAGAAGAAGTGGCCCAGGACACCTGGCTCGCAGTTCTGAAAGGAATCGACCGCTTCGAGGGGCGGTCGTCGCTCAAGACCTGGGTGTTCCGTATCCTCGCGAACAGGGCCCGCACGACCGGCGCGCGAGAGAACCGCACGGTCCCGGTCGACATCGAGAGCACGGGAGCCGTCGACAGCCGGCGGTTCGACGCCACCGGCCATTGGGCCGAGCCGCCCGCCCACTGGTCCGAGGAGGTCGACGACCGTCTTTCGACGGGGCCCGTCGTCGCGGTGGTGTGGGCCGCGATCTGTCAACTTCCCGAGAGCCAGCGGGCAGTCGTAACGCTTCACGACGTGGATGGACTGTCCAGCAAGGAAGTATGTGACGTGCTCGGGATCAGCGAAGCCAATCAGCGGGTGCTCTTGCACCGCGGCCGCAGCAGGATACGAGCCGCTTTCGAGACTCAGCTGGCGGAGCTATGAGGCTGACCGCGCTCCGCAGGGACATCGTCTGTCAGCAGGCGGTCGAGCTCATCTCGGACTATCTCGAAGGCGTTCTGCCCCCGCGCGATTCGAAACGCCTCGAGGCGCACCTGCGAGCTTGCGACGGCTGCGACGAGTACCTGCGCCAGGTCCAGGCGACGATCCGGATCCTCGGCAGCGTTCAGCCCGAGGATCTCGAGCCCGAGACCAGGCGAGGCCTGCTGGAGCTCTACCGGCAGTTCTGGGGCTGAGCCGGCCTCGGGGCGGGCGCTGGGAACGCAGAATCGCCCGCCCGGGCGGGGCTGAAACGCAGGGACGCAGAGCTACTCCTGAACCAGCTCGATGAGCGTGCCGAAGGCACTGCGCGGATGCACGAAGGCGACCGTCGTCCCGCGCGATCCGGGCCTGGGCTTCGCGTCGATCATCTGGGCGCCGGCAGCTCGCATGCGCTCGATGGCGGCAGAGCAGTCCGGCACGCGATAGCCGACATGGTGAACGCCTTCGCCCTTCCGCTCCAGGAATCTGGCGACCGGGGAGCTGCCTCTCGTCGGGGTGAGCAGCTGGATGAACGACTCGGCAACCGCCAGCAGCGCCTCGTCAACCCCGTCGTGCTCGATCCGCTCGCGATGTGCGACGCGAGCGCCGAGCGCCGACTCGTACCATGCGATGGCGGCGTCGAGATCACGCACCGCGATGGCCACATGGTCGATCTCGGTCAAGACTGCCGGATCGGCGCTCACGGTTCCAGCCTTCTGAAAAGTGTGATCTTGTCCTCGCCGATCCGGGCGCGCAGATCGGGATCGTCAATTCCCAGCCCGTCCGTCGGCGCGAGGCAGCGGACGCCGACCTTGCCCTCGTGCTGGTTGAACTGCACCCGCGCGGCCGCCTCACCTACCTCGGCGAGCGGGGAGACCACCGACAAGATGGGCTGGATCCGTCCGCGCGCGATGAGCTTGTTGGCTTCCGACGCCTCCTTGTAGTTGGCGAAGTGACTCGATTTGATCGTCTTGAGCTTCATCCAGAGGTGGCGGTTGTCGTACTCGATCATGTAGCCCGAGGTGGCGGCGCAGGTGACGATCGTGCCGCCTCGCTTGGCCACGAAGACAGAAGCTCCCATCGTCTGGCGACCGGGGTGTTCGAAGACGATGTCAGGATCCTCGCCGACGAGCGATCGGATGTCCTTGCCGAGGCGTCGCCACTCAGCCTCGTCCTGGGTGTGGTCGTCGCTCCAGAAACCGTACGCGGCGGCACTGCGGTCGATCACGGCCTCGCACCCCATCGCCTCGAGCAGCTTCACCTTCGACGGCGAGGAGACGACGCCGACGGGGATCCCTCCGCCGTTCAGCACGTACTGCACGGCATAGCCGCCAAGGCCTCCGGTCGCGCCCCAGACGAGGACCACGTCGCCCTGCTTCATCTGAGCTCCGTTTCGGCTGACGAGCATCCGGTACGAGGTGGAGTTGCATAGCGCGTTGGCGGCGGCCTCCTCCCAGGAGAGATGCGCCGGCTTTGCCATGAGCTGGTTCGCGCGGACGAGCGCCATGTCCGCGAGACCGCCGAAGTTGGTCTCGAATCCCCAGATCCGCTGGTTCGACGCCAACATGGCGTCGTCGTGGGCGTCGGGATCCTGGGCGTCGACGTAGTTGCAATGGACCACGACCTTGTCGCCAGGATGCCAATTGCGAACTGCCGACCCGACGCGGACGACCACCCCCGCCGCGTCGGAACCGACCACGTGGTAAGGCAGGTCGTGGCGCTTGCCCCAGGCGCTCTCCCGGCCAAGTCGCTCGAGGAAGCCGAAGGTCGGGACCGGCTCGAAGATGGAGGTCCACACGGTGTTGAAGTTGATGGCGCTCGCCATGACGGCGACGTAGCACTCGTCGGGAGCGAGCTCGGGCGTCGCGACGTCGTCGACGTGCAAGGATCGCCTCGGGTCCTTCTGGCTGTTGGGGAGGCCGATGAACATCTCCGTCTCGTCCCTGCGGATGAACGCCGCTCGGTAGGACTCCGGGACGGGGATCGAGGCAAGTTCCGTCCCGCTCGCGCCGGCGAGAATCGCCTCGAGGAACCGCTCCATGGGCGGGAACTGTACCCGCAGGGTCGCCCGGGCCACGAAGGTGAGCCGCCGGTAGTCTCGGGGGAGCAGCGACGAGTGGCGTCGCGGTTCCCATTACTCCGGAGGTTTCGATGTCCGGTTCTCTGATCGTCTCCGGTGCACGCACGCCGATCGGCCGGCTCGCCGGCGCCTTTGCCGGTTACTCGGGGATGGACCTGGGCGGCTTCGCCATCGCGGCCGCGATCGCCAGGGCAGGAATCGCGCCCGAGTCTGTCGACTACGTGGTCATGGGCCAAGTGCTCGGCGCCGGACAGGGGCAGATAACAGCCCGGCAGGCGGCGGTGAAGGGGGGCGTCCCGATGCTGACTCCCGCCACCACTGTCAACAAGGTCTGCCTTTCGGGGCTGAACGCCATCCATCTCGCCGACCTCATGATCCAGGCCGGGGAGGCGTCGATCGTGGTCGCGGGTGGCATGGAATCGATGACCCGCGCGCCCTACCTGCTGCCGGGCGCCAGGGCCGGCTACCGCCTCGGGGATCAGAGCGTGGTCGACTCGATGATGCACGACGGCCTGTTCTGTGCGTTCGATCAGGTTGCGATGGGGGCAGGCACTGACCGCTACAGCGCTGCGATGCAAATCTCCCGGGAGCGCCAGGATGCGTTCGCGGCCCTCTCCCACGAGCGGGCGGCGAACGCGATCAAGGACGGAAGGCTCGCCGACGAGATCGTTCCCGTCCTGGTCCCGCAGCGCAAGGGGGATCCGATCCTCGTCGACACCGACGAAGGAGTGCGGCCCGAGACGACCGTCGAGTCGCTCGCTGCGCTTCGCCCCGCCTTCGACAAGGAGGGAACGATCACCGCCGGCAATGCCAGCCAGATCTCCGACGGCGGGGCGGCCGTCGTGGTCATGTCGCCGGAGCGGGCCGACGCGCTCGGCGTCACTCCGCTCGGCGAGCTCGTAGGGTACGGGCAGGTCGCCGGGCCCGACGCCTCGCTCCTCACCCAACCCTCGAATGCCATACGGGACGCGCTCAGAGGCACGGGGTTCGGGATCGACGATCTCGACCTCGTCGAGATCAACGAGGCGTTCGCGGCGGTCGCCGTTGCGTCGGTCGACGATCTGGGGATCTCCGGCGACATCGTGAACGTGAACGGTGGCGCCATCGCGCTCGGCCACCCGATCGGCATGTCGGGGACGAGGCTCGCCGTGACCATGCTCTACGAGCTTCGTCGTCGTGGCGGGGGCCTCGGCGCCGTCGCCCTCTGCGGCGGGGGAGGCCAGGGGGACGCTGCCGTGCTGCGTTCGGCCTCGTAGGCAGTCAAAACCCGGTCAATCCGTCCCTCAGCCGCTGACCTCCCTGCGTCCCTCCAGGGCGCGCCCGAGCGTGAGCTCGTCGGCGTACTCGAGGTCGCCGCCGACGGGCAGCCCACTTGCGATGCGAGTCACCTTCACCCCGAGAGGCACCAGCAGCCGGGCTAGATACATCGCCGTTGCCTCCCCCTCGAGATTGGGGTTCGTGCACAAGATCACCTCGACGACGCCGCCCTCCTGGCCGAGCCGCGCCAGCAGCGGCCGGACGCGCAGCTGCTCGGGACCAACCCCGTCGATCGGGCTAAGTGCGCCTCCGAGCACGTGGTAGGCGCCGCGGAACTCCCGAGTTCGCTCCACCGCGACGATGTCGCGGGGGTCCTCGACGACGCAGATGATGGACCCGTCGCGCCTCGAGTCCGAGCAGATCGTGCAGAGCTCTGCCTCTGTGACGTTGAAGCATCGCTCGCACAAGCGGATGCGATCCTTCACCTCCACGATGGCCCGAGCCAGTCGCACGGCGCTCTCCCTGTCCGTCTCCAGCAGGTAGAAGGCAAGGCGCTGAGCCGAGCGAGGACCCACACCGGGAAGGCGCCCAAGCTCGTCGACCAGTTCCTGAATGGGGCCGGCGTACACGGGGCCGGTCAGGCCCCCGGCTCGTCGTCGCGCCCGACTTCGTCGGAACCGTCGTCCTCGTCTTCGTCCGGGTCCTCTGCGTCGCCGAGAACCCCGGCGGAGTCGTTGTATTCGTCTTCGTCCGGGTCGTCGTCGCCGCCGAGAGCGCCGAGACCGGAGAGCGCAGCGAGATCCAGGCCCATGCCGAGATTCCCCATCATCGCCTCTAGGTCGACACCGCCAAGAAGTCCTCCGAGATCGAGGTTGCCGACGAGGCTGCCGAGGTCGATACCGCCCGCGGTGGGAATGCCGTCAGGCGCAGGTAGCGAATTCCTGAGCTCGACGAGCCGGCCGAGGCCATCTCGCAGCGCCGCCAGCACCGCGTCTTCGAGAAGCGCCGGGTCCGAAGGGTCCACGATCGAAGGGTCGATGTGTACGTGCTCGGCCTCGAGAGATCCGCGCAGGCGGATGACGACAGCACCGCCGGCTGCGCTGCCCTCGACCACGGTCTCGTCTATCGCATCTGCCTGCGCTTCGAGGTCGGCCCTGGCGGCCTGAAGCTGGGAGAACAGATCGCCCAAGCCTCCCGTCGACGAGAAGTCGTCTTCCGCCACGTCAGACCTCCTCTGCTCCAGGGAATACCTCCATGAGACGGTCCTGTGCCCAGGAAAGCGCATCGCCGCCGACGTTCTCACCGTGTGGATCGAGATCGTCAGGGTCGAGCATCTCGTCACCGAGGTCATCCGATACGTGCCCTGCCGCCGCCTTCCGGAGGGACTCGGCGTCAGTGCCTTCTGGTCCGGACCCAGCCGCCTCGTGGCCGACATCCATTGCTGCCGGGGATGCTCCAGCCGACGCGCCCTGGCCATTGCCGGCTGGACGTGCCGGGCCGCTACCGGCGCGGGAACCGGCCGAAGCCGACGAACCAGAAGCCGACGAGGCCGGCAACGCGGACGAGGCGGACCTGGCGGCGACGTCGCTTTCCGCGACCAGACGCAGGTCGATCCGTCGCCCGAAGTACCGCCCGAGCGCTTCTGCGACCTCTTCGGATTGTGAGCTCGCCCGCTCGACATGGGAGGAATTCGGTAGGGCCAGGATCGCCGTCGCGCCGTCGGTCCCGACAAAGCGGCCGACGGCGAACACGGCGCGAGCTCGAGGGCGCAACTGGCTCAGAACGTGGTCGCCCCAGGCCGCGACGAACTCGTCCCGGGTGGGAGCACGCACGTCACCGCCAGTGGGCGCTGGCGCCGGCGCAGGGGACGGCACCGGGGGGCTCGGTGGGGTCTCGCTGCTTGCGGCGGTGCTCGGCTCGAAGGCGCCGAGTGCGGGTTGCGATCGCAGGTCGTGTCCCCCGGGCCCGCTCTCTTCCACGTGAGACTCCGTGTCGGCCGGCGGCCGGGCGCCGGCCGGCGGGGCGGTTGCGGGCGGCGGAGGAGGCGGTGGGGCAGCTGCCGGAGGAGGAGGCGGAGGAGGAAGAGGAGAGGGCGACGCGGCGGAATGAGTTAGGTCCTGGACCCGGCGCTCGAGGCGCTCGATGCGCTCGAGCAGGGCAGCCGGGTCGTCGTCGGCCTCGGGGTGAGTGAGCCGTACGAGGGCGACCTCGAGCGTGATCCGGGCGTCGAGGGCATCTCGCATCGCCACCATCGCGGCTCCCAGAACCTCCATTGCGCGGACGGTCCGCGCCGGCCCGAGTAGGAGCTGCCCGGCGTGTAGGTCCGACGGGTCAGAGGACTTCGACGCGGAGTCGTCCGGCGCCACGGCTGCCAGAAACTGGCCGCGCAGGTCGTCGAGGAGCTCCGCGGCCGACCGCGGTGCGTCGCGCCCTGCTACGAGCGCGCTCTCGACTGCCCGCAGAGCGCGCTGGGTGTCGCGCTCGGCCAGCGATACGAGCAACTCGTGCAGGAACGGGCTGTCTTCCTCCACGACCCCCGACGCCACCACCTGGTCGAGGGCGGAAAGGCCGTCACGGGCCGAACCCCTTGCACGGCGCACGGCCGCCTCGATAGCTGCGTCGGGCAACTCGAGCCGGGCATCGCTCGCCACGTCCGAGAGGAGCTGGGAAAGCACCTCGCCGTCGAGCAAATGGAACTCGTAATGCTGCGTCCTGCTGCGAATAGTCGGCAGGACCTTCTGCGGATCGGTTGTGGCGAGCACGAACACGACGTGATCCGGGGGCTCTTCGAGAGTCTTCAGCAGGGCATTCGACGCCGCCTGCGACAGCATGTGGACCTCGTCGACGATGTAGACCTTCCAGCGTCCTGGCGTCGCGAGCGAGGCGCGGGCGACCAGGTCCCGCATGGCATCGACCCCGTTGTTGGACGCCGCGTCGAGCTCGTGCACGTCGAAGGAGGCGCCCCTCGTGATGTCCACGCACGAGTCGCATACACCGCACGGCTCACCGTCGACCGGGTTCGCGCAGTTCAAGGCCTTGGCGAGGATCCTCGCTGTCGAGGTCTTCCCCGTCCCTCGCGGTCCGGAGAACAGGTAGGCGTGCGCGACTCTGTCGTCCCGCACGGAGTGACTCAGGGCGCTGACGACGTTGTCTTGGCCACGCACCTCGGCAAAGCGCTGCGGACGATAGCGCCGGTAAAGCGACTGGTAATCGGCCACGCTCGGAGCCTACGGCTTGTCGAGCGCCTCGATCGCGGGAAGGACGCGAGCCGGTACAGGAGTGTCGAGCACGAGCGAGCTCGTCGTGCGATCGATCCCTCGAACCTCCAGAATGCGGTCGAGGACCTCGGCGAGGTGCACGTTGCTGGTGGCGACCACCCTGCAGAGAAGGTCACCGTCGCCTGTCGTGCGGTGGACCTCCAGCACCTGGGGAATCGACGCCAGATGGGCTGCGACGTCCTTTCCGCGTCCCTGCGCGATCTGAAGTGTGATGTAGGCCGCAACGTGGTAGCCGATCGCCGCGAGCTCGATTTCCGGACCGAAGCCCGCGATGACGCCCGAGGCCAGGAGCTTGTCGAGACGCGACTGGATCGTGTTGCGTGCTGCGCCGAGCTTGCGGGAGAGCTCCAGGACGCCGGCCCGTGGCGCGACGGCGAGCGAAGCGATGAGGCGGCGATCGAGGTCGTCGAGGACGACGGACTGATCATTTTGTCGCACTTTGGGCAATACTAGTGCCTTTTTGATCAACGATCAGGGCGTCGATTGACACGAGGTCCCTAACAGCGTTGCATGGAGTGCATGACCATGCTCGAGACCGCACCCGATGGTTCCGCGGTCGACCTGCTCACGGGGTGGGACCACCTCGAGCTCTGGGTCGGCAACGCCAGGGCCGTGTCGCATTTCCTGCAGTCCGGCTTCGGGTTCGATTGCGTCGCGTACTCAGGCCCCGAGACCGGCGTCCGGGATCGGGTCGGCTACCTGCTCGAACAGGGCAGGATCCGGTTGCTGGTCAGTGCCGGCCTGACGGAGGACTCTGAGATCGTGCGCCACGTGCGCCGCCACGGCGACGGCGTCCGGACCGTCGCCTTCACGTCGACCGACGTCGACGTCGCGTTCGAGTCCGCCGTGCGACAGGGTGCCCGCCCCCTCGACAGCCCGAACTGGCTGCGAGACAGCTCAGGGTCGGTGCGAACTGCGTCGATCGCCTGCTACGGCTCGACACGGCATTCGTTCGTCGACCGTCGCGACTACGGCGGCGGGTTTGCCCCCGGCTTCGTCGCCGACGGAGTGCCTCAGGTTCGCACAGGTGACCCGGTTGGCCTCGAAGCGATCGACCACGTCGTCGCGAACGTAGAGGTGGGGTGTCTGGACGAGTGGTCGGCTTGGTATGCGAAGGTCTTCGGGTTTACCGAACTGCAGCACTTCGACGCCGACCAGATCTCGACGGAGTACTCCGCGCTGCGATCGACGGTCATGTGGAACGGCGGCGATCTCAAGCTCCCGATCAACGAACCCGCACCCGGCCGCCGAAAGAGCCAGATCCAGGAGTACCTCGAGGCTTACCACGGCCCAGGCGTCCAACACGTCGCTCTCGCCACTCCAGACATCGTCTGGTCGGTGGACGAGCTGAAGCGTCGTGGCGTGCGTTTCCTGGTCCCGCCGTCGACCTACTACGAGGACGCGCGGTCGCGCTGCGGAGACCTCGGCCTGCCCTGGGACGAGCTCGAGAGGCTCGGCATCCTGGTCGACGTCGACGGCGGAGGGTACCTGTTGCAAGTGTTCACCGAGACGTTGCTGGATCGACCGACTTTGTTTCTCGAGATGATCCAACGCGAGGGGGCGACCGGGTTCGGCGACGGCAACTTCAAGGCGCTGTTCGAGGCGATAGAGCGGGAGCAAGGCCGGCGCGGCAACCTGTAGGGCGGGTTCTCCGACCCGTGAGGAGGTTCTGACCGTGCCGCACTACCGTCGAGTTGGCGACGTCCCGGCAAAACGCCACGTCTTCCACCGATCACCCACCGGCCGCTTGGCCGAGGAGCTGATGGGCGAGGAGGGCTTCTCCGGCGCCTCTTCCTTGCTATATCACCGCGCTTCGCCGAGCGCCATCCTGAGCGCCGAGACGGTCAAGATCGAACGGGAATGTCCGTCGCCCAACGACGCCCTTCGACCTATGCACCTTCGCCTCGGAAGCTTCGGCGAGGACGGCGACCCCGTCACGGGGCGGCGATGCCTGCTCGGCAACGCCGACCTCACAATCTCGTGGGTGTACGCGACCCGGTCCAGCGACCTGTACCGGAACGCGGCCGGCGACGAGGTCGCGTTCGTCGTGGAAGGCAAAGGGGTGCTCGAGTCGGTCTTCGGGAGCCTCCCCGCCGGGCCTGGCGACTACGTCGTCGTCCCGGCCTCGACGACGCATCGCTGGGTGGTCGACGCCGACGCGCCCATGCGCCTGCTCGTACTGGAGGCGAGCGGACGCGTCACCATTCCGGCCCGCTACCTGACCGCCACCGGCCAGCTGCACGAGGGTGCCCCGTACTCGGAACGGGACTTTCGTGGCCCGGAGGGCCCACTCACCGTCGACGCGGAGGAGGTACCGGTCCTGATCCGGCACCGCACGGGCTGGGCGCGCCACGTGCACGCCTGTCATCCGTTCGACGTCGTCGGGTGGGACGGCTGTGTGTACCCGTTCGCCTTTTCGATCCGGGACTTCGAGCCGGTGGTCGGGCGCGTGCACCAACCGCCGCCGGTACATCAGACGTTCGCCGGCGCGGGCTTCGTGGTCTGTAGCTTCGTGCCCCGGCCACTTGACTTCGACCCCGAGGCGGTTCGGGTCCCCTACCACCACGCCAACGTGGACAGTGACGAGGTGCTGTTCTATGTCGACGGCGACTTCACGAGTCGCAAGGGGGCGGGAATCGAAGGAAACTCGCTCACGTTGCACCCCGCCGGCTTCGTGCACGGGCCCCAGCCGGGCAGTGTCGAGGCCGCCGCCGGCGCGACTCGCACCGACGAGACCGCGGTCATGGTCGACACATTTCGCCCCCTCGGGGTCACGTCAGCTGCGCTCGGGGTGTCAGACGATCAGTACCTTCGGAGCTGGACGCGGGGCGTGCCCTCTAGGCCCGCCACCGGCTGAGCCCGGGCACACGGCGTTACGGTCGGGCCGGCGCTAACTGGCCATCCGCCGGGCGTACGCGTCGTCGTCGTACCCGTCGAAGAAGGTGGTGAGGTCCTCGACGAGCCGGTCGAATGACTCGGCGGCGAACAGAACAGGTTGGTAGCGCGTTATGTCGTACGCGAGAGTGCCCATTGCGTCGATATCGAAGGGCCGGATCTCGGCGGACCGGAAGGCCTCGATCTCGCCGAACGACGACAGCAGGCCCGCGCCGTAGGCGCGCAGCTCGCCGTCTTCCCACACCACCCCGAACTCCAGGCTGAACCAGAACACACGGCTGAAATACGCAAGCGACTCATCGGTCGTCGCCCGAAGAGAAGCCCTGCCCGCTGCCTCGTAAAGGTCGGCAAAGCGATCGCCGGCAAGCATGTTCGCGTGCCCGATGATCTCGTGCACGATGTCCGGCTCGGGCGTGTAGAACGGCACGGAGTGGTGTCGGATGTACTGAGTCGAGTGAAAGGTGCGCTCGGCCAAAGACCCGTAGAACTGCCGCGTCGGGACCAGCCCGGCCACAGGCACAATATGAAACCCCGTCAAAGAAGCGAGCCGCTCGTCCACCTCTCGCAGCTGGGGGACTCGCTCGGCCGGAAGAACTAGGCGCTGGGTCGAGTCGAGATAGGCACGGCAGGCATAGATCTGGTGCTTGGCGGCAAGCTCTGCGGAGACCACCCGCCAGACGTCGTCCTCCTCAGGTGAATACTCGACATCAGGAATGGGACCGGGTCGATGATAGAACTCAGCTACCTCGGCGATCGCAGCTCGTCTCGCGCGGTAGGCCAGATCGGTCACCCCCGGATGATCTGCCGGAAGCTCGAGGATCCGAGGCTCTGAACGCGCGGTCGCCATCTCTCAATTGTCTGCCCCGAGGCCAGATTGCGCAAGACCGGCCGGATCAAGCGGCGATGCGACGGAAGGAGGAAGGGTGCGGTTTGCGACATATCGGCATCAGGGCGGGCACGACGACCGGGTCGGCCTGCTCCAAGGCGAGCGGCTGTTCGGTCTTCCGTTCGGTACGAGCCTCATCGACCTGCTCGGCCTTGGCCAGGAGCACCTCCTCCGAGCGGGACTGGCCGCCTTGGACGGGCCGGCGGAATCGGTGATGCTTCCCGATGTCGAGCTGCGGGCACCTCTCCCCAGGCCACCTTCGATCCGCGACTTCCTGGCATTCGAGGAGCACCTTCGCAACGCCCGCGGAGAGGTCGACCGCGACTGGTACGAGCTTCCGATCTTCTACTTCTCGAACCCGGCCGCTGTCCGGGGACCTAACGACGAGATCGAGATCGCGCCCGGGTCCTCGGAGTGGGACTACGAGCTCGAGCTCGCCGCAGTCGTGGGCGCTCCCGGCTCGAACCTCTCGCCGAGCGAGGCGGAAAGCCACATCGCGGGTTACACGGTAATGTGCGACTTCTCGGCCCGCGACCTGCAGCGGCGCGAGATGCGGCTCCGGCTCGGGCCGGCGAAGGGCAAGGACTCGGCCACCTCGATGGGCCCGGTCTTCGTCACCCCTGATGAGCTTGAACCGTTCCGGGCCAAGCGCGGATTTCAGTTGCAGATGACGGTGTCTGTCGACGGCAGGCGGTACGGCGGTGGCACCGCAGCCGATCTCTACTGGAGCTTCGCCGAGATGGTCGCCTACACGAGCCGGGGGACAACCGTTCTGCCTGGTGACGTAATCGGATCGGGCACCGTCGGGACCGGCTGCATCCTCGAGCTCAAGAATTTGGGACGGGGCGCCGAGTTCCCTTGGCTGCGTCCAGGAGACGAGGTCGAGCTCGAGATCGAGCAGATCGGCGTCCTGCACCACCGCATCGTCGCCGGCCCCGAGGTCGTGCCCCTCCGGCTCAATTGACCCTGCAAGCGGCTCGCTCGCGCCGCCGTGCGCAGCAGCCAGGTCCCCTGCGGCACACCGACGAACCCGCTGAGAGCTGCTGCCTTCCGGCCCTGACTCGATTCACGGTCGCCAATTGCGCAGAACCCGGCTACTGCGCGCGACAGCGCCAGCAGGTGCAACGATAGCGTGCTGAGGCCACCTGGCCACCGGAGGGGTGCGAGAGCGGCCGAATCGGCACGATTGGAAATCGTGTGACCTGCAAGGGTCCGTGGGTTCAAATCCCACCCTCTCCGCTGTTTGGTTCCGTCACGAAAGGTCGCCCGTCAGGTTCACCGAAGCCGGCGATCGCTTGCTGCATCAGAGCACGGAGCTGTGACAGTCGTGCTTGGCTGTTCTGCATGGCCGTTTTGCGGCCGAGAGTTCTCCATAGGGCACCGTCGAAGAAAGAGCGAACCGGATTTTCTGATGGCGGCGCCCTCGGGCGCCGAAGAGGCGGTCGTCTAGCCGGGTGCGGTCGGAACCTCGACAAGAGGTGGCTCGTCGGGCACCGGCTCGTAGCGCTGGTGCCGCCGAGCGGCGCCGCCGTGTGCCACCTCCCAAGGCCTCGCGCCGGGCCTTCTCGGCTCTGGAGCGCTCGAATGACTCGGTGACCCTGACGTTGCGCACCGCGACAGCGAGGACGTCGAGGAGCGTGTTCTTCGCCAAGCCGATCAGTCGGCTCCAGCCCCGGCGGATGCCACCCGCCAGGGGTCCGCGAGCGAGGCGTAGGGCGCTCGCGGCCGTCGCCGCGCATACTGCGCGCGTGGCCGCGCTCGGGTGGCGTGCTTTTGGCGGGTCTTCTCGTTCACCGGTGGCACGGTGATCGTCCGCACAGCACGAGAGTGGCGGGCCAGCTGGGCGTAGGTTCCTGGATGAGCTGCCGGTCCGATGGCGTCCTACCGCGACCGACTCGAGTCGCTCTTGAGGCCTCCGGATCTACGAGCGCGAGCTCGCTCGTCGGTCCCACCTCTCGACGCCTGAAACCCCACGTGGGCTCTCCGCCAGCCGGCCATCACCGAGTAGGCCCGATCATGGCGGCGATCTTCGTCGATGCGATCGGCGATGCCAGCGTCTTCCCCCGGCCGCCATCCTGCTCCTGCGCCGGTCAGCCCTGTCACCGAGAGTCGGACGTGAAGGTCCATCGCGGCAACATCACGCGCCAGGGGACCACTCGGCCTTCGGGCAGCGACCGAGACGGAGCCCGCCATCACGGTCGTGCACCCACGAGTCGACCTTTCAACGTGCCGCCGAACGACGCGGCACGATGATCGCCCGCGTGGCGGCGGCGCGCGAGCTCCTCAGCCTCGTCTACTACGGCTTGAGAGATGGCGAGATCCGCCTGTCTTTCAAGGCAGGCGAGCTGAACGGTTCGGACACAGCCACGGTGCGAGCTCGGCGAACGACGTGTGCCCCCCACCTCGGGCGAGGCCGGCGAACTGAATGAGCCCACTTGGCTGTGGCCGAAACACACCATGCGCCTTAGCGGAACGAAGGAATGTCTGTGCATCCGAATCGGATTGCCCTTGCAGTTCTCTGCAGCAATGGCGAGGTCCGCTGTGTTCGACCACAAAGAGGCGACCAGGACCACCTGTCGGTGGTCCATCCCCATCGTGGTTGACAACAACTGAGCACCGGACACTCAAGGCTTCCCCTGCGGGCGGGCAGAGGCCGGCCTTGACTGCCCTTTCCCGACCCGAGACAAGCGGGACTTGGACGCGGCGCGCCCGCAAACAAACACCAGACTGCATTACCGCAGGAGAAAGCGGTCTTCGGCTTCGCCGAAGGCTCTTGACATAATCCAACGTTCAGTCAGCTCAGCGGGCAGTTCCGCGTCCGTTCGTACACGCAGTGAGTGATTCACCTTCGAACCCGACATGGAGGCGATTCCACACCCATCAGCGAAGGCTGCACAGAGGCTCGGCCCAGCGGTTTCCACCGTTGTTCCCCGCCAAAAGCCTGCGCAGTGTGACGCCAGAACGTCGATCGGTCGCGACGAGAGCTTGGCTCGGGCTCGCTGACCCTCAAGCTGCCTATTCGGAGAGCGACGGATGACTCTGAGCGACAACGCGACCGCCATTGGCGCCCGACTTGCGAACCAGCTCGGGATCGAGCAGGGCTCGTGCGCGAGCAAGCATCGGCGCTGCCCCAACCGTGTTGAAAGTGGCCGCGGCTTCGGCTGCGAGCCTCGCCGACTCGTCGAGCCGTCGCTGGTCGGCGAGCCACTGGACCCGGTCGAGCTGTGCGCGCGCCGTCCAGTACTGATAACCGAGGTCTCGAAAGGTCATCTCGACAGCGACGAGCTTCTCCTCTACGGCCTCGTCCTCACCTCGTGCGTGAGCGACAAGCGCCACGGCTCGGGTGACCTGTGCCCTGAGGAACGGAGGGACCTCGCCCGGCGGGCGCGTCGCCAGTGACTCGGCGAGCCGGTCGGCCTCCTCGAGGTCTCCGAGGTCGAGCGCCGAATCGATCGCGAGGGGAAAGGCGATTCGGACGGTCTCGTGCGCGACGGCGAGACCGCCACTCACGGCCACGTCGAACACGCGGCGAGCGGCCTCGAATGCGCGTCGGCTCTCCCCTTCGGCGAGGAAGACTGCCGATTGTCCGGCCGCGTGCATCGCTCTGAACTGCATGTCGTCACCCTCTGGCCAGGCGGCACAGACCGAGAAGTGCTCGCGACTGGCGTCGAGGTTGCCACGAAGCGCCTCCAGCCAAGCGAGCCTGAAGTTGATCTCCTCTGCCCCAGGACGCTCGTCGCCACCGCCCTGGAGAAGCTCATTCCCGAGCTGGAACGCCTCGTCAAAACGCCCCGCCATCGTGAGGACGTACATGAGGTTGGACGCCGCCCCCACTTCGTTGTCCCTCTGCCCCCAGCGTCGGGCGAGTGTGAGTGCCGCCCTAGCGTGTTCCTCGGCACCCGGGAGGTCGTGGGTCATGCAGAGGTCGGCGAGGTTCATCTCCGCGCTCATCTCCGCTCGAGTGAGCCCGTGGCGCCGGGCGACAGAGACGGCACCCTCGAAGAGCATGCGCGCCTCCCCGTCGCGTCCGGCGAAACTGAGAAGAACGGCCTTCGAGTTGAGGCCACGGGTGAACAGTTCGGCGAGCTCGTAGTGCTGGGACAGAGTGAGTGCCTCCTCGTTCGGCCCGCTCGCCTCTTCTCGGTGGCCGGAGAAGACGAGGGAAGCCGCAAGCCTCGATTGAAGCTCTGCGAGCACCTCAGGCGGGGCGGTGGTTCCCTCGAGTGACGCCAGCGCCTCCCGGATTCGGGTGATCGTCTGCTCGTTGCGACCCAGGGAGTTGAGCGCAATGCCGAGCCACGCGGTGACCCGTGCAGCATCGACGACCCGGCCGACCTTGGCATGGGCGGCGATCGCCGTCTCGAAGTGCCTTTCGGCGCGTTCATACCATCCGGCGAACTGTGCCATCCTCCCGGCTCGCTCGGTCAGCGCTGCGAACTGGCCCTCATCACCGGAGAGCTCGGCCGCCTTCACATAGGCGCCCTCGGCCGCCTCGGGGGCGCCGACGGCTTCGGCACGCTCGCCGGCCAGCACATAGGCCCGACTGGCTCGGCCCCGGAGCTCCTCTGCGTCGGGATCCTCGCCGGCGGCCTTGTAGGCGTCGTACAGGTGAGACCCGATCACCTCGGCAACCTCGGCGCCTTCATCCGGGAAGGCCGTTTGCAAGTGCTCGGCAGTCCTCAGGTGCCGGGCCTTGCGCTCGGCTCGGGTCAACATGTCATAGGCGACGGATCTGATGAGCGACTGGGTGAAGGCGTACTGGCCGCGCTCAGGAGAGAGCTTGTCGGCGCGGACCGTCAGCACCTCCTTTCTGACAAGTGAGCTCAACCGCTCATCGAGATCGGCCGGGTCGATGTCGGAGACCGCCTCGATCGCCTGGCGGGGGAAGCTCCCGCCGAGCACCGAGCACTCCTTCACGAGCCGTCGCTCGTCGGGTCCGAGGGCATCGAGGCGAGAGGCGATGAGGGCCGTCAGCCCCGGTGGGATCTCGAGCTCGCCGAGCTCGCCGACGAGGTGGAGAAGGCCGTCGTCACCTCTCTCGAGGACGCCCTTGTCGGCCAGGCCCCGCACCGTCTCGATCGCGTAGAGCGGGATCCCCTCGGCCCGCTCCACGATCCGGACACGGGCGGCGTGCGGCAGGCCGGTGACGAGGCCGTCCAGCAGCTCGCCGATGACCTTGTCCGAGAGCGGGTCGAGCGGGAGGGTCGTGACGGACCTGCGAGAGAGCCCGAGTCCTCTGCGGTCGGTTCCCTCCGGCCGCGACAGCACGAGGAGGAACAAGGCGTGATCGCCCGACCACTCGAGCAGGTGGTCCAAGAAGTCGATCATGCCGGCGTCCGCCCACTGAAGGTCCTCGATTACGAGCACGACGGGGAGGTGCTCGGCCAGGCGCTCGAAGAAGAGGCGCCAGCCCGAGAAGAGCTCTTCTCTCGCCAGCACCTTGGGGGTCGGCAGTCCGAGCAGCTGCCCGAGGCGGGGGGCGATGAACTCGCGGTCGGCGGCGTCAGAGATCCAGCGCTCGAGGCCCGAGCGCAACCGCTCGGCGACGATGTCAGGCGGGTCCTCCTCGCTGATCTGCATCCTGGCCCGGACCATCTCCGACAGGGCCCAGTACGACACGCCCTCTCCGTAGGAGAGACAGCGCCCGGCGTGCCAGAGCACGGTTCCCACCAGGCCGTCGATGTACTTGAAGAACTCCCACGAAAGGCGTGACTTGCCGACGCCGGCGACTCCAGAGACGAGGACCATGCGCGCCGAATGGCGCTCGGCCGAGGCG
Source organism: uncultured Acidimicrobiaceae bacterium (assembly GCA_963703655.1). GTDB lineage: Bacteria > Actinomycetota > Acidimicrobiia > Acidimicrobiales > Bog-793 > CAVPFA01. The sequence goes on along the minus strand of CAVPFA010000003.1, from coordinate 1,554,933 downwards.
TGGAAGAGCTCCTTGACGAGATGCAGCTCGTGGTCTCTCCCGATGAAGGGGGCCTCGAGGACACCTGAGCGCTGCGAGCCGGCGATGGCGGCGACGACCCGGGTCGCCTGGTAGAGGCGGACCGGCTCCGCCTTGCCCTTGAGCTCGTGCTCGCCGGCGTCGGTATAAGCGATCGCAGCTGCGGTGGCTGCGCGGGTCACGCCGTCGACGTAGCAGCACCCCGGCGGTGCGGCCGACTGGATGCGGGCAGCGGTGTTCACGCGGTCGCCGATGACAAGGCCCTCCTCCGCGGTCTCGGTCGTGGCCGCGCCGCCGGTGACGATCCCGACACGGGCTTGCAGCTCGGTCTGGTGCTCGGAGCCGTAGGCGGCGACGGCCGAGACGAGCTCTAGGCCGGCGCGCACCGCCCGTTCGGCATCGTCCTCGTTCGCGACCGGGGCACCCCAGACCGCCATGACGGCGTCCCCGATGAACTTCTCGACGATGCCTCCGTAACGGGCGACAATGGCCCGGGCGAGCTCGAAGTAGCCGGACAGGACCTCCCGCACCTCCTCGGCATCCCGCTTCTCCGAGAACGGCGTGAAGCCGACGAGATCGCAGAACAGCACCGAGACGTGGCGGAGTTCCGGGCCGGCGCCGCTTAGTTCGGGGCGGGAATCGGCTGGGGGAGAAGGCGCAGGGACCCGGGCCGGGGTCGGGGCGGCTGGCGTCGTCTGCCCGACCGAGGTGAGCGTGGTGCCGCATTCGCTGCAAAACTTCGCATCTGCCAGAGCCGCGGTCCCACACGTCGGACAGGCGCGAGCAAGGGGTCCGCCGCACTCCCGGCAGAACTTGCTACCCGGCAGGTTCTCAAGCCCGCAGATTGCGCAGAGCATCGAGCTCTCTTCCTTGACAGAAATTCCGATAACGTGCTGTTCACGGTAGTGGAAGCACCCTTGTCGCACAGGCTGGCGGTTCGAACCGCTGAGTCAGCGGAGCTTTGCCGGCCGTGGCTTCCCTAATGACACTGGATCAGCTCGTCGACGAGGCAGGCTGATCTCCGAGCCACCTGCCGGTGAGCACTCATTTTCCCCGAGCCTTGAGCTCTAACCCTAGATCGTGCCCCGGCAGGCCGGTGAGGAGGAAGACGGCTGATGGGGTGTCGTGCCGAGAGCACTGATTCATTAGGTCGCCGCGCTTCTCCTCTGGCTCGTGAGGACACTCGAGAAGGAGGAGACGGTGATCTTTGTTGGTGTGGACTGGGCAGAGGACCATCACGATGTCTGCGTGATGGACCGCGAAGGAACCGTGCTCGGCAGACGCCGAGTCCCCGACAGCATCTCGGGAATCGGCGAGCTGCACGAGCTCGTCAGCGCGCACGCTCAAGACGATGAGGAGGAGGTCGTCGTCGGGATCGAGATCGACCGAGGCCTCGTTGTGACGGCGCTTGTCGCGGCGGGCTACGAGGTCTTCGCGATCAATCCGATGGCCTCGTCCCGTTATCGAGACCGCCACACCGTCTCAGGTGCCAAGTCCGATGTCGGCGATGCGAAGGTGCTCGCCGATCTCGTGCGCACCGACCGTCACAACCACCGGCCGGTAGCCGGTGATTCCTCCCTCGTCGAGGGGGTGAAGATCATCGCCCGGGCACACCAGTCGGCGATCTGGGCCCGCCAGCGCCAGCTGAACGCCGCTTCGCGAGTACTACCCAGCGGCGCTCGCTTCTTTCGGGACCGACTTGTCGAACAGCGACGCGATCGCCAGTACTCGGCATCGCCCCGACGCCTGAGCTCGGCCGTCAGCTCTCAGCCTCGAAGATCGCCGCGGCGCTGCGCAGGGGCGGGCGGTCGCGCAACCTCGAACGCCGCAGTGGGGAGATCCAAGCAGCGCTTCGCGCCGAGTACCTCGAGGCACCGAAGATCATCGCCGAGGCCTACGGGGCGACCGCCCGCTCTGCGATTCGCCTCATCGCGGCCTTCACGACCGAGATCAGTTCGCTCGAAGAGGCGCTCTCGGAGCATTTTGAGCAGCACCCGGACGCAAAGATCGTCCGCTCCCTAGCAGGACTGGGGACGGTCCTCGGCGCCCGGGTGCTGGGCGAGTTCGGTGATGACCGGACTCGTTTCGCCAGTCCCAAGTGTCGCAAGAATTACGCCGGCACGTCGCCGATCACGAAGGCCTCGGGCCGGAGCCACGTGGTGCTCGCTCGTTTCGCGCGCAATCGCCACCTTGCTGACGCGCTCGACCGGTGGGCCTTCTGCTCGCTCACAAGATCACCGGGCGCTCGGCGCTACTACGACGAGCTGTGAGCCCGTGGCAAGACCCATCGCCAAGCAGTGCGCCAGCTCGCCAACCGATGGGTCGGGATCCTCCACACCTGTCTTCAGCGCGAGGAGCTCTACGACGAACAAATCGCCTGGCAACCCCAGAAGTCGGTCGCCGCTTGACGAGTTACGGCCATGGGGTGTCTAGGGTCTGCGCCAGGACGAGCATAGGCGTCGTTCCCAGTCGCTCGAGGTCGCTGCCGCTTCGGCGGCAGACGTGTGGCCTCGTCCTGGCGGTCCCGGCAGGCACGCCGCCCAGTCGATCTGAGCCCACGCTGTCGAGTACGGGTAGCCGACAGCGAAACGTAGTGTCGGCGGCGACGAGGTTCTCCTCCACGTCCTTGTCTTCACCCCTTGCACTGGCGACCAGTTCCTTGGCGCGGATGTTGATGATCGGGTGGCGACAGAATGCTCTGTGTGAGCCGAGAACCAATCAGCGCCGCGAAAGGGAGCGTTAATCAAGGAGGGCGCTGAACCGGACCGGGTTTGCTACGCCCCGCAAGCCCTCCACCCGCCGGGGCTCGAACTCACACTTCCGGGAATCGCTCATATACGCTCATCAAAGGAGGCTCTTGATCAGCTGCCTGACCTGATTCCAGGCGTCCTGGTTCAACCGTCTCACTCATAATCGCAACGTTCAGCCAGCTCAGCGGGCAGTTTCCGCGTCCGTTCGTACACGCAGTAAGTGATTCACGTTCGAACCCGACATGGAGGCGATTTCACACCCATCAGGGAAGACTGCACAGACACTCGGTCCAGCGGTTTCCACCGTTGTTCCCCGCCAAAAGCTTGCGCTGTGTGACGGGAGCCGTCGCTCGGTCGCGACAAGCGATCCGAGGGATGCTGCTATTCGGTGCGGCGTTCTGTCGCGCCTGCCCCCCTACCGGCACTTCGCGGACGCTCCACTGTTGGCATATTGGAATGCTCGACGTGCGTGATAGCGGACGCTTCTAGCCGCGCCGCTTGCCCAGCCGAAGATCGACCGCGCTTCCTGTTCGACGACGGCGTTGACGCCGAGCAACACCACATCGTAATCGCTGTCGGTGCTAATCGGCCCACCAAGGATGACGATACCTCGATCAACGAGACCGTCAGCGAATGCAGCGTGTTCTGCCCAGGCTCGCTGCTCGCGAATGCCACGGGCGATCCCAGTTCAGCCCCTTCGCCCCAGTAACTGTGAACATCGCCATTGCGCCTCCCCGGGGGTTGCTACCCACTGGGCACGGTGCGTGGTAGGCCGAAAAGGGCGAGCAGGCTTCTGTCTCCGAATCTGGTTATCACTGAAATCTGCTCTGCACGCACGGTCAATACCAGGAGCCCGCTGGCCCGAAGGACGTGTGCATTCGGGTCTGGGAAGTAATAGCCGAACGCTGGCTGGCTGTTGGCTCTGGTCGGTACGAGCTTGAGGTCTTGACCCAAGAAGCCCCGACTGTGGAAGTACTCGGCGATGACCCGCGGGCCTCGGAGCTCGAATGGCTCCGGAGGCATCGTGAACCTGGCGTCATCGCTCAGCAGGGCGATCACTCCTTCGAGATCGCCCTGCTGGAATGAGTCGACGAACCGGTCCACGGCCTTTGCCTCATATTCAGATCTCACTCGAGGAACATGGTCCGGAACTCCTCCCAGATGTTCGACCCTGGCTCGCGCCCGCTGCAGGGCGCTGTTCACCGACGCTTGAGTGGACTCGAGCATCTCAGCGACCTCGGACGCTGAGAACCCGAGCACATCACGCAGGACCAAAGCAGCGCGCTGCTGCGTGGGCAGGCGTTGCAGCCCGGCGACGAAGGACAACGCGATGGACTCACGCGCGTCATAGCGAGCTTCGGGGCCGAGGTCGACGTCATCCATCAAGGCGTCCGGGTAGGGTTCGAGCCACCACGGTTCATCAGACGGTATGGCCTCGGCCAATGCGGACCTTGATTCGGGCGCGGTCGCAACCTTTGGTCGGCGGGCGTTGTCTCGGAGGTAGTTGAGGCAACGGTTCGTGGCTATGCGGTAGAGCCACGCTCGTAGCGATCGGCCCTCGAAGCGATCAAGTGCTTGCCACGCCGACAACAGAGTCTCTTGGAGTAGGTCCTCGGCGTCTTGGAACGACCCGAGGATGCGGTAGCAGTGCACATGGAGTTCGCGGCGATACGGGTCTGTCAGTTCCCGGAAGGCGTCGCTGTCGCCTGCCTGAGCCAAGGCAAGGGCATCGGTCATGTTCCTCTCATCTCTTCGGATTGAAGCCTCCTGCATGTTGCAACACCAGCGGCTCCGCAAAATCATCGCTGAATCGTCGAGTCAATCGGTGTTTGAACTTCCGTGGGCACCCGACCTGCGACGTTAGGAGGCATAACGTGACCCAGTTCAGCATTCAGAAGGCACTCGTCGAGGACCGACGGCGCAATCTGGCGGCCCAGCGCCATGGATCCGCATCGCCGGTCCGGTTTGAGGCCCAAAGGCCCGCCCAGACCGAGCCCCGTCGCCGGCGGGCATTCTCCCTGCTGCTGGTGGCCTCTCGCCCCTGGCGCGGCCTTAGACGTCGGCTGCGGTGAGGGAGGGTACGCAATCTGGCTGGCCCGGCGAGGCTGGGATGTAACAGCGTTGGACGTCTCGGAGGTGGCGTTGCAACGTGGTTTCGGTTGGAGCCGAGCAGACCGGGGTGGACGTAAGGTGGCTGCTCGCCGGCCTGGTGGGCGCGCCGGTGAACACGGTCCGATGTCACCTATCGCCGGTTCAGGGCGCGCCAGAACGACGTGCTGCATGCAAATCTCCGGGACCAGCGGCGTTCCGTTCGGGTGTTCTGGGCGTCGTGGCGGGCACCGGTCGGTTAGTGGTGGTCGCGCCGGGAGAGGAGGTTCAGGGATGCGTCTGTGGGTCCGCTCTCGTCACTGGCCTGGTAGGTGGGCCGAGGAGGTCAGCGGCGGTGGGCTCGGCTCTGTCGAGGTGGGGGCGGGTAGAGCGCGGGGAGTAGAGCCATGAGTTGGGGGAAGAGCGGCGTGACGCGCCCGTGACCCCACTCGAGGTCGGGTTCGTTGGCTATCGCTTGGCTGAGGACACCGACGATGAAGACCGAAACGAGGTTGACGACTTGGTCGACCTCTGCTGGGCCGAGTTGTCCGGCAGCGATGGCGTCTGCGATGGCGGCTTTCTGCAGGTTGACCATCTCGATGCTAGGTGCGAATGCCTCGGGTGACGGTTCGAAGCTGGGCACGGGGCGCCAGAACATGAGCTGTGCGACCGAACGGTTGGCTAGGCACCATTGGCCGCTTGCTTCGAGGCCGGCGGTCAAGGCGGGCAGGCCAGGTTGAGCGTTGGCCATGGCGTCTCGCATGACTTGGAGGTTCTCGAGTTGGCCGCGCTGGAACAGGGCGTCGTAGATGTGCAGTAGCGAGTCGAAGTACTTGTAGATCGAGGGGGGCTGCACGCCGAGGCGGCGGGCGATCTCGGCCATGCTGAGCGCATTGACACCGTCTTGGGTCATCACGTCGGCGGCAATACGAAGGATCTCGTCGATCGTCTCTCTGCGCCGTCGCGCCCGTCGGTCTGGCGGCCGGGCTGGCGCCGGATCGGTCGTGGACGTCCCGCGCTCAGCGACTGTCACTACGTGATCATAGCAGAACCAGCTCTTGACAGCTATAGCTAATAACCATATCCTAACCTTCGTACCGTACCAAGGAGGATCAGATGGGCAAGCCGAGCAGCCGCTGGTGGCTGAGACAAGACAGTGAGCAGACGTTTGTCGCCGCTCCGGCGGAGCGCGTCTACCAGCTCCTGGCTGATATGCCACGCATGGGCGAATGGAGCCCAGAATGCCAGCAGGTCGAATGGACCGGCGACACCGCTGCCCCAGCGGTGGGCGCTCGATTCGTCGGCCACAACCGTGGCGGTCCGCGGGGACTGATGAAGTGGTCGCGGGGCGGTCGGGTCCTTCTGGCCGACCCCGGACGAGAGTTCGCGTTTGTCACCGAAGAGGGGGGCAAGGAGTCCACGATCTGGCACTACCAGCTGGAATCCGTCGACGGTGGCACCCGCATCAGTGAGTCCTACGAGGTGAAGACCATTCCTGCTTGGGCCCGTGTCATCGACATCCCGACGAACCGAGCACGAGAGCTGCGAGACGGTATGCGCCACACGCTGGCCCGGCTAAAGGCCGCCGCGGAGGCAGCGATGGACCCGGCGAGCGAACGGTGACAATCAAGGTGGAGTCCCCGTATTTCCTCGCCGAGGGCGAAGGCGAAGCGCTGTGGTTCTCCGGCGGACTCCTCACGTACAAGACCACCGGCGACCAAACAGGCCGACGGCTAACCATAGCTGAGGTGCTGGCGCCGGAAGGAACCGGCTCACCCAAGCACCTCCACCACCACGAAGACGAGGCCTGGTACGTCATCGACGGAGAGCTCACCTTCTTCCTCGGCGAAGCTCAACACCTCGCCGGCCCGGGCTCCTTCGTCTTCGGCCCGCGCCGCGTCAAGCATCGATTCGAGGTCACATCACCCCGGGCCCGCTTTCTCATCCTCGTCACACCCGCCGGATTCGAGGACTTCACCCGCATCTGCGGCCACCCGGCGACATCACCAACGATGCCTCCGCCGGATCTGCCGCCCAAGGACGTCCAGCTACTGATGGACGCAGCTCGAGTCCACGGGCTCGAGATCCTCCATTCCTAAACGACCGGGATCCCACCAACCCGGAGAGAAACCTCAGATGATTACTACCTACACAGGCACGATGGTCACTTTGGCAGAGTTGCAGCACGCCTGTGCGGTCCTCGGCTACGACTACTCGCCTTGAATCGGCGGACGGAACGGACGTCCACGCCTCATTCATAAGCGGCTGACCTGCAATGATCGATGCGCACGGACGGGCTCGGCCGCTCCGGATGGGATTGGAAATCGTGGCATTAGGTCCACCAGACCGGTGCACATGCGACGGCGGCGTCGACCAGGTCCCGTTTCGTCACTGAGTTGTCGCTGAGCCATGCCTTGATTGCGCCGGCGAATCCGTGAGCCACGAACTGAGCGATGACGTGGTGGTTGGTATCAGGCAGGTCCGGGTGCGTGCACCGAGCGATGAACGCCACGGCGTAGTCGGTGAAGTGCCGCACCAGTGCCTCGTACACCCCTCCGTCGGCTGGGTCGTGCACGGCCTGCCGGTACACGGCCTTGAAGCGTTCGATGTGATCGGCGACATCGACGATCGAAAGGCGCAGCATCTCGGCTGCCGAGTGGCCGCCCTTCGGCCCGACGTTCGTCCTCGAGCCAGTGGGCACGCTCGAGGTCGGCGAGCAAGTACCTGGATGAGTAGCTCGAGCGGGCTGGCGTAGTGGTTGTAGAAGGTTGCCCGGGTCACCCCTGCCCGGTCCGCCAGGTCGGCGACTGTGATCTGTGAGATGGGCTGCTCCGAGGCGAGCTCCACGATCGCCGCTCCACAAGCGTGGACTGTTCGTACGATGCGGGGATCGGTGCGGTCAGCCACCGGACGCCGCCCCTGAACCGCGAACCAGAGCCTGCGCCCTGGACTGCTTCAGCCCCGTCGACCCCAGGTTCAAGGCCACTTGCACTCGGGCACGATACCTGCTTCTATACACATGTCAATCTTATACAACTGTCAAAGAGAAGGGGGGTTGCCCGCCATGGCATCACACTTGACGCTCTCACCGCAGGAGGCAGCGGACCGCTTGGCCATTCGCGAGTTGTTCGACGCGTATGCCCTCTGCGCCGACACCCGCGACGCGGAAGGACAAAAGGCGCTGTTCACCGAGGACACTCGCTTCGCGGTGTACATGGACGGCCCTGGCACCGAGCCGAGCTACGTGCTCGAAGGTCGAGAGGCGCTATCGCCAGTCTTCGATGACTTGAACCGCTACGAGGAGACGATGCACTTCAACGGGCAAAGCACCGTCGTCCTGGACGGGAACGAGGCGACCGGAGACAGCTACACCATCGCCCACCACGTCTACACCGAGGACGGCGCCCGCATGATGATGGTCGCGTGGCTGCGCTACCTCGACACCTTCACCAAGGTCGACCAGACTTGGTCCATAGCGGAGCGCCAGATCATCCTCAAATGGAGCGAGACGCGGCCGTTGGGACCTCCTACGGCGGGCTGACATTGCCCGACCGGGCTTCGATCTGAGCTCAAACATGGCCCGCACTGCGACGGCTCCACGACGCGCTCGATCGGTTGACGCGCTGCTTTGGCAGCCGCGGGTACCGGCGATTCTCGCCCTGATTGTGCTTGTCGCCGGCGTCGTGTCAGACGTGGTCGCCGGCGACTTCTGGGTTCGTCACGCATTGATCGCCAGCATCGTCGGGAGTGTCATCGTGGTGCTGTTGTCGGTCGCCGTCATCAACGAGATGCTCGAACGGAGAAGGCGGCGGCGGTGGACCATCCTCGCCCAATATGTAATGTTCGAGCTGATTCGGAACGCGCGGATGATCTGGTTTGGCGTCCTGGAGCTCGCCGGCTTGTTGTCCTCGGAGCGCTCACCGCGAGAATCGGTCGACGCGGGCCGACAAGTTGTACGAGACACCTCTCGCCTTAGAGCGGCGGTTCGTGACATCGTCAACGACGAGGACCGTTGTGCCTCCTTGCGCTCCGAGGTTGCGTTCCTCGCCGAACACGCCGACGAAGTGCTGGGCCGATGGGCAGCAGTGATGCTGGGCTCCGACGTCTATGCCGAGATTATTGATCGGCACGTGGAACTCGGGGGCGACGTCGCCTGGATCACGGGCCTTTTCGATGCCGCGTATCCGCCAAGTGACCCGCGCCGACAGAAGAGGGCTCGCAGCAGCCCGGCAGTGGAGATCGAGAGTGAGCTCGGGGGCGACTGGCTGGCTGACCGAATCGTCGTCATCACTCAGCTCGCCGAGGAACTCGACCGCTCCACGTTAGAACTCGCTCTGCAGATCGTGCCTGTCCAATGGTGGGAGGAAAGACTCGGCACGAGTGTTCCAACACCCCGCGCAGGGTGAGCACCCTGGCCAATGGAGAGCCGGTACACCGTGGCGTACTCTCGAAACAAGAGTCCAACTACCGAACAGTCCGACCCACGACTCGAGGAGCGACCATGACCGACTCTTCCACCCAAGGCATCAAGACCGTGCTGCATCCCGTGTCCGACCTGGCGAAGGCCAAGGCGGTGTACACGGCCCTGCTCGGCGTCCCGCCGCAGAGCGACGCGCCCTATTACGTCGGCTTCGAGGCAGCCGGGCAGCAGATCGGGCTGGTGCCGAGCGGAGGACCACAATCGATGACCTCACCGGTGGCCTATTGGCACGTGCCGGACATCGAGGCAAAGCTGGCCGAGGTGACCGCCGCGGGTGCCACCGTGAAGGAGCCGCCCCGCGACGTCGGTGGCGGCCGGCTGGTAGCCACCTTCACCGACCTCGACGGCAACGTCCTCGGACTGATACAAGACCGATGAGTGCCGACCCGGATACCAGTCCGCCGAAGGGCGAGCCGGGAATCAGGAAGTCCGACGATTGGCGCGACGCGACGCTCTCCCTTATTCACACGTGGATCAAGCAGGCCGATCCGGAAGCCGTCGAGGAACGGAAGTGGATAAAGCCTGCGAATCCAGATGGTGTTCCGACCTGGTATCACGACGGCATCATTTGCACGGGCGAGACTTACAAGACCCACGTCAAGCTGACCTTCGCCAAGGGCGCCTCTCTGAAGGATCCTTCTCGGATGTTCAACTCCAGCCTCGAAGGCAACCTTCGGCGCGGCATCGACTTACACGAGGGGGAGAGGATCGATGAAGAGGCCTTCAAGGCTCTCATCCGAGAGGCTGTCGCGCTGAACGAGATGTCGGTCCGACGCAAATGAATCGAACCTGATGGGCCGTGGCGCTCTGATCAGTCGGCTCCTGGAGAGTTCGCCAGGGCGAGGCCGGCCGCTTCAAGGCGCTCGTAGACAAGGCGCACGGCCATCGAGCCCTCCCCGACCGCCGCCGCGACGCGCTTGATCGAGCGGCAACGAACGTCGCCCACGCAGAAGATACCCGGTCTGCTCGTTTCGAGAACCAGCGGGTCGGTATCCGGCCGTTCCTGCTGGCTCGCTGGGACATCTCTACCAGTGAGCAGAAATCCGTGACCGTCTTCGGCGAGCTGGCCGCCGAGCCACCTTGTGCAGGGGTTCGCGCCGATAAAGACGAACAATCCGCGGGCGGGAACCGTAGATGTCACCTGGCTGGCGTTGTCGCGCAGGGAGACACCTTCGAGGTTCTTCTCTCCCATCAAGCCGGTGACCTCCGTTCGCGGCGAAACGTGAATGTGGGGATGGCGATCAACCTGGTCGATGAGATAGCGAGACATCGAGCTCGCCAGAGATTCAGCGCGGATCACAATGCGAACGTCAGTACAACTGCGTGCAAGGTAGACAGCGGCCTGTCCGGCCGAGTTGCCACCCCCCACGATGACCACGGGCCCACCGGAACACGCTTTAGCTTCCATCTGCGTGGCGGCGTAATAGACGCCGACGCCTTCGAAATCAGTGAGCCGGTCAAGCGGCAGGCGGTTGTAACGCGCCCCGGTGGCGATGATCACCGAATTGGCGGTGACCGTCTCGCCGTCATCGAAGCGGATTTGGTGCCGCCCCGCGTCCGAAAACAACTCGACGGCGCTTGTGCCCAACTTGACGTGGACCCCGAACTTCTCGGCCTGAAGGACAGCCCTGGCTGTAAGCTCCTCGCCGGACAGCCCGGCGGGAAAACCAAGATAGTTCTCGATCCGAGTTGAGGTGCCTGCTTGGCCTCCGAGCGCGGTGTCCTCGGCGAGCGTCGTCGTGAGCCCTTCGGAAGCCCCGTAGACAGCGGCGGCCAGTCCTGCAGGTCCGCCACCGACCACGAGGAGATCACACGCCTCGGATCGGTCCTCCGATGGCGACTCGGCGAGGCCGAGTGCATCGAGCAGGACCAGGCTGGTCGGATTGCGAAGAAATGCGCCGCCGGGGAGGATCACGATCGGCAGCTCCGCGATCGGCACGTGGAGCTCGCGAAGGAGCGCCTCTGCTTCCGGCGAACGTTCCAGTTCCAACCATCGCGACGAAAGTCGGTTACGGGCGAAGACCTCCAGAAGCCTGCGAGTGTCGGCTTCGAAACGAGAGCCCACCAGCACCGGTCCCGATTCCAGGTTGGTGAGCCGTGAATGCCTGAGAAGGAAAGCCCGAAGGATCAGCTCGCTCAGGTCGGGCTCCTCGGCCATGATGACCTTGACCTGTTCAGCCGGGATACGCAGGACGCGGCCGTTCCTCGTCGCGACCGCGCTCAGGTACACGCTCTGCCCGGTGAGCAGGCCCATCTCGCCGATGAACTCGCGGGGCCCGTAGCCGATGATCACCATCTCGTCGGGCTGGCCGAGGTGCTCAACGATCTGGACTCGGCCTTCGAGCACCACGATCATGTCGTAGGTCTGGTCGCCGTCCGCGAACAGGACCTCGCCATCCACAACCCGAACCTCTCGGCCGTAGCGACGAAGGGTCTTCAGCTGAGACTCGCCGAGAAGCGGGCGAAGGTCCGGGTTCTCCGGAGCAGGCTCGACCTGGCGACGCGAAGACCGGCTCACAACGCTGCTGGCCCGGCTGTCTCAGACGTCACACATCCCATCGTTGCCACGCCGGGGCTCTCCACACTTGCGGACGCTACGTCCATCAGATCGCGGCGTCGATCCGACAACCGGCCACGCGACGATCAGGACAAGAACGCGTCGACATCGGAGGCGAACTCGTCGTGGTGCTGAAAGAGGAACCCGTGGGCCGAGTCCGGGTAGATCTTCAGCCGAGCCTGTGGGACAAGACCCGCGATCAAGTAGCTGTAGTGAGGCAGGATCATGGGGTCGCTGTCGCCGTTCGCGACCAACACGGGCACCTCCACGGCACTCAGTCGCTGCAAGAGACCGTGGTTCGGGATCCCCCACGCGCAAACGGCGTCATACTGGGCCAGACGGGTTTCCCAGGTCGTCGGCCGGTCTCGGTCTTGCTGCCTGGCCAACATACGCTTCAACGCCTCTTGTCCCGCCTGCCTGCTCGTGGGTGATCGGGCGAAGAACACGTCCAGGTAGCCATCGGGGTTCGGCTCGGGTTGGCCTACGGCGCCGATGACATCCGGCGCCCACCCGTGCATGCCCGCTGCTCCCTTCGGTGCGGAAGAGGCCAGAATCAGCCGTCGCAGGATGTCGGGCCTGAGAAGAGCGATCTCTTGGGCGACGAAGGAGCCGATTGAGAACCCCAGGAGGTCCACCTCGTCGAAGTTCATTGCGCTCAGGAAAGCGAGCGCATCGTGGGCCATCTGGACCACCGAGCTCGGCGTGGTCCCAGTGGTCATCCCTACTCCCACATTGTCGAAGGCCACGACACGGCGGGAAGAAGCCAGCGCGTCGATCAGCGCCGGATCCCAGTTGTCGAGGTTCCCGCGGAAGTGTTGGAGAAGGACGACAGGAACGGCTCCAGTCCCCGACGTCTCGATAGGCGTAGTCGATGCCGCTCGCGGCGCTGATGATTCTGTTTGGCGCCTCCGTATAGGAGGTCATAACTCTTGTACGTCGACGATGGGCATTTTGCACCCTCTTTCGTGGCGCCGTTGATGCTGACCGGCCTCCTCGGGAGTCAGTTGGGCTGGCAGGCCTCGGCCGCCTGCTCGACGAGCTCGACCACCGCATCGGGGTGAGAGACCATCGCCACATGGCTGGATGCAACCTCGACCGTTGTGGCCCCCATTCGCTTGCGCGAACTGCATCTCGGCCTCCGGAGGAATGGCCTGGTCGTCTCTGGCGACGAGATACCAAGACGGAACAGACTTCCACGCCGGAGTTCCCATCACGTCGGTGAACGCGGACCCGGCCAATGCCTGTTGCACTGCGTACATCACCTTTGCCTTCACGGGGTCGACATCGGCTGCAAAGTGATTGACGAAGTCGTCCTCGGAGAGCCAGGCGAAGCCTTGCTTGTCGGTGAAAAGATGCTTGAGTGCTGGTGTCACAGGTCCCTGCGCCAGCAGCGCGCCTAGCGACTCGCCTTCGTCGAGCCCGAAGGCTGCGATGTAGACCAGGCCGACGACGTTGGGTGCGTCGGTGCCCAGTGACGTCATGATCTGGCCGCCGTAGGAGTGTCCGACGACGATGGTCGGACCGTCCTGGAACTCCAGCACCTGGCGAAGGCGGGCGACGTCGTCCGCCAACGCTGTCATCGGAAACTGCGGTGCGGTGACCCGATAGCCACCGGCCTGGAGCCGCTCGATGACGGCGCTCCAGCTCGACCCGTCGGCCCATGCGCCGTGGACGAGAACGATGTTCGGTTTGGTGGGCATTTCACGTCTTCTTTCTGTCTCGGACTCGGTGAGGTCACCTCGTCCAGTTGCCAGCTGGGTTCTTACCTTTCCGTCGCCTACTCGGTCCGCAGAGACGATGCCGCGCAAAGCGGTTACTTGTCGGCGAGAGCAGCCAACTGGCTCCGGGCGGCCTCTGCGATGTCGGATCCCGTGTTCGCATGCCCGTTGATCCCCCATCCACCTTCGGGCGACTCTGTGATGAGCACCCACGTGCGCTCGGCCACCGTCGGGTCTCCGGCGGCCGCGGCGACGATGTCGGTGAGTTCTCGCACGACCCCGAGTTGCTTCTCGCGATCCAACACGCCGATCGGCGTCAGAACCTGAACCCGCACGTAGTTGTTGTCACCGTCGACATTTGACAGCGAGTCGGCAGGGAGATCGTGAACGAAGGCTGCGGTGTTCTTTCTGGAACAACGAAAGTTCGGGGACCTTCTCCCACCGCATGACGGCCGCCGCCAGGTCTCTGGCCAGGGTGTGCTTGTCAGCGAAGGTACCGCTGGTCGAGTACACGTCGATCATGGGCATTGTGCGTCTCTCCTTCGTCAATTGCGAGCGGCGATCAGGTTCGAGCGGTCATCGGCGTCGAGGCCCCTATCCGCTCTGAGCCAGCGATAGCACGTCCCCGTAAAGGTCCGGCACTTCTTCCCACGCGAAGTGCCCTGCGGGCAGGAGGTCCATCCTGCTGTTGGGCAACCTCGCGTGGAGGAACTCTTGCGTTGGGTGTCGGGACCAAGGGGTCGTCGCGTCCGCAGACGATCTGGACCGGCGTCTCAATGCCGGGCAGCTTCTCGGCCAGCTTGGGCAGCTCGGTCGGATAGGTGCGGACATAGCGTGCGGACTCCACGAACCGGTCGCCCGCATAGGACTCCAGGTAATCTTCTCGGACTTCTGGCGGCGGCGCGCCGCCCGGTATGGCGTCGTAGACGGGACCGAGAATGTCCCTGGAGTCGATCCGGCGGTAACCGTCCATGTCCGGCGCCTCGATGATGTCCTTCAGAGTGCCGCCCACCTGCAGGGGAACGGCCATGGCCCCGCCGCCGATCGCCAGGCTGCGCACCAACGCCGGGTCGTTCGACGCAGCCCACAAGGCTGCGGGCGTGCCCACGTCGGGGGCAACGAAATGCACGGGACCCAAGTCCCACTCCCGCACCAACTGGACGAGGAAGCCTCCCATCGCCGATGGCGACAGCAGGTCGAGTTGACGCTCAGACTGCCCAAACCCTGGAAGATCGATCGCAACCAGGTGGAACTGCTCGGCCAGGCGGTCCCATACCTTTCGGAAGGCGAACAGGCTCTCCGGCCACGGGCTGGTCAAGACCACCATTTCGCTCCCAGCCGTGGCCGGCCTCGGCGAATCGGACCTTCACGCCATCTGCTTCACGAATCGCAGGTCCATCGCCATGGGCTCCCCTTTTCTGCACGGCCTGCACCGAACCGTCGGCATCACAGTGCCAGCAACCCAGCATTCGCACATCGCGCGAATGCGCGCGTCATCTTCGCCCGCTGGCGGCGCGGGCTCAGGGCCGAGCGTCGTGAACGCCCGCCAATCGGGTCAGCTCGACGCGTGAGTTGACGTCCAACTTGGCGAAGACATGACGCAGATGGCCGCTGACGGTGTGCTGAGAGACGAACAGCCGCTCAGCCACCTCCCGGTTGGTCAACCCTTGGGCGACCAGTCGCGCCACCGCGAGCTCAGAGTCGGTCATGGCGGCCCAGCCCCTTCCGGGGCGCTGCGCCGGTACCAGGCGGCGGCGCACGCCCAAGGCCCTGAGCCGGCCGCGCACCCTGCCGGCATCCCAGGCCGCTCCCGCTTGGGCGTACAGCTCCAACGCCCGGCCGAAGCACCTCTACGGCTTCGTCTGTGTCGCCTCCGTCGACGGTGGCAACTCCCAGATCCTCCAGCGCCGCGGCGCAGGCCAGCGGACGAGGGCCGCCCTCATAGAGCGCGACCGCTTCCGCAAGGTCCTTGCGGTTGTGGTCCAGCAGACCTTTTGCGTGGGCGGCGGCCGCAGCTATCGATCGGACCTGGGGGTTGAGCTGGGCTCGGCACTGGGCCGCGTCCGCGGCATGGGCTGCGAGCTCGTCGTCCTGCGCGGCGAGTGCGATGTGGATCAGGCGGGCCTCGTCGGCCACGTCCATCGGAAAGAGCGGCACGATGGACGATGCGCTCCTCCTCCCCCAAGGCGCGGAGCCACTCGTGGGCGCGAGCGGCGATCGCCGGCTGCCATTTCCTGCAACGCGAGCAGCCAGGCGGCGTGACGACGGACGCTCGGGGCGCTCTGGCCGAGCATCACCTGGGCAATCTCCCGGGCCTGCCGAGACAGGCCCGGATCGCCCATGTGTATGGCGACGCGTCCGAGCGCCACGACTCCCGCCGCGTCCAGGACACTGACGATCTGGGGCGCCATGTCCACCGTGAGCTGCCCCTCAAGAGCGGCGGCGGCGTCGGCCAGACGCCCCATCTGCAGTAGCTGCCTGCCACGCCCGGTCTCGAAAATGCTGAGGGCCCAGCCCTGCCGGTCGCGTTGAGCCGAGGCGACTCCTTCCGTCGACATCTGGAGCGACTCGTCGAGCCGGTCGACCATCGTCAGCAGATCGCAGCGCCATTGGTAGGTGAGGTGGCCCCGTGTGTCGTCACTGGTGCGAAGACCGGTGCGCAGAGCCGTCTCCACCATTTGGAGCGCTCCGGGGAAATCTCCGTCGGCGTACATGAGACCGGATTCGGCCAGCTCCAGCGCGAACCGCCCGGCAACGTCATCGCTGGTCCGGACCGCGACCGTTGCCTCTTCGAGCATCGCGCGGGCGTCATCGCGCCGGCCCGCCGTCACCAGGTTGTGGAACAACAACGCCAAGTGTCGGGCACGGAGGTTGGCCGGGAGACCGGGAAGGGCGAGGGCTTGGCGGCACTCTTCGGCGCGCACGTCGGAGGATATGGCGAACATCCCAGCGATGCTGAGGCGGACCTCGGCTTCCTGCTCAGGTGGGAACGCCTGGTGCAGCGCCGTGTCAGCGAAGGCTTTCGCCTCCTCGCCACGCCCGGCGGCATGCAGCCAGACCGCTGTCTGAGCCACCAACGGCCCCCGCAAAGGATGCCGTCGGGGAGCGAGCTCAAGGGCGCGCTGGCTCAAGTCGGCGGCCGCGCCAGGGTCGGTTGCGCCGAGCGCCTCGGCCGCCTTGAGCAGAGTCGTGATAGCGACCTCGTCGCCGGGCTCGGCGCTCTCTGCCAGCTGCGTCGCCACCTCCACAGGTAGCGCTCCGCCGGCAAGCAGCACCGAGGCCGCCTGGCGATCGAGCGACCGGCGCACCGAGACCGGGACGCTGGCTCGCACCGCTTCGAGGATGAGGTCGTGGCCGAACACGAGTCTGCCGTCGCATTCGGCCAGCAGATCGGCGTGAATCAGCTCGTCAACCGGCGTCAGCAGCTCCGAGGGTGACAGGTTGAGCATCGCCGCCACATCGTCGAGCGAAAACCTCCGCCCCAGCGCAGCAGCCACCGTAGCCACCTGACGCGCCGAGTCGGACATTCGCTCCAACCGCAGTCGCATGCTCTGGCTCACACGATGAGGCAGCCGCCACTCGACCAACTCGGCCCGTCCCGATTCGACCCGGACGAGTCCCTCCTCGCGCAGCCCCGAAAGGAGCTCTACGAGAAGGAACGGGCTGCCGGCCGTCCGCTCCGCCATCTCTCAGCAACTCGCTGTCAGGTTCCGCCCCCAAGACATCGGCCGCCATCTGCGCGACCCCGGCCTGGTCCAGCGGACCGAGGGCGATCTTGGCCGCTCCGTGACCCTCCAAGAAGTCCACCGCGCTGCGAACCTGGGGCGATCCCTGACCGGGGCGAAGGGCGACCACCCAGCCGATCGGTACCGTCGCCAGACGAGACGGCAGGGCGCGAAGCGCCGCCGCCGTCCCGCTGTCGGCCCACTGAACGTCATCGAGGCAGACCAGCAAGGGCCCATTGAGCGCTGCCCCCTCGAGCAGCGCTTCGAGGTCCTGCAACAGCCAATACCTCTGCTCGGGAGAAGCGTGCGCGTCGCCCAACGCCGTGCGTTCGAGGATCGGGGAAGGGCCCTCGAAAAGAGCCTCCATCAGCACCGACAGCTGGACCACAGTGTCGGCCGGGTCAGCCACACCGCAGCCGACCCGTTATCGACAGGCGGCGCGCCATCGCCGCCACCTCTCCGAGAAGGCGGCTCTTGCCCATCCCGGCGCCCCCCTCCACCAGGACGACCGAACCGACACCTGACAGAAGCTGGTCGAGGTGCTGACCGAGGACCGTCAGTTCGGCGTCGCGGCCGCGGACCGTCTGGATGGGCGCAGCCTGCGTCGCTCGAACCATTCGTCGTGCCACTAGCATCCCTTCGGCTGGTCAGGGATGACTGCGCACGACCCCATCGTACGAACTGCCACCGGGACTCCGGGCTCTGCCGCAAGAACGCCCCAACTGGCAGGGGCGCCACTCATTACGAAGGCGTCCGGGGCACGCCGGGCTAACTCCGTGTGGTCACGCCGAGCTTGTTCAAGAAGCTGCGGTAATCGGTCTGCACCCACTCTTCGGCCAGACGCCCATCTTCTTGGTACCTGAACGTGTTGATCAATTCCCACGCGACGTGCTGGCCGCTGGGCTCGACTGGGCCGATGGGCGAGCAGGTGAAGACGCCGGTGAAGTCACCGGAGAACGTGTTGCGCGCCGCCAGGTGGTGGCCGTCGACGATGATCTGCTCACGGACAATCCGCAGACCGCTGAAAGCGGCGCGCAACGACGCAAAGTAAGCCCGGAGCTCATCGAAGCTCCAGTCGCCCCCGGGTCCGTGGAGGACGTAGTCCTCGGCGTAGTAGGCGCGGAGAGCCACATCGTCCTCGAGGGCTATCGCCTCGTCGCCGATGCGGATCAGCTCGCGGGCCAGTGGACTGTCAGAGATGAAGCCTGACATCCTTCCTCCCTGTCGCCAAAGTAGTAGTGATGCCTGAGACCAACGGGTCCCGCAAGAACCTTGCCGAGCCTCCTCAGAGCCGGATCAAGTTGACGCCGGCGAGGGGGTGGTGGATCTGCTGCATCTCGCCGCCCTTGGCCAGGGTTCCGAGGTCGATCGCGGCGTACCCCGCGTCCTGGAACAGCGCTACGACAGCGGCTTTCGCCTCGTCGTCGTCGCCGGAGATGAAGATCACACGCTGGCCGCCGGCCTGGTGCGGATCCGAGCCCAGTACTTCGGCGCTGAGTGTATTGGCGGCCTTGACGAGCCGCGCGTGGGCGACGAGGTCGGCGACTATCTCGCTCGATGTTCTCCCATGGAGGTCGTCGGCGGCCCAGTCATTGGTCGCGTCAATGACGATCTGTCCGTTCCAGTTGACGCCTTGAACTGCTTCGCCCACGCGGTCCCACGGGACGGCGATGACGACCATGGCGGCCGAAGCGGCCTCGTCCACGGTCCCTGCGGCGACTCCCTCACCGAGGGTCGAGACCACGGTCGCCAACGACTCCGGGCCGCGGCTGTTGGCGATCACGACTGACCGTCCGGCGCGCGCCGCAACTCGCGCCATCGCCTGCCCGAGCCGGCCGGCGCCGACGATTCCGACGCCGGTCACTTCGCTTCCTCGAATTCGGAGGCGAACAAGTAGCTCACCGCGAGGCTGCGATACGGCCGCCAGCGTTCGGCCATCTCGACCATCTCCGCCTCGGAGGGAAGGTGGTCGAGCCCGTACTGCCGTTGGATCGCGTGCCGTAGCGCCAGGTCGCCCGATAGGAACACGTCGGGCCGGTCCAGCGCGACGATCAGGAAGCTGTGGGCCGTCCAGGGGCCGATGCCCGACACCTCGGTGAGTGCTGTCTCAATCTCGTCGTCCGTCATCTGAGCGAACGCGTGGTCGCTCAAGCGTCCGTCGACGAACCGTTCTGCGAGCGCCCGGAGCGTCGCACCCTTGCGGGCCGAGAGCCCGCTTGCGCGCAGGACCTGCGGATCGCCTGCGAGCAGCTCGGCAGGCGAGGGCAGGTGTCCGCCGAAGTGCTGCTCGATTCGGGAAACGATCGTCCGTGTCGCCCTGACGGACAGTTGCTGGCCGGCGACCTGAAAGATGAGCGTGCCGAAGGCGTCGAGACGCGGAAGCTCATCGAGCCAGGCCCGCGGCCGGAAATCCGGGTGCGCGTCGATCACCCACGCGAGAACCGGGTCGGCGCTCCGGAGGAATTCCCGCGCCGCGGGATCGGCGACCGCGGGTGCCGTCATGCGCGG
Organism: uncultured Acidimicrobiaceae bacterium; assembly: GCA_963703655.1. Lineage (GTDB taxonomy): Bacteria > Actinomycetota > Acidimicrobiia > Acidimicrobiales > Bog-793 > CAVPFA01. The sequence continues at coordinate 1,535,089 of CAVPFA010000003.1, read as the reverse complement.
AGCAGCTCCTCGGTGAGCACGATCTCGACGACAGTAGCCGGATCGTGATCAGGAGTGTAGATCTCCCGATTTCACGCGCTCGTCCGAGGCGGCCACCCGACGGCTTCGAAGACCGCTATCGGGTCAAGGTAGTCGCGCCACCGCGTGACCTTGCGATCGACGATCGTGAGCACCGAGATGTACCGGTTTGCGTAGGCAGCCCCGGTGGCGACGACACGACCCTCGGAGGCGTACTCGAGAACGACCACCCCGGATTCTCGATCGTGATGGACGGCCAGGTCAAAGCATCGGTCGAGCACGAAGGTGTCGCCATAGGGTCGGTATAGTTCCGCCACTGCCGATCGACCTACGACGTGCCGCGGATAGCCGGGGACCGTGATGACGTAGTCGAAGACGACCTCGCCGGCAAGGAGATCGAAGAAGTTGTCCCCGTCGGCGAGCCCGCTCAGGCCCTCTTCGATGATGCGGAAGAACGGGTCCAGAGCTCCGAAGTCGTCCAGGTCAGTGACGGCCGTCACGGTGCTCCGTCTTGCGAGCTGTTCACTGTTGGGCGCCGAGGGCTGCGTCGAGGTTGACGGCCGCGCTGATGAGGGCAAGATGGGTGAAGGCTTGGGGGAAGTTGCCACGTGCTTCTCCGGACATGGAGGTCTCCTCAGCGAACAGGCCGACGTGGTTGGCATAGCCGAGCATGCTCTCGAAGATGATCCTCGCCTCGTCCAAACGGGACCGGTCGATTTTTCCAGCGCGGGTGAGGGCCTCGACCAGCCAGAAGGTGCAGATGTTGAAAGTCCCCTCTGCGCCCGGGAGCCCATCGGTGCTCGCGAGCGGGTTGTAGCGGTACACGAGGTTGTTCGCGACCAGTCCGCCATTCTCAGGTGAGCGGTTGATGGCGTCGATCGTGTCGAGCATCTTTGGGTCGCGCGGGGAGACGAAGAACACGAGCGGCATCATGAGGCTGCTGGCATCGAGCGTTTCGCTGTCGTACGACTGCATGAAGGCCTTGTGCTCTTCGCTCCACCCTCGGGCCATGATCTCCTCGTAGATCTGGTCCCGCACCCGCAGCCAGCGTTCCCGGTCGGCGGGGAATGACCGCTTGTCGGCCAGACGCAGGGAGCGGTCGATCGCGACCCAGCACATGACCTTGGAGTAGACCCAGTGCCGCCTGCCTCCCCGCGTCTCCCAGATGCCGTCGTCCTCGCGATGCCAGTTGTCGCAGACCCAATCGACGAGTCGACGAAGCGAAACCCACAGGTCGTAGGAGATCGGACTCCCGTACTTGTTGTACAGGTAGACCGAGTCCATGAGCTCGCCGTAGATGTCGAGCTGGAGCTGGCTGACCGCGTTGTTGCCGACTCGAACCGGCCTCGAGCCGCGGTAGCCCTCGAGGTTGTCGAGCTCCTCCTCGGTGAAGGTGTGCCGGCCGTCGATGCCGTACGCGATCTGGAGCGATCCGTCGGGATTGAGCTCGTGGCACCGGGCTTCGAGAAACGTCATGAAGCTCGCCGCCTCGTCAGTAAAGCCGATCCGCAGCAAGGCGTACAGCGTGAACGCGGCGTCGCGGATCCAGGTATAGCGATAGTCCCAGTTGCGAGTACCGCCCAGGTCCTCGGGCAGGGCACAGGTCGCGGCGGCGACGATGGCCCCGGTGGGTTCGAAGGTCAAAAGCTTGAGAGCCAGCGCCGAACGGTGCACCGTCTCACGCCACCGTCCCTGATACGTGCACTTTGCCAACCAGCGGTGCCAGTAGTCGACGGTGGCTGTGAGCAGGTCGCGCTGGACGTCTCGAGCCAGGCCCAAGTCGCCCGTGTGCGGGTCGGGCTCGCCGAGCACGAACGACGCCTCCTCACCCTCACCAAGGCGGAAGTCGGCCACTGCGGCGTCGCCGTCGATCCGGATCGGCACCTCACTTCCCAACGAGAGATCCAAAATTGGCGAGCGAAACCACGCCCCGCCCTCAGCCGCTTCGGCGTGGTGTCCCACCCGAGCAAAGTCGAAGGCCGGGGCGCATCGCATTCGCAGGCTCATGGAGCCTCGGATGCTGCGCACGTGGCGGATAACGCAACGTCGCCCATATCGCTCGGCGGCGACGCCGACTGCCATGTAGTCCGTGACCTCGGCCACGCCGGAGTCGGAGAAGAACCGGGTCACCAGCACGTTGCTGTCCGGCCGATAGACCTGCTTTGTGCGATGCTCCTCGAGGTCGGGAGAGATGACGAACCGACCGCCGTGCTCGTCGTCGAGGATGGCGGCAAATATGCTGGGGGAGTCGAAGTGGGGAAAGCACAGCCAGTCGATGGACCCGTTCGTCCCGACTAGTGCTGCGCTCCGCATGTTCCCGATGAGGCCATAACTCTCGATCGGCAGATAGGCCACGCCCTCTCCCTCCGTCCCTCAGTTGCGGTAGCTCCCGTGGCGGAACTCGTCGACTAGCGACGGATGAGACGGGGTCCAACCGAGCTCGGATCGCGCCCTTGCTGCCTTGGTGCCCTGATCGAGCAGTAGGACCTCGGCGAAATAATCGCCCAAGCGCGCCCGAGCCTCGTCGTCGGAGCCCGGGACCGCTCCGGCGGCGCCGGCTGCGATGGCCGCCGCTTGCGTGATTTCGGCGACGGTGGAGTTCAGTCCACTACCAATCACGTAGTAGCCATGAGCTGAGTCACTTTCCAAGGCACGCCGGAAGAAGTCCGCCAGGTCGGCAACGTGCACCGTAGACCAATGCTGTTGTCCAGTGCCGAGCATGAGCAAGTTACCCGCGTCGTCTCGGGGCGAACCCAGAAGTAGCCCGGGAATACCGCCTCCACCGTCTCCATAGGCGACGCTGGATATGGGCACGACGACGCGGATTCCCTTCGCTCTGAGCGCTCGACGTTCGATGGGCTCCTTCCATGCGACCATCGCGGGCGCACGAAACGGTGATTCCTCAGTGATAGAGGAGTTGGCTCCGAAGACCCAGAGCCCGCTGATCTGGAGGTAAGCCTTGCCTGTGCCTTCGAGCGCTTCGATGACTGCGTCGACCACGGCAGTGTCCAACCCCGCGCTCGTGGCGTCACCGGGACTCGCGGTGTGAATCACTCCGTCCGCCCTGCGTAGCACGCTCACGACTGCAGATCGGTCGTAGAGATCGATGACCTCTGCCTCGGCGCCGCTGGCGCCGACCGCTCCCGCCTGGCTTTGGTCGCGGACAAGCGCCGTCACCCGGTGGCCGTGTTCTTGAAGTTCCGTGAGTATGTGAGACCCGACGAATCCGACTCCACCGGTGAGTGCTACCTGCACAATCAGACCCCCGCGAGTAGCCGGGAGGTGAGGACGATGTCCACGACGTCCGGGACGGTCTCCAGGCGAGCCCAGTCCCGCTGAAGCTCGCACGCCAGGGATACCCAGCTGATCGGCTGCGCTCCAGCCTGGACGATGCGCTCGAGACCGGCTCGATGCGCCTCTGGAGATGTCCCTCCCACAGCGTCGACCACAGGGTAGACCTCATAGCCATCTCGCAGGGCGTCAAGAGACGGGAACGCGAGACAGACCTCGGTCCACAAGGCCGTCATGATCAGCCTGTTGCGCCCGGTCGCTTCGACTGCCTGGCGGAACTCGGCATCTTCCCATGCGTTGATCTGTGTCCGGTCGATCTCGACCTCGTCGGAAAGCACCTTCCTGAGCTCGGGGATGGTCGGAGGTTGGCCGTTGGCGGCCACGTTCACCGTCGAGAGCACGATCGGCAGCTTGTAGGTCTTGGCGAGTCGTGCCACAGAGACGATGTTGCGCACGAGGAGCTCGGTGTCCATCGACGTGACGGTGTGGATCTGGCTCGGCTGGTAGTCGATTACCACCAAGGCGCTGTTCGCTGGGGTCAGCAGGCGGTCAGTAAGCTGGTCGCGCATCGGTTCGCTTGTCATTGGGGCTCCCTTTCTTCCTCGAGGTTGACCCATTCTTAGAGCTCGAGCCTCGGCTGGCATCTAGGAAACTCATAGTCCGAGTGGCGCGACGTAGCGGCGTCGCCTCTAGCTCCTCGAGCGCCATTGTTCTGCGGTCAGCGTCCGAACTTGGAGGGGAACGCCGAGAGCCGGATGTGTCGTCTGCAGTTCAGGACCGAACCCGAGATGGTCCATTACTCGTCCCGACGCGCGATTCTCCGGCTCGAAGATGCTGATGATCCTGTCAAGGCCAAGGCTGCCGAACCCCCAATGAAGGGCGGCAGCGCCAAGTTCTGTCGCGTGTCCACGACCTCGGAAAATCGATCCGAGTCGCCACCCAACCTCAACGGCGGGGAGCACCTCGGGTAGGAATCTCGGAACGGACAATCCTCCCCAACCAGCCAACGCGCCCGTTGCTCTCTCGATCACGGCGTGCAGTGATGGATCCGTCGCGGACTCGTATTCGCCTATCACCCGAGCGAGGAACGCAGAGGTCTCCTCCGGCGTCATGGCGCGCCTGAGGGGAGACCACCAGAACGACTCCTCAGCGTGCAGCTCATTGAGCGAATCGAAATCGTCCGCGGTGAACGGCCGCATGAGAAGGCGGTCGGTCGTCAAGGTCTCGATCATCGGGAAAGCATCGCCCAGCCGACCGTTACCTGCCCGTGCGCTCCCGGTGCTTGCACCCCGGCCAACAGCAAGGCCGACGCTGGCCTTCCTCCAGCTCCTCCTGGGTCCGGCGAATGCGGCGTTCTCGGGTCATATCCTGCTTTGCATCCTCGACCCAGCAGATGAACTCGTTGCGAGCCAGAGGGGTGATGTTCTTCCACGCATCGAGCGCCGAGGCATTGCCGATCAAAGCCTTGCGCAGGTCTCCCGGAAGCTCGTGCACCACTCCACCGGGCACACTCGGGCTGGTCATCGGTCCACGGTACAGCGCCCCGACTCCTTGCCAACCCCCAATTTAGCGCGCACCGGGCGCTTGCATCAAGGCCCCGGTCGGTGCGCAGAATGTCCGCCCGAACAGGAACGTCCGGAAAACAGAAGGGGTGGCGCGTGGCCAAACGTGGTGTGGTGATCGCCGGAGGCGGTCCGACGGCGATGATGCTGGCGGCGGAGTTGGCACTGGCGAAGGTCGACGTCGCGATCGTCGAGCGGCGTCCCGATCACGTTCTTATCGGCTCAAGGGCCGGGGGTTTTCACTCGCGCACGATCGAAGTACTGGATCAGCGTGGCGTCGCCGATCGGTTCCTAGCAGAGGGCAAGGCCGTCCAGGCCGCGATGATTGGCACGACCGTGTTGGACATGAGCGACTTCCCGACTCGTCATCCGTATTCGCTCGGGATCTGGCAGAACCAGATCGAGCTGATCATGGCCGCCTGGATCGCCGAGCTGCCGGTGCGGATCTTTTACGGATGTGAGGTGAAGGGCTTCGCGCAGGACGACGCCGGCGTCGACGTCGAGTTGTCCGAGGGCGAGTCGCTTCGGGCGCAGTATCTCGTCGGGTGCGACGGAGGACGCAGCGTCATCCGCAAAACAGCCGGCATCGAGTTCCCGGGGTGGGATGCGACCAGGAGCAACCTGATTGCCGAGGTCGAGGTGAGCGAGGAGCCGCCGGCGGGCATTCGCCGCGACGAAACGGGCGTCCACGGCCTCCACCGGTTGGAGGGTGGTGAAACGGTGCGGGTCGTCGTGACCGAGCAGCAGCTCGGGCCGGACAGCGAGCCCACCCTGCGCGATCTGAGCGAGGCGCTGGTCACCGTGTACGGCACCGACTTCGGGATCCACAGTCCCACGTGGATCGCCAGGTTCACCGACATGACACGTCAGGCAAAGTCCTACCGAGCGGACCGAGTCCTCCTTGCGGGCGACTCGGCCCACGTGCACTACCCGGTGGGCGGACAGGGCCTCAGCCTCGGTGTGCAGGATGCGGTGAATCTGGGATGGAAGCTCGCTCAGGTGGTCAACGGGACCTCCCCGGAGAGCCTTCTGGATACATATCAGGACGAGCGCCACCCGGTCGCCGCCCGCGCGCTTCGGCACACGATGGCTCTGGGCGTGCTCCAGCGGGGGGACGAGCGCACCAAGGCCCTGGTCGATGTGGTGTCGGAGCTGGCGAGCATGGACGAGCCTCGCAAACGGCTCGCCGGGATCACCTCCGGGCTTGACATTCATTACGACCTCGGCCAGGGCCACCCCTTGCTCGGACGCCGCATGCCCGATCTGGGCCTCGTGACTGCCGGCGGCCCGCGGCGGGTCTTCACCCTGCTGCACGAGGCCAAGCCGGTGCTGCTCAACCTCGGTGAGCCCGGCGGCTTTGACATCACTCCGTGGGCCGACAGGGTGAAGCTGGTCGATGCCGAATATGCCGGCCTTTGGGAGCTTCCGGTACTTGGCGCGGTCACCGCACCCACTGCCACGTTGATCCGGCCCGACGGGTACGTCGCCTGGGTGGGGAGCGGCACGGATACCGGATTACGTGAGGCTCTGACTACCTGGTTCGGAACACCATGACGACCCCGCCTGAGGCTGACGCCGGGTCGGCATCACTCCTGCCTGCTCGCTCCGAGCCGACCCGCAATTGAGGGTCAGGCTGCGCCTATTCGAAGGTCGACGGGCGGCTCTGAGCGACAGCGCGTTGGCCGTCGGTATCAAGGTTGGGGACCAGCCCGGGCTCGAGGAGGGCTCGTGCGCGGACGAGCATCGGCAGGGCCCCGACCGCCTCGAAGGTGGCGACGGCTTCACTCGCCACGCGCGCCGACTGGTCGAGCCTCCCTTGGCGGGCGAGCCATTCCGCCAGGTCGAGCTGCGCGCGGGCGGTCCAGTACGGATAGCCCATGTCGGCGAACGCCGCCCCAGCAGCCACAAGTCCGTCCTCCACGCCTTCGTCTTCGCCTCTCGCGGCCGCTAGGAGAGCCCTCGCCCGGAGGATCTGGGCGCGGAGGTACGGCGGGATCTCACCCGGCGGCCGGCTTGCGAACATCTCCACGAGCCGCTCGGTCTCCTCGAGGTCCCCGATGGCCAAAGCCGAGTCGAGGGCGTCAGGGAAGGCAACACGGAAGACTTCGTGGGCAGAAGAGAGACCACCGCGGAGCGACTGGTCGATCGCCCGTACCGCCGCATCGAGGGCGAAGCGAAAGCTGCCCTCTCCGAGCGCGACCCCGCTCTCTCCCGCCGCGTACATGGCACGATCCTGTACGTTGTCGCTCTCCGCCCAAGCCTCACAGTGAGAGAGATTCCCCCGAGCGCTTTCGGTATTGCCCCGCAGGGCGTCCAGGAGCGCCAGACGCTGGTAGGGCACGCCGAACAACGACGACTCTTCCACACCCGACTGGACCATGTCGGTCCCGAGCCTGTATGCCTCCTCGAAACGCCCCGCCATCGTCAGCACATACATCAGGTTTCCCGCCGCGAAGACCTCCAGATCCCGCGCTCCCCATCGCCTGGCGAGCGTCAGCCCGGCCTGACAATGGTCCTCGGCCCCTGGTAGGTCGTGGGTCATGCAGAGGTCCGCGAGATTGCCTTCTGCCCTCATTTCGTCCGCAGTTCGGCCTTGGCGCCGGGCGACAGCGAGGCTGCCCTCGAAGTGCAGCCGGGCTTCCTCGTATCGCCCCATCGAGGTCAAAAGAAGCGCTCTTGCATTGAGGGCATCTGCGAGCGTCTCGGCAAGTTCGTACTGCTGGGCGAGGGTGAGGGCTTCCTCGATTGGCGCGGACGCCTCGTCCAGGTGACCCGAGAACCGAAGAATGCCGCCTAACCTCCCCTGCAGCTCAGCTATCACAGCGGGCGGGGCGGTGGCCGGGTCGAGCGAGGCAAGAGCTTCGCGGAGGAGGACGATCGCCTGCTCGCCATGGCCGAGCCCGGCGGCCGCGTGCCCGCGCCAGGCGGTAGCGCTCGCGGCTTCGACGACCCGACCCGCGGCGCGGTGAGCGGCGACCGCGGCCTCGAAGTGAGCCAGGGCGCGCTCGTTGAATCCGGCCAGCTGGGCCATCTGGCCGGCCTTCTCGGTGATCCGTGCCTGCTCGGCTTCGTCTGCGCTCAAGTCTGCGGCCTTGAGGTAGGCGGCTTCGGCGGCAACGGGGGCCCCCACCGACTGGGCTCGCTCGGCCGCGATCACGTAGGCACCCTTGGCCTGTGCTCGCAGCTCGTCTGCTTCGGGGTCGTCGCCCGCGGCCTTGTAGGCGTCGTGGAGGTGGGCGGCGATCACCTCTGCGACCTCTGCTCCCTCGTCGGGAAAGGCAGTCCGAAGGTGGGTGGCGGTGCGAAGATGGCGAGTCTTGCGCTCTGCTCGGGTCAACATGTCGTACGCGACGGATCTGATGAGCGACTGGGTAAAGGCGTACTGGCCCCGCTCTGGAGAGAGCTTGTCGGCGCGGACGGTGAGGACCTCCTTTCGCACCAGCGAGGACAGGATCTCGTCGAGTTCCGGCGCCTCGCTGTCGGTGACGGCCTCGATGGCCTGCCGGGGGAACGACCCCCCGAGCACCGAGCACTCCTTGACGACCCTTCTCTCCTCGGGGCCCAGGGCGTCAAGGCGGGAGGCGATGAGCGCCATGAGGCCGGGCGGGATCTCCAGGGTCCCGAGCTCTCCGACCAGGTGCAGCGCCTGGTCGGGGCCCTTGGTGAGCACTCCCTTGTCGAGGAGGCTGCGAACGGTCTCGACCGCGTAAAGGGGGATCCCTTCGGCCCGCTCGATGATGCGGGCACGGGCCAGGGCCGGAAGGTCGCTTACCAAGCCATCCAGGAGCTGACCGATCACCTCGTCAGAGAGCGGGTCCAAAGGAAGCGTCGTGACGCTGCGCCGGCTGAAGCCGAGCCCGCGCTTGTCGGCCCCCTCCGGTCTTGTGAGCACGAGGAGGAATATGGCGTGGTCGCCCGACCACTCGAGGAGGTGGTCCAAGAACTCGACCATGCCGGCGTCGGCCCACTGCAGGTCCTCGACGACCATGGCGACTGGCAAGTGCTCGGCAAGGCGCTCGAAGAAGAGGCGCCAGCCCGAAAAGAGCTCCTCTCTCGCGAGCACCTTCTGCGTTGGCAGGCCGAGCAGCTGGCCGAGGCGGGGAGCGATGAACTCCCGGTCGCTCGCATCGGCGATCCAGCGGTCGAGACCGGTCCTGAGCCGCTCAGCGACGACCTCTTGCGGGTCTTCCTCGCTGATCTGAAGCCGCGCTCTGACCATCTCCGACAGTGCCCAGTAGCTCACGCCCTCGCCATAGGAGAGGCACCTGCCTGCGTGCCAGAGCACGGTGCCGACCAGCCCGTCGATGTATTTGAAGAATTCCCAGGCGAGACGGCTCTTGCCGACGCCCGCCACGCCGGAGACGAGCACCAGTCGAGCCGAGTCGCGCTCCGCCGTGGCGTGAAAGAGCTCCTTGACGAGGTGGAGCTCGCGATCACGGCCGATAAAAGGGGCCTCCAGGACCCCAGATCGCTGCGAACCGGCGACGGCGGCGACGACCCGGGTCGCATGGAAGAGCCGGATGGGCTCGGCCTTGCCTTTGAGCTCGTGTTCGCCGGCATCCACATAGGCGATCGCGGCCGCCGTGGCGGCCCGGGTCGCCTCCTCGACATAGCAGGTCCCCGGCAGCGCCACCGACTGGATGCGCGCGGCGGTGTTCACACGGTCTCCAATGACGAGGCCCTCTTCTGGCGTGTCGGTCGTGGCGACGCCACCGGTCACTATCCCAACACGGGCCTGGAGCTCGGTGGCATGCTCGGACCCGTAAGCGGCAACTGCCGAGACGAGCTCTAGGCCGGCGCGGACCGCCCGCTCGGCGTCGTCCTCCTTCGCGACAGGAGCACCCCAGACCGCCATGACGGCGTCGCCGATGAACTTCTCGACGACACCTCCGTATCGGCCGACGACCGCCCTGGCGAGCTCGAAGTAACCGGAGAGGAGGTCTCGTACTTCATCCGGGTCGCGTTTCTCGGCGAGCGGGGTGAAGCCGACGAGGTCACAGAAAAGCACCGAGACATGGCGTAACTCGGTTGTCGGCGGAGGGACCCGTGCTGACTGGACCGGCTGCACGGCGGCGGCCGCGGAGGACCCCGAAGCTGTCGTGGCTCCGACCGGTGCGGCGCATTCACCGCAGAACCGGTCGTCAGGCTCGAGCTGTGCCCCACATGCCGAACACGCGCCAGCCAGCGAACCGGCGCAATGCCTGCAGAACCGTTTCCCGTCCGGGTTCTCGCCTCCACACGCTGGGCAGCGCATCTGGCTCTCCTCGCTCGTTGAAAGGTTACGACCCCACGAGTGGTGGTGCTCGGCCAGAAACGAGCGCCGGCGGGCCGAAGGCTACGGGGAGGATCCTGCGAATACACGGCGGGTTCGGACAGCTGCGCTACCACGAAGCGAATTTCGGCGTAACGGCGGGCCCTCGGCACGACCCGGGAGGGGCGGGTTCAGTGCCTCCGCTTGTGATGATGAGAACGGTGACCCTCCTGTCCGACGAACAGCAAGCCACCTTGGGGAGTGAAGGCTGCGCCCTTGACCGGGAGCTGCTGAATATCGCCGGTCCAGGGATTGAGGACGCCGAGGTAGTTCGCCGGATACGTAGGTGGATCGGGGCAGATCGACGGCGCGCTGTTGGCGCCACAGGGCGTGACGGCCACGATGGGGGTTCCTACTCGGAAGCGTCCGGCCACTACATCGACTGAGTCGTTCGTGCTGTCGGTCGCGTAAAGACGGCCTTGGCTGGCTGTCGGCCACGCAGTGTCGTCGACCGACGACGAGAGCTGAAGCACCGACAGCGTCTGGTCGGTGCGCCCCGGGTGGTGGACGTAGATCTGGAGCAGGTCCCCCTGACTGTCGAGCATGAAGTCCCCCCCGAAACGAACGCTCGAGCGCGGCACGACCTCGCTCGAGTCGGGATCGGTGAGGGAAAGAGTAGTGCCCTGGCCGGACTGCGGGCTGTTGACGTTCGAGATGGCCGCCGCGGCACCGTCGTAGAAGAGAGGCGACACGTTGGCCACTTGCGCCTTCCAGTCGAGGACGACCTCGTACACGGCGGGAGCCGCAGTCGCGCTCACGGTCCCCGTTGTGCCCGGGGCGGAAGCGCTCACGAAGAGGCGGCCGTGAATGACCGAGATCGCATCTGTCCCGCCCATGTGCGGCAACGCCTCGCTGTAGGTGAAGTGCTCGACCTGTGACGTTGCAGAGGCCCGAGGGACGATCGTGTAGAGGCTGGAGTTCCCGTCCTCGTTGACCGTGGCGATGACGTAGCCGCGATCTCGGTTGGCGGTAAGGCCGTCGCACTTACCGAGGATGTCCCACTGGGCTATCGGGTGTCCCGACAGCGACAGCTCTACGATCGTGCTCCAGAGGTTGCCGTCCGAGCTGGGCTCCCCCTGAGCTCCGACGCCGTTCTGGAAGCCGACGAACAACTTGTCGCCCAGACGTGTGACGTCGTCGGGCTTGGTGAGCGGATCCGTGGTCGCCGTCGTCGCTCCCGAAGCCGTGAAGGTATGGCTCAGGGAGGTGCCCGAAAGGATCGGATACACCCGGTACGAGTCGTGATGCTGCTTCGCCGAGGTGGGCCGGCCCGAGTTGGGGCGGGCCGACGCCGCCCGAGCCGAGGTGGCGCCGATGCCGAGAGCCAAAGAGGCGAGAGCGGCCGCCCCGAGAAGTCTCGCCGGTCGCGACACGATTGCCATGGCACCGTCCTCCGAACTCGTAGTTGAGGTAAGGCCACATACTTCCGCTCGCGAGTTACAAGCAGTCGACCGCCAGCTGAACGCACGATGAAGCCCTGGTGAAAGGCCGTGTTCGCACTCAAACGGGGACCCCGGCAAGCGCGAGCAGAACACCGATGCCGCCGGCGACCAGCAATCCGCTCACGACGCCGCGCCGAAGGACGAAGAGCCAGAGCAGAGCACCGGCAAGGACCGGGATCTGCCAGCCGTGTCGAAACGCAAGTCCGAGTGGTATCGCCGATCCCGCGATGGCACCGATCACAGCCGGTCCGGCTCCCGTAAGGAAAGACTGGATCACGAGGTTCGCCCGTATCCGATCGAAATGGGGACCACCGAGAACAATGAACAGGAACGAGGGCGTGAAGGCGACGAAAGTGGCGAAGAGCCCTCCGCCTATGCCCTTCGCCGCGTAACCGACGACTGCAATGGTCAACAGCACGGGACCTGGCGTGATCTGCCCGAGCGCCACGGCATTCAAGAACTGCGCACCGGTCATCCACCGGTAGGTAGTCACCGCGTCGTGCTGCATGAGCGGAACGATGACAAAGCCACCGCCATAGGAGAGAGCGCCGACCTTGAAGGCGACCCATCCGAGCGCGGCGAATCCGCCGAGCACGATGGCGTGGCCGCCGACCGCCACAAGGCCGCCCCGGGCGGATCCGGTCGAGATGCGGCGCCTTTTCTGTCGGACGACGATCTCGATCAGTCCGCACCCGACGAGCACGAACACCAGGTAGGGACCGATCAAGGCGGCAGCTGCACCTCCGGACAGCGCATAGACGAACCAGCGGCCCCGCTGGCGTCTCGAGGCGCCGATGCGCCTCCAACTCGCGGGAACGAACCCGCCGGCGGCCTTGAGCGCCACTGCCGGAACCGCCGCGCTCGCGCCTGCTGCTGCTCCCAGAATCCAGACAGGCGCGTGGTGCGAAAAGAAGACCGCCGACAGAAAAAGGATGAGAACGAGACCCGGGACGATGAAGCAGACTCCACCGATCACCGCTCCGACCGTTCCCCGCAATCTCCACGCGCAGAAGATCGCCAGCTGTGTCGATGCCGGGCCGGGCAAGAGGTTCACCGCCGCGATCGCATCCTCGAACTCCGTTGGCCTGATCCACTTCCGCTCGTCGACGCACATCCGCCGAAGCAGAGCGATGTGGGCGGGCGGTCCCCCGAACCCGATGCAGCCGAGGCGAGTCCACTCGCGTCCGATCGTCCAGAGGGACACCCTCGTCTGAGCGACCGTCTCCCCGCTGCCGCCGGTCGTGCTCACGAGCTCTTCTCTCCCACTGCCTGTTCTGCCGGCTTGCCAGCGGTAGCCGCTACCCGCCGACGGCGGTTCCGATGAGCCGCCCCAGCCCGAAAGTGACTCCCGCGGCGAGCAGTCCGAAGCACAGCTGGCGAGTTCCGGAGAAGATCGCGTTGCGCCCGGTCAGGAGAGTGATAAGCGCCCCGATGGTGAAGAGCCCGAGCGCGGAGCAACATATCGCGGCCACGAGGGCGGCGGTGCCGCTCGTGACGAAAAAGGGGACCAGTGGGACGATGGCGCCGATCGAGAACAGGAACAACGAGGCAGCGCCGGCCGAGTACGGGGAGCCACCGAGCTCGTTGGGGTCGAGCCCTAATTCCTCACGGACCATGGCGTCGAGCGCGGCCTTCTCGTCTGCCATCAGGCGCTCGGCAACTTGTTGTGCCTCTTGTTGGGGAAGTCCCTTGGCCTCGTAGATGAGGGCCAGCTCCTCTTGCTCCTCGTCGGGCACCGATCGGATCTCGGCGGCCTCGGTGCTCACCTGTCGTTGGTAGAGCTCCCGACTGCTCTGCACCGAGATCCATTCGCCGATCGCCATCGAGAAGGCGCCCGCCAGCAGGCCCGATAGCCCGGTGATCAGGATCGCTGCGGTCTTGAGCTGGGCGCCTGCCACGCCCATGACCAAAGCAAGGTTGGAGGTAAGCCCGTCGTTCGCACCGAGCACGGCGGCACGGAGGGAGTTTCCTCCTGGCGCTCGGTGCCGGCCCTCGAGCTTGGCGAGGGTCTCGCCGGAGATGCCCTGGGGAGAGCCACCGGCGATGTAGCGGAGGACCCTAGCGTGCGAGCGCTCCTGGTCAGGCATGTTCGTGCCTGCGGTCTCCGGCTGGGCGTCGTAGCCCGCTTGATCGACCTGTTCGAGGGTGGCGACCGTCGGAAGGACGACCCTTGGCCCGAACCGTCGTGCAAGCAAGGCCATCGTCCGAGCTCGCCACGAAGCTCGTCGGGGACCCGGGTCGACGCCGCTCGATCGGAGGCGCTCCTCCCAGAAGGAGGCGTGGCGTTCCTCGACTTCGGCCAGCCGCACGTAGACCGACGCCAGCTGGGGGCTCTTCTCGGCGGCGGCCATCGCGCGGTAGACGGTGGCCGAATCGATCTCGCTCTGGAGATTGGCCCGATACCTCGACCCGTCAGGCGCTTTGCTCGTCACCGGTCAGCTGGCCTCCAGTCGTACCACGGCGTCGATCCCGCCCGTCGGGGATGCGTTCAGCCAAGCGCGCCCGCCGGACATCCTGGCTAGCTGGGCGACGATGGCGAGACCGAGGCCGCTCCCGCCGTGTCGGGCGCCTTCTTGCCGCCAGAACCGGTCGAAGGCTCTCGCCCGATCCACACGACTCATGCCGGGCCCGTCGTCCACCACGTGGATCTCGATCCCGTCCCCGACGCGGACCGCGCTGAGCGACACGCTTCCGCCCGCCGGTGTCGCGTCGAGCGCGTTCGCGAGCAGGTTGTCGAGGAACTGTTCCACGTGGCCGGGACAAGCGAGCGCCCTCAGGGCCGAGCGTTGCGCACCAGCAGGGTTCGGCGACAACGAGGAGAGGCTCACGTGACGCTCCTCGGCGAGCGCACCCCATGCGTCGGCTCGCTCGCGCAAGGCCGCGCCGATGTCGATCGGCTCCCGCGTTGGTCTCGTGCCCTCGGTTCGCGCAAGGGTGAGCAGGCCGTCCACGATCCGCGAGAGCCGGTCGGCTTCGGCGAGGGCCGGAGCGAGATCGGCTTGCTGGTCCGTGTCGAGAATCTCGTCGAGGTTCTCGAGGCGCAAGCGAAGCGCGGTGAGCGGCGTGCGGAGCTGGTGGGATGCGTCGGCAAGGAACGCCCGCTGGGTGTGGACGAGCTCCTCCAGGCGGTCGGCCATCTCGTTGACGGTCTTCGCGAGCCCGTCGAGTTCCGACGGTCCACGGCCGACCGGGGCTCGCTCGGACATTCGGCCGGCACCGACCGCGGCGACGGCAGCCTCGATGGCCTCGAGCGGGCGGGTGAGGGACCTCGCGAGGACCGCACCAAGGGCCGTGGCCACGACGAGCACGCCGCCGCCGAAGAGGGCAAGACCGATCCAGTGGCTCCTGATACGAGCGTGCAGAGCCGCCGCGGACTCTGCCACCAGGAGCACGACATCGGACCCGTGCGGAGAGGAGGGAGCGTCGGTGACGCCTGGTGCGGAGACCGCCACCGGCAGCGCCATGTAGAGGTAATCGTCGTCGGGATCCTTCGAACCTTCCTCTCCCGTCGTGCGGCCTCCCGCAGCCGATTTGATGATCGCCTTCGTGCGAGCGTCGCTCAGCTCTTCGACTGCACCTCTGCCGGCCACCGCCTCGAGGTGTCCCGCCGAGACGACCGCGACGACGGCGTCATCTACGCGAGCGAACCGGCTGACCGCGACTTGAAGGCCTGGTCCGCTGCCCTGGCCCAGCCCCGCGGCGACGAGCACACCGAGCGACGAGGCGTCACGCTGAAGCTCCGACATCGAGGTGGTCCTCTCGTTGCGGGCGAGACTGATTCCGAGCGGGACCTCGAACACGACGACCAGGGCGAGGGTGAACAGGAAGAGACCTGTGAGGAGCCTCCGCCTCATCGAGGTATGGCGAGGCGGAACCCCACGCCCCGGCTTGTCTCGATCCAGGCCGCGTTGCCCAACTTCTTGCGGAGTGAGGCGATGTGGACGTCGAGGGTCTTCGAGGTGCCGTACCAATGCGGGTCCCACACCTCTGCAAGGATCTCCCGCCGGGTGACCATCGCGCCGGGGTCGAGAGCGAGCAGGGCAAGAACGTCGAACTCGGTCGGCGTGAGCGGCACCGTTTCGCCGGCGAGCGACACGCGGTGTGAGCGTCGATCTATCTCGAGCTCGCCGATGAGCTGAGGCCCCTGCACCGCGGATGGCGACGAGCTCCGACGGCCGACGGCGCGGATCCGAGCGACTAGCTCACGAAAGCCGAAAGGCTTGACGACGTAGTCGTCGGCGCCCAGCTCGAGGCCGACGACCCGGTCTGTCTCGTCGTCGCGTGCGGTGACGATGATGATCGGTACCGACGAACGCGCGCGCAGCTGCTTGCAGACCTCAAAGCCTCGGGCGTCCGGCAGCCCGAGGTCGAGCAGCACTAGGTCGGCCGGCGGTGCAGCCATGGCCGCCGCCGCCGTCCGGACATGGGTGACGCCGAAACCTTCACGACGGAGCCCGGCAGCGAGAGGCTCGCCGATGGCGTCGTCGTCCTCGACAACCAGAACCTGCACGTCCCCCATCCTCCACTACGGATCTGGACCCGGATTGTCACTCGGCGGCGGCCGCCGACGAGGAAACTCGAGTCTGATCGACGCTACCGGACGATCTGGTGGCCTTTGCCGAATCTTTACCAGTTGCTGGGGACGCCTTGGGCACTCGAGTTCGTAGGCTTTGCCGAGCTTATGGTCTCTGTCACGTTTGATCCCACCGACTCGTCTCCACGACGGAAGTCCCGCCGGCAGTCCGTGATCTCCCGGCCCGGGCCTCGCCCGCGCCCGCGTGTCGTCGACCTCGCCGCGATCGTTGTCGGGCTCGGGTTCGGGGCTTGCGTCGGCCTTGCGGTCACGGCCGAGACCTGGAGCCAGCTCGGCTCGGCAGGGGGCGCCGCGACGTTCCTCGGCAACCTGACCGGCCTGGCGGGGACCTACCTCGCGCTGGTCATGGTCCTGCTCGTGAGCCGGGTCCCGATGGTAGAGCGGGTGCTCGGACAAGACGGACTTCTCGCCTGGCACCGCCGGCTCGCCCCTTGGCCGATCTCCCTGATCGTCGCCCACGCCGTCCTGCTCACCTTCGGCTTCGCCGAGGCCGCCCGCACCGGCGCGTGGCACGAGATCGGAACGCTCATCCGGGCATATCCGAACATGCTTGCGGCGACGATCGCGCTCGGAGTGATGGTCACGATCGGGATCGTGTCGATCCATTCGATTCGCCGACGGATGCGGAGGGAGACGTGGTGGGCCGTCCACCTCTTCATGTACCTCGCGCTCGCTCTCGCGTTCGCCCACGAGATCGCGCTCGGGCCCTCCTTCGTCGGACACCCGCTCACGAGGTTGGTCTGGTCTGTGGTCTGGGCCTCGACCGCAGGCCTTGTTCTCGTGTACCGGTTCGGATTGCCCCTGTTTCGCACGTTCCGTCACCGCCTCGAGGTCGTGGAGGTCCGCCCGGAGGGACCGGGGACTGTGTCGGTCATCTGCCGCGGCAGGCATCTCGATCGCCTTGCGGTCTCCGGTGGCCAGTTCTTCGAATGGCGTTTCCTGACCAAATCGATGTGGTGGCAGGCGCATCCGTTCTCGCTCTCGGCGCGGCCACGACCGCCGTTTGTCCGTCTTACGGTGAAAGGCATCGGTGACTATTCGTCGGCCGTCGCCCGACTGCGGCCCGGCACGCGCGTCGCAGTCGAGGGGCCCTACGGAGCGTTCACAACCCACGCCCGTATTCGCTCGACGGTGGCGCTCATCGCCGGGGGCATCGGTGTCACCGCAGTTCGTTCGCTGCTCGAGGACCTTCCTCGCGATTGCGATCCGGTCGTGATCCTCCGCGCCTCCACTCCCGAAGAGCTGGTCCTCGCGACCGAAGTGGCAGAGCTCGTCCGCCACCGGAAGGGCAGGGTTCACGAGCTTGTCGGCCCGCGCTCGGAGGTACGAATCGACCGCCTCTCCGAGCTCGTTCCTGATATTCGGCACCGGGACGTCTTCGTGTCAGGACCCGAGGGATTCGTCCACGGGGTTGTGGCCACCCTGTCACGCCTCGGGGTCCCGAAGGAGTCCGTTCACTTCGAGGTGTACTCGCTGTGAACCAGCGCGACCGGTCGTCACGGGGCCACGCTGCTGCCAAGGCGGTCCGCAGAATCCGCAGGGCACCGGCCATCGTTGCCGCCGCAGCCGCCGGGTTCGCCGGCGTCCTCGCGATTCATACCGGAGGGCGCCCGTCCGTCCTGAGCGGCCCGGGTCCCTCGGCGGTCCCCCCCGACACGTCACCGACCTCGACGAGCCCTTCCCCCGGAACCACCACGCCGCCATCAGGAGCGACGACGACCGCCGTCGGCAGCAACGAGCAGTACGGATACGGAGTGCTCGCGGTAAGAGTCACGGTTCGTGCAGGTCGAATCACAAACCTGTCGGTGGCGAACCTGCAGACCGCCGAGCAGTACTCGCAGTCCCTCGCCCAACAGGTCATCCCAATGCTGCGGAACGAGGTCCTCTCGGCTCAGAGCGCCCATATCAACGGGATCTCCGGCGCCACCTACACGAGCGAAGCCTACGCCTACTCGGTCCAGTCCGCCCTCGACCGCCTAGGAGCGAAATGAGCTCGCCGGCATGATCGTCCACACCGAGCCGGTGATGGGGACGATGGTCTCGTTCCACGTCGAGCCGGGCAGCTGCACGCCTCGGGACGCCCGCGACGCCGTTTCGTCGGCCTGCGCTGGGCTACACGAGCTGGACACCGTCTTCAGCACCTGGAAGACCGCAAGCCCGCTCAGCCGCTTCCGGGCGGGGCAACTCCGCCTCGCGGACTGTCCACCCGAGATGGCGGTCATCCTCGAGCTGTGCCAAAGGGCGAAGGCGCTCGCACGGGGCTGGTTCGATCCCTGGGCGATGCCAGGTGGCTTCGACCCGACGGGACTTGTCAAGGGTTGGGCGGCCGAGCAGGCACTCGCCGTCCTCCGAGCCGCCGGGGCCGAGGCGGCCCTCGTCAACGCCGGCGGTGACATCGCGGTGCTCGGACGTCCTGGCGACGCCCACGGGTGGAGGATCGGGATCCGCCATCCGTGGAGGCCGGAAGCACTTGCGTGCGTGCTCGAGGTCGATCGCGCCGTCGCAACGTCGGGCTGCTACGAGCGCGGTCCGCATCTCATCAACCCGAGGAACGGAGTGATGCAGTCTCGAACTGCCTCGGCGACCGTCGTCGGACCGAGCCTTGCGCTCTGCGACGCACTTGCCACCGCGCTCGTGGTTGCCGGCGAGGAAGGGCCCGAGCTCGCTCGGTCGCTCGAGGGTTACGAGGCGTACCTCATCGGGGTCGACGGCAACGAGGACGCCACCGAGGGAATCGTGTTCTCATCCGAGGCTGTGGCATGACGCGCAGTCACGGACACCGCTGGGCGGCGGGGACGGGCGCCTTGGTCGTGGTCGCCCTCCTCGCAAGCGCTTGCGGGCCAGCCGCGGCCACCCGCGTCAAGCCGGCAGGGGCCGGGCATCCAACTCCGACCGGAGACGAGAACACCGGGCTTGCCGTGGCCGAAAGGATCTCCGCGAGGGTCGCGCCCCCGGTCCGTCGCCTGACGCGTGCCCCCGCCGGGCTCGTCCCCCTTCGGGCGCCGGCGGCGCTGGCTCCGTTCGCGACCCCGGCGGTGGCGGGAGAGGGGCGGTGGCATCAAGCGGGCCGGCTGGTGCGGGGACACGTGGCCGTGTTCGAGACGGTGCTCCGGCCGCCGGGATCGAACTACGAGGCCGGCATCGCCTGGATGGACCCGCGACTGCTGCGCGCGCAGTTGTACTCCGGCAGCGTGAGCCCCGGCCACGGGCCGTGGAGGCTCACGGCTCCGATCTCCCCGGCGGCTGCCCGAAGCGTCGTCGCGGCCTTCAACGGCGGCTTCAAGTTTCCCGCATCACAAGGTGGCTACTACTCCGAAGGACGGCTCGTCTACCCGCTCCGCCCCGGTGGCGCCTCCCTCGTCATCTACCGCAACGGAGACGCCACCGTCGGCAGCTGGGGACGCGACGTCAAGATGACGCCCAGGGTCGCCGCCGTGCGTCAGAACCTGACCCTCCTCGTCGACGGGGGCAGGCCTGTTACGGGTCTCAATCCGAACGACACCTACCTCTGGGGTTCCACCCTCGGAGGCGTACCGGCAGTCTGGCGCTCGGGCGTGGGCGTCACTGCGAGCGGGGCGCTCGTGTACGTCACGGGGCCGTACCTCGAGGTCACCCAGCTCGCAGCCCTGCTTGCACGGGCAGGGTGCGTACGGGCGATGACGCTCGACATGAACCCGGACTGGACCGTCCTGGCGACCTACAAGCCATCGGGACAACAGCTCGCAGCACCCGGCGACGGCAGCGCACTCCTGCCGGGGATGGTGCAAGGCCCGTACACGTTCTTCGAGCCCTGGTGGGCACGTGACTTCGTCACGCTCTCGGCTCGCTGATGGCACGGTCCCTCGCGGGACCCGCCGTGCCACAGCCGATCGCTCGCGGCTCGAACACCCGTCGGCGCCTCGCACCCCTGCCAAGGTGCCGTCCCGCCGCGCGCGTCGCAAGCTCTTGCGACGTTCCCGGAGAACCTGGCCCGGGCGCCATCCCGTGGCTGCTGGCACGGTGGTCCTAGCCGTGCTCCTGACGCCGGTGTGGGTCTCCCTCAGCAGCGCCCTCACGAACCCGGCGCTCGGGCTCTCGGTTCCAGTCCGCTTCGCTGAATGGCTGCGCGACAACGGCGCCGGCTCGGTCGTGAACTCGGTCGAGAACTGGTGGTACTCGCACCACCAGCCCCCGGTCGGCGGCCGACCCCCGGCTGCTGCCCTGCCCGTGCAACGGGGCGGTACCGGCGCTCGGGCGACGCCGTTGGCACATGCCTCCTCTTCCCACCTGCCGGCGCCGGCCCCGCTCGTGCCCTTCGCACATCCCGCCTTGGCTGGGGAGGGTGTCTGGAGACCGGTCGGCCGCCTGGTGCGAGGGGTGCCTGCCGTCTACGCGACCTTCCTGAGGCCCGACGCCGTCCATACCAGCATCGTCGACGGGATCGCCTGGATGGACACCCGGCTGCTCTCGGCGACCCTCTACTCGGGCAGCTACATCCCGGGCGGGGGACCGTACAAGTACACGGCACCGGTCCAGCCGTCCGCCGCCGGCTCGCTCGTCGCGGCCTTCAACGCGGGATTCCGCATGCAGGACGCCAACGGCGGGTACTACACCGAGGGGAAGACGATCATTCGGCTTCGCCCCGGCGCAGCTTCGTTCGTGATCTACAGGAACGGCACCGCCACGGTCGGCGCTTGGGGGTCTCAGGTCAAGACGAGCTCGAACATCGTCGCCGTGAGGCAGAACCTCAACCTCCTCGTCGACAACGGCGAGCCGGTACCCGGCCTGAACGCCAACGACACGACGCAGTGGGGCAACACCCTCGGGAATCAGGTCTACGTCGCACGCTCGGGAATTGGAGTGACACGTGACGGAGCACTCGTCTATGTAGGGGGGCCAGGCCTCAACATCACAGACCTCGCCAACCTGCTCGTGCGGGCAGGGGCCGTGCGAGCCATGGAGCTGGACATCAACACCGACTGGGTGAACTTCGCCACCTTCGACCCCGCGACTCTCAACGGCCCTGCGTCGCCGGGGAACGGCACGGATCTGTTGCCGCTCTCCGACATGGCCGGACCGCCGAATCGGTACTTCCTCTCGTGGTGGGCCCGCGACTTCATCACCATGTCAGCCCGTGCGCGCTGACAAAGGTTCCGGCGGTTCCGGCCGGGCGAGCAGTGCGGCACCCGATACCGCCGTGACGAAACCCGCGGCGCGGGTCACGCCGTATGCCCCCGGCGGCAGGCGCTCGTGGAAGGCCAAGATTCCGGCGATGATCGGTAGAGC
Source organism: uncultured Acidimicrobiaceae bacterium (assembly GCA_963703655.1). Classification (GTDB taxonomy): domain Bacteria; phylum Actinomycetota; class Acidimicrobiia; order Acidimicrobiales; family Bog-793; genus CAVPFA01. The sequence goes on along the minus strand of CAVPFA010000003.1, from coordinate 1,513,606 downwards.
GTTGTTCAACAAGCTCGCTAATCCCGCCGTAGCCAGAGCGCTGCCTCGCTGGAAGGCGAGCTGCAGCGCCACGAACCCGACCACGAGGCACCCGACGAGCACGGGTACGAGGAAGAGCCCGACGCCGCTGACGGCTGCCTTCGTCGACACGTCTCCCGCCGCGAAGCACAGCCCGGCGGCCACTCCTAACCCGGCGCCGGGCCGCATGACACGGGAGCCGGGCCGCCACGAGAGGCTTGCGGCCAGCAACATGGCACCAACCCATACGGCCAATGTGTGGGTTGCGACGACCTCGGGCCTCGGGGCTCCGGCGGCGAACGAGATGCAGAGCAATGCCAGCCCTACGGCGCAGGCTCCGATGGCCGCCTGCTCACGACGGGAGAACGGTACGCGGGCGACACGCCAGACGAATAGGGCGATTAAGCCGATCCCGCCGGCACCGACCGCTTGCACGAGAGATATCGGAGCGAAGAGCAGCGCAGCGATGTACAACCCCCAGCCTCCGAGCCCGACAACATATCCGAGCAGCCAGCGCCCATCGGTGAAGAGAAGCCTTAGACCCGTCCACGGATGCCTTAGGGAGAGCGCAGGAAGGGAATTCGAGGCGCGATGTTGGGCGAACAGACCCAAGTTGAGCGACACAGCGGAAGCGAGCGCGAGAAGAAGGCCGGCCAGTAGTTTCATCGTCCGCCAGGCCCCCGCGCCCTTCCCGGAGTGACCCGTGGGGACCAGTCGGACACCGACATCGTCGCGAGCACGCCGCCGCGTCGATGGGGTCGAGGCCAATAGCCGGCTAACGGGCTCATCGGCGGCAGTGCTGCTCGTGTTGCTCGCTGCCGAAGGCCTGACGATCCCCTTCATCCACCGCCTGCTCACCCCCCACGTCTTCATCGGCATGATGCTCGTACCGCCCGTACTTGTGAAGCTCGGGTCGACCGGGTACCGGTTCGCCCGCTACTACGCCGGCAGCCCCGGGTACCTCGACAAGGGCCCCCCACCCCCCCTGCTCAGGTTGCTCGGGCCCTTCGTAGTCGTGCTCACGCTGGCGCTGTTCGCGAGCGGATCGCGTTGTTGTTCGTGTCCGGCCAGTGGCGCTCGAACCTTCAGTTCCTGCACAAGGCGAGCTTCGTGCTCTGGTTCGGCGCGATGACTGTCCACGTGCTCTTCCACCTCCAGGACACGGCAAGGCTTGCCTCGCGGGACTGGTACGGGCACGCACGGCGCGAGATCACGGGCGCCGGGACCCGTCAGTGGCTGCTCGCCGCAAGTCTCGCGGTCGGCGTCCTGCTCGGCGTGCTGCTGGCAGCAAAGGTGGGCTCGTTCCTGTCCCACGGCGGTCGGTAGGATTCTTCTGTGCTCGCGCTATTGAATTTTACGGCGTTCGTCGCATCTTCTGGTTACGTTGCCATTTTTGTTCTATGTGTGGCCCAGTCGTGCTGTGTACCGACGTCGTCTGAGCTCACGATGGGTTTTGCCGGGGTGCTGGCGGCGACCGGCAAGCTCAACCTGGCGGCCGTGATCGCGATCGGCGTCAGCGGAGAGGTGGTCGGCGCCTACATCGCCTGGTTCATCGGTCGGACGGGCGGTAGGCGCTTCGTCGATCGTTGGGGAAAGTACCTCCTGCTGTCGCACGCCGACCTGGACCGGGCGGAGAGTTGGTACGCACGACACGAACGCTGGGGGGTATTCGGGAGCAGGCTCGTCCCGCTCGTTCGCAACTTTGTCGCACTCCCGGCCGGCGTCGCAGAGGTCCCGCTCGTGCGCTTCGGCCTCCTCACGGCGGCCGGCAGCCTCGTCTGGGACGGGGCGATGGCCGGTATCGGCTATGGCGTGGGATCCCAATGGAGGACCATCGCCCACGATTTCAGCGATGCCGGCTACGTGATCGGTGGGCTTGCGGTGCTCGGGATCGCCTTTGTGATATGGCATCGATTCCGTTCCTACAGAGCCGCCACCGCTCGCGGCGGTCCGGCCGCCGAGAAGTCTGCTGTGGGCCACGGCTCGCAGCCGACGCCGCCGGACTGAGCGGACGGGCCTCTTCGCCCGGTCGTCGTCCGCCTACTTCAGCGGCCGAATCCTCGGGAAGACCTCATCACGACAGATGTGATCCTCAACTCGATCCAATAGTCTGAGCTGACCGAGTCCCCGATCCTTCTGAGGAGGTCCATTCATGGCGCAGAGCGCCGGGTTGCACGAGCCCGAAGACCGACTTTCGCCCCAGACGATCGACAAGCACCGGGCGGTCGTCTCCCTGCAGGAGGAGCTGGAGGCGATCGACTGGTACGACCAGCGGGTCGAGGCCGCGACCGAGGCCGAACTGGCCTCCGTGCTTGCCCACAATCGTGACGAGGAGAAGGAGCACGCCGCGATGGTGCTGGAGTGGCTGCGCCGCCGTGATCCGGTCCTTGATCGCCACCTCCGCACGTACCTGTTCACGAGCGCGCCGATCGTCGAGATCGAGGCCGAAGCTGAGGCTGCGACCGACAGTTCCGAGGCGCCGGCGGTCGATGGCTCGTTCGGGATCGGCAGCTTGAGAGGAGAGTCGCTGTGAACCACTTGCTACGTTCCCATGCCCCGGTTACCGATACTGCGTGGAGCCGGCTCGACAGCGAGGGCCGCGACCGACTCGTTCCTGCGTTGGCCGCTCGCAAACTGGTGGACTTCAGCGGCCCCATGGGCTGGGAGCACTCGGCCACCAATCTGGGGCGTGTGTCCGACATCCAGGCCCCCGGCGACAACCTGCAAGCTCGCCGACGCCGGGTGCTGCCGCTGGCCGAGCTGCGGGCCCCCTTTGCCCTCTCACGCGATGAGCTGCTCGACGCCGACCGAGGGGCCAGTGACCTCGACTTGAGCGCGCTCGATGCAGCGGCACGCCGGATCGCGGTGGCGGAGAACATCGCCGTCTTCCACGGCTGGTCAGAGGCCGGCGTCGTCGGGATCACGGGCGCGACGACCCATAGCCCGGTGACGCTCGGGACGGCTTACGCCAGCTATCCGGGACACGCGGCCAAGGCCGTCGAGACGCTGCTCGACGCCGGCGTGAGCGGTCCGTACGGCCTTGCCCTCGGCCCGCAGGAGTACACGGGTGTCGTGGAGACGACCGAGCACGGAGGCCTGGTCGTGTTCGACCACCTTCGCCAGATCCTCGGCGGGCCGATCGTCTGGGCCCCTGGGGTCGACGGCGCCGTGGTGCTCAGCTTGCGAGGTGGCGACTTTCTCTTCGAGTGCGGAGAGGATATTTCCCTCGGATACAGCAAGCACGACGCCGACACCGCGCATTTCTATCTGGAGGAGAGCTTCAGCTTCCGAGTCGCGACGCCTGAGGCGGCGGTGGCGCTCACCCCCTGAGCGTTCTGGCAGTGCTCGGTTCGCGGGCGCTGACGCGGCGGTGCGGTCTGGTCGAACACGGCGGCCGCCGCTCAACTGGACGTGCGGAATGCCTCGACGCCCCTCGCGGTCGGCACGAGGATCATGCCGTCGCCCACGCCGGGCGTGGCGAAGTGCTCGAGCGAATCGGTCCTGCGCTGGAAGATGACGTACCCGGTCACCGGGTTCATGCCGTACAGGGCTGCGCCCTTCCAATCGAGAGCCCACACGACGCCACCGGCGACTATCGGCGGGCCGTTCGGGCTCCCAACCGAGGGGGACTTCCAAACGCGGCGGAACGCCACCGGCGAGGTCGACACCTGCACTGCGGCGGTCCCATTTCCGCACGCTGCGTAGATGAAGGTCCGTGCGCTCTTGCCCGCGCCGACGACATCGGAGGCGTTAGCTCCGAAGTCGCCTCCCCCATAGGGGCAGACAGGACCGGAAAACGCACCGTGGCCGATGTGACCAAGGTGACCTTCCGCCATGAGATAGCCGACCTCATCGAACGCGCATGGAGAGCACGGCTTGCCGGCAACGAAGAGAAGTGACGTCCCCGGGACGTTGATCGGCCCTGCTGACCCGAGGTCCCAGTCGTTCTCGTTGAGCTGCACCCAGTTGCTCGGGGCCCAGTAGCCGAGCCGCTTCAGCGTCGGGGACAGCTCGAGCACCGAGTTCCCCCAGTCGAAGCTCGCGTTGGAGCTCCCGTTGCCGGTGGCGACGTACAAGTCGCCTTGTGGCGACACCACGGCCCCGTTCGTCTCCCAGATCGCTCCCTCGCGCTTGCTCGGGACCTGGTAGGTGCCGAGCGGTCCGGTCCCAGACACCGGGAGGTCGACCAAGTAGCCGTGGTACTGCCCGCAGTCGTCGGCGAGGCCTCCGAAGGCGACGTACAGCCGCCCGTTCGCGAGCGTCAGCGCCGGACGCTGCTGCTCTGCCGGTATGTAGTAGTAGTCGGGGTTGTTGCCGTGCGGAGGGTCGACATCCCGGTGCCAGAGCACTCGGTGGCTCGTGAGCGAGATCGCGACGAGCCAATGGCGAATACCCCTCCAGCCGCCGTTGTAGCCAGCAAGCTCGGTCTCCTCCGCGACGAAGATCTCACCGGTGGAGGTGTCGATGACGGGCGTGCCGGTGATCCCCAGCGGGTCGATGTCTCCGCAGTGCGCGGCGAGCGTCGGAGCCGAGTCGATCAAGGACCTTTTCACCGCCGTTCCGACGTGCTGCCTCCAGAGCACCTTGCCGCTGGCGGCTGCGATCGCGTAGAGCGAGTCGTTCTCGGTGGCGACGTACACCGTCGCCTTGTAGACGAGCGGCTCGGCATAGACACCGCCGTCGAGGGAGCCGTCCCACGCGGGCCTGGACGACACGTTCCTGATCGACGGGTCGACGGGATCGTGACCCGAGCGCGTGTTGCCGTAGTCGTAGGTGACAAGGTCGCCGGGCGATCCCGCTGCGCCAGGCTGCGCCCGCGCCGGGTGCGCCTGTCCCTGCGCCTGAGAAGTGTCACCCTTGGCCGACGCTCCAGACGCGGCGCCCGAGCGTGCCAGGGGGGCCACCGTCAGCGCTGCTACAAGGGCTCCGAGCGCCAGCGCCCGGCTCTTCCCGGCGAAGGGCCGCCGACCCATCGAACCTCCCGATCTCACTCGCCTCGCGCCCCAGCCCAAAGTCGGGTTGCTTGGCCGCCGAAACTCGCCGCGGATTGTTGACTACAAAGAGGCAAGCACAGATTCCGCCGAGCTCACGGTCAGTCGCCCGGCGGGCTCGACCAGCAGAGCGGTGACGATTCCGTCGTTGATGACTGCGGCGTACCGCCGTGAGCGCTGTCCGAGGCCGGACCGGCTGCCGTCCAGCTCGAGGCCGAGCGCGTGCGTGAACTCCCCGTTGCCGTCGGCGAGCATGACGATCGTGTCGCCAACGCCCTGGTCACGGCGCCACGCGTCCATCACGTACGGGTCGTTGACCGACAGGCAGGCAATGGTGTCGACTCCCTTGGCCCGCAGCTCGTCGGCACGAGCCAGGAAACCGGGAAGGTGGTAGTCCGAGCACGTGGGAGTGAAGGCCCCCGGGACCGCGAACAGCACGACCGTCCCACTTCCGAGGACGTCGCCGGTGCGGACCGACTGAGGCCCGTCCCTGCTCGTCGTCCAGATCCCGACATCAGGTATGCGGTCGCCGACGGCAATCGTCATGCTTCTCCTTCCAAGGTGCCTTTTCTGTAGCGGGCATCGGTCAGACTGGTCAAGCAGGGCGCGACTTATCGCCGCGAGTGGTTCTCGAGCGTCGACTGCCCGACGTTGGCGTCGAGCCAGTCCTTGAGCGGACGCGACGTCGTCAGGAACTCGACCACGCGGGCCTTGGCTCCGGGCTTGCCGAGCCACGGGCCTGGCGGCCACTGCCTCCAGCTGATGAGGCCCTTGTTGCGCAACAGGTCGACGCGCGGATGGTCCTTCGGATAGCCCTTTGGCGCGGTCTTCAGGGCGTCGTGGCCGCCCGCGTCGATTCCAGCTGCCCGGATGACAGAAAGCAGCTCGACGAGCGCCTGCCCGGTCTTGTCACCCGAGACGGCTTGCCGGTACCGGCTCAGCTGGTCGGGAGCCATCATCCACATCCCGTTTCCGACCCCGAGGCCTTCGGCCGACAGCTGGATGTAGCCGCCCAATTCGAGGCTCGCCGCTATGGCGGTCTTGTAAGGGGCCTTGTCGGCGCTGAATCGTACGTCCCTGTAGGGGCGGAATACCCTGCCCGCTCCGAAGTCGGGCACGAGCTCGGCCAGAAGCTCGGTCATCGGCCGCAGGACGTCGTTGTCGTAGACCGACCTGTTCTCGTTCCAGTACGTCTTGGAATTGTCGGCTTCCAAGCCCTCGAAGAACTCGATCGCCTCGCTCGGCCAACCCTTGAAGCCCACGGCCGGAGCGTAGCCAACGCGATGGGCCGCGCCTGCGCGGGCGACGGGCGCGAGGCGACTGTCCCGACGGCGCGCGCTCGGGCAAGATGACAGGTGCCATGACCGACTCGAACCAGGTGCAGTCGGCGGCGCGCATGCCGGCGCTGTATCTCGGCCATGGCGCGCCGCCGCTGGTTGACGACCCTGTCTGGCCCGGCCAGCTGGCGTCGTGGGCCGCGTCGATCGGGCGGCCGGCGGCGATCCTCATGGTCTCGGCCCATTGGGAGAGCGCTCCTTTGACCCTGGGAGCGACGACGACCGTCCCTCTCGTGTACGACTTCTGGGGCTTCCCCGAGCGCTTCTACGAGCTCGCGTATCGCTCGCCCGGCGCGCCGGCGCTCGCGGACCGGGTGAGAGAACTGCTGGCACCCCGTCAGCCGATCGCCGAATCGCCCCATCGAGGCCTCGATCACGGCGCGTTCATACCGCTGCTGTGCATGTGGCCCGACGCAGACGTTCCCGTTCTCCAGATCTCGATGCCAAGTCTCGAGGCCGAGGCTCTGCTCGAGACCGGAAGGCAGCTTGCTCCCCTTCGCGACGAGGGCGTGCTCGTCATCGGCAGTGGCTTTCTTACCCACGGCCTTCCTTTCATCGAACCGAGCCGACCCGACGACGACCCTCCGTCCTGGTCGGCTGAGTTCGACGCGTGGGCGGACGGCTGCATCGTGCGGCGGGACTTCGACGCGCTGTTGGATTACAGGCGGCGAGCACCGGCCCTCGCGTACGCGCATCCGACGGTCGACCACCTCGTGCCGCTGTTCGTGGCGCTCGGGACGGCGATCGAGCATCCGGGGACGATCGACTCGGTGATCCAAGGCTTCTGGGTCAACCTCTCCAAGAGGTCGTTTCAGTTCAACTGAGCTTCCTTGCTTCCCGGAGCGGGCAGAAGTCGAGATGCGGCGTCTCGAAGCAGCCTCCGCCTCCTACGATGGTCGCTATGCGCGTCCCTCAACGCCGAGCGCCAGCGCCCGCCGACGAGCAATCTCGCTGGACGCCGGTCCGGGGCGACACGACGCTCTTTCGCCCTCCTCCTGGAAGGCGGCCCTTGGCCGTGACCCTGTTCTACGCGATGCGACCGCGCCAGTGGGTGAAGAACCTGCTCGTGTTCGCCGCCCCGTCCGCGGCCGGCCTGATCTTCCACCTGCCGATCTTCTGGCGCTGCGCCGCGGCCTTCGCGATCTTCGTCGCCGCCTCGGCATCGACGTATCTGGTGAACGACATCCTCGACGCCGACGCAGACCGGCTCCACCCGGTCAAACGGCGCCGCCCGATCGCTGCCGGCGAGCTGGCGCCGACGGTGGCCTGGATCGCAGCAACCGTCCTGCTGGCGGCTTCGCTGGCCGGTGCGAGCCTGCTCGAGGGCGCGATGCTCACCGAGGTCGTAGGGGCGTACGTGCTGATCACACTCGCGTACTCCTTGGGGCTGAAGCGGCTCCCGGTGATCGAGATGGCGTGCGTGGGATCGGGTTTCGTGCTGAGGGCGATCGCGGGTGGCGTGGCGACCCACGTGCCGCTCTCGCCCTGGTTCCTGCTCGTGACGTCGTTCGGCGCGTTGTTCATCGTCGGCGGGAAACGAAGCTCCGAGCACCAGGAGCTGGGGGACGACCGCGCCGACCACCGCTCGGCCCTCGGCGGCTACCCCGCCGGGTTCCTCCGCACCGTGCGGACCCTTGCTGCATCGGTCGCCGTTACCGCCTACTGCCTGTGGGCGTTCGACCGCTACAACCACCTCAGCCTCAAGTCCCGGGCCGGCCACCTGGTCTGGTTCGAGCTCTCCGTCGTCCCCTTCGTCCTTGCGGTGCTGGCGGTCGAACTCGCGGTCGAACGCGGCCGGGGCGGCGCCCCTGAGGAGCTGGCACTGAAGGACCGCACGCTCCAGGCCCTCGGCCTGATCTGGGTCATCCTTCTCCTGGTCGGCATCTATTCGTGAGCTCTAGAAGGCACGGCGAGCTCCTCGCCGGCTGGGGCCGGGCCGGGCCGTCGGCCGCCTGGGTCGTCGATCCTCAGGGCCCTGAGGAGGTGAGGGCGTACCTCGCGGAGCCCGGTCACCACCTGGCGAGGGGCCTCGGGCGCTCGTACGGGGACGCCGCCCAGTGCGCCGGCGGGACGGTCCTCGACTGCACCGGGCTCGGCCGGATCGTGGACCTGGACCATCTCGCGCGCCGTGTCCGGGTGGAGGCCGGCTGCTCCCTCGACGCGTTGCTGCGTGTCGTCGTGCCGCGGGGCTTTTTCGTACCGGTGACTCCCGGCACGAGATACGTGACCGTTGGCGGCGCGATCGCGAGCGATGTCCACGGCAAGAACCACCATCAGGACGGGACGATCAGCGCGCACGTGGAACGACTCGGGCTTGTCACCCCGACCGAGAACGTGGAATGTGGCCCGGACAAGGATGCCGAGCTGTTCTGGGCGACCGCGGGCGGCATGGGCCTCACCGGGGTCGTCACCGACGCGACGCTGCGACTGGTATCCATCGAGACGTCTCGGATGCTCGTGGACACCGAGCGGACGCCGGACCTGGACGCGTGCATGGCCCGGATGAGCGAGACCGACGCCCATCACCGCTACTCGGTGGCGTGGGTCGACAGTCTCGCCCGGGGACGCCACCTGGGCCGTTCGGTGATAACGGTCGGCGACCACGCAGCTATCTCGGACCTTCCCGCCAAGCTGCGGGACGACCCGCTCGGATTCGGTCCCCGCCAGCTGCTGACGGTGCCGGCGACACCGCCGTTCTCACTGTTGAACCCCTTCACGGTGGCTGCTTTCAACGAGGCCTGGTACCGACGGGCCCCGTTGCGCCGCACCGGGGAGCTGCAGCGCCTCTCGTCCTTCTTTCATCCGCTCGACGGCGTGGGCAGCTGGAATGTGCTCTACGGGCCGCGCGGGTTCACCCAGTACCAGTTCGTCGTGCCGTTCGGCTCCGAGGACGTCGTGCGGAACGTACTGGAGCGGCTCAGCTCGGCGCGCATGGCTTCGTTTCTCGTGGTGTTGAAACGCTTCGGCGCCGCCGGCCCGGGACATCTCTCGTTCCCGACGGCCGGATGGACCCTGGCGCTCGACCTTCCGCTCGGCAACACCGGGCTGTCGTTGCTCCTCGACGAGTTGGACGATCTCGTCGCCGCAGCCGGAGGACGCGTGTACCTGTCCAAAGACGGGCGCGTCAGGCCGGAGATCCTGCGTGCGATGTACCCACGGATCGACGAGTGGGCCGAGGTGAAGCGGAGCGTCGATCCCGACGGCGTGCTCGAGTCCGACCTCGGCCGGCGCCTTCGGCTCGCCGGGCCCGGCTCGCCGACGGCTGGCAGGGACGCCCGAGGCGGCGGGCGGTGAACGACGTCACGGGCATGCCACAGACGGTGGTCGTGGTCGGCGGTGGCTCCGATCTGTCCCGGGCGATCCTCCGTTCCCTTGCCGGCCGGAGGCTGAGCTCGGCCCTCCTCGCGGGAAGGAACGACCAGAGTCTCCAAGAGGCCGCTGAGGAGCTCCGCGCTCTGTCGGTCGCAAAGGTCCTGACGGAGCGGATCGACGTGACCAGGATCGGCACTCTCGAGGCCTTCGCCGACGAGGCCGCGCAGCGGGTCGGTCACATCGACCTCGTGCTCATCGCAGCCGGCGAGCTCGGGACAGCAGAGCTCACCGAGCTCGACGCTCCCACCGTCGCTTCGCTGGCAGCGACGAACTTCAGCGGTCCGGCGGCTGCGATGACGGCCTTCGCGCGGGTGCTCTGTGCGCAGGGAGACGGCCGGATCGTCGTGCTCTCGTCGGTGGCTGGTTACCGCGTGCGCGCCGCCAACTTCGTCTACGGAGCAGCCAAGGCGGGTCTCGACGGGTTCGCGCTGGGACTTGCGGACGCGCTCGCCGGCAGCGGCGTGGAGGTGACGGTGGTACGGCCCGGCTACGTGAGAACGAAGATGACTGCTGGACGCAAGCCCCCGCCTTTTGTCATCGACGCTTCCGACGTCGCCGACGCCGTTCTCCGCGGTCTCGAGACCGGCGCGGCCGTGGTGTGGGTACCTTCCTGGCTGCGGTACTTGTTCGGGATCCTCAGGCTTTTGCCGCGCTCGGTCTGGCGCCGAATCCCGGGCTGATCCTTGATGAGTCCCGCTCAGTGCGGCTGAGCGCGGCTCAGCTCCGAGCCCCGAGCGGAAGCGAACGGGCCGAGAACGTGAAGAAATCCCTCTCCCAGTAGCTCATGAAGTACCGGTACGCGCCCGTCATGTCCGCCGAAGGCAGCAGATCACGGGCGTTGGCTAATGAGGCAAGACCGTCCGTGACGGCGGGATCGAACGTGGCGAAGTTCACCCATTCCGAGTTGATGTCGAGCTCCATGGCGCGCACGGCGCCCGCGCGCACGAGCAGGTCGGCGAGGTCGACGGCGTCGAGGTCCGGTCCGCCCACGTAAACGAGCGCTCCGTCGCGTGTCACTCCCACGCCCGAACGCGAAACATAGACGGAGTTCCCAAGGACCGTGCCCCACTGGGCCTTCTCGTTGGTCGCCAGTCCCGCTGCCGCCCTACCGTTGTCGACGAGGAGTCTCAGTTGCTGACGAACCGCTACCACGTCCGGGGTCATGTGCACCTCGGTGCCCCAGGCACCGATGTTGGCCGTTCCGTCCTTGTATATGACGAAGGAGGCCGCCCCGGTGACGAGCGGCCGAACGGTGACCCCGTCGGTGTAGTAGCCGGCTTGCGAGTCGCCCAACCGGAAGCCGCCGTTGAACGCCGCGACGAGGGTTGACTCGGCGCTCTGCGGAAGCGGGGTGTTGTACTTGTAGGGGCCTCCGCCTGGGATGTAGCTCCCCGAATACAGCCTCGCGTTGAGCAGGTGGGTGTCGAGCCAGGCGATCCCGTCCACCACTGTCGTGTGGATGGCATCGGGTCGCATGAACGTGGCGTACACGCCGGCCAGCCCGTCCACCAGTCGTCCTGCCGGCACCCACTTGCCCTCGCCCGGGAGCGGAGTGCGCGGGAACGGTACAAGTGGCACCGGCTTCGGAAGGGCGCCCTTGACGACGCGATCGCCGGGGGCGCGACCGGCGGCGGTAGCGGCCGGCCCGACTTGGTGCGCAGGGATGGCGCGGGAGGAGGGCCGACCCCCGACCGGCGGCGCGTGGTGCGAGTAGTAGAGATTCTCGATCCAGGTGACCAGGCCCCCGGCGCCGTGGTCGCGAGACCATTCGGCGACTCGAGCCGACACGCCGGTTCCGAGCGAGGGGTTGTCCAGCGCGCCCCCAAGTGAGATCAAGATGGGCATCAGCAGGACGACCACGACGAGCGATCCGGTGGCCACCGGATGGCGACCCCAGCGCGTCCGACGGTGAACGCGGAACTGCCTGCGCTGCTGCCTTCGCGCCTGGACGTACCTGCGGTGCGCCCGCCAGGACGGCAGGTGGACTCCCTGAGCCTTGTCGCGTTTCTGCCCGGCGCCGCGCACCGCCCGCTGGTGCGCGCCGGTCCGGGACCGCCGGAAGCGAGCAGCGGACCGCCTCGGCGCACGCGAAAGGTCGCCGCTGAGAGTCCTTTCCAGTCGCTCCTCCCAGTCGATCTCGTCGTCGGCGAAGTCCGCTGCCCAAAAGCCGCCCCTCGACGCCGGCTCCCGTTCCGGGGGGCGCGTGACGCGGGGAGACGAGTATGAACCGAGCGGCACCCCCAGAGCATTGCCCATCTCGGGCATCCCGCGCAGATCAGGCGCCGATACGCTCCGGGCGTGACCGACGCGCAAGCCATGTCAGTCGCTCTCGCCGAGGCCGCTCTCGCCCCCGAGCACGGCGACGTCCCGGTGGGAGCGGTCGTAGTCGTGGAGGGTCAGGTCATCGCCCGGCGCCACAACGAACGTGAGAGGCGCAGCGACCCGACGGCTCATGCCGAGATCCTCGCCCTCCGTGACGCGGCGGAGGTGCTAGGCACCTGGCGTCTCGACGGCGCCACGCTCGTGGTGACGCTCGAGCCTTGCCCGATGTGTGCCGGTGCCGCCGTGCTCGCTCGGATCGACCGTCTCGTCTTCGGCGCGTTCGACTCCAAGGCCGGCGCTTGCGGCTCCCTCTACAACCTGAGCGCTGACCCCCGCCTGAACCACGAGTTCGAGGTCGTGCACGGAGTGGACGCCGACCGTGCGGGCCAGCTCCTGCGGGACTTCTTCGCGGACCGACGCGACGTCGTCGGCTAACCTGACCCGCCCGGAGGGATGCGAGAGTGGCCGAATCGGGCGGTCTCGAAAACCGTTGTGTCCGCGAGGGCACCGTGGGTTCGAATCCCACTCCCTCCGCCACTCCCTCCGCCGGCCGGCCAGGCGAGTACCGCGCCTCGCTTGGCGAATCCGGTGGCCGGCCGTGCGATCCGGTCGACCTCTTATGCTCTCCTCCACGGACACGCTCACCTTCTTGTTCACCGACATCGAGGGCTCGACACAGTTGCTGCAGAGTCTCGGTCATGAGGCCTACGCCTCGGTCCTCGCCGAACATCACTCGCTGATCCGGTCCGGGCTCGTCGCCCACGCCGGGAAAGAGATCGGTACCCAAGGAGACGGGTTCTTCGCCGTGTTCTCCTCGCCGAGCGCGTGCATGTCCGCCGCCATCGAGACCCAGCGGGCGCTTTCCTCCCACCGCTGGCCATCGGCCGAGCCGGTCCGTGTGCGGATGGGGATCCACGCCGGTGAGGCCGAATCAACCTCGACCGGTCTTGTCGGACTCGAGGTTCATCGCGCCGCCCGCGTGGCGGCCGTCGCCCACGGCGGACAAGTCCTCGTCTCGTCGGCGGCAGCCGGCCTCGTCGCGAACTCGCTGCCACAAGGTGCCTCACTGCGCGACCTAGGTCTCCACCGTTTGAAGGATCTGGGACGGCCCGAGAAGATATACCAGTTGCAGGTCGCCGGCCTTCAGTCGGAGTTCCCGCCGTTGCGTTCTCTCGACAACCCGGCCCTGGCAAACAACCTCGCGGCCCAGCCGGCCAGCTTCGTCGGGCGCGAGCGGGAGCTGTCCGAGCTCCGCCAATTGGTGGAGGACACCCGACTCGTGACGCTCACCGGGGCAGGGGGGGCGGGCAAGACGAGGTTGGCGACACAGGTAGCTGCCGAGCTCCTCGACGGATCGGGCGATGGGGTGTGGCTCGTCGAGCTCGCGCCGGTCTCCAACGAGGACTCGGTCGCATCGACGATCCTTGACGCTCTCGGGATGGCGACGCGCTCGGGTCGACCCGCTCGACATCTTGGTTACCGGCTTGGCGTCCCAGCGAGCCCTTATCGTGCTCGACAACTGCGAGCACCTCATCGGCGCCTGCGCGAAGGTCGCCGACGCCGTCTTGCGCCGGTGCCCCGAGATCCGTCTGCTGGCGACCAGCCGTGAGCCGTTGGGCATCGCGGGAGAGACCATCTACCGGGTGCCCTCGATGTCTCTGCCCGACTTGGACGACGACACTGGCGAGGAAGACCCCCACGGATCGGACGCGGTCGCCCTGTTCGCGGAGCGGGCTGCGGCACAGGGCGTCGGCTTTGTTCTCGACAGGGAGTCCGCGCCTCTTGTCGCCGAGATCTGCCGGCGCCTCGACGGCATGCCGTTGGCGATCGAGCTAGCAGCTTCGCGGCTTGGCGCGCTCTCGCTGGCCGATCTCAATGATCGACTCGACCAGCGGTTCCGCCTTCTCAGGAGCGGCAGTCGCAACGCCCTACCCCGGCAGCAGACGTTGCTCGCAACGGTGGACTGGTCGTACTCACTGCTCACGGCTCCGGAGCAGGAGCTGCTTCGGCGCCTGTCTGTGTTCGTCGACGGGTTCCAACTCGACGCCGCGGAGGCGGTCTGCGCAGGCGGCGATCTCGACGTGTTCGCGGTCACCGATCTCGTGGCTTCTCTGGTCGACAAGAACCTCGTCGTGGCGGAACCCGCCGACGGTGCTCTTCGCTACCGGCTGCTGGAGACGATCCGCCAGTTCGCAGCGGAGCGGCTCACTCGAGTCGGGTGGGCCGGAGGCCGACGAACTTGAGCCAGGCGCACTGCCGCTACTTTCTCTCGGTCGCCGAGGCCGCCGGGGCAGGGTTCGCCGGGCGCGAGCAGGTGAAGTGGATCCGCAGGCTGAACGCTGAGCAGGGGAACATCTGGCGGGCGATCGACCACGCAGCCGGCGCCGCCGACGTGTCGGAGGGAACCGAGCAAGTCTTGCGGTTCGGAGCGGCGCTTGTCCGTTTCTGGGCGGAGAACATGCAGCGGGAACGGGCGCTCGGCGTGCTCGTTCCTGCGTTGGAGCGACCCGAAGCCGGCGCTGATCCCTCGTTACGGTGCGCGGCGTTGGCGAGCACAGCAATGGTCGCCCGGGGGGTCGACATGGAACTGGCCTTGCGCCTTGGCGAGCAAGCCATGGAGATCGCCGATCAGCTCGGGGAGGATCGCCTGCTCATCGAGGCTGGGACGGTCCTGTGCTGCAACCTCTACTTCGCCGGAATGCCGAAGCCGCGGGGTTGCTTACGGCGATTCCGCGGTGGAACGGGCCAGGCGCATCGGCGACGACGGCCTGCTTGGTCCCGCCCTCGTCTTCCTTCTCATGTGTGTCGACCAGGTGCAGCCCGATCGCACCGAGGCGCTCACGGCTGAAGCCATCGAGTGCGTCGAACGATCCGGTGATCAAAGCCTCGCCGGAACCCTTTACAACAATGCGGGGGTTTACAGTCTCCGAAAAGGCGATCTGCCTTCGGCGCGACGCTTCCTGCAACGTGCAGAGGAGGCCAACTCCGCCGTTGGACTTCACAACTCGACCCCCATGATCAATCTGGGTTGGGTGCTTCGTCAGGAAGGCGACGAAGCCGCCACGGCAGAGGCGTTCCGACGGGCGCTCCGAGAGAGCCATCGCGTCGGCGACGGCCCTGACATTGCATACGCAACACTCGGCCTTGCCTGCCACGCCTCCGACACCGGCGATTGGCGTCGATCTGCCCTCCTCCACGGCTTCGCCGACGCATTCCTCGGGAGCAGTGGGGAGCCCTGGCAAGACCCCGAGGACGCCTACCGCCAGCAGAGCCTGGACAAGGCGCACGCCCACCTCGAGGACGTCGACTTCGAGGCTGCGTACGGGAGAGGAACAAGGCTTGACCTGAGGTCCGCCATCGACCTGGCCTTCAACCGCGGATGATGCATCGGCCGGCGTTCTGGTCTCGACCGAATCGTGACTAGGCCTTCTTCGATCACGGTGACCGAACGGCGCGATGGGCCTCGATCACCGCTCTTGCGGACTGGTCGATGTCGCTCGGCGTTGTCGACCAATTCGATACAGACCAGCGCATGACGGTCTGCCCGTGCCATGTCGCGCCGCCCGCCCAACAGGTTCCGCCCTCCTGCACAGCCGAGACGACGGCTCTCGTCTGGGCGTCGCTGTCGTCGAAACGGAGGGCGACCTGATTGAAGACGACGTCGTTGACGACTTCAATGCCGGGCTCCTCGCTCACGCTCGTTGCGAACCTTTGCGCATTACGACAGCACCGCTCGACGAGGTCCGCGACACCGGCGCGTCCCAGGGATCTCAACGCGGCATAGGTGGCCACTCCCCGGGCCCGTCGTGAAAGCTCGAGTACCCAGTTCATGCCGTCTCTGGGTTCGTCTTTACCGCCGGTGACGAAGTAGCTCGCGTCGCTGGAACACGTCCGGAGGTGAGACTCAGGGTGCGCCGTCATGGCGTAGCCGCAGTCGTAGGGGACGTTCAGGAGTTTGTGGCCGTCCACCGCCCACGAGTCCGCGCAGTTCATTCCCACTGTCAGGCGGCGGTAGGCGGGCGAAGCTTGTGCCCAGCCCCCGAATGCGCCGTCGACATGAACCCAAGCCCCGGCTCGATGGGCAAGATCCACGAGCTCCTCGAATGCGTCGAACGCGCCGGTGACGACATTGCCGGCCTGCAGACAGACGATCTTCGGCCCCTCAGATGATCCGAGAGCCTCGGCCAACGACCCAGGCCTCATGCGGCCTTGCTCGTCGGCATCCACGATTACCGTCGGTGAGCCGAGCCCGATCGAACGAAAGGCGGCATCGACCGCGATGTGACGGTCCGCCCCGACGATGCAATGCACCAGCGGTGAGCTCCGCAGCCCCCGGATCTCGACGTCCCAGTCATGAGCTGCAAGCACGTGGTGCCGTGCCGTCGCGAGGCAGGTGGTATTCGCCGATTGGCCTCCGGTCACGAACCCGATCGAGGCCGTCGTCGGGAGTTCCAGGAGATCTACGATCCAACGACCCGCTACCTCCTCGGTCACGCCTGCCAGCGGGCTCATCACCGCCATCGCCGCATTCTGGTCCCAGGTGACCGCTAGGAGCTCGGCCGCCAGCGCCGCCGGCAATGTCCCGCCATTGACGAACCCGAAGTAACGGGGCCCCGCAGTGGCAACGGACGCCCTCTCCCCGAGTTGGATCAGCTCCCGCAGAACGTCGACGGCCGCTATCGCCTTCTCCGGAAGGCGTGTGTCAATCATCTCCCGCAGTTCGGCGACGTCCAGCTCGGCCCGGACGGCTCGGTCCCGAAGCGAGTTGATGTATCGGCGAGACGCTGTGGCGGCCTCGACGAGCAACTCATCCATTTCGCTCACGTGACGTGTTCTCCATTCTTCCGAGGCGGGCCGTGCCGCACGTTCCGCAGTCACCGGCCGGGCGTTTGTGCCCAGCAGTGGGCGAGGCGCGTGACGGCGTCGGTGAGAATCTCCGGCTCGGCGTAGAACGGAACCCGTATGCGGTCCGTCGCCCGTCCCGGACGGCCAGAGAGCAACGGCCCGGCAATGACGGCCACCCCGGCCCTTAGCGCCCGGTGGCTGAATTCGAGGGCATTAGTGCCAGGTAGCCGGATCCAAAGATTCGGACCACCGGAAGGTCTCGCCCACTCTGCATCGGGCATGAGTTTCGTCAGAGATGACTCGAGCGCGTCGAGCGAGCGACGCAATTGCTCATTGCGCCACTCGCGTGTGGCTTGGTGGTGATGGCGCAGGAGCTCGGCGGCGATGACCTGCATCGGCGCGGAGGTGCCGAGGTCACCGCACGACTTCTGCTCGACCAGGCGATTGATAAGAGATGATCGAGCGCGGATCCATCCAATCCGGAGGCCGCCCCAGTAGAGCTTGGACATCCCGCCAATCGTCACAACTCGGGACTGGTCGTCGAAAGACCCAAGAGGCGGCGGCGGGGGCGTTCCCAAATCGAGGTCGGTATGCGTCCGGTCATCGACGATGACGAAATCTTCCTCGTGAGCTAGGTCGACGAGCATTCGCCTTGTCTCCGCAGGCATGACCGCACCGGTCGGGTTCTGGAAGTTCGGTACCAGGATTGCCGCGCCGACGCGGCCCGCTCGACTGGCTGCCTGAAGCGCAACGGGGTCTGCTCCTTCCGCGCCGACGGGAAGGTAGTGCGTATGAGCGCCTGATCGAAGGGCAAGGTCGATGACCCCGGGGTAGGTGACCTCCTCGATCGCAATGCCTCTTCCCGGCCGGATCAGCTCAGTCATGAGCAGTGAGAGGGCCTGTTGGGCGCCGTTGGTGATCATCACCTGGTCGCGATGCGTCGGCAGGCCCTGAGCGCTGAGCAGACCTGCGACCGCCAGGCGGAGATCTGGATGCCCAGCGGCGTGGTAGCCATGGCCTTCGGTCAGGACGTCCGGATCGGCGAGCAGCGACCTGGGATCGGAGAGCGATCGGGACAGGATGGGCGCAGCAGAGGGCGCGGCGACGGTCAGGTCGATCGTGGTGCTGCCAAGCTCGCGCAGCAGGGTGGCCATGACGCCGTCGGCGCGGTGCACCGCTGCGTCCGACGTCCGGGAGGTGGAGATCCTCGTGGCCGAGCCCTGGCGAGCCTCGATCCAGCCCTCTGTGCGGAGGGAGGCGTAGGCGGCTGTCACGGTGTTTCGGCTCACCGCCAATGCCTGTGCCAGTTGGCGTTCGGGTGGGAGGGGGCTCCCGTCGACCAGATATCCCTCTTCGGCGAGTCGGCGCAACCCGTCCGCCAAACGCCTGAACAGAGGCCCGTCCTCGTTCTCCCACCAGCCGAGAAGGTTGGCGATCTGATTTGGGTCCAGCCTCATCGAAGCGATTATTCCGGAAATTGGCTCTTGACATCAAGAGCCAATGAATTGGGAATTGGCTCTTCTCATCACGAGCCAAAGGCTGCCACGATGCCATTCATGAACCCGCGGCTCGCCCTCGAACTCGCCGACCAACGACAAAAGCGCCTGCGGCGCGAGGACGTCGCTCGCCTTCACAGACCCGTTACTACCTGCAAGAACGCAGAGGCTCAGTCCTTCCTCGAGTCACCGACGAGCCCGACCTCGGCAGTGCCCAGACGCCCGGTCCTGCTCGGCCGCAGCAGCACTATCAGCTCTTGCTGGGACCGGACCTGCAACTTCCTGAAGACCCGGGACAGGTGGTTGCGAACGGTGCTCCGTGCGATGAAGAGCGACTCGCCGACCGCCGGCGCCCGGTCCCCGTCGAGAAACGTGGTGACGACCTCGAGCTCCCGCGGCGACAGCTCGCAGAGGCGATGCAGGTCTGCTACCGACGCACGGGGCGTCTCGGGCTCCCATTGACCTGACACCTCTGGCGCATGGAACACGACGTCGGCGACAGCCGCCTCGTCGAACATGTTGGTCAATGGTCCAAGCGTTCTCCGCCAGAACCCACCACGACCTACTCGTGCGGCCACGGCGTGAGAGGTGTTCGGTCCTTTGTTGCCCGCAGCGAGTCGATGAGCTCCTGCTGGGACCCGACGTTCAACTTCCCGAAGACCGAGGAGAGATGGTTGCGAACGGTGCTCTGCGCGATGAAGAGCTTTCTGGCGATTGCCGGCACTCGGTCCCCGGCGAGCAGCATGGTCACTATCTCGAGCTCCCGGCTCGACAGCTCGGAAAGACCGGGAAGCCCTGCGTCGGTGAGCCCGGCGAAGTCGCGCGAGGACCCGACCGAATAGACGTCGGTCGTTCCGGCGACGGCGTTGAAGTCTTCGGGCAGCGGACACGCGGCGGTTCCGGCCGGCCTGCCGTGGGCCATGGTGACGACAAGAGCATGGCGAGGTGGCGTGGCCTCGCCGATCGCCCTCACCCAGACAGGAAGCCGGCTCGTAGACCCGTCGCTCAGCCGAAGCGGCCGGACGGTCTCATAACCGCGCAGCCGCCCCGCGACGAGCAAGTCGAGTGCGCCCGTCGGAGTGTCATCACTGAACGACGCCGGGCGCCCGACAAGCTCCTCGCCACCCGGGGAAAGCAGGTCTCGAGCCGCCGGGCTGGCGGCAACGATCCGCTCGGAGGCCAGATCCAGGATCAAAGCCGGCACCTGGCTGCGGCTCACGACTTCCATGACACCGTCAGGCAGATCGCCCGTCGGGGGACCTGAAGAACCAGATTGGGAGACCAACCGACACCTCCCCCCGCGATTCGAACCGTAGCGCAACGTTATGGACGGTGCGCGAGGGTCAAGCCGTTCTCAAGACGGCCGGCATTCGGGGCATAGACCGAGCAGGTCCAGCTGGTGCTCGGTGACCTTGTAGCCCTGTTCTTCTGCAACCGCCCTCGCCGCCTCACCGAGCGCCCTCTCCAATTTCGGAGACGGGTGGACGTCCTCGACCTTTCCACAGGTCGCGCAAACGAGATGGTGGTGGTGCCCCGAAAGCTCCTCGGCGAGCTCGAACCTGCCGTGGTCGTCGGCGCCCGCGACCCTGCGAACGATCCCGGCTTCGATGAGCGCCGTCATGTTGCGATAGGCGCTGGATTGGGGAAGCTCCGGCGCCGAGAGGAGTATCTCCGGAACGGTCACCGGCCGGCCCGCAGCCGCCAACGTCTCGACCAGGACTCTGCGCAGGTTCGTGTACCGCTGGTCCCCTCCGGCCAGCCGGAGGGCGACGGCTTCGTGCACCGAGCGTGAGAGGACCATCGCCGCAGACACTAGGTCGGCTCGGGGCTAGTCCCGGTGGCCCCCGTGCGGGGCGCGGTGACGGCCCTCAGGGACGTCGTCGGCGTGAACGCCCTGCTGGTTCTCGGGGAACGTGGCGCCCGCCCGACCACCGACCGGCGCCACACGGCCCAGCCGCGCCCCACCAGGTACGACAGTGCGCCCAGGACCCCGACGTAAAAGCCCACGGGCCAGTTGGACTCGTAAGCCGCTGCGATCGCGAGCCACACGACGGTCATCGAGATGCCGACGGACAGCGCCAAAGCCCGCAGCGGCCTCGCCGTGAACGACTGAGCGGCTGCGGGCGCGCCGATCATCAAGCTGAACATCAACAGGGCTCCGACCACGGGAACCGACATGGTGGCCGCCAACGCGACGACCACCAGGAAGTACATCTCCATCCGGTGGACCGGCACTCCGCGCGCCTGTGCCACCTCGGGTGCCACCGAAGCGAACATGAGCGGGCGGTACAAGACCAGCGTGGCCGAGATGGACAAAGCGGCGAGCGCAGCGGTCGCCAGCACCTGGCTGCTGCTGACTCCCAGCACTTCGCCGAAGAGCAAGGCGAAGGTCTCGGACGCATATTGCTCGCTCCAGCCCACGAACAGCGCACCGAGCCCCAGCATCAACACGAGCGCGAGCGCCGTCACCGCGTCCTGGCGGCCGCGTTTGGCGAGCACGCCGATGCCGAGCGCGCTCAACACCGCGAACACCCCGAGACCGACGAGGGTGCTGATACCGAGCAACGCTGCGCCGGCGGCACCGGCGAACCCGGCTTGAGGAACTGCGTGAGCCACGAACGCCGAGCCCCGCAGCACCGTGAAGAACCCGACGACACCGGCGACGGCTGCGACCATGGTCGCGACGATCCAGGTGTTGACCATGAAGCCGGAGAACATCAGCGAGCCCCGGGCGAGGGCCGGACCGTCCCGTCGTCACGGACTGACGTCGCCGGGTTGTCGTGCCACACACCCAGCTGCTTCCCGCGCCGTCTGACCGTCCGCCGGCTTGCCAGGCCCGCCAGCAAATAGAACCCGAAGACCAGCGTCACCACGAAGAAGCTCACCGGCCAGCCTCGCCCGGCCGGCGGCCAGTAGTAGCTGTCGTAAGCGAGCAGGATGCCCAGCCAGGTCACCGCTACGCCTATGACAGCCGCCCAGACCATCGCCGAGCCGGGTCGTCTCGCCAGCCGTAACGCCGAGGCTGCCGGGCCGATCAGCATTGCGGTACTGAGAATCGCTCCGATAGTCACAGACGAGAGCGCGACCGCTATTGCCATGGAGAGGAGATAACCGAGGCCGACTGCACGCACGGGCACGCCGCGGGCAGAGGCGATGTCGGTGCTCACGCTGCTCAACAGCAAGGGACGGTAGAGCAACCCGACCATGGCGAGGGCCGAGAGTCCCAGCAGCACGAAGACCGGGATCGTCGAGGCCTGGATGACGAATATGGAACCGAACAGGATGGTGAAGGTCGCACCCGTTGTGTTGCTCTGGGTGGTGCCGAGATACAAGAACAGTGCCGCGATCCCGAGCGCACCTCCGAGCACGATCCCGGTCGCCAGGTCCCTTCCGCGCTGGCCGCCGTATACCGAGCAGCTCCATGACCCCGGCGCCGGCGATCGTGAACGCGACGAAGCCCCAGAGCGGGTTCGCCCCGACGAGAAAAGCGCCGGATCCGCCGGTGGTACCCACATCCGCGAGGGAGTGGCCGGCGAACGACTGGCCCCGCATGACGGTGAAGACCCCCACCACTGCGGACACGAGCGCGACCAGGCCCCCGACGACCAGGGCCACCCGGACCGGCCCGCTCGAGAAGAAACCAGGTTCAACGATGCCGTTGAGAATCGTGCCCACGATCGGTCATCTAGG
The DNA here is from genome assembly GCA_963703655.1 of uncultured Acidimicrobiaceae bacterium. Classification (GTDB taxonomy): domain Bacteria; phylum Actinomycetota; class Acidimicrobiia; order Acidimicrobiales; family Bog-793; genus CAVPFA01. The sequence continues at coordinate 1,491,535 of CAVPFA010000003.1, read as the reverse complement.
TCCGCGTTCAGGAAGGACTCGGTCCTTCTCGGGCTCGAGGTGATGTCCCTCGTCCTTGCCGGCCACCACCAGGATGCGGTCTTGCAGATGGAGCACGTCGACGTGATGGCCGTACAGCGCGCTCAGCACCTCCTCGCGGACCACCTCCTCGGTCGACCCGCTCGCTGCCCGGCCTGCTGCAAGGTAGACGACGCGGTCCATCACCGGGAGCAGCGGGTTCATCTCGTGTGCGGATATGAGCACAGCGATCTGCTGGGATTTCGCGATCCGGTCGAGGAGCCCGACCACCTCCTGCTCGCTGCGAATGTCGAGGTTCGCCAGCGGCTCGTCCAACAACAGCAGCCTCGGTCGACTGATCAGCGCGTGCGCGATCAGCGTGCGCTGCAGCTCCCCACCGGAGAGATTGCCGATCCGGGCGTCGGCGAAGTCACCCGCGTCCACAGCGTCGAGCATTTCGTCGACCACCTGCCGGCGATGGCGGGACGGCAACGGCAGGCCGAAACGGTCGCCGTCGAGCCCGAGCGCCACCAGGTCACGTGCCCGCAGCGGCACGTCAGGGTCCAGACCGATGCTCTGCGGCACGTAGCCGATGAACCGGTTGCGACGAGGGCGGGGGTGGCCGGCCAGGAGCACCCTTCCTTCCGAGGGCGCCTGAAGCCCGAGGATGACCCGGAAGATCGTCGTCTTGCCCGCACCGTTGGATCCGATCAGACCGGTCAGCTCTCCGGCTCGAAGGCCGAAACTGACGTCGTGGAGGATCTCCCGCCCCGAGAGCCAGAGCGATATCCCCTCGAGGGAAAGGACCTCCTCGGATCCACCGGCGCGTGGGTACGAACCAGTCACAGCCGCTCGGTCGACTTCTTGTCGGCGACGGCCTTCTGGAACGCCTGGACCTCGGCCAGCATCCAGGTCTGGTAGTCGTAGCCGGGCACGGGCATCGTCTCGTAGACGCCGACCACCGGCACGCCACCCCGCTTGGCGAGATCCAGGAATGACTGGGTGATCGAGTCGGTCACCTGCTGGTTGTACACGAAGACCTTGATCTTGTGCCGGGTGAACAGGTTGTTCTCGAGCGTGATGTCCTGTGGAGGAGGATCGACCCCGTTCATGATGTCTGCCTGCAGGCCGAAGGGCGTCTCGTTCTCGGCTCCGGCAGCCTGCAGCATGTAGTCCGCGACCGGCTCGGTCGTCGCCACGCGCGTGCCTGGGAAGTCGGCCTTGAAACGAGCGATCGCCTGGAACCAGGGCGCCAGCGAACGATCGAACCTGGTCAGGTTCTCGCGAAAGTAAGAAGAGTGCTCGGGGTCGAGAGACGACAAGTCGCCGGCGATTGCCCTGGCTACAGCCGGCATGGTTCTCGGGCTGTACCAAAGGTGCGGGTTCGGGGTGCCGTCCGGCAGTCCGAGCAACGCCTGGACACTGATGACCTTGCGCTTGGAGTTCGGGGACGCGGCCTCGACGCTGTTCATGAACCTGTCGTACCCGACACCGTTCTGAACGACCAACCGGGCCGCACTCACGGACTGGGCCACCGAAGGGCTGGCCTCGAACGTATGGGGATCGGTGTTGGGGTTTGACATGATGGCGGTCGCGTCGACGTACCTGCCGCCGATCTGCGCGATGACGTTCGCGTACTCGTTCTCGGCTCCAACGGCCCTGATTACGCCGTCGCCCCCGGACCTTTTCGCTGCCGGCGTCGACGAACACCCGGCTGCGAGCAACGCCGCCGCGACTCCCAGCGCGCCGAGCGTCGTCCGATTGCGAGCTCGCAGGGACTGAGCACCCATCTTCTCGGGACTCCTCGCATAACGGGGACCACCTCCCACGGTCCGGTTAGAGAATGGTAATCACTCTTATTATGAGCGGTCAACCGGGCGGCGGTAGATTTCTCCGATGGACGGTCCCCGTCCCCGCCTCGAGCGCATCCTCGCCCAGCTTTCGGCCGCCGGCCGATCGGGGACCCACCGCCTGTGCGAGGTGGCCACGAGCGTCACGGCGATGAGCGGCGCGGGAATCATGCTGCTCGCCGGTGACCTCCCGCAAGGCTCCCTGTGCGCCACCGGCAAGGCCTCGGCACAGATCGAGGACCTCCAGTACACCCTCGGCGAGGGACCCGGTGTAGACGCCCACACCCTCGGGAGGGCCGTCCTGGAACCGGACTTGGCCAGCCCGGACCGGCCTCGCTGGCCGGCCTTCGCGCCGGCGGCCGTACGAGCCGGGGCCAGAGGGGTGTTCGGTTTTCCGGTGCGGATCGGCGCGGCGCGCCTCGGTGCGCTCAACTTGTACCGTGACCAACCGGGACCTCTCAGCGTGGATCAACACGCCGATGCACTCGTGATGGCCGATGTGGCCGCCCGGGCCGTCCTCGCTCTGCAGGCTGACGCCCCGGCCGGCTCGATCGCCGCCGAGCTGGAGTCCGAAGCCAACTTCCAATTCGTGGTCCACCAGGCGTCGGGCATGGTCTCGGTCCAGCTCGGAGTCGGCCTCGCCGAAGCCCTCGTCCGGCTGCGGTCGTTCGCCTTCCGAAGCGACCGTCTCGTCGGGGACGTGGCCAGGGACGTGGTCGCGCTGGAGGCTGCGTTTCGACGAACCGTCGGGCCAGTGATGGCGGACGGCGCCGACGTCGTGTTCACAGGCGGGGCCTGCTACACCGTCGATCCTGCGCGTCCCTGGGCTAGCGGAGTAGCCGTCAAGGGTGGCCGCATCGTCGCCGTCGGAGACCATTCCGATGTCCGGGCTCATGTCGGCCCGCACACCGAAGTCGTCGACCTTTCCGGCGGGCTGCTCCTGCCCGGGTTCCAGGACGCCCACGTGCACCCGCCCCAGGGCGGTGTGGAGATGCTCCGGTGCAACCTCACCGGCGAGAGGACCCGCGAGGGCTTCCGGAAGGTGATCGCCGCTTACGCCAAGGCCAATCCCGATCTCGGCTGGATCCTCGGCGGCGGTTGGTCGATGGAGGCCTTCCCCGGTGGATGCCCGACAGCCGCCGACCTCGACGACCTCGCCGGAGGACGACCGGTCTTTCTGCCGAACCGTGATCATCACAGCGCTTGGGTGAGCTCACGGGCACTCGAGCTCGCCGGCGTCGACCGCGAGACGCCGGACCCCGTTGACGGCCGGATCGAACGAGACTCGTCCGGCAGGCCGACCGGCGCTCTTCACGAGGGGGCGATGGCACTCGTTGGCAACGTCCTCCCTCCGACCACCGCCGAGGAGGTCCGCCGTGGATTGCTGCAGGCGCAGGCCTATCTCCATTCGCTCGGCATCACCGCTTGGCAGGACGCGATCGTCGGAGGCTTCTCCGGCTTCGAGGACTCGTTCGACGTCTACGTCGACCTCGTCGATCACGACCTCTTGACGGCACGGGTCGCCGGGGCGATGTGGTGGGACCGCCACGCGGGTGCAGGTCAGCTCGAGGCGCTCGTGGAGCGGCGAAACCGGGCGCGCGCGGCCGGATCCGGTGACCGGTTCCGGGCGGACACGGTCAAGATCATGCAGGACGGCGTCTGCGAGACGTTCACCGCAGCCCTGCTCCGTCCCTATCTCGATTCCGCCGGCCACGAGACCGGCAATTGCGGCTTGAGCTTCGTCGAGCCCGACGCCCTGACAGATTTCGTCGCACGCCTCGACCGGGCGGGGTTCCAGGTTCATGTCCACGCCATCGGGGACAGGGCCGTGCGGGAGGCGCTCGATGCCATCGAGGCCACGACGTCGAGAGGGACCGGCGGGGACCTGCGTCACCACCTCGCGCACTTGCAGGTCGTGCATCCTGACGACCTGCCCCGCTTCCGGCAACTTGGCGTGGTTGCGAACTTTCAGCCGCTCTGGGCGCACGCGGACAGACAGATGACGGAGTTGACGATGCCGTTTCTCGGGCCGGAGCGCAGCGCCTGGCAGTACCCGATCGGCAGTCTCGCGCGAAGCGGCGCGGCGCTGGCCTTCGGGAGCGACTGGCCCGTCTCGAGCCCGGACCCGCTCGAGGAGCTCCACGTGGCGGTGAATCGCACTGCGCCCTCCGAACCCGGCTCGGACGCGGCCGGCGACCCGTTCCTTCCCGCCGAGCGGGTCGACCTCGCCACCGCGATCGGTGCGTTCACGCTCGGCAGCGCGTACGTGAACCACCTCGACCACGCCACCGGCTCCGTCTCACCGGGCAAGTACGCCGACCTCATCGTGCTCGACCGCAATGTCTTCGAGCTCGATCCCGCTGACGGCGGCGTCACGGGCGCCGAGGTGGTGCTCACCTTCGTCGGGGGGGAGAAGGTGTACGAGGCTCCTTCGAGCTGACGCCCGCCCCGGGCGCGGGAAACCTGCTGTCGCGGTGCGGAGAACGGGCCTGCCCGCGCCAGGAGTCCGCCGGCGTCATCGGCCGATCTGGAGAACCACCTTCACGTCGTCGGGCTGGCGCGCGAGCGCCTGCGCGAACTGATCGAGCGGAACCCGGCGCGTGATCAGGCCGGCCAGCCAGGCCCGGTCGGCCTTCCCGAGGGCACTGGCCGCCTGCTCGTAATGCCGACGGTTCGCGTTGACAGATCCGACGATGCCTTCATTGCCGAGGACTATGTCGCGATTCGCGAGGCCCGCATCGACCTGGAGGTTGCGCCCGATGGGCGACACACCGGTCAAGCAGACGACGCCACCCGGCCCGACGTGCTCGATGGCGTCGAAGACGAGCGAGCCGACACCGGTGCACTCGAGCACTACGTCGGGATCCTTGCAGGCGTCGGCGATCGCGCCCTGGTGGTACTCCGCTCCGAGGCTACGAACCAGCTGAGGCTTGACGCCTTCGGCCACCTGGTCGATGACGTGGACCTCGAGCCCTCGCTGAACGCCGAGCATCGCCGCCAGCAACCCGATCGGGCCGGCTCCGGTCACCACCACGGTGCGCGGCTCCCAGCGTGCTCGGTTCCCGACCCGCTCGACCTGCTCCCACGCCTTCGCGACGATGGTCGTCGGCTCCATCAGGACCCCGAGCGGACCGAGCTTCGGCTCGATCTTGACGAGGTCGTCCGGCCCGACGCGGTAGCGCTCGCGCATGAAGCCGTCGAGCTCTTTTATGCCGTGCTCGACGTATCGCCCGTTGCGGCAGAAGTCCCACTCGCCTGCCGCACAGCTGTAGCAGGGGACGGGATCGGGCCGCCGCACGATCGCGACGACGAGGTCTCCCGGTTCGAAGCCCGAGCCCGGCGGGGCGGTCGTGACCGTGCCGAGCGACTCGTGACCGAGCACGAGCCGCTCGTGACCCGGAGGCGCCCAGCCGTACTCGCCCGCGGAGATTTCCAGGTCCGTCCCGCAGACGCCGACCGCGATCGTCTCGACGAGCACCGAACCCTGATCCTCGGACGGCTCTGGCAGCTCCTCGAGCGCGGCCGACCCGCCTTTGCCCGGAATCACCGTGACTGCTTTCAAGCTCGTCCTCCTTCGCTCTCTCGTATCACCGCCGGGACCGGCGCCGGTGCGCCCGGGCCGACATGGCGTCTTGGCGCCTCGTGCCTGCGGATCGCTCTCAGGCCTGCATCAGCCGGGGCCTCCGGCGGCGCCTCGGCTGCAGGCCGCGCCCGAGGCGCTTCAGCGCCGGCTCGACTCCGGCAAGCCGGTGCTCGTGGGTGAAGCCGTGGGCCGCGCCGAGGAGCCCGACGGTCGTGTTCACCAACGAGACGTGCGAAAAGGCCTGGGGGAAGTTGCCGACGAGACGTTTGGCGACCGGGTCGTACTCCTCGGCCAACAGGCCGAGGTCGTTTCGCAGCGAGAGCAGTCGCTCGTACAGCTGGACTGCATCGTCGGTGCGCCCGATGAGGTGCAGGTCGTCGGCCAACCAGAACGAGCAGGCTAAAAACGCCCCCTCGCGTCCCGAAAGCCCGTCGACGTGCTCTGATTTCTCCGAGTCGTACCTGCTCACGAACCCATCCACAGAGAGATCGCGCATAATCGCCTCGACGGTCCCGATCACTCGGGGATCTTTGGCCGGGAGAAACCCGACGATCGGGATCATGAGCACGCTCGCGTCGAGCTCCTTCGAGCCGTAGTACTGCGTGAAGGTGTTGCGTTCCGCGTCGAAGCCCTTCTCGAGCACCTGTTTGTGGATCTCCGCGCGGATCGACCGCCACTTGTCCAAGGGGCCCTGCAGCCCGAAGTCCTCGATGTCGTGAATCGCCCGGTCCACCGCCACCCACGCCTCTACCTTCGAGTGCGTGAAATGACGGCGCGGCCCGCGCACCTCCCAGATGCCGTCGTCAGGTTCCTTCCAGCCCGTCTCGATGAAGTCCATGAGCGCAAGCTCGAGGTCCCAGGCCGGCCCGGCCGGCTCGAGGCCAGTGCGCCGTGCCTCGTGCAGGGTGCCGAGCACCTCGCCGTAGACGTCGAGCTGGTACTGGCCTGCAGCAGCGTTGCCGATGCGGACCGGCTTGGACCCCTCGTAACCGGGAAGCCAGTCGAGGACGTCCTCTTTCAGGTTCTTCTCCCCGGCCGCTCCGTACATGATCTGAAGCTTCGAGGGGTCGCCGGCCGCTGCGCGCAACAGCCAGTCGCGCCAGTCCGCGGCCTCCTCCCGGTAACCGGCCGCCATGAGCGCCGAGAGAGTGAGCGTGGCGTCGCGCAGCCAGCAGTACCGGTAGTCCCAGTTCCGCTCGCCTCCGAGAGACTCGGGCAGCGAGGTCGTCGGTGCGGCGATGATGCCGCCCGTCGGTGCGTACGTGAGCGCCTTGAGGGTGATGAGCGAACGGACCACCGCGTCACGCCACTTGTGCGGCTCGAAGTTGGCGAGGTCCGCCCATTCCTGCCACCAGCTCTTGGTCTCCTCGATCGCGTACTGCGCAGCGACCGGTCGCGCCACCTCGCCGTGGGAAGCAAAGTGGGTGAGCACGAACGAGGTCGTCTGGCCCTCGCGTAGGTGGAACTCCGAGACGGTGCGCATCTTCTCGCCGTGGGTGGGCGCAGTGGTCCACAGCGCCAACCCGTCGGGCCCGGCGATCGCGACGAGCTGGCCGTCGACGCGGCGGACCCAGGGCACGACCGACCCGTACTCGAAGCGGATCTCGAGGTCCATGCGCATGTCGACCGCGCCGGCGATGCACTCGACCAGCCGGACGACGCACGGGCTGGCCTCCCTGACGGGCATACAGTCGGTGATACGGACGGTCCCCTCCGGCAGGTCGAACTCGCTCTCGAGCACCAGCGTGTCGTCGATGTAGCGGCGGCGCGTCGCCAGCAAGGGGTCGCCTTGACCCGGCGGCGGGCTCGCCGCCGGTGCGATCCGCCAGAACCCGTGGTCGGTGTCGCCGAGCAGGTGGGCGAAACAAGCGGACGAGTCGAAACGCGGCAGGCACAGCCAGTCGACCGATGCGTCGCGACCGACGAGCGCCGCCGTGTGCGTGTCCCCGATCAGGGCGTAGTCCTCGATCAGCAGTGTCACGGCCCCATCATTGCCGACGTGCAGTCCCGGCGCGGCGAGTGCGAGGGCCCGGCGGCCGGCTCATCTGGGGAGACACGCGCCGGTGCCGACATTCCTCGAGGCGGGCACGGACTCCGCCTCGTGGACGCGCACGAGCACGCCCGGAGAAGCGAGCGCGTAACCGATGCGGGGATCTGTGGGCGACCTCGAGAAGACCACGCCGATGACCACGCCGTCCGGCTCGACGAGGGGGCCGCCGGAATTTCCGGGCCGGACCAGCGCCTGCAGCACGTACACGGCGCGTACCGTTGGCTGCTGGCCATAGATGTCGAGGCCCGTCGCGAGGATCTCGGAACGCACCGCCGCCGCGTCGACCTCGAGCGGGCCTCCCTCCGGGTGGCCGAGCACCACGGCCTTCGTGCCCCGTCCCACCAGGTCCGGGTCGATCGGCAGCGCTGGTTCGGAAAGACCTGGCACTCGCAGCACCGCAAGGTCGAACTCGGGGTCGAAGAGGGCGACCTCTGCAACCCTGTAGTTGTTCTCGGCATCCTGGACCCTGATGGTCCCCGTGCCGGCGATCACGTGGGCGTTCGTCACGACGAGGCCGGGAGCGACGGCAAAGCCAGACCCCTCCTGCACCTCGCCGCATCCGACGGCGACGACCTTCACGGTGGACGGAGCGACCTTGCTGGCGCCGGCCTTCACCTCGGCGCCGGTGGGATAGGGCACCGGCCCGGCGAGCTGGATGAACCCGTCGGCCACGAGCTGCAGGCCCTCGGAGCTGAAGAAACGCTCGACGGGCGCCAGCGCGGTCGGGATCGGCGGCATGACGTTGGTGACCACGCGGATGATCTTTGAATCGTTGATCTCGTTGGCCACGACGGGGAACTGGCTGTTCACGAGGATCGAGGCCAGCACCCATACGACGACGAGCGCGCCACCCACGGCGACGATCCCGCCGGCTGCGGCGTCGACGCCGCCGAAACGTGCCCGCCGGAGCCGGCGCCACAACCCAGCGCCCAAATGCCGACCCGTGGCGGCGAGGAGGGCCGCCGGCACGAACAGCAGCACTAGGGCGACGAACGTCTTGGCGTGCTGTCCGCTCACCTGCGGGCAGATGAGCAGCACCAGGGCCACGCCGACGGCCAGGCCGCCAAGAGCGCCCCCGAACGACAGCACCTGCACCGCCGCTCCGAGACGTAGCCCGCGGATCGCGGCCAGCAAGATGACGACTAGAAGGACGAGGTCGAGGATGTCCATGTCGCTCCGGCCGAGTGTAGGCCCACGTCCCTCTGAACGGCCGTCGGCCGGCGCCCGCTTCACCTAGGGCACAGGTCTGCTCCAAACTGGAGTCGTGGATCCATCAGCCGACCGCCCGCGCACGCCCACCCGCCAGGGAGCCGAGCCTCTCCCTCCCGCCAGCCCTCGCTCCGGTACGCCCGGCGTCCGCGCCCGCCCGGGTACGCCCGGCCAGCGTGCGCGGTCGGCCAGCTGGCGCCAGACCCGGCGCAAGGCCGCGGCGCGCCCTGACGGCCCGACCCTCGAGCATCACCATCGCGACGTCCAAGGTGGGGGCGCCCGGGCTGCCGTGTTCGGGATAAGCGACGGGCTCGTCACGAATATCTCGCTCATCTTGGGACTCGCGGGCGCGAATCCGCCCGCTGGAGTCGTCCGACTGGCAGGGCTGGCAGCGCTCCTCGGGGGCGCGTTCTCGATGGCCGCCGGCGAGTACATCTCCATGCGGGCACAGAGCGAGCTGCTCGAGCGCGAGCTCGACATCGAGCGGCAGGAGCTCCACCGCCGCCCAGAGGGAGAGTTCCGCGAGCTCGTGAAGATCTACGAGAGTCGCGGCATATCGAGCGACCTCGCCACGCAGGTCGCCCGGCAGATGATGGCCGATCCGAAGCTCGCGCTCGAGACCCACGCCCGGGAGGAGCTCGGTATCCACCCGGACTCGCTCGGAAGGCCCCTTCAAGCGGCCGGCGCGTCCTTCGTGACCTTCAGCGTCGGGGCTCTTCTGCCACTGTTGCCGTTTCTCGTGGGAGCAAGCTCCAAGGCGGTGCTGGCGTCGATAGTGATCGCGGCGGCCGCTGCGGTCGCGGTTGGCTCGGCGCTCTCGGTCTTCACCGGGCGCCGGTGGTGGTGGTCGGCATTCCGCCAGCTTGCAATCTGTGCCGCAGCGGGTGCCGTCACGTACGGTGTTGGGGCGGCGGTCGGCCTAAGCCTTGTTCGCTGACGGTGAATCTGGTTGCGGTGCTCCGGAGGGACGGGGCACTAGGGAGAGACGAGACACTCCGGAAGAGAGGTAGGAGTAGGGACAATGCCGGCGGCTGCGGTCTACGTCGTGCGCCACGGCGACGCTCAACCTCGCGACACGTGGACGGGCTCCGATGGCGGCCGCCCGCTCACCGGGCGGGGTGTGAGGGAGGCGCGGATGCTCGTCGACCGGTTCGACACCGGGGCGCCCGGCACCCGCGTGCGCGAGTTCGGAGCTCCCAAGCCGGAACCGAGGCCAACCTCGCTCTTGTCCAGCAGCGCCGAGCGCTGCCTGGCGACCTTGCGGCCGCTGGCGGGCGCGTGCGGGCTGAAGGTCGGGACCGCCGAGTATCTCGCAGAGGGATCCGACGCGGCCAGCACGTTGGCGCGGATCGAGGAGATGGCCGGCGCCGGCGGCGTGCCGGTCCTGTGCACCCATGGCGATGTCATCTGGGGAATCGTGGAGCTCATGGAGAATGCCGGAATCCCTCTCGCCGGATCGGCGGACGTGAAGAAGGGATCGATCTGGGTGCTCGAGATCGAGTCGGGCTCGGTCGGATCGGCGAGGTACATCCCGCCGGGCAAGGTCTAAGTGCAAGTCCCTGGCGCGGCCCCGGTGTCCTCCTCGGTCGGTCTGCTCGCACTCGTCGGCGGCGGCGAGTGGCAGGCGGGCGCCGACTACGACGCCGAGCTGCTCGAACGGTCAGGTGGGAACGAGGTCCTCATTCTCCCGACAGCCGCGGCCTACGAGCATCCCGAGCGAGCCGTCGCAACGGCGGAGCGGTGGTTCTCGTCGTTGGGCGCGTCGGCGCGGGGATTGTCGGTGCTACGCCACTCCGACGCCAACGACGAGGCGAACGCCGCTGCAGTTCGAGACGCCGGCTTCATCTATCTTTCCGGCGGCTCGCCCCTCCACCTCCTGTCGGTGCTGAAGGGCTCGTGCGTGTTCGACGCGCTCTCAGCCGCCTGGCGCCACGGAGCGGTCGTCGCCGGGTCCTCGGCAGGGGCGATGGTGCTCGTCGATCCCATGGTCGACCCGCGGGGCGGAGCGTTCACGGTGGGACTCGGCCTCGTCGAGGAGCTTGCCGTCGTGCCGCACCACGACTCGGGCGCCTCGCACCACTTCTGGCGGACGCTCGAGCTCGCGCCGGAGGGAATCCCGATCGCCGGCATCCCCGAACAGGTGGCGCTCATACGGGACACGGACGGCTCGTGGCGATCAGTGGGGCGAAAGCACGTCGCCGTCTACGTCGACGGCGTCGAAGCCGGCCTGGACGCGCTGCCCAAGTAATCCCGTCGAGGCCTTGTTATCCCGTCGAGCCTCAGTCGAGCTCGGTGATCGTGGCCGACTCGATCACGACGTGCTCTTTGGGGCGACCAGAGGCGTGGCCGACCGCGTCGATGGCCGCGACCACGTCGCGCCCTGCGACCAGCTGGCCGAACAGTGAGTAAAGAGGCGGAAGGCGTACGCCGTCGGGTCCCGAGATGACGAAGAACTGGCTCCCGTTGGTGTCCGGCCCGGCGTTCGCCATGGCGAGCGAGCCGAGCTCGTAGCGGCCCGCCTGGGGCAGCTCGTCCTCGAAACGGTAGCCGGGGCCACCGGCGCCGGTCCCCTCGGGATCTCCGCCCTGCAACATGAAACCGGGGATGACGCGGTGGAACCCGATCCCGTCGAAATAGTGATAGCGGGCGAGGAACACGAAATTGTTCACGGTTCTAGGGGCGCTCACCGCGTCGAGGGCGAAGACCATCGTGCCTTTCGAGGTGACGATCTCGGCCGTGTACCGCTTGGACAGGTCGATGCACATCGGTGGCGGGCCATCGAAGTGCTGGGTCTTCGGCGCAGAGCCATCAGCAGGGGGACACTCGCTCGCCATCGCGGACTCCGTTTCTTGGTCGTCGGGTTGAGGCGCCGGGCTCAGCCCGAGACCTGCTTGACGGTGACACTGAGAAGGTAGACCTTGACGGTCGGAGCGCCGGTGGCCGAGCTGAGGGGCGCTCCGAGTGCGCCGATCCTCTCGACGACGCTCATTCCCGCCGGCGAGGTCACCTTGCCGAGGATCGTGTAGTTGGGCTCCCCGTTGAGGGTGGTCTGGCCGCCAGGAAGCACGAAGAAGAACTGGCTGCTGTCGGTCTTCGGACCGGCCGAGTTGGCAAGCGCCAGGTCGCCAACCTGGTAGCAGGCCGCCTGGTCCGGCTTTTTCGTGCAGCTCGCCGGCGGCGTATTGCCGGTGTACTCGTAGCCGGGGAAGCCGTGAGGCCCGCCCGACCCCGTGCCCGTCGGGTCGCCACCTTGCACGACGAACCCTTTGACCACCCGGTGGAAGAAGGTGCCGTTGTAGTACTGGTAACGAGCGAGGAAGACGAAGTTGTTGACCGCCAAGAAGGACGACGCGGCCCGCATCTGCACGACGATGTCGCCGAGGCTGGTCCTGAAGGTGGCATCCCAGACCGAGGTGGCGGGGATGCAAGGGGGCGGCGCCTTGGTGAACCACACGACCCGTTTCGTCGACCCTGTGGCCGGCGGGCAGGTCGGGGCCACGGCGGCGGCCGTCAAGGGTTGTGTCGACGGTGTGGGGAACGTCGTCGTGGTGACAGTGCTCGACGTCGACGTGGTAGTCGTTGTCGACTTGGCCGATTTCGCCGACCCGTTCACGAGGAAGACGATGAGGACGATGATGGCGGCGAGGATCACGGCGCCGACACCACGCCTTGTGTTCCGGCGCCGCTTCCGCTCCCTTTCGATGACGGCTTGCTTCTGATCTCGGGCGACGCGCTGGCGCGCCCTCTTCTCGCTCGGCACGGAGCGACACGCTACCCACCCTCGGGGCGCGGCGCACTCGGGCGGGCCGGCGGGGGCGGCGGGGCCGGCGCGGGGCCGGCGGGGCCGGCCGGTGCGCGGCGGCCGGCGGGGGCGGGGCCGGCGGGGGCTCCTGCCGGTGCGCGGGCGGGCCGGCGGGGGCGGGGCCGCTCGGGCCACGTGTCAAGACTTTTGTGGACTGTGCCCACACAACCATTAACACGTCGGTGCTTGCGGGCCAAACGCTCGGTGCTCGCACGCCGAAAGGTCGCTGCTCGCTCGCCCCTCATCTCGGTGCTCGCTCGCCCCACAGCCCGGCAGTAGCTTGGCTTGACGTGGCCCTCGTCGTCCAGAAGTACGGCGGTACCTCGGTCGGCGACGCAGACCGCATCCGTGCCGTCGCTGACCACATCGCTCGCACACGCCGCACCGGCACCGACGTGGTCGTCGTGGTCAGCGCCATGGGCAAGACCACCGACGCCCTGATCAGGCTCGCCGAGGACGTCAGCCGCGTGCGTCCAGGCCGGGAGCTCGACATGCTGCTCACGGCCGGCGAGAGAATCTCCATGGCCCTCATGTGCATGGCACTCGCCGAGCTCGGTGTCGCGGCGGTCTCGTTCACCGGCAGCCAGGCGGGGATCATCACCGACACCACCCACACCAGGGCACGAATCGTCGAGATAAAGGGTGATCGTCTCCGCGAATCTCTTGCCAACAGCATCGTCCCGGTCGTCGCGGGCTTCCAAGGGGTCTCGAGCACGCGGGACGTCACGACCCTCGGCCGCGGGGGCTCGGACACGACGGCCGTGGCGCTCGCAGCCGCCCTCGGCGCCGACCTATGCGAGATCTACACCGATGTCTCGGGAATCTTCACCGCGGACCCGCGCGTCGTGCCGACCGCCCACCGCATACCGAGCATCTCGTTCGACGAGATGCTCGAGATCGCGGCGTCGGGCGGACGCGTGCTGTCGCTCCGCTCGGTTGAGTTCGCCCGCAACCACCGCATCCCGCTTCACGTGCGTTCCAGCTTCACCTGGGAGCCGGGGACGATCGTCAACGAGGAGGACCCGTCAGTGGAACAGCCCATCGTTTCGGCGGTGACGAGCGACACGAGCGAGGCGAAGATCACCATCACCGGTGTGCCGGACCAACCAGGCATCGCCGCCTCGCTGTTCCGGGGCCTCGCAGACCGGGCGGTCAATGTCGACGTCATCGTGCAGAACACCTCACACCACGGAACGACCGACATCTCCTTCACGGTCCCTCGATTGGACCTCGAGGCCGGCCTCGAGGTGGCCGAGCGGCTCATCCCGCAGCTGGGCGCTGTCTCGGTGATCGCCGACGACGACGTCGCCGAGGTCTCGGTGGTGGGCGCCGGGATGAGGACCCATCCCGGAGTCACCGCGACGATGTTCGAGACCCTCGCAGCGGCCGGCATCAACATCGAGATGATCTCGACCTCTCCGATCCGCATCACGTGCATGGTTCGAGCCGAGCTCGCGGAACGGGCGGTTCAGGTCCTCCACTCCGCCTTCAGATTGGGGTCGTAGGCTCGACCCCGATTCCCCAACGGGCGGCCGGTAGACTCCGGACATGCGAGCTGGGCCCGTGCGAGTAGGGGTCTTCGGCGCGACCGGACAGGTCGGCGCCGTGATGCGGTCGATACTCGCGGAGCGAAGCTTCCCGGTGGCGAGCATGCGGTTTTTTGCGAGCGCCAAGTCGGCGGGCCGCACCCTCCCGTGGCGCGACGACGTCGTCGTCGAGGACGCACTCGGCGCGGACTTCGCCGGAATCGACATCGCGCTGTTCTCGTGCGGGGGGAAGGCCTCCCTCGAGCTCGCGCCACGGGTCGCCGCCGCCGGCGCCGTCGTCATCGACAACTCGTCGGCATGGCGGATGGACCCGGACGTTCCGCTCGTCGTCCCCGAGGTCAACCGCGAGGCGCTCGACCGCGTACCGAAGGGGATCGTCGCCAACCCGAACTGCACGACGATGGTCGCGATGCCCGTCCTGAAGCCGCTTCACGATCGGGCCGGGCTCCGTCGAGTGGTGGTCTCGACCTATCAGGCGGTGTCCGGCTCCGGCCTCGGCGGAACGGCCGAACTGGACGAGCAGGTCCGCAAGATCGCAGATGGCGCTGTGGCGCTCGCGCACGATGGCAACGCCGTCGAGCTGCCGGCGCCCGTGAAGTTCGCGGCGCCGATCGCGTTCAACGTCATCCCCCTCGCCGGCCGGGTCGTCGACGACGGGAGCGGCGAGACGGACGAAGAGCAGAAATTCCGCAACGAAAGCCGGAAGATTCTCGGCCTGCCCGACCTTCTCGTCTCGTGCACGTGCGTCCGCGTGCCCGTGTTCACCGGCCACTCGATGGCGCTCAACCTCGAGTTCGAGCATCCGCTCAGCCCGGCGCTCGCTCTGTCGGCCCTCGACGGCGCTCCGGGGGTGGAGCTCTGCGAGATCCCGACACCCCTCGGCGCTACCGGTCGCGACGTGTCCCTCGTTGGCCGGGTACGCCGAGACGCTGCTGTGGCGAACGGGTTGTCACTGTTCGTCGTCGGTGACAATCTCCGCAAAGGCGCAGCGCTGAACGCGGTGCAGATCGCCGAGGTGCTCGCCGGGATCGCCTGAGAATGCGCTCGTCACCTCGATGGTGGGAGATAAGGGCCGAGCAGCTTCTCGATCTGTTTTGCAGCCACGTCGACCTCGATGTTGACTCTGTCGCCCGGCACAAGCCGCCCGATCGTCGTCACCTGCGAGGTGTGGGGGATCACCGCGACCGAGAAGCTGTCGTCATCGACGTCGAAGATGGTCAGGCTCACGCCGTCGACGGTGATCGAGCCCTTCTCGACGCAATAGCGTGTGAGGCCGGCCGGGATCCGGACCCTGAGATCTGGCGGGCCGGCCAGCACCTCGCCGATCGCGTCGACGTGACCCTGCGCGATGTGGCCGCCGAGGCGGTCGCCGACGCGGAGGGCACGCTCGAGGTTGACCGGGTCGCCGGGCTGGAGAAGCCCGAGGGTCGTCCGGCTGAGGGTCTCGGCGGTGACTTCCGCCTCCCAAAGGTCGCCCGTGAGTGCCACAACGGTGAGACAGGACCCGTTTACCGAGATCGAGTCGCCGATCTTGGCGTCTTCCAGTACGAGCGACGCTCTGATCCGGTGCCGGTCGCCCTCGTGGCCCTCGTAGGTGCCGACTTCCTCGATCAGACCCGTGAACAACCCCCGTACCCCCGAGTCTCGGCGACTCCTCCGCCGTTAAGGACGAGGCCGCGTGAGACGCTCGTGCGGCGAGCGTATCGGACCTGTCACTCGTCTGACCGTGCCGCCCCTGGGTCTGCCGGCGCGCTCGGCCAACGCTCTTGTCGGACCTGCTCGAGGTACGAGGCATGGTTGCGCTTCAGCTCGGCGATGCTGTCGCCCCCGAACTTTCGGAGCACCTCCGACGCCAGGACGAGGGCTACCATCGTCTCGGCGACCACACCCATCGCCGGCACCGAAGTGACGTCTGTGCGCTCCTTGAACGACAGCGTCTCCTGTTTGGTCTCCACGTCGACCGTCTTCAGCACCGGGCGGTTGAGCGTCGCGAGCGGCTTCATCGACGCGCCGGCGACGAGTAAGCCGCCCGTCGAGATGCCGCCTTCGATGCCGCCGGCCAACGTGGTCGCTCTGCGGTACTCGCCGGACTCGGCATCGAAGAAGATGGAGTCGTGGCCGCTCGAGCCGCGCCGGCGAGCGACCTCGAAACCGTCGCCGATCCAGACGGCCTTCACCGCCTGGATGCTCATCAGCCCGTGGGCGATGAGGCCGTCGAGCTTGCGGTCCCAATGGACGTGGCTGCCGAGACCGACCGGCACACCGTAGGCAGCGACCTCTACGGTGCCGCCGAGGGAGTCGCCCTCCTTCGCGGCCGCTTTGATCTCGGCGATCATCTCGGCCTCGGCCTCGGGGTCGAAGCACCGAACCGACGACGCATCGACCGCGGCGAGCTCTTCTGGCAGTGGTCGGAGGCCCGCGGCCGCGTCGGCTCCGCCGATCTGGACGACGTGGCTCACGATTGCCACCCCGATCTGTGCGAGCAGAGCCTTGGCGCACGCTCCCGCCGCGACCCTCGCCGCAGTCTCCCGGGCCGAGGCGCGCTCGAGCACGTCGCGGGCGTCGTCGAAACCGTACTTCTGCATGCCGGCAAGATCCGCGTGCCCCGGGCGTGGCTGGGTCAGCCGGCGCGTCGGGAGACCGGGTTCGGGGGACATCTCCTGCTCCCATTTCGGCCACTCGGCGTTGGCGATCTCGATCGCGACGGGCGACCCCAGCGTCCGCCCGTGGCGAACGCCGCCGAGCAGGATGATCTCGTCGGTCTCGAAGCGTTGTCGGGGACCTCGTCCGTACCCCAGCCGGCGGCGAGCGAGTTCGCCGCGGATCTCGTCGGCGGCGATGGGAAGGCCGGCCGGTAGGCCCTCGAGGATCGCAACGAGCGCGCGGCCATGGGACTCCCCGGCGGTCAGGAAACGCAGCACGCTCAATCGGCTCCGATCTCGATCAGGGTAGGGCGGTCGCGTGCGAAGGCATCCTGCACAGCCTTACCGAGACCGCCCGGAGTCGTACGCACGCCCTCGCCACCGAGCCCGCGCGCCACCGTCACGAAGTCCGGGCTCGCGAAGTCGGTGCCGACCGGTGCGAAGCCCATCGCGACCATCTCCCTGCGAATCTCGCCGTACCCGCCGTTGTTGACGACCACGAGAGGAATCCCGAGCCGCAACGCGGAGGCCGTGGCGAGCTCGCTGAGGGTGAACATGACGCCGCCATCGCCCATGATCGCCAGCACCTGCCGGTCGGCATGAGCGAGCTTCGCGCCGATGGCGGCCGGAAGCCCGTAGCCGAGCGTGCAGAAGCCCGTCGGGTAGAGCCACTGCGAGGGGCCCTCCATGGGGAGCAGGAAGGCGGTTCCGAAGTAGCAGGCCATCGCGGCATCGCCGGCGACAATTGCGCTCGAGTCCAGAACCTCCTCGAGCGCGGCGTGCAGAGCCCGCCACGGCGCGAGCTCCGTTTCGAGCTCGTCGGCTATCCGGCGCCGAACGTCCGAGAGGTCGGCGTCGTGAGGGAGGTCGGCGACCTCGGCGACGTCGGCGACCTCGGCGACGCCCGCGACCTTTGCAACCCCGGCGACGTCTCCGTGCGCGTCGTTCCGGTCGGGGGAGTCCTCGAGGTGCTCGAGCAGCATCTCGAGCGCCAGCGCGGAGTCGGCCTGGACGCCTATGTCGGCGGGTACGTGCTTGTTCAGCTGCGCCGGGTCGATGTCTACCCGCACGAACGTGCCGCTCGGATGGAGCGACCCTCCCCACAAGTCGGAGTCGCCCAGCTCGGTGCCGACTGCAAGGACGACGTCGCAGTCGTCCAGGTAGCGCCGTGCCGCTCGCGTTCCGATGGACGCCCCGAGCGACAAATGGTGGCGTTCGGACACGACGCCCTTGCCGTTCGCCGTCGTCACGACCGCCATGCTGAGGCGCTCTGCGAGACGCGTGGCGGCCTCGTGCGCATTGCGGCATCCGCCCCCGGCGATGAGCGCTCGGCGCCGGCCCGAGACGAGTGCGGCAGCGACCGACCCGATCTCGGCCGCGCTCGGCGCGACCGGGCGGCAGCCGCGTGCCGCCAGATCGTCGTCGACCATACCCTCCTGGTCGAGAAGGTCGAGTGGTACCTCGACGTGGACCGGCCGGGCGCGGCCCTGCCCGAAGAAACGGAATGCCCTGCGCAGCACGTCCGCGAGGTCCTGATGGGAGGCCGCGCGGTGGCTCCAGGCGACGAGGTTGGAGGTGAGCCCGCTCTGGTTCTTGGTCTCGTGCAGGAAGCCGTTGTCGCCCCCTTCGATCGCGAACGGAAGCCCGGGGGAGATCACGAGGAGCGGGATCGAGTCGGAGTAGGCCTGGCCGAGGGCGGTGGCGATGTTCGTCACACCAGGGCCGGTCGTGACGAGGCAGACCCCGGGCCTCCCGCTCGATCGGGCGTAGCCGTCGGCCGCATAGCCGGCGCCCTGCTCGTGACGGGGCGTCACGTGCCGTAGCCCGGCGTCCTGCAGATGCCGGTAGATGGGAAGGCTGTGGGTGCCCGGAATGCCGAAGACCACCTCGACGCCGTTGGACCGCAGCGCCTCGACGACGATCCGCCCACCCGTCATGAAGCTCACGAGCCGCGCTCGGTTCCGTGCACGACCACGTCCATCGGACGGCCGGTCCGCGACCACGCGGCGACATTGTCGGCCGCACGCGTTACATACGCGAGCGCGCTCTGCGGGGAGAGGTACGCGAGATGTGGTGTGAGCACGATCCGCGGATGCGAGCGCACCGGGTCGGCCGCCCCAGGAGGCTCCGAGGCCACGACGTCGAGCCCAGCACCGCTCAGGTGGCCGGAGTCGAGAGCCGAGAGCAGCGCCTGGAGGTCGACGAGGCTGCCGCGCGACACGTTCACGATCATCGAACCAGGTCGCATGCTTGCGATCCGTCGCGCGTCCAGCAAGGCCTCGCCGCTCGGAAGCGCCGGCAGATGCAGGGACACGACGTCTGCCTCCTCCAGCAGTTGGTCGATCGTTCGCCGATCGACCGAGGCCGGCCAGTCGTCAGCCCCGATGTTCGGATCGTGGCCGAGGACGCGACCGAAGACCGGCTGCGCCAGCGCCGCGACGCGCCGGCCGATCCGCCCGAGGCCGATGACCCCGGCGGTCAGAGTGCTCGGGCGCTTCGGGCTCTCGTCGGTGTCCATCGCCCAGCCGCCGGCGCGGACATGACGATCGAGAAACGGGATCCCGCGCACCAGGCACAGTGCGAGCGCGAACGCGTGTACCGCGACTTCCTCGCTGGCAGCGGCGGGAACGTTCGTCACCCACACGCCGCGTGCCTCGGCAGCTTCGAGGTCGACGGTATCGACGCCGACCGACATCGTCGAGACGATGCGAAGGTTCGAAAGCGTTTCGAGCAACGCGACATCGACCCGAGTGAGGCCAACGACGAGCGCCGTCACGCGGCCCGCGCCTTCCTCCGGCAGGGGCGTCGCGCCGCTGGCGGCGACTCGCACCTCGAAGCCGGCGTCCTCGAGAATCCGCCGGCCCGGGCCCGGATCGAGCTCGTCGTGGTCTGCTATCACCACGATCGGTGCCCGGCCATCGCTCCCTGACTCTGCCTCGTCGCTTCCCGGCCGCGAGTCGAGTGGCATCCCGCGCGATGCTCCTAGACCCACCCTGAAGTCGTCAAGAAGGCTCCGCGCGATTTCGTGGGCGCAATCCGAATACTGTGGCGGGACGTAGGAACAATGGTGGGACAAGCGGCACGGCGACGAATCGGTTGGCAGCAGCTCCTAGCGCGTGTGATCGGCGCCGGGCTGCTCGTCGCGACCGCGGCGATCCACCTCGACCTGTACCTGACCGGCTACCGGACCATCCCTACTATCGGATGGCTGTTCTTGCTGCAGGTGATCACCGCGTTCGGCCTCGGCGCAGTCGTCCTCGCGTCCGGAAGCCGGCTGGTCGCTGCGGCAGGTGCCGGGTTCTTGCTATCGACCCTGGGTGGTTACCTGCTGTCGCTCCGGTTCGGCCTCTTCGGGTTCCGGGAGGTGCGCACTACTGCGGGGATCGTGGCCGGGGTGATCGAGGTGGCCGGCTTCGCGGCGCTGGCCGCGCTCGCCCTAAGCTCACGAACTCGGCGCCAGACCGACAGGCCGGCGCGCTACACCAGCCAGCTCATGGACAGGTTGCAGGCCGGCATCCCGCCCGCCCGCTGGGCGGCCGGTGCGCTCTCGGTAGCGGCGGCGGTGCTGCTGGGCATCTCGCTGGCGGCCACTGGCCCGATTTCCACGAGCACCGGTGGGTCGAAAGTGGTCCTCAAGGTCAGGGCGATCAGCGGCGTGTCCGTGCTGACGAACGCCCGGGGCTTCACGCTGTACTGGTTTGGCCCCGATACGCCGACCAGGTCGGCCTGCAACGGGTCCTGCACCTCGTACTGGCCGCCGGTGACCGGGAGCCCGTCCGCCGGCCCCGGCGTGACGGGCGAGCTGGGCACGATCAGGCGGTCAGGCGGGGTGACCCAGGCCACCTACCAGGGCCATCCCCTCTACGCCTACGTCGGCGATTCGGCTCCCGGCCAGGCCGGCGGTAACAACATCACCATCAATGGCGGACTGTGGCACGAGATGGTGGCATCGGGCTGACGGGAAGCAGTTAGGTGCTCATCTCCGAGCCATTTTGGTCGGGAAGGCGGGATTTGAACCCGCGGCCTCAGCGTCCCGAACGCTGCGCGCTGCCAAGCTGCGCCACTTCCCGTCGGCCGGAGCGAGTCACCGCTCGGCGCCGGCCTGGTTGGTCATCGTAGCCGCTGGTGCCTGCACCACGACCTTGGCGATCCTCCTCCGGTCCATCTTCGTGACCCGGAACGTCCAGTTGGCGAACTCGAGCTGCTCGCCCTCTTCTGGTATGTGCCCGAATGTGTCGAAGAGAAAGCCGCCGAGGGTCACGTACTCGCCGTCGGGAATCGGGATCCCAAGGTCGGAGCGCACTTCGTCGACCCCGCAAGCGCCATCGACCAAGAAACGGGACTTGTCCACCCGCTCGATCGCCGGCGACGAGGACCGGTCGAACTCGTCCCTCAGGTCTCCGACGAGCTCGCTCACGAGATCGTTGATGGTGAGCACTCCTGCAACCCCGCCGTACTCGTCGACCACGACGGCAAAGGCTCGTCGTGCACGGCGCATCTCGGCAAGAATCTCGAGGGCCGGCCGGGACTCGGGGACTATATAGGGCTCGCGAACCCGTTTTGCGACGTCGAGGACGGGCGAGCCGGCCTGGTCGCTCGAGCTCACCGCGCGGATGCCCTCGATCCCGAGCGGTCCCGGGTGGAACAGGTCCTTCACGAACAGGACCCCGAGCAGGTGGTCGAGGTCGTCCTGGTACACGGGAAAGTGGCTGTGACCCGAACGCCGGACCGCTCGCGCCACGTCGTCGAGGGCGACCGGCACTGCGAGCGCAATGACGTCCACCCGAGGTGTCATGACCTCCCGGGCCGTCGCGTTCCGCATCGACTCGAGTCCCTTGCGAATCTGCATCTCCTGCTCGGAGACCTGTGCCGACGGCTGATGGCCGAGCCTTCGGACCTGCCGGCGAAGCTTCATCTCCTGGGGCCGTCCCGTTCGGTGAACTAAAGGTCGGCGGCGAGCGGCAGCGGCTTGTAGGACTCGTCGCGGAACGTCCCTCCGTCCAGGACCGCTCGCACCGCGCGGCGGATCCTCAGCGGGTCCAGAGGCTTGACGAGCCAACCTTCCGCCGCCGACCTCCGTGCCAGGAACACGTCCGCTCTTCGATCGAGCAGGATCACTACCGGGACATGGGGAATCCGGCCACCGGACTCTTCGAGGCGGAGATCGAGGCATATCGCCATGCCGCCCATGTTGCCAACCTGTAGGTCGGTGATCACAAGATCAGGCGGGTCTTCCTCGACGGCAGGCCGCACCTCCTCACCGGTGTGGCACTCCATGATCTCGGTGTCATCGTCTTCGAGTGCCGATCTCAGGTCTGCGAGGACCGACTCGGAATCACTGACGATCAACACGACTGCCACGATCGGAGACTAGTTGGCCATCGATCAGGTGGCGAGCGACAAGCTCGAGACCCTCGAGGTCGTGCACATCCTCCTTCAGAAACGGGACCCGTACCACCGGAGCGGGCGCGACCTCTCCGGCCACCTCGTCGACGTATTGCTCCTCACGCCTGGCGACGACGAGAAACTCCTCGAGGTTGCGCCGCAGCTCGCTCCAGGCGAGCGGGTCGGTGCCGGCCAAGCCTGGAGTGTCGGCGGGGGCCGTAACGGCTGGGTCGACGGGGCCGGCTGTGTCGACGGGGCCGGATGTGTCGGCGGTCTCGGCGGCGCCGGCGTATGACGGTTCCCCCGCATTCGCCGTGTCCGGAGCAAAGTTCGGGAAGAGCCGGTTGACCACTAGCGCACTGACCGGTATCGAGCTCTCAGCGAGGCGCCGGGCGAAGAAACGCGCCTCGTCGATCGAGTCCTCCCGCGGCGCCACCACGAGCACGAACGCCGTGCCCGGATTCGCCAGCAGTCCCTCGACGCGGCGGGCCCGCTCGCGGAACCCCTCCTCCATGCCCTCGAACGCGCGGAAGAAGGCGATCGCGTCCTCGACGATCTCGGACCCTGCGACCCTGGAGATCGTGCGGAGCAGGGCCTGAGCGGCAAGCGTCATGGCCTTCATATACGCGCGGGTCGGCAGGAGCAGCAGCCGGAACACGCGGTTCTCGAGGAAGCTGTACAGCCGGCAGCGGCGCGTCCACGAAGTCGAGTGCGTTCCGCGTGGGCGGTGTGTCCACCACTACAAGGTCGAAGCCGCCTTCGGAGTGCAACTCGTAGAGCTTCTCCATCGCCATGTACTCCTGAGTGCCCGACAGCGCCGAGGTGAGGTTGCGGTACAGGCGGTTCTGAAGGATCCGTTCGGCCTGCTCGGGTGACTCGGAGTACCGGGCGACCAGATCGTCGAAAGTGCTCTTCGCGTCCAGCATCACGGCCGACAGCTCTCCGCTCCAGGGGCCCAGGATCCGCCGCGGGGTGTTGTCGAGAACGTCCAGGCCGAGCGCGTCGGCAAGGCGCCGAGCGGGATCGATCGTCACCACGCACGTCTTGCGGCCTTCCTGCGCGCCCGCGAGGCCGATCGCGGCCGAGATGGTCGTCTTGCCAGTCCCGCCCGAGCCACAGCACACGACGACGGAACTTCCGGTAACGAGGCGGGGCAGGCCAGCCGGGCCCGGGAGGCCGGGCGGCACTACTTCGGTTTCGCCTGGCACGCTCACCGCCGACGATCAGCCAGCGCGGGTCACGCTGCTTCCCCGACACTGAGGCCGTCGATCGCGGTCCCTAGAGCTTCCGCGAGCTCGCTGAGCTGCTCAGGCCCGAGCTCGGCAGTGAATTGGTACGGCAACAGCAGCTGCGGCAGCGGCAGGCCGGCTGCGAGGCGTGCCGACTGGATCGCTTGCAGCTCCTGGCGGCTCTCCCGGAAGGCTGCCGCCGCGACCATCCGCTTGACCTCGGAAGGGCGTGGAGGGGCAGCGCCCGCTGCCTCGGCCGCAGCGGTCGGATCGGCGCCCAGCAGGGTGAGAACCGGGTAGCACACGTTCACGACCACGGGCACGAGCGCGACACCCACCAGGTCCTCGAACCTGTAAGCGGTCTCGATGAGCTCGTTGACCGGAGTCTCCTCGGGCAGGCTGACGAGCATGACCTGGCATCGCGCAGGGTCCCGGAGCATCTCGACGACCTCTTGGGCCTGGGCACGCAGGGGGCCGCCCCGTGCGGCATCCACCAGTCCGAGGGCACTCGTGAGGAATGTCACGGCGTGGCCGGTGGCCGGCGCGTCGAGCACGATCAGGTCAAAGGCGCCGGATCGCTCGAGCTGCTTGACCTTGCCGAGCACGAGAATCTCCCGAATCCCGGGTATGGCAGTGGCCACCACTTCGAGAACGCCAGTCGAGACGAGGCGCTTCGCAACACGGCGCAGGCCGTGATCCTTGAGATACTCCAAGAGTGCTTCGTCCGGTGTGATCACACGCCCGCGCACTCCACCACCCCTGCCGGCCGGGTCATAGAGCACGGCCTCGTCGTAGTTGAAAGTCGCGTCCCGTCCGAACAGCACAGGCAGGCCGCCGGAGTCGTCGAGCTCGACGACAAGAACCTGGAGACCGATGTCCGCTGCCATACGTGCGAGGGCAGCTGTGACGGTGGTCTTTCCCACGCCACCCTTGCCGGCGACGACGACGATGTTGCTCTGCCGGCAGAACGCCTCTCGGTCCATTCGCGGCGACACTATCGCCCGTCCCCGCCGGGTCCTTTGGATCGGGGCCACAAGAGGCACTTGTACGGTCGGTAACCGCAGCGGTAGGGTCGCGCGGAGCCAGGCCCAATGACAAATTTTCTGCAGGTCTGTGCAGGTGGCGCCCTTGGAGATCAGTGTCGAAGGTCACGGGGGGCGTCGGCGCACGGTGCGATCGGGGACCTGGGCGCCGCGAAATAGCCGGTGCTGGACGCGCCGTGGGGCAGGATGAGGAGGGGGCCGTGATCGAGAATCGCGGTGAAGAAGTCTGGCAGACCAAGGCGGCATGCCGAGGTCCGCACGCAATTGTGTTCTTCCCTCCGTCGCACGCGGAACGCAAGGAGGAGCGCCTAGCACGGGAGCGGGCTGCGAAGGAAATCTGTCGCCCTTGTCCCGTCCGGCAGGACTGTCTCGGCTACGCCATCAGGATCCGTGAGGCACACGGGATCTGGGGCGGCTTGAGCGAGGCCGAGCGCAAACAGATCATCGACCGCGAGGCCGCGGGCCCGCGAGCTGCCGCGTCGGCCTGAACCTATCCTGGCTCGCCGGTCGCGGCACGGACCGGTCCGAGGCCAGGCGAGCCCATCGCTCCGGGGCCCTTGAATCGGGCCCGACTGCCCTCGGTCGGGAATCCCGACGATACGGTGAGTGGGTGAGACTGGCCGAGCTTCGCGACGCGGCGACCGCCGGGTTAGGTGGCCAAGGTGCCTGAACCGAACGGCTCGACTGTGCCGGTAACAGGGATTATCGCTGAGATCGACCCGTTCCTCAGGCGGCTGACGGCTCCCAATCCCTCGGTCATGACCGGCCCTGGCACCAACACCTATCTCATCGGCGACGAGGTGTTGGCCGTCGTCGACCCGGGCCCTGACGACGACGGACACCTGACCCGGATCGAGGCCGCGACGGCAGGCCGGCGCATCCGCTACGTCCTCGTCACCCATACCCATCCCGACCACGCGCCGGGCGCCGCGGTGCTGGCCGCCAGGTGCGGGGCCGAGCTCCGCGGGTACGACGCCCGTGACGGCTTCGTCCCCGACGCAGAGCTTCGAGACGGCGACGTCCTGAGTCTCGGACCGGTCCGGCTCCGGACCGTCCACACGCCCGGCCATGCCTCCAATCACCTGTGTTACCTGGTGGAAGGCAACGGCGTGGAGGCCAACCACGCTCGGAGAATCCTGCTCTCGGGCGACCACGTGATGGGCGGCTCGACCGTCGTCATCTCACCGCTCGACGGAGACATGTCCCAGTACATGAGCAGCCTCGAGCGTCTGGCCGGCTTCGAGCCATCGATCGACGCGATCGCTCCGGGGCACGGACCTGTCCTGGAGGACCCCCGGGCCGAGATCGAGAAGCTGCTTGAGCACCGGCGCGCCCGTGAGCAGGCCGTACTCTCGGGACTCCGGCAGCGGGGACGAGCGACCGTCGACGAGCTCCTCGCGGCTGTCTACCTCGATGTCGATCCCGTCAGGCACCCGATGGCGCGCCGATCGCTGTGGGCCCACCTGCGTAAGCTCGGGGACGAAGCAGTGGTCTACAGCGAGGATCCGGACGACATCGAGTCCCTCTGGGAAGCGCGCGCCGACTAGGAGCGCCTTGTCGGCCGGGGAGCTGGCGGTTGCTGGAAGTGAGCTCTTCGGCAAGCGGGACCTGCTTGGCGAGCACGGCCACCCTGAGCGGCCGCGTCATCGAGCGAGAACGGCCCTGGGATGGAGGGCTTTGACCATCTGGGTCAATGGCGAACGTGACCTCCGTCGACGTTGACCGTTGAACCGGTTATCCACCCCGCCTCCTCCGACGCGAGGAACACGACCGCCGGCGCGATGTCGCCCGGCACGGCGCGTCGTTTCACCGCCTGCAACGTGCCGACGAAGTCGAAGGCATCGGCGTGCGGGCTCTCGAGTACGCCCTCGGAAGCCGTGAGGCCCGGCGAGACCGCGTTCACGGTGATGCCGTAGCCGCCGAGCTCGGTCGCGAGCGCCCGGGTGAACCCGACGACGCCACCCTTGGCGGCAACGTAAGCCGCCATGTTCGGCGTGCCGGCGAAGAACGTGTTGGAGGCGATGTTCACGATGCGCCCGTAGACCGCCTTGCGCATCTCGTCCGACGATGCCCGGCTCATCAGGAAAACGCCGTCGAGGTTGACCCGCATGATCCGGCGCCACTCGGGGAAATCCACGTCGTCCCACTTGGTGAACGGGACGATTGCGGCATTGTTCACGAGGATGTCGATCCGGCCTGTACGCGCCACCACGGCCGAGTGGAGATCGGCCACGGAGCTCTCGTCGCCGACGTCGACCGGGACGGCAAAGCTCGGATCTCCGAGCTTTGTGGCAACCGTGACCGCGCCCGCCTCGTTCAGGTCGGCGATGACCACGGTGGCACCCTCGGCCGCAAGCTGGCCGGCGACAGCCGCGCCGATCCCCTGAGCGGCACCGGTGACGATGGCGGTTCGCCCTGCGAAACCCTTCATGCGCACCTCCTCGTGGTTGTCACCCCAAAAGTCGCGTCGTTTGCCATGTCAGGGCCCTTCTCGAGCGTCCGTCGCCGCCAGTGCCGCCTCGACCGCCCCCCCGACGTCCGCCTTCACACCCAGGCCGCGCATCGCGCGTCCGAGCGCCACCAGCGCGATCACCGGGCTCAGGGGATACGCGCTCGGTCCCATATGCCCGATGCGCAGGACCTTGCCAGTGAGGTCACCCTGGCCGCCCGACAGCATGACGCCGGACTCGCGGCGGGCGCGGGCGCGCACCTCCTGCTCGTCGAGGCCGGCTGGCACCCTCATCGCGGTGACCGTGTCCGAGCAGATGGAGCGACTCGCGGCCCACAGTTCGAGGCCAAGCGCCTCGGCGCCGGCGCGCGCCGCCCTGGCCGCGGACTGGTGGCGTCGCTGCACCGATTCTTTGCCCTCGGCAAGGTACCGGGCCAGGCACGAGTGCAGGGCATAGACGTCGGAGACCGACGGAGTGAACGGGAAAGGGCGGTCGACACGATGCGCGTCGCGCCAATCGAGAATGGAGAGCATCGATGCCCGAGGCGCGTTCGGGTTCGCCTCCATGTGCCGCCAAGCGGCATCGCTTACGTGCAGCATCGACAACCCGGGCGGCCCGCCGAGACATTTCTGCGGGCCGACCACGACGAGGTCGGCGCCCCATGCTCCGAAGTCGCACCGTGCCCCCGCGAAGGACGAGACGGCGTCGACGATCAGCAGCGCACCATGGTCCGAAACGACCTTGCCGATCGCCTCGAGGTTGTTCATCGTGCCTGAAGGCGTCTCACAGTGGACGGCCGAGACGATGCGGATCTCGGGACGCGCCGACGACGCGGCGCTCACGGCATCCGGCTCGACGGCGCTGTCGTAGGGAACCTCGACCTCCACGACCTCGTTCGCGTATCGCCGCGCCCAATAGCCGAAGCCCTTCCCGAACACTCCGGACACGAGATTCAGCACCACGTCGTCGGCGGCGATGAGTGAGGCCGCGGCGGCTTCGAGCCCGAGCACCGCCTCACCCTGGAGGACCACTGGTGTCTCAGGCACCTCGAACGCCTGCTGCAGCAGATCGACCATGTCCGCGTAGAGCTGAAGGAACTCCGGGTCGTAGTGATACAAGATCGGACGGCCGAGTGCGCCGAGAGTCTCGGGGGTCGCGCCCGTCGGTCCTGCTGTCAGCGTGAAGACCGGCTCGAAGCTCGAACCGCCGGTGCTGCACGAAGTTGCCTTCGAGGCTCCATCCATGACCGACCCCTCTCCTCAACGAAGCCCATCGCCGGCCGCGATCGCCTCGGCGCGGAGACCACCACACCGCGCGAGCAACCGGCCCCGGTTGGCGACCGCCGCGATGACCACGATCTCGTCCGGCATCGGTGCGTCCGGGACCCGCACCTCGAGCGCGTCGTAGTGGTCGCGGACATAGAGCGCGTCCTTGTGCGCGAGCGGGACGTCGATGACGGTGCCTGGGGCACCTCGCTTCGTGGCGGAGCTGATCCAAGCCAGCCCGCCGCCGACCGCAGCGCGCAGCGCGTCGCCGAAGGCAGTCGTGAGCAGAGCGACTCCATGTTCCTGCTCGCCCGCGAGCCCCACGACGGCAGCCTTGCCGTAGCTCAGGACCGGTGCGCCGAGGGCTTCGGCCGCCCGCTGGCCCAGCAGTGTCCCGAGCTCGCTTCCCCAGGCGATCATCGCCGAGAGGTCGTCGCCATGGGCGCCGGCGAACGGATTCGCGCCGACCGCGGCGACAGCGACCTTGCGAAGCGTGTCGCCGTCCGAGCGACCGGCCTCGGTCCGCGTCTCGTCCACGATCGTGTGCAGCTTTCGAATATCGAACTCCCGAGGAAGGGCCACGGTGCAAGCTCCTTGTCTGCTAGCTGCTGAGGGCTTTGCGGACTGCGACGAGCGTCTGGGCCCGATGCTGGCGAAGCGCCTGCGACTCCTCGGGCGTGTAGTCGAACAGGCCCGAGCCGGTCTTCATCCCCAGCTCGCCGCGTGCCACCCTCGAGGTGACTGTCTCGCTCACGTCCGACCGGTTGTCGAGATCCTTGTTCAGGTAACTCGCGACCGCGTTGTAGATGTCGAGGCCGGCGACGTCGAGCAGCTGGAGGGGAGGGATCACGGCCAGCTTGAACCCGATCCCCCATTTCACGCACGTGTCGAGCTCCTCCGCCGAGATGACGCCGTTGTCGACGAGCGAGAGGCACTCACGCATGATCGCGTAGAGCACCCTGTTCTCGACGAAGCCGGGGACGTCGCGTAGGACCCGGACCGCCACGAGGCCCATCGCCTCGATCGTCGCCCGGAGACGCTCGACGACCTCCGCCGAGGTCTTCTCGCCTGCGATCACCTCGATCACCGGGATCACGTGGGGCGGATTCGACCAATGCATCCCGACCACCCGGCTCGCGTCGCATACCGCCGCTTGGATCTTCGAGATCGGGATGCCGGAGGTGTTGCTCGCGAGGATCGCCGTCGCCGGGGCGAGACGGTCGAGCTCGGCGAAGACCTTCGCCTTGAGCTCGGCGATCTCGGGGACGGCTTCGATCACGAGGTCCGCGACAGCGACGGCCTCGCCGAGGTCGCTGTGGACGGTGACAGATCCGCGCGTTTCGGCGGCTTGCCCGCCGATCCGCTCCAGCACGCCGTGCGCCGTCTCGACCTCTCCCGGGGTGCGCTCGCGGGCCGACTCGCTCGTGTCGAAGCAACGGACGTTCATCCCGCCCCTCGCCAAGGTGGCGGCCATGCCCGGGCCCATCGTCCCTGTGCCGACGATCGCTGCGTTCTTCACGTTGAGCTGCCTTCCGTTCGGTCGAGCTTGCGGTTGTAGTACTGCCAGAAATTGTCGACGGCCCGGGGCGGGTAGATCGTGAGGCGCTTTTGTTCGATCTCCTCGTAGCCCGAGTGCTCGTAGGCCAGGCCGGACGAAGCGAGCGCAAGCTGCAGGCGGGCGGCCCGCTCGAGGAACACCCCGGCGAGCGTCGCCTCCTTCACGCTCACCCCGACGAAGGTCGCCCCGTGGTTCTTCAACAGCACCGCGTGCGAGCGCCCGAGGGCACCGGCGAGCTCGCGTCCGAGCTCGGGAGTGGTGACGAGGTCGCTCGTGAGCTTGAAATGCGGGACACCTCCCGCGAACCAGACGCCCTCGTTCGAGTAGGGCCCGATCTCGGCGTCAGTTGCAGACAGTGCCGTGGCATGGAAGGGGTGCGTGTGGGCGACGACGTTCACATCGGGGCGGGAGGCGAGGATCTCGGCGTGGATCGGCCACTCGAGATGACGGATGCCGTCTCCCTCGAGAACCTCGCCGTCGAAGTCGATGAGTATGAAGTCCTGCTCGGCGACCTCCTCGAGCCCGAGGTTGCCACGCTTCAGCCACAGGCCCCGGCCTTTCGAGTCGCGAAGCGACAGGTGCCCGAGCGACATGTCGTTATGCCCCTCGAGGTTCAAGATTCGGTGCGCGCGGGCAAGGTCCCGCAAGGTTCCGGCGACGGAGGTGTCGTTCTCGGCGGTGGTCATGAGCCGAGCGATTCGAGGAGTGCCGTCAGGTCCCAGAGCACCTCGCGCGCCGCACGACGAGCCTCGAAGACCTCCCAAGGGCCGGTCAGGTAGCTCTCGGCGAGGCGACGGACCTGCTCGTCGGACTCGCCCGCTCGGGCGGCCCGGTAGCGCAGGTGGGCGAGGGCGTCCTCGGCGACTCCGTAGTGCGCGGCGAGCGCCTCGGCGAGCTCGCCGAGCAGGACCGGCAGCCGGCGGTCGAGCACCCAGGCGACACCTGCCGCTTCGTGGGCCGATCGCAGGCCGTGCTCGCGGACGATCGTGGCAAGGTCGTCCGCCTCCGGATGCGGCCCGGCCCGTGCGCTTTCGAGCTCCTCGTCGCTCACCCCGAGCGCACGGGCGACCGCGTTCCACCCCGCATCGGCGTCGGCGCCCGCGACGGTGAGCCCGCGATGAAGCTCGGCGAAGACCTCCTTCCCGTCCTCGAGACTGATCCACGAAACCTTGGCTGCGAGCAGGTACCGGGACCGGCCAGTGAACAGCGGGTACAGCCCGAGCACGAGGTCCCGCACAGCCTGTCGTGGCGCCTTTCCCGACGTCACCTGCCTCCAGACGGGGTGGGTGCCGGGGTCTGCCCAGGTCTCGGCGTCGTCAAGCTGCAGCAGCTCCCGGGGGCTGGCATCGGCGAGGATCACGGCTCCGGCTCCGCCTCGAGCGACGCGTACGGGCTCTTCTTCACCGACCAGGCCTCGACGGGTCCCTCGAAGAAGCCCGTCCAGCACAACACGTCTCCCGCTGTGATGCCCAGCCTCTCTCTGACTTGCCGCGGCACCTCGGCGTGAAGCCTGCCGTTCGAGTCCTGCGTCGAGCGCAACTGCGACCGAGAACTCGATGCCCTCAGCCATCGGCCCCTCCCTTGTCCCGTTCGATTCTTCTCTTCGCGAACGCCTGAGAGGCGAGACCTCCGGCGATCCGGGCGACCTCGTCCGGTCGCTCCTCGGGCACGTAATGGTCGGCGCCCTCGACCACGACGGTGGCAAGGTCCGGTCGCAGCCGGCGTGTCGCATCGAACGCGGCCTCTGAAACGAAACCGCTCAGCGCGCCCCTCACGAGCACGGCCGGCACCCCGAGGCGGCGAACCGCCGGCGCCAGGTCCTCGCGCAGTCCAGCCGCGGTGGCACGCATCGCGCCGGGGTCCGAGAGCGGCACGAGGGTGCCGTCGACCCCCTTGCGATACCCGAACTCGGCCCTTCTGGCGATCGCGCCCGGCCCGAGACCGGGATAGCGCGCGCTCAGGTAGGAGGTGAGCTCGAGCCCGTCGTCGAAGCTCCGGTCACCGGCAGCGATCCGTTCGTCGAGCGTGTCGTAGATCGCCCGCTCGACGAACGGCGAGAAATCGACCGCGACGACCCCTGCCACGACGTCGGGTCTGCGTCGCGGCCGCCTCGAGGCCGTTGCGAGCGCCGAGGGAGTGACCGACCACGACGACTGGGCCGCCCCCGATCGAGCGGGCCACCTCGACGACGTCCGCGGAGTAGGCCTCGGCGTCGTACCGCCCGTCGGGCGCGGCGCCGCTTCGGCCGTGACCGCGCTGGTCGATCGCGACGGTGCGATAGCGATCCGAGAGCCGCCCCATCACCGGGAGCCAGACGTACGCGTTCGCGGTGACCCCGTGCAGCAACAGGAGCGCCGGCCCCTCGCCGAGCTCGATCGCGTACAGCTCTCCGGACGCGCCGGGAAGGTAATGGCCGCGTATTCCGTCGGTGGACGGGTCCCGGCAGCCGGTCGGCATCCTCACGCGGCCGCGACCTCGGGGCTCCGGCGCCGGAGCTCCCTCAAGATCCCCTGGTGCATCTCGCGCCAGGCCCACAACGTCCCGGCGGCCGCCCGGCGAGCCCGGGCGATCTTGCGCGGGGTGTCGCAGTACCGCGCGAGCAGCAATTCGTTCGCGTCCGAATGGCCGATGTCGGCCCTAACGTGCTCGAGGAAGTACTCGATCGTCTCGTCGTCACAGCCGTAGTACTTGCGTAACGCGAGCGCCGTCGCACCATGAACCTCCGGCAGCTGCTCCTCGTCCGCGTACCAGGACGCGAGTCCCTCCTCGGCGCTTCTCCGGCAGTAGTAGGTCATCGTGAGCGGGAACCCGGCCACCTCGACGAGCGGGTTCGCGGCGGCATGATCGAGCTCTTCTTGGGTTGCGCCGAGGCACTTCGCGAACTGGACCCACAAACCCGGGTGGTCGCCTTCGCCCGCCGGGCGCAGGATCTCGTCGAAAGCGTTCTCGAGCAGGTGGTTCGCGTCGTCGCCCTCCAAGAAGACGACGTGGCTGATCATCATCGCGAGGTCCGCCCGCGCCTGGAAGGGCCAGCGCAGCACCGCGTAGTCCTTGAGCGCCGGCCTGGGCAGACTGCCGGAGGTGATGAGGCGGACCAGCGGAACGTTGAGGTACCGGTTCTCGGGCCGCAAGAGATCGCGCCCGAGGATGCCGTAGACACCGTCGGATGGTCTCGAGGTCATGATGCGCCTCCAAGTGGGGTCGGTCGGCGCCGGCGGCCGCGCGCACCGTGGCGCTCGTGCGGGCGACGGGGCTCACGAATAGTAGGCGGGCCCCTTCCGCCAGGTCGCGTACGAGGCCGGGTCGTGGGAGTAGAAAAGCTCGGCGCCGTGAGACTCCGCGAGCTCGCCGAGGCGCCTCATCGAGGCGACGCTCGCCACCGGGTCGAGGTGGAACCCCGAGATGATCGTGCGTTCGAAGGACTCCCGCGTGTAGACGGCGTCGCCCGTGAACAGCATCGGCCGGCGACCGCCGAGCTCGACAAGAAGGCTCATGTGGCCGGCGGTGTGTCCGGGCGTCTCGAACAGGTGCAGGCCCGCAGCGATCTCGGTGTCGCCGCTGAGCATCTCGTAGCGCGTCCCTATCTCGTCGAAGCTCATGTCCGAGTAGCCGAGGCGCTCGAAGGGCTGATGGCGATGGCTCGCGTCCAGTTCCTTGCGGTGCGCCAGCGTCGTGGCGCGCGTGCAGAACTTGTTGCCGCCTACGTGGTCGAAGTGGTAGTGCGAATTGACGACGTGGGTGATCTCGCCAGGATCGAACCCGATGAGCTTCAGTTGTCCGGGAAGAGTCTGGTCCGGAGTCTGCTGTGGGAGCTCGAAGGGAAGGACCTTCCGCACGTGTTCGAGGTCGTAGCCTGTGTCGAACAGGAACTTGCCCTCGGGGTGATCGACAAGCACGCTGTAGCAGGGAAAACGGACGGGGCCGCCCGGCCCGACGTTCCAGTAGAGGTGATAGCCGTCGATGACGAGCGTCCCTCCGTCGAGGAGGTAGACCCGGACGTCGCGCGCCGTCAAATACCCCCCTCATTCTCTCAGGTCATGAGAATAAGATCCCGACCTGCGATAATCATAAGATCGACCCACGAAGGCGTCAAGCAAGAATGAGGGCGGGTTCCCCGACTCGGCGCACCGGTCCGGTCCCGCCCGAGAACGCCCCTTCGGCGTCGGTCGCCGCTCTCGGCGCGCCCGAGGGCTCGCCGCCGGCGCCGGGCGGAACTCAGAGCACCGAGCGCCTGCTCGCGCTGCTCGACCAGTTCACCGCAGCCGCGCCCACCCACACCGTGGAGAGTCTCAGCCAGGCGATCGGAGTCCCGCGCAGCACCGTCTACCGGCTCGTGGGGCTGCTCAGGGCCCACGAGCTTCTCGAAAGGGCCGGCTCGGGGAGCTACCAGCTCGGTCCGAGGGCGATCATGATGGGCTACATCGCCCGCTCCACGGTCGACCTGGCCGACCTGTGGCGACCGGGCCTCGGCGAGCTCGCCGCCTGGAGCAGCGAGACGTCGCTCGTGCTGCGCCGGATCGGCGACTCAGCCGTGTGCGTGGACCGCATCGAGTGCGACCACCCAGTGCGTCTATCGTTCGAGGTGGGAAAGGCGATGCCTCTGCACACCGGCGCGGGGGCCAAGGTCCTCCTCGCGACCTCGCCTGCTGCGGTGCGCGATCGCTACATCGAGCGAACGGTGCCGGCGGCGCTGCGCCGCGCGCTGCGAAACGAGCTCGAGCACATAATGGCGCAGGGCTACGGAGTAAGCCGCGCCGAGGTCGACCCTGGCATCTGGGCGGTGGCAGCGCCGATCCTCGCGGACAACGAGGGGCGATGCCTGGCCATCTCGATCGCCGTGCCCGAGTACCGGCTCGAGGACGGCCGTCGCGAGGTCCTGATCGAAAAGACGCGCGCCGTAGCGGACGATCTTCGCACGAGGCTCTCGCACTACACGTGACAGGCCGACCGCCGTTAGGTCAGCGCCACCACCATCAGGCTCCGATCGGTCCGAGGGCCTCCTCGACCCGTTGGAGCAGGCGCGCGCTACAGCCCGCCATCTCGACGAGGGGCGAGATCTCCGTCGCGACACGCTCCGCGATCGCAGCGAAAACCTCGGCGAGCGGCCCGTCGTCCTCGAGGGCTACCGGCAGGCCGGCGTCGCCGCCCGAAGCCACCCGCGCGTCGAGAGGCACCGAACCGACGAGCGGCACCCCGATCTCGTCCGCGAGGCGCTGGCCACCGCCGGATCCGAAGATCTCGTAGGTCTCGCCGTGCCCGCAGGTGAAGGCCGCCATGTTCTCGATGACACCGGCGACGCGGATATGGCCCCTACGTGCCATGTCAGCGGCGCGGCCGGCCACCTTCTGAGCTGCCTCGTTGGGAGTGGTGACGACGAGGACCTCCGTGCGCGGGAGCATCCTGGCCAGGCCCATCTGGACGTCGCCGGTGCCGGGCGGCAGGTCGATCAACAGGTAGTCGAGCGCTCCCCATCGCACGTCCTCCAAGAAATGCTGGACGGCCCGGTTAAGCATGAGGCCGCGCCACATGATCGCTTCGTCCTCGCCCGACAGGAAACCCATCGAGATCACCTTCAACAGGCCCGAGTCGACCGACCGCTCGAAGGGGATCATCTTCCCGGCGCGCGCCTGGGCGGAGCCCTCCATCCCGAGCAGCCTCGGAACGGAGTGGCCCCAGACGTCGGCGTCGAGCAGGCCCACGGCAAGGCCCCGCCGGGCGAGTGCGACCGCGAGGTTCACGCTGACCGACGACTTGCCGACGCCGCCCTTGCCAGAAGAGACGGCGAGAACCCGCGTCTGTCGTCGGGATGTCCGTCGCGATGGCCCGGTCCTGGGCCTTGAGCCGTGCCCTCGACATGAGAGCCGACCGCTCCTGTGGATCCATCACCCCGGTGCGGACCTCGACGCGCCCGACCCCGGGAACCGCCATCACGTGGCGCTCGACATCGGCCCGGAGCTGATCGCGAAGCGGACAGGCTGCAATGGTGAGGGCTACCTCCACTGTCACCGCTTCGCCGTCGACCTCGATTCCCCGCACCATTCCGAGCTCGACGATGTCGGTGCCGAGCTCAGGGTCTACGACGCCAGCAAGCGCCACTCGGACGGCCGCCACGGTGGGTGCACCTGCGCCGGAGGATCCGGCGGGCGAGACCGGTGGGTGATGCGACGTGCTCACGGTATGATCGAGCCTACTGGTGCGATGCCCGGGAGCCTTCCCGGGGTTGCACCGAAGGCCCTTACACTCAAGGCCCTCATGGGAAGGAGAACCGCAGTGAGCCTTGCGACCTCAACGGTGAAGCTCGGTCAGCGCCCAAGCCCGGTGACCCTCACGGATGCCGCCGTCGCCAAGGTGACCGATCTTCTTGCTCAGGAAGGCGACGAGGGCCTCGCGCTGCGCGTGGCTGTCAGACCCGGCGGATGCTCAGGCTACAGCTATGAGATGTTCTTCGATTCAGAGCTGGCCGATGACGACGTCGTGCGCTCCTTCGGACCCGTAAGGGTCGTGGTCGACCCCGAGAGCGCAGACCTAATCAAGGGCGCGACGCTTGACTACCGCGACGGCTTACAGGAAGCCGGTTTCCACATCACCAATCCCAACGCGACGCGGACCTGCGGCTGCGGCTCGTCGTTCAGCTGAGCTGTACCGAAGCCGCGGACGATGGCCAAGCCAATCGGTCCTTACACGCCGGTGGTCCGCGCAGGGCCGTGGCTGATCTGTTCGGGTCAGGTCGCGCTGCTTGACGGATCGCTCGTCGATGGAGGCCTCGCCGCACAGGTCACCCAAGCGCTCAAGAACGTCGCGTCGCTGCTCGAGAGCGAGGGAAGCCGGCTTGCCGACGTCGTGAAGACAACTGTTTTCCTCACAGATATGGCGGATTTCTCTGCCATGAACGAAGCCTACGTGGCCGCATTTGGTGACCACCGGCCGGCGCGAAGCGCGTTCGCCGTGGCTGGCCTGCCTCTCGGCGCGCTCGTCGAGATCGAGGCCTGGGCGTACACGTCGCCGTCACCCACCAGCTCGGCCGGCTAAACCGTGCGCCTGCCGCGCCATCTGCTCGGCGTCGCGACGACGTTGCTTCTCGTGATCGTGGTCGCAGGGTGCACCTCGGGGACGACGACCACCACGACGGTCCCGGCCACGACCCTTCCGCCCCTGCCCCCGCCTCTCTACGCCTACGTGACCATGGTCGGAACCGGTGCAAACCTGGGTCTCGGCCACACGATGATCCCCGTCAACATCTCGCTCGGCGGCGGAGGGCCGCAAGCGCCGTTCGGCGTGGGCACGTACCCGGACGCGATAGCGGTCGCACCGGGCGGCGAGCGTGCGTACGTCGCCAACTACACCTCCAACTCGGTAACGCCGATCGACCTAGTGAGCGGGAAGGTTCTTCCGTCGATCCCGCTCGGCGGTGCCGTGGGACCGGCCGGCATCGCCATCGCGCCCGACGGCAAGACTGCGTACGTCACCGATGCGGGTGCGATAGGGACTCTCGGGGACACGGTCACACCGATCGACCTCGCCACGGACCGGACCTTGCGGCCGATCACCGTCGGACCGGGGCCACAGGGGATCGCGATCACGCCCAACGGAAGGACTGCGTACGTCGCCGACGCCGGTGCGATCGTCTCCGGCCAGAGCGGCGCGCTCGGCTCCACCGTCACGCCGGTCAACCTCGCGACCGGCAAGGCGCTGCGGCCGATCACAGTCGGCAATGCACCGATCGGGGTCGCCATCTCGCCAGACGGTTTGACGGCGCTCGTCACGAATCTCAACTCGGGGAGTGTCTCGGCGATCGACATCTCCAACGACACGGTGGGAGCCCCCATAGCCGTGCGGGGCGGCCCGATCGCCGTCGCGATCTCGCCGGCCCAGCCCACGGTCGCCTACGTCGTCGATACCATCTCGAACCAGTCCACGACCGGCAACGTGACGTTGATCAACCTCGCCGATGACAAAGCGGCGGCTCCGATCTTCGTCGGCAGGAACCCGCAGGCCATCGCCATCAGCCCGGATGGCAAGACGGCCTGGATCGTCTGCTTCGGGAGCGACACGATCGTCCCGCTCAGCACCGTGACGCACCACCTCGGCGCGGCAATCAGGCTGCGCGGCGGGCCGTCCGCGATCGCAGTCGCCACACGGCCTACGCCGACTACGACGACGACAACTCCGCCCACCGCGAACGGCTAGTGCCCGGCAGCAGCTAGGCGCGAGTCCGGTGATCCGGCGGCAGCCACCTGACACTGCCGAACCGGTAACCGACACTGCGAACAGTGTCGATGAGGTGTGCGTGCTCCTCTCCGAGCTTGGCCCTCAGTCGCCGGACATGGACGTCGACGGTCCTCGCCCCGCCGAAGTACTCATACCCCCACACCCGCGAGAGCAGAGTCTCACGCGTGAAGACCTTCCCCGGGTGCGCGGCCAGGAAACGCAACAGCTCGTACTCCATGAAAGTGAGGTCCAAGGGCCGTCCTTGGATCACAGCCTGGTAGGTCTCGAGGTTGAGCGCGAGCGGGCCATAGACGATCAGGTCGTGCTGCTTGCCGCGCCCGGTCCGCCAGAAGAGGTGGGCGAGCCGCGCCTCGACCTCCCGGGCCGTCGCGCTCGGCAGCACGAAGTCGTCGAACAGGTCCGCACGGATCTCGAGCTCTTGCAGGCACGCCTCCGGCAACACGAGCAGCACCGGCTGCAGGGGGCTGTCGCCTTTGCGGAGGATGCGACAGGCCCCGAACGCCGCGCCTGGATCCTCGACTGCCGAGATGACCGCGCCGGCGTAACCGTCCTCCGGTTCGTCCCGTTCCGCCAGGGCGGGATCGGCCACGGCCCGCCAGGGATAGGCCGCGCGCTCGAGCGCGTCGGACAACCACCGCGAGGGTGGATCTGGGTAGACGAGCAGCGGTTCCATTGCCGGCGTGCTCGAGGGTCCCGAAACGACAGCGCCTAGAGGGCCGGAAGGTACCGGGCCAGCTCGAATGGCGTGACCGTCCGGGTGTAGGCCTCCCACTCGGCGCGCTTGTTGCGCAGGAACCACTCGAAGACGTGCTCGCCCAGCGTCTCGGCCACGAGCTCGGAACCTTCCATGGCGACGAGGGCCTCCTGCAGGCTGGAGGGAAGAGGCCGGATTCCCTCCGAGGCGAGCTCCTCGGCGGTCATCGTGAACAGGTTCGCGGCAGCCTCGGGCCCGAGCTCGTATCGCTTTTCGATCCCCTCGAGCCCCGCTGCCAGCACCACTGAGAATGCGAGGTACGGGTTGCAGGCAGGGTCCGGAGAGCGGTACTCGAAGCGCGTCGACTCGATCTTGCCGCGCTTTGCGATCGGCACTCGCACGAGCGCCGATCGGTTGTTGTACGCCCACGACACGTTCACCGGGGCCTCGTATCCGGCGACCAGACGCTTGTAGGAGTTGACCCACTGGTTGGTCACCGCAGTGATCTCGCGCGCGTGCTCGAGGACGCCGGCGATGAACTGCCGTCCGACCTCCGACAGGCCGCGCTCATTGCCCGGGTCGGCGAAGGCGTTCCGGTCTCCCTCGAACAGCGAGAAGTGCGTGTGCATGCCCGAGCCCTGCACGCCCGCCAGGGGCTTGGGCATGAAGCTCGCATGGACGCCGCGTTCCTGGGCGATCTCCTTCACGATGAGCCGGACCGTCATCACGGTGTCGGCCATGGTCAGCGCATCGGTGTAGCGGAGGTCGATCTCGTGCTGGCTCGGCGCATCTTCGTGCTGGGCGTACTCGACCGGGATGCCCATGTCCTCGAGCGTGAGGACGGTGCGCTTGCGAAGATCTGTGGACAGGTCCGCCACCGTGAGCTCGAAGTACGAACCTGCGTCGAGAGGCTTGGGCGACTCGCCGGGCTCGCTCGGCGCGAAGTAGAAGTACTCGACCTCCGGGGCTGCATAGAAGGAGAACCCGCGGGCACGGGCACGCTCGAGCGTCCGCCGGAGGACGTGGCGGGGGCAACCTTCGAACGGCGAACCGTCGAGGTTCGTTATGTCGCAGAACACCCGCGCGACCGGTGACGCGTCGCCTTCCCGACCGATGCGAAACGGCAGGATCTGGAACGTCTTCGGATCGGGCTTGGCGAGCACGTCGCTCTCCTGTACGCGGCTGAACCCGTCGATCGCCGATCCGTCGAAGGTCATCCCCTCGTCAAGGGCATTCTCGAGCTCTGCGGGCGTGATGCTGAAGGACTTCGGGATGCCCAGCACGTCGGTGAACCAGAGCTGGATGAAACGCACCCCGCGTTCCTCCACCGTCCGCAGCACGTATTCACGTTGGCTTTGCACCGCGCCCTCCGATCGTCGCGCCCTGCCGCAGGACATGTTCTCGCCGTATTGCGCGATCAGTGTCGCAGGTGTCGAGCAGTGTCGCAGGTGATCGCGGCACCGAGCCAGCCCCCTAAGGCGGTAAAGCGCTCGTGGGGCATCTGTTAACACTCCGTTCACGCCCGGGCAACGATCCAGAAACGGGCGAGCGTCATGCTGTTCATCGGCAATCTCCCTCGATTGTCGCGCCCGCCCGGGCGGACCAAGGAGGAAATGTGCAGGATCGCACCGCCGCTGCAGTC
Source organism: uncultured Acidimicrobiaceae bacterium (assembly GCA_963703655.1). Lineage (GTDB taxonomy): Bacteria > Actinomycetota > Acidimicrobiia > Acidimicrobiales > Bog-793 > CAVPFA01. The sequence goes on along the minus strand of CAVPFA010000003.1, from coordinate 1,451,360 downwards.
GTCCAACTGGTGAAGGACGAGGAGGTGGAGATCGTCGACATCCGCTTCTGCGACCTCCCCGGCTTGATGCAGCATTTCTCCGTGCCGGCTCACGAGCTGACCGAGGACGCCTTCGTCGAAGGATTCGGTTTCGACGGGTCGTCCATAAGAGGATTCCAGGAAATTCAGGAGTCGGACATGATTCTGCTCCCGGACCCTGCTACCTCGGTCCTCGATCCCTTCCGCCAGCACAAGACGCTCAATCTCAATTGCTTCGTCCACGACCCGGTCACGCTCGAGAGCTACACCCGTGATCCCCGCTACGTGGCTCTCAAGGCGGAGCGCTACCTCCAGAGCACCGGGATCGCCGACACCGTCTACTTCGGGCCCGAGGCGGAGTTCTTCATCTTCGACGACGTCCGTTTCGCTCAGGACCAACGGTCCGCCTTCTACCAGGTCGACTCCATCGAGGGCATATGGAATTCAGGCCGCGACGAGAAGCCGAACCTCGGTTTCAAGCCCCGTTACAAGGAGGGGTACTTTCCCGTGCCCCCGATGGACCACTTCCAGGACCTCCGGTCCGAGATGATCCTCGTGATGGAGCGCCTCGGCATCGAGATCGAGGTGCAGCACCACGAGGTCGCGTCCGGCGGTCAGGCTGAGATCGACATGCGCTACGACACGCTGCTGCGGATGGCCGACAAGCTGATGCTCTACAAGTACGTGGTGAAGAACGTCGCGCGCAACGCCGGGTACTCGGCGACGTTCATGCCGAAGCCCTTGTTCCAGGACAACGGGTCGGGGATGCACTGCCACCAGTCGCTGTGGCGCGGCGGCGAGCCGCTCTTCTACGCCGAGACGGGTTACGCGGGACTGTCCGACCTCGGGCGGTGGTACATCGGCGGGCTGCTCAAGCATGCGCCGGCGGTGCTTGCGTTCGCCGCGCCGACGACGAACTCCTACAAGCGCCTCGTCCCGGGTTACGAGGCGCCGGTCAACCTCGTGTATTCCCAGCGGAACCGCTCGGCCGCGTGCCGGATCCCGCTGTACTCGAAGAGCCCGAAGGCCAAGAGGGTGGAATTCCGCTGCCCCGACCCGGCGTGCAACCCTTACCTCGCGTTCTCGGCGATGCTAATGGCGGGTCTCGACGGTGTGCAGAACCGGATCGAGCCGCCGGACCCGATGGACAAGGACCTCTACGATCTGCCGCCTGAAGAGCTCGCGAACGTGCCCCAGGTACCCTCGTCCCTCGACGAGGCCCTGCGCGCACTCGAGGTGGACCAGGACTTCCTGAAGGCCGGCGGGGTGTTCACCGACGACCTCATCGAGACCTGGATCGGCTTCAAGCGTCTCGCCGAGATCGACCAGGTCCGTCTCCGCCCGCATCCCTGGGAGTTCATGCTCTACTACGACATCTAGGGCCTGATGAGGTGGACGGCGGAGCAGCCGGAGAGCAGTGGCGGCCTACGAGCGGAGTCGCTTCAAGCGACGGTCGTAGACGGCAATTCGTCGGTCCGGATCGCCGATCGGGAGATCTTGCGAGGCTTCTCGACGGCCAGCCTCCGAATGGGTAATGATTCGACGTGCGGGGGGCAGGGTGCTACCTGCAGTCTTTGACTTGCAGCCGACCGGGAGCTTCGCTCTGAACGCGAAGGGCCGGCACTTGCAGTACACGGAGCGACCATGGAGACGGAAGCCCTGAACACCGCTTCGGCGGGGTTGCTCGGCGAACTTCCCGATGCGGTGATCGTCCTCGACGCCTCGGGCCGACTGCAGTGGGGAAACCGCGCGGCGGAGCGATTGTTCGACCGGAGGCTCCAGGACTCGATCGGCCTGTCCGGACTGGACCTTGTCCATCCAGACGACTTGGAGCTCGTCCTGCGGTCGCTGGCGAGCGTGCAGAGCAAGGAAATAGGCACGCTCATAGAGGTTCGGGTCAAGACCGGTACGGGATGGCGACTCGTGGAGGTGATCGGTGCTCCGGTCCCCTGGCTCAAAGATCGAGCGGTGCTCTTCAGCCTGCGGGACCTGACGGAACGGCGACGGTTCGAACTTGCTCGCAACGAGGAGGCTCGTTTTCGGTCCCTGCTGCAGAATGCCGCTGCGGTGACCCTCCTGCTCTCGCCGGCAGGACTCATCGAGTCTGTCTCCGGAGCGCTAAGTCGCGTGTTGGGACACGATCCTGAGCTCGTGGAACAGCGGCCCCTCGCCGAGCTCGTGAGCGAAGTCGACCGTCCGGCCCTTTCAGCCGCGCTCGACCGTGCTTCGCAGGGGGCGTCGGCCGCCAACCCGGTGACGGTTGCCGTGCGGCTGCTCCGCCATGCGAGCAAGGACAGCGTGCCGTTCGAGCTCACGCTGGTCAATCTGCTTGACGACCCGACAGTCAGGGGGTTCGTCGTCTCCGCCCACGACATCACGGCCCGGGTCGCAGCCGAGCGCGAACTCAACGAGACCCTGTCCCTGCTGACCGCAACCTTGGACTCCACCGCTGACGGGATTCTGGTCGTCGACGGTGCCGGCCGAATCGCAAGCTTCAATCGTCGATTCATAGAAATGTGGCAGCTGTCGGAGTCAATTCTGGCGACGCGTGACGACGCTGCGGTGCTCGCGTTCGTCATGGATCAGTTGTCCGGGCCCGAGGCGTTTGTGGCGAAGGTTGGCGAGCTCTATGCGAGCCCCGAAGCCGAGAGCCACGACACCCTTGAATTCAAAGACGGCCGGGTTTTCGAGCGTTATTCAAGGCCACAACGGGTGGACGGCGAAGTTGTCGGACGTGTGTGGAGCTTCCGCGACGTGACGGAACGCAAGCGCACCGAGGACGATCTACGCGAGAGCGAGCAACAGTTCCGTCAGGTGTTCAGCCAGGGACCGCTCGGAATCGCCCTCGTCGACCTCGCCTTCGAGATCACAAACGCAAATCGCGCACTGTGCCGCCTCGTGGGACGTACGGCCAAGGAACTCGTGGGCGCCTCCTTCGAGTCCTTCACCCACCCAGACGATGTGGAGAAGGAGGCCGAGCTCTCGCGACAGATGTCCACCGGGACGGTCCCGAGTTATCAGACGGAAATACGCTTCGTCACAAAGGTTGGCGATGTGGTTTTCGCAAACATGACCGCTGCGGTGATCCGGGCCGAGCTTGGCGCGCCGATCCACGGCTTGCGCATCGTCGAGGACATCACCAAGCGCAAGCGTCTCGAGCACGAGCTGGTGGCGCACGCGACGACCGCGGGCAAGCTCCTCGCAGGCCTGACTCCGAGAGAGGCCGAGATCCTGGAGCGCCTGGACGATACTGAGACGGCCTCGATGATGGCAGAGCGCCTCTCGGTGTCGGTCCGGACTGTGGAGTCGCACCTCGCGAACGCCTACCGGAAGCTCGGCGTTCGCACCAGGAAGGAAGCTGCGGCCGAGTTCGCTCGCTTGACCCGCGCCGCCGCCGGCCTCTGACACGGGGTGCGGCAGGCCGCGCCCGCAGCAGGATACGTAGAAGAAATCCGTACGGTACTGGCGAAAATCCCGTACCTGAGCACCTCAAGGAACGAGGCCTGCTGCCGAAACCTCCTAATGCAGCATTCCGGGACGAGTGCTCGAGGGTTAAACGGGAGGTCCGTCGTGTCGGTGCTCAACGTTCGAGGCGCTCGTCATGCTCGTCACACCGGCGCGCGACACGCCAGCGCACGCAGGCCATGGTCGCCCAAGAGCAAGGTGGTGGCCGCAGTAATCGGTGCGCTGCTGGCAGGCGGAGGCGCCTACGCGGCGACGAACTGGATCGTCGGGCTCAACGGTGGTTCGAACGGAGAGGCACAGTCAGCGACCGTATCCAACATCACCATAAGCGCAGTCGCCTCACCCGCGGCCACCAACGTCTTGTACCCCGGCGGGAACGGCGATGTCGTCGTAACGATCTCCAACCCGAACCCGTATCCGGTCACGATCACCGCCGTGAACCTGCCGACGAATGCGACCTATGCCACGGGGTACACGACGAGTGCGCTCACGACGACCCAGGCGGGCTGCCTGGCTGCTACGCCGAGCGACGTCATCTGGAACTACTCGACGGGCACCAGTGGCACCTCTCACGCCCTCACGACGCCAATCACAGTGGCTGCGACGGGTCAAGCCAACAACCCGCTGACGGTGACGTTCACCAACGACGCCAGCATGACGGCCGCCGTACCGGCGGCGTGCGAGAACACCTACTTCTCGATGCCGGCGATGACCGGTGTCACCGCCACCGGTGGCGCCGCAGCCGCCACCACGAGCCCGGCCGCCGACAGCTGGACCAGCTGATCGCCGGCGCTTTCACGGAGCGATCCACCAGCGCGACGCGATGGCCCTGAGAACCCGCGCCTTGCTGTCGGTAGCCGTATTCAGCACCGCGCTTCTGGTGTGGGCCGGGCCTACCTCCGCGTCGACGTGGGCGCTTGTGCTCCACGTCGGCAGCAAGGGAGAGGCCAAGGCACAGGCGGCTCCCTCGGCGCCTACCGGGGTCTCTGCCGCGTGCGTGTCGTCCTCACTGCAGGAAGTGGTCGTCAGCTGGAGCGCCGTCACTCACGCGTCGAGTTACACGGTCTACGACTCGACGACGTCGTCGTCGAGCGGATACGCGGCGGCCGCCACGGGGGTGTCGGGCACGACGTGGACGAGCGGCACCCTCTCTGCAGCCAACTATTGGTTCGAGGTGGCGGTGTACGTAGGCACCAACTGGGTGAGCACGAAATCGGCCGCGACCGGCGAGAGCACGATCAGTAGCTCTGGCACCAAGTGCACCCAGCCCTGAGTCAGGAGCTCTGCGCCTACCACCATTGACTGGTCTTGCGGGATATCAGCCCAGGCGAAGCCAACCCAATCCAGAAAACCTTTGACATCCGACCAGGAGATACTTACTATGTTAACTTAATTCATTAAGTTGCCTTTGAAGAGGCGGCGCGTCGGACGGGAGGGAGTTGTGCGCATGCAGCCCGCCGAGCGATCGAACGTGGACGCGGACTCTCTCGGGAGCCCCACCGCTGAGTCCCCCTTCCGGCGGGGATCCCGGTCACTCCTGCGGGACATCAACGTCAGCCTGCTCATCGAGCTCGTTCGCCGCGCTCGTTGGATCTCTCGCGCGGACCTCGCTCGCCAGAGCGGGCTCAGCGCCCCGACGGTTTCCACGATCGTGGGCCAGTTGCTCGAGCGCGGAATCTTCATCGAGGTTGCAACGGCCCCCTCTAACGGCGGTCGGCCGCCCGTGCTCCTCAAGGTTGACCCGAAAGCGGGCTACGTGATCGGGATCAAGCTCCGCGGCGACGGTCTGACGACGGTGGTATGCGATCTCGACGCCAAAGTAATGGCGACCGAGGAGGCGTCAGTTTCGCTCGTCGGGGATCCTGCGGCCGCCATACGGGCGATCGAGCAGGAGACTCGAAAGGCACTGCGAGACGCCGGGGTACCCCGGTCGAAGGTCCTCGGGGTGGGGATCGGCCTCTCGGGGGTCATCGACTCCAGTCGAGGCGTGTGCAATTTTTCCCACCTGCTCAAGTGGACCGACGCAGATCTTGCAAGCCCCCTCCAGCGACGTTTGGGGTTGCCGGTCTGGCTCGACAACGACATGAACACGCTCGCGGTCGCGGAGAAGTGGTCTGGTGATGCGCTGACCGCTCGCCATTTCGTCACCTTGGGCGTAGGGCGGGGCATTGGACTCGGGATCGTCATCGACCGTGCGCTCTATCGAGGCGCCGCGGGTGGTGCCGGCGAATTCGGCCACACGGTTGTGGAACCGGGTGGGCCGGAGTGCGAGTGCGGAAGGTTCGGCTGCCTCGAGGCGCTGGTCGGTGAAGGCGCATTGCGTCGTCGCGTTGGGAAGCGCCATGGGCGTGAGGTGACCAGGGAGGAGCTCGTTTCCCTTGCCGCTGCTGGCGACGCAGTGACGCTCGAAGTTCTTGACAGCGCAGGCCGCCAGCTGGGTTTAGCGGTCGCCAACATGGTCACCCTGCTCAACCCCGAGCTGCTGCTCATCTGTGGTGAGGGGACCGACCTTGGCGACGCATTTCTCGCTCCGATCGTCACCGCCGTACGAGAGCAGACATTTGCCGACCTGGGTCGCCAGGTTGAGGTGAAGGTGCAGCGCTGGGGCAACGACCTCTGGGCCGTCGGCGCGGCCAAGCTCGTGCTCCGCGAGTCGTTCCGTCTTCCTGGACCAGAAGAGAAGAGCCATGCCATCTGGCACCGGCCCGGTCCGAATCGATCAGAGAAGCGCAAGTGAACAGGTCGCGTGAGGCAACAGATCAAATGAACGGGAGCAACGCGGTAGCGACGATGCGCCGGAGCGTCGAGTCCATGTTGCGCTGCCAGGAGGAGAACGGGGCGTTCGTCGCTTCGCCGGACTTCGCCGAGTACCGCTATTGCTGGTTACGCGACGGCTCATTTGTCGCATACGCACTCGACCAGGTCGGCGAACATCGCGCCTCGGCTCAGTACCACTCGTGGGTCAACGGGGCTATTGAGGGCATCAGCGAGTCGATCGACGGTGCGATCGACTGGCATCGACAGGGCAAGGCACTGGATCCGGACCATATGCCGCCCGCCCGCTTCGCGCTCGACGGTTCGAAGGTCATCGACGACTGGCCGAACTTCCAGATCGACGGCTACGGCACCTGGTTGTGGGCCCTTGGACAGCACCTTCTCGGCAAGGACCAGGACGCGGTTCCAGACGAGCTCCGTGGTTCTGTCGAGCGGGTCGGGCGCTACCTCGACGCGTTTGCCCTCAGCCCGTGTTTCGACGTCTGGGAAGAGAACGGGTCAGCGCTGCACACCTCGACACTTGCGTGCGTCTACGGGGGGCTCACTGCCGCTGCGCGAATGCTCGGCGACGACCAGCTGCTCGAGCGCGCAGAATCGGTGCAATCCCGAGCTCGCGACGGTGCAATCCGGTTCGGCCGCTATGTGAAGTCAAGTGAGAGCGACGACGTGGACTCGAGTGTCCTATGGCTTTCGACACCCTTCTCGGTCGTCGAGCCAGGTGATCAACACTTCGCCCAGACGGTTCGCACGATCGAGGCAACTCTCAACCTCGATGGCGGGATTCGTCGGTATCCGACCGACACATACTTCGGAAGCGGAGCCTGGCCGGTTCTCACGGCGTCGCTTGGCTGGCACTACGTCGCCGTCCGCGACCTGGCCGCAGCACGTCGCTGCAGGGACTGGGTGGCTGCCCATTTCGACGAGAAAGGACGTCTCGGCGAGCAATTCGGTGGAGAGCGACGCGACCCGGAGCACTACAACGAGTGGGTCAAGCGGTGGGGTCCCCCCGCGAAGGATCTCACGTGGTCACACGCCATGTACGTGGTGCTCTGTGCGGCGCTCGAGGCTCTTGATGGATCGCACGGGGCAAGCGCGCTGATTCGCCCGACCACGAATAGGGGAAGGTGGTGAGCTGATTTTCTACACGCACACGGTGCGGGACCATGGGCCACATAGCCCAGAAGAAACAAACAGAAATCAACTAACAACGAGCAATCTTGAAAGCATAGGAGAGTGATCATGCAAGGAAGACAGCCATCGAGGTGGGGGATCAAAGCGACAGTGCGACTGCTCGTCGCGGTCGCCACGATCGGGGGTGGTGGCGCATTAGTCGGCCTCACCGGCGGAGTCAGCTCAGCGTCGATCGTGCCCCACAAGACGTCTGTTGTGACGCTCCAGTTCTGGAACGCCTACAACGACGTAACAGAGACACCGGTGATGAACGGCATCGTAATTCCGGCTTTCGAGAGTGCGAACCCGGGGATCAGGGTAAAGGACGACACACTTCCCTACGCCGGGCTGTTGGAGAAGTTCATCGCGGCCTCCGCCGCGGGGGACCCGCCCGACTTGATGCGTTCTGACATCGCGTGGGTGCCCCAGCTCGCATCCGAGGGCACGCTCCTCGAAACCTCAAAACAGTCGTGGTTCGCACCGGTCAAGGCAGCAGCTGATCCCGGCCCGCTTTCCACAAACATGTACAAGGGCAATTACTACGGGCTTCCTGACGACACGAATACCCAAGTCTTCTTCTGGAACAAGGCGGACTTCCACGCGGCCCACCTCTCTCCCCCGACGACATGGGCCCAGATGATTTCGGACGCGAAGATTCTGACCATTCCGTCCAAGGGCCAGCACGGCCTTGGCGTGGACAGCACCGACATCTGGAACGTCGGTCCGTTCGTGTGGACGGACGGCGGTAACTTCACGAACCCTGCGCTGACGAAGGCGACCGGGTACATGAACGGCGCCGCCACCAAAGCTGCGGTCCAGACGCTTGTCACGCTCGACAAGACAGGAGTCATCGGAAGCGACATGGTCGGCGGCTCCGGTTCGATCAGCGGGGAGACGGGCTTCCCGACTGGCGCGTACGCGATGTACTTTGACGGTCCGTGGGCACCGACGACCTACAAGGCGGACAAGTTCACCGGCTACGGCATGGCGCTGCTCCCAAGAGGCCCAGGCGGCTCGGTCTCGGTCGTCGGTGGCGAGGACCTCGTCATCGCCAAGGGGGGCAGGCACCTCGCCGACACGATCAAGTTCGTCAAGTTCCTCCAGTCGCCATTTGCACAGCTCTCGATGGCTGGCGCAGGCGACATGGCGGCGTACAAGACCGACAGCGGCCCCGAGGGAATGTTGAACCCGGCGCTCAGGGTCTTCGCCAAGCAGCTTCTGACAGCAAGGGCTCGGCCGGTTACAGCGGGCTATGGCCAGCTTGACACCGACTTCTCCAACCAGCTGGCTCTGATGCTTGCCGGAAAGGTCTCCGTCACCCAAGGCCTGAACACCGCTGCGCAAGAAGCTAATAAAGCCCTAGCTGGAAGTTGAGCGAAGCAATTCAGACCTCGAGCGGCCCCCGGCGAGAATCTCGCCGGGGGCCGTCTCGCGGCGCTCCACCCGTTCGCACCGCGCCCGCCGCTTCGCGACGCCCTACCTCCTGCTCGCACCGGCGATCTTCATGTACGCGGTCTTCACCGTCTACCCGATCTTTCGCCAGTTCGACATCAGTTTCTTCAACTGGCACATCTTTCCCGGCGCATCGAACCCCTTCGTCGGTTGGTCGAACTACACCGCGATCTTCAGCGACCCCGTCGTCCGCACGGCATCGTTCAACTCGTTCCTGTTCATCGTCATCACGGTCCCGATCCAGATGGCCATCGGATTGTTCGCCGCAGCGATGCTCACGGACCGCCTGCCCGGCTCGATGTTCTGGCGAGCGGCGGTTTACATCCCGGTTGTCACCTCGTGGGTGGTCGTGAGCTGGGTCTTCTCCTACATCTTCGCCTCGCAGGGCGGCATCATGAACGCCATCGCCGGCCTGTTCGCAGGGCACACCGTGAGCATCGACTGGACCGCGCAGACCTGGACCGCCAACGGGGTCATTTGGCTCATTGAGCATCTGGAAGGGCGTCGGCTGGTCGTTCATCATCTTCCTCGCGGCGCTCGACGGCATCCCCCGGGAGCTGCTGGAGTCAGCCCGGCTCGACGGAGCCTCGGAAGCCCGGGTCTGGCGCCACGTCGTGCTTCCGTCGATCCGCGGCGCAGTCACCTTCGTGCTCGTGCTGCTCGTCATCGGCGCCGCCCAGGTTTTCACACAGATCTACGAGATAACCAAGGGCGGTCCCTACGACTCGACGCAGTCACTCATGACCTACATGTACCAGCAAGCGTTCTCCAACTTCGCTTTCGGCTACGCGGCAGCCCTTGCGTCGCTGCTCGCTGTGGTGCTCTTCGGGTTCAGCGCGGCAGAGATACGCATTCTCCGGCGCCAAGACATCTGAGAGGAACGGATCGTGGCAGTCGCAATCGAGCCAAACCAGACCAATGCCACGGCACCCATCGCAAGAAGCGGCCCCGGGCTCTTCGGCATCCGGAGGCGGAATAGGTCACGTCTGGCTATCGCGCTGCTCCTGGCGCTGTTCTCGCTCGGTCCCCTCTTGTACATGCTCTCGCTGTCGTTCCAGCCCAACGGAGGTCTCCTCGGGGCGACCGTTCTCATCCCCACCCATCCGACGGTGCAGAACTACGTGCAGGCGTGGACGGAGAACAGTTTCAGCCACTACTTTCTCAACAGCCTCCTCGTCGCCTTCGCGACCGTCGTCATAACGGTCATATTCGCCTCGCTGGCCGCTTTTGCCTTCGCGCGCTACAAGTTCCCCTTCAAACAGCTGATCTTCTACATCTTCCTTGCGAGCCTCGCCGTGCCGAACCTGCTGCTCCTCATACCCCAGTTCCTGCTCATGGACCGGCTCCACCTGCTCAACTCACTCGAGGGGCTCACCTTTCTGTACGTGGCCTCCAACCTGCCTTTCACGATCTTCTTGCTGCGCGGGTTTCTTCGAGGCGATACCTCGAGAGTACGAGGAATCGTTCCGGCTGGAGGGAGCGGGGACCCTGCGGGTGCTCGTCCGCCTGATTGTGCCGCTCTCGCTGCCGGCGGTCGCCGTCGTGTCGATGTTCATCTTCAGCGCCTCCTGGGACGAGTTCCCGATTGCGCTGACGATGATCAATTCGTCGTCGAACTACACGCTTCCCGTCGGCCTAGCGGACTTCATCGGTGTGCACACGGTTGCGTGGGGCCCGTTCTTCGCGGCGTCGGTCATCGCGACCGTGCCCGTCATCGTCGTGTTCCTCATCTCCCTCCGCTGGTTCAGGAGCGGGGTGTCGCTGGGAGGCATCCGCTGAAATGAAAAACGACATCCCCGAAACTGGCGGAGGCAGTCGGCGGCCGTTCGACGACGTGGGCGCCTTCTACCGAACTGGTGAGGAGGTTGGGGCGGCGATGTTGCCGGTGGGCACCTCACGCGTCGTCGCGCGCCGCGCCACGGGCGAGGTGTTCGAGGCCGACCTCCGACGACGGCGCCCGCCTCGCGGACCTCCCCCCCGGGACCTATGCCATCGAGGCGCTCGACGCCGGCGGCGAACTTCTCGCCGAGGAGCTGACGACGGTCGGCGCGCACCAGGGCGAGCGCCCTGTGCACGGTTTCGCAACGTCGTACCAGGATGGGGACGTCCCTGCCGTGCTCGAGTGGCACCGGGCACTTCGCTCCACCGTCGTCCAGTTCTACGACTGGATGGACGAGCTACACCGAGCCGCTCGGCCCCGAGAGCGGCTGGAAGGACCCCTCGGACCGTCCGGTCTCCTTCGAGGCGTTGCGCGCCCTCACCGGAGGACTCCGCTCACTCGGTGCCGTCGCCCACGCCTACGCACCGGTGTACGCCGTCGGCAACGCGTTCGCAGCCGAACACCCCGAAATGCTGATGTACCGGGGTGACGGCGAGGCCATTCGCTTCCTCGACCAGATCGTGCTGGCCAATCCCGGCAACGTGGATTGGCAGCGCCACTTCGTGGACGCCTACGGATCGGCCGCCGACGCGATCGGCTTCGACGGTTTCCACATCGACACCTACGGCTACCCGAGGGTCGCGCAGGATCTTCACGGCAACGCCATCGACCTGCGCATCGCCTACGAGTCGTTCCTGAGGTTCGTGCGCGCAGCTCGGCCATCCGACCTGATCAGCTTCAACCAGGTGAACGGTGTGCCCTCGGCGACAAGGCTGCCCGGTGGGCCCGGGTTTCGATACTGCGAGGTATGGCCGCCGAACGACTGCTGGCGGCACCTGGAGGGTCTGTTGGACCGCAGCTCCGGGAGGGCGGGCATGCCAGGCCCGCCGGCGACGCGTGCAACACCCTGCTGCGCGGCACGATCGCCTGTTACCCGCCGGTGTGGGGAATCGACCTTTCGACCGGCCTCGTGCAAGGCGCGGCGCGTGAGGCGTCGCTGCGGACGGTCGTGTCCACCGAGGCGGTCGCCACGTGCCTCGGGGCGAGCGCGCTCGTCTACGGTGATCAGACCGCAGCGCTATGCGACCCCTACTACCCCAAGCACGCGCGCCTCAAGGCGGATGAGGCTGCGACGGTGGTCGCCTGGCGTCACTTTGCCCTGCGGTGCCGAGACTTGTTCCTCGAGGGCGAGGACACGAGCTGGTACGAGATCGACGACGAGAACGGCGCGGTGGCCGTCGGAAGCGGCCGCGCCGGTGCAGCCAGAGCCGGTCGGCGGGGCACTCTTCGCCCGGGTGGTCCACGCCGAGGGCAGGGTGACAGTCGGAGTGGTCGACCTGACGGGGAGCCAGAACGGGCGGTGGTCGGAGCCGACCGCGAAGGGAAGCGTCTCCTCGGTGACGCTCAGGGTGCTGCTTGACCACCCGGACAGATGGCGGGCCGAGGCCGCCGTGCTCGGTTCCGGCGGCGGTCGCTTCGCACCGATCTTCGCCCGGGAGGTGCCCCACCGCCAGGGTCGCGCGGCGGAGGTGGAGCTACCGCTGGTCGGCGGGTGGTCCGTCCTTCGCCTAGCTCGCTTGGCATCTCTGCACAACTAGCGACTAGCGCGGCAGCGTCCGCACGTTCTGGCGCGCTTGCACGGCAACCGCGACGACCACACCGACCTGTGGGCTTCGCCTGCCTGACGTTCCGCCGCTCCGTACCCCCTACCGCACGTCGACCGCGTCGACACCGAGCGTCGGCGTCTTCGGGGCATCGTAGAACTGGACCCGGATCGCCGAGTGTGGTCGGGTCGCCGTGACGCAGGTCGATACGGGAGTCCAACGGTTCCGACCCGGGAGCGGCCCGAAGTGCACCGAGGACGATTGCGGGGGGGAATCTCCGAAGAGAAAGATCGTCACACTGCCCCGTGCCCCGGAACCTGCGCCCGCCGTGACAACCTCGGCATCGGCGCAGAAGCTCTCGCCCGAACTGACCGGGAGCGAGATGTCCTGGTAGATGCCTCCGCCATGGGCCGACGCGTTGATGAGCCCCAAGGCCTTGCCTTCGTACGGTCGCGTGGCGAGCCTGCCGCCCGGATCGATCGCAAAGCGTGAGTGGGCGACGGTTCGCCACCCATCGGCATCGCCAAGGTTGAAGCTGCCGTTCGCAATGAAGGACTGGTGGACGTCGACCGCACCGATGCCGAGCGTCCGTGTCCCCGGGGAGTCGTAGAACTGGATCCTGAGGTCGGAATGGGACCGGGTCGCCGTCACGCACGTTTTGACGGCAGTCCATTGGCTCTTCCCCGCCAGCGGCCCGAAGCTCACCGAGGCCGACTGCCTGCGCGTTTCACCGAGGAGCCAGATCGTCATGTCTGCCCGCGCCCCGGAGCGGGCGCCTGGCGTGACCACCTCGGCATCGGCGCAGAAGCTGTCACCTGGGCTGACGGGAAGCGGGATGTCCTGGTAGATGCCTCCGCCCAGCACCGAAGTGTTGGTGACGCCGAAGCCGTCGCCGTCATAGGGCCGGGTGGCGAGCTTGCCAGCCGGCTCGGTTGCGAACCACGAGTGGGCCGCCGTCCGCCAGCCGCCGCCGCCGAGGCTGAAGCCGCCGTCCGCGACGAACGACTGGTGGACGTCGACGGCGTCGACTCCGAGCGTCGGGGTCTTCGGGGCGTCGTAGATCTGGATGCGGATGCGGGCATGTGACCCGGTGGCGGTTATGCACGTCGAAACGGGGGCCCACTGGCCCTTCCCCTCAAGCGGCCCAAAGGCCGCCGAGGACGATTGATTCTCGGTCCTGCCGAGCAGCCAGATCGTCATGTCGCCTCTCGCTCCGGAGCGGGCGCCTGCCGAGACCACCTCGGCGTCAGCGCAGAAGCTGTCACCTGTGCTGACAGGAAAGGAGATGTCCTGGAAGATGCCTCCGCCCCGCACCGACGTATTGGTGACCCCGAAGCCATTGCCCTCGTAGGGCCTCGTGGCGAGCCTGCCGGCCGGCTCGATCCCTAGCCACGAGTGGACCGAGGCGCGCCAGCCGGCGCCGTCGCCGTAGTTGAAACCGCCGTCGTGGACGAGATCGGCGGCCGGGGCGCCGGCGGTGAAGGACCTAGCTGAGAGCGGCGCTTGAAGCCACCCGGCGATCGGCATGCCGTAGTCGGGTTGAACAATGTTGCCGACGACTCCGAGCGTGTTCTTACCGTTCCCGCCGTTCATGTTCTGCTCGAGAATGCTGATCGTGCCGTCTCCGCCGGAAACGTTCGTAGCCGTGACGACCGCCGTGTGACCCTCCTGCGACGTCGGCTCCATACTGAGCACGTCACCGGGACGCGGCACGCTCGAGCCGTCGTTGGCGATCTTTTGCAGGTCACCGCCGTCTGCAGGCGAGTAGTTGGCGACGACTCCGGAGCCGTCGGCCGGATAAGGCCGCACCCCGTACTCGAGGTACAGCCATCGCATCGACAACTCGACGCACTCCCACTCGAGCTCTCCCCAGGCCCGGGGGAAGAAGCTGACGGCGACATCGCCGCCGCCGCGGTTCGGGCCTGGTCCACACGCGGTGAGGCCGTCCCAACTCGAGAGAGGAAACGACCCGGGGTTGTTGTTGACGTCGCAGTTGCCCCTCCACCAAGGGGGGAACCGAGCCGGCGGCGGATCAGCCGTGCTGGATGTCGCGAAGACCACATGCTGAAGAACAGCCGATGCCGGTCCGGGTGTGACCAGGTCGGTGCTCGGCACCGTCGTCGGCGTGGCGAGGTTGTCCGCTTTGACCGACGTTCCCGCCGTGAAGTCGACCTCGGCGCTGCGGTTCGACCGAAGCGGCTCTGCCGCCCGGATGATCCAGAGACGACTGCCCGCGTCCGTCAGCCACGACACCACCTCGGTCGGCTGATGGCGCGAACCGAGCCCTATGTCCACGACACGGACCGAGCCTTCGACGCGGCTGCCGAAGATCCGCGCCGGTATCTCCACGGATCGAAGCAGGCGCCCGGCGCCCATCGCGCGGTACGCACGGAGATGATGGGGTTGGACGATCCCGATACCTTCCGCCGGGGCGGCCGAGCCGAACGGATAGGCATAGATAGAGAACTCCCGGTAGGGCGACTGGGTCACCGCCGCGGCGCCTTGTAGCGAATCTCCGGGCTTCGAAGCGACAAAGGCTGCGTCGGGAAGCGCGGAAGAGAACACGACGAGATCGACCGCGTCGACGACCGTCCGGCCCGAGCGGGCATCACCTGAGGCGCGGACGACTGCACCCACCAGCGGCGCCGCAAGCGCGCCCGTCAGCACGATCCCTGCGGCAAAGCGCGCCGCAGTCCAGCTCGGTCTCTCCAGCCGCACGGTAAAGCCTCCGATCGTGTCGGGCCGACCCGGATTGGCTGGGACACATTATTGCGCCCGGACTGTCACGTTCGCCAGGTGACGGCCCGAGCATGGCGCAAGTCTGGCTCCGTTTGTTGGCCGCTCGGGTGCCGATTCCATGCAGGTTCGCGTCGCCGAGCCGGACTCGCAACCCGCTCGGCAACGGGCTCGAGGTCCTAGGCTGGCCGCGATGCCTCCCGAATCAGGCGGCTCGTCCGCGTCGTCGAAGAAGGCTGATCCCGGCTCAGCCGGCAGGCTTTACCGCCAGATCCGCTTCACGAGACCTGCCGGCGCGACCGAGGTGCTGCTCGTTCGTCACGGCGAGTCGGAGGCCGCCGATCCTGATCGGCCATTCCCCCTCGTCGACGGCAGAGGTGACCCGGAATTGTCGCCACTCGGACGGGAGCAGGCCGCACGTGTCGCGGATCGCCTGGCCCGCTCGCACCTCGACGCGATCTACGTAACGAGCCTTCGCCGCACGGTCGAGACTGCGGCTCCCCTCGTCAAGCGGCTCGGGCTCGTGCCCAACGTCGAGCCGGCTTTGGCCGAGGTTCGTCTCGGCGAATGGGAGGCAGGCACCTACCGCCAGCGCATCTCGGAGGGCGACCCACTCGCCTTGAAGATCTTCGAGCAGGAGCGCTGGGACCTGATCCCCGGCGCCGAGTCCAACGAGTCGGTAACTGCACGTGTCGGTGCGGCGATCGAACTAATCGCGGAGAGGCACCGAGGAGAGCGCGTCGTGTGCTTTGCTCATGGCGGGACGATCGGGGCCGTTCTGGCGATCGCCACCGGTTCCCGGCCGTTTGCCTTCATCGGTTCGGACAATGGGGCTATCTCGACCATCGTCGTGACCGGCATGAGCTGGCTGCTGCGCGGTTTCAACGACCGGTCACACCTCGACTAACACAGCCGCCACGTACCCTTCACAACATGGCCTGGAACGAAGGTCCGTTGCTCGGATTCGATCTCGAGACGACCGGCCTCGATCCATCGAAGGACCTGCCAGTCCAAGTGGCCCTCGTAAGTTGGGAGCCGCATCAAAGCTGTTCTCGCGAGGTGTTCATCGTCGATCCCGGGCGTGAGATCCCTGCCGGAGCGGAGGCCATCCATGGGATCTCGACTCTGAAAGCCAGGCGCCATGGTTGCCCGCTCGAGGTGGCCGCAGCGACCGTGCACCGGGCGCTGCGGAAGGCCCAAGCCGCGTGGATACCGGTGGTTGCCATGAATGCGAGCTTCGACGTCACCATCGCCGCGAGGCTGTTCCGGAGATTCGAACTCGAGCCGCTTGCGTGGGACGCGCTCATCGACCCGCTCGTCATCGACCGAAGAGTCAACCCCGACCGATGCGGGAACCGCCGGCTGGAGGCACTCTGCGAGATCTACGGTGTCGTGCTCTCCAACCCACACGATGCCGGCGATGATGCTGACGCGACCGTCGCCCTCGTTCGTGTGATCGCAGAACGCTATCCCGAGATTGCCGCGTGCGAGATCAGAGATCTGACACGGCTTCAGGCCCGCTGGCACCTGGGCTGGGCTCTCGACCACGACGCCAGGTCGCGGGAGAGCGGCGGGCCGGGCCTCGGCGTCGAAGAGCTCTTCTGGCCACTACGGGAGCGTTCGCCTGCTGCAAGGAGATAGCTCCTTCGCGAGCATCGCGAGCACCTTGCCACGCGCGTTCGTGAGCTGCCCCACTTCCTCGTAGCCCCGAGCAGCGTGGAAACCAAGGGAGGGAAGGTTCGGCGGCTCGAGGTCGACCTCGCAGAGCAGGCGGCCATAGGGTGCCGCCAGCGTCTCCATCGCGTCGTACACCAGCGTCGCGACTCCTCGCCGGCGCCACGGTTCGGCAACCACGATTCGATCGAGGTAGACGAACCGTTGATAGCGCTCGCCAAACCATCTGTAATTCGGGCTCGGGTAGGCGGTCTCTGGAGGCAGCGCGATGGCGAAGGCCACGAGCTCTCCGTTCGCTTCTCCCGCAGCTTCGACGGCGATCGATCGATAGGCATGTTCGACGAGCCATTCGAATGCGTCGTTGTCGAGAGGCGTGACGAGGTCGACGGAAGCCTGGTTCATCTCACGTATCGCCGGCCAGTCCGAGGGATCGACCGATCGCAGTTGCATCCGCCCATGCTCGCGCGGTGCTCGTACGGCTGGTCACTCCAAAGAGAGTTTCCGGTCTGCTGGACGCGAGGCGCCGGCCGGGCGAGTCCCCCCGGGCCGGCGCGGCGGTCTCGACTGCGCGAAGGTGGGCGGACTGAAAAGGACGACCACCATGAAGGAGCTCGTGGGCAACCGGATCCTCCTGCCCTCCTTCGAGAGGTGGGCCGACACCGTCGGCTTCCACGACGGCGAGTACCACGCAACGTTCGCGCAACACGCCGATCGGGTCACGCGCCTAGCGGACGCGCTGACACGGGTGATCGACCTCGGGCGCGGCGGGCGGTTCGCCGTGATGGCCGCGAACGGCCACGAACTGCTGGAGCTCTACCACGCCGCGTTCCTGGGAGCGGGCGTCATCAACCCCCTCAATCTGCGCCTCGCGCCGAGAGAGCTGCAGGTCATCCTCGCCGACTCCGGCACCGAGGTCGTGTTCGTCGACTCGCTGTTCGCTGACCACCTCCTGCGGGCCATCGTGGAGGTCCGCTCCGAGCTCGTTCTGAAGGCGGTAGTTCTGATCGGTGACGGCGATCACGCCCACGACGTCGGTTACGAGGAGCTCCTCGGGCTCGGTCAGAGAAGGCTTCCGCCCGAGCCCGAGGAGGACGACCCCGCTGTCCTGATGTACACGGGCGGGACCACGGGACTCCCAAAGGGGGTCCTGTTGGACCAGCGCGCCGAGCTCCTGAACCTCTACCACATCGCCATGACCGTCGACCTCGAACCCGGCCGCGTGTACCTGCACCAGACGCCGATGTTCCACGCGGCCTCGATGGGAGGGATCCTGGGCGTCCCTGCGATCGGTGGCACGTCCGTCTTCGTGCCGCTGTTCGAGCCGCTCGCGGTCATGAACGTCATCGCGGATTACCACGTCGACTGGACGGTGATGGTACCGACAATGGTCGCCATGATGCTCGACCATCCCGAGTTCCGGGCTGAAAAGCTGGCCTCGATGCGCGACCTCGTCTACGGCGCGTCGCCGATGCCGAAGATCCTCGTGGAGCGAATTCGTGCGACGCTGCCGGGTGTCGCGCTCTGGCAGGGCTACGGAATGACGGAATGCTCGTCGGTCCTGACGATGCTCACCGACGCCGACCACCGTGTGGGCGGAGACCTGCTTGGTTCGGCGGGCCGGCCCGTGCTCGGCGTCACGCTCTCAATTCAAGACCTCGACGGCAACCTCCTCGGGCCGAACACCAACGGTGAGGTGTGCGCGAGAGGAGGGAACTTCATGCGCGAATATTGGAACCGGCCCGACGAGACGGCCCAAGCGCTCCGGGGCGGTTGGTACCACACCGGAGACGAGGGCTACCTCGATGACGACGGATACCTGTATCTGGTCGACCGCGTGACGGACATGATCGTCACGGGCGGGGAGAACGTCTACTCGATCGAGGTCGAGAACGCCATCTCCGATCACCCTGCGGTTCTCGAGGTCGCGGTGATCGGCATACCCGACGCGACCTGGGGCGAGCAGGTGCACGCGATCGTCGTCACCCGGCCTGGCGCCAGGGTCACCGAAGAGGACATCAAGGAGCACGCTCGCGAGAAGCTCGCCCGCTACAAGGTTCCGAAGTCTGTCGAGTTCCGGGCCGAACCGCTTCCGCTCTCTGGCGCGATGAAGCCGCTGAAGCGAGAGCTTCGCCGGCCGTACTGGGAGGCATCGGACCAGATCTCCGAATGATCGGGCGGGGTCAGACTCTGGCCAGGTCTCCGAACTTGGCATAGTTCGCGATGAAAGCGAGGTGCGCAGATCCTGTAGGGCCGTTGCGGTGCTTGGCGACGTGCACCTCGGCCGTGCCACGGTCGGCCGAGTCGGAGTTGTAGACCTCGTCGCGGTAGATGAACATCACCACGTCGGCATCCTGCTCGATGGCCCCGCTCTCTCTGAGGTCCGCCAGCATCGGGCGCTTGTCTGCACGCGCCTCGAGGCCTCGGGACAGCTGGCTGAGCGCCACCACGGGAAGCTGCAGCTCGCGTGCCAGGATCTTCAGCCCCCGGGAGATCTCGGAGATCTCGACCTGGCGGTTCTCGGCTGACGACCGGCCCGTCATGAGCTGGAGGTAGTCGATGACGACGAGGCCTATGCCGTCCGACGAGCGCATGCGGCGAGCCTTGGCCCGAATGTCCATGATGGTGACATTGGGGTTGTCGTCGATGAACAGGGGCGCCGTGTCGATGCGCCCGATGGCGCTCGAGAGGCGCGGCCAGTCACTTTCCAGAAGCTGCCCGTTGCGAAGCTTGGTGACGTCGAGGCGTGCCTCGGCCGCCAGCACCCGCTGGGCGATCTCGAGGTGACTCATCTCGAGTGAGAAGAAGAGGACGGGAACGCCGTGGTTCGAGGCGGCATGGGCCGCCAGCCCGAGTGCAAACGCCGTCTTGCCCATCGACGGACGGGCGCCGACAACCACCAGGTTCGACGGCTGGAGACCTGACAGGAGGTGGTCGAGCTCGCCGTACCCGGTGGGCACGCCCGTGATCGTCTCACCCCTGCCGTAGAGGTGGTCGAGTCGCTCGAGACTCTCGGTCAAGAGGTCCTTCAGCGAGCGCACCGTGTCGGAGCTGCGCCGCCGAGCGACATCGAACACCATTGCCTCGGCTTGATCCAGCGCTCCTGCGACATCGGCCGGAACCTCGTAGCCGATGTCGGCGATCTCGTGAGCGACGCCGATCAGACGCCGGAGAAGTGCGTGCTCCTGGACGATGCGCGCGTAGCGGCCCGCGCTCGATATCGCCGGCGTGTTCGCCTGCAACGCCATGAGCGCCGCCGCGCCGCCCGACGAGTCCAGAACTCCGACCCTGCGAAGCTCCTCGGGGACCGTGACGTAATCTGCCGGTTCGCCCCTGGCGTACAGCGAGGTGATGGCGGCGTAGATATGCGCATGCGAAGGTTTGTAGAAGTCCTCGGCGCTCACCTGCTCGACCACGACGGCGATCGCATCCCGCGATAGCAGCATCGCCCCGAGCACAGATTCCTCCGCATCGAAATTGTGCGGCGGTATCCGCGATCCCCCCGGAGCCCCCGTGGTGGGTGGCCCTGAACCCCGCCGGTGCCGCGCCACGTCGGAGAGAGGCTGCAAGGCGACCATCACGTTCAGGATTGCCGAAAACGCCTGGGGGGCGCTAGGGCCGGATCTTGTGGATTACCCAGGAATACCTTGGGAATCCTGTGCACGGAACGTGGACAACAGAGCTCACGCCGCTGCAAGCGATCTCTCACGAGCCGCTCATCTCTGACGCAGTTGGACATTCCCCGACACAGGCGGCGCTCACCACGGCCACATCTTGACATCGGGGTGTAGAGCCGCCGTCGGCCGGCGCTACGCTCGGTGGCGCAGCTGCGCTCCCATCCTGGCTACATCGACAAGTTCACGCTCGCGTACTGCAATACAGCCGTAACGGCGCCGTACATCGAACCCGGCGGCAACAGGGCCGAGGGCTGGTTTCAGCCCGAGCCCACCACCTCGAGAGTGAGGCGGAACTCCACCTCCGGGTGGAGGCGCACGCCCACCTCGTGGGTGCCGACCGTCTTGATCGCCTCGTCGATCACCAACCTGCGGCGATCGAGCTCGACGCCGGATTGGCGCATCACGGCCTCGACGATGTCGGCGGCGGTGACGGACCCGAACAGCCTTCCCTCGGTGCCGGATCGCGCTTCGATCCGGAACACGATCGGGACAAGCTTGCGGGCAACGGTCTCTGCGCCCTCGCGGTTGCGCGCATCCTTCAAGTCGCGCGAGCGGCGCATCGCAGCAGCCTGGTCTGCGATCCCCGCGCTCGCGACGATCGCTCGGCCCTGGGGGACGAGGAAGTTCCTCGCAAAGCCATCGGAGACCTCGGTGATGTCCCCGCGCTTTCCCACGCCCTGGACGTCGGTTCGCAGCACGACCTTCACTGTTGGCCCTCGTCGCCAGCAGCAGCGCTCGCCACGACGTCGAGCTCCGGGTCCGAGACAGCGTCCTCGAGCAGCGTCTCTCCAAGCAGTGCCTCGAGCGCCGGCTCCTCCGGTGACTCGGTGCGGAGCGGGCCGCGGCCCGGCGCGCCGCCCCTGCCGGCACCGCGTCCGCCGGGCCGCTCGCTCGTCGTCCGCTGGGTGAAGGGCAGGAGTGCCAGTTCACGTGCCGTCTTGATCGCCAAAGCAACCTCCCGCTGGTGCTGGGCACAGTTGCCCGACACGCGCCGTGCCGCGGATCTTGCCCCGGTCGGACATGAACTTGCGCAGCAGGTTCACGTCCTTGTAGTCGACCCAGGTGGCGTGGGCCTTGCAGAAGATGCAGATCTTCTTCTTCGTTCGCCGGCCGGTCTCCTTGGGAGCGCGACGGGTACCGCGATCCCGGTCGTTGTTCCGCGCCATCAGAAGGGCTCCTCGTCATAGGAGGCAAAGGCCTCGCCCCCACCGGCCGGCTGCGCGGCCGGCTGAGCGGCCGGGCGGGGGGTGGCGGCCCGACCACCCCCTCCCCCGCCGGGGCCACTGTCGCCAGGCCCACGCTTCTCGTTCTTGACCACCTGAGCCGTCGCCCAACGCAGGCTCGGCCCGAGCTCGTCGGCCACCACCTCGATCTTCGACCGCTTGTCACCTTCGGCTGTCTCCCAGCTGCGCTGCTCCAGGCGGCCCGTGACGATGACACGCGCGCCGCGCGTGAGGGTCTCGCTCACGTTCTCGGCCATCTCGCGCCAGCACACGACGTCGATAGAACGAGGTCGCCTCCTCCCACTCCTGTGTCTGGCGGTTCTGCCAGCGTCGGTTCACCGCCAGGCCAAAGCTCGCCGTGGCCTGTCCGTTCGGGGTAAAGCGCAGTTCGGGGTCACGGGTGACGTTGCCTACCAACGTGACGGAATTTCCATTCGACATATCATTCGCTCCAGTTTGCTCAGCTCGCCGCCTTGGCCCGGGCAGCCTTGCGTTCGGCGGTCTCCCGCCGCTTCGCTTCAGCTCGGAGGGCGCGCCCACTCTGCTTGTCCGGTTGCCGGATCACCTTGTGGCGAAGCACGATGTCGTCAAGAGTCAGCATCCGGTCGAGCTCGGCTACAAGCGCCGGCTCGGCCGTGAACTCGATAAGGACGTAGTAACCCTCGCTTCGGTGCTTGAGCTCATACGCGAATGTGCGGCGGCCCCACCGCTCGGCACGAGCGGGACTTCCCCCCCGCTCACGCACCAGCGATGTGATGCGATCGAGGCTGGCGTTGATGTCGCCGTCTTCGAGGCCGACATCGAAAATAACCATGACTTCGTAAGGCCGCACGTGCGGCTCACCTCCTCAGGACCCGACGCGCGGCGCGTTCGGGGCCCCGGTTCGAACGGGGCAGGGGTATAGCGGACCAAAGCATGGTAGCCGAGGTCGGACACGGGTGGCGCAGGCGCTCGTCCACCTCTGGAGCTTCGCAGGCTGGTGTATCGGCGACGGGGCTGGCCACAGCCGGCCGCCGGAAAGCCGGCCGGCCCGCTCGGGCCACGATCACCCGCTGGGGCTCGGGCCACGATCATCCGCTGGGGCTCGGGCCACGATCACCCGCTGGGCCGCCCGTTTAGGACTGGCGGCGCAGGCGCTCTCACGACGGCAGCTCGAGCGCCTCTCGCAGCTCCGCAGACCCGCGGTACGACTCGTCTTGGGAGGGGTATCGGCCTGCGCGGACGTCGGCTGCCCACGTCTCCACCGACTCGGTGGCGAGGGCGCCGAGCTCGGCGTACCGACGGACGAACCTGGCGGGCTTCCCCTCCGAGAGCCCGAGCAGGTCGTGCAGGACGATGACCTGACCGTCGCAGGCGGGCCCGGCACCGATCCCGATCGTCGGGATGTCAATCTCGGCGGTGACGCGCTCGGCGAGGACGTCGGGCACGCCCTCGAGCACGATGGCGAAACATCCCGCCGCGGTCAAGGCCTCCGCGTCTCGTCGGAGGTCGCCGGCAGCGGCGGCCTCACGGGCTTGAACCTTGTAGCCGCCCAGGGCGTGAACCGACTGGGGAGTGAGCCCCAGGTGGCCCATCACGGGGATCTCGGCGTCGAGGATGGCCTGCACGGCAGGGACCCGGCGGCGCCCGCCCTCGAGCTTGACCGCATGAGCGCCGGCCCGCACGAGGGCGGCGGCGTTGCGGACGGTGTCGCTCGTTTCGAGATGGTAGGTGAGCCACGGCATGTCGCCCACGACGAGCGCACGTGGTCCCGAGCGGGCGACCGCCCCGACGTGGCGGGCGAGGTCCTCGATTCCGACATGGAGGGTGTCGCCGTGGCCGAGGACCACCTCGGCGAGGGTGTCGCCGACGAGGATGACGTCGACACCGGCTGCGTCCACGACTCGAGCGAAGGGCGCGTCGTAGGCCGTGATCATCACGATCGGGTCGTCCCCCCGGCTGCGCTTCCGGGCGCGAATTGCCGGCACTGTGACCTGGTCTGTCATCTTCGGACCTCCTCCCGTCCGGCGCACTCGGCTGCCGGCGGTCGATCAGCGGTCGTTGGCTCCTGACGCAAAGACGCTCAGGAGATGGTTCCAGGAACACCCGGTACAGACCTCGACGACGTAGCACGCTACGTCTGCGTTGCGCCGGCCAGCCTTGGAGAGCTCGCGGAGATCGGCCAGCGCCAAACCGCTCGGCGGGAGGCCGGGGCCGAAGGCGAACGTGACGTGGACCAGCCGCTCGTGCTCGCAGATGGGGCACTCGGTATCGCTCGCACGCCCGAGGTTCCTGGCGACACGGAGCAGCTCGGGCTGAGCGTCGCAGACGTCGGGTCGGCCGAGCCGGCCTCGCCGGTACTCCTTCACGGTCGCCTCGCGCATCAACCGGTACTCGATGCGACCGGGACGCGAGGGACCGCCGACTCCCCAGCTCGACTGCGGACCGCTCCGGACGCCTGGCATCCCGGCAAGGCTACCCGGCGCGCCGCTCCGGGACGGACCCGGGCGCCGTCGCGCTGTGCCCCGGCCTGAAACCGCGATGCTCACTCGACATATCGCATCGATATGTCGAGATGATATATACTGCCTCGGTGCTCGAGTTGGCGATCCTGGGGCTCTTGAAGGAGCACCCCATGCACGGCTACGACCTGCGCAAGAGGCTGCGCGGCGACTTCGGCCTTCTCTCGAGCCTGTCGTTCGGGTCTCTCTACCCGGCTCTGGGACGTCTCGAAGCAGCCGGGGCCGTGCACGAGCTGGAGCCCGAGCGCCGCTCTCAGGGCGGACCGCCTGCCGGGCCTTTGGCGGTCTTTGCTCATGCCGGCTCGATCGCCGGAGAGAGGGCGGCATTCCGGGCGCGTCGAATTCGCTCCGTGCGGCTCCCGCGCGGTCAGGCGGCGGCACCCGTGGGCGTCGCGTCTACGAGCTCACCGCCCGGGGTGACGAGCTCTTCCACCACCTGCTCGAGGCCGAGGACCCCAAGCCCGAAGACGGGCGGAGCTTCGCGTTGCGCTGGTCCTTTGCTCGCTACCTGAGCCCCGAGCACCGCCTGTCGCTCCTGCAGCGCCGTCGTGCCCAGCTCGTGGAGATCCGGGAAGGCTCCCGTCGGGCCGTGGAGTCGCCTTGGCGGCCGCTCGACCGGTACCAGCGCTCGCTCGTCGAGCACGCCGGCGAAGTGACCGAACACGATCTGACCTGGATCGATCAACTCATCGCCACCGAGCGGGCGGCGCTGCCCCCGACGCCGGCGATCGCGGCGCCCGAACCGCCGGCCGTCTCCGCGGAGCTCCCGCGGGCCGTCCCGAACGCCCCAGCCGCCGGCGCGCGGCCGGTGCTCAAAGTTGCAGCCAAGGAAAGGAGCGAGCCATGACTCAGACGGCCCGCAAGATCAAGGTCGCCATCGCGGGAGTCGGCAACTGCGCCAGCTCGCTCGTGCAAGGCGTCGAGTACTACCGCGACGCCGATCCGAACGACAGGGTCCCGGGCCTGATGCACGTCTCACTCGGGGGTTATCACGTCGGCGACACCGAGTTCGTGGCCGCCTTCGACGTGGACGCGGCAAAGGTGGGCCTTGACCTGTCCAAGGCGGTCTTCGCCTCCAACAACAACACGATCCGGTTCTCCGAGGTGGCTGCGGCGGGTGTCACCGTAGAGCGCGGCCCGACGCTGGACGGGCTGGGCATGTACTACCGCAAGGCGGTCGAGGAGTCTCCGGCCACGCCGGTGGACGTCGCCGAGGTGTTGCGACAAAGCGGTGCGGAAGTGCTCGTCTCCTACCTTCCGGTGGGGTCCGAGCAGGCGCAGAAGCACTACGCCGCGGCCGCGCTCGACGCCGGCGTCGCGTTCGTCAACGCCATCCCCGTCTTCATCGCGAGCGACCCTGAATGGGCGGAACGTTTTGCCAGGGCCGGCGTCCCGATCATCGGCGACGACATCAAGAGCCAGGTGGGCTCCACGATCGTCCACAGGATCCTGACCCGGTTGTTCGAGGACCGGGGCATGGTCCTAGATCGCACCTATCAGCTCAACGTTGGCGGGAACATGGACTTCCGCAACATGTTGGAGCGCGACCGGCTCGAGTCCAAGAAGATCTCGAAGACCAGGGCCGTCACGAGCCAGATCGACCGCCCGCTCCCAGAGGACTCCGTCCACATCGGCCCTTCGGACTACGTGCCGTGGCTCGAGGACCGCAAGTGGGCCTACATCCGCATGGAGGGCCGCAACTTCGGCGACGTGCCGCTCAACTTGGAGTTGAAGCTCGAGGTCTGGGACTCGCCGAACTCGGCCGGGGTCATCATCGACGCGCTGCGGTGCGCCCGAATCGGCCTCGACAGGGGCATCGGAGGCCCCCTGATCGGCCCGTCCGCCTACTTCATGAAGTCCCCACCGGTGCAATTCCACGACGACGAGGCTCACCGCATGGTCGAGGACTTCGCGAGCGGCTCCTGACAATCGCTGCCTGAGCTGCCGCGAGGGCGGCGGGCTCAGTCGTCGACTCGGAGCTCATCTTCGTGCGGCGTCGTGCCGGCGGCGCGCTGGCCTTGGCGATATGCCCACCAGGCATCGAGGCGTCGCCGGATCTCGTCCTCGCCCAGAAGGCCCTCGTCCAGGCGGATCTGGAGCAGGAATTCGAGCGCAGCGCCGACGTCCGGCCCAGGAGGGATGCCGAGCTGGCGCATCACCGCGACGCCGTCGAGCTCGGGGCGAAGGGAGTCCAGCTCCTCGAGCTCACGAAGCTCGGCGAGGCGCCGCTCGAGCTCGTCCATCCGCAAGCCGAGATCACGCGCCTTGGCCTGGTTGCGGGTAGTGCAGTCGCAACGGGTCAGCTCGTTCAAGCGGCCGAGGAGGGGACCGGCGTCGCGGGCGTAGCGGCGCACCGCCGAGTCGGTCCAGCCCATCTGGTAAGTGTGGAAACGCAGATGGAGCTCCACCAGGCGCGCCACGTCCTCGACCTCGTTGGTCGGGTAACGCAGCTCCTGCATCCGCAGGCGCGTCATCCTCGCCCCGACGACGTCGTGGTGGTGGAAATGGACTCCGTCAGGGCCGATCGAGCGCGTGAGCGGCTTGCCGATGTCGTGGAAGAGTGCAGCCAAGCGGAGCACCTTGTCGGGGCTCGCCTTCTCGACGACGGCGATCGTGTGGGCGAGGACGTCCTTGTGCCGCTGAACCGGGTCCTGCTCGAGCGCGAGCGCCAAGAGCTCGGGAACGAACTCCGCCGCCAGGCCCGTGTTCACGAGGAACCAGAGCCCAGCGGTCGGATTGGGCAGAACTAGCAGCTTGTCGAACTCGTCTCTGATCCTCTCCCTGGAGACGATGGCGAGACGAGGCCGCATCGCCTCGACCGCCTCGACGAGCGCCGCGTCCGGGGTCAAGCCGTAGCCCGCGACGAACCTGGCCGCGCGGAGCATGCGGAGCGGGTCGTCCGAGAAGGACACCTCGGGATCGAGTGGGGTGCGCAACCGGCGAGCCGCCAGATCCCCGATCCCGTCGAACGGATCGACCAGGACGAGGTCCGGCAAGCTGAGGGCCATCGCGTTCACGGTGAAGTCGCGCCGCGACAAGTCGGTCTCGATATCGCGGCCGTAGCGCACCTCGGGTTTGCGGGAGTCGGCCTCATAGGCTTCTGCTCGGTGGGTCGTGATCTCGAAACGGCGACCCGCGTGCAGCAGCCCGATGGTCCCGAACCGCCTTCCCTGACTCCAAAGCGCGTCCGCGAGGTCCGCGACCAACGCCTCGGTCTCCTCTGGGGTTGCTTCGGTCGTGAGGTCGATGTCGACCTCCGGGCCAGGCTCGCCGCCCCCCGGCCGTCCGGCGATGCCGTCGCGCACCGGGCCACCGACCAGGTACACCCGGCGGCCGGCGGCGTGAAAGCGCTCGGCCACCGGCCGAGTGGCCTCGAGAACGGACCTGAGCCGCTCGGGAATCACGATCGGCGAAGATCGTTCGCCGCTCACGCTCTGACGCACGCGCGGTGGTACCGACCGGCGGTGGCGATGACCTCGCGCACGTGATCGGTGACCTCGCCCCGCGAGGCGGGCTCGGGACGGTAGTCGGCGCCGCCGAGCGCGGCTACGCACGCACCGGCGCAAGACGCGAGCGACCTGAGGTCGTAGCCGCCTTCGAGAAACGCGATCAGCCGACCCGGAGGTGCCAGATGCATCGCCGCGACCGTCAGGTCCGCAAAATCTCCCGCAGTGAGCCCGAGGTCGGTCAACGGGTCGGCTCGGTGGGCATCGAATCCCGCCGACACGAGCAGCCAGGTCGGTGCGAATTCCTCCGCCAGCGGCGCGACGACCTCGTCGAACGCCAGACGGTACGCGTCACCGGTCGTCCCTGCGGGGAGAGGCAGGTTCACCGTCGCGCCCGTGCCGGGCCCGGCTCCGACTTCGCTCAGCGACCCGGTCCCGGGATAGAAGGGGAACTGGTGGAGCGACACGTAAAAGACGTCGGACCGGTCGTAGAACATCTCCTGGGTCCCGTTGCCGTGGTGGGCGTCCCAGTCGAGCACCATGACCCGCTCGCCCTCTGCGGCAAGCAGGCCGGCGGTGACCGCGACGTTGTTGAACAGGCAGAAACCCATCGCTCTGGCGGCGAGCGCGTGGTGCCCGGGAGGCCGCACCGCGAGGAAGGCAGCGTCGCCTTCACCGCGCCGGAGACGCTCGACCGCGTCGGGACCTGCTCCCGCGGCTCGAAGGGCTGCCTCGAAGGAGGCCCGGGCAGCGACGGTGTCCTGGTCGAGGTGCCCGCCCCCGCCCGAGCAGTGGTCCTCTATGCGTGCGATGTACGCCGGGTCATGGACGATCTCGAGCTCGGCGCGCGTCGCCCGACGAGGCTCGAACGAGAGGGTCGCCTCGGCGGCGGGGGACTCCTCGACGCCGGCGAGCACTGCCTCGAGCCGCTCGGCCCTTTCGGGATGCCATCTTCCCGTGTCGTGGGCGGCGAATTCCTCGTGTCGTCCGAGCAGCACCACCATTGCACGACCGTACCGTCCTCTGATCCGACCCGCAGCGATCGCACCGTGGCGTGCCGGCGCCACGTCGCTTCGCGCCGGACGCCTTACCAGTATCGGTGGCCCGCGCGCCGGTAGGCTCGCTGCGTCTCGCGTGTCCGATCGGAGGACAAGACCACCGTTGCCGTCCGCCTCATGGGTAAGCGACGCCCGGTCGGCGTCGAGGCAGCTGGGGCGGCTCGCCGCGCGGGCGGCGCTGTCCGTGGTGGCGTTGCTGGTTGGCCTGGGAGCCTTCGGCCCTGCGCGCGCCGGCGCGGCTGAACCGAGCGGCGTCATCGCACTGACGTCCCAGAACGCCTGGGTGAGGACCTCGAGCACGCCGATTCGGCTCGGCCTGAAGGTGCGCTCCCCCGTGCCGGCTTCAGACCTGCTGATCACCGTGGGGCTGTATACCGAGCCCAACCACTCGGCCCTCGCGAGCCGCTTCGAGTTCGATGCGACGCTCGCCGGCCAGCTCGCCGGGCTGGTGCAGCTCTCGCTCGCCCAGTTCGCGCCGAGCTCACTTCCCAGCGGGAGCGGGTCCGTGGAGTTCTATGTCGGGGGCTCCGGCCTGCCCGGCAAGGTGCCGGCCAAGGCGCGACAGGTCTTCCAGCTACCGTGCCCGGAGGGCTGCTACGGGGTCTACCCCCTCCAGGTGTCCCTCGACGACACGATCACGGGCGGGACGCTCGACGAGTTCACGACCTACCTGATCGTGGTGCCGCCGGCGGTTCCGGCACAAAAGCGGCTGCGTTTCTCGTTCATCCTGCCGCTCGGCGCGCTCCCGGCGCTCAGCACCGCCGGTTCACCCGCGGTGCCCCGTCAGACGCTCGCCCGACTAGCGACGATCGCAAGCGCGACTGCGAGGTGGCCCGGGGCGCCGTTGACGGTGGACCTGTACGCGCAGACGCTGCTGGCACTCGCCCGAAGCCGGGACCACGCGAGGCTGGTCGGTGCCGTCGCCGCCGGCGGCCTTCGAAGCCTCGTCGGCGGCCCCTTCAGCGCAGTGGACCCGACTGAACTGGTGCGCGCCGGACTCGACCCCGAGCTCGCGCGCCAGGTCGTGCGGAGCAACGAGGTATTCGCGAAGGTGCTCCACGATCCGGACGCCTCGAGCGTCTACGTCGCGACGGGGCCTGTCGGCACGCGCGGCCTCGCGGCACTTGCCTCGGACGGCGTCACGCGGATCGTGGTTCCCGAGGCCAACCTCCAGTCCGTCGTGAGCGGCAAACCGGCGGCTGTGCAATGGCCCTACACGATCTCGGCCCCGTTTCACATCGCGGGATCCCCGATCGTGGGCCTGCAGGCCGACGGCGGCCTCGCGGCTCACCTGAGCGGCTCCGCGAGCGCGGCGCTGCGCGCCCAGCAGTTGCTCGCCGACCTGGCCGAGCTTTACTTCGACTCCCCGAACTACCCGCAGCCGAGAGGCGTGGCGCTCGTCGCCCCTGCATCATGGACGCCCGATCCCACCTTCCTGGCCGCGACCCTCCAAGGCCTCGATTCCAGCCCGGTCGTCGCGGCGGTGCCGCTCGGAGAGCTGTTCCAGACGCCGCCGGGAACCTGCGAGCAGCCTCCGAGCGCCACCACAGGTTGCTCGCCGGCTATTCGTGCGATCGTGAGCCCGACCCTCCCGGCCGGCGGGAACGTCACCCTCGGCGACGTTCAAGCAGCGCGCCGTCAGCTCGCCGAGCTGGCCTCGGTCATCCCCACCTCGGGCGACACGATCGGGAGGCTCGACGACGCGGTCCTGCTGGCGGAGACGGCGGGCATGGATCCGGCGACCCGCCAGGCATATCTTTCGACCGCACTCGCCTTCCTTCACGAGCTCGGCTCCAAGCTCAGCTTGCCATCGGGCCGGACGATAACGGTGACGTCCGCGTCCGCCAGGTTTCCGATCTCGGTCACCTCGACCGCGACGGCGCCGCTTCACCTGACGATGGTCATCTCGGGCGCAACCCTGACCGCACCGACCACGAGCCGGCTCGTTCTGCACCGCGGCACGACCGGGTTCATCGTCCGCGTGAGGACGCGCACCTCAGGCGACTCGAGCCTGCAGCTGCAGCTCCTGTCGCCGACCGGCCGGCTCGAGCTGGCGGGGGGCGACTTCACGATTCGATCCACCGCGATCTCTGGCGTCGCGATCGGGCTCACCGCCGGCGCAGGAGCATTCCTGCTCGTCTGGTGGCTTCGGTCCGCCCTGCGACGCACGCGACGACACGCCCGGCGCCCGCCGCGCAAACGCCAGGAACCCGAGACGAGCATCCTCGCGGAACCGGCCTCGTGAGGCGTAGGCGACAGTCCTCCTACGGCCGCGGGGATCATCGGACGATCTATCGAGGGCGCCTGCCTCGAACCTTGCCTGGGATTCCCGCCCCCGCGGGACTCGCACGCCTGCGGAGCGGTACGGCCGACGCCGACACTTCGCTGCGGGCGGCGTCTCGGGAAGGTGTCCGCGGCGGAAGGACGCGCCCGAGTCTCGGGGCGGCAACCACCTATGTCGCCGTCGGCACCCTCGTCTCGCGCGTAACGGGCCTCCTGCGGATCCTCGTGGCCATCTATGCGCTCGGGTACTCGACCCTCTCGGACTCGTTCAACCTCGCCAACAACACGCCGAATATCGTGCACGATCTCGTACTCGGCGGGATCCTGACGGCCACGTTCGTCCCGGTCTTCGTCACGCGCCTCGCGACCCGTTCGCAAGCCGAGGCCGTCGAGTCGATCTCCGCTGTGGTGACTCTGGCCGCAGGCGTCCTCGTCGTCGCAACCCTGGCTCTTTGGCTGGCAGCCCCGTTGATCATCGACCT
Source organism: uncultured Acidimicrobiaceae bacterium (assembly GCA_963703655.1). Taxonomy (GTDB): domain Bacteria; phylum Actinomycetota; class Acidimicrobiia; order Acidimicrobiales; family Bog-793; genus CAVPFA01. Next base: position 1,419,920 of record CAVPFA010000003.1, on the reverse strand, counting down.
CTACACGATCGGGAGCCACGCGCCCGGCCTGACCGGCGAGCGACAGGTCGCCACCTCGCTTCTCCGGCTGTTCTCGCCCCAGTTGCTCGCCTACGGCGCGATCAGCCTGATCACCGCGGTGCTGAACACCGCCCGTCGATTCGCCGCGCCCGCCTTCGCCCCGATCCTCAACAACGTCGTAGCCATCGCCATCCTGCTGGCGTTCGCCGCCTCCGGCCACACGCACAGCCTTGCCGGCGTCCAGAGCGACCACCGACTGCTCCTGCTGCTCGGCGTCGGGACGACGCTCGGCGTGATCGTGCAGGCCGTGGCGCTCGTCCCGAGCGTGTTGCGCTGTGGCCTGCGGGTGCGCCCGGTATGGCGACCGAACGACCCCGCCGTGCGCGAGATCGTCAATCTCTCGGGCTGGACGTTCGGCTTCGTCATCGCCAATCAGGTGGCGGTCTTCGTCGTCTCGGCGATTGCTGTCAGCATCGGGGCGACGACGATCACGGCGTACACGTACGCGTTTACCTTCTTCCAGCTGCCTTTCGGGATCGTCGCGGTCTCGGTCATGACCACGATCGTCCCGGTTCTGGCGGCGCGCTTTTCCAGGGGCGACTCCGCCGGCTTCGCCGAGCAGTTCGGGGTCGGGCTTCGCCGAACGCTGGCGGGCGTGCTTCCCGCTGCGGTTGGCTATCTCCTCCTTGCCCGGCCGGCGATCGCGTTGATCTCCACGGGAGCGGGGACCGCGCACCGCTCGAGCGGGGCACATCTGACGGCATCGCTGCTCGAGCTGCTCGCGCTGGGGCTGCCCGGGTACTGCGTCTACCTGCTGGCGATCCGCGCCTTCCAGGCCATGCGCGACACCCGCACCCCCTTTTTCCTATACCTATTGGAGAACGGGTTGAACATCGTTCTCGCACTCGGGTTTCGAAGCTCGCTTGGGGGAAAGGGGCTGGCTCTCTCGCTCTCGGTCGCCTACTCGGTCGCCGCCGTTGCGGCCTTGATCCTGCTTCGGATGCGCGTCGGCGGCCTCGGGGGCTTCAGCGTCGGCCGCTATCTGCTGCGCACGGCGCTCTGCTCACTCGTCATGGCGTTCGTCGTCGCGCTCGTTCTCGCGGGCGTCGGATCCAACGAGGGCGCCGGCCTGTTCGTGCGGGTGTCTGCCGGTGTCCTGGCGGGCATCGTGGCCTACGGCCTTGCCGCGGGGCTCGCCGGAACCCTTGCCGGCTGGCAGACTTCGCGGCGAGGGCGCGAGAACGCCGGGAGGGGGGGCCATGGCCGGGATCAGAGTCGTCACCGATAGCGCGTGTGATCTTCCGACGAGCCTCGTCGAGCAACACGACATTCGGATCGTCCCGCTCGACGTCCGCCTCGGCGACTGGGGGCCCGAGGAGATGAGACTGATCGATCCTGCGGAGTTCTGGCGGCGCTGTGCCACAACAAGCTCCTTGCCCGAGACCTCGGCCCCGTCACCAGGTGCGTTCGCGGAGAGCTTCGCCCAAGCGCACGACGACGGGTGCACCGGCGTCGTGTGCCTGACGCTTTCGTCGGCACTGTCTTCCACGTACCAAGCCGCTTGCGCGGGCGCGGAAGAGGTCCGCGGGCGGATCGACGTGCGCGTGGTGGACACCCGTTTCGTGACACTGGGCGAGGCGATGATAGTGCTGGAGGCCGCGCAGGTCGCAGCGGCTACGAACGATCTCGACGCCACCGAGGCAGCCGCGCGGGCCGTGATCGCGAGGGTCCGCGTTCTCGGAGCCCTCGACACCATGGAGAACCTCCGAAGGGGAGGTCGTATCGGATCGGCGAAGGCTCTCTTCGGCTCACTGCTCTCGATCAAGCCCATCATCGACATCCGTGACGGCGTCGTCGCAGCCGAGTCGCGGCAACGAACCCGCACGCGGTCGCTCGAGTACCTCGCGGACAAGGTCCGCGAGGCCGGCCCCTTGGAGGGTCTCGCCGTCGCGCACGCCGCGGCGCCGGACCTCGAGGTGTTCCTCGAGATGCTGGCCGGGACCTTCCCGCCCAAGGACGTCATCGTCAGCTATATCGGTCCCGTCATCGGGACTCACGCCGGGCCTGGCTGCATGGGCGTGTGCTACCGGCTTGCTCCGGCGGCCGGCGGCTAACGTGGTCCTGTGACCTCCGAGCCGCCCACCCGCGACGATTGGGCGGCTCAGCTCACAGAGAAGGTCGGGCAGGTCGTCGAGCTCATCCGGGACCACACGGTGCGCCCGGTGCAGAAGGTTGTTCGCGCCGCCATCTTCGGCCTGCTAGCCGCTTCCGTCGCCGTCTTCGTCATCATCGCGCTCATCATCGGTCTCGTTCGCCTCCTCGACAGCGAGGTCTTCGACCAACGTGTTTGGGCGACCTACTTGCTGATCGGCGGAATCTTCGTGGTCGCCGGCACGTTGATAGGCAGGATGCGCCAGAGCCGGAGCTAGCCGGCCGGCGTGAAGGGAATCGATACAGATGGAATCCGGCGAGACACGCGACGTGGTTGTCCTCGGCTCCGGTCCTGCGGGGCTGACTGCCGCGATCTACTCGGCGCGAGCCGATCTGCGACCACTGGTCATCGAAGGCGAGCCCTCGTCCACGAGCGACCAGCCGGGCGGCCAGCTCATGTTGACGACCGAAGTCGAGAACTTCCCCGGCTTCGCCCACGGGGTGCTCGGCCCTGAGCTGATGGTCCTGATGCGGGCCCAGGCGGAGCGTTTTGGTGCGGAGATCGTGACAGAACGAGCGTCGCGAGTCGACCTCTCCACGTCTCCCATCGGCATCTGGATCGGAGATCCGGACCTGCCCGATCCTTCCGTGAAGGCGAGGACGCTTATCGTCGCGACCGGTGCGCGATCGCTGATGCTCGGCGTCGCGAACGAGGCTCGTCTGCTCGGCTACGGGGTCTCGACCTGCGCGACGTGCGACGGATTCTTCTTCCGGAACAAGCCGATAGTCGTCGTCGGCGGTGGTGACTCCGCACTCGAGGAGGCGCTGTTCCTCACGAAATTCGGCGACACGGTGACCGTGGTCCACCGCCGCAAGGAGTTGCGGGCATCGAAGATCATGCAGGACCGGGCGTTTCGCAACGAGAAGATCACGTTTCGGTGGGACTCTGTCGTCACCGACGTGCTCGGCGACGAAAGAGTGACCGGGGTGCGGGTGCGAGACGTCAACACGGGTGAAGAGTCGGAGATACAGGCCGACGGCGTCTTCGTGGCGATCGGGCATTCACCCAGCACGGAGTTGTTCGTCGGGCAACTCGACATGGACGAGGCCGGGTACCTGCTCGCCAACAGCGGGACGAAGACCAACGTTCCCGGCGTGTTCGCGTGCGGCGACGTCCAAGACCATGTCTACCGGCAGGCGGTCACAGCGGCCGGTTCGGGATGTATGGCCGCAATCGACGCAGAGCATTATCTGTCATCGCTCGCGCGCTGACTCGAACAATCGAACAATAAGGAGAATTCTCATGGATGACGTCATCACCGTCAGCGACGATACCTTCGACGAGGCCGTCGGCCTCTCGGACATCCCCGTGGTCGTGGACTTCTGGGCCGAATGGTGTGGCCCTTGCAAGATGGTCGCCCCGATCCTTGACGAGATCGCCGGCGATCACGCCGGCAAACTCAAGGTGGCGAAGCTCAATGTCGACGACAACCCGCGGACCGCACAGCGGTTCCAGGTCATGAGCATCCCGACCCTGATGCTGTTCAAAGACGGCGAGGCACAGGCCCGGATCGTGGGCGCGAGGAGCAAGTCTCAGATCCTGTCGGAGTTCGAACAGCTTCTTTGAGCCAGGTTTCGCCGCTCCCGTTGCCACAAGCGCGACAGCGCGCGCCGGGTTCCACGGGAAATTAACCCGCTCTAATACCTTTCATCTCCTACGATGTCGGAGATGAACGACGTGCGACGAGGCTCGCGCCTATGAGCCGCGGCCGGACCGTGCTGGCACCCGAGGATCTCCTGCCACTTCGTGAGGGCGACTCTGGTGAAGCCGTGGCCGACCTGCAGGAGCGCCTCGGAAGGCTCGGTTTGAGTCATGGGCAAGACGGCCTGGGCCTCTACGGCGCCGGCACGGTCGTCGCCGTGCAGGTTTTCCAAGCCGAACGCGGTCTTCGCATCGATGGCGTCTGCGGCCACCAGACGTGGTCGAGCGTCGTCGAGGCCGGTTTCCGGTTGGGCGACAGGCTGCTGTACCGCCGCAGCCCGATGCTGCAGGGCGACGACATAGCCGAGGTACAGCGGAGGCTCAGCGGGCTCGGGTTCGACCCGGGCGGTGTCGACGGCATCTTCGGCGACAGCACGCACGTCGCCCTCGCCGAGTTCCAGCGCAACGTGGGCCTTGCGACCGACGGAATATGCGGTCCTCGAACCCTTTTGGAGCTGACTCGTGTCGCGCCCGTCAAGGGGGGCGCGGACCTCGTGACGCCGTTACGCGAGCAGCTCAAGGTCGCCTCTTCGCCGGCGACGCTCCGCTGCCGGCGGATCGCGGTCGGAGAGGAGGGGGGCTTCGCGACAGGTGCTGCCGCGGTCCACCGTGCGCTCCTCCTCGCCGGCGCTCAGCCGCTCGAATTGCACCAGCCGGACGCGTCCGCACAGGCTGCTGCCGCCAACGCCGCGGAGGTCGACTGTTACATAGGCCTTCGCCTGGAACCGAGCCACGGGCTTGCCAAGACGTACTTCTACCGGGGCTACCGTTACGAATCGGCGGCGAGCCGCCGGCTTGCCGAGCTGCTCGTGAACGCGGCAGCGTGCGGTCTCGGCCTGCGCGACGGCGGCGCGCACGGGATGGCGGAGACAATCTTGCGGCGGACGGCGATGCCGGCCGTCGTGCTCGAGCTGGGCGCTCCACACCAGGTCGGGATGCAGACTTCAAGGCTCGGACAAGCCGTCCAGGAATCCCTCGACCAGTGGCTGTTCATGAGCCAGGAATAGCGTCATCCACAACCTCATGCACAGGGTGTGGATCAACTTGGACCAACAGTAGAGGTCGAGAAGGTAACAGCTTGGTAAACTCTCGGCGACGGCGAGGGTTAAAAAAGTGCCTCTGACAAGGGAGGATCTCCGCGTGTGTCCATTCGGAGAAGGCTTGTGACCGACTGCACAACCTGGGGACGACGGTGCATAACTTCGTTTCCCCCAATGCGAGGCAGACCTCAGGTAGAGGTTTCTCCGATGATGACTCGGTAGATTCGCTCGAGGTCGTCCAAGGTGGCGAATTCGATCACCAATTTGCCGCGTTTGCCCCCCATGTCGACCTTGACCCGCGTGTTCAGGCAATCCTCCAGCAGCTCCTCGAGATCGTGCACGCCCGGGGGCCGCAGGCCACGAGCGGGCGGGATCCCCGTAGGTCCGGACGGGACCCCGTGTCCCCCGGGTGGCGCGCCGATCGGGTTGCCGGCGTCGTCGTAAGCGTCTCCGAGTCCAGTCTCGTCGGTCCGTGCCGCCTTGAGCGCACTTCGGACGAGATCCTCGAGGGCCCGGACGGACAAGCCGCTCTGGATCGCCTCGGCGGCCAGCCGCTCCTGCAGGATTCGGTCGGGTGTGCCGAGCAACGTGCGCGCGTGACCGGCGCTTAGCTGACCATCGCGGACGTATCGCTGGACAGTAGGTGGCAGCTGGAAGAGTCGCAGTGCGTTCGTGACGGCAGCGCGCGAGCGCCCCACTTTGCGAGCCACTTCCTCGTGCGTAAGGTTGAATTCCTCGATCAGCTGCTGATAGGCGCCCGCTTCGTCGAGGGGATTGAGATCCTCACGATGCAGGTTCTCCACTAGAGCCTCCTCGAGGCTCGTGGCGTCGTCGGCGTGATGGACAAGGGCCGGAATCGACTGAAGTCCAGCGCGCCGGGCCGCCCGGTACCGGCGCTCCCCGGCAATCAGCTCGTACTCGTCCGGCCCGACCTCGCGGACAAGCACGGGCTGGAGGAGGCCGACGGCCTTGATGGAGTCGACGAGCGCAGACAGTCCCTGCTCCCCGAACTGATTGCGGGGCTGGAACGGGTTTGGGCGAATCCGGGCGAGCGGAACCTCACGGAGCGTGGAACCCGCAGGCCCACCCGGTGTCGGGGGGATGAGGGCCCCGAGCCCCTTGCCCAAGCCGCTACGCCTGACCACCGCTCACCTCCTTCGCGAGCTCCCGATAGGCGATGGCTCCCCGTGACGTCGGTGCATGGACCGTGATCGGCTCCCCGAAGGACGGCGACTCGGAAATCCGGACCGTGCGGGGAATGACGTTCTTGCACACTGCCGCGCCGAAATGCGTGCGTACCTCCGCCACCACGTGGTCCGCCAACCTGGTCCGCGAGTCGTACATGGTCAGCACGATGGCCGACACCTCGAGCTCGGGGTTCAGGTTGCCTCGTACCAGCTCGACGTTCCTCAGCAGTTGGCCCACGCCCTCCAAGGCGTAGTACTCGCACTGGATGGGCACGAGCACTTCGCTCGCGGCGGCGAGCGCGTTGACGGTGATGAGCCCGAGGGAGGGGGGACAGTCGACGAAGATGTAGCCGAAGTCCTCCCGGACCGGAGCCAGCATCCGCTTCAATCGCAGCTCCCTGCTGAAAGCCGGAACGAGCTCGATCTCGGCTCCCGCCAGGTCGATGGTTGCCGGCGCGAGGAACAGGTTCTTGATGCTGGTCGGCTCGACGCAGTCCTCCAGGGGAATGTCGTGCAGAAGAACGTCGTACATGGAGTAGTCGAAGTTTCGAGCCTCGATTCCGAGGCCAGTCGTCGCATTGCCCTGAGGGTCGAGATCGACGATCAGGACTCGATAACCCAGATCGGCCAGCGCCGCGCCGAGGTTCACGGTTGTCGTCGTCTTGCCGACTCCGCCCTTCTGATTCGCGACCGCGATCACCCTCGGCAAGGGTCGCGCGGGTCGCGACGCCACCTCGGCCGGTTCGGCGATACCGCTGTCTGTCTCCGGACCCTCTCGCCGGTCGCCGATGCCGGCTCTTGGATCCCTGGACTCGCCCGCTTGTCTCCGGCCTTCATTGTCTTGGTCGTTCATCAACACCTTCGGTTCGGGGGACGCAGTTCCACGTGAAACATCCGCGAGCCGAACGACCGCAGGCCGTCTCGCTGGGCGGGCAGGATGGGCTCACAGGGAGCATAACGCGCCAGCCTCGAGCGAACCTATGACCTCTTACGACCGGGCGAGAAGCTGCTCGAGACGGGCCGCCATCGGGCGGTAGCAAGAGACCGGAATCAGGTGAACGCCCTGGAACAGGCCGGAATCCTTGACCGCGAGGAGCAGCTCGCAAGCGGCCTCGATGCCCGCCTTGGGGTCCCGATCCACCTCATCGACGAGGCGCGCCGGGATATCTATCGCCGGAATCGTCTTCGCCAAGTTCCGCGCCATTGCGGAGCTGGCCAGAACGATTACGCCCGCATACGCCGGCGTCTGCGGTCGCACCCGTTCGCTCCAACGCAGCAACGGCTCTAGAGAGAACCCGACCTGAACGAACAGGAAGTCCGCTTGTCGCTTCCAGTCCGGAAGTCCGCCGAGGCCGGTGACGGCACCCAGGCGCAGGCCCTTGGCCCCCGACAGCGCGGGGCTGTTCTCGAAAGCCCGAGCCTCGGTCAGCATCGCCCGGACCGTGAGCTCGCTCGTCCGGCTGCCCGATTTCGGCTCGTCTCCGTAGACGAGCAGGAATTGGTCCACACCGTAGGCCGCGGCGGTGAGCAGATCCCTCTGGAGGCCGAGCAGGTTGCGGTCCCTCGCATTCAAGCAGGCGATCGAGCGTCCACCCATCGCTTCTACCTCGTGCGCGACTGCGACGCTCGAGACGGTCGCACGACCGATGTGGTTGTCGGGAATGAGAAACGTCCCGGCGATCGAGCTGAGAACTCCGATCTGGTGTCTCACGTGCTTCAGGTCCGGCCGAGTTGGAGGCTCGATCTCGCAGACGAGCTCGAAGCCGGGCGCGGTCACAAAGGCCACATTATCGAGGACCGGGGATCAGGGACCGGATCCAGAAAAGAGCGGGCGCTTGGCGGGGATCCCAGGACGCCGCGGATAGCGTTGCGGGCAGACGGTCGCCTGGCGCAGCACGGCATACCCGAACTCCTCCCGAAGTACAAGCTCGGGAACCAGGCCGACCACGGCGCATCCTTGTGCCGGCCAGCGATCGGCCAATTGGTCCAGCTCCGGCCCGTCGCCATCGAACCGGCCCGCGGGCGGCTCGGAGACGATCAGCCGGCCGCCGACCTGGAGAAGCGGTGCGGCGCACTCGGCCGTTACCGCCGGAGCGGCGAAGCCTCGAGCCACGACGACGGCGAAAGTTTCGCGATATCTCTCGTTCCGGCCGGCCTCCTCGGCACGGGTGGTGAGAACCTCTACCCGGGGCGAGAGATCGAGCTCGGCGACCGCCCAACGCAGAAAGTCGGAGGAACGGCGAGCGGAGTCGAGAAGGACAAGATGAAGCTCCGGATCCCGAACGGCGAGCACGAGGCCGGGCAGCCCTCCGCCGGCGCCGAGATCTAGAGCTGGGCCATCGAACGGCTCGAGCGAAACTGCCCGCGCGAATCCTTCCGAGTGCGCGATCTGCCTCGCCAAGGGCAGGTTCCCGACGAGAGATCGCCGTCGCGCCTCTGCCAGCACCCCGGCAAGGCGTCGTTCGGCACTCCGCGTCATGCTTACCGAGCCGGGGCTGGTTGAACGCCGAGGCGGGCGAACCACGCGCCCATACCAGCGCCGGTCAGCGTAGGTCTGCGGGTTCTCCGGGCTGATCGCTCGTCTCCCCCGAGTTCACTGACGAATCCGGAGGCTGGGCAGGGCGGATGACGACATAGCGGTGGGGCTCGACCCCCTCGGAGGTCGTTTCCAGGTCCTCGAGCCCGTTCACGGTGTCGTGGACCACCTTGCGATCCGAAGGCGACATCGGCTCGAGTGCCTCCGGCAGTCCTGTACGACGCACGTCAGCCGCGGCCTCGACCACGAATTGGCGCAACGCTGCTGTTCGGCGCTCTCGGTAGCCTCCGACATCGACGACGATCCTGCTCGTGTGCTCCTCGGTGTGTCTTTGGACCACCGTCCTCGTCAGCTCCTGCAAGGCCTCAACCGTGGCGCCTTTCGGGCCCACGAGAAGCCCGAGATTGTCTCCCTCCACGCTGACGAAGATGCCGTCGTCCTCGGTCAGACGCACCTGCGTCGTGGCCTCGATACCGAATCTCGCGACAACCTCGCTCACGAAGCCGGCTGCGAGCTCCTGCTGCGTCTCGATGCTCATCCGCCCCTCCTTAGGTGGCCCACCCTCGTCGCCCGGCCCCTGCGAATTCCCTGTGACGTCACTGCGATCTCGCGATGATCGTCCGCGGCCGCCACGACCCCGCGAGCGCGAACGCTGGCGGCCACCGGTTCGGGGATCACGATCCACCCCGGCGTTCGCACTAGCGTCAAGCTCTTGGCCCTCCGCTTGCTCGGATCCAGCGCGGGAGCTCTGAGAGCCGTTCTGAGCGGGTCCCTTGCCCTTGGCCTGCCGCGCCTGAGCGGGGTTCGTCCGGGGCCCCGAAGCTCGGCCGGACTTGGGGCGGGTACCGTCGCCCTGAGGCCCGTCGGCCTTCCGGGCCGAGCCGTCTTGTGGTCCGCCCTGTCGGCGGTTCCCGCGCTCGCCACCGCCCGAGCCGGTGCTCGAGCGCCTGGAGGGTCGCTTCGCCCGCGGTTGCACCGGGCGCACCCGGACCCTGATCCGCGCATCGCTTCGGCGAAGGCCGAACATGCCCGACCTCGGCTCTTCGACGACGACGACTTCGGCATCCGTCTCGGCTACACCGAGACGGTCGAGGGCAGCCTCGACAGCCTCTTCGACCGTCCTGCCGGTCATCTCGACCCACTCCACGAGCTATTGGCTCCTTCGCGGCCGCTTGTCCCTGGAGCGCGGCTGCGGCCTTGCACCGCCTGTGGAGCCCGCCGAGCCGGATGCTCTTGGTTGATTGGGTCTCTTGGCGCCGGACCCGTTCCTGGAGCCGTTCTGGTTCACCTTCGGCTTCGACCCGTTCGTCGGGCTGCGTCGAGCTCCACCCGCACCCGCAGGTTTGGCCGCCGGGGCCGGAGTGGTCGCCTCCCTCGAGGAACGCTGAGACGAGCCTGCGGAGTCGGCTGCCTCGCGCATGCGGGCGAGGAAACCCTTCCCGCTGGCACCGCCGCGCGGGCCAGCACCGGCCTTGCGAGCCTCACTGGCGTCACCGGTGCCGAGGCTGGCAGCCGGTTCAGACTTTCGCTTGGTCAGCTCTTTGATCGCGGCGACGATCGTCGGGTCGTGCTTGTACATCCATTCTTGCTGCGCGACCCGGAACAAGCTGGACACGATGAAGTAGACGCCCACCCCAGCAGGGAGCGCGATGTAGAGCACGAGGAAGATAAGGGGCATGAACTTCTGCATCGACTGCATTTGGGGATTCGCCTGGGTTGCGGCGGGGTTGCGCGTCGTGACCTGCCATATCGACACGTACTGGAGTCCCACGGCGACCAGTACGAGCAGGGCGTACGGGATTACGTGCACGAACGAGGACTGGTGGGTGCGCACGGAGTCCGCGAGGTTGATGCCGAGAGCGTGCATCTGGCCCTTGGCGAGCACGAGGTCGTGATACATCCGGCTCGTCTTCGGAATGTTCTGTGGCGTCGAGACCGTAAGCGCTTTGCCTTTGACGAGAATCGGCTTGCCGGCGGCGTTGACGACCTCGGTCATCTTCGACAGTCCCCGAACGACGTCGTAGAGAACGATGAGGATCGGGAACTGGAGGAACATCGGCAGGCATCCCCCGGTAGGGTTCACCCCGTTCTCCCGGTAGAGCGCCATCACCTCCTCGTTCATCTTCTGGCGGAGCTCCTGGCGCTCCGCTGCTGGGATGCCCGGCTTGGCTTTGTAACGGGCCTGGATCTTCTTCATCTCGGGCGAGAGAAGCTGCATCCGCATCATCGAGCGTGCGCTCGCGCGCGTCAGCGGGAAGACCACGATCATCACGGCGATCGTGAGGAACGCGATCGCCACTGCGTAGTTCGGGACCAGCCCGTAGAAGAACGCGAGGACGTAGCCGATAACGACGAAGATCGGGTGCAGGACCGTCCCCAGGACCGAACTGCCGGCCTTGACCGTATGGGTGGCAGCAAGGAGCATTGCGGCCCTCAGCTCGGAACCGGGTCGAAGCCGCGGCTGCCGAACGGGCGGCAGCGGGCGAGGCGCTTGGCGGCCAACCACGCGCCGTGCCGGGCGCCGTGGAGCTCGATGGCCTCGACCGCGTAGGCCGAGCAAGACGGGACGTGGCGGCAGGGCGAGAGCCGGCCGGCCCGGCACGCCTGATAAGCCCGCAATGCCAGCAGGAGAGCTCTCGCGGGCGTGTTCGGCCCGTCCCGGTCGACCCTCATCGACCGTCCGCCCGGCTCGCCCGTTGCATCGCCTCGATCACCCTCGCTCGCAGCTCCTGGTACCGCAGGTCGCGAGCTCCCTGGTTGACCCCTACGAGGTAGATCCCCGCGGGAAGTTCCGGCGCGCTCTCCCTGACGACCGCACGCAGCTGGCGGCGGCACCGGTTGCGCTCGACTGCGCCTCCCAGCTTACGGGGCACGGCGAACGCGACACGCCGTGCTTCGTCGGCCTCCTGTGCCGCAAGAAACTGTACCCTGACCGGCCCCGACCAGGCTCGTCGCTTGGAGTGGCGCAACAGGGCGAAGACCTGGCGCCCACGAACCGGGCAGGCTCCCGGGACGCGATCTTTCGCGCCAACCTCCGGCGGACCGGCGACCACGGCCGCCGGAGCTCGCGATGGTGTTCCAGGCTGGTTCAAGCCGACAACCGGGCCCGTCCGCGCCGGCGGCGCGCCTTGATGACCGCGCGGCCAGCGCGCGTGGACATCCGGTGACGAAACCCGTGTTTTCTCGCCCTTTTGCGGGTGTTGGGTTGGAACGTCCGCTTCATCTCAGCCTCGTTTCGTCCTTCCCGTCCGCACGACAGGGGCGTCTCCCACACGGCGTTGGCCGGTGAACAGAGTGCGATCGACTCGCCGCGATCGAGACACTATCTGGCGCGCAAAAGCACTGGCCCACAAGACACCATCGGACCGGTGCAGGCAATTTAGCGCACGTTCCGCCTCGGGACCACGCGACGCGATCCCCGAAGCATGCGAAGCGGTGGCGTTGTACGATTCCGGCACCCTGCGTGCTCGCCCCGCCGTCCACACCTGTGGATGCTGGTGTGGAGAACTTCTCGACCGGAGGGCTCGAGCTGGTGACAGAAGCACAGCAACTGTGGAATGACTGTTCGGACTCCCTGCGTTCCCAGGTGTCCGATGCAACGTGGCGGGCGTGGTTCTCCTCGATCCGTCCAGTGGCCGTCGCGAACGGGACCCTCGTGCTCGCGGTGCCGAGCGGGGTAGTCCGCGATCGTCTGGAAGGCCGTTTCCACGGCCTTGTTCACGAGGCTCTTCTCGACAGCTCCGGCAAGGAGGTCCAATTCCGCTTTGACGTGCAGGTCGACGACGTGAGCTCAGAGGAGCTCACCTTGGGAAGGGACCTCGAACAGATCGAACCCCGGTACGTCGCGCTCGTCGAGCAGGTACACGGCAATGGGGGCCCTCCGGCGCGGGCAAGTGCCCGAGGGGCCGACGACGTCCCACTCAACCCGAAGTACACCTTCGATGCCTTCGTGATCGGGCCGTCCAACCGCTTCGCCCACGCCGCAGCCTTGTCGGTGGCCGAGGCACCGGCACGGTCCTACAACCCCTTGTTCGTTTACGGGGCCGCAGGACTGGGAAAGACACACCTGCTGCAAGCGGTCGGGAACTACGTGCGCGAGAACTTCGCGAGGATGCGAGTGCGTTACGTCTCGACCGAGACGTTCATGAACGAATTCGTAGAGACACTCCGTGCGAAAGACGACATGGGCGCCTTTCGTCGTCGCTACCGGGAGTGCGACGTGCTTCTCATCGACGACGTCCAGTTCATGGACAAGAAGGAGTCCCTGCAAGAGGAGCTGTTCCACACCTTCAATTCGTTGTACGGCTCGTCTAAGCAGATCGTGCTGACCTCCGATCGCGCACCGTGGGCGATCGCGACCCTCGAGGACCGTCTTCGCAGCCGGTTGCTCTCGGGCCTGACCACCGACATCCAGCCACCAGAGCTCGAGACCCGCATCGCGATCTTGCGCACCAAGGCCGAGCACGAGCACGCCGTGGTCGGCGACGACGTACTCGATTTCATCGCGACGATGGTCAAGGAAAACATCAGGGAGCTCGAAGGAGCGCTCATCCGCGTCACGGCTTACGCCAGCTTGAACCGGCAACCGCTGACCCGTGAGCTCGCCGAGTCGGTCCTTGCCGATTTCGTCGCATCCAAGCAGCCACGACAGATCACCGCCCAACAGATCATCGAGACCAGCGCCGACCATTTCGGCTTCAGCGTCGAGGAGCTCATCGGACCGAGCCGCCGGCGACCCCTAGTGATAGCCCGGCAGATTGCGATGTACCTGTTCCGTGAGCTCACCGAGTTCAGCTATCCGGCCATAGGACGGGAGTTCAGCGACCGGGACCACACTACAGTCATCCATGCGGTCGAAAAGGTGTCGGGACTCATGAAAGAGCGCCGGCAGGTATACGACCAGGTCACCGAGCTCAGCGTGCAGATCAAAAACGGTTGAACATCTGTGGACATCTGCTCTCCGGCAGGGGATGACCTGTCGCAGTTTCCCCAGCCGCTGGCCAAGAGCGCGGAGGCGCTGTGTGCCAGGGGGATATCGCGAGGAAAAGTAGACCCCTCCCGAACAGGGAGAATCGCTCGTTATGCACCTTCCACAGGGCCTACTACCTCTGCTGTTTTCTTTCTCTAATTCGAAGGGAGTAGAGCATTCGTGAAGTTTCGTGCCGATCGTGACACGCTTCTCGACACCCTCGTCATCGCATCAAGAGCCACAAGCGGCCGCCCCGGTCCAAGCTTCGGCGCTGTCGGGCTGCGGCTCGGTCTGCGCGGGAACGAGCTCGATGTCGTCGGCTCGGATCCCGATCTCGTGATCGAGGCTCGTTGCCAGGTCGCAGGCGACTCGGACGGCTCGGCGCTCGTGCCGTCCCGCTTGGTCGTCGATATCGTTCGCTCGTTCGAGGCCGGCGCAGTGACGGTGTCGTCGGACGACGAAGAGGTGCGGTTCTCATCGGGACGGGCGGAATTCGTTGTTCGGGTCGCCATCGGGGCGGAGATCACGCGACTTGGAGTGCCAGAACAGGAAGGCATCGAGATCCCTGGCGCCGTGTTCGCCGACGGCCTGCGCCAAGTCGTGCGGGCGGCGCTGGTCGACGATTCCCGGGCACCGCAGCTGACCGGGGTGCTCATGGTCGCGACCGAAGGCGGACTCCGACTCATTGCCACCGATTCGTACAGGCTCGCGTTCCGCGACTTCGCGGGGATGACCGCCGTCGAGCCCGGCGGGCAGGTGCTCGTCCCGGCCAAGGCGCTCACGGAGGTCCAACGGCTGGCTTCGAGTGGGAAGGGGGACGAGGAGCGAACGATCGTGTTTCGCCACAGTGACCTGGATGCAGTCTTCGACCTGGACTCCGTGCGGATCACCACGAGGCTGCTGCGAGGCCAGTTCCCAGAAGTCGAGCGACTCATCCCGGCGTCCTACGCCTACCACCTGCGTGTGTCGCGCGACGACCTGGAAGCGGCTCTCCGCCGGGTACGCCTCGTGGTGAGAGACACCAAGGACGCCACGACCCCGGTACGGCTTGCCCTGCACGACGGGGGAGTGGAGCTCACCGTCCTCACGCCCGAGAGCGGACGAGCTGAAGAGAGCATCGAAGGGGACTTTCAGGGCGAGGACCTGACCGTGGCCTTCAACCCGAATTATCTGCTCGACGGCGTCGAGGCGGTCCGGGCCGACACGATCGTGGTGGAGGTGAACGACCCGGGCAAACCGGCTCTCGTCCGCGGAGAGGGCGAGGATGAGTACCGCTACCTGCTCATGCCGGTGAAGGTGTCCTGAGCGTGCGGTAACGCCGTATGAGCGAGACCGTGGTCCTACGGCTCGAGCTGCACGAGTTCCGCAACTTCGAGGCTGTGGAGCTTCGCCCTTCGACGGACGGGCTGACCGTCGTGCAGGGCGACAACGGCGCCGGAAAGTCCAGCCTTCTCGAGGCGATCGTGTACGCCTCGACGCTGCAGTCCTTCCGGGGGGCACCCCGTGAGGCGATCGTGCGGGAGGGCGCTTCGCAATCGCGGGTCCTCTGCGACGTGCTGGTGGGAAGCCGGAAGGTGGAGATCGAGATCGAGATCCTTCCCGGCCAACGTGACCGGGCCTGGCACAACACCCAACGAGTGACCGGTGCGCGCGGACTTGTCGAGGTCCTGCGGACGACGCTGTTCACTCCCGACGACCTCGCGCTCGTGAAGGGCCCGCCCGGCGGTCGCCGAGATTTCGTCGATGGCGTGCTGGCCCAAGCCCATCCCCGGCTCGGGGCGGACAGCACGGCCCTGGACCGCGTGCTGCGGCATCGAAACGCGCTCTTGCGCCAACTTGGTGGCCGTCTCGACTCCGAAGCCGCGGCGACGCTCGACGTCTGGGACGATCGGCTGGCTCAGATCGGAGAGCGTCTCGCGTCTTCCCGCGACGAGCTGGTGCAAGCGCTCTCACCGCTCGCCGCCGAGGCGTTCGCGGTCCTGGCCGGAGAAGCGGGCACCTTCGAGATGCGTTACGCCCGGTCCTGGGAAGGGACCTTGACCGAGGCGATCGCCTCGGCACGCTGGGAGGACCTGCGGCGGGCGACGACCACCGTCGGTCCCCAGCGCGACGAGCTCGAGCTCGCGGCGGGCAGGCTCGATGCCCGCACACGGCTCTCGCAGGGGCGTCAACGCTGCGTCGCCCTGTCGCTACGGCTCGCCAGTCACCGCCTCATGACGGCGATCACGGGCGCTGCGCCGGTGCTGCTTTTAGACGACGCCTTCTCCGAGCTCGACGAGGGCACGGCTCGGGCGCTCGTCGGCGAGCTGCCCGGCGGACAGGCGCTCCTGACGACGGCCGGCGAGCTTCCCCCGGGGGCAGCGCCGAACCTGGTGTTGCGCCTGGTCGACGGTAGGCTGGAGTCGTGAGCGGCTGTCGAGGCGAGGCTACGCGAGCGCACCGCGAGGACGTGACGGCCAGGCCCGCCGAAGAGGGGGAAGGCGGCGGCACGACAGTCCCTATCGGTTCGGCCATCGGTCAGCTGCTGCGTCAGCGGGGGATGGAAGATGCTCTCGTGCTGGGCCGCGTGGCCGATTGCTGGGAGGAAGTCGTCGGCCCGGGCATGGCCCGCCAGGTACGCCCGCAGCTCGTCCGGGGCCGCGAGCTTGTCGTGTCGGTGGACCACCCTGCTTGGGCCACTGAGCTGGAGCTAGCCGGTTCTGCAGTGCTGGGCCGTCTCGCCGACGAGCTCGGTGACGCGGCTCCGGAACGTCTCAGCGTCCGTGTGGTGTGGGGCTCACGCCGATAGACTGGAGACATCGTCGGGAGTTGGATCCGCATCCACCGAGGGTTCGTCTCCGGCCCGTTCCGTCCGTCATCGTTGGAAGGTCGCGCCTGTGGACTTGGACAGCGGTAAGGGGGACGGCGCCGAACAAGCCGACGGGGCGAAGGACGAGAAGGAGAACGACAACGTGGTTTCAGTGCCGGTGACGCCCGCTTCGTACGAGGCGGAAGACATCACTGTGCTCGAAGGCTTGGAGCCGGTCCGGCTGCGACCGGGCATGTTCATCGGGTCCACGGGCCCGACTGGCCTTCACCATCTGATCTGGGAGGTCGTCGACAATGCCGTCGACGAGGCGATGGCGGGGTACTGCAGTCGCATCGAGGTGTCGTTGCTCGCCGACGGCGGTTGCCGGGTGAGCGACAACGGGCGGGGCATCCCAGTTGACCCCATTCCCGGCTACCCCGACAAGACAGCCGCGGAGGTCGTGCTCACCGTGCTGCACGCCGGCGGCAAGTTCGGCGGCTCGGGCTACAAGGTCTCGGGCGGACTGCACGGGGTCGGGGTATCGGTCGTGAACGCCCTCTCCGCGCGTCTCGTCCTGGAAGTCGACCGGGGGGGGAACCGGTACCGGATCGAGTTCGTCGACGGCGGCAATCCGAAGGGCCCGCTCGAGGTGACCGGACCTGCGCCGCGGGGCCGGACGGGCACGACGGTGAGTTTCTGGCCGGATCCCACGATCTTCGAGGAGACGGAGTTCCGGGCCCAGACGGTGCTCGAGCGGCTGCAGGTCATGGCCTTTCTCAACCGAGGTCTCGAGATCCGCTTCAGAGATGAACGCCCGGCGCACCTGGCGGAGGAGACGTATCGCTACACGGGCGGGATCGTCGACTACGTCAAGCACCTCAACACGTCCAAGGAGTCGCTGTTCCGCAAGGTGGCCGCCTTCTCCCAGGCCGAGACCGACCAGGAGGTCGAGGTGGCCTTGCAATGGAACACCGGCTACTACGAGAGCATCTACTCATATGCGAACGGTATTGCGACCAACGAAGGCGGTATGCACGAAGAGGGCTTCAAGAAGGGGCTCACGAATGTCGTCAACAAGTACGCACGGCAGCGCAACGTCGTCAAGGAGTCCGGCGACAACCTGACGGGCGAGGACATCCGGGAGGGCCTCACCGCAATCGTGTCAGTCAGGATGACGAATCCCCAGTTCGAAGGTCAGACCAAAGCCAAGCTGGGCAACGTGTCCATACGGTCGCTGGTCGAGAAGGCTACGAACGACAAGCTCGCTGAATGGCTGGAGGAGAACCCGAAAGAGGCGAGCCAGATCGTGCAGAAGGCGCTGCTCGCCCAGCGCGCCCGCGTCGCTGCACGCCAGGCCCGCGACCTCACCCGGCGCAAGAACGCTCTGGACGGCGCCGGCCTCCCGGGCAAGCTCGTCGACTGCTCGTCACGCGAGCCTCGCGAGTCCGAGCTGTTCATCGTCGAAGGACTTTCGGCTCTCGGCACGGCCCAGGACGCGCGCAATCCTCGCACCCAGGCCATCTTGCCGATCAGGGGCAAGATCCTGAATGTCGAGAAGGCCCGGGTCGACAAGATGCTGAAGAACGCGGAGATCCAGGCCCTCATCTTGGCGATCGGCGCCGGTGTGGCAGATGACTTCGATGTCGCAAAGATCCGCTACCACAAGGTGATCCTGCTAGCGGACGCCGACGTTGACGGCTCGCACATACGGACACTGCTGCTGACGTTCTTCCTGCGCCAGATGAAATCGCTCATCGAGACGGGCCACGTGTACGTCGCCCAGCCGCCGCTGTACTCGACGCTGGTCGGCAACTCGAAGGTCTACTTGAAAGACGACGTCGAGCGGGCCCGCTTCATGGCCGAGCATCCGAATCACACCAAGGAGTTCCAGCGCCTGAAGGGGCTCGGGGAGATGGACTTCACCGAGCTCCGGGACACGACGATCGACCCGGCCCTGCGGTCACTGCTGCAGGTGACGATGGAGCAGGCCTCGATCGCAGACGACATCTGCTCGATCCTCATGGGCGATGACGTCGATGTCCGCCGCACCTTCATCCAGACCCACGCGACGGATGTCCGTTTCCTGGACATCTGATCTCGGGCACCACCTGACCGGTCGCGATCGACAAGGACCGCCAGTCCAGCACGAGTAGTGGAGGCAGCCCCACACATGGCACGAGGCAACGGGAACAACTCGGACACACCCGGCTCGCGCACGCCAGACGACGACGGCCGCGGCAGCGCTGTGGGCGCGATCGAGCCCATCGAGATCCAAGAGGAGATGGAGCGGTCCTTCCTCGAGTACTCGATGTCGGTCATCGTGTCCCGAGCACTTCCCGACGTGCGAGACGGTTTGAAGCCGGTTCACAGGCGGATTCTCTACGGGATGGCGGACACGGGGCTGCGCCCTGACCGCCCACACGCCAAGTGCGCCAAGGTGGTCGGCGACGTCATGGGCCGTTTCCATCCACACGGCGACCTGGCGATCTACGACGCCCTTGCGCGGATGGCCCAGGACTTCAGCTTGCGCCATCCTCTCATCGACGGCCACGGCAACTTCGGGGCTCCGGGGCCGGAGGCCGGACCGGCGGCGATGCGCTACACCGAGTGCCGTTTGGCTCCGCTCGCGCTCGCCCTGCTCGACGGTATCGACGAAGGAACAGTCGATTTCATCCCGAACTACGACGGCAACGAGGTCCAACCGGTCGTCTTGCCGGCGCGCTATCCGAACCTGCTCGTCAACGGGTCACAGGGAATCGCCGTCGGGATGGCGACCAATATCCCCCCGCACAACCTCGGTGAGATCATCGACGCGACGCTGCATCTCCTCGAACACCCCGAGGCCACGCCGGACGAGCTGATGCGCTTCGTCAGGGGCCCCGATTTCCCGACCGGCGCACTCATCCTCGGCCGGTCCGGACTGCTCGACGCCTACCGAACGGGGCGCGGTTCGGTCAAGCTGCGGGCGGTGGCTGAGATCACCGAGTCGCGTTCGGGCGCCGACCAGATCGTCGTCACCGAGATCCCGTACCAGACGTCGGTCGGCGGCATCGAGATGAAGATCGCCGACGCCATCGAGTCCGGTGATCTCACGGGCATCAGCGGCGTGCAGAACGACTCGGCCGGCCGCGTCTCGCGCCTCGTGATCACCTTGAAGCGCGACGCGAACGCCAACGTGGTGCTGAACAACCTCTACAAGCACACACCCCTGCAGACGAGCTTCGGCGTCCACATGCTCGCCCTCGTCGACGGCGTGCCGCGCCTGCTCAACCTCGCCCAGGCTCTCACCGCGTACATCGCTCACCAGGTGGAGGTCGTCACGAGGCGTTCGGAGTTCCGCCTCCGCAAGGCGCGGGCTCGGGCGCACATCGTCGAGGGGCTGCTTCGTGCCATCGACATGCTCGACGCGGTGATCGCAACGATCCGTGGCTCGGAGGACCGAGCAGCCGCGCGGACGAACCTCATGGACGAGCCGTTCTCGTTCAGCGAGGAGCAGGCGAATCACATCTTGGACATGACACTGGGGCGGCTGACGAGGCTCGGCCGCAGCGAGCTCGAGACAGAGATAGCCCAGCTGACCGAGACGATCGCCGAGCTCGAGGAGATCCTGGGTGATCCGGTCCGACTTCGAGCCGTTATCTCGACCGAGCTCGAGTGGATCAAACAGCAGCACGCCGAGCCGCGGCGCACTCGACTCATCCACGATCCCGGCGAGCTGTTCGTCGAGGACCTCATCGAGGACGAGGAGCTCGTGGTGACCCTTACGCGTGCCGGGTACATCAAGGCCGTCCAGTCCGACGCTTTCCGCGCCCAGGCACGCGGCGGACGAGGGGTGCAGGGCACGAGGCTCAGAGAAGAAGACCTTATCGATCAGGTTCTCCACACGACGGCGCACTCACACCTGCTTCTTTTCTCGAACCGCGGCAAGGTCTACCGGCTCAGGGCCCACGAGGTGCCCTTGAAGGAGCGCAACGCCCGCGGAACACCGATCGTCAACCTGCTGCCTCTCGAGCCGACGGAGAGCATTCAAGCGATCGTCGAGACGCGGACGTTCGATCCCGACCAGTACCTCCTGTTCGCGACCAAGAGCGGTCAGGTCAAGAAGACCGCCTTCTCCGAGTACGACAAATCCCGTCGGGAAGGCTTCATCGCCATCAACCTCAAAGAAGGCGACGAACTGGTCCGAGTCGTTCGCACCGGCGGTGACGACGATTTGCTGATGGTGAGCAAGCACGGTACAGCCATCCGTTTCTCGGAGTCCGAGGTTCGCCCGATGGGACGTAGCGCGGCCGGAGTGCGCGGCATGCGGCTGCGGGCGGATGACGAGGTCGTGTCGTGCGACGTTGCTCGTGACGGGGTCGACCTGCTCATCGTTACCGACGCCGGGTACGGCAAGCGGACCAAGCTCGATCACTTCAACGCCCAGACCAGAGGCGGACAAGGGGTGCGTGGCATCAAGCTCACCCAGCGTCGAGGAGCGGTGGTTGCCGCCCTCATGGCGTCGCTCGAGGACGAGATCATCGTCGTCTCCTCGGCCGGCGTGGTGATTCGCACCTCCGTACGGGAGATAGCGGCCCAGGGACGCGACGCGACCGGTGTGCGCGTCATGAACCTGGACGACGGTCAAACCGTGGCAGCAGTGGCGAAGGTCCCCCAGGAGGTGGAACCCACCGGCAATCAGCCCAGTTTGCCGATCACCTGAAGTCAGTCGTGGCGGGCAAGGAAATCGCCGACCGCCGTCATGTAGAGGTCGCGCTCTTCCCAAAAAGGTGTGTGCGACGATTCCTCGAGCATGACCTGCTCGGAGCCTTCGATGCCCCCGAGGAGGACCTCCTGCAGAACCGGCGTCGCCTCGTCGTGGCGACCGGAGATCACCAACGTCGGAACTCGGATCTCGGCCAACCTGTCGATGACCGACCAGTCCTTGAAAGTGCCGACGACGTGGAACTCCGAAGGTCCGTTCGTCGTGCCGTACACGGTCGGGTCCTCCTCCAGAGCCCGAAACGTTCGCGTCATCTCGTCCGGCCACGGATCGACCCGGCAAACGTGGCGCCGGTAGAAGACGGCGCAAGCCTCGAGGTACTCGGGATCGTCGGTCGTGCCCTCTTCCTCGTGACGCTTGAGGGTGGCTTCGACATCGGCTGGGAGCCCGTCTCGGAGCTTGTTCGCTTCGACGGAGAAGCCGCCGAAGGAGGCGGCGGTGTCGGAGAGTACGAGCGACCGCAAGCCGGCTGGCTGAGTCAGCGCGTGCTCCTGCGCGAGCATCCCGCCCCAGGACTGGCCGAGGACGTGATAGCGAGCACCGACGCCGAGATGGTCGATGAGGTTCGCGAGCTCCCGGACGAACAGGTTCACCGTCCAGAAGTCGGCGCCCCGGTCCCGGAGGTGCGTCGAGTTACCATTGCCGAGCTGGTCATAGAAGATGACAGGCCGGCCACCGGTCGCCAGATCGGTCATCGGCAGCAGGTAATCGTGGGTGGCTCCGGGACCGCCGTGAAGCGTGACGAGAGGAGCCGGACCTTCGCCTGAACGGGCACGTTCGAGATCCCCGACCACGAGGTACCAGGTCTCATGATCCCCGAACTTGGCAGAGCCTTCGAATATGTCGTTGCGATCCGACTTGAGCATGCGGCCAGGGTAGTTTGACTTGCGGGTTTGCGCCCCGCGTGGACCGGGGCCATCGAGGCGGCGATTCGGTTGGTGTAGCGTGACCGTCCCGTCGGGGGCTATAGCTCAGTCGGTTAGAGCGCAGCACTGATAATGCTGAGGTCGCTGGTTCGATTCCAGCTAGCCCCACTGCTTCGTCCGGGGCTACCGGAAATCCCTACAGCTCGCGGCCGCGAGGTTCTCACGTGCGTCGCGTTGGCGCGTCATTCAACGGCGACATCGGCGATCACGGAGAGAATCTCCTCTGCGACCCAGACTGAGCGACCGCCTCTGCCAAAGGTGCCGATGTCACGCAGCCATCCGCGTTTCTCGATTCCGCGTAGCAGATTGAGCGCACCGGGCTGGGTGATACTCAGCGCAGCCTGCACGTTGCGAACGGTGACAAAGGGGTTGGCCATGAGGAGTTCAACCACTTCAGAAGCCCGGCTGCGCGATGAAGCCAGAGCTTGCCGATATCCCTCTCTGAGATCGGCCAGCCGTTCCGCCCGCTCGATGGCGTCGGTGGCCTGGACCGCCACCGCCGTCAGAAAGAACTGAAGCCACTCCTGGAGCTGTCCACGCTCCCTCACTGCCTGGAGGCGGTCGTAGTAGTCGGTTCGATAGGTCTCGAAGTAGGCGCTCAGGTAAAGAAGTGGTTGCGGAAGCACGTCTTGTTGCACCAGGTAGAACACGGCCAACAGGCGGCCGAGGCGTCCGTTGCCGTCCAAGAACGGGTGGATCGTCTCGAATTGGTAGTGCGCGAGCGCGCATCGAACTAGGACAGGAAGACGAACGTCTTCGTTCAAGAAGCGTTCCAGGTCGTCCAGCGCCGGGCTCATCTCGGCGGGGAGGGGTGGTACGAAGGTTGCGTTCTCGGGCGTGTCCGTCGGCGAGCCGATCCAGTTCGGCGTGGTCCGGAACTCTCCGGGTCGACGTTCCTGACCCCGGACGCCTTCCATGAGCGTGGCGTGCACTTCCCGGATCAGCCGAAGGCACAGGGGCATGCTCCGGAGGAGCTGGAGGCCGGCATTGAAAGCGGCGATGTAGTTCTGCACCTCCCGGACGTCGCTGCCAGGAGCACTGCGGCCGGTGGCATTTGCCTCCAGCACCTCGCTGAGCGATGCCTGGGTCCCCTCGATTCTTGAGCTCGCCACCGCTTCACGAGTCATGTAGGGGTCGACGAGGATGTGCGGGTTGGGCAGTAACCGTCCTGCGCCGGCGAGTCGACCCAATGCGGTGTCGGCGGCGGAGAGGGCAAGCACGGTCTCGGCACCGAGCACCAATGCCCTCGGGAGCGGCTCGGGGACGAAACGGTAGAAGCCCCAGCGCCCGGTGCTCTTGATCGCTTGGCCGATCTCGGGGGCTACAAATCTCGTTGGGTCCACTAGCTGTAACTATAACAGAATACGGCGTTCGTTATAGCGTCAGGGAGATTCGCATACGAACGTTGCAGCGTCGACCTTCGGTGAGCGTCAGCTGGATGATGCCTGCCTCCGGTGAGCGAGATGACCATCTGGTCCCAACAATGGCGTCGTACAGGGTCGCTGCCCGTCGCACCGCTCGCACGAGTCGAGGAGACTGACCTCCAGCTCCCGACAGACTGTCGGCGGAAGCCACCTTTTGCCTGTCGGCGGAAGCCACCTTTTGCGCGTGGGGGAGACGACGTTGTTTGCCGAGGCCGGTGGTGTTATTTTTTCGGGCGATGGTGCGAGGGGATCGCTCGAGCTTTCGTGCAAGGAGCGGGTGCGGCGGTTTCTTGTGGGCACCGGCGTGGGCGCTTGTGCCCGGCTTGATGTTGCTGGGTCTCGTGCTGGCACCCGCGTCCGCCGCAGGGAGCGCCGGCTTGAAGAGCGAAACGTCGGCGACGATGAAGCCTGCCCCGGTCGCTGCCGGCTTGTACAACGGCCTGGCGCTGACCTCGACCGGCGCGGTGTTCGCCTGGGGCTGGAACATCGTCGGCCAGCTTGGCAACGGAAGCACGAATGGCAGCGATGTGCCGGTCAGGGTGAGGCTGCCGGGCGGCACGAGGGTAACCGGGATCGCCGCCGGGTTCGCCCATAGCGTGGCGCTGACCTCCACCGGCGCGGTGCTCGCCTGGGGCAAGAACTACAACGGCAACCTAGGCAACGGGAGCACGACAGACAGCGACGTGGCGGTGAAGGTGAGCCTGCCCACGGGCACGAGGGTGACGGCAGTCGCAGCCGGCGGCGAACACAGCCTCGCTGTGACCTCGACGGGTGCGGTGCTCGCCTGGGGCTATAACGCGGACGGTCAGCTCGGCAACGGCAGCACGGGTGCCAGCGATGTGCCGGTGAACGTGAGCGTGCCCACGGGCACGAGGGTGACCGCGGTCGCAGCCGGCGCGTTACACAGCCTGGCGCTGACTTCGACTGGTGCGGTGCTCGCCTGGGGCTATAACGCAGACGGCGAGCTCGGTGACGGCAACAGGACGAACAGCGATGTGCCGGTGAAGGTGAAGCTACCCGTGAGCGCGAAGGTGACCGCGGTCGCCGCCGGCGGCTACTACAGCCTGGCGGTGACCTCGACGGGTGCGGTGCTCGCCTGGGGCTATAACGCGGACGGCGAGCTCGGTGACGGCAACATGAGAAACAGCGACGTGCCAGTGAAGGTAAAGCTGCCCGCGGGCAGGAAGGTGACCGCCGTCGCCGGTGGTGGCCTCCTCGAAGGAGTGGGCGAGAACAGCGCCGGCCCCGGCCACAGCCTGGCGCTGACTTCGACGGGCGCGGTGCTCGCCTGGGGCTATAACGCAGACGGCGAGCTCGGTGACGGCAACATGAGAAACAGCGACGTGCCAGTGAAGGTGAAGCTGCCCGCGGGCAGGAAGGTGACCGCCATCGCCGCCGGCGAATTGCACAGCCTGGCGGTGACCTCGACACGCGCGGTGCTCGCCTGGGGCGGCAACAACTTCGGCCAGCTCGGTGACGGGAGCTACGAAGGGAGCGATGTGCCGGTGCAGGTGAAGCTGCCGGCCGCCGCCGCATCCAATTAGAGAAGAACCTGATTCGCTCGGTGTTGGGAGTTCCAATGACCGAAACGGGGGCATGATGCGGAGAGCATTAGGGTTCGCTGCAGGGCTGACGGTCATCCTTGGGCTCTCACAGGTCGCGCCTGCTGGGGCGGCGCGATCAACCAATACTCAGAGCACCGTTTTGGCCGGCTACGACTTCGCCAACTACATCGGGGTTCCGGGGGCTGTGAGCGCCATCATTGTGGTGCCCAAGCTCAACTGCAGGTCGACGCGACCCGCGGAGCGCTCGATCTACGCCGGCGTCGGCATCCAATCCGTGAACTCGTACGCCCGTCTGTACCTGGCGTGCACGCCACAAGGTCTCGCACGCTACTACCCATCGCTCGTGGTCAATGGCACCATCAGGAACGTCCCGAGCGACGCGGCCCACGTTGGAGACACGATCGAGTTCGCGGTGTCCCAGAGCGACTCGCAAATGACGGACTCGGTAATCGACATGACGCACAGGTTCGTCGTCACACGCAATGGCACCGGCAGCGGCACGGGCGAGGGCATCATGGCCGGCGACTTTCCGGTGGTTTCTGGGTCGACGACGTTTGGAGTGCCCAACTTTGGAACCCTCGCCTTCTCCAGCGCGCAGATCAATGGATACCCATTTGGCTCCGCGACACCTGGACTCCAAGCGGACAACCTCTACGCGAGCTCGACGGGCCCGCTCCAGATCAAGACCACCTACTCCGCCAGTAATAAGGAGGCGTTCGCGACGGTCTTCAGGCACTCCTGACGGCGGGATCCGCGGCGGATGTAGCCTGCGCCGCCGCGTGCGACCGGCGGCTCGGTGCGCGGACGTGACCGCCGATTGCAGCTCACTGGTCGAATCCCAGTCATATGCGTCGACGTCCCCCTTCTGGCGGATCTCGTCCACGACGCTCGCGGGGTGTCCCGGTTGAAGCAGGACCCGGGAAGCAACGGCGGCCCCAAGCCTTCTGGCCCGAAGGATGGACGCCAGCCTCGCGGCGACGATCAACTTCCTCCTGAGACTGCGGTTCAGCAGCAGCCGCCAAAGCCGCCCTCGGCAACCGAGCGGGAGGGCTTGCTGGACTGGAGGCCGCTGGCCAAACGGGCGGTGCCGGTCATTGTGGCCGGCGTAGCCATATACCTCGTCTTGCCCAGCCTCACCCGCGTCTTCTCCTCATGGCCCAGGTTGTCGCGTCTAAACCCTGTATGGTTCGCGGTCGCATTTGGCGCAGAGGTCGCGAGTTTCATGTGCACTTTCGCGCTGCAGCGCTTGGCACTGCGCACCACCGACTGGTTCGCCGTCGTCACCTCGGAACTGACTGGCAATGCCATCACCGACGTCATGCCCGGTGCGGACGCCGCCGGCGCCGCCGTCCAGTTCCGGATGCTCAGCGCCGCGGGAATCGATGCCGACACCGCTGTCAGCGGGCTGACAGCGTTCTCGCTCATCCAGGTGGGCGGCCTCCTCGCTCTTCCGATCTTTTCGCTCCCGGCGATTGCCGGCGGCTCACCTGCGAGCCGTGGCCTCGTCAACACCGCGCTAGTGGGTGCCGCCGGATTCGTCCTCTTCGCAGGTTTCGGTTTCGCAATCCTGCGCACCGACGGTCCCTTGGCTGTGCTAGGTCGAGGCGCCCAATGGCTTTGGAACCGGATCCGCCGTCCGCGCCCGCCGCTGACAGGGTTCGACCAGCGTTTGCTCCATGACCGAAACGCCGTCAGGTCCGCGCTCGGCGACAACTGGAGGAAAGCGGTCGCGCTGTGTGCCGCTCGACTCGGACTCGACTTCGGCTGTCTCCTGGCAGTCCTCCGTGCAACTGGCAGCCATCCCCGCCCGTCGCTGGTGCTGCTCGCGTATGCGGTCGCCAACGTGGTCGGCCTTCTGCCGATCACACCCGGAGGACTGGGGATCGTCGAAGCGAGCCTGAGCGGGATGCTCGTGACGGCCGGAATTGGCGTGGGAGACGCCTTTCTGGCGACGCTCGCGTACCGGGTGGCGTCGTATTGGTGCCCTCTCATGGCCGGACCTCCGGCGTACCTGTTGTTTCGCCGGCGCTATAGATCTGCCAGCTCGAGCGCTACAACGATGGCGAGCTGAGTCCCTCGACCGAAGGGTCGCCACGGCTTTCCGTCGGGACGGCAGTCGTTCGGCTGGGAACGCGAGTCCTGTCGGCTCAGCCCCGGTCCTACGTGATGACAGCCCCTGACATCTCATGATAGGGTCATGTCAGCAGCTGACATTACCTGTCCCGTCCTCGGAGTTGAGGACGGCTGGCCAACTGGAGGTTCTTCTCATGCGCATTTTCGTTACGGGCGCGTCCGGCTGGATCGGCTCCGCAGTCGTTCCCGAGCTCATCGACGCGGGCCACCACGTCGTCGCTCTGGCTCGCTCGGATGCCTCGGCCGCCGCCCTCACTTCCGCCGGGGCAGGCGTGCATCGCGGCACCCTCGACGACCTCGACAGCCTGCGGAACGGAGCTGCCGCGTCGGACGGAGTGATCCACCTGGCGTTCAAGCACGACATCGCCTTCTCGGGGGACTTCCAGGGCGCCGCCGACGCGGACCGCCGCGCCGTCGAGACCTTCGGCGACACGCTCGCCGGATCAGACCGACCGTTTGTCATCGCCTCCGGAATCCTCGGGCTCGCTCCAGGGCAAGTCGCGACCGAACGCGACGGTCATGGTCCAGGCCATGCGCTGGCCGCCGCAGGCGCCGGACCGCGGACTCGGTTGGCCACGGCCGAGCAGGCACTCTCACTCGCTTCGCGAGGCGTCCGCTCGTCAGTAGTGCGACTGTCGCCGACGGTTCACGGGGAAGGAGATCACGGCTTCGTCGCCACCCTGGTCTCGATTGCCCGCGAGAAGGGCGTCGCCGCCCACATCGGCGACGGGACCAATCGCTGGCCTGCCGTGCACCAGCTCGACGCCGCGCACGTCTTCCGCCTGGCTTTGGAGACTGCCCCAGCGGGCTCGACGCTGCACGCGGTCGCCGACGAGGGCGTGCCGATCCGCGTCATCGCCGAGGTCATCGGCCGCCATCTGAACCTGCCGGTCGCCTCCATCTCGCCCGAGGATGCAGGCGAGCACTTTACGTGGCTGGCCGGCTTCCTCGCGCTCGACAGCCCCGCGTCCAGCGCCCTCACCCGGGCACTACTGGGATGGCAGCCGGCCCATCCCGGACTCATCGACGATCTCGACCAGGGTCACTACTTTCAGCACCCATCCGTATGAGGGCTCGGTGAGGCGATTGGCTCCACATCAGACGGGTCTAGATAGCCTCCGGGGTTCGCGGGTAGCGTCAGGCTTGTGGCCTACGGCGTCGCGATACAGCTTCTTGTCGTTCCGTCGACCGGCGTCGGCCTTCCAGCGTTCCAGCCCAGTGAGACCGAGCTTTGGCACGCCGTCGAGATCGCCCAAGGCGAGCCAACAAAGGCCGTTTGCGGGATGCCTCTGAGTTTCGGCAGGCGGCGCCTGGCTCTCGACCAGGACTGGCGCGACGATGCGATAGCCCCAGGTCGACGTTGCTCTCTGTGCAGGTGTAATACCGGGCCCGACTGACTGGTCCACCGCGCAAATCCGCGCCGCGCAATTAACAGCCTGTCAGAACGAGGAGAAGTGAATGTGATCCACCGATCCACGGTGCAGATCACGATGAACCGCAGCCACGTTGTCGTCAGGATCGATGTGCCCGTTGTGCTCGTCCACGAGGTGACGAATCTGGTGATCGTGAGTCAGCCGGTTGAAGCTCTCGACTACATCTCGGGTGAACTTACCCCCCGTCGTCTCGGCTATCGCCGGAGACTGATCCGCTTCGTGGCGAACCGGGGCATGGCCCTCTCCGGTCGCACCGGGCATGGTTCTCGCCCGCGCTGGATCTTGTTTCTGTGATTGACCGACACGACGAGCATCGCCGATGCGTTTCACTGTCCATTAGATCGACTCGTGTCCTACCGAACTTGAGTTTCGCGTCACCGCTCGACGAAGGCGTACACCTGATCGCTCGAGATCGCCAGCAGGTGACCATCTCCGAACGACGGCGTCGGGAAGTCAGTTGCGGCGCCTCCGATCGAGAACTGCTCCACCGCGTGCCCGGTGCGCGGACTGAGGGCGAACAGGTTCCCGTGCGAGATTGTCCACACGAGCCCTCCAGCGAGGATCGGCGGACCACCGGCTCCCGTCGACGTCTGCCAAAGCACCCTCAGTTTCAACGTCCTCGCGTCGGTGGTGACCGCCATCACCCCGTTCTCGCACGGCAAGTACGCGGTGCCGCCTGAGAACGCGACGCCTCCGTCCACGTCGTTCCCGCAGCTGTTGGTCTGCTCGTCAACCTGTCCCCCGATGCCACCGAGCCGGGAGGCTCGCAACAGGTAGACGCTCTGTGACTTGCCCGCCTGCACGACGAGGCCGTTCGGCAGGACGGCGGGTACCGACGACCCCAGGTCGCGGTCGTTCGCGTTGTCCTGGTACCAGTCCGACGGCGCGAAGAACTGGAGGAGCCTCAACGATGGCGACAGCTCGAGGACCGAGTCGCTGCCGTCGTAGCGGCCTGGTGATCGCACCGAACCGTTTCCTGCCGCTACCCACACGTCGCCCTTGTCGTTGAGCACGGGAGCCCCGCCCCCCATCCAGATGGCACCCTGCGAGTTGCCGGCGCGGGCATCCACTTCGAAATAGTGGGCTTTGCCCCCTGTCACGGGCACCGATTCAACCCACCCGTGATAACTGGAGCAGTCGCCGTAGTTACCTCCGAATCCGAACACCAGCTCGCTGCCGTCGAGCGTGAGCGACGCGCGTTGAAGGATGGCGGCGCTGTCGGCGCCGGGCGGGTCCACGTGTTGTTTGAGCTCGGTGGTTCCGCCTGCTGTGCTGAGCCCGAACAGCTCGTGGCTGGGCCGGCCGCTCACGAGCTCGTCAGTCACGACGAAGATCTCGTTCCGAGCTATGTCGATGACCGGCGTCGACGTGATCCCTACCGTGGGGCCGATGTTGCCGCAGGGAAGATCGCGCGACGGAACAGGATTGGCGAGATGTCGATGCCATGCAATGTGCCCGTTCGAGATGACAAGGGCATAGACGGTGTCGGCCTCGGTTGCGACGTACACCCTGTCGTTCCAGACGAGGGGTTCGCCGTACAGGTCCCCGTCGAGCGCTGGCGACGCCCACGCTCGCCGGAGGGAGGAGAGGTTGAGGCCTGCAGGAGCGGCGCCGGACCCACTCACGTCGTTGTGATACACGGTCCAATTGCTGCCCGTCGCGGCCGACGCTTGGGACGGCGTCCCGGCCCTTGCCCTGGCCACGATCTTGTGCTTCGTCGGCATCGACGTCGCCTGCAGGTTCGAAGACAGCCCCTTCTCGGCCGCGGCGCCTCCAGTGAAGATCACGGCGAGGACGACCAGGCTCGTGGTCGCCACGGCGATGCGCTTTCCTGATCGATTCGGACGGAGTCCTATCGATCGCTTTGAGATCTGGGAGCTCATCGGCAAAGTCTGCCGCGCCGGCGTGGCTCCCCCGTGGTCTTCCACGACAGCCTGCTCGATCGCCAGGCAGCGCCCAAAGGGCGTTGGGGGATCGGGCGCCCACGGTTTCCGCTCCGAGAGGCCAAAAGTCATCAACTTCCGCACGGAAATAGCCGATAAGAAGGGACGATGACGCGAACGGACTGCGAGCTGAAGACGGCTCCTTCGCTTGTCCCCACCGCACCTACGCGAAAGGACGCCGATCCGCACGAGGACAAGAGGGCTCACTCCTTCGGCGAAATCATCTCGATCAGGTCTGGCGCGCCACTGGAGACGGCTGACGCCCTTCGCGAAAGTGAGGCTCGCCTGCGGGCCATGCTCTCTTCACTCGACGATTTGGTCTTCGAGCTTGACGAAAACGGCGTCTACCTGGCGATCTGGACCACGAGCGAGGCCCTTCTCGTAGCGCCCCCGAGCGAGCTGCTCGGCCGGACGGTCCGCCAAGCGCTCGGTGACGACCTCGGGCGGCGTGTGACACGAGCCATCCGCCGTGTGATCAATACCGGCCGACCAGAGCTCTTGGAGTTCCGCTTGGAAGTTCCGGCGGGTTCTCGCTACTTCCAGGGCAGGTTTGCACCGATTGTCGGTTTGGGTTCCCGGACAGCCTGCCTGCTCGTACGTGACATAACGGCCCAGAAGGAGGCCGAAGAGGCACGTGACGAAGCAGAGAGGCGCCTTCGACATCAAGTGTTGCACGACGGGCTCACCGACCTGCCCAACCGCGTCTTCTTCCTCGACCGTCTCGATCATGCACTGAGGAGAGCACGGCGCCGGCACGAGAAGCTCGCCGTTCTCATGCTCGACGTCGACCGCTTCAAGGACATCAACGACAGCTTTGGGCACACATCAGGAGATGAGGTGCTGCAAGAAGGGGCCAAGCGACTGGGCTCGGTCACGAGAGAAGGCGATTCGATCGCAAGGCTAGGAGGCGACGAGTTCGCGATCCTGCTTCCCAATGCGTCGGAAGAGGACGCGACGAGGGTCACTCAACGCATATCTGACTCCCTCGAGGACTCGTTCGTCGTCGGCGCCAACGCGATCGAGGTCGACATCAGCGTTGGGGTTGCAATCTTCCCCCGCGATGGGACAGATGCGGAGGCCCTGCTGAAAAAGGCCGATGCCTGCATGTATGAAGACAAACGAGCAAAGCTCGTCGCCCGAGGTGCCCCGCAAGGCTAGAAGCACCCGGCTTCCGCGGAGGACTGCACCGTCTGGCTACCAATGCTGGTCACGGCCGTAGCATGTGGAGGATGAGAGGCGATCGAGTCGAGGTCCTCGTCGACATAGGGGGTGGCGTACAGCGCTTCGAGGTTGAGGCGACTCGGGCCGGCCGGCGCGTCGAAGTCTCGAATTCCCGAGGAACGGTTGAGGTCATCGAGGTCACCCGCTCGGGTCGGCCTGTTCGTTCCGCCCGCTTCATCGCAGCGAGAGTCGTAGCCATCGTGGAGCACCCTGCCGACAACGCCTCGCGAGGTGGAAGCTGACAAGCCGAGCTCCCAGTCTCGCCCGGTCCTTGGTTCAGCGAGCGCGCACAGTGCATGCGACGGCAAAAAGCGTCAGCCATCCAATGATCGCCACGTACAGAAGGCGCTCGATTGCTCCGAAGTAGCGCCTCAAGTCGGGACTCGCACGGGTGAGGAACATTGCCGCGATGCTCGCCGCCATAGCCCACCCCAGGTCCGTCGACACCGCGCCGAGGCTGTGCCAGCGGACACCCGTGCGCAGCACGTTGCCCAATCGCAAGGCGGCGAGGGTCACCGCCCCGAATGTCACGATGGCGATGAGACCGTGGGCCTGACCAGTTGAGGTACGAGGCGCGCCCGGGGCATCCATGGGGAACCAGCTGATGATCAAGCGGGCAACCGCGAAGACCACTAGGAGCGCCACTACCACGCCCAGGCCCCTGGCGCGAACCGCCGAGTCGAGACCGGCCGCCGTTGCGGCGCCTGCGAGACCCAGGCTGATGGCGGCGGCTCGATAGCCGGCGCGGTACTCGGTGATCCCGTATTGGCTCACGGCGTTTCGCAACGGGGACAGCCCGGTTGGAGCCAGGTGCAAGTAGGAGAGGCTGGCGACCGCAGCCGCAACTCCGATAAGTGCCAGCACCCCGGCAACGACCACAGTGCTGCTCATACAACGACCATGGTGCTGCTCATTCAACGACCATGGTGCTGCTCATAGAGAAATGCACCTTGCTGTCACGACAGCCAGTCTGCCGCAGGGAGCTGAGGTGACTGAGGACCAAGAGAGCTCAGATCGTTGGACCGTCGAGGTCGACCAGTGGCGCAGCTTCGGCTCCGAAGCCGGCGAGGGCGACCGGTTCGTCGCCCTCGCCGTTCGGGTCACCAACTAGGGTTCCCGCGATGGAGACGACCAGCATTCGCACGCCTGACGGCCGTGAGCTGTGTGTCGAGTCGGGCGGGAACATCTCTGGTCGACCGGTGCTGGTGCACTCAGGGACCCCGAACTCCCGGCACCTGTACCCACCGGACGTGGCGGACGCCGAGCGGCGCGGCATCCGCTTGATCGGCTACGACCGGCCCGGCTACGGCGGCTCCACGGCCCAGCCGGGACGGAGCGTGGCGGACTGCACGAACGACGTCCGGACCATCGCCGAGGCCTTCGGCATCAACCGGCTGGCGGTGTGGGGAGCCTCAGGCGGCGGCCCTCATGCGCTGGCCTGCGCCGCACTCCTGCCGGACCTGGTGTGTGCGGTCGCCTCGTTCGCCTCCCCTGCACCATATGGTCAACCCGGTCTCGACTTCTTCCAAGGGATGGGCGAGCTGAACGTCGACGACATGAAGCTGTTCCTCGACGACCCCGAAGCCGCCCGTACAAAGCTTGCGAAGGATCGGGAAGAGTTCTTGCAGGTGACAGTGGACCAACTCATAGCGGCCCTGGCCTCGCTGCTGTCGGACGTGGACCGAGCGGCACTGACCGAGGATTTAGCCTCATTCCTGGTGACTTGCATTAAGGACGGTCTCGCGCCCGGCGACCAAGGCTGGTGGGACGACGGATGCGCAGGGATGTCCCATTGGGGGTTCTCGCTCGATGCCATCCGGGTACCGGTTCAGCTCTGGCACGGGCGACAGGACAAGTTCGTCCCGTTCCAACACGGCCAGTGGCTGTCCGAGCACATCCCCGGCGTCGACGCCCACCTGACGGAGACCGACGGTCATCTGACGCTCAACAAGCGTGTGCCCGAGGTGCACGGGTGGCTGATGGAGCACATCTAGGGGCTCGAGGAGGACAAACCCCGGTCACCGTTGACCGCCGCGCCTCCGGATCGCCGGGGGATTGAGAAGAGTGAGTGCTCGACCATCTACCGTCAGCCATCCGAGACTCCGCAGCTGACGCAGCCCCTTCACAACGGCCTCGCGCGACATTCCCGCCCATTCCGCGAGCTCTTGTTGGTTGATCGGGGCGTCGACCTCGATATGGTCACCGAGGGGGCGCCCGTAGCGCTCCGCAAGCTGGGTGAGGCTCATGCAGAGCCGACCGAGCGTGTCGACCGTGCCGAACTCGACCTGCCTCAGCGAGGTGTCACGTAGACGAGCCACGACGAGCTGCAGCAGCTCGCCCGCCACTCGGGGGTGCTCATCGAGGAATTTGCGAAAGTCCGCAAAGCTCGTGACGTCGACCTCGACGTGCTCGAGGGCTGCGACGGTCGCCGAGCGGGAGCCGCCGTCGATGGCGCTCACTTCGCCCAACAGGCTGCCGGGGTCCAGCACAGCCAGGATTATCTCGCGACTGCGGCGGCGGACACTGACCTTCACGCGGCCGACGCGGAGAAGGAGTACGTCGTCGCCGGGCTCGCCGGCTCGGAAGATCACGGCTCCGCGCGCGAAGCTCTCCCGCCGGCTGAGGGCTGCGAGGCGCTCGGCCTCGGAGGTCATCAACCGGGGGAGGAAGTCGCCCTCAGCCGTATCTGCCGGTGAGGGATCGACCAAATCCGCCGCGGCCGACGGCTCTCTTTTCGGCATCGGGTGAAGCCTAGGTCCCCGTCTCGGGGGTCGTCGGCCTCTCGACGTCTCGTCGTCGCTCCTGGACGACTTCCGCCGGCCGCGGATCTCGGGGAACCAGGCCTCGAGTCCGTCAGCCGGCGGAGGAAGTCGCCATCAACCGCGACGGCGAGCGCATGACGGGGTCAGCGGTTGAACTTGCGGTTCGTGTGCCTGTTGCTGAAGCGGTTCGAAACCCTCTCCGAATGGCCACCGGTGACCTGCTCGGCGCTCTCGTCTTCGACGGGAAGATCCTCGTCGAGGCGAGGCTCTTCGGGTGTCGTTTCCTTGTCCATGGCTAAACGCCTCCTCATATCGGGGCTCCCGTATATCGGGGTTCCCGTGGTTCGGGACAATCCAAGGGTACGACCACCTGCGGAGGAATACGAGTCCCCAAGTGTGAGCATTCGTACTCATCGTGGATCGCGGGCCTGAAAGGCACTTTTGGCCGGGACAGCTAAACCGGGGCAAGGATGTCAGGCGCCCTCACACGTCCGAGAATTGCTGGGTGTACAAGTACCTCACATGTCCGAGAGTTGCTGGGTGTACAGGTAGAAGTACACGCCCTTTCGGGCGAGCAGCTCGTCGTGGCTTCCCTGTTCCACCAGACGGCCGCGCTCGAGAACGACGATGACGTCCGCGTTGCGGATCGTGCTCAGCCGGTGCGCGACGACGAAAGCCGTGCGGCCCTCGAGCAGCCGGTCGATGTTGCGTTTCACGATCGACTCGGACTCCGTGTCGAGCGCGCTCGTCGCCTCGTCGAACAAGAGCACCGGCGGCTTTCGGTACAGCGCGCGGGCGATCGCCAGGCGCTGTGCCTGTCCCCCCGACAGGGGCAGGCCGCGGTCGCCGACCGGGGTGTCGTAACCGAGCGGGAGCCGTTCGACGAGCTCGGCAAGGTCGGCGACCTCCGCTGCCCAGCGGACCGCGTCCGGGTCCGCTGTCTCGTCGCCGAGCGCGATGTTGGCTTCGATCGTGGAGGCGAACACGTACGGCTGCTGGAGGACGAAACCGACCTGCCGGCGGAGATCGCCGTAGCGGAGCTGCCGCGAGTCGGTGCGATCGAAGAGGATCGCGCCGGACGTCGGCTCTAACAGGCCCGCCAACAAGCGCAGCAGCGTCGACTTGCCGGAGCCCGAACGCCCCACGATCGCCACCGTGGTGCCGGGCGCGACGTCGAGGCTGACCCCGGCGAGGATGGGCTCGGCGGCCTCCGGTGGCTGATAACCCACGTCGTGCAGCTGGACGCGGCCTTCGAGGGTCGGGACAGCCAGCAGTCCGGAGTGGTCCGATCCCTGTTCGGGCTCGTGGTCGAGCACGTCTGCGATCCGGTTGAGCAGGACCGTCGAGACCTGCACGTCGTCCCAGATGTTGAGGAGCGCCACGAGTGGGCCGGTCACCAGGAGCACGAGGACTGTGAACGCTACGAACCCTCCGACGTTCAACCCCGCAGGCTTGACCTCGAGAGCGGCAAGTGTCACGAACAGGCTGTACATGACGAGGGAGATGAGCTGTACCACGGACCCGTAAGCAGCGATCGTCCGGTAGGAGTCGACGGTGCGACCCGTGAGATCGGCAAAGGCGCGCTGGAGGCGGTGGCGGAGGCCGGCCTCGGTGCCAGTCGATTTCACGGTCTCGATGCCCTTCAGCAGATCGATCTGGTCCGACGCGTAGCGGCCGAAACTGTGCTCGATACCGGCATAGAGCGGGCGCAGCCGCGTGGACGTGTAACGCATGACCAGGACGTACACCGGCGCTGCGACGAGGAACAAGAGGGCGAGCAGGGGCGACAGGACGAACATGATCGCGATCCCGACGACGACCTGAGTTGCGGCCGAGATGGCATCGACGCCCTGCTCGACGACGATGCGGCGGATCTCTCGCACACCGCTGAGGCGGCGTTCGATGTCTCCGACACGTCGGGTGGCGAAGTACGACATGGGCAGGCCGAGCAGCCTCGTCGTGACGAAGTCCAGCGTGTCGGTATCGAAACGCGCGGACGCCCGCACGAGGACGAGACGCTGGAACAACAGCGAGACGGTGCCGCCGATGGCCAGCCCGAGCATCGCGAGCCCGAGGAGCTCGATCGTGGAGGAGGGTTTGTGGGCGATCACGGCGTTGACCACGTGTTCGACGACGAGAGGAAGCGCGACCTCGCACGCTGCTGCCGCGAGCGCGAGAACGAGCGCGCCGACCAGCTCCCGACGATGCTTGACGAGGAAGGGCACCAGCCAGGCGAGATGAGGACCTCCCGCCGGCACCTCGGGGGTGGTCCCGGTCGGCGTGACCCGTGCCCCATAGCCGTCCCAGTGGCGGTCGAGCTCATCTCGGTCGATCCGTTGCAGCCCGAGGGCCGGATCGGCGATCTCCACCCGCCGCCCGTCGACCCGGACGAGCACGACCCAGTGCTCGGCGTCCCAGTGAAGGATCGCCGGCAGGTTGAGATCGCCGAGCCGGTCGCGCGACACCTTCACAGGCTGGACCTCGAGGCCGATGCGCCGCCCGGTGACGGTGAGCGCCCGGAGCGTGGTGCCCGACTGGTCCGTCCCTGCAACCTCCCTCAGCCACGAGATCGAGACGTCCAGGCCGTGCCAGCCGGCGATCATCGCCAGGCTCGCGACTCCGCAGTCGGTCTCGTCGACCTGCTGGATGATGGGGAAACGCCTGGGCCGCCGCCGGCTGGGTTTCGACCTCTGCACCGGCGCATCCGGCAGGTCCCCTTGCGATAGGCCCGCCACGGGGATTTCGCTGAGCCCTCCGGGCAGTATCTCCTTCGCGAAGTCGAGCGGGACACGCGCTTCTTCGAGGTAGTTCCGGCCCGCGGCCTGTTCGTTGACCCTGCGGGCGAAGGCGGGGAACCGGTCGGCCAAGTCTTGGAATTCGTCACGGTCTAAAGCCAGCAATGCTGCGTCGCTGACCGCCCGGACGGTCGCGACGCAAGCTTCGCCGGTCACGAGTGACCGCTCCCCGAAGATGTCGCCGGTTCGCATGTAACCGATCGACCTCTGTGCGTCCCCGGTGCCGGCGGTCGCCTCGAGCCGCCCCTGCTCGACCAGGTACATGGTCCCGCCCGGTTCACCCTCGCGGACGAGGACCGTCCCGGCGGCGACTTCGACAGGCCGCAGCTTGGGGTACATCGCCGACGCGGCTTCGAGCGACAGGTCCTCGAAGGCGGCGTGGGTTCGAAGAAAACGGTGCAGCAGCTCGACGCGCGCCTGGTCGCCGAAGGCGCCGCGGATCTCGGGGTGAAGCTCGAGGAGCGCGTCGAACACGACCCGATCGAGCCACAGCGCCGACACGGCTTCCGAGGCTCGAACCGTGGCCGTACGCGTCGTCCGGTCCAAGAGCGCCGTTTCGCCGAACCAGTCGCCGGGTTGCAGACGTGCGAGGGTGATCTCCTTGGCGTCATGGACGACGAGCACCCGGGCGCTGCCCGAGGCAAGAACGTACATGCCGTCCGGCACGTCTCCTTCGGCCACGATCGTCTCGCCGAAGTCGAAGACGCGTGCCTGGAACAGCCGGCCGACGAGCTCCCTCAGCGCCGGCTCGAGGCGCGAGAGGAACGGCAGCCGCTGCAGGACCGCGTCGTGATCGTCCGCGAGTGCGGTCACAGCGTCTTCGCCTGGCGGATCAGCCCCTGCTCGACTCGCTCGAGCGCCTCTTCCAGGAGTTCGGACGCCGCCGCTTCGAGCGTCGCAGTGTCGTCGAGTGACGGCCGGCGCCGCTCACGCAGCCAGAGCACGGCCCATCTCCCTTCGAGAGGCACCGGTCCGAGGGCTTGGTCGGGCAGAGCGCCGTCGAGCAGCGAGGCCGTCGCAGCAGGCAGCGAGTCGTGACGCGAGCGGCGCTGCGCGAGCGGCAAACCTGCGCGTGAGGCGAGGTCTGGGGCCTCGACGTGGTCTTCGCGCGCACATAGCAGGGCCTCGTTCGCGGCCTCCCGAGTGGGTAAGAGGAGCTCGTCGTAGCGAAGCTCTGTCCAGTCGTTCGCGTGGGCGAGCACCCGGGCCGAGACCGCTTCGCCCGTGGCGCAACGCCGCTGGGCCTCCTCGAGGGCGCGCTCTCGCAGCCAGATCCTCCGGAGCCCTTCGATGCACCAGGTCTCGCCGAGATCGGCCAGGGCCTCGAATGCTGCAATGATCCTCGTCGCCTCGTCGCGAACCTCGACGTCGGCGATGTCGGCGACGTCGACGTCGTCGCCCGCCAGCCTGGCCGCCGCCCAAAGGCGAGCCGCGAGATCGGCGAGGCGTCCCCACCACCCGCCACAAGCGAGGTCGACCGCGAAAGCCTGGCGGTCGAGGCCGCTCCCGAGCGGTGCCCCACTGCCGATGGAGGACGCCGAGAACCAGCGAGCGGCGATCGAGCGTCGCAGATGGTCCTCCCAGTCGCCCATCGTGAGCTGCCGAGCCGCCAGCCACGCGCGGAGATCCTCCCCGCTCTCGAGCCTTCTCGCGCGGCGGAAGGCCACGGCCTCCTCGTGCACGAGCTCGTCGGAGATCTCGAGGTCCGCGTGCTCGAGGCCCGCGAGACCCTGCCTGGTGAGTGCCATCGCGTCTTCGGCCAGTCCGGTGGCAGCGCCAAGGAGCAACAGATCCGCGAAAGTCGCCACCTCGTCGCCAAACGCCGTTGCCTCATCGGTGAGACCGGGCCACATCCGGCAGAGTATTGCCCGATACCAACGCCTCCGCCACGCCATGCGCTGCGCGCCCGGCGCCCCTTCGTGCCCGACATCTCAGGAGCGGGCGCGGCGGACAGACAACCAGGAGCGGCCGGCCGCCGCGGTCAGCCGGACCCGAGCAGCCCCATCACGGCGGCCATGACGATGTTCACACCCCTAGCGTCGCCGACCAAGCCGCTCTCCATGCGGTTCATGACATAACCGACCGTGAGGCGGGTCTCCTGGTCCATGACGATGACCGACCCCCCATACCCACCCCAATAGCAGGACCGTGGCCCGATCGGCACCGTTTGGCTGCTCAGGCCGTAGCCCATGCCGAAACGGAGCGGGACGCCGAGCACGAGATCGGTCCCGTTGGCCTGCTCCTCGAAGATCGGGTCGCAGCCCTTTGGCGACAGCAGGCGTGTGCCGCGCGCCTCGCCGCTGCCGGCGATCACCGACTGGATGGCTGCCACCGATCGCGCATTGCCGTGACCGTTCGCCGCGGGGATCTCGGCCCTCCGCCACCACTCGTGGTGGGGCGCGGTGGCGTCCACGCGGGGGATTGGTGAGACTACGGGCCATGAGCCCCTCGGGATCGATCCCGCTGGCGTCGATCGGCGGCGGCGGGATCACGAGCGCGACCCGGGCGTCGTCGGCGGCGGGAAGCCCGATCTGGAAGTCGGATCCGAGCGGGCCGGCGACCTCGCGGGCGAGGAACTCTCCGATCGAGGTTCCCGTGATGCGTCGCACGAGCTCACCGATCAGGAAGCCTTGGGTGACGGCGTGGTACCCCGATGCCGAACCTGGCTCCCACCAGGGGGTTTGTGCAGCGAGCAGCGAGGTCACCTTCTCCCAGTCGGCGAGGTCCTCCGGCTCCAGCGGCGCAGTCCAGCCGGACAGGCCCGAGGTGTGGCCCATGACGTGCCGGACCTCGACGTGCTGTTTGTCGCCGGCGGCGAATTCCGGCCAGTACCTTGCCACGGGCGCGTGGAAGTCGAGCTCGCCGAGATCGGCCAGCATGAGGGCGCAAAGAAACGTCATCGTCTTGGTGGTGGACCAGACGTTCGTGATCGTGTCGCGCTCCCAGGGTTGGGTGCGAGCCTCGTCGGCGTAGCCACCCCAGATGTCGACCATCGGCTCACCGTCGACGAGCACCGCCACCGATGCGCCTACATCGGTCCCGGCCTCGAGGCTCCTGGCAAGGGTGGCTCTGACGGTCTCGAACCGCTCGTCGCAGAGTCCGTGCACCTGCGCCATCGGGTCCCGTTCAGCCAACGGGCTTGGTCCCGCGCACGACGGCCGCCTCGTTGACGACCGGCAGACCCTCGACCTCGGTGAACCCCGCCTTGTCCAGCATGGCCTCCCACGCAGACACAGAGACCGGCCGCTCTTGGAACCGGAACACGAATCGGCCGCCGTTCTTCACGATCCGCCACCATCCGCCGGGGCCCTTGCGGAGCAACAGGGCAAGTTTCGAGCCGATGATCTCACGGTCCCGTGCCTGGCCGCCTCGACCGAACATCATGTCGCCGATCACCAGCCTGCCACCGGGACGCAGCCACTTGACCGCCTCGTCGACAGCGACCTGCTTGTCGTTGTCCCGCAGGTGGTGCAGCGCGTAATTCGAGACGACGAGGTCCACCGAGTTCGCCGGCAGCCCCAGGCGCTCGATCGGCACCGCTCGTCCCTCGACGTTCGAGATGCCTTCCTTCCGGGCATTCTCGAGCAGCAGACTGATCATCTTCTCGCTCACGTCCACGCCAAGCACGCTGCGGCACCGCCTCGCCAGCGCCAGCGTGACCTGCCCCGAGCCGCAGCCAAGATCGACGGCGAACGCCTCGGGGTCCGGATCTGCCTCGCTCAGCACCCGCTCGACGACCTTGACGAGCCCGGGGTTGTTGCCGGCGCCGTGGTCCCAGCTCGCGGCGCGGCGCGTCCAGAACCGCTGCTGGCGCGCGATGTTGCGATCGGCGCTCGACGCCGCATCGCGGCCGCCTCTCACGAGTTCGTCGGGTTGAACGTGTAGACGACTGCGTATCCGAGCGAGGGAACCGTGCCGACGTGCTTGCCGTGTGTGTCGACCGACAGCGACGACCCGCCGGCATAGGCCTCCAAGGTCGCCGAACCGGTCGGCACGAGCACCGGTTGCGTAACGCCGCCGTCGATGGTCCTGGCGAACAGGTCCGCCCCGGTCGCGAGCGACTTGACCACTACGTAGCACCTTGCCCTAGTGGTGATGGACAGCAGGAAGGGGGTACCGGGGACCGAGTAGTCGTTCGCCGAGATCTCCTGCATCCTGTTCGAAGCGGGGTGAGTCGGCCCTCCGCCGCGCGGCGTGCCCCCGGTGGAAGTCGAAGGCTGGCCCGGCGTGCCGATGACGTGGCGGATAGGGTCTGCCCACGACGGGTGGTAGTGCCCGACGATGGACCCGGCGCCCGCGATGGCAACCAGCAGGGCCAGCGCCCACACGACGATCCGCAACGGGGTCGGTGCGGGCAGCTTCCGCTTCGAGCCCGGATACCAGATCGAGCCGTCCGGCAGAAGCACCCCGTAGGCTGGAGCGACGGGGACCGCCGGGATCTCGGCGGTGACCGCGGTGCCACCGCGAGTCTCAGCCGCGCCCTCGCCGGACCAACCGACGTTCGGCGCGAGGGGGGTGACCGCCGTCCGGCTCGTCGCCGGCACAGCGTCTGGGCGCCCTGCCACCACTGTGCCTCGTCCTCCAGTCGCTTCCTTCCCGAAACGCTACCGCGTCGTTACCCATTCCACCGACCACGCACAACGTTCCCGCCTGGACACAAAGAGGAACCTCCGGTCCCGGCCGGGTGCCGGCGACGGCTCGGGCGACCGCTCCGAGACGGCTGCGGAAACTGCGCGCGACGTCAAGCGAGGCTGGTGGTCGGTCTCGTCTTCCTGCTGGCGAAGGGACTGTTCTCCGTTCGAGGAGGCAAGGCCGGCTGGCGGGGCGCTGACGCCATGCCCCGGCCGCGGGTCTCCCCTGGTGTGGGCGACGGATCCTCGAGCGCCTGGCGTACGAGCCAAGCCCGGCACGCGAGATCGAGGTGGAACCGTTGCTCGGGATCGTTCAGATCCCAGCCGGTCAGCTCGGCGATACGTAAGAGCCGGTACTTCAGCGTGTTGCGGTGAACGTAGAGCTTGCCGGCCGTGGCCTCGAGCATTCCGAACTCGTTGAGGTACGAAGAGAGCGTCTTCAGCAGCTCGGTGCGGTGCTCCCGGTCGTAGTCGATCAGCTTTCCGATCCAGTGCTCCACAAGGTCTTGCAGGTCACCCGCGTCCGGGCGTGCCAGCAGGCGCCAGACGCCGAGCTCGTCGAAATTGGCGACGGGCCGATCGGCGGCAGAGCCGGTGATCCTCAGCGCGAATTCTGCGTCCGCGAGAGACTTGCTGAGATCTTCGAGACGGTAGCGGCCGCCTACCCCCACCCGAACCTTGCAGCCACATTCGGACCTCAGCACACGGGCGAGCTCCGCCCACTTCAGCTCGTAGGCGACCACCACGACCACGCCGTTGGAACGAGTGGTCACAAGGCATTCGGTGCCGAGACGTGCCGTGGCCCGGCGGACCGTGTCCCGTAGTTCCGCCGAGACAGGTCCCGGTGGCGTCACCAGCACGGCCCGGTGGGTTTGGTCGAGGTTGTAGCCAAGCCTGTGGGCATGCGACCGGACTCGGCCGACGTCGGAGTCTTCGAACAGCTCGGTCGTGAAATCGTCCCACAACGCGAGCTCGGCCTCGGCGACGCTCCGATTGTGCAGAAGTTCCCAGCCGAGGACCGTCGCGGCCTGCTCGAGCTCGAATAGGTCCACGCCAGTCACCGGTTCGCCGGAATCGAGGAGGCTGATCGCGCCGAGCGTCTCGCCGCGAGGGCGGGCGACGGCTACCCACCTGTCGACGTCGAGGATCGCGGTCGCGTGCGGGGCATTGTCGGGGAAAGGGCGCCTCGACCACGAGGCGCTGGACGTGCCGTTCAATGGGTCCGTGTCGCCCCTCGCGATGACGTGCCCGGTCGGGTCCTCGACGATCACCGCCTTCCCTGTGTGTTGCTCGAGCACTCTGGCGATCCCGGTCGGCCCGAGGCCGTTGCCGGCTGCTGCGATGAACTGGCGGAAGAGCGATGCGACTTCTTGGAAGGCGTCCAAGCGCACAAGTTCCGCAAGTGACTCCCCCGCTCCTGACTCGGAGCTGTCCACGCGAGGTACCGTAGTCCTTTCCTTCGGGAACCGCTCCGGTGCACCGAGGGGCGCATCCGGCCTTCCGGTGGTGGGCGACAGGCACCGAAAGCGGGAGAGGGCCCCCGCAACGCGTGAGCCCTCTCCCTGCTTCGGACGACGCCGGTTCTTCGGGTCGTACCTGGGTGTCTTGCTACTGCTAGGTGTTGGACCCGGGGGTCCGGCCGTTGGTGAAGGTCACCACGTTGATGCCGGCGCCGGAGTCGAACGTGACCCACGCAGGCGGTGCCGACGGCAACGTTGATGACTCCGACGGGATCACCGCGCCATTGCCCGCGTAGTCGATCTGGGTGACCTGAACCGCCGGGACGTCCGTGTCCTCTTCGGTGACCGTGACCGGGGACTGGCTGCCGTCCGGGTTCACGACATCGGGACCCGAGATCAGCCCGGAGCAGACTTCGCCGGTCGGGTTGGTCGCGGTGACCGGTGCGATCGTCAGCGACACCGATCCGCTCTGGCCATCGAACGCCCACTGGAAGTTGAACGTCGAACCCGAGAGGTTGGCGTCAGCCGAGGTCTCCTGCTTGCAGATCTTGAACTGCGTCATCTGCACGGCGTTCGTGAACGTCACGACCGTCTCGTTCCCGACGCCACCGTACGGGACGGTGACTGAAGCGGGATTGACAGTGGGACCAGTGAGAAGTCGGGTACCGAACGGGTCGGTCGCGCTCATCGTCGAGACGTTGTAGAGGAAGAAGTTCGCCCCAAGCGTCTCGGAGACAGTCGCCGTTCCTGCCGCAACCGCGATCGGGACCGAGCATTGACCACCTGCCACCGTGAAGGACGGACCGCCGTTCACCGAGAACGACGCGGAGTTCAGGGCGTCGTAGGACGACGGGGTGAAGTTCTTGCAGACCTCGACGAACCCGAGCGGCATGTTAGTGAAGGTCGCGC
Organism: uncultured Acidimicrobiaceae bacterium; assembly: GCA_963703655.1. Lineage (GTDB taxonomy): Bacteria > Actinomycetota > Acidimicrobiia > Acidimicrobiales > Bog-793 > CAVPFA01. Next base: position 1,375,523 of record CAVPFA010000003.1, on the reverse strand, counting down.
TCGTGTCCCCGATCGTCGGCGACGACACCGTGAATATGGCCTCGGTGGCCGTGCTGCCGGCGTTCTGTGTCGACGGGAAGATGGAGACGCCCGACACTGCGACGTTCGGGAACGAGTTCTCGGTCACCGTCACCATCGAGCCGACCGGGATCCCGAACGGACCAGGAAGGGTCGTCGCTGGCGTGAATTCCACGCAAGAACCAGGACCCGGGCTTGCCACTGCGGTCACAGAGGCGGTTCCGCTGCGGGTGATCGGGGGTGCCCCCGTAGGAGGCGTGAAGGTCCAGGTGACGTTGAACGAGAACACCGAGCCTGCGAGGTTGCCCTGGTTGTTCGCCAGGATCTTGCAGATCTCGATCTCGTTCACCGTGGTGTCGTTGGTGAAGAAGGCCGTCGTTGTCTGATTCTCCGTCACGGTGAACGTTCCGGTCTGTGTGGCCAGATCGGTGGTGCCCAGTGCCAGAACGGGACTGGAGGCGATCGCCGCGACGGCGTATGGGGCCACGGTTCCTTCGGTGACCGTCACCGTGCCCGATGGAACCGAAATCAGCCCGGTGCACTGGCCGACAATGGCCGACGCCATGATGACCGTGCTACCAGCGGTGATAGTGAACGGGAAGGTTCCTGCTACCAGGGAACCACCCCAGTCGCTGGTCGCGTACTTGCAGACCTTGATATTCCCGGTCCCAGTCTGCTGGGTCGCCAGCTTGTCGTTGACGAACTTGACGGTCGCGGTCTGCTTTGCCGCCAGCCTCACAACGGCCGTCGCAGTCTTCACCGACGTGCTCACTCGTAGCTTGGTCGGGCTCACCGAGATGGACTTCAAATCCCTGTATGCGGCCGGCGCCCAGTTCTCGGTGACGCGGTTGACTCCGGACTTGGCCACTACGGATGCGCACTTGGCTCCCAGCGTAAGCCTCTTCCCGTTTACCAGGAACCTGGTCCCGGACACGGACGCGCAGACCTTGAGGGTCGGCTTTGCCGTCCTGCCGGCTGTGGCACCTGCGCTCCCTGCCAGCAGAGCGCTGCTTCCGATGGCGATGATCGGCGCCATCAACAGAAGCAGAGCCGAGTGTTTCCTTGACTTCCTATGCACAATAGTTCTCCTCGCATTAATGGGCCCCGCCGTTGAGGGGTTCTTCGATGACCCGAAGTCCCCCGCAAGAAGGGCTATTTGCCCGCCCGGGGACCCGATGCGGGGCACTTTGGTGCTCGCAGCAAGACTGCTCAACTTGCCACTCCTGCCAGTATTTCCGCCCGGCAACGCGCTGTCTTGGTGCCGATTGCACAATGACACGTGTGTGATTTCTCGCTAGTTGGTCAAAGGTTCTGGCGGCCCGCCTCGGATACGTTGGATACGCGTGGCGCGACCCCAGGTCCGCCCGACTCTGCTTGACCACCACCTCTTGCGCCCCTCACACGACCGTCGTATAACAGGTTCGCAAAGCGGGGGAAGGGGAGGTCGTGGCGCAGGCGACACGGCAGACGCCGGCCGGGGGGTGCCCATCGCGGGGACTGGCCGAACCTCACGGACGCCTGTCGCGCCCGGCCCTCATCTTCGTCATCGGCCTCGGTGCCTGCGCGCTTGGCCTGGTCGTCGGCGCGCTCTCGATGGGGCAAGGACACGGGCAGTCGGCCGGCCCAACTCTCGCATCCGACCGTTACCTCGTACGCTTCGCCCCATCGGGCACGCTGGTACCGACCGTAACTGTGACCGGCCAGGGCGGGGCAACCACCGGTCCCGTCTCCTACTCGGTGACCGTGACCGGATCCGGGGGCACCCCGACTGGCTCGGTCGGCGTCTCCGACGGCAACGGCGGCAGCTGCTCGATCGCCACCCTCGACGGGACCGGTAGCGGCTCGTGCTCGATCGTCGAGAACGCCACCAACAGCCCCTTCACCGTTACCGCCACCTACTCCGGCGACGGCAGCTACGCGGGGGCCAGCGGCACGACGACCGAGACGGTCGGCTTGGCGACGCCGAGTGTGACTCTGAGTGGTCAGAGCGGTGGACCCGCGAATACCACCGACTACGCGGTGACGGTGAGCGGGCCGGGGGCGACCCCCACCGGGTCTGTGACGATCACCGATAGCAACGGCGACGCCTGCACGACCCCGTCTCTCGACTCGTCGGGCCGCGGCGCCTGCTCGATCCTCGATAACAACACCAACACGCCCTATACCGTCAGCGCCGGCTACGGCGGTGATCTGGACTACACGACGGCGACCGGTGTGCCTACACCGGTCGTGACAGTCACCGACGACTCCTCGGGTGTGGTGACCGGTGGCTCCTTCGATTTCACTGCCACCGTTTCGGGCCCAGGCCAAGGCGCAGTGACTCCCACCGGCAAGATCAGCTGGGTCCTGACCGGCCCCGGCTCTCCCACGTGCGCGGACTCCACGCTGTCGGGCGGGATTGCCGCCTGCACCGTCTCGCAGGTGGTTCCCGGCACCTACGGGGCCAGCGCGACCTACTCCCCTGCCAGTACCGACTACACCGTCTCCTCGGGCTCTGACATCACGGCCAGCGTGGGCCCGGCCACGCTCACCATCACGGCCTCGAGCGGGTCCATGACCTATGGCGGGACACCGCCCGCCATCACCGCCGGCTACGCGGGTTTCGAGAACGGCGACACGCCGGCCAGCCTCACCACGATGCCCACGTGCTCGACGACGGCCACCGGCGCGAGCCCTGTGGGCGGCTACACCTCGTCGTGCTCGGGCGCTGTTGACCCGGACTACTCCATCAGCTACGTCTCGGGGACGGTGTCGGTCACTCCGGCCACGCTCACTATCACGGCCTCGAGCGGGTCCATGACCTACGGCGGGACCCCGCCGGCAATCACCGCCGGCTATTCGGGTTTCGAGAACGGCGACACTCCGGCCAGCCTCACCACCAAGCCCAGGTGCTCGACGGCGGCCACGAGCTCGAGCCCGGTGGGCGGCTACACCTCGTCGTGCTCGGGGGTGGCCGGCTCGAATTACACCATCGGTTACCTGAACGGCACGGTCAACGTGGGCAGGGCCGCCCTCACCGTCACGGCCTCGGGCGGGTCCATGACCTACGGCGGGAGTCCGCCGGCCATCACCGCCGGCTACTCCGGCTTCGAAAACGGCGACAGTCCGGCCAGCCTCACCACCAAGCCCAGGTGCTCGACGACGGCCACCGGCTCGAGTCCCGTGGGCGGTTACACCTCGTCGTGTTCGGGGGCAGCCGGCTCGAATTACACCATCGGTTACCTGAACGGCACGGTCACGGTGGACAAGGCCGCCCTCAGCGTCACGGCCTCGGGCGGGTCCATGACCTATGGCGGCGCCCCGCCGGCCATCGCCGCCGGCTACTCGGGCTTCGTGAACGGCGACACCTCGGGCAGCCTCACCACGAAGCCCACGTGCTCGACGACGGCCACCAGCTCGAGCCCGGTGGGCAGCTACACGTCCTCGTGCTCGGGGGCGTCGGACCCGAACTACAAGATCGGCTACTTGCCGGGCTCGGTCACGGTCAAGGAGGCCGCCCTCACCATCACGGCTTTGCACAATTCCTTCCCCTACGGCGGGACGCCACCGACCATCACCGCCGGCTATTCGGGGTTCGTGAACGGCGACGGCTCGGCGAGCCTCGCCACCCAGCCGGCCTGCTCGACGGTGGCCACCAGCTCGAGCACGGTGGGCAGCTACGCCTCGTCGTGCTCGGGGGCGAGTGACCCGAACTACGCCATCACCTACGTTGCCGGCACGGTCGCCGTGGTCCAGGCAACTCCCACCGTGACGGTGAGCGGTCAGACCGGCCAGACGACCGGCCCCGTCGCGGTGACGGCGACGGTCAGCGGACCGGCGGGGGTGGACGTGCCGACCGGGTCGGTCTCGGTCACGGATCCGACCGGCCTTTACTCGTGCTCCATTGCACTCGACCCCACGACAGGCAGCGGCAGCTGCAGCCTGATCGAGAATGCTTCAGACGACGGCGGAAAGGTCACCGCGACCTACGAAGGTGACTCGAATTACACGGTGACCAGCGGGACGACCCTCGAGAATGTCGCCAAGGCGACACCGACGGTGAGCGTGAGCCCCCCGAGCGAAGCGATAAACGGCTCGATCTTCTACGTCGTTACCGTCAGCGGACCGGGCGAGTCGGCCACCGGCAACGTGGTGATCTCTGACGGAACCAACACGTGCACCACGACGGTCAGCCAAGGTGGGTGCGGGCTGGCCGAGAATACGGGGACATACCAGATCGAGGCCACCTACGAGGGTGACGGGGACTACTTGTCGGCGTCCTCCACCACGGCCGAGGTCGTCAACGAGACGGTGACCTCGCTGGCTCTGTCCAAGAGCGCTCTCACTTACGGAGGCGAGCAAGGCGAGAGCTTCACGGCCACCGTCACCTGGCCTCCCGGCGCGCCCGTGCCGACCGGCACGGTCCTGGTTGTCGCCGGGCGCCGGACTCTGTGCGTCACCTCGCCGCTCCAGCTCACCTACGTCGAAGTGGACGGGGTGCCGAGTCCCATCACGACGGGAGCTTGTGCTCTGAGCGCGAAGCAAGCCAGCGAGATCGGGGCGGGGACCTACATGGTCGCGGCCGAGTACCAGCCGGCCAAAGGAATCGAGCTTGTCGGGTCGACTTCGCCGGCGGCACCTCTGACGGTGAGCGCTGCACCGACATCGACGACGCTCTCGCTCTCCAGCGGCAAGACGAGCTACGGGAGCGAGAACGGCGAGACGCTGAGGACGGCGGTGAGCGGGCCGGCCGGCCTGTCGTTCGTCACCGGAGGCGTGACGATCAGCGCTGCCTCGAAGGTTCTCTGTGTCGTGAGGCTCAAGAAGGGTACCGGTGGCTGCGCACTTTCTCGCGCCCAGCTGGCCATCGGGCGCCATCTGATCGTGGCAGATTACGCAGGGTCGACGAACCTTGTGACCTCCCGGTCCACGTCCCGGATGCTCCTGGTGGCGAGGGCATCCACCTCGACCTCGTTGTCGATGTCGCGCTCAGAGATCGCGTACCGTTCCGAGCACGGCGAGAGGTTCACGGTGCGGGTGGCTGTCCCGCCTGTCGTGAGGTACGCGACGGGAGCCGTTTTGGTGACCACTGGGTCGAGGACGCTCTGCACTATCACGCTGGTTCGGGGCAGAGGATCGTGCTCGCTTACCTCCACCGAGCTCCTAGTTGGGAGCCACCCGATCTCGGCCCGCTTCCAAGGCTCGGACGAGCTTCAGGGATCCAGGTCGCAGATCAGGAACTTGACCGTCACGCCGGCGTCGCGGAAACATCGCGCACTCGAGGACGCTCATGGTCACGACGCGAGTGCCGGGCGTATCCAGGACGGGGAGAACACGCCCCTTTAGCGCGCCTGGGGCGCCGCCATCTGGCGTCCTGCGCCCTGGGGTCGGTTACCCGCAATCCCGGCGCGATCGCGACACTTTGAGCTCGTCCTAGGGTGATGGGCACCGCGATAGTGCGAAACGAGACCCCTCCCCATGACGGCCATCGACCACTCAGCTCCGATCGCTCCGGCGCCGCGCGCAGGCGGCGAGATCATCCGTACCTCGCAGCTCACCAAGGTCTATCGAGGCACTGACTTTGCGGCTGTGGACCGGCTGAATCTGACCGTGCACCCGCGCGAGATCTTCGGCCTGCTCGGGCCGAACGGAGCCGGGAAGACGACCACCGCCGGCATGCTGACGACGCGGGTGATCCCGACCTCGGGCGAAGCGCACGTCGCCGGCATCGACGTCATCGCCCATCCGGCGCGGGCGAAGCAGCTGATCGGTGTGGTCTCCCAGCAGAACACCCTGGACCGTTCGCTCACGGTCTGGGAGAACCTTTTCTTCCACGGCCTGCTCTTCGGCGTCCCGGCGCGCGAGTCGCGGCGCGTCGCCGACGAGCTGCTCGACCAGTTCGTGCTGTCCAAGTGGGCCAAGGCGAGCGTGTATGCCCTCTCAGGTGGGATGGCGCAGCGGCTCATGGTGGCCCGGGCGATCTTCCATCGTCCCGCGGTTCTGTTCATGGACGAGCCGACAGCCGGGCTCGACCCCCAGAGCCGACTCGCGCTGTGGGAGATCCTCCGCAAGCTGAACGACCAGGGCCAGACGATCTTGTTGACGACGCACTACATGGAAGAAGCGGATCAGCTCTGCGACCGTGTCGCGATCATGGACCACGGCCACATCCTCGCCCTCGACACGCCGGCCGAGCTGAAGCGGAGTATCGATGTGGACACGGTCGTAACCGTGCGGGCATCGGGCAGCCCCGGAGAGCTTGCGGAGCTGCTCCAGTCGAGGATCGAGGGAGCCGTCCGCACACGCCTCAGCGACGGCGGTGTCGAGCTGTTCGTCCGCAACCCCGGCCAGGGCCTGCTGCCACGGGTCGTGGACGCGGCCGAGAGTGCCGGGCTGGTCGTCAACGACCTCTCGGTCTCAGAAACGACACTCGAGACGGTGTTCATCTCGCTCACCGGTAAGGAGCTGCGCGACTGATGGCGACGACGGCAACCTCCCCGGACGGCGGCACGGTGCCTGCGGCCGCGGCTCCGGCCGACGACACCGCGGTCGCCGACGCGGCCACTACAGCCGGCCTCATCGCCTACCGCGAGGAGATCGGCCTCGGCGGGATCCGGTCGACGTTCGCCGCCAGCCGGACCGCGCTCGGCGCGCTCATCCGGCGTGACGCCGTCGTCCTGCGCAAGGACATCGTCATCTTCTGCCTCCGGACAGTCATCCAGCCCTTTCTGCTCGTGTTCGTCTTTCTCTACGTCTTCCCCACGATCGGCCAGGGCATCGGCAGCTCTGGCCACGGGCCGGCCGCCGCGCGCGGCGAGTCCGCTTTCGCGACCGTCCTCGTGCCGGGCGTGGTGGCGATCTCGATCATGTTCCAGGGCATCCAGGCCGTGGCGCTGCAGATGTCGCAGGAATTCGGTTACACGCGCGAGATCGAGGACCGGGTGCAGGCACCCTGCCCGATCTGGCTCGTCGCCATCGCCAAGGTCCTGTCCGCCGCCGGCCAGGGGCTTCTGTCCGCCCTGCTCGTCTTCCCGATCGCCGCGGTCGTGCACGCCTCCGGGGTCGAGGCTCATCTCAGCTTCCACTGGTGGATCCTCGTGACCCTGATCCCCCTCGCGTGCCTCGCCATGTCGTCGCTCGGGCTGCTGCTCGGCACGTCGTTCGAACCGCGCAACATCGGGCTCATGTTCGGCTTCATCGTGCTGCCCCTCACGTTCCTCGGCGGCACCTACTACCAGTGGACCAGGTTGTCGCCGGTACGTATCGGCGGGTTCCACTGGTTGCAGACCCTGGTGCTAGCGAACCCGCTGATCTACGTGACCGAGGGGATGCGCGCGGCGCTGACCGACTCATCGCACATGCACCTGTACGTCATCTATCCGGTGCTCGTCGGCTTCTTCGCGCTGTTCCTCACGCTGGGGCTGCGCAACTTCGCGAGACGCGTCCTGTCCTGAGCCGGGCGCCTAGGCCACGTACCGGGTGATCGACTCCACGACGCAAGAGGGCTTCTCGGACCCCTCGCGTTCGATGGTGATCAGGGTCGTGACCTGCACTCCGCCTCGAACATCCTCGACGGACAGGATCTGGGCGTGCGCACGGATGCGCGACCCAACCGGCACAATCGAAGGGAAACGTACCTTGTTGGTGCCGTAGTTGATCGCCATCGAGATGTTGTGCACTTCGACGAGCCGCGACATCAGGTCGCTCGCCAGCGAGAGGGTCAGGTAACCATGGGCGATCGTGCGCCCGAAAGGTCCCTTCGCGGCGCGCTCGGGGTCCACGTGGATCCACTGATGATCGTCTGTGGCATCGGCGAACCGGTCTACCCGATCCTGGGTGATCTCGAGCCAGTCCGTGTGGCCGAGATCCCGGCCCGCTGCTTCCTTCAGCTCATCGAGGTTCTCGAACACGGTGACCTCAGCCATTTACGCTCCGTACGGCCGGGCAGACTTCGGTGCGCTCGGCCGGAAATCGGTCCAGCCCGCCTGTGGGCCTCTGGCGCTCGAAGCATCACTTAGCTGGCCGATCGATGCCGGCCGTGCCGCTTCGGCGTCCAGTCGGGCGTCCTCGCGGGCCGTCTTGCGGTCCTCCGAGGCCATCCACTGGAAGTAGATGGGGATGACGGCGGCGACGGTGAGCAGCTCCGACAGCACCCAGAGGACACCGGCCCCCGCGTGGGTGCTCTGCAAGCTGTAGATGGGAGCGATGGTCTGGTGAGAGCTGAGGAGGGCGATTGCGAGGAAGGACTCGAGGGGCACTCCGATCAGGAGGTTGACGATCCGGAGGGGATAGTTGACGCTCCACCGGGGAATTGGATCGAGTCCGATCATGGGCCACCAGAAGAGCGTCCCGCCGAACAGAAACCCGAGATTGATGAGGTCCATGAGCCACATGTGGTTCATCGCGATGCCGATAAGGGGCGAGAGGAAGAACGCGAGCATGGTGCCGTAATAGAGAAACCACACGACGATCGGGTGCGACAGCACCGCGAACGCGTTGCTGTGCAGGATGCGCAGCCACACGGTCTTGGCGCGGCGGCTCGAGGTCTGCAGTATCAGCGTCATGGGTGCGCCCATTGCCAGGAACGCCGGAGCGATGATCATGAGGAGAAGGTGCTGGATGACGTGGGCCTCGAAGTACGAGGCGGTCAGCGTCGCGACTGGGGACTGAAGTGCCAGATCGACGGTGATCAGGCCGGCGAAGAAGGCGGCGGTGCGCCGCGGCTTCCATCTGCGTCCCCGTCCGGCGAGCGACCAGTCGGCGCGGAGATACCAGACACCTGCGGCGATGCAGGCTGCGAGCACGAGAAGGGGGAACGGGCCGACCTGCCAGTCGAGCAGGGCAGTGTGAACAGTGAAGGGCACCGAGTGCATCGCCATGCCGGGCACTCACCAAGGGTGCCGCGAACTCCTTGCCGCCGCAAGACCGGTCGGGCCTGACGCGTAGGCTGCTGGAGCACGGGGCTGTAGCTCAGTTGGCAGAGCACCTGGTTTGCAACCAGGGGGTCAGGGGTTCAAATCCCCTCAGCTCCACCGCCCGCCCGCCACCACTCGCTTCCAGTCAGGTGTGTGGTGAGGCTCGCCCGAGTCGCACCGTCGTTCGCGAGGAGCCCCTGGCTCTGCGGCGCTATCTCAATCGGCGGCCGGGTCTCAGGGATCGCCAAGGTGGGCGAGCATCCCCAGAATGGCATTGATGTCAATGTCCCGTTGAAAGGGCAAGTTGAACGGTCGGTCACTCCTGACGCTGTAGACGTTCCTCCGCCCTTGGCGCTCGCTGTCGATGTACCCCGTCCTCGTCAGGTCCGAGACGATTCGTTGTGCGGCTCGCTCTGGGATCTTGAGCAGCGCGGCGATTTCCCTGATCCGGATTCGCGGATCCCTCGCGATGAGGAGCAAGGTGTTGCCGTGGTGCGTAAGAAACCGAAAATCCGGGACCGTACGCACTACGTCGGGAACCTCATCGTCTGACACAAGTGACAGTATAGCAATACACCCCTTCGAAGAACATCACACTAAGAGCATCTGAAATATCACTGTCAGTGAACACCAGGTAATAAATAGCAGGTATAGTAGGGGCGTCGATCAGATCCAGTTCGGATTCGAAGCCGCTCAGGCGACTCAGGGGCGCCACATCTTGGCTCCGCTCTCGATGACAGAGACGAGACGTCCCGATGCTGCGAAAGCTTGTCCTGGTCCTGACGATGCTCGGCGGTCTGGTCGCCGGCATCGTTTCACCTGCCGGGGCCACGACTCCTGCGTCGTTCACACTCACGTCGGGCACGCTCTCGATCAGCGCGCCGACTGCCGGAGTCTCTCTCGGTACACAGGTGGCTTCGACAGTTTCGAGCACGATGTCGGGCTCGCTCGGTGCAGTCACGGTCTCTGACCAACGCGGCGGCACGACCACCTGGACAGCGTCGGTTATATCCACGGCCTTTACCCCGAGCGCTGGTCCTGCGGATCCGGCGAGCAACGTCAGCTACTCAGCTGGTCCGATCGTGGATTCCGGGCCAGTCGTCGCAACCGCGTATCCGGTCACGGACCTGACGGGAGTGGTGACTGTAGTGACGGGCGCGAGCACCGGGATCAGCACCTCGACCTGGTCTCCGACGATCTCGATCGTTGTGCCGGCGAACTTCGCGCCGGGCGTGTACACAGCAACGATCACGAGTTCGGTTGCGTGAATGAGAAGCATTAGGGCGCTCCCTATCTGGGGCTTGGCTTTCGGCCTGACCCTTCTCGCAGGGAGCCTCCTAGCGCCGAGCGCCGCGACCGCAGCGTCGATGCCGATGAGCTCGGGTGGCATCGGCATCCGGCTCCTTTCCGGTGCCTCGAGCTCGTCCTCGGGGCCACTCGCCCTCGCATACATTGTCGAGCGGCTTTCCCCGGGCAGTCGCGTGACTCGCCGGATCGAGATCAGCAACACCACCGACGCGACGGCCGACATCGTCGTCTTCGCGGCCGCGGCCGGCATCGCCGAAGGCAAGTTCTCGTTCGCACCCGGCCGTAGCGGGGACTCGCTGTCGAGCTGGACGACAATCGCACATTCGGTCCTACACCTGGCGTCAGGTGCGACGGTCCTCGATGCCGTGACGATCAATGTTGCGAAGAGGGCTTCATCCGGTGAGCGCTACGCCGTCGTCTGGGCAGAGGTCTCCGCGCCATCGCCCACGCACAGTGGCGTTCGGCTCGTCAACCGGGTTGGGATCCGGATGTACGTCTCGGTCGGGAAAGGCGGCTTGCCAGCCGCGGAGTTCACGGTCGGCTCCCTCGTAGCCAGTCGTGGGGCGAATGGGGATCCACTCGTTGCCGCGGTCGTCCACAACGTGGGCCAGGCTGCTCTCGACATCACCGGAGAACTGAGGCTCTCTCATGGTCCGGGCGGGCTTTCCGCTGGCCCATTTCCCGTCACGCTGGGATCCTTGCTCGCTCCTGATCACTCGGCGGTCGAGCGCACCGAGCTCGATAATCAAGTTCCGCGAGGTCCCTGGCGAGCGGACCTCACCCTTTCGAGCGACGGCACGCAGAGAAGCTCCGTCACCATGATCACCTTTCCGCCGAGCGCTTCGGCGAGTGGGAAACGCTCACTCTCTGGCCCTCTCATGCTCGCCGCGCTGGTTGTCCTCACGCTCATGCTGGCAGCAGGCACCTCAATCTTGTTCTCCCGACGTCGTCGCTTGCGGCTCGCATGACCAGTTCGAGCTGGACCTCGCGATGGGTGGCCCCGGCAGCTATGCGTTCGGACCCAACGAAAGGGAGACCGCCCGTCCTCCTGGCTCGCCCGGCTCCCAGTTTCTTCCCTGCGCAGCGCCCGGTCGGGTTCTATCAGACCCGACGAGGGTCTTGACTGGCGGTCTACGGTTGAATCGTCCCTCGATTACCGAGACACGGGAGGAGTCCATGGCCAAGGAGAACGAACTGGTCGTTTACACGGCACAGTACGACAGTGTCACCGCCGCGCTGGCGGATCTCGACGCCATCGAGCAACTGCACAAGGACGAGATGATCGGCTCGTACGACGCGGCCGTGATCGACAAGGAGAGCGGCAAGCCCCACATCGTCCAACGGATGGATCGCCCACGTATTCGCATCATCCCTGAGGCGCTGGGGCGCGGACAATTGCCTCGCAAGGAGCTCAAAGATGCGGCTCAGGAGCTCACTTCGAACGAAGCCGGACTGATCGTGGTCGGAGAGCCGACGATCGAGAAGGCATTCGACAAGGCCGTTACCCGCGCGGCCAAAATCGTGAAGCGCTCGATGGACGCCACGACCGACGAGATCGCCGGCGAGCTGCAGGAAGCGCTCAACAGTTAGCGGCAAACACAGGGGCCGCGTGAAGGGCCCGTAAGCAGCACGCGGTCGTAAGTGAGAAGTTGCGGCCGCTAAAAGAGGGCACCTGGCCCAGGGGATTTACTCGTCGGCTTTCCAGCCTTCGAAGAGAAGCAGAGTCACCTGGTGCGCCGGCAGACCAGCGCTGGTGACAATGTGGACTGTCGAAAGCGTCTTCGGGTTTCGCAGTTGTGACACGGTCGCCGTCGCTCGATCGTCTGGGCAATGACTTGGTATTCCGTCTGGACAGGTCAGGATGTCCTCACTGAGGATGGCGCTGAGCTCATCTGTCATAAGAGCGATCTGATGATCGAAAAACCCGGAATCCCATTCGTCTTCCAGCATGCCGATCAGACCGTTGAGCCTTCCGTCCCACGGGTAGCTCACGGCCCGAGCGACGTTTTTGGTGGTCATGGTCTCACCTTCTCTGCGATGAGCAGAGTTTAGGGTCGAGCTGCTCGGGAGTCGTGGATCGCTTGCAGGGTTTCCGCGACCGACGGTTGATTCCCGGCTCACAGGCAGTCAGCCGGCCCACGAACAGGTTCGGGCCGCGCGCCGGCGGGCACTGGAAGGACGTGCGCGCGTGGCGTCGGGGCGAGATCCCCGTTTGGATCCGGCCGAGCGAAGGGCACCAACTCTGCACCTCCGCTCCTGAGCAGGTCGGGCACGGGCCGTAACGTTCTCGGAACGCCCCGGGCGTAGCGTTGGCTTCGTGGGCGAGGTGAGGTCGGCAGAGGTGAGGTCGGCGGCAGAACAAGCTGCGATCACGAGCGAGGTCGCGGGCCGCCGCTTTCGATTGGCGTCTCCGACGACGGCAGTCGTCCTGCTCGCGCTCGGGTTTGTGCTCACTGTCCTCCAGCTGCCCCTAATGCACATGGCCCATGGTGCTCGCGGAGCTGGTTCAGGAGGGGGCGCAGGGTTCGGGCTGGTCAGCTTGTTGGCGCTCGCTCTGCCAGGGGTCGTGATTGCTCGGCGCCAGCCGAGCAATCCCATAGTTTGGGTCTTGATCGGCATCGGAGTCGGGCTTGCCTTCTACACCGATGTCGAGGCCTATGCATTTCTCGACTATCGCGTCCACCACGGAGACCTACCGCTCGGGCCAGCTGCGGTCTTGGTTGCCTCGAATCTCTGGGTCGGGCTGTTCCTGGCGCTCCCGCTCGTCATCCTGCTGTTCCCCGACGGGCGCCTGTCCCAGCGCTGGCGGGTAGTGCTGTGGTCCTATCTGGCCATAGGAGCGGTGCTGGTCGCGTGCATTGTCGGCTCGACTGCGTGGGACATGCACGCTCGGGCGATCACGGTTGACAACACCGGCCACCTGATCAACAACGCCAACCCCCCCGGGCTGGCCGGGACGCTGGTGACGGTGTGCTCGACGGGCGCCCTGATCGGCCTGCCAGTCCTCTGGCTGTCCTTCGTGGCCCGTCAGGTCATCAGTTGGCGGCGCTCAACCGGCGAGCGAAGGCAGCAACTCAAGTGGCTCATGACTGGGGGCGTCTTCTGCGTCGTCGGCCTGGTCGGGTTGTTCCTGTCCGGGCAGTACTCAGGTACGGCCTCGACCGTCCTGAACGCCCTTGGCGTCGGGATTCTTGCTCTGCCGATCAGTCTTGCCGTGGGGATCCTCAAGTACCGACTCTACGAGATCGACCGCCTGATCAGCCGGACGTTGTCGTATGCCATCGTCACCGGTCTCGTCGTCGGTGTGTACATCGGCGTCATCACTTTGACGACGAAGGCCCTCGGCTTCCATACGCCCATAGCCGTCGCCGCTTCGACCCTGGCAGCCGTAGCGGTCTTCAACCCGCTTCGGGTACGGATCCAGCGCGTCGTCGACCGTCGGTTCAACCGCGCCCGCTATGACGCTGAGGCAACCGTTGCCGCCTTCACGGCACGACTGCGCGACGCCGTGGACCTCGAGACGGTGCGCAGCGAGTTGCTCGAAGTCGTCAACCGGGCCGTCGAGCCAGTTCACGCCTCGGTATGGATCAGGCGACGGGAGTAAGACCACCTATAGATCGATTCGGCCGGTCGGGACCAGGCGCGTCCATGAGCCGTAGCTCCAGATGCGTGAAAACACGTGCCCCTTCGTGTCGAATCGCCGGCGGGAGGAGGTCATCGGGAGGCCAAGCTCGTAACGTTGTCGGAACGCTTTGGCCGTACAGTTCGCTCGGTGGCCGAGGTGCAGCCGGCAGTTGAGCAGCCAGTGACGACGACAGCGACCGGGGCTCGCCGGCTGCGCATGGTCTCACCGGTCAACGCGGTCCTTCTCGGTGTGGTGCTGGTTTTCTTGCTGGCGGCTGGGGTAGTGCTTGACGTCCTGACGCACAACATCCACTACTCGACGAACGCGATCATCGCGCTGGGGTTGGGAGCCGTGGGGCTGGTGGTGGCGCTTCGCCAGCCGCGCAACCCGATCGGATGGCTGGTACTGGCCACTGGCGTGCTGGTGACGCTCGGAAACGACGCGAAGCTCTACTCGCTGCTGGACTACCGCATGCACGACGGGGCGCTGCCCCTCGGGCTCGCGGCTGTGTTCGTCGCGGGAGGCCTTTCGACCGCAGCGCTAGTCGTCGCCCCGCCGGCAATACTGCTCTTCCCGGACGGGAGGCTGCCGTCGGTGCGATGGCGGTGGGTGACGAGGAGCTATCTCGTCCTCAGCTTCCTGCTGGTGGGAGGTCAGGTCATAACGGAGTTCGCCATCATCGGGCAGCGCATCCACGTCGACGCCCTCGGCAATGCCACGAGCAATCCCACCGGGGTGGTAGCCGATTTCGGGTTCTCGTACTTGCTGATTGTCGCACTGATACCGATCTGGTTTTCGTGGGCCGTCCACCAGGTGAGGAATTACCGACACTCGTCGGGCGAGCGCCGGCAGCAGCTGAAGTGGGTCAGCGCCGGCGCGGCGACGGCTCTTGTCTCACTGGTGACCGGGGTGTTCTTGTCGGACAACTATGGCGGGTTGGGGCAGATCGTCTGGCAGCTCACCCGCTTGGGCATCGCTGTGTTCCCGCTAACCATCGGTGTCGCCATGCTCAAGTACCGCCTGTATGAGATCGACCGCATCATCAGTCGTACGCTGTCGTACGCCGTCGTCACCGGTCTCGTGGTCGGGGTCTACGTCGGAATCGTCACCCTAACGACCAAGGCCCTGGGCTTCCATACGCCGGTCGCCGTCGCCGCATCCACCCTGGCCGCGGTCGCCCTGTTCAGCCCGCTCAGGCAGCGGGTTCAGCGCGTCGTCGATCATCGCTTCAACCGTGCTCGCTACGACGCCGACGCGACGGTTGCAGCCTTCACGGCGCGGCTGCGGGACGCCGTCGACCTCGAGACGGTCCGCAGCGAGTTGCTCGAAGTCGTCAATCGGGCGGTCGAGCCGGTTCACGCCTCGGTGTGGATCAGGCGACGGGAGTAAGCCTGGGTCCCAAGGCCAGGCGACGGGAGTAAGCCTGGGTCCGACCGTAGCCTCCGTGGTGCCAGTTCCGATCCGGCAAGTTCTGCCACGAGTCTCGCCGGTTCGGTCCATCCCACTCATCGCGCGCCCGGGAAGACGTCCGGCCCGGCTCCGTTCTCAGGCCCTCAGTGGCCGCGCGCCGACTTGACCGAGGGCTCGAGCCGCGGCGGCGACAGCGCCGGCTGTGCAATCTGCGAGCTCACCGCCGCGCACCCAGTGCGTCAGGAAGCCGGCGCAGAATGCGTCGCCGGCGCCCGTCGAGTCCACGACCGCCGCGGGACGGGCTGGCACCCGAACCTGGCGTCCGTCGGCACCGGCCACCAGCGCGCCAGCTGCGCCGAGCTTCAGCGCGACCACCGCGTAGCTGGAGAGGAGCGCAGAAACGATCGCCTCCGGCTCCTCGAGACCGGTCAGCAGCCGGCCTTCAGCCAGGTTCGGGAACACGAGCTCGGTTCCGGAGGTCCACTCCAGAAACTCCGTTGGCCCGAACTCCCTGAGGCCGGCGACCGAGGCCGGGTCGATCGACGTCGGAACGCCCGAGTCGAGCGCCGCCGCCCAGAGGTCTCTGACGGTTGTGCGCGTCGCGGGCTCGAGGATCTGGTACGCGGATACGTGCAGGAGCTTTGCATCCGCAAGAAGGCGGACTGGTAGGTCACCCGCCTGAAGGCGGCGGTTGGCGCCGCGATCGGTGAACATCGAGCGCTCGCCGTCGGGGGAGACGAGAACGACGATCGTGCCCGTAGCGAGTTCGTGATCTTCTGCGAGCCACGTTTCGACTCCGAGCTGCTCGAGGGCTGCCCGATGGTAGGCAGCGTCGGGCGCACCGGCTCGTCCAGCGAAACGAACAGGGGTCCCCAAGGCGGCGAGCCACGCCGCCTGGTTGGCTCCTGAGCCACCGGGAGACTGCTCGATCTCAGAGGGCGTGTCCGTGCCGGCTTCCATCGCTCCGAGAGGTCGAACGATGACGTCGTTGATGACGTCACCGACGACGACCACCGAGTGGCGTTTCATTCACCAGTCTCGGCCCAGGCGAGGGCGATCCGAGCCGCCAGCGCTACGTTGTTCCGCACGGCCCAGACGTTCGCCTCGAGGGCGTCGCCGCCCGAGGCTCTGTACACATGGTCGAGGAGGAAAGGCGTCACGTCCTTGCCTCGGATGTGATCTCGCTCAGCTGCGGCGAGGGCCTCGGCCACCCAGGCGTCGTGCGCTGCCGGGTCCAGCTGGTGCTCGAGCGGGACCGGATTCGCGATCAGGATCGCGTGGTTGAGGCCGAGGCTGTCAGCCGCCCGCATCGCCGCGGCTACCTCCGCCGGGTCCGAGACCGCCCAATCGAGGTCATTGCCCGAGTCTGCGACGTAGAACCCTGGGAAGCGCATGGTCCGATAGCCGACGACGGTCACGCCGAGCGTCTCGAGTCGCTCCAGGGTTGCCGGGACGTCGAGGATCGACTTCACCCCGGCGCAGACCACTGTGATGGGAGTACGGGCAAGCGCTGGCAGGTCCGCCGACTCGTCGAAGGTCTCGTTGGCGCGCCTGTGGACGCCGCCGATCCCGCCCGTGGCCAGAACGCGGATTCCGGCGAGCCGGGCAAGGATGGCTGTCGAGGCGACCGTCGTGGCGGCGTGGCGCGAAGCCGCCATCGCGAGCGGGAGCTCGCCGATGCCCACCTTGACGACGCCGTTCGCCGCCGCGAGCGTCTTGAGCTGTCCAGGGTCCAGCCCTACGGACGGTCGGCCTCCGGGTAGGCCGATAGTCGCCGGGACGACTCCAGCTTCTCGCAGGATGGACTCCAGCTCGAGAGCCACCTCGAGGTTGCGCGGCCGGGGCAGGCCGTGGCTGATGATGGTCGACTCGAGGGCCACTACTGGCTGCCCGGAGTCCAGCGCCGAGCGGACCTCTGGTGCGACTTCGACGGCAACTCTTGTGCTCATGTCAACCATGCTCTCGCGTAGGTCAGCAGTAGCGTCGACGAAGTGACCGCAGACCGCTGGGCCGCCGAGGTCACGGTCGTCGGGTTCGATGGCGACGACACGCTCTGGAACAGCGAGGATGCGTTCGCGCGGGCTCAGGAGCATCTCGTGGATCTGCTTGCGGGACATGGCTCAGATTCGGAGGTGCTGTCCCGGTTGGACGACATCGAAAGGCGCAACCTCGAACTGTTCGGGTACGGCATCAAAGGATTCACATTGTCCATGATCGAGACGGCCATCGAGGCGAGCGGAGGCGCGGTACCGATCGCAGACGTAAAACGCCTGCTGGATATTGGGCGCGAGATGCTTGCCCGACCTGTGGAACTGCTGCCCGGTGTGGCCGCGACGCTGCGACTGTTGGCAGCAAACCGCCGGCTCGCTCTCGTGACCAAAGGTGACCTCCTCAATCAGGAGAGCAAGATCGCGCGTTCGGGGCTTGCGAGCCTGTTCGAGACGATTGCCATCCTGAGCGAGAAGAACGCCGGCTCATACCGCCGCGTGCTCGGCCAGCTTCGGGTCGCGCCCGAGCAGTTCCTGATGGTAGGAAACAGCGAGCTGTCGGACCTTCAGCCCGTGATCGCCATCGGCGGCTGGGCGGCGCTCGTGCCGTACCCGGTGACGTCCCGGCACGAACGCTCCCACGCGCCGGACCGGTCCTCCGCGCGGCTGAGGACGTTGACGCGGATAGACGAGCTGCCGTTTCTTCTCGGCAGCGCCGACGAGCAGGGCCCTCAGGCTGGCCTGTGGAGGAAGGGCGGCTAGGGGTAGGGCCGTTAGGCGGGACTGCGGAGGAAGGGTGGCGAAGGGTAGGGCCGTCAGGCGGGACTGCGGAGGAAGGCCGCCGCCACGACAACCGAGAACCCTGCCCTGCCACGCCGAACGTGGCGTCGAGCGGTCAGGGAGGTCCCGACACATCGGTCACCTTGTTGCCCGGCGAGCGTAATCCCGGAGCGTCAGGAGATCGTCGGGGGAGCTGAGCACGATCGTGTCGTGGATGGGCTTTCCGTGTCCGACGGCGACTGACAGTGCCGAATGTCCGGTGCTACCGCGCTGCGGGGCGTCGGTGGTGAGCAGAACCAAGCGTGCTGTGGGATAGGCCTGGTGAAGTACGACGGCCTTTCCGAGCGCCTTCCACAGGGTGTCGCTACGCCGAAGACCCGGTCGATTCGACGTGAACCCGCCACAGACATCGAACAGCCATTGTCCTCCGGTCTGGTCCAAAGCTGTGAAGCTGACCTCAACCCCCTGGGGAAGCTTGACATTCGGCTGAATTTGAGCGAAGCCACATTCCTCCAGAGCCTCACGCGCCAGGTCTCGTGCTGCACGACCTTCACGCAACCCTCGTGCTTGGAAGCCCTCCTCGCCACTTGTGGTTGGAGGGCCGGCTGACAGCACCACTCGAAGCGCGGTCTCAGAATCCCCGAATCGTTCGAGCGCCTCCCTCTCCCGGCTGAGGCGCGCGCGGGCCAGTTCGACGTAGCCGAGCTCGAGGTCGTAGCCGACATAATGGCGCTGCGTCCGGAGCGCGGCCACCGCGGTGGTGCCGGAACCGACGAATGGATCGAGCACAAGATCGCCCCTGTAGGTGTACAGGTGGATCAGCCTTTCGGGAAGCTCCACGGGGAACGGCGCCGGATGGCCCACTCGACTCGCGCTCTCGGGTGGGATCTCCCATATGTCGGTGGTGGCCTCCATGAACTCGTCCCGGAAGATCGATCCCTCGGAGGGAAGTCGCCGGCGGAACCGCTCACGACGGCTCAGGGCGCGGTCGAAACGCCCCTTGCTGGCGATGACGATTCGCTCGCTCAGGTCTCGCAGCACAGGGTTTGCCGGGCTCTGAAAGGAGCCCCACGCGCAGGACCCTGCTGCCCCCCGGGCTTTGACCCAGATGACTTCTCCCCGGAGCAGAAGACGGAGCCGATCCTGCAAGATCCAAGTGACGTCCCCCGACAGCGACCGGTACGGCCTACGGCCGAGATTGGCCACGTTGACCGCGATCCTGCCGCCGGGCTCGAGCTTTCGGACGCACTCAGCGAAGACACTCTCAATCATGGCCAGGTATGCCGCATACGTGGCGGGGACGTGTCCTTCTCCGAGCGCAGTTTCGTATTCCTTGCCGGCAAAGTACGGCGGGGACGTCACGACCAGTGCGACGGAGCTGTCGGCGACCTGGTGCATGTCGCTGGCGTCGTGCTGGAAGATCTCGTCGACTACGCGGCTCGTCCCGACCTCGTCGTCCGGGGACACGTCGGGAAGGGCGAAACGCCGGTAGAACGGCGCCGAGTCGTGAGCCTCGCGCCTCGATGACCCGAAAGTGGCCGTCTCGGTCGGGGCGCGTCGGCGCGCCGATGCCCTCGAGGCGACCCTGGACGGGAGAGCCTCGCTCATGCGACCGGCGAGCTGGTTGAAGGGTGCTCCGCTCGGTCGTCCCGCCAGAGCTCCAGCTGAGTCGGCTCGCCCTCGTGCCTGGTCAGCCACTCCTGAACGGACTTTATGACGAGGTGGTTCACCGACACGTCCCTCTCAGCCGCGACCTGCCTCAGCCGGCTGTGCAGAGGTTCCGGCAAGCGGACAGCGGTTGCCTTGCGAGGCTCGGTGAACGTCTTGGGTCGTGCCACCTGCTGACAGTAGCATTAGCGCGCGATCAGCGCGCGACGAAACAATGTTCGGTTTCGACCTGCGACCCAGGCCTCAACACGCAGAGCGCCGCCGGCCTGCACCGGAATTCTGTCGCTTGGTAGCTTGCTCTTATGCCGATCGCAGTTGCATCGTTCGTGCTCGATTCGTTCGACGAGGAGGCTCCCTACCTGGAGGACCCCGGGGTCAACTACGCCCGTCTGCGGCTCGCCAAAACCTTCCGAGGCGACATCGAGGCCCAGAGCACGGTGGAAATGCTGTCGGTGCGGGCCGAGAACGGCGGCGCTGGCTACGTGGCCGTGGAGCGGATCTCGGGATCGGTTCACGGCCGGTCGGGAAGCTTCGCCGTGTTGCACGCCGGCACGATGGCAGGCGAGAGCCAGTGGGCTCGGTGGCCGGTGGTCCCGGGTTCGGGGACCGGCGAGCTCGCCCGGATCACCGGCGAGGGGCGGATCGACATAGCGCCGGACGGCGCGCACCAGTTCCACCTCGACTACGAGCTGTACTAGGCGCGGACGATGCCCGAATTCAGGCGATTGGCGGTAGTGAACCGCGGCGAAGCGGCGATGCGCGTCATCAACGCGGTGACCGAGTTGAACCTGGCGCGGGAGACCCCCATCCACATCACAACGATCGCGGTTCACACAGATGACGACGCGGGAGCGTGGTTCGTTCGGGAGGCGGACGAGCGTGTCCGCCTCGAGCCAGAGCCGGTGACCGACCGCGTCGACGCCGAGCGCGAGCGGGCTGATCTTGAAATCGACGGGCCGGAGCCGGTGACCGAACGGGTCGACGCCCGGCGCGAGCGGGCTGATCTTGATATCGACCGGCTGATGGTGGCCCTTCGTTCAGCCCGCGCAGACGCTGTGTGGGCTGGCTGGGGCCACCTAGAGGACCACGGCGAGGTGGCGGAGGCGTGTGAGCTTGCGGGACTCGTGTTCGTCGGGCCGCCGAGCGCGACCATACGGTTGCTCGACGACAGGGTCGCCGCTCGTCAGCTGGCGGAGCGCTTGGGAATACCGGTCGCGCCTTGTAGTGGCGCGACGCTCGATTGCGAAGCGGCGCTCGAGGCGCCTGCGCGTCTCTGCGAGGGGGAACGACACCTCGAGGCCCAGGTCGTCGCCGACGGCCACGGAGGGGTCTGGGCGATCGGGGTTCGCGACTGCAGTCTCCGGCGAGGGCCTCACACGATCTTGGCCGAGTCCTCCTGTGTATGGCTGAGCTCCACCCTGGAGGAGGAGATACGTGGCGCCGCGATGCGGTTGTACCGAGCGGCCGGCTACTCGAGCGTGGGGTCGGTCGAGTTCGTAGCGGACCCCAGCAACGACCGATACGAGTTCGTGAGGTTCAATACCTCGTTGCAGCTAGAGCACCCGGTCACGGAAGCGACGAGCGGGCTCGACCTCGTGAAATTGCAACTTCAGCTGGCCTTCGGTTCGCGGCTGGAAGGCCTTCCACCCGCGAGCCGGGGCCACGCGATCGAGGCCGTGGTCCGTGCGCACGATCCCGAGCGGATGTTCGAACCGGCTCCGGGTCGCATCGCTTTGTTTCGCCCGCCTAGCGGAGCGGGGCTTCGGGTCGACACCGGCGTCGTCGAACAGGACGACGTCAGGGCCGGCGGCGACTCGACGATCGCCAAGATCGTCGCGTGGGGGCGGGACCGCTCCGAGGCACTCGACCGGCTGGAGCGAGCCCTGGCCCAGTGCGCTCTGATCGTCGACGGAGGCGCGACAAACCGGTCGTTCCTGTTGTCGCTGCTCAGCCACCCTGAGATACGGGCAGGCAGATTTGACAGCCACTGGTTGGACCGGCTGATCGCCGCCGATGGGCACGTGCCGCCACCGAACCCGGTCGCACTGCTCCATGCGGCCGTGGAGGCCTATGACGCCGAGCAGGCGACAGCCCAGGCGTGGTTCTATGCGACGGCGACGCGCGGCCGTCCGGAAACTCCGCGAGGTGTCGGCCACCGGGTGGAGCTGCGCTACAGGGGCAACACCTACCGACTCACCGTGCTTCGCCTCGGTAGGGAGGACTACCGCATCGAGACGGCGCAAGGGCACGCCGACGTGCAGATCGACCGGTTCGGCCCGTATGAGTCGCACCTTACCTGTCGCGGCGTCACGTCCAGGGTCCTGTCGGCGGCGACCGGCCCGGACCTCGTCGTCGAGGTTGACGGTGTGACCCACACGGTGAGCCGAGACGCCGGAGGCGCGGTGCGCGCGACCGGCCCGGCCTTCGTCATCGATGTGCTGGTCGGCCCTGGCGACACGGTGGCCGCTGGGGACGCGCTCGTCCGGCTCGAAACCATGAAGATGGAGTCCGTCGTGTCTGCCCCGGTCGCCGGGACGGTTCGGTCTCTCGAGGTGACGGCCAACATGCAGGTCGAAGCCGGCGCCCCGCTGGTCTGGTTGCAGCCCGTCGAGAGGCCGGGTGGGCCGGGCTGGACGAGCGAACCGCTGGACCTGTCGATGATGTGCGCCGGGCGCGACGGTGACGAGCCGGTCTACCCGCGGCTGCGGTCCTACCTGCTCGGTTACGACCTCGACCAGCCGGCGGCGCGCCGCGTGCTCGACCGGTACCGCCGAGACCGGGCAGCCAAGCCGGCCGGACGGGCGCTCGACGAGGAAGAGGCGGATGCTCTCGAGCTGTTCGTCGATATCGGCCTCTTGTACCGGCCCACGCCGGATCTCCTCGACAACATCGAGAATGACGACCCGTCGGAGGATCTGTCGAGCACGCAGGAGCATTTGCTCACCTACCTGGCATCGCTGGACCCCGACCGGAGCCAGCTGCCGGCCGGCTACCGCCGCCGGCTGCTGCGGGCGCTCGAGCGCTACGGCGTGCGCAGTCTCGACCGGACCCCCGCCCTCGAGGAGGCTCTGCTTCGGATGTTCCGGTCGTTTCGTCGATTCGAGGAGACGGCTCAGGTGGTCACCGCCATTCTGGGGAGCCGGCTCGCGAAGACGACGGTCACCGCCAACGACGACGCTGTCGCCGCCGCCAACGACGGCAGCCCCGACCTGGCCGCCGACCAGGCGCTGAGGACCCTGCTTCTCCGAGTTGCCGGTGCCGCCGAGCTCCGCCAGCAAACGGTCGCAGACCTGGCTCGGGAGCTGCGGTTCCGCTATTTCGAGGAACCCGTGCTGGAGCTGGCGTTCAGGACCGTCTATGCGGATACGGACCGGTTGCTCGACGCCCTGAAAGAAGATCCGCAAGGCCCTCAGCGCGGAGTCTGGATCGAGCAGGTGGTCTCCTGCCCCCAACCGATGCGGGCCCGGCTCCGTCAGCGCTATGCGGGCGCAGCCGAGGCCTACCAAAGGGTGCTGCTTGAGGTGCACCTCCGTCGCTACTACCGGATACGCCCCATTCGTGAGGTCGCGACCGACGATTCCGGCGGGTATCTCCTCTGCTCGGCCGACTACGACTTCGAACAGCGACACGTCCATGTCGTCGTCGCCTATGTGACACCGGACCGGCTTTCAGACGCTGCAACTGCGATCGCCCAGCACGCCGACCGGCTCGACCCGCGCTGCTTGCTGGTCGTCGACCTCGCGATGTGGCGGCCAGGCGAGCCGCAGGAAGCCGAGGCGACCACCCTCGAGCTGCAAGCTCTGCTGGCGAGATGTGACTTCGGTCGCGAGCTGCACCGGCTGGACATCGCGGTCACGAGCGAAGGACCCGTTGCCGCCCCCAACCAGACGCTGCACTTCACCTACCGCCAGCACGACGGTGCGTTCGTAGAAGAAGCGCTTTACCGGAACCTGCACCCGATGCTCGCCAAGCGACTGGACCTTTGGCAGCTGTCGGAGTTCTCCCTCGAGCGTCTGGAGTCGGTCGAGGACGTCTATCTCTTTCGCGGCGTCGCGCGTGACAATCCCGATGACGAGCGATTGTTCGCCGTCGCGGAGGTTCGCGATCTCACGCCCGTTCGTGACGAGAGGGGCAACGTCGTCTCCCTGCCCCATCTCGAGCGAATGACTCTCCAGGCACTGGCCGCGATGCGGACGGCGTTGGCCCAGTTCCCGACGAAGAAACGGCCCCTGCGCAACCGTGTGATGCTGCATGTTCGACCTGTGTGGGATCTGTCCCCAGCCCTCTGGCAGGACCTCGCACACTGGTTGGCGCCGCTGACGGTCGGAATCGGCCTCGAGCGGGTCGTCGCGCACGGATGGATGCCCGAACCGGGTACACCCCAGCTCCGCGAGGTTGTCGTCGACGTCGAGAACGTGAGCCGGCAGGGCGTAACGGTGACGGTGCATCCACCGGACGACAAAAGGGTGAGGTCCCTGACGGCGTACGGCCAGAAGGTGCTCCGCAGTGAACAGATCGGTGCTGTCTATCCCTATGAGCTGCTGCGCCTTCTCACCATGCCGCCGGGAACCGTGGCGGACTTCCCGCCGGGCCGGTTCGTCGAGCACGATCTCGTCGAGCACGATCCGGCCGAGCACGATCAGCTCGTCCCCGTCGAACGGCCCTACGGCGACAACAGCGCTCATGTCGTGGTCGGGGTTCTCACCAGCTTCACCGCCAAAGTCCCCGAAGGAATGGAGCGGGTGGTGATCCTGGGAGATCCCACCAAGAGCCTCGGGTCGGTATCGGAACCCGAATGCAGGCGCATCAACGCCGCCTTCGATCTCGCCGAGCGCATGTCCGTTCCGGTCGAGTGGTTCGCGCTCTCCGCGGGCGCCCGCATCGCGATGGACAGCGGTACCGAGAACATGGACTGGATCGCGGCGGTGCTCCGCCGGATCATCGAGTTCACCCAGGCGGGCGGTGAAGTGAACGTCGTCGTCGCCGGTATCAACGTTGGCGCGCAGCCGTACTGGAACGCGGAGGCGACGATGCTCATGCATACCCGGGGCATCCTCGTCATGACGCCCGCAAGCGCTATGGTGCTGACCGGGAAGCAGGCCCTTGACTTCGCCGGCGGCGTTTCTGCCGAGGACAACTTCGGCATCGGAGGCTACGACCGCGTCATGGGTCCCAACGGCCAGGCGCAGTATTGGGCGCCGACGCTGTCAGCTGCGTGCCAGGTGTTGTTCCGCCATTACGACCACACCTACGTCGTCCCGGGCGAGTCGCGCCCGAGGCGAGCGAAGACGCAGGACCCGATCGATCGGGACATCTCCACCTCGCCTCATGCTCGGATCGAGGGCACCGAGTTCGAGTCGGTAGGCGACATCTTCTCCGAGATCCGCAATCCGGACCGACGGAAGGCTTTCGACATCAGGTCGGTCATGAGGGCCGTGACCGACCAGGACCACGAGCCGCTCGAGCGCTGGACCCGGTGGGCGAGCGCGGAGAACGCGATCGTCTGGGACGCGCACATCGGCGGCGTGCCGGTGTGCCTGTTGGGCGTCGAGTCGCGGTTGTTGGCGCGCCGGCGTTTTGTGCCCGCCGACGGGCCGCAGTCGATGACCGCCGGAACGTTGTTCCCGCAATCGTCCCGGAAGCTGGCCCGCGCCCTCAACTCGGCCAGCGGCAACCGGCCGGCGGTCGTCCTGGCAAACCTGTCCGGTTTCGACGGCTCTCCTGAGTCCATGCGCCGCTGGCAGCTGGAATATGGCGCCGAGATCGGCCGGGCCGTGACCAACTTCCGCGGCGTCATCGTGTTCGTGGTGATCTCCCGGTATCACGGCGGGGCATTCGTCGTCTTCTCGAAGCGGCTGAACGCCGGGATGGAGATCGCCGCGGTCGAAGGCTCACGGGCCTCGGTGATCGGCGGGGCGGCCGCCGCCGCGACCGTGTTCGCCCGGGAGGTCACCCAGCGGCTCGAGAGCGATCCCCGGGTCGTCGAGCTGCGCGCGAGCCTGGACGCCGCCCACGACGGGGCCGCCGTGTCCGCGAGGAACCGGCTGCAGCACGAGCTCATGGTCGTGCGGGCTGCCAAGCTCGGCGAGCTGGCAGCCGAATTCGACCGGGTGCACGACGTGCGACGCGCCCAAGCTGTGGGTTCGGTGGATCGCATCATTGCCCCGCGCGAGCTGCGTCCCTACATCGTCGACGCGCTCGAGCGGAGCGAGCGGGCAGTTGAAAGTTGAGCGAGCACGCCGTTTCTTTTGTCGATGGCAGCGGTACGCCGTGGTGCGCCGCGGTGCGGGGCCGGCCTGCCACTCGCTTTCGCCGTGCTAGATAGATGATGAACCTGCCGCGAGATCGACCGAGGGGAAGGAAACCACCGATATGACGGACTCGTTACGGGCCGAGACGGTCCAGCTGGCCGGACACGGCGGCGACGAGATAGAGGCTTACCTCGCCCAGCCGCTTGACAAGGGTCGCTTCGGCGGCGTGGTGGTGATCCACCACATGCCCGGCTACGACGAGGGAACGAAGGAGATCACACGGAAATTCGCAGCCCACGGCTATTTGGCCGTCTGCCCGAACCTTTACAGCCGGGAGGCGCCGGGAGCCTCGCCGGATGACGCTGCGGCGACCGTCCGAGCGCTCGGAGGCGTTCCCGACGATCGGCTCGTAGGCGACGTCAAGGGTGCCATCAGCTATCTGACCTCCCTGGAGACCTCGAACAGCCGTGTCGCCACGATCGGCTACTGCTCGGGCGGGCGGCAGTCGCTCCTGGCTGCATGCAGCCTTTCGCTAAATGCCGCTGTGGATTGCTACGGCGCCTTCGTCGTCGGCTCACCGCCGGAGGGGATGTCACTCAAGGTCGGCCCCATCTTGCACATGGTGGACGACCTCTCGTGCCCGTTGCTTGGGCTCTTCGGCGCCGAGGACAAGTACCCGACGCCCGAGGACGTCGCCGAATTGGAGGAGGCCCTCAAGAAGGCGGGGAAGACCTACGAATTCCACAGCTACGAAGGTGCCGGCCACGCCTTCTTCTCGACCGACCGTCCGAGCTACCGGCCGGAAGCCGCCCAGGACGGGTGGCAGCGGATCTGGGCGTTCTTCGGCCGCTACCTGGTCTCCGACGGAGAGTGAGAGGAGCCGGCGTGTGCACGTACGAGACCGCGAAGCTCGAGGTCAGGGGTTCCGGCAAGGGAGCGGAGGGCTGGTTCCCGCTTTCGAGGGCCACGGTCTATTTCGACCATCCGGCGCATTATGCCCTCAAGGGTCGCGGTGGAACTGGACTGCGCGTCGGCGCGAGAGCTCGCGCTGGCGATCCTCGAGGTTCTGGGGTCGGTGTCGGCGGTCGTGCCGGCGGAGTAGGAGTTGAACGCCGGCGGTTAGGCGTTGAAGGCTGCCCGAGTGTCCTCTCGCCCTCGGGCGGCCGCTGCGAGATATCGAGAGGTCCCGTCGCCAAGGAACTCCCGCGCCGCCTGCGCGCCCGCTTCGAATGCCACGAACGCAAACGCGCTTCCCACCGACACCCGGGCCACTCCCAGCTCGGCCAGCTCGTCGACCGTAGGTCCTTCCGGCAGCGCGAGAACGTTCACGGGAAGGTCGACCGAGCTCACGACCTGACGAAGGTCCTGCAGCCGCGTGAGTCCCGGTGCGTAGAGCACGTCAGCGCCGGCTTCCTGGAACGCCTGGAGTCGGGCGATAATGTCGGTGAGGTCGAGCCGGCCGTGAAGGAAATTTTCGGCCCTAGCCGTGAGCACCAGGCGCACCGATCCGTGCGCCGTTTCCGCCGCGGCCGCGACGCGTTCTGCCGCGAGGGGCAGATCGTAGATGAGCGCCTCGGGGTTGCGAGTGCTGTCCTCCACCGAGCAGCCCGCGAGTCCAGCGCGAATTGCGTCCCGGATCGTCGCCGCGACGCCCTCAGGGGCATCGGAAAAGCAATTTTCGAGGTCGGCCGTGACCGGCAAATCAGTGGCTTGGACGACCGACGCTGCGTGAGCGAGGCACTCTTCGCGGCTCACCGTTCCGTCGAGTCGCCCCAGCGTCGCGGCATGCCCACCGCTGGTGGTCGCCAGCGCTCGGCAACCGAGGGAAGCCAACAGCTTCGCCGAACCCTCGTCCCAGGCATTCGCCAACCGCAGTGGGCGGCCGGGCTGATGGAGGGATCGGAAGAGGTCGGCCTTCTCCTCCTGGCTGGGCACATTGTCAAAGCTAGTCAGGCGCGGTCGACGCGCCGGTTTTGTCAGGTCGTGTTGTGGATAAGCACGGCACACGACGCCGCGTGCGCGACAGCGTTCGGAACACTGCCGAGAATCCGTTTTGCGCCCTTCATGCCCTTGTTGCCGACGACGATGAGGTCCACATGCTGCTCCGCGGCGAGAGCGACGATTCGCTCGGCGACTGGGCCCGATGCCGCGTAGGTATGAGTCTCGATGCCCTGCGTGCGAGCGTGAGCGGCGATGCCCTCGAGCACGGAGTCGGCGATGCTGAGCGTGTCAAGCGACCCGGGGTAGGCGCCGGTCATCTCTGCGACGCGGAGCGCCCCCTTTGTGCCTGATTGGTACACGGACACGACGTGCAACGTCGCGCCGAGTGTCTTCGCGAGCTCCGTTGCGATCCGGACTGCCTCGGTGGCGGTCTCGGACCCGTCGGTCGCGACGAGCACCGACTTGTACATTCTCAGCTCCCGTTGTCGATGATGCGACGATGGTAGTTCGGCGCACCGGTAGGCCGCGGGAGGGGCTTCACCCGCGCCAGCCCAGACCGGCCGAGCGGCTGGTCGTGGGGACACGGGTCGTCGAGCCCGCAGGAGCGCGACGATTGTCACAATCGATGGTGAAGGGACGGAGATCGTGGATCTGACGGTGGTCGCAACCCCGGGCTATTTCACGACGATGGGCGCCGAGTACCTCTATCTTCGACGTCGCGCTGAGGAACGTGGACCGACAGCGGCCGACTATGAGCGCCTGGACACGGTCGCAAGCCTCTCGATGGGGATTGGCAGCCTCGTCGCCCCCTTCGTCCTCCCGCGGCTTCTCAAGCCCCTCACTCCTGGGAGGGGCCGCTACGGAACCGCTCTCTTGGCTGTGGTCGCCGGCGCCGTGACGGTCACGACCCTCGCCGACGTGCTTGGCCGGCTCGACGCCGACGCCGACGCCGACGCCGACGCCGAAGCCGACGCCGAAGCCGACGCCGACGCCGAAGCCGACGCCGAAGCCGACGCCGAAGCCGAGGCCCAGGCCGAACTCGGCGCCCAAGCAGAAACCGAAACCGGCGCCCAAGTCGAAGCCGAGGCCGGCTCCTTTATGGAAGCCGAGACCGGCTC
Organism: uncultured Acidimicrobiaceae bacterium; assembly: GCA_963703655.1. Classification (GTDB taxonomy): domain Bacteria; phylum Actinomycetota; class Acidimicrobiia; order Acidimicrobiales; family Bog-793; genus CAVPFA01. The sequence continues at coordinate 1,346,522 of CAVPFA010000003.1, read as the reverse complement.
CGGCACAAAGTTCGAGGCCGGCTCAGCAGTCGGCGCGAGCGCCGCGTCAAGGGGCCCGGCCGTGGCCGAGTCCTGGGACGCGGCATCCACCGCCGAGCACGACTGGCCGTTCGGCAATCGCCACCTCCGGCGCCAGCTCCGGCACCGCATCGCCCGGTCTGCAGGCAAGGTCGCCGCTGTGGGTGGGGTGGTCGCCGTCGTCAGCGGGGGTGTTGCGATCTGCTCGACCTGGGCCTCACGCACGACCACCGACCGGATGTGGAGGCGCCGGTTCGTCCGCGATCTCGGGACCGGCCCCCTCGCGCTTGGTGCAGCCGTCCTCGGCTGGGACTTCATCTACTACTGGAACCACAGGCTCATGCATGAGAGCCGCTTCATGTGGGCCATCCATGTCGTCCACCACTCGAGCGAGCGCTACAACCTGTCGACGGCGCTCCGCCAGCCGGTAGCCGAAGCGCTCGGCACCTTCGTGCCCTACAGCTCGCTCGCTTTGGTCGGCATCCGGCCGTCGATGATCTCGTATGCCAGGAGCATCAATCTTCTCTATCAATACTGGATTCACACCGACGCCATAAACCGCCTCGGTCCGGTTGAAGGCGTGCTGAACACGCCGTCAGCTCACCGGGTCCACCACGGCAGCAACCCGCGATACATCGACCGCAACCATGGGAGCATCCTCATAGTGTGGGACAGGCTGTTCGGCACCTTCGAAGAGGAGGCCGAGCCCGTCGTCTACGGCCTGACGAGGAATATCGACACCTTCAGTCCCACCCGTATCGCCACTCACGAACATCTCGAGATGCTGCGTGACGTGTCACGATCGCGGACGTGGCGTGACCGGATCTCGTATGTCGTTCGTAGCCCCGGCTGGGCCTTCAGCCGCAAGGCCGGGCAGGACGGAACCGCAGACGACGAGAGCTTTCGCCGGCCGGACTCAGCACTCGGCGTAGATGTCAATGCCGTTGAACTCCTCAAAACCGAGTCTCGCGTAGACACGCGCCGCTCCCTCCGAATCGGTCTCCAGATGGGCGAACCCAGCACCGTTGTCGAAACCGCGAACAAGCAGCCAGCTCGATAGCGCGGCTGCGATCCCTTTTCGCCGTGCGGCTGGGAGCACGGCGATCCCGCCGAGGTACACAGTTGGTCCGGCCTCGCCCAGGCAGCGAAGCGTGTACCCGGTCGCGACGGGGACGCCGTCGAGCTCTCCGATCGCGATCTCAACCTCGTCGAAGCCGAACTGAGGCTCCATCCACTTGCGAGAGGCCTCGGAGTCGGTGCCGAACGATGAAGCATCGACGGCGACCACCGTGCTGACGTCTTGGGCGCCTGTTCCGGCCTTCCGAAGCACAAGCCCCGACACGACCGGCGAGCGCGAGAACTTGGCAGCTTGCACGGCCATGATCCGGTGCGTCAAAACGAGGCGCCCGTGCGGCCAGGCCGACCCGGATTGCACAAGCGCGCTCCATGGAACGTCGCGGGACTTGTACCACCCTTGGGCTTGGGAAGGATCGGCGACTCTGGAGTCGGTCACGCACCCGACGTTGAGGTACGCGTACGGAAGGCCGCTCGCCATCAGCCTCCATCCGCCGATGTTGGTCGCACCGCCGCCGAACCCCTCTCGCAGCCGGCCTTGGGTCTGCCACGCATCGGCCTGCGCCTCGAACACGAGAGAGGAGTCGTTTGATCGCAAAGGAAGGTGTCGGTTAGATCGTCAAGGCGGCCTGGCGCGGCTCGATCTGTGCCGCGGTAGAGCGTAAGAGGCCAGTGAGACCGCCGACGGGCAAGAGGTCGGCCATGACCAAGGCCTTCGCAGCGTGATCGGCTGGGTCCATAACCGCCAGGCTATTGCAGCCCGACCTCCCTGCTCGCGGCGCTTCACCCGCCGGCTCCGCGCCGGCAGCGCTTGCCTCAGGCCGCGTCGCCCGGTGGTGACTTCGCGCCCGGACCGTGCCGGGTGCCGTCGGGGTGAACCCACACCCAGGCCCCCGGTCCTCCCTCGAGGGCGTATCCCTCATGGGTTTTCATGATGTGGTGTGGCCGGCAGAGCCTGGCGAGATTAGACAGCTCTGTCTGCCCGCCGCTCGCGAAGGGGACTACGCGGTGGTCGATCTCGAGGCGCCGGGTGGCGCCGCAGCCGGGCACCACGCAGCACTGGTCCCGCTCTGTAAGGGCGTGGTAGAGCTTGGCGGGCACGGCCCGGCCCAGGTTGCAGATCGTGTGCACGTCGGTCCCGCTCGTAACGAGGAGCTTCGCGATCGAGTCTCCTAACAGCTCGACTGCGGTCGCGACAGAGACCGGGCCGACTCCTGCGATCTCGCACACCTCGCCCGGCCCGGCGCTGCCACGCCTCAGGGCCGACAGGTCCACGCGGATGTGCGCCAGGGCGCTCGGGTGAGGAGGGGAGCCTTCCCCCCTGCGGGTGACGAGCTCGACGAGGGCGTCGGCCAGGTAGGCCTCCTGCGGCTCTCTTCGTCCCTCCCGCCGTGCCTCTTTGAAGACCCTGCCGGCCTCGTCGCGAACGGCCGCCAGCAGCCTCGCCCCAGCACCTGGGCCAAGGCGTGCGTCGAGGCGGAACGTGCCGTCTTGTTCTGTCCAGGTCCGGAGCCTTCTTTTCGCGTGGAGGCGCCTTAGTCGCTCCGCCTCGTCCTCGGCCGAGGTCCTGGCCGCCCTCACCTCCCCACAGCGGCGCTTCAGCTCGGAGAAGTCCTCCGAGCGGGCTGCGCCGAGCAGCCCACGTGTCGAGGCCGGGTCCATGATCGCCGCCCCGGCGACCTCTTTGACCTGGGCGGCCGACAGCTCACCAGAACGGACCGCCTCTTCGAGCTCGGGGAGCCTTGTGACCGCGTCCGCGGCCTCGAGCAAAGAGAGCGCAGACCCGAGAGAGTCCCCGGTCTCAGCTGCGAGCCACTGGCCGGCGTCGCGGTGCCCGTCTTTCTCGAAGGCGCCGGTCGCCGCGACCCTGTGGGCACAGAGAGCCTTGCCGGCTGATGCGAGGCGCTCGAGGCGCGAGAAGAACCCGACGAGGATCTTCGCGTCGGCGCCATGCAGCAAGGAGCAGTCGAGGTTACCCACGAGCGAAGACAGCGCAGCTTCGAGGGAGTCCCTTGACTCGCACATGCTCCTCACCTCCTCGCACAGAACGTATGTTCGCAACGACAACCTACCAGGGGGGTGTATTGGCGGCGGGGGGACGGCGAGCTGGGCGCCGGCGGGAGGCGGGGTGGGCGCGGCCCGGCGGGGCGGGCGCGGCCGTCGCGGCCCGGCGGGGCGGGTGCAGGCCGACGGGCGCGGAGCGGTGGCGGGGCAAGGCCAGGTAGAGACATCCGGTAGAGAGATGCAGACGGAGGCTGAACTGGTAGCTTCCCCGAGTGACTGCCGCAATCGTGCTGCTCGTCCTTGCGGTCGGCGGAGCTGTCGTACGACCTCGCGGGCTTCCCCCGTGGGTAGCGCCAGTCGTGTGCGCCGTGATCGCCTTCGTCACGGGCGCGACCAATGGGGGGCAGGCGGCCCACGCGTTGCGCCCGATCGCAGGAGCGCTCGCGTTCCTACTCGCTGCCGTACCCCTTGCCGCGTTGCTCGACCGCGCCGGCGTCTTTGCGGCAACTGCTGACAGGTTCGGGGACGGCAAGATGCTGGCGCCGGGCCTCTGGCTTCTCGCCGCCATTACAACGGCGATACTCAACCTCGACGCTTCCGTGGTTCTTCTCACGCCGCTCTATGTGCGAGTCGCCCGCCGGGTGGAGCTTCCAGCGTGGTACCTCGGCGCACAGCCTCTCGTGCTCTCGTTCCTCGCCTCGTCGTTTCTCGCTGTCTCGAACCTCACGAACTTGATCGCAGTCGGGAGGCTGGGGTTGGGAGAGACGGAGTTCCTCGAGCGACTCGGGCCACCGAGCTTGGTCGCCACCGCGCTCGGGTATCTCCTTTACCGGCGCTGGGCGACTCGCCGAGGTGTGAGCAGCCTGCGCAGTGGGCCCAGCCGTCCGCGACCGGCGATCGACGAGGCTGATCGGCGAGCCCTTGCACTCGGCGGGCTAGTTGTGGCCGGCCTCCTGGCGGGTTTCCTTGCTGGGCCGTCGATCGGTCTTCAGCCGTGGGAAGTCGCACTCGGTGCAGATGTCTTGCTGGCCGCCTACGTCCGCAAAATCCCCTGGCGTTCGGTCCCGGTAGGCAGCGCTCTCGTCGCCGCCTCGCTTGCGGTCCTGGCCGACGCGGTCGCGGCGAAGCTTTCGCTCGGCGCGTTGTTCTCGGGACATGGAGCGTTCGGGATGTTCCAAACCATGGGCGCGGCCGCGGTGACGGCCAATGTCATCAACAACCTCCCGGCCTTTCTGGTGGCGCTGCCGTTCGTGACTCATCGGCCGGACCAACTGTGGTCGCTTTTGCTCGCCGTCAACATGGGGCCATCCCTGCTCATCACCGGGACGCTCGCGTCGCTGCTATGGCACGACACGATGGCAATGGTGGGTTGCCAAACGAGCGCACGGGAGCTGTTCTGGCTCGCCGCGCGCGTGACGGTTCCTGCCGCGATCGTGGCTGCTTTCATGCTCGTCGCGCTTGCGCCGCTCTATGGCGGGACTTGAGCCGCTATTTGCCGGCTCTTAGAACCGGCCATCGGACCTCGCGCCGGCCCTGGGGCAGGCCGGCGGACCTTGCGGGCCGGCCAGCGGGACCTCGTGCCGGCTCGCCGAGCTACGGCAGGCCGACTGACCTCGCGCCGGCCCTGGGGCAGGCCGGCGGACCTTGCGGGCCGGCCAGCGGGACCTCGTGCCGGCCCGCCGAGCTACGGCAGGCCGACCGACCTTGCGCCGGCCTGGGGCAGACGGGCGGACCTTGCGGGCCGGCCATCGGACCTCGCGCCGGCCTGGGGCAGACCGCCGGACCTTGCGGGCCGGTCCAGCGGGACCTTGCACCGGCCTCTAGGGCACCTTGGCCCGAAGCTGGATCAGAGCGGCCGCGGGCACGTCGAGATCGCCGGTCCCCGTGCCGACAGACAGATCGGGTTTGAACGTCCCGTGGAAGTCCGAGCCCCCGGTCGCAACGAGGTCGTGTGTTTTTGCGATCTCGACAAGCGCCGCGCGCTCGTTGGGCGAATACCGGCCGTAGTAGCACTCCAGGCCCACGAGCCCGACGGAGGAGAGCTCCTCGACCGCGCGATCCAGTCCGGCCATATCGAGGCCGAGCGACATCGGATGGGCAAGAACCGCCACGGCTCCTGAGCCTTTAACGGCGCGGATCGCGGTCGAGGCATCGATGCGGGCCTTCGGCACGTAGCCGGGAGCGCCCCTGCCGAGCAGCCGGTCGAAGGCGTCCTGAATGCTCTCCGCCGCACCGTTGGCAACGAGCACGGACGCGAAGTGCGGCCTGCCGATGACTGGGCTTCCGGCGGCTTGTTCGACCTCCTCCCTGGTGATCGGCAAACCAAGCTCCCTCAGGCGCAGCAAGAGCCGCTCGTTGCGGTTCGACCTGTCCATCTGGAGCCGTTCGAGCTCGTCTTGTAACGGGCCCTCGCCAGGCTCGACGAAGTAGCAGAGCACGTGCATCGTCCCGGGCGAGAACGCGCACGAGATCTCACAGCCCGACACGCATTCGATCCCGAGCTCCTCGGCGCGAGCTCGGGCTTCGACCACCCCGAACAGACCGTCGTGATCGGTCAGCGCGACCGCCGTGCAGGCTGCTGCTGCAGCCAGCTCGACGACCCGTGCGGGGGTCTCCGAGCCGTCCGAGCAGGTGGAATGCAGGTGCAAGTCGATCACGGCGCCGAGCGTAGGCCGTGAGACGGATCGTGGCGACAGGTGAGGTTTCGAGTCGCTCGGGCGTCGGAACCCGACATGGCACAATGGCCGCGTGAGAGAAGCCTGCGGCGTGTTCGGGGTCTACGCGCCCGGACTTCCAGTCGCTCAGCTGGTCTATGACGGCCTGTTCGCCCTTCAGCATCGCGGGCAGGAGTCTGCCGGAATGGCGGTCAGCGATCGGACCTCCATCACGGTCGTGAAGGACATGGGCCTCGTCACGGCTGTCTTCGATGAACGGACGCTCTCATCGCTACAAGGCGATCTTGCCCTCGGCCATGTGCGCTACTCGACGACCGGGCCGAGCACCTGGCACAATGCGCAGCCCGTCTATCGATCCATCGGCGCTGCCGGCTTCGCCCTCGGCCACAACGGCAACCTGACGAACACCCGAGCCCTGGTTGCTGAGGCGGGCATGCTGCCGGGCGTCACGACCTCCGACAGCGATCTCGTGGCAGAGCTGCTCGCACGAGAGCAGCCTCCCGACCGCCCTTACCCGCTGACAGACGAGGCAGGCGACGAGGACGTGAACAACGACCGCCTCGAAACAGCACTCAACGTCGTGCTTCCGAGACTCGAAGGCGCCTTTTCCTTTGGGCTCATGGACGACTCCCACCTGGTGGGGGTGCGCGACCCGCACGGCTTCCGGCCACTTTGCCTCGGTCGCCTCGACCTCGGTGGAGGCCACAGAACCGGTTGGGTGATCGCGTCCGAGAGCCCCGCGCTGGCCGTCGTCGGGGCGAGATTCGTTCGCGAGATCGATCCTGGAGAGATGGTGGTGATCGACGAGGCCGGCCCGCGCAGCTCGAGGCCCTGGTCTTGCGAGCAGATCGAACCGCGGCTGTGCGTATTCGAGTTCGTCTACTTCGCCGCGACCCGACAGCGTGCTGCACGGTCGCGAGGTCTACGCGGCCCGCCGGCGCATGGGTGAACTGCTTGCCGCCCAGGCGCCTATCGAGGCGGACCTTGTGATCGGGGTGCCCGACTCGGGTTCTTCGGCTGCCGAAGGGTATGCGGCTCGAAGCGGGATCCCCTTCGGCCAAGGACTTGTGAAGAACCGCTACATCGGGCGAACCTTCATCGCTCCGACACCGGAGGCCCGCGCCCTCGGTGTCCGTCGCAAGCTGAACCCGTTGAGCTCCACGATCGTGGACAAGCGGCTCGTCGTGATCGACGATTCCATCGTGCGCGGCACGACGACCCGCCAGCTGGTGAAGTTGTTGCGCGAAGCGGGTGCGGCAGAGGTTCACTTGCGGATCTCCTCGCCGCCGTTTCGGTGGCCGTGCTTCTACGGAATCGACACACCCGACAGGGACGAGCTCATCGCCGCGCAGTTCTCGACCGAGGAGATAACCGAGCAACTCGGTGCGGACTCGCTCGCATACCTGTCCATCGAGCACCTTATGGAGGCCGTCGGCGCTCCCGGGCCGGGCCAGGGTTATTGCGACGCCTGCCTCACCGGGCGGTACCCGACCGCCGTGCCCTCCGCCTTGGAGCAACCGGTCGCGCTCGTCGGCACTGCCCTTCACTAAACCGGGCACGCCTGTTCGAGACACGCCGTCCGGCGCGGGGGCGCCTCACGAGGTTTCCGTAAGTTGTGAAACGCTGAGGAGGTTGCGCCAATGGGAGTGCCCGCGATTCGAACCGAGGGTCTGACCAAGCGCTACGGCGCGGTCGAGGTGCTCAAGGATCTCGACCTGGAAGTGGCCGAGGGAGAGGTGGTCGGCTACCTCGGACCGAACGGCGCGGGCAAGACGACGACGGTCCGACTGCTGCTCGGGTTGATCCGGCCGACATCCGGACGCGCCGAGATCTTCGGGCTCGACTGTCAGCGTCAGGTCGTCGAGGCACACAAGCGGTTGGCCTACGTGGCCGGCGAGGCAAGCCTGTGGCAATCGCTCACCGGAGCCGAGACCCTCCACCTTCTCGGCCGGGTTCAGGGACGTGTGGATGACTCGTACAAGAAAGAATTGATCGCACGATTCGATCTCGACTCCTCGAGGAAGGTCCGTGCGTACTCCAAGGGCAACAGGCAAAAGCTCATCCTCATCGCCGCCCTCATGACCCGACCCGACCTTCTCGTGCTCGACGAACCGACGAGCGGGCTCGATCCGTTGATGGAGCGGGCCTTTCGCGAGTGCGTCCGCGAGGCGAGGGAGCGAGGCCAGACCGTCTTGTTGTCCTCGCACATCCTGAGCGAAGTGGAAGCGCTCTGTGACCGGGTGGGGATATTGCGCGAGGGGCTGCTGGTCGAGATGGGAACGCTGGCCGATATGCGCCACCTTTCCGCGCTCATCGTCGAGGCCACTTTCGACGGCCCGGTCCCGGACCTCTCCGGCCTTACGGGCGTCAGCTCGGTTGAAGTTGAGGGTCGCAGCCTTCGCTGTCACGTGCAAGGGCCGATCGGGCCGCTCTTGAAGGCCTTGTCCGCTTCGGGGGTCCATGACTTGTTGAGCCGGGAGCCGTCGCTGGAAGAGCTCTTCCTCGCCTATTACGGCCAGAGCGGCGCGGCCGACGCGGTGCCGACCCATGCAGACTGATCTCGCCGTCAACGTTCCGGCGCCGGTCGGGCGGTCACCCGGAACCGTCGTCGCCCGCCAGACGGCGCGCAGAGCGATCCGGTCCGGGGTGCTTTGGGGGTACATCTTCGGGCTCTATCTGGCAACCCAGGCGCTCGCCTATGCGTCGAGCTACAAGACCGTCGCCCAGCGACTTCGCCTGGCCAAGGAATTCGGTTCGAATGCCGCGCTCAGCGCCTTGGTCGGCCCGGCGCACGAGATCCAGACCGTTGCCGGTTACACGGTCTGGAAATGTCTCACCGTGCTGGCCATCGTCGGCGCAGTGTGGGGACTGCTCACCGGGACCAGGCTTCTTCGCGGTGAAGAGGACGCTGGCCGTTGGGAGTTGCTGCTCGCCGGCCAGACCACCCGCGGCTCCGCGGCCGCCCAGGCGCTGAGCGGCCTGGCCGCCGGTGTCGCCGCGCTGTGGGTCGTGACAGCGGTCTTCACCGTCGTGGTCGGACGTTCCTCGAAGGTCCAAATAAGTGCCGGTGGAGCGCTGTTCCTGGCCGTCGCGGTGGTGTCGGGGGCTGCGATGTTCCTCGCCGCCGGCGCGTTTTCGAGCCAGCTCGCCGCCACCCGGCGCCAAGCGGCGGGCTTCGCCGGCGCTGGACTCGCAGCGAGCTATGCGTTGCGGATGGTGGCCGACTCCGGTACGGGGCTCGAGTGGCTGCGCTGGGCGACTCCGTTGGGATGGGTCGAGCAGCTCCAGCCGCTCACGGCTCCTGAGCCGCTCGCCCTCCTGCCGATCGCCGGGTTCACCGCGCTGCTCGCCTTCCTTGCGGTTCATCTGGCGGCGGCTCGCGACCTCGGTGCCAGCACCCTGCCCGACCGATCGAGCGCCTCGCCGCATACCCGGCTCCTCTTCGGGCCGGCGGGCTTGGATCTTCTTCTCATGCGCCCTACCGTCTCGGCGTGGGGAGTGGCGATCGCGGCGTACTCGCTGTTGCTCGGCCTGATCGCAAAGGCGGCGGGAACAGCGATCTCGAGCTCGTCGAGTATCACTCGAGTCCTCCTACGCTTGGGCGCGACCGGCGCCGAGGCGTATCTCGGTGTGGCGTTCTTGATCTTGGCTGTGCTCGTGGCGCTCGTGGCCGCCGGCCAGATCAGCGCAGTCCGGAGCGAAGAAGGCGGGGGACGCCTCGAGCACCTCCTCGTCAGGCCGGTCTCCCGAGTGTCGTGGTTCACGGGGAGGCTCCTCATAACAGCCGTGGCTCTTCTTGCGGGCGGACTGGTGGCCGGGCTTTTTGCCTGGCTCGGCGCGGCCAGCCAGCACACCGGGGTGAGTTTCTCAAGTCTGGTCGGCGCAGGTGTCAACGTCGTCCCTCCGGCGCTGTGCCTCCTCGGCATCGGAGCTCTCGTCTTCGGCATCCGGCCTCGAGCCGCGTCCGTCGTCACGAACGGCGTGCTCGGCTGGTCGTTCCTCGTCGAGCTCGTCGGAGGGATCGTCGGCTTGAACCACTGGGTACTCGACACCTCGGTGTTCCATCAGATGTCCACCGCGCCCGCGGTCGGTCCGAATTGGACGACGGCGGCAGCCCTCGTCGCCGTCGGCTTTGTCGCTGCCGTCGTTGGTGGAGTGGCCTTCGAGCACCGGGACCTACAGGGCCCGTGAACGGCCGCGACGACGCCGCCGAGGTTTCTAAGGGTCGAGCGCCTGTCTGATCACCGCGCCCACAGCCTCGCCCTCGACGAGGAACCCGTCGTGGCCGACGAGCGAGTCGATCACTTGCACCTGGCTCGCACCAGGGATCAGCTGCGCGAGCTCCCGCTGAAGGCGCAGGGGGTAGAGGCGGTCCGACGAGATCCCGGCGACGGTCACCCGCGCGCGGACCCGGGAGAGCGCCGCTTCGGCCCCCCCGTAGCCGCGGCCGAGGTCGTGATGGTTCATGGCGAGGCTGAGGACCAGGTAGGTATTGGCATCGAACCGGGCGACGAGCTTCTCGCCGTGGTGCTCGAGGTAGGACTCGACCGCGTATCGCCCGCTGTCGAGGGGTACCTCGTCTCTTTGGGGGGTGTTCCCGAACCGTAGTTGAAGCTCCAACTCGCTCCGGTAGCTCACTTGCCCGATCGCCCGGGCGACCGCGAGGCCGGCCAACGGGCCGCGCTTCGCGTCGTAGTAGTCGCCGTCGCGGAAGTCGGGGTCGAGACGGATCGCTTGGCTCTGCAACCAGCAGAGCGCGATCTGCTCGGCGCTCGCGGCGACGCCGATGGCGACCACGACCGCCCGCTCGACGGCGCCGGGGAAGTCCACGGCCCACTGCAGGGCCCGCATCCCGCCCATCGAGCCGCCGACCACGGCGTACCAGGCGTCGATGCCAAGCTCAGCCGCGAGGGCGTGCTCGACGGCAACTTGATCCTTCACGGTCACGACGGGGAAACGGGAGCCGTACGGCCTCCCGTCCCGCGCGATGGAGCTCGGGCCGGTCGTCCCCTGGCAGCCTCCGAGAACGTTCGGGCACACGACGAAGTAGCGGTCGGTGTCGATCGGCGCACCAGGCCCGATGATCGCGCCCCACCAGCCCGGGCTCGGATGCCCCGGTTCGACCGGTCCTGTCGGCGTGGGAGTCGCCGCTCAGCGCGTGCAGGACGAGGACGGCGTTCGATGCGCCCGCGTCGAGCTCTCCCCAGGTCTCGTAGGCGACCGTGACTTCCGGCAGGTGACCACCTGCTTCCAGGTCGAGGCCGCTCTTGTGATCGCGCCCGTTGCGAAACAGCGTCACGAAGTTTCGCCGGCCGGGAGGGTCTCCCGGCCGCCAGGCCCCGGTGACCGGGGCGTCGATCATGACAACGCCCAGCTCAGGCGCCCTTGGCGGATCGGAAGCCCGCGTCCAGATCCGCGAGGATGTCGTCGAGGGTCTCGATCCCGATGCACAGGCGGACCAGGTCCGGGGTGACGCCCGCCGTTGCCTGCTCGGCCTCGGTCAGCTGCGAGTGCGTCGTCGTCGCGGGGTGGATCGCCAGGCTCCGGACGTCGCCGACGTTGGCGAGATGGCTGAAGAGCTCCAGCCCCTCGATGAAGCGACTCCCTGCCTCTTTGCCGCCCTTGATCCCGAAGGCGAGGATTGCGCCGCCGCCGTTCGGGAGGTACCGCAGCTGCCGTGCGTGCCATGGGCTCGACTCGAGCCCGGGGAAGTACACCCACTCGACCTCGTCGCGGGCCTCGAGCCACTTGGCAACCGCGAGCGCGTTGGCGACGTGGCGTTCCATCCGCAGGCTCAACGTCTCGAGCCCCTGCAGGAAGAGGAACGAGTTCAACGGCGATATCGACGGCGCCGATGTCGCGTAGGTACTGGAGGCGCGCCTTCAAGATGTACTGCGCCGGCCGGAGAGGCTCGGGCAACTCCGAGAACACGAGCCCGTGGTAGCTCGGGTCCGGCTCGGTGAAGTTGGCGAATCGACCGCTTGCCACATAGTCGAACTTCCCGCCGTCGACGATGACGCCGCCGATCGAGGTGCCGTGGCCTCCGATGAACTTCGTCGCCGAGTACACGACGATGTCGGCGCCGTGTTGGAGCGGTTGGCATAGGTAGGGAGTGGCCACGGTGTTGTCGATGACGAGGGGGATGCCGTTGGAGTGCGCGACCGCAGAGACGCCCTCGAAGTCGAGCACGTCACCTTTCGGGTTGCCGATGGTCTCGGCGTAGAACGCCCTCGTGTTGGGCCGGACAGCTGCGCGCCAGGCATCGAGATCGTCCGGATCGTCGATGAAGCTCACCTCCACGCCCAGCTTGGGGAAGGTGTAGTGCAGGAGGTTGTAGGTGCCTCCGTACAGCGAGGCCGAAGAGACGACGTGCCCGCGGTTCTCGGCCAGGTTGAGCAGCCCGATCGTCTCGGCCGCCTGACCGCTCGCAAGTGCGAGCGCGCCGACGCCGCCCTCGAGGGCCGCCATGCGATCCTCGAAGACCGCCTGGGTCGGATTCATGATGCGGGTGTAGATGTTGCCGAGCTCGGCCAGCCCGAAGAGCGCGGCGGCGTGCGCCGTGTCACGGAAGACGTAGCTCGTCGTCTGGTAGATCGGCACGGCCCGAGCCCCGGTGGTCGGGTCGGGCACCGCTCCGGCGTGGATCTGTCGGGTCTCGAAACCCCAGTCGGCCATGAAGGCGATCTCCTTGCTCGTCGGGTCGGCCGGCACGGGTAGCGCGACCTCGCTCCGGCGACGCGACGGTACCGGCCAATTCCCGACCGGTCAAGTCAGGTATCCGGCCGGTCTTGGCGACCTGCGCCCGCCGACCTGGAGGTTTGCTCGGCCGGCAGCTGGGCTGGTCAGCCCGACATATGTGGCATCGTGACGGCGTGGCAGTGGTCCGTCCCGCCGGCGTGGTGGTCCGTACCGCCGTCGCGTCCGACCACGACTGGATAACGCGGACGCTCGTCGAGCGCTGGGGCTCGACGCGGCTCGCCAGCAGAGGTCGCTGGCATGATGCCGATGCGCTGGAGGCGCTCGTGGCCGTGGATGTGGCGGGCGCTGGCGAGCCTCAACGGACCGGGCTGCTCATCTATCGGGTGGACCGCGACGGACTCGAGGTCGTCACGATCGACGCGCTCGCTCCGGGCGCCGGCACAGGGTCTGCGCTCCTGGCTCACGCAGAGCAGATCGCGCGGTCGACCGGCGCTGCCAGGCTCTGGCTGGTCACGACGAATGCGAATCTCGACGCGATCGGGTTCTACTCGTGGCGCGGCTACCGGATCGTCGCGGTCGACAGGGGCGCTGTCGACCGGGCGAGGCGGCTCAAGCCGTCGATCCCGGTCGCCGAGAACGGCATCGAGCTTCATGACGAGCTGGAGCTCGGGCTTGCCCTCGTACCGGTCGCCGGCGCGCCGCTTGCTGCCAGGCCGGTGCCGACGGCAAGCGTCGTGATCCGGGACCGTGACTGCCGGCTCCTCCTCGTGAAACGCGCCGACGACGGCACCTGGTGCCTGCCCGGCGGCCGGCTCGAGCCGGGGGAGTCCTGGGCCGCCTGCGCGGTGCGCGAGTGCCGGGAGGAGACGGGGCTCGCCATCGAGGTCACAGGGCTGTTCGGCGTCTACAGCGATCCTCGGGACCAGGTTCACACCTATCCGGACGGCGATCGGATCCAGGTGACGGCGGTCGTGTTCTCGGCCGAGGTCGTTGACGGCGAGCCGGCCGCTGTGGACCCGCTCGAGATCACGGGATCGGGGTACTTCGGCGTGGGCGAGATCCCCGCTGAGATCATGCGCTGCGATGCGCCGATCGTGGCCGACGCCCTCTCCGGCGACGTACCCCCGTTCGTGCGGTGAAGCCCGCGGACCCACACGTGCTCACGAGCTCGCGGGCGCGTACGACACGGGGCCCGAATTGCGTTTACGATCTCGGGGACGTGCGCACTCGTCGTGCGTCCAGGTGAGAGCCGTGGAGCGTTCGGAGGGGTTGCATGCGAGTCGGTTCCGAGTTTTCAAGTCGACGGGAACGGGGCGGCGGAGCGTTCCTGACGTGGACCGTGACGAGAGTGTTGGCCCTGTCGGGCCTCGCCCTCGTGCTGGCGCTGCCGACGGCTAGCGGTGCGGCCACGCTCAACGGCTCCGCCAGATCGTCCAGGGCCAGCTCGTCCCCGTCGCTGTTGCTTGCCGGCGCAAGCCTTCACGACGGCTCTTCTCTAACCTCGCCCAACGGCGTCTACTCGCTCGACATGCAGACCGACGGGAACCTCGTCCTCTACTGGGAGGGCAAGGCGATCTGGGCCTCACGCACGCCCCACCACCCCGGGGACTTCGCCATCTTGCAGACCGACGGGAACTTCGTCGTCTACCAGGGTCGTCGCGCGCTCTGGAGCTCGCAGTCGGCCCGTGGCGGCAAAAGTGCCTACTACCTCAGGCTCCAGAACGACGGCAACCTGGTCGTCTACTCGCCGGTGAAGACGGAGATATGGCAGACCGGAACCGAGGTGGGCGTCGGCCTGCAATACGGCGACACGGGTCCGAGAGTCCGCGCCCTCCAGTCGCAGCTCGTCAAGCTCGGCTACTGGCTGGGGACTCCCGACGGTACGTTCGGGGACTCGACCCAGCAGGCCGTGTGGGCGCTCCAGAAGGCCGCCGGTGCTCCTCGTGACGGCGTCGTCGGCGGGAAGACGGCTGCGGCACTGGCAGACGGGGTCGTTCCCAAGCCTAGGGCTGCCTCCGGCAACCTGATAGAGGTGGACCTCGAGGACGATCTCCTCATGGTCATCCGAGGAGGCAAGCTCGCATACACGCTCAACACCTCCACAGGTGGCGGCTACACCTACACCGACCAGGGTGTGACGTCTGTTGCCATCACGCCGAGCGGGGTCTTCAACATCTATGCGGTGATCGACGGCCTGGACGTCGACTCGCTCGGCGCGCTGTGGCGTCCCAGGTTCTTCGACAGCGGATTCGCCATCCACGGTGACTCGTACGTGCCGCCTGTTCCGGTCTCGCACGGCTGCGTTCGGGTGAGCAACGAGGCGATCGACTGGATCTGGGCGAACAACATCGCGCCCATCGGCTCGGAGGTGTGGGTCTACTAGGCCCGGGCACGACAGCAGAGCGACCAAGCCGGCGGCAGGCGAGAACTGTATCGGTGTCAGACGCCAGCTCGGGCGCTGGCTCAAGGGGCCGGTGGCTCGTCCTCGAGTTCGGCCGCCAGGCGCCTCGCGATCGCGAGTGCGTCACCGACGCTGACGCCGGCGCGGGCGACGAGAAAACAGGATATGGGAGCTGCAGTTCTCTCGGAGGCATGCGCAGCCGTGCCGGCGAGGGCGAGAAGATTCTCGATCTCCTCGTCGCCCGGAAGCGTGGTTCCCAGCTCCGCCGCGTAGCGCTCGAGCCAGTCGTGCATCGTCAGGGCCACGAGCGCCGAGCCTAGCTACGATTGCAGGCTGGTTAAGCTTTTGAGCGTGACCGAACTGGCAGCCGAGGACTTCCAGTCGGCAGCGAAGTCGCCGCTTCCTCGGGCCGTGCGTCGTACGACGACTCCTGTCCGGGTGCTGACGACGAGCGCAGCCGCCAGCCGCACCGCGCGCCCGGACCGGCTCGCGACCGAGGAGCCCATGGCGATCCAGGTTCGCGGCCTGCACCAGGAGCCCGTGAACGTCGCGGTGACGATGCGCACGCCGGGCAACGACTTCGAGCTCGCGGCGGGGTTCCTCGTGACCGAGGCCCTGGTCCACGACCGCCGCGAGATCGCGGGCATCCGCTACTGCGACGTCGCCCCGGAACATCAGCACTACAACGTCGTGACCGTTGACCTCACTGTGCCGTTCACCCCGGACTTTGCCGAGCGGCACTTCTTCGCTGTCCTCGAGTTGTGGGATCTGTGGGAAGGCCTCCCTGGATCAGGTGGAGATCAGCTGTCCAGTCATCGCGCCCGGACCGGTCGTCGCGCGCTCGACCATCATCTCGCTGCCCGACGAGCTGAGCCGAACCCAGCGCATCTTCGAGCAGACCGGGGGCTTGCACGCCGCAGCGCTGTTCGATCCCGACGGTCACATCGTCGCGGCACGCGAGGACGTCGGACGCCACAACGCCGTGGACAAGCTCGTCGGCCATGGTCTTCTCGCCGGCGCGCTGCCCTTGAGTGAGCGGGTGTTGATGGTGTCGGGACGGGTCAGTTTCGAGATCGTCCAGAAGGCGGCGGTTGCCGGCATCCCCATAACGTGTGCAGTCTCTGCGCCTTCGAGTCTTGCCATCGAGGCGGGCGAGCGTCTCGGGATGACCGTGGTCGGTTTCCTCCGGGGCGACAAGTTCAACGTCTACTGCCACCCCGAGCGGGTGGATTTCAGGGCTTGAGCCCAGCCACGGCGGGTGCCTCGGCGTAGGTCAAGCCGGGGACGCCTCCCGGAGGAGGCCGGCGGCCGCAACGACGAGCGGGTCGAACGCGCCGTCGTCGATGTTGTCGAGAAGCTCGGCGCGCATCAGCGGAGGCCAGAACATCCGGATGTGGTTCGCGACTTCGGCGGCGGCCTGGTCTCGAGGATGGTGGCGGAAATTCGCCGCGATCTGGTTCGCCATGCGCGTCAGATCCGCCCTCACCACCTGCCGGCTCCTAGCGGAGCGCAGGGACGTCGGCAGAGACCTGGTCCGAGGGGATGCTCGTGGCCTCCGAGCTCGTCGTCGCGTGCATGCGTGCCCGAACCTGGACCGCGGTCACCTTGTACTCCGGGCAATTCGTCGCCCAGTCCGAATGCTCGGTGGTCACGACGTTCGCCCCGGTCACGGGGTGGTGAAACGTCGTGTACACGACCCCCTGAGGCACGCGGTCGGTGATCTGCGCACGAAGCTCGGTCTCGCCCGACCGGCTCGCGAGCGCCACCCAACCCCCGTCGACGATCCCGCGTTCTTCGGCGTCGTACGGGTGGATCTCGAGCAGGTCCTCGGGATGCCAGGTCACGTTCTCGGTCCTTCGCGTCTGGGCGCCGACGTTGTACTGGGACAGAATCCGTCCGGTCGTGAGGATGAGCGGGTAGCGCCGGTTCGTCCGCTCCTCAGTCGGGACGAAGGGGGTCTCGACGAATCGGCCCTTGCCGCGCACGAACTTGTCGATGTGCATGACCGGTGTCCCGAGAGGCGCGGCCTCGTTGCAAGGCCACTGGACGCTCCCGACCTCGTCGAGCATCGCGAACGACACGCCGGCGAAGGTCGGCGTCGTCGCCGCTATCTCGTCCATGATCTCGCTGGAGCGCTCGTAGCTCATCGGGTAGCCCATCGCCGTGGCGAGCTCGCAGACCACCTGCCATTCCTGCTTGCCGTTCTTCGGGGCCATGACCGGCCTCACCCGGTTGACGCGCCGCTCGGCGTTGGTGAACGTCCCGTCCTTTTCGAGAAACGACGTCCCGGGCAAGAACACGTGTGCGAACTTGGAGGTCTCGTTCAGGAACAGGTCCTGCACGATGCACAGCTCGAGCGACGCCAGCGCCGCCTGGACGTGATGGGTATTCGGATCGGACTGCGCGATGTCCTCGCCCTGGACGTAGAGGGCCTTGAACGTCCCCTCGATGGCGCCGTCGAACATGTTCGGGATGCGCAGCCCGGGCTCGGAGTCGAGCGGGCGTCCCCAGAGCTCCTCGAACAGGTGGCGCACCGTCGTGTCGGACACGTGGCGGTAGCCCGAGAACTCGTGCGGGAACGAGCCCATGTCGCAAGAGCCCTGCACGTTGTTCTGGCCCCGGAGCGGGTTGACGCCGACACCCTCCCGACCGATGTTGCCGGTCACCATGGCGAGGTTCGCCATGCCCATGACCATGGTCGAGCCCTGGCTGTGCTCGGTGACGCCCAGCCCGTAGTAGATGGCGGCGTTGCCGGCCGATGCATACAGGCGTGCGGCTGCGCGCAGGTCCGGTGCCGGCACGCCGGTGATCTGCTCGGTCGCCTCGGGGCTGTACTCGGGAGCGGAGATGAACGCGGCCCATCTCGCGAAGTCGTCCGGCTCGCAGCGCTCCGCCACGAATTCGTGGTCCACGAGATCCTCGGTGACCACGACGTGAGCGAGAGCGTTGACCACGGCCACGTTGGTCCCGGGGCTCAGCTGCAGGTGGTAACTCGCCTCGACGTGAGGTGAGCGCACGAGGTCGATGCGGCGCGGGTCGATCACGACGAGCTTGGCGCCCTCCCGGAGCCTGCGCTTCATCCGGGACGCGAAGACCGGGTGCGCCTCGGTCGGGTTCGCCCCGATGACGACCATGACGTCACAGCTCTCGACTGACTTGAAGTCCTGCGTGCCGGCCGATGTGCCGAAGGTCTGCTTCAGGCCGAAACCGGTCGGGGAGTGGCACACCCGCGCGCACGTGTCGACGTTGTTGTTGCCGAAGGCGGCCCTCACCATCTTCTGCACGACGAACACCTCTTCGTTGGTGCAGCGCGAGGACGTGATCCCGCCGATGGCGCCGACGCCGTGGCGCGCCTGGATCGACCGCAAGCGATGCGCGGTGTGTTGGATGGCCTCGTCCCAGCTCACCGTCCTCCACGGGTCGGTGATGGCCTCGCGGACCATGGGACTGAGCACACGCTCCTTGTGCGTGGCATAGCCCCAAGCAAAACGGCCCTTCACGCACGAATGACCCTCGTTCGCCCCACCGTCCTTGTAGGGCACCATGCGGACGACCTCGTCACCGCGCATCTCGGCCTTGAACGTGCAGCCCACCCCGCAGTACGCGCAGGTCGTGAGCACGGTGCGTTTCGGCACGCCCAGGTTTATGACGGTCTTCTCCTCGAGCGTCGCCGTCGGGCACACCTGTACGCACGCTCCGCACGAGACGCATTCGGACCCGAGGAAGTTACCGGGCCCCGGCATGACCTTCGAGCCGAAGCCGCGCCCTGCGATCGTGAGCGCGAAGGTCCCCTGTGTCTCCTCGCACGCCCGCACGCAGCGCGAGCAGACGATGCACTTCGAGCCGTCGAAGGTGAAATAGGGGTTGCTCTCGTCCTTCTCGACGTCGAGGTGGTTGTCGCCGGCGTAGCCGTAGCGGACGTCGCGAAGGCCGACGGCGCCCGCCATGTCCTGCAGCTCGCAGTCCCCGTTTGCCGCGCAGGTGAGGCAGTCGAGCGGATGGTCAGAGATGTACAGCTCCATCACGCCACGGCGGAGCTTCTCCAAGCGTGGCGTCTGGGTGGCGACCTTCATACCCGCCTCCACCGGAGTCGTGCACGACGCGGGAGTGCCGCGGCGGCCGGCGATCTCGACGAGGCAGAGGCGACAAGAGCCGAACGCAGCAAGGCTGTCGGTCGCGCACAGCTTGGGCACGTCGACACCCGCGAGCCCGGCTGCGCGCATGACCGAGGTGCCGGCGGGCACCGTCACCGCCAGCCCGTCGATCTCCAGTTCCACTACCGCCGGACCTTGGCGGGCTGGCGTTCCGAGGTCGTGCTCCTTGAGCAACGTCATGCCAGGCCTCCTCGGGTCATCGACGCCCTTCTGTCCGTTCCCATTGTGTTTCTGTCACCTTTCATCATGCCACCGAGTCATCGTGGCGTCGGCATCGCGCATCATTGGCGCACCGGTCTCGGGCGTTCGAAGTCCTCGGGGAAGTACTCGAGCACGCTGCGCACGGGCATGGGTGTCAGCCCGCCCATGGCGCACAGCGATCCGTCGACCATCGTCTCGCACAGGTCCTCGAGCAGCTCCAGGTTGGCCTCACGGTTCTCACCCGCGATGATGCGGTCGATCACCTCGACACCCCGGACAGCACCCACCCTACAGGGCGTGCACTTCCCGCAAGACTCCTCGGCGCAGAACTCCATCGCGAAGCGCGCCTGGAGGCTCATGTCGACGGTGTCGTCGAAGACCACGATGCCGCCGTGGCCGACCATGGCACCGACTGCCGCGAACGCCTCGTAGTCCATGGGCAGGTCAAACCGGCTCGTGGGTACGTACGCGCCGAGCGGGCCGCCGACCTGGACCGCCCGAACCGGCCGGCCGCTCGCCGTCCCGCCGCCGATCTCTTCCACGAGCTCGCCGAGGCTGAGGCCGAAGGAGGTCTCGAAGATCCCACCGTGCTTGATGTTTCCGGCAAGTTGGAATACCTGCGTGCCACGCGACCGCTCGACGCCGAACTCCCGGTACGCCTCGGCACCCTTGGTGAGGATCGTCGGCACGGCCGCGAGCGAGAGGACGTTGTTCACGACCGTCGGCTTCCCGAACAGCCCTTCGATCGCGGGGAGCGGGGGCTTGGCCCGGATCACGCCACGCCGGCCCTCGAGGCTCTCGAGCATCGCGGTCTCTTCTCCGCAGATGTACGCGCCTGCCCCGACGCGAAGATACAGATCGAAGGCGCTTTCGGACCCGAGCACCGAGGACCCGAGCCATCCGTTCAGGTAGGCGATGTCGATTGCAGCTGCCATCGTGGCGACCGCGTCGGGGTACTCCGAGCGGATGTACAAGTAGCCCTCGACGGCGCCGACCGCGAGCCCGGCGATCGCCATCGCCTCGACCAGTAAGAAGGGATCACCCTCCATGAGCATCCGATCGGCGAAGGTCCCGCTGTCGCCCTCGTCCGCGTTGCAGGCGACGAACTTGAGATCCGAAGGCGTGTCGAGAACCGTTCTCCACTTGATGCCCGTCGGGAAGCCCGCTCCTCCCCGGCCACGAAGCCCGGAATCGGTCACCGCGGCGACGATCTCCCCAGGCGCCATCTCGAGCGCGAGTCGCAGTCCGGTGAGCCCGCCGTTCGCCTCGTAGTCCTCCACAGAGAGCGGGTCGATGATCCCGACCCTTGCGAACGTGAGACGCGTCTGTCGCTTCAGGTAGGCGATCTCCTCGGTCCGTCCGAGGCAGAGCCGGTGCGGCGCTCCGGCCAGCATCCCGGCGTCGAGCAGGTCAGCGACGCTTGCCGCGTCGACGGGCCCGTAGGCGACGCGCCCGTCGGGGGTCAAGACCTCCACGAGCGGCTCCAGCCAGAGCAGGCCGCGCGAGCCGTTGCGGACGAGGCGCACGTCGCTCCCGCGGGCGGACGCCTCCCGCACGATCTCGTCAGCGACCTCGTCGGCGCCGACAGAGCGCGCTGCAGCGTCGCGAGGCACGAACACGACGGCGGGCTCCATCAGTTCGCGCGGCTCCTTGCCTCGGCGACGAGCTCGTCGAAGCGAGCCTCGTCGACCCTGCCCTTCAGCCGGCCGTCGATCATCACCGCCGGGGAGAGCGCGCAGTTGCCGAGACAGAACACCTGTGCGAGCGTTATCGCGCCGTCGGACGTCGTGTCGCCGAAGTCGACCCCCAGGTGCTCACGTGCGTGCCGGGCCAGTTGCTCGGCGCCCATGGACTGGCACGCTTCTGCACGGCAGACCTGGACCAATGACGAGCCCGGCGGTTCGGAACGGAAATCCTTGTAGAAGGTGACGACACCGTAGACCTCGGCCTTGGACAGATTGAGCGCCCCGGCCACGACGTCCAGCGCCAGTGGATCGATGTAACCGAACACCGCTTGCAGCTCGTGCAGGATCGGCATCAAAGGACCGCGCTCGCCGCGATGCCTCTCGACGACCGCTATGGCCCGCTCCTCGGACCACGGCACGCGCGAACCTGTCGACTTCGAGACCATCGATGCACCTCATACGGCATGCGCCGGCCAGCCGGGATGCTCTCCAGCGCTGAACTGCCGAGTTGTACCTTCCCGATGTTACTCCCGGCGAAACGAAGTCCACCACCGTGCAACAGCCGACCACTCCCGCCTTGCCCGGTTACGGGAGCGCCAGCGGTCTGGATTCTCAGAGGCCTGGCCAGGATCCGGTCATAGGTGTCTCCTCGAGCAGCATGAGGTCGACGGAACCTCCCGCTGCGATGCCGTCGCCGTCGGGCACGAGTGCAAAGGCGTTGGCCTCGGCCAGGCTGAGGAGAAGGTGCGAGTCTTGACCCCCGGACGGTCTGACCCGGGTCATGCCGTCGGGGCCGATCGTCGCCTTCACGCGCAGGACGTGCAGCTTGCCGTCACGGCGGCGAGGCAGCTCAACCTCCGAGATGCCGCGGACGACCGGGTGGTCGATCTGATCGTGGCCGGCCATCTGGCGAAGCACCGGCCGCGCGAAGAGGTGGTATCCCACGGTGGCGGCGGCAGGGTTGCCGGACAGCCCGAGCACGGGGGTGCCGGTCTCGGCCAGCCTTCCGTACGCGAGCGGTTTGCCGGGCTTGATCGCGACGCTCATCGAACGCATTGTGCCGGCGCTCAACTTGTCCAGGACGACCTTGACCAAGTCGGCGTCGCCGGCGCTGACGCCCCCGGTCGTGACGATCGCGTCGCAGCAGCTCTCGCCGTGCCGTAGCGCAGCGGTGATCGCGGCCTCGTCGTCGTCGACAATGCCGAGGTCGACGACGCCGAATCCAGCCTGGCGCGAGAGCGCCAGCAGGACCGGGCGGTTGGCGTCACGGATCTTGCCGGGGCCGAGCGGCTCGGCGCTTCCCGCCAGCTCGTCTCCGGTCGACAGGACGCCTACACGAGGTGGGCGATGGACGCTGACCTCCAGTCTGCCGATGCTGGCGAGCACCCCGACGCGTGCCGCCGAGAGCACCGTCCCGGGACGGACCACTTCCTGGCCGACACGAATGTCCTCGCCCGGGAAGCGGACGTTTGCTCCAGGGGCGATCTGCGACTCGATCAGGACAACTTTGCCGTCGCCTTCGAGCCGAGTGCGCTCCAGCACGCACACGGCGTCGGCCGAGGGCGGGAGCGGGGCGCCGGTCATGATGCGAACGGCCTCGCCCCGGGCGACCTTGGAATCGCTGGCCTTGCCGGCCCGCTCGACGCCTACGACCCTCAATCGGATCGGAGCGTGATCGGTGCCGGCGTGTACGGTGTCGGCGGCGTGCAGCGCGTATCCGTCCATTGCGGAATTGGCAAAGGAGGGAACCGCCACCTCCGAGACAATGGCCTCGGCGACTACTAAGCCGAGCGCGTCGCCGATCGGAACGCTCTGGGCAGGCAACGGATCGAGCCCGTCCAGGATGTAGGCACGAGCCTCGTGGACACTGAGCGGCGTGGGGGGCTCCGGCCGCTCGCCGAAGGTCGGTCCGGCCACCACGACTCTCGAGCCTACCGGTCCCCGACTAGGGCCGATAATGGCGCTCGAGCTCGTTCGCGTAGGTGATCCCGAGCACGGCGGCGTTGTCGGCGATCCACGCGCTGAGGCTCGTGGTCCCGGTCGCTGGCCCGCTTGTGTCCGCGAGGTTGTCGGCCATCGCTCGATACTCGTCCCGAGTTAGAAGGACGTCTCTGAGCGCGATGTTGAGGCACGTGGCTGCCGCAGGCACCAAGATGCCCGGTATCCGGATGATCCTGGCGCGGCTGCCGACCGAGGCTCGGATGTCTTGCACGAGCTCGAGGAACGTCGGGCGCTCGGGTCCGACTGCGTCCATCACGGTGTCGTCGTCTCCACTGACAGCCGCCGCGACCGCGAGCTTGGCGAGATCGTCGACGTGGATCGCTCGGATTCGGTAGTCACCGCGCCCACCGACCGCGAAGATGGGCAAGTTCCTGAGCAGCCAGGCGATGTTGTTGATTAGCACGCCGTCGGCTCCGAAGAAGATTGCCGGTCGAAGCACTGCGTAGGGGACGCCGGTCTCCGCGAGGGCGCGTTCCACGAGGGCCTTGCCACGGAAGTACGGGTAGGGCGAGTCGATGCTCGGATTCGTGATGCTCACGTGAACGATGCGCCGAACGCCCGCTCGCCGCGCGGCGTGGAACAGAGCCCTCGAGTTCTCCACCGCCAAGGTGTGATCAGCCCGGCCGTGGGCGAAGCGCACCCAGTAGGTGTTGTACAGCGTTGAGACGCCTTCAAGGCTTGCGACCAGCTTGGGAAGGTCGTCGAAGTCGAGCGGACGGATCTCGACGGTCGAGTCCGCCCCCGCACGTGCCGGATGTCCGGTGAGCGTACGCACGAGACGACCCCGCTCGCGAAGCGTCGCGGCGATTGCCCTGCCCGAATAGCTGAACGCACCGGTGACGACGTCGAGACCGGTGTCATGCTCGCTGTCCCCGCCCTGCTTGGCCTTCTGCGTGGGAGCCGTTGTCATCGTGTCTCTCATTCCGGGGGCAGTCTTCTGGGAGCAGTCGTCCGTCTGGGACCAGTCGTCGGTGAAGCGAATATGGAATCGAGGAACGGAGCGAGCCTGGCCAGCTGGTCGAAGAGCGACGTGGCCGCGCTGCGATCTCCCTCGAGATGGCTGAGCATCTCGAGCCCGAGGTACAAGGCGACTGCCGCGTGCGCCGCCTCGGGCGTCGACACGAGCGGCGACAGGCCGGAGCTGGCGAACCCCGCATCGATCGCGCCCCTAGCAAAGTCCTTCCAAGGGGCGATGCGCTTCGCGACTTCGGCACCCAGCTCAGGATTGGACGACGACCCTGCGATCATCTCGGCGAGGACCGCGATGTCGCCGCTGTCCATGTCCTCTCTGAACACCTCGGCCGCGAGTGCAATCAGCGAGGCCGGGTTCATCACCCCGTCCATCGCCGCCGAATACCGCGTGAGCCGGCGGGCGCTGACCTCGTCGAGCGCGGCGAGCAGTAGCTCGGCCACAGAGCCGAAGTGATAAAAGACCAAGGCCTGGTTGACGCCGGCCTCGGCGGCGATCGCGCGGGCACTCGCCCCGTTGAACCCGCGGCCCTTGAGCGTTACTACGGCTGCGTCGACCAAGGCGCGCCGGGTGTCGCTGCCGGCCGAGCTCGCAGCCCTTGGCCGGCTTGCGACTCCGGATCGAGCCATCAGGTCCGCCTCGTCTGAGCAGATGCCTTGAGCATATGCTCAACCTTAGGACCTCGACCTGCGATACGCAACGTTGGCAGGCCTGAGCGTTCCGACCGGTTGCATCGGTCTCGCTATTCAAGCTATTCAAGCAGCCGGCTGCGCAGAGTCCGGGTGACGTCAGCGCCGGCGCCGATCTCACCGAGATAGTTCTCGACCGACCCGTAGCGGCTCCGAATGCCGTCGAGGAACGAGCGCATGAACTCGGGTGACGCTCGCAGAAGCCAACCCGGCAGCGCTTCGATCTCCTCGGCAAGCTTGGGATCACTTACCTTCGCCCACGCCAACCAGGGTTCGAGCGCGCGTCCGCTGAGCACGTAGTCAGCGATGATCGACTCGTCGGGAACGCCAAGCGCCGCGAGCAGCATCGCGGCGAGGATCCCTGTGCGGTCCTTGCCGGCTGCGCAATGGAAGACCACCGCGTGATCGCATTCAGCGATGGTCCGAAGGGACCCCGCGAGGGACTCGCCGCGTGCAGCAGCGATGGCCAGGTACATCTCGCCTGGCCGCGGATCGGGCAATGGCTCCTGCTCGAAAAGCGGCGCATGGTGATAGTCCAGCTCACCCAGGTGGGCCGATCGCCCCTCGCTCTCCAGTTCCTTCGTCGAGCGCAGGTCGACGACCGTACGGACGCCTAAGCCGCTCAGGACGGCAAAATCCGCCGAAGTCAAAGACCGCAGCGAGTCGGAGCGAAAAACGCAGCCCCATCGGACGGTTTGCCCGTGAGTAGCCCTGTATCCGCCGAGATCACGGAAGTTGAAGCAGGTCTCGAGCGCGACGTGCCTGTTGAGGTCCGTCATGATTGCGATGCTACGGGGCTGCTCAGATTGGGCTGCTGAGGCCTCCGGGCGTCGCGGGCACCACCGGGGTCGGAGACCCCAAGCCAACTCTGAACCAAAGCCCAGGAGAAACACAGCAAGCGCATTTACTCTCGTTTTGCGCCTCCTCCGGCGCACAAAGGCGCACGAAGGAGTATGTGACGTGTTCTCGCTCGGCTACGCCTGGAACGAGCTGCGCCGCCGCTGGGCGCGGACGCTTGTCACCGCCTTCGGACTCGCAGCAGGAGTAGGTCTCGTGATGGGCATCATCGGGGTCTCCGACGGGCTCTCCGACGCCCAGAACCGTGTCCTTTCCCCGCTCGGGTCAGTCGGAACCGACATCATCGTGACCCGCACCGTCGCACCGACCACTACGAAGACCACAACGACCACCACGCCGAGTTCCCGCTCCGGCGGCGGCAACTTCGGCGGCGGCGGCAACTTCGGAGGAGGCGGGAGCGGCGGGGGCACAGGGCGCGGAGGTGGCGGCGGAGGCTTCTTTGCCGGCGGCGTCCCGGGCGCCGGGACGGGCACCAGCTCGCAGGCCGCGACGCTGCTCAACAACAACGCCTCGGTGATCACCGACCTTGCCAAGCTCGGCAAGCCCGGGACTCAGTTCACTCACGACTTCTTCGTACCCGGCACGCTCATCACCTTCCCGTCCGTCGCGGTCACCGACGTCGCGAAGATCCCCGGCGTAACCTCCGCCGTCGGAGCGCTCTCCCTGCAGGCGCTGCACGAGAGCGGCACCGTCCCGAAGATCACGGACACGGTGAAGACGGGCGGCCAGACGATATCGACCACTGTCAAGCCGCCGTCGCTCACCGCGGCGCAGACCGCCGCCGAGCGGACGTGCATCCAGGCAGTGGTGCAAAAGAATTTCGGTAGTGGCGGCGGTACCGGAGTCACCGGCAACAGCGGTGCCGGCGGCGGCAGCCGGGGCGGAGGCAGCGGCTTCAGGACGTTCATAGGGGGCTTCACGTCGAACCCCGCGATCGAGAAGTGCCTCACCCCGGCACAGATCAACTACCAACAGAAGGTGGTCGTGCCGGAGGAGACGATCACTCGCGTGCTCAACCCGCCGACGACCAATACCGCCACGTCCAGCTACAGCGTCGCCGGCGTGGACCCGACGAACGAGACCACCGGCCTCATCACCAGGGCCCAGCTCGTCTCGGGCACCTGGTTCACCAGCAGTCCTGGCGACGAGGTTCTCGTCAACACGGCTTACGCCAGCACCAAGAGCCTGAAGGTCAACGGATCGGTGACGATCAATTCGAAGAGCTACAAGATCGTCGGCCTGGTGGCGCCGACGCTGACCGGCAACGTCGCGGATATCTACTTCCCGCTCTCTACGATCCAGAGCCTCGCCTCCGCACCGAACTACGTGAACGAGGTCCTGGTGGCCGTGAAGAGCTCCTCGGACGTCGCCGCTGTCACCAAGGAAATCAAGGCGGAGCTCCCCGGCGCCACCGTGCTCACCTCGAAGTCGCTTGCGGACCAGGTGACCGGCAGCCTCAACAACGCCCACAAGCTCGCCAATGACCTGGGCGGCGTTCTCGCCATTGTCGTCCTTCTCGCCGCGTTCCTGATCGCCGGCTTGCTCACGCTCTCGAACGTCGCGAAGCGCGTCCGTGAAATAGGTTCGTTGCGGGCGATCGGCTGGACGCGCGGCGAAGTCGTCCGCCAGGTCATGGCCGAGACGATCGGCATCGGCATTGTCGGCGGGTTGATAGGGGTCGCGATCGGGATCGGAGTCAGCGCTGTCATCGGCGCCGTCGGCCCCGGCCTCTCGGTCACTTCGACCGGGCTCTCGGTGGGGGCCTCCTCGCTGAGCGGCCTCGTCGGCCAGGGGACCACGGGCACGGTGACGAGCATCGTGCATCTCTCGGCACCGGTGCACTTCACGACGATCCTGCTCGCATTCGCCGGCGCTCTTGTCGGCGGCGTCATCGCCGGCATCATCGGTGGTTGGCGCGCGGCGCGACTCGAACCGGCGTCCGCGCTGCGAGACCTCGGCTGACGGCCGGTAGATACCAGTCACGAAAGTCGGAAAGGACGAGGCGACGACAATGGAGACCGAAAGGACCGAAACTGCGGGGCTGCCGCCCGAGCAGTCCGTTGGCATCCCCCTTTACGAGCTGTCGGGCCTCGAGCGGACCTTTTCCAAAGGAGGCGTGGTTGTCAGAGCCGTTCGCGGCATAGACCTCGTCATCAACAGCGGGGAGATGGTTTCGCTCGAGGGACCGAGCGGGTCCGGCAAGACCACGCTGCTGCAGCTGCTCGGCGCCCTCGACAGCCCGACGGGCGGCTCGATCCGCTTCGCCGAGCGCAACCTCGGCGGTCTGAGCGACAAGGAGCTGACGAGGATTCGCGCGAAGGACATCGGCTTCGTCTTCCAGCACTTCAACCTCATCCCGACGCTCACTGCGGAGGAGAACGTCGCCATCGCGATGTTCCCGAACCACGTCCACTCTCGAGAGCGACTGGAGCGCGCGACGGATCTGCTGAACCAAGTGGGACTCGGCCCCCGGTTGGGCCATTTGCCTTCGCGACTCTCCGGCGGCGAGCAGCAGCGCGTCGCGATCGCCAGGGCGCTCGCGAACAGACCGAGCGTCATCATCGCCGACGAGCCGACCGGCAACCTCGACTCAGATACCGCCAGGGAGGTAATGTCGACACTGACCGCCCTGCGTTCGAGCGCCGGCGTGACGATCGTGGTCGCGACCCACGACCAAGACGTCGCCGGGCTCACTGATCGCAGGATTCGTATCCGCGACGGAGCGATCCGTGAGGACTCCGCCGCGTAAACAAGCCGGCTCAAGTGTGGGACAATGTCGCCAGCGAGGGGACGGCAATCTTGAAATCGATAGTGTCTCGGGTCGGTTTCAGCGCCATCGCGTTGCTCCCCCTGTCGGTGTTCTTGTTGGGACCGATGGATCGCGCCGGTGCCTCCGTGTCCGCGCCAACGACGACTGATATCCCAGGTGGGTACAGCGCCATGCTCGTGGATGCGCAGACCCAGGA
Source organism: uncultured Acidimicrobiaceae bacterium (assembly GCA_963703655.1). Taxonomy (GTDB): domain Bacteria; phylum Actinomycetota; class Acidimicrobiia; order Acidimicrobiales; family Bog-793; genus CAVPFA01. The sequence continues at coordinate 1,318,127 of CAVPFA010000003.1, read as the reverse complement.
GGTCTTCGTTTCCTCCGCGTCCTCGAGCTCGGTCACGGTCTTGAGCTTCAGCGGACAGATCGAGCAAACGATCCCCGATGTGGCTGGGGCTGGTGGTATGGCCCTGATCGGATCGAACCTGTACGTGGTAGCCAGCAACGCCGGCGCCGTCGAAGTCATCTCCACGTCAACCCTGCAAAAGTCGACTCTCGCTACAGGAATCGTCGCCGCAGAGGGAATCGTCGTAGCCGGGGGTCTGCTTTGGGTGACCGACGACGGGTTGTTGGCGAGCGTCTCCCCGTCCACAGGTACGGTCACGGCCTCGACGGTCCCAGGCGACTATGAGCTCGTCGCCGACCCGGCGGACACCAATACGTTCTTCGGGACCGACCCGGGTATTTCCCCGGGCGCTGCGGATCGTTTCGTGGTGGCGGCGGATGGAACGGTGACACTTGCCATCGAGGTCCGCTTTGGTTCTCTGGAGATAAGCAACATCGGAGATCTTGCGGTCTCACCGGACGGAGCTCACGTGGTTCCCGCGGGTGGCTCCCCTTACCAATTCTACGAGTTCAACTCTTCGAACTTCAGTCCGACCGGCGTCGTCTACCCATCAGACGACAGCGTCTACCCGACGGCGGCAGCGATGACATCTGCGAACGGCGGACTTTTCGCCGGCGGTATGAACGGAATTTACAGCACAGACGTGGTGGTCTATCCGTTGGACGATCCCGGCACCCTGATGTTGTCGTACTACTTCGGCCAAAGCTGGGAGACCACGCTCCCGCAGGGTCTCGCCTTCTCGCCGGACGGTTCGGAGTTGTTCGACGTGACCGGCGGTCCGCCGCCGGCCTCGGGAGTGGGGCCCGACGAATTCCACGTCTTCAGCATTCCTACGAAGTCGTCGGTGACTCTCAGCCTGCCTGCGGCTCAGGCGGGAACCGCCGGCGCACCCGCGGACCTCCAACTCTCGGGATCGGACTCTGTGTCGGGGGTCTCGATCGTCACTTGGCAGGCGACCGGTTTGCCCACCGGCCTGACGCTTTCATCTTCGACCGGACTGATCACCGGGACGCCGAACGCAGTGGGCTCTTTCAATCCTGTCGTGACGGCCACCGACTCATTGGGCAGCTCGAGCTCCGAGTCGTTCCCCTGGGACATCACGAGCCCGGTGGCCGTGGTCAACCCCGGAATGCAGCTCGACACGAGCGGTGCGGGCGCTTCGCTTTCCATCGTCGCGAGGGACGCGTTGCCGAGCGCGACAGTCACGTCCTTTTCGGCGACCGGGCTGCCTCCCGGACTCAGCATCGCGTCGGCTACCGGCGTCATCTCCGGGAAACCCGACACCAGTGGAATGTCCATCGTGACGGTGACTGCGACCGACTCGGCGGGATATTCGGGCTCGGCGACGTTCACCTGGAAGATCGTCAACGACGTGTCGGTCTTACAACCCGGACCGCAGACCAGCGTTACCGGTGCCCAGCTGACCCTGGATCTGGTCTCCGACGACTCCTCCAGCACGGCGACGGTGTCGTGGTCGGCAAGCGGATTGCCGCCCGGGCTGACGATCGGCCCTTCGACCGGCGTAGTTACTGGTACGGCCACGACCGCCGGCTCCTACCTGGCGCTCATCACGGCAACCGATTCGGCCGGATTTGCGGGCTCTGTGTACGTCTCTTGGACGCTGTGGAACGAGGTCACCGTCAGCAGCCCAGGCACCACGGCGTCGATTGTCGGAACCCCAGACAAGCTCCAGCTGAGAGCCGAGGATTCGTCTGCGACCGCCGCGATCACCTCATGGTCGGTAGCGGGGTTGCCGCCCGGGCTCGCCGTCACGCCAGGAACCGGATTGATCAGCGGCACTCCGGTGACGGCAGGGACGTTCGGAGTCACGGCCACCGCGACCGACTCGGCCGGCTACACAGCCTCGACCTTCTTCGAATGGAGCGTGAGCCCGTTCTCAGTGCCCGGGCCCCGGAGCGTCTCGAGCTGGATCGGGCATCCGGTGACGGTTACGGTCGCCGCGCACGACGCGACCACAAACGCGGCTCTTCGCTACTCGGCGACGGGGTTGCCTGCAGGTCTCAGCATCTCGACTACGACCGGTGTCATATCGGGAAGGCCAACGAACGCCGCTGCCGCAGTCGTGGTGGTCACGGTAACCGACTCCAAGTACTCACAGGACGTGCGGATCGCCTGGACAGTGAGCGAGCCGATCTCAGTCTTCCAGCAGCCTCGGGTGAGGTCCGCGGTCGACAAAGGGGTGTCAATCCAAGTGAGGGCCACCGAACGCGCCGCGGGCGCGCTCAGGTACAAGGCGGCCGGCCTGCCGAATGGCGTGGTTATGAGCCCTGTTACTGGCAAGATCTCAGGTGTGCCGAGGTCGAGAGGGTTCTACACAGCGAGGATCACTGTGAGTGACGGGTACACGAGCCGTTTCATGTCGTTCGGTTGGACCGTGCGATGAGACCTCCGTGGTCGGGCAGGTGCTTCTCGAAGGGCGCGGCTGTGGCGGCCGCCTCCGTCGCCGTCATTGTCCCTCTGGCGGGCGCCGGCGCCGGCGCCGCCGGCGCTACCCGTGCCGCGGCGAGACCGCCCTCCCTTGCATCAGCCAGCGGTCTCTCGTTCGAACGGGTCGGACGGCCGGCAGTGCTGCCGGCTCACGCCTCGGTGCTCGGACCCGTGCCGTCCGACCGCAGGATCGCGGCCGACGTCGTCCTCTCACCGCGCAGCGACTCGGCGCTCGCCGCCTACGCAGCCCAGGTGTCCTCCCCGTCGTCGCGCTCGTACCGCCAATACCTTTCTCCTGCAGCTTTCGCAGGGCTGTTCGCGCCACAGGCGAGTACGGTCGCCCTCGTCTCAGCAGAGTTACGCGGGGAAGGCCTGGCCGTCGGGGCGCCGCTCGACGACGGGCTCGTCATCCCTGTCAGCGCCAAGTCTTCCACGATGGGACGTGCATTCCGGACGAGTCTCAGCGTGGTACGCCTGCCCGACGGTTCGATGGGACGGTTCTCGTCCGTGGCACCCTCAGTGCCGGCGTCGATCGCGCCGTCTGTCGCGTCCGTCGTCGGGCTCGACAACCTCGCCCGGCCGGAAGCACTCGGGACTAGTCCCGCCGTCACGGGCCGGCCTTCATCGCGCGGCATTGGTGCGCTTTCGACCCGACGCGGTTCGGTTTCTGCAGCTGCGCCGGGAGCTGGCCGGCTGGCGACGACGACCGGCGGTCCGGGCACATGCGCCGCCGGCACGGCGGCCGCCCGTGAGACTGGGGGCTACACGCCTGACCAGCTCGCGCACGCCTACGGCTTCGACGGTCTCTACGCGTTGAAGAACCTCGGGGCTGGCCAGACCGTGGACGTCTTCGAACTCGAGCCTTTCGCGATGACCGACGTCGCCACCTTCGACGAATGCGTGTTCGGTGCGAGCCGCACGTCCAAGATCAAGGTCATCGCCGTGGACGGCGGAGAGTCGGGCGGACCCGGGTCAGGTGAGGCCGCGCTCGATGTCGAGGAGATCTCGGCCCTGGCGCCCGGAGCCGACATCGACGTGTACGAGGCTCCGGAGACGGCCACCGCCTGGCTCGACGAGATAGCCGCGATCGTGGCGCAAGACCGGGCGTCTGTGGTGAGCACGAGCTGGGGGTTCTGCGAGTCGCAGATGGCTCAGATCTCACCGGGCTTCCAGCAAGTCGAGAACGTGCTGTTCCAGCAGGCGGCTCTCGAGGGCCAGAGCTGGTTCGCCGCATCGGGAGACAGCGGATCCGAAGGCTGCTCGAGAAACGACCCGACGAACAACTCGTTGAGCGTCTCGGATCCAGCCAGCCAGCCCTACGTCACCGGGGTCGGAGGTACGGGCATGCTCTCACCGAGCGACCCGCCCACCGAGGTCGTCTGGAACGACGGAGGGATCGAAGGCCTCAACTCCAATGGGGCAAGCGGTGGTGGGATCTCGAGCCTGTGGCAGATGCCCGCGTGGCAGTCCGCGCCCACGGTTCGGGGGGTGCACGGCCCGTTCACCTCCGGAGCACCCTGCGCGGCAGCTGCTGGTACCTACTGCCGGGAGGTGCCTGACGTCTCGGCCAGTGCCAGCGCGTTCCACGGCGACACCGTCGTGTACGGCGGACAGTGGACTACCGTCGGCGGCACGTCGGCCGCCGCGCCGACGTGGGCGGCTGTCGCCGCGCTGTCCGACGCGACCTGCGCGGCCGGGCACCAGTCCGCCATCGGCTTCGCCAACCCCGCGCTCTACCAGATCGCCGCCAACCCGACCGCCTACGCCCAGGCATTCAACGACATCACGGTTGGGAACAACGACGCCCTCCGCGCGCACGGTGGTGCCTACCCGGCCACGAAGGGGTACGACATGGCGACCGGTCTCGGGAGTCCCCGTGTCACCAGCCCGACCGGTGGTCCCGGCCTCGCTGCTCTGCTCTGCGCGGATGGCGCCGGGCTCACGTCCCGACCTGTCGTCACGCAAGTGAACCCTGACTTCGGCTCCTACCAGGGTGGGACGACAGTGACTATAAGTGGGACCGATCTCACCGGGGTCACTGCGGTCAACTTCGGATCTTCTGACGTCGCGGTGACGACCGCTGACGTGAACTCCGCTGGCACCCAGATCACCGAGGTCACGCCCGCGGCGCCGACGAACCCGGGAGTCCCCGGCGCTGCGATCGGCGGTGTCGTCGTGACGGTGTCAGGTACCAGGGGCTCGAGCGAGCCCTCCCCGCTCGCCGAGTTCCACTTCGTGGACGAGAATTCCGCTGCGCCCGTGCCGTCGGTGAGCTACGTCAGCCCGAGCGCCGGTCCTGCCGCCGGTGGCGAGACCGTCCGGCTCATCGGGAGCGGCCTCGATGAGGGACTCGCTCCTGGCGCCAAGCCGACGGTGGAATTCGGAGGTATCACCGTGCCGACCGCTGATGTGACGGTGATCTCGGACTCGGAGCTCTCGGTCGTCGTCCCGGGACAGAGCGGCTCCACCGACTGCGCGACGGCACCTGCGGTTCCCACGACCGATATCTGCCAGGTCGAGGTCACCGTGTCGAATCTCAACGGGACGAGTGCCGTGCTGCCAATCCTGCCGGCTCTGACCGGCGACTCCGTGCCAGCGGGCACCGAGCTCGTGGCGGCTCCGAGCGAATTCGACTACGCCCCGAGACCGTCGACGACAAGCCTGAGCCCGCCTGACCTTCCTGAGCACCTGGACCTTTCCGTATCCGGGATACCGATCGTCACCATCGACGGCACCGGCTTCAACTTCCTCACGTTCCTGGGCGTGACCTTCGGCGCGGTCGGCTCGCCGGCAGCGTCCCCGGCAGCCGGGCTGGTGTCCATCGAGCCCGACGAGCTTCAGGTCCTCTACCTCGGGCTCAGCACCTACCAACCGATGACCACGATCCCGGTGACGATCCAAACCGCGGGCGGATCGACCAACCCTCAAGTCGCCTTGATCCCGAGTGTCCCCATCCTGACGTCGATCAGCGTCCACGCTGGCCCGACAACAGGAAGGACCCTGGTGAGCGCGAACGGGATCGGATTTGCCGGCGTGGACAACGTCGAGTTCTTCACCTCCCAGGGTTTCTCGAGCGGGACTACCGCGACCGTGCGCTCGGGTACGAGTCTCACCTTCACCGCGCCGGCGGCGATCGCGGGTCCCGGGTACTTCGAGGTCTGCGACCTCTCCGGCTGCTCGCTCGCCATGGGCCGTGGGGTCGCGTTCACCTACTACGAGCCCGTGAAGCCTGTCTTGAAGTCCGTCTCACCGTCGTCGGGCCGAGCCGGCGGCGGCGGCTTCGCCACGATCACCGGCACTGGTCTCGGCAACGTCGTGCGTGTCGCGTTCGGAAAGGCAAACTCCCCGCTCGTAGCCAACCCCCAGCTCGGCTTCGTAGGGGTAAGTGACACCGAGGCGGTCGCCGTCATCCCACCGGGCTCAGCGGGAACCACGGTGCGCATAACCCTGACGACCCTCGCCGGCTCGGGCACTTTCGCCGGGGCCTTCACCTACAAGGTGAGCGCGCCTGCGGCTCCGGCCTCGGTCAAGGCCTCGTCGGGGCCCGGATCCATCCGGGTGTCGTGGACTCGCTCGACCTCTGACGGCGGGCTGCCTTTCAGGCACTATGTCGTCTCCGCCGTCCCGGCGTCCGGCCTGGGGCTGACGCTGGACGTAGCGCCGACCGTGCTGCACGCGACGCTCGCACCCTTGGCACCTGGAGTCTCCTACCGGATCAGCGTCTCGTCGGTGAACGCGGCCGGCGGCTCGACCCGAACGGGCCCGTCGGTCGTCCCGAGCCTCGGTGACAACGGCTACCTGGTAGCGAGCGTTGGCGGTGACGTCGCTGGTTTCGGGTCGCTCGCGGGTGCGGCCTCGGGGGTGGCCGGACGAGCTCTCCCCGCTCCGATCGTGGGGCTCGCCTGCACCAGGGACGCTCAGGGCTACTGGCTTGCGGGTGCCGACGGCACCGTCTATGCGCTCGGCGCGGCGCACGACCTCGGCTCGCTGGCGGCGACACGTCGGGCGCCGGTGGTCGGGATTGCCGCGACACCCGATGGGCGCGGCTACTGGTTGGCGACCTCCCACGGTGGTGTATTCGCCTTCGGCGACGCCGGACGGTACGGCTCGCTCGCCGCGAAGCAGCGGACCAACTTGATCGTCGGGATCGCCGCCACGCCCGACGGCCTTGGGTACTGGCTGGTGGCGTCCGGCGGCAAAGTCTTCGCCTTCGGAGACGCCACGCTGTACCGCCCGGCGACCAGGGCGCACCTGCGCGGTCACGTCGTCGCCATGTCGGCTGCCCCGGACGGCGGCGGCTACTTGCTCGTGACCTCCGGCGGCGGAGTGTTCAGCTATGGCGACGCTAAGTTCCGCGGCTCGCTCGCCGGCCGGGCCCTGACCGCGCCCGTGACCGGCGTGGTCGCGACGCCGGACGGAGGTGGCTACTGGCTGCTCGGGCGAGATGGGTACGTCCACTCCTTCGGAGACGCCCAATTCGAGGGTGACACCCATGCGATGCTCGGCGGCGCTGCGGCCGCGATCTCCGACTGACACGCCTGCGCTTCGCCACGCCCAGCCGCGTGCTCTCCGACCGCTGTCGCGCGAGGCTGGGCGAAGTGACCCATGACCTTGCGAAACTGAGCCATGATCGGAGCTGGGCGTAATGAGCAGCGAATACCGGGACCGCTGGATCCGATGCTCGCCCGACGGTATCGATATCCGCGGGTACTACTTCCCCTGGGGTACGAAGCACATCGCCTACAGCTCAATTCGATCAGTCCGGCGCGTCGACATCGGAACTTTCACGGGAAAGGGACGGATCTGGGGCACGGCGAACCCCCGCTACTGGGCGAGCCTGGATCCGGGACGTCCGAAGAAGAAGGTTGGGCTCATTCTCGACCTCGGCCGTTTTGTCCGGCCCTTCATCACGCCTGACGATCCCGATGCCGTCGAAGCCGCCATCCGCGAGCACGCCGGTGCGACACCCGAGAGCGGCGGGCGAAGTCCCATCGTCTGAATCACGCGATACGCGGGCGCCGGCGTCCCAGGTTGCAGGCGACCGTCGGCGACAGGGCGGTCTCGGGCTGGACGAAGATGACGCCCGAGAAATCGCCTAGGCTCTCGGAGCCAGGGCACGACATTCGCAGACTTTTCATCCTGCAACGGTGGCAAGCCTGCAACAGTGGCAAGGCATCCCGACCGGCGATTTCTCGCCGGCCACCGGGACCTGTGGTGCAGCTCGGAGTGCACGCCGGCCTGTCAAGCCGGAGGTCGCGGGTTCAAATCCCGTCAGGTCCGCTCGTGGGTATCAGCTTCGCCGTCCCGCAAACGGGGCGACGCGGTCGGGTAGCTCAGTTGGTAGAGCGCGCGCCTGAAAAGCGTGAGGTCACCGGATCGATGCCGGTCCCGACCACCGTTGTTGTGTCTGTTCAGGAGCCCCGGTTGTGCGGGTCGGGACGGCAGAATGAGGCCCCCGTTTGCGGAGGTAACCCATGGCCCCAGAACCATCTCCGGGAGGCGAAGCAGACTATGTCATCGTCGGGCTCGGGACGGCCGGCACTGCGCTTGCTGCGCTTCTTTCGAAAGACCTGAGGACCAGCGTCCTCGTAATCGAGGCCGGACAAGACCGGTCCGCAGATCCTCGGGTTCTCACCGGCGCTCCCTTTGGAGACCCGACTTTGGGTCGCGACCCTAGGTATTCGTTCACCCGCGGCTGCGACGCCGCCGACCTCAACCAAGCCGGGATCTTCGCGTACAGCGACGGACGCATGTGGGGCGGCGGCTCGGGCCAGAGCGGCATGTCGGCGGTACGCGGGTCCGCGGACGCGTACGACTCCTGGGGAGCCATTGACCCCCAGTGGAGCTACGCGAGCCTGCTGCCGTTCATGAGGGCGCTGGAGACGTTCACGCCGAACGGCTTCGTCGCGAATCCGGCGCAGCGAGGCGCGTCGGGTCCGTTGCACATCACCCGTGACCCTCCGATGGCGACGGCCGAGAATCCGGGGTGGAACGCGCTCCTCACTGCGGTTGCCGGCGCTACTAACGCCCCTCTGGTGGACGACTACAACGACTCTGTGAACGCGGTGGGCACCGCACCCTCGCAGTGGTTCATCAGGCCGACCCCCGACGCGACGCCGGGCTTCTTCGGCACGCGCGACTGGGCGCAGCCCGCATTCCTGCCCGAGAGCGTCGTCGATGCGAACGGCAACGGCGTCGGTGGGCGAAAGCTGAGGGTGATCTCGAGGGCGACCGCCACAAAGGTGATGATCTCGCCCTCAAATCGGGGTGCTCGCCGAGCGACCGGCGTCCAATATTTCCTCGACGGCAACCGCAATACCGTGCTGACCGCGGTCGCGAGAAACAAAGTCGTCCTGTGCGCGGGGTCGATCGCCAACCCGCAGTTGCTTCAGCTCTCGGGCGTGGGGCCGACGGCGCTCCTTACAAGTCTCGGTATCCCGGTGGTCGTCGACAATCCGAACGTCGGCGCGAACATGCAAAATCACTACGGGGTGACCGGGCTCATCCCACGAGGATCCAATCCGGACCCGCTGTTGGACCCGGTGGGCTTCAGGGCGCCGCAGGCATTCGTCGACCTGAGCGGCAGCGAGGCGGTCTCCCCGGCGCAGCACGCCACGGGACAGGCCAAGGACGGCGTTCGCCGCGCCCAGGTCTACGTCTTCCCGGCGGCCGGCGTCTTGCCCCGAAGCCTCGTGACGGCGCTCGGTGCGCACGACACTCCATCGATTTCGCTCATGGGATACCTGGTCGTGCCCAACCGGCTCGGGACGGTCCAGATCGCGAGCACCGACCCGCTGATGCAACCGGATATCGCGTTCGCCTACTACAAGGATGTCGGCGGGACGACCGACCTCGATCGCGCCGTTCAGATGTTCAAGGTCTTCTGGAACATCGCCATCCTGTATGCGGGCTCCCCGCCCATCTACCCGCCGCCACCGCACTACCCGGCGCCGTTCGGACCGGCGCCGGACGATGCGCTCCTGCGAGACGATGCGAAGAGCGCCTCAACCCTCGCAGCCTTCCACGCGTCCGGCACCTGCCGAATGGCGCCTGACGCCACCACCGGAGTCGTCGACAAGAACCTCGACGTGTTCGGCGTCGAGAACCTCGCTTGCTGCGACGATTCCGTGCTCCCGACTATCACGACCGGTAACACGGGCTTTCCGCCCTTCATCGTCGCGATGAGAAAGGCTCAGATCGAAGGCGCCATCGTTTCCTGAAGATCCCACCGCACAGGCTCAGCGGCCGCAGCAGCAGCATGGTGAGCAGGGGCAGACGCAGCCACAGTTCGCGGAAGTCATGACGCTTCACCTCCCTTCTCACACGACATGAATCGGCAAGACCATCGGTCCACCGACGGCGTGCGACACCGTTCGTTCTCCCGGCCTAACCGGACGAGCTTTCTCCGAAGGGTCTGGAGATCGTTGATCTCGGCGTCGACCTCGGCGATGCGTTGCCGTACGAGATCTGCGGTATGCCCACAAGGGCAGTTTCCGCTGTCGGAGATGGTGAGCAGCTCCGCGATGGACCGCAAGCGCAGCCCGCTGCGCTGCGCGGCCTTGATGAAGCGAACCCGGTCAACGACGTTGTCGTCGTACACCCGGTAACCGCCGACGGTGCGACCGGCGGAAGAGATCAGCCGTGCCCGCTCGTAGTACCGCAACGTGTCGGATCGAACACCCAACCGTGCCGCCGTCTCGGTGATCGTGAGGGTCATGATCGAAACGTAGACCTTGGAGTGTGGTCCAATGTCAAGCTTCACCCGACAACGCGACACGGACACTCCAGCCGGCCGGCCGGCCGGCATGGCGGCGCGGCGGGGCAGGCCTCGGCCTCGGATCGCAACCCCGCTCCGAGCCGGCGCGACGCCGCAGCTACATTCGGGCCTGAAGGGTTTGCATTCCTTCACCTGACAGGTTCTCGAGCGGTGCCTTTCGTCCCGCCATCACGAGGATGACCGAGGCCAGCGGGCCCTCGACGGAAGGACCGTCTCCCGCCGACCAGTCGGAGTCGGTGGTCGACATACGCAGACCGGCAATGCGCCTTTTGGCCTGGAGCGGGAAACCTATGCCCTTCATCATCTCGGCCACCGTCAACAGCGTGGCCTCTGGCACGCTCCGGGTCATGCCCGTCGGCCGGCGGATGTCCGCGCTGTGGCACACGAGGTCGATGAGCATGATCTCCGGCTTCGCCCCCACCGGCGTCCGACGCGTCCCGATCGTCTTCCTGAACTGCCCAACGAGTTCCTCGGGGGCCGCCGCTCCCAGCGCCAGGCCTTCACGGGCCATGAAGCGGTTGAAGTTCATGCCGCTCTTGAGCATCCCCGCAAGAAACGGGCCCGTCTTCAAATCCGCCCCCCTGATCAGGTGGGCGACGACGTGCCGGACCTTCCACTCGCTGCACAGCGACTGCTCGTCCCACCGGCTGTCGTCGAGCGTCGCCAGGTCGTCAGCCAGCGCCGACCGCTCCTCGTCCATCGCCCGCCACGTGTCCATGACCACCTCTCAGGCCGTTGCCGTGACGGATTCGACCTCTTGTCGGTGACTGTCGGCATGCAGGGCGGCAATCTTCGCGAGCCGGCGAACTCGCCCGCCGTCGAGGTCCAGCGCCTCTCGGCGGAGAGAGCCGATCAGCTCGACGATCATGTCGCCGCTCCTTTGGAGGTGCGCGACCGCCTGACTCCGTGTGACGTCGGAGGCAGCGAACGCGTGCCGCGCATTGAGCTCGTCCACCACTTCTCCGGTCACATTGACGCTCTCGCCGTCGAGGAGGGCCCGAATCCAACCGGCCAGGTACTCATAAGCGTCCGCGACGTGATCGACAATGACGCCGACCGGGCGTGGGTCACCTTCGGCCGCTGAAACCGACACCCACGACGCGTCTGAGCACTGTCCCACGAAACCGACAAGACGGTCGCGCGCGGCCGCAACCTCGGCAGCGTATTCAGAAGTTGATTCCATGTCGGATACCCCGCTTGCCATGCTTTGCCTCCGTGCCTGGACGGCAACTAACTAGACAGTGTCTAGTTCGTTGCCGGCGGGTTGTCAACGGCAGGATGACAAGATGCAAGGCGTGCGCTACAGACAGGGAGATCTGCCGAATGCGCTGCTCGAAGCCGTAGAGGCGGCCGTACAGGTGCACGGCGTGAGCGCGCTCTCGTTGCGCGACGTCACCCGCCGGGCCGGCGTGTCGCACGGGGCGCCGGCGCATTACTTCCGCAACAAGGCTGGACTGCTGACCGCGTTCGCGGCCCAGGGTTACCAGTGGCTGGCCCGCACCGTCGCCGAAGAGATAGCCGGCACGGGTGGGGACGACGGCGCCGACGTGCTCGGCGCTATAGGGCGCGGTTACGTCCGTTTCGCTGTCGATCACCCCGCCCATTTCGAGGTGATGTTCCGTCTCGACGCGCTCGACCTGGACGATCAGGCGTTCCAGGCCGCGGGCGAAGCTGCGTACTCGTTGCTCACGAGCACGATCGAGCGGTGCAGGGCCGAAGGCAGGCTCCGCGATCTCGATCCGGAGATAGTGACCGTCTCCGCCTGGTCGCTAGTTCACGGCTTGGCGGCTCTGCTGATCAGCGGGAGGCTGACGGATCGCATCACCGAACAGGATCCCAATCGGCTCGCCGCCGCGGTCTCGAAGCTCTTCGTCGAGAGCGTGCTCAGTTCGGTCACTTAGTGAGACGAGGACGGAGGCAATCATGGGTGCACCTGGGAGCCGTAGCCGAGGTCGAGACGGATCGATTCCATGACCCAAAATGCCGTGCTCTCTGTGAAGACATCGACGGCCGCCAGCACGCCGGTGTACTTCTCGATGACCGGCGCCGCGGCAACGGCCGAGATCTCGTCGAGGTAGCCCTTCACGGCTGCCCAGCTGTTCGCCCCGTACTTCACGAAGTACGGGGTCGGGTCGACCGTGTCGATCGCATTTCTCGAGTTCTCGGCGATGTCGGCCATGTACCGCTGATGCAACGCCACGTCGTCCCTCGTACCGAGGCGGCCGAGGTGGCCGCCGATGTAGTGCGTCCAGGAGTAGGCGAGCGCGTTGGCGGGAGCCTCGAGGTAGCCCGGGATGTCCTCGGTCAAGTTGGAGATGTAGACCGGCGCCCAGCCCGGGTTGACGATGTACACCATCATCATCGTGTCGTGGTCGGGCAGGTGGATGACGATGTTGTCGGGCGAATGGTTGGCCCCGTGCCAGCTGAGGTCGATGCGCTCGCCACCGATCTCGAGCGTGCGGCGATCCTGAAAGGTCTCTTCGTTCGGCGGCTTCGCCGGGTCGCCGTCGCGAAGAATCAGCCGTCGCGTTCTCCTCGTGCCCGATGCGGGTGACGTCCCGGCCGAAGAGCGAGGACGCGCCGGCGTGGTCAGCGTGATGGTGCGAGTAGATGAGGTAATTGACCTTGTTGCTCACCCCGTTGGCGGCGGCGATCTCGTCGACGGCCCGTTGGATGTTTAGGCCGATCGTCGGCGGAGCGTCGAAGAGCACGACGCCGTCGGGGGTGGTGAGGAAGGCTGACTGGTACGTGCCGTCGGTAATCAAGTAGAGGTTCCGTTCGACGCGTCCGACGTAGTAGCCCTGCTCGTTCACGGCCGGTCCGAACGCCGATTCAGGGACCGGGGCGTAGTCGGGGAGCTCGCGCCCGCTCGGTGTGCGCGACTGCGATGAGGTAGGGATCGTCTCTGACATGGTTATGAAGACTCCTTTCGAGTGAGATTTGCGAGCGCTTCGTCAAACGAGCAAGACAACTCGCACTGCGTGCGTGGAGATGGCTCTGGTGTCGACGACGTCCAAGGAGAGTCAGAACTAGACCGCCTCGTCCTCGACTTCGTCGAGAGCGACCGCTGCAGCTTGAATCCGAAATACCGCCGGCGGGAGCTGACCCGCAGCGCGAGCCGCCTCTAGGACGTCTGACCACCACTTGAGATCATCGAGGGCGATCTGCAAGCTGATATCAGCGACAGGGTTCACTGGCTCGTGGTCGGGAGTGAAGGCCTGAAACACCTGCGGGAGGATCGGTGCGGTCCGTAGCGGCATCATCTCCGCTTCGACAGCGATCTGAGCGAGGTGCTCAATTGTACGAACCCCGCCTGCTATTCCGCCGCTGTAGCCGACGGCCGCGATCGGCTTGTTGCGAAATGCGAACGAGACAAACACGCTGTCGATAGCGTTCTTCAACACCGCCGGAACCGAGTGGTTGTACTCCGGCGTGATGACCAGGAACGCGTCTGCTTCAGCAATCTTGCGGTTCCAGGCGCGAACGACGGGGGATGAATAGGTCGGGTTGTTGAAGTCGCCCACGGTCTCGAACGTTTCCGTGAACATCGGCAACGCCCAGTCGCGCAGGTCGAGTACTTCGACATCAAAGCCTCCATGGCTCCGTGCTCGGTCAATCACCCAGGGCGCAACGAGGTCCGAGGCTCGACCGGGTCGGGTGCTGCCGATAATGACGTGAAGCTTCGACACGATGGCTGGCCTCCTGCTCCCGGAGGAGCCTCAACAAGCTGACCGGCACACGTTCGCCCTGAGTCGGGTGATCTGCCCTCACCAGAAGCTGGCGATTTTGCCGAACATTGGCCAAGTTCTCGCGCCGAACACAAATGGTGCTCGGCTGTCGCTAGGGCTCACAGACGGCCGATGGCCCGCCTCGGCGAAGTTCGATCAGATCGAGCCCGAGCGCTTCTATCTGCGCGAGAACCCCGTGCACCGCTGACCGATCCACAAGCCAGCCCGTGAGCACGGTCTCGCCGCTGCGCACCTTCGACGCCATGGCCGGGAACGCGGACAGAGCAGTAGCTCCGATGCGCCCCCTTATTCGGATCGTGTACTGGCAGCCGGGCTGGGTGGCCACCCGATGATCTTGGCGTCTGACGCAGTGATTGTCGTCACCGGAATCTGGTGACTTTCGCGCGCGAACGCGGCGCTCACTTCGGCGGCGAAGGGGCGCGCGCCGATGGCAAGGAGCCTCAGGTCGCGTGCTCGTCGCACGGCTGAACTGCGGTCACTCGCGCCGAGCTTGGAGTAGATGCTGCGTATATGGGTGTTGACGGTGTTGACAGAGACGTGGAGCGATCGCGCGATCTCCGGCCGCGTGAGGTTTGTCGGCAAGAATCGCATCACTCGCAGCTCGGTTGGGCTGAGCTCCGGTTGCGGTAGACACTCTCGGTCAATGCGTGGCGCCGGTGCGCCTCGTAGTAGGTCAACGACATCGGCGAGCAACGAGCTGTGCGCCGTTTCGTGACGTGGGAGGACGTCGAGGAGCTCGCCAGCGTTGTTCATCGCAAACGGGAAGATCAGCCGATCTGGTTCAGCAGCAGCGAGCGCGGCCTCTGCTGCGACAGCGGCGGCGCCCCGATCGCCAAGAGCGAGGAGCGCGAGCCCGGCGAGCAGATGTGCTTCGACGAGTGCGTACGCTGGAGAGCCGGGCGGCGCCATCATGCGCCGAACATCTCCGAGGAGAGCTAGCGCCGTGGCAGGGTCCCTTTCTGCCAGGCTGATTGCTGCTCGCGCGAGGTCAATGGCGTCGATCCATTCGTGTTCGGTGGAGAACTCGTCGAGCGTTGCGCGCGCTTCGCTCGGCATCCCGAGAAGAGCGAGCCATTCGGCGATCACCGGTGCGAGAATGTGCACACCTGTGAGAATCGACTGCGCCTGCACTGCCGCGGTTAACGCCTCGACGCCGATTGATGCTCGCCGCGACCGGCGTGCAACATCCCGGTCACCATGTGCAGCAGCACCGCGGCGGCAGGTTCAGTCTCTGCCTGGAAGACGTCCCAACCGCGGCGGAGCAAACGCTCTCCCTCCTCGAACTCGCCCGTCCAGACCGCTATGGAGGCAAGCGCCCCTAACGCAGGAGCGAGCACCGAGCGATCGCTCAAGCCATAGCGCTCGGCGAGGGCTAACGCGTGACGACCGCGTTCGCGTGCGCTTGTGAGCGAGAAGAGCGTTGACGGAAATGCTTGATACGCGCGACAAGCGACCTCTACGTAGGGTCGGCCGAGCGTCTGGGCGAGCGTTGCTCCTTCGGTCAGGTGCCGGTCGGCATCGGCGAATCGGCCAGACCACGTTTCGACGATCCCTAGGTTCATCAGAGCGACCGCGCGCAGCTCGGTGTTCATCCCGATCGGCTCGCTCGACCCATCCGCAGTCGAGGTATCGAGCAGATTCACTTGCTCGATTACTGCCGCGAACTGGCCGCTGCGCCTCGCCAGCGCCAAGCGCAGGGACGCGTTTGTCACCGCGAGGCGACGGCGGCGGGCAGGCGGCGCGCTCTCCAGACGGGATTCAGCCACCGCCAGATGAGCCGATGCGTCCTCCAAAAGTCCCTGCGCGAGCTGCGTTGCTGCATGAGCCGAAGCCAGCTCAGGATGCTCAGCCGATGCCCCGGCAGGGAACGATCGCAACAGCGCGGCAAGGTTGCCTTCCTGACCGTCGAGCGTCAGGCTGAACAAGTTGTCCGCGATTAGCCCGGCAGCATAGGGCCAGTCGCCGGCCGCGAGCGTGTGTCGAATGGCCTCGACGATCTCACCGTGATCAGCGAACCAGGCGGCGGCCTTGCGGTGGAGGCCGGGAACCTCCTCAGCCAATGTTCGGCGCAGCTCCAAGCGCAAGAAGTCCCCTAGAAGCTGGTGGTATCGGAACCACGTGCGCAGGGCGTCAAGCGAAACAACGAATGCGTTGGCGTCCTCGAGTGCCAGCAGCATCTGCTCACAGCCTGGACGGCCAGCCAGCAGGTCGGCCAGTTCGCCGTTCAAGCGATCGGCCACCGAGGTCCGCAACAGCATGCTCTGAATCTCTATCGGCTGGCGTTCGAGCATCTCTGCCATCAGGTATTCCCCGATCGCCCTGTCGGTCCCGGAGAACGCATCGAGGAAGCGGTCGGGTTCCGGGTGACCGCTGAGAGAGATCGCCGCCAGGCGCAGGCCGGCCGCCCAACCCTCCGTGCGTTCGTGCAACGCGGCTGCCCCGGAATCGGACAGACGGATCTCAGAGGCGGCGAGCAGTTCGCGTGTCTCCCTCGCTGTGAACCGCAGATCGCCGGCCCGAAGCTCGGCGACCTCGCCTGCAAGCCTGAGCTGGTGCAGTCTGAGCGGCGGATCGCGACGAGACGACAGCACGACGCGCGCCGATTCCGGAAGAACGCTGAGCAAGCGCTCGAGCTGTGAGAGAGCGTCCGCGGAACTCAGCTCGTGGAGATCGTCTATGACCAGTACTACGACTCCGGCCGCTCGTGCGAGTTCCGATACGACTGTGTCGACCATCAGCTCGCCGTCGAAATCGGGCGCGGCCGCCCGCCGTCGGGAATCAGGGCCGGCGTCCGTTTGACGGATCGCGTCCAAGACGGCGAGCCAGAACTGCTGGGCACCCTGCTGGTCGCGAGGCACCGACACGAAGGCGATCCGGCGATCCTTACCCGCGCGGTCACACCACGCCCGTAAAAGCGAGGTCTTCCCGCTCCCCGGAGGCGCCGAGATGACGGTCACCTTCCTCAACGAGGCGCGATCCAACGCGGCCAAGAGGTCATCACGACGAATCAGACCCGCGGTGCGTGAGACGCCTGTCGAAGTCGGCCGGGAGCGAGGCACGGCCCTCGGTGTCGTCGTCACACGGGTCACGCTCGCACGCTACAGCTCATAAAGCCCTGGGAACGCGGCGCAGCTTGCAGGCACGAAACCTGACTCGACTAGGCAACTTCGAGTATCTGCGACCCCGACGTGAGCTTCCGCTGGGTTCGCGCTGCCGGAAAATCACCAGCATCCGGTGATGGCGGCTCACCGGAACCGGGGCGATCCTCGCATCGAGAGGAGGTAGAGATGACAGAAACTCCCATCCATTCGATGCCGGCCAGCCCAGCTGCGGTCGGACCCGACCCGAGACGCTGGTCCATCCTCGGCGTCGTCGTCGTCGCCCAACTCATGGTCGTGCTCGATGCCTCGATCGTCACCATCGCGCTGCCCTCGGCTCAGCGAGCTCTACATATCTCGGTTGCGAACCGACAGTGGGTCATCACCGCTTACACCTTGGCCTTCGGCGGATTACTGCTTCTCGGCGGTCGCATCGCCGACTTCGCGGGCCGGCGAAAGATGTTCATCGTCGGATTGATCGGCTTCGCAGCTGCGTCGGCGTTGGGCGGCTCGGCTGTGGATCAGGCCATGCTTTTCGGGTCACGAGCCCTGCAAGGCGCCTTTGCGGCGGTGATGGCCCCCGCGGCCTTGTCCATTTTGACCATCACTTTCCAAGCCGATCCGCGAGAACGCGCTAAGGCCTTCGGTGCATACGGAGCCGTGTCGGGGGCCGGAGCAGCGATCGGCGTGCTGGCGGGGGGCGTGCTCACCGAGTACGCGTCCTGGCGTTGGTGCCTTCTGATCAATGTTCCGATTGCCCTGCTTGCCGCGGTGGCTGCATCGCGCGTCGTCCGTGAGACCCGGGCAAACGGGAAAACCGGATACGACATCCCGGGCGCAGTGCTCGCGACGGCCGGAGTGGTCAGCCTCGTCTACGGCTTCACCAAGGCGGTCACGGACGGTTGGTCGTCGGCGCCGACGCTGAGCTTGATCTCGGTGGGCGTGATCCTGCTAGTTGCATTTGTCGTTCTGGAGGCCCACTCGGCTTATCCACTCTTGCCGCTGCGAGTCGTCCTGGACCGGAATCGTGGCGGCTCCTACCTGGCGACACTGCTCATCATCGTGGGGATGTTCGCCATGTTCCTGTTCGTGAGCTACTACATGCAGCAAATTCTTCATTATTCGGCTGCCAAAGCCGGCGTGGCCTTCCTTCCATTCGCGCTGGGCGTGATCGTTGCCGCCGGGCTGGCGACCCCACTCGTACCAAAGGTCGGGCCTCGCGTTGTGATGACTGCCGGTCTTCTTATCGCTGCCGCGGGTTTGCTGTGGTTGACCCAGATCGGCGTGCACACTTCGTACTGGACCCACCTCCTGCCCCAGCAGATCGTCATGAGCCTCGGGATGGGTTTGGCATTCCCCGCATTGAGCAGCACCGCGCTGACCAACGTGAGGCCGGAAGACACCGGTGTGGCGAGCTCGCTGGTCAGCAGCGCGCAGCAAGTGGGGGCCTCCCTGGGAGCGGCGCTCCTCAACACCGTCGCCGCCACTGCGACTGCCAGTTACATCGCTTCTCACGGAACGAAATTCATGGAAAAGGGGGTGGTACACGGGTTTACCGTGGCATTTGCCGTGGGGGCCGCCATTCTGGCGGCGGGGGCGATCGTGAGCGCCGTATTCCTCACTGGCCCCAAAAAGGTCCTTCCAAACCCGGCGGCCGCGCCCGCAATTAGTGAATCCCAACCATGAGATCGCCGAGAAACGAACCTGACGAGTGGAACCTTAAGAGCCAAAGGCGCAGGTTCGCACCCCCGTGCTGCGCGTCGAAATCGATGGGACCGTTGATCACAGCTTGGTCACCTTCCACGGGGCGATCGTGGTTGAGACCCAAACGGCAGTGCACGGAGTGATTTCAATGCTTCAGGGGGAGAAGGTCGTCGTTGTCGACTTGGCAGACGTATCGGTGACGGACGAGCACGGACTCGACGCACTGCAATCCCTCTTCGACGGACCCATTACCTCTGTGTACGTGGTCGGCAGGACGCTCGAACCTGCGTATCAAGAACTCAGAACAGATGCCGCTCAGGAGACCCTCTTTAGGCCCCCTGAGCTGGAGTTTCTTTGGCTCGCCGCACCCCCAACGGGATTCGAACGCGTGTTTCCGCCTTGAAAGGGCAATCTGACGTGTCCAGGCAGTCTTGCCAGTTCGCCATAGTGCCCCTGAGCTGGGCCTCTCGTCTTGCTGGTGCGTCGTAGTCTTGCCGGTCGCCCCGATTTGATTGCCACAACGGATTGCCAAGTGAGCGCACGGCACCATTACGTCGGGTGTCGAACGATCCCCTGACGAGAACCACCATATCGCCGACTCAGCCGGCGGGTGGTGGGATGAGGCAGCAGCACCGGGTCACCCTCCGTCGGTGACGTGAGCGGGATTCATCGCTCTGATCGTGCCGACCCCGGCGGGCTCATTCCGCAAGGCCAAGGCACGCCGCGCCAATGGCACGGGCCTTGCGGTGTCCTCTGTGGGCGGCCAGCCGAGAGCGTCGAATCCGCTCCTGGAGGGCTTCCCAATGGCTACCACCTCTTCCACAGACCGCCGGCTGGCCGGTGGGCGACACCTCGGTCGCCGAGCTGTCGTGGTCGTTCTCGTGGAGGGGATCGCATTCCTTCTCCACCCGCCGCTGGTGCTTCACGTTCTGATGACCGTGGGCGCTCACTTGGCGCTCCTGGCGTGGCGGCACCACCGGCCCGGCGACCGGTGACCGCCGCGGCGCACGTTTCTTACTGTGATGCCGACCAGGGTGGACTTGTCTGCAGGAGTGAGGGACGGCACGGCCGAAGGACAGGTCCTCGTAATCGAACACCCGTTCGTCTAGGCTAGATGGATGGTGACTTCACCGAATGTCCGCCTTTGAACCAACACGCGCTCGGCGTTCACCCTTAGAGTGCGTGTGATGCCGGTGCGGGTTCCGTGATCGTTCGCCGACCACCTATCCCCACGCCTGTCTATGACACCTATTGGCAGTTCGCTGTTCACCGCCAGGAGATCTTCCACAGACGAGTGCGCGGTGAACCAGGGCCGTGGACGACCGATCCGGTCCTCAGCTCGCACCGATTCACGAATCCGTATCGCGCCGCCGACCGGGTGAGCCAGTACCTCATTCGTCACGTCGCCTACAGCGGGGATCAGTCCCCCGAGGAGGTGGTGTTCCGGGTCGTTCTCTTCAAGCTCTTCAATCGGATCGCGACGTGGGAGCTGCTCACCGAAGCACTCGGACCCCTGGCAGCCAGCGAGTTCAGAGTTGACCCGTACGACCGCGAATTGTCGGCGTCGTTCGAGAGAGGCGAGCGCATTTACTCAGCGGCGTACATCATGCCGGCCGCATCGAGGGAAGCAACGCGGAAGCATCGGACCCACCTTGAGCTGGTGCGGACAATGCTGGACGAGTCGTTGCCGCAGCGACTGGCCGAGGCAGTGTCGATGGAGGAGGCGTTCACCGCGCTGATGGCGTACCGCGGGATTGGCGCGTTCCTCGCGTACCAGCTCGTCACCGACCTCAACTACACCAGCGTTCTTGATTTCTCGGAGATGGATTTCGTCATGTCAGGTCCGGGCGCACGAAGCGGTCTGCGGAAGTGCTTCTCGGATCCCGGCGACTACGACGATGAGGACCTAATCCGCCTCGTCGCAGAGCGACAGCAGGAGGAGTTCGAGATGAGGGACCTGGCCTTCGAGGACCTCTGGGGTCGGCAACTACAACTCATCGACTGTCAGAACCTGTTCTGCGAGGTCGACAAGTACGCGCGTGTCGCGCATCCCGAGGTCGAGGGGATCGGGCAACGGACTCGCATCAAACAGAAGTTCAGCCCCACGTCGGCTCCTGTCGAGGTGTGGTTCCCACCGAAGTGGGGGCTCAACGATCGGCTGCCGGGCGTCGAGGCGCTCAACCCACCAGTTGGATCCGACGTTCGACGAGGTCGACCACGATCACACCTTGCCGTCGCTCATTGACCTGCCGCCATACCTCATAGCCCGCCAGGATGGCCTCTTCCCACTGATGCGACGAGCGGGCGCCAACCTCTAGGCCGCCCGTCAACTGCTTGATGGTCTTGAGGACCTCGTAGTCGACTGTTGAAACGCCCGCGAGGAACCTGTGCCGTCTCGCGTACTCCCAGACATAGGCAACGATGGCTTCATCGATCACGATGGCTCGACCGCCGTCTTCGACCTCATTGATCTCGGGATCAGATTGGCGCTTGCGGTGCGGCGGTTGTTGGTCGGGTCTCTTCAAGAGTTTCCCGCGCAGCACCGGAGACCATCCCAACTTCGCGGCGTGGGCAAGATGGAAGATGTCATGGAAGCGGTAACCGTCCGGATCGTGTGAGTTGTCCTGAAGCGAATCTCCTGCTGGCTCGCCGTCGATGGCGAGCAGCATCCGCGCCTTGCCATCCGGTGCGGGCTCCTCGTGTATCTCCGCGGTGAACTGTCGGGGCAGCTGCTCCGCTGGATCGAGCCCGTCGTCGAAGAGGCGATACACGGGCTCGGACCCGTCTGGAGGCCATCGGTCCCTCGTCTTGGCGAGGTTCTTAGCAGCGATCACGTCGAGATCGAGGTCGAACTTGGACGCCGCATTCGCGAGATACCAAAGGATGTCGCCCAATTCCTCAGCGATCTGTGCGGGAAACAGAACGTGCGCCTCCCCATCACGGAGCCACTTCTTGTACTCGGAGAGCAATGAACCCACTTCGCCACCCATCCCGAGCAACGGCACGACTTTGTCGTCCGGTGGCAACTGATCGGTCTTCTGCGCCTCGCGTTGATATTTACCGAGTTCCATATGTATCCCCCTGCGTCACCACGGCTACTGCTGCGGTACGAGCCGATGCTGCTGAGGCGTCATCGATCACCCACGCACCTCCGGCGTGGTTCCGCACGTAACCGTCACTGAGCCACGCGTATCCATCGAGAGCCCACGCGGATCCCCACGAGTTTCTGATGAGCAGGTCTGTCGGTTGATGCCCAACCGCGAGCACCGCATGGCGACCACGGGGCTGCGAGCCGGTGATTGGTTCGTGGATGTGCCCATGAGGGTCGGGAAAGAAGAAGGTGTCGAACACGGTGAGGCCGATGGCAACGGGCGTGCCGCCATCCAAGAGCGCGCGGACATCAGCTAGATCCGTGCCAACCTCCCGCAATGCCGAGGTGAACCAGTCCTTGCCCCCAGCCCTACCCGACGGCATGTAAGCGACTCCGTCGGGGCGGCTGGCGTCGTACGGCCAGACGCCTTCAGGTGGCTGTCCCCAACGATTGATGGCGACGGAGGCTGAGGCAAAGGTGGTTCCCGCGTGCCAGTTTCCGTCCGTCCGTTTGCATCCCCAATACAGCGCCTCCTCGGACAGATCCTCGGGAATAGTCGGACCGGGTCGAAAAACCTCGTGAGCCGCCGTCACGGCGAACGCCAAGCACGTTCCGCGCTGTCCTTGATCACGCACCGGTGGTAACTCCGGCCGAAGGTCAACGACTGGCGCATTGGGCTGACCTCCACTCACGCGGCATCCGCCCGGAACTCATCAACAATTCCCCGTTTTTGCTCGTCAGACAACCCCTCGTCGACATCACCCGTCATCGGTGCGACGGCAGCGAGCGTCGCTTCGAAACTCGCGGAAGGGCGTCCATCTTGCTGCCATGGTCGACGCTTCTCCAGCCGGATCGTCCCAGACCCAGCGTGAGCTACGCGAAACCAGAGGTGACGTAGCCCTCCGGCCCCAATGACGTCATCCTCGACGGGACTGGCGAACGTGTCGTCAACCAGCGCAAGGACATCGGAGGCCGCGTCGACCACCTCCCACACGTACCCAGTCGACGGTGTCTCGGGCAGCGTCACGTGGATCTCGTCGCGCATCCGAGGAACAAGCTGGCGGCCTTCTTGGGCTTGGTCGAGGATCCACACGTCGGCCCACGAGTGCTCAGGCTTCACGCCGGCCAGGCCAATTTTGATGTCGAGTGGGCTCGTCTTCCGGAGCCTACGACCAGCAGCGACCGAGATCTTCCTCTGCCCGACAAGTTGCGTGACCGCCGCCGCGTAGCTGACGCCGAGCTCCAGCCCGAGTTGGTAAATCTGTTGCGAGTCCAGGTTTGGGTGCCGGTCGGTGATGCCCATTGTTCGCAATGTGTAGTTGACAAGTTGGAGAGGCATGACGAACTCGCCCGCGAAGGACTGAGCGGCGACCTCCTGAAGGTTCTGGCTTCTGCCGCGATAGATCAGATCCTCGTCGTCCGCGCTCGCGGTGTGGCCCAGGACGTGATGGCCGTACTCGTGTGCGGCGGTGAATCTCTGGAGTGTCAACGGGTGATTTGAGTTGACGATGATCCCGGCAGCATCCTCGTGGCGGTCATACGCGCCGAAGAGGCTGTTGAGCGGCTTGAAGAGCAGCCAGATGCGCTCGTCTTCGATGACATCAAAGACCTCCACACGCTCGCGCATGGAGATGCCGAGTCGCTCGTGCTCGGCATGCGCTGCCTTGACGCCTTCAAGGCGCGCCGCTTCCAATGTGGTCAGCCGGCGGGCCACTGGAGCCTCCCGCATTTCACGCGCGACAGGTTCACGTCAGCGGGCCTTGCGTCGAGCAGGTGCTTGACCCGATCCCCGGAGGAACTCGGCGAAGCGAAGTACTTGCTCCTTGTCGTCTTGGGTCAGATTCCTGGTCGCGCGAAACAGTGCCTGCACTGTTTCGTCCTCGGCGACTTCCTCCGATCCATCCTGGTTGAGGAAGAACTCGATGGGGCGCTTGTAGAGCCTGGCCAGGTCGCGAAGTTCCAGACTGCTCACCTTGCGCCGACCGCTCTCCATTGCGGAGACCGAGGCACGAGGAACACTCAGGCTCTCGGCGATAACCTCTTGCGAGAGTCCAAGGAACTCCCTGGCCTGGCGGAGGCGTGCGCCCATGGCTGCGTAGTCCTGATCAGGGACGGCCTCCTTGTCAGCGGTCTGCGAATGCTTGGAATTGGTCACGTCAACCTCTCCTCTCGCGATGTCGGATGTGTCGTGCTCAGACGGGTAAGGGCCACCACGAATGCTTCAGCGGCAACGGAGGTGTGAGTCAGGCTGACAGCGATCCAGCAGATGCCGAGATCGTCGGCCCGCGAACGGGCGCGACCTTGAAGCTGGATCTGCGGCTGCCCCACGGGGGACGTAACGACTTCAATCTCCTGGAGACCAATCCCTCGGATGCCCGTACCGAGGGCCTTGGTGGTCGCTTCTTTGGCGGCGAAGCGTGTCGCAAGCTTCTCGATGCGGTAGTTGCAGTGGTTCAGCTCTTGGGCCGTGTACACCGTTGCAAGGAACTGCTCGCCCCCGGCGTCCACGATGCGCCTGAACTCGTCGAGTTCGACGCGATCGACACCGGCCAGGATGCCGGCACCAGGCGTCAGCGGCGCGTCGAGGAGGACCTGGTCAAGCGTCTCGATCTCCCTCATGGCGCTGCCGCCTGTGCACGTCGGCAGGCAGCAAGAAGCTCGCTGATTGCGCCACGACCAAAACCAGCTCCACCGCCGACAGTGACGGAGGCTGACACGCACGTCAGCTCGCCGACCGGCCAACCAGACTGAATTGCGACGAAGCGCAGCAATCGCCCAAGACCGAGGTAGTTGCCGTAGGCACGCTTGATGAATTCGTGATTCCGATACACGGCGGCGAGGTGCAAAACGCCTTTCTGTAGGCTGAAGCTCGTGTGACTCAAGCACGGAAACCCCATGATCTGCCGGTCGTGACCACCGACGAATACGGGTGCAGCTACAGCTTCGTCAGCGGGTGTCGTGACACCTATCTCGTACGAGTTACCGCGGCGCTGCCCGCGTTGATGAGTTGAGCGAAGGCGCTGTACAACCTGATCAAGCTGGTTGAAGGTCGTGCCATCCGGCCCGGGCCAGGCGACGAAGCGCTCAAAGTAGGTACCGCGCCTGTTGCCCGAGTGCCGATGCCTCACTTCCCGGGACTCCAGCTCAAGGTCATATAAGTGCTTCTCCGCGCCTTCCCCCAACCGCTCGACGTACCACGACTCGGGAAAGATGGTGTTCGCGACGGTCGACACGCGCTCAACGGAGCGTTTGTGAGCTGCTCGGCGTTCATCGATGAACGCGTCGAGCACCGTACGAACGGCCGGTTCCTCCGCGGTCGGGTCGGCGATAGACACTGTGAAGTTGACCGCCTCGCCGTCACCACGGAGAAGTCGCTCGAGACCGTCGACCCACGCTGCAGACACGTTCGGTCCGGAGACGAATTCGGCCATCAGGCAGCACCGCCATGGCGTTGGCGACGGCTCGGTTCTGACCAGCGGCTCCGCAGCAGCGCCGTGAGGTCCTCGGCTGATGTGAGTTGCTCGGGTTCCAAATCTTCGACTCTGGCCAGAGGCCGGTCGTACTTCGCTTCGAGCTTGGCGATGATCGCCACTGCCTCCGGTGAATCCATCTCCAGGCGCCCCCCGCCAGCGACCCGTTCGGCTTCAAGATCGGACTCGGACACGCATCGAACCTCGGCCAGCGCGGCAAGGATGTCGGCGGCAAGGTCGGGCATCGCCTCGGTCTCCACCGGATGAGCTGGGAGTGTCGTCATCTGTTCGCCTTTCCGACCGTGCTCGGGGAGGGTTGTCGGATTTCCTGACACCAGCATACCGACCGACTGTCAGAAAAGCAAGCGTTCTTTCATTGCCTCTGTCGTATTTCCCGACATCCCAACGAGGCGTCGACCGTCGAGAGTCGGCGCGATACGGAGCGACCGGTTCCGCCGGCCATGGAGACGCCCGCTCACTCGTCCGAGGGCCTTGGGAACGTTGATGCAACCGAGCCGTGACGGGTGAGCCACCCCGGATCCGGGGGTCCCAACTACCCTTGGCTGGGTGATCGCTGACGAACCCGCGGACCTGGCACGCAAGGCCGAGATCGGAGCCGGGATCTCGGCAAACGCCGAATGGCGTGCGCCAAGGCTCCGCGATGAGTAAGCGGGACCTCAGCGAGGCCGACATCTGCGCGAAGTTCATCACGCCAGCGGTCATCGCCTCAGGGTGGAGTGAACAGACCCAGATCCAGCGCGAGGTCCACTTCACCAAGGGGCAGATTCACGTCCGAGGCAAGATGGTGACCCGGGGAAAGTCGAAGTTCGCCGACTACGTCCTCTACTTCAAGCCGAACATTCCCATCGCCATCATCGAGGCGAAGGACAACAAGCACTCCGTCGGGGATGGGATGCAGCAGGCGCTGGAGTACTCCGACATCCTCAACATCCCCTTCGTGTTCTCCTCGAACGGTGACGGTTTCGTGTTTCACGATCGAACCGGTGCCGGAACAGAGATGGAGTCCACGCTGGCGCTCGATGCCTTTCCTCGCCCCGAGGTGTTGTGGGCTGCCTATCGAGAGTGGAAGGGCTTGTCTCCAGAGGTCGAGGAGATCGTCCTCCAGGACTACTTCGATGACGGAAGCGGCCGCCAGCCGCGCTACTACCAGCGCAATGCGATCAACGCGGCGACAGAGGCCATCGCGAAGGGCCAGAACCGTGTGCTCCTGGTCATGGCGACGGGTACTGGCAAGACCTACACGGCGTTCCAAATCATCTGGCGGCTCTGGAGAGGTGGGCGAAAGAAGCGAGTCTTGTACCTCGCAGATCGCAACGTGCTCATCGACCAGACGATGGTCAACGACTTTCGCCCATTCCAAGGAGCGATGGCAAAGCTGAGCACGGCGTCGAGGACGATTGATGCGGAGAGCGGCTCAACGGCACAGATCGCGCGAGCCCTCGACAAAAAGCGGCGCATCGATACGTCCTACGAAATCTACCTGGGGCTCTACCAAGCTCTCACTGGCCCCGAGGAGCGCCAGAAGCTGTTTCGGGAGTTCTCGCCCGGATTCTTCGATCTCATAGTCGTCGACGAATGTCATCGCGGAAGCGCCGATGACGACGCCGCCTGGCGGGAGATCTTGGAGTACTTCTCCGGCGCGACGCAGATCGGCCTGACGGCCACACCCAAGGAGACGAAGTACGTCTCGAACATCCACTACTTCGGACCGCCGGTCTACACGTATTCGCTGAAGCAAGGCATCCAGGACGGCTTTCTCGCGCCGTACAAGGTCATCAACGTGCACATCGACGTCGATGTCGAGGGGTACCGGCCACCGAAGGGCAAGACCGATCGGGAGGGTGAAGAGGTCCCTGATCGCATCTACAACCAGAAGGACTTTGACCGAACCCTGGTGATCGACGATCGCACCAAGCTGGTCGCCAAGCGCGTAACTGAGTTCCTCAAGGAGAGTGGCGACCGCTTTCAGAAGACGATCCTCTTCTGCGTCGACCAGGAACACGCGGCTCGGATGCGCCAGGCGCTCATCAACGAGAACCCGGACCTCTTCAGTGAGAACCGGCGGTACGTCATGCGCATCACCGGGAACGACCCCGAGGGCCAGGACCAGCTCGGCAACTTCATCGACCCGGAAGCAAAGTTTCCGGTCCTCGTAACGACGTCGCGCCTGCTTTCGACCGGCGTCGATGCCCAGACCTGCCGGCTCATTGTTCTCGACCGGCCGGTGGGCTCGATGACCGAGTTCAAACAGATCCTCGGACGAGGAACCCGAGTCCACGAGGACACGCACAAGTACTACTTCACGCTGATGGACTTCCGTGGTGCAACGCATCACTTCGCCGATCCCGACTTCGACGGCGAGCCGGTACAGATCTACGAGCCTGATGATGACGACCCGATGATGCCCCCCGACGAGGCGACCGTGGAGTTCGGCGACGACGAGGTGGTCCTCGACCCGGCCAATGACATCGCCTTCAAGTCCGACGAGCCCGACAGCCGGAAGCTCTACGTGAACGGCGTGCTTGTCACGATCATTGCCGAGCGGGTCAAGTATCTCGATGGCGACGGCAAACTAATCACCGAGAGCCTTCGCGACTACTCGAAGCGCGCAGTGACGAACCACTTCGCTTCGCTCGACACGTTCCTGAAGCGATGGAGCGAGGCTGACCGCAAGCAAGCGATCATCGACGAGCTGGAAGCGGAGGGTCTCCGCATCGAGCCGCTCGCGGAAGAAGTGAACCCGGACCTCGATCCCTTTGACCTCATCTGCCACGTTGCGTATGGGCGCCCCCCTCTGACGCGCCGCGAGCGAGCTGAGAACGTGCGCAAGCGCGACGTCTTCGGGAAGTACGGGCCAAAGGCACGAGCCGTGCTTGACGCGTTGCTTGAGAAGTACCAGGACGAGGGTGTCGTCGACTTGGCTGACCTCCGCATCCTGCAGATCTCACCGATCGATCGGATCGGGACCCCTGTCGAACTGATTCGACAATTCGGTTCGCGGGCCGACTTCGAAAGGGCTGTCCATGAACTCCAAGATTCGCTCTACGAGGTCGCATAGCTGATGTCCGTCAGAACCACAGTGAAAACGATTCAAGACATCATGCGCCAAGACGCAGGTGTCGACGGAGACGCTCAGCGCATTTCCCAACTCTGCTGGATGTTCTTCCTCAAGATCCTGGATGACCAGGACACTCAGCTTGAGCTGATGGAGTCGAACTACACGTCACCGCTGACCGAGGACCTGCGCTGGGGAAGTTGGGCAGCCAACCCAGAGGGCATGACGGGCGATGACCTTCTGGACTTCATCAACAACGTACTGTTTCCCCAGCTGAAGGCGCTCTCGCCCGCAGGGCCGCAGGGTCACCGCCAGCGCGTCGTCCGAGGAGTGTTTGAGGACGCCTACAACTACATGAAGTCGGGCCAGCTGTTACGCCAGGTCATCAACAAGATCAACGAGGTCGACTTCAACAACCTCGCCGACAGGCAACACTTTGGAGACGTCTACGAGCAGCTCCTGAACGATCTACAAAGCGCGGGGAACGCCGGTGAGTACTACACCCCTCGCGCCGTGACGACATTCATGTCCGAGCGCATCGATCCGAAGCCCGGAGAGATTCTTCTCGACCCGGCATGTGGCACCGGAGGGTTTCTGACGTGCTCAATGCGCCACATGCGCGAGAGGTACGTGAAGACCCCGACGGATGAGCAGGTCATGCAAGAGTCGCTTCGGGCCGTTGAGAAGAAGCCGCTGCCACACATGCTCTGTACCACAAACATGCTCCTGCACGGCATCGAGGACCCGAGCTTCGTGCGCCATGACAACACGCTCGCCCGCCCGTACGTCAGCTACGGATCCGAAGACCGAGTCGACATCGTGCTCACCAATCCGCCGTTCGGGGGTAAGGAAGAGCCCGGGATCGAATCGAACTTTCCGTCGCATTTGCAGACGAGAGAGACGGCTGATTTGTTCCTGGCGTTGATCATCCGGCTCCTCAAACCGCGCGGACGGGCGGCGGTAGTGCTGCCCGACGGCTCACTTTTCGGCGAGGGGGTGAAGACGCGCTTGAAGGAGCAGCTCATGGAGGAGTGCAACCTCCACACCATCGTCCGTCTCCCGAACAGTGTCTTCAAGCCCTACGCGGCGATCGGGACGAATCTCCTCTTCTTCGAGAAAGGCGAGCCAACGAAGGAGACCTGGTTCTACGAACACCGAGTGCCGGAGGGTCAGAAGGCATATTCGATGACAAAGCCGATCCGTGTGGAGCATCTCCAGGACTGCGTCGACTGG
Source organism: uncultured Acidimicrobiaceae bacterium (assembly GCA_963703655.1). Classification (GTDB taxonomy): domain Bacteria; phylum Actinomycetota; class Acidimicrobiia; order Acidimicrobiales; family Bog-793; genus CAVPFA01. Next base: position 1,288,442 of record CAVPFA010000003.1, on the reverse strand, counting down.
TGGGGCGGGTCGGATCGTCGGGACCGAGTTGAGAACGAGGTCGCTTGGAAGGTCACCCTCGATGAGGTCAAGAACCGGGGGTACAACCTCGACATCAACAACCCCCTTGTCATAGCCGACGAGCACGGGGACCCGGTCGAGTTGCTGGCACAGTTGGACGACGCAGAAGCCAGAGCGTCGGTACTGCGCGAGCGACTGAAGTCGATCCTTGCGGCAGCGCTACTGCGATGAACGGCGACATGCTGCTGGCGGAGTTCGAGCGTATTGCCGATTCACCCAAAGCACTGCAACTGCTGCGGCCGTTCGTCATCGAGTTGGCCCTGCGCGGTGAGTTGGGAACCTCTGACGCGAGCGATACCGCCGCCACGTTCGACCAGATCGCACTTGGAATGGAAGCGCTTCTTCAATCGCGTCCCAAGTACCGCTGGAAGCGCGCAACAACTCCGCCAAGAGTCACGAAAGCAACCGTGCCGCCGGGTTGGTGCGCAGTGGCCCTGGGTGATACGGGTGTGTTTGTGAACGGCCTAGCGTTCAAGCCGACCGACTGGGGTAAGTCTGGTCGGCCGATCATTCGCATCCAGAACCTGTCCGGCGTGAGTGGCGATTACAACTTCACCGCCCTTGATTATCCGGCAGACAACATCGCTGACTCCGGAGATTTGTTGGTCTCCTGGTCCGCGACCTTGGATACCTTCGTCTGGGAAGGTGCTCAAGGTGTGGTGAACCAGCACATCTTCAAGGTCGTGCCGAACGCCAATGCGGTGACGCGTGGCTTTCTCTACTGGCTGCTGAAACATGAGGTGCGGCAGCTCGCGCAGAGCCAACACGCTCATGGGCTTGCAATGATGCACATCAATCGGGGCCCTTTCCTTGCGCATACGGTGCTCCTCCCACCGTTGGCAGAGCAGGATCGCCTCGTCGCCAAGGTAGACGAGCTGATGGCGCTATGCGACCAAATGGAGCGAGTGCAGTCGGAGCGAGATGCCACTCGGGACGCGCTGACACGAACATCACTCGGTCGACTGGGGTCAATTGCACGCGATGGAGCAATCGAGAGCGCTGATGTTCGCTTCTTTCTACAGGGATCGTCTCGAATGATTACGACACCGGAGCATGTCGTGCTGGTTCGTAAGACGATCATCGACCTCGCACTGACAGGGCGGCTCGTTGAGCCACTCGATTCGGATGGAAACTCCGACGACCTCTTGGCGGCCGCGAGTGATGCGAGACGCGATTTGGATCGGCCAAGGCGAAAAAGAACGCAGCGCGTGAGCCCTGCAACCGTTGCGGGACACGTACTTCCCGCGCTGCCTAGATCCTGGCGTTGGGCTCGGCTCGATGAGATCGCCGACATCGTTGGCGGCGTCACAAAGGACGCCAAGAAGCAAAGTCTGCCAAGGCTTGTCGAGGTGCCATATCTAAGAGTGGCCAATGTCCAGCGGGGTTACCTCAACCTCGAACGCGTTACGACCATCAAGGTGCCCGAGGAGACCGCCACCTCCTTGCAGCTCATACCCGGAGACATCCTCTTCAATGAGGGAGGCGACCGTGACAAACTCGGCCGAGGATGGATATGGGAGGGCCAGATCACGGCCTGCATTCACCAGAACCACGTATTCAGAGCCAGGTTGTTTGCGCCGATTATTGATCCAAGGCTCGTTTCGTGGCACGGCAATAGCTTCGGCCAACAGTGGTTCATAGAAGGCGGGAAGCAGACAACCAACCTGGCGTCGTTGAACAAGACGACTCTGAGCGCGTTTCCCGTCCCGATCCCACCACTTCCCCAGCAACACCGAATCGTGGCAAAGGTGGAGGAATTGATGGCGGTGTGCGACGAGCTTGAGGGCTCATTGGTGTTCGCTCAGAAGGAGAGAGGCGGGCTGCTCGAAGCGGTGTTGCACGAGGCGCTGGATGAGAGCGATGACAGATCAAAGGTCGCCGCGGCTTTCGCTGGTGGCGTTTAGCTACGGCCGACCGCCGCTTCGACGGGGTTACGCCCTTACGAGCCAGGCCCGGGAGATCGATTCTCCCCGGGCCTGGGCATCACATTGAGGGCACGTACTCCTGCTTCGGAGACAACGCCTTGAAGGTGTCGGCGACGACCTCGACCGTCCGACGCTTCGAGCCGTCGGCGGCCTCCCAGGTGCGGCTCTGCTGCCGACCCTCGATGTAGGCGAGACGTCCCTTCACCATGTACTGGCAGGCGAAGTCGGCCATCTGCCGCCAGAGGACGTCGTGGAACTCGGGCTGCTCCCGGTCGTTGGTGGCGATCCGGACGGTCGTGATTATGTGGAATGAAAAGTCAAGCTCCCAGACCGGGTATCCGTGGGAGTAGCGACCCCGGACATAACCAGTTCCCTTGACATAATACAGTTAGAGCTGTACTGTACAGTCATGGCTGTATTAGAGTGCCTCGATCTGGGAATCCTGAGTCGGGTCGGAACCGCGCTGGCTGATCCGACCCGACGGCGCGTGCTGGTCCAGTTGCTGAACGGCCCTGGCTATCCGGCGGAGATGGCTGACGACTTCGGGACAACGCGAGCGAACCTCTCGAACCATCTGACGTGCCTTCGCGAATGTGGCCTCGTGACAGCGACGTCGGAGGGCCGACGGGTCCGGTACGACCTCGCAGACGAGCGGCTTGGCGACGCGCTGCGCATCCTTGCCTCGCTTGACTTGCCAGGCACATGCGAGTGAGGAGCCCAGCGGGAAGTCCTGGTCGGAAAGGGTTGCGGCCTTCTATGCCGACGAGACGGGGTCCCCGCTCTCGTTCCGCTCGTCCCACCATGTCTGGAGGTTGACAGGGATGTCACGAGTTCAGCTTTCGATCAACGTCAGCGATCTCGACAAAGCGGTGGTGTTCTATACGCGTCTGCTCGGGTCGCCGCCTGCCAAGCTCCGACCGGGATACGCCAACTTCGCCATTGACGACCCTCCGCTCAAGCTTGTCCTCAACTCGCCGGGAAACGGGCCGGGCGGGACAATCAACCATCTCGGCGTCGAGGTCGCCTCGGCTGACGCTGTCGCGCAGGCCGGGTCGCGCCTGGAAGTGGAAGGTCTGGCACCAGTGCCGGAGCCGGAGGCCCGCTGCTGCTATGCCCTCCAAGACAAGGTGTGGGTTCACGATCCCGACGATGTCGCGTGGGAGTTCTACACGATTCTTGAGCACATTGAAACTTCGTAGTGCTGTCGCGTCGACTGGTCGGGTCGCGCGCGCGTCGATGGTTCCTACCCTCGGAAGAACTGGCCGCGGCAGCACTCGACGAGCCCTCGCGCGTCGCGATGTGCTCCAGGCAGGAAGCAAGGACTGGCTGCGTCTTGCCCGTCGGGCGCGGCTGCTCTCCTGGCTGACACTCGCCTGGCTTGGCGTCGAGGCCGCTGTTGCAGTCGGGGCTGCGGCTGTAGCCCACTCGGTCGCCCTGCTGGGCTTCGGTCTCGACAGCGGAATAGAGGCTCTCGCAAGCATCATCGTGATCTGGCGCTTCAGCGGCTCCCGCCTGGCGAGTGCCGTTTCCGAGCGTCGAGCACAGCAGCTTGTGGCGCTCAGCTTCTTCCTGCTCGCGCCTTACATCACCGTCGAGGCTCTCCACGGCCTCCTGGCCGGAGACCGGGCCGAGACCAGTATCCTCGGGATCGCGCTCACCGCCGGTACCGCTCTTCTTGAGCCGCCCCTCGGCATGGCCAAGCGGCGCCTCGGCGCCCTCCTGGGATCGGCCGCCACGGCCGGGGAGGGTACGCAGAACCTGCTTTGTGCCTATCTGGCCGTGGCCGTGCTGATCGGACTGCTGGCGAACACGCTGCTCGGTCTGTGGTGGCTCGACGGTGTCGTCGCGCTGCTGATCGCCGGCTGGGCGGTGGTGGAAGGACGGCGCGCATGGCGGGGAAAAGTCTGCACCTGCGCGGTGCCGGGGGATGCTGCTGCTGGTAGAACCGGCTCCCCTGGTCCGCGCACTGTTGGCCTGTCCTCCTCAGATTGCCCTTGATGTGGGCGGTCGAAGCAGCTCGTAGCTGTGCCACATAGGTACAGGAGGCCGCACCGTTGCGGCCTCCTGTACGAGGTTCAAGCATCGATCGAAACCGCTGCTGGCTTCGCCGAGAGTGCCTGCACTTGATCGGCGATGATCTCGACGCTCTGTCGGGTCGAGCCATCGGCGGCCTCCCATGACCGATTCTGAAGACGTCCCGAGACGTGAACAAGACGGCCCTTGCCGAGAAACTCGGCGGCGAACTCTGCCCGCTGACGCCAGGCTACGACCGAGAGAAATTGGGTGTCGCCTTTGCCGTTGATCGCGATGCGGAACGACGTGACCGGCGTGCCGTTCGACGTGGACCGCAACACTGGGATGGTGGCCACGCGACCGATGATGGTGACGTGATTCTCCGATGGTCCCCGCCCGCTCTCACGGGTGACGGCCTGCTCCGTGCTCTCGACCTTCTTGCGCTGTGCCATTGCTGTTCCTCCTGGGTAGTTGGTTGATGGCGCCAACGAGAGCAGGGCGGTCGGGAGCGGAACACCCCTCGTCGTAGACGACTCGCTCCTGGGGGTTGCAGCGAAGCGCCGACCGCTCTGCTACCGAAGAGGCTCCAAGACCAACGGAACAGAGAGGGACGAGCTGGGCAGCGCGTGTCGAGACACGATCAGGGTGACACCTGCGGGCGGCACCACGGTTATTCCTCGCACCACATTGGTCAGCGCTGGTCACTCCTCCACGTCATGCACGACGCGCAGCCGTCGGGAGCATGCGCAATGGACGCAGCGCACTCAGATCTCTCGGGGTACTGCCATCAGGCGCCGCAGTGTCGGCAAGACGTTGGACGAGGCGCTCGACAGCGTCAGCGAGACCGCGGGCAGGACACGCCAGAGACCGATCTCGGCCGGAGAGAATCTTGGATGTCGGTGATCCGTGGTTCTACGACCGGCCGCAGGGGCGCAATCGATCAGCAGCTACCGAGGCCAAGGGCGGCACGGCGTTTGCCGGTGGAACGGACCCTTGAAGGAATGATCCCCCTCCGGGGGTGGGCTTCGGCTGCCGAGATCCTGGGTGCGAAAAGGGGCAGGAAGGATGGCCGACAACTGCGTTGGGACAACAGGGACATGGACTTCGCGACGGTCGCGACGCGGTGAGCTGTGCCTCATCGGGCGCCCCGCATGTTCGCGTTGCGAGAGTTGACTCGGACGGGCTGGTGAGTCGGGGAACGCCGTCAACCCACAGACAAGCGACTACCAAACTCAGGCGAGCCCCAATTGGCCGGCCCGTCTCATCTCACCGGTGCCGTGCGCAGGTACATTCGGTGCCATGGAGATCATCCCTGACAAGCGGAGGGTGGTCAGCCTCGTCGAGCAAGCGCTCGACGGGAAAATCTGCCTTCCCAATTTCCAGCGTGATTTCGTTTGGACGCGCGAAGAGGTGGCCGATCTCGTGCGGTCGATCGTACGCGGCTACTTCATCGGGTCGCTCCTGCTGCTCCGTTGTGATGCGAACAACCCTCCATTCGCGCCGATCTTCTTGAGAGGCGCTAAGCCTGCGCATCGCGAGCCTCGACCGGAGCTTCTCATTCTCGACGGACAGCAACGCCTTTCGTCGCTGATCTATGCGCTCACGGCGCCCGACCTCTCTCTCAAGGATTCGAGTCAGCGACGCTGGTTCTTCCTGAACCTCGACGTGCTCCTCAACGAGCCCGACAGCGACGAGATCATCTTTGACCGGGCGCGCCGCGAACTGCGAGGGCTAGATAGCCGGGACACGCAATATGAGCAGCGCATACTCCCGTGCACGGACCTTCTCACGCCCCAGGCGTTCTTCAGGTGGTGCTACGGGTTCGAGGACTGGTCTCGCAACAACGCTCCCGATCTGTACGAGCAGTATCGATCGGTTTGGAGGGACGGCTGGACCAGTGGCACGACTGCGTTCCAGAACTTTGAGGCTCCGCTCGTCGAGCTGCCCCGGGTCGATGACTCCGACAACGAGTCCATCGGTCGCGTCTGCGCCATCTTCGAGAAACTCAACTCGACAGGGGTCGATCTCTCTGTCTACGACCTTCTCACCGCGCGTCTCTATCGCTCTGGCATCCGTCTTCATGACTTGTGGGCCGAAGCGTGCAAAGCTCATCCGCTCCTACGCGCATGGTCGAAGGGCAAAGCCGACGAGCACAAGTTCGGTGTACTCGTTCTTCGCACTCTTGCCCTATTGCGCGGCCTCGATCCCAAACCTCGGATACTGATCGACTTGCTGCCCAGCAACTTCGAGGAGGACTGGCGGCGAGCTGCAGCGGCGATTGAGCGAGCCCTTGAGCTAATCACGCACGTCGGGCCAGACGGCTTCGGCGTGTTTGCGGAGAAATGGATTCCGGGGTTTGGACTCGTGCCAATTCTCGCTGCGCTACGAGCGGAAGTTGAGGCGCGAAAACTCGGTAATCAAGCACGTAACGAGCTTCGGCGGTGGTATTGGTGCAACGTTTTCATGGAGCGGTATTCGAGCGCCGTGGAGAGCAAATCCAGGAAAGATTACCTGGAGATGACGCGACATTGGCTCGAGGGAGGGCCTGACCCGGAAGTGTTTAGCGAGGCAACGATTTGGATCGGCGCGCCTGGCTTCCGTATCCGCGGCTCGGCGAGCTATGCGAGCGCGGTGTACAGCGGCGTGTTCTGTCTCCTCGCCAACGGGAACGCCCGGGATTGGCGCCGTGCCGAAAACATTCGGCTCCAAGAGTTACAAGACCACCATATTTTCCCGCAGGCGTTCCTCAAGCGACACGGTGTCACGAAACGCGTCGACGTCAACACGATCGCCAATCGCACGCTCATCTCGAACGAAACCAACGGCAAGATCAGGGATAAGGCCCCGGCCGACTACCTCAACGATCCGGCAATCCTGCCATCTAGCGCTCGTGCCGATCTTCTCGGGCCGCACTTCATCGACGAGACGGCCCTTCAACTCTTGCTCGCTGCAGTCGAACCCTTGACGAATGATGAAGCCGCCGATCTCTACGCCCGCTTCGTACAAGCACGAGAGGCAGCAATCATTCAAGAGATCAGACGAGTGTGCGGCATCGTCCAGGCGGCGGGTGCTGTTGCAGACGATGAAATACCTGACGATGTCGCCGAAGACGTAAAGGCTGGTGACAGCGCTTCGGAAGAGGACGAGATCGAAGACCTGGAGATGGAGTTGGCTTAGCAGCGCCAATCTCTGATGCAGTCAGTCGAGACTCGTCAGGGCGGAAATCGCTCTGCGGACGGGGCAGCAACGTCGTTGCAGCGTGCTACGCGTCACTCTCGACCACGTCGATCAGGAATTGCGCTCCGCTCTCAGCGTTGAGCAACACCTCTTCCGTGACGACGGCCTCCATCTCGGTGTAGCGGCTAGGTCGCTGGCTGGATCACGAAATGGCGATGGCCGACGGATTGGCGCCGACGGGGATCGCGGTCCCGACTGCACCCGTGGCTATTGCAACGGGGGTGATACTGCTGGTACTCCAGTTGCTCACATAGAGTGTTTGGCCATCGGGACTGATGGCAACGGCGTAGGGGTTGCCGCCCACCGCTATTGTCGCCCCGGCCGTGTTGGTGATCGGGCCGAGCGTGATGGGCGTGACGGTGTCGGGCCCCACGTTGGCCACGTAGGCCCTTTTGCTATCCGGCGTGATGGCGATGAAATCATCATTGATCCCGACGCCGAAGGCGGTCCCGACGGTATTGGTGGCCACCGATATTGGAGTGACGGTGCCATCACCGGAATTGCAAACGTAGACGGTTTGTCCGTTGGGAGTGATGGCGAGGCCCGCGGGCAAGCCCCCGACAGCTGTCTCGGCAACGATTGCATTGCGCCCGGCTTGAACCGACGTTAGCGCGCTGCCCTGTAGCGGCGCCGTCACGGTGCCGCGACCGGCCTGGAGCCGATTCGCCATGTGCCAGATGACACGATGACCAACATGCTGCCCCCTTCACGGTCATCGCGGTTAGCACGGTCGCGCCCTCATCAGCGTGGCCAGGGCCTGCTTGTGTACGCCTTGATCCTTTCCCTCATTGCGATGGTCGAGGGCGGGAGGTCTGACGGCGCGGAGCCGTAGGCTGAGCTACGCCGCCTCGTCGGCGTGCTCCTCCTGTGCCTCGGTCGTCCCGACTGCGCCGAGGATCTTGTCTGCAGCCTGCTGGATGCGAGCGGCGGACGCCTTGATGGCGGCGATGGCTTCGTCGCCACCCCCGGCCCACGTTGCCACGTAGCCCAGCGTGTAGTCCTCGCTGTTGATGCCGAGGTTGGCACAAACGACATAGGCGACCGACTCGGCCTCCAGCTCGGCGAGTGCACGGTTCTCGTGGTGCTCGTGGAGCATCGCGTGCGCCAGCTCGTGGGCGAGCGTCTTCACACGCTGGACCTGGGAGTTGCCAGTCCGGACACGGATCCGGTGCAGGTCGTACGTGCAGTCACCGTTCGTGCTGTCGGCGAAGTCGTGATCCTCGACGGTGAAGCCGATGCCGTCCGCAACTTTGACGAGCCCGTCGTAGACGTCGGCGGGTGCATCACCCTGTAGCCGTGTGCACGGTTCGGGCAGATCCTCGCCATCTGTCATCGAGATGTCGAAGACACACGCTGGCTTGAAGGCAACCAGGACTCGGTCCTTGGTGTCGGCTGTCTCGGCGCTGTGAGCCTCGTCTGCCACCTTGCGGGTTACCGGAGCGAGTATCCAGATCGCCTTTTCGCCCTTGCGTACCTGGCGTCCGAGGTGCTGCCAGGCACGGAAGCCTGCGACCCGCGTGGCCTCGGGGCACTGGAGCTGGATGAGCAGCGTGTTCCGGAAGCTGTACCGGTAGAAGCGACTCTGGACGGTGATTATGTGGAATCAAAAGTCAAGCTCTCCCCGACGAATCCACCGCCAAACACCGTAAGATCGAGCGCATTGTGCCGAACGTGATCGACTACAACCGCCCCGGTCCACTCACATCCCTGGACGTCGGCCAGGAATCACTCGTCGTGGACATCCCGACCGATGCCGTCGGTGTGTGCAAACTCGCGCAAGGTCTGATTATCGAGCCGGATGAAGCAGCGGGACTGGGGGTATCCGACAAGCGACAGGCCGAGCGGGCGATTCGTCGCACGGGTGACTTGATCCAGTCGTTGATGGCTCTAGATGCGGCGCCCCTTCATGCGCTCCGGTCACCGGACAAGCGCGTGGTCGGGACATGCCGCCATTTCGCAACGATGAGTTGCGCGCTTCTTCGGTTCCGGGGGATAGCGGCCCGCGCGCGCTGCGGTTTCGCCACCTACTTCGAGCCTGGCAAGAGCGTCGATCACTGGATCGCCGAGTACCGGCACACCGGTGAAGGCCGTTGGGTGCGGGTCGACACCGAGATACTCGGGCTTCCGTTGGTGTCTCACCCGGAGGATCTGCGTGAGGGAGAGTTCCTCACCGGCGGTGAGGCGTGGGCGCTGTGCCGCCAAGGCTCTGCTGATCCCGCGCAATTCGGCGTCCACGGCGAGGACGACGCCTGGGGGCCAGCTGAGATTAGAGGGAACGCGATCCGCGATCTCGCGGCGCTGAACAAGATCGAGATGCTGCCGTGGGACAACTGGGGCCGGATGGACGCGTCCTACGATGGTGAGACCGGTGCGGAGTACGACGAGCTGATCGACATGATTGCTTCCGTCTGCGCTTCCGACGACCCTTCTGCGATCCGTGATCTCTATGCTCGGGACGAGCTTTCGGTTCCGCCTGCGTTGATTGGCTGAGCGGGTCTCGCGCGCTCTGTCGTACTGCCCCGAGCTTGTATCCCACCCTCGAATACGCGGCTGCAAAGAGTGTTCAGTACCAGTCGCACACTCATCCCCTCCGTCGCCTCAGGATGGCTTGGCAGCCATCGGTAGCAGTGTCAGACCCATCTCACGAGGAGTTGCGCCTGTGGGGGTCGGGACGTCGGCCAGTCGAGACAGGAGATGGTCCACTGCCGCACTCCCGTCCTCTACGGCTGCCGTCTCATCGTCTGTGAGTGGGATTGTGGCAACCATACGCTGAAGGTTGATCTTTGCTTCGAGGAGCTGCGCCTTCGTCGACTCCTTGGGCACGTAGAAGTCGCATCGTGCGCAGGCCATCCGATGCGGGCACTGTTCGAAAAAGCTGTAGGTGCAGTAACCATGACCAAGGTCATAGTGCTGCCACGGTGTTCCTGTTGCGGCCGCACCGCTCTGGACGACGTCACGATCGACGAGCACCTCGATGGCTCGGACGTTCCTCGCGAAATAGCCCGCGTCACGGTACGCCTTGGTGAGCGTGTTCGGAGTGATGCGGGCGTAGTGCTGCGTGCTGGTAGGTGAGCGATGACCAAGCCATGCCTGCAGCTCGAACAGTGTCATGGGGTCCTTGGCGTTGTAAAGCTGACTTGCGATTGTGGAACGCGCGCGATGGCTCGTGATCGTCCCTTTCACATCAGATCGAGGGACGCCGGCCTTGCGGCAGAGAATCGGGATGAGACTGTCGTTGATGTATTTCCGCGACAACGGCCGGGCACGGTGCGCAAACAGGATGTGCACAAGCTCGCCGGTCTTCCGGTCGGGGGTCGGCGGCTGCGACAGTCGCTCCTGCTCCCACGCAGCAATAGCGTCTCCGACCACGGCGTCGACGGGCTTGGTGAAGTCGTGACCAGTCTTGTGGACGGGAACGTCGAGGAGACAAATGCGGCCGTCTCCCTCGTGCGCGGGGCTATCCGGCTCGGTCTGTTGCCAGCGGATACAGCCTGTTCGCAGCCGAACGATCTCATCACTCCGTAATCCAGCAAACAGCCACACGACGGCAACGGCGCGCAGCAATGCGAGCGGGTAGAAGGAGTCTCCGCCCCCTCCGTGACGTGGGATGTCGTCGGCGGCGAGGTTCAACCCCGCCCACATCAGCTTCGCCCAAGCATCGTCTGCGATCGTTCTCGGATTCATCGTGATCAACATCTGGATGCTCCGCGGAACGGCGAACGTCCGTGAGGGATTGAACTTGTGTGGAAACCACTCCCATTCGTAGGCGTCAGAAAAGAAGACCCGGAGAGCCTTGACGGCTGCGCACTTTGAGCGGGGCGAGAGATGATCGCCGCGTTCGTTCCGTCGCGAGCCCGAATACGAGATGTACTCGGCGGTCCGCATGCCTTCAATGGCGGCGACCACGTCTGCACACGTCTGGCGGTCCCAGTCTGCAGGGTCCGCCGCGTCCGGCCGATGTTGCTGCAACCAACGCCCGATTTTGAGGAGCCATCCGCGATGGCTGGATCGCGTCGTGCGTGACAACGTCGACGTTCGTTCCCAGCGTTCCACCGAGTTCACCCAGGGCACCGGCACCCCATCAGTGCGAAGGGCACGCCTTGCGGCCGCATCGGACGATTTGGCGTCGAGCGGTTGCCTCAGGACGCCCCGGTGCGCTAGCACGCGGCTGAGCAGGAACGCATGCCGGCTCGCCGGGAATGCGAGCTGCTGCCGCCAGACGCGCAGAAACTCGTATGTCAGGTCGGCGAGTCGTAGGGTCCGACGCGTGAGCAGTGCATGGCCCAGAACGCTGCGAACGCCGAGACGGCTCTGCTTCCCATAACCCCATTCGGCGAGCACCGTGTCCAAGTCCACGGCGACCTTCTCAAATTCATCGCGGCCAAAGACCTTCTGCGCGAGAAGGGGCCAGGCGATCCGTCCCTCCAAAGAAGATGGATCATCGATACACCCCAGGTGATACGCCATGGCCATCATGTAGAGGCGGGTCCCAGACTCGTCGGAGCTGCGAGGTAGGACATCGCTGACTTCTGCGGGATTCAGATGGCGTGCCCACGTGTCTCTATCCCACGCCCAGAATGAGGAGTCGGTCACAAGGCAGAGCCGCAGCAACCGCAGGAGAGTTCGATTCTTCCAATCCTGATCGCCATCAATGACAGCGAGCGTTTCGGACAGCGGACGAACAAGCCGTTCGCCTCCACTTTCAGCGACGCCGTCGATGATGTGTGCGACACTCTTGCCGCCCCAATGGCGAGTGACCAGCGGTCCAAGTGCAGCCCGTTCTTGAGACGTCAAGATCTTGTCGCGATCGTAGACGGAGACGTCGATCGGCGATGTCCACGAGCCTGGAACTCGATTGTCTTCGGCAACCGTGGTGCTCACGACGTGGAGCCCTGCTCGCCAAACGACGCACCGAGGTTCTTGAGACGAGCGGCATGGACGCTGCTCATGGCGTCGGTGAGTCGGAGTGCGAGATCGCGCCCCGACAAGTGGATGTACTGCAGGGTCGACACGGTGCTGCGGTGACCGGCCAACGTCGCGATGGCATGGAGTTCCCATCCCGAGCGAGCAAGGTCGGTCAAACAGAGATGGCGGAGGGTGTGTGTACTGAACCGCGGAACATCGGCTCGAAGGGCGAGATGCCGGACCACCTTGGACCACGTCCACAGGGTGATCGGCTTTGCGTAATTGCGCCGGGACTCCGACAGAAAGAGTGGACCGCGCGCACTGCTTATCGTGCGGCGATGACCAAGATATTGGTGCAGGAGGACGCCCGCCGTCGCAGAATAGGGCACTATGCGCTCACGGCGTGACTTCGTAGTCTCAGCGCGCACTCGCAGAGTTCGATGAGTGGGGTCGATGTCGTCTGTCCGCAACGAGCAGAGTTCCTCCCGGCGCAGCCCCGCGTCATACGCGAGCGCGAGCATCACGCGGTTGCGGATCGGCTCCGCCCGAGCCGCGTGCAGAATGGCGGTCCACTGCTCATCCGTGGGGATCCAGGGCAGCTTGGTGAATCGCCGAAGGATGCCGCGCTCACGACCAACGCCAAGATGTTTGCGTGGTGTGTATCGGCCGCGGCCGACGGGGTTGGTTTCGCGGACCCCTTCCTCGACGAGGTAGTCATAGAAGAGTCTCACTGCGACCAGCCGTTGGTGAATGGTCGCGTTTGATAGACCGACTCCCGAATCGAGGGCGATGACATTGTCGCCAGCGCGATGGTCGCGGTCGCTGAGATCCCGAACGTATCGGGCTATGTCAGAGCGTTTCGCTTGGATGGGGTCGATGCTTTCGCTGGCGCAAACCGCCATGTAGTCAGCGATCCCGCGGCCATACGCGTCGATGGTGCGTGGCGCCAGGCGCAAATCGGTGACTGTCGCCAGCCAAGCGAGAGCCTCAGGCTGACCAGCCAGCGTCGCCCACCATCCCGCCGGTCGTCGATCGCCCTTGCTTGGGATATCCCCGTCCTCCACAGCGTCCACAGAGAAGGGTTCCCCCGCGCCCCCTCCCAAGAGAGCACTACTACTACCAGATTTCATATTCCAAGTAACTTAAAGCCACTCCTGCCACTGCTCGGAGCTGGTGAGTCGGGCGATGCCATCGGTGAGTTTGCCGATGATCTCGTTCTTGCGGTCGTTGCTGGCCATTGCTGGTCCTCCTTGTGAGTGCGGTTGCGACGCACCCCGGAGAGCAGAGGACGAGCGAACGGAACAGCCCCGAGCGCAGCGAGTGCACTTCAGGGCTTGTAGTGGCAAGCGAGGAGTCTGCTAGGGGTTGAGCGTCAATGCGGCCGTGCGATGGGGAGGGCCGTTGGTCAGTCACGACACCCAACGAGAGTCGAGTGCGACGAGGGTGTCAGCGGGAAGCGAACGAGGGACGTGCGGTGGCAGGAGAACCGTCCGATGTCGATTGCCCCGACAGTGTCAGCGCCTGGAATAGCCCGACAGGTTCTTGGCTCGCCGCCGGTTGAAGGCTGAGGCAGCAGCAAGGGCGGCGGCGAAGCCGATCCAGATACTCGCGACGAGTCCCCTGGAAACCGGCTCCTCACCGAGTTCGATGGCGCCGACGACGACCCATTGGCTGCCGACGATGCCGGCTTCGACAGCGACGATCCAGTTCGATGCGTATGCCCGATCAGCCCACCACCACGCGCAGACGATCAGGGCCGGCCACGCCCACCACAGGCCCACGGGCAGCGTTGCGGACATCGCGAGCGGGACGGCGACCATTGCAAGCCACGGACGGCTCGTGCGGCCTCTCGCGGTTGTGACTGCGGCAGTGACGCACCGGCCAATGAACAGCACGGGCGCCGACAGGGCGATCCGGTCCCGCCTCGTCAGCAGGGACGAGGGAGGTGCCTTCTGAGCATGTGTGGCGCGGCGACGGGCGCCATCCGTCACTCGCGCCGCTGCAGCCGGGTGACGGGACGTCATCGCAGTCCCTCGATGACGGCATGCGCACGCTGCCGGGCACGGAACGACAGCACGCGTGCATGACCGGACGAGACGTGCAGGCACGATGCCACCTGCGCGTACGAAAGCTGGTGGACGTAGACCAGGCGCAGCAGTGTCTCGTCGTCGGAGCGCAGGCGCGCACCAACCGCGTCGAGCCACAGGTCGTCGACGGCGACGTCGACGGGATCGACGCCGTGACCCGGTACAGGCGCGGCGTCGAGCGGCAACTCCTGCATCCGGTACCGCTGGCGGTGCGCACGAGCGCAGACGTGAATTGCAACGGTGGCAATCCACGCGGGCAGATTGCGGATGACAGTTCGGTCAGCTTCGAGGAGCTGAACAAACGTGTCCTGGATCGCATCGTCGACCTCGGTTCCACGGGTCGCAGACATACGTGAACGGCAGATGCGCGAGACGAGTGGCGTGAACATCTCGATCAGGCACGAGAGTTCAGATTCCCCCAGGTTGACCTCCCCCTGCGTGGCGTTCACAGCAACACCAGCATGACCCATGACCGTTGTTTTGCGGCTGCAATTGTGTCGCAACAAAGAAACAGAACGTGCGAGGTAAAACCCTTGTAAAACAAGGGGTTACGGGCATGTTTGGAAACCAGCGGGAACCGATGGAACGTTGACGTCGGGAGCGGAATAGTTCGGTGCGGCGGGAACGTCCGCCGGCCGGAACGTTGTGCCGACGAGCACAAGCGGAATCGTCGGTGTGAACCAATACTGATAGACGGTGCCGCTGATGGAGTAGACCCAGTCGACGCGCACGGCGACAAGTGTCGACGCAGCGGTGCCGCCAAGGTAGCGGCATCCGATGGGCGTCGCGTTGCTCGACACTGTCTTGTTGAGCGCACCTCTTGCGACCGCACCCCACGCAGCATTTGCCTTCGCGACCATCGCGCTTTCTCGCCCGGGTGCTGCGTACGTTCGCGATGACCTGTTGGTATCCGCTCTGCGTGAAGACGCTGCCGAAGTAGGCCGACGCGAAGGCGGCGGCCGCGTGCTCTGCGCTCTTGTGCAATGCCGATGCATTGTTCGCCGGAGCGGTGCCCGGCGGAATGGTGGTTGCCCCTGATGGAGTTGGCACGACCGTTGCAGGCTTCGGGGCACGGCTGGCGTTGATGGCGGCGCCCCAGATGAGGACGACACCGATCGCCATGACGGCCAGGACCGCCAGCTCGCCAATGGCGGCCGGCTGGGCGACGCCCAACTCCGGCTCCTGGTAGTCGGCGTCGTCGGCACTTGCCGGTTGCAGTCTCTCGATGCGCAGCGCGGTCGGGGGATGGGTCGCAGAGAGCGCCGCCTCCCAGCCGGTCCGGCCGCACTCGAAAGCCGAGAGCTTCTTCAAGGCAGAGATGAGGGCCGGTCCCCGGTTGTTCTCAGCAGCGGCGGCGTCTGCCTCGTACTCCTGCCGACGCGTCCGGGCGGCGACGGCGGGAACGATGAGCAGGCGGGTCAGGATCCACGATGGCCAGAGAAGGCACCAGGCGAGGAACGGGACGATTCCCCGGCCTATGGACCTGCCGCCCGCCTGGACCTCGACCGAATAGCCGCTGAGCCTCATGCCGAGGTTGTAGAGGACGGCGATCGGCCAGGCACACGCCCATACGAAGTGCTGACCGACGGAGTGTGCATAGCGCCAGTGATACATCTCGTGCTCCAGGACCGCTGCGAGTTCGGCGTCGTTGAGCGTTTCCAGCAGGGCAGTGGACAGGACGATGTGACGCATGTGCGTCCACGCGTTCGGCACCGGCAGGTCGGCCATCGCGAAGCGGGGCGTGTCGCGAAGGTTCATCTCGACCCCGATCTGCTGGAGAAGGGGCGATATCCGGCGAACCTCGTCGCGGGTGAGCCGCCGGTATCCACGCAGGCGGAGAAGGTCTCCCTCGAAGGTGGCGATCACGACGACGATGACGATGGCGAGGACGGCGCCCGACGCCAGGGACACCAGCACATGGCCTGGGCTGCCGAATAGCGCGTGGCCGTACACAGCGACGAAGCTCCCGCCGGCTCCGGCCAGCGCGCCCGTGACGACGCCGACGAACGTCAGCGATTCACCTGCGCCAGCGTGGAAGAGGGTGTGAACGAACGAGGTGGCGGCAAAGGCACCGAGCGCAAGGAAGATGCCGAGCACGAGGCCGAGTGCTGCCGCCCACAGGGCAATGACGAGCCCGGTCCACCCGGCGAGAATCGCCACGAGCGTCCCCCACGGTTGGCGCATGAAGCCGTTGAAGAACCAGAAGAACTCGTTGTCGTACACAGGTGGCACTCCCGGAGGCAGCGGACCACGGGGCGGCTTGCTCTCCTCCGGAACTTCGGCGGCTGCCGGCTGGGCTGTGGTCGCGGCGCCCGCTGCGCCCGGCGTCGGCGGTGCGGCAGGCAGCGGAATCGCGACCTTGCCCGGTGCCGGAGCGGCGGGAGGCACCGGAGGCAGCGGGATCGCGATCCTTTCCGGTTCCGGCGGGACGGGAGGTGCCGGCGCCGGGGGCGCGGCTTGCTCAACGGACGGAGAAGCGGCGGTTGCATCCGCCGCTTGCTCCGTGGCCGTCTCCGTGGTCGCCGCCTTCGGCCGGGGCGGCCGCAACGGCTTGGTCCGTGTGCGCCGTGGTGGTTGGTTCTGGCCAGGACTGTCTGAATCATTCGGCGGCACGCGGCCTCCCGTCAGTCTTCGTCCTTGTGAATGTGCACAACGCCCCGCCGGTTGGAGCCCCGCGCATACACGGCGGTATAGCCAACGCCAAGTTCACGGAGCACGTTCGGGTGAACGTTGAAATCGTCGACCTTGCGGAGCGACCCGAGCTCGCTCTCACCGGTCTCGAAATTGATCTGGCTGGTGAGCTTCGGCGTCTCGTGGGTCCCCATCTCGGCGGCGAGGGCGTTCGCGTCCTCAGAACCGACCCGGTGACAGATCAGCACTCCGGCCTGGAGGACCGGTGTGCGGATGGGCAGTTCCTCGGGGATGTACTGGGTGGAGACGACGACCGGCATCTTCGCCTGGCGAGCCTGGAGCAGGAGATCACTGATCTGGGTTGGCTCGCGCAGGGCGGCGAACTCGTCGTACATGATGAGGACGGGCACGAGCGCGGCGCCTGCCTGGAGGGCTCGCAGGCGCGCGTCGCAGAGCTGCTTGAGGTCCTGGGTGACGACCCGCCCGAAGAGTTCGACATCCTCGCTCGCTGCCGTGGCGCTGAGGGAGAAGTACGTGACGCACGGTGTCGACGTCACGGCGTCCCAGTCGAGTGCCGGGTGCTGCCGGAACAGCGCGCCGAACTTGCCTTCCATGAGAGCGCCGAGGCGGCGTTGCAACCCTGTGTAGCCCGCGGCTCCGACACCACCACCGGTTTCGAGGGCCTGGAGCCGGTCGCGGTACTCCTCGGCGCCGGCCGTGCGACCGAGGCGGGCGAGTCCTCCCTTTCCGAGAGCGTCATAGATCGTGTCGAGCGTGACGGCCTGGCCGGCAGCAATCAGGGCGCGGACGATGACCGGGATGATCTCCATCGCGACCGACTTGTAGATCTCCGCTTCTGCGGAGAACGTGAATGCACCCACGATTTTGTTGGCGACGTGAGCCGCGTCACCCGAACACGGGTCATACCCGAGGGTGCCGGCGTCGTCAGGATCGACGACGTAGAACGGGAGCCCGAACGCAGCGGCAAGCCGGCGAGCGTGGGGCGCGAGCCCGACACCTTTGCAGTCAACGATGATGGCGCCGTGCCCATTCGCGAGTGCACCGCGAGCGACGCGCATGAGAGTCGTCGTCTTGCCGCTCCCGGTTGCACCGGGGACAGAGACATGCTGCGCGATCTCGGAGATGTCGAGGTCGAAGGGGCGGCGTGATTCGTCCAGGCCGAGACGGATCTTGCCGGCGGGGTTGACCCACTGATCCACGGCGGCGGAGCCTGGCTGGGGGCCGGTCCAGCCGGCTCGCATGGCCTTCGACCGCTTCATCGTTTGTGCGTGCTCATCGGCGACCTCTCCGAGTGCTGTTCGCAGGCGCAGATCGTGCGCAAGCTGGAGGGTCAGCACAAGTGCCGGACCGAGCAGCATCTCCGTCAGCACACTTCTCACCAACAGGTCCGGGGACAGGGCCGAGGTGCTTTGATCCGCCAGGGCGGCGAGGGCAACCTGGCCGAGCCACCCGGGGATAACTCCGCTGAGGACGAAGGCGGTCGCCGCGCCGAGCACCGCAATCAGGAGTCGGTGGATGAGGGGTTCTCGCGTTGCGCTCCAGATCGCCCCGGCGATCAGTGCGCCGCACAGGGCGCCCGGAAAGGCGAGGCCACCAAGGATGGCGAGCGCGTACAGCCCGTCCGCCTCTTTCTGGTACCAGTTCTGGAGCGGGACAGTTGCGTGGGACTTGTCGAACGTGCTCACGTCGGTCGGGCACTCACATCACCCCTCCCACGGCTCGACGCTGACGATGTCATCAGCCTGGATGGCGTCGACGATGCCCTGCAGGCGGGGGACCACTCGCGCCGGCACGTACCACCAGACGGCGTCATATCGCTGAGTCATGTAGCTGTTGAGGATGTCCTCGTACATGGCGCTGCGCTTTGGCGTGAGGTCGAGTTCAACAGCGATGCGCTGGCCATCGTGATGCAGCTCGGCATCAGGAATGCGGCCGGTGCCGATCCGGGTCGGATCGGCCCGGAGGTCGCGACGGCGCCCCACACGGATCTCGCGCTCGGTGACGAGGGCCATTCCGTTGGGGTCCTGTGCGAGGAGCGATTCGAGGAGGTCGACAACGGCGAGCGAGTGGCGGATTTCCGAGAGCACGAGGCGAGCGGGGCGCACGTCGACATCGGCGAAGCGAGCGCCGTCGGTCGTCAGCCGGAGCACCATGGCTTCACGCCAGAAGGTGCGGTCACGCCGGAGCATTCCCATCTGCTCCAACTTGCGCAGCCGCCGGTATGCGGCCCACTCGCCAACGGTGCCGCCGTCGCGTGCGAAGAAGTGGGCGGCAACCTGGGCCGGCGTGACGACACCGTGCCGGCCGACCCACTGGAGGATCGAGCGGTCGCGGTCAGTCACGACAGGACCGGAGCGCCCCGGCGGGCGGACGCGGCGGCCTGGCGGCGGAGGCGAGCCGTTGTTGCCGGCCCCGCGTGCCTCGGGACCACTGTCCTGGCGGCTCGGCACGCCCGCCCCGTTGACGGCACGCCGCAAGGGCACTGAACTCCATTCCACCACGTCAGCCGGCGCCATGCTCCGGAGGAGCAGTGAGGTGTGAGGATGGCGGTGCGGCTGCCCGGCTAGTGCGCGGCTCATGTTGTAGACGTGGCGTCGTGACGCCTCAGCGTTACGAACGCCGGCCGTGGAAAGGGCGCCTCCCGCTCCCGAGTAGACCGGGAGGCGTCCGGAGAACGAGCACGGCAGGCGACGCCCGGGCAGGCGCTGCCAGCCGGTGTCAGAAGAAGTAGCGGGCCTCGATCACGCGCTCGTCGTGGCCGTCGTCCTCGATGACGTAAACGCTGCCGAGGCCGGGGAGCGGATCGGCGACGGCATCCTCGAAGGTGGCGAGCGCTTCGCCTCTTGTGGCGTAGACGTCGTAATCGTCGATGGGTTCGAGGGCGCGGTCCTCGAACATCACGCGGTACATGGTCGACGATTCCGGCGCGGTAATTGCATCGTGACGGTCGCGGAAGTGGAGAGCGAGTTCCTCGCAGCGCTGGATGATGCGGTAGTGGCGATCCCACTCGGCGGCGTCCCCGGCGCTGATGGTCCTGCTGTGACGCAGGGGTTCCGCGCGTTCCCCTCGCGAGCGGGCAACGGCGAAGGCTCGTTCGCTCAGCGGCGGCCACGCCATCACCGTGCACCTGCGAGCACAGCGGCGATGGTTGCCGGCCGGTAGTGGAGGTCCCGCTCGATGGGAAGACGGAAGATACCCCGGAAGTCGAGAAGCTCGCGCATGCTGAACGAGCCAACCTCGGCGCAGTGAATCTCGGCCACGCCCCAGGCGATCATTGTGTCGGGGTCGTAGGCGGCGACGTGCCACGTGCCGGCGCCCGTCGGGTTGAACAGCCGAACTCTGGCGACGATGTCATCGAAGCTCTTGTCGCCGAGCTGCGCGTACGTCGGGAGGTTGTCGGTCCTGCGGATGTACCGATAGGCGGGTCGCCTCTGAAACGTGCTGGTTACTTCGATCATGTCCGTGTCTCCTGTGTGAAGGTGGGGTGCGACAAGCACCCCTTGGGTGCAGACAGACCAGGAGCGGTCGCGCTGTCACCCGAAGGGCCGGAACGAAGAGGAGGAGCCCGAAGCGGCTTGATCAGAAGGAGCGACCGGGCCTGGTCCCGCGCGCGTGCCATGGCAGAGTCGTGGGGCAATCACCGATCGGGTCTTGGTACCAGGCAGGACGCGTGGTGGTTCACAGATCCACCTCCGGAGTTCTTCGGAGTCGGAGTTCGTGTCCCGCCTCACGGTGATGACGAGGCGCGAGACCCGTCTGCCAGCGCCCGGCGATCGTTGAGTGCAGGACGTCAGGAAATGACGTGAAGTGGAGGTCGGCGGGAGGGAGAGAGCGAACGTAGGAGAGGAGCGCCCGCGGGATGATTGCGCAGTAGCCAGTTATGGCTGCTGCGCAATCATCACGCTCCTCTTTCCCCAGAGGCGACGCTTTATGCGTCGCCGGAGGATTGCCCGTCCAACCTTGGACGGCAATCCAAAGGGAATCCAATCGTCGAGCAGCTCCGCAAAGACCATGATGAAGCTGCTGACCTGCGAGACCTTGCGTTCAATTCGTATCTGTTGACGCTGCTGACGGCGGCGATTCTCAGCGTCCTGAATCTTCTGGAGCTTGATTTCTGTCCGGGTCATGAAAAAGCCTCCTGGGGGTGAATGCGATTGACCCGTGAAGGCAGATTCCGAGGACTTCGGAGGCCCCGAGCCGAAGGCGAGTCCACTTCAGGGCCGCAGAAGTCATCGGCATCTGCCAGGGTCAGAAATCGCATCCACCCACAGGAGACCCCTGCAGTTCCCGGACATAAGTCAAGATCCAGAATCACACGTAGTCAGCCCATCGCCGCCGCCAGCAGCGTCAACACTCGGGGGTCATCATCCTCATCATCGTTGAGCTGCTCGACGATCCTTATCTATGTTTCAGTGACGAGCCGGAGAGAGTGAAAGACAGACCAGAGACCAAAACCACATGACAAAAACCAAATTCCAAACTCAATTTTGGAACCTTCCCTCACTTTTCTTCTTTTTGACAAATTTTCCATTCCAATTCCATTTGAAACTTCCACTCTGTTTTCCTTCTGTTCTGTTCTCTTCTTATCTGTGTACCTACCATGCACCCTGCCTGGTACCACACCCCAGTCCACATCTATTTGACGATGTGCGGGTGGGGTGTGGGAGCCTAAAGTGTCCAACGGACACGACGGCAAGGCAGGGTGCATGGTAGGTACACACGTTCATTCGTCTGGGCTTTCGCGTTCGGCGGCCCGCGTCAGATGTGTGACTGAGAAGTGTTCAGTCCAAAGGTATAGGTCGCTGAACACCCCCGGGGAACGTCCGTGTGTGAACGCTCAACCGATGTCTGCCGAGATTAGCGCATCGGTCCTGCGTGAGCGCGGACAGTGGCGCTGACGGTGGCGGTATACCGCAGAAGCCCCACAGCAACCCGTTGGGCATCAGCGTGGTATTCCCTCCTGGTTGGTCGCGACGCTCATCAACGCGGGAGCTGCGTCAGAGACGACCTGGCTCGCACGTCGAAGATGTCGGTGTTGCCGGATGACCAAAACACACGGTTAGCACCCGGACGACCGGGAGGTGGCCTAGCCGCATGCACAATTGTTAGTTCCAATCCGTGACCGCTCGGAAAATTTGATCGCCTCGTCGCAGCGGAAGATGAACAACAGTGGCACGATCTTCTGATTGCCTGGCCTGTCTGCCGCCATGTCAAGTCGAACGCCGTCGTTGTCGTCAAGGACGGAATGGCGGTCGGTGTCGGAGCGGGCCAGATGTCGCGAGTCGAGGCGGCCCAGTTGGCGGTGGAGCGGGCGGCGAACGGGTGCAGTGGCGGCGTCTGATGCCTTCCTCCCCATGCCGGATGGACTGGAGTTGCTGGCGCAGGCGGGTGTGGCTGCGAGGTTATTCAGCCGGGGGAGCACGAAGGACGATGAGGTGACAGCTGCGGCCAGTGCGGCGGGTATCGCCATGGTCCACGAGGGCGAGCACCACTTCCGCCACTGATAGTTATTCGCTGCGTGTCACCACTACGACCATCCCCAACTGACTGAATAATAACCAGGACCAGCTCCGGCTATCGTGGAGATTCCGTACTGCTGCGACAGTCCCGTCACTTGGACCGGAGAAGGCACACACGTGCACGTGCTGCCGCCGACTGTGCCATTTCCCACTTGACCGACGCCGTTGGGGCCCCATCCATAGACCGTGCCACCGTTCAGCACAGCGTGGTAAGCGCTGACCGCGATCGCGGCCGCAGGTAACGGAACCTGCAGAGGAGCGCTGCTGCAACAGGTCACGGCCCCTTGTCCCAACCCGTTGTCGGTGTTGTACCCCCAATTCCACACAGTGCCGTCCCTCTTGAGTGCGATGACATAGTACTCCCCTCCCGCCAGGGTGCTGACGTTGGCGATGCCCGGAACTGTCACCGGAGCACACGGGCTGACGCAACTGGCCCCTGCTTCCCCGTAGAAGCTGTACCCCCACGCCCACGCGTTCCCCAGCGAATCGGCGGCGTAGTCGGTCTTTGCACCGGCAGCAATAGAGGCGACGTTCGTCAGCCCGGAGAGTTTGGACGGAGTTGGATGGTTCAATACGTCGGTGGCGCCAGCTCCCAGGTCCCCATTGCCGTTATATCCCCATACCCAGACATTGCCTTGCGAGTCCAGGGCGAGGGGATGGGGGTTACCGCCCCCCACTGTCCCGGATCCGCTGGCTGCAATTGCCGTGATCTGGACCCCGGTAAGGCCGGTGACCTGTACTGGGGTGGTTGAGTTGGTGCAGCACGAGCCCTGCCCCAGGTCTCCCCAACTGTCAGATCCCCAGGCCCATACGGTGCCATCGCCTCTGAGGGCATAGCTGGTGACGCCCGCCTGGGCAATGGACACGACATTGGTGAGGTAGCCGGACCCCCCCAGTCCCGGGAGCTCTATGGGAGTGGCCGAGCCATTCCCCCACGTCCAGACTGTTCCATTGGCCACCAGGGCAAGCGTCTGGTTATTGCCCGCGGACATCATCTTGGCGTAGCAGCCACCGGGCGCCCATTGGGGCTGGACTACGATCGGCGACGAGTAGGAATTGCCTGTTCCGTCCAGCTCATCGTTGGGGTTGTTCCCCCAGCCGTGTTCCACGATGCCGTTGGCGGGCCCACCACTATTGGCGTTCAGACCCGCCGAAACCTGGCATAGTGCGGCGGCCGTCTGCCTGCCCAGAGTGGCGAGCATGGCAAAGACAAGCATGGCGATAACGATAAATATCAGGCCGTACTCGATCAGCCCCTGACCGCGCTGGTTACGGCGCAGGCGGGCCAATCGATTCACTGGGGGCGCGTCCATCGACAAGCATTTTCCCGTGACCGATGCTCACGGCGCCGTGCGGTGGTGCGACCGTTACAGAGTCGCTACGCGTCCGCCAGAACCTTATCTCGCGGCGGCCTGCGACCCTTCCGGCAGCGCGACCCCGGTTCTTCGTACCATCTCGGCCACGGGATTGACGATCACGAGGGCAGGGCGGTGGACGAACCGACGCGAGGCATTCTTGGTGAGCAGTTGCTCGCCCGTCTAGATGCGATCCAGGAACTTGTTCGCGACGTGCCGGAGATCAAGGATCGACTGACTCGCGTCGAGGCGATCGTGACCGAGCACTCGGCGCGGCTCGGGGGGATCGAAATGATCGTCAAGGAGCATTCCGCGCAGCTCAAGGATCTCTCCGCGCAGCTCAAGGAGCACTCCGCGCAGCTCAAGGAGAACTCCGCGGATCTCAAGGAGATCAAGCAGATCGTCGGTGGTCAGCTGGAGACGGTCGTCGCGCTAGAGGCTGCCAGTCACACGCACTGACAGGTTTGGACACGGTCGGAGTGCACATGGATCAGTTCCGGCTGTCCGTTCTAGTCGCGAATGGATCCGCGTTAGCGACTAGCCCCTTGTCCCGACTGGTGCAGGGGGATTCCGAGTCGCATTGTTCTGGCGCTGACGGCCGGCGTAACGAAAGGGGGCGGAGCCCGCACGTGTAGAGCATGAGCGTGATCCTCAATCCGGGTAGGTCGCGGCGGGAGCAGGCGTGGCGACGGCGGTGGTGCGGGGCGGAGTTGGCATGAGTGTTGTCGTCCACCCGGGCCGTCTGCGACAGGAGATGGCTCGGCGTGGCTGGGCGGCGACGGACCTCGCGAGGGAGTCGCGCCTGAGTGCAGCGACAATCAGCGCCGCTCTCTCCGGCCGGCCGATCGCGGCAAAGTCCTTGGCTCTCATCGCGAAGACGTTGCTGCGAGTTCCTGCCATGGATGTCATCGACTCGTTGATTCTGACCGGACAGGACGGACTCGACCTCGGTTAGACACGCTCCCCATTTGCCTGCCGGAGCCGCGCAACTTTGGTGTTGTTTCATATAATCGTCGGGATTGTTCGAGTCACCGAATTAGTCGATGCTGAGAAAGTGTCAGTCGATCTTGACCGTCGGTTTCACAGAGTCAGATGGTGCAAACGAACTCGACAGAGCAGGAAATTGGAGGGCTTTGATAAGGGGAATAATTCTGGATCAGCCAATCGTAGGTTCGAATCCTACCTCCCCAGCCAGCCCCCTTTTCGTATTCAAACTGCCCAATTTCGAGACTCTTCGACCTGTGGACAAGTTGCATGCGAATCACCCGCTCAGTCGATGCTGAGCATTGGGTTTGGCGGATTATCCGTTCATACTGATCGCATCAAACTGTTCACCATGAGGGCCAAACCATGGCCATCCAACTTCTCCCCAGCGACCTGCCGTCGCCACTCGAACGGCTTGCCGACGACTTCCTGAACAACGGGCGCGCCCGTGGCCTCTCGCCACGCACCGACCAGCAGTACGCCTTCTCCCTCCGCTCGATTTTCCTGCCGTGGTGCGCCATAGAGGGCGTGACCGACGTGAGCCAGCTTGACCGGCGGATGCTGGACCGCTTCACCTCGTCGCTGCTGGAGCGGCGGACGGAGCGGGGGGCAGCCCTCTCGAAGTTCTCGGTCCACAGCTATATCCGCCCGGTGCGGATCATGCTCACCTGGGCGACGCGCGAGGGCGAGGACGTCAAGGCCAAGCCGCAGCTCCCGCGGCGACCCACTCTTGTCCGCGACGTTCTGAGCCGCGACGAGATCGATCTGATGGAGCGCTCCATGCACTCCGAGCGGGACCAGCTCATCATCCGCGTCTTTGGCGACTGCGGTCTGCGCCTCGAAGAACTGACCGGACTCGGGGCAGCAGACGTCGTCCGTTCGGGCCGGCAGGCACACCTGCGAGTCCTGGGCAAGCGCAACCGCGTCCGGGACGTCCCGGTGCCGCCCCAGCTCATGCGGCGCCTCGACCGGCTCATCGCGTCCCGGCCGGCGGAGCGCACGTCCGACCACATCTTTCTGGCGTCGCGCCGGGGCCCGCGCGGCGACTATGAGGCGCTGACCGTGGGCGGCGTGTACCAGGTCGTCAAGGACGCGGCAGCCCGGGTGCGTCTCCCTAAGCGCATCTACCCGCACCTGCTGCGGCACTCATGGATGACGGAAATGCTGCGTCACGGGATGAACCCGATCCAGCTCTCGCTCATCGCCGGAGCCTCGCCCGAAGTGATCGCTTCGCACTACACGCACCTGACCAAGGACGACGCCTACGACGCCATGATCCGGGTGCTCTCGGGCGGGAGGTAATGGTCGCTGTTCCGGGCAGTCGCGAATGCCACCGCGGCCGCGCCCTACGGGACGATGTGGACGAGGGGGGATGCCTTGGAGATTCGTTCGCGGCGACCCTTTGGGTTCTTCTCACCGTGGACCAAGGCATGTGCCGGGTCGCACGGGTGAGGGAGCAGGGGCTCCACGATCGGATTGGGTTCAACGACCTGCTCCTCATCGATGAGGGTCTGGACCGGAATCGCCGCGACCGCCCAGCGGCTCTCCTTTCCGTGGACGACCGATGCGTCGGTCAAGCCGATCGCCACCGTTATGGACTTGAGGTAGACGGACATCGATGAGCCGTCGCTGTCGTCCTCGAAGGCCGCCGACGAGGCTCGCTGCCCACCCGGTGCTTTGGGGTCTTCAACCACGTGCATCGGGCGCACCCGACGAAGCCCCTTGTCAGCCGGCGAGACGTCTTCTGGCATTACTCGGCGACTACGACTGCAGTCCCAGCTTCACGAAGGCCGACGTGAGTGCCACGGAACCATCGGTCAGTGACGCTTCGATCTCATCGCCAGTCTCGTTGTCGCAGAAGTAGAAGGAAGCCTCGCCGTCGGGGATCGACTCGATGATGAGGTCGACAGCCTCGGTGTGCCATTCGATGAGCAGTCCGCCCGCAAAGGTGGGGACGATGGCTGGTTTGGATTGCAGGTTCACGATGAGGTTCGAGGAGATGAAGTTCGACACTGCTGTGAGCAGAGCGGGAGCGATCGGCAGAGCAGATGCCTCGTCCCAGCCTTGGGGAAGGTTCGCCAGCTCCTCAATACGTCTCGCCGCGGATCCCAACCACGGATCGGTTGCTTGCACGTCTACCGATGGCGGGATGGCGCCCACCGCTTCATTCGGTTCAAGTAGGCGGCGGACCCCGGGCGATGCGGGTGCGTTCAGCCACTTGCGCAGGAGTCTGTTGCCGGTCAGGGTCAAGGCCGGGGATGGCAAAGCAGGCGCGTATGTCACGTGATCCTCTCCCACAAGGTGTCCTGTGCGGCCTCCGTCGTCACCGCGGCGAAGCCTCTGACGATCCACTCGTGTGCAAGCCGGAAGAATGACACCATACCCTCCCGGCCCTCGCCCAGCGGCGCCCCACGGGCGACCATGTTGAGCTGGATCACGGGCGATCGGTCTAGCGGTCGCAGTCCGGGTGTCACCTGGACGTAAAGGCGACCCACATCTTTGCCCTCATGGGGAATCCGGTACCGAAAGAGGAGCTGGCCGTCTTCCGGCTCCGGCAAGAACTTGTCGGCATCCCCCGCCAAGCGGATGACTTTGCTGAGTTGTCCGTGACGCTCCCACAACTCACCGGAAGCGATGTGGTTGATGTAGGTCAGCTCGCATTGATTCGTCGCTACCTGGCCGTGGCCCAGTTGAGCAACGTAGTCCGAGAAGCTGTCGTACGTTTCCAGGAAGAAGCCTTCGATCGTCTCGTACCGGGGATAGGGACCGTCACTGGACATGCCTTGCCAGTTGTACGCGAGCCAGTCGCGCTGAGCCTGTACCAGCCGCGTCTTGTCCTCCGACTGGAACCACAGCCGCACTGGGGGCGCCCCGGTCAAGAGTGCAAGCGTTGGCGCGAGATTCCGGATGGCATCGTCGAAGGATTCGGTTGCTATCGGCATCGGCTGCTGCTCCTGGCGGATCGGATAGCTATCGCCGAGTCGCTCCCACCCGAAGCGCGCCAAGTCCACGAGGGAGAGCGGCAACGGCCGGAGGGAAGCTGCGAAGACGACCTCGACCACAGGAGGCTTGCCGTAGTTGGGGAGCGAGGAGCCTGAAATTGGTCATTCGGCTGGCGGGACCTCCACGGCCTGAGTGTAGGGGCTCACTCAAAGTTCGACGTGACAGGGCTGAAATGGACCTGTCACGGGCAGGGGCCGCAAGGTGCACAGCGCAGACCCTGGCTGTCTCGGGCGCTACGTTCCGATTGCCTCGTCTGGCCCCGGTGGCATCGCGGATTTTAGAAGCGCGTCCAACGCGACCTTCGGGACCAGGATGCGCTTGCCGATCTTGATGTGCGGTATCTCGCCTCGCCGGACCGCTTCGTAGGCGAACGCTCTGCTGATGCCGAGGCGTTGTGCGGCCTCCTCGACCGTGAGCGTCAGGCGAGGGTGAAGATCCGCCGCGCCCATGGGAAGGATGCTCATCACCGTGTCGAGCGCCAGCTTCATGGAGATCTGGGCAATCTCCCGGCCCCTCTGGCTGAGCCCTGGCGGGGGGTCGGGTGGGGGCAGCGTGTCTCCCGCGGCCACGGCGAGGGCCTCGTGGAGCGCGTCGGGATGAGTCGCCCAGAACGCCGGGTCGTAGAGGGTGACCGAGTTGGCTGCGTGCGGTCGTCTGGCCGACGTCTTGGGGTCGACAGCGCCCTCACGGCCTGGGGCGTCAGTCATCGGTCCTCCTCATGCGTTCTCCAGCACTTTCGCCGCCTCGGTGTCCTGGGCTTCGAGGAGATGCCGGTAGCGGTTGACCATCTGGACGGTTCGCCAGCCGTGGCGGTCCATTACCTCGCCGACGCTCGCTCCATTCTTCAGCAGTGTCGTTGCCGAGTGGTGCCGCAAGTCGTGAAGTCGAATGTGGGGGACGCCTGCATCGGTGCAGGCTGACGAAAAGGCCCGGGTGATGCTATTCGGACTGTACGGTCGGCCACTTTCGGCGTCGGGAGAGAAGACGTAGGCCGACGGCTCCAGGGTCGCACCGCACCTGTCGGCTCGGAGCACGCTGCGCTCGCGATGGGAACGAAGAAGCTCGACGGTGCGGGGACCGAGGGCGATGCGACGGACGTCTCCGGTCTTGGTCCCCTTCTCCAGGCTGCCTCCAGGCACGTTCACGACGGCACGGCGGATGAGGATGCTGCCGCCATCGAGGTCAACGTCGTCCCAGTGGAGTCCGCAGACCTCGCCGCGCCGGCAGCCAGTCCACGCGAGGACGGCGATGAGCGTTCCCCAGTCCGGGTTGGCAGCAAGGAGATGGTCGATCACCGCGCGCACGTTCTCTGACGACGGCGGGTCGATCCTCCGCTCGCCGAGAGGAGGTAGCTCGACGCCATCGGTGGCCACGATCGCGGTGTAACCGCGTCGATGTGCCCACGCGAGCGACTGCCGCAGTGCCCAGTGGATCTTTCGAATCGATGCTCCTGACTGTCCCTTGGACAGCAGGGCGTCGTACAAGTCTTCGATGTGGTGAGGGCGCAGCCGGGCTACGCGCATCGCTCCGAGCACTGGCTCCACGTGCTTGATTGCGACCCGGTACCTGTCTGCGGAGGCCGGCGAGAGTCGCTGCGACTTCGCGTCGAGCCACTTGGCGAGTACCTTCGAGACCGTCATCGGCTCCGCTGCCGCTGATGCGGTTCGGTCGCGTCCGACCTCGGTGACGAACGCGGCGAGCGCCCGGTCGGCTTCTCTTTTGGTGCCATGCACCGTCTTGGTGGCGTACCGCTTGCGTCCGGTCGCGTCACGACCGATGAAGGCGTGCAGGCGCCACGACGTCTCTCCACGCTGTTGGATGTGCCCAGCCACGGTTGCTCCTTCTCCCCACTGTACGGGGGGTTTCCTGGGAGCGCCCTGGATTGCCACAACAGATTGCCAACGAGAGGGAGCGTGCTAGATAGTTCCTGTCAGATGTATCTTGAACAGGGAAAACATCAAGCACCCCCAACGGGATTCGAACCCGTGTTTCCGCCTTGAAAGGGCGATGTCCTCGGCCGCTGGACGATGGGGGCTCACCCCGAAGGCAGAAACGGAAATTATCAGGCTCCGGACTCCGCCCCGCCGCTGCCGTCGCCGGCGAGCAGCCACTCGCTTCCCTGCGGGGTGTCACGTACCTCGATCCCGTGCTCTGCCAGTCGTTCCCTCACGAGGTCGGCTTCGTGAAACCGGCCGTCTCGTCGTGCAGTATCCCGGAGCTCCAGGAGGGCCTCGACGAACGGTCCGACGATGTCCCGAGGGTCGCGAGCCCCGGTCGCTGACAATCGGCCGAGCTCCAATATGAGCGACCTCAGGCTGGCGTGGGCACGGTCGAGCTCGTCGCCCGCAGGGATGTCGGTCGACCAGTCGGTTACGTCGCGCTCCAGGTCGAGCACCGTGCCCACCGCGAGCGTCATGTCCCGGGAGGCGACCGCTGCGGCGAAGTCCGCCTCGCGCTCGCGCACCAGGTCGACGAGCGGCGAGGTGCTGAGCAGACGGGTGCCACCCGAGGCCGGCCCGTCTGCTCCGGCGGCCAGGTCGGTGGCGCCCGGCGCTCCCGCCCCGCGGGTCTGTCCGTCGAAAGCAGAGCCGCCGCCCGCGTCGCTGCCGGAACCAGTTCCGCCACGGGCGAGAGCCTCGGCGGTCTCGAGGATTCGGGCGATCGGGACGGTCTCGCCGCTCGTGAAGGTGGCGGACCGGCCCCTTGCGCGCACGGTCACGACTCCCCGACCCTCGATCGACATCGTGCGCTCGTCGAGATCGAGCACGAACGCGGTGTGCTCGTCGACTCCGAGCACGAAGGCTCCCTCGGGCAGGTCCCTCTCCATCATCGCGAGCCGGCGCTCTCCCAGGTAGCAGTAACGGGTGTCGTGGGTTCCCCCCTCGTTGTTGTCGTAGTGCGGGATGATCGCCGCCTGAAGTCCTGCCGCCGAGGCCACGTCGAGGCCTGTGAGCCAGTGTGGGTCCTCGCCGCACTTGTAGATCTCGTACACGGGCACCGTCACGACGCCGAGAGTGAGGGCGGCGGCGCTCGCGAACACGACGCATCCGCCGTGGAGAACCTTCTCGATGAGCAAGCTCGGAATGACGGTCCCCTGCCACTTCCGCAGCGCATAACTCGGGCTCCCCGGTCCCGCGAAGACGTAACGCGAGTCTCGAACCGTCGTCACGAGCCGCGCGTCGGCGAAGGAGTCTTGTCTGCCGTTGGCTTCGACGCCGGTCAGCACGTCGGCGACGGTGATGGGTGCCTGCAGGCTCTCCTGGAAGTAGGTGACGGCGCGACCGGCGATCTCTCGAGCGTTCTCCTGAAATCCGAAGGGCGTGTCGAGTAGGACCGCCGGCACCGGAGGTGGTCCCATCCGCTGAAGAAGCTGGCGATGGACCTTCACCATCGTCGGCGCCGTCTCTCCTGATCCCATGATGGCGAGCAGACGTGGCACTGTCGGTCCGCTCACGGATCAGGCGGCTGCGGTGTGCCGTCCCATCGCAGCCCGCCCGGCGGCTCGCCCCAATGGTCGTCGGGGACCCGGTCGTCTGCGCCCGGCACCGGGTCCGGCAAGCTCCCCTCGAGGATGTCGATGAGCTCGGCCTGGAGTCCTCCCAGGTACAGGTAGGCGATCCATTCCGCTTGACGCGACTTGTCGACGTCGGGTTCGGCCTCGTCCTCGGTGACCCCGAGCATCGTGCCGAGGACCAGGCGAAGGTCGTTCAGGGCGGCGAGCCATGCGAGTACCTGCTCGTCGTCGAGCCGGGTCGCCTTCGCCGTCGCCGCCAGGGTCTCGAGCGACTCACGGTGGTGCTCGACGAGATCCTGGCGAGTGAGTGACACGTACGCTCGCTCGGCCTCCGGGTCGGTCGTGTACGCCGGGGGCAGCAGGCGGCGCAGAGCATCGGGCAGGTCGCCCGGGATCTCGTCTCCTACGTCGTCGAGGAGCGAGACGAGCTGGAGGGGCAGGGCTGCGAGCAGCTCGCGCTCCTCGGTCGCTAGGCGCAACTCGTACCCGCCGCTCCGAGCGGCGCGGATCCGGCGGTGGAAGCTCACCCGCTGTGCTCCATCGTTGCCCACAGCCCGTGCTGGTGCAGCCGGGCGACGTCGAGCTCGGCTCGCTCCTTCGGCCCGCTCGATACGACGGCGCGGCCCTTGTGATGAACGTCGAGCATGAGCTTGTGGGCCTTCGCCCGCGAGTACCCGAACAGCTTCTGGAAGACATAGGTCACGTAGCTCATGAGGTTGATCGGGTCGTTCCACACGATCACCAGCCATGGCAGGTCCGCGGCAGGCGCTTCGCGCGCTTCGGGTCGTTCGACTTCCGCCGGAACGGCCGTCGATCCCATGCTGGCGGTCATTTGTACGTCATCGGCCGATCGCGGCAGCAGCAGCGGATTGGACCGAGGGAGCGCCAGTGTGCGGTTCGGGCGGATGGCGATGCAAGGACAAGTAGAAACCGATCCCCGTGATCCAAAGCGTCGTCACCCCCGCGAGGTGGAACTCGATCACTCCCGCGGCGTCGTGAAGAAAATACTGCAGGTAACCCAGCGCCCCTTGGACGACCATCACCTCCATGAACAGGCGCCCGCGGCTCAGCACGGTCGGCGGAGCCTTCGCGTAGTGGAACGCGAACTGCGACGCGAGGGTGAGGCCGATGAGGAACAGTGCTGCGCTCGAGTGGACCTCTGCGATGTCCCGGAACGCGATCGGGATCCGTTTTGCGACCGTGCCCGCGGTGCTCCCCGCGTGCGGACCGGCACCCGAGACCACCGTGCCGAGAAGCGTGACAAGGGCGAGGGCGCCCAACAGGAGCCGCGCCAGGCGGACGAGGTCTCGCCCGACGGCCGGCTCGGCGGGGGTCGGGTTGCTGCCGGCGAGGTGGTACAGCACGATTGCGTCCGCGAGGACCGCGATCGTCAGCACGAAGTGAAGAGCGACAAGATACGGATTGAGCTTGAAAAGCACGACCAAGCCGCCGAGCACGACTTGGGCCCCGACGCCGGCGACGAGCCCGGCGCCGAGCAGGGTGAGCTGGCGGCGCGGGGGCCTGCGGAGTGCTGCCACCGCGAACGCCGCCACGGAGAGCACCGTCACCGCCACGCTCATGAGCCGGTTCGCGAACTCGACGACGGGATGGAACGAGGACACGGCGGTGAGGTGGTGCTGGTAACACGA
This sequence comes from uncultured Acidimicrobiaceae bacterium, assembly GCA_963703655.1. Taxonomy (GTDB): domain Bacteria; phylum Actinomycetota; class Acidimicrobiia; order Acidimicrobiales; family Bog-793; genus CAVPFA01. The sequence goes on along the minus strand of CAVPFA010000003.1, from coordinate 1,255,539 downwards.
AGGCCAGTCGGGGCAACCGAGTCCCGAGCCCGTCAGCCGCACGGCGCCGCCGGTCAGTACCAGCAACGCGTAGCAGACCGCCGAGGCCAGGGCCACGTTGCGCACGGTCGCGGGCGAGTAGCTGGGCAGGCGCTTGCGCACGGTGGCGGGAGAGTAAGCGGGCAGGCGCTTGCGCACGGTAGGTGAGGAAGTGGGCAGGCGCACCGCCTCTGGATCGTACGCTCGCGAGGGCCGGGCCACCACTCCGCCCTGCGATCAGGCGCTGCGTTGCCGCAGCTTGTAGGAAGGTTCCCCCACTTCTACACTCCAGCGATGGTGCAGCTTTCGACCGCGTTGGCGTCGCAACGGTCGGTCAGCTTCAGGGTTAAGGCGTACTTAGCCCTCACCAAGCCCCGGATCATCGAGTTGCTCCTGGTCACGACGCTCCCGACGATGGTCGTTGCCGCGAAGGGCATTCCCAAGTGGTGGCTGATGGTCGCGACCCTCGTCGGGGGTGCGCTATCGGCCGGTGGCGCCAACGCAGCGAACATGGTCGTCGACCGCGACATCGACGCAGTCATGCACCGCACCCGGCATCGGCCGCTAGTCACAGGTGCCGTGACGCCCTCGGCGGCCATCGTCTTTTCGGTCGTCCTCGAGGCCGCCGCCTTCGTGCTGCTCTGGAAAACGGTCAACCTCTTCTCGGCCCTGCTCGCTCTTGGCGCAGCAGGGTTCTATGTCTTCGTCTACTCGATCGGCCTGAAGCGCCGCTCGAGCCAGAACATCGTCATAGGCGGCGCCGCAGGTGCCGTCCCGGTCCTGGTCGGCTGGACCGCAGTCACGGACCACCTGGCATGGCCGGCCGTCGTGCTCTTCGCGATGATCGTCATCTGGACGCCATCGCACTTCTGGGCCCTGGCGGTGCGGTACAGGGACGACTACAAGGCCGCGAGCGTCCCTATGCTGCCAGCCGTCGCACCCTTCGAGCGGGTGTCACGCCAGATCATCCTGTACTCGGCGGCCCTCGTAGCGACGTCGGTCGTCTTCGGCGTGGTGGACCATTCCGGGTGGATCTACTGGGCGGCGGCCGTCCTGGCCGGGGGTCTGTACCTCGCCGACGCCTTCCGGTTGCGCAGCGAGCACGGAACCCCGAAGAGCGCCATGCGGCTGTTCACCTACTCGATCACCTACATCACAGTCGTCTTCGTGGCGATGGCCGTCGACGTGCTCGTCCGCTACCGCTGACGCCCCGGCCGACTCCCGTCCAGCGGTCCAACCCCTCCGGATCTACTCCCATCTGAAGGTGAGGGCGGCGACGATCGGCGCCGCAACCGCCCAGAGCCCGAGCACGACCCATGCCTCCGCCGGAACGCTCGAACCGGTTCCGAGCGCCCGGTGCAAGGCGTCGGAGAGAGCGGCGGTCGGCAGTAAACGGGCGAACGAGGCGAGGCCTCCGAGCTTGCTGAGCGGGAAGATGACGCCCCCGATGAGCAGCAGGACCACGTAGACGCCGTTCGCAGCCGCGAGGGTCACCTCGGCTCGCAGCGCGCCTGCCATCGTCAGCCCGATCCCGGCGAACGCGATCGTGGCCAAGAGCACCGCCATGACGGCGAGCCCCGCAGTGGGGTGCGGACGCCAGCCGAGCGCGAGTGCGACACCGACCAGGATGACGACCTGGGCGACCTCGACAACGACGACCGAGACGATCTTCGCGGTGAGGAGCGCGGGCCGGCCGAGCGGCGTCGCGCCGAGCCGTTTCAGCACGCCGTAGCTCCGCTCGAAGGCAGTGGCGATCCCGAGGCTGACCATGGCGGTGGACATGACGGCCAGAGCGAGCACGCCCGGAGCGAGGAAGTCCACCCGGTGCGGAGTGCCCGTGGGCAGGACGGGCACGAGGGTGAAGAAGACGAGGAGCACGACAGGTATCCCGAGAGTGACGAGCAACGTCTCGCCCCGTTCGAGTGTCATCCGTGTCTCGGCACCGATCTGAGCCCGTAGCGCTCGCAGGTTCATCCGCGGGACCGGCCTCTTCGGCCTTGCCGCCTGGAAGCCAAGGGCGCACCGGCAGGCGAGCCCCGGTCCGCATGCACGCCGGCTCCGGGGCTTGTCAGACGGAGATAGACGTCTTCGAGCCGCTGGCGACCGGCCCGGAGATCGCCGAGTGCGAGGTCCTGCTCGGCGAGCCACGTCGCGAGCGCCGCCACCAGTGCGGGAGCGGGCCGGGCCGACACCAGATACTCGCCAGGCGGACCCTCGGTGACGACAGCACCGAGTCGGGCGGAGAGGTCGGCAACCGCTAGGCCCGGCTCCGCTGCGAAACGAAGCTCCTCCGACCCGCCTTGGATCTCTCCCTGACGCCCCGCGGCGACGACGCGGCCATGGTCGACGATGACGACCCGGTCCGCCAAGCGCTGCACCTCGTCGAGCTCGTGGCTCGTGAGGATCACGCACACTCCGTCGGACCGCAGGCCCGAGACGACATCGCGTACGGCGATCCGCCCGGCCGGGTCGACCCCGGCCGTCGGCTCGTCGAGGAAGGCGACGCTGGGTCTTCCGACGAGCGCCAGCGCCAGTGCCAGTCGTTGCTGCTCGCCGCCGGACAGACGCTTGTACTGCGTCCTCGCCACCGAGCGGAGACCGACGAGATCGATGAGCTCGTCGGGGTCTCGGGGGTCGTCGTAGTAGGTCGCGAAGAGCCGAACGGCCCGCTCGGCGCTCATGACCGGGTAGACACCGCCACGCTGCAGGACGACGCCGACCTTGCCCGTGAGCCGGGTGTGGTCGTTCCAGGGGTCGAGCCCGAGGACGCGTACCGTGCCGGCACCGGCACGCCGGAACCCCTCGAGTGTCTCGACGGTCGTCGTCTTGCCCGCGCCGTTCGGCCCGAGGAGGGCGACGACCTCGCCGGAGTCCGCTTCGAAGCTGACGTCCGCGACCGCAGTCAGGCTCCCGTAGCGGACCACGAGGTGGTCGACCTCAACGGCGGGCACGGCCGAAGGTTATCGGGGGCCGGCGCGAAGCTCGCAAGCGGGGCGCAAGCGCCGATAGACCGCCGGCGGAGATCAGCGGCGAGGTGATTCGAACCGGTAGCCGAGACCGCGAATCGTAGTTATGAGCACCGGTTTGGAGGGGTCCTGCTCGATGCGAGACCGCAGTCTTTTGATGTGAACGTCGAGCGTCTTGGTGTCGCCGACGTAGTCCATGCCCCAGACCCGGTCGATCAAAGTGTCGCGTGTCACGACGCGCCCCGGGTTGCTCAGCAACATCTCGAGCAGCTCGAATTCTTTCAGGGGAAGCTTGATCTCGTGGTCGCGGACGATGCATTCATGACGCCCGAGATCCAGGACGACGCCGCCGACTTGGAGGATCTCGTCCGGTCGTGGAGCCGTGCTGGAGGAAGTCCGCCCGCCGCCTCGTTCCGACGGGCCCCCGCCCGGATGCGCGGAGGAAGCGTCCTGCGCGTCACCACCTGTCGGACCCCCGCCCACGGGCCGGGGTGCCTCGTCAGCAGGGATGGCCACCACAGCGACGGGGCCCAGCTTGGCGGTCGCATGGGGGCCTGGGGTCCGGCGAAGTACGGCTCGCATGCGAGACACGAGCTCGTGTACCCGATAGGGCTTGGCCACGTAGTCGTCGGCACCGACCTCGAGGCCGACGACGGTGTCGAGCTCGGTCGACTTGGCTGTCACCATGATGATCGGCACCGACGAGTTGGCACGGATCGCGCGGCAGACGTCGATGCCCGACAACCGCGGGAGCATGACATCGAGCAGCACGAGGTCGGGTCGGTCGATCTCGAACCGCTCGAGCGCTTCGACCCCGTCGCGAGCCACGGTCACAGAGAAGCCCTCCCTCTCGAGGTTGACCGTCAGCGCGTCCACGAACGACTCTGCGTCCTCCACGACGAGAACACGCGCGGGCGGAGCCCCGCGGTCTTCCTCTCCGGCAGGCGGGTGAGCCAGCACGGGCTCAAGCTCCGTGGCGAGCGAGCCGGCGCCACGGCGTTGGCGAACGGTCACCCGTCCGTCCTTGGCTGGCGGGGCAGCGTCAGGGTGAACGTCGAGCCCTCTCCCTCCCGCGACTCGACGTGAATGCTTCCGCGATGATTGGCGGCCACATGGCGGACGATAGCGAGTCCGAGGCCGGTTCCGCCTGTTGAGCGGCTGCGGCCGGCGTCGACACGATAGAAGCGCTCGAAGATCCGCTCGAGGTCGCGCGAGGGGATTCCCACGCCGTGGTCTTCCACGATCACGACGGCATCGTCTCCCTCGGCTCGGCCTGCACAGCGAATGTCGCTGCCCTGGGGCGAGAACTTCACGGCGTTCTCGAGCAGGTTGTAGACCGCCGACGTTAGCTGGCGCCGGTCGCCGAGGACCACGAGCTGCGGGCTTGGCTCCTCGAGCGTCACCTCGATCTGCCGCTGGTTGGCGGCTTCGCGGACCCGCTCGGCCGCTTCCGCCATGACGAGATTGATCAGAACCGGCTCTCGCGGAGGGGACTCCTCGTTCTCGATCCGCGAGAGGTCGAGGAGGTCGTCGATGACTCTGCTGATCCGGAAGGCCTCCGTGTGGATCCGTTGCGCGAGGCGCTGGGCCACTTGCGGCTCGTTCTCGGACAGCAGCGTCTCGGCCAGGAGTCCGAGGGCTCCCATCGGCGTCTTCAGTTCGTGGCTGACGTTTGCCACGAAGTCGCGCCGTACGTCCTCGAGCCGCCGGCGCTCGGACACGTCGTCGATGACCGCGATCACGCCAAGGGCTCGTTGCCCATTGTCGATGCTCTGCGTGCGCACGACGAGGGTTCGTCTTGGCGGTCCGTAGAGGTCGAGCACGCGTTCCTCGCTGGCGCCGGGCGCCGTCTCTGCCAGGAGCTCGTCGACGGCCTGGGCCGCGAGCGCATCCCCATGCCGGCCGCCCATGAGCGCGACGGCCCTGCTGTTGCGGAACACCATCTCGCCTCGCTCGTCGGTCACGATCACGGCCTGGTGGAGGGTGTCGAGTGCCCGGCGGAGGCGGATCGCCTCGGCGCTCGCCTCCGCAACGGCCTCGGCTGCCCTGTCGGTAGCTCGCTCGACGTGGACCAGTACGTCCTCGAGGTCGCTTTGCTCCCTCGGCGGCGTATCTGCTCCGAGCCGGGATGCGAGCGCCTGCAGCCGCTGCCGCAGGCTTCGGCGGCCACGACGAGCCGCGATCAGCGCCGTGGTCGAGACGAGGACCAGCACGAAGGCGACGGCGATGACCACATCGAGCACCGTGATGTGAAGGACTTTGCTCACTTACACCAGCATTGCAGGCCGTCAGCCCTGGACGCGACCCCTGTTTGGCCTCGTTCTTCTGTCTTTCGGACACCCGGCTTAATTGCGGTAGGTCACCCGGTAACGGTTGCGACAAGCCTCGCAACAGCGCCAACCAGTCGCACCGTCGAGCCGGCCCTGCGCCCATTTGCCGATCCGTCGGCCACAACAAAGCCCGCCGTCCGGAAAGTAGGCCGATGACCACCTCTGTGCTCGCTCTGATCTTCGCCGGCATCGTCTCGATGGACCCGAGCTCGTCGGCGCTGCCAGGCCGGTCCACTATTCAGCAGCTCACCAACGGTCTCGGCTGGTGGGCACTCGTGGCATCGCTCGTCGGGCTCGTGCTCGGCGCGGCGGCCTGGGCCGTGGGAAGCCACACGAACAACTACCAGTACGCCACAACGGGCCGCAAAGCCGTGCTCGTTTCGGGCGCAGCCGCACTCGTCATCGGGGCGGCTCCCACGCTCGTCAACTTCCTCTTCCAGGCAGGCCATGGGATCCATTGACCCCTACCGCCACCTGGCGCTCATCGGTCACGCCCACGCCCTCGCCACGGGCTCGGGATCGCGAGCGAGCAGCGGTGGGATCGGTGGGATCCTGCGATCGATCGCGGGCACAGTCGGGGGGCTGTCGCACACGCTCACCGGCGTCTTCGAAGGTGTCGGGGCATCGGGTCTGGCCGGCTCGCTCACCAAGGCACTCCTTGGCGGGTTCTTCCACGGGCTTCTCGTGTGGGTGGCAACCGGTGCCGGCTCCCTTGTGGGTGTTCTCGGCAAGGCTCTCTCGGCGAGCAGCGAACCAGTGGTTTCCGGGACGGCGTTCGGCAACGAGTTCGAGGTCATGGTCGTGCTGAGTGCCGCCATCGCGCTACCCCTACTGGCCGTCGGTGCCGTACAGGCGATCGTCCGCCAGGAGCCGGGAACGTTGCTGCGGAGCGCGCTCGTACGGCTGCCCCTCGCGTTGTTGTTCACGGGCGTGAGCGTGCAGCTCGTGGCGCTCGGGCTGGCGGCCACCGACCAAGCAAGCGCGATGGTTCTCCGCGCGGCGGGGGACCCCACGCGCCGACTGTTGCTGGGACTTGTCACGGAGCTGGACCGAGCCGGAGGAATCGGGCTCGCAGCTTTCGGGTCGTTTCTCGTCGTGCTGGCCGGCGCGCTCGTCGCTTTCGTGCTCTGGCTCGAGCTCGCCGTCCGCTCGGCGGCCATCGCTGCCGCCTCCTTGTTCCTGCCGCTCGCGCTGGCGGGCGTCGCATGGCCGGCGACGTCCCACTGGGCACGCAGGCTCGGCGAGACCCTCGCTGCCCTCGTGCTCTCGAAGCTCGTGATCGCGGCAGTGCTGGCGCTCGCGGCGGGGTTGCTTGGAGATTCGAGTGGCGTGGCAGGCGTCGTCGAAGGTATTGCCCTGCTCGCTGTTGCAGCGTTCGCGCCGTTTGCTCTGCTGAAGCTCGTGCCCGCGGTCGAGGCGGGAGCGGCAGCCCATCTCGAGGGCCTCAATCGACGGCCATTTCAGGCCGCGCATCGGTTCACAACGGGGAGGCCCGGCGGTGCCGGCGGCGCTGGGGATGGTTCGGCCGTGGACCTGTCCGGTTTGGGGGTCGGCGGCGCGGCCCTCGGCGCGGGACCCTATGGTCCGGATCGATACGTGGCCAATAGAGGTTCCGCCGGCCCGGCCGACGGCAGCCCTGCGCCGTCCGACCCCACCGAGCCACCGGGTTCCGCCGGCTCTCCCGGCTCCGCCGGCGCGGCAGCGCCCACTGAATCCCCGCCTGGTGCCGGCTCTCCCGGCTCCGCCGGCGCGGCAGCGCCCACTGAATCCCCGCCTGGTGCCGGCTCTCCCGGCTCCGCCGGCGCGGCCGCGCCCACCGAGCACGCGGGTTCACCGGGCTCCCGCGGTGCAGCCGCTCCCACCGAGCCAACTCCTGGCGCCGGCTCACCGGGTTCCGCGGTTGAGGCTGTGCCGACCGAGCCCACACCTGACGCCGGCTCGTCCGCGGCCGTCGAGGCGGTGGGTGCCGACGCCTCCAACCGTGTCCCGGCCGACGCTCCAGAGCCGAGCGATTCCAGCTTCGGGGCCTCTTATGCGCGCTGGGCGGCCGAGCTCGACGAGGAAGACCGGAACCATGGCTGACCAGGTACCGCGTTACCAGCTCGGGCCGCGTAGCCGGCGCGGTCTCGTTGCGGGCTGGCGCGGTGGCCAGCTCGCCGCCGTGGGCGCCGGCCTCGTCATCGCCGTCCTGTCGTTGCGCTCCGTCGGAGGAGCCGCCGGAGCGCTGCTCGCCTTCGTGGTGGTCGCCGGCGCCGCGGCGTTCGCCACATGGCCGCTCGCCGGCCGAAGTGCCGAGCAGTGGACGCCCGTCGTGGTCTCGCACGCGGCGCGTCAGTTGCGTCCCGCTCGCCGGAAGCGTGGCGCGTTCTCAACCCTCGAGCTCGACGAGGTGCCGACCGGCGCCGCCGGCAGGCGGATCGGGATCGTCGTCGACCGCGCGGCGGGCACTTGGACGGCGGCCGTGCGGATCGGGGGGTCTGGTTTCGCCTTGGGAGACGAGGTGGATCGGGCTCGGCGCGTCCGCGGCCTGGTCCGGGGTGCTGGCCGCGTTGGCGCGTGAAGGCGGAGCTCTGCACCGTCTGCAATGGATGGCGCGCTGTCAGCCCGGTGGTTTCGCCGACCCGGCGGCACCGTGTGCAGGAAAAGACCGCGGGATCGCCGCCGGCAGCTACCGGTCGTTCCTCGGGCGGGCCACCCCGGTGCTGTGGCGGCACGACGTTCTGGTCGCCCTGTCGGTCCGGGCCGGGGCCGGGCCGGGCCGGCGCCGGGGAGGCGACACGGGCGAACGGATCGTAGCGGAGCTCGACGCGCTCGAACGGCGCTGCAGCGCCGCAGGCCTCGAGGTCGACGGGGTCTTGTCGCCCCCGGCCCTCGCCGAGGTTCTCAGAAGCTCATCGGCGGTTGCTGGGGCGCCCGGCGGCGTCGCCGACGGCTGGCCCTGGCCGCTCGGCGTCGACGAGAGCTGGTCGGGCCTAAGGACGGACGCGACCTGGCACGCGGTCTACTGGATCGCCGAGTGGCCGCGCACTGCCGTTGGAAGCGGCTTCCTGCTCCCTTTGCTGCTCGAAGGCGGTCTACGACGGACGATCGCGGTGACGATGGCACCGGTCGCGCCGCTGCGCGCGGTGCGACGGGCCGAGCACGATCGGACGTCGGGGGTGGCCGACGCCGAGCTGCGGCGGCATCACGGATTTGCCGTCTCGGCTCGCACTCGGCACGAGCACGACGCCACCACTCGCCGGGAGGCCGAGCTTGCCGAGGGCCATGCCGCCTTCCGCTTCACCGGTTACCTGGCGGTCACCGCCGACGACGAGGCGGCCCTCGCCGCCGCCTGCGGACGCCTCGAGCAGACGGCGGCTCATGCTCAACTCGAGCTTCACCGCATGTACGGCGCCCAGGAGGAGGGGTACACCTGCACCCTCCCGACCGGACGTGGCTGCGCATGAAGCTCCCCGCGCACGAGTCCACCACGGCCCAGCTCGGCGCCGCCTATCCATTTGCCGCGTCGGCTCCGCTTTCCGCCAGCCGGGTGCTCATCGGCCAGGATCTCGTGGGTGGGCCGTTTGCCCACGATCCCTTCGAGCTGTATGCGGCGGGCACCGTGACGAATCCGAACGTCACAGTGCTCGGCCAGATCGGACGGGGCAAGAGCGCCCTCGTCAAGACCTACCTGCTCCGGCACGCGGCGTTCGGGCGACAGGTCGCCGTTCTCGACCCGAAGGGCGAGTACGGGCCGCTCGCCCGGGCGCTCGGCTCGAATCCTCTGACCCTGGCACCCGGCGGTCCGATCCGGGTCAACCCGCTCGAGGGTCCCTCGGCGCCGCCGGGCGCAGGAATGCCGAGGCAGCGCCTCGCGCTGCTCGGGACGCTCGCTGCGGCATGCCTGCGGCGTTCTCTCTCGCCTCGCGAGCATGCGGCGCTCGAGCTTGCGCTCGGCGCGGTCACCCGGGCGAACCAGGAACGCGGCGCCGGCCCGCCGACGCTGCCGGACGTCGTCCGCTCGCTTCTTCGACCGCTCGCCGAATCGGCGAGGATCGTAGGAACGACCAAGGCCGGGCTCGAGGTGGACGGAAGGGACGTCGGCCTCGAGCTGCGGCGCCTCGTCGAGGGTGATCTCGCAGGGATGTTCGACGGGCCGACGACATCGGGCATCGATCCCGGATCCGGTGTTCTTGTCGTCGACCTCTCGGCCGTCTACCACTCCGAAGCGCTCGGCGCGCTCATGGTGTGCGCCTCGGCGTGGTTGCAGGCCATGACGGCCAACAGCGAAGCCCACACCATTCTGGTGGTCGACGAGGCTTGGGCGATCCTGTCCGATCTCGCAGTGGCCCGCTATCTCCGGTCCTCCTGGAAGCTGGCTCGCTCATCGGGCCTTGCAAACGTGGCCGTCTGTCACCGCGCGTCGGACCTCGGGGCGAGCGGCCCCGCCGGGAGCGAGCAGAGCCGACTGGCCGAGGGACTGCTCGCCGACTCGGAGACCGTGGTCTGCTACGCCCAACCCGCCTCAGAATTGTCGGTTCTGGCCGACCTGCTCGGATGCTCCCAAACGGAGCTCGAGATGTTGCCACGGCTACGAAGGGGTGTGGCGCTCTGGAGGGTCGGCGGGCGTCGTTACCTTGTCGAGCACCTGCTTGGACCTGAGGAGCGTGCGGTGGTCGACACGGACGCGCGGCTGGTGGACCGAGGCCCAGGCGTGGCCGAGGTGCCGTCAGGCAGCGACGATCGAACCTTGCTGTGAGCTGGTCCCGATCCGGTCCGCCCCCTCGCGGCACTCGGCATGGCCGCGGCGGGTCATCCCGCCGTTCGTTCGACAGCCACGGCTGGGACCGGCTGGGATTCGCGGCGCTCACCGGCTACCTGGTCTTGTCGTGGGTCGTCTGGCTCGGGGGTGGGTTTCTCACACTCGCAGCCTCGGGACGGTGGCGGGAGGTGCCGGTGGGCGACGCTCCGGCGCTTCTCGCGCGCCTGATCGCGCACCCGAACATGGCGCGTCAGGCGTGGCCTCCGCTTGTTCGCCGCAGCCTTCCGGCTAGCGGTCTGACCGATGCCGGGCTCTCTGGGCTCGTCGTTCTCGCCGTTGTTCTCGGTGTGGTGATGAGCCGCCAGGCGTGGCGCCGACGGCCGTCGTCACGCCAGCCGCAGGCCTCGCGGCAATCACCCGCGTGGAGCCCGAGAGCGGCGTCGCGCCGACAGCCGGCCGCGCGTCGACGGCCGGCGTCGCGCCAGCCGCGGGGATGGGCTCATCCTCGCGATCTGCGGCCCCTACGGGTTCGAAGACCGACGGGTGACCGCATCGTTCTCGGGACTCAGGCGGGGCGGCTGCTCGCGGCTGAGTCCAACCACTCGGTCATGGTCGTCGGCCCGACTCAGTCGGGCAAGACGACCGGGCTCGCGATTCCGGCGATCCTCGAATGGCGGGGGCCGCTTCTCGCTACGAGCGTCAAGGCCGACTTGCTCCACGAGACCTTCGAGTGGCGCAGCTCACTCGGGGAGGTGCAGTACTACGACCCGACCGGCTCGCTGGGATCGGTCGGCGGCGGATGTCTGGCGGCCGGATGGTCGCCCCTCGCAAGGGCCATCACCTGGCCGGGGGCCCGCCAGATCGCTTCGGCTCTGTGCTCGGTGGCCAGGGCGGGGGATGGGGGGATGGAGGACGCTGGTTTCTGGTATGCGAACGCAGAGAAGCTTCTCGCCCCGCTGCTGTTCGCCGCCGCGACGGCCGGCGCCTCGATGGCTGACGTGGTCCGGTGGCTTGACGAGGAGGAGACGACCGAGGTTCTCCTCGCACTCGAGCTCGCCGGTGTCCCCGAGGCGCTGCGAGCCGCGCGAGCCAGTCTCGGGCGTGAGGAGCGCCAGCGGGCGTCGGTCTACGCGACGGCTGAGACCGTGCTCGCTGCCTTCGCCGACCCCGCGGTCGCAGCTTCGGCCGAGAGGTGCGACATCGACCCTGCCGCGCTCGTAGCCGGCACTGCTGATTCTCTGTTCTGCTGTGCGCCCGCCAGAGAACAGGAGCGGTTGGCTCCGGTGTTCACTGCGATCGTGCGTGAGGTACTGGATGCGGCCTTCGAGCGGGCGGCTGCGACGGGCCTGCCGCTCGACCCGCCGCTTTTGATCGTGCTGGACGAGGCCGCGAACGTCGCCCCGCTCGCCGATTTGGACCGTGTCGTGGCGACGGCGGCAGGTCACGGAGTTCAGCTCGTGACCGTCTGGCAGGATCTGGCGCAGGTGGAGTCGCGCTATGGAGGCCGCTGGGCGACCGTCGTGAACAACCACCGCGCAAAACTCGTCTGCTCGGGCATCGCCGACCCCGTCACCTTGCAGCACATGAGCGGGTTGCTCGGCGACGAGGAGACGGCCGAGCACTCCTGGACCGTCGGCGACGACGGCCGGCGCAGTCGCACAGAGGCCGTCACGGTGAAGGCGCTCGCCCCTCCGGGTTGGCTGCGCCAGCTCCCACCTGGCGAGGCCGTCCTCGTCTACGGCAGCTTTCCGCCGGCGCGGATCGCCCTGCGGCCCTGGTTCGACGACGCCGAGTTGGCCGGCCGAGCGAATGCCGGGTGAGTTGTCAGCCGGCGAAGCCGCTCCGGACGGGCCGCTGCCACGGCGCCGGCCGCCACGGCTACTCGGGGGCGCCCTCGGCTGACGGCGAGCCCCGTCCCAGCAGGATGGGCCTTAGGCGGCTCGGAACCCGCCGGGCCAGGTTGACTGCGTGGTCGCCCAAGCGCTCGTAGAAGCGGCCCACGAGGGCCAGCTCGATCGCCACCACCACGGGTGTTCCCGCGGTTACGAGCTCCGCGATGAACGTCACGTGGAGGTCGTCCATCTCGTCGTCGAGGGACTCGAGCCGTTCGGTGGCGCTGGGGAGGTCACCGCCGTAAGCGTCTGCCGCCATGCGCCACATCGAGCAGGCCACCTCGCCCATCCGCTGGACGTACCCGCGCAATCGGGCCGGCATCTCGGCGGGTAGGTTCCGCGTGGCTCGCCTGGCGACGTGCTCGGCAAGATCACCGCTTCGCTCGAGCTCGGGGAGCATCCCGAGCACCGCCAGCAGGTATTTGGTCTCGTCTGAGCTGACCGAACCACCGAGAAGGCGCGCGTGGACCGACGACTCGAGCTCCTGGTAGAGCTCGTCGATGTCGGCGTCGGCTGCGACGAGGGTCCGCGCAGCCTCGCGATCGGCGCTGACCAATGCGTGCGTCGCCCCAGCGACTGCGTTCTCGACGAGTGCGAAGAGCTGGATCACCTGGCGATCGATGACCGAAAGCGAAACGGCGTCGTGCCGGTCCCGGCGGGGCCCGAGCAAAGGGTTGCCGGGCGACAGCGGGGTGTCCAACGCGAGCGCCTCGGCCGGCTCGTTCCTACGTCCCGCTTCGCGCTCGGGGTGATCACCGGGAAGAGCGAACGAGGCCACGGCCCCACGGTACCCCCGCCTTTGCCGCACGCCGGCAAGATGGCGCGTGGGTCCCCGAGATTTGCACAGGTTTCATCGGCACGCCGAGTTGCGGTCACCTGGAGTTCGCCGTCCGTTCATACTGACCCCTTATTGTCAGCCACGTGGACGAGCGAGGCGTGGTGACAGTTCAGCGACCGTCGCCTGGTACTCGCGGAATCCGCTCGCACCGGCCTTGCCCGGGGTCGTGCGCCCTTCTCCCCTCGCCCTCGCAAGCGCCCTTGATGCACGGCCCCCTATCCGTGCGTCTCAGCACGCGCCGGGTGCAGCCTCCCCCGGCCTCGCCCCGAGCGGGCGGTTAGGGCGAGGCCCCAAAAGGACGCACCTCCCCGGGACGGGCAAGACGATGCCGGTGGCGAGCCTGTATCAGTAGGTGAGCACCGCTCGGGCTGCAGCGGCGATGCCGTCCGTCTGCGGCAGGATCGCGCGCTCCAGTGTCGGCTCGTAGGCAACGAACGTATCTGTCGCCCCGACCCTCGAGATCGGCGCGTCGAGGTCTTTGAAGCAAGCCTCTCCGGCCCAGGCCGCCACCTCCGCCCCGAAGCCGCTCGTGAGCACGTCCTCGTGCACGACGAGGAGGCGGGAGGTGCGGGCGACCGACGAGGCGACCGCGTCTTTGTCCCAAGGAACCAGGGAGCGGAGGTCTATGACCTCGACGCTCAGGCCGTCGTCGCCGAGCTGCTCGGCCGCCTCCAGTGACTTCTGAACCGTCGCGCCCCAGGTCACGATCGTGAGGTCACGACCTGGGCGGACGGTTGCAGCCTTTCCGAGGGGGATCAGGTAGTCGGCCGGCGTGGGAGGGTCCATGGCGTACTTCTGGCGGAGAAGGTGCTTGTGCTCGAGGAACATCACCGGGTCCTCGCAGCGGAACGCGGTTCGAAGCAGGCCGGCAGCGTCGCTGGAGCGCGACGGCATGACAACTATCAGGCCCGGGATGTGCGTGAAGATCGACTCGCCGCATTGAGAGTGCCAGATCGCGCCCCCGGTCAGGTAGCCGCCGATGGCGACCCGGATGACCAGCGGGACAGTGAACTGCCCTACAGAACGCCATCGCGTCGTCGCCGCTTCGGAGCGGATCTGCATCATCGCCGGCCAGATGTAGTCGAAAAACTGAATTTCCGCGCACGGTCGAAGGCCCCGTATCGCCTGGCCGATCCCGCGACCGACGATGTTGGCCTCTGCAAGCGGCGCGTTGAAGCACCGCGCGACGCCGTACTCCCGTTGGAGCCCGTGGGTGGTGCCGAAGACGCCGCCCTTTCCCTCCACGAGGGCGATGATGTCCTCGCCGGCGTCGGCGACGTCCTGCCCGAACACCCGGATGCGTTCGTCGGACTCCATCTGCTCGAAGAGGGCGAGGCGGATCGCCTCGCCCATGCCGATGGGCTTAGGCCCGCCGGCGGGCTCGCCCGCGGCTGACGGCGCCAGGGTCTTTCGCGGCGTCGGCTCCGGAACATCAGGCAGTGCCAGCACCTGATCGGTCACGGTCGCCGGGTCCGGTCTTCGTGCTTCCAGAACCTCGCGTCCGATCTCGGCCACCAGGGCGCGGACACCGTCTCGGATCTCTGCTGCGGCTTCGACGGTGAGCGCGCCACCTTCGGTCAGCTCCCGCTCGAGGCGGAGGATCGGGTCGTGGGTCGCCTCTTGTGCCAGGTCTTCGGCGGACCTGTACTTGGACTGCGAGTCCTGTGACGAGTGCGAGTAAGGCCGCGTCACGGCGGCATGGATCAGGCATGGTCCCTCGCCCGCGCGCACGCGAGCCGTCGCTGTCGCAGCGAGCGACCGGCACGCGAAGTAGTCGGTGCCGTCCACCTTGTAGATCGCCAACCCGCGGAAGCCCTGGACGAGCTCGGAGATCGGAGCCGGCGCCTGGTCGGACGCACGTACAGAGATGGCCCAACCGTTGTCCTCGACGAGGTACACCACGGGGAGGTGCAACCGGCAAGCGGTATTCAGACTTTCCCAGAACTCGCCTTCGGAGGTCGCTCCCTCCCCCAGGGAGACGTAGGTCAATTCGTCACCGTGGGCGACGCACCCCGCCAGGTCCCGCCTTGCGATGTAGCGGGAGGCCTCCGCGCACCCGATCGCCGGGAGGCATTGAGTTCCCGTGCAACTCGACTGCGTGACGATGTTGAGCTTCTTGTTCCCCCAGTGTGCCGGCATCTGCCGGCCTCCTGAGCTCGTGTCCTCGGACGAGCCGACCGCCTGGAGGAGGATCTCGCGTGGCGTGACCCCGAGACCGAGGACCAGCGCCTGATCCCGGTAGTACGGGAAGAACCAGTCGTAGCCGGGGCGGAGGGACCGGGCCATTGCGAGGAGGAGTGCCTCGTGGCCCGCTCCGGCTATCTCGAAGAAGACACGGCTCTGGCGCTGAAGCGTGATCTCCCGGTCATCGAGCGCGCGTGACGTGCAGGCGAGCCGGAAGTCCTCGACGAGCTCGGCCGTGTCGATGCCCCGGAACCGGAGCGGCGCTGGATCGAGCGGACGGGAGACCGCGGTCGTGTCGTCTCGGCGGGCGCCGTTCGAGGAGGGTGCCAAGTCCCGAGCCGGAGTCGTGCGAGTGGACTTCGTCAACTTTGGGTCACCTCGTAACCACCGCCAGACCGTCTGATGTATCCACGATACGGCGCGGCGACCCCTGCCCGGGGCAGCCTTACACTCTCGGGGCAGAAACGGGTGAGAGCCTCGGTCGACACGGAGGCACTGTGCAGACTCGCCTGACGTGAGCAGGGCGACCGACCGACAAGGGGGACGACCATGTCCGATCCAACCGATCGACCCAATAGCGCCGGGGAACCGGTCGTACGGGAGCGGCACGGCCACGTCGAGCTGGTCCGGCTGAACCGGGAGGGCGCCCGCAACGCGATCGACGGCGCGACCACCCGAGCGCTCGGAGCGGCCTTCGACGAGATGACCGACGACCCCGAGGTCTGGGTTGTCGTGCTCACTGGTACCGGTGAACGGGCATTCTGCGCCGGCATGGACCTGAAGGCCTTTGCCGCGGGCGAGATGGGTGACATCTTGTCCCCGAACGGGGGGTTCGCCGGGATTGCCTCTCGCAAATTCCCGAAGCCGCTCGTCGCTGCTGTCAACGGAGCGGCGCTGGCCGGCGGCTTCGAGATCGTGCTCGCGTGCGACCTCGTAGTGGCGGCCGAGCATGCCGTCTTCGGGATCCCCGAAGTCAAACGCGGCCTTGCGGCCGCAGGCGGCGGACTGATCAGGCTCGCAAAACGGGCTCCCCAAGCCATCGCTTTAGAGCTCGCTCTCACCGGCGACAGCATCGACGCGCAGCGCGCGCTCGACCTATGGACTCGTGAACCGGGTCGTTCCGGCCGAAAGGCTGATCGACGAGGCGCTGGCCCTCGCCCAGCTGATCTGCGCCAACGCCCCGCTTGCAGTACGAGTCTCGAAGGAGCTCATGAAGCGCTCCCTCGATCTCTCCGAGGAAGAGGCTTGGAAGCTCAATGCGGAGCTGACGGTGCCCGTCTTCACCAGCAGCGACGCGCTGGAGGGAGCGGTCGCGTTCGCCGAGAAGCGTCCGCCGGTCTGGACCGGAACCTGATCTGCCGGGGCGGGGGCAGCCCTCCGAGTCCCTGAGGCGCGGCAAGATCGTGGAGCGGATCCGCCTCCGAAAGGCGGGACGTTCATCCGGATCGCCGACCAGGCACGTAGCAGGTCCAGAGTCCCGGCTGCACGTAGCTGCCAGGACGGGTCTAACCTGATTGAGTACTCAGACAGAAAGGCAGGTGATCACCGGGATGCTTGCCGAGATCTTTGGTCCCGACGGCTTGATCGTGATTGCAGTAATTGTCGTGGTGCTCCTCTTCGGGGGAACTCAGCTCCCCAAGCTCGCGCGCGGGCTGGGCAGCGCTTCCCACGAGTTCAAGAAGGGTATGGAAGAGGGTGACCCCAAGGCGGGTGACCCCGCTGCCTCGAAGGCCGACGACACGACCTCCGCCACCTGATCCGACTGTCGGCTCGTCGCTAGGCGATGGCGTCGACTGAATCGCCGCGCCGGCACGTACCGTTCGGCGGCCATCAGCTCGCCGAGTACGCCCTCGCTGCGGCTCTCATCGGCGTCGGCCTCCACCTGACGGGGCGGCCGGCGCTCGTCCTTGTGCTCGGCGGCGGGCTGATCGGCTTACTCGCGGTCGTGACCAAGGGCCCGCTTGCAGCTGCGAGACTCATGCCCAAGCGGATGCACTTGTACCTCGACCTGGTGCTCGCTCTCGGGCTGGCGCTCTCGCCGTTGTCCTACCTGCACAATCTTCAGGTGATCCCGATCATCCTCACGGAGGCCGTGGCCGTCGTGCTGGTACGGATGTCGATCACGACCGAGATCGTGCCGCGGCCGCCGCCGGAGCCAGGCGGTCCACCGACCACGGCCGCCCGCCTGGGGCGGTTCTTGTCGCAGCAGTCCGCGAGCCGTCCCTCACGCACGCCGTCCTCGCCTGGCGCGGGCGCAACGCGGCCCACAAGCGGCGCCGACGCCGCTGCGGGCAGCGCGAGGCCGACGAGCGGCGCCGACGCCGCTGGGCTGGTT
This sequence comes from uncultured Acidimicrobiaceae bacterium, assembly GCA_963703655.1. Classification (GTDB taxonomy): domain Bacteria; phylum Actinomycetota; class Acidimicrobiia; order Acidimicrobiales; family Bog-793; genus CAVPFA01. Next base: position 1,238,235 of record CAVPFA010000003.1, on the reverse strand, counting down.
GCGGCGACGGCAGGCCGGGTCGTCGCGACAGCGGTCGCCAAGGCTCGCGACTCCGGTGCTCCGTCCGCTGCGGTACGGGGCCTCGGCCGGGCGACCGGCCACGCTCGCCGGATCGGGCGCGCCGCCCGCGCGGCCAGGTCCGCGGCGGGCACCCCACAGCCCGTTTCGGTGCCGCCCGGGCAACCTGCGCCGCCCACACCGGCATCGCCCGCGGACCGGGACGGCCTCTGAGCTTCCCTCGGAGCGCCGTTTGGCCGCCCCTCCGACCCCTTGGCTAATGTCGCGACTCGTGGGGATCAGGGCACTCGGCAGGCTGAAACGGATCGTCCCGCTTGCCGCTTTTGCCGTCCTCGCGCTGAGCCTCGGTGGCTGCAACCTGCCCACCTTCGGGGCCTTCCGGGGCGCCACGACCCAGGCTCAGACGGAGTTCAAGCTGTGGTCCTGGATGACGATCGCAGGCCTCGTCGTCGCCGTGCTCGTGTGGGGCCTGATCCTCTGGTCGGTCATCGCCTATCGCCGTCGCGATCCAGACCATATGCCCCGGCAATTCCACGGGAATCGCATCATCGAGATCATCTACACGGTCCTGCCGCTCATCATCGTCGGCGTCATCTTCTTCTACACGGTCGTGGACGAGAACAAGATCGACGCCCTCGTCACGCACCCGGCGGTCACCATCAAGGTCACGGGCTTTCAGTGGGGATGGAGCTTCCAGTACCTGAACTCGGCCGGCAAGCCGATCGCGTTGGTCGAGACTGCGCAAGCCAGGCCATCGGCGCTCGCCGGCAACCCGATGTCCCCGGAGTACCCCCAGTTCGAGCTGCCCGTGAACGAGACGACGCGGATCGTCCTCGTGTCCAATGACGTGGTGCACACGTTCTACATTCCCTCGTTCAACTTCGGACGCTACGCTCTGCCTGGCGTCACGAACCACTTCGACTTCACTCCAGTCCAGCTCGGCGTGTTCCCTGGCCACTGCGCCCAGTACTGCGGCCTTTACCACTCCGAGATGCTCTTCAGCGTGAAGGTCGTCCGTCCGGGCGCCTTCCAGAGTTGGTTGAGCGCGACCTCCGCCTTGGGAGCCGCCACATGACGCTTCTAGCCGATCGGCCTTCTGTTTTCGACGAGGCACCGGAGCCGGAACACGAGCACGGCCCGACAGGGATCCTGAAATGGATCACCTCGACCGACCACAAGGTGATCGGCAAGAGCTACACGATCACCGCCGTCATCTTCTTCCTCCTGGCCGGCTGCATGGCAGTGCTGATCCGCGCGCAGCTCGCAAATCCGGACAGCACCTTGTTGTCGCAGCACACCTACAACGAGATGTTCACGATGCACGGCAGCTTGATGATCTATCTATTCGTCGGGCCAGTCGCGTTCGGCGGGCTGGCGAACTACATCGTCCCGCTGCAGATCGGGGCGCCGGACATGGCGTTCCCAAGGCTCAACGCCTTCTCGTACTGGCTCTACCTCGGCGGCGGCTCGTTGATGATGTTGGGCTTCCTGACAACCGGGTCGGCAGCCGACTTCGGCTGGGTGGCCTACGCCCCGCTTTCGAACTCCATCAACACCCCGGGAGCCGGGCCCGATCTCTGGATCGTGGCCCTGATCCTCACCGGTTTCTCCGCGATCTTCACGGGTGTCAACCTGGTCAGCACGATCTACTACCTGCGCGCTCCGGGAATGACCATGTTCCGGATGCCGATCTTCACCTGGAACATGCTCGTGACCGGCATCCTGATCCTCATCGCCTTCCCGGTGTTCACGAGCGCGCTGATCCTGCTCTGGTGCGACCGCCATCTCGGCGCTCACATCTTCACGGTCGCCGGTGGGGGCGTCCCCGTCCTCTGGCAGGACCTCTTCTGGTTCTTCGGTCACCCGGAGGTCTACATCCTCGCCCTGCCTTACTTCGGGATCGTCACCGACGTGCTCTCGGTCTTCTCCCGCAAGCCGATCTTCGGCTACCGCGGCATGGTATTCGCGACGATGTCCATCGCCGCCCTGTCGACCAGCGTCTGGGCGCACCACATGTTCACCACGGGCGTCGTGCTGCTGCCCTTCTTCAGCCTGATGTCCTACCTGATCGCGGTGCCGACGGGGATCAAGTTCTTCAACTGGATCGGCACGATGTGGCGAGGGTCGGTGAAGTTCGACACCCCCATGCTGTTCGCGATCGGGTTTCTCGTGACCTTCCTGCTCGGAGGGGTGACCGGCATCCTGTTGGCCTCGCCGCCGATCGACTTCGCGACCCATGACACCTATTTCGTCGTCGCCCACTTCCACAGTGTGGTGATGGCGCTCGTGATGGGTGCGTTCGCGGGGTTCTTCTTCTGGTACCCGAAGATCACGGGCCGAATGCTCCGGGAGGGGCTAGGCAAGGCGTCGTTCTGGCTGATGCTTATCGGTGCGAACGTCACCTTCGATCCGCAGTACCTGCTGGGCTTGAAGGGGATGCCGAGACGAATAGCAGAGTACGCGGCGAGCGACGGCTTCACGACGCTCAACCGGATCTCGAGCGCCGGCTCGGTTCTGCTCTTCTTGGCGGTGCTGCTCTTCCTGGTCAACCTGTTCGTGTCGTGGCAGAAACCGATCCCGGCCGGCGACAACCCCTGGGACGCGTCCACCCTGGAGTGGGCGACCAGCTCGCCGCCGCCGCACCACAACTTCCTGAAGATCCCGCCGATCCGATCGGAGCGCCCGGTCTGGGACTACAACCATCCTGAGCACCGGGTCCTCGACCACGGCAAGCCGAGGTTCGCCGGTGCTCTCGCATCGTCGGGGAACGGCACGGCGCAGCTCGAGGACGCCGGCTCGGACGGCGCCGGTTCCTTCGAGTCGGGAGATCCGGACCGATGAAGGTCGAGTCCTACGTGCTTCTCTTCGTCGGTTTCTTCTTCGGCCTGGTCGCCATCGTCTACTGGTTCACGAGCTACGACGACGCCGGCAGCCTCATGCTCGTCGGGACCTTCCTGCTCGGTGGTGTTCCCGGCCTCTACTACTTCTGGTGGTCCCGGCGGATGTCCCCGCGACCGGCGGACGACTCCAGGGCCTCCGTCGAGGACGGCGCCGGCGTCGTGGGCTCCTTTCCGGGAAGCAGCATCTGGCCGTTCGTCCTGGGTCTCGGCGCCACCCTGGTGGCCGTCTCACTGGTGTTCGGCGCGTGGACCCTCGGAGTGGGCCTGTTCCTGGCCGTCTCGGCACTCCTCGGCGTGATCTTCGAGAGCCGGCGCGGCGGGCTCGTTTAACCGCGTCCTCCTGGGTTCAGCCGGCAGGTCCTCCAGGTTCAGCCGGCAGGCCCGTCCGGCTTGCCGAGGTCCGAAGGCCCTTCCGGGCGGGCCCCGGCCCCCGGCCCGCTCGGCCCGCCTTCCGGCTCGCTCCGCCGGCCCCCCGTCGCGTTCCGCCCACCTCGACCGTCTGGCCCCTCCCGCTCCGGCCGGCCTCCGGCCCCGGCTGCCCGGCGCCGCCGGCCCTCGAGCACGGCAAAACGGACGACGAACACCGCCAGCACTGCCATCAGCACAAGGAAGATGGCGAAAGTGACGGCAAAGGCCAAGGTCTTGCGCCGGCCCTCAGGGTGCTCTCGGCGGCGAGTCCTGCGTCTTCACGCGGATCAAGCCCTCCTGCACGAGGCTCGCGACCAGGCGGCCCTCCTCGTCGAACACGAGCCCTCGTGCCAGCCCTCGTGCTCCGTGGGCATTGGGTGAGTCCTGATCCAAAAGCAGCCAACGGTCGGCGCGCAAGGGGCGGTGGAACCACATGCAATGGTCCAGGCTCGCGACCATGACTGCTCGGTCCCTCCAACCGATCGCGTGTGGCATGAGGATCGAGTCGATGAGCGACATGTCCGAGGCGTAAGCGAGCACGGCGTCGTGAAGAAGGGGGTCGTCGGGCAAGGGCCCGTCGGCGCGCACCCACAGAAGCTGGCGGGTCTCCCCTGTCGTCGACCGCAACCACGACGGGTCGCCGATGAAACGCTGATCGATGGGCCGTGGCCGTTCCTCCACGAACCAGTCCGGCAGCTGATCGCGATAAGGCTCGAGGCGCTCTGGGACCGTCGGCAGATCCTCCGGACGGGGGACCTCGGGCATGGCCGCCTGGTGAACGAGACCGGGCCCCTCGTCGATGTGGAAGGAGCATTGGAGGTTGAAGATGGCGCGGCCGTGCTGAATAGCGACAACCCGCCGGGTGGTGAACGACCGGCCATCGCGGATGCGGTCGACCTCGTACAGGATCGGTGTGGCCGGGTCGCCTGGTCGCAGGAAGTACGAGTGCAAGGAGTGGACGCGACCAGATTCCACGGTGCGGCCGGCGGCCACGAGGGACTGCGCGGCTACCTGGCCGCCGAACACACGCTGGCGGGTCTCGTCGACGTTCCTCCCACGGAAGATGTTCACCTCGATGGGCTCGAGATCGAGCAGCTCGACGAGCTGGTTGAGAGCCTCCGTCACGAATCAAGAGCCTCCGTCACGAATCAGACGATAGACTGCAGCGATGCCCTCGCTAGTGAGACGCGCGCGCGCGTTCCGCCGCACTGAGCACTTCGGGCGGCTCTGGAAATACGCTTCGGTCTCGATCATCTCGACCGTCGTGACTCAGGTAGTCCTGTTCCTCGCCTACCACGTATTCGCGATCGGCACGGCGACAGAGAGCAACCTGATCGCCACGGCCGTCGCCTCGGTTCCGGCGTACTACCTCAACCGGACCTGGACCTGGGGCAAGTCCGGCCGTTCGAGCATGTGGCGAGAAGTCGTGCCTTTCTGGTCGATCTCGTTTCTCGGCATGGCGCTGTCGACCATCGCGGTGGGGGTAGCCGCCCACAACGCCGATCGCATCGCGAGCGGGTCGCTCGAGCGGGCGCTCATCGTCAACGGTGCCAATCTCCTGACCTACGCCTGCATCTGGACAGGCCGGTACTTCTTGTTCAACCGTTTCCTGTTCGGGCACCGTGCGGCCGGCGCCGGCCCGGTCCCGGCCGGCCAACACGACCCCGTCGCCCAGCCCGGCCTGCTTGCGGTTCCTGTCACCAGCGAGGCCGCACAGTTCGAGTCCGGCGCCTCGCAGCTGGCAGCCCGAGAGGGCGCCGACCGGCCTCGTTGACGCCTGCGGACCTCGAATCGACGGGCTCGAGCGGGTCGACGGGTACGGGTATTGACGAGCGACTGGGTCGACGCGGCCCGGCGTCTGAGGCCCGTCGATCGCGCCGCAGCCATCGAGGCAGATGAGCGCCAAGCGGCTCTGACCAAACCGCCCGGGGCGCTCGGCCGCCTCGAGCAGCTCGGGTCCCAGCTCGCTGCCATCGCCCGCCGGGTTCCCCCGCCGGTTCCGTGTGATGCGGCCGTGGTGGTCTTCGCAGGCGACCACGGCGTGCTCGTCGAGGGCGTCTCGCCGTGGCCAGCGGAGGTCACAGCCCAGATGGTCGCAAACTTCCTCGCCGGCGGCGCGGCGATCAACGTGCTGGCTCGCGAGGTCGGCGCGCGCGTAGTCGTCGTCGACGCCGGCGTCGCCACGCCCATTCCCGGTAGGGCCAGCCCGGTTCCGCGTGCGACCCCGACGCGATCTCCGGCCGGACCGGTAGGCGACTTCGTCGCCGCCAAGGTCCGCCCAGGGACCGGGAACCTGGCGATCGAGCCCGCCATGACCTCCGACGAGGCAGCGCAGGCCCTCGACGTCGGAGTGCAGGTTGCACGCCGTCTGGTGGCCGAAGGAGTCGACTGTCTCGTCACCGGCGACATGGGCATCGGCAACACGACGCCCTCGGCTGCGCTCATCGCGGCACTCCTCGGGCGGCCGGTCCGAGAGGTGACAGGAAGAGGAACGGGCATCTCCGACGGCGCATGGGAGGCAAAGGTCGGGGCGATCGATCGCGGGTTGGGGCGTGCCCGCTCGATCCTCGGGGCGGACTTACGAGACGCCGATCCGCCGGCCGTGCTGGCGGAGCTCGGCGGGCTGGAGATCGCTGCGATCGCAGGGCTCGTGCTCGGCGGAGCGCAAGCAGAAGTCCCTGTCGTCCTCGACGGGGTTATTTCCCTCGCCGGGGCGCTGATCGCGACCGCACTTGCCCCCGACTGCAGCGGCTACCTGGTCGCGGGTCACCGGTCGACCGAGCCGGGCGCCTCGGTCGTGCTGGCGCACCTCGGCCTCGAACCGCTACTCGACCTCGGCCTCCGCCTGGGCGAGGGGACCGGAGGCTGTCTCGCGCTGCCCATTGTCCGCGCCGCCGCGCGAGTTCTCGGCGAGATGGCGACCTTCGGCGATGCCGGCGTCGCCTCGGGCCCGACCACCTGACCCGGGCCCCTCACCTTTTTCACGCCGGCGCTCCCACAGCGCGACCGCCCAGCCCGCCAGGACGGCGAGAACGCCGAGCGCGAGCGCCGGCAGGTCGCCCAGCCTCGTGTACAAGGTGGCCCCTTCCCGCAGCGGGACCGTTGCGCGAAGCACGGCCTCGACCGACAGCCGAGTCCGTTGGAGCACCTCACCGCGGTTGTCGATGATGGCCGAATAGCCGGTCGGGGCTGCCTGCAGGAGGTCGCGCCCCTCCTCGATCGCCTGCAGGCGCGAGGCGGCGATCTCCTGGGCGGGAGCCTGCTCGTTCGAATACGACGACGTGTTCGTCGGGACGAGGATGAGCTGGCCCCCGGCCCTCACGCCCGAGCGTCCGCGGTCGGGGAAGAACACCTCGTAGGACACGAGCAGGGCGAAACGTCCCGCCGGCGTCTCGATCATCCCGCTCCCCCTCCCGGCGATGGCGTCCCGTGGAACGGCCGACAGGTTCGCCAGATGCGAGAAGAACGACCGCCACGGGACGTACTCCCCGAAGGGGACACGGTGGACCTTCTCGAAGACGGCGACGAGTGCACCCGACGGGGAGTAGGCGACGATCTCGTTTCGGAACCTGGTGTTGCCGACGGGCTCGGTCACGCCCGCGACGAGGGTCGTATGAAGTCTCCGGGCGATCCCAGCCAGCTGAGCAGCCTCCGGCGAACCCTCGAGGGGCTCCCCGAGCGCCACGACGTCCTCAGGCCAGAGCACGAGGTCGACCGGCGGGCGCACGTCCGCTGTCGCCCGCACGGCAGCCGCGTAGACGACCGCCGGCGGGACCTGGAGGTCGGACAGTCCGCGGCGACCGCCTCCTTGGACCAATGCGACTCGCAGCGTGCCGACCGGCGGCCCGCCGTCAGCCGCAAAGCTGCCCCAGAGCGCGAGCGAGGCCACGAGCGCCAAGCTCCCCAAGACCCCGCCCAGGCCTCGGCCGGATCTCGCCAGGTGCTCGGCATGATTTGAGCGCAGCGTGCCCGCGAGCTCGCCGAGCGCGACGCCGGCGAGGTAGGTCACGCCTACGAGAAGGATCGTGCCGCCGATGCGGCCGGTGCTCGCCAACGGACCGCTGACCTGCCCGAGCGCGATCCCGCCCGGCGGCACGCCACCGAACGGCCAAGCTTCGCGGACCCACTCGGCGATAGTCAGCAGGCCGGCCAGGGCCGGCACCCGCGCGCGTCCGTTCGGGGCGAGCGCGCAGGCGACGGCGAAGATCAAAGACGCGACGATGACGAGTGCGCCATAACCGAGCACCGTGAACTTGACCGCCCAGGCGAGTCCCAAGGCGAACTGCCCGATGCCCGCGATCAGACCGGTCAGGGCTCTGGCGCGAAGCGACCGCCCCTTCAAGCTCACGGCGAGTGCTGCGACTCCGACGAACGCGAGCGGCCAGAGCCCGAACGGCGGCAGGGAGAGCCCCACCGCACCGCCGGCGGCAAGCGGGACGAGCGCACGCAGCGTTCGGCCCGTGCGGTTCATTCGCGCAGGCGGGCGAGAACAGACGCTGCAGCCCGCTCGCCACTCGTCACACAGGCCGGGACCCCGATCCCTCCGAGTGAAGCACCAGCGAGCTCGAGTGCGGGAAAGGCGCTGAGGGCGGCCTTCGCCCGGTCGATCTTCCGGAGGTGCCCGGGCAGGTACTGCGGGAAGGCCCGGGGCCAGCGCTGCACGAGGCTGGCGAGTGGCGAGACCGGCGCGCCTATCAGCTCGTGCAGTTCGGCGAGCGCTCGTGCGACAAGCTCGTCGTCTGTCATCGCCGAGGAGCGTTCGTCGCCGTAGCGTCCGGTCGAGGCACGGAGGACGACCTCGCCGGCGGGAGCGCTGTCGGGCCATTTGGCCGACATGACCGTGCAGCCGGTGAGGAGCCGTCCCTCGCAGCGGGGCACGAGGAAGCCGCTCGAGCCCGTAAGTCGGGGGATCGAGCCTGTTGGCCACGCGAGCGTCACGAGGGCGACGCTCGCGTGAGGGATCGAGCCGAGCTCGGCGCCCGCCGCGGGGGCGCAGTCGACGAGCAGCCTCGCCGCCACATAGCCGGGGACCGCGAGCACAACACCGTCGGCAAGGACCGTCTCGTCCGCGGTCTCGAGCTCGTAGCCGGCCTTTCCGCGGCGTATAGCCGTCAGCGCTGCTCCCGGTCGGAGCTTCACGCCTCGGTCCTGCAGGTCCGCAGCCAGGGCCTCGACCATACGCCCGAGCCCTCCCCGTACCCCGACGAAGAGCGGCTCGGTGCTGCTCGGCGCCGCAGCCGAGCGAGTCGCGCCGAACGTCGCTGAAGTCGCTGGCGCCGTCCCGGGGCCGGGCGTCCTGAGGGCGCGGATCACGCTGGTCCGCCCGACGAGGGCGTGGGCGACCTGAGGGGCGACGACCGCGAGCGACAGTTGGTCGGTGCTCCCGGCGTTGATGCCGCCCAGCAGCGGATCGACCAGGCGTTCGACCACCTCGCGGCCGAGCCGTCGCCGGAGGACCGACGCGGCGCTCCACTCTGGGCGCGAAGGCCCGTCGGCAGCTCCATCCGGCCAGAGACCTACGCTCGAGGGCTGGATCGGCGGCCCCGGGATCACGAGGTCGAGGGCGGCTCGGGCGAGGCCGGGACCGCTCAGGATCCGCGAGCGTGCGAGCGCTTCCAGGTCGGTGGGGATGCCGAGGACGAGTCCGGCCGGCAGAGGGTGAAGTCGCCCCCGCGCGACCACCGAAGCCGAGCTAGTCGCCGGTGGCACGAGGTCGTCGCCAAGCCCGAGCTGACGGCACAGCTCGGCTGCGCTCGGGTTCCGTGTCAGGAAGTTGTCGGGCCCCAGGTCGACCGGACGCCCTCGGAACTCTCCCGACAGGATCTTGCCGCCGTAGCGGCCGGTCGCTTCCAGCAAGACGACCTCGACGTCGGCTGCGCCGGCAAGAACACGGGCCGCGGCGAGCCCGCTGATCCCTCCGCCGACGACGGCGACAACACGGCTCATGAGCCGAGGGCGCCCGCGGACCGCACGACGAGATCGGCCAAGGCGGCGCACATCCTCGACTCGGCGTTCAAAGACGCGGTCCGGGCAAAGGCGAGGCCGGTCGCGACGGCGACGCGGCGCGCCTCGATGTCGAGGTCGTAGAGGACCTCGAGGTGATCCGACGTGAACCCCGCCGGGCAGACAACCACCGCACGCACGTTGCTTCCGGGCATGGCCCGAAGCACCTCGAGAACGTCGGGGCCCAACCAAGGTTCCGGTGTCCGTCCGGCGCTTTGCCAGGCCACGTCCCAGCGCTCGAAACCCGCGGCCGAGGCGACGAGCTCGCCGGTCCGCCGGAGCTGGTCGGCATACGGGTCGCCATCGGCGACGACGCGAAGCGGGAGGCTGTGAGCGGTGAACAGCACCAGGAGCTCGTCGGCCTTCCGAGCGTGCTCGCCCTCGGTACCGAGCGACTCGAAGGACCCGGTCACCCGCTCGGCGAGAAGGTCGATCAGGACGGGGTCATCGTGCCACTGCTCGATGAAAGTGGCCGACATGTCCCGCTCCTGCGCCGGTCCGGTCGCGCGGGCGACGTACTCGCCCACGCTGCCCCGCGAATAGTGCGGCGCGAGGACGAGACCGACGAGCTGGCGCACCCCCTTGTCGGCCAGGCTCTCGACGGCAGTCTCGATGCGCGGCTCGGAGTGCTTGTTCCCGACCGTGCACAGAAAGCGCCCAGGGAAACGCAGCTCCAGCTGCTGCTGGATCCCCGCCACCTGCTCGGCGGTCCGCCGTGAGAGGGGGGAGACGCCGCCGATCGCCTCGTAGCGTGCGACGAGCTCAGCCAGCTGCTCTGCGCTCGGCGCCCGTCCGCGCCGAACGTCGGTGTAAAACGCCTCCACCTCATCGAGCGAGGACGGGGTCCCGTAGGCCATGACGAGCACCCCGACGCGTCCGGGCGCCGGGGTCATGAGCCGACCGTCTCGCCCGAGGATGCTTCGGGCTGCCCGCCATGGAGCGTGTCGACAACCTCGCTCGAGTGTGCACCCGGCCGCCAGTCATGGACCGTGTCGACCACCCGAGCGAGCACTCCGGGGTCGGTCTCGGGCAGGACACCGTGACCGAGGTTGAAGACGTGGCCCGGCTTTCCGCCTGCGTCCACCAGGACCCTGGTCGCCTCTTCGATCACGACGTCGACTGGAGCGAGGCAGACCGCCGGGTCCAGGTTGCCTTGGACGGCCCTTCCCGTGCCGATACGGCGGCGGGCGACAGACAGCGGTACGCGCCAGTCGACGCCGACGACGTCGGCGCCGGCTCCGGACATGAGGCCCAGCAGCTCGCCCGTTCCGACGCCGAAGTGAATCCTCGGGACGCCGAGGTCGCCCGCGCCCTCGAGGACCTTGCGCGAGGCGGGGAGCGCGAACGTCGTGTAGTCCGCGGGCGAGAGCGCCCCCGCCCAGCTGTCGAAAAGCTGGATCGCAGACGCGCCGGCGCCGACTTGGGCGCGAAGTGCTGCGAGTGCGATGTCGGCCAGGCGGTCGACGATGCCGTGCCACAGCTCGGGTTCAGCGTGCATCAAGGCCTTCGTGCGCGCGAACGTCCGGGAGGGGCCGCCTTCGATGAGATAGCTCGCGAGGGTGAAGGGGGCGCCGGCGAAGCCGATCAGGGGGACGTCCAGCTCGGCGACGACGAGGCGAACGGTCTCGAGCACGTGCGCTAGGTCGGTCTCGGGCTCTAGAGGCCGAAGGCGCTCCAGGTCCTCGGCTGTCCGAAACGGCCTGTCGACCACCGGCCCCCGTCCCGTCACCACCTCGACCCCGACCCCGATGGCCGCCAGCGGCACGACGATGTCGGAGAAAAGGATCGCTGCGTCGACTCCGTAGCGGCGCACCGGTTGCAGTGTGAGCTCGGCGGCGAGCTCGGGCTGGGCGATCGCGCCCAGGATGTCGCCGTCGCCGCGCAACCGCCGGTATTCGGGCAGCGATCTGCCTGCCTGGCGCATGAACCACACCGGCGTGCGCTCGGCGGGAGAGCAGCGACACGCATGTAGGAAGGGCGAGTCGAGGGCCTGCACGGCACGACAGTATCCCCACGTTCGGGCGGGCCTCGGGCGCCTCGCGAGGATTTGGCTTCCCGCCCTCTGCTTCTAGTAAGAAAGAAGCCGTGAGCGACGTCGCAGCGCTGCCGCGCCCGCACGGCCAGCAACACCCGACGGCGCCGGGGCCTCAGATGCTCGCAGTCGGCGTCATCATCTGGCTCGGTTCGGAGTTCATGTTCTTCAGCGGGCTGTTCGCTGCGTTCTTCACGATCCGATCCCACAACCTGCCGCTGTGGCCTCCAGCAGGGACCTTCCCTCCCGGCACGCACCTCGACACGATCCAGGCCCTGATCTTCACGTTCGTGCTGCTGGCCTCCAGCCCGACATTCCAGCTCGGAGTGTGGGCGCAAGAACGTGGGGAGTACCAGAAGGCCCGCAACTGGATCATCGCGAGCTTCATCCTCGGAGCCGGCTTTCTCGCCAACCAGGCGTACGAGTGGAAGACCCTTCCCTTCAGGCCGCGGACCAACGCCTACGGTTCGCTCTTCTACATCATGAGCGGCCTCCACGGGCTGCACGTCCTGCTCGGGCTCGTGGCCATGATCGCGCTTCTCGGCCGCCTCGCGGGTTCGATCAAGGGGGGTGACCCCGGTGAGACGGCGGTCTTCCAGGCCGTGAGCTACTACTGGCACTTCGTCGACATCGTCTGGATCGGGCTGTTCAGCGCCCTCTTCCTTCTCTCATGAGTGCCTCACACTCCACGTGGCGGCGCGTCCTTCTGACCTTCGCCCTCCTGGTGTCGGCGACCTTCGTCGGCGTGTTCCTGCTCGGTGGAGGGCGCGCCGACGTCGCCCAGAGCGGGGTCGCGGCGAGCAGACTGGTGAGCCAGGACAGCCCCACTGTCGCGAGCGAGCTTGCTGCCGGGCGCACCTTGTTCGTGGAGAACTGCTCGACGTGTCACGGAATCCACGCCGCCGGAAGCTCCGTCGCGCCACCCCTGCTCGGGCTCGGCGCTGCGACGATCGACTTGTGGGTCTCGAGCGGATGGATGCCGCTCGCCGAGCCGGCGGCCGAGCCCCAGTTCAAGCCCGCGAAGTTCCCCCGGCCCCAGGTTCTCGACATCGTGCGGTACGTGACCTCACTGGCGCCCTCGGGCGCCAACCCGGGAATCCCTTTCAACCTTGACATCGCCCATGCCAACGTTGCCGAGGGCTTCAACCTGTTCGCGCTCAACTGCGCGCCGTGCCACACGATCACCGGCGCCGGCGACGCCCTCGCGAACGGGATCCAAGCGCCACCTCTTCACGGCGTCACCAAGACGGAGGTGTGGGAGGCGGTCCGCACCGGACCCGGCAACATGCCGCGTTTCGGCCCCGGGACGATCTCGCCCAAGCAGGTAGTTGACATCGTCGGCTTCGTCGTGAAGAACATCGAGCATCCCTACAGCCCCGGTGGGCTCTTCCTCGGTGGCGTCGGCCCGGTCGCCGAGGGGTTCGTCGGGTTGTTCGTGGGGGTGGGCGCGTGTCTGCTGGCGGCGTTCTGGGTGGGTGACCGCACCGACACCGAAACGGACGAGGACCACGAGGGCGGCGAGGACCACGAGGGCGGCGAGGACCACGAGGCCCCTGAGGGACCCGAAGACGGCCACGGCAACGAGCACGGCGAGCTCGCGCATGCCTGAGGGCACCGACGGCGCCGGCACGTCCGGGGCGCCGCGACCGAGCGACTCGCCCCGGGTGACGATCCCGGTGCGTTCGGTCAGCGTCGACACCCCGCAATTCCAGATTGCCGCGAAGAACCCTCGCCGGGCCGAGATCGCGGCCGCTTCGGGCTTCCTGGTGGGGGCGGCGGCTTTCGCCGGCTTCGGCGCAGCCTATTGGCAGAACTACGCGAACTTCTGGCTGGGGCTGACCTTTGGTGTCGGGTTCGCCGGCGTCGGATACGGGATGGTCGTGTGGGGCAAGTACCTGATGCCGATGGGCCCGTTCTCGGAGGCCCGGCACCGCCTCGAACCGACGCCGGAACAGCGGGAGATTCTGGTCGAGGACTTCGCGAGTCGCGGGAAAGTCGCCATCGAGCGCCGCGGCTTCCTTGTCAAGACGCTCGGTCTCGCCTCCGGAATTCTCGGCGTGGTGCTTGCGTTCCCGCTAATACGCTCGCTCGGCCCGCTCCCGAAGAAGAGCCTCTACAAGACCGCCTGGCGCCGCGGGTCCTATCTAGTCGACATCACCGGGCGCAGGCTCAAGACCAATGACCTCGAGGTGGGCGGCTTCGTGACGGTGTTCCCCCCGACCGATATCGGCGGGGCGTACTCGCAGACGATGCTCATCCGGGTCAGCACGCCGCCTGCCAGTGGCTTCCTCCCGCCGCCGGCGCGGTTCGCGAAACAGCGGGCGACCTGGGCGCCACAGGGCTACATCGCCTTCTCGAAGGTCTGCACGCATGCGGGGTGTCCTGTGGGCCTCTACGAGGAGCTGACCGAGCAGATGCTGTGCCCGTGTCATCAGTCCCTGTTTGTCGTGACCGACGCCGCCACTCCCATCTTCGGCCCTGCGCCCCGACCCTTGCCGCAGCTGCCTCTCTACATCGACGCCGAGGGGTACTTCCACGCCCAGGACGGCTACGACGAGCCGGTGGGACCCGGGTTCTGGGAGCGCGGAAATGATTGACGCCGTCTACGCCTGGTTCGACGACCGGCTCGGGATATCCGGCTCCGGGCGAAAGATCATCGACAAGATCTTCCCGGACCACTGGTCGTTCCTGATCGGCGAGATCGCGCTCTATTCGTTCATCGTGCTGCTCGGAACGGGCGTCTTCCTCACTCTTTACTTCGTCCCCTCGAGCAAGGACGTCATCTACGAGGGCTCGTATGCGCCGCTTCGCGGGACGCCGGTCTCCGAGGCGTTCGCCTCCACGGTCAACTTGAGCTTTGCCGTTCGCGGCGGACTGCTCATGCGACAGATGCACCACTGGGGGGCGAACATCTTCGTCGGGTCGATCGTCGTCCACATGCTGAGGATCTTCTTCACCGGAGCGTTCCGCAAGCCCCGGGAGCTCAACTGGCTCGTGGGGTCGACGCTGCTCATCCTTGCTATCTTCAACGGTTTCCTCGGCTACTCGCTCCCCGACGACCTCGTCTCGGGGACCGGCATCCGGATCGCCTTCTCGATCGTGGAGTCGATCCCGCTCATCGGCAGCTACGCGGCCTTCTTCCTATTCGGCGGCAATTTCCCGGGCGACTCGATCATTCCGAGGTTCTTCATCCTCCACGTGCTGGTCCTCCCGGCGGTCATCGCCCTGCTCCTCGGCGCGCACCTCGGCATGCTCGTGCGTCAGAAGCACACGCAGTTCCCCGGACGCGGCCACACGCCTCGCAACGTGGTCGGTGCGCCCTTCTTTCCGAACTTCGTCGCCAAGACGACCGGGTTCTTGTTCCTCACCACCGCGGTCACCGGACTGCTCAGCGCCTTCTTCCAGATCAACCCGATCTGGCTCTACGGCCAGTACGTCCCGTACAAGGTGAGCTACGCAGTGCAGCCGGACTGGTACATGGGCTGGCTCGACGGGGCCCTGCGCATCATGCCGAGCTGGGAGATCGTGGGCTTCGGCCACATGATCCCGAACGCGTTCTTCCCCGCGATCCTCATGCCGGGCATCACTTTCGGCGTCCTGCAGGGGTGGCCCTTCATCGAAGCGAAGCTGACCGGGGACCACGCGGAACATCAGATCCTCGACCGTCCCAGAGACCGCCCGAAACGCACCGCGTTCGGCGCAGCGGTCTTCTCCTTCTACTTCGTGCTGTTCGGGGCGAGCGCCACCGACGTTCTCGCGAATTACCTCACCGTCTCGCTGAACGTCGTGCTCACCACCTTCCGCTATCTCGCAGTCTTCGTGCCGTTGATCGTGTTCCCTGTCACCTACCGCATCTGCAAGGAGTTGCAGAGAGTGCCCGCTGCGGGCAAGCGCAAGCGGGCCAACGTCGTCCTGCGCTCGGCGGACGGGGGGTACACGACAGTCCGTTCCGAGGAGCGCCCGGGCGATGCTGTCCCCGAGCTGGATCCTCTGCCGCTCGACGAGGTACTCGAATTCGTGCCCGCCATGGCCGGCGCTCCGGTAGCGGGCACCGGCTCCGAGGACGAGTCAGAGCCGGTCGCATCTGCGGCCGGCCGGGACGGGCGTCCCCGCGGCGGGATCTTCCGAATACCTCGCGACTACCGCTGATCGATCGATCGTTCGGTTCGTTCGAGCGCTCTCCAGCCCTGGCAAGAGGCAATCGGCCGCGCAAGAGGAGGTTCGGCGTCGTGGCGTCCTTCTTCGGCTTGATCAGCGCCTGGGTGTCGCCCTGGGCACTGCTTGTGGAAGTGCCGCTTTGAGCGGTTAGTTAAGGATTTCTCCGCCCAAGACCGGCTAGACCGAGATTCCGACACACGTGTTGATAGTTGTGTGGGCTCTGGCCACACAACCATTAACAGGTCGCCGCTGGCGGCGGCAGCTCCGCGTCCTAACGGCGTGCGAAGTGCCGGTTTGGCTGTTCGTTTCGAGCCGGTTTCGAGCCGGTTTCGAGCCGGTTTCGTTCGAGCCGGTGTCGTTCGAGCCGGTGGTGGTGTCGAGCCGGTGGTGGTGTCCGAGCCGGTGGTGGGACTCGAACCCACGACCTGACGATTACAAGTCGCCTGCGCTTCCATCTGCGCCACACCGGCATGCCACGAGCTTCGCACTGCGATGGGCCGACCACCAGCTTGGGTCATCTAGGCGTGGTGTCGGCTCCGGCGGCGCCAGTCTCGCTCGGCGGGAGGATACGGACGGCTCCGCTCTCGCCGAGCGGCTCCGGACGGGCGGCCGGACCCGCGCCGACGGGCCGTGGGTGGTGGCCGCCTCCGACGAGCACCTTCAAAGGCGACCGCGCGACCGTGCGTGCGAGCTCTTGCAACGAGCTGATCGCAACCGGATAGAGCGCGAGGGTCACGAGCGCCCCGAGGAGCAGGCCCGCAACCACGTCGCCGGGATACGCCGTCCCGGTGTAGACCACCGCAAGCGAGACGAGGATCGCCATCACAGTCGCGAGGGTCGCCAACAGGCGGGCCCGGCTCAACCACAGCCCGGCGGCGACTGCTCCCGCGATGACCGCCTGCTCGTTGGGAAAGCTGAAGCCGCTCGGTCTGGAGATCAGGACCGTCGCGTGCGGCATCGCGACGAAGGGTGGGAGCCGCCCGACCAGATGCGCGATCGGCACCGAGACCGCGTAAGCGATAGCGGTGCCTATGGCCACCCACAAGACGGCCGCCATCTGGTCGAGGTCGGTGCCTCCGAGTCCGGCTGACCGTGCGCGGCCCATCGCGACGAGGAACAGCACGGCCAGGATCACGAGCGCTGTAGGGCGGGCGAGGAACATGGCGACGCCGTGGGCCCACGCAGTCCGCGTGGCGAAGCGATTGATGTCGAGATACAAGCGCTTGTCCAACTTCTGAGGTCCCCGGAGCCCGACCCGCATGCCCGCCGCGGTGGCGAGGCCGCAGGAGTCCCAGGGTATCCACCGAAAGTCACACCTGGCGCGGCTCGCCCCGATAGACTCTCGCCGGGCTTCGTTTAGGGGCCGCGTTGCTCGGCATCCCGAGAGCTCCGGCTGAGTCTCTCAATATGCAGTTTGTCGCGTGCGACAAGCACGAACTCCCGGCCACTACGCGAACTGAGCAACGTAGAGATCCGCGATCACAAGGAGAAGAAAGAACCGATGAGGATCCTCGTACTCGGTGGGGACGGATATCTCGGCTGGCCGACCGCGCTGCACCTGTCCGCGCGGAGCCACGACGTCGGTGTCGTCGACAGTTTTGCGCGGCGTCAATACGACAACGAGATGGGTGTCGACAGCCTGGTGCCCATCAGGCAGTTGCAAAGGCGGGTCGCGACATGGAAGGAGGTCTCGGGCCACACGGTCCAACCGTTCATCGGCGACCTCACCGACCACGTCTTCGTCGAGCAGACCATCCGCGAGTTCGCCCCTGACGCGGTCGTCCATTTCGCCGAGCAGCGATCTGCTCCCTACTCGATGATCGACCGCGAGCACGCCGTGTACACCCAGGTGAACAACGTGGTCGGCACCTTGAACCTGCTCTACGCGATCGCAGAGATCGATCCCACGATCCATCTCGTCAAGCTCGGCACCATGGGCGAGTACGGAACGCCGAACATCGACATCGAAGAGGGTTTCATCGAGATCACTCACAAGGGGCGCACCGACGTGCTGCCCTACCCGAAGCAGCCCGGCTCGTTCTACCACCTGTCGAAGGTGCACGACAGCCACAACATCCAGTTCGCCTGCCGCATATGGGGCCTTCGCTCGACGGACCTGAACCAGGGCATCGTGTACGGGCAGGAGACACCGGAGACGACGCTGCACCATGACCTGCTGACCCGTTTCGACTACGACGGGGTGTTCGGGACGGTGCTGAACCGTTTTGCGGTGCAGGCGGCAGTTGGTTACCCGCTGACCGTCTATGGAAAGGGCGGCCAGACCCGGGCGATGCTTGACATCCGCGACACGCTCGCGTGCGTCGAACTGGCCTGCATCAATCCGGCTGAGGCCGGCGAGTTCCGAGTGTTCAACCAGTTCACCGAGTCCTTCTCCGTGCGCGACCTCGCAAAGCGGACCGCGAGCGTCGCCGGTGGCGAGGTGACCGTGGACACCGTCCCCGACCCGCGTGTGGAAAAGGAAGAGCACTACTACCACGCGGTGACGACCAAGTTGCCCGCGCTCGGGCTCAAGCCCCACCTCCTCGAGGACGCCACGATCGAAGTGCTCGTGGAGACCGCCAAGCGTTACAAGGACCGCGTGAACTTCGAGGCCATCCGGCCGACGGTCAATTGGCGATCGACCAAGAGCCAGGTGAGCGTGGCCGGGGGCGCTGTCGGAGAGTAGACCGGTCCCTGCCGAACACGTGCGTCCAGCACCGGCACCAACTACCACGGCGGCCCCCAGCGGGCTCCGTTGGATGAGAAAGGCCGGCGGCGGGGACTAGCTTCTTCGGCGATGATCGCAGGCTGGCGACGGCGGGGGTTCGCGTCTCGCGCGCCAATCGAAGAGGCAGACGGTCGTCGTGATCATCGCGTTCGCGGTGCTCGCGGTCGTCATCGGCGAGGTTGCCGCCGACGTGGTGGGCTCCGGCCGTAAGGCGGCTCGTGTCACGGCCCAGACCTATGTAGCAGAAGTCATGCCTGTCATCGACGAGTCGACCGGGCTTGCTTCGACGGTGCATCTCGTCCGCACAGCGGCCACCTCGCTCGACCGAATTGGTCTCGAGCAAGCTCTTGGTCGCCTCGTCGCCGGCACCTCGGAGAACCTAGACCAGCTCGGAACGCTGGGCATTCCGGCGCCTACGGCTCGATCAGCCGAGCTGCTCCGGGCCACGCTCGCGGCCCGAGCAGGAGCCGCAGGAATGGTCACGGGAGGCATCGCGCTGGCGACCGGGCCGGCGGCCTTCTCCGCGGGAAATGGCTCTGCCAACGGTGGCTCCGCGCCGTCGGCTTCCGCCGTGCAGGCTCGAGCGAAGGCCGTAAGCCTGCTCGTTCGGGCCGGCGATGAGCTGGTTCTGGGCGACCGGGACTACCGGAACTTCGTGCGTTCCCTTCCCGGTTCGAGCGGCCGTGGTCGCCTGCCGGGTTCGAGGTGGGTGACCGACGCGGCGTCGTGGCACGAGGCGGCGGTGACGACGTGGGTCGCCCAGCTGTCAGCCAGCCAGAAGCTGCAGATCCACCACGACCTTGTGATCGTCGCGATCACGGTTCAGCCTCCGGTCGTGCGGATCACGGGGCTGCCGACTACCACGACGACCACGCCTCCGACGACGACCACGTCCACGTCCACGTCGACCACCTCGACCACCTCCACCACGATCCCCGGCGCGTCCACGTCCACGACGACCTCCACTTCAACGACGACTTCCACGTCCACTACCACGACGACACTGCAACTGCCGCCGCCGGGCTCGACCTCAGTCCTGCCGCCGACGGACAAGGTGTCGGTCGTTCTCGTAGTCGCCAACGCGGGCAACGTCCAGATCTCCGGCGTCTGGGCTTCGGCGTCCGTAGTTGCGGTGCCGGCGACCGGCCTGCAGCGGCGACCGACGCCGCCGACCCGAACGGGCACCCTCCGCATCGGCGGCCTCGCCCCCGGGGCGTCGGTCGAGGTGACCTTGCCGGGCCTCGCTGTCTCCTCCGGACACGGCTACACGCTCTGGGCCTCGGTGGGAACCGGTGCGATCCCCCGGGGACCCGTGACTGCGCCGCCGAATGGCCCGGGTCAGACCGACAGGGTGAACATCACGGTCGCAGCGGCGTGATGGAGTTGCCGGGTCCGGGATCGCGATCCGGCCGCGTGTCCTGCACCTCGGACTGCTCTCGCCAGGCGGCCTCCGCGCGGGCCGCAACCTCATGCAGGGGCCGTCCCGTCCGCCCGGCGACCCGAGCGGCGTCGGCGTGCTCGACCTTCACCCGTCCCGGGCTGACCTTCACGCGTACGGGATAGCCGTCGACCTCGACCTCGAGCAGCTCGCGGCGAGCGGCCCAACGTTCGACGCCGTGTGCGCGCACACCGAGGCTCCCGGTCTCGCTCTCGAGGCGACGACGGATGTCGCCCACTAAGACCGGGTCGCACAGAGCGCTCACAACGTGGCCCGGCCGGCCCTTCTTCATCAGCACCGGCGTCACCCAGGCGTCGAGCGCACCATCGTCGAGCAGAGCCGCGAGGGCGTGGGCAAGGGTCTCGCCGGTCACGTCGTCGAGGTTCACGTCCAGCTGGACGAGCGTCTGGCCGCCGCCGGACGATGAGATGCGCGCCGAGGTTGCGGGGAGGCCGATCACGACCTGTGTGCAGTTCGGCAGGTCGTCCAGCTCTCGTGCTCCTGCGCCGAAGCCGGCCGACTCGATCGTCATCGCCGGCATAGGTCCGAACGTCGATCCCCACGCGGCCAACATGGCCGCGCCGGTAGGAGTCGTCAGCTCGACCGCGACGTCACGCCCCTCGGTCGGGATCCCTTCCAGCAGCTCGACGACCGCCGGCGAGGGGTTGGGTAGCAGGCCGTGGGCGCTGCGGACCATCCCGAGCCCGGTCGCAACCGGGCTTGCCGAGACCGTGCTGACCCCGAGCAGCTCGAGAGCCGAGGCAGAGCCGACGACATCGACGATCGTGTCGTGACCGCCAACCTCGTGGAAGTGCACCTGGGAGGGCGGCCGGCGGTGGAGGCGCCCCTCGACTTCGGCGAGAAGCGAGAAGGCTGCAGCCGCGCGGTCGCGAACCCGGTCGGGGAGCCGAGCCTCCTCGAGGATCCCCAGGACGTGTGGAAACGTCCGCACCATGCCGTCGCCCCGAACCCCGACGATCGCCCGGGTGGCCGCGATGCCGTTGCGCAGCACGGGTTCGAACTCGAGCGACCACCCACCGATCGGAAGGCGCTCGAGCAGGCGCTCGAGCTCGCGCAGGTCGGCCCCAGCATCGACGAGGCTCCCGAGCGCCATGTCCCCGGCGATGCCCGAGAAGCAATGAAACCAAGCGATGCGTGCCTCAGCGCCACTCCCACCCCCGGCCGCCGGCCCGGTTCGGTTCACCGCCCCGCTCCGGCGTGCATCTCCGCCCGTGTCCACGGCTCGCAAGTCATCGCAGCGACCTCGCCACCGCGCACGCAGCGCCGAAACCGTTGTCGATCCCCACCACGGTGATCCCTGCCGCGCACGAAGCGTGCATCGCTAGCAGCGCCGTCACCCCCTCCAGTGAGGCTCCGTAACCGACGCTCGTCGGCACGGCGATCACCGGCGCAGGCGTGAGGCCGGCCACGAGGCTCGGCAGCGCTCCTTCCATCCCGGCCACGACGACGACGGCGTCCGCCTCGGCGATGTCCTCGATCGAGGCGAAGAGGCGATGGACGCCTGCCACCCCGCAGTCGCCGAGCAGATCCGGGCGGAAGCCGAACGCGCGAAGGACGGCCATGCACTCCTCGGCGACCGGCAGGTCTGCTGTCCCCGCTGTGCAGACCAGCAGTCGCCCAGGCCGGTCCGCTTGCTGGCGCCACACGACGGTGGTGAGACGGCGCCGCTCTGGGGCCGACGGGGTCCTGCACCCGCCCGGCGAGCACTCGAGAGCGGCAGCGACCTGCGCCTCGTCCGCACGTGTGAGAATGACCGGTCCGCCGCCCCCGGCGGTCAGCAGCTCCTCGACGATCGCCGCGCACTGCGCCGGCGTCTTGCCCGGGCCGTAGACGGCTTCCGGCAGACCTTGGCGGAGCGCCCGGTGGTGGTCCACCCTCGCAAAACCCAAGTCCGTGAACGGCAGCCTCCTCAGCCGCCTCACGGCGTCATCTGGCGAGCACGCGCCGCTGCGCAGGTCGTCTATCAATCCTCTGAGTTCGAGCTCGTCCATGAGTATCACTATCCTGCCCCCATGGCGGCACTGGCGCAGGACTGGCACCGGATCTCGTTCCTCGGGCCGGAGGGCACCTTCAGCGAGGAGGCGCTCTTGTCGATCCCGGAACTGGCCGGAGCCGAGCCGATCGCGATGACGACGATCGCCGAAGCGCTCGACGCGGCGAATCGTCGGGAGGTCGACGCGGCCTTCGTCCCGATCGAGAACTCGATCGAGGGCACGGTCAGCGCCACCCTCGATCATCTCGTCTTCGACGTCGAGCTCTACATTCAGCTGGAGTGCGTGCTGGACGTCCACCTCCATCTCCTGGCGCCTGCGGGGACCGAGCTCGCCGGCATCCGGCGAGTCGTGTCGATACCGGTCGCGCTCGCCCAGTGCAGGCGGTTCCTGCAGGATCGCCTGCGGGGCGCTGAGCTGGTGCCTGCCACGTCCACGGCAGAGGCGGCCAGGCTGGTCGGCGAGGCCGGGCCGGACGGGACCGCCGCGATCGCACCGGCGTTGGCTGGGCGCCTGTACGGGCTCGAGGCGGTGGCCGAGCAGGTGGAGGACCATGCGGACAACCAGACCCGTTTCGTGCTGGTCGCGCGCGGCGTCCTGCCGCCGCCGACGGGTCACGACCGCACGAGCCTCGTCTGCTTTCAGGAAGCCGACCGCCCCGGCAGCCTGCACGAGATCCTCGGGCAATTCGCCGCCCGGAACATCAACCTCACCAAGATCGAGTCGCGCCCGACCAAGCTCGGTCTCGGCGACTACTGCTTTGTCATCGAGCTCGAGGGTCACCTGAGCGACGAGGTCGTCGGCGACTGCCTGAAGGAACTGCACATGGATCTTGCTGCTGTGAAATTCCTGGGCTCCTACCCCGCGTTCGGCGAGCACGGCCCCGAGCGCCGGGAGAAGATCGCGGCTGCACGGGCGGAGGCGGACGCCTGGTTGCTGGCCCTTCGGTCGCGCATTCGGGCGGAGCCGGACGAGTCGCCCTAGACGCCTCCCACAGAAACGAGAATCCGGCGGGGCTACGGTAGGCGTCAACAGCGACCGAGCGAGGTGCCGATGCCAGAAGTGGTGCGTACCGCACTTGTCCAGTCCGAATGGACGGGCGACAAGGAATCGATGATAGAGGCGAGCATCAAGTGGGTTCGCGAGGCCGCCGCTCAGGGTGCACAGGTTCTGTGCTTCCAGGAGCTCTTCTACGGCCCGTACTTCTGCCAGGTGCAGGACACCGCGTACTTCTCGTACGCGGAGGCCGTGCCCGGGGGCCCGACGGTCGAACGGATGTGCGAGCTGGCGCGCGAGCTGGGAATGGTGCTCGTCGTGCCTGTTTACGAGCAGGAGCAGCCGGGCCTGCTCTACAACACGGCCTTCGTCGTCGACGCCGACGGCCGGTATCTCGGCAAGTACCGTAAGCACCACATCCCCCAGGTGCACGGCTTCTGGGAGAAGTTCTACTTTCGACCGGGCAACCTGGGCTTCCCGGTATTCCAAACGGCGATCGGCCCTGTCGGGGTCTATATCTGCTACGACCGGCACTTTCCAGAGGGCTGGCGGGCGCTCGGCCTGAACGGAGCGCGCGTCGTATTCAATCCGTCGGCCACGAGCCGCAGCCTCTCGCAGTACCTGTGGCAGCTCGAGCAGCCCGCGGCCGCGGTCGCGAACCAGTACTTCGTCGCCGCGATCAACCGGGTCGGCGTGGAGCCGCTCGGAGACGACGACTTCTACGGGACGTCATACGTCGTCGACCCGCGCGGCAAGCTCGTCGGTGAGCCTGCATCCGACAGCGGCAGCGAATTGATCGTGCGCGATCTCGACATGTCGATGATCGAGGAGGTGCGCAGGACGTGGGCGTTCTACCGGGACCGGAGGCCGGAGGCGTACGGCGACCTGGTGGCGCCGTGAGCCGGACCGTCATCAGCGGCGGCACGGTTGTCAGCGCCACGGGGTCGGCCCAGGCCGACGTGCTCATCGACGGCGAGCGCGTCGTCGCCTTGGCCTCGGCGGGCTCCGACGTCGCCGAGTCCTTCGCGGAGGGTGCGTCGGTGCGGATCGACGCCTCCGGACGGCTCGTCATCCCGGGCGGCCTCGACGTGCACACCCACATGCAGATGCCCTTCGGCGGCACCTTCTCGAACGACACGTTCGAGACCGGAACCCGCGCGGCCACATGGGGCGGCACGACGACGATCATCGACTTCGCCATCCAGCGCCGCGGCGAATCGCTGCGCCAGGGCCTCGACGAGCTGCACGCGAAGGCGGCGGGCAACTGCGCCATCGACTACGGCTTCCACATGATCGTGTCCGACGTGAACGAGCAGTCCCTGAAGGAGATGGACATTCTGGTCGACGAGGGCGTGACCAGCTTCAAGCTCTTCATGGCTTACCCAGGGGTCTTCTACTCGACCGACGGCGAGATCCTCCGGGCGATGCAACAAGCCTCGGGCGACGGGGCGACGATCATGATGCACGCGGAGAACGGAATCGCCATCGACCAGATCGTCGCCGAGGCCGTCGCCCGGGGCGAGACCGACCCGCGCTTTCACGCCAAAACCCGGCCCTCGGCGCTCGAGGGGGAGGCGACACACCGCGCGATCGAGCTCGCCGGCGTCGCCGGCGCCCCTTTGTACATCGTCCATCTCACTGCCGCTGAAGCGCTCGAGGCGGTGGTGGACGCCCGCGACGTCGGGCGCAACGTGTTCGCCGAGACGTGCCCTCAGTACCTCTTCCTCTCCGACGCGGAGCTCGACCGGCCCGGGTTCGAGGGCGCCAAGTTCGTCTGCTCGCCGCCGCTTCGCCCGGCATGGCACCTCGACGAGCTCTGGCGAGGGATCAGGACAAACGACCTATCCGTGGTCTCGACGGATCATTGCCCGTTCTGCTTCAAGGAGCAGAAGGAGCTCGGGCGGGGCGACTTCACCAAGATCCCGAACGGGCTGCCGGGTGTCGAGAACCGAGTCGACCTCATCTATCAGGGCGTGGTACGAGGCGACATCTCCGTCGAGCGCTGGGTCGAGGTGATCGCCACGACGCCGGCGCGGATGTTCGGTCTCTACCCGCGAAAAGGCGTCATCGCACCGGGGTCCGACGCCGACATCGTCGTCTACGATCCGGGCGCGCACCAGACGATCTCCGCCGCGACCCACCACATGAACGTCGACTACTCCGTGTACGAAGGGATGGCGATCACCGGGAGAGCCGAGACGGTCCTCTCCCGCGGCACGGTCGTCGTCGACAACGGCCATTACACCGGCGAGAAGCGCCACGGGCGTTTCCTCGAGCGCGGCACGAACCAATACCTGATCTGAGGTTCTCATGGAATTCGGCGCAGTATTCCAGACCGATCCGCCCGCATCGCGAGTGGTGGAGCTCGCCCGGGCCGCGGAGGCAGCTGGGTTCAGCTACGTGTGGACGTTCGACTCTCACGTCTTGTGGGAGGAGCCGTTCGTCGTCTACTCGCAGATCCTTGCCAACACAGAGACCATCAAGGTCGGCACGATGGTGACCAATCCACTGTCGAGAGATTGGACGGTCACGGCGTCGTGTTTCGCGACGTTGAACGAGATGTTCGGGAACAGGACCGTTTGCGGGATCGGCCGGGGAGACTCGTCGGTTCGGGTTGTCGGAGGCAGCCCGGCGAAGCTCTCGACCCTTGCCGAGGCGATGCGCGTGATCAAAGGTCTTGCGGAGGGGCGCACGGTCACCTATCGGGGCGGTGCGATCGAGATTCCGTGGGTTCGCGACGGCTCGCTCGACATTCTCATGGCCGCGTACGGGCCGAGGGCGCTCGAGCTTGCGGGCGCGGAGACCGACGGCTTGATCCTGCAGCTCGGCGACCCGTACCTCATCGAGTGGTCGGTGCGGCTGGCCGCAGAGGCCAGAGCGGCCGGCGAGCGGGCGGCCGACCCGTTCACGGTCTGCGTGGCTGCGCCCGCCTACGTCGGCGACGATCTCGATCATCAGCGCGACCAGGTGCGGTGGTTCGGGGGGATGGTCGGCAACCACGTGGCCGACCTCGTGGAGCGCTACGGGGCGCGCTCGGGAGCGGTGCCGCAAGCGCTGACGGACTACATCGCGAGCCGCCAGCAGTACGACTACCGCCACCACGGGAAGGCCGGGAACCCCTCGACGGACTTCGTCCCTGACGACGTCATCGACCGTTTCTGCGTTCTCGGCCCGGTCTCGGCCCACGTCGAGCGCATGGCCGAGCTCGAGTCCATCGGCGTGGACCAGTTCGCGATCTACCTGATGCACGACGAGCTCGAGGCGACCCTCGAGGCCTACGGGAACGAGATCATCCCGAGCTTCCGGTGACGCCTGACGCCATCGAGCGCGCCGGCCATCTGCATTCGCCCCGTCCCGTCGGGCAAAGGCGCCCGGTAGCATCGCTCGTGGCCGGCCGTCGACGGAGCGTTCCGGCACCCGCCGAGGGGTGAGCGAATGGGCAGCGAGGCCGTGACAACCGTGCCGGGCACGACGGGCACCTCGGACGCGCCCGCCAATCTCGCCGTCGAGCAGGCGAGCCGGGCGGCCCCGGGCGCATTCGCATCGGGCAGCTTCGCATCCGGAGGACCTCTCACCGAAGTGGCTCGATCGGATGCAGAGCTTCGCCGTTTCCTGCACGGCTTGCCCGGCGTCGACCAAGTCGGTGCCGAGGCGAGGGCGGCCTCGCTCTCGACGCGCTCGATCAAGACCTCCGCCAAGCTCTGGGCCCTTGACATGGCGATTCGCATGGTGGACCTCACGACTCTCGAGGGAGCCGACACGCCGGGCAAGGTCGAGAGCCTGTGTGCAAAGGCACGCCAGCCCGACCCGACCGACCCGGCCGTTCCCTCGGTCGCGGCCGTGTGCGTCTACCCCGACCTGGTTCCGGTCGCAAAGGCGGCCCTCACGGGTTCGAGTGTGGCCGTGGCCTCGGTGGCGACTGCGTTCCCCTCGGGGCGCGCCTCGCTCGCGGTCAAGCTCGCCGACGTGCGCGACGCGGTTGTTGGCGGCGCCGACGAGGTCGACATGGTCATCGACAGGGGAGCGTTCCTCGCAGGCCGCTACGGCCTGGTCCTCGACGAGGTGCGGGCCGTGAGAGAGGCGTGCGCCCAGGTGCACCTGAAGGTCATCCTGGAGACGGCGGAACTGGTCACTTACGACAACGTCCGCCGGGCCAGTTTCCTTGCGATGTTGGGCGGCGCGGACTTCATCAAGACCTCGACGGGCAAGGTCAGCCCCGCAGCGACGCTGCCGGCCGCGCTCGTGATGCTGGAGGCGGTGCGCGACTTCGCCGAGCTGAGCGGGGCCCTCGTCGGGGTGAAGGTAGCCGGCGGCATCCGCAGCGCCAAGGACGCCATCAGGTACCTCGTCGTCGTGAACGAGACGGTCGGGGAAGCCTGGCTCGATCCCTCGCGGTTCCGCTTCGGGGCCTCCAGCCTCTTGAACGACCTGTTGATGCAACGCTCCAAGCAGCTCACCGGCGCCTACGCCGGGTCTGAGGACTACAGCCTGTCGTGATCAGATGACCTGGGAGTACGCGCCGGCCGTGGAGTCGCGGGCGATCGTCGACCTGCGCCCGTCCTACGGGTTGTTCATCGACGGGGACTTTGTCGAGCCGATCGACGGCAGCACCTTCAAGACGGTCAACCCTGCCACTGAGGAGGTCCTTGCCGAGGTGAGCGGAGCCGGGCCCGCAGACGTCGACCGCGCCGTCGCGGCCGCCCGCCGGGCCCAGCAGGACAGCTGGGGCCTGATGCGCCCGAGCGAACGGGCGAAGTACCTCTTCAGGGTCGCCCGCATCATTCAAGAGCGCGCCCGGGAGCTGGCGGTCCTCGAGAGCCTCGACAACGGCAAGCCGATCAAGGAGTCTCGCGACGTCGACGTGCCGCTGGCGGCGGCGCATTTCTTCTACTACGCGGGCTGGGTCGACAAGCTCGAGTACGCCGGCTACGGCCCCGACCCGCGTCCGATCGGCGTGGCCGGCCAGGTCATCCCGTGGAACTTCCCGTTGCTGATGGCCGCCTGGAAGCTCGCCCCGGCGCTCGCGACCGGGAACACGTGCGTGCTCAAACCTGCCGAGACGACGCCCCTGTCCGCGCTATTGCTCGCCGAGATCCTCCAGCAGGCCGACCTACCGCCCGGCGTCGTGAACATCCTCACCGGAGACGGGAGAACAGGTGCGGCGCTGGTCGCACACCCGGAAGTGGACAAGGTCGCGTTCACCGGCTCTACCAAGGTTGGCAAGGAGATCCAGCAGGCCGTCGCCGGCACGAACAAGCGGCTGACGCTCGAGCTCGGAGGCAAGGCCGCGAACATCGTTTTCGACGACGCCCCGCTCGACGAGGCGGTCGAGGGCATCGTCAACGGGATCTTCTTCAACCAGGGCCAGGTCTGCTGTGCCGGATCACGCCTCCTCGTGCAGGAATCGGTCGCCGAGCCGGTTCTCGAAAGGCTCAAGCGCCGCCTGCAGACGCTGCGGCTGGGTGATCCCCTCGACAAGAACACCGACATCGGCGCCATCAACTCTTCCGAGCAGCTCGAGCGGATCCGGCTTCTCTCGGCGGCCGGCGAAGCCGAGGGGGCCCAGCGTTGGTCGCCGCCGTGCGTCCTTCCCGAACGGGGCTTCTGGTTCCCGCCCACGGTCTTCACGGGTGTGTCTCCGGCACACCGGATCGCGCGCGAAGAGATCTTCGGCCCGGTGCTCTCGGTCCTCACCTTCAGGACTCCCGAGGAGGCGGTGGCCAAGGCGAACAACACCACCTACGGGCTCTCGGCCGGCGTCTGGACCGAGAAAGGGAGTCGCATCCTGTGGATGGCCGGGCAGCTGAAGGCCGGCGTCGTCTGGGCGAACACGTTCAACCGGTTCGACCCTGCGAGCCCGTTCGGGGGCTACAGGGAGTCCGGGTTCGGCAGGGAGGGCGGCAGGCACGGGCTGGCCGCGTACCTCGATGTCTGAGGAGCGAGTGGCGGTGCGCAAGACGTACAAGCTCTACATCGGGGGGGCGTTCCCGCGTTCGGAGTCCGGTCGGTCGTACCCCGTGTCGTCAGCGGACGCCGCCTTCTTGGCCAACGCCGCCCTCGGTTCCAGGAAAGACGTGCGCGACGCCGTCGTGGCCGCCCGCAAGGCCCAGCCCGGCTGGTCAGCCGCGACCGCGTACAACCGGGGTCAGGTCCTCTACCGGATCGCGGAGATGCTGGACGGCCGGCGGTCCCAGTTCATCGAGGAGATTGACGCGGCCGAGGGAAAGGGTGAGGAGATCGCCGCGGCGAGTACCGACGCCGCCATCGACCGCGTGGTCTGGTACGCCGGATGGTCCGACAAGCTGGCGCAGGTCGCCGGCTCCTCCAACCCTGTCGCCGGTCCCTTCTTCAACTTCAGTGTCCCCGAACCCACAGGAGTCGTGGGAGTGATCGCGCCCGCTTTGTCCTCCCTCCTCGGGCTCGTGAGCGTCCTTGCACCCGTCATCGTGACGGGCAACACGGCCGTCGTCATCGCGAGCGAGCAACGGCCTCTGCCGGCGGTCACCCTCACCGAGGTGCTGGCCACCTCGGATCTGCCCGGCGGCGTCGTGAATCTCCTCACCGGCAGGATTGCGGAGCTCGCACCGGTTCTCGCCGCGCATCGCGACGTCGACGCGCTCGACCTGGCGGGCGCGCCCGACGACCTTGCCGTCGAGCTCGAGCGGGCGGGCGCGACGAACGTGAAACGTGTCTTGCGCCCCGAGAGCCCAGAGCCTGACTGGACCGCGGCGCCCACCCCGCGACGGATGCTCGCCTTCCTCGAGACGAAGACCGTGTGGCACCCGGTCGGCATCTGAGCGGCACCCAGTGGACCCCTTCGAGATCGCGGCCGAGGCTGCCGGTGAGCTAGCCCGCTGGGCGGGCCCTCCGCCACACGACGTGGCGATCGTGCTCGGGTCAGGTTGGCAGGCGGTCGCCGACGGCCTCGGGGCCGCCGAGGCCGAGAGGACCACCGCCGGCATGGCCGGATTCAGCGCACCGACTGTCGCCGGCCACGAAGGCAAGCTCCGCTCGGTGCGCGCCGGCGCCCACCGGGTCCTGCTGTTGATCGGTCGCACGCATCTCTACGAGGGACGCTCGCCGGCCGAGGTGGTGCACCCGGTTCGCACCGCCGTGATCGCAGGCGCTCGCGTCGTCATCTTGACGAACGCCGCCGGCGGCCTCGATCCCGCGATGAGGCCCGGCCAGGCCGTACTGATCCGCGACCACCTCAACTTGACCGGCGCGTCGCCTCTGAGCGGGGCGCCGCCCCCGGCCGGGTATCCGGGACGTTTCGTCGACCTCACGGCGCTGTACCCCGCCGAGCTGCGCGCGAGCGCGAGGAAGGTCGACCCCGAGCTTCGAGAGGGCGTCTACGCGGCCCTTCGTGGTCCGCACTACGAGACGCCTGCCGAGATCGAGATGCTGCGTCGAGCGGGCGCTGACCTGGTGGGGATGTCGACTGCTCTCGAGGCGATCGCCGCCCATCACCTCGGGGCGTCGGTTCTCGGCATTTCGCTCGTCACCAATCTGGCGGCCGGCGTGAGCCCGACGCCGCTCGACCACGCCGAGGTGCTGGCGGCCGGCGAAGCGGCAGCACCGCTGCTGACCGAGCTCCTCTCGGGCGTGCTGTCGCGGTTGTGACGGGCGCAGGGCCGGCGGGGCCCTCCGGGCCGGCTGAGCACGCCGGGCCGGCGGGGCGAGCTAGGCACGGGCCCATCCCAGCCGACCTCGCCGCCGAGGCGGAGGAGTGGTTGGCTGCCGACCCCGACCCCTCGACCAGGGCGGAGCTCACTGAGCTCCTCGAGGGTGGCGACGTCGAGGCGCTGCACGCCCTCTTTCAGGACCCGTTGAGCTTCGGGACCGCCGGGCTCCGCGGCCAGATCGGCGCCGGCCCCGCAAGGATGAACCGGTTGGTCGTACGCCGGACGACGGCGGGCCTGGCGCGGTGGGTGCTCGATCAGGGCCCCGACGCGGCGCGGCGTGGGATCGTCGTCGGGCGCGACGCCAGGCACCGATCGGACGAGTTCGCCGCCGACGTCGCCGCGGTCGCCTCCGCCGCCGGGTTGCGGGTCCGGATGCTTCCCGGCCCGCTTCCCACGCCGCTCACGGCCTTTGCCGTCAAGCACTTCGGCGCGGCCGCCGGGGTGATGATCACCGCGAGCCACAACCCGGCCTCGGACAACGGCTACAAGGTCTACATGGCCGACGGAGCACAGGTGATCCCGCCCGAGGACGCCATCATCGCCGAGGCGGCCGGAGCCGCCACCTCGTTGCAGATCGGGGCCGCCGGCGAGGGCGCCGAGGCCGTGGACGAGGCGGAGCTGATCGGGGCTTACCGGCGCGCGGTGTTCAGTTTCCTTGACGTTTCGGGCCCACGGCACCTCAAGATCGTGTACACGCCGATGCACGGAGTCGGCGGTCGGGTTCTGCCTGCTCTGTTCGACCAGGCCGGCTTCGAGCGGGTCTCGGTCGTTGCCGCCCAGGCCGCGCCCGATCCTGACTTCCCCACGGTGGCCTTTCCCAACCCCGAGGAGCCCGGTGCGCTCGATCTCGCGCTCGCCGACGCGATGCGGCTCCATGCCGACGTCGTCCTCGCCAACGATCCCGACGCCGACCGCCTCGCGGTCGCCGTGCCTGACGAGGCGAGCGGGGCGTGGCGAGTTCTGACAGGCGACGAGGTCGGCGTGCTTCTCGCCGATCACGTTCTCGGCGCGACCAGCGGCGGTGACCGGCTCGTGGCTACGTCGATCGTCTCGTCGTCGATGCTTTCCAAGATGGCCGAAGCCGCCGGAGTGGCCTATGTCGAGACGCTCACGGGATTCAAGTGGATCGCGAGAGCGGCGCTGCGCCGTCCGGGGCATCGTTTCGTGTTCGGCTACGAGGAGGCTCTGGGCTATGAGATCGGCGATGTCGTCGCCGACAAGGACGGCCTGTCCGCAGCGCTGGTCGCGGCGGAGCTTGCGGCACGTGCCAAGTCACAACGTGCGTCGGTGATCGGCCGGCTCGACGAGCTCGCAGCCAGTTTCGGGGTACACGCGACCGCGCAGTGGTCGCTGCGCCTCGAGGGCCCGGCTGCGCAGGCCCAGATTGCCGAGGTCGTGGAAGGCTGGCGCGCGCAACCGCCCGAGTCTCTGGCCGGCCTCGCTGTCACCGAGGTCGTGGACATGTCCAAAGGGACCCGGGACCTGCCCGCCACCGACGCGCTTGTTCTCCGTATCGGTCAACGCGCGCGCGTCGTGTTTCGGCCGAGCGGCACCGAACCGAAGCTGAAGGCCTACTTCGAGGTCGTGACGCCACCCCTGCCAGTATCGGGCGTGACCGAAGCGCGACTCGACGCCAACCGGTTGCTCCAAACCCTCCGCGAGGAAGTGGCGGCGCGCAGCCAGGTTCTGGCGGGTTCCTAACAGGCACAGGCGCGAACTAGTTCACGATCTCCGGTCGGCCGGCGTCGGGGTTGAGTGCTGCGAAGCCCGGCTTGATTCGGCCCTCGATCAGCGCCAGTCGCTCGTCGAACGGGTAGAAAGCGCTCTTCATGGCATTGATCGTGAGCCAGTTGAGGTCCCTCCACGACCAGTCGAAGGTCTCGACTAGAGCCGCCAGCTCCGACGAGAGGGTGACACCGCTCATCAGGCGGTTGTCGGTATTGACCGTGACGCGGAAGCTCAGGCGGCGAAGAAGTCCTATCGGATGCTCCGCGAGCGACGGAGCCGCCCCGGTGTGCACGTTGGAGGTAGGGCACATCTCGAGTGGGATACGCCTGTCGCGCACGTAGCTCGCCAGACGGCCCAGCTTCATCTCGCCGGAGGGCTCAGTGAAGATGTCGTCGACGATCCGAACTCCGTGACCGAGGCGTTCGGCGTTGCACCACTGGATCGCCTGCCAGATCGAGGGAAGCCCGAATGCCTCGCCGGCGTGCAAGGTGGTGTGGAAGTTCTCCCTTTGGACGAGGTGGAAAGCGTCGAGGTGGGCGGCGGGCGGATAACCAGCCTCCGGGCCGGCGACGTCGAAGCCCGCAACTCCTGCGTCCCGGTACCTGACAGCCAGCTCTGCGATCTCGCGCGAGCGGGCCGCCGTGCGCATCGCGGTGAGCAGCGTGCGGACGACGATTGGCCGGCCCGCCGCCGCAGCCCGGGCCATGGCGACGTCGAATCCACCGAGCACCGATTCGACCACGGCCTCGAGTGTCATGGACCGCTCGATGTGCAGCTCGGGAGCAAAGCGCACCTCGGCATAGACGACACCGTCCTCGCACAGGTCCTCTACGCACTCGGCAGCGACGCGCTCGAGCGCGGCGGGGGTCTGCATGACGCCGACGGTGTGTACGAAGCCCTCCAGGTAGCGGACGAGGTCGTGCCGGGGCTTGGCCGAC
Source organism: uncultured Acidimicrobiaceae bacterium (assembly GCA_963703655.1). Taxonomy (GTDB): domain Bacteria; phylum Actinomycetota; class Acidimicrobiia; order Acidimicrobiales; family Bog-793; genus CAVPFA01. The sequence goes on along the minus strand of CAVPFA010000003.1, from coordinate 1,205,191 downwards.
ACGAACCATTCTGCGAGCTCGCGCGGATCGGTCGTCGGGAGGTCGTGGTAGCCCTGCTCGGCGGCGAGCTCGACGACGGTGGCCGGCCGAAGGCCGCCGTCGAGGTGATCGTGGAGGAGCACCTTCGGAGCACTCCGGATCTGGTGGTGCGTGGGCCTGGCTCTCATACGATGAACTCCAAAAGTAGCGGCGATGCGGCGGGTGGCTCGTCGCCGACCTCGATTGCGCCGTCGAGCGCCTGCCGGGCCCAGTCGAGACGCTCCGCGCTGTCGGTGTGCAGGTCCAAGAGGTGCTGGCGCGCGGTGACCTTGTCGCCCGGCTTCACGTGGCACACGACACCGGCAGTGGCGCTCACCGCGTCCTCCTTGCGAGCCCGGCCGGCTCCGAGCCTCCACGCAGCGACCCCGACGGCGCGGGCGTCGAGACGTGTGACGATGCCCGAGCGGTCCGCGGTGAGCGTGTCGACACGGCTCGCCCGTGGCAGGGGAGCGTCGGGGTCGCCCCCCTGGGCGAGGACCATCGCCCGAAAGCGTTCCAAAGCCGAGCCATCGCGGAGCGCCTCGGCAGGGTCGGCTCTGATCCCCGCGAGTTCGAGCATCTCGCGTGCCAGAGCAAGGGTGACCTCCACGAGATCAGGTGAGCCGGCGCTTCCCGAGAGCACCTCGACGGCCTCGGCGACCTCGAGAGCGTTGCCGACTGCGTGCCCCAAAGGGGTGTCCATCGCTGTCAGGAGCGCTGTCACCTTCAGCCCGTGGTCACGGCCGAGGCGCACCATCGTCCGGGCCAGCTCGGCGGCGCGATCCCGGCTCGACATGAAGGCGCCCGAGCCGACCTTGACGTCCAAGACGAGCGACTGGGTCCCTTCGGCGATCTTCTTCGACATGATCGAGGCGGAGATCAGCGGGACCGACTCCACGGTCCCGGTAATATCCCGCAGCGCGTACAGCTTGCGATCGGCCGGGGCCAGTCCTGAGCCGGCTGCGCAGATCACACACCCGACCTCCTCGAGCTGGGTACGGATCTCGGCGTTGGACAGCTCGGAGCGCCAGCCCGCGATCGCCTCCAGCTTGTCGAGGGTTCCTCCCGTGTGACCGAGGCCGCGCCCGGACAACTGCGGCACTGCGGCTCCCAAGGACGCCAGGAGCGGCGCCAGGATGAGCGAGACCTTGTCGCCCACGCCACCGGTCGAGTGCTTGTCGACGGTCGGGCGTGACAAACCCGAGAGGTCCATCTGCTGTCCGGATGCGATGATCGCGCTCGTCCACCGGGAAAGCTCGGAAACCGACAGACCGCGCCAGAAGATGGCCATAAGCAAAGCGGCGACCTGTTCGTCTGGGACCGTACCGTCGGCGTAGGCCCCGATGACCCAGTCGATCTCGTCGTCGGTGAGCTCGCGGCCGTCGCGTTTCGAGCAGATGATCGTGACCATGTCCGCCCGGTGCGAACCCGCGCCCGGCCCATTGGACCCCGCGGTCACGACTCCTTCCGGCGGGTCACAACGTCGCGGTTGCTGAACGGGTCCGGGAGCAGGTCGCCGAGCGAGCGTGGAGGCGCACCGGGACCGGCGTCGAGGGCCAAGTCCGCGCCGCCGTGCTCGAACAGCAGCTGACGGCACCGCCCGCAGGGAGCAAGAGGCATCCCATCGCCAGCGGTGACGCTCACCGCCACCAGTGTTCCGCCACCCGAGCGGGCGAGGTCGGAGACGAGGCTGCACTCGGCGCAGAGCGTGAGCCCGTAGGACGCGTTCTCGACGTTGCACCCGACGACGATGCGCCCGTCGTCGGCCACTGCGGCCGCGCCGACCCGTAGGCCCGAATATGGCGCGTAGGCATGGGTTGCCACCTCGTCGGCCAGGGCGCGCAGCGCCACCCAGTCGACGTCCAACTCCGCACGGGGTGAGGTTTCGGGCGGCATTGGCGCAGACTACCCGCCCTGAGCGTGGGGCGACGAGGCCTCACGCCTTGATGTACGGCTTACCGTCCGCCTTCGGTGAGCGCCCCCGCCCGACGATGCCGGCGACGGCGACGATGGTCGCGATGTAGGGGAGCATCAGGAGGAAGTCTGACGGGATCGGCGCACCGATCGTGCCGAGCACGTTCGCAAGGGCTCCGGCGAAACCGAAGAGCAGAGCGGCACCGGTCGCCCCGAGAGGCGTCCAGCGGCCGAAGATCATCGCCGCAAGGGCGATGTAGCCGAGCCCTGAGGAGATGTCCTTGCCGAAGGACCCGACTGAGCCGATGGTGAGAGAGGCGCCGCCGATCCCGGCGATGAGTCCGCCCAGGATCACATTGCGGTACCTCGTCCAGAGCACCCTGATCCCGACGGTGTCGGCCGCGGTCGGGTGCTCACCGACCGCCCGGACACGTAACCCCCACCGCGTCTTGAACAGGCCGATGTGCACGAGCGCAACTGCGGTGTAGGTGATGTAGAGGAAGATCGTCGAGTCGAAGAAGATCGGCCCGATGATCGGGATGTCGCCGAGGACCGGGATCTTGATGGCATTGAACGTGGCCGGGGAATTCAGCCGCGTCTGGTACGGAACGAGCGCCTGGTCGTATAAATAGCCGGTCAGACCGGAGGCGAAGACGTTCAGGACCACGCCGAGGATGATCTGGTCGACCACGTACCGGATCGCAAATACCGCCAGAAGCGCACCGAGCAGGCCGCCGGCGAGCGACCCGGAGACGAGCCCGAGCCAGAGCGACCCGAACGCGCTCGCTATGACCGCTCCCGCAAAGGCGCCAAGGAGCAGCTGGCCCTCGATGGCGATGTTGATCACGCCTGACCGTTCGCAAAGACAACCGGAGAGGGCACCGAGGATGAGCGGGATCGAACCGAGCATCGTGGCCTGCATGAGTGCTGTGAAAGGCAGTGGGATCCGGCCGGCGTCCGACCAGCACAAGAACGCGACTACAAAACCGACGATGGACGCCCCCACCACGACCCGCCGCGGAATATTCGACAGATCGAGTACCGCGTACATGACGCCGAGGACGATCGTGAGAGCGCCGATCGCCTCGGAGACAGGACCGGGCGCCAGGGTCAGGTTGGGGACGTTGACACTGGCGCCAAACAACGTGAAGGTGAAGACGGCGTCGCCCGAACCGGCGAGGAACCCGAAGACGAAGATGTCGACGAGGCCGAGGGCCACGAGGACGCCGCCGATGGCTTGTCGCCGCTCGACCGTCGCCCTCTGCGGAATCACCGCCGTAATCGCTGTCATCAGCCCCATCCCTTTGCCAGCAGCTGGCCGTCGTCGCCGGTCCTGCGGCGGTGGAGGTGGAAGATTTTCGCGGATCAGCGGCGGCGCCGCCACGAACAGGACGATCAAGGACTGGATGACCGTGACGATATCGACGGGGATCTGCGTCATCGCCTGCATCTCCACGCCTCCGGCCCGGAGAGCGCCGTAAAGGAGAGCCGCGAGTACGGTGCCGGTCGGCGTCGCGCGTCCGAGCAGCGCGACCGTGATGGCGTCGATTCCGTAGGTCCCGAAGATCTGAGGGGTGAGCACGAAGTCGGTGCCCAAGATGACGCCCGCGCCGGCTAGGCCTGCGAGGCCGCCGGCCAGCAGCATCACGACGATCCAGATCCGCTCCGGCCTCATCCCAGCGCTGCGCGCCGCACTCGGGTTGGCGCCGACCGTTCGGAGCTGGAACCCGGTCGTCGTCCGGTTGAGCAGCCACGCCACTGCGAACGCGGCTGCCAGTGCGATCAGGATGCCCGCATTGATCCGCAAGCTCGCCCCGGCGAGATGGGGCAACGTTGCGTTGTTGGCGACGGGCGGGCTGATCGGGTCGGTTCGCCCGTGCTGGCGGAAGACCGTAAGGCCGAGCAGGTACAAGAGCAGGTACTCCATGATGTAGTTGAGCATGATCGTGACGATCACCTCGTGTGCGCCCGTGCGCGCCTTTAGAAAGCCCACGATCCATCCGAGGAAGGCCCCCCCGACGAACCCGCCGATCACCGCGACCACCACATGGATGAACGAGGGCAGGTGCACGGCGAACCCGATCCAGCCGGCGATCATCGCCCCTCCGATGAACTGGCTGGTCGCGCCGATGTTGAAAAGGCCCGCCCGGAAGGCGAGCGCCACCGCCAGCCCGGTGAGGATGAGCGGTGTGGCGTTGACCACGGTCTCCGACAGAGGATTGAAGATGGCCGCGATCGACCCGCCATGGACGGCGGCCTTCACGGTGCTCGGGTCGAAGATGGCGCCCTTGAACATCGCCCAGTAGGCGGAGCCGGCCACGTCCCAAGCCTGCGCGAATGCGTTGGCCGGGTGAGAGAACAGCTTGCTCCAGGCGTGGAGCACCGTCGGGCTCGTGAACGCGATCAGCAGCCCTCCGATGACGATGGCCGTGAAGATCGCGAGAAACGTCACGACAGCCGAGTTGCCTTCCAACACGGCATTCAGGAGTGGATGGGCCGTTGCTCCGGCTCCTCTCCAAGACGCAGGTTGCGGCGTAGCTTCTTCGGTGCCGGCCGGCGGGCCTCCCGAGCCGGCCGACCCGTGTTCGCGGGCGACACCCGCCTCCTCGCTTCCGACCGGCCGCTCTTCGGTGCGTACGAACACCTCCTCGCGGCTGATGGGCGTGTCCCTGGGCTCGACGGGCTGGCCCTGGTCGCCCGGCGCCGGCCCTGGGCTGTCCTCGCTCATGCCGGCTGTGCCTCCGGGCTCATATCGGGCGTGTTGGCGCCCACCATGAGCAGGCCGATCTCTTCGACGGAGACGGTCGGCGGTCGGATACCGGCTATCCGGCCCCCGTACATCACGACGATCCGGTCCGAGAGGGCGTAGATTTCGTCGAGCTCGGTCGAGAAGATGAGCACGGCCGCGCCTTTGTCCCGAGCGGCGACGATCCGATGGTGCACGAACTCGATCGAGCCGACATCGAGCCCTCGCGTCGGCTGGTTGCCGACGAGAACGCGCACCTCCCGACCCAGCTCGCGAGCAACGATGACCTTCTGCTGGTTGCCTCCCGAGAGCGTTCCGACCGGCGTGTTGATCGAGGTCGCCCTGATGTCGTACTCAGCCATGCGTTTGGTGGCCGCGTCACGAATCTCCTCTCGGTGCATGGAGAGCCCGGACGCGTACGGCGGCCTGTCGAAGATGTCGAGGACAAGGTTCTCGGCAACCGAGAAGCGCTCGACCAGGCCGTCTTCCTGCCGGTCCTCGGGGATATAGCTGACGCCCGATTCCAAGATGTCGTGTGTCCGCGCTCCGGTGAGGTCGCGGCCGGCCACGCGGATCGTGCCCGTCGCGACGGGCACGAGTCCCATGATCGCCTCGCACAGCTCTGTCTGGCCGTTACCTTGAACGCCGGCCACGCCCACGATCTCGCCGCTGCGCACCTCGAGCGATATCCCGTCTACCAAGACGCGCCCGGTGGCATCCGCGATGCGCAGGTCCTCCACCTCGAGGGCGACGTCGCCGGGTCGGGCAGGCTCCTTGTGCACCGTGAGCTCCACGATGCGCCCGACCATCAACGAAGCCAGCTCAGCGTCGCTCGCCGTAGGCGGAGGCGAGCCCACGACCTGCCCGCGGCGGATGACGGTGATCCTGTCGGCGATCCTCTGCACCTCCTTCAGCTTGTGGCTGATGAAGATGATCGACTTGCCCGCGTTCTTCAGGTCGCGGATGATCCGGAAGAGCTCCTCGGTCTCGCCGGGCGTGAGCACGGCGGTCGGCTCGTCGAGAATGACGATGCTCGCATCTCGGTGGAGCGCCTTCACGATCTCCACGCGCTGCTGGATCCCGACGGGCAGGTTCTCCACGAGAGCGTCGGGGTCGAGAGCAAAGCCGTAGCGGGTCGAGAGGTCGAGGACATCCTTGCGGGCGCGGCGCCGGTCGAGCAGGCCCAGGAAATGGGTCGGTTCGACCCCCAGCATGACGTTCTCGGCGACGGTGAAAACCGGTACGAGCATGAAGTGCTGGTGCACCATGCCGATCCCGGCGGCCAAGGCTTGACCGGGGTCGTGAAATGAGATGGCCTCCCCGTCGAGAAGGATCTTGCCCTCGTCGGGCTGGAGCAGCCCGTAGAGAACGTTCATCAGCGTGGACTTGCCGGCTCCGTTCTCGCCGAGCAGCGCGTGGATCTCCCCAGGCTCGACAGTGAGAGTGATGTGGTCGTTAGCTACGAGGCTGCCGAAGCGCTTGGTGATCCCACGCAACTCGAGTCGCAGCGCGGCCTCCCTCCGGACATGCCACTGTCCAGGGCGGCGCCGCGGGGCACCACCCTGGACAGGGCCTCGATTACACCGGGCTCTTGGTGGGTGTCTTGATCGAGCCGCTGATGATGCCGGCCTGGATCTGCCTGAGCTCCGCCTTCAGCTTCGCAGGCACCCTGCTGTTGAAGGTGTGGAACGGGGCGAGCGTAACGCCGCCGTTGGCGAGCGTTCCGATGTAGTTGCCGCCCTTGAACTTGCCTGAGGCAGTCGAGCGGATGGACGTCTTGACGGCAGACTGGATGCCCTTTTCCACGCTCGTGATGAAGTAGCGGCAGTACTGCGGTGCGCTGATGCACCCGTCGGTGTCGACCCACTCCATGTTGACGTGCTGGCCGGCCTTGTCAGCGGTCTTGACGGCCGCTGCGGCACCGAGGCCGACGTTGCCGGCAACGGGGAAGACTATGTCGGCGCCCTCGGAGATGAATGTCTGAGTCAGCCGCTCACCTGCTCCCTGGTCCGTGAAGTTGCCGGTGAACGCGCCCTTCTGCGTGTCCTCGTTCCATCCGAGGACCTGGACGTGGGTCCCGTGCTTCTTGTTGTAGTACTGGACGCCGTCGAAGTAACCGTCCATGTAAATCGTGACGGTCGGAAGCTCTATGCCGCCGAAAGTCGCGACGATGCCCGTCTTGCTCATTCCCGCGGCGAGGTACCCGCCGAGGAAGCCGTCCTGGACGGTGTCGAACACGAGGGCATCGATGTTCTTGATCGTGGGCGAGTACGTGTAGTCGACAATGGCGAACTTCTGCTTGGGGTGTGCCTTGGCGGCGTTCTGGGTGGCGGTGCCCATGAGGAAACCGACCGTGACGATGATCCCGCACTTCTCTTGGATGAATGCGTTGATGTTCGGGACGTAGTCGGCCTGGGTCGTCGACTGCAGGTATTTGCCCGCGATCGTGCTCGACTCGGCTTCCTGCACGCCCTGCCACGCCGAAGCGTTGAACGACCGGTCGTCGATGCCGCCGGTGTCAGTCACCATGCAGGCGAGAAACTTCGCCGCCCTTGGCGAGGTCGCAGATCTCGGAGTGGTGGATCTTGCAGCCGAAGCCTTCGTTGTGGCGCTCGACACACCAACAGAAACTGCGGCTAAACCAAGAGAGACCGCTCCGAGAACTACCGTGGTCTTGAATCCTGTTCTCCTCATCAAATCCTCCCCTGGCCAGACACCGCAGCAATGGCGTCCGAGGCCTTCAAAGCGTCCCGCCAGTCGGAACTGGCTCAGTTTGACATAGTTTCGTCACATTTGCCCGTCCGGTTTTCGTCTCTGCGAAGCCGATGGTGGGGAGGGGACGAAAGAGCCCGAAGGGAGGCCACAGGAGGGGGACGGAGAGAAACCGGGCAGCGGGCAGCGAACGCGAGGACCTATCCGGCGTAGCCTGTCTGCCGTTGTACGTCACCAACCCCAAGGAGCCTGTGCTGCCAAACAGCACTTATGGTCACCCTGGAAGGGAGAACCGTAGGAAGATCGTGTAGCATTTGACCTGGGGAGGGATGGCAGAGCGGACGAATGCGACGGTCTTGAAAACCGTTGGGTGATGAGCCCCGGGGGTTCGAATCCCTCTCCCTCCGCCCGCCCCCAGAGCCGGCCACCAGCCAGAGCCGGCCAGCCGATCAAGAGGAGGACCCCGGTGAGCACAGCGCCGATGACACTTATGGCAGTCCATGCGCACCCCGACGACGAGGCCTCGAGCACCGGTGGCATTCTCGCCCGGTACTCCGCGGAGGGGGTCCGGACTGTTGTCGTGACTTGTACGAACGGAGAGCTCGGCGACGGCGAGGGCGGCAGCAAGCCGGGCGACTCCGCCCACAACGAGGCCTGGGTCCTCACCACACGGCGGCGTGAACTGGAGAAAAGTTGCGAGATTCTCGGAGTCTCGGACCTCGAACTGCTCGGTTATCACGACTCGGGGATGATGGGCTGGCCGCAGAACGACGCCGAGCACTCGTTCTGGACGACTCCGGTGGACGAGGCCGCCGTGCGCCTTTCGAAGCTCATCGAGAGCTACCTCCCTCAGGTCGTAGTCACGTATGACGCGAACGGTTTTTACGGCCACCCCGATCACATCCAGGCGCACAGGGTGACCGTCGCTGCGCTCGAGAAGACCCAGATCCCCGACAAGCTCTATTACCCCGCATTCCCCAAGTCGGGCCTCGAGGAGTTTCGCAGCATGCTCCGCGCTGCGAGACTTGGATACGCCCGAGGAAGCCGCGGACGAGGACTGGGATTTCGGTGTGGACGACGAGCTCATTTCCGCCACCGTCGATTGCACCGAGTACGCCGCGCAGAAGTACGCCGCTCTCCAAGCCCACGCGAGCCAGCCAGACAATGCGTTCTTCGTGCGGCTTGGCGTCGACCTCTTCACGAAGGTGTTGGGTCGCGAGATGTTCGTCCGCGCCTACGACCGGACCGGTTCGCTCACGCCCGAGGAAGATCTCTTCGCCGGCTTGCGCCAGTAACGACTAGCACGTTCAACCCTCGAGGGCGCCAGGGCCCGCGGGGACGTCGACGGCGTGCTCTTGGAGCACCGGGAGGGGTACGATCTCGAGCGCCCGCAGATGGGTTGACGCGAGCACCACGTAAGCAGCCGCCCCATCGTCGTGGGCTCGGAGCCAATTCATGGCGGTCACACACCATCGATCACCCGGAACGAGGCCAGGGAAGCGAAACTGAGGCATCGGAGTGCTGAGATCGTTGCCGATGCGCCGCTGGTGCTCGAGGAACTCAGCGGTTACGACCGCGCAGATCGTGTGGCTGCCCCGATCCTCGGTCCCCGTCCGGCAGCACCCGTCTCGATAGAAGCCGGTGAGGGGGTCGGTGCTACACGGCTCCAGCTCGCCGCCCAGAACATTGTGATCGCCCATGTCGGCATTATCGCTCAAGAGCCAGATCGCATCCTCTCCGCGGATCGCCCCCCTGGCGGCCAGCCGCTAGACCGCCATTCGGTACAGCCTCAATGTGTATAGGTCGCGGCCTGAAGATCGCGGAGCCGCTCGTCGTTGTACCGTGGCCGGTCCGGATGCGTCTTCGACAGGAGGGTCTGCAGCGCGCAGCTCGTCTTCCCGTCGTTCTGAACGTCATGAGACACCATTGGAGGAATCGATGCGAGATCCCACCTGCGCAAAGCTACCGCGAACGTCTCATCATCCCGGAAAACGTTGACGGTGCACTCTCCTTCAAGTACAAAGAAAGTCTCTTCGGTCTCGTGCGAGTGAGCCGGTATCCGGTTCCCGGCCGGTATGGTCTGAATCGACATCGTGAATGCAGTCGGGGTCAGTGCTTTCGGGTCGTCATGGTCAACGGAGCCGGACGCCCCGACGTACCGGCGCTGGCTCCTCGCATACTTCGGGTCCAACTGAGTCTCGCAACCGAACACGTCCCAGTCTTCTCGCCGGTCATCATAACGCGCAACACGTCGTCGCATATCCTCATCGAGTGACATTCAATCCCTTCCCTTCTCAGCGCAATACGGGATAGTCGAGCGCGATAGCTTCCTGCTCATAGCCGAGTAGGCAGTCGTAGTCGGCAGCTTCGATGGATACGATATCGAGAAGCATCAACCCGTCCCGAGCGTCCGCCCATTCTGGTGCCGTTGCCAGCTCCTTCAGAGCACGACGAAGGCACTCTACGGTGGCCGGCTCCGTCGCGCTCGAGGTCACGAAGGGAATAGTAGGGCTGGCGGATGTAGTAGCCAGGACTCGTAGCAACGCGGCCACTTGCGGCCGATGCCTTACAACAAATGCGTACGTCACGCTGTCCACACAGGTCGCGTCGGCTTCGCCCCGAGCTACCCGCTCGAGATTGCCTCCTTGGTCGTCAGTCTCGGTAGCGCTATTGAAGAAAGCCGACCCGTCGGCAATCTCCGCGATGGCGCGGCGGGGCAGGTTCATGCCTGAGTTTGAGCAGGGGCCGCCATATACGAATCTGCAGCGCCGGAGATCTCGTAATTGCCGATAAGGCGAATCGCGATGCACGACAAAGACGCCGCAGTGCGTCGCGCCTTGAGAGTATTCGGCTTCGTACACCGGAGCGGCGAGCACTATTGCCTGGGTGAGGAAGAGCTTCTGCAGTGGATAACCACAGACCTGAGTGAGCAAGACCTCTGACTCGATGCACTCGGGCACGGTCGGAACAGCGAAGTCGAGCGTGGCCGGAGCGTGCCTTCCGCCGGCGCGTTCGAACTCGACGCAAAACGCCCGCCAGAAGCTCGCCTTCGCCGATCGCAGTTCAGGAAGGCGGTAAAGGGGCAAACTTGCCTGTTTCCTATCGGTCAAGTTATCCGGCTCACCTTCGCACTCGTCTCCAAGACCTAATTGGATAGTCGCAAGATGCCCATGTGTACCACGCTCGTCGGATTCGGATGCGGGATATGGTTCGGAATGTGCCGAGGCCCCACGAACCGTTCCGCCGAGGCCACACGCGCCTGATCGACCGCGAAGCAGAACGCCGCTTGTTGGATCAGCTCGTTGCGGCGGTCAGGGGCGGGGAGAGCCGAGCCCTGCTACTGCAGGGCGAGGCTGGCGTAGGCAAGACCTCGCTGCTGGAATACCTGTCCCGGCGGGCGTCCGACGCTGGCTGCAAGGTGGTGAGCGCGGCAGGGGTCCAGGCCGAGATGGAGCTCGCGCTTGCCTCGCTGCACCAGCTGTGCACGCCGCTCTTGGACCGGCTGAACGCCATCCCAAAGCCGCAACAGGATGCCTTGTCAACCACGTTTGGTCGCACGAGTGGGCCGGTGCCGGACCGGTTCTTGGTCGGCCTGGCTGTGCTGAGCCTGCTCGCGGAGGCGGCCGCGGACACGCCACTGGTGTGCCGAGTGGATGATCTCCAGTGGCTGGTCAGCGCCTCCTCGCAGGTCCTTGCATTTGTGGCCCGCCGGCTCGATCCAGAAGTCGATCCTGACCGCCGAGCGTGGCATCGAGCCCATGCTGTTCTCGGGCCCGACGAGGACGTTGCCGCCGAGCTCGAACGCTCGGCGGGACGGGCCCAGGCACGGGGCGGGCTGGCTGCCGCCGCAGCGTTCTTGGAACGCTCGGTGTCTCTGACAACCGACCCTGTGCGTCGGGCCGAACGTACGCTGGCGGCGGCGGCGGACCTAAAGGCCGGCGTGTTCGACAACGCCCTCGAGCTGCTCACTACTGCCGAGGCCGGCCCGCTGGACGAGTTTGCCAGCGCCCGCGTCGATCTGTTGCGAGGGCAGCTCGCGTTCGCCTCGGGTCTTGGCAGCGACGCACCCCCGCAGCTGCTGAAACGCCAAGATGTTCCTCGCTTGCCTGCGCGGCAGCGAGGCTGAGGTAGGCGCGCTCACCAAGGCCGCCCTCGAGGAGGCGGCCGTTAGCGGGCAAGGGGTCAACGTGCCCTACGCAAACTGGGTAACCGCGATCCTCTGCAACGCCCTCGGCCGGTACGAGGAGGCACTTCCCGCCGCGCTTCAAGCGACCGAGTACATGCCGGAGCTCTTCATATCCACCTGGGCCGCGCCCGACTTGATCGAGGCGGCTGCACGCGTCGGCAGGACCGAAGTAGCCCGCGATGCTCTCGAAAGGCTGTCGGAGACGGCACAGGCCGGCGGGACGGACCACGGGCTGGGGCTCGAGGCCCGTTCACGCGCCGTCTTGAGCGAGGGCGAGGCTGCCGATGCCTTATACCGCGAGGCGGTCGCCCGGCTCGGACGCACGCAGCTTCGTCCCGAGCTCGCCCGCGGCCACCTTCTGTTTGGCGAGTGGCTGCGCCGCGAGCGACGGCGGAGCGACGCACGGGCGCAGTTGCGCACGGCCTACGAGATGTTCGAGGCGATGGGCATGGAGGCGTTCGCCGAACGGACCAGGCGTGAGCTACGAGCTACCGGCGGGACGGCCCGCAAACGCAGTGTCGAGACACATCGTGATCTGACGCCGCAGGAAGCCCAGATCGCCGGGATGGCGCGCGACGGCCTGTCGAATGCCGAGATCGGTACCCGGCTTTTCATCAGCGCCCACACGGTCGAATACCACCTGCGAAAGGTCTTCAACAAGCTCGCCATCACCTCGCGAAACCAACTCCATCTCGTGCTGCCCTAACAGTTCCCGAGCAATCTTTTGATCACCTGACGTTCAGCCCAGGCGCGAACCGAGACGACCTTCTGTTCATCTCACGGTTCGAATACGACCGAGAAATGCTCATAACCGCCGGTCCCGAAACGCTGAAGCACAACGCCCGTGGCAACCCTGATGACCTCCACATTGTCCGTACTACAGCCACAGCCGTTGTCACTCTGCCCGGTCATCAAGTAGACGCCGTCATGACTGAGGGACAATGACCATGCATGTGTCATGGATATGCCCTTCCCGACTTTGCTCTTCACCAACGAGATCGGATAAATGTCGTTGCCGTTCGCCACGTAGGCCGTCCTGCCGTTCGGCGTGATGACGACCTGGTGGACGCCCCCGTTGGCCGGTCCGGCTCCCTTGGGGATATTGATGCCGGAAGGCATGGCGATGTTGGTCAGGACGTTGATCCGCCAGAGCTCGTAGCTGGCGGCGCAGGTGACGTACACACTCTCCCCGTCTGGTGTCACAGCCGCGTAACTCGGATCTGAGCAGCCACCCCCGGGGAACGAGATCGTCTTGACTACCTTGGGCTTGCCCGTCAAGGTCACCACTGACACCGTATTGCTGAGGGAATTCTCGACATACGCGAACCTGTTGTTGGGAAGGATCACCAGGCTTGTCGGTTCCAGCCCCACTTTCACCGTGAACTGGACCTTCTGACTAGCTGTATTGATCGCTGCGATCGAGTCGCTTTTCAACCCGACGGTGAGCAGCAGACGGCCATTGGGAGTGACGGCGTCGTAGAAGGGCGCGATCACCCCGGCAGAAAACGACTTGCCTGGTCTGAAAGTCGAAGGGTCGATCGGGGCGATTTTGTTGGAGGCGCCCTCATCTACGTAGGCAGTCTTGCCGTTCGGCGTGAACGCGATCGAGCTCAGCCCGAAGTTGCCGCTGCCGAGCACGAGAGGCCTGCCCGCCAGCCACGACGAGCCTGTCCCGGTTACCTCGGTGATGGAATTGCTTGTCGGGTATTGGTCGTTGACGACGACGGCGACATAGCGAGACGTCTCGGCGGTCGCCCCGGTGCGGCCCGCCGGCACCGCGACGAGAATCCCGGCGATCATCAGGATCGAGAGCGCCGGAAGGACTGAGCGAATGCGGACGCGCAGTCGCGGAACGAATCTAAGTGGCTCCTGTGAATTGCCCAATTCCACACCTCCCCGACTTTGCTCTCGCCGTGGCCGTTCATCGGTTCGACGAGGACCAAATGCCTGCAACCTGCCCGTTGAAAGCTCCGAGCTGCGAAACCTGAGCGAGTCTAGAAGTCGGTTCTGAGCGTGGACAAGGGCTCGAGCGAACCTTCCGGAGGCGGGATCCGGGAGCTGGGCGAAGGACGCTGGACGGGCCGCCCGCATCTGAAAGCACTTGGGTGACAGCTCAGTGAGGGTCATATCGCGGGCCACTCGTACGTCCGCCGATTTCGTGGGTGCGTTGCTCGCGAAGTGTGCGCAGATTAACGGCGGCCCAAGTGCGCAGCGGCCGCCACATCTCAGACACGTCGGCGAGGCTGCGCTCGGGGCCGTACCGGACGGTGATCTCGTCGTCCAGCCTGGGTTCGTGGCGGGGAACCACGTCCGGGGCGTTGGCGCCGCGGATGACGACGAGTTCGGCGGCGAACGGCCCGAGACCTTTCACCTCCTGCACCATGCGCACAGCATCATCCGCTTCCATCGAACGCAGCGTGGCGCCATCAAGGCGTCCGTCCAGGGCAGCATCCGCCACCGCGTGGAGATACTCAGGTTTACGCCCGGGTAGACCGAGATCGAGCGTGCGTAGCAGGTTTGGCTTGGGAAACGCACCGTCCTGGCCGTGGCGACGGACGAGCTCGTCACGCAATCCTGCTGCCTGCACGATCCGTAACCGCTGGGAGAGCACCGCCCAAGCGGCCGCCTCGTAGGGCGAATAGAACCCGCAGGGACGGAAGCCGGGAAGTCGCTGTTGGGCATCGGCTATGACCGGATCGCGTAGAGCAACGTCAGGCCAACCCCGGGCGTCGACGTCCAGGGACAGGAACCGGCACGCTTGTGCGGCAGCCAGGTCGAGGTCACCGTCACCGAGCACGGTGAGGCGAACGGCGCTGCCCCGCTGGGTGACGTGGACTTCGGCCCGGCTCCAGTCGCCCTCGACGCGATACACCGTCCGTAACGAATCGGGGTGCTCCTGGGTGGTAAGCGCCGCAGGTGCGAAGCCCTCCCAGAATTGCTTGCTCGTCGCGAGTGACCAGGGGCCGAGCACCTCGACGACCATCTCGCAGCGCCTCATCATCTCTTCGCTCCGTTTTCAGGCTCGGTCGTGGATGGTGAGCAGGTAACCGTCGGGGTCCACGAAGGTGAACATTCGACCGAACGGTCCATCCATCGGCGCCGACGCGATCGGAACGCCGGCGTCAACAAGCTGATCGTGGAGGTCCTGGGCGTCGTCGGCGTGCAGCCACAACGACACCCCGATCCCTGGCCGAGACGCAGCTTCCAGGTCAGTCCCTGGCAATGGGTCTCGGACCGCGAACGGCACGGGTCTGGTGTCGAACACCACTGCGCCGGGCGGACTCACCGGGAGTCGCCGTAGCCCGAGCTGTGCCTCGTAGAACGTGGCGGAACGGTCAAGGTTCCGTACCTGCAGGGCGACGAAATCCGGTCCAGTCACTGTCATGATAGGTCCTCCCGTCGATGTCAATATCCTGACATCGACAATATATGTCAGGATCTTGACATGGAGCAAATCGAGACCGTAGGACCCTTGGACGAGTCCGTGGGGTACCGCCTCAAGCAGGCCGCCACCGCTCTGCGCTCTGCCATGGACGCCACGTTGCGGCCCCTGGCGTTGTCTGTACCGCAATACGCCTGCCTGGAGCTACTCGGCCAGCGGTCAGGGTTGTCCAACGCGGACCTCGCTCGGGGCGCGTTCGTGACGCGTCAGTCCATGAACGGCGTGCTGCGCGGCTTGCAGGATGGAGGGCTCGTGACCCGCCCAGTGACAGCGCCGAGGGGCCGAGCACTGCCCAGCCAACTGACCCCAGCCGGGCGTCGCCGCCTCCAAATCGCGAGCGCGAAAGTGCGCGCCGTGGAGAAACAGATGCTCACCTCGTTCTCCGCTACCCAGGAATACCGCCTGTGCCGAGACCTCGCTGCCTGCATCGGCGCTCTCTCACCACGACGGACCGATTAACCAAGAAGAACAGTGGTGCGAGATGCCGTGGCGCAGGCGCGGGATGAAGACGCCTCGGGGGCTACTGGCTCGATACCTCTGCCCGTCCACGCCGGCCCTTCATGCCACTGCTGCCGCCGGCGTTGCCCTCGGCGTGCTGGTGGCGGTTGACCTGGCTCGGAGAACTCCGGCTCCACGAAGGCGTGCCGCCCGATGTCGTCATGCTCTGGTGCCTCGGGGTGTTCGGAGCCCCTCGTGTTCAGCTTGACGGGATCGTCGCTCGGCCGCCGGATCGCGCTCGGACCTCGCTGAGCACGAACGCGTCAGCCGGAAGGCACATACGGCCGGTCGTCGGGGGCGACCGGGCTCAGCGGGAAGACGGAGCGGCGCCGAGTGGCGCCTTCGGACGGCGCCGCGAGATCGCGACGCCAACAAGGCACAACGCTCCGCCGGAGAGCGCAAGCCAGCCAGGCACCTGGCCAAGCACCGCCCACGACAGCAGTACCGTTATCGCTGGGATCAAGTACGTGGTGGCGCCCATCTTGCCGGCCGGCGTACGGGCAAGAGCGTAGGCCCAGGTGGTGAATCCGACAGCAGTTGGGAAGACGCCCAGGTAGCAGACGCTCAGGGTGGCGTAGAGGGGGGCGGTCGTGACCTGGGACACCAGCTGGCCGCTGAACGGCAGGCAAGCCACCGCGCCCACAGCAGCTCCGAAGGTCGTGACCTGAAGCGCCGAAGCGGACCGCAGTGCCCGTTTCTGGAAGACCACCGCCGCAGCGAACGACAGCGCCGCCAGCAGGCAGAGCAGTACGCCGGCGACCGACGCGTGACCGGCGCCCGACGTGGCGATCCCGACGACGACGACGCCGGCGAGTGAAACCGTCACCCCAGCCAGCAAGCCCCGCGGGAAGCCTTCCTTGAGGAACCATCCGCTCAGAAGTGCGATGACAAGCGGGCCGAGGCTGACCACCATCGCCGCCGTGCCTGCGTCGACCTTCTGCTCTCCCCAGTTGAGCGCGACCATGTAGACGCCGAACCAAAGCAGGCCTGACGCCACGATGCCGGGCCAGGCTGCTCGCGGCGGCCATCCTTCCCGCTGTTTCCAGGCCAAGACGCCGAGCACCACCAAGCCGCACGTCAGCCTGCCGAGAGCCAGAGCGCCCGGAGAGAACTCACGGCCGGCGCTTCGGATAGCCACGAAAGCCGACGCCCACAAGAGGACCGTCACCCCGGCCGCGATCAGCGCCAGACGGTCTGTCCGGGCCGGCTGCGCACGCGCATAGATCTCCTGCTCGGGAGCAGGTCCGTAGTCCGAGGACTGTCGCATCTCCGGGCTGGTCATGGCGAGACTTATCGTCGCCGTTTCCCCTTTGATTGTCCGGCGCTTTTCGGACATCTCGGTCGAGATGCGCCCGAGCCCGAGATGGGATTCGAACCCATGACCTGCGCATTACGAGTGCGCTGCTCTACCACTGAGCTACCCGGGCCTTGCTGAGAGTTTGTATCGGACGGCCCTGCTCGAACTCGTCCTGTCCTTATTCCTATCAGGCGGGTTGGATCGGGCCGGCCCGCGTCTCGGTCAGGATTCGTCTGGTCGGCCGACACCCTCTTGACAGCGGACCGGCACGGGAGTACCAACGAAACAGGGAACAAAGGGACACAAAAGTGGCCGTGCCGTGATCAAGAGCTCGGCTCGGGGCAGCCGCCCGACCCACTACAGATCTTCGTAAGCGCCCATATCGGCATGGCGCACCAGTGGGCACCCTGCGGGGCGGAGGTTCTCGACACGGGGACAACGAGGGTCTTGCGGCGCAATTACCCACGGGGCGACGCGGCTCGACCTCGAGAATGGAGGTACGCAATGAGTGGGGCAGCGCCAGAGACGCGCGACAGGTGGGCGTGCGAGCGAGAGCTTCACCAGATGGACGTCCTCGTCTGGGAGGTCATGCGGCTGCGTGAGGAGCTCCATGCGCTAAAGACCCAGGCGTCTGACCGCGAAGCCGCGGCCGTGCCGGAGTAACCCCGGGGTCGCTGAACAGAACCTGCCGCCCAGGACTTGGCGCTATTCGACGACTCCGCGCCAATAGATCACCGCCTCTTCGCCGCCGACCGCGTCGGGTACCCGGCCGATTTCGCGCCATCCGAGCTCCTCGTACAGAGCACGAGCCGGGTTCGAAGCGAAGACCAGGTTGAACTGGATCGCGTCGAATCCGAGCGTCGGCGCGCGCCGGATCGAGTCCTCGACCAGTGCCCGCCCCACCCCTCGGCCCCGGTGCCTCTCCGAGACGACGTATCCGGCGTTGGCGATATGAGACGCCCGCCCCGGGAAGTTCGGCTTCAGGTAGTAGGCACCGGCCAGGTGCCCGTCGGTACGAGCCGCGATGACAACAGGAGGACCGATCCAAAGCTCGTCGAACGACTCGCGAGCCAGGGGCGGCGCGTGCGGGAAGCCATCCCCTCGCTCCACGACAAGCCGGAACACCTCGAACAGCTGATCGTGTTCCTCGGGTCGAAGCGGCCCGAGGACGAGCTTGGCGCCGTGCCTGCTGACGACGGTCACCTCTCGCGAGGGTCCCATGTGCGCCGTCGCCGTCGCGTCCTACACCGCTCGTCGCCGGTACCGGCGAACCGAGATCGGTGCCAGGACCGCGAGTATTCCGAGCGACCACACGACCGCCCACAGGACCGTGGAGCCCGTCGAGCCGGTGCTGACGATGTGGGTGAAGGGAGGGAAGACGAGTGCCGGGTTCGGCGCTCCGGACATGAGGTCGCGAGCAGCGTTCACGACGATCGACACCGGCTGGTGCCTGGCGAACGCCTGCAACCAGCCAGGCATGGACTGCAACGGCACGAACGCCGAGGACGCAAAGGTGAGCGGGAACAGGAGGGGGAACGCCATCAGCTGCGCCGTCTCGCTGTTCGCCGCCGAGAGCCCGGTGAATGCGAAGCCCCAACTGAGCGCATAGGAGAACAACAAGAGAAGCAGGATTCCGGCGAGGAACTCGCCGGCGTTCGTCCCGATTCGATAGCCCACGGCATACCCGACCGCGGTCATGAGGACCATGACGAACAGATTGCGACAGAGATCGGCTGTCGTCCGCCCGGCGAGGACCGCCCAGCGTGACATGGGGAGCGCCCGGAACCGCTCGATGATGCCCTTCTGAAGGTCTTCGGCGAGGCCGATCGAGGTGCCGATCGAGCCGAAAGCCACCGTCTGGACGAAGATGCCCGGCATTAGGAACTGCACGTAGTGGTAGCCGGGAGTGGGGATCGCACCGCCGAAGACGTACCGGAACAACAGTACGAACATGATCGGCTGGACACTCGAGAAGAAGACCGCCTCGGGGACACGCGTATACCCGATGAGGTTGCGCTTGGTCACAGTCAGCGTGTCGCTGATGGCCCAGCGAAGCCGACCGCCCGGTATCGGGGCTGCGGTCCGTGGGGTGCTCGGGAACGGGACTGCGGTCGTGGTCATGAGCGTCGGCTCCTTCTTTGTCGCTTCGGGCCCTTTCCGTCCGAGCTGATCGCCCCGCCGGAATCTCGGGCGACCTCATCTTCGGTCCGTTGGCCAGTGATGGCGAGGAACACATCGTCGAGGCTCGGCTCTCGTAACGCGAGTGTGGTTGGGACAATGCCCTGTGCCTCGAGCACCCTGAGCGCTTCGATGACGACCCGGGGACCGTCGTTCACGTTGACTTCCACCGTGCGGCCGTCCACCACCGGGGCCTTGTCGTTCACCGCCTTCAGTGCCTCACCGGCGCGGAGCGCAGTCTTCTCGTCGAGTAGGCCAAGGTCGAGAACCGTCGCACCCATGTTCGCCTTCAAGGTGGCCGGTGTCCCGGACGCGATGACCCTGCCGTGGTCGACCACGACCAGCTCGTTGGCCAGCCGGTCGGCCTCCTCGAGGTATTGGGTCGTGAGGAGCACGGTCGTGCCCTCGGCTACCAGCCCTTCGATCATCAGCCATACGTCCGCGCGGCTCGCCGGATCCAGGCCCGTGGTCGGTTCGTCCAGAAACAGAACTTGCGGGCGGGCGACCAGTGAGGCGGCGACGTCCAGGCGCCGGCGCATCCCTCCCGAGTAGGTCTTGACCGGTCGGTTCGCGGCGTCGGTCAGGCCGAACTGGTCGAGCAGTTGCGGTGAGCGCTCCCTCACCTGAGCCTTTGACATGTGGTTGAGCCTTCCCACCATCCACAGGTTCTCGGCGCCGGTGAGATTCTCGTCGACGGCCGCGTTCTGCCCGGCGAGCCCGATCAGCGTCCGCACCAGATCGGGTTCGGTCATCACGTCGTGCCCGAGGACGCGGGCGACCCCGCTGTCGGGCCGGAGCACCGTAGTCAGGATCCGCACAACGGTGGTCTTCCCCGCGCCGTTTGGACCGAGAAGCCCGAAGATCGTGCCGGTCTCCACGCCGAAGCTGACCCCGTCGAGGGCCCGAACCGTGCCGCCGAAGGTCTTACGAAGATCCTCCAGCTCGATCGCTAGTGACATGAGCGACACTCTCCTTGCGGGAATAAGACACCGCCGGTGTCGAGAACCAACAGCGACGACACGAGGCTAGGCGAAGGTGGTATCTTAGCAACGAAACATCTTAGTGTCTAAGGTAGATGATGAGCACTGGAGAATTCAAGCCCGAAGACCGCAAGAACACGATGGAGGAGCTTGGCCGAGCGCTTCGGGTCTTCCTGTCGGCGTCGGACGCCTTCGACGAGGTGCTGGGGAAGGTTCTCGGCCTCAATCCCACCGACGTCCGGTGCGTCGACCTCCTCGACCAGCATGGCACGCTGACGGCGGGTGCCCTCGCCGAGCTGGCGGGCCTCAGCACGGGAGCGGTCACGTTCCTGCTCGATCGCCTCGAGCGCGCCGGGTTCGTGCGCCGGCTGCGCGACGTGCAGGACCGCCGTCGGGTGCTCGTCGAGCTTGACCCGCTCGCGTGGAAGAAGGTATTCGAGCTCCACGCCCCGCTCGTCGAGGCCTGGCGGGCATCCGCGCAGCGCTATTCGTTGTCCGAGCTCGAGCGCGTCACCGCGTTCCTCAGGGAAGGGGCGGAGCTGTACGAAGCACACGTCCCGCTGCTCGTGTCTCATCTTGCTTCCGAGGACTCGTCGCGCGTCGCGGCTGGCAGAGCTGTCATCAAGGCGGCTGTGAAGGCGCAGGCGAAGGCGGAGGCCATGGACAAGCTCGAGAAGACCGCCCGTAAGCTCCAGGCCAAGGCCGCCAAGTTGCAGCAGCAGGCGAGCGGGTATCAGCAACGCTCGGGCGCCCGACAAGCCGACGGGCGCGACCAGCGTTGAGCAGGTGAGCCCGTCGATAGCTCCCACCCGCGTGTGGAGGTTGCATTACCCTGAGCAGGACCTCACCCGGCAGTCAACCGGCGCGCCCCGTCGGCGTGCTCGACGCTCTCAGCGCCCGAAGCCCGCCTTCGTCGGGCCTGCCCGTGACAAGGGAGAAGCCGATGACCTGCACAAATTGTGGCGTGGAGAACCTGGCGGGCGCCAAGTTCTGCTACGAGTGCGGGACGCCGCTCACCCGAGCCTGCCCGAGCTGCGGCTCGGCCGTCCTTTCGGTTGCGAAGTTCTGCAGCGAGTGCGGCTTCACGCTCGCACCGCATGCAACGATCGCGACCGACGGCCAGGTGTCACGGCCTGCAACGACGACGCCCGCTTCGCGGCTCGGCGGCTATCAAGCCTCGGCCGGGCAGATTCTCACCGAGCTACGGCTCGTGTCGGTCCTGTTCTGTGACCTCGCAGGCTTCACGCCGCTCGCCGAAGCCCGAGACCCCGAGGAGGTTCGAGAGCTGCTCACGGGCTACTTCGATCTCGCCCGCGGCATCGTCGCTCGCTACGGCGGCGTCATAGAGAAGTTCATTGGGGACGCGGTGATGGCCGTCTGGGGCGTGCCCGCCGCGCAGGAGGACGATGCCGAACGGGCTGTTCGTGCCGGGCTGGAGCTCGTCTCTGCGGTCGGGTCCTACGGGTCCGAGCTCGGGCACTTCGAGCTCGCAGCCAGGGTGGGGGTCGTGACCGGCCAGGCGGCGACCACCGAGACGCCCGAGGAGGGCTTTGTCGTCGGCGACCGGGTCAACACCGCCGCGAGGATCCAGGCTGTTGCGCCGCCCGGGTGCTGCTACGTGGACGAAGCGACGAGGCGCGCCACCGATGCCGCGATCGCGTACGCGGACGCCGGAGCCCACCAACTGAAGGGCAAGGCAGGGTCGGCGCAGCTCTACCGTGCGCTGCGAGTCGTCTCCGGCGTCCGCGGGGCGCTCAAGTCCGAGGGCCTCGAAGCGCCATTCGTCGGGCGCGACCGTGAGCTCCGCCTCGTCAAGGATCTGTTCCACGCCTCTGCCGAGGAGAAGCGCGCCCACCTCGTCTCGGTGACCGGGATAGCCGGCATCGGCAAGAGTCGCCTCGCCTGGGAGTTCTACAAGTACATGGACGGCCTCTCCGACTTCTTCCTGTGGCACCGAGGACGTTGCCTGTCCTATGGCGAGGGCGTCGCCTACTGGGCGCTGGCCGAGATGGTGCGCGGGCGGGCGGGGATCCTGGAGGGCGAGGACGGCGCCTCGGCCTCCGCGAAGCTCCATGCGGCCGTCGAGGAGCACGTCGCTGACCCCGACGAGCGCAGGTGGGTCGAGCCCCGCCTGGCGCATCTCATCGGTCTCGAGGAGACGCCCGCGCGTGACAGGGAGGACCTGTTCGCGGCGTGGCGGCTCTTCTTCGAGCGGATGGCCGAGGTCGAGCCCGTGGTCATGTCTTTCGAGGACATGCAATGGGCGGACGCGTCGATGCTGGACTTCATCGAGTACCTCCTTGACTGGTCGCGCAACTACCCGATATTCGTCCTCACCCTTTCCCGCCCTGAGCTCGTCGACCGAAGGCCGACCTGGGGGGCCGGACGGCGGAACTTCACCTCGATTTACCTCGAGCCCTTGTCGCCGGTCGCAATGGAGCAATTGATCACCGGTCTCGTGCCGGGCCTGCCCGCCGAGGTGAGCGACCAGATCCTCGCCCGCGCCGAGGGAGTGCCTCTCTACGCAGTCGAGACGGTCCGAATGCTGATCGACCGCGGTCTGCTCGTTCGAGAGGGACCGAGCTACCAGCCGGTTGGCACCATTGGCGCTCTCGACGTCCCCGAGACCCTGCACGCTCTCATCTCGGCCCGTCTCGACGGCTTGTCCCCGGCAGAGCGGAGCCTTCTCCAGGACGCGGCGGTCATCGGGAAGACCTTCAGCAAGGAGTCGCTGGCCGAGCTCACCGGCGCTAGTGCCGAGACACTGGACGAGCTGCTTGCCTCCCTGGTGCGCAAGGAGGTCGTCTCCATCCAGTCCGACCCGCGCTCGCCCGAGCGTGGCCAGTACGGGTTCTTACAGGACCTCGTCCGCGCCGTCGCCTACGAGATGCTCGCAAAGCGCGATCGCAAGGACAAGCACCTCGCAGTCGCCGCCTACCTCGCTGCCGAGTGGGGAGCCGACGAGCACGAGATCATCGAGGTCGTCGCGTCGCACTACCTGAGGGCCTACCAGTTGGCCCCGGATGCTCCAGACGCCGGCGAGGTCAAGGCCAAGGCCCGCGAGCTCAACATGCGTGCCGGCGAGCGAGCGGCCGCGCTTGCGGCGACCGAGGAGGCCGAGCGCTATTTCGACCAAGCGGTGGAGCTCAGCGACGACGCATCCTCGACAGCCGCGATGGCGGAGCGGGCCGGCCAAATGGCCCGCCTTCGCGGACATCTGGACAGGGCGCGGGCGCATTTCGAGACGGCCCTCTCCTTGTTCGACGCGACGGGCCAGATGCACGCAAGTGCCCGTGTCAACGCTCGACTCGGTGACCTCGACCATCTCTCAGGACATCTCGAGGGCGGTATCGAACGGATGGAGCAGGCCTTCGAGGTTCTCTCGGGCCAAGACCACGACGAGGATTTCGCGACCCTTGCAGCCGAGCTCGGCCGGCTCCACTTCTTCCGCGGCAACCGCGAGCTGGCGGCGAGCCGGATCGAAGTCGCGCTCGAAGTCGCCGAGAAGCTGGGCCTTCCCGAGCAGTTGTCGCAGGCGCTCAACACCAAGGCGATGATGCTCTTCATGTTCAACCGCCGCGAGGAGGCCGGCGTGCTCCTCCAGCACGCCTTGCAGGTGGCTCTGGACAACGGACGGCACCAGGCGGCACTTCGTGGCTACAACAACCTCATCTACAGCCTCGAAGCGCGCGATCGCTACGCAGAGGCGTGGGCACTGATCCGACCCGGGCTCGAGCTCGCCCGTCGGGCCGGCGACCGAGC
This sequence comes from uncultured Acidimicrobiaceae bacterium, assembly GCA_963703655.1. GTDB lineage: Bacteria > Actinomycetota > Acidimicrobiia > Acidimicrobiales > Bog-793 > CAVPFA01. The sequence goes on along the minus strand of CAVPFA010000003.1, from coordinate 1,181,458 downwards.
CTGGGAGGCGGATCTGCTGAGCGGCGAGGTCTCTTTGTTCATCGCCCTCGGCCAGTGGCGAGAGGCGGTCGAACGCGTTGCGGAGATCGAGAGATCAGAGGACCCCCTGTCGTTGAGGGGAGCGACAGTCGACGTGCTCTCGCTCGTCCAGGTGCACGTCTACCGGGGAGACCTGGAGGTGGCGAACGAGATGCTCGAGCGGGCCTCTCCCTTCGTCGAATCGACCGATGACGTGCAGAGCCGCAGCGCCTACGCGCACTATCTCAGCCTCCTGCTCCGCGCGCAGGGAGCGCTCGGCCAAGCCCTGGCCGCTGCCGAGGTCGCGGTCGAGGCCGGGGACAAGCTCGGCGCAGGGAGCCCCATCTTCAAGCTGGGGATCGTGGACGGGATCGAGGCGGCTCTCGCCGTCGGCAAGGTGACGAGGGCCGAGGCGTTCCTCGAAACGATCGAGAAGCTCGCTCCCGGCGAGGCCAGCCCGTTCCTGCGAGCCCAGGGTTTCCGGCTTCGTGCTCGGCTCCCCGCCGAGGACGATCACAGCACCACCGACGAGAGGTTGTCGGCCGCGTCCGCGATCTTCCGCGATCTCGGTACGCCCTTCTGGCTGGCCGTCACGCTTCTCGAGCACGGGGAGTCGCTCGCCACGCACGAGCAGACCGAGGAGGCTGCCCCGCTGCTCGCCGAAGCTCGTGAGATATTCGAGCGTCTCGAGGCCCGCCCGTTCCTCGAGCGGATCGCCGGCCTTGCGGACACGGAGGTCATGTCGGCCTGAACGCCGGGTGCCGGCGAGCGACCCGGGGCGCTCAGGGTACCGTCACGACCTCGCTGCGGAGGTCTCGTTTCAGCACCTTGCCGGCCGGGTTCCGGGGGAGCGGCTCAGCGCGGAACCAGACGCGCGAAGGGATCTTGAAGGCCGCGACTCTCTCGGCGAGGTAGCCGCGCAGCTCCTCGGCATCGAGGCGCGCCCCGGCCCGAAGCACGACGACGACCCCGACCTCCTCGCCGAGGACCTCGTGGGGCACGCCGATCACGGCCGCCTCCATCACGTCCGGGTGGCCGTAGATCGCCGCCTCCACCTCGACCGAATAGACGTTCTCCCCGCCGCGGATCACCATGTCCTTCGCACGATCGACGATGTAGACGAAGCCCTCGTCGTCTAGCCGGGCCACGTCGCCGGTCCGCAGCCACCCATCGGAGAAGGAGGCGGCGGTCGCCTCCGGGTTGTCCCAGTAACCGCGCACGACGTTCGGGCCCTTTATTAGCAGCTCTCCTGTGCCGCCGGTCGGCACGTCAAGGTCCGCCGAGTCGACGACGCGTACTTCGCAGACCGGCACCGGGGGGCCGACGCTGTCTGGCTTTCGGACGTAGTCCTCACCGGTGTTCATCGTCGTGATCGAGGACGTCTCCGTCAGCCCATAGCCGTTGCGGGCCGAACCGCGGGGAAAGTGCTGCTCGATCCGGCGCACCAGCTCGGGCGGCGCGGGCGCGCCGCCGTAGGCGACGGTGAGGACGCTCGAGGTGTCCCGCACGGCGAAGTCGGGCGAGTTAAGGACCTGCCAGGCCATGGTCGGCACTCCGCCGAAGGTCGTCACGTGCTCTCGTTCGATCAGCTCGAGCGCCCTCTCGGGATTCCACCGGCGCATCATCACGAGCTTGCCGCCGGCGGCGGTGTTCCCCACGAGGACCGAGTGGCAGCCCGTGGCGTGGAAGAGCGGGACCGACAGCAGGGAGGAGCTCTGGATCGAGGGCGTCATAGAGCTCGTGGGCTCCGGCTCTGTCGCCATCAGACTGGTCCGTGCGCTGAGGAAGCCGAGGCTCAAGAGGTTCGTGCAGATGTTGCGATTCGTGCCGAGCGCCCCCTTCGGCCTCCCCGTCGTGCCAGAGGTGTAGAAGATCGTGGCGTCGTCGTCCGGCCCGACGTCTGCCGGCGGCAGCTCGGAGCGACTGAGAGGGCGCCCCCACGCGACCAGGTCCTCATAGGAGTCGAACCGCGTCAGCATCGCCTCCGCGGCGCCGGCCTCCTCGACTCGGGCCACGACGACGTGCTCCAGCGTTCCGTCGCGCAGGACGTCGAGGTGAGGCGACAGGCGTGTCAGCCGCTCGGGGTCGGCGATCACCACCGTGGTGCCCGAGTCCTCGAGCCCGTAGGCCAGCTCCGGCCCGGACCACCAGGCGTTCAGCGGGACGACGATCGCGCCGAGGGCCGCCGCCGCCCAGAAGGCCGTCACCCACTCGGGCAGGTTGCGCATGGCGATGGCCACACGGTCGCCGGCGTTCACCCCGTAGCGACACGCGAGCGCCCAGGCGAACGCGGCGGCCTCCCCGAAGTGTGCTGAGAAGGTCAGGCGCTCCTCCTCGTAGACGAGAAACGTAGCCTCCCCGTGCCCGACCGACCCCTCCAGGATCGACCGCAGAGATCCGGGACAGTTCGACCAGACCCGCGTCTCGACGCCGTCGATCGTCTCGGTGCCGACCTCGAAAGGTTGGCCGGGCGCGGTGAGCTCGACGGTAGCTTCGGCGAGGCTCATCGGCACGCCCGGGCAGCGTACTTGGCACCAGATGTCGAGCACCTGCCGCCCTCGGCCCGCGGCCACACTCGGCTCGTCACGAAACGATTGCGCAACTTCGAAGTTCCCCCTACGGTAGGGAAGCAGACTTCAGACTTGCGTTGACCGAGTAGCCGGAGGGGCTTCGGGGAGGCCCCCCTGATGATCTCCAAGCCGGGGGGTGTGAGTGTCAAAGGCGCAGCGGGCCGGCATCGTGGTCGCTCTGTTCGCGGTCGTCGTGGGTCTCGTCGTGTTTGCCGCCTTGGCGTTCGTCGGGAGCACGCCGCCGACGGTCGACTACACCCAGAACCACCAGCCCGGCCAGCCTGTGAACGTGACGCTGCAGACCGTCGGGGCGATCGGCTACGGCATCCATCCGGACTGGGTCTCCTACCTCGCCGACTCCCCGAGTGGCCAGTGGGTTCACACGACTCTGTTGAGGTTGCCGGCCCACTCGAGGATCAATGTCACCATCCTCCAGTACGACTCGGGCAGTCCTCTTCGCAATCAGGAGATCGGCCAGGTCCAGGGAACCGCGGGTGGGGTCGAGGTCATCAACGGCAAGGCGACGTCGCTGGTCAACTCGAACGCCGGCTACGGCGTCGGGCACACCTTCTCGGTGCCGGCTCTCAATATCAACGTCCCGCTCGTCGGCGTGAACAGCAGCGCCAGCAGCTTCTGCAGCACGCCGGCGCCGTGCGGCTCGGCTGAGCACAACGTCATCAAGTTCAGCTTCACGACGCCCGCGCCGGGCGCCTACCGCTGGCAGTGCTTCATCCCATGCGGGCTCGGCTACCTGTACGGCAACGGTGGCCCGATGTCCACGATCGGCTACATGGGAGGCTTCCTCGAGGTGAGCGCGTGACGGCCGTTCCCGAGCCCCCCGGCCTTCCCGACACCCCCGGGGTCGCCCCGCGAGCCTCGTCAGCAGCTGGCGCAGACAAGAGCGACAGTGGACACATGCGGAAGATCTTCGGCATTTGGCTGATCCTTGCCGTGGTTGTCGACCCGTTGTTCATCTTCCTCGCCGGTCCGCACCTCCCCCCAGGGGCGATGACCGAGACGGCCCACAGCCAGCAGGTCGACCTCACCGTGATCACCGCGACGGCGCTGCCGGTTCTCTTGTTCGTTTGGGTGTACTTCGCCTACGCCCTCATCGTGTGGCGCCATCCCAAGGGTGCGCCGCTCTCCGACGGCCCGCCTCTGCGCGGCCACCTCCGGATCCAGACGGGCTGGATCGCGTTGACCACAGTCATCGTGCTGTCGATGTTCGTCTACGGGACTGTGGAGCTCATCGGCCCGGCTGGCGCCGGCGGAGGGGAGGGCCCAGCCCCGATCTGGACGCCGACAGCAAAGAACATCCTCGTCATCCAGGTCATCGGCCAGCAGTGGAAGTGGACGTACCGGTATCCGAGCTTCGGCGGCTTCGAGACCGACCAGCTGATCATCCCGAACGACAGCGCCATCGCGTTCCACGTCACGTCTCTCGACGTCATCCACAGCTTCTGGGCCTACGAGCTCGGCGTGAAGGCGGACGCGAACCCCGGATCGGACAACGTCGCGTTCACCACGACGAGGGCGGCGACCGGAGCGTTCATCGTCCGCTGCTCGGAGTTGTGCGGTCTGTGGCACGGCGCCATGACCACGAGCGGGGTGGTGGTCACCAAGGCCGCCTTCGAAAGTTGGGCGACGACGACGGAGCTCAAACAAGCGCCGGCGACGGCGCTCCTGCCGAAATTCGCCTGGAGCTACACGCCTGACGCCAACGGAGCCGACGGCGGCTATTACCCCGACAGCAAGGACCCGTACAGCGCCGTCCAGCTCTACGGCTAACGAGCACGTGACCGAGGAGGGGAGGAAGAGTTGACGATCGTCGCCGAGCCACCGGTCCTAACCGTTACGGACGAGGCCCGTAAGGGGTGGCTGTCGCAGCACATCGGCACCGCCGCCGTTGGCGCCGTTGCCGGCTATCTGTTCGGTCACTGGGTCGGCAATCTCATCGCGAGCGGCTACCCGACCGTGACCGGCTCCTCGGGGAACGGAGCGAACGACGTCGCCGTCGTGCTCGGCCTGAGCATCGGCGTGTTCGGCTGGCTGCTCGGTATCGGGGCGCTCAACTACCCGCTCGCGAAGCTGATCGGCCGCGAGCCGCTGGCCGAGCAACCCGGCGAGGGCTGGTCGCGCTACTTCCGCTTCACACTCGACCACAAGGTCGTCGGGCTCCAGTACATGATCGGCGTGCTCATTTTCCTCTTCACCGGCGGCCTGCTCGCGATGGCGATCCGGACCGAGCTGCTCAGCCCGACGACACACATCTTCGGGCCGGGCACCTACATCTCGATCGTCAGCGAGCACGGCACCGTCATGATGATGATGGCGAGCTCGATCATCCTTGGACCGCTCGGCAACTACCTCGTGCCGCTCATGATCGGGGCTCGCCGCGTCGCCTTCCCGCGGATCGAGGCGGCTTCGTACTGGGTCTTCATGGCCGGCTACCTCGTGATTCTCACGGCCCTTCCGCTCGGCGGCTTCCCGACGGGCTGGACCGGGTACGCCCCCCTTCAGACCCAGGCGGGCTCGGGCATGGACGCATACCTGGTGGGCTTTGCCGTCATCGGCACCGGCATGGTGCTCGCCGGCTTCAACATCCTCGTGACGATCATCAACTACCGGGCGCCCGGCATGACCTGGGGCCGTATCCCGATCTTCGTCTGGTCGATGCTCGCCACCGCGGCGCTGCTCGTGCTCGCGACGCCGGTGCTCATCGCCGCCGGGCTCTTCGGGGTGCTGGACCGCACCGCCCAGACGGCGTTCTACGTGAACGAGCACGGCGGCAACGCGTTCTTGTGGCAGAACCTCTTCTGGTTCTTCGGCCACCCCGAGGTGTACATCATGGCGCTCCCGGGCTTTGGGATCGTGGCTGAGATCCTTCCGGTGTTCACGCGAAAGCCGCTGTTCGGCTATCGCATCGGCGCCGCGGGCATGATCGGCGTGGCGCTGCTGTCGTTCTTCGTGTGGCAGCACCACCTCTTCCAGAGCGGCATCAACCCGGACATGCGACCGATGTTCATGCTCACGACCGAGCTGATCTCGATCCCGACGGGGTTCATCTACCTCGTGGGGATGGGAACCCTCTGGAGGGCGAAGATACGTTTCGAAGTACCGATGCTGTTCGCGCTCGGCATGTACTTCAACTTCCTGATCGGCGGTATAACCGGTGTCTACCTGTCCGACGTGCCGGTGGACGTCACCCTTCACGGCGGGTTTTTCGTGCTGGCCCACTTCCACTACACGATCATGGGCGGGCTCGTATTCGCATTCTTCGGCGGCCTCTACTACTGGCTCCCGAAGATGACGGGCAAGTCGATGAACAAGAAGCTGGGCCAATGGCACTTCTGGGGGATGTTCGTCTTCTTCAACCTGACCTTCTTCCCGCTCATCCTAGTGGGCCTCCTCGGGCAACCGCGCCGGGTCTTCGAGTACGCGCCGCGGCTGCAGGTGCTGAACGACATCGCATCGGTCTCGGCGTACCTGCTCGCGACCTCGATGATCATCTTCGTGGTGAACTTCGTCTGGTCCATCTTCATCGACCCGAAGCCCGCCCCGGCGAACCCCTGGCACTCGAAGGGCCTTGAGTGGCAGACGGCGACCCCCGTGCCGTTCCACAACTTCGACCACATCCCGGTCGTCCTCACCGACCCCTACCGCTACGGCGAGCCTGACGCACCGCCCGTAGCCGAGATCTCGGAGATCCCGTTGCCGGAAAAGGAGCTCAACCCGCTCGCGTCAGGGTCGGGCGACATCAGCGGAGGAGGGCTGACTGATGGCTGACATCGTCCCGCGGATGGTGGTCGCCTCCAGCGCCGCGGACGACTCGGCGTTCGAGCAGCACTGCGCCGAAGACGCCATGTGGACCGGGGGGCACTTGTTCATCGGTGCCATGACTTTCGCCTTCGCCGCCCTCGGGTTCGCCTACTTCTACTTGCGTTCCTTCAATTCCGCCGATCTCTGGCGACCGAACCACGTCACCGCACCGACCGCGACCGGCACGGCGATCTTCGCGATCGTCGTCTTCACCGCGGCGCTGAACGCGTTCGGCGTCCGGCACCTCAGGCGCGGCGCACAGATCGATTGGGAGGTCGCCGGGTGGGTGGCGGTCGCCGGCGGCTTGGTGGCGGCCGGGCTCCAGATCTGGGAGTACACCGAGCTCGGGTGGTATCCAGGCTCGAGCGGTTACGCGTCATGTTTCGTGGGCTGGGGCGCGCTCAACACCGCCCTGCTGCTGGCGAGCGTCTACTGGCTCGAGACCCTGCTCGCTCGAGCGATACGGTTGCGCCGGGGACTCGCCGAGGATGGCGGCGCCGCGGTCTCCCAGCTGCCACCGGCGAGGATCTTCCGGGCGTCGTTGGACGGCGCCACCTACTTCTGGTGGTTCGCCGCCGGGATCAACCTCGTGTTCTGGCTCATGTTCTACGTGATCACTTAGCGAGGACCGGTTGCGCACAACGTCAGCTTCTCGGGACTCGGCCGCTAGCCTGGGCCGAGACAGCCGGGCAAACAAGGTGTGATGGAGGTGGATTCCTTGACCCAACCAAGCGTCGTGGTTGCCCAGATCCTGACTTTTGCGTTCCCGATCGGGGTCCTCGCGCTCGTGTCTCTCTGGTTGTTCTTCCAGCGCCGACCGTCACGGTGACCTTCGCGACCGGGCGACCGGTCGAAGGGTCCTCCACTGGGTCGTGCGTGCCGGCCTTCGCATCATCTTCCGGTTCGCCAGCTCCGAGGCGCCGGCCGATTGCCTGGCTCCTTTGGACAGGCATCGTCGTCGCCTTGGTGGCGCTCCTCCCTCCGATCGGGGTCTGGGCTCGCCGATGGGTCGTGGGAGAGGCCGTACAGTTCTCGCTTCTGGCCTACGTCGCCCCGGCTCTGCTCGTGCTCGGCCTCGCGCCGGCGACCCGCGAGCGGCTCGCCGCCTGGCCGGCGTTGTCCAAGCGCCTGAACGAGTCGGCGTCTCCGCCCGGCCGCCCGCCCGCTGGGACCCAACGCGCGGCACGGTACCGCTTCGACCCACTCCAGGACCGCCCCGGGCGCGGCGCGTTCGATCCCGCCGCGGCCCGGGCGTGGATCTCGCTCGTGGCCTTCGTCGGTCTCGTCACGCTTTGGCGCAGCCCAGCAGCGGTAGACGCTCTCGCGCGTCGTGAGTCGCTCGTCGCGCTCGAAGCCGCGACGCTCGTGTTCTCGGGCTTCGGCCTCTGGCTCAATCTGTTGGACTCGGGCGGCGCGGTCACCGGTGCAGGCCGTCCGCGGCGGATGACGATCGCGGCGCTCGCCATGTGGTCGACCTGGGTGCTCGCCTTCGTCGTCGGGTTCTCGAGCCACCCGATGTTCCCGGCCTATCACCACCGGGCCGGATCGGGGCTGAGTGCCTTGGGCGACCAGCAGTTGGCCGTCGGGGTGCTGTGGGCCGTTCCGGGACTGACGCTGGTGCCTGTTGTGTTCGTCAACCTCGTCAGTTGGCTGAGGGGCCACGAGGGTGCTTAGCGACCCGTCAGGGGCGGGGGTCCGGACGGCACCTTGAAGAGGCGCAGCGGCGGGAGCGTCGTCCTGAGCTGGCGTTCCATGGCCTTCAGCGCCCGCACGGCACTGGCACGGTCCTTTGTCAGCTGTGCGTCGAACTGGCGCAGCTGAGCCGATGCGGCGGGATTTCCGGGGTCGCTCGCGAGGACGCCGATGGACTTGGTGGCGCCGTAGGCACCCGGGACGACCCAGCTCAAGAGCGCCGCAGCGAACTGGTTGCTGTCGGCGAGCGTGCGCGGGATCGTCATGCTCGCGAGTTGGTACACGTCGTCGTTGGTGTACGAGCAGGCGAGGTTGTCGTCGCGCAGGAGGTCGGGGACCCGGATCAGGTCGGCGGAAGACAACCGCCCGCCGGCGACCTGCGCGCCGATGCTGAAGGCTTCGGTGAGGCCGGCGTTGCAGGAGCTGAGGTAGCCGTAGGCCTCGGTCACGAAGCTCTGTGCGTCACTGATCTGCTGGGCGTGGGATGCCTTCGTCGGCAGGTCGGTGACGACCGCCGCTGCCGCGAGCACGGCAACAACCGCGCCGGCGACCGTTGCCCTGCGGAAGTACCACGGCCGAGGCCGCGCCATCGCGCCCCGGCTCGCCGAGTACGGGCCCGAGCCCCACTCGCCGCGGATAGGGCCGCCGCCGGGCTGGTCGTCGCAGCTCACGCCGGGCTCCGCAGCAGCGAGGCGGCGAAATGGGCGATACCGCGCCCGAACACGGCGATCTGGTCCTCTGGCACGACGTACCGTCCGTTCGCCAGCTCGAAGGCGGACGGTGTCGCGCTGTACACCTCGTGGCCCGAGGGATCGATGAACACGACGAGCGGCTCGTAGAGCACGGCGCCGTGCGCTTCGTCGAGCTGAACCTGCACGCCGTACGCCGACCAGACCTCACGCAGCGCGGCCGGGGAGCCGGTCAGGGCGTGGAACGTCGCGAAGCCGCCCAACCCGGTAAGCCGTGCCAGGTGCGCCATGTCGGTCACCGACCGCTTGGCCGCGTCGAGATTGACGACGAGCACCTCCACGTCGGTCGACCTCGCGCCGAGGTCACGCTCGGCGTCGCGGAGCTCGGCCGACTCGATAGGGCAGATCCCCGTGCAATCGGCGTCGAGAAACGTCAGTACTACGGCCCTGGTACCGAACCCCGACAGGCTGACGCGGTTGCCGTGCTGGTCCAAGAGCTCGGCGCTCGGTGCGACGCGGCGGTGCAGGGACGCGAGCCCCATCAACGAGGCGATGGGCGCAGGAAGCGCCTTACCGACCGGCAGCGTCGTATCGGTCGCGCCGGCGTCGCTCCCTGTCTTGGCGGCGGCCCGAGGCTTGCTCGCCCCGCCATTGGTCAGCGCCCCGACGAGCGCGCCGAGGGTCAAGAGCGCCACGACGGCTGCGGCGAAGAGCCGGACGCTCCGCCGGGAGAAGGGCGACCGCGGTGGTTCCACCTCGCTCGAGAGCCCAGCGGGGCTCAAGAGTTGAGCGGCCGGCCGGCGGCCAGGTTGTCGAGGAGCGCGACGAGCTCGGCCCGCGGCACCTTCCCGAGAATCTCGCCCAAGATGTCGCCCCGCGCACTCACGAAGACGGTGGCCGGGAGGTCGCCGACCCCGAAACGGGTCGCGAGCGAGATGCTGGCCACGCCGGGTGCTTCGCCGACGGGGTAATCCGCCCTTGCCCGGCGCACCATCCTCAGGGCCGTCCCGGGCGAGGGGTCATTGATGTCGACCCCGAGGAAGTGGATCTTCGTCTGCTCAGCGTCGGCGACCGACGCGAACGTGCCCAGCTCGGCCTGGCAGGCGACACAGCTGGACTGGAACCAGTTCACCACTGCGGGACCCTCGCCGAGGACCGCGGAGGTGACCCGAGCCCCCCCGCTGCCGAGGCGCGCGAGATCGAATTCGGGCGCCTTGGCGGGAGACGAGTAGAGCACGAGGTTGGAGTACCTCGCCGTCGGGACGCGCCGCGAGATGAGCACGGCATAGGCGACGAACCCGACGGCGATCAGCACCGACGCGACGAGACCAGCCAGAGCGGCGTTCCTCCGCCGGCGGGCGGCCCGGTCGGGCGCGTCCGGAGCCGGCCGGCCGGGCGGCGGCGCCTCACCACTTCGTGGTGCGGCGATCCCCATGTGGCGAATGGTAGTTCCGTGCCCGCCAAGACCCGCATTCGGGAACCATTCGATAACCGGGCCTGCGTCGCTTCTGCGTCGCATCGTGCGTCGCCCCTTAATGTGGGTTTGCCGCCGGCGCAACGGGCGGCCGGGAGGAGGTGGGCAGTGAGCGTTCTGGCCGTCGACGTGGGCACGAGCGGCGTGCGCGCCGCGGTCGTGCGCCCGGACTCCTCCGTCGAGCACGTCCACTACCGCCAGGTGCTGCCGACCTCGCCCGCGCCGGGCTTTGTCGAATTCGATGCGACGGCGATGGCCGAGGCCGTGCTCGAGGTGGCGACGGCAGCGCTCAGCGCGAGCGGGAGCGTGGACGCGGTCGGGATCACCAACCAGCGAGCCTCGACCGTCGTCTGGGACCGTGCCACGGGAGAGCCGGTCGGTCCGGGGATCGGGTGGCAGGACCTCCGTACGGCGGGTTTCTGCCTCGCGCTTCAGGCACAAGGCATCCGGCTCGCACCGAACCAGAGCGCGGCCAAGCTGGCGGTCCTGTTGGACATCGCCGATCCGAGCCGGGCTCGCGACCTGTGCGCCGGGACCGTCGACACCTGGGTCGCCTGGACGCTCTCGCGAGGGGAGGTCCACGTCTCGGACCTGACCAACCTGGCCGTCACCGGTCTTCTCCGAGGTGACGCGTCCGGGTGGGACGACGTCGTGCTCGAGGCGCTGCGCATCCCCGCCGGCGTGCTGCCGCGCCCTGTCGACTCCATCGGGGCGGTCGGCAAGGCGGGCGCACTGCCGGGCGCGCCGGTGATCGCCGGCCTTGCCGGCGATCAGCAGGCCTCACTCGTCGGTCAGGGCTGTGTCCGGCCGGGCTTGGCAAAGGCAACCTTCGGTACCGGGGGGATGCTCGATCTCTGCGTCGGCGGTGGCCGCCCGCCGTTCGCGCTGCGCGGGCCGGGCGGGACCTTCCCGATCGTCGCCTGGAGCGTCGGGGGCAGGATCACCTGGGGAATCGAAGCCATCATGTTGTCTGCCGGCAGTTGCGTGGAGTGGCTGCGCGACGACCTCGGCATCTTGTCGTCGTCGGCGGAGTCCGACGAGGTTGCGGCCTCGTGTGCCGACTCGGGCGGTGTCTGGTTCGTTCCTGCGCTGCTCGGCCTCGGCACGCCCGTGTGGGACTACGGCGCCCGGGGCACCTTGCTCGGGCTCACCCGGGGCTCTGGCCGGGCCGAGGTCGTTCGCGCGGTTCTGGAGGGGATCGCGCACCGCGGCGCGGATCTGCTCGAGGCGGCCGAGACCGATTCGGGCCTCTCCATCGGGGCACTCCGAGTAGACGGCGGCATGAGCGCGAACCGCACCTTCACACAGTCGCTCGCGAACGCCATCGGCCGTCCCGTCGAGACCTCCGCGGTGACCGAGGCGACGACGCTCGGCGCGGCTTACCTGGCCGGGGTCGCGGTCGGCACGTGGGCCAGTCTCGAAGAGGCGACCGCCGAGCTCCGCCCCCGAGCCGTCGTCGAGCCGAACCGCCGCGTGGACCGCCAGCGCTGGCTCGAGGCTCGCGACAGGGCGCTGCGGACGGTCCCCGAGCTGTCGGACCTCGAGTTCTGAACCCGCACCCGGTCAGCTGAAGGCGGTCTCCTGGGGGGTCCCCCCCTCCGGCTCTGCGCCGAGGCCGGGCGCGGCTCCATTCGCCGATGCGGACCCGTTTGCCATCGGCAACCCGACGACCGGCTGGGTCCCGGTCTCCGAGGGGCCGCCCATCACGACCGCCCCCCCGGTCCCCGGCTCAACAGCCACCCTGGCGCGCGTCGCACGCCTGCGCTTGTTCCGGCGTTCGATCCGCAGGCCCGGATGGAACAAGGTGTAGAGCAGCAGGCCTAGGACGATGGCGGCAAAGGGGATGATGGCATTGGACTCGGGCGCGAACAAGGGGAACAGCACGAAACCGGAGAGCGCGGCGGTCCAGGTCCACAAGATCACGACCGTCCTGCGCTGGCCGTGGCCGAGCCTCACGAGCCGGTGGTGGACATGGTCCTTGTCGGGAGTGTCGATCGAGACGCCTTTTTTCAGCGCCCGCCGTATGTAGGCGAACGCCATGTCGGCGATCGGGACGCCGAGGATGAAGAGGGGAAGGAAAAGGGGAGCGTAGAAGAAGTAGGTCTGCCCGCTCACTCCCTCGGTCCGGCCTCCTATCTCCATCGTGGCGGCCGCCATCAACAGGCCTAGGAACAGAGCACCGGCATCGCCCATGAAGACCTTGGCGGGATTGAAGTTGTGCGGTAGGAACCCGACGCAGACCCCACAGGTGATGACAGCGATGAGCGGCCCGAGATTCGTCGTCTGCAGCACGCCGAGCTCGACCAGGCGCAGGCCGTAGACGGCGAGTGCGCCAGAGGCGATGGCGACGATGCCCGCCGCGAGCCCGTCGAGTCCGTCGATGAGATTGATCGCGTTCGTGATGCCGATCACCCAGAGGGCTGTGATCAGCGGCGTCAGGTCCGAAGACAGCACTACGGTGCCGGCGAGCGGGATCTTGAGCCAGAACATGGTCGCACCGAGGAACACGAGGACCATCGCCGCGAGTACCTGCCCTGCCACCTTGGCGGGCGCGGAGATCTCACGAGCGTCGTCGATCAGCCCGACGCCGAGGATGACCGCAGCGCCCAGCACCACGCCGAGCGGCTCGGACGAGCCTTGGAAGATCCCATGCAGAGGTGTGATGTGGTCGGCGACGATCATCGCGACGAGGAAAGCGACGAACATCGCGAGCCCGCCCCCGTACGGGATGCGCTGGGAGTGGACCCGGCGCTCGTCCGGTTCGGCGACGAACGACATCCGAGCTGCGAGGCGCCGCAGCGGGACGGTCAGCACGTAGCTGACTGCGGCCGCGATGCCTCCGATGAGGGCGTAGTCAGCGATCGGCGGCAAGCGAGGCCCCCGCTCAGACCACGACCGGCTGGGTCGTGGTCGTGCCTCCGGGACGGATCGTCGCGAGCGGCACGGAGAAGAGCGGACGGGCCACCTCGACCGGTTCACCCCAACGGCTCACGACGATGCTCTCCACGAAACGGGACGTGCCCGCGGTCGCCGGGGTTACCCCGCTGAAGCTGACCGGCAGCGGCGTCAGGCTCCGGGTGACGTCGAGCTTGCCGGTCGCGTGGTCCTTTGCGGTCACGCCCTCACCCACCCAGGCGCCGGACAGCTGGAGGAGGTCCCGGCCACCGACCACGACGGTCCGGCCGCCGGTGACGGGCTGGGCGAGGGCGAGCTCCGAGATAACCGAGCCGACGGTTAGCGCGGCGGCAGTGCTCTGGTAGACCGCGTCGGTCGGCACGACCGAGACCCACCGGCCGGCGGCCGCAGTCGCCACGCCCTCCGTCACCCCGACGAGCACTTGGATGGCCGCAGCGTCCCCCCGGAAGTACGCCTCACGGCCGACGAGCTCGATCACGATCGTGGCCCGGGATTGGCCACCCGACAGGACAATTGTCTGGGTCCCCGAAGTCCGGTTCACGTCGCCGGTGATGGTGGTGGTCAGCCCGTTGCCCGTCGACGTGCTGACGTAGTGCAACGAGGCCTCCGCCCCGCCGCGCCGCAGGGCGGCGCTCATCGTCCGGGTCGCCGCCCGATCGGCCCTGCCCGGAGTGGCCGGAAGCGTCGTGGGGGTGTGGGCCGCTCTCGTGGTCGTCGTGGTGGTGGAAGAGGAGGTGGCCGTGGGTGTCGTGCTGCACGCCGAGGCCGCCGTGCCCACGGCGACGGCCCCGAGGGCGGCGAGCAGCTTGCGCACGATCACACGGTACCCCCGGAGACCTGCCGGGAGCCTGCGCTTGCCTTAGTGTCGATTGAGGCCCCGGCGTCGTCCCGGGCCACGAAGAACACTGAGAACTGGGTCGTCGAGGGGAGCTGCCTGCAACGTGAAGTGTGAGCACGTCACCTTTTTCAGCAATCGGAGCAGGCTTGACGGCGACCTCTGGCTCCCGCCCGAACGCACAACTCCGCCCTATCCGGGCCTGATCGGATGCTCGGGGTATCAAGGCCTGAAGACGATCCATCCGGCTCGATTCGCGAGGAGCTTGACCTCCCTCGGCTATGCCTGCCTGGCTTTCGACTACCGCGGATTCGGCGCGAGCGAGGGAGAACGTGGTCGTCTCGTCCCCCAGGAGCAGGCGCAGGACGTCTTTGCGGCCGTCAGCTTCCTGTGCTCACGACGCGACGTCGATCCGTCGCGCCTCGGGTTGATCGGCTGGGGTCTGGGCGGGGGAGTCGCCGTGACTTCGGCCGCCGGGGACCCACGGGTGCGGGCCGTGGCGGCGATCAACTCTGTGAGCGACGGCGCTCGAACGACGCGGCGCCTCCACACGGAAGCGTCGTGGGCGCAGCTCGTCGACGAGATGACCGAGGACCGGGTGCGCCGCGCCCTCACGGGTTGCTCCCGGCTCGTTGCGCCTTTCCGGGTTCTTCCGATGGACGAGATCACGAAAGGCTACGTCGACGACGAGCTCTACAAGGCGCCGGGTTTCGGCTCCCCGGTCAGTTTCGAGGCCGTCGACCATCTCTTGCGATTCAGGGCCGAGGACCTCGTGGGTCGCATCTCACCTCGTCGCTTGCTGCTCGTCCACGCCGCCGAGAATCTCCTCTACCTGCCCGAGGAGAGTGAGGCCTTGTTCGACGCGGCGGGGCAGAGCAAAGAGCTGGTGCTCCTCGAGGGCGTCGGTCACACCGAGTGGATGTTCGACGATCATCCGGTCTACAGGCGCCTCGAGAACCTCCTGAGCGGCTTTTTCGATCGCGCATTCGATTCGCCGGCTGATACCTGACCAAGCTCGGATCACCGGGAGCGCGACCGTGAAGGGCCCGCTTCCGTGAAGGGCCCGCTTCGGTGTCACTCGGGCGATCTGGTCCTCGCCCGAGGTCAGCCGCCTTCGGCCCAGGAGACGATCTGGAGCGGAGTGATCTTGACGATGCTCCGGAGCGCCGGCCAGTCGTCGACGTACCCCTCGACCTGTTCGGGCTGCACGTATCGCCTCGTGATCGCTCGAATCTCGTCGACGATGGCGGGGTCGTCGCCGCTGGTCGCTGTGGCGAGTCCGCGCATCACCACAGCAGGGTATGGAGGCTCGAAGGTCTGCACGGAGAACGCGACCCGCGGGTCGCGTTGCAAGTTGCGCACCCACGCACGCGTGTCTGTCGTCCAGATCGTGATCGACGAGCCGTCCCAGCGGAACCAGACCGGGGTCAAGCTCGGCGAACCGTCCTGGCGCAGGGTGCCGACGACACCGAGCGGCGTGGGGAACGTCTGACCCAGAAACGAGCTCGTCTCTTCGGGGGTCAAGCTCACGAGCCCTCCCGTCCTGGCGATCCGATCGAAGGCCCGGTGGTGGCGACTAGGACCCTGGAGCGCGTGTCGGTCTGGTTCAGGAGGTGGTACCCGACGCCTGCCGGCACGAAGAAGCCGTCGAGGTCCGTCAGCTCGGCCCAGACGTCTTGGGAGGGCACGAACACGTGAGTCTTGCCTCGCTCGACCAGCAGCAAGGTGTCCGAGTCGTGAAGGAACAGGTCGCTGCGACGGGCGCCCGGGACCTCGACGACCGCCACGGTCAACATCGGCGTGCTCGCGAGCACCGACGCCAGCAGCTGCCTCTCGGCTCCCACGATGGCACGCAGCGCGGCTTGCTTCGTCGACGACGTCGATCCTCTTTGCGCCGGCGGCGCGCTGCTCGGGAAAGCGACCGACGAGTCCCGGGTCCATTTCCAACTCGCGCTCTGGACGCGTGCCGGTCGCCGACTCGGGGAGCCGGTCGGTGGAGAAGCTCAGCCATTCGATCACCCGCAGCTCGCTGTCCGCGAAGTTGTAGCCGTAGTGCCAGCTCATCCGGCCGAAGCAGACCGCCTGGCCTGTCCGGACCACCCTGATCTCGCCCGTGGTCGGGTTGTGGATCGTGTACTCGCCGCTCAGCACGTACTGGCACTCCTGTGCGTCGTAGCGCGGCATCCAGTCGTCGGACACCTTGAAGCTGCCTCCGGGCGGCATCGAGAAGACGATGGCGACGAACTGAGGCGTCCTCCAGTACACCCAGTCGCTCACGAAGCCGGATCCCTCGTCTCCCCACCGGACCCGCGGCACGAACGTGTGCGGTATCGCGTGGGCGAGCGGAGCGCCGTCCGGCGTGGCAGTCGGGCTCACGGGGTCGCTCTCGCCGCGCAGCCGTGACGGATGAGATGCTCGGTGCACCGCAGTGCGTTGGCGCAGATCGTCGCGGTGGGTGCCATCGGCCCCGAGGTCACGAACACGCTCCCGTCCAGCACGAGCAGGTTCGGTACGTCGTGACAGCGACTGTAGCGGTCGACCACCGCGGACTTCGGGTCGTCGCCCATCCGGGCGGTGCCGAGGAGGTGCCAGCCCCAGGCTGACCAGTCGAGGTCGAGTGTCTCGATCGCCCCCGCGGCGAGATGCGCCTCGCGCCGCGCGCTCGGTCTGCCAGACGAGGTTGGCCCGACCGTCGGCGTCGACGCGGAAGTCGATCTTCGGGGCGGGTACGCCGTCGGAATCGGTGAGCTGCGACGCGAGGCTCACCCGGTTCTCCTCGTGCGGCAGGTCCTCGATGCCGATTCCCCAATGGAAGGCGTGACCGAAGGTGCGCTCCCGAAGCTTGTGGTGTCCGGCGCCCCAGCGCTCGTCGAAGTCGCGCCCGTCGAAATAGCCGAGGAGCCTCGTCGGGCCGCCCTGAGCGAGGGTGTCCCACTGAGCGCCGCGAGGAAAGCCGCGGGACTCGTTTGTGTCGGCGAACTCCAGCGAGAGCAGCGGCGTCCCCGCCGGGCCGATCCAGCTGCACAGCTCGTCGGTGTAGATGCCGAGCACGCTCACGTACGGGTGCAGCATGAGGCGCTTGCCGACGAGGCCCGAAGAGTTGGCGAGGCCGTCCGGGAAGAGCTTCGACGTCGAGAGGAGTAAAAGCCGCGGGGTTCCGACGCCGTTGGCGGCCAGGATCACCACATCGCCGCGTTGGCGACGCTCGATCCCGTCGCGATCGACGTACACGACGCCGGCCGCCCGTCCTCGCTCGTCGAGGACGATCTCCCGTGCTCGTGCCCGCGTGATGAGGCGGGCGCCGTCGCGCACCGCTGCCGGCCAGTGCGTCCGGTCGGTGGACCCCTTCGCCCCCTCCGGGCAGCCCGTCGAGCACGTGCCGCGACGCATGCAGGCGCTCAAGTTCCCGTACGGCCGTGACGCTATGGCGTGGCTGGCCGGCCACCAGTGCCAGCCGAGCGCGTTCATGCCCGTCGCGGCCTTGCGGCCCGGAGCGCCGATCGGGATCGGGGGGAGAGGTGGCGGGGCACTGGGCGGGTACATCGGGTCGCCGCCGAGGCCGGAGACGCCCATTTCGAGGTCGATCCGCTCGTAGAAGGGGAGGAGCTCGTCGTAGGAGATCGGCCAGTCTTCGCCGATCCCCTCCAGCGAGCGCACGCGGAGGTCCTGGGGTCGCATGCGCGCCCACTGGGCCCCGAAATGGATCGTGCTACCCCCGACCGCGTTGTGCATGACGGGGGTCACGTCGGTGTCGGACACATCGCAGGGAAAGTCCTCCCGAAGCCCGCGGATGTTCGGGTCGGCGCTCCAGCGCGCCTCGGCGACGAGCTCCCACTCCCGCTTGTCGCCCGGAAAATCGGAAGCGTTCAACCAATCGCCCTGCTCGAGGCAGACCACCCGCCAGCCCGCCGCGGCAAGATGCCTCGCGGCGACCGCCCCTGAAGCCCCGGCCCCGACGATGACGACGTCCGCGACGTCGGTGGTCCGGCCAGGAGACGACGCGGCCGCCGTGCGAGTGCGGGGCCCGCCCCCGGAAGGATCGACCGGCGGCGGATCGGGTGGCCCGGTCGCCGATCCCGACGGCCAACTCGCCTGCGCCGAGTGACGGCGAAGGACCGGGTCGAGCAGGCCGTCGCGAAGGTCGTACTCCGCCTCGTCGGGAAAGATCGGGTGCTGGGTCTGGCCGGGGTAGCCGATCAGCTTTCTCACCTTCGGGTTCATGTAGTACGCGGCGCTCACCACCTTCGCCAGCGTCTGGAACTGGCTGGCGTGCGCGCCGTGAAGTGCCCTGACCTGTTCGCCGGGAGCGCTGCCCGAGGCGTCTTCGAGCAGCTCGGCCAAAGGCCCGGCGAGCTCGGGTCGTGCTTCGAGGACGCGGTCGAGCCATTTGTCGGCGACCCCCGCCTCGCTCGCGGACGGCATCGGCGCAGCTGCGGGGATGAGCACGTCGGCGAGCGACGACAGGATCCGCCGCGCGTCGGCGGAGACCGGTCCGGTCGCTCGGGCCTTCATCGCGAGGAGTCCCGTGAGCTCACGGCTCGTGGCGTCCGGATCGAGACGCCGGCGTCCGTCTCGACGACGCGCGACACGGCGAGCTCGCCGGCATCGGGGCCGTAGCTCGCGAGGGCGCGCTCGAACCAGCGGCGGGCGACTCCTGTGAGGGATGCCTCGTAGCCGACCTCCGAGGCGAGCGCGGAGATCAGACCGAGGTCCTTGCAGCAAAGCCGCAAACTGAAAGACGTGTCGTCGTCGCCGGCGAGCAGGTTGTCGAGGTCGTGCTCGGCAACCCAGCTCCCGCCTGCGCTCCGGCGGACGACCTGGCCGAGCGCCTCGGGCGAGATCCCCGTCGCGGCTCCGAGCGCGAGCGCCTCGCAGAGCGCGATCACGTGGACGAACCAGAGCATGTTGGTCAGGAGCTTCGTCGCCGTGCCTGCCGGGGCGGCTCCGACGAGATAAGACCGGTGGCCGATCACCTCGAAGATCGGCGTCACGTGTGCGAATGCATCGGGGCTCGCCCCGACCATTAGCACCAGCGACCCGTCGCGTGCACCGTCGGCGGCACCGGTGACCGGAGCATCGACGAACTCGACTCCCTGCGACCGGGCCGCGCCGTCGATCTTCCGGCACGACTCGAGCGAGATGGTGCTCAGGCACACCAACGCGGAACCCGGCTCCAGATGAGAGAGCAGCCCGGCGTCGCCCAGGCAGAGCGCTTCGACCTCCGCCGGGCCTGGAAGCGACACGCAGACCGCGCTCGCGTGGGCGAGGTCGGCGACGCCGGTCGCCTCGCGGGCCCCTTCGGCGACGAGCGCCGCCATCCGTTCGGGGGCTTGATCGAGGACGAGGAGCGACATGCCCGAGCGGAGCAGGTTCCTCGCTATCGGACCACCCATCGAGCCGAGGCCCACGAAGCCGATCGTCGAGCCGGGACCGAGGGTCATCCGGCGACCTCGTCGGGACCGTGAAGCGAACGTTCGAGGGCGGTCGAGAGGCGGCCCGCAGCCTGACAGAGAAGTCTGCCGTGTGACCGCAAGAGCTCGAGCCGGAGGCGCATCGAGGGCCCGGACACGCTGAGAGCCGCCGTGACGGACCCCGACGGGTCGCGCACGGGCGCCGCCACGGCGCTCAGACCGAGCTCGAGCTCGTCGACGGTGATCGCGAAGCCGCGACGCCTCGCGAGCTCGAGGTCCTTGGCGAGCGCCCGCCGGTCGGTGATCGTGTGCTTCGTGAGCCTGTCGAGCGGTGCCTTCGGGAGCTCCGCGGCCCCGAAAGCGAGGAATACCTTTCCCGTCGACGAGCAGTGCAGCGGGACAGCTCGTCCCACCCAGTTCGTCGTGCCCACTAGGTAGTCGCTGTCGACCTGGGCGAGGTGATTGACGCCGTCTCGCATCGGCGACGAGAGGTTGACGGTCTCGCGGGTCTCGTCTCCGATCTGGTCGAGGATCGGGCCGGCGAGCTCGACAAGACGGCGGTTGGAGATGTCGCTCACCGCGAGCCGGAGCAGCACCGGGCCCGGCCGGACGCGGCCCCTCCTTGCGTCGCGGGCGACGATCCCGTGGCGTTCGAGCGCCGCCAGAAGCCTGGACGTCGTGGCCGGGTGGAGCCCGGTCGCCGTCGCGAGCTCGCCGACCGTGAGTGCGCGGCCACCCTCGACCAGGCACACGAGGAGCTGGGCTGCCCGCTCCACGGCTTGGCTGCCCGAGGGGACATTTACATTATGAGCCGGTTCTTTCACCATCTGGAGAGTATGGCCGGCCCGGTCCGCGCCGCAAGAGCTGAGCGAGCCTCGGCCCGACAGGCGCTTCAGTCGCAGGCGGTCGCCGGAAGGCGCTGGGCGTAGATGGTGAGGGTGGCGCTGCACCCGAGGGCAGCGGCCACGGGCGCCCACACGAGACCGACCAGGGTCAGCGGAACCGCGGCCGCCACTGCCGCGAAGGAAAGCGACGAGCCGGCCCCGAGCTGCGCCAGGCGGGCTTCGCGCCGTCGGAGCAGGTCATAGAACAGGTTGAGGCGCAGGCCGAGGCGGTTCTGCGCCGTTTGCACAAAACTGAAGACGTCGTACTCGGGTGCGATGTGCACCAGCTCGCGGGGCTCCAGGCCGGCTTCGGCCAGAAGTCTGCTCAGAGTGGCAGATGTGAAGTGGTTCAAGTGGCGCGGAACGTCGAGGTGGAACCATCCGGCTCCTCCTATCCTGGCTTCGGGCGAACCGAAGTTCGGCACCGCGATCATCAGCACGCCGCCGGGCCGCAACAAGAGCGCGATGTCGCGCAACATGGCCGCTGGATCGTGCACGTGCTCGGCGACATGCCAGAGCACCACTGCGTCGTAACTGACGCCTTCGGCAGCCAGCTCGCCGAGATCCTGCGCCCGGACGTCCAGGTTGAGCACGTCACGGGCGTGCTGGGCAGCATGGGCAGAACGCTCGGTACCGCGTGTCTGCCATCCCCGGCTCCGCATGTGGTCGAGGAAAAGGCCCGGGCCGCAGCCCACGTCCAACACTCGACCCGCGCCGCCGGTCAGGCGCTCGATGCGACGGATCCGAGAACGGTGAACCACAGACAGGCCGCTTTCCAGGCCCAGCCGGTACCTCTTGGACGCACTGTGGTAGCCCGAGGGATAGTACCTGTCGAGCTCCCGGACGGATGGCTCGGGGTCGGTCCGCGCCAGGCCGCACTCCGCGCACCCCACGACGTCGAAACGGTCCCCGGTGACGGGGTCGGTGGCGCTGAGCAGGTGGTATGCCTGAGCCCTGGTGTGGTAGGGACAACCACCCGGGTTCATTGACCGAGCCTATCGACCGGACCCACGTTCGTCCTTCCTGAGGCCGGGCCGGGCACCCGCAAGCGCAGGCGAGCCCTCGATGCTGTCGTGGTTCGAGGGACTACCAGGCGGCACGCCGGGCGTACGACTTCAGCACGACCAGCCACGCGTGCAGCGAGACAGCGCCGTCGTGCAGAACGGTCCTGCGGAGGAGGACAGGGCGATAGGGCCCGAGCGCCTCGAGAGCCTTTTTGAACCCGGCGCCGGTGCTGCTGTAGAAGAGCACCTCGGCCGGGCGACGAAGGGCGAGCTTGGCCGCGTCGAAGCTGGTGAGCGTGGGGAGGTCGCTCAGCGAGTTGAAGCTGGAGTGGTAGAGGCCGATCGGCTCGATCAGCGGCCAGGTCTGCTCCACCGGGTACCACATCAAGAGCTGCTCGCCCTCGTAGGTGGCGTTGCCCACGAACGAGGGGATCTCGGCGCTTACCTGGTACCAGTCGATCAGATCGCTTGCGTCGCCCCCGAGCGCACCGCCGTAGGACGGGGCCGGGTCACCCGCCAGAGCGATCCCGGGGAGTGGCGCGTGCCCAGGCCTGGTCGCCACCGTAAGGACGAGCAGGCATCCCGCCATCCCGACGATCGTCGTCGCCACGCCGACGCCGAGCCCGAGCGTGCGACCCGAGTGCACAGACGGCCTCGGGCGCCACAGCCGCAACGATGCGGCGAGCGCGACGGGGACGGCGGCGAGGACCGCTCCGGCTGGCAGCCACCCGAGCGCGGGCACGTGCGGGTCCGCCTCGTAGCCGACCGGGACGGCGACAAGGAGCGCGGCCGGGAGCCATGCCATGAGCGGCCGTTCCCGGAGGGGCCGGGAGAGCTCGGCGATCGTGACAGCCAAGGCGAGGCAGATCACTCCCCAGAGCGTCGAGGAGAAAAAGTGCATCTCGAGGGTCTGGACGTGGTTGAAGAACTGCAGGTAGCCGAAGACCGCGAGCTGAGCGGCGCACACGAGACCGACGAACAGCTGCGGGGTGGCGGTAGCACGCAGCCTGCCCGCGAAGGTGACCGCGAACGCGGCCACGACCGAGGGGGGGACCAGCAGGTAGGCCACGTACAGCACCCAGTCCCGGTTCGACGAGTGGTTGAAGGGTATCTGCGATGGCTGGTTCAAATAGGCCTCGCCGGCGAGGGTCGGCCGGATGAAGTCGAACTGACCGAGCACCAAGCCCGAGGCGACCATGAGCCCCAAGGTGGCGAGCACCCCCACGCCGGCCAGCAGGAAGGTGTCGCGCAGGATGTGCCGGCGGTCCCGCGAGAGGCGCAGCGCGCCGTAGACGACGATCGTGGTGGCCGCGAGCAGGGCGCCCATACCGTGGGACCAGACCGCCAGCGTCAACAAGGTGCCGCCGGCCACCAGCCAGGCCGGGCGCCACCGGTCGCGGCACGGCATCGCGAGGCAGGCGACGGCGCCGGCGACGTACGAGACGACTGCCGCGTCGGGGTAGTCGGTCCCCCAGGCGGTCAAGACGACCGGGGAGCTCAACAGCACGACGACCGCGACGGCGCCGGCGGGAATCCCGTACAGGCGGCGCACCAGCACATAGGCGGGCACGACGGCGACGAGTGCCAGGACGTAGCGAGTGACAAAGAAGCCCGGGACGGCGCCGAAGCCGAGATAGATGAGACGGGCGAGCACGAGGAACCCTGCCTGGGCGCCCTCGCGGAGCCTGGCCGTCGGCGTCAGGGCGGCGGTGTAGCGGACGAACATGTCGCGGGGATCGAGGATGTAGATGGTGTGCATGCTCGGGTCGGGCAGCTCGACGGGCGCCATGGCCCGGACCCTCAGCACGTAGAACGCGACGAGCGGCGATACGAGCACGGCGGCGCCCTCGCCTGCGACCGGCCACCGCCGTCGCCGTCGCTCCGGCACGGCCGGGGTCACCGCACCAGGCCGTTGACCTGCAGGCCGGTGCGCTGCAGACCGCTGACCGGTGTCGAGCACGTCTGCGAGGTTACCCAGCGGTGCCACGCGGGAAGGGGACGACCGACACCGGGCGTCGCCAGACGACCACGCGGTATCGGCCGACGACGTACACGTGGGCCGGGTCCCCCCAAGTCCTCGTCGCGGACTGGAGGTCGACGTCGTCGAACTGAGGCGTCACGTACACGAGGAATTGGAACCGCTGACCCTCGTACCAGCTCGCGGACGACTGGTTCATCGTTCGCTGAAGCTTGCCGTCGGCCGCGGACGACACGGGGCGCACGGTGACCGCTCCGCTGCTCTCGACGGTCGTGATGCTGGCGGCCCAGTACTCGCCGATCCCGTTTCGAAGGTTGTGAGCCTCGAGCCAGGCGGCCAAGACCGGGGCCGGGTTGGTCGGAGCGCGGCCGGCCAGGACGAAGCCGAGCGCGGCCGCGAAGCTCAAGCAAACCGCCGTCCCGAGGACGGCGACCGCCCGGGCCGACCAGCCCTTCGGGAGCGAGGGCCACACCCTCGCCACCATGCGACCGGTCAGCACGCTGGCGATCACGACGGTCACGACGAGGTAGTGGATCCCCGCCCCGTTCGCCTGGGCGAGGACGACGAAGGGGGCAGCCGAAGCGAACACTGCGACGACGAGCATGTCGTCGAGACGCCAGAGCTCGGGTTCGCCCGTCGCAACGCGACCGCACGGCCGGCCTCGGATCACGCCGGCTACAAGGCTCGTGAGGGCGGCGAGGATGCAGGCGATGACGCAGAGCGCGCCCAGGACGCGCACCTCGCGCAACGCGAACGGGACCCCGCCGGTGCCGTAAGGACCATTCGTCAGCCCGACGAGATCGGCGCCGTAGGTCAGCACGTGTCTCAGGTTCGTGAGCATCTGGCCCGCGTGGGCGATCGGGAGCCCAGGCCCGGGCTTGAACCCACCGAGCGCGCGGGAGAGCTCGCGGAGGATCTCACCGGCGGCACCACTTGCGACCGCGGCCGTCACCTGCGCGACGCCGCTGCGCCACCGTCGCTGGCGCAGCATCGCCACGACGCCGGCGACGAGCAGCGGCACCACTGCGTACGCGACGATCTGCAAGTCGCCGAGCATGCCGACAGCGAGCACGACCACCCCGAGCGCCCATCCCCAGCCGAAACGGCCTCGCCGGAGCGCGCCCAGGGCGAACAGCGCGAAGAGCCCCGTGCCGACGTGGAAGCCCTTGCCGACGAACCACAGGTCCATTGCAGGCGTGGCGAATGCGAGAAGCGACACGACCGCGACACCTCCGGCGGTCGCCGCGGCCCCGCGGCGGCCCTCTCTGGCGATGAGCACGCCGGCCGCGATGGCGAGGGCGGCCGTGACCGCGGGCTCGGCAAAGAGGAGCCCCGGTCGAAGGCCGCCGACGCGAACCGCCACGGCATAGAAGGCCGCGTCCGTCGTCCAATAGGTGGCCGGCGGCAGGATCCACCCGTGAAGCAGGAGGTGGCCGTTGCCGATGGCCTGACCGACGAGGATCGTGGTCGCCTTGTCGGAGTCCCCGGCGTTGGCGTGGGCGGACGTTGCGTACAGGAGCACGACGAGGCCGGCGAAGGCCGCAGTCGCGGCTGTGGACGTCACAAGGACGCGCGCCGCGACGCGCGACCGCCATCGGGGCCGGCAGCTAACCACGGTCGGGGTTGTGTCGCACGCGTCCGCTTTGGGTTGCGTCTCCTGGCGCAAGCCTGGGGAAGAGCCTTTCGGCGATCCGGTGCACGATGTCGAGCGCCAACGCCGGCGACAACTCGGCATCGGGGTCCGAGGGCGCCTCGGACAACGCCATTCCGGTCCGCCTCGCGTGCTGGAAAAGCCCATGGCAAGCGTGCTTGCCCAGGGTGCTCAGTGCCTCGCAGGCCGCAACCCGTGCCTTCTGGAACTCGGGGACCGGCAGCGGGGTGGCCTCGGGCCATGTACCTGGGTCGCGGGGCACATCGAGACTGAGCACATGGTGGAATGTCCGGGCGAAGTTGTCGCGCCCGGTGAACGGCTCACCGAGGTCCCACACCTCACGAAGCGTGGCGATCATCGACGTGTGCCGGTACTCCTCGTTGAAGACTGCCCCAGCCGGCACCCACGGCGAGACGATGATGGCCGGCACCCGGTACCCGGACCGATCGAACCGGAAGCCCAGCTGGCCCGCCGGCGCCGAAGGGTCGGGCGGCGGGACCGGCCCAGGCGCCACGTGGTCGTAGGTGCCGCCTGGCTCGTCCCAGCCGATGAAAAGTGTGGTGTTGAAGATGTTCGAGCCGACCGGTGACCGCGCCGATTTGACGGCCTCGTAGATGCGCGCCAGGAACGCTTCTCCGGCGAGGATTGACGACGGCGGATCTATCGGAACTTCGACTCCAGGAAGCAACGCCCGCCCGAACGCCGGGTGGTAGTCGCCGTGGCCCGCCAGCAGGTTCGGCTCGACGAGCGAGAAGTTGGGCAGGGTCCCCTCCGCCGAGTCCCGCTCGAATTCCGAGAAGGGGACGAAGTTCACGGCGAATCGCTCCCTTAGGCGCGCCATGTGGATCATCCCGGTGAACGAGACCGGGTCGGGCTCGAGCACGTAGACCTTCCAGGTCTTTTCGTGTTGCTCGAGACGGTCGAAGATCGTCTCGGCGTCGTTGTGGCGCATGAAGTTGCTCATCGGCCGGTTGACCACGAATCCCGAGGATGTGGCCGCCGTCCAGAACGAGCGGTTGGCCAGGGTCTGCGACGGGACCTCGCTGAACCATCGGTCGAACACGCCGAAGCCTCTGGCGATCTCGCTCATGACCGGGACCTGCTCGCGCGTGTAACCCGTCATGATCTGGCGGTACTCGTCGTAGGAAGGCTGGCGGCCCATCTCGACGGTGAAAAAGCTGATGTAGTCGGTGACGAATCCGTCCATGGTGGGCTCCTGGCCTTCGGCCGGGGCGTTGTAGGGCGGCACCATCTCCGTGGCGTCCTTGAAGCGGTTGGCCTCGTCCAGCACGTTGAAGACCTGGGTGTTGGTGTGCTGGTACTCCTCACCTGCGTCCGGGTTCGGCGCGTCCATGCCGCTCGAGACTCCGTAGGGGACGACCCTGCGCCCGTCGGCGTGCTCCGCCCACTCGGGGATCGGGTTGCTGAGGTCCTTGCCGATCACGCCCTCGAACGAGGGAACCTCCCCGGGTGTGTAGAGGCGGCCGAGCAGGTTGTCGAACGAGCGGTTCTCGAAGAGGACCAGGACCACGTGATCCATGGCATTCGCTCGCGAAGGGCGGACGGCGTCTTGCTCCTGGGAGAGGACCGACTGGGGGCTCATCGCCCTGCATTCTGCCCTGACCCGGCTCGCTCGGCCTCCGCGCCCTGCGAGGCGGCGGCCGACGCCGGCGGCCGTGCTGAACTACACACGCCGCGCCGGCAAAGGCGTGGGGACCACGACGAAGAAGACGAGGAGCGCATCCATGGCCGCGACGGCGATCTACAACTACGTCCCGCACCACCGGACGAGGGAGAAGCTCGAGGGGATTGTCGACGGGCCGGTCAAGGCCACCGATCAGCTGCCGCACGGCACGGCCGTGGCCCGTTTCAACACCTGGCTCGCTCTCAAGGTCACCAACGGCGTCGGCACGATGTGGTGTGCGTACCTGTTCGCGGCCCTGGCCTTCGTGAGCCTGCCCTCGGCGATCGCCACGCACAACGCCGACGTGCTCGTGTCCTGGATCTCCCAGACGTTCCTCCAGCTGGTGCTGCTGTCGGTCATCATCGTCGGCCAGAACGTGCTGGCGGCAGCCGCCGACAAACGGTCCGAGGCGACCTACAACGACGCGGACGCCGTGCTCCACGAGGCCGTGAAGATCCAAGAGCACCTGGCCGCGCAGGATGCCGCGCTGGCGGCTCAGGAGGCCGCGCTCGCATCGCTCGTCAAGGTTGTCACCACCAGCAGCGCTTCATGAGACCTTAAGGGAACGGCCGTAAGCTGTCCTCGTGCCCGACGTCTCCGCCGGCGAGGAGTTGCCCCGTCCTGACGCAGCCCCATCGTCATCGTCATCGCGATCTCGATCGCGATGGCGCCTCGGGCGCAAGCGGCGCGGCAAGCCGCCTCGACCGCGCTGGGTCCGCTATCTGCTCAGAAGCTCGTTGGCTCTCCTCGTGATCGTCCTCGGGCTGGCGGGGGCCGAAGCCATCTTCGTGTCGATCCAGTACCACAAGATCCACCATCTGACGCTCCGTCACCTCGACAAGGTTGCGACCTCCGGCCCGCACGTCGGCGAGCAGACGTTCCTCCTCATCGGTTCGACGTCTCGGTGCGTGCTGAACAACAAGCAGACGAGCGCCTTCGGCAGCTGCGCCGAGGGCATCACCGGTGTCAACTCCGACGTGATCGTGCTAGTCCGTGCCGACCAGCAGACGCACTCGATCTCGCTCCTGTCGATCCCGCGCGACCTCGTCATGAACAACGTGCGCCCTGGGCAGTTCTACAAGATCGATGCGGCCCTGGCGGACGGCCCTGACCAGCTCGTCGCCGCCATCGAGCAGAACTTCGGCATACCGATCAACCACTTCGTCGAGCTGAACTTCGACAGCTTCCAGAACATCGTCAACGCGCTCGGCGGCATCAAGATGGACTTTCCGGACCAGGCCTACGACACCGGCTCGTCGCTGCACATAACCAAGGCGGGTTGCCAGCTGCTGAACGGGTTCCAGGCCCTTGCCGTCGTCCGGTCAAGGCACTATTGGTACAAGCAGAACGGCAAATGGCTCTATGACGGCAACGGCGATCTCAGCCGGATCATCCGGGTGCACGAGTTCCTCCGCGCGCTCGCAACCGCCGTCGAGCAGCGCGGCGTCACAAACCCGCTCACCGACAACGCGCTTTTGAGCGCCATCGCCCCGAACCTCGAGATCGACTCGAAGCTGTCGCTAGGCGACATGGTCAACCTCTTGCGGGTGTTCCACTCGACCAATCCCGCCACTGCTCCCGAGCTGACGCTCCCGAACATCGAGAACTTCGCCGACTACATATACAAGGGCTACGACTACGGGTCCGTCGTGTTGCCGACCTACCCGCAGGACCAGCGGGCCATCGACCAGTTCCTCGGGCTGAAGGTGCCGCCGGGCTCAACGGTCGCCCCGGGGTCGGTCACTGTCTCGGTCCTCGATGCCAGCGGAGCCCCCGGCCAGGCCACGAGAACTGCCAGCCAGCTCTCGGCGCTCGGGTTCCACGTGGTGGGCACGGGTGCCACGACCTCGGTCGGGCCCATCTCCGAGACCGTCGTCTATTACGCCCCGGGACACCTGGCCGATGGTGAGCGGGTCGTCAAGTCGCTGTCGGGCATCGTCGCGATGGCCGAGGGCCCGACCGACGCCGGAGCAGACGTGACCGTGGACACCGGCTCCAACTTCTCGGTGTTCGTCCGCCACGCTCCGGCACATGTCACCACGACCACGACAGTCCCGCTGCCGAGCACCGCCGGGCCACCGAGCCAGGCCGCACAGGCCGTTCCCTCCTACGATCCGAGGCCGTGCAGCTCCGCGTGACGCAGCAGCGGCCAGGGCCGTCCGCGAGCCGGCAGAACCGGAGGCCTCAAGGCGGACCGAGGATCGTCCGATAGAGGAAGGAGAGGCGAGGCTGTCTCACCTCTCCGGTATCGAAAAGCAAGAACCGCGGCGAGGGCCTTCCGAGGTTTGCGAGAAGGGTGGTCCTGCTTGGTTGACGGACCTGGCCTAAAAGAAGCTGTCAGCTCGTCGATCCCGGCGGGCGGGACGCGCTATGGCTTTGCCGCCTGAAGCCGCAACGCCGCGGGCCGCTCCGCATCGTCGTGCGTTCGGCCAGCCGGTCAGGCTCTGGCTGTACGTGGGGCTTCTATTGGCCGGGGGACTGGCGGTCGTCTTCGGACCGGTCCGCCTCGCGTCCGGGATAGCCAGCTACCAGGTTGCCTCCATACCGTGGTGGGCGATCTTTCTCCTCGCTACGGCGGGTGAGCTGGCGAATGTCGAACTGCCCATTCGCAAGACCAATGTCGTCCTGACGCTCAACGATGCCGTCATCATCATCGCCGTCATGGGCACAGGGCCCTTTGTGACGGCACTGGCGATGGCCTTCAGCCTCGGTGTTGTCCAGGCGGCACAACGCCAAAAGGCCGTACAGGTGATCTTCAACTTCGGCGCGCAGCTGCTGGCGACCCCGCTTTATTACGTGGTTCTGCGCGTGATGGTCCAGCCGGGCGCCATCTTTTCGCTGCGCAGCGTCGTTGGGTATCTGCTCACCGTGACGCTGGTGAGCGAGGTCTCCAACCTCGAGATATTCGCCGCCATGTACCTGTCGGAAGCCGACATCACCGTCGTCACGAAGGGGCTGGTCTTCTCGACCCCGGTGGTGGTCTTCATAGCACTCGGTAACGCCGTGATCGCAATGATGATCCTGGTCATGATGGTTGCGGCACCGGTCGTGCTCCTGACACTGCCGATCCCGGTCCTTCTCGCCGTCGCGGCATACCGCGCACAGATAGCCAGGCGCCGGCAGCAGACCGACATCGAGAACCTCTTCGCGGCCACTCGGATCCTCAACTACTCGAAGAGCGTCACCTCGGGTGCCGTTGACTTCCTCAATCACATCGCCGCGATGTTCCACGCAAAGCTGGTCGAGCTGACGCTGCTGCCGGCGGCTCCGGAGCACCCGGCGCTGGTCACGAGGACCGTGGACGGTGTGGCCGCAGACGTCATGACGACGACTTCGGTCGAGTCCCTGCCGGCTGGCCTCGGCAAGGCGCTCGCCAAAGAGAACATTCTGGTCAGCAGGAGATCGGGCCTGGACTCACCTCTGGCCCGGTACCTCGGGACCGGCTACGGTCCGACGGGAATGGGGGTGGCGCTTCCAGGTGCGGAAGGTGCTCCTCCTCTCGGATATCTGGTGGTGGGTCAGCGCAACAAGTTCGTCGGCGACTTTCAGCAAACGGACCTGCAGCTCCTCGGGACACTGGCCAAGCAGCTCGCCGTTGCCCTGCAGAACGGGCGGCTGCACCAGGACCTGGCGCAGCTCGCCGGCGCACAGGACGAGCTGGTGCGAAAGGCGTTCCACGACCCCCTCACCGGCCTGGCCAACCGAGCACTGTTCGTGGATCACACGGAGAATGCCTTCCGCCGAGCGAGGCGCACCCAAAGCCTGGTCTTTCTCCTATATATCGACCTCGACGGGTTCAAGAGGATCAACGACACGCTCGGCCACGGAGCGGGAGACGAACTTCTCATCAAGGTGGCGGAGCGGCTCAACAACTGTGTGCGGGACACGGACACGGTTGCACGGCTCGGCGGCGACGAATTCGCGATCTTGCTGGAGCAAGCGACGTCGCTGTCGGTCGTGGAAGGGATTGCCGAACGAATTGTCGAGCGGATCGCCGATCCGTTCGCGCTCGCCGGCGGCATCGCCGACATCGGTGCTTCGGTCGGGATCGCGTTCACCGACACGGTCGGCGAGTCCGTCGCGCAACTGATCAAGTCGGCCGACGCAGCCATGTACACCGCCAAGAAGGCGGGGAAGGGCCGCCACTTCGTCGCGGCTTGAACCCAACCGGCTCGGGTCGCGTCGATGGCGTCGATGGTGAATCCTCCTCGTGGCACTCGAGCGAGGCCGGATAGGATAAATGGCGTCGGAGGTGGAGAATCTCTTGGAGCCGGACAAACGAGCATCGTCCACAGCACCGCGCTTGGAGGGATCAGGGTTCCACCTCGACTGGCCGGATACCGCAGACAGCGCTCGTGAGGCGACCCTACGCAGGCTCCGTTCGCTGGTGCCAGAAGCCGACCCGGTTCGTGAGGACGTGCATGTGTCGGCGAGGTCGAGACTCGATCCGCGTTCCATCGACGATGAGCCGGCCGGCCTCGTGTACGACTCGACGATCGACGACGAGCTGCTCGCGAGCGTCCGATCCGGCCGGCGGTCCATCCGGCAGCTGACGTTTGCCGCGCGCGACCTGGTGCTCGAGTTGGAAGTCTCGGGCGCGAGCCGTCTGGTGGGACAGGTCGTACCACCGCAGGCCGCAGTCGTGGAGCTGCGCCACCGGGAGGGCACCCTGGCCGTGACGGCCGACGAGCTCGGGTGCTTCCACATCCCGGCCGTCCCGGACGGTCCCGTGAGCTTCCGTTGCCGCCCTGCCGGGGCCGATGCGGCTTCTGTCGCCACGAGCTGGATCACCCTCTGAGGTTCCCCGGGGGCGTCCTCGGGGTGAGTCGATGACGCTTCCGGCCGTACGCTCGGCGCTTCGAGAGGCGGAACTTGCCCTCGCGACGATCCCGGACGATCCGCTCAAGGCTCGCTCGGCAGCTCTCGTCCTGCTGTCTGACCCTCGCCTCGGCGCGGAGGCGGCCTCTGTTGCCGAGCGCACAGTTGGCCTTGTGGAGCGGGAGACGGGCCACCTCCACGAAGCGAGGCGCCGATTGCGCCGTGCGATCGCGATCGCGGAAGCGGGAGGCTTCGCGCCACGTGCCGTCCAGGCTCGCATGAGCCTGGTGCTGGTGCTATTGCAGGCAGGGGACTCTGACCTCGCGCTGGCCGAGCTCGACCGAGCGGCCGAGCAGGCGCCACGTGACATGCGAGGGCAGCTGTACGGACAACGCGCCCTAGTGCACATCCGCGTCGGTCGTCTCGTCGAGGCACTCGACGACAGCCGACGCGCCCTGCCGCTGCTCCGCCGAGCCGGCGATCGCCTGGGCGAGGCGCGGGTTCTCTCCAATCGGGGGATCCTTCACGCCTACCGGAACGAGCTCGGCCTAGCGGAGACGGACCTCGACAAGGCGCTGGCCCTGTATCGCGACCTCGACAGTGAGATCGCCGCGGCTCAAGTGCTGCACAATCTCGGGTACGTATCCGCGCTCAAGGGCGACGTTCCGACCGCCCTCCGGCGCTATGACGAGGCGGCGCGCCCGTTCGCCGAGCAGGGGCTGGCCGCTCCGACGCTGTCGGTCGACCTTGCCGCACTGCTGCTGTCGGCGAGGTTGCTTCCCGAGGCCCGCCGGCAGATCGAGACCGGAGTGGCGGCGCTCGATGCGGCCCGGGTCTCGCTCGACGGGGCCGAGGCCCGACTGCTCATGAGCCAGATCGCTCTGGCCGAAGGGGACCTCGTCGTCGCCGGCTCGGCCGCCAGCACCGCGCGCCGCCAGTTCGTGCGCCAGGGCCGGCCCCGGTGGGCGGCACTGGCCCGATTCGTCCAAGCCCAGTCCCGCTGGGCCAAAGGCGGTTCGTCGCAAGCCCGCATCCCCTCGGAGGCCAGTGCGCTGGCGGATGTCCTCTCCGAGGCGGGTTGGCTTCTCCCGAGCCTCGAGTGTCGTCTGATCGGCGCGCGTGCCGCGCTCGGCGCAGGCGACAGAATCACCGCGAGCTCCCTCGTCGCCGGCATCGACGGCCGGGCACGGTCCGGACCCGCAGCTCAACGCCTGCGTTTCTGGTACGGCGAGGCTTTGGGCCGCCTAGCGGTAGGCAACCGGCCCGGGGCTCTCTCCGCCCTCAGGTCGGGGCTCGAGGTCGCCGAGGAGCACCGGGCGACGCTCGGAGCGACCGAGCTGCGCGTTCGCACCGCGACCACCGTCCTTGAGCTCGCGGACCTCGGCCTGGGACTCGCGTTCGAATCGAGACGTGCCGTCGGCGTGCTCGGTTGGTCGGAGCGCTGGCGTGCGGGCGCGCTGCGGCCGGCGCGGGTGACACCTCCCGCCGACGAGCGACTCGCCCGGCTGCTCTCGGCTCTCCGGGACACCGTTGCCCGTCTCGAGCGGGCCTCGCTCGAAGGCGACGACGTGAGGTCACTGGCCGAGAGCCAGCGAAAGCTCGAGGCGGAGATCCGTGAACGCAGTCGCAAGGCGGCGGGAGACTACGGCGAGGCGCCCCCGTTTCCGAGCCCGGCCGAGCTGAGACGTGCGATCGGCGACGCGGCTCTCGTCGAGTTCGTCGAGCACGGCGGTCTGCTTCATGCCGTGGTCGGCACGCGCACGCGCTTTCGGCTCCATGTCCTCGGTGACGCGGCTGCGGTTGCGACCGAGCGGGCGACATTGCAGTTCGCGCTGGGTCGTCTCGCACTTCGGCGGAGCTCACACCCCAGTCTCGACGCGGCGGCTGCGCTCCTCGACCGGTCGTGCCGCCGCCTGGCCGAGCGGCTAATCGAGCCGCTGGCACGCGACCTGGACGGTCGGGATCTCGTGGTGGTGCCGACCGGCGAGCTGCACGCCCTTCCCTGGGCACTTCTCCCGTCGCTGCGGGGGCGAACCCTGACGGTGTCGCCGTCAGCTTCACTCTGGTACTCGCGACACACCGACGAGCGCACGCGACCACCCCTGCTGGCGCGGGGTGCGGACGCCGTCGTCCTGGTCGCAGGCCCAAGAGTCGCCCGCGCCGAGGCCGAGATCGGGCTCATCCGGTCGTCTTTTTATCCGAGGGCGCGCACGCTGCAGGGAGCCGCCGCGACCGCTCAGGCAGTCGCTCACAGCTTCGAACGGCGCAGCCTCGCGCACGTGGCGGCTCACGGGACCTTCCGCGCCGACAACCCACAGTTCTCCTCGCTCGAGCTCGCTGACGGGCCGCTCACGGTCTACGACCTAGAACGCATCGCGCGGCCGCCTGTGTGGATGGTGCTTTCGGCCTGCGACGCTGGACGCTCGGAGGTCCATGCCGGCGACGAGCTCATGGGCACGAGCGCGGCGCTGCTGTCGCTGGGCACGCGCGCCGTCGTCTCGAGTGTTGCCCCGGTCCCAGACGACGGGGTGACGCCGGTCATGATCGCCCTGCACGGGGAGGTCGCCCGGGGCCACGGGTTGGCACGGGCGCTCGCGACGGCTCAGGCACGTGCTCTTCCCGAGGGGCTGGCGACCCGAGATCTCGCCTCGGGCGGCCCGCACGCGCGGGAGGCGCTGGCAGCGGCTGCGTTCGTATGCCTCGGAGCAGGATAATCTCGCATGCCGGCACCGCTCGAGCCCGGAGAAGAGGTGGGGACGATGGATCTCGGTACCCGCGTAGGGCTCGACCCCGACGGTGCGGAAGCGGCTGGCGATCACTCGGCTCTCGTCGACGCGTCCGGGGCCGCTCGTATCTTCGAGCGGATAGTCGCCAACATCGCCCTGGTCCTGCAGGGCAACGCCGAGGCCATCCGCCTCTCGGTGACGTGCCTGATGGCGGGCGGCCACCTTCTCGTCGAGGACGTGCCCGGCGTCGGCAAGACGAGCCTCGGCAAGGCGCTCGCCGCATCGGTGTCGTGCCGTCACCGCCGAATCCAGTTCACCTCCGACCTGCTGCCGTCGGACGTCACGGGGGTGAGCGTGTTCGACGTCACCAAGACGAGTTTCGAATTCCGGCCGGGTCCGATCTTCGCCAACATCGTCCTCGGTGACGAGATCAACCGCACCCCCCCGAAGACGCAGTCCGCGCTGCTCGAGTCGATGGAGGAGCGCCAGGTCACCGTCGACGGGACCACCTACAGGCTGCCGGATCCGTTCATGGTGGTCGCCACCCAGAACCCGATCGAACACGAGGGGACGTTCCCGCTCCCTGTCAGCCAGCTCGACCGTTTCCTTCTCAGGATCCAGATCGGCTATCCCGATCCCCAGTCCGAGGCGGTCATGCTCGAGACCCACGGCGTGTACGAGCCGCTCGAGGGGCTCCAGCCGGTCGCCACGCCAGGCGACGTCATCGCGCTCGCCGCGCGGGCTCGAGGGGTTTACACCTCCCCCCTGATCCAGCGCTACATCGTCCAGATCGCCAACGCGACCCGCGTGCACCCGGCCGTCGTTCTCGGCATGTCGCCGAGGGCAGCCCTCGGACTGCAGCGGGCGGCGCGGGCACGGGCGGTGAGCGAGGGCCGCGAGTTCGTGGCGCCCGACGATGTGAAGGCGATGGCGCCGTCGGTGATCGGGCACCGCCTCGAGCTGCGAGCCGCGGCCGGCCGCGGCCGGAGTGCGACGAGAGCGGTGGTCGACGAGGTGCTCCGTCAGGTGTCCGTGCCCGATATCCCGAGAGCGGACCGCTAGCGAGCGGCATGCTCACCGCTCGAGGTCGCCGGACGATCGCGCTGGGGCTGGTTGCTGGCGTCGTCGGGCGAGTCCTCGGCATCGCCGAGCTGTTCGGGCTTGCCGCGGCCGCCCTCGTCGTGGCGTTGGCGGCGCTTGTCCGGGTCCGCACGGCGAGCGGCAAGGTCACGGTGACCGCCCGTTCGATCCCGCCCATCGTGAGCGCAGGGCAGCCAGCCCTGCTCGAGCTGACGGTCGAGCAGTCCGGCCTCGCCGGTTCGCTCTCGACGCCGGTCCTCCTCGTCACCGACGACTCCCGAAGCCCGGGCCTGTGCCAGCCGGCGAAGATCATCGTGCCCCGGGTGAAGCGGGGCGACCGTGCACGAGTGACCTTCGACCTGCCCACCTCCCGGCGAGGTCTCATCGAGGCGGGCGCGTACAAGGCGGGCATCTCCGATCCGCTCGGCCTGGCCGAGCGCCGCCTTTCGACGAGCAGGCCCGCTCGCTGCGTCGTGCTGCCCCGGATCGAGCAGCTCGAGACCGTGGTGCCGAAGGGGCTCGGAGGTGGTGGTCCCGAGAGCACCCGCTCGGCTGCCGAGAGGCTGGTCACCGGGAGCTCGATGCTCCGCCGCTACGCGCAGGGCGACGACCTCCGGCGCATCCACTGGCGCACGACGGCGCGCGTCGGTGAGCTCATGGTGCGCGAGGGCGGGGACCGCGACGATCCCAGCCGGATCTCGACGACGGTGATGCTGGATGCGGGCGGGGAGACGACGCCTCCCGACGAGCTCGACCGGGCCGTGGAGGTCGCCGCGAGCGTCCTGTCCGCCGCTGCGGACGACTCGAGCGCCGGACTCGCCGGCGGCTACCGCCTGCTCACCACGACCGGTATCGACACCGGCGGCCAACGCGGCCGCGACAGCCTCCAGGCCGTGCTGATCGCTCTCGCCGAGGTCGGTCCGGTACCCGAATCAGGCCATGACCCGTTCGGCGCCGCCGTCGATCGCCTCGGCC
Organism: uncultured Acidimicrobiaceae bacterium; assembly: GCA_963703655.1. Taxonomy (GTDB): domain Bacteria; phylum Actinomycetota; class Acidimicrobiia; order Acidimicrobiales; family Bog-793; genus CAVPFA01. Next base: position 1,145,234 of record CAVPFA010000003.1, on the reverse strand, counting down.
GGCCGGATCACGACGAGGTGCTGGTCATCGTGGGCGCGTTCGGTCCCCGCCCGCCGGGCCCGGCCGTGCTCGAGGATCTCGCCCGGGCATACTCGACGGTGGTGCTCGTGCTCGTCGGCGCAGCGCCTTCGTCGCCGCGCGATCGGCTCGGGGACCTGGCGCAAGCCGACGCCGGGCGTGGCCGGTCGCGCGGGGTGCCTGAGCCGGGCTCGAGCGCTGCGCAGGAACCTGGCGGAAGCTCCCGGGCGGGTTTGGTGGAGGTGCTGCTCCCGCTCGGTCGGTCTCTCGCGGCTGCTTGGAGTCTGGAGGCCGAGACACCCGAGCCCGACGACGACCTCGACGGACTGATGGCCGCAGCAAACCAGGTAAACAGATGAGCTCCTGGCTTGCCCTCGTGGTCACCGACGCGATCGCCGTCTCGACCTTCGCGCGCTGCTTCACCGGCCCCGGAGAGCTCACGGCTGCGCTCGCCACCCTGGTTGCGGTGCACCTGGCCGGGTTCGCCGCGCGCGGCGGTGCGTCCGGGATCAGATCAGGCGCACGCGGCCGGCCGGCCAGAAGGCCGGGGGAGGTCCGGCGTGCCTCCGGCGGCTGGTGGGCCCTGGCGGCCCTCGCGGCCGGCCTGCTCCCCGTCGGAATCGTGCTCGGGTCCACGTTCTCCTGGGTGGTGCCCGGCGACGCCACCTGGCACGCGATGTCCAAGGACCTCGCGGCCGCGTGGAGCGCCTTCTCGCTCAGGCTGGCTCCGGTGCCCGAGCTCCCGGGACTCGTGCTCGCAACGGCGTGGGCGGCCGGCGTCGCGGGGCTGTTGTCCGAGTTGATCTCGTCCCGGCGGAAGGTCCCGGCCGTCTTCGCGCTCGGCCCCGCTTCGGGGCTCTACCTCTTCGCCGCCGCACTCGGCACGGGGAGGTGGCGGGCCCTCGGGCTCGGCGCCATGGCCGGCGCGGCCTGCTGGTACCTCGTCGCGGTCGTGCGGGAACGTGAGGCCGCTCAAGACGCTCTCGTCGCTTCGCCAGAGACCGGCCTGACCGACGGCCCCCGTGCCGTGTCTTACGGCGCCGCCGTCGTACTGCGAATGGCCGTTCTCGCTGCCCTTGCCGCCGCAATCATCGGGCCGAACCTGCCCGGCGCCCGCAGCGTGGCGCTCGTAGCTTGGCACGGCAACGGTGGCGGCGGCGGGAGCACGCGCGGGGCCACCGCCCCGCTCGGCGACCAGCCGCAGCGGATCCTGGTCAGCACGCTCGTGCAGGTCGCCCAGGAGGAGGTCGACAATCCGTCCGGCCTCTTGTTCAGCGTGTACAGCAGCTCGCCGACCAGGGAGATGATCGCGACTCTGGACAACTTCAACGGGGATCGCTGGGGCGCCTCGCTGCCCGGCACCTCGCAGGCCGTGCCGCTCTTCTCCCCCCCGGTGAACGCCGACGAGGCGCGTCCCCCGCCGGCGTCCCCCGCCGGATCGGGCCAAGAGAGGTTGGTCCAGGTGTTCCAGGTGGCAGGTCTCGGGGGCAACAACCTCCCGACCTGGGGTGATCCTCTCGCGGTCTTCGACAACAGCCAGGTGAGCCGGACTGGGCCGGGCGGCTCGCTCGTCGTCGCTGCCCCGCTCGAGCAGGGCGCGGTCTACGCAGTGAGCTCGACGGTGGCCGATCCGTCGCCGGCCCAGCTGGGCTCGGACGCGGTCGACGGCTTCGGTGCGAAGGACCTGCGGCTGCCTCAGCCGGTGCCGTCCGATCTCACAGCGCTCGCACGCCGTCTCGTGGCGGGTGCGGCGACCCCCTATCAAAAGGCGCTCCGCCTCGAGGGTTATCTGACGTCTTCGCTTTTCCGCTACCAGCTGCCGAAGCGGACGAAGTCCGGTGGCGTAGTAACACCGACGCCCGGCTACATCGAGTTGGAGTCGTTTCTGTTCACCTCCCGGACCGGTTACTGCCAGCAGTTCGCGACCGCGTTTGCCGTGCTCGCTCGCATAGACGGCCTCCCGACTCGCATCGCCGTCGGGTTCCTGCCCGGCAAGCCGACCGGCCACGACCGGTGGCAGGTCGAGGGGGCCGACGCGCACGCCTGGCCGCAGGTGGACTTCGCGGGCTATGGCTGGATCGACTTCGAGCCCACCCCCGGCACGACGGTGGCGGGCTCGGACGCACCGCCGCCGGCGCCGGGGGCATCGACGACGACGGTCCCGCTCGCGACCTCGACGACCTCTGGGAGACCCCACAGGCCCCACCCGCTCCCCGGCGGGGGCGTCGCCGGCCAGAAGGCGCACGGGGCCGGCGGATCCCACCGCTCCGGAAGCTCGTCGGCACCGTGGCTGCTCGCGGTGCCCCTCGCTGTGCTTGCGTGGGCCGGCGGCGTCGCCTCGCGGAGGCGGCTGAGCTTGCGGCGCGCTCGGCGCGAGCCGCGGGCGGGGATTCTCGCCGCCTGGGGTGAGGCGCTGCGGACACTCGATCTCGCCGGTATCCGACGCCGGCAGGCTGAGACGTACCTCGAGCTAGCGAGTCGTGTGGCGACGACGAGAGTCCTGTCCGACGACGCTCAGCTTGCCCTCGGTGACCTCGCCCGGCTTGCGACGGTCGCTGCATATGACGCCTCGCCGCCGGGAGACGATGGCTCCCGCCGGGCGATTCGCGACGCGGCCACCGTGATCCGCAGCGCTCGGCGGAGGGTTGCGCGCTGGCAGCGAGTCGCGGCAGCGCTCGACCCGAGAAGCCTTCCGGCGTGACGGTGCCGAAGCCCGCGTGACGCACCCGGGCGCTAGGGTGCGGTCGTGGCTGACCAGGCGACCTTCGCAGAGGACACGTCCGAGTTCATGGCTTCGCTCTACTCGGCCGCGCTCCGCATGACGCGCAACCCGTCGGACGCGCAGGACCTGGTCCAAGAGACGTACCTCAAGGCCTACCGCGGTTATGGCGGCTTCGAGGCGGGCACGAACCTCAAGGCATGGCTGTACCGGATCCTCACGAACACCTACATCAACACGTACCGCTCACGCAAGCGACATCCCGAGGAGACCGAGCTCGACGATGTCGAGGAGCTGTACTTGTTCCGCAGGATGGGCGGCCGTGACGGCGCGATCGGCCGGAGCGCAGAGGAGGAAGCCCTCGAGTGGATCACCGACGACGAGGTGAAGGGTGCGCTCGAGTCGTTGCCCGAGAACTTCCGCATGACCGTCCTGCTCGCGGATGTGGAGGGATTCTCCTACAAGGAGATCGCCGACATCATGGAGGTCCCGATCGGCACGGTCATGAGCCGCCTCCATCGCGGAAGAAGGGCGCTCGAGAAGGCGTTGCACGACTTCGGGGTGGCGAGGGGTCTCGTCGCCGCTCAGCAGGGCTGAGACGGATGGAGCTTGCATGATGGGCGACAAGGACGATGAGAGCGTCGACTGCCGGGAGGCGCTGCATCGGGTGTACCACTTCCTGGACGGTGAGCTGACGCCCGAGCGGCGTGCCCAGATCGCCCGCCACCTCGACCAGTGCTCCCCGTGCGTCGAAGTGTACGGCTTCGAGACCGAGATCCGCAGGCTGGTTGCGGACCGGTGCCGCGACCAGGTACCCGACGAGCTGCGGACAAGGATTGCCGCGGCGATCGACCACGAGCACAAGGAGATCTCGAGGAGCGCCGGCGCCGCTGAGGGCGTGGAGCTCTGACCGCCGCCCGCGCGATGTCCGGGCCGCCGTACGATGCTGGGGTGGCGCCGCGCAGCGAACCTGTCTCGTGGGACGTGGCGGAACGGGTCGCAAGACGGGTGGCGCGGCGCACCGACACCCGCATCGACTGGGTCACGCACCGTCGCCTTGTCTCGGACTTCGAGGAGTTCACCGCCCAGGCGGAGGCGCTCGTCGAGCAATCGACAGGCCTGCGCTCGCTGACAGGCGCGGCCCGCGCGCAGGTCGCCACCCGGGAGGAATGGATCCACGCCAACATCTCCTCGTTCCGGAGGCTGCTCGGCCCGCTGCTCGAGCGCGCCGGCAAGGGCCGGGGCCTTCCGGGAGCTCTCGGGCCGGCAGGGCGGGCGGCTGCCGGGGCCGAGATGGGTGTCGTGCTCGGGTGGATGTCGGGGCGTGTGCTGGGGCAGTACGACCTGTTGTTCGCGGACGGGGATGCGCCCGCCGACGCCGTCTACTACGTCGGCCCGAACATCGTCTCGCTCGAGCGCCGGCACGGGTTCGACCCCCGCCAGTTCCGGCTCTGGATCGCCCTGCACGAGCTGACCCACCGCGCCCAGTTCACCGGCGTGCCGTGGATGCGGGCGCACTTTCTCGACCTGGTCGAACGCAGCGTCGCCATCGCATCGCCGGACCCACGTCAGGTGATGGACGCGCTCGGGCGCATGGCCGTCGACATCCGGTCCGGCCGGAACCCACTGGCGGAGTCCGGCCTCGTCGGGGCGCTCGCCTCGCCCGAGCAGCTGGAGACGCTCCGCTCGATCCAGGGGATGATGAGCCTCCTCGAAGGTCATGGCGACGTCACCATGGACCGTGCCGCCATGGACCTGATTCCGAGCGCTTCGTACTTCTCGAAGGTCCTGCGGGCGCGACGCGAGTCCGCCGGCGTGGTGACCAAATTCTTCCAGCAGCTCATCGGGCTCGAGGCGAAGCTGCGCCAGTACGCGGACGGTGAGCGTTTCGTGAGGGAGATCGAGCGCGCCGGCGGTCCGGAGCTGCTCGCGCTCGCCTGGGAGGGCCCCGAGAACCTTCCGAGTGCGGCCGAGATCCAGGCGCCGGACCTCTGGGTGTCTCGTGTGAGTGGTGGTCGGGCGCTAGAGCCGGCGTGAGCGGCCTGTCCCGCGTGCGGGCCTGCCAAGCGGCCGCCCCGCTACTTGGGCGCTGCTGTTTTCCCGGGCGTCGGGTGCCGCTGGCGTGCGCAGTCTCGGGGGGCGCCGACTCCCTCGCCTTGCTGGTGCTTGCGGTGGCATCGGGGTGCGAGGCGGTCGCGCATCACGTCGACCACGGTCTGCGGGAGGGCTCCGAGCAGGACGTTCAGGTCGTGAACGAGGTGGCCGGCGCGCTCGGGGTCGAGGTCGTCGTGCACCGGGTCACGGTCGGCGCGGGGCCCAACCTCGAGGCGCGGGCGAGGGAGGCTCGCCTCGGCGTCCTGCCGGCCGGCACGGCCACGGGCCACACGGCTGACGACCAGGCCGAGACCGTTGTTCTCAACCTCCTGCGCGGCGCCGCCACCGACGGGCTCGCGGCCATGCGCGCCGGTCCCCGACATCCGATCCTCGGCCTGCGCCGAGCCGAGACCCAGCACCTGTGCGAGCGGCTGGGGATACGGCCCGTGCAAGACCCGACGAACCAGGACCCGGCGCACCTGCGCAACCGGATCCGCCACGAACTGGTCCCGATGCTGTGCGAGCTGGCCGATCGCGACGTGGTGCCCGTCTTCGCCCGCCAGGCCAGCTTCCTCGCCGACGACGCCACGTTGCTGGACGAGCTCGCGGCGGCGCTCGACCCGACGGACGCCAAGTCGATCGCGAGCGCGCCGGCGCCTCTGGCACGGCGGGCGCTTCGCGAGTGGCTTCGATGCGGCCATCCGCCCGACTCGGCGACCGTCGAACGGGTGATGTCGGTCGCCGCCGGAGAGGCGCTCGCGACCGAGATCGGCTCGAACCGGCGCGTGCGGCGGTCGCAGGGCCGATTGCGTATCGAGCCGAACGGCCGCGGGGGCCCTTCCCGCAGCGCCGGCCCCCCCGACTAGTGTCGGCGCCGGTGGGCGATCTTGTCGAAGAGCACGTGGTCAGGACCGACGCGGGTCATGTGCCCGGGGCGCCCGGCGCGTCCGCATTGAGCATCTGGGACGCCGACCCGGCGCTCGGAAGGGTCGTCGTCTCGGTGGACCAGATCGCAAAGCGGGTGGCCGAGCTCGGCGAGGCGATCACGGCCGACTATGCCGGTCGGCCACCCTTGCTTGTCGGTGTGCTCAAGGGCGCTTTCATCTTTCTCGCCGACCTCTCCCGGGCGATCCGCCTGCCCCTCGAGCTGGACTTCATGGCCGTGTCCTCCTACGGCACGGCTACCAAGACGAGCGGTGTGGTGCGTATCGTCAAGGACCTCGACATCGACCTGACGGGGCGTCACGTCCTCATCGTCGAGGACATACTCGACAGCGGGCTGACGCTCTCGTACCTCCGTAAGAGCTTGCTCGCCCGCGGCCCCGAGAGCCTCGCTGTCTGTTCGCTCCTCGTAAAGCGCAGCCGGCGGCCACGGGCGGACCTCGAGATCGCCTACGTCGGCTTCGAGATCGACCCCGAGTTCGTTGTGGGCTACGGCCTCGACGTCGCAGAGCGCTACCGCAACCTCCCGGACCTGCGTGTCTACCTCGCCGGAGAGCCGGAATGAGCTCGACGTTCGCGGGAGCCCCGCGGCCGGCCGCGGCCGGTTCATGACCGACGGGAGCGCCGAGCCCGAGCACGAGCCGGAGGTCGGCGAGCGGGGACCGGTTGACCGGGAGCGGGCCAGCCGCGCGGTCCACGAGCTGCTGGCCGCCATCGGCGAAGACCCGGGTCGAGAAGGCATTCGGCGCACCCCGGAGCGAGTGGCCGCGATGTACGGCGAGCTGTTCGACGAGGCGGGTCGGGACCCGGCCAGGTTCCTCACCGTCACGTTCGCCGCGGAGCACGACGAGATGGTCATGGTCCGCGACATCCCGTTTGCTTCGCTGTGCGAGCACCACCTGGTCCCGTTTCTCGGCAAGGCTCACGTTGCCTACATCCCGAGCAAGGACGGGAGGATCACCGGCCTGTCGAAGTTGGCTCGGGTCGTCGACGCCGTCTCGAGGCGCCTGCAGGTCCAAGAGCGCATGACGACCGAGATCGCCGACGCTGTCGAGACGGCGCTCGAGCCGAGGGGTGTGCTCGTTGTGATCGAGGCCGAGCATCTGTGCATGTCCATGCGCGGCGTACGCAAGCCCGGGACCGTAACGGTCACCTCGGCGGTCCGAGGGCTGTTCCGGACCGACCCGGCGACTCGCGCGGAAGCCATGGGTTTCGTGCGAGGCGGCGGCGCCTGAACCTCTACGCTGAGGTGGTGGTCCCCCTCGTCATGGGCGTGCTGAACGTGACGCCCGATTCGTTCTTCGACGGCGGCCGCTACCTGGACCATCGCGACGCCATGCGCCACGGGCGCGAGATGGTGGCCGAGGGTGCGGACGTGATCGACGTCGGCGGCGAGTCGACGCGGCCGGGCGCGGTCGCGGTGCCGGCTGACGAGGAGCTCCGTCGCGTGCTGCCGGTCATCGAGGCACTGGCGGGCGAGATCCGGGTGTCGATCGACACGACCAAGGCCGCCGTCGCCATCGCCGCCTTCGCGGCCGGGGCGAGCCTTTTGAACGACGTCTCCTCGAGCCTCGCCCGCGTCGCCGCAGAGCACGGGGCGGGCTTCGTCGCCATGCACCGACAGGGCACCCCCGCCGACATGCAGCGTGACCCGCGCTACGGCGACGTCGTCCGAGAGGTGCGCGGGTACCTCGTGCGCAGCGCGGAGAGTGCTCACGCCGCGGGCGCGACGGAGGTCTACATCGATCCCGGGATCGGCTTCGGCAAGACGGTCCGCCACAACCTCGAGCTCTTGGCGGCGCTCCCCGAGCTCGTCGCGACCGGCGTGCCGGTCCTCGTTGGAACGAGCCGCAAGAGCTTCATCGGCCACCTGGGCGCAGGCGGTTCTCCCGCCGGGCGGGTCGGAGACGTGCCGCCGCTCGGTGTGGGGGACCGCTTCGAGGGCTCTCTCGCCTCGGCTGTGTGGGCCATGGCGTGCGGAGCGGCAATGTTGCGGGTCCACGACGTCGCTGCCACCGCCCAGGCGGCTCGACTCTTTCGGGAGGCGGCGCCGTGAGGGGACGATGGGCGGCCGGCATCGTCCCGAGGAACTTCTGTTGGATCGTCAAGGATCACCTTGCCGTCAGCGAGCGCCCAGGCGGCTATGCGCCCAACCACCGGAAGGTCCGCCGCCAGGAGGAGCTGCTGTGGCTTCGCGCCCAGGGGTTCACGAGGGTGGTGTCGCTCCTCGGGTCCACCCACAACCTCCACGCCTACGACGAGCTCGGCCTCGAGTGGTCCCGTTTCCCTCTGGCGGCCGGCGCGGAGACGCGTGAGGTGCTGGCCGAGCTGTACCCCTCGATGCTGGGGTGGCTGCGAGGCGGCGAGCGCCTGCTGTTGCACCAGGAGGAGCTAGGCGACCGGGTGATGGGCGTGGCCGCCGGCTATCTGCTCTGGAGCGGGCTTCTTCCTGACGGGCCACGCGCGATCACGGCAATCGAGCAGCTGCTGCGTCGCCAGATGGGCACCGTCGGGCGGATGATCGTCGCCGACGCCGAGGACCTGCCCGCCTTCGACAGCCTCGCCGTACCCGCCGACGAGGCAGCATCGGAAGGAGCGGGGGCGGACTCAGAGGCCGGGCCTCTCGACGCGGTGGAGGCGGCGAGCGTCGCGGTCCCCGAGGACGGCTTGGCCGCCGCCTTCACCGTAGAGCCGCCGCCCCCGGCGCCCGCCGCCGAAGGGCGCGATCCCAAGGCGCCTCCGCCGTCGCGGCGATGAGCGACCGGATCGAGTTACGAGGGCTGCGTGTGCTGGGGCGCCACGGGGCTCTGGAAGGTGAGCAGGACACGGCGCAGCCCTTCGAGGTGGATCTGGAGGTCGAGGCCGATCTCAGCGACGCCGCGCGCGACGACGACCTCCACAAGACCGTCGACTACTCGCTGGTCGTAGAGAGGGCCGGCGCAATCGTCGCCGGGCACAGGTACCGCCTGCTCGAGGCGCTGGCCGGGGCGATCGCTTCGGGTGTGCTCGAGATCCCGGCCGTCGACGCGGTCACCGTGACGGTCCGAAAGCTTCGCCCGCCGGTCGCTGCGGACATGAGCTCGGCCGGGGTACGCCTGCGACGCGAGCGGGGTGGCGACAGATCAGCCTGAGCATGGAGGCATACCTGGGTCTCGGCTCCAACATGGGCGATCGCCGGGGCTATCTCGAGCTCGCCGTCGAGCAGCTGCGAAGCGTCGATGCGGACCTGAGAGTCTCGCCACTCTACGAGACGGCGCCGCTCGGCGGGCCCGAAGGCCAAGGCAATTACCTCAACTGCGTGGTACGTCTCGAAACCGGTCTCAGCCCCCGGCAGCTCCTCGATCTCGCTCACAGGCTCGAGAGGTCGGCGGGCCGGGTGCGCACCGTCCGGAACGGGCCGCGCACGCTCGACGTCGACGTCCTTCTCGTCGGCGACCTTCAGGTGTCCGATCCCGACCTCGTGGTGCCTCATCCGAGGATGTCAGAGCGTGGGTTCGTGCTGGCGCCGCTCGAGGATCTCGACCCGTCCCGCGTCCCGCCGGGCTGGCGCGACCGGCTCGCCGAGTCGGATCCGGCGTCGGTGCAGGTGGAGATGATTGGTACGCTCTGAGACAGCTGAGAGACGAACGGCACCTGGCGACGGGGCCGGAACGGAGCGACGTCATCATGACAGCGGTTCGCATCATCGGACCAGGGCGCGCGGGGCGATCACTCGCCGGCGCGCTCAGAGCCGTAGGTGTCGAGGTCCGGGGCCTGCTCGGACGCACCGACGACGTCGCTTCGGCCGCTGACGGTGTCGACGCGGTCCTGCTGACGGTGCCCGACAGGGAAGTTGCCGGGGTCGCGTCGCTCGTCCGGCCGGTGCCGTCGACCGTCTTGATGCACTGTTCGGGAGCGCTCGGTCTCGAATTGCTCTCGCGCCATGCCCGCGTCGCTTCGCTCCACCCGCTCGTGACCCTGCCAGATCCCGTCATCGGAGCCGTGCGCCTGCGCTCCGGCGCCTACTTCGTGGTAGCGGGGGACCAGCTCGCCACCGACCTCGCGCTGGCTGTCGGTGGACGCCCGCTCGTGATCGCGCCGGACAGGAGAGCGGAGTACCACGCCGCCGCCTGCATGGCCGCGAACCACCTGGTGGCGCTCCTCGGCCAAGTTCAACGCGTCGCAGAGTCCGTGGGACTTCCGCTCGAGGCCTTCCTGCCGCTCGCGCGGGGTGCTCTCGACGACGTCGGCCTTCTCGGACCGGCTGCAGCGCTCACCGGGCCTGCTGCGCGCGGGGACCTGTCCACCATCGAGCGGCACCGCCGCGCGCTCGACCCGGCTGAGCTCGACGGTTACGACGCCGGAGTCCTCCTCGCACGCCGGTTGGCGGCCGTCGCGGCGGAGCCGGCCCCGCCAAGACGATCCGGCTCGCCCGGCAGGTGAAGCCGGGTCGGGGCTGGACGCGATCGACGACCCCGTCTCAGCGGCCGGGAATGGTTCGTGGAGGTAGTCGGCTCGCGCGACGAATTCCGCAAGGCGACCTCGTCGCTGCGCGCGGCCGGCGCCCGGCTCGGGCTCGTCCCGACCATGGGCGGGCTGCACGAGGGGCACCTGTCGCTCATCGGGGCTGCGGTCTCGACCCGCGATGTCGCGGCGGTGACGATTTTCGTGAACCCGCTCCAGTTCGCGTCCGCCGAGGACCTGGCGCACTACCCTTCGAGCCTGGAGCAAGACCTGGCCATTGCCGGAGCGGCGGGTGTCGAGCTCGTCTTCGCGCCCTCCGCCGGCGAGATGTACCCGGGAGGGGCGCCGCCGACCCGGGTCGAGCCCGGACCGCTCGCCGAACGACTCGAGGGCGCTTCCCGCCCGGGGCACTTTGCCGGCGTCGCCACCGTCGTCACCAAGCTGCTCTCTCTTGCCGGCACATGCACAGCGTTCTTCGGTGAGAAGGACTTTCAGCAGTTGGCCGTCGTGCGCCGCCTGGTCGAGGATCTCGATCTCGACGCTGACATCGTCGGCTGCCCGACGGTGCGAGAGCCTGACGGCCTCGCATGCTCGAGCCGCAACCGGCGTCTCGCGCCCGAGGACCGCCGCGCGGCGACGGTCCTGTTCAAGGCGCTCGGCGAGGGCAAAGCCGCCGTCGATGCCGGCGAGCGACGCACGGCAGGAGTAGAAAGCGCGATGGCCGCCGTGGTCGCGCGCGAGCCGCGGGCACGACTGGACTATGCAGTGGTAATCGATCCTGTCAGCTTCGAGTCCCCGGCCCGCCTCGCCGGCGAGCTGCGCCTGCTCATCGCGGCCGGAGTCGGTCCGGTCCGCTTGATCGACAACCTGGCGGCCGGCACATGATCGCCGGCGCCGGCCGGCGGACGAGGTGGTGAGCCCGCCCCGGCGTCTCGACGTCCTGGTGGTTGGGAGCGGGGTGGCGGGCCTTTCTGCGGCGGTCCGCCTCGCCCAGCTCGGTGCGGACCGGGTCGGTGTCCTCACCAAGGGCGAGCTCGAGCAGTCGACGACCCGCTGGGCCCAGGGTGGCATCGCGGCCGTGCTGGCCGGCGACGAGGACTCGACCGACCTGCACCTGGCGGACACGCTGCGCGCCGGAGCGGGCCTGTGCGACGAGGCCGCGGTGCGGGTACTTGTCGACGAGGGTCCCTTGCGAGTACACGAGCTCATCGCGCTGGGCGCCGTGTTCGACCGGGTCCCGGACGGGGGACTGTCCAGGGCAAGGGAAGGTGGCCACTCGACGGCGCGCGTCCTTCACGCCGGCGGGACGGCGACCGGCGCAGAAGTGGAGCGCGCTCTCGTCGCGGCCGTTCGCTCGAGCGCGGCGGCGATCCTCGAGCAATGGTTCGCCCTCGATCTCGTCGTCGAGGCGGGTCGGTGCACCGGCCTGCTCGCGCTCGACCCGGCCGGCGACGTGCAGCGTGTCGAGGCCTCTCACGTCGTCCTCGCATGTGGTGGGGCCGGACAGATGTACGCCGTGACCACCAATCCCACGCAGGCGACCGGCGACGGGATCGCCATGGCCCTGCGAGCCGGCGTCCCGGTGGCCGACATGGAGTTCATGCAGTTCCACCCGACCGCCCTCCATCACCCCGCCATGCCGCGCCCGCTCATCTCCGAGGCGCTCCGGGGTCACGGGGCCGTGCTTCGCGACCTTGCCGGTGACCGTTTCGTCGACGAGCTCCTGCCCCGCGACGTCGTGAGCCGGGCGATCGCCGTCAAGGTGGCGGAGGAGGGAAGCGATCACGTGTGGCTGGACGCGACGGCGCTCGAGGACTTCGGCCGGAGGTTCCCGACGATTGCGGTAGCGCTGGGCGAGGTCGGCCTCGATCCAGCCCGGGACTGGCTGCCGGTCGCTCCTGCAGCGCACTACCTGTCCGGGGGGGTTCTCGTGAACCTGGACGGCGCGACGACGCTTCCTGGCCTCTGGGCGGCCGGCGAGGTCGCCTGCACCGGGGTTCACGGAGCCAACCGGCTCGCCTCGAATTCGCTTCTCGAGGGCATGGTCTTCGGTGCTCGCTGCGTCGATGCGATAGTGGCCCGGCGTGACCCGTCCGAGGCAACCGGCGCGCTCGCCGGCATGCCCGGCGCGAAGGGCGCCCGCAGAGAAACTGGCCCGCAGCGGCCGCCAGCCGATCCGCCAGAGGCGATCCCTGTTCGCCCGACGACGGGCTGCCGGTGTGGCGAGCACCGTCCGTCCACGGGCGGGCCGGCCGGTGCCGCGGCGGGCGGCGGCGACGCGATCGCGCTGCAGCGCGCGTCGCTTCAGGCCGCGATGACCAGCTGCGCCGGCGTCGTCCGGGATGCCTCGTCGCTGGCGCACGCCTCCGACGACCTCGCCGGCATCTGCGCGGGGCTCTCCCCCACGGTGGACAAGGCTGCGGCGGAGTTGAGGAATCTCACCGACGTCGCCCGGGCGCTGTTGGAGGCCGCGACCGCACGCGAGGAGACGCGCGGGTCGCACGCGCGATCGGACTTCCCCGAGACCTCGCCAGGCTTCCGGTGCCGGCTGTCGCACGGAGCTGACCACCGGGCAACGTCCATCGACAGACGCGAGCCCAGCTCAGCGGTCCTCAACGTGTGACAAGATCGGTTCTGATGCGCCGCGACGACGTCCACCCGCCGATCGCGGCGGTCCGCGCGGCGGTGGCGCTGGCGCTCGCCGAGGATCTGCTCCCGCTCGGCGACCTGTCTGCGTCGCTGCTGCCCGAGAGCTCCCGGGGGCGGGCGGCGTTCGTCGCGCGGGCGCCGGGGATCGTCGCCGGCACGCTTTGTGCCGAGCAGACCTTCATCCAGGTCGACCCCTCTTTGGAGGTGACCTGGGCGGTCGGCGACGGCGGCGAGATCGGGGTGGGCGGCGTGATCGGGACGGTCGAGGGCCCGTTGCGTTCGTTGCTCACCGCCGAGCGGACGACTCTCAACTTCCTCTGCCATCTCTCGGGAGTCGCAACGGCGGCGCGCCGCTACGTCGAGGCCGCCCGCCGAGCCAACCCTTCGACGAGGGTCTGGGACACGCGCAAGACCACGCCGGGCCTGAGGGCCCTCGAGAAGGCGGCCGTGCGGGCAGGCGGCGCAGCCAACCACCGGGGCAGCCTCTCGGAGGGCGTGCTCATCAAGGACAACCACCTCGGCGCCCTGTCGGTCGGCGAGGCCGTCCACAATGCCCTCGAACGATGGCCCGGGCGGATGGTGGAGGTGGAGTGCGACCGGCTCGGCCAGGTGGCCGAGGCCCTCGAGGCGGGGGCGATGCTCGTCATGTGCGACAACATGACCCCGACCGAGGTCCGCGCCTGCGTCCAGCTCGTGCGGACCCACCCGCGGGGGGCGGCCGGGTTCGTGCTGGTCGAGGCGTCGGGCGGCGTCAACCTCGGGAACGTCGCCGACTACGCCAGCGCGGGGGCGGACGTCATCTCAGTCGGTGCGCTCACCCATTCGGTCTTGGCGCTGGACATCGGGCTCGATCTCGCCGGCGCGGAGGGCGCGGGCGCTGCGGGCGCAGGGGGCGCTACCGGGTAGGGCTACGCGCCGCCGAGCGCCGCGCCGGCGCGCACGGCCTCCCGCTGGGTCGAGGTCGGCTCGCTGCAGCAGAACCATGGCTCGCTCAGCTTCGGCCTCGGCCCGGCGGGCCCTCTCGACCGGCTTCCGCGGCCGGGTCGGGCCGCGGTGGACCTCTTGGCGCGACTCGGCGTGCCGCGGCTCGCCGTGAAGGCCCGGACGCGAGCGTCCACCTCGGCGTAGGTGTCCTCGGCGCCGGCCGCCTCCGGCCCGCTCCCGGCCGCCTCGACGAGCGCTGCGAGCTCGCGCTGCAGGTCGTCGAGCCGAGCATCCTCGGCCGTCCAGACCCAGCTGAGCCGGGCCGGGTCGTAATGGGCCAGCCGTGCGGTCACCTCCGGGGCCGAGAGAAGGAGCGAGCCCTCGGGGAGGAGGAGGCGAATGGTGTACTGCACCGCGTCGACGTTGGCCACGAGGTCGTGGGCGACGACGAAGTCGAGCATCGCTACCAGCTCGGCGGCGGTCGTCCACGGTGTGAACGGCAACCACGAGGGCCGGACCTCGATCCCGTGGCTCCGCAGCAGGATCACCGCCTCGCTCGCGTCGGCCGCCGAATGTCGCTTGTCGAGGATGCGGAGCGTCCTGCCGCTGACCGACTCGAACGCTGAGACGACGAACAGGCAGCCGGCCTCGGCCAGCTCGGGCCATAGCTCCCCGTGGGCCAGGATGTGCTCGACCTTGGTCGTGCAGTCGAAACTGAGATCGGGGAAGCAGGCATTGACGGCCCGCACGACCCGGACGGCATGGCGAGGCCCGTTGAGGAAGTCCGGGTCGGAAAAGGTCACGTGTCTCGCGCCCATCGCCACGAGCTGGGCAACGTCGCTCACGACGACGTCCTCGGGCACGACCCGGAGGCGCCCGTCGTAGACGACCGGCAACGGGCAGTGCCGGCAGCGGTGAGAGCATCCGTGGCTGGCCTCCACGGCGCCGGCGAGCCGCGATTCGTCGCCTACGACGAGCCGGGCGTAGCTCTCCAGCGGCGGCAGGAGGTCGCGAGCGGGGGTGAGGAAGCTACTGCGGCCCAGATGAACCACGACGGTGCTCCCTCTCCCGGAGCCATCAGACGCGGGGGCAACAGCCGCCGGCCCGCCCCGGACGCCGGCGAGGCCGCCGACGGTGTCGCCCCCGGCAGCGCCGACGGTGTCGCCCCCGGCGCCGTCGGCCCACGCGAGCAGGGCCGGCTCGTATTCGCCGGCGATGACCAGATCGGCGATGCCCGCGGTCACGGCGGTCGTCGCTTCACGGCTGATACCCGCATAGAGCCCGTACAGGCAGACCGGAAGCTCGGGGCGTTGAGCGCGCACCGAGGCCGCGAGGCTCACCGCCATGCGCATCGCAGTGTGCATCGGCACAGAAAAAGCGACGCGATCGGCCCATTCCACGAGGCGAGGCTCCCATGGCTCGACCGAGACGTCGATCGCGCGCACGTCGTGGCCGTTCGCGCGAAGAGCTGCGGCGGGGGAGGCGACGTGCACCGGTTGATGCCCGAGCTCGTAGGTGGACACCAGAAGAACACGCACGCCAGGACGCTACAACCACCGCTCGAGAGTTCCGCTCAGTGACCACGGCGCCCGCCATGGCCCTAAGATGGCACTGGCCCGCCTCCCGAAGGACATCTGATGAGCGACGACGGCACGAATCACAGCGATGGTGACAGCGATGGCGTCCCGGTTCTCCGCCTGACAGCGCCGGCCCTGGCCGAGATCCTCGAGCTCAGGGCTGCCGAGGCCGCGCCCGGGACACTTGCGCTGTGCGTGGAGATCAGCGGCACCCAGGACGACGCGTACACCTACGACATGTACTTCCAAGCCACGGCCGACGCAACGGCGGGCGATTGGATCGAGGACCTCGACGGTCTCACGCTCGTCGTTCCCGGACCGAGCATCGACCGTTTGCGTGGTTCTGTGCTGGACCTAAGCCGGGAGGCGGGCGAAGCCGGCATGGTCATCCGGAACCCGAACCGGCCGCCTCCCAGCCGGCAGAGCCCGGCGATGACCGGGCCCCCCCCGGACCTGAGCGGTGACGTTGCTCAGCGCCTGCTCCAGGTACTCGACCAGCAGATCAATCCCGCCATAGCGGCGCACGGCGGCAGAGCCGATCTGGTGGCGGTCGAGGAGGACACGGCCTACCTTCGTCTGTCAGGTGGCTGCGCCGGGTGCGGTATGGCGGCGGTAACGCTCAGCCAGGGGATCGAGGTCGCGATCCGCGACAGCGTGCCCGAGATCATCAACATCGTCGACGTGACCGACCACGCGTCGGGCACAAACCCGTACTTCGAGGCCGCCAAGAAGTAAGCGGGCCGGGCAATAGGCGGCGGGCCACCCAAGCAGGCCGCCCCAGCCGCCGGCCGTTGCCCGTCGGGCTCAGGTCTCGGCGAAGCGTTCGGCGTCGGCGGCTACGTACGACGACGCGACGGCGTCGATCCGAGCCGTCGTCTCGACGCTCGCCACCACCTCGGCGAGCCTGGGCCCGGGTATGGCGCACGTCATCTCGTCTGGCGGCATGCCCGAGCGGCTCCGGCTGAGCGTGCAGCCGAGGCTGGCCGCTACCTCGCCGTTCTCCTTGGCCAGGGCGATGATGTGACACTGCGGCTTTCCGCCGATGTGCAGCCCAGGCACCGCGTCGGCGATGAGCATGAGCTGGCTGGCGCTTATCCGGATGAGCACGACGTCCGGAGTGCCCGAAGCTTCGGCCAGCGGCCCGTAGGTCACCGAGCCGGGGCGCTCGTGAACCCTAGGTATCGCCGGCACCTGTTCCATTTTGACCCAGCCCGACTCGGCCAGCGCGGCCACGTCGGAGTTGCCCGCCACCTCGTCGAGACCGGCGAAGCCGTGCACCAAGGTGCCGACGCTGCAGTTGGCGTGATCGCTCGCAACGGTCGAGAACGTCCGGTCGACGGCCTTGGCCCAGAACACGCACCCGGCCGGGACGGGGCCCGTCCTGCCGTCGAGCGTGGGTGTGGGCTTCGAGCCCCCGTAAGGCTGCAGGTTCTCGGGGACACCGGCCTCGAAGGTGATGGCAACCGGAGGGGTGGTCAGCTCCAGCGACCTTGTGAGCGCGTCGGCGAGTTCCGACCACGACGGGGAGTCCATGGCACCACTCTTGCAGACGACGTGGGAGGCCCGCCTGCCAACCCCTCGGGCCCTCGGCCCGGCTGCGCCGGCGGCGGTTCTGCGACCCTCATCCCCACCAGAAGGCGGTGCCGATGACTACATAGAGGCCGACGAGGCAGGCGCCTTCGAGCCAGGTCGACTCACCGTCGAGGACGACGACGGCCCCGATCAGGGTCGTCAGCGCCAGCACGACCGCGAGGAGGGGGGACAGGACCAGGGTGAGGTGAGCTCCGCCCAGGGCGCCCGACAGGAGCACGAGCACCGGGATCAGCAGCAACGCGATCTGCACCGGGCTCTGCAAGATGACCGAGAGCGCGTAATCGCTGCGATTGCGGGCGGCAAGTTGGATTCCGACGACGTTCTCGACCGCGTTGCCGGCGATCGCCACGACAACGAGACCTGCGAACGCCTCGGACATGTGCAGCGCCGAGAGCGCCGGGGTGAGAGCGGCCACGAACCAGTCCGAGACGAACGCCGCTGCGACGCTCGAGACGAGCAGCGACGCGACCACGAGCCCCACGGGCCACAGCACGACCGTGCCGACGGCCCCGTTCGGCTCGCTCCCGTGCCGGCTCGTACCCGAGCCGAGGGACGCCTCGTCCTCGGGAGAGGGACGCGACTCCCGGCGGACCGAGCCTGGGATCGAGAGGACGAACACGATCAGCAACACGACGGCTGCGACGTTGGAGAGCGCGCCTTCGTGATGTCTCACGGCGACGTTCAGATGCGCGCTCAGGCTGGGGATCATGAGGACCGAGACGGCGAGCACGAGCAGAACGACGATGGTTCGGGCGCTCTCGGCCCGGAAGCGTTGCGTCCCGTGCCTGAGCCCCCCGACGATGAAGGCGAGGCCGAGGACGAGCAGGATGTTGGCGAGGATCGAACCGATCAGGGCGGCCTGGACGACGCCGACAAGCCCCGCGCGAAGCGCGAATATCCCGAAGAAGAGCTCGGGGAGGTTGCCCAGCGCAGACTGCACGACGCCGGTCATCCCGGCCCCGAGGCGATCGCCGAGCCGGTCGACGCTGCGCCCCACGATGCTTGCGAGTATGCCCAGGGCCGCCGTCGATACGACGAAGGGGACGACCCTTCCCACGTGCGCATAGCGGGTTACCCCCGAAGCGGCGGTGAGTAGCGCTCCTGCGCTGAACAGCCCGACGTCACTTCGAGACAGCGCGGAGCGCACGGCGGCCGTCTGGTCTCAGACGCCGGTGTCGTCGGTTCGGGTAATGGTCCGCACTCCTCCCCAACCATACGGCCTCCTCCGAGAGGGCTCCCAGCCCGCCGGTGGGGATGGGCTGCCTCGCCTTGAGGTAGACAGAGGCGGTCATGCTGCTAGCGATCGACGTCGGCAACACACAGACGGTCATGGGCCTGTTCGGCGCGAGCGCCGATGAAGCGGTCCCGCCCCCCGGCGATGAAGCGACCCCGTCGGCCGACGACGACGAGGCGACCGGCACGCCGAGCCGAGACGGCTCAGCGGCTCGAACCGCCGGGGAGCTGGCCGACCTCCTCCACCACTGGCGTCTTGCGACCGTCGTCGAACGGACCGCCGACGAGTACGCGCTGCTCATCACCGATCTGCTCAGGCTCGTCGGCCTCGAGTTCAAAGGCGCGTCGCCATCCGGCGGCCTGAGCGGTATCGCCCTCTCCTCGTCGGTGCCGGAGGTGACAACGGCGATGAGGGAGATGACGCACGTCTGGTTCGACGTTCCGCTTGTGGTGATCGAGCCCGGCGTCCGTACCGGGATGCCGATCCTCTACGACAACCCGAAGGAGGTGGGCGCGGACCGCGTTGCCAACGCCGTCGGTGCGCTCGACTTGTACGGGGGGCCGGCGATCGTCGTCGATCTCGGCACGGCGACCACCTTCGACGCCATATCGGCTGCGGGCGAGTACGTCGGCGGCGCCATCACGCCCGGGATCGAGATCAGCATGGAGGCGCTCTTCGAGCACGCCGCCGCGCTGCGCCGCGTGGAGCTGATCGAGCCGCGCAACGTGATCGGGAAGTCGACCGTCGAGTCGATCCAGTCCGGCGCCATCTACGGCTTCACCGGACTCGTCGACGGCATGTGCCGCCGGATCGCCGCGGAGCTCGGGCCGTCCGCGATCATCGCCACCGGCGGGCTTGCCCGGCTCATCACGCCCCTCTCGGAGATGGTCCAGCACCACGAGCCGTGGCTCACCTTGCACGGGCTTCGCCTCGTGTTCGACCGCAACGTGGCGCGGGACGAGGGTGGGAGGGGGATGTGAGGGAGATCGGGTACCGTTTCGAGACGACGTCGGGTGCGGGCGACGTGTCCCGTTCGTACGCCCACCTCGAAGCCGGCGAGGAGTCCGGCGTCACGGTCGTCATCGCCGGGCGACTGATGCGCTCCCGCCCACAGGGCAAGCTCGCGTTCGCCGAGCTTCGGGACTGGACCGGAGGCATCCAGCTGTTCGCGCTGGCGGCATTGACCCCGAACTTCGAGGAATTCCGCCGCCTCTCGCTCGGCGACTGGATCGGCGTCTCTGGCGAGGTCGTCCGCACGCAGCGAGGCGAGCTCTCAGTCAGGGTCTCGTCCTGGGAGCTACTGGCGCACGCCCGCCGCGGGTTCGGCGACAAGTGGCACGGCGTCAGCGACCCCGACATCCGCTACCGTCAGCGCGAGCTCGACCTTTGGGCCAACGAGGGTGTGCGGGACATCTTCCTCCTGCGGTCGAGGGTGATCGCCTCGATCCGCCGCCGCCTCGATGCGGCCGGCTTCGTCGAGGTCGAGACCCCCGTCCTCCAGGCCGTCGCCGGCGGCGCGGCGGCGCGGCCGTTCGTCACTCACTACAACGCCCTCCATGCCGACGTCTACCTCCGCATCGCCACCGAGCTGTACCTGAAGCGGTGCGTGGTCGGTGGGATGGAGCGTGTCTTCGAGATCGGGCGGACGTTCCGCAACGAGGGGCTGTCGCCGCGCCACAACCCGGAATTCACGATGCTCGAGCTCTACCAGGCCTATGCCGACTACACCGACATGATGGGGATCTTCGAGGATCTTGTCGGCGGGACCGCCGAGGAGCTCTTAGGCACGACCGTGGTCCCCTACCAGGGTCGGGAGGTCGACCTGACACCGCCGTGGCGCCGCGCCACTCTCGAGGAGCTCGTCGCCGAGCACGCCGGGGTGGAGGTCCACCTGTCGATGGGGGTGGACGAGCTCCGGCGGGTGGCCGACAGCTGCGGCGTGCCGTACGAGCCGTGGTACGGGCCGGGCAAGCTCATCCTCGAGATCTACGAGAAGACGACCGAGGCTGAGCTCTGGGGGCCGGTCTTCGTGTGCGACTACCCCAAGGAGGTCTCGCCGCTCGCCCGGGCGCACCGCTCGAAGCCCGGCTACGTCGAACGTTTCGAGCCGATCATCGCCGGTCGCGAGCTCGGCAACGCCTTCAGCGAGCTGACCGATCCCGATGAGCAAAGGGCCCGTTTCGAGGCCCAAGAGCGCGAGCGGGCTCTCGGCGACGAGGACGCGATGGCCGTCGACTGGGACTACCTCCGGGCTCTCGAGCTCGGACTGCCGCCGACCGGTGGCCTCGGGCTCGGGATCGACCGGCTCGTGATGCTCTACACCGACGTCCCGAACATCCGGGAGGTCGTGCTCTTCCCGGCTCTTCGTCCCGAGGACCGTGCGGCTGAGCCGCCCGACGGCCCGGCAGCCCCACGGGAACCCGAGGGCCGACGGCCCTAGCCGCCGGCTCAGCTCGGGGCGAGAACCGCCGCCGCGGAGCGCTCGAGATCGTCGACGACGTTGTAGCCGAGCTCGGCGAGCGCCTTGGGGACAAGTCCCTCACCGAGTCGTCCCGCCGCCGAGGCGGCTGTCTCCGCGTAGTCCCGGGCGATCTCGTGGGCGGCCGCGATGCCGGGCGACGCTGCCACGAGCGCCCGTGCCTCCTCGCGCTCGGCCTGGTCGAGCGGCTGGCCGAGCAGGTCGCGCAGCCTCGGGCCGACGGCACGGTCGGCGAGCGCCCGCTGCACCGGGAGCGTGTAGATCCCCTCGGCGAGGTCCTGGCCGGGAGGCTTGCCGAGCTCGCTCTCGGTGGCGACCACGTCGAGGACGTCGTCGCGGATCTGGAAGACCATGCCGAATGCTTCGCCGAAGTCCGACAAGTCGTCGATCTGGGCCCGGTCGAGCCCTGCGGTGAGCGCCCCGATGCGGCACGAGGTCGACATCAGCGCGGCCGTCTTGTCGGAGATGCAGCGCAGGTAGTCGCGCTCGTCCCGATCGGTCTGGAACGCGGCTCGCACCTCGGCCACCTGCCCCTGGCAGAGCCGGGCGAGCGTCGCTGCCAACAACCCGGCGACCTCGGTGCCCAGTCCCGCGGCGATCTCCGCCGAGCGGGCGAGAAGGAAATCGCCTGCGACGATCGCTACGAGATTGCCCCAACGGGCGTTCACGCTCTCGACGCTGCGCCGCCGGGTCGCCTCGTCCATCACGTCGTCGTGGTAGAGCGAGGCCAGATGGACGAGCTCGACCGACACCCCGCCCAGCAGGATCTCCGCAGTGGTCTCCCCGGCTCGCAGGTACGAGGCGGCGATCGCCAGAGAGGGCCGGAGCCGCTTGCCCCCTGCCTGGATGAGATGGCTCGCCACCTCGTTCAAGAAGGCGTCATCGCCGAGAACACTCTCCCGCAGGCACTGCTCGAGCTGCGCGAGATCTTCCTCCTGGATCGGGAGGGCAAAAGGGTCCGGGCTGTTCACCAAGTCCGCCACCTTACGCCACCGGACCTGAGACCGACAGCTCGGCACGGGCCGGACCGGCCGGCGCTGCCGAGGCCTTCGCTGCTCAGATCGCAGAATTGGCCATGGCCGGAATCAATCCGCTAAGGGTTCGCCAGCCGTAGTCCGATGGTAAGAGAGAGGCACCTTTCGCTGCGGCGGGTTTTCGCGCAACGGACCGGTAGACTTCCGCCACAGGCAAGACCACAAGGAGTCTGAAGTTGTTCGAGAGATTCACCGATCGGGCACGCAGGGTATTGGTCCTGGCTCAGGAGGAAGCACGCCTCCTGAACCACAGCTTCATCGGGACCGAGCACATCCTGCTCGGCCTCATTCACGAGGGTGAGGGACTCGCGGCCAAGGCGCTGGAGTCCCTTGGCATCTCGCTCGAGGCCGTGCGCGAGAAAGTCGAGGAGACGATCGGGCCGGCGGGTTCGGCTCCGACTGGGTCGCCGCCGTTCACGCCGCGAGCGAAGAAGGTTCTCGAGCTGTCGCTTCGCGAGGCGCTGCAGCTGGGTCACAACTACATCGGCACCGAGCACATGCTGCTCGGTCTCGTGCGCGAGGGCGAGGGCGTGGCGGCCCAGGTCCTCGTCAGCCTCGGCGCCGACCTGGCCCGGGTCCGCCAGCAGGTCATCCAGCTTCTCTCGGGCTACCAGGGCCGCGAGGGCGCAGCTGCCGCGCCCGGCGCCTCGAGCCCCGAGAGCCCCGCCGGATCACCCGTGCTCGACCAGTTCGGCCGCAACCTGACCCAACTCGCGCGTGAGCACAAGCTCGATCCGGTGATCGGGCGGGACCGGGAGATCGAACGCGTCATGCAGGTGCTGTCGCGGCGAACGAAGAACAACCCGGTCCTCATCGGCGAGCCCGGCGTCGGCAAGACCGCCATCGTCGAAGGGCTCTCCCAGCAGATCGTGGCCGACGACGTCCCCGAGACGCTCAGGGGCAAGCAGCTGTACACGCTCGACCTCGGGGCGCTCGTGGCCGGGAGCCGCTACCGGGGCGACTTCGAGGAACGGCTCAAGAAGGTCCTGAAGGAGATCCGGACCCGGGGCGACATCATCTTGTTCATCGACGAGCTGCACACGCTCGTCGGCGCCGGTGCAGCGGAAGGCGCCATCGACGCCGCCTCGATCCTCAAGCCGATGCTGGCCCGAGGCGAGCTCCAGACGATCGGCGCGACGACGCTCGACGAGTACCGCAAGCACCTCGAGAAGGACGCCGCGCTCGAGCGGCGCTTCCAGCCCATCAAGGTCGAGCAGCCGTCGCTGGCGCACACCATCGAGATCCTGAAGGGCCTCCGCGACCGTTACGAGAAGCACCACCAGGTGACGATCACCGACCAGGCGCTCGTCGCCGCCGCCAACCTCGCCGACCGTTACATCTCGGACCGTTTCCTTCCGGACAAGGCGATCGACCTCATCGACGAAGCCGGCTCGCGCCTGCGGATCCGCCGGATGTCGACTCCGCCTGAGCACCGCAAGATCGACGAGGAGCTTTCCAAGCTCCGCCACGAGAAGGAAGCCGCCATCGGCCGGTCCAACTTCGAGGAGGCTAAGAAGCTCGCCGCAAGGGAGAGCGACGCGATGGAGCGCAAGGCAGCGCTTCAGATCACGTGGCGCTCGGGTGGCGAAGAGCTGTTCGACGTCGTCGACGAGGACGTCATCGCCGAGGTGCTGGCGAACTGGACCGGGATCCCGGTCTACAAGCTCACCGAGGAGGAGACGGCCCGTCTGCTGCGTCTCGAGGAGGAGCTGCACAAGCGGGTCGTCGGCCAGGAGGACGCGATCAACGCGCTCTCACGCGCGATCCGCCGGACGCGTGCCGGCCTCAAGGACCCCAAGCGGCCGAGCGGGTCGTTCATCTTCCTCGGCCCGACCGGGGTGGGCAAGACCGAGCTTGCCAAGACGCTCGCCGAGCTGCTGTTCGGCGACGAGAGCTCGCTGATCCAGCTCGACATGAGCGAGTACATGGAGAAGCACACCGTTAGCCGCCTGGTCGGGTCGCCACCGGGCTACGTCGGCTACGAGGAGGGTGGTCAGCTGACCGAGGCCGTCCGGCGCAAGCCGTTCGCGGTCGTGCTCTTCGACGAGATCGAGAAGGCGCACCCGGACATCTTCAACACCCTCCTGCAGATCCTCGAGGACGGCCGGCTCACCGACGCCCAGGGTCGCACCGTCGACTTCAAGAACACCGTGCTCATCATGACCTCCAACCTGGGCACCTCCGATCTGCGCAAGCTGTCACTCGGCTTCCAGAAGTCGAGCGAGTCGGTGACCTACGAGCGGATGAAGCAGCGGGTCCAAGAAGCGCTGAAGAACCACTTCCGTCCCGAGTTCCTGAACCGCATCGACGAGGTCATCGTCTTCCACGAGCTGACGATGGACGAGGTGGTCGAGATCGTGGAGCTCCTGATCCGCCGGGTGCGCGACCAGCTCGAGGGCCAGGGCATCGGCCTCGAGCTCACGCTCGCCGCGAAGAGGTTCGTCGCCTCGAAGGGTTACGAGCCGGAGCTCGGGCGCACGACCGCTGCGCCGCGCCATCCAGCAGCTCGTGGAGGACCCGCTGTCGGAGAAGATCCTCTGGAAGGAATTCCGTGTCGGCGAGACCGTGATCGTCGACGAGGAGGACGGCGCGCTCGTGTTCCGGGCGATCGAGGGCTTCGAGCCTCCGGCAGTCGAGCTCGCTGGGGCCGGCGCCGACAGCTGACCCGGCCTGCCGCTCGGGGCGAGCGGCACAAGGTTTCCATACAGGCTGGCGCCCAAGGCCGCCGAGCCGCCCGAGACACAGCTCAGGCGCCTGAGAGAACACCCGGCTCGTAACCTGACGCGATGGCGCGACCGAGGACGATCCACCGCTGCGAGGCCTGCGGGCACGGCTCGCCTCGTTGGTCCGGGCGCTGCCCGGCCTGCGGCGAGTGGAACACCATCGTCGAGGTGCTGGTCGCTCCGGCGCCGGCGGGTGCCCGTCCGGGCCAGGGTGCCGACCGCGCGAGTCTGCTCGGCTCGGGCTCCTGCGCGACCCCGATGCTCCTGAGCTCGATCAGCCCCGATGCCGCGACAGCCGTGCCCACCGGTGTCGGCGAGCTCGACCGGGTGCTCGGCGGCGGGCTGGTCCCCGGTTCGGTGACGCTGCTCGGCGGTGAGCCAGGGGTAGGCAAGTCCACGCTCGTGCTGCAGGCGCTGGCGAGCGCGGCCGGCCGCGGGCGGGCCTCGCTGCTCATCGCGGCCGAGGAGTCGGGCGAACAGGTCCGGCGCCGGGCCGACCGCCTCGAGGCGGCCGTCGACGGCTGCTACCTGCTGGCGACGACCAATCTCGACGTCGTCGTCAGCGCCACCGCCCAGCTCGAGCCGGCGATCCTCGTCATCGACTCGATCCAGGCGGTCTCGGACCCCTCCTGCGGCTCCCAGGCGGGCTCACCGAGCCAGGTGCGCGAGTGTACGGGCCGGCTCGTGCGCCAAGCGAAATCGCTCGACGTCGCCACCGTCCTCGTCGGGCACGTCACCAAGGACGGCGGTCTCGCCGGCCCTCGCACGCTCGAGCACCTCGTCGACACGGTGCTGTCGTTCGACGGGGACCGCCACCACGCGCTCCGCATGCTCTCGGCGTCGAAGCACCGCTACGGGGCGACAGGCGAGCTCGGGCTGTTCAAGATGACCGAGGCCGGGCTCGAGGGCCTCGTGGACCCGAGCGCCCTTTTGCTCGGGGACCGCCGTCGGGGCGTGGCGGGCAGCATCGCCGTTCCTGTGGTCGAGGGGCGGAGGCCGCTCATCGTCGAGGTCCAGGGACTCGTCGGGCGAGCGACGTCCGGCGCGCCGCGCAGGGTCGCACAGGGCATCGCCGGCGGCCGGCTCGCCCTTCTCCTCGCCGTGCTCGAACGCCGGTGCCAGGTGGCCATCGCCGACGTGGATGTCTTCGTGTCCACCGTAGGCGGACTGAGGGTGAACGAGCCCGCGGCCGACCTCGGTGTCGCGTTGGCTCTGGTATCGGCGGTGACCGGGATCGCCATCGGAGAGGACGTCGTCGCGTGCGGGGAGATCGGGCTCGCGGGTGAGATCCGCCAGGTGCCTGCGACCGAGCGCCGTCTCGGGGAGGCAGCGAGGCTCGGGTTCCGCCGCGCGGTGGTGCCACAATCTGCTCCCGAAGGGCCGGCGGAATTGGAACTGCTGCGAGCAGGTACCCTGCTGGAGGCAGTCCGGCTGTTGCTCGGCGTGGTGCCTGCCGCGGGATCTCGTCTCCGGACCGAGTCCGGCGGCGGTCCCGAGTTGAGCAGCGGGCGCGACGTCCGTACCCTGGTGAAGGTCCCACCTTCGCTCGTCTCGTGAGGAGTTCCATTGTTCGATGTCGGGGACAAGGTCGTCTATCCCCATCATGGCGCCGCGGTCGTCGAGCGGCGCGAGATGCGCGAAGCCTTTGGCGAGAAGCGTGAGTACCTAGTGCTCCGGCTCGCGTACGGTGACCTCACCCTCATGGTGCCGTCCGACAACACGGCGGAGGTCGGTCTCCGCGAAGTCATCAACGACGAGGAGGTGGAAGAGGTCTTCGCCGTCCTCCGCAAGAAGGAAGCGCGGATGCCGACCAACTGGTCCCGCCGGTACAAGAACCACGTCGAGAAGCTCAAGTCCGGCGACATCTACCAGGTCGCCGAAGTCGTGCGGAACCTCTCGATCCGGGACAAGGACCGCGGGCTCTCCGCGGGCGAGAAGCGGATGCTCACGCGCGCCCGCCAGATCCTCGTCTCCGAGCTGACGTTCGCGATCGGTGTGAGCGAGGCCGAGGCGGAGGAGCGCCTCAACGCCGCTCTGCCCTAGAGCAGGGCGCGGCAAACGGCGCGTGAGCGTCGAGGTCTGGGCGATCATCGTCGCCGCCGGCGAAGGACGGCGATTCGGTCAGCTCAAGCAGTTCCAGCTCCTCGGTGGACGGCCGGTGATCGCGTGGAGCCTCGAAGCGTCGCGCTCGGTTGCCCATGGGGTGGTGGCCGTCGTGCCGGCATCGTCGCTCGGGAGCCCCGGAGTCTCGAAGGGCGCAGACCGGGTCATCGCCGGGGGCCCGACCCGAGCCTCCTCCGTGCGCCGGGGTCTGGCGGCAGTTCCGTCGTCGGCAGATGTCGTGGTCGTCCACGACGCAGCGCGACCCCTCGCCTCTCCCGAGTTGTTTCGTGCCGTGGTCGGGGCGGTCGCTGACGGCGCCGATGGCGCCGTTCCCGGCGTTGCCGTCGTGGACACCGTCAAGCGGGTCCGGGAGGGCCGCGTCGTCGAGACGCTGGACCGCAGCGAGCTCGTAGCGGTGCAGACTCCGCAGGCCTTTCGTGCCGAGGTGCTGCGGCAGGCGCACGAGGGCGAGCCGGACGCGACCGACGACGCAGGTCTGCTGGAAGCTCTCGGTGCGCTGGTCGTGGTGGTCCCAGGCGAGTACCACAACCTTAAGCTGACATCGCCCGACGACCTTGCGACGGCATCCAGGTGGAGCGACCGGTGAGTGGCTCACGAGTCGGCATCGGTTACGACGTTCACCCCTTCGCGAGTGGATCGGAGCGGGCGAGAGCGCTGTTGCTCGGGGGGGTCCGTTTCGAGGCGGAGCCGGGTCTGAAGGGTCACAGCGACGCCGATGTCGTGGCGCACGCCGTGGCAGATGCCATGCTCGGCGCTGCCGGTCTTGGTGACCTTGGAGCACATTTCCCGGACTCCGACCCGCGTTGGGCGGGGGCGGACAGCCTCGTCATCCTGGCCCATGTGGCCACGCTCGTGGCACACGCCGGCCTACGTCTCGCAAATGCCGATTGCACCGTCGTCTGCGAGGTGCCCCGGATAGCCGATGCGCGTGAGATCATGATGGAACGGCTCAGCGCGGCGGCGGCCGGCCCGGTGCACGTGAAGGCGACCCGACCGGAAGGGCTCGGGAGCCTTGGGCGAGTGGAAGGGATCGCCTGCCTCGCCACCGCCCTGCTCGAGGAGATCGGTTCCTGATGTCAGACAGCAACAGACG
This sequence comes from uncultured Acidimicrobiaceae bacterium, assembly GCA_963703655.1. Classification (GTDB taxonomy): domain Bacteria; phylum Actinomycetota; class Acidimicrobiia; order Acidimicrobiales; family Bog-793; genus CAVPFA01. Next base: position 1,117,588 of record CAVPFA010000003.1, on the reverse strand, counting down.
AGACGGTTCGCCCCGCGGTCCGCGGGGCTCCGCAGGGCGCGCCTCCGGCGGCTCGTACCGGGGCACCGGGACCGGAACTACCCGCGGCTCGGGCACGGGCGGCTCGAACCGGGGCACCGGGGCCCGCGGGCCCCGCGGTTCGGGCACTGACGGCCCCCGCGGCGTGCGCGCCGGCGGCTCGTACCGGGGCACCGGGGCCGGCAGCTCCCGCGGCTCGGGCACCGGAGCCAGTAGCGGCTCCCGCGGAGCGGGCGCGAGCGAGCGCGGGGCCCGCACCAGCGGTGCGGGTAGCACCGGAGGCTCCTACCGAGACTCCGGGTCCAGAGCCGCATCGCCGAGACGGTCGCCGCAGACGTTCACGTCCTCCTCCACCCGGCGCGAGGGCATTCGCGGGTCGTCGAACGGCGGATGGGACCGGCCGGCGCCCCGACGCGACGGTCCGGCCGCTGCGAGGCGGGGCGGACCCGGCGGTCGGCGGCAACCAGACGGGGAAGACGTACGCGATTCCGGGCCGCTGCCGAGCTCGATAGGCCGCGCAGCGACTGCGGGCCGCAATCTCTGGCCGAGACCGCCCCGGCCGCCGCGCCCGTACCGGCCCGGCGGTGGACAGGGTGGATTCGAGGGCTCGAGCCGCGGCGCCCAACGCTCTTCGGGCGCTCCTCGGGCGGCCGCCAGCCGCAGCTCGCCTCCAAACAGCCGCTACGAGCGGCCACAGCCCTCACGCCGAGGTCCAGGGGGACCCGGCAAACCGTCCGGCCAGGGCGGCCGGCCCTTCGGCCACGGCGGCCGGACGGCCGAGCTGTCCGGCGGGCGTGGCCCAGCAAAGGTCCGGCGAGCGCTCGGTGGCGACCAGGTCGAGGGTCGCCAGGCGGTTCGGGAGCTCCTTGCCGCGCGGCGCAGGGCCGTGCACGAGGTCTGGATGATGGAGGGGTCTGATCCCGCCGCAATCCTGCGGGAGATCCAGTCGCTCGCCCGGGCGAACCACGTCCCGGTCCGGCTCGTAACCCAACGCCAGATCCAGCAGGCTCAGGGCTCCGAGGCGCCACAAGGCGTCATAGCCTTCGCCGAGCAACTGACCGAAACCCCCTTGTCGGACCTCATCGGCGAGGTGGGCGGGGTCGGCGAGGTGGGCGGGCAGCGCCCGGGAATGGCGCCGTTTCTCGTCGTTGTCGATGGAGTCACCGATCCGCAGAACCTGGGCGCCCTGCTGCGCAGCGCCGAGTGCGCAGGCGTCACGGGAGTCGTCCTGCCGCGTCACCGGAGCGCCCACGTGACACCGACGGTCGCCAAGGTCGCGGCGGGCGCGGTGGAATATGTCCGAATCGCGGTGGTCCCCGGAATTCCTGGGGCCCTTCAGGAGCTGGAGCGCCTTGGGATCTGGGCCGTCGGTCTGGACGAACGGGGACCCGAGCCCCTGTTTCGCCTACGGCTCGTAGACCGGCCGCTCGCGCTGGTCATCGGTGCCGAGGGGAGGGGGCTTGGCACGCTCGCGCGCCAGCGGTGCGACGTGCTCGTGCAGATCCCCCTGCACGGGTCGCTCGAGTCGCTGAACGTGTCGGCAGCCGGAGCCGTCGCGATGTTCGAGGTGGCGCGTCAGCGGGCGGAGGGCGGGAGCGACTAGCGGGATTCCATCGGCACGTAGTCGCGGCGGGGACTTCCGATGTAGAGCTGTCTCGGCCGCGCGATCTTCGTATCGTGCTCGAGCATCTCCACCCAGTGCGCCAGCCAGCCGGCGGTGCGCGGGATCGCGAACAGCACCGGGAACATCTCGAGCGGGAAGCCCATCGCCTGATAGATGAGCCCGGAATAGAAGTCGACGTTCGGGTACAGCTTGCGGGAGGTGAAGTACTCGTCGGCGAGCGCCACCTCCTCGAGCTTCAGCGCGATGTCGAGGAGCGGGTTCTTGCCCGTGACAGCGAAGACCTCGTAAGCGATGTCCCGCACGATGGTCGCCCGCGGGTCGTAGTGCTTGTACACGCGATGCCCGAATCCCTGCAGCCGGCCGTGACCCTCCTTCATGGCGCGGACGAAGTCCGGCACGTTCTCGAGCGTTCCGATCTCGGTGAGCATCCGGACGACCTGTTCGTTGGCGCCGCCGTGGCGCGGTCCGTACAGAGCGGCGCAGGCGGCAGCGCAAGCCGAGTACGGGTCGACGTGCGACGACCCTACGACGCGCATGGCCGTCGTCGAGCAGTTCTGCTCGTGATCTGCGTGCAGGATGAAGAGCACGTCGATCGCCCGAGCCAGCACCGGATCCGCCTCGAAACGAGGCTCTGCCGTCTTCCACATCATCGACAGGAAATTGGGAGCGAAGCTGAGCGAATTGTCTGGATACACGAACGGCATGCCGACGCTGAAGCGGTGTGCCGCCGCCGCCAGCGTTGGCATCTTCGCAATAAGCCGGATGACCTGCTTGTAACGCGTGTCGGGGTCGAAGATGTCGTTCGCCTCGGGATAGAACGTCGAGAGGGCGGCTACCGCCGAGACGAGGATCCCCATCGGGTGCGCGTCGTAATGGAACCCTTCGAGGAATCTCTTGCGCGTGTTCTCGTGGATGAAGGTGTGGTAGGTGATCTCGTGTATCCACTGCTCGGCTTGCTGAGCCGTTGGAAGCTCGCCATGGAGCAACAGGTACGCGACCTCGAGGTAGCTCGATTGCTTCGCGAGCTGCTCGATCGGATAGCCGCGGTACTCGAGGATTCCCTCGTCACCGTCCAGGTAGGTGATCGAGCTCTCGGCCGCCGCGGTAGTGGTGAACGCCGGATCATAGAACCAGATGCCCGGGAGGAGCTTGCTCCAAGCCTCCGCCGCCACTCCCCCGTCGACGATCGGAATCTCGATCGACTGGCCGCTTCGATTATCAGTAATCGTCACACTGTCTGTCACGACTTCCTCCCGTCGGCCCGACTCCAGACCCATTCGATCGACGCCTGGTTCTTGCCGCCGACGCGGGCTTGTGCCCTCGTCCGCACATTCTACGGCGGTGTCGTGCCCCGCTCATCTCGCGGCGAGAGGTCCGCCCCGGCCAAGGCCGCCGAGCGGCGGCGGTCCGGCCAGGCCAAGCCCGCCGAGCGGCGGCGGTCCGCCCAGGCCAAGCCCGCCGAGCGGCGGCGGTCCGCCCAGGCCAAGCCCGCCGAGCGGACCCGGTCCGCCCCGGCCAAGCCCGCCGGGTAGCATGCCGGGGTCCCTCGAGAGCGACGGGAAACCACAGGGGGTCCAGATTCACGCGGTGACCGATCGTCCCCTCGAGCGATTCTACGAGGATCCCGCGACTCCGCTCAGTTCCGGTTGGGAGCGAGCGTGGCTGCAGGCGGCGAGCCTCGCCGAGATCGCGTCGTCGGCGCCGCGGCCGGTCGTGGCAGTCGACGTCGGGTGCGGCGACGGCATGGCTACGGCTGTCGCAGCGGCCCGCTGCAAGGAGACGCCCGGAGCCGGCGTCACCATCATCGGAATCGACTGGTCGGCTGCGGCTCTCGATCGTGCCCGGCGGCGAGGAGTCTTCGTGGCTCGCGGTGCGGTGGACGGCTCCGGCCTGCCCCTGGCTTCTGGCACCATAGACGTCGTTGTCATGAGCGAGCTGATCGAGCACCTGGTGGACACCGATGCCGCGCTCTTGGAGGCGAGGCGGGTGCTCGTGCCCGGCGGGACGCTGCTGCTGTCGACCCCCAACCTGGCTGCCTGGTACAACCGCATGCTGCTCGGGCTCGGAGTTCAGCCGCTTTTCACCGAGGTCAGCCTCCGCGGCATCTATGGGCGGCCGGGACGTGAGGTGGCCGGCCATCTTCGGGTCTTTACCCGGCGCGCACTCGAGCAGCTGCTCGCCGCCACGGGATTCGTCGAGATCTGCGTCACCGGAGCTCCCTATCACGATGTCCCGCGACCGCTTCGCCCGCTCGACCGCCTCTTCTGCCGCACGCCCAGCCTGTCATCGATTCTTCTTGTGTCGGCCCGGCGGCCCGCGTGAGCCCGTACGCCCACACGTCGGCCGGGATCGCGGTCGCGGCGTTGTCGGCGCTCTTCACCGGCACGGGCACGGTCGTGGAGAAGATCGCTCTCCAAGGGTTGCCCGACCTTCACGCCCGGCGCGTGTGGGTGATGCTTCGCACCCTCCTCCGCTCGAGGCCATGGCTGTGGGGCTGCGGCTTGCTGCTATTGGGACTCGGGGGCCAGGGGCTCGCCCTGACACTGGCCCCGATCTCGGTGGTTCAGCCGATCTTCGCCTCGGGGATCGTCCTGTTGCTCGTCCTGTCACATTTCCTGTTGCACGATCGCCTGAAGCCGGTGGAATGGGTCGGTGTCACGGCCATCGTGGCGGCGTTGGTCCTGCTCGGCCTGTCGGTCGACCCGCGTGTGGACCGGGCGGGCGGTCCCGCGAGCCTGGTGAACCTCCTGCTCGCGGCGATACCTACGAGTGCCGTCGCTCTCGCGGTCTTCGTGGCGGCGGACCGAGCCCACGAGTCGGGGCGTCGGACCAGGCAGTTGCGGGGGCCGCTGTTCGGAATCGCCGGAGGGCTGTTCTACGGCATCGCAGGGCTCGGCCTGAAGTCGGTGGCCACCTTCGTCCAGCGCTGGGGGCTCGTCGGAGCGATTCCTCACGTCGTGACCTCCCCCGACTTGTATCTTCTCGCCGCCAGCCTCGCGATGGGCCTCGTCCTTTTCCAGACCGGACTGCAGCGTTGCGAGGCATCCGTGGTGGCGCCCGTGAACGTCGTCACGTCCACCGCGTACGTCATCGGCGTCGGGACCGTGCTGTTCAACGAGCACCTGCCCACCAGCGCCGGCCCGCTTGCGCTGCGGATCGCCGGCTTCGCCGGGGTGGTCGTCGGTCTGGTCACGCTGGCTGTCTCGGGCGGGCTCGGCGACGTGCACGACTCGGCCGAGTTGGTCGCCCCTCTGGCGGCTCCGGATCAGTTCAGGTCCAGGCGGTAGACGTTCGTAGTCCTCTGCACAAACCCGGCCTTTGCGTACAAGCGGTTCGCCGCCTCCCTGGATGGCCGCGAAGTCAGGCTGACGTGTCGGGCGCCTTGCCCGCGGGCGATCGAGACGGCTTTTGAGACCAGAGCCGCGCCCACGCCGCGCCCGCGCGCCGACTCGTCGACGACCACGTCTTCGATCACTGCATGCAACCCGGTCGGGATCCGGTACGACACGAGGCTGAGCGACCCGACGATCGCGCCACCGCGCGAGGCGAGCCGCGCGACGAGCAGAGCGCAGGCCGGCGAGGTCACGATCTGCTCGAGGGCCGCGCGATCGGGCGTGGGCGCGGTCGAGGACAGTTGCGGGACGAGGTGTGCCATGACCTCGACGAGCTCTTCGGTCGTCTTGAGGACCCGCTCCACGAGGAGGTCGCCGGCGTCCATCCCGGCGAGTGTACCGAGAGGCCTCCGGTGGTCGGAGGCCAAGCGTGGCTCAGCCGGAGCGGCCCGCCGAACCGTCCGGCCGCCACACCGGCCGTCGCGGCCAGTCGAAGAGCACGTCGAGTGACTCGCCCCGGATCGCAGCGAAGGCGTGGCCGCTCCAGACCCCGGCGCCCGCCAGCGGGGACGGCAGCGAGTCCTCGCCAAACCACCCGACGTCGGCACACTCGAGCGGGTGCGCCTTGAGGGCGCCGCCGAGTGTCCGGAGGTGGAACACGAGCGAGTACAGCGGTACCTGCGTGAAGCCGAGCCTGAGCCCGTCGAGGACCATGACCAGGCGCACCGGCTCGACCTCGATCCCGGTCTCCTCGAGGACCTCCTTCACCGCGACCTCGGCGGGCGAATAGCCCACGTCGGCCCAGCCGGTCGGGTAGAGCCAGACCCCCGAGTCGGCTCGCTGTACGAGCAGGATCTGACCCTCCTCGTTCCCGACGATCGCCCCGACCGCAATCTTCGGTGTGACGTAGCCCGCGACGCCGTGGCCAACCTCCCGCAGCCATTCGAGGACGAGCCCGTCGGAGTCGCTCGTCGCGACCGGCTGGCCTTGGCGGGCGAGCGCGGAGGCGGCCGCGGCGCGGATGTCCGCTGCGACCTTCAATATCTCCTCGAAACGCTCCCGTTCGTAAAGGCTCTCGGTGAACCCGAGCCCCGTCTTCGCGATGGCGGCGAGCGCTTCTCCCCATCGGACAAGGTCTTGTGTCGAGGCCGGCTCGTCACTCACGCGCCCGACCCTACCGCCGAGGCGTTGGGGCGAGGGGCGCCAGGACCTCGCCCTGCGCGATCATGGCCAGCGTGAGCGTGCGAGAGGACTGCCGGCATTACGTCATGCAGACGGTGCGTTCCGGGGAGCGCACCGAGCGTTGCCGGCTGGGCGCGGCCGAGACGGTCCCGTTTGCCTGCCCGGACGGCTGCATCTTCTACGAGCCCCGCCGGACGGCCACCGGCGGCTGGCAAGTCCGTGCCCGGGGCGACGAGGGCCCGCCGACGATCAGGCGCTGAGCTCGCCTGTCAGCTCTCGACCACGTCGCCGAGACGATCGACGCGGACGCCGATTTCCTCGAGCCACGCAACGGCGCCGTCGACGGCTGCGGGTGCACCGTCGAGCTCGCACACGAGCCAGCCCTCGTGAGCTTCGATGCTGGCCTTTCGGATGTTCGGCTCGACGTCGAAGCGGCGGACGAGCTGGGCGACTATGGGCTCGCGCACCAGTTCCTCGGGGAAGGTGAGCCGGACTCGAGTGCTCATCGGTGGAGATCGGCCGCGCCCGCAGCCGTCCGGGACAGGTTCCCCGAGCGAAGCCCCTCGAGATCGAGTGTCACGTACCGGTAACCAGCGCCTCGCAGCGCCGCCACGACCTCGTCCCGGACGCCGATCGCACGGTCGAGGTCCTCCAGAGGGATCTCGATTCGAGCCAGCTCGCCGTAATGGCGCACCCGCAGGGCATCGAAGCCGAGGCGCCTCAAGGCCGACTCTGCCCTCGCCACCTGGTCAAGGATCCCGAGACTGACCGGCGTTCCGTGGGGCACCCTCGAAGCCAGGCACGCAGCCGCGGGACGGTCCCAGGTCCCGAGCCCGAGAGATCGCGACAGGGCGCGGACCGTCGCCTTGTCGAGCCCCGCCTCGACGAGAGGAAAGACGGCGCCCCGCTCGGCCGCCGCCTTCTGGCCGGGGCGGTGGTCGGTGAGGTCATCGAGGTTCACACCCAGCACCACAGTTGCCCGCTCGGACACGGCCAGAGGTTGCAGCACGTCCATCAGCTCGCGCTTGCAGTGGTAGCAACGGTCGAGGTCGTTGCGGACGTAGGCCGGGTCGTCGAGCTCACGGGTGGGAACCGCCTCCCACCGCAAGGACCATTCGGCTGCGAGGGCGGCGCAATGGCGACGGTCCTCGGGCGCAAGCGACGCCGAGACCGCGGTCACGCAAAGGGCGTTCTGCCGGCCGAGCAAACTGTTGGCGACCGATGCGACCAGCGCGGAGTCGGCCCCTCCAGAAAAGGCCACTACGACGCGCTCGAGGCGGGCGAGGACCGATTCGAGACGGCACAACGCCTGCGCCACGTTCGCCGCGTCGTAGCCCTCAGCTAGCTCGCCGCCTGGCACCACCTCAGCGTACGCCGACGCCGGCGAGGACGTCCTCGGCGCTTCCGACGATCCCGGTGTAGAACGGGCCGAACTCGCCATACAGCGTCGAGGCCTCGTCGAATCGCATCGAGTACACGCACTCCTTCAGGTCGTCCGGGTGAACCCCGAACAGCGTGACGCCCCACTCCCAGTCGTCGAGGCCCGCGGAGCCGGTCACGAGCTGCAGCACCCGGCCCCGGAACTCGCGACCCGCAGCCCCATGCCCGCGCATCAGCGCCATCCTCTCGTCGAAGCTCAGGGCGTACCAGTTCTCGGCGCCTGGTGCGCGCCGCTTGGACATCGGGTAAAAGCAGATCGCCTCCATGCCCTCGGGGGGCAGCGTCGGGTACAGCCGGGCATGCTTCAACTCTGGGGGCACGCCCGCGGCGTACTCGGACACCTCGGTCAGGGAGACGTACGAGTCCACGACGTCCAAGCCCCCCGTCTGCAGGCCGGTCTGCAGCCGCCGGAGCCGTCTCAGATCCGGTCCGAGCGCGAGGACGCAGACGTCTGCCTTGTGGCCCAGCATCGCGGCGGTCACGACCTGGCACTCGTCTTTGCGCGCGGCGTCGATCGCATCGAGCAGCGAGCGAGCCGCGGCGTCCGTTCGTGGCTTGCAGAACAGATGCAGCACGCCCCAGCCCGTCCTGGGGCTCAGCGGTACCTCGTCGGGCGCGGGCTCATCGGCGGTCACGGCTCGGAGTCTAGGTACGGCTCGACGGCAGACCGCAACGAGGGGCGCCTCTCGGCGCCCCTCGTCGTCAGAAACTCCTCTGAGCCCCTGGTGGGATCAGTAGTCGTCCATCCCGCCGCCCGGCGGCATAGCGGGGCCCTTCTCCTCGGGCTTGTCCACCACGACCGCCTCGGTCGTGAGGAACAGGGCCGCGATGGACGCCGCGTTCTGCAGCGCGGACCGCGTCACCTTGGCGGCATCGATCACGCCGACCTTGAGGAGGTCTTCGTACTCGCCGGTCTGTGCGTTGAGGCCGTGTGACGCGCCCTTCAGGCTCTTCACCCGCTCGACGACGACGCCGCCCTCGAATCCCGCGTTGACGGCGATCTGCTTGAGCGGCTCCTCGACGGAGCGGGCCACAATTCTGGCACCCGTCGCCTCGTCACCCTCGAGCTTCTCGGCTGCGTCCAAGATGGCCTGCTGCGAGCGGAGCAGCGCTACGCCGCCGCCGGGAACGACGCCCTCCTCGATGGCCGCCTTGGTCGTGGAGACAGCGTCCTCGATGCGGTGCTTCTTCTCCTTGAGCTCCACTTCGGTGGCCGCCCCGACCTTGATCACCGCGACGCCGCCGGACAGCTTTGCCAGACGCTCCTGCAGCTTCTCGCGGTCGTAGTCGGAGTCGGTGTTCTCGATCTCGGTCTTGATCTGGTTGATGCGGCCCTTGATGTCGGCCTCGTTGCCGGCACCTTCGACGATGGTCGTCTCGTCCTTGGTGACGACGACCTTGCGAGCGCGCCCGAGCAGGTCCAAGGCGACGTTGTCGAGCTTCAGGCCCACCTCTTCGGTTATGACCTGACCGCCCGTGAGGATCGCGATGTCCTGGAGCATCGCCTTGCGCCGTTCCCCGAAGCCCGGCGCCTTGACGGCGGTGCTGCGGAACGTGCCGCGGATCTTGTTCACGACGAGGGTTGCGAGCGCCTCGCCCTCGACGTCCTCTGACAGGATCATGAGGGCCTTGCCGGTCTGCATCACCTTCTCGAGCACCGGCAGCAGGTCGCGGACCGCTGATATCTTCGAGCCCACGAGCAGGATGTACGGGTCCTCGAGGACGGCCTCCATCCGGTCCGGGTCGGTCACGAAGTACGGAGAGATGTAGCCCTTGTCGAAGCGCATGCCCTCGACGAGCTCCATCTCCATGCCGAAGGTCTGCGACTCCTCGACCGTGATCACGCCGTCCTTGCCGACCTTGTCGATGGCCTCGGCGATCATGGCGCCGATCTCGTCGTCGGCCGACGAGATGGAGGCCACCTGAGCGATCTGGTCCTTGGCGTCGATCTCCTTGGAGAGCTGCTTCAGCCGGGCGACGGCGGCCTCGACAGCGACCTCGATTCCGCGCTTGAGCGACATCGGGTTCGCGCCGGCCGCGACGTTGCGGAGGCCCTCACGGACCATGGCGCCGGCGAGGACGGTTGCCGTCGTCGTCCCGTCGCCGGCGACGTCGTCTGTCTTTTTCGCCACTTCCTTCACGAGGTCGGCTCCGACCTTCTCCCACGGGTCCTCGAGCTCGATCTCTTTTGCGATGGACACGCCGTCGTTCGTTATCGTCGGCGCACCCCACTTCTTCTCCAGCACGACGTTGCGGCCCTTGGGGCCGAGCGTGACTTTCACGGCGTCTACCAGCTGGTTCATGCCATTCTCGAGGGCCCGGCGGGCCTGCTCGTCGAAGGCGATCAACTTCGGCATTTCGGGGATGTCCTCCTTGGGGTGCACGGTTCCGTAACCGTTAGCACTCTAATGGTTCGAGTGCTAACAGCAAACCACGCCGGAGGCCGGCGTGCAACTGTGCCCGAAGGTACCCAGGTCGGAGCCCTGTTCCTGCCGGCGGCGTCAGCCGCCGGCGACCGCCGGCACGATCGAGAGCGTGGTGGCAGCCGGAAGAGCCGTGTCGAGGCCCTCGAGGAAGCGGACGTCCTCGTCGGCGACGAACAGGTTCACGAAACGCCGCAAGGCGCCCTGCTCGTCCATCAGCCGCGCCTGCATCCCGGGATGGTCCCGTTCGAGCACCTCGATTGCCTCGCGAACTGTGCCCGCTTCGATCTCGAGCTCGCCCGCGCCTCCGGTCAGAGCCCGCAGCTGGGTCGGAACTCGTACCTTGACGGTCACCGGGCGGCCGCTCTCATGGTGCCGTCGCCGTCGATCAGCTCTGCGACGGCTTCGAGCGTCGGCGCGACGGTCGCCGAGGGCCCGACCGTGCCGGCGAGCGCCTCGGTGGTCTTCAGCCCGTTGCCGGTGACGTACACGACGACGCGCTCGTCGGACCGGACGACACCTGCGGCGGACAGCTTGGCGAGCGTCGCCACTGTCACGCCGCCCGCGGTCTCGGCGAAGATCCCTTCGGTGCGGGCGAGCAGACGGATCCCATCGACGATCTCCTCGTCGGTGACCGCCGCCAGGGCGCCACCGGTCCTCCGGACCACCTCGAGGGCGTACCAGCCGTCCGCCGGATTGCCGATCGCGAGCGATTTCGCGATCGTCGCGGGCTTGACCGGGCGCACGTGGTCGCTGCCCTCGGCGAAGGCGGTCGCGACCGGAGCGCATCCCTTTGCCTGTGCGCCGGAGATCCGGACCTCGCCGTCGTCGACGAGGCCCAGCTCAGCGAGCTCACGAAAGCCCTTGTCGATCTTGGTGAGCTGGCTCCCCGACGCAACCGGGACGACGACGTGGTCGGGGAGCCGCCAGCCGAGCTGCTCGGCGACCTCGAAGGCCAACGTCTTGGACCCTTCGGAGTAGTAGGGCCGGACGTTGACATTGACGAAGGCCCAGGACGGGAACTCGTTCGCGAGCTCGGCGCATAGGCGGTTCACCTCGTCGTAGCTTCCGTCGACGGCCACGAGGTGCCCACCGAAGACCGCGGTCGTGATGAGCTTCACCGCCTCCAGGTCGCGCGGCACGAACACGAAAGACTCCATGCCTGCCCGCGCGGCGTGAGCGGCCACCGAGTTGGCGAGGTTGCCGGTCGACGCGCACGCCGCGACCTTGAACCCGAGCTCGCGAGCCTTGGTCAGAGCGACGGCGACTACGCGGTCTTTGAAGGAGCCCGTCGGATTGCGGGTGTCGTCCTTCACCCACACCTCACCGAGCCCGAGCTCGGCGGAGAGCCGGTCGGCCCGGATGAGCGGCGTGAATCCTGCGCCGAGGCTGACGGGCGATTCGCCAGAGACGGGCAGCAGGTCCGCGTAGCGCCACATGTTGGGCGGCCCGGCCTCGATCCGCTCGCGCGTGACGGTCCGGCGGAGCGCTCCGAGGTCGTACGCGACCTCGAGCGGCCCGAAACAGAATTCGCACACGTGGAGCGCCTCTGGCGCGTACGTGCGCGCGCACTCCCGACAGCCAAGCCCAACGACGAAACCCACCGGAGCCTCCTCATCGTTCGGGCATTGGCACCTGGCACGCCCCCTAGGGCTCGTGCTGGTTGTCGCGGCTTTCGTCAGGCCCGATCCCTCGGCCGCTCTGGATGATTGGCCTCAAGTGTGGACCAAGGCCGGGGCGCGCGTCAAAAGGCCTTCAAAGAACCCCGCCCGGGAGCCAAGGCCGGCGCGGGCGGGGTCCACCGATGACCCGTATTGGTGCGCGGGCTCTTGTCGCGCGAGCCCTAACCTGGCATCCGACCATGCCCGCCGCCTCCGACCTCACGATGCCGATCGCCTCCTACCACCACAGGGACTTCCCGGTATCCGAGTTGCGCCCGATGAAGAGGGACCGGCGCATATCGGTCTGCATTCCCGCTCGCGACGAGGCGGCGACCGTCGGCCCCATCGTCGAAGCGGTGCGTCGGGAGCTCGTCGAGGGGCCAGGCCTGGTCGACGAGTTGCTGGTGGTCGACGACCGTTCCACCGACGCAACCGCCGCTGTTGCCCTCGCCGCAGGCGCCACGATCGTGAGCGTGCCGAAGGCCGCCGCCGGCAACGGCGCCGAGGGCGAGCCTGCCGGCGCAGGCAAGGGCGAGGCGATGCGTCGGGGACTCCTCGCGACAAAGGGGGACATCGTCGTGTTCCTCGATGCCGACGTCGAGCCTTTCGGGGTCCATTTCGTCACCGGCCTCCTCGGTCCGCTGCTCGTCGGGCACGAGACGATGCTGGTGAAGGGGTGCTACCGCCGACCGTTCGGGGACAGCCCCACCGGGGGCGGGCGCGTCACCGAGCTCGTGGCTCGCCCGGTCCTGTCCCTTCTCTTTCCCGAGCTCTCAAGTGTCGCCCAGCCACTTGCGGGCGAGGTCGCCGTCCGCCGGGAGGCCCTGGACGGGGTCGAGCTCGCCGCCGGCTACGGGGTGGAGCTCGCGATGCTCATCGACATCTCGCGGCGCTACGGTCTGGCGTCGGTCGCGCAGGTCGACCTCGACGTTCGAACCCATCGCAACCGGCCGCTCTACGAGCTGGCCCCTCAGGCGCGTGACGTCCTCGACGTCGCCCTCCGCAGAGCAGGCGTCGGGGCGAAATGACCGGGTTCGGCCTCGTCGTGGTCTCGAACCGGGGACCTTTCACCCTCGAGAGCGGGCCGGGAGGAGCCGTCGAGCCTCGCCCCGCCGCCGGCGGCCTCGCCCCGAGCCTGAGCGGCGCCCTCGCCGATGTGCCAATGTCCTCCTCCGATGGCGGGGCCCTGTGGGTCGCCGCGGCCCTGAGCGAAGGAGACCGGCTGCACGCATCGGCCGGCCCGGTTGCGACCGGGCAGGAGTCGCTGCAGCTCCGGACCGTCGCAGTGGCGCCCGAGGTGGCGCGCGCCGCCTACGAGGTCATCTCCAACGGCACGCTGTGGTTCCTCCACCACGGCTTGTTCGACCATGCGCGCCGCCCACGGTTCGACCGTGTCTGGCACGAGGCCTGGGAACTGTACTGCCAGTTCAACGAGGCATTTGCAGACACGATCGCAGAGGAAGCCGCGACGGGCGCGACCGTGGTCGTGAACGACTACCACCTCGCTCTCGTCGGCCGCCACCTCGCCAAGCGGCGCCCCGACGTGGCGACCACGTTCTTCACCCACACGCCGTTCTGCCCTCCGGAGGACCTTGCGATGCTGCCCGACGGGCCCCGCGTCGAGCTGATGGAGTCGATGTCCTCCTACGGCGCCTGCGGCTTCCACACGGCGCGGTGGCGGGACGCCTTCGTTCGCTGCGCCTTGGCCACCGGCGTCGGGGCGCCGGCGACCTTCGTGGCCCCGCTCGGGGCGGACGCGGCCAGGCTCGACGAGGTGGCGGCCACCGAGGCGTGCCGATCGCGCCTGTCGCGGCTCGAGGAGGAGCTCGACGGCCGCACGCTCTTGGTGCGAAGCGACCGGGTCGAGCTGTCGAAGAACCTGATACGCGGCTTTCTCGCCTTCGACGAGCTGCTGGAGGCGTCGCCCGAGTGGCGAGGGCGCCTGGTCTTCCTGGCACGCGTCTACTCGTCGCGCGAGTCCCTGCCGGAGTACCTCGCCTACCGCGTCGAGGTCGAGCACGTCGCGGACCAGGTGAACGGCCGCTGGGGCGCGCCCGGCTACACGCCCGTCGTGCTCGACCTCGAGGACGACTTCGCGGCCACCGTCGCCGCCCTCAAACGCTACGACCTTCTCCTCGTCAACCCGGTTCGCGACGGGCTCAACCTTGTCGCGAAGGAAGGGCCGGCCCTCAACGAGCAAGACGGCGTGCTCGCGCTGTCGCGCGAGGCCGGCGCTTACGACGAGCTCGGAGACCTGGCCGTCGGCGTCAACCCGTTCGACGTGACCGGCACGGCCGCTGCGCTCGCGACCGGTCTGGCCATGAGCTCCGAGGACCGGCGCGCACGGGCTCGCGAACTGCGGCGCCGGGCTCGCTCACGGACGCCGGCGGACTGGCTGACCGAGGTCCGCGATGCGGCCCGAGTTCCCTGGCAGCCCGAGGTGCGCGCCTGAGACGGGCGTGCGCCTAGGAGGACCGCAGGCGCGCAGCGAGCTCGACGAGGAAACGGACCGCAGCGACGGGACCGTCGAGGACGAGATCGGCCTCCTCGATAAGGGCTCGAGGCACCTCGGCCCCGGTGACCGCGACCTTGAGCGGGCGCAGTCCCGACCGGGCCCTGAGGTCGTCGAGGGCACGGAAGGCGAGCAGGTCGCCGGCGTCGTCGCCGAGAAACCCAGCTCTTTCCAGCCCCCCGCACAGCTCCCTCACGACCGTTCCCTTGTCGACCCCGAGCGGGGGAGCGAGCTCCACGCTCGATTTGCCGGGCAGGGCCAACAGACCGTGCTCGGCCGCGATCGACCGCGCGACCTCGGTGACGTCCGTTGCGATGGCCTCGAGCTCGGCCCCCGAGGCCCTCAGGGAGCGCCAGTGGACCGTGACTCCGAAGCCCTTGTCCTCGACCCGGACGCCGGCCGGGACGGCCGCGAGCAGCTGGTCACGAACGGCCTCGATCGCCGGCCGCCAGCTTGCGGCGTCCACCCGCGCCCTGATCGAGCCGCCCGGGAGCCACTCCTCGAGCCCGTGCAGACCGATGGCGAGAAGCGGGGACCGGTAGCGGGCGAGCTCGAGGCGTTCGGCGAGGAAAGCGGCCGGCCGGCCCGAGACGGCCGCGACGACGGCCAGGTCGCGAGCAAGGCCGTGGAGGGCGGCGACGGCGCCGGGGGCGGGGCGGGCGGCTTGCGGATCGGCGACGATCGGGGCGATAGTTCCGTCGAAGTCGCAGCAGAGCCCCGTGCGCTCTGGGACTTCGGCGAGGAGCTCGAGAGCGGACGACTCGGCCGGCGTCAGCCTGTGCACCGGTGTCTCGCGCGCATTGCGGCGGTCCCTCGTCGACGAGCTGGGACAGCCCCCGGCGCGGTCGCTCAACGGGGACGGAGCTCGAGCTCGGGGTCGCTCTCGAAGCGGTCGCGCCGCCGCCGCACTAGTCGCCGCCGCAAGCGATGGATCACGAGCGGGTCGTACGCGAACGCCTCGGGTGAGTCGGCCAGGCGCCGCAGAACCCCGTAGTACACGCCCGTCGAAAGCCCCAGGCGTTCGTGGATCGCCTGCCGCTTGGACGCTGAGGCCAGCCACCAGTCCCGCTCGACGTCGAGCACTCTGCGTTCCCGTTCGGTCAAGGCCATCTGTGACGACAATGCCAACCACCGCCCCGAAAGGCAAGGACCCTCGCCTCGCAGGCCTCCGACGGGCACGGGTGGGGCAGACTTCAGGGCGACAATGACGAACACGGTGAGCTACGTCGCGGCATTCGGCGGAGGCGTCGCGTCCTTCGTGTCTCCCTGCGTTCTGCCGATCGTCCCCGGTTACCTCTCGGTCGTAACCGGCCTCGACCTCACCGACCCTCAGCAGGGATCGCGCCATCACCTGCTCCGGATCGCGCGTGACACGACCTCGTTCGTGGCCGGCTTCACCGTGGTGTTCGTGCTCCTCGGCATCACTGCGACGACGATCGGGAGCGCGGTCTTCCGCGACAAGGAGCTGCTCCTGCGGATCTCCGGAGCGGTGGTCATCGCGATGGCGCTGTTCCTTGCGGGCTCGATGGTGCTGAATCGGCCCGGTTGGTATCGAGAGGCTCGGTTCCATCCGAACCTCGACCGTCTCGGGCCGTTTGCCGCACCGGTCGCGGGCGCCGCGTTCGGGTTCGGGTGGCAGCCGTGTCTCGGACCGATCCTCGCCTCTGTGAGCGCGGTCGCCGCGACGTCGGGGTCGGCGGGGGAGGGAGCGGTCCTGCTGGGGGTGTACTCGTTGGGGCTGGGGATCCCGTTTCTCGTCGTCGGCCTGGCACTGGGCCGGCTGTCGGGGATGGTGTTGTTCGTCCGCCGCCATTCGCGGGCCATCACGCTTTTCTCGGTCGTCGTAATGGGTGCCTTCGGCGTGCTGCTTTTCGTCGACAAGCTGACGTGGGTGACGAGCGAGCTCGAGTCGCTCATGCGTGCGATCGGGCTCGGCCGGCTGGTCACGGCCGGCTGATGCCCACCTCATTGCCTGGCGAGCGCCCTCACGACGAAGGGCAGGATGCCGCCGTGCCACAGGTACTGAGCCTCGCCGGGCGTGTCGACGCGCAGCACCGCTTCGAACACGCGGCCATCGGCCGCGATCGTGACCCGCCGCCCGACTAGCTCCGCCAGCGAGGCGCCCGACAGCCCGGTGATGTCGAACGACTCACGGCCCGACAGGCCGAGCGAAGCCGCGCTCTCGCCGGGGGAGAACTGCAGGGGGAGCACGCCCATTCCGATGAGATTCGACCGGTGGATCCGCTCGTAGCTCTCGGCGAGCACGGCGCGAATTCCCAGCAGCGCCGGGCCTTTCGCCGCCCAGTCACGTGACGAGCCCGACCCGTACTCCTTGCCGGCGATGACGACGAGCGGCACGCCTTCGGACTGGTATCGGACGGCGGCGTCGAAGATGGTCGTCTGTTCGCCGTCGGGGAGGTGGACCGTGACGCCGCCCTCGGTATCGGGCACGAGGCGGTTACGGATGCGGGGGTTGGCGAAGGTGCCCCGGATCATGACCTCGTGATTGCCCCGGCGCGCCCCGTACGAGTTGAACTCGCCCACCTCAACGCCGTGATCCTGCAGCCACAGCCCCGCCGGGCTCGAAGGCCGGATCGACCCCGCCGGCGAGATGTGGTCGGTCGTGACGCTGTCGCCGAGGACCGCCAGCACCCTGGCGCCGCTGACGTCGGTGAGCGGTATCGGCTCGGCCTTCGTGCCTTCGAGAAACGGCGGTCTCCGCACGTACGTCGACCGCTCGTCCCAGGCGTACTGCTCGCCGACCGGGACCTCGAGCGACAGCCACCGGTCGTCGCCGGCGGTGGCGTTCGCGTACTCGGCGCGGAACATCTCGGCTCCAACGGCATGCTCGAGCACCTCGGCGACCTCCTGGGAGGAGGGCCAGAGGTCAGCCAGCATGACGGGCCGGCCGTCCGCCGAGACACCGAGGGGCTCGGTGGCGGGATCGAAGTTCATCGTGCCCGCGAGCGCATACGCGACCACGAGCGGCGGCGAGGCCAGGTAGTTCATCCGGACGTCTGGATGGATCCTTCCCTCGAAGTTGCGATTGCCCGAGAGCACCGCGGCGCACGCCAGTCCATGGGAGTTGATGGCTTGCGAGATCTCAGGCAGCAGCGGCCCGGAGTTGCCGATGCAGGTCGTGCAGCCGAAGCCCACGAGGTCGAAGCCGAGCTTGTCGAGATATGGCACCAGCCCGGCCTGGGCGAGGTAGTCCATGACGACACGAGAGCCCGGCGCGAGGCTCGTCTTCACCCAGGGCTTGGATGCCAGCCCGAGCTCGACGGCCTTCTTCGCGACGAGGCCCGCACCGATCATCACCTGTGGGTTCGAGGTGTTCGTGCAGCTCGTGATCGCCGCGATTACGACGTGGCCGTGCTCGAGGGCGAACTCACGCCCGTCGGCGAGGCGTACCTCCACGCGCCCGGACCCGGCGGCGGCACCCGGGTCGGGCTGCGCCGCAGCGCCGCTCGGCAGCGACCGCGGCAGCGCCTCGGCGAACATCGCCTTGGCCCTCCGCAGCGGGATGCGGTCCTGAGGGCGAGACGGGCCGGCGAGGTTCGGTTCGATAGTCGACAGGTCGAGCTCGATCCGTTCGGAATATGCCGGCTCGAGCGTGGCGTCGTGCCACAGCCCCTGTTCCTTGGCGTAGGCCTCCACCAGCGCGCACCGCTCCTCGGAGCGGCCCGTGAGGCGCAGATAGCGGAGCGTCTCGGCGTCGATCGGGAAGATCGTGACGGTCGAGCCGTACTCCGGGGACATGTTGCCGATGGTCGCCCGGTTCTCGAGCGGCACCTCCGCCACGCCCGGCCCGTAGCACTCGACGAACTTGCCGACGACGCCGTGGCGCCGCAGCAGCTCGGCAACGGTGAGGACGAGGTCGGTCGCCGTCGTACCCTCCGGGAGCTCACCGGACAGGCGCAGGCCGACCACCGGCGGCACGAGCATCGAGATCGGCTGGCCGAGCATGGCTGCCTCCGCCTCGATGCCTCCGACGCCCCAGGCGAGCACGCCGAGGCCGTTCACCATCGGCGTATGCGAGTCGGTGCCGACGACGGTGTCGGGATAGGCGGCGCCGGCGGCGTCGGTGAACACGACGCTGCTCAGGTACTCGAGGTTGAACTGGTGGCAGATGCCCGTGCCGGGAGGGACGACGCGGAAATTGGCGAAGGCCTGCTGGCCCCAGCGGAGGAACCGGTAGCGCTCGGAGTTGCGCTCGTACTCCAGGTCCGTGTTCACCTGCAGGGCGTCGACTCGCCCGTAGACGTCCGCGACGACGGAATGGTCGATGACGAGGTCGACTGGCACCAGCGGGTTGATCCGGCCCGCGCTCCCGCCGAGCGGTCCGATGGCGTCTCGCATGGCCGCGAGGTCGACCACACACGGCACGCCGGTGAAGTCCTGCAGGAGGATCCGGGCCGGCGAATACGCGATCTCACGGTCGCCGGCGTCCCCGCTCGCGAATCGCGCCAAAGCCTCCACATCTCCCGCCTCCACGCTCACGCCGTCCTCGTGGCGCAGCAGGTTCTCGAGGAGGAGCTTGATCGAGTACGGGACCAGCCCGAGGTCGGCCGTGCCCTCTAGCGCCGCCAGGCGATGGATGCTGTAGCGCAGGTCACCCACGTCCAGCGTGGACTCGGCACCGAAGCTGTCTCGTCCGGTCATGTGTCGTGCCTCCCGGGGCGGCTCTCTAGGGAGTGAGGAAGGAAGCTTCAGGATTCACCCGGTCGCGGAGCTTGCGCAACGCGGCGACGAAGGCGAGCTCCTCGTCCGGCTCGAGAGCCCCGTCGAGCAGCTCGGCGAGCTGGCAGCGGTGGATGTCGAGCGCCTGGCGCATCCTCTCCTCGCCGGCTTCGGTCAGCTCTGCGAACGCACCACGCCGGTCCTCGGGACAGGCTCGGCGGCTCACGAGGCCGATCTCGGAGAGACGGTCGATGGCCCGCGTCAGACCGCTCGGGGTGAGCGCCGTCTGGGCCGCGAGATCACTCATCCTCAGCCGCGCGCCGGGGGTTCGGGCGAGCCGGATCAGTATCTCGAAGTCCTGGCCGGCAAGCTCGCATTGGCGTTCAAGGGGCGGGGCGACCGCGCGCCGCAGTCCCGAGGCGGTCTCGAGGACGAGCCCGACCAGGGTGATCCTGTCGAGGTCGCCCCTGGTCTGCCGGTGCTGGCTCGTCTCCACGACCCCACTATAGCGGGAAGCCGGGAATAG
The DNA here is from genome assembly GCA_963703655.1 of uncultured Acidimicrobiaceae bacterium. Classification (GTDB taxonomy): domain Bacteria; phylum Actinomycetota; class Acidimicrobiia; order Acidimicrobiales; family Bog-793; genus CAVPFA01. The sequence goes on along the minus strand of CAVPFA010000003.1, from coordinate 1,098,190 downwards.
TTGCGCAGTCAAAGAGTTTGCTATATAGTTAGTTGCGCAAGCAAGGGACCAGTCGCTCTCAACTACAAGGAGTTCGAAAATGACAACCACCAACGAAGCCACGGCCACCCAGACGACCAGGCTCACCAGGGAAGTAAACGGCCTCACACTGCCGACCTCTGGCACGTTCGTGCTCGACAAGTCGCACACCCAGGTCGGATTCGTCTCACGTCACCTCATGGTGTCCAAGGTTCGCGGACGCTTCAACGACTTCGAAGGTTCGGTCGTCGTGGCCGACGACCCGGCGCAGTCGTCTGTCGACGTGACCATCCAGGCCGCGAGCATCATCACCAACGACGAGAACCGTGACAAGCACGTCCGGACCAACGACTTCCTCGACGTCGAGAATTTCCCGACGCTCAGCTTCCACAGCACGAAAGTCGAGCTGGGTCGTTCGAACGAATGGAAGGTCGCCGGCGACTTGACCGTCCGCGGCGTCACCCGCCCGATCGTCCTCGATGTCGAGTTCGAGGGCGTGATCCAGGACCCGTGGGGCAACCAGCGCCTCGGGTTCACCGCGTCGGGCGAGATCGACCGCAACGACTTCGGCGTGAGCTTCAACGCAGCGCTCGAGACCGGCGGCTTCGTCGTCAGCCCGAAGGTCAAGCTCGAGATCGAGGCTGAAGCCGTACGTCAGGCCTAGCCCAGGCCTAGCCATCCGTCAGGTTGGCTTGGCCGGCTTGCCGATAGGGGCCGTCGGTCGTTTTGACCGGCGGCCTCTTCGCGTGTCCACCGCCCCCACCTAGATAAAGGACCGCCTCGCCACTAGATTGAGGTCGTGAGCGCGTCGATCGAGTCGCAGCCGACTGCCCTTGGGATCCATGAGCATCTGCTGGCGTCGATTCCAGGTGTCCTGGTGCTCGTCGACGAAGGCGGGGTCGTGCGGTTCGCGTCCGGGCAGCTCGAGCACCTCGGCGGCCGGCCGGTCGACGTGCTCGTCGGTTCCGAACTGAGCAGCTACCTCGAGCCGAAGGACCGCCCCCTGCTCACCGGGCTGCTCGCCGCCTCCGCAGGAAGATCGCCGGATCAGCTCACCGGCCCGGTCCGGCTGCCGTATGTCCACGCGGACGGTAGAACCCGGCTCGCCGAGGCCTGGGCGCTCAACCGCCTGGCCGACCCTGCACTCGCCGGATTTGTCGTCCTGCTCCTGCTCGAGAGCGCGTACGACTACTTCGACCAGGTGCTCGCATCTGCCTATGCCGGGGCGAGCCTGGAGGACAGCCTTTCGGCCCTTGCCGTGGCGCTGCGGCTTCCTCCCGTGCTCGGCGAGTGCTACTTCGTCGTCGCATCGCACGACGGCCGAACGATCAACCGCTTCCCGCTGCACCCCTCGGTGCCGGGACCGCCGGCCGCCGGGCCGTGGGATCAGGCGATGGGTCTCGATTCGACGGCGTCGTATGTCGAGGTTGCGGACCTGCCCGAGGCGAGCAGTTCGGCGGCCACCGCTGCCGGGTTCCGCTCGGTGTCCTGCTTCCCGATCCTGAGCCGGGGCGAGAAGATGCCTTCCGCCTGCCTCGTGGTGTGGAGCCGCGGGGTCGGGCCTCTGGCGCCGAACGAGCGGACCGCCGTCGATCGAGCGCTCGTCCTCGGCTCGCTCATGATCTCGCACAACACAGCGGAGGAGCGTTTGCTCGAAGCCGCGTTCCAGGATCTGCTGACGGGTCTCGGCAATCGAAGGAGCTTCTTTGAGGCGCTCGACTCCCGGGTCGATGCAGGCGACCGCCCCGCCGTGCTGTACATCGACATCGACGGTTTCAGGGACGTGAACGACCGGTTGGGCCACCTCGCAGGAGATTCGGCGCTTCGGGTCATCGCCCGAAGGTTGTCGTCGGTCGTCCGGCCTACCGACGACCTAGCTCGCATCGGCGGAGACGAGTTCGCCATCCTCTGCGCGGGCGACGTCAACGAGCATCAGGTCGTTGCCATCGCCGCCCGGGTCGTCGACCGCCTGGCCGAACCTGTCTCGGTGGGCGACGCGCCGGCGGTGAAGGTGGGGGCGAGCATCGGGATCGTGCTCGACTTTCCACCAGGGACGACCTCGGACTCGCTACTCGCCACCGCCGACGAGGCGCTGTGCGAGGCCAAGGCGGCGGGACGCAGCTGCTGGCGGATCGCCCCGGCGCCCGACCGGCTGAGAACCTGAGACTCCGCTACGGTGCGCCGAGGTCCTCGGCCCGCCGGAGCAGCATTGCCCGCTTCGCGCAAATTCTTCGTCAGTGACGCTGCACGCCCGAATTCGATCCGCGCCTCGGCGAGACGACCGAGCTTCGCGAGGAGATCTCCGCGCACACTCGACAAGAGGTAGTAGTTCTCCAGCAATGGTTCGGCCGTGAGCGCGTCGACGAGCTCGAGACCGGCTTGCGGGCCGAACGCCATGGCGATGGCGACAGCTCGGTTGAGCTCCACGACCGGGGAGGGGGCAAGCTGCGCGAGCGCGTCATACAGAGCGGTGATGCGGGCCCAGTCCGTCTCAGGCGCGGTTCGTGCCCGGGCGTGGCACGCGGCGATCGCGGCCTGGAGCGCGTACGGGCCGAGGGGATGACCGAGTTCCTCGGCGCGTGCGAGGGCGGCGAGTCCGCGTCGAATGAGGACCTGATCCCAGCGGGCGCGGTCCTGGTCGAGCAGGAGGACGGGTTCGCCCGACGGGCCGGCCCGAGCTCGAAAGCGCGACGCCTGGATCTCCATCAGAGCGACGAGGCCGTGGACCTCCGAGAATGTGGGCACGAGCTCGGCGAGGACCCGGCCGAGGCGGAGTGCCTCCGCGGAGATCGGTGGTCGCATCCAGTCGCCACCGGAGGTGGCAGAGTACCCCTCGTTGAAGATCAGGTAGATGACCTCGAGCACCGAGGCGAGGCGTCCGATGAGGTCGGCCCCCCGCGGGACCTCGAAGGGAACCTGTGCCTCGGCAAGCGTCCGCTTGGCCCGCACGATCCGCTGGGCGACGGTTGACTCCCGGACGAGAAACGCGCGGGCGATCTCCTCGGTCGTCAGGCCCCCGAGCACCCGCAGCGTAAGTGCAACGCGCGCCTCGGTCGGGAGAACCGGGTGGCACACGACGAAGACGAGGCGTAGGAGGTCGTCATCGACCTCGCCTTCGGGCACGTCAAGATCGAGGTCGCTCGCCGCCGAATTGACCTCCAACTGGTGGCCGAGCTCCTCGTGCTTTCGCTGGAGCGTGGTCCTCCTTCGCAAAAGGTCGATCGCACGACGCTTTCCGACAGCCATGAGCCAGGCGCCCGGGTTGTCCGGGACGCCTGATTCCGGCCACTGCTCGAGCGCGGCGACGAGCGCATCGTGGGCAAGATCCTCGGCCTGGCCGAGGTCCCCCACGAGCCGGGCGAGGCAGGCGACCAGCCGCGGGGACTCGATCCTCCAGATGGCGTCGATAGCACGGTTCGCCTCAGACGAGGGCACGGCCCTGTCAGAGGCCGGCACGCGGGCTCATCGTGTCCTGGCTGCAGTCCCCGGCAATGGAGTGTGCCGAGCCCGCTACAGACCGGCCGCGGCGCGCACGTCGGCAGGAAAATCGGCTATTTCGAATACCTGACGCACCTCGATCACCGGGCCGATGCCGGTCACGGGGTCGCTGCCGGCGGGGCACCGCCTCGCCCATTCGACCGCCTCCTCCTTGGACTTCACGTCGATCAGCCAGTACCCGCCGATCAGTTCCTTTGCCTCGGTGAAGGGCCCGTCCTTCACGGATATCTTTCCCCCGCCAAAGCTCACACGAGCGCCCTTGGAGCTCGGATGGAGCCCGTCGAGTGCCAGCAGCACGCCCGCGCTCTTCATCTCCTGGTTGTACTTCGTCATCGCCGCGACGGCCTCGGCGGTGGGTGTCCAGTCCTGCTCGGAGATGTTCGGGATCATGAACATCATGAATCGCATTGGGGTGACTCCTTCCGGATTCGGTTTCGTGGCCGAGATCGAAGAACTCCAGCATCGACCGGAATCTCGACTCGACTCAAACGTCGAACGAGGCCTCCGCAAATCGACACATGTCACGACGTAACGGGGAGGTAGATGTCGGCCCGCCATCGTCTGATCAGACGTGGCGCAGTGAGCGAACCTACTGCGCGCAGCGCCCACACCAACACCTGTTCATGGGGTTCGTCGGAAGGAACGCGCAACACAAGCCCTCGACGAGGATGATCCTGTTCGACGAGCCAGGTTGCCGGAATTGGAACGCCGAGCGAGTGCAGCTCGGCGAAGGCGCGGTGGCCGGTGACGTGCGTGATGCCGAGGCTCGACTCGATGCGTCCGCGATGATGACGGCTCACGGGAATCCAGGTGCACATCGTGACACCGGTACTGCCGCCACCGACCAGCGTGAAGAACCCGAGCGAGGTCGGTCTCTCGTCATTGTCGTCATCGGCGATCCTGGGTATCAGATTGATCCATCCATCCCCGGCGCCGGCCAGCCGATCCATGCACGCGACGATGTAGGCCGGCTCGTCGGCACCGAACTCCACTCGCTCGATCGGTCGCGGTTCGCGAGCCACGCGAGGAGTCTGTCAGCTGGTGGCGCTCGAGCGCCCTCGGCAGGATTCGAACCTGCGCACCCGGCTTCGGAGGCCGATGCTCTATCCCCTGAGCTACGAGGGCTCGGTGGAGCGCAGGTTGCATGCTAGCGGGACTTCAGCCATTCTCAGATTTCAATGACCACCGAGCGACGACTCGCCGACAGCATCGCCGCGGCTCTAGCGGCGCTCGACATCGTGATCGAGCCGCAACAGGTCCAACTCGTCCGTCCGGCGCGCCTGGAGCACGGAGACTGGTCGACCAACGTCGCGCTCGTCGTCGCGAAGTCCGCTGGACGGGCGCCCCGCGAGCTCGCCGCCGACCTCGCCGCCGCGCTCTCGGCCGCGAGGCTCGACGAGGTCGAGGCGGTTGAAGTCGCGGGACCTGGTTTCGTCAATTTCAAGCTCGCGACCTCCTGGCTGCACCATGCCCTCGAGGACGTAGTCGCCGCCGGCGAGGACAGCTACGCGACCCCGGACCTCGGAGGCGGCGAGCGAGTCCAGATCGAGTTCGTATCGGCCAACCCAACGGGCCCGCTGCACGTGGGCAACGGTTGGCTCGGCTCGTTCGGCGATGCTCTCGGCCGGGTCATGAGCCGCTGCGGCTGGGACGTGAGGCGTGAGTACTACGTGAACGACACCGGCCGACAGATCCGGCTTCTCGGCGAGAGCCTTCTCGCGCGGCGCCGCGGCGAGGCCGTGCCGGAGGAGGGCTACCAGGGCGAGTACGTCACCCGACTCGCGCGGAAGTACGAGGGCCCAGACGACATCGTCGAAGCCGGCCGCTTCGCCAGCGACCAGATCCTCGAGAACATCCGAACGACCTTGGCACGACTCGACATCTGTTTTGACGAGTGGTACTCGCAAGCTTCCATCGAGGAGAGCGGCGAGGTCGAGGAGACGATCGAGCTGCTTCGCGCACGCGGTCTCGTCTACGAGAAGGACGGCGCGATCTGGCTTCGGTCCACCGAGGTGGGTGACAACCGCGATCGGGTGCTTATCAAGTCCGACGGCGATGCGACCTATTTCGCGGGCGATCTCGCCTACCACCGCGACAAGTTCCTTGTTCGTGGGTTCGATCGTGTGATCGACATATTCGGCGCGGACCATCACGGCCAGGTCGCCAGCCTCAAGGCCGGCGTCGCGGCACTTGGTGTTCAAGACGACAGGCTCGAGGTCCACCTCGGTCAGCTGGTCAACATCGTCGGCCGCCGCATGTCGAAGCGCTCCGGGAATTTCGTCGAGCTCGACTCCGTCATCGACGAGATCGGAGCCGACGCGACCCGGCTTTTGTCGCTCCTGTCGTCGATCGACCAGGCGACGACCTTCAACTTGGACCTCGTGACGAGCAAGTCGATGGAGAACCCCGTGTTCTATGTGCAGTACGCATACGCGCGGATCTCGTCCATCGACCGCAAGCGCGCCGAGCTCGGCATTGCGCGCGTCCCGATCTCCAGGGCCGAGCTGGGCTTGCTCGTTCACGACCGCGAGCTCGAGCTCATTCGCTGCCTCGTCGACCTGCCATACGTGATCGGGGAAGCCGCCAAGGACCGTGCACCGCACAAGGTGACGAGCTGGGTCCGACTTCTCGCAGGCGAGTTCCACGCCTTCTATCACGACTGCCGAGTGCTGGGGGAGGACATCCCGATCGATCTCACGCAGGCCCGGCTTTGGCTGGTCGAAGGAGTCCGTATCGGTCTCGCGATCTCGCTCGGCCTTCTCGGCGTCCGGGCGCCCGACGCGATGTGACCGGGGCCCGAGCCCCGGCCGGTGCGCCCGGAGCGCCAGTGCCAGAGGGCGTATCGGGGGCGCCGCCGGACGGACCGGTCCACTGGGGTCTGCTCCCCGACACGGCCGCGACAACCCCGGACGATCACTTGAGCATCGGCGGGGTGGACCTGCTCGCCCTCGCCGAGGAATTCGGCACGCCGGTCTTCGTCTACGACGAGGACCACCTCCGAAACCGATGCCGCGAGGCCGTCGACGGCTTCGGCTCGGGCGTCGCGTATGCCACGAAGGCCTTCTTGTGCAAGGCGATGGCGGCTCTCGCGCTCGAGGAGGGCATGGCGCTCGACGTCTCGACCGGCGGTGAGCTGGCCGTGGCGCTCGCCGCGGGGGCGACGGGCGAACGCTTGGTGTGCCACGGGAACAACAAGTCCTCCGAGGAGCTCGAAGCCGCGCTCGGTGCCAGGGTCGGGCGCATCGTCGTCGACTCGTTCGACGAGATCGGCCGGCTGAGGGCGCTTCAGGCCGCGGGTTCGGGTCCCGGCTCGCCTGCGGCTACGCGGCTGTTGCTCCGAGTCACGCCCGGGGTCGAGGCGCACACGCACGAGTACGTGAGGACGGGTCAGGAGGACACAAAATTCGGTTTCTCGCTGGCTTCGGGAGCGGCGGCGGAGGCGGTCGACGCGCTCGGGCGACTCCGCGGCCTCGAGCTGGTCGGGGTGCACGCGCACATCGGGAGCCAGATCTTCGAGCTCGACGCCTTCGCCGAGGAGCTCGCCGCGCTCGCCCCGTTCGTGATCGACAACGGTTTCGCGGAATGCTGCGTCGGCGGCGGGCTCGGTGTCGGCTACGTCCAGGGCGAGGTGGCACCTTCCATCACCGAGTGGGCGCACACCGTGCACTCCGCTGCGGCGGCCGCGGGTCTGCCGCCGGCGGTCCGCCTGACCGCCGAGCCCGGTCGCGCCGTCGTCGCTTCAGCCGCCGTCACGCTTTACCGCGTGGGCACCATCAAGCGGCTCCCGGGACTCCGCCCGTACGTCGCCGTCGACGGCGGCATGTCCGACAACCCGCGGCCCGTCCTCTACGGCAGCGGCTATGAGGCGTTCCTCCCCCGGTCTCCCCGGGCGCCGCGCCCACTGGCCGCCCGGGTCGTGGGCAAGCATTGCGAGTCGGGCGACGTCATCGTCGACGACGCCCGCCTTCCCTCCGACGTCGTGGTCGGTGATGTGCTCGCGACGCCGGTGACCGGTGCGTACGGAGTCGCGATGTCCTCCAACTACAACCGGGTGCTGCGACCCCCCGTGCTGTTCGTTTCCGGGGGACGATGCCGGGTCGTCGTGCGGCGCGAGACCGTGGCCGACCTGCTCGCTCGCGAGGCTTGACCCGATCTGTCTTGTACCTTGTGCCGGTGGTCGAGCCGCGATCGAGCGAGACGCCAGCCGGTGCGGTGCGCATCGGCCTTCTCGGCTACGGCAACGTCGGGGCCGCCTTCGCACGGCTGATCGACTCGCAGGCCGAGGCGATCGCACTGCGCACCGGGCTCGATCTCGAGGTGACGCGGATCGCCGTCAAGGACCCCGCAAGACCTAGGCCCGCGGCGGAGGGTTTCTCCGCCACCGAGCGTCTCTCGCCCGACGCCGGCTCAGTCGTGAACGACCCGTCGGTCGACATCGTCGTGGAGCTGATCGGGGGCGTCGAACCGGCACGCAGCCTCGTCCTTGCCGCCCTTGCGGCGGGCAAGCCCGTCGTCACGGCCAACAAGGAGCTCCTCGCGACGGTCGGAGCCGAGCTGCTGGCAGCCGGCGAGAAGGCGGGGGTCGACCTTTTCTACGAGGCCTCGGTCGCGGGGGCGATCCCGCTGGTCCGGCTCCTCAGCGACTCGTTGGCGGGCGAGCGGATCGTCCGCGTCATGGGCATCGTGAACGGCACGACCAACTACGTGCTCACCTCGATGAGCGAGGAGGGCAGCGATTACGTCTCGGCGCTCGCAGAGGCACAGGCTCTAGGGTACGCCGAGTCCGATCCCACTGCTGACGTAGAAGGTTTCGACGCGAGGGCGAAGGCCGCCATCCTGGCCGGCATCGCGTTCGATGCCGACGTCGTCGCGGACGACGTGTACCGGGAGGGCATCACCGCGATCGGGGCTGCCGACATCGCCTTTGCCCACCGGCTCGGCTACGAGGTCAAGCTTCTGGCCGTCGCCGAGCGTGTCGGTGACGGGCCCGAGCCGGTGGTTGCGGTACGGGTTCACCCGGCCATGGTCCCCCGTGAGCACCCGCTCGCGAGCGTGCGAGGGGCCTTCAACGCCGTCTTCGTCGAAGGAGACTCGGCCGGCGAGCTCATGGTCTACGGCCGCGGCGCCGGCGGGACTGCGACGGCGAGCGCCGTTCTCGGCGACGTGGTGGCGGCGGCACACCATCTCCGCGAAGGGACGCGCGGCCGCGCCGTACGCCGCGAGCGAGTCGAGGTGCGACCGATCTCCGAGCTCCGGACCCAGTACTACCTCACCTTGGACGTGACGGACCGGCCAGGCGTGCTCGCCTCGGTGGCTCACGTGTTCGGTGAGCACAACGTCTCCATCCGCTCGATGGAACAGGTCGGTCTCGGGGGCGAGGCGCGCTTGGTCTTCATCACGCACACCGCACGCGAGGCCGACGTTCAGGCGACGCTGGCTTCGCTCGGGGAGCTTGAGGTCGTCGGGCGCATCGGAGCGCTGTTGCGGGTCATCGGGCCGGAACGTTGATCGGGGCCCGGTGAACGCCTGGCGCGGCGTGCTCGAGGAGTACCGCGAATTCCTCCCTGTGTCAGAGGCCACGCCGGTGGTGACCCTGCTCGAGGGCGGGACGCCTCTGCTCGCCGCACCGCGGCTGTCCGAGCGCGTCGGCGGCCGGGTCCTGCTGAAGCTCGAGGGAGCGAACCCGACCGGTTCGTTCAAGGACCGGGGCATGACGATTGCGATCTCCAAGGCCGCCGAGGAGGGCGTGAAGGCGGTCGTATGCGCGTCCACCGGAAACACCTCCGCCTCCGCGGCTGCCTACGCCACTCGAGCGGGCATGCGCTGCGCGGTGCTCATCCCGGAGGGCTATATCGCCCTTGGGAAGCTGGCACAGGCGCTCGTGCACGGAGCACACGTCCTGCAGGTGCGCGGTAACTTCGACGTCGCCTTGGAGATTGTGCGTGAACTGCCGGGCCGTGCCCCGGTGGCCGTGGTGAATTCGGTGAACCCGTTCCGGATCGAGGGGCAGAAGACCGGCGCCTTCGAGATCGTGGACAGCCTCGGGGACGCCCCGGACATCCACTGCATCCCGGTGGGCAACGCGGGCAACATCACGGCGTACTGGCGGGGGTACTGCGAGTACCGCTACGCCGGGCGCTCTACGAGACTGCCGAAGATGCTCGGCTTTCAGGCCGCCGGGGCAGCGCCGATTGTCGCCGGTCACCCGATCGCCCAACCCGAGACGGTCGCCACCGCCATCCGCATCGGCAACCCGGCTTCCTGGTACGGCGCGACGGCGGCTGCGTCGGAGTCCGGCGGTGCGATCTTGGCGGTGACCGACGAGGAGATCCTCGATGCCTACCGTTTCCTGGCCGCCGAAGAGTCGGTCTTCTGCGAGGCAGCTTCGGCGGCGTCGGTCGCGGGCCTGTTGAAGGTGCCCGGACTCGAGGGCGAGACGGTCGTGTGCGTGCTGACAGGCCACGGTCTGAAGGACCCGGATCTTGCTATCAGCCAGGTGTCGGTGCCCGCGGTGGTCGACGCCGACCTCGCTTCGGTCCTCGGCGCTCTCGGGCTCTGACCGCCCCTTCGCAGTTCTCCGCGGGGCGGGCCGGAGCGCCTCGGTCCGAGGATGGTTGCCGTGGGCTCCATGTCCGGCTAGTATGCAGTTGCCTTCGTTCGTCATTGCGGATGCCAGCTCGCCCTGCGGCGAGCGACCCGAATGGGGCGGTGGGAATCGCAGAGGTCTTTTCCCTGTTGCTACCTATACCGGCTTCCCCCCCGTGCAGACGCAATAACCTCCGTGGGCGCCCACTGTCTGCTGAGCAATCCGATGAACCGAGTGACCAGTTCCGCCGGGACGCCCAAGCTGCTGGCTGCAGCCCCGGGTCGAGCTCCTGGCCCGACCTTGCCGGGTCAGGCCCCCGCCCCGATATGTCCTGGTATCCGGGGTACCGCCGCCCCGGAATCCGAGAAGGTCCGGGAGCCGTTTTCAGACAATCAACTCCATCAACAGTAAAGATTTAGAGAGGAAGCCGATGAGCGAAGAGCAGCTCGAGCGCTCGATCCTTGAGCGCAAACAGAGCGACGAGCTTCGAGCGATCGCGACCGCCATGTCCATCACGCCTGTAGCGCGTTCACGCAAGGCGGACCTTGTGAACCAGATCCTGCGTGCCGCGGGCGTCGAGGTCGACGGCAGCGCCACGGCGGACGGGAGCCGGGGCTTGACCCCGGCAGTCACGGTCAACGACGCCGGTGACTCTGGTCCCGGCGCAGCGACAGATGACACCGGCGCAGGGAACGACGACGCCGGCGCAACGACCGGCGACGGCGGCGAAAAGCCCGCCCGGGGCCGCACCTCGCGAGCCCGATCCTCAGCCAAGACCGACTCGCAGGCGGCCCGGGCCAAGGTGAACGGGAGCGGTGGCCCCCCGGCGTACGAGGCCGAAGAGGACCAGCGCGGCTCGAAGCCGCACATCACCGGCTCGCTCGTCAACGGGAGCGACCCCGTCAGCTCGACGGTCACCGACAACTCGGTCGCCGACGCGGCAGCCGCCATCCTGGCGGGCTCGGACCCGGCCCGCAACGGCCGGCAGGCCGACTCGACGACGGGCCCGACCGTTGTCTCCGACTCAGGGCCCGGCGGGCCGAGGGCGAACGTGGCCGGGTTCGGCTCCGGTGCCCAGGCCCCCGACGGATCGGGCGGCGACGTGTCCACCGCCCCCCGACCACAGCGCCAGAGCCAGCCCCAGCACTCCCAGCCCGGGCGCGGCAATCAGGTCAGTCAGGCTGGCCAGACCAATCAGGCCGGCCAAAGCAACCAGAGCGGCCAGAGCGGCCAGATCGAGGCGGGCAACCGCCGCGGGCGGCGTCGCCGTGGCCGCGACCGTGAGCGCGGCGCTCAAGAGCCCCAGGGCGGCGGCCAGGAAGTCGCCTGGCAGGGCGAGCTCGTGCCCGTCAGAGGCTTGCTCGACCTTCGTGACGAGGGCTATGGCTTCCTGCGGACGAGCGGGTATCTCCCGAGTGCCAAGGACGTCTACGTCTCGGTCTCGCAGGCCCGGCGGTTCTCGCTGCGCCGCGGCGACGCCATAGAGGGCGCCTGCCGGCCCGCGGGGCCGAGCGAGAAGTACCCGGCTTTGCTGCGTATCGACACGGTTTGCGGGATGACTCCCGACGAAGCTCGAGAGCGGCCGCGCTTTGAGGACCTGACGCCGTTGTTTCCCGACGAGCGGATGCGACTTGAGTTGAAAGACGACCCGCTCAACACGACGGCGCGGATCGTCGACTTGATATCGCCGATCGGCAAGGGTCAGCGGAGCATGATCGTGTCGCCGCCGAAGGCGGGCAAGACGACGATTCTCAAGCAGATCGCGCATTCGATCGAGCAGAACGACACGAGCGTCCATCTGATGGTCCTGCTCGTCGACGAGCGTCCCGAAGAGGCGACGGACTGGCGTCGCTCGGTCAAAGGCGAGGTTATCGCGTCGACCTTCGACCGGCCGTCTGACGAGCACACGACCGTCGCGGAGCTCGCGATCGAACGGGCGAAGCGTCTCGTCGAGCTTGGCAGGGACGTCGTGATCATCCTGGACGGCATCACCCGGCTCGCCAGGGCCTACAACCTGGCCCAGCCGGCCACGGGACGCATCATGTCCGGTGGGGTCGACTCGGGCGCCCTTTACCCGCCGAAGAAGTTCTTCGGAGCCGCCCGCAACATCGAGGAAGGCGGCTCGCTCACGATCCTCGCGACGGCTCTGGTGGAGACCGGCTCGAAGATGGACGAGGTGATCTTCGAGGAGTTCAAGGGAACCGGGAACATGGAGCTGCGCCTCGACCGCAAGTTGGCCGAGCGTCGGATCTACCCGGCGATCGACGTCAACGCCAGCTCGACCCGCCACGAGGAGCTGCTCTTCGACCGGTCCCAGCTCCAGCAGGTATGGAAGCTTCGCCGGGTGTTGAACGCTCTCGGCAGCGATGGGGGCGGCGGGGCCGGTCTCGAGCTGCTCATGGACAAGATCCGCACCACTCGATCCAACGACGAGTTCCTCGCCGAGATCGCCAAGGCGCCGGTTCCGGGGGGATAGCCCCGTAGAATGGAGCAATCATGAAGACCGACATCCACCCCGCCTACGACACCGCATCGGTGCGGTGCTCCTGCGGGAATACCTTTACCACCCGTTCGACCAAGTCCGACCTGCACGTCGAGCTTTGCAACGAATGCCATCCCTTCTACACCGGCAAGCAGAAGCTCGTGGACACCGGTGGGCGTGTCGAGCGCTTCGAGCGCCGCTACGGCCAGCGCAAGACCAAGCGCTGACCGGACCGGTAACACCTCCCGATCGCCTTGAGGCGCTGGAGGCCGAGTACAAACAGGTCCTCGCTCGCCTCTCCGACCCAACTCTTTCGAAGGATCCGCGTGAGCTGCGCGTGCTCTCCCAGCGCCACAAGGAGCTCGAGACCGTCGTGCGGACCATGCACGAGCTCAGGTCTGCGCAGGAGGACGTCGTCACGGCGCGTCAGCTGGCGACTGAGGCGGTCGGAGCCGAGCGGGAGCTCGGCCGCGACGAGCAGCAGGTCGCGGAGGCGAGGGTCGCGGCCCTCGAAGCACGGCTGCGCGCCCTGTTGCTGCCCCGTGACCCGAACGACGGGCGCAGCGTCATCGTCGAGATCAGGGGTGCCGAGGGAGGAGAGGAGGCGAACCTGTTCGCCAAGGACCTGTTCGACATGTACCAGCGCTACGCCGATCGCCGCGGCTGGGGCCTCGAGGTGCTCGACCTCCGCGCGTCGGACCTCGGGGGGATCGACGGGGTCACGTTTCTCGTCAAGGGCGAGGATGCCTGGCAGCGGCTGCACCTCGAGGCCGGCACCCACCGGGTGCAGCGAGTCCCGGTCACCGAGTCCCAAGGTCGCGTCCACACGTCCTCCGCAACGGTCAACGTGCTGCCCGAGGCCGACGAGGTAGAGGTCGAGATCGAACCGGGGGACCTGCGGGTCGACGTCTATCACTCGAGCGGTCCAGGAGGCCAGTCGGTCAACACGACCGACTCCGCCGTGCGGATCACGCACCTGCCGACCGGCCTCGTCGTCGCGATGCAGGACGAGAAGAGCCAGATCCAAAATCGCGCCGCGGCGTTGAAAGTGCTGCGCGCCCGCTTGTTCGACCTCGAGCAGCAGCGCCAGGCTGCCGCCGCTGCTCAGGAAAGGCGTGCGCAAGTCGGCGGCGGCGGCCGCTCCGAGAAGATCCGCACGTACAACTTCAAGGACAACCGGGTCACCGATCACAGGATCAAGCTCACGTTGAAAAAGCTCGATCGCATCCTGATGGGCGACCTCGACGAGCTCACCGACGCGCTTTTAGCCGACGAGCGGGGCCGCCAGCTCGTCGAGGGATGAGCCGGAGACCCGGACCGGTGCGTCTCACGTGGCGGGAGCTATGGCGCACGACGGCTGAACGGATCGGTGATCCCGTCCCGACCAGATGGCTTCTGGAAGAGGCGAGCGGCGGCGACGCGGCGGCGCTGTTGCGCGATCTCGACCGGGAACCGTCGCCTGCGGCGGCGGCACGGCTGGAGACCCTCGTACGACGCCGACTGTCCGGTGAGCCGCTCCAGCACGTCCTGGGGCACTGGGGCTTCAGGAATCTCGAGGTCGTCGTCGACTCACGCGTGCTCGTCCCACGTCCCGAGACCGAGTCCGTGGCTGGCATCGCCCTTCGCGAGCTCGACCGGCTGTGCGGGTCGAGCTCGGGCGGCGGCCTCGTGGTGGATCTGGGCACGGGATCGGGGGTGATCGCTCTGTCGGTGGTCGCCGAGAGGCCCGCGGTGCGCGTCATAGCGACCGACCGCGACCCGGCCGCGCTCGAGGTTGCCGGCGCCAACCTGTCAAAACTGAAGCCTTCGGCTGCGGCCCGTGTGCAACTCCGCCAGGGCGACTGGTACGGAGCCCTGCCCCGCGACCTCCTCGGTCAGGTGACTTTGATCGTCGCCAATCCGCCCTATCTCGCGGAGCACGAGTGGTTCGGCCTCGAGCCGGCCGTACGCGACTTCGACCCGTACGGAGCCTTGGTGGCAGGACCGAGCGGGCTGGAGGCGATCGAGACGATCGTGGCCGGCTCGCCGGCCTGGCTCGGCCGCCACGGTGTCCTGGTCATGGAGATCGCGCCGCAGCAGGCTCCATCCGCGCTCGGGCTGGCGCGGGAGGCCGGCTTCGACAACGCGGTCGTCGAGGACGATCTCGCAGGCCGGTGCCGGGTCCTCGTGGCCGGGCGGTGAGACCTTCGGCGTTCGAACACGCCGAAGCGGCTCTTCGGGCCGGGGAGGTCGTCGCCGTCCCGACCGACACCGTCTACGGGCTCGCGGTCGATCCTCGTGTGCCGGGAGCGGTCGATCGGCTCTTCGCGGTCAAAGGGCGTCCCGAGCAGCTCGCCCTGCCGGTCCTCATCGCCGATCCGGGCGGCCTCTTCGAGCTCGCGCTGGTGAGCCCAAGTGCCGAGCGGCTGGCGTCGCGCTACTGGCCGGGACCTCTCACCCTCGTTCTGCCACGGAGCACCGGCGTCGCCTTCGAGCTCGGGGGCGATCCGGCGACCATCGGTCTACGCTGCCCGGCGAGCTCGACCGCCCGGCGACTGTTGCGTCGCACAGGACCGCTCGCGGTCACGAGCGCGAACCGGCACGGGGAGCCCCCCTTCCACACCGCAGCAGAGGTGCGCGAGCACTTCGGAGGCGAGGTCATGGACGTGCTCGACGGCGGCCGCTGCGACGGGCAGCCGTCCACGGTGGTCTCGCTCGTCGGCGACGACGCGAGGTGCCTTCGCGAAGGGGCCGTCTCGTTCGCAGAGATCGTCGCGTTCCTCCTCTGAGGGGCCTTGAGAATGGGGCCATTCAGGACGGCATCGGCCGCGGCCCGCCTCTTGGCGAGCCGGGGCGCCTCCTCCTTCGAAGGGCGTTCGGAGCTTGCAGTTAGGGCGCGCCGGAATTTGAGTCGCGCGATCCGAGAAGCCGGATAGGTCCGGGCCTCTCGCCCGAGAACCTGCTGCAGGCCTGGGTCCAGTGTCACACTTGCGAACTAGTGTTCGCTTCATGTACCGGACGTTCACCTACCCGCTTCACCCGACGGTGAGACAGGGCCAGGCTCTCGGCAAATCGATGCGGCTCCAGTGCGAGCTGTACAACGCAGCCCTCGAAGAGCGCAAGATGACCTTCGACTGGCAAAGACGCGGGCTCAGCAGTGTCAAGGTCCCTTCCAAGTTCGACCAGTACAAGACGCTGACTGGTCTGTCCCAGCTGCGGCCTGAGCTCGCCCCGTTCGGAATCACGGTCTGTAGGGGCACCCTCACACGCCTCGACGAGGCCTTCGCGGGCTTTTTCCGCAGGCTCAAGGCCGGCCAGGCCCCCGGCTACCCGCGTTTCAAGTCTGCGTCCCGGTTCGACTCGCTTTCCTGGTGCGACGTGACCGGCTGGAAGCTCGACGACAAGGCACGGCGCCTTTATGTCCAGGGCGTCGGCCATGTGAAGCTCAACTTGCACCGGCCGCTTCGCGGAACGCCGAAGACCCTCACGGTCCGCCGGCGCGCCCGTCACTTCGAGGCGACGGTGTTCTGCGCAAAGGTTCCGACAAACGAGCTGGCCCCGACGGGAAATGCGATCGGGATCGACCTCGGCGTCGGCGTGCTGGCAGCCTGCTCGGACGGGAGCCTTCACGAGAACCCCCGTCACCGGCGACGCCTCGCCCTGGCGCTCGCGCTCGCTCAACAGCGACGATCGGCTCACCGCGGCGGCTCGCACCGCTACAAGAAAGCCACGACCGATATCGCCCGCTTGAAGCACAAGGAGGCCAACCGGCGCAAAGATTCTCTCCACAAGCTGAGCCGTCTATTGGTCGACGACAACGACGTCATCGTGCACGAGGACCTCAAGGTCTCCAACATGTCGCGCTCGGCGAGAGGGACGGTAGACAATCCTGGTGCCAACGTCGCCGCCAAATCGGCCCTGAACGACGCCATCATTGACTCGGGCTGGGCAAGGCTCATCGCAATGGTCACCTACAAAGCGGAAGACGCTGGTAGGAGAGTCATCGCGGTGAACCCCAGGCACACGAGCCAGCGGTGCTCGAGCTGTGGCCACGTCGCTTCCAAGAACCGTGACAAGCAGAAGTTCTCCTGCGTGTCGTGCGGCTTCAGCGACCACGCGGACGTAAACGCCGCTCGCAACATCCTTAGGGCCGGGCTGGCCCAGGGCGGGATCGAGGGTCACCTCGTGAACGCCGAGCCGGTAAGCCGGTAGCTCGCGTTCCACGCGAGTTATTGCACGGCGAGCCCTTAGACTCGGTGCGATGCTCGCCCCGAGCCCCTTCTTTCCCGGTGCGCTGGCTGGCGACCCAGAGCTGCACTCGCTGCTCGGGCACGAGCTCGAGCGCCAGCGAACGAGCCTCCAGCTCATAGCGTCGGAGAACTTCACCTCTCCTGCCGTGCTCGCCGCCACCGCTTCGGTCCTGACCAACAAGTACTCCGAGGGATACCCCGGCCGCCGCTACTACGGAGGAAACGTCGTCGCGGACCAGGTCGAGGATCTCGCGCGGGACCGAGCGAGACAGCTGTTCGGGGCCGAGCACGCCAATGTCCAGCCCCACGCCGGGGCGAACGCGAACTTGGCGGCGTATCTCGCGCTCGTCGAGCCGGGAGACACCGTTCTCGCGATGCGCCTCGACCAGGGAGGGCACCTCACCCACGGCTCGCCGGTCAGCATCACGGGCAAGCTGTACCGGTTCGTCGCCTACGGGGTCACGCCCGCGGCCGCCGACGGCTCCGGTGAACGGATCGACCTCGACATGGTCCGTGACCTGGCGATCCGCGAGAGGCCTCAGCTTATCGTCGCCGGCGCGACAGCCTATTCCCGCGCGATCGACCCGCTCGGCTTCCGCGAGATCGCCGACGAGGTCGGCGCCCGTTTCATGTTCGACGCGGCGCACCCGGCGGGCCTCATCGCCGGCGGGGTCCATCCGGATCCTGTTGGCGTTGCGGACGTAGTCACGCTCACGACCCACAAGACCCTGCGCGGCCCCCGCGGCGGAGCAATCCTCTGCGGAGCCGACCTGTCAAAAGCGGTCGACTCGGCCGTGTTCCCCGGCCTGCAGGGTGGACCACTAGAGCACGTCATCGCGGCGAAGGCTGTGGCCTTCGCAGAGGCGCTCGAGCCGGCGTTCCGCGACTACGCGGCCAAGGTGGTGCGGAACGCCTCGGCGCTGGCCGACGCACTGACCGCTCAGGGGTTCCGCCTCGTCGCCGGCGGAACCGACAATCACCTCGTGCTCGTCGATCTCCGGAGTTTCGACGCGGAGCTCACCGGCAAGGTCGCCCAGGAGGTCCTGGACCGAAGCGGGATCACCTGCAACCGAAACGCGATTCCCAACGACCCGAGGCCGCCCTTCGTGGCGAGCGGGCTGCGGCTCGGGTCAGCTGCGGAGACGACTGCCGGGCTCGGTGAAGCCGAGATGGCCGAGGTCGCCTCGCTCGTCGCCCGGGCGCTCCGCGGCCGTGAGGACCCCGACGAGCTCGCGTCGGTCCACGGCGCCGTCAGGGAGCTGTGCCGGACCTTCGACCCCTACCCGGGCGGTGTCGCGTCCGCCGGGTGAGGGCGGTCCGGCAGCGCCCTTCAGCTCTCGAGGACCCAAGCGGGTGGACGGTGGGCCGAGGCGTGTCGTCTTGCTGAATTGGGGGCGGCGATGCCAGGATTGGCGACCGGAGTGAGCAGGAGGCCCTCACCGAGCTTCAGCACGTTGATCGGCATGGGTGTCACGACGGCACTGTGCATCGCTGTCGGGGTCGGCGGCGGGTACTGGCTGGACAGGACGTTCCGAACCGGCGTGCTGCTGACGTTCGTCGGGTTGGCGATCGGATTGGTCGCCGCGGTAGTGGCGGTCTATTTCGAGATCAAGACGTTTCTCTGAGAGCCAGCGGCGTGGCCGGCCCCCGACGGGCCGCCCGCAGCTGTCCTCGGCACAATCAAGAAGAGGGCATGGAGCGACTCGCAGCAGTACTGGAGCAGCTTGACCTGCCGGAGATCTCGAGGATGCTCCGGCGCACGGTGTTCGCCGCAGGCGGCGTCGCCGTCGCCGCGCTCGTCTCGCTGTCGCTCGTCGGCTACCCACTGGCCGGCCTGGGCGCCTGCCTCGGCCTCGGTCTCGGTCTTTTGAACATCCGCCTCGTCATGTCGACGGCGTCGAAGCTGAACGCCTCCGGGCTGACCAAGATCAGGCGCCCGATGGCGACGAACACCTTGATGCGCCTCGCTGCGACGACCGTGGTCGCCATCGTCTTGGTGCTCGTGAACCTGCCGCTCGGCATGGGCGTTCTCGGGGGTGTCGCCGTGTTCTACTTCCTCTTCGTGCTGAACCTGGTGGCGACCTTGCTCCACCAGGGAGCGGTCACATGAGCGCCTTCGGGCTGATCGCCAGCGCGAATGCGATCACGATCGGCAGCTCGCCGACGATCAAGCTGTTCGGCCTGACCGTCAACAAGTTCGACGTCCTCGCTTCGCTCGTCGCGGGCGTGCTGGTGATCGGAATCGGACTGGCCGTCCGCGTGCACATCACCGCCGGGGTGCCGAGCAGGATGCAGCTCGCCTTCGAGACCCTCTCGGAAGCCGTGTCGCGCCAGGTCGAGTCGTCCATCGGCTCGAAGGGGCGCAGGGTCGTGCCGCTCGCGATGACGCTGTTTCTCTACATCTTGTTCTGCAACTGGCTCGAGATGATCCCGACCGGGCACAACCCCCAGTACCTGCCTGCCCCGACGGGGGACGTGAACCTGACGTACGCGATGGCGCTCACCGTGATCATCCTCGTGCACGCGACGTGGATCCGAGCCAGGGCCTGGGCCACTACATCGGTCACTACTTCAGGCCCTACAAGGCGCTCTTCCCGATCAACGTGATCGAGGAGATCTCCAAGCCCATCACCCTTGCGCTCCGGCTCTTCGGCAACATCTTCTCCGGGCGGGATCATGCTGCTGCTGATCTGGGCGCTCTTCCCGCCGTTCGTCGTGCCAATTCCCGACCTGGTCTGGAAGATCTTCGACGGCCTGTTCGTAGCGCCCGTACAGGCGTTCATCTTCTCGCTGCTCACGATCCTCTACTTCGAGTCAGCGATGTCGGGGGACCATTGAGCATGCTCCACGGTGCCCACACGTGCCGACCCGGGGCTCGGCGCGGCCCCAGAGAACCCCAACCCGTTCAGAAAGGGAGTAGGAGAAACAAATGGCAAATGACCTCAACCAGGCGATCGAGCTCGCCGGCGCCATGGTCGGCGGCGGTCTCGCCCTCGGCGGTGGCGCTGTCGGCGCGGCCATCGGCGACGGCCTCGCCGGCAGCCAGACGATCGCCGGCGTCGCTCGCCAGCCAGAGGCGCAGGGCCGGTTGTTCACGATCATGTTCATCATCGTGGGTCTCGTCGAAGCCATGTACTTCATCAACCTCGTCTTCATGGTGCTGTTCGTCTTCGTCCTCGCCAAGAAGTAGCGACGGAGGTATTGCCGCATGCTGTCTGCAAGCGCCGGGACTTCGACACCGTCGTCATCTGGCGGGGGCAACTTCCTCATCCCGAACGGCACGTTCGTCGTCGAGCTGGTCATCTTCCTGATCGTGCTCGGGATCATCGCGAAGTGGATCCTGCCGCCGCTCCAGGAGGTGGCCGAGACGAGGCGGGTGCGTATCCGAGGCGCCTTGCAGGAGGCCGACGAGGCACGCGCCGAGCGCCAGGGCGTGCTGCGCCGAGCGCGAGCGCGTGCTCGAACGAAGCCCGGGCCCAGGCACGCGCCATCCTCGACGACGCCAATCGGGCGCCGACCAGGCCCACGAACAAGGCCGCCAGCGAGGTCATGAGGAGTACGACCGGCTGCTCGATGTCGCCCGGGCCGAGATCGCGACCGAGAGCCGGCGAGTCCGCGAGGAGCTCGTCAGACGGCTCGACACGCTCGTCGTCGCCGCGGCCGAGCGCGTCCTCGGCAGTCGTGTCGACGCCGATCGCCACCGCGAGCTCATCGACGAGTCTGTCGCCACGGCGGCGGGGCGGAGCTAGTCGTGGCGTCTTACCTTGCCGAGGTCATCGGCTTCCTGTTGCTGCTCGGCTTCATCTACCGCTACGTCCGGCCCCCGCTGCGCAGGATGATGAGAAAGCAGTCCGAAACGATCCGATCGTCGATCGAGTCCGCCGATTCGGCCCGAGAGACCAGCCGGCGCCAGCTGGCCGAGGCACGTGCCTCACTGGAGGCGGCCCAAGCGGACGCGACGGCGATCATAGAGTCGGCGCACCAGACCTCTGCCCAGCTCCGGCTCGAGGGCGAGAGCCGCGGGCGCGAGGAGTACGACAGGATTGTCGCAAGCGCAGCAGCCGAGTCGGAATTCGAGCGCCTTCGAGCCCGCGACGAGGTCGTCCGGCAGGTCGGCACCATCGTGATGGCCGCGACCAGCCTCGTTGTAGCCGCGGAGCTCGATGCGGCACGCCAGCGCTCGCTCATCGGAGAGACGATCGAGGCCGCAGAGGCGATGGCGTGAGAGATCTGCTCCGCGGTTACGCGACAGCGACCCTGGAGTCGGCTGCCGCGGCAGGACATTCCCGCGACGTCGCGACCGATCTCGACCGCCTTCTCGAGCGCGCTCGTCGGCTCCGAGTCGCTCCGCAACGTCCTCACGGACCCGATGATCCCGGCCCGGGCTCGGCGCGGCGTCGTCCACGATCTCCTGGAGGCCAAGGCGGCACGTGAGACTCAGGCGCTGCTGTCATGGGCCGTCCTCGTGGAACCTGCTGCCGAGCTCCCGGCTCGTCCTGCCCGCGCCTTGCTGGACCTCGCCGAGCAGACCGCCGATGCAGTGGAGGCAGCCAGGGTTCGGCCTACGCCGTCCGAGGAGCTCCTCGGCGGTCGAACGGCGGTGCGCGAGCGCATCCGCGGCTACGCCGACCGGTTGTTCCAGGAGGTCGACCGGCTGGAGCGCATCGACGACATCGAGGACGAGCTGTTCGGTTTCGCGAGGCTGGTTGACACGAACCGTGAGCTGCGCAGGGCTCTCGGGGACCCCTCGATCGCGCTGGCGCAACGGGTCGGTCTCGTCGAGGATCTGCTCGAGGGCAGGGTGCAGCCTGCGACGGTGAGGCTTGTCGCCTACGTGTTGAAGGCCGGCCACGTCAGAGACCTCGTCGGTACGTTCGAGTGGCTCGCGGAGCTTGCCGCCGAGGAGCGAGGCCGGCGCGTCGCCGAGGTGCGCTCGGCCGTCGACCTGGACGACGCCGAGCGCGCACGGCTCGCAGAGGCCCTCCAGCGAAGCGGTGGGGCGCCCGGTCGAGGTTCGGGTGCAGATCGACGATTCGGTGATCGGCGGGATGACCATCGCCATCGGCGACACGGTCATCGACGGCTCCGTGCGCCACCGTCTCGACCAGCTCCGCGAGACCCTTGCCCCTTCGAGCGGGATGTCGCTGCCCGACTTGTCGAATCCCGCCCATGAAGGCTCTTGAACCAGACGTAGAAACAGACCAGAGGACAAAGGACCCCCACTGATGCCCGAGCTCACGATCAACGCCGACGACATCGCCGCAGCGCTGGCGCGCAACGTCAGCGACTACACGGCCGAGACCGAAGCCGAGCAGGTCGGCCGAATCGCCGAGATCGGTGACGGCATCGCACGCGTCACCGGCCTGCCGGGAGCAACCGTGAACGAATTGCTCGAGTTCGAGAACGGGACCGTAGCCCTCGCCCTCAACCTCGACGAGGAGTCAATCGGCGCAGTCGTGCTCGGCACGATGTCCGGCCTCGACGAGGGCCAGGTCGTGCGCTCGACGGGCCGTATCCTGTCGGTGCCGGTCGGCGATGCGTTGCTCGGGCGCGTCGTGAACCCCCTCGGTGAGCCGATCGACGGGAAGGGTCCGCTCGGCGCGACCGTCGACCGCCGTCTCGAGATCCAGGCGCCGGGGATCATCTCCCGCCAGCCTGTCTCAGAGCCGCTCCAGACCGGCATCAAGGTCATCGACGCGTTGACGCCCATCGGCCGCGGCCAGCGCGAGCTCATCATCGGCGACCGCAAGACCGGCAAGACGACGATCGCGATCGACACGATCCTCAACCAGCGCGACGCCGGGGTGAAGTGCATCTACGTCGCGGTCGGCCAGAAGGGATCGACCATCTCCCAGACGGTCGCGACGTTCGCAGATCACGGCGCGCTCGCGTACACGGTCATCGTCGCGGCGCCGGCCTCGGAGCCGGCACCGTTCAAGTACCTCGCCCCGTACGCAGGCTGCGCGATCGGGGCGCACTGGATGGAGAACGGGGAGCACGCGCTCATCGTCTACGACGACCTTTCCAAACAAGCCGAGGCCTACCGCCAGATCTCCCTCCTCCTGCGCCGTCCTCCCGGCCGGGAGGCGTATCCCGGCGACGTCTTCTACCTCCACAGCCGTCTCCTCGAACGGGCGGCGAAGCTCTCCGACAAGCTCGGCGGCGGGTCGCTGACGGCGCTGCCGATCATCGAGACCAAAGCAGGTGACATCTCCGCTTACATCCCGACCAACGTCATCTCGATCACCGACGGCCAGATCTTCCTCGAGACCGACCTCTTCTACTCCGGGGTCCGGCCGGCTTTCAACGTCGGGAACTCGGTTTCACGGGTGGGAGGCGCGGCGCAGATCAAGGCGATGAAGTCGATCGTCGGCACGCTCAAGATCGACCTGGCGCAGTTCCGGGAGCTGGAGGCGTTCGCGACGTTCGGCTCCGAGCTCGACAAGGCCTCGCAGGCGCAGCTCGATCGCGGCTACCGGCTGACGGAGCTTCTGAAGCAGGGCCTGAACGTCCCTCTGCCGGTGCAGGAGCAGGTCATCGTCATCTACGCGGGAGTGCGCGGGCACATCGACGACGTGCCCGTGGAAGAGGTGCAGCGTTTCGAGTCCGAGCTGCGGGCGTTCATGCGGGCGCGCCATTCCGACATGCTCGACCAGATCGCGAAGACCGGCGCCTTGCCGGACGAGGCCGAGGTCGAGGCGGCGATCGCGGAGTTCAAGCGAGGCTTCGGTCCGTCGGCCGGGCCGGACCAGGCTGGTGGCGGCGCGGCGGACGCAAACCCGACCCCGGCCGCCGCAGGCCCGGCCGCGGCCGGCGCCGGCGAGAAGCAGGCCGAGTAGGCCAATGGCTGGCGGTCAGGAGCGGATACTCCGCCGACGAATCAGGACGGTCGAGTCGACGAAGAAGATCACTCGGTCCTTCGAGCTCATTGCGGCGTCGCAGATCGTGCGCGCCCAGGGACGCATCGCCGGCTCTCGCCCTTACATCAAAGGCATCTCCGACATCCTCGCCGAGACCGCCTCCGAGAGCGGCAATCCCACGCGGCTGCTCGGAATCCCCGAGTCGCCCCGGAACGTCCTCGCGCTCGTCATCGTTGCGGACCGGGGCTTGGCGGGCGCCTACAACTCGGGGGTGCTCCGCGCCGCAGAGCGCGTGATCCGTGCCGGGACGGCGGAGGGTAGGACCTACCGGGTGATGGCGGTCGGTAAGAAGGCACAGGCCTTCTTCCGGTTCCGCCGCCAGCCCGTCGAGAGGCAGTTCGCCGGGATGTCGGACCGACCGACCTTCGAAGATGCGCGGAGGGTGGCCGCTGCGGTCGTGCCGCCGTTCCTCGAGGGCGAGGTGGACCTCGTGCAGGTCATCTCGACCCGGTTCCGCTCGGCGGGCAGCCAGATGGTGGCAACCCGCCAGCTGCTCCCGGTCCTGCCGACCAGCGGGCAGCTGGACCATCTGCCGCCCGGGGTCTCGCGGCTGGACTACATGGCCGCGGAGTCGGGAGTGACCGGGGCCGAGGCGGGAGCAGATACCCTCGACTCTCCCGCGCCAGAGGCGAGACTCGGCTACTTCGAATTCGAGCCGGACGTCGAGGAGCTGCTGACGAGGCTCGTCCCTCGGTACTCGGAGGCCTCGATCTACGGCGCGCTGTTGGAGGCGTCCGCCTCGGAGCACACCGCCCGCCAGCGGGCCATGTCGGCTGCCACCGAGAACGCCGAAGAGCTCATCAAGACCCTGCGGCGGGTCATGAACCGCGCTCGCCAGGACTCCATCACGACCGAGATCATGGAGATCGTCGGAGGCGCCGAGGCGCTCCGCTCCGCCGGCGGCACGCCGCACGATCTCGCCTATCCGCAAGCAACCGAGGAGCAGATCGCATGACCACCCTTGCCCCCGACACAACTCCGACCGGGCAGCTCGAGAACGGCCGCATCGTCGGCATCGCCGGACCCGTCATCGACGTCGAGTTCCCGCCGCACGCGCTGCCCGAGATCAACACCGCCGTCGAGGTAAGGCTCGTGGTCGACGACAAGGAGGTCATCATCACGGCCGAGGTCGCGCAGCAGATCGGCGAGGGCCGGGTGCGCTGCGTGTGCCTGAAGCCGACCGACGGGCTCGCCCGGGGGGCCACGGTGGTCAACACCGGACGTGGCATCACCGTCCCGGTCGGCGACGCCGTGCTCGGCCACGTCTTCAACGTGATCGGCGAGACCCTCGATGCCGGCGAGATGGGCGAGCCCGACGCATGGTGGGAGATCCACCGCCCTGCTCCGGCGTTCGACACCCTCGAGCCCGAGCGGCAGATGTTCGAGACCGGCATCAAGGTCATAGACCTCCTCGAGCCCTACGTGCAGGGGGGCAAGATCGGGCTGTTCGGCGGCGCCGGCGTCGGCAAGACCGTGCTCATCCAGGAGATGATCCACCGGGTCGCCCAGGAGCACGGCGGCGTGTCGGTCTTCGCGGGCGTCGGCGAGCGAACGCGCGAGGGCACCGACCTCTGGCTCGAGATGCAGGAGTCGGGTGTCATCAACAAGGCGGCTCTGGTCTACGGCCAGATGGACGAGCCGCCGGGCGTCCGGCTTCGCGTCGCCCTGTCCGCCCTGACGATGGCCGAGTACTTCCGAGACGTGAAGAACCAGGACGTGCTGCTGTTCGTCGACAACATCTTCCGTTTCGTCCAGGCGGGATCGGAGGTGTCCACCCTCCTCGGCCGCATGCCCTCTGCCGTGGGCTACCAGCCGACGCTCGCCGACGAGATGGGCGAGCTGCAAGAGCGGATCACCTCCACCCGGGGTCACTCGATCACTTCGATGCAGGCGGTCTACGTGCCTGCGGACGACTACACCGACCCGGCGCCGTTCACGACGTTCACCCACCTCGACGCGACGACCGAGCTGTCCCGCCAGACCGCTGCGCTCGGCATCTATCCGGCGGTCGACCCCCTGGCCTCGACGAGCAACATCCTCGCCCCCGAGGTTGTCGGCGACCGGCACTACCAGTGCGCACGCCGGGTCCAAGAGGTGCTGCAGCGGGCACGCGAGCTCCAGGACATCATCGCGATCCTCGGGCTCGACGAGCTGTCGGAGGAGGACCGCCTGAGCGTGACCCGCGCCCGCAAGATCCAGCGGTTCTTGTCCCAGCCCATGTTCGTGGCGGAGATCTTCACGAGCCTGCCGGGCGTCTACGTGCCGATCGACGAGACCGTGCGCAGCTTCGAGGCGCTCGTCGGCGGCGATCTCGACGAGGTTCCCGAACAGGCCTTCTTGAACGTTGGCGGTCTGGACGAGGTGATGGCGAAGGCCAAGACGATCGAGGGGGGCTGAGCGGGCTCCGATGGCGAACCTGACCTACGCGGAGCTCGTCACGCCCGAACGCGTCCTGTTCTCGGGCGAAGCCGAGGCGGTCATCATGCGCGTCGACGGGGGTGACAGGACGTTCCTCGCGAACCACTCGGACTTCATCGGATCGGTGGACATCTGCGTCGTGCGGATCCAGATGGGTGAGTCGACCCCGCTCGACGAGGTGCGCGCCGCAGCGCACGGAGGCTTCGTCAAGGTGGCCGGCAACAAGGTGACGATCGTCGCGGGCGTCGCCGAGCTGGCCGACGAGATCGACGTCGAAAGGGCCAGGCGTGCCCTCGAGGCCGCGGAGGCTAGGGGTGCGGGCGCGCCTGTCGCACAGGGAGGGGCGGTAGCAGGCGAGGTGGAGTCAGCGACCCTGCCCGAGGAGGAGTCGGAGTCGGACGCGGCCGTGGCGGCCGCCCGGGCGCGGGTCCGCTTGGCGGCGGCATCCGCCTCGGGCTCCGAGGTCAGCGGGACTTGACGTCGCCGGCGCGAGGGATTTGGTGACCTCAGCGGACCCGCGGGCATCGGGCTTCGCGACCTAGGTTTGGGGTATGCGCTTCGCCTTCAAGACCGCACCACAACACACGACCTGGGATTCGATGCTCGAAGTCTGGCGGGCAGCCGACGACATCGAATTGTTCGAGTCCGGCTGGACCTTCGACCACTTCTACCCGATCTACTCGGACTCGACGGGGCCCTGCCTCGAGGGCTGGGTGACCCTGACCGCGCTGGCTCAGGCGACGACCCGACTCCGGCTCGGGACTCTGGTGACGGGCATCCACTACCGGCACCCCGCGGTGCTCGCCAACATGGCGGCGACGCTCGACATCGTCTCCGGCGGCCGGCTCGAGATAGGCATCGGCGCCGGTTGGAACGAGGAGGAGTCGGGTGCCTACGGCATCGCGCTCGGCTCCCCGAAGGAGCGCAGCGACCGCTTCGAAGAAGCCTGCGAAGTCATCGTCGGCCTACTCTCGGACGAGACGACCTCGTTCAATGGGGCCTTCTACGAGCTGACAGACGCACGTTGCAACCCCAAGCCGATCCAACGGCCCCACCCGCCCATTTGCGTCGGGGGCAACGGCGAGCGACGCACGCTGCGAACCGCCGCACGCTTCGCCCAGCACTGGAACTTCGTCGGCGGCCCGGTCGAGGAGTTCGCCCACAAGCGCGACGTGCTGCACCGGCACTGCGCCGAGCTCGGCCGGGACCCGGGGGAGATCCTGCTTTCGAGCCACGTGCGCTACGACGGCGACCCCGCCGCGACGGCTGAGGCGGCGGCCGCGCTGGGCGAGGCCGGCGCCGGTCTCGCCATCGTCCAGCTCCGCCCGCCACACACTCCCGAGGTTCTCGAGCCCTTGGCGGAGGCCTTGGCCGGCCTGGACTGACGGCCGAGAGAGCGGGGGCACGGCGGACTTACGCTGGCGTCATGGCCCGGCGCCGACTGACGATCGCTCTCGTCGTCACCGGAGCGATCGCCGACGAGATCGACGGTCTGCGCCGCGCTCTCGGGGCAAAGGCTCTTGAGCGGATCGCCCCGCATTGCACGCTCGTGCCACCGGTCAACGTTCGCGAGGAGAGCCTGGCGGAGGTTCTCGGCCAGGTCCGGTCCGCCGCCGCCGACAATGCGCCGATCAGTGTCAGTCTCGGACCGCCGAAGACGTTCTGGCCGAGGACGCCGGTCCTCTACCTGTCGGTCGACGGGGACCTGCGGCCGGTCGCGGCGCTAGCGGACAAGCTTTCGAACGGACCACTCGCCCCCCCGGCGTCGCGCCGCGAGCGCGAGTTCGTGCCGCACGTGACGCTGGACCAACGGATCGATCCCGGCCGGCTCGCCCACGCGCTGGCTGCGCTCGCCGACTATCGGAGGCCCTACCGATTCGAGCGACTCACAGTTCTGGAACAGGACGCCGGCCATCGCTGGCGGCCGCTCGCCGACGCGCCGCTCGGCAAGCCGGCCGTGGCAGGGCGCGGCAGTCTCGACCTGGAGCTCACGGTGTTCGAGAGTCCCGACCCTTTCGTGGCCGCCTGGGCGGACGAGCAGTGGGAGCGCTACTCGAGTGAGCGCGACGGCGGGGTGGTCGGGCCGATCGAGCCGTACGCGATCGTCGCCAGGTCAGACGATCGCCCTATCGGGTTCGCCGACGGCGAGATCCGTGGCCAGGTCTGCCGGCTCGGCCGGCTGATCGTAAGCCCCGAATGGCGCAGCCGAGGGGTCGGGTCGCACGTGATGCGTGCGGTCGAGCGGCTCGGTCTCGAACGGGGCTGTGACCGCGTCCGGCTCGAGACGGTTGCCGGCGCCAGTGCGGAGCAATTCTTCGCCGAGCGCGGCTTCATCGTCACCGCCACCCTCCCGAGATGGTGCGAGGGTCGTGACTTCGTCCTGATGGAGCGCGACATCGCCGTCGTGCCGCAGGCGTCTGCGGCAGGGCCGCGGCGTCTATCACCTCACGCCGGCGAAAGCCCGGACCCGCCCGAGAACTCCCGCCCGACCTCCTCGACGAGGTGAGCGGCCGCCTCCTCGGGGTCGATACGCTTGTCCCGCAGGGACTCCAGCAGGCCGGCGTTGGCCGGAGAGGTCGCCGCTTGGCCGAGTGCCGTCGCAAAACGTCCCTCCGCGATCCTCACGGCTTCCTCCCTCGCACGCTCCGCTCGCCGCCCCACGAGCGCCCCGGAGTTCTCGAGGTGCTCGCGGTGGGCGGCGATCGCGGCCCACAGCTCGACCACGCCCTCGCCGGCCGAGGCCACCGTCTCGACGATGGGTGGTCTCCACTCGAGGTCTCCGGACAGCTCGAGCATCTGGCGCAGGTCCCGAGCCGTCTCCCGGACGCCCGGCCGGTCGGCCTTGTTGATGGCCAGGACGTCCGCGATCTCGAGAAGGCCCGCCTTGTTGGCCTGCACCGCATCGCCCCAGCCGGGGTTGACGACGACCACGACCGTGTCGCACGTGGCGGCGACCTCGACCTCGACCTGGCCGACGCCCACGGTCTCGACGATCACGAGCGGCCACCCCGTGGCGTCGAGCAAACGGACCGCTTCGGGGACCGCGGCGGCGAGGCCGCCGAGGTGCCCGCGCGTCGCCATCGAGCGGATGAAGACGCCGTCGTCGAGGGCGTGCTCCTGCATCCTCACACGGTCCCCGAGAATCGCACCGCCCGTCAGCGGAGAGGAGGGGTCGACGGCGAGCACTGCGACCAGATCGTCGCGGCGCTCGCGGATGTTCGCGATCGACGCGCTCGTGAGCGTCGACTTACCCGTCCCGGGCGCGCCGGTGAACCCGACCGCATACGCGTTCCCGGCTCTCCTGAAGGTCAGCGCGGCAAGCTCGCGGCCCGCTGTCCCGCCCCGTTCGACAACCGAGAGCAGGCGGGCCAGCGCACCGCGGTCGCCTGAGGCAGCGGCTTCGAACAGCCCCAGCGTGGTCGTGGCGCGGAGTCGCTCGTTCACGCCGTCGAGACGCGCTCGATGTTCGCGCCGAGCGAGGCGAGCCGTGCCTCGAGGGCCTCGTAGCCCCGGTCGATGTGCTCGGCGCCGCTCACCTCGGTGACCCCGTCGGCCGCGAGGCCTGCGAGCACGAGTGCCGCCCCGGCTCGTATGTCCGGTGCCCGAACGGGAGCGCCCGAAAGCCTCGCAACGCCGCGAACGACCGCGTGGTGCCCCTCGGTCCTGATCTCCGCCCCCATCCTTCTCAGCTCGTCGACGTAGCGGAAGCGGCCGGCGAACAGGTTCTCGCTCACGATCGCCACCCCGCCCGCGACCGAGAGCATCGTCACGAGCAGTGGCTTGTAGTCCGTTGCGACGCCCGGATAGGGAAGGGTGGCGACGTCGACCGAGCGCAGGCGATCCTCGGATGCGGCGAGGAGGCCCCCGCCGGTCGGCGTGCAGTCCATGCCCATCTCGCGAAGCTTCTCGAGCAGCATGTCCATGTGCTCGGGACGGGCGCCCTCCACCAGAACCTCGCCGCCGGCGAGGCCCACAGCCGCGACGAACGTCGCAGCCTCGACCCGGTCGGAGATCGCCCTGTGGTCTGCGGGACGCAGCTCGTCAACCCCTTCGACCTCGATGCGAGAGGTCCCGGCACCGTGGATGCGCGCCCCCATCGCCGTCAGCATCGAGGCGAGGTCCGCGATCTCGGGTTCGCGTGCGGCGTTCTCGATCACCGTCGTGCCCTTGGCGAGCACGGCTCCCATAAGGATGTTGTCGGTGGCGGTATGGCTCGGGAATTGCAGCACGATCCTTGCGCCCATGAGGCGGTGGCAGTGACCGTCCACGTACCCGTGCGCGGCGACGAAGGTCGCGCCGAGGTCCTCGAACGCGCTCAGGTGGAAGTCGATCGGGCGATAGCCGAAGTCGTCGCCGCCGGGCATCGAGACCCGCGCCGCGCCGTAGCGGGCGAGCAGCGGGCCGAGAACGACGATCGAGGCCCGCATCTTCTCGACGAGCTCGTACGGCGCGACCGGCGTCACGTCCTCGGGGATCGTGATCTCGAGCCGCCCATCGGGCCCGCGGCCCTCGTGGAGGATCTCGGCGCCCATCGCCCGAAGGACGTCCGACATGATCGCGACGTCCCGGATGACAGGGACGTTGTAGAGGCGGTGCACTCCGGGGGCGAGAAGGCACGCCGCCATGAGCTTGAGCACCGAGTTCTTCGCCCCGTTCACCTGCACGCTGCCTTGCAACGGGCCGGAGGGGCGAACGACGAAGCGATCCACGGCGAGACAGTACTGCCGGGGGCGGGCCCGGGGCAGCTATCGTCGGCGCCGTGAGCGACCAGCGTCAGGCTCCAGACCGGAACCTCGCAATGGAGCTGGTACGCGTGACCGAGGCTGCGGCGCTCGCGGCCGGCCGGTGGATGGGGCGCGGCGACAAGGAGGGAGCCGACAAGGCGGCTGTCGACGCCATGCGCGTCGTGCTCCAGCGCGTGCCCATGGACGGCGTCGTGGTGATCGGCGAGGGCGAGAAGGACCAGGCTCCGATGCTCTTCAACGGCGAGCACATCGGAGACGGCACGCCCCCTATGACAGACATCGCGGTCGACCCGATCGACGGCACGACGCTCACCGCGCTCGGCCGTGCCGGTGCTCTCGCGGTGATAGCGGTCTCAGAGCGCGGGACGATGTTCGATCCCGGGCCGTGCGTCTACATGGAGAAGCTCGCCGTCGGGCCCGACGCCGCCCACGCCATCGACATCACCGCGAGCGTGAAGGAGAACCTGGCGGCGGTCGCGCAGGCCAAGGACGTGTCGGTGAACGACCTCACCATCGTCGTGCTCGACCGCGCCCGGCACGGCGAGCTGATCGAGGACGTTCGCTCGAGCGGCGCCCGCATCATCCTCATCACCGACGGCGACGTCGCGGGCGCCATCGCGACGGCCTGGCCCGAGTCCGGCGTCGACATCCTGATCGGCATCGGGGGCACGCCCGAGGGCGTGATCGCCGCGGCCGCGCTCAAGTGCATGGGCGGCGAGATCCAAGGGCGTCTCTGGCCGCGAGACAAGGCCGAGCGGACCGCCGCGCTCGACGCGGGCTACGACCTCGACCGGGTCCTGACGGGAGACGACCTCGTGCGGGGGGACAATTGCTTCTTCGCGGCCACAGGGATCACAGGGGGCGACCTCCTGCGAGGAGTCCGTTACGACCATCGAGGTGCGACGACCGAATCGCTGGTGATGCGCTCGAAGTCCGGCACCGTGCGGCTGGTCGAGGCACGCCACCAGCTCCACAAGCTCCGTTTGTACTCGGCTATCGAGTTCGGCTGAACGGGGCCGATGGCCTCGGGCTCACGACACGGCTGGGACGATCCGCGGTGGTACGAGCGCGCCGTCTTCTACGAGCTGCTGCCTAGGGGCTTCTACGACTCGAACGCGGACGGGATCGGAGATTTCGAGGGCCTGCGGGAGAAGCTCGACTACCTGCAGTGGCTCGGCGTCGACTGCGTCTGGCTCCTGCCGTTCTACCCGTCGCCGCTGCACGACGGCGGCTACGACATCAGCGACTTCCTGACGGTCGCGCCCGAGCTCGGCAGCATCGACGACCTCGTCGCGGTCGTGGACGACGCGCATCGCCGGGGGATCCGGATCATCTCGGACCTCGTCATGAACCACACCAGCGACCAGCACCCGTGGTTCGCCGAGTCGAGGTCGTCGCGCGACAACCCGAAGGCCGACTGGTACGTGTGGTCCGACGACGACCACGGCTTCGGCGAGGTGCGGGTGATCTTCCTCGACGTCGAGCCGTCCAACTGGACCTTTGACCAGAAACGTCAGCAGTACTACTGGCATCGCTTCTTCCATCACCAGCCCGACCTGAACTACGACAACCCCGAGGTCGTCGATGCGATGCTCGGAGTCGTCCGTTTCTGGCTCGGGCTCGGCATCGACGGGTTCCGTCTCGACGCGGTTCCGTACCTGTACAAGGCCGAGGGGACCGCTTGTGAGAACCTGCCTGCGACCCACCAGCTGCTTCGCCGGATACGAGCCGAGATCGATGCCTCCTACCCCAACCGGATCCTGCTGGCCGAGGTCAACCAGTGGCCAGACCGCGTCATCGAGTACTTCGGCGACAGCGACGAGTGCCACATGTGCTTCAACTTCCCGCTCATGCCCAGAATGTTCATGGCGGTCCGCCGGGAGCAGCGCTTTCCGATCACCGAGATCCTCGCCCAGACACCCCCCATCCCCGACGGGTGTCAATGGGGGATCTTCCTGCGCAACCACGACGAGCTGACCCTCGAGATGGTGACCGACGAGGAGCGCGACTACATGTACGCCGAGTACGCCCGCGACCCCAGGATGCGCCGGAACCTCGGGATCCGGCGTCGCCTGGCGCCGCTCGTCGACAACGACCGCCGCGTCGCCGAGCTGCTGCACGGGCTGCTCCTCTCGTTACCCGGAAGCCCCGTGCTCTACTACGGCGACGAGCTGCTCATGGGCGACAACATCTACCTCGGGGACCGTGACGCCGTCCGCACGCCGATGCAGTGGACGCCCGATCGCAACGGCGGCTTTTCCCGGGCCGACTTCGCGCAGCTCTACCTTCCACCGCTGATGGACCCGGTCCACGGCTACCAGGCCGTCAACGTGGAGGCCGAGCAGCGGGACCCGTCCTCGTTCCTGCATTGGCTCCGGCGAATGCTGGCCGTGCGTCACCAGTACCCGCAGTTCGCCACGGGCTCGCTCGAGGTTCTGCCTGCCGACAATCCCTCGGTCCTCGCCTATGTCAGGCAGGCGCGTCCCATCTCGGAAGACCCCGGCACAGCGCCTCGCGCCACCGGCGAGGAGCCCGAGAACGACGGCTCGACGGTCTCGGTGCTGTGCGTGTCGAACCTGAGCCGTTTCGCGCAGCCGGCCGAGCTCAGCCTCGGCCGGTGGGAGGGCTGCACGCCCATCGAGCTTTTGGGCCGGGTGCCGTTCCCGCGGATCACGTCCTCGGCCTACTCGGTCACCCTTGCCCCCTACGGCATCTACTGGCTCGAGCTCGTGGAGCGCTGAAAGTGCCCCCGACTCCGGCAGCGCTCGAAGCTCTCGTGCTCCCATATCTCGAGCGCCAGCCATGGTTCCTGGCCGACATGGCACAGGTCGGCCGAAGCGCTCTGGCCGCCACCCGGCTCGCGGACCTCGAGGTCGTCCTCGAGGGTCGGCCGGGTCTGGCCAGCGTGGTGGTCGAAGTCGGCGACCGCCCGTTCCACGTCCTCGTCGGATGGCGCGAGCCGGCGCTCGCGCCGGCCGTGCTCGGGAACCAGCAGGGCGCGGTGCTCGGCATGTGCGACGACGGCTCGGGCGAAGTGCTCTGCTACGACGCCCTCGCCGACGAGGAGCTCTCGACCGGGCTGCTCGCGGTGGCGAGCGGAGGGCGCGAGGGCGCCCGCAGAGTGCGCCTCGTGCAGTCGCTGGTGAGCCACGCCTCGCTGGTGTACGACGAGCGCCTGTTCATGAAGTCGTACCGGGTCCTCGAGCCCGCTCCCCGGCCCGAGATCGAGCTGTTGCTCAGGCTCGACGCAGTCGGCTTCAAGCACCTCCTCGGCCCGGTCGCACGCTGGGAGCGGGGAGGGTGGGACCTCGCACTCGTTCGCCAGTACATACCGGGCGCCGTGGAGGGACGAGCCATGGCGCTGACCTCGCTACGCGATCTGCTCGACCGCGGGGCCGACGACGAGAGGTTCCGCTCCGACGAGGTCGGCGTGGCCGGCGGGGACCTCGGTTCGGAGATGCGACGCCTGGGAGAGATCACCGGCAGCCTGCATCTGGCCCTCGCCGAGGCCTTCGGTGTCCGAACTCCCGACTCGCCAGGCGCGCCTGCGGGAGTTGCGATCAGGGTTCACGGCGACTACCACCTCCGCCGTGTCCTCCGGACCGACGCCGGCTGGATCGTCGCCGGCTTCGGGGACGACCCGCTCATCGGGAGGTCCGGCGTTACAGGGGAGCGAGAGCCGCGGTTCGCGTCGCCGCTCGAGGACCTGGCAGACCTCTCGTACTCGCTTCGCCTGATGGCGGCCGAAGCTGTTGCCGCCCGGCCGGCCGCGACGTGGGATCAGGCCAGGCGCCTCGCGAAGTCCTGGGAGAATCGCAACCGGGGTGCCCTCCTGAGCGGCTATCTCGGCGTCGAGGACATCGGCGGCATCCTGGCGTTGGACCGCTCCGTGGCCGAGTCTTTGCTCGAGGCCCTAGTCACCGAGCGTGCCGCAGAGGCGACCTGAGCCGCTCCGGGAGCGTCCCGCAGGTGCGCGGCCTCAGGATGCGGCAGTCGCCAGCCCGTCGGCCGAGTCCGGTTCGACGCGCCGCAGCGCATCCCGGAGGTCGTCGGCAGCTCTCTCGGGCCCGATCACGTTGATCATGACCCCGGTACCGAGCTCGAAACCCGCACGGGTGGTCAGGCTGGGCAGGATGTGAACGTGCCAGTGGTAGACGCCGGTCGCGCGGTAGGGGGCCGAGTGGAACACGACGTTGTAGGCGACGTCCCCGAGGCTCTCGGCGATCGCACGCAGCGCGCTCCGGACCGCCCGGCCGACGCCCACGATCCCCGCGGTGGAGGCCCGGTGGAGGTGTGCGCCGTGGTCGCGGGGCACGACGAGGATCTCGTAGGGAGTTCCGCTCCAGAACGGGCAGAACGTGACCGCGTGCTCGGTCGTGTCGACGATCCGGTAGCCGAGCCTCTCCTCGGAGCCCGCCGCGGTGCAGATGAGGCATCCGCCTGCGAACCGGGCAAAACCGGCCTGCTCCTCCGCGAGCTCCCTCGGCACGAACGGGATCCCGAGCAGCTGGCCGTGAGGATGCGCGATGGAGGCGCCGGCCTGACGGCCGTGGTTCACGATCACCTGGCTGTAGCGCAGCCCCGGGGTGTTCTGGTGCTCCTCGACGCGGTCGCGGATGGCGAGCATGACGAGCGAGGTCTGCTCGTCGGGAAGCGACGCGATCGTGGTGTCGTGGTCGGGCGAGAGGATGAGCACCTCGTGGATCCCGCTCGCCGGGGCTTCGGTGAACACCGGCCCGCGATTCTCGACCACGAACGGCATATCGCCCTCGAAGGCGGGATAGCGATTCGGAACGACGCGGACCAGCCATCCTCCGGAGTTCCCGTAGGCCTCGAGGGCGGGCAGCATGGAGCCTTCGTTGCCAGGGCAGAACGGACACGGGAGGCCCTCGAGCGTGTCGAGCGTCGGTTGTCTCGGGACGAAAAGAGCCTGCCGCTCACCGCGGTCGGTGGCAACAGTGACCCACCGACCCGAAAGCGGGTCAAGAC
Organism: uncultured Acidimicrobiaceae bacterium; assembly: GCA_963703655.1. Lineage (GTDB taxonomy): Bacteria > Actinomycetota > Acidimicrobiia > Acidimicrobiales > Bog-793 > CAVPFA01. The sequence continues at coordinate 1,062,305 of CAVPFA010000003.1, read as the reverse complement.
GCAGCTGGTTCACGTGCGGGCTGGGACCTCCTTGCGTGCAGGAGTTTCACATGACATTTTCATATCTCTTTACGCTACCGCCGCAAACGCTCCGTCAAGCGGACACTCGCCGTGACCGGACCGGGTTATGACCTGCTCGTCGGAGCCCATGTGCTGAGCGCCGTGGCCGGCTTCGGCGCGGTCGGGGTGTCCGGAGTCTACGCGGCCCGAGCCCGATCGGTCGCCGACCCGCGCCAGGACGTGACGCTGCGGCGGTACTTCCGCCCGGGCACGAACTGGGCCGCGAGGTCGTTGCTCCTGACCCCGGTCCTCGGCGGGATCGTGCTGTGGACCGGCGATCACCCCGCCGTGTCGCAACCGTGGCCGTGGATCGGCCTCGGCTGCTGGATCGTCGCGGCCGGCCTTGCGACTGGCTGGTGCTGGCCAGCCGAGCGCAGGGTCCAATCCTGGATTGCCGACGCGGTTCCGCTCGACGAGGACCCTCGGCTCGGGCTGGCGAGGTTCTCGCAGTCTTGCCGCGCGGTGCAATGGAGCGCGTCGGCGATCTCGCTCTGCTTCGGAGCTGCTGTGGTGGTCATGATCTGGCAGCCTCGCTGAGAAAAAGGGCGTCTGATCTCGGTGTTCATTCCGGGCGTCGCGCTCGCTTGCCCGGACCGGCTGTACATTGGCCGGTCGTGGAGGCCCAACAGAGGTGGCGGGCCCGTGCGCACGCTCGGCGCGGCCGCTTCACGAGCCAGCTCGTCGCGCTCGTCCTCCTGCTGGCCGCCGGCGCCCTCTCGGCGTGCTCGGCAGCTGCCGGGGGCACACACCCCGGCACGACCCGGACCGACGGTCATCCGAGCGGCGCCACAGGCACCTCCACCTCAACTTCGACGTCAACTTCCACTTCCACTTCCACCTCCACTTCCACCTCCACGTCCACATCCACGTCGACGACGCCCGCCAGTCGTGCTCCGGGAAAGCCGCCGGCTGTTTTCGGAGTCGGGCTGGCGAGCGCGACGTGGGCGGAACCACAGGGCTCGACCGAGAACTTCTACGAGGGAACAAGCCAGGCCGGACGGCTGCTGCAGGTCCAGATCCTGTACCCGACGCTGCGGGCGGTGCCGCCGGCGGTCGTGCCGAGGGCGGCTCCTGCCTACCGCTACGGCCCGTACCCCGTGATCGTCTTCGCCCACGGCTTCGACGTGGACCCGAATACCTACAGAGCGCTGCTCGTGTCCTGGGTGCAGGCAGGTTACGTGGTCGTGGCGCCGTTCTTTCCCGACACGAGCGACACCGCCATCGAGGCTCAGCACGGGGTCGACACCGAGTTGGACATGTTCAACCAGCCAGGAGACGTCGCCTTCGTCGCGTCGCAGGTCCTCGAGGCAGGGCGCGGAACGCCACCGCCGTACGCGTCCTACCTCGTCGGGCTGGTGGATCCCGCTCAGCTCATTCTCGCCGGCCAGTCCGACGGAGCCGACACGGTGGCTGCTCTCGTGTACGACCAGGCGTACGCAAAGACTCTCGCCTCGATGCCGGTGCGCCCCGTAGCGGTGGCGCTCCTCTCAGGAGCCGAGTGGAGCCGCGAGGGAGACGACTATTCGGCGCCTGCCGCGGGCGGCCCGGCGGCGCTCGTGGTACAGAGCTTGACTGACTCGTGCAACGACCCCGCCGACAGCTCGAAGGTGTACAACATGCTCACCGGTACGAAATGGTTCCTGGCCCTCAGCGACGCCACGCATCTCGGGCCCTACATCGGTGACGGTGCGGCGGCGGCGACGGTGGAGCAGGTGACGGTCGGGTTCTTCGATCTCGTGCTGGGGATGGGGGAGGAGACAGCCGCTCGTCTCGGGCAACTAGGCAGCCGGACCGGCGTGAGCACGATCTCGAACGCCGCCAGCGTCCCGCTGTACCCGGCGCCGCCGTACACGGCGACCTCTTGCGCCGCGCCGTCGTGAGCGGAGACGGATTGACCGGACGCCAGGACGACCGGGCGGTCTATCTCGACCATGCGGCGACCACTCCGATGCGCGCGGAGGCCGTTGCCGCGATGCTCCCGTTTCTCGCCGACCGCTACGGAAACCCCTCCGGGAGTCACACCGTCGCGAGGACCGCCCGGCGGGCCCTCGACGATGCCCGCGAAGAGCTCGCCGAGCTGCTCGGAGCCGGGCCGGCTGACGTCGTGTTCACCAGCGGAGGCACCGAAGCCGACAACCTCGCCGTCTCGGGCGTGGCAGCCGGGGCGGGGGCCGCGCCCCGCGGGGCGGCAGGCGCGGCCGCAGGGGCCGGCGGGAGGGCCGCCATCGCCGGCGGGCCCGGCGCGGCCGGCGGTCCACCTGTCCTCTGCAGCGCCGTCGAGCATGCCGCCGTGCTCGAGCCGTGCCTGGCAGCCGGTGGCCGTGCCGTGGTCGTCGACCGCCGCGGCGTCATCGACCTCGACGCCCTCGCCGAGGCCCTGGACGAGCCGGAAAGCGAGGTGCGCCTGGTCTCGGTGATGCTCGTCAACAACGAGACGGGAGTGCGCCAGCCGCTCGATGCAGTCGTCGCTCTGGTGCACGAGCATGCTCCTGGGGCGCTCGTGCACACCGACGCGGTGCAGGCGTTCGGATGGCTCGACGTTGCCGCGCTGGCCGCCGGTGCGGACCTCGTGAGCGTGAGCGCTCACAAGTTCGGAGGCCCGAAAGGCCTCGGCGCCCTCGTCGCGTCGGCCGCGGGCCGCGGCGCTGCGACCCATCCTGCGCGGGGGTCCCCAGGAGCGCGAACGTCGCGCGGGCACGCAGAACGTCGCCGGCGTCGTCGCCATGGTGGCGGCCGCCCGGGGCGCCGCTCGCGATCGGGAGTCGACGAGCCTTCGCGTCGGGGCGCTCTCGAAACGGCTCGTGGAAGGGATCGTGCAGGCCGTTCCCGGCGTGCACGAGTCGGTGGCCCGGGACGACCGCATCGACGCGATCTGCAATCTCGGCGTCGACGGGGTCGAGGCCGAGGAGCTTCTGCTGGTACTCGACGAGCTGGGGGTCTGCGCATCCGCGGGATCGGCCTGCGCGAGCGGAGCGATCGAGCCGAGCCACGTGCTGCTCGCGATGGGGCGGACCACCGAGGAGGCCAGACGCCATGTGCGGCTCTCGCTCGGCCATGCGACGACAGGCGCGGACATCGACGCAGCGCTCGTCGCCTTCCCGAAAGCGGTGGAGCGGCTCCGAGCGTAGGCGGCCGCGCGTGCGAGACTGGCAGCGTGCGGGTGTTGGTCGCGCTTTCGGGGGGTGTGGACTCGTCTGTCGCCGCCGCGCTCGTTGCTCGAGCAAGGCCACGAAGTAGTCGCCGCCACCATGAAGCTCTGGGGTGGCGCCGGCGACTCAGGCTGCTGCTCGGTCGGCGACGTCGACGACGCGCGCCGTGTCGCGGCGCGGCTCGGGATCGACCACCACGTCTTCAACTTCGCCGAGGAGTTCGAGGAGCGGGTCGTCACGCCCTACGTCCAGGCGCATGCCCTTGGGCGGACGCCGAATCCCTGCATCGAGTGCAACCGGCATCTGAAGTTCCGCCGGTTTCTCGACCGTGCCGTGCGGCTCGGCTTCGACGCTGTGGCGACCGGGCATCACGCGCGGATCTGGCGCGGCGCGCCGGATGGCCTGCCACGACTGCTGCGGGGACACGACGCGGCCAAGGACCAGTCGTACGTGCTCTCGATGCTGAGCGTCCGCGAGCTGGCCCAGGCGCTGCTGCCGGTCGGTGAGCTCACGAAACGCGAGGTTCGCGACCGTGCCGCGGCGATGGGCCTTCCGACCGCGACCAAGCCCGACAGCCAGGAGGTGTGCTTCGTCGCGGCCGGGCGGGGACAGGGTCCCCGGCAGCGTTTCTTGGGCGAGCGGATCGAGCTGCACCCGGGGCTGCTCGTCGATGGCGCGACGGGGGAGGTGGTCGGGAACGTGCCGGCCGTCGAGCTCGTCACCGTCGGCCAGCGGCGGGGCCTGAGTTCGTCTGGGTCGCGCCGGCGCTACGCGGTCGAGGTCGACGCCGCCTCCGCCACGGTCGTGATCGGGCCGGAGGAGGATCTGCTCACCGAAGGCGTGGAGCTGACGGGGCGGACGTGGGTGGCGAGCCCACTTCCGGTCGGATCGCCGGTCCTCGCCCAAACGAGCGCCCACGGCCGCCCGAGGCCCGCGGTTCTCACCGACGGCGGAGTGCGCTACCTCGAAGGGCCTGATCGTCGTGTCGCACCCGGTCAGACCGTTGCTCTCTACGCAGGCGACGAGGTCGTCGGCTCGGGGATCGCTGCGTGACAGGAGTGCCATCGGCTGTGACGGCTCGTGTCGGCGAGCTGCGTCGGCTCCTCAGGGGCTACGACGCGCAGTATTACCTCGAGGACGACTCGGAGATTCCCGACGCCGAGTACGACGCGCTCAAAGACGAGTTGCGGGCGCTCGAGGAACGGCACCCGGAGCTCGTCGAAGCGGACTCGCCCACGCAAACGGTGGGGATCGCTCCCGCGGCGCTGTTCGCGCCGGTCGTGCACCGGACGCCGATGATGAGCCTCGACAAGGTCACCACCCTCGAAGAGATCCTCGCTTGGGGAGCCAGGCTGCAGAAGATGCTCGTTCCGGAGAACGGATCGCCTTTCGTCTGCGAGCCGAAGATCGACGGCTTGTCGATCTCGCTCACCTACGAGCGTGGCCGCCTCGTCCGCGGCGCGACCCGTGGCGACGGGCGTGTCGGTGAGGACGTGACACCGAACGTGCGCACCGTCGCGACCATCCCCGGCGAGCTCGCGCTCGGCCCAGGCGAGATTCCCGAGATCGTCGAGGTCCGCGGAGAGGTCTACTTTCCGGTCCCCGCGTTCGAGGAGCTGAACCGGCGCCAGCTAGCCGCTGGTCTGCGCCCTTTTTCCAATCCCCGCAACGCTGCCGCCGGCTCGCTGCGCCAGAAGGACGCGAAGGTCACCGCCGGGCGTGCGCTCGGGGCCTTCTTCTACCAGGTGGACGGCGCCGCAGGGATAGCGACGCAGTCCGGCTCGCTCGATGTCCTCCGTCGAGCGGGGCTCCCGGTCAATCCCGAGACGTCTGTCGTCTCGGACCTCGAGGCGGTATTCGCGTACTGCCGGGATCTGGAGGCACGCCGACACGGTCTTGGCTACGAGATCGACGGCGTCGTCGTGAAAGTCGAGGACCTGGGGCTCCACGTCCGGCTCGGCGCCACGTCGCACGCGCCCAGGTGGGCAGTTGCGTACAAGTTTCCCCCCGAGGAACGGACCACGCTCCTCGACGACATCCTCGTCTCGATCGGGCGAACCGGGCGCGCGACTCCGTTCGCGAAGCTGCGCCCGGTGCAGGTCGCCGGCTCGGTCGTCGGACTCGCCAGCCTGCACAACGAGGACCAGGTTCGCCTGAAGGACGTGCGCCCTGGGGACACCGTTGTCGTGCGCAAGGCCGGGGACGTCATCCCCGAGGTCGTGGGCCCGGTGCTCAGCGCCCGGCCGGCCGGGACCGAGGCGTGGAAGTTCCCGACCAGCTGCCCGAGCTGCGGGACCCCTCTCGTCCGACTCAACGGCGAGAGCGACACGTACTGCGTCAACATCAACTGCCCCGCCCAGCGGATCCAGAGGATCGTGCATTTCGCGTCGCGCGGCGCCATGGACATCGAAGGCCTCGGCGAACAGCGTGTCGCTCAGTTCGTCGCTGCCGGGCTCTTGTCGGATGCGTCCGACTGCTACCACCTCCAGGTTCCAGACATCGTCGGCCTCGAGGGCTTCGGCGAGCTGTCGGCGGGGAACCTGATCGCGGCCATCGACGATTCGAGAAACCGGCCCCTTGCCAACTTGCTCACCGCGCTCGGCATCCGTCACGTGGGCGGCACGGTCGCGACAGCGCTGGCCTCCGCCTTCGGTGATCTCGACCGGCTCATGGCGGCTCCGGAGGAGTCGCTCGCAGGCATCGAAGGCATCGGAGGCGTGATCGCCGCGAGCCTGGCACGTTTCTTCGGATCGCAGGGCAACCGGGCGATGATCGAGCGGCTTCGCGCCGGCGGCGTCCGGTTCAGAGCAGCCGAAGCCCGGCAGCTGCCTCGGACCCTCGTCGGCAGGTCTGTCGTCGTCACGGGCACGCTGAACGGCTTCACACGCGAGCAAGCCGAGGCCGCCATCACCGGCCGCGGGGGGAAATCACCAGGCTCGGTGTCTGCCAAGACGACCGCCGTCATCGCCGGCGAGGCCCCTGGCGCTGCCAAGATCACGAAGGCCGAGGCACTCGGGGTACCGATCCTCGGCGAGGAGGGCTTCGTCAAACTCCTGGAATCGGGCGACCTGCCCCAGTAGCCGACCGCAGCCCCTCCACCGATCGTGGGCCGGCAGCCATTACCCTTTCTTGCGAATCCCCATGTCGAGCACCGTCGAACAGGTCGGCCGAGTCATCGGAGGCCGTTACCGGCTTCTCGCCGTGGTCGGCGCCGGCGCCTCGGCTCAAGTCTTCGCCGCCGACGACACGCGGCTCGGTCGGCGCGTCGCGGTCAAGCTCCTTCACCCGGCGCTGGCCGGCGACACGACCTTCCTGAGGAAGTTCCAGGCCGAGGCGCGCCTCGCGGCGTCGCTCAACCACCGCAACGTGCTTCACGTCTACGACTGGGGCGACGAGGACGGCATCCCCTATCTGGTGCTCGAGTACCTGGGTGGGGGGAGCTTGCGATCGCTGCTCGATGCCGGTCGCCTGCTGAGTCCCCAGCAGGCGGCGGCGCTCGGAGCCGAGGCGGCCCACGGGCTCGCCTATGCCCACCGGCGCGGGCTTGTCCACCGCGACGTCAAGCCCGCCAACCTCCTCTTCGACGACGACGGCCGACTGCTGGTGGCGGACTTCGGGCTCGCGCGCGGACTTGCGGAGGCGGCCATCACCGAGCCGACTCGGCACGGTCATGGGGACGGCCCGGTACGCCTCACCCGAGCAGGTCGGAGGCCATCCCGTGGACGACCGCACCGACGTCTACTCGCTCGCCCTGACGCTGTACGAATCGGTGACCGGGCGGGTGCCCTTCGCCGGCGACACGACGGTCGCGACCCTCATGGCGCGCGTCGGAGCGGTCCTGCCGCCCGCCGCGAGCTCGGGCCGCTTGCGCCCGTGCTCGCTCAGGCCGCCATATCCGAACCCTTGGCCCGTTTGGACGCTGCCGCGCTCGCGTCGGAGCTCGAGATGCTCTTGCAGGAGCTCGATCCTCCCGAGCCGCTTCCGCTCAGTCGCACCGACCTCGCGCTGCCGAGCCTGCCGCGCGGGCTCGACCAGGACCCGACCCAGCGCTTGCGGCCCGCGGTCCCCCCGCCAGCACCGCCTCAGTCCTCGGTGCCGGCCGGCGCCTCGGCTGGGGCCGCCTCGCCCGCTGACGCGCCGCCCGCGCCCGCGCCTCAGGCCGCGCCGCCTCGTGATGGTCCCATGACGGCGGTCCTTCCGGGCGTACGCCGGATCACGCCGAAGCCCGACGCGGTGGCGCTGAAGGCCCCCCGGCAAAGGCGCAGGCACCGATGGCTGCCCTGGCTTGTGGCCGTGCTGGTGCTCGAGGCCGGCGCGGGCGCGGCGGTACTGGCGGCGTCCCGCGTCGCACCACATCGCGACGCGGTTCCGCACCTCGTCGGGCTACCGGTCATCGCGGCGAACTCGTCCCTTCACCGGGCGGGCCTGACGCCGGAGGTCTCCGGCGCGCTGTTCAGCCGGCGCGTCGCTCCCGGTCGGGTCATCTCCCAGGTCCCCTCCGGCGGTGAGCGCGAGAAGGCCGGCACGATCGTCAAGATGGTCGTCTCACTGGGACGGCACCCGACTGCGCTGCCCAGGCTGCGCACCGGCATGACCGAGGCGAGCGCCCTCACTGCGCTTCGGAGAGCGCACCTCGGCGGTCGGCTCTCCGAGCGGTACAGCGAGACGGTCGCCAAGGGAACGCTCATCGGCTGGAGCTCGGTCGCCGGCGAGCGGCTGTTCTACGGCGACACCGTCAAGGTCGTGATCTCGAAGGGCCCCGCGCCCCAGACGATTCCTTCCGATCTGACCGGGGGCGTCCTCGACTGGCAACAGGCCGAGTCGGTTCTCACGGGTCTCCACCTGGTGGCGAGCGAGAAGACCCAGTACTCGACCTCGGTTCCGGCGGGCTACGTCGTCAACACCAGCCCTCCACCGGGCAAGACGGTGAAGGGGCACTCTACGGTGGTGGTCTACGTCTCGTTGGGCCCGCCGTACGTGAGCGTCCCTTCGCTGTTCAGCGACGCCGTGAGAGTGGCCGAACAGAAACTGAGCTCATTGGGTCTCAAGTGGCAGCTCTACGGCCCGCCCGGCGCCAACTTCGTGCTGACGCAGCTTCCGGCGGCGCGTACCCCGGAACGGGTCGGCTCCTCGGTCGAGCTCTTCCTCTACTGACGCTGCGGGCCTCGGGCCGCCTCACCTGGCCGGCGGCGACTGCTGACGCCGCGGCCTTCGGCTGCCTCACCTGGCCGGCGGCCACGATCCCGCTTGACCGCGGGCGGCGAGTGCTGCCAGGGTGACGGCACAGTTGGCACGGCCATCGCTTCAGCCGGCCGGGCCGGCCGGCGGTCCGGTGCCGGCAGTGCGCCGGTTTCTCGGCTGCAACGTGTCGCCGGCAACGACAGAAGGAGGACACCGTCATGGGTGCACTCGAAGGCAGGGTTGCGATCGTCACCGGTTCGGGCCGGGGGCTCGGCCGAGAGCACGCGCTCTTTCTTGCGAGCGAGGGCGCGAAGGTCGTGGTAAACGATCTCGGTGGCGCAGTCGACGGTTCCGGCGACGACCGGACAGCAGCTCAGCGTGTCGTGGACGAGATCACCCGGGCCGGTGGCGAGGCGATCGCGAACGCCGACGACGTCGCCGACTGGGAGGGCGGTCAGCGTCTGGTGAACACCGCCATCGAAGCGTTCGGCGACCTGCACGTGCTGGTGAACAACGCCGGCATCCTTCGGGATCGGGTCCTTGTGAACATGACCGAGGAGGAGTGGGACTCGGTCATCAATGTCCACCTGAAGGGGCACTTCGTGCCCACCCGATGGGCGGCGACCTACTGGCGGGAGCGGTCCAAGGCGGGCATCAAGGTCAACGCCTCCGTCGTCACGACCTCGTCGACTTCCGGCCTGCTCGGCAATCCCGGGCAGTGCAATTACGGGGCCGCCAAGGCGGGGATCGCCGCCTTCACCGTGATCGCCGCGCAGGAGCTCTCGCGCTACGGCGTACGCGTGAACTCGATAGCCCCGGCGGCCCGGACGAGGATGACCGAGTCGACTCCCGGCCTGTCCGACATCGTGCAGGCGCCTTCGGACCCCGGTGTGTTCGATGCGTGGGACCCCGCCAACGTGTCGCCGCTCGTCGCCTACCTGGCCACCGAGGCGTGCCCGTTCACCGGGAAGGTCTTCTTCGTCCAGGGCGGCAAGGTGCAGTTCTTCCAGCCCTGGACGCTTACGACAGAGATCGACAAGGGGGACCGTTGGACCGTGGAGGAGCTGGAGACCGAGGTGCCCAAAATCGTCGCCGGCTCTCCTCTTGGGCCACTTCCGTGAACGAGCAGCTCAGCGTCCTGCAGGCATCGGTCGACCGGCTCGCGGCCCTGGTCGGCCCCCTCACCGCGGACGAGCTCCGCGCGCATGCGTATCCCTCGGAGTGGACGGTCGCCGACGTCTTGTCCCACCTCGGATCCGGAGCGATCATCCATCGTCGGCGACTCGAGGCAGTCCTGGCGGGCGAAGAGCTGGACACGGCGCAGGTGCGGGCGATCTGGGACGAATGGAACGCAATGAGCCCCGAGGACCAGCGCTCCGAGGCCGTCCGGGCGGATCGGGCCCTCCTCGAACGGCTGGGTTCGCTCAGTGATGAGGACCGAGCCCGGTTCCGCTTCGTCATGGGTCCGTTCGACCTCGACTTCGACGGCTACGTCGGGCTGCGCCTGAACGAGCACGTCCTGCACACCTGGGACGTCGCCGTCAGCTTCGACGCGGCCGCGACACTCCCCGACGACGCCGTCGAGACCGTGCTCGGCAGCCTGCAGAGGATCGTCGGCTTCGCCGGCAAGCCCACCGGCGCCGATCGGATGATCACCGTCCTTACCATCGCACCGGCCAGCCAGCTCGGTGTGGCCCTCCGGCCCGACAGCGTCACCTTGACGTCCGGGCTGCCGGATGGAACGGCAGATCTAGAGCTGCCGGCCGAGGCCTTCATCCGGCTCGTCTACGGCCGGCTCGATCCCGATCACACCCCGGCCGTGCGGGGTGCGGAGGGCGACCTCGACGAGCTCCGCCGGGCCTTCCCCGGAATTTCGAGTTATTCCACCCGGCGGAGCTGTGGACATCGCCTGAGGCTGTGCGAGCCGCTCCTGTACGTGCGGCCGGCACCTAGGCGGTGATCTCCCGGATGCGGGCGGCAAGCTCCTGGTGCGAAGCGTCGAGCGGCGTCGTCTGCAGGGCGAGCAGCAGGCCCATGTCCCCCTCGATCTTGATGCGGCCGGCCATGAAGGCCTGCATCGCCGCCTGGGCGTTGCCCTCGACGAGGATCGCCTTGGCCGTGTCGTAGTCGACGGTGACTGTCAAGTCGGGGGACTCGAGGTGGCCCGTGCCAAAGACGAGCTCGCCAGAGCTCGTGTCCAGGTGACCCTCGATCGGGTCATCGCCGAATGGCGACTGCGTGAGGACCAGGTTCATGCGCAGTCTCTCGGGGAAGGGGCCGGACTCCGTCACGACCTCGTCCTGCAGCCGCTTGACCTCGGCCGTCCACTCCTCACTCAGAAACGGGAACTTCTCCACGTGGGCTCCTCCGCTCCGTCCCGTCGGCTCGTGGAGCGGACACTACCGGCTAGAGATGATCCCGAAGAACCGACAGATACGATGCTCGGGTGACCGACCCGATCCTCGCCGGGGCCGAGCCGTGGTCTGTTGCAGGCGGGCCGACCGGGGCACTCGTCCTGCACGGATTCACCGGGAGCCCACATTCGATGCGCCCGCTGTCGGCGGCGCTCGTCGCCGCCGGCTGCGCGGTCGAGCTGCCGCTGCTGGCGGGGCACGGCACCAGCGTCGAGGACCTGATCGCGACCCGTTGGTCCGACTGGTCCTCTGACGCCGAAGCGGCCTACACCGACCTCGCCGGTCGCTCCGATCGCGTCGTGGTGGCCGGCCTGTCGATGGGTGGCGCGCTGGCCATTTGGCTGGCCGAGCGACATCCCGAGATGGCCGGCATCATCGTCGTGAACCCACTCGTCGAACCGCCCGCGGCGAGCTTCCGCGACATGCTGCGCGGGATGCTCGAGGCCGGCGCCGCGTCGCTTCCCGGCATCGGGTCGGACATCGCGATGCAGGGCGTGGCCGAATCGGCCTACGACGCCACACCCATCGCGGCGCTGCTGTCTATGTTCGAGGCCGTCGACGATATAGCCGCGCGCCTGGGAGAGCTGTTGTGCCCGGTGCTGCTGTTTTCGAGCAGACACGACCATGTCGTGCCGTCCGAGTCGGGCGATCTGCTCGTCGAGCGGGCGCCGGGCCCGGTCGAACGGGTCTGGCTGGAGCGAAGCTTCCATGTGGCCACGCTCGACTACGACGGCCCCGACATCGAAGCTCGCTCCGTCGAGTTCGTCCGAAAGGCGGCCGCAGCGCCGTGAGCCGACCAGACCGTCTCATCTCGCCTGGTGAGGTGCGCTACGTGGCCCGCCTCGCCAGGCTCGCTCTCGACGACGACGAGGTCGCGCTCTACGCGACCCAGCTGTCCGCGATCCTCGAACAGGTCGACGCCGTGCGCCGCCTCGACACAGAGGGCGTCCCGCCGACGGCCCATCCGCTCCCGGTCGACAACGTGCTGCGCCCCGACACCGAGGTGCCGTGCCTGGATCGGGCGACCGTGCTCGCGCAGGCGCCGGCGACCGAAGACGACCAGTTCCGTGTGCCCCGCATCCTGGGAGAGTCGCCATGACCCCAGAGCTGGCGTCTCCGATGGGGGCGGCCGAGATCGCTGCCGCCGTCCGCTCGGGCAAGCTCAGCGCCCGGTCGGTCGTGGAAGGCGCCTCGCGCGTGTCGCGGACCTCGAAGGTGAGCTGCATTGCTTCAACACCGTCACCGCCGAGAAGGCCATCGCCGAAGCCGACGGCGTCGACCGCGTCGTGGCGTCGGGGGCCGACCCGGGCCCGCTCGCGGGTGTGCCCGTCGCCCTGAAGGACAACTTCTGCACCGAAGGGGTGCCGACAACCTGCTCGTCGAGGATCCTGGCGGGGTGGCTGCCTCCCTACGACGCGACGGCCGTGACGCGGCTCCGGCGCGCCGGGGCGGTGCTGGTCGGCAAGACCAACCTCGACGAGTTCGCCATGGGGTCCTCGACCGAGAACTCAGCGTTCGGCCCGACTCGAAATCCGTGGGACACCTCCCGTGTACCGGGCGGCTCGTCGGGCGGGAGCGCGGCGGCCGTCGCCTCGGGCATGGTGCCGCTCGCGTTCGGGAGCGACACGGGCGGTTCGATCCGCCAGCCGGCCTCGCTGTGCGGGATCGTCGGCGTGAAGCCGACCTATGGCGTCGTCTCGCGCTACGGGCTGATCGCGTTCGCGAGCTCGCTCGACCAGATCGGGCCGCTCGCTTCCACCGTCGCGGACGCGGCGGTGGGTCTCGAGGTCGTGGCCGGTCACGACCCGATGGACTCGACGTCGCTCGACCTCCCGGCACCGTCGCTCCTCGCCTCGCTCTCCGAAGGTGTGTCGGGCCTTCGCGTCGGGATCGTCGAGGACTTCTTGGCGGATGTCGCGCCTGAGTGCAGCGCGGCGGTGCTCGCCGCCGGTGAGGCGCTCGCCGGCGCCGGGGCGAAGGTGGAGCAGGTCGGGATCCCCGAGGTCCTCCTCGGACTACCGGCTTACTACCTGATCGCGCCCGCCGAGGCGTCCTCGAACCTCTCCCGCTACGACGGCGTGCGCTACGGCCTTCGGGTCGAGGGACCCGACGTGGAGACCATGAACGCCAGGACCCGCGGCCAGGGCTTCGGCCAGGAGGTCAAGCGCCGCATCATGATCGGGACCTACGCCCTGTCGGCCGGCTACTACGACGCCTACTACGGCCAGGCTCAGAAGGCGAGGACCCTTGTGATCCGCGCCTTCGAGGCCGCGTACCGGACCTTCGACGTGTTGCTGATGCCGACGACGCCTTCGGTCGCGTTCCCCATCGGGTCCAAGGTTGCGGACCCGATCGAGATGTACCTGTGCGACCTGTGCAGCATCCCTTCCAACCTGGCGGGTCACCCGGCCGTCAGCGTGCCCTTCGCGCTGAGCCCAGACGGGCTTCCCGTCGGGGTGCAGGTCCTCGCACCTGCACTGGGCGAGTCGCTCATGTTGCAGGTGGCAGCGAGCCTCGAGGCGGCCGCACCGCCCGGCGTACGGGGACCGGTGACGCGGTGAGCGGCTACGAGGCGGTCATCGGCCTCGAGGTCCACTGTGAGCTCGCCACGGCCACGAAGCTTTTCTGCGGGTGCCGAAACGCCTTCGGAGAGGCGAAGAACACGAACGTCTGCCCGGTCTGCCTCGGACTGCCCGGCTCGCTGCCGGTGCTCAACAGGCGAGCCGTCGAGCTCGCCCTCCGCGTCGGTACGGCGCTGCACTGCGAGGCGCGACGCTCGATCTTCCACCGCAAGAACTACTTCTATCCCGACATGCCCAAGGACTACCAGATAAGCCAGTACGACGAGCCGATCAACGTCGACGGCTGGCTGGAGCTGCCCGACGGGTCGCGCGTCGGCATCGAACGCGCGCACATGGAGGAGGACACCGGCAAGACGACCCACGTCGGCGGTGGCGGCCGGATCCACGAAGCCGGCCACTCGCTCGTGGACTACAACCGCGCCGGCGTGCCGCTCGTCGAGATCGTCTCACGGCCAGATATCCGTTCGGCCACCCAGGCCCGCGCGTACGTCGCCGAGCTGCGCTCGATCCTCGTGGCCACGGGAGCCTCGGACGGCCGGATGGAGGAGGGATCGCTGCGGGTCGACGCGAACGTCTCGGTTCGCCCGGACGGCGCTACCGAACTCGGCACTCGCTGCGAGGTGAAGAATCTGAACTCCCTGAGATCGCTCCAGCGAGCCATCGACTACGAGGTCGCGCGCCAGATCGAGCTGCTCGAGTCCGGGGAGCGGGTGGCTCAAGAGACCCGTCACTGGAACGAGGCGGACGGCACCACTCGCGCACTGCGCTCCAAGGAAGAGGCGAACGACTACCGCTACTTCCCCGAGCCCGACCTCGTGCCGCTCGTGCCCGACGCCGACCTTCTTGCCGGGGCTGCGCAAGGTGTCGGCGCCCTGCCGGCTGAGCGCCGCCGCAGGCTGTCCGAGCTCGTGGCCGGGGACTCGTCACCGGTCGCTCGGCGTGACGGGTCGACCGACCAGATCGTCACCGTCGTCGACCTCGGGCTCGACGAGCTCGTGGCCGGCGCCGTGAGAGCCGGCGCCGAGCCGCGTCTTGCCCTTGCACGCGTCGCGAACGAGGCGGCCGCGAACGCCGAAGGCGCGAAGTCGCTCGATCCGGTCGCGCTCGCGGCGCTGCTCGAGATGGAGTCCTCCGGCAAGCTCTCGGCCACGCAGTCCAAGGAGGTGCTGGCCGAGCTGATCGAACGCGGAGGGGACCCGGCCGGCATCGCCGCCAGCCTTGGATATGAGGCCATGGACGACGCAGCGCTCGAGTCGATCGTCAGCGGCGTCATCGCGTCGAACCCGGAGGAGTGGCAGCGCTACCGGGCGGGGGACGAAAAGGTCGCGCAGTTCCTGTTCGGCCAGGTGATGCGCGCCTCGAAGGGGCGGGCGAACGGCAAGGTGGTCGCCGCGGCCTTCGCCTCGCGGCGCGACGCCTAGATCAGGTTGTCGACGGCCTGACCTGGCGTCATTAGGTTGTGGCGATGACCGAGAAGATCCGATCGCTCAAGATCCGCAGCCAGGACGTCACCGAAGGCTTCCGCCGTGCACCTTCGAGAGCGATGCTCCGCGCGGTCGGCATGACCGACGGCGACTTCGACAAGCCCCAAGTTGGTGTCGCCTCCACCTGGAACGAGGTGACGCCGTGCAACCTGCCGCTTGCCCGGCTCGCGCAGCGGGCGAAGGACGGGGTGCGCGCCGGCGGTGGGTTCCCCTTCGAGTTCGTCGCCATCTCTGTCTCCGACGGCATCTCGATGGGCCACGAGGGTATGCACGCGTCGCTCGTGAGCCGGGAGATCATCGCGGACTCCGTCGAGACCGTGATGCACGCCGAGCGCTTCGACGCCTTCGTCGGCCTGGCGGGGTGCGACAAGTCGCTTCCCGGGATGCTCATGGCGGCCGCCCGGCTCGACCTCCCGATGGTCTTCGTCTACGGCGGCACGATCCTGCCGGGGCACCTCGGGAATCGAGCGCTGGACATTGTTTCGGTGTTCGAGGCGGTCGGCGCCCGCTCCGCCGGCACGATCGACGACGCCGAGCTGACGGCGATAGAACGCAACGCGTGCCCGACCGAGGGTTCGTGCGCCGGAATGTTCACCGCCAACACCATGGCGTCGGTGGCCGAGGCGCTCGGCATGGCGCTGCCGGCGGGCGCCTCGGCGCCGGCGGTCGACCGCCGCCGGGACGACCTCGCCTACGCGAGCGGCCAGGCGGTGATCGGGCTTCTCGAAAGTGGCATCCGGCCCCGCCAGATCATGACCAAGCAGGCCTTCGAGAACGCGATCGCCACGGTGATGGCCCTCGGCGGCTCCACGAACGCAGTGCTGCACCTGCTCGCGATCGCGAACGAGGCTCGTGTCGAGCTCGATCTGGACGACTTCTCCCGCATCGGCCGGCGAGTGCCGCACCTTGCAGACATGAAGCCGCACGGGCGCTACCACATGACCGACCTCGACCGGATCGGCGGTGTCCCGGTGGTGCTGCGCGCCCTGCTCGAGGCGGGTCTGCTCAACGGTGACTGCCTCACGGTCACCGGCAAGTCGATGGCAGAGAACCTGGCCGACCTCGACCCGCCTGTCCCCGACGGGTCGGTCGTGCACGGATTCGGCGACCCGATCCACGCCGACGGGGGGCATCGCCATCCTGCGCGGGTCGCTCGCGCCCGAGGGAGCGGTCGTGAAGGTCGCGGGGATCGACGGCGACCTCGCCTTCTCGGGTTCGGCTCGGGTCTTCGACGGGGAGGCCGCTGCGATGGACGCGATCCTCGCCGGCACGATCACGCCTGGGACCGTCGTGGTCATCCGCTACGAGGGACCAAAGGGAGGCCCAGGGATGCGCGAGATGCTCGCCGTGACCGGCGCCATGACCGGCGCCGGCCGCGGCGGGGACTGCGCGCTTGTGACCGACGGGCGTTTCTCCGGCGGGACCCAGGGCTTCTGCGTCGGGCACGTGGCGCCTGAGGCCGCGGTCGGCGGCCCGATCGGGCTGGTCGAGGACGGGGATCAGATCGTGCTCGACGCGCACCTGGGGAGCCTCGAGGTGCGCGTCGAACCCAGCGAGCTCGAGCGCCGGCGGGAGCAGTGGAAGCCCCCCGTCCCCCGCTACCCGTCGGGCGTGCTGGCGAAGTATGCGCGGCTCGTGGTGGGGGCCGAGCGCGGCGCGGTCACCGAGCCGTAGCCGGCGCTCCCTGCCGGGCACCTCGCTCGGGTGAGGGCGAGCCCTGTTCGGCGATCGGCGGTCTATGGCGATCGGCGGTCTATGGCGATCGGCGGTCCATGGCCGGCGGTCCATGCCGCGGGTTGCGTCCGCGAGCCGCTTCTGCAACACTGATCTGTGATGTCACCGACCAGCAGCATCGTACTTATGACCTAGCGCACGACGCCTTTCGCGTTGTTGCGCCTGCGACCTCCCCGAAGGGGAGGTCGTTTCGTTTTCCGGCGCCGGCGTTGAGCGACCACAAGAAACAAGAACCGAAGAGACAAGCCCGAAGAGACAAGACAGGGACGAGGAGGAGAGGTACGGCGATGGAGCTCACCGGAGCGCAAGCGCTCGTGAAGAGTCTCGAGATGCAAGAGGTCGAGGTCATCTTCGGCCTGCCCGGCGGTGCGATCCTTCCCGTGTACGACCCGATCATCGATTCGTCGATCCGCCACATCCTCGTCCGCCACGAGCAGGGCGCGGGCCACATGGCCGAGGGCTACGCGCAGGTGACCGGCCGGCCCGGCGTGGCGATGGTCACGAGCGGCCCAGGCGCGACCAACATCGTGACCCCACTCGCAGACGCGTTCATGGACTCGATCCCCTTCGTCTGTGTCACCGGCCAGGTCGCTACGAGCGCGATCGGCACCGATGCCTTCCAGGAGTGTCGATACGACAGGCATCACACTTGGAGTGACCAAGCACAACTGGCTCGTCACCGATGCCGCTGACATCCCCCGAATCGTCCGCGAGGCGTTTCACGTCGCCACGACCGGGCGCCCGGGACCCGGTGCTGATCGACGTCCCGAAGGACGTCTCTAACGCTCCGATGCAGTGGTACTGGCCCGACGGCGTCGACCTGCCCGGCTACCGTCCCGCCTCGTACGCCGACCCGGAAGCGATCGACGCCGCGCTCGCACTCGTGCTCGCGGCCGAGCGTCCCGTGATCTACGCCGGGGGCGGCATCTTGAAGGCCGGCGCGTCCGAGGCGCTGCGCGAGATCGCGGAGCTGACCGGGATTCCGGTGGTGACGACGCTCATGGCCCGGGGATCATTCCCCGATAGCCACCCGCTGTG
Source organism: uncultured Acidimicrobiaceae bacterium (assembly GCA_963703655.1). Lineage (GTDB taxonomy): Bacteria > Actinomycetota > Acidimicrobiia > Acidimicrobiales > Bog-793 > CAVPFA01. The sequence continues at coordinate 1,044,663 of CAVPFA010000003.1, read as the reverse complement.
CCTCGGGATGCCTGGGATGCACGGGAACTACGCAGCGGTCACCGCGATGCAGCAGGCTGACCTGCTGCTGGCTCTCGGCAGCCGTTTCGACGACCGGGTGACGGGCAAAGTCTCGACCTTCGCGCCGAGGGCGAAGATCGTTCACGTCGATATCGACAAGGCCGAGATCGGCAAGGTCCGGCGTCCCGAGGTCGGAATCGTCGCCGACTGCCGGCTGGCGATCGAGGCGCTCACCAAGGTCATAGAGCTGCGGGGCCGCTCGATCCCGGCAGGCTCGACCCGTGGATCGCGACTCTTCGCCAATGGCAGGCCGAGTACCCCTACACCTACGACCGCTCGGAGCCGGACCACGCCGAAGCCGTGCCACGCGGCACGGGCAGGCGGCCGACGCTCAAGCCCGAGTACGTCATCGAGTGTCTGAGGGCATCGACACCTCCCGACACGATCCTCGCCTCCGGCGTCGGCCAGCACCAGATGTGGGCCTCGCAATACTGGGCGTTCGAGTACCCGAACACCTGGATCAACTCCGGCGGCCTGGGCACCATGGGTTTCGCCGTGCCGGCGGCCATCGGGGCAAAGGTCGGCCGCCCGGACCGCATGGTGTGGGCAGTCGACGGCGACGGGTGCTTCCAGATGACGGCCCAGGAGCTGGTCACGGCGAGCGCCGAGCGCATCCCGGTCAAGATCGCGATCTTGAACAACGCCTACCTCGGGATGGTGCGCCAGTGGCAGCACATGTTCTACGAGGAGCGCTACTCGGAGGTATACCTCTCGCCGGACCTCCCCGACTACGTCGGATGGGCCGAGTCGATGGGGTGCGTCGGTCTTCGCGTGGAGAGCGCTGAGGAGGTCACTCCCGCCATCGAGAAGGCGAACGACATCGACGACCGGCCGGTCGTGATCGACTTTCGGACAGACTCGATGGAGCAGGTCTTCCCGATGGTTCCGGCCGGGGCGTCCAACGACGAGATCGTCGTCCACCCGTCCCAGCGGGATCCGAGAGCCGTGGTGCGCCGGTGAGCACAGATCGCAGGCCGAACGCGCCTCGACACCACCTGCTCTCGGTGCTCGTCGAGAACAAGGCGGGTGTGCTCGCCCGGGTGGCGGGGCTGTTCTCGCGACGGGGCTACAACATCTTCTCACTCGCGGTTGCTCCTACCGACGACGAGCGCTTCTCCCGGATATCGATCGTGGTGGACGTCGAGTCGTCGCCTCTCGAACAGGTCGTCGCGCAGCTCGACAAGCTCATCAACGTCGTCGAGATAGGAGAGCTCCATCCCTACGAGGCGCGCGAGGCCGAGCTGCTGCTCGTGAGCGTCTCGGCCGACGCAGGCCAACGCTCGCAGGTCATCCAGCTCGTCGGTGTGTTCGGCGGGCGCATCGTCGACGTTGGGCGCGACGCGCTCACCGTAATGGTCGCGGGCACACCCGACGCTCTCGACGACTTCGAGAGGCTCATGGCGCCGTATGGGATCGCGGGCCTGCAACGGACCGGCCGGATCGCGCTCCCTAAGCTGGACGGGCGGTCGCCGGCGGCGCGGGCGGCGGAGCCGGCGGCGGACATCGCCTGAAAGGTCCTGCCCGAAATCGCCCGGAGGCCGCTTCGAGGGAAGAATCAGACACGATCAACAACGACAGGAGCGTCATGGCCAAGCTTTACTACGAGGATCACGCGGACCCGTCCCTGGTCCGGTCGCGCAAGGTAGCTGTCATCGGCTACGGCTCGCAGGGCCACGCGCACGCGCTGAACCTGCACGATTCGGGCGTCGACGTCCGCGTCGGGCTCCGGCCGGAGTCCTCATCGCGCGCCAAGGCGGAAGCGGCTGGCTCTACGAGTCGTTCCCGTGGCCGAGGCCGCGGCCGAGGCGGACCTCGTCATGATCCTGCTGCCCGACACCGAGCAGGCGGCCGTCTACGAGGCCGACATCGCGCCCCACCTAGCGGACGGGGACGCGGTGTTCTTCGCTCACGGGTTCAACATCCGTTTCGGGCTGATCACGCCGCCTCCGGGCGTCGACGTGGCGATGGTCGCCCCGAAGGGGCCCGGTCACCTGGTTCGCCGCACGTACACAGAAGGCGGCGGCGTACCGTCGCTCATCGCCGTGTCGGCCGACGCGTCCGGCAAGGCAATGGCGCTCGCTCTGTCTTATGCGGACGCCCTTGGCGCTACCAGAGCCGGAGTGCTCGAGACGACCTTCGAGGAGGAGACCGAGACCGACCTGTTCGGTGAGCAGGTCGTGCTCTGCGGAGGTCTGACCGCGCTCGTGATGGCGGGCTTCGAGACGCTCGTCGAGGCGGGATACCAGCCCGAATCGGCCTACTTCGAATGCCTGCACGAGCTGAAGCTGATCGTCGACCTCATGTACGAGCAGGGCATCGCCGGCATGCGCTTTTCGGTGTCGGACACCGCCGAGTACGGCGATCTCACCCGCGGCCCGCGGATCATCGACGACCGTGTCCGCGCGGAGATGCGCCGGATCCTCGAGGAGATCAAGGACGGGAGCTTCGCCAAGGAATGGGTGGCCGAGAACCGCGCCGGCAGACCGCGCTTCAACGAGCTCCGGGCGGCCGGCAGGAGCCATCCGATCGAGATCGTCGGCGCCGAGCTGCGGTCGATGATGCCCTTCATCTCGGCTGGGCGCCAGCGCCTGGAAGACGTCTCGGGGGGCTAGTCGTCTCCGGTCGCCCGTTGCCGGCTGCCCCGCGGCCCGGCTCTGACGAGCTGACCCGCGCCGACTACCCGATCCTCGAATTCGACCCGGAGCGAAGAGCGCTCATTGAGCCGTCGGTCCATCTCTGCGCGCCGTCGCGCGAGGAGGCCGACATGCCCGCACGAGCGGTCATGTGCTTTTTCGGCGATGTCGTGAGCCGGGTCGCGGCCGAGCGGGATGCCCGCCGGGCCGGTCACCTGTACTCCGAGCACGGCATCCACCCGATCTTCGAGCTCGAGCATGGCGGCGAGCGGGTCGCCTTTTTCCAGCCCGGCGTGGGAGCGCCGCTGGCGGCGTTGTTCCTCGAGGAGGCGATCGACTACGGGTGCCGTGCGCTGGTCGCCTGCGGAGGCGCCGGAGCGCTCGACGCCGGGCTTGCGCTCGGGCATCCGGTCGTGGTGTCGGCCGCGGTCCGCGACGAGGGGACCTCTTACCACTATCTCGCCCCTTCACGGCTCGTCGAGGCCGTCCCGGCCGTCGTTTCCGCGGTCGAAGAGATCCTAGGCCGCTCGGGCGTGCCGTTCACGACCGGGATCACGTGGTCGACCGATGCGGTCTACCGGGAGACCAGGGACAAGGTCTCGCTCCGGCGGGCAGAAGGCTGCATCACCGTCGAGATGGAGGCGGCCGCCTTGCTGGCGGTGGCGCGGTTCAGGGGGGTTTCCCTGGGCCAGGTCCTATACGCGGCCGACAGCCTGGCCGGCGACGCCTGGGATCACCGCGACTGGGTGCAAGCCCACGATGCGCGAGAGGCGTTGTTCTGGTTGGCGATGGATGCCGTGGTGGAGCTGCCTCTCCCGTCGTGAGGGCCGCCGGCCCTGGCGACGGGAGAACCTGAGTGCGCTACGCCGCCTTCACGGCCAAGTTCAACAGCTTCGCCAACTTCGAAGTCGAAAGCACCTTGGTCACGACGACCCCGTAGTGGTTCGAGCGGTTGTAGGAGACCATCCCGGACTCGTGGATCTTGGTTGCGGGAGGCGTGGGGTCCGAGAACGTGGCGGTGAAGGAGAAGGTGGTGCCGCCGCCGATCGACGCGTACGGCTTGATGACAAGGTGGCTGACCCCTTTCTGCTTCTTGAGAGCGGCGAGGTTTGACGCCACGGTTCCGGTGCCCAAGTAGTCGTAATTCAAGGTCACTCCACTCACCGAATAACCGCTCCCGATCTTGGCGAATTCGCAGACATCGTTTCCGCGGCCCTGCAGTAAGGCACCGAGCAGCGGGACCTTCTGGCCGAAGAGCGAGGACACGGTCGCGGCCGGGATCTTGGCACAAAAGGCCTTGGGTGAGATCTTCGACGGCTGGGCCAAGGTCGGGGCGCCGAAGAGCCCAATAACGCCCGAGACCACGATGGCGCCAAGTCCCACTCGAAGGTGGCGCCGGCGTCGCGAAGTCGAGACCTCTATAGCGTCTGGGCATTTGCTGGCACACGAGTGGAGCGTCATTGCGGTCCTCCTACGGTTGATGGATCGAGTCGGGTCCGAAGCTGCCTCCGACCAGGCAGTTTACCTCGTTTCGACTCTCATCACGGGGGCCCGAAGGCCTGGCGAGGTCCGCGTCAAGGCGCCAGGCGCTCCACGACCCAGTCGATGCACGACGTGAGGGCCTCGACGTCTGCGGGCTCGATCGAAGGAAACAACGCGATGCGAAGCTGGTTCCTCCCCAACTTGCGGTAGGACTCGGTGTCGACGATGCCGTTCGCGCGCAGGATTGCCGCAACTTCGAGCGCGTCGATCTGTTCGTCGAAGTCGACAGCGGCGGTGACATGACTTCGCTCGGCCGGGTCCCTCACGAAGGGCTGCGCGTAACTCGAGCGCTCCGCCCACCCGTAGACGATCTCCGCCGAGCGATCCGCCCGCGAGGCAGCCCAGTCGAGGCCGCCGTTGGCGAGGAACCACTGCACCTGTTCGTCGAGCAGGAGCAACGTGGCGAGCGCCGGCGTGTTGTAGGTCTGTCGCAGGCGGGAGTGGGTGACGGCGATGGCGAGGTCCAAGAACGCGGGAACGAACCGCCCAGTCGCCGAAAGCCGCTCGATCCGGCCGATTGCGGAAGGAGACAGTAGTGCGAGCCACAGCCCGCCTTCGGAGCCGAAGCACTTCTGGGGAGCGAAGTAGTAGGCGTCGAACTCGGCCGATTCGACCCGGAGGCCACCCGCCGCTGAGGTCCCGTCGACTAGGACGAGGCCGCCCGCCGGCGTCCCGTCGCTCGCAAGAGGTCGCCGCACGGCCATCTGCACGCCGGTGGAGGTCTCGTTGTGGGTGAGGCAGTACGTGTCGACGGCCGCGTCGACCACGGGCCGCGGGAAGGTACCGGGCTCGGAGACGAGGACCTCGGGATCCTCGAGAAACGGGGCGGCGCGGGTGCGCTCGGCGAACCGGGCCGAGAACTCCCCGAACGCGAGGTGCTGGGACTTGCGCTCGACGAGGCAGAACGTTGCGGCGTCCCAGAAGGCTGTCGTCCCGCCGTTTCCCAACGCCACCTCGTAGCCGTCCGGCAAGGCGAAGAGGTCCGCCAGGCCGGACCGGATTCGCCCGACGACGTGGCGGACGGGCTCTTGGCGGTGGCTCGTCCCGAGGTACGCCGGCGCTCGCGCTGCGAGCACGCCCACCGCTTGCGCCCTTACCTTCGACGGGCCCGACCCGAAACGGCCGTCGGCCGGCAGCAACGGCCTAGGAATCTGGAGCGTGGTCAACGGGAACCTCCGGGAGCCTGTGCATGGCAACGAGGGAACCTGTGCCAGCATAGGCAGATGGCAACGCCCCCTCTACTTGCCCATTCTCCAGCGACTCGGCGCATCTCGCGCCGGGTCGGCAGCGTCGAGCCTTCGGCCACGATGGCCATCGACGCCAAGGCGAAGCAATTGCAAGCCCAAGGTCTCGACGTCGTCGGTTTTGGAGCCGGCGAGCCCGATTTCCCGACGCCGGCGGCCGTTGCCGAAGCCGCCGTCGCAGCGTGCCGCGACCCTCGCAACCACCGGTACACGCCGACTGCGGGCCTGCCCGAGCTGAGGGAGGCGATCGCGTCCAAGACGGTGCGTGACTCCGGCTACGAGGTCCGCCCCCAGCAGGTGCTCGTCACCAACGGCGGCAAGCATGCGGTCTACAACGCCTTCGCGACGCTGCTCGACCCCGGCGACGAGGTGCTGGTCCCGACGCCGTACTGGACGACCTATCCCGAGGCGATCCGTCTCGCCGGCGGCCGACCGGTCGAGGTTCCGACGGGGAAGGCGAGCGGCTTCAAGGTCACCGTCGACCAACTCGAGGACGCGGCCACGGACCGGACGAAAGTGCTCCTCTTCGTGTCGCCGTCCAACCCCACCGGTGCGGTGTACCGCCGCGACGCGATCGCGGACATCGGTCGGCTCGCGGCCGAGCGCGGATGGTGGGTGGTCACCGACGAGATGTACGAGCACCTCGTGTACGAAGACCACGTCCAGCATTCGATGCCGGTGGTGGTGCCCGAGCTGGCCGAGCGCTGCATCGTGGTCAATGGCGTCGCGAAGACCTACGCCATGACCGGCTGGCGAGTCGGGTGGCTGATCGGGCCGCCAGACGTCGTCGAGGCCGCGACCAATCTCCAGTCGCACACGACCTCCAACGTCAACAACGTCGCGCAGCGTGCGGCGATCGCAGCGTTGACGGCGGGCTTGGCCGAGGTGACCGAGATGAAGGCGGCCTTCGACCGGCGCCGGCGGACCATCTACAGGATGCTGTCGGAGATCGAAGGGGTCTCGTGCGTCGAGCCGGAGGGCGCCTTCTACGCGTTCCCCTCGTTCGAAGGCGTCCTCGGGCGCGAGCTGCGGGGCAGGAGACCCGAGACGACGCTCGAGCTGGCCGAGATCGTGCTCGAGGAGTCGCTCGTCGCATTCGTGCCTGGCGAGGCCTTCGGTGCGCCGGGCTACGGCCGGTTCTCCTACGCCCTCTCGGACGCGGATCTCGTCCGAGGTATCCAGCGTCTCGCGGCACTCTTGTCGGAGGTCGGCGCCTAAACGATGGCGAGGATCCTCGTCACCGAGAGGCTCTCGTCTCGCGGGCTCGAGCAGATGGCCGCTGCAGGTCACGACGTCGACGTCCAGCTCTCGCTGACGCCAGAAAGCCTCATCGAAGCCGTCGCCGGATCGGGGGCGCTCGTCATCCGTTCGGAGACCCGCGTGACCGCCGAGGTGCTCCGGGCCGGGAGCGCTCTGGTCGTGGTCGGTCGCGCCGGCATCGGGCTCGACAACGTCGACGTGGACGCCGCCACCCGTCTTGGCGTGATGGTCGTCAACGCTCCCGAGTCGAACATCCTCTCCGCCGCAGAGCACGCCGTCGCGCTTTTGTTGGCTCAGGCGCGCAACATCCCCCAGGCGCACGCCGCCCTCGTGGCGGGGCGGTGGGAGCGGGACAAGTGGGAGGGAGTCGAGCTGCACGGCAAGACCCTCGGGATCGTCGGGCTGGGGCGCGTGGGGGCGCTCGTGGCACAGCGCGCCGCCGCGTTCGGGATGCGGCTCGTGGCCTACGACCCGTACGTGACGCCTGATCGGGCGCGCAAGATGGGGGTGGAGCTTCTGAGCCTCGAGGAGCTCGCCGAGAGCGCCGACTTCCTCAGCATCCATTTGCCGAGGGTGCCCGAGACGACTGGGCTCATCGGCAAGGAGCTCCTCTCGAGGGCCAAGCCGGGAATCCGAATCGTCAACACTGCTCGCGGCGGCATCGTGGACGAGGAGGCCCTTTTCGACGCCATCGCTTCGGGGCGAGTCGCCGGCGCCGCGCTCGACGTCTTCTCGAGCGAGCCGTGCACCTCTTCGCCCCTCTTCGAGTTGGACCAGGTGGTCGTCACCCCCCATCTCGGCGCCAGCACGGCAGAGGCGCAGGACAAGGCCGGCGAGCAGATCGCTGAACAGATCGTGCTCGCGCTGCGGGGCGACTTCGTGCCGTATGCCGTCAATGTCGATGCCGCAGGGGCATCCGAGGGGGTGCGGCCGTTTCTCGGGGTCGCGGAGCGACTGGGCCGCCTGTTGGCCTCGCTCTGCGACGGTGTGCCGGCCCATCTCGAGGTCGAGTACCAGGGAGCTCTCGCGGGCGAGGACACGCGGATTCTCACGCTTTCGGTGCTCAGGGGTGTCTTCGCCGCGGCGACCGAGGAGCCGGTCTCCTACGTGAACGCGCCGCGCCTCGCCGAGGAGAGGGGGCTGCAGGTGCGCGAGTCGTCGACGACCACAGCCGGCGACTATTTGAGCCAGGTGACGCTTCGCGGCGGCGGGCACGCAGCCTCGGGGACTCTGGGACGCACGAGCACCGAGCGGATCGTCATGGTCGACGATCACGCCGTGGAGCTGCCCTTTGCCCCGAATCTGCTCATCGTGCGCAATGACGATCGTCCGGGCATGGTCGGCGTCGTCGGCGCCGCTCTCGGCGACGCCGGGGTCAGCATCACGAACATGGCCGTCGGTCAGACTGCGGGGGGTGGCACTGCGTTGATGCTTCTCTCCACGGATCGTCCGGTCCCCCGTGACGTGCTGGGTCGCCTGGAGGCCGCCGCCGGCATCCTCGACCTCCACTACGTCGCGGACGCCTGGGCCCGCCCCGCCTTATGACCGCCTGGGCCCGCCCCGCCTCATGACCCGCCTGGCCAGCCCCGCCTCATGAGGACAACGTGCTGATGGCCGACCTCAGTGCCGAGCACTTCCGCCGAGTGATGGCACAGGTTCCGACGAGCGTCGCGGTCGTCGCAGGCGTGGTCGAGGGCCGGCCGAAGGGGCTGTCGGTGGGCACGTTCGTGCCTGTCTCGCTCGACCCCCCGCTCGTGGGGTTCTTCGTCGCGACGACCTCGAAGAGCTGGCCGCCCATCAACGACTCGGGGTCGTTTTGCGTCAGCGTGCTCGGACACGACCAAGCCGAGATCTCGTCGCGGTTCGCGGTGAGCGAGGCCGACAAGTTCGAGGGTGTCCAATGGCGTCCAGCGCCGTCGGGGAACCCGGTACTTGTCGGGGCGGTGGCCTGGGTCGACTGCGAGATCGAGCGGGTCGTCGTGACCGGTGACCACATGCTGGTGCTCGGCGCGGTGCTCGAGATGGGAGTGGGGACGCTCGGGTCTCCGTTGCTTCACCACCGCAGCGGCTACCGCCAGGTCGCCGGGAGCGACGACCCGTCGGGTGCCGACGAGCGGGGAGCTTGACGCGCAACGGGGCGTCCACCACAATCATCAGTGACATGACGAACGAGCGCCTCACCCGGATCCTCCTTCTTACCTGACGGCGAGCGCCTTCTCGCGCTCGCCACCGCCTCCTGCGCCTCCGGCCGGGAGGTTTTTTGTTGGCCCGGCGCGGCGTGGCGACTCGGGGCGAGGTGGGACGTGGACGCGGGTGCGCCTGGACGATGGAGCGAGCGATGAGCGACAAGGTGGTCATCTTCGACACGACGCTGCGGGACGGCGAGCAGTCGCCCGGGATCTCCCTTGACCCCGGTGAGAAGCTCGAGATCGCCGAGCAGCTCGCGCGCCTCGGCGTGGACTACATAGAGGCAGGCTTCCCGGTCGCGAGCCAGGGGGACTTCGATGCCGTTCAGGCGATCGCCCGCACCGTCCACGGGCCGGTCATCGCGGCGCTCTCGCGGACCCAGCTCGCCGACGTGGATCGCTGCTACGACGCGCTCCGCGACGCGGACCGGAGCCGCATCCACGTCTTCATCTCGACGAGCCCGAGCCACATGGAGCACATGTTGAAGATGAGCCAGGCGCAGGTGCTCGAGGAGGTCCGGCGCGGGGTCGCGCAGAGCTCGCGAGCACACCGACGACGTCGAATTCTCACCGCAGGACGCGACGCGTACGCCGTTCGAGTTCATGCTCGAGGTGCTGACCGCAGCGGTCGAGTCCGGTGCGACGACCCTGAACATCCCCGACACCGTCGGCTACGGCATCCCCTGGGACTTCGGCCATCTCATCGCGCAGGTGCGCGCTGAGGTGGCAGGCGACTACGTGATCTCGACCCACTGCCACAACGACCTCGGCCTCGCCGTGGCGAACAGCCTGTCGGGGGTCCGCGGAGGCGCCCGCCAGGTTGAAGTCTGCGTGAACGGGCTCGGCGAGCGCGCCGGCAACGCCGCGCTCGAGGAGGTGGTCATGGCGCTCAAGATCCGCCCGGATCAGTTTCCTGGCCTTGACACCGGCGTGCGCACCGAGGAGCTCGCTCGAACGAGCCGGATGGTCTCGCGGCTGACGGGCTACCAGGTCCAGTGGAACAAAGCCGTCGTGGGCAAGAACGCCTTCGCTCACGAGTCGGGCATCCACCAGCACGGCGTGCTCGAGGAGCGCACGACGTACGAGATCATCGATGCAGCCTCGGTGGGCCAGGTCGGCGGTCAGATCGTTCTCGGCAAGCACACCGGGCGGCACGCGTTCGCCGACACGCTCGAGAAGCTCGGCATCACCGCGCACGGCGACGCCTTGAACGCTGCGTTCGCCCGCTTCAAGGAGCTTGCCGACCGCAAGGTGCAACTGACCGACGCCGACCTCGAGGCGATCGTCGCCGAGGAGCTCGGCACGGCGCTGGAGGAGGGCTTCGCCCTCGACGTGCTCGAGGTCCAGGGCGGCACGATCGGGATGCCGCGCGCCCGAGTCGTCGTCAGCCGTGACGGCCGCAAGTCCGAGGCCACCGCCGAGGGCGACGGAATGATCGATGCCGCCTGCAAGGCAATCAAGCAGGCGACGGGCATCGAGGCGAAACTGACGGACTTCAACGTCTCAGCGGTCACCGGCGGGATCGACGCGCTCGGCGACGTCGTCATCCAGGTCGATGCCGACGGGGTCCGCGCCTCGGGCCGTGGGCTCTCCACCGACGTGGTCGAAGCGGCGGCCCGGGCCTATCTCGCGGCCGCGAACCGAGTCGTCCGCGCGGCGGCGAGGATCGCCGCCGCGAGTCCTGACGCCATTGGGCGAAACGAGGTGACACCCTAGTTGGCGGCGACGATCGGCAGCCACGCGAGCCGGCGCGCCTCGTAGGCGTCGATGTCCTCGGTGTGCTGGGCGGTGACGCCGATGTCGTCGAGACCGCGAAGCAGCCGGTCGCGGGCGGCGTCGTCCAGCCGGAACGGCACCGAGATCCCCACGGCCGGCGCCTCGACAAGTCTGCGGTCGACGTCGACCACGATCTCGAGCGACGGGTCCGCAATGACAGCGTCCAGGATCTTCCGGCCCGCGTCGTGGGACACCTCGGCCGGCACGAGTCCCGAGCGGGTGGAGTTGTTGCTGAAGATGTCGCCGAACCGAGGGCTGATGACTGCCCCGAAGCCGTAGTCGACCAGCGCCCAAACGGCGTGCTCGCGTGACGATCCGGTACCGAAGTTGGGGCCGGCGACGAGGATCCTCGCCCCGGCGTAGGCGACGTCGTTCAGGACGAAACTGGGGTCGTCGCGCCACTCGCCGAACAACCCGGCTCCAAAGCCGCTCCTCTCGATGCGCTTCAACCACTCGCTCGGGATGATCTGGTCGGTGTCGACGTCGGAGCGGTCGAGCGGGACCGCCCGCCCCGACACGACTCGCACGGGTTCCACGCTCAGGCCTCGAGGTCCGCCGGGGTGGCGAAACGGCCCGCGACTGACGTCGCAGCGGCAACCGCCGGCGAGACGAGATGGGTGCGGCCGCCTCGTCCCTGACGTCCCTCGAAGTTGCGGTTCGACGTGGACGCGCAGCGCTCTCCCGGCGAGAGCTGGTCTGGGTTCATGCCGAGGCACATCGAGCAACCGCTCTCCCGCCACTCGAACCCGGCCTCGACGAACACCCTGTCGAGCCCCTCCGCCTCGGCCTGGTGCTTGACTCGCCGGGAACCCGGTACCACGAGCGCGCGGAGGCCCGGCCGGACCCGGCGGCCCTCGAGCACCCAGGCCGCGGCACGAAGGTCCTCGATCCTCGAGTTCGTGCACGAGCCGATGAAGACCGTGTCCACCTCGATCGCGCGGATCGGGGTACCGGCCTCGAGGCCCATGTAGGCGAGCGCGCGGGCGGCAGACTCCCGCTCGGCGGGAGTCGACAGGTCGTCCGGGCTGGGGACCTCCCCGTCGATCCCCACGACTTGGGCGGGGTTCGTCCCCCACGAGACGTGGGGCTGGATGGCACCCGCGTCGAGGAGCACCTCGGCGTCGAACCGGGCACCGTCGTCGGTGGCCAGTGCGCGCCAATCCTCGACCGCGAGGTCCCAGTCGGGACCTTTCGGCGCGTGGCGCCGCCCCTCGAGGTACTCGAACGTGACCTCGTCCGGGGCGACCATCCCCGCCCGTGCGCCGGCCTCGATCGACATGTTGCACACCGTCATGCGACCCTCCATCGAAAGCGAGCTGATCGCCGAGCCCCTGTACTCGATGACATGGCCGACTCCGCCGGTGGTTCCGAGCCCGCCCACGATCGCGAGCACCACGTCCTTCGCGCTCACGCCGAGCGGGAGTTCGCCGTCGACGGTGACAGCCATCGTGCGAGGTCGCCGCTGGGGGAGGGTCTGGGTCGCCAGGACGTGTTCGACCTCGGAAGTCCCGATGCCGAACGCCAGCGCCCCGAAGGCACCGTGGGTGGAGGTGTGGCTGTCTCCGCAAACGATCGTCATGCCCGGTTGCGTGAGGCCTTGCTCGGGCCCGATCACGTGCACGATCCCCTGGTTCTCGTCGCCCATGGGGTAACAGGTCACCCCGAATTCGGCGCAGTTCATGTCGAGCGCCTCGAGCTGGCGTCTCGAGACCGGATCGGAGACACGCCCGACGGCGCTCGTCGTGGGCACGTTGTGGTCCGCAGTCGCGACCGTGAGGTCCGGCCGCCTCACGCGCCGTCCCGCCATCCGCAGCCCTTCGAAGGCCTGCGGGGAGGTGACCTCGTGAACGAGATGAAGATCTATGTAGAGCAGATCTGGCTCAGCGGCGCCATCGCCTCGGCGAACCACGTGCCGGTCCCAGACCTTGTCGGCGAGCGTCTCGGGCATCAGCCGGTGCTCACAGGCCGACCGAGACGATCTGCACGGCGAGCTTGCCGTTCGGAGCCTCGTACTCGACCGTCTCGCCGACGTTGCGCCCGAGGAGAGCCTTGCCGAGGGGTGATGCCGGCGAGACCACCGACACGCCTTCGCCCTTCTCCTCGATCGAACCGACGAGGAAGCGCTCCGTCTCGTCGTCCCCGTCGTACCGGAGCTCGACCACTGTGCCGGTGGTCACCACGCCGTCTTGGTGGGTCGAGGAGTCGACGATAACCGCGTCCTCGAGCATCCGCCGGAGCTGGCGCACTCGGGCCTCCATCTTGCCCTGAGCGTCCTTCGCGGCGTGGTAGTCGCCGTTCTCGGACAGGTCCCCGAGCGCCCGGGCGGCTTCGATCTGGCGTGCGATCTCGACGCGTCCGCGTGTCGTGAGGTCCTCGAGCTCGGCGACGAGCCGGGCGTGGGTCTCGGGCGTGAGTTGAGTCTCGGTCACCGACACGAGGCTATCGGGTCGCACCGGCCGCCTCGCCGGACGCCAGCAGGCCGGAGCGCCGGAGAGTGAGTACCCTCGCCAAAAGTGCGAGCATGCCCGTCGCGCGCGAGTCGCGTGGCCTTGGCGGCCCTGACCGCCGCAGCGATCTTCCTGGTCGGCCGAGGTGCGCCAGCATCGGTCCGCGCGCCGGAGACGACGCGGCCGGGGATGTCCACGGGTTCGCCTCTCCGTTTCGCATCCGTGCCTAGCCGCCGGCCCGCCGGTGCCGGCGGCGGTGCGGCCGTTGGCGGCGGTGCGACCGTCGTCCTGGCTCGGGCCGCTCGGACTTTCCCGGCCGAGCCGGCCGAGCTAGCCGTTCCGGCCGAGCCGGCCGTCCCGTATGCGGGGATCCTTCCGCCCAGGAATCCGCCGGCGAACCTTCCTCCGGATCCAAGCTTCTGGAGGTACTGCCGGGGAGGGGCTCTCGACGACTCGAGCGGCTGCAACTCGAAGGTCCTGCAGGCCATCGACAACGCCCGCAAGACCGAGCCGGTCGGCCCGCTCGAGGTCAACCTGGCCAGGCTGCTCAAGCTGAGCGTGCCCGATCAGCTCTTCGCGATCGCCGATCTCGAGCGGGTGTCGAGAGGCGAACCGCCGATGACGGCTCTCACGACCCAGCTCGACACGCTTGCACAGGCGGGGGCGGACGCGGATCGCGACCCCAGCTTTCCAGCGAGCTTGACCGGTGGTGCGGAGCTCCGCGCCGGGGGGTCGAACTGGGCAGGCGGCACCGAGAGCGCGCTCGGCTCCGACGACGGCTGGATGTACGACGACGGCTACGGCAGTGCGAACGAGGACTGCAAGACTCGAGCGTCGGCGGGATGCTGGGGACACCGGGACAACATCCTCGGGTTGTACGCCCAGGACCTCGCGGGCTGTCCTTCGGGGCAGTCGCAGCTCGTGATGGGCGCGGCGTACACCCCGGCCGGAGGAACGTCGTTCGCGGAGATCTTCATCGCCGCCTGTGGGGCCAAGCCGGCCGACGAGGTCTACACCTGGGCTGAGGCCCAAGCCGCAATCGGTATCACCCCGGTGTCGCCGCCGGAGGTCGGGATCGCCCCCACGCCGGAGGGCAACGGTTACTTCGTCGTCAGCTCGGCCGGCAAGGTCTCGGTGTACGGCCATGCCCGCAGCGCCGGTGACCTGTCGGGTACCTCGCTGGCCGCGCCGGTCGTCGCCGTCGCGGTCGACGACGCGAACGGTGGATACTGGCTCGTTGGTGCCAACGGCGAGGTCTCTCCGTTCGGACATGCCCCGTGGTACGGGGACCTCCGCCACGATCGCCTCACCAAGCCCGTGGTGGCCGTCGCCGTCGACCAGGCGACCGGCGGCTACTGGCTGGCCACTTCGAACGGGGCGGTCTTCTCCTTCCACGCCCCCTACCACGGTGCTGCGAGCAGGCGGAAGCTGCCGGCGCCGATCGTCGCGATGATCGCCGATCCGGTCGCGGCGGGTTACTGGCTGGTTGGCGCCGACGGCAGCGTGTACCCGTTCGGCAACGTCAGGAGCCGGGGGAGCCTGGCCGGCAGGCGCCTTCCCGGTGCGATCGTCGGTGCGGCGGTGACGTGGGACGGATTCGGCTACTGGCTGGCCGGGAGCAACGGCTCGGTCTACAACCTTGGGGACGCGCCATTCAAGGGAAGCGAGTCCCGTGAGCACCTGCGGGTGCCCGTGACGGCCGTGGCGGCGACGCCGACTGCGATGACGCCTGCCTCGGCCGGGTATTGGCTGCTCGAGGCCGGCGGGGTGATCTACCGGTTCGACGCGCCGTAACGGCGCGTGCCTCGGGCGTAGTACCGCCGCTCGAGGTAGCGCGACACGCGGAACAGCACGAGCAGGAAGCTGAGCAGGATGACGTAGCCGGGCCAGAAGTGGCCCTGTCCCGTGAACATCCAGATCAGGACGGCCGCGAGGTCGATGGTCGCCCAACGGCGGACCTGGCGGACCAGCTTGCAGCGAAACCGCCTCGTAGGGTCGGCCGGGACCTCGGCTGGGCGCCGGAACGAAATCGCCCGAGGCTCCGCCGGCAGGTCCGCCCCGAGGGCGGCGAGCTCCCCGAGCGTCTTGGACTTGTAGGCCCTCTCGATGCGATCCTCGAGCTCCTCGGTGGTTAGCCGCCCTTCGCCAGCATGCAGGCGCAGGAACTCGACGGCCTGGTGCCGCTCGAGATCCGAAGCACGAAGATTCGAACGCTTGGGATGCGCCAGGTAGGGCAGCACGGCACCATCTTTGCAGACGCGCCTTGACGGCGGTAGAGGTCGGTGTTGACGGGCGCTGTCTTGACGGCGGCAAGGGGGCCGACAAGACTCCTTCCTGATGCCCCGCGAACACGGGAGTGTAATTTCGGGTTAGACGCGCTCCCGAGCGGGTGCGCGTCGTTGGCCGTCCACTCGGTGGGCGGCCTTTTGGTTTCCCGGGCTCGAAACGGCGACAGGAGAAGGTGTGCACAAGATTGCGGTGATCGGAGGTGACGGAATCGGCCCGGAGGTGCTCGCGGAGGCGCTGAAGGTGGTAGCCGCCACCGGAGTCGCGCTCGACACCGTCGATTACGACCTCGGCGCCGCCCACTACGAGCGCAGCGGAGAGGTGCTGCCCGACGCGATCCTCGACGAGCTCGCCACAGCCGATGCGATCTTGCTCGGGGCCGTCGGTCCGCCGATCGGGTCGAGCGCGGTGCCGCCGGGGCTGCTCGAGCGTGGGTTGCTGTTGAGGTTGCGGTTCGAGCTGGATCTGTACGTCAACGTCCGTCCGTTCAACGGGGTTCCCGGGTCGATCGCCGAGGGAGCCGATTTCGTCGTGGTGCGGGAGAACACCGAGGGCCCTTATGCAGGCGAAGGCGGGGTGCTCCGGCGTGGCACACCGTTCGAGGTCGCGACTCAAGGTTCGGTCAACACCCGCCATGGCGTCGAGCGTTGCATCGGGTACGCCTTCGAATTGGCCGAGGCGCGGCGACCGGCGCCACGTGACGCTCGTGCACAAGACCAACGTGCTCACCTACTCGGGTGACCTCTGGCAGCGGACGTTCGACTCGGTCGCTGCCGGGCGGCCCGGGGTCGCAACGGCCTACAACCACGTCGACGCCGCGTGCATATTCTTCGTCGAGGACGCGGCACGCTACGACGTGGTGGTGACCGACAACCTGTTCGGCGACGTCCTCACAGACCTTGCCGGCGCCGTCACCGGCGGTATCGGGCTGGCGGCGTCCGCCAACCTCAACCCTGCGAGAACGGGGCCGTCGCTCTTCGAGCCGGTGCACGGCGCGGCGCACGACATCGCCGGCACCGGAAAGGCCAATCCGCTGGCGGCGATCCGGTCCGCGGCGATGATGCTCGAACATCTCGGCGAGGCAGACGCCGCCGAGCGCGTCACGAAGGCAGTGCTGGAGTTGCAGACTGAGATGGCCGGCTCTAGCGAGCCATGGAGCACCGCCAGTGTCGGCGATGCAGTCGCAAGGAGGTTGTGACGATGCCCATCACCCCGACTGACAAGATCTGGATGGACGGCGAGCTCGTGGACTGGGACAAGGCCACGGTGCACGTCCTGACCCACAGCCTGCACTACGGGATGGGCGTCTTCGAGGGCATTCGCGCGTACGCGACGGCCAATGGGCCGGCGATCTTCCGCCTGCGCGAGCACAGCAAGCGGCTGTTCAGAGGGGCTCGGATCCTGCAGATGGAGCTGCCCTACTCCGAGGACGAGATCTTCGACGCCATCAAGCTCACCGTCCGCGTGAACGGGCTCGACAGCTGCTACATCCGCCCGATCGCGTATCTCGGCTATGGAGAGATGGGCCTGAACCCGATGCCGTGCAAGGTTCAGGTCGCGATCGCGGTCTGGGCTTGGGGCGCTTACCTGGGTGACGAGGGCATCCGCCAAGGCATCCGCCTCAAGGTGAGCTCCTGGGCCCGTCATGACCCGCGCGCGATGCCGACAGCCGCCAAAGCCACCGGCATGTACATCAATTCCTCGCTCGCGAAGGTGGAAGCCGTTCGCGCGGGCTACGACGAGGCGCTGTTGTGCACGACGGGCGGGCTGATCTCTGAAGGCACGGGCGAGAACGTCTTCGTAGTGCGTGACGGACGCCTGTTCACTCCGCCCGCGTCGTCGGCCGGGGCGCTCGAGGGCATCACCGCGGACGCCGTCACCACGATCGCCCGCGACATCGGCTACACGGTCACCGAGCGGGAGATGCGGCGAACGGACCTGTACATGGCCGACGAGGCCTTTCTCACCGGTACCGCCGCCGAAGTGGTGCCGATCGCATCGGTCGACGACCGCGCCGTCGGCTCGGGCGAGCCCGGGCCGATCACCCGCGCCATCCAGGAGATGTTCTTCGCGATCGTCCGGGGTGAGGTGGACCGGTACAAGGACTGGCTGGAATATGTCACCTGAGAGCTTCCTCCCGCTTGCCGTCGACATCTACGACACAACGCTTCGGGACGGGTCGCAGCAAGAGGGGATGTCGCTCACCGTCGACGACAAACTTCACGTCGCCGAGCAACTCGACCACTTGGGCGTCTCCTACATCGAAGGCGGGTGGCCGGGCGCGAACCCGAAAGACGAGGAGTTCTTCGCCAGGGCCGCGAAGGAGCTGCAGCTGCAGAGCGCGACGCTGGTCGCGTTCGGCTCGACGAGGCGCTCGGGCATCGAGGCCGGCCGCGACGAGACGCTCCGCCACCTGGTCGACGCCGGCACCGAGGCGGTCTGCATCGTCGCCAAGGCCTCCGACCTGCACGTGACCGAGGCGCTGCGGACGACGCTCGACGAGGCGGTCGCCATGGCGGCCGACTCGGTCGCGTACCTGCGCCAAGCGGGGCTCCGCGTCTTCTTCGACGCCGAGCACTTCTTCGACGGCTACCGGCGCGACGCGGCCTTCGCCCTCCGCGTGCTCGCGGCAGCAGAGGAGGCCGGAGCTGAGGCGCTCGTGCTCTGCGACACGAACGGCGGCACGCTCCCCGACGAGGTCGCCCGCGTCGTGGCCGAGGTGCGAGCTCGCTCGTCTGCGACGATCGGCGCCCACTTCCACAACGACGGCGGGTGCGCCGTGGCCAACACTCTTGCCGCGGTGCGCGAGGGCGCAACCCAGGTGCAGGGGTGCGTCAACGGCTACGGCGAGCGCACGGGGAATGCCGATCTCTCCGCCGCCATCGCAAACCTCACGCTCAAGATGGGAGTGAAGACGATCCCGGCCGACCGGCTCGAGCGCCTCATGCCGGTCGCACACCACATCGCGGAGCTCGTCAACCTGACTCTCGACCCCCAGCGCCCCTATGTCGGAACCGCAGCGTTCGCACACAAGGCCGGCCTGCACACGAGCGCGCTCGTTCGCCGGTCGGACGCGTACGAGCACGTGCCGCCCGACCTCGTCGGCAACGGGACACGGATCGTCGTGAGCGAGCTGGCAGGGCGCTCGACACTTCAGCTCAAGGCCGCGGAGCTGGGATTGGAGCTCGACTCGCCCGCGCTGGGGCGGGTCCTCGACACCCTGAAGCACCTCGAGCACGCGGGGTACCACTTCGAGGCGGCCGACGGGTCAGTCGAGCTCTTGATGCGTGCCGCGGCTGGGGAACCGGGAGGGCGGCTCGGCGACCTCTTCAGGATCGAGTCGTTTCGGGTGATCACCGACTGGCGGGCCAAAGAGGTGGCCCCTGTCCAGGATCCCGTCGGAAACGGCGGGGCGCTGGTCCACCCGTGGTCCTCGCCGGGCGAGCTGACGACCGAGGCGACGGTCAAGGTCCACGTCGGCGACGAACGGGTCGTGGCGACAGCAGAGGGCAACGGGCCGGTCAACGCTCTCGACGCCGCGCTGCGGCTCGCCATCGAGCCGCACTTCCGCGAGCTGCGCAACGTGCACCTGACCGACTACCGCGTGCGCGTCCTCGACACGGCCAAGGGCACCGGGGCGGTCACACGGGTGCTCTTGGACACCGCCGACGCCGAGGGCAACTGGTCGACCATCGGCGTGTCGGAGAACATCATCGAGGCCTCGTGGCAGGCGCTCGTGGATTCTGTGGTCGTCGGCCTCCTACGCGCGGCGCAGGTCGAGATCGAAACCGAGGCCGAGATCGATGCCTCGCGGACCGCCGCAGCTACGATCGAGACGTTGCGATGACCCAGCCTAAATTCGCCCCCATCATGGAGCAGCACGAGGTTCGCGAGTTTCAGCGGATCGGTGTCCCGGCCCCCTGGACGCCCCATCGACCGGGTGAGAGCCGCCCAACGCCCGACCCCGCACGCCAGGCGGGGCTGGGCAACCCCGGCCCCGACCAGGGGTACGCGCTCGACCTCGCGGCGCGGTTCCGGGACGCATTGATGCTCGAGGGTGATGAACGCAGCGAGGACGTCATGGCCGGCGCCGTCGCGGTCGCGCTGCGCCGGGCGTCGATCTTCGGCCGCGCTCCGATCGGCGCAGACATAGAGGTCGCGCTCGGCCTGTTCGGGTACCTCGCTCGTGACGACGCCCTGCCGCCGCCGAGCGATCTCGTCGCTCTGCGCCGAGAGCGGTTCGGCGGAGCTGCGCACGACTACTGGCGCCGGAGGGCGCTCGCCGATGCGGTTCCTGAGGCGACACTGCGGCTCAGCACCAAGGTCCTGGCCGAACGGCTCGACCACGACCCGGGTCGCTGGCGGGAGCTCGTCGGCGCTTGACCATGGCACCGTTCGACCTCTCAGAGGACCAGGCCGAGTTCCGCTCGGCGGTGAGGCGCCTGTGCGAGGAGAAACTCGCGCCACGTGCCGCTGAATACGACGAGAACGAGTCGTTCCCGTGGGAGAGCTTCCACGATTGCGTCGCGATGGAGCTGCCGGCGCTGGGCGTGCCAAGCGAGTACGGCGGTGCCGGCGCCGACCACGTCACCCAGGCCGTGATGATCGAGGAGGTCGCACGTGTCTGCGCATCGACGAGCGTGACGCTCCTGATCTCCAAGCTCGGGATGATCCCGGTCATCAACTTCGGGAGCGAGGAGATGAAGCGCCGCTATCTGCCGCCCGTCGCGGCTGGAGCGGCCCAGGCGAGCTACTGCCTGTCGGAGCCCGATGCGGGATCGGACGTCTCAGCGATGAAAGCGCGAGCGGTGCGCGACGGAGACGACTACGTGCTCACCGGGACGAAGTACTGGATCACAAACGCTGGCATCTCCGACACCTACACCGTGTTCGCCAAGACCGACCCCGACGCCGGCCACCGCGGCATCAGTTGTTTCGTCGTCGAGGCTGAATGGGGCGTGCAGGTTCCCAAGCTCGAGCACAAGATGGGCCTGCGGGGCAGCCCGACTGGCGAGGTCGTCCTCGACGAGGTCCGCGTGCCGGTCGCCAACCGTGTCGGCGCGGAGGGACAGGGCTTTTACATCGCCATGCACACGCTCGATCGGAGCCGGCCGACGATCGGCGCCCAGGCAGTCGGTATCGCGCAAGGAGCACTCGACTACGCACTCGGCTACACACAGCGGAGGGAGCAGTTCGGCCATCCCATCGCCGAGTTCCAAGGATTGCAGTTCATGCTCGCCGACATGGCGATCCGCGTCGAGGCGGCGCGGGGACTCGTGTACCGGGCGTGTGCGATGGTCGACGCCGGCGATCCCTCGGGCGACCTGGCGAAGATCGGGGCCATGGCGAAGTGCTTCGCCTCCGACGTCGCCATGCAGGTGACGACCGACGCCGTCCAGCTCCTCGGCGGCTACGGCTACACGAAGGACTTCCCGGCCGAGCGGTTCATGAGGGACGCGAAGATCACCCAGATCTACGAGGGGACGAACCAGATCCAGCGCGTCGTGATCGCAAAGCGGCTGCTCAGCTAGCTCTTCTGACGACGGGCGCCCCGTCCAGACCAGCCGTACGCTCAGGGGAACCCGCCGGCAGGTCGAGCGCCTGGCAGCCTCGCTGGCGCTGAAGCCGCCAACACGCGCAGCGGCCCGTACGGTCGCCGATGCCCTCGAGGCGTGGCTGGAGGTCAATCTCGCGACCTGGGCACAGTCGACACCACGCGACTACCTCAGCCGCGCCAAGGCCATAGGCGAAGAGTCCATCGGTGCTATCCCGCTCGCCCGACTTTCGGTGCAGGACGTCGAGCAGTGGCATGCCAGGCTGCGACGCCAGGGCGTCGGGGAAGGGGGTATCCGCAACCGGCATATCGTTCTCCGCGCCGCGCTCTCGCAGGCGGAGGTGTGGCCGTGGCTCACGATCAACCCGGCTCGCCTTGCGCGTCTGCGTCGGCAGAAGAGCCAACCCCGCGGCGTGTTGACGCCAACCGAGGTGTCCGCCGTGCTCGACGTCGCGGAGCGCCGGCTTCGTCTTGCCACCGATGGTGGCGAGCAGCCGACTTGTGCAAAGCAGCCACCGGACACCGCAGGTTCCTTATGCAAAGGACGCCGCCCATGCGATCGGGGTCGGTCGTGATGCGATGGAATCTCACGACGGGAACGCGACTGGATTTCCTCAGAGCCCGCCGCGCAATAATTCGCGCGTAACGCGGTAGGTAGCCGCCGTCGCGGCCTTGACGGCAATTCGAACCTACGAGTGGGGCGACGGAGGGCCATATGAGACCCACCCGTCGCCCCACTCGCAAGATGTCGTCTAGAACCCGCTAAATGTCAACTGTCCCGAAGGCCTTGGCAGGCCCGAGCACTTCGGCTACAGAGGCGGGAACTGTCCGTTGGGTACAGGAGCCTCCACCGCCGCCGTGGGCGGCTGAGCCGTGAAGCCAAGCACGGCGCAGTTGATGTCGACCCCTACGGATCCGTACGGCTCGGGAGCACCGGTGGCCGGATTGACGCCTGTAATCAGGTCGGGGTGATCAGCCGCGAGGTTCAGAACTGTGTTCTCGTCGGTCTGACGCGTGTTGAGGCCCTCACTGACAGCCTTTGGCGTCCACAGGCCGAGCTGGGCGTCCCAGAGCGGGCTGTAGGCATCGGCGTGGCGGGGATCGGCCAACGTCGGGAAGTCACCGAAGACGTTCAAGAGATCACCTCCGTGGCGCAGGGCCTGGATCAGTCGGGTATCGCCTGCCGAGGCGTTGTCGCCGACGAAGCCGTCATCGGCCAGATGCTGGAATCCCTGAGCGTTGGGGTTGTTGGCGCCGATCTGTCCATTGATGAACCCGAACAGGCGCTCCCGAGCGGACCCGAGGAAATCGTCGCCACCGTTGAACGACGCGTTGTTGAGAGCAGGGACGTAGGTGGACCGCTCCAGTACAGCGGTAAGGGGCTGCCCGGCGTCGGTGCTCAGGTACACGATGGGCTGGCCGGCGTCGAAGCCCTTGATGAACAACATGTCGGCCCACGAGCTCTGGAACTGACCCTGAGGGGCCGCTCCAGGAGATCCGGCAGGCGGAGCGATGTGGATGCCGACGACCCGGTCCTCGGTGTTGGTGTGATTGACAACGTCGAACGGCCCGTTCCCGGTGGCAACGATTGGCGCGTTGTACACGACCGTCGACCCGGCGATTCGAATGAACGGGCTGTATCCTGGGCCGGCGACGGAGCCCGGCGAGAAGCTCTTGAGCGGGAACCCGGTTGGTCCGGGCACTGCTGTGCGTGTCGGGCTGAAGTCGGGCGCTCCCTGGAAGTTGATGATGGCCGTCCCGAATGGGTTCTGGAGAGGCGTCGGGTTGTCCTCGGTCACTGTCTGCACGCAGGCGGGGCAGCCGATGCCGATGTTAGCGAGCTTCGGCGCGAAGTTCACGCCGAGGTCGGCGGCCAGTCCGGAGTCAGAGGCGTCCTCGAGGATGTACCACACCGTTTCCTGATGTGGCGTCCCTTTGTAAGCGACGCCCTGATAAAGCGGGAGTCGCGCCGTCTCGTTGCTGAGGTTGATATCGATGAGGCTTCCCAGGGTGAACTTGTTCCGTGAGAGCAAACCGCTCAGCTGGCCGAGCCCTTTAGCAGAACCGGTCCCGCCGTTCGTGTTGATGGCGGTCGTGCTGGGTGACGCGAAGGCGAACTGAGTCAAGATTACGACTGAGGCCGCAGCCACGGCTATCGTGCCGGCAAGAGCCCGGCGCGAGCGAGGTAGGGGCAGTTTCATGGAAAATCTCCCTTCTGTGGACGGCAATGCTGTTGGACGTTGGCTGCCCGCTCACCCTCGCGTCTTACCTCGCTGTTGCCGAGCGAGCAGGCCATGCTGGGCCGCTGGCGGACGGGCGCGGGCGAGCACCCGCGCCGGGCATCTCTGTAGCATCGCGGCCATGACGTCAGCAGATCCGGTGGCGAGCAGCACGTTTTCCTCGATTGCGCCAGCCATGGATCCTGATTCCGTCGGGTGGCTGCGCTCGTTCGACGGCACCGCGGCGGAGAAGGAGACGGCCCTCGTCCGGCTTCACGAATTGCTTCTGCGGATCGCTCGCACCGAGGTGCGCCGGCGCAGCGGGCACCTGCAGATCGGCGGGCCGGAGCTCGACGACGTGGCGCACCAGGCAGCTGCCGACGCGTTGGTGGCCATCACCGCCAAGGTCGCGCAATTCCGTGGTGAGTGCCGATTCACCACGTGGGCATACAAGTTCGTCATTCTCGAGGTGTCGACGAAGATCGGTCGGCACTTCTGGCGCCATCCGAGCGTGGCCATGGATGCCGAGGACTGGGACCGGCTACCGGATCGGTTCGGCTTGGAGCCGGCCTCGGAGTCAGAGTGGCGGGATCTGGTCACGGCCCTGCACCGGGCGGTTGACCACGTTCTCACGGACTGGCAGCGTCGGCTCTTCGTGGCCATCGTGGTCAACGGCGTCCCTCTCGACGCCCTCGTCGCAGAGCTCGGCTCGAATCGCAACGCCATCTACAAGACCTTGTTTGACGCCAGACGTAAGTTACGAGCCGAACTGGTCGCTAACGGGTACCTGGACACCGAGACTTCGAGGCGACCGTGAGCGGCGAGTCAGCACTGGAACGCTTCTTGCAGACCGATCCCAGCGATGTGGGATGCGAGGAGGCGATGGCGGTGCTGCACGTCTACGTCGAGCTGGTGGTCAGCGATCCCGCAGGAGTAGCGGACCGGTACCCGGGGGTCACCGCCCACCTGCGTGCGTGCGGACCCTGCTCGGAGGACTACGAGGGGCTGCTCGCCGCGATCACCGATCCGGCGAACTGACAGGGAAATGGCGGTTCGACTCGGCCGAAGGTAGAGGCCGAAGGTAGTGGCCGAAGCAACGCCTGACTCCTTGACAATCTGGCGCATCAGGAGGACCACCGTTCAGACGAGGAAGGCGCTGCGGTGCGCCATCCGAACGGGCTGTCTTCAGCGAGGGGCGGATGCAGCAAATTCCGTGCCAGTTCCGCTGTGAGCGTGTGGCGTCGTCGATTCTTGCAGCCGTGCTAGCCGTCTCGGTCACGCTTGTTGGCTTGGCCGCCGGCTTTTCGACAGCAAACGCTTCGCATTGGTCTCGACGCGCGTCGGCACCTCCTGAGCATCCCCGGGCACCGGCACAGTCGGCCAGCTGGGGAATGCGTTCTCGACCAGTTTCGAGCGTTAGCACCCCTGTTCATCGGTGCCGTGAATAGCTCGTGCAGGGTGTCATCGGCCCCGACAACCTGTACCCCGCACAGCCTCGATCTTGTCGCGTGAACGCTCTCTGCGAGCCCGTTGCCAGTCACGAGCATCTCGCCGAACAAATGGAAGTGGCACGACCAACCTGGATGTCTGCATGCTCATGCAGTAGGCGCCCGGATCTGTACCTCAGGCTAGGGAGTTCGTCGCGGGAATGCTCGGTTATTGAGCAGGGGCGTGCTCGCGCAGGTAGCGGATGAGGCCGACCACATCGTCGGGCACGAGCCGTCCAATGGCTCCGCTGGAATACACGCTGACGACAACCCGGCCCGTCGGGTCGAGCACAAACCCGGTGGACTGGATAAACGTCGGCTCGTCGTTGACGAACGCGCCGGTCGCCGCTGCGATGGCCCGGGCGTCGGCGCTGTGACCGACGGGGTACTCCAGACCGAGCTTCAAGATCAGGGCCCGGGTTGTGGCCTCGTCATCCACGGAGAGGGCGACGATCTTGGCGTCCACCTGAGTCAGCCTGTCGTGATCACGTTGGAATGCTCGCAACTGGGCATTGCAGTATGGGCACCACGAGCCCCGGTAAAACAGGACCACGCCGAAGTGGCCGGCAAACGCCTCGGGGAGGCGGAGTGCTGGCTCATCGGGTGGCGTTACAGAAAGACTTGGGAACGCGTCGCCTGGGTGAAGTGTCATGAGGGTCTCCTCTGTTGATCAATCAGATCAGGGTCAGGGGTTGGACGACTTCTTCCGGCCGCCGGAGCCCGCATCGATGCGAAACCGGCCAGCACCGACGACGGTGGCTTTGTTGACGAGGAGGTCAACCGATCTGCGGTTCCGTTCAGATCGTCACGCGAAACGCGCGACGAGGACGACTGTCACGCACGCTTCGGAAAGCTGAAGCGCCACCGCATGCCAGATGCCGCGTCCGGCTCCGGTCATCAGCGCGGTTCTGCGATCAAGGCAGCTGGTCACGCAAGATTGGCGGCGAAGTCACACTCGAGTCTTACCTGCAGAGTCGCTGGCAGCCGATATCCGAGATGGCCGGACTCCACAGTCGCCGCCCGACCCCTCAGCCGAAGAAGGGTGCGGGCATCGTCGCCCAGGGTAAGAGTCGGCCGTCACCTGATGCTCATAATTGGACGGGCTGGGTGCTCGTCGCACGATACGGACGAGAGGTACTGAAGTGAGCACTGCCACGATCGCCAAGCAGGCCAAGGTCACGAATGCGAGCGGGACCACGCAATCGCTGAACAAGTTGATGCGCGCCTCCGCCCGCGAACAGGCAGCGCTTGGAGCAACGGGCATCCCTTACGGCATCGCTCCGCTGGGAACCATGCTGCGCGACGTCGGCCTGATGGATGCGCAGGGCGGAGCAACATCGCTCTACGCCGCTACAGCTGGGCGGCCAGCGGTTGTGGTCTTCTACCGTGGCGCCTGGTGCCCCTACTGCAACATCGCCCTGAGCGACTACCAGACCTCGCTGCTCCCGGCACTCGTAGAGAGACGTGTTCGGCTCATCGCCATCAGCCCCCAGACAGCGGACGAATCGTTGAGCATGCAGCAGAAGAACGGCCTAGCCTTCACAGTGCTCTCCGACCCCGGCAATACCCTGGCCAGCCACCTTGGGATCCTTACGGCCCCGACATCTGGGGCACGAGTCGCTCAGCTCCTTCTCGGCTTGGATCTCGCTGCTGTCAATACCGACGGCGCTACGGTGCTCGCCATGCCGACCACCCTCATCCTGGACGGCAACCACGTCCTTCGATGGATAGACGTCCACCCCGACTACACAACCCGCTCCGAAACTGGCCATATCCTGGCCGCGCTCGACAGCGAAGGCCTACGAGTTTCGCACGACGAAAGGACCTTTCGATGACTGTAAAATTTGCATTGCTCGCGCTGCTCGAGGCCAAGCCGGAAAAAGGCGGCGAGCTCGGCGCCTTCCTCGAGAAGGGTCGTGCCGTCGCCGCAGCAGAACCAGGCACCGTGACCTGGTACGCGTTCAAGATCAACGACACCAGCTACGGCATCTTCGACACCTTCGAGACGACGAACGCTCGCCAAGCACACCTCGACGGTGAGATTCCGCAGGCGCTCGCCAGCGTCGGCGCGGACTTGCTGGCCAGAGACCCCGACATCCGCATGCTCGACGTTCTCGCAGTCAAATAGGGCAGTAGGAGCGCTCTGTGGCGGAGAATACGAGCCGAGTCGTCGCACGGCCTCCGAGGAAGTCCGCGGAGGCGGGCGAGGAGTCTCGTAGGTCAGCCTTCGAGGGACCGGGCTCTGTCGACGCGATCTTTGTCACCACCCGCGCCGGTGCTCCGATGGTGGCCGCAGATGCGGCCTCGGCCATCGCCGGTTGCGGGCTCGCTGGCGATCGCTACTGCGCGAGAACGGGTTATTGGAGCGGCCTCGACTATTGCCAGGTCACACTCATCGAGCGCGAGGCTCTCGACGAGATCGTCGAAATGTACGGCATTGACGTCGGGTCCGGTCAGCACCGCCGCAACATCGTGACGAGGGGACTGCCGCTTCGAAGTCTGATCGGGGTGAGGGTCTCGATCGGTGAGGCGGTGCTCGCCTATGACAGACCGCGACCTCCCTGTCGGTATATCGAGTCGATCACCGAGCCGGGCATGACCCGCGCCCTCGCGGCACGCCGAGGCGGCATTTGCATGACCGTCCTCAAATCCGGAACGATCCGCCTCGGCGACACCATCAGGGTGATCGCTCCCTCCGAGCATCGGGTGGTGACCGTCGTGCTCTGAGCTCGCCGGCCGCAGGAGCTTGCGAGGAGGCTCCCGTTTGCGGCCGGGCCCACGCAACTGTTCGGGCCGGGCCCAGCAACTGCACCGTGCCGACCGACGGTGCGGCCGCAGACCGTGTCGGCAAACGAAAAACTTGCAAAAAGGTGATGATCGATGTCTATGAACCTTCTCGACTGGCGCCGCAAGGTGGCCGAGCTGTACGGCGGCGTGCGATCGAGCGACTCTCCACGCGAAGCCCACTCTCTGTGGTGTGCTCGTCGTGACCAGCTATTCGCCTCGCATCCTGCGAGCCCCATTCCCCAACACGCGACCTTCGCCGGACTTACCTACGGGAGCTACGACGCTGCATTTCGCTTCGAGGTCCCCGTCGAGACGGACCTTCCGCCGCGCTCGCTCGAGGTTGTCACCGGCACCGATGGGACGGTGTGGCTCCACCGATTCGGGCGCGTGCGGCTCGACCGGTTCGGCCAACTCGACGTTTGGTGGGTTGCTGGCTACGGCGGAGGCGTGTTCGTGCCGTTCAGCGATCCGAGCCCCTCGTCGTACGGCGGCGGCCGGTATGTGATTGACACGGTGAAGGGTGCCGACTTGGGCGGCGACTTGGACCTCGCGACTGGCCGCGGACGGCTGATTCTCGACCTCAACTTCGCCTACAACCCGTCGTGCGCTTACGATCCTCTCTGGGCCTGCCCGCTGGCGCCTATCGGGAACAGGTTGCTCGAGCCGGTCGCCGTCGGCGAACACCTGCCACAGGTGACGGAGTTCGCCGGCGAAGCCACCCGGGCGCGCGAAGCCAATTGGGCTGCCACCGCCTGACTTCGACAGGTGGCAAGCGGGTCAGCCGAGCAAGCTGCAGCACTCCATCTCCGAGCATGCAGACAGGCCGGTCGGGCTCTCCGGATTGACTGATCTACTTCGGTCGTCTCCGAGATTATTAACTCGCCTTCATTTGTCCTCCACATCCGCACTGATATGAGCTAGATCGCCGTCGCGGACACGGACTCTCTGTTATTCCGCAGCAGACAGCAGGTCTCGCTGTGTTACGACCCCGCCACGGGCGACAACCGCACGAGAAGATTGTGTGTAACACAGAAGCGCCTCAGGAGACAGTTATGAACCCTCCCCGAGACAGCGGCATTTTCGCCGTCGACGAGAAGCGCCAGATGCTCAAGAAATACTTCGCCGGTTTCAGCCACGCATCGGCTGGCGCCGCCCGCCCGGGCGGATCTACGAAGCGATCTACGAGTGCGCGGTCGGGTAGCCCCGGCGCATTGCTGCGCCGGGGCCCCCTCAGAACCCGGCGTGCGGCTTTCACCGCACCGGGCTCAAGCAAGCCTCATGGGTTACGAGGCAGGCAGAAGTACTGGGCTTGTGTCAGATACGACGGTGCGTCGTTTCCGACAGCGGGCGTGCACTAGGCGGGAGGGGACGATTTCGTCCAACGTGCTGCCGTCCCGTTCGGTGACGAGCGCTTGTTTGCGCAGCGCCTTGCGGGCCGCTGTGAGCCACTCCTCCCATTCACGGGGGTGCTGTGGTTCACGATCGGCGTGGAGCAGGAGACCGTCGCAGAGCGGACAGCGACCATGCTGCGCCTTCAGCAGACGCAGGCTGAGGCCGTCCAACGGGGGTGTCTTGCGGCGCCGCCGATCAGCCCAGTAGGCGACCAGGGCCGGGTCGTCGGGTGACGCCGTTCCTGGCACCATGTGGTGTCGGACGATGGTGGTCCAGCCGAACTTGCGGAGGTAGGCGCCGCTGTCTCGATCGCCGAAAACCCACCGGTTGTTGCTGGACCGGTTGAACTTGCCGAAGTAGCGGGAGACCACCCAGTGCTTCGGTTTGTTCGGGTGGCTGAACTTGGCCCACTTGTAGGTGAGCCTCCACACGTGGGCGTCCAACTTGGAGAACTCTTGGCTGGATACCACCGTGCGGTAGTAGGCCGACCATCCTCGGATGATCGGGTTCAGTCGCCGGATCACCGCTGAGGCGTTGGCTCCTCGCAGGGCCTTGGTCTCAGCAGCGAGCCTTTTGCGGACCCGTCCTAAGGCCGCCTTGGATGGCTTGATGAGTAGCTTGCCCCGGTAGCGGCGGACGTTGAACCCCAAGAAGTCGAAGCCATCATCGAGGTGGACAATCCGTGTCTTGTCCTCGTTGAAGGCGAGCCCCTTGGGCGCCAGCCAGGCCGCCAGCCGCTGTTTGACCTGTTCGGCCTGTTCACAGCTGACGCACAGCGCTACGAGGTCATCTGCGTATCGCACCACGACGGGGCTGCCCAGCACCGTACAACCGGCTGCTTTCCCGGTTGTGCGGTAGCGGACCCCGGCGGCCTCCTCCATGCCGTGGAGGGCAATGTTCAACAACAACGGGGAGGCCACCCCTCCTTGGGGGGTTCCCTCCTCGGTCGGTGCGAAGCGACCATCTTCGAGCACACCGGCCTCGAGCCATCGTTCGACCAGACCCCGTGCGGGAAAGTCGCCGAGTGCTCCAAGCAGTTGCGAGTGCTCTATGTGGTCGAACGCGGCAGCCAGATCGGCGTCGAGCACCCATTGGCGGCTGGGGTTCGCGCCCCTTGCCACCCGGAAGATGAACTCGATCGCGTCGTGACAGCCGCGGCCGGGGCGAAAGCCATACGACCTCGGCTCGAACCGCGCTTCCCATTCGGGTTCCAGTGCGTTCACGACCCGGGCCTGCAACACCCGGTCCGCGATCACGGGAATCCCGATTGGGCGCTGCTTCCCGTTGCTCTTCGGTATGTGCACCCGCCTGACGGCCTTGGGATCCCAGCTATGGGCGTGGTGCTGCGCCCAGTCGGCCAGAGCGGCCTTCCCCGGGGCAGTCACCACGACGTTGCCGTCGATCCCGGCCGTCGTGCGGCCAGCATTGAGCTCTGTCACCCGCCGCACGCTCACGAGCGTGTTGGCGAACGATCTGAGCATCAACTTCTGCAGACTGCGGACCTTTTTGAGATCCCCTGCCTGCGATGCCGTGAAAATACGCTGTCGTAGACGCCTTACGTCGTCCTCGGCTCGCTGCCAGTCGATCGACAGCCAGTCGAGTCTTTCGCCCTCCGGTCCGTTCGCCACCTTTCGGGGGCGCCCAACTTGTCCTTCGGTTCGGGTGTCCATGGTCACCGTCATTTCTCACAGGCTCACCTGACCCACGTCAGCACCTTTTCAGGTTCGGGAACGAGCCCGTATCCGGCCAGTTACCCGAGGCGGCTAGCGGAGGGCCAGCCCTGTTGCCCCGTCTTCCTGTTGCCTTTCGGCAGCCGGGCATTCGCTTGTTGGGTCATCCTCTCCCGCCGAGGAGTTGGGCCTGCCTTGCGGTCGGCTTACCGGCCGCCCATCTGGGCGGGCGGACCTCGACGGGGTTTCCACGTTGCACACGCATGAGATGCGACCGGGGAGGGTGCCCTCTTTACCCCGGGGACGGCGGTGCCCAAACGGCCGGTTAGGGATCCCCGGCCGCCGCCTGCCGCATTGCAACGGCAAGTCCCTTTACCCCGGTGCAACTTCCCACCACCGAGGCTGCGAATGACGAGGCATCAACGAGGGTTCAAGCAATTCACCCACCCGGTCTTCCCCCTCGCTTGTGACCCCCGGGTGGAACGGGCGTCCTTGAGCTTTCTCCCCGAGCTTCACACCCCGCCGTTGCCAGCGGCGCATGTCGAGGTGGGGGACGGGCAAACAGGCACTTGCCCGGATTACGTCACCGACATGAGCCAGCCCTCCGATCTGCGTAACCGCTCACTGCGTGCGCCCTCGTGTCGCACTCCCTACTTTCATCCCTACACCTGTGCGTAAAGAGGTGAATCCGGCTGGACTCGCTCGTACACGGTTCCTGATCAGCGCACGTGTGCGGACCACCTTGAAAGCCAAAAATGATCACCCAGATCTACGAGGGGACGAACCAGATCCAGCGGGTCGTGATCGCGAAGCGGCTGCTCACCTAGCTCCTCTGGACTGCCCGAGTGCCAAGGGTCGGGGCTATCATCGACCTCTGCCCGCCGAGCCGATGAAAGGTGTGGACTAGTGGACAACGTCGTCGTGAGTACCCAACAGGGACGGCTCCGGGGTTCACCGGCCCAGCACGGCTACCGTTTCCTCGGCATCCCCTACGCTCGGTCCCCGTCCGAGACGGGTAGGTTCGCCGCTCCAGAGCCGGCTCGGCCCTGGGCCGGCGTGCGTGACGCTTACGACTACGGAGCGACCGCTCTTCAGCTCGAGCATGGTGTCAGGCTGGCCCGCGAGCCACTGTTGGCGGGCGACAACTGTCTCAACCTCAACGTGTTCACACCGGTGCTCGGGCCAGCCGGCCTTCCGGTGTTGTTCTGGATACACGGAGGCGGTTTCAACGCGGGCTGCAGTGCGTCTCCCTGGTACGTCGGGACAAAGTTCGCCCGGGACGGCGTTGTATTCGTCAGCATCAACTACCGACTTGGCGCCGAAGGTTTCCTCTTGCTGCCAGACGCCCCGCCAAATCGGGCCGTGCTCGACTGGGTGGCCGCCCTGGAGTGGGTGCACGAAAACATCAGCGCCTTCGGCGGCGACGCGTCGAAGGTGACGATTGCAGGCCAGTCATCAGGTGGCGGGGCATGTGCAGCGCTGCTCGCTGTCCCGCGTGCTCGAGGCTTGTTCCGTGGTGCGATCTGCATGAGCGGTTCGGCCGGGTTGGAAATGAGTGCGACAAAGGCAGAAGAGATCGCCAGTTGGATGGCGGCGATAGCCGACGTCAAGGTCACCAGCCAAGACTTTGAACAACTGGCAGAGGACGCTCTGCTGACGGCACAGGGGGAGGTGCTGGCCGCTCAGTCCCGCAACAAAGACAAGGCGACGGCCCTCGATCGGGCCATTGAAGGGGCCTACCTGCCCTTTGCCCCGGTTGTCGATGGCGAGATCATGAACGAGACCATCATGCAGGCCGCCTCCTCGCTGGCCAACAAGCGAATCGTGTTGATGGTGGGGACGACTGCCAACGAGTTCAAGATGTCCATGCGGGAGAAGAACTGGGTGGTGACGACAGAAATGCTGCGAGACGCAATGCTGCGTAGCGGGGCACGGCTCGACTTGGTAGACCGGTACCTCGCTCAACACCACTCCGAGAGCGCCACCGAGACCGCCGGCCAGGTGAAGACGGACCGTGGTTTCCGAGTACCAGCGCACCGTTTGCTCGAGTCGTGGAACAAGGCCGGAGGCACCGGTTTCGCCTACGAGTTCCGGTGGGCGCCCTCGGACGGGGACCTTGCTGGACTGTCGGTCCACGCTGTGGACCTCCCCTTCGCGTTCGACCTCTTGGGAGTAGAGGGTATGGAGGAGGTGGCCGGCGTCGACCCACCTCAGGTCTTGGCTGATTCAATGCACGCATCCTTCGTCTCCTTGGCAAAGGACATGTCCCCGGGTTGGGCCGAGTACCAGTCCGACGAGCGCCCTACCATGGTCTTTGAGCTCAATCCTCACGTCGAGCGCAATCCGCTGGCACCAGAGCTGGAACTTTGGGGTGTCTAAGGGGACCGAGCATGATCTCGCTTGGTCTCATCGGGTACCTTCCGCACGGCTGGCCTCGTGGCCGAGATTTCCACGATGCGGGGCGAACCCCGTTGCAGGACCGACCCCCGGCGGCGCTATGCCGCGGCTCCAACGTTTACCTGCACCGGCCGCTCCCTTGACACTCGTGTGGTGAGAATGTACAGTTCGGACAGGCGGGATAACGTTATCTCTTCGGGAGGGCCGATAACGCTTTCTTCACCGTGCGATAACGTTATCTCGATTTGGGACAATCGAGGTCCACAAAGGGGGGAACGCTTATGCGTCCGAGAATCGTCGTCTCAAGACTGGCAATGGTGCTGCTGGCCGCCGGGGCGGTACTGACCGGGTTGGGCTGACCGGTAGCGGCCTCCTCAGGGGGTTCAATAAGCATCGCCTATGAGGGGCCGAATGGGGGGAACCCCATCATGGGGGCCTATTTGAAGATCGTCGGGGCCGAGTTCGCCAAGGAGTACCCGGGCTGGACGCTCAAGCTCGACGAGATCAACGCTACGGAGAACGCCTACTACACCAAGCTTGACCTTCAGAGCTCCTCCGCATCAACCGCGCCCGACGTCCTTTACGAGGACACTTTCCTGGTCAACAGCGACGTGGCGGCCGGCTACCTGGCACCGATCGACTCCTACGTATCCAAGTGGTCAGGTTGGAAACAGTTCTCCGCGGCCGCTCAAGCGGCAGCCAGAGGCACCAATGGCCACATCTACGGCGTATCAATGGGAACCGACACCCGTGGGCTCTGGTACAACAAGTCGCTCCTCACCAAGGCAGGGATCGCACTCCCCTGGCATCCCAAGACCTGGGCTCAGGTCCTGTCAGCAGCTGAGGCGGTCAAGAAAGCCGACCCGGGCGTGATCCCGCTCAATGTCTACGCCGGCGTCGGTGCTGGCGAAGCCACCAGCATGCAGGGGTTCGAAATGTTGCTGTACGGGACGAACAACCCCCTCTACGACGCCAAGACGAATAAGTGGGAAAAGGCCGGAGCTGGCTGGCAGGCCACGCTCAACTTCTACAAGACGCTCTACGGGAAGAACCTCGGCCCGACCCCGCAAGAGGCGTTGAGCCCCACTATTGGCACGACGATCGCAGGGCAGCTGTTTCCCCAGAACAAGATCGCCATCGACCTCGACGGGAGCTGGATGTCCGGCGCCTACTGGGGACCCAAGGGAGCCTATCCGTGGCCGCAGTGGAGCAAAGTAGTCAGTGAAACCGCCATGCCCACCGAGAATGGGCAGGCCGGAGGGAAGGTGAGCATGTCCGGCGGCTGGTTGCTGTCTGTCGGCTCCCACGCCCCCAACAAGCGCATGGCGTTCAACCTGATCGCCCTCGCCCTCAACAAGGCAAACTCCCTGTACTTCGACATCAACGGTGGCCAGATCGCCGTCCGTAACGACGTGGCCAAGTCCCCGTCCTACACGGCTTCAAACAAGGCCATCGCCACGATGTCCAGCTTTGTGCCCTTTACCCACTTCCGTCCGGCCTACACCGCCTACCCCAAACTCTCCGACGAGATACAGCTGGTGACCGGGCAGGTGATGACCGGGCAGGCGACTCCGGGACAAGGGGTAGCGACTTACAACAAGTACCTTGTCGGGTTGGTCGGCAAGAAGAACGTCGAAGCTGCGCCCATGTAAGCTCGTAGCCTCAAGCTGTTGCAGGTTCACACGTAACTTCATAGTTCTACTGTCCTTTGAACGGCCGCCAAGCCCTCCGTTAGACGGAGGGCTTGGTTGGCATTTGAGGGGGTTCGGCTTGGCGCTCGTCGCAGTGAGACCTCGGCGGTCCATCCCGGTCTGGCAATGGCTCGGGCCGATGAGCTCGGCGCTCGTGATCCTGCTTTTGTTCTTTGCGGGCCCGATCATCTACAGCCTCTACATCGCCTTCACAAACAAAGCGCTGACCGGCGTGGGAGCGGCCCATCCGAAATGGATCGGGCTGGCGAATTTCACTCACATGTTTTCCGACCCCCTCTTCGTGCACTCCGTCTTGCTCACCCTGATCTTTGTCGTGGGCTCGGCCATCATTGGACAGAACACTCTCGGGTTTCTTATCGCTCTTCTCGAGCGAGGAAAGAACAAGTTCATTACTTCCACCCTGAATGCGGTCATCATCGCCGCCTGGGTGATGCCCGAGATCGTCGCCGCCTTCTGTTGGTACGCGTATCTCTACCAGGGCGGGACGCTGGACAGCTTCTTGAACCACATCGGACTCAGCCAAGACTGGCTGTACACGACGCCTATGCTGGCAATTTGTATTGCCAATGTCTGGCGCGGGACAGCCTTTTCCATGCTTGTCTACTCCGCGGGACTTGCCGAGTTGCCGACTGAACTCCTCGACGCCGCCAAAGTCGATGGCGCCAGCCAGATCTCACTGTTGGGGCGGGTGATCATCCCTCTGCTTCGTCGCTCGATAGTGACGAATTTGATGCTGATCACGCTGCAGACCCTGGCCGACTTCACGCTGATATTCGTCCTGACGGCGGGAGGCCCAGGGGAGGCGAGTGAGACCACTCCGTTGTATATCTATCAGCAAGCTCTCCAGCTGTACGACATAAGCTATGGCACCGCAATATGTATAGTACTGCTCCTAGTCGGCGCCTTGTTCTCTCTCGTATATATCAAGCTGATCCGCGTGGAGGAACAAGTGTGAGCCAGACACTGAGGGCCAGCACGACAGTCAGTTCACACAGCCCCCTAGCAGCCAGGGCCACCCACCTTACGCGTGGGCACTTCCGAATCACCTCACCGAAGGCCACAATGGCGAAGGTCAGCGCCTACGGCGTCCTGGCCTTGGTGGCGATCTTCTTCATAACCCCGCTGCTGTGGCTTGTGCTCGCGTCGTTCGAGCCGAACGCCAGTGTGGGTGCCAGTGCGCCCTTGGTGCTCTCATTCAGTAACTTCGCCAAGGTGCTCAATTGGCAGGAGACCTACCTGCCGCTTATCAACTCGGCGATCTTGTCCGGAGGCACGGCTATCATAACGGTCGTAGTGGCATTGCTTGCTGCTTACCCACTTTCGCGTTACCAGATGCGCTTTCGCAAGCCGTTTCTATACATCATCGTGTTCGCCACCGGGCTGCCTATTACAGCCCTAATGGTGCCCGTGTACACGATGTTCGCCAGATTCAACCTGGTTGACAACGTACCCGCAGTGATCCTGTTCATGACGGCCACGTCGTTGCCATTCGGCATCTGGCTGATGAAGAACTTCATGGATGGCGTCCCTATCGAGTTGGAACACGCGGCATGGGTGGACGGAGCGACGTGGGTCGGCTCGTTGCGACGTATCGTGGCGCCATTGATGCTGCCGGGTATCACCGTGATCACGATCTTCACGTTCGCCGTGCAATGGGGGAACTTCTTTGTTCCGTTCATCCTTCTGCAAAGCAATAACAAGCTCCCGGCGGCCGTCAGCATTTACCAGTTCTTCACAGCGGAGGGTGGGATCGAGTACGGGCAGCTGGCGGCGTTCTCGATCATCTACACACTGCCAGCGGTCGGCCTGTGGCTCGTGTTGGGGCGGTTCCTACGAGGAAAGTTTACGTTTGCGGGTGCCGTCAAGGGGTGAGAGAGGCTCGCGAGGCCTCGGCGAGGGGCCCTAGCCGAAGGTAAAGTCCCAGGCCGAAATCCCCGGCGTCATGTCCAGCTGCAAAACGCCGTTGCGTAGGTGGTTACCCTTGACGATCGAGTAGTTACGAGGATAGCCACCGACACTGATCTTGTTCACCTCGCGGCCGAGGGTCACGGTCACTGTGCCATTGCCCGCGAGCACCAAGTAGACATTCTTGGCTTGGAAATGCAGCCGGATGGCGGCGCCTGCCCCAGCCAGAGCGTCATTGCCATTGTTGGTCCACGCACCCTGAAAGGAGACATAGTCCAAGGGGATCGCCGGAGCGAAGTGGTAGGTCTCCCTCTTGTCCAAGACGATCCTCGGGTTCGCATAGAGCAGCAACCCAAAGAGGCCGAGATAAGTTTCCGGAGTAGTGGTCTCCTCCGGCGTGAGGTTGGGGACCTCAGTAGGCGAGGGCAGGCGCTCGCCGCGTGCCGATAGAAGGTCGCGAATCAGGGACTCGGTTTGACCGTAGTCACCCTCGCCCGGATGGATGTAACGCAGCTGGCCGGTCTGGTCGACGAGGTACTCGGTTGGCCACTGCCCGTTGCCGAAGGACTCCCACGTGAGATACGAATTGTCTACGGCGACCGGGTAGGTGACGCCCAGGCTGCGCACCGCTTGGCGGACATTGCCGACTACTCGCTCGAAGGCGAACTCAGGTGTGTGGACGCCAACTACTACGAACCCGTCACGAGCATATGTCCGGTACCAAGCCTCGAGGTGGGGTATGGCCCTCTGGCAATTGATGCAGGAGTAGGTCCAGAAGTCGATCAGGACGACCTTCCCCTTCAGCGACTTGAGTGACAGCGGCCTGCCACCCGGCGTGTTCAACCACGCCGTGATTTTGAGTAGACGAGGAGCAGCGCCGAAGTCGGAAAGCACCGGGTTGGAGGAGTCAGGGAGGGCGGAACTCGACGGAATCTGCTTGATCGCGTGCTCGCCGCTCAGCCTGCGAAGGCTTGAGGCAATGGAGCTGCTGTTCTCGATCTTGGAGTCGACGGCGTTGGTGTAGCCCGGTAAGTCCCTTTGCAGCGGCTGGAGGACTCCGGAGAGGATCAAGGCAGCACTGGCAATGATCAGGACCCCGGCTGCTCGCCTTATACCCGGCGCCCGACCACGCAAGGATTTGAAGCGAGACGTCGCGCCACGGCTCAGATACGCCACAAGCAGGAGTGGGATTGCGGCTCCCAGTGCGTAGCACAGGGTCACGGCCACTGCCTCGACACCGACTCTGTGTGTTGCCGAGACCACGGTGATCGCGGCCAAAACCGGCCCGGCACAGGGGACGAAGACCAATCCCAGGCTGGCTCCCAGCAGCAAGCCGTTATGAGAAGGGCTTTCGCGATGAGGCCCCAAGCGCGCGAACGGTCGCTCCACCAGGTAACCAAGACGTGGGATCACAAGGCTTGCCCCGAGCGCGAACAGAACGCCAATCCCCACATCCCTGAGAAGATCCTGCGGCAGGCCGAGAAAACTCAACAACGAGCTACCCGTCAGCGTGACGACGGAGAAGGTGATGACCATCCCGCCGATTATCCCGATGGGGCGCCAACGAGCTCCTCCCACTGCCCCGCCAGCTGCAAATACAGGCACTACCGGCAGAACACATGGAGATAATCCAGTGACCACCCCGGCCAAGAAGCCGACGGCCAAGAGAATTATCACAACACCATTCTATGGTCCTCCCCGTACGGATCGCTTCTCGCCCGACCTACCATTGAGGCTGGCTGCCTTTAAAACGTCTCGACTAAAGCCAGCAAGATGACACGGTCCGATCCTGCGTCTGGTTAGGCAATCGCTACTGGGGTATCTCGCCCGAGCCGCGGACTATCAGCTCGGTCGGTACCACGACGGTCTGAATCGGCCGCTCCGGGTTGGCCCGGCGGGCACGCAAGAGATCGATTGTTGATCGGCCAATCGCCTCGGTGCCCTGAGCAACGACGGTCAGACCCGGGCCGAGGACATCGGCGAGCGCGAAGTCATCGAAGCCGACAAGCGCCAAGCCGGCGAAACCAGGGGCGAGCAGGCGTACGAGCTCGACAGTCGTCAAGACGTTGCCCGTAATGATTGCCGTCACTGGCCAGCGGCCGCCTCGGACATTGGCGAGCACCTCGGCGATCCGTCGCGAGTTGATCGGTCCCGGGTGGACCATCCCTTCGATCGGGTTACCTTGTGCACGAACACAGTCACGAAATGCGGTCGCCCTCTGACGCCCCGTATATATACGCTCCTCGTCACCGATATAGGCAATTCGCTGGTGCCCGTGACTCACCAGGTGCTCATATGCCGCTTCGATGCCACCGCGGTTGTCTGACAGGACGGTATCGACAGCGATTCCGACAGCGGGGCGATCGAAAGCCACGACTGGCAACCCAGAGTCGATCTCGTGACGTAGGTACCGGTGATTCTCGGCCGTCGGCTCAATGATGATCCCGTCCAGGCGTCGGCCGCACATCGA
Organism: uncultured Acidimicrobiaceae bacterium; assembly: GCA_963703655.1. Lineage (GTDB taxonomy): Bacteria > Actinomycetota > Acidimicrobiia > Acidimicrobiales > Bog-793 > CAVPFA01. The sequence goes on along the minus strand of CAVPFA010000003.1, from coordinate 1,005,636 downwards.
CACGATCGCGTCGCGTTCTCGTAGCTCGTCATCCTCGGTGGACATCGCTATTACGGTCAGTCCGACCTCGCGGGCTGCCTCCTCGATCGAGCGCAGGACCGGGTGGGCGTCCGAGATATTCCGCACGGTGGCTCCGATCGTGGCGCTGACACCACTGCGAAGCTCCCGCGCCCGCTCGTCGGGCTGGTAGTTCAAAGCGGCGATAGCGTGACGAACGCTCTTCGCCCGAGACTCGCTGACCGTGGGGTCGCCATTGACGACACGTGAAACCGTACGCAACGCGACGTTGGCCTCTCGAGCGACATCGACCATGGTCGGGCGCCGTGAGCGCTGCGCTCGGGGTGCAGGCAGTTTGTCATCACGAGACATGGGCCCATTTTTGTCGATCATTCGATCACGTGCGATGATGCTCCTTGACACCCAGGGGGCGAGTAAGTACAGTGCGAGGCAGTGGTGGGATAACGTTATCTCAGATTTCGCAAGACGCAGCAGTAGACATGTAAGCGCCACCTGGGACCGCGTGGCCGCCCAGTGGAGGCGCGGCCCGTGGGCCACTGCCGTGGCGCTTGTCTGCGCCCTGTTTGGACCGCGTCGAGTATCTCGAGAAGGACGACGTGCATGCGAATCACCTCTGTCAATTCGACCTACTGTTTCGTCGCCGAAGGCGACAAACTCTTCCAGGTTGTGCGTGTGGTAGTGGCCGACGCACCGCACGATTCCGACGCCGAGGTCAGCATCGCCGGGGACGGGACCGGTACAGGGCGCTCATGGCGGGGCCGTCTCGACCCAGCCCTTGCCGGCAGAAGCGAAGGACCCGCGTGGGTGCCGCAGTCCGATCCCGGTCTCCACCTGGCTGCCCGTTACAACACCGGGTCTCCACAGCTCCCCGACGACATCGTCGTCGAGATCCCCGCGCTCGCCGAGGGCGAGCTGGCTGCGGGGAGCAAGGTCACCTTGAGCGTCGTGGCGAGAGCGGGCTCAGCTACGGCCAAGATGGACGCGGAGGTCGTAGTGCGCAAGCCCGGCTGGCGCATGCTGATGGTGCCCCACTTCCACTACGACCCGGTCTGGTGGAACACCCAGGCTGGCTACACCTCCGGCTGGGACGAGCTCCTGTGGGCGCTCGACCGCCGGGAGCCGTTCCAGCACAGCGGGTTGGCTCTCGTCGAGGCACATCTCCAGCGCGCTCGAACCGATCACGGCTACAAGTTCGTGCTTGCCGAGGTGGACTACCTCAAGCCCTTCTGGGACCTGTACCCGGACCGCCGGGAAGAGATCCGGTCGTTGCTCCGCGCCGGCCGCCTCGAGATAGTCGGCGGCACTTACAACGAGCCAAACACCAACCTGACGGGGGCTGAAACCGCCATTCGAGCGGCGATCTATGGTCTTGGGTTCCAGCGTGAGGTTGTGGGCGCAGACCCCCGTACCGCCTGGCAGCTCGATGTCTTCGGCCACGACCCGCAGTTTCCCGGGATCATGGCCGACTGCGGGCTCGACTCGTCGTCCTGGGCGCGCGGGCCTTTCCATCAATGGGGACCGGGACCGGAAGCCGGCTCCCTGAGCTGGATGCAGTTCCCTTCGGAATTCGAGTGGATCGCACCCAATGGCAAGAGCCTGCTGACAAGTTACATGCCGTTCCACTACTCGGCAGGTTGGGACCTCGAGCGGGCGATGACGCTCGAGGGAGCTATGTGGCGTGCCTACGAGCTCTTCCAGAACTTGGCGGAGGTCGCCGCCGTACCGGTGACGCTCCTGCCTGTCGGGAGCGACTACACCCCCCCCAGTCGCTGGATATCCGAGATCGTTTCAGCATGGACGCTTCGCTATGCCTGGCCACGTTTCGAGGTCGGCATTCCACGAGACTTCTTCGCTGCCGTGCGCGAGGAGCTGAGCAGCCGAGGAACTGCGCCATCGCCTCAGAGCCGTGACATGAACCCGATCTACACCGGCAAGGACGTCTCTTTCATTGACACCAAACAGGCGCAACGGTTGGCCGAGGTCGAGATCGCCGAAGCCGAAGCCATGGCTGCGCTGGCCAGCCTCTTTGGCGTCTCGTCTCCTGATCGCGCCCTCGACAAGGCGTGGCGGCAGCTCGTCTTCGGCGCTCACCACGATGCCATTACCGGAACCGAGTCGGACCAGGTCTACCTCGACCTGCTCGGCGGTTGGCGGGAGGCGTATGAGCTCGCTCACTCGGTCGGCGCCACCTCGCGCAAAGTGCTGCTCGACGCGATCGACACGACAGGCGAAGGCGAGGCTCTCGTGGTGACCAACACCACAGGCATCGAGCGTCGTGACGTGGTCGAGGTGGATGTGGCGGATTCCATCGACAACGGCGAGATCGCAGTACTCGACAGCGCCGGTCAGCCCGTGCCCCTCATCCACGAACCATCCGAACGTGCCAATAGCACGCGACTAAGGCTTTTCGCCGACGCCGTCCCTCAAGTCGGGTACCGCACCTATCGCATGGTCCGCCGCAGTCGCTCGGCCGAAAGGGCGGGGTGGATGCCGGTCGAGGGGCTTACGATCGCGAACGAGCAACTTGAGGTGGCCGCCGATCCCGAGAGCGGCGGCGGGCTCACGACGATACGAGACTGCTCGAGCGGCTTCGAGCTCGTCCCCGCGGGCGAGACTGGTAACGAGCTGCTCGTCTATCCCGAGTACCCGAGCCACCCGCGCCTTCGCGAAGGGCCCTGGCATCTTCTTCCAGCGGGACCGCCTAGCCGCTCGAGCGGCGGTCTAGCCGACGTACGTCGGGAGTCATCCTCCCTCGGGGAGCGGCTCGTCGTGCAAGGACGCTTCGAGGGCTTCGTTTACCGCCAAGTGGTCACACTCTGGAAAGGGCTCCCCCGCCTCGAATTTCGCACGGAGATTCATGGCTGGGCTCTGGCCGATCGCCTGCTCCGGTTGCGGTTCCCGACCACCCTCGTCGGCGGGACCCCGGTCTCGGCCGTCGGCGATGCGGTCGTCGGACGCGGTTTCGCCCTGATCGACGTGGACGCGGCCGAAACCCCGTGGACACTAGACAACCCGGCGGCTGAGTGGTTTGGTCTCGGTACCAACCTTCTGGTCGAGACAGTCGACGAAGGAGCCCCTTACCACCGCCGGTCGGTGGGTGTCGCCGAGGTGATCACGCCAGCCAGCTGCGGGGCGGCACCGTGGGCACGCGAGGTCGTGGTCGCGCTGGTGCAGCAAGGCGTCACCTCTACCTGTTCGGAGGCAGGCGCGAATCGTTACGGCGCGCTCCTCGGCGACTCGAATCTGCCGGACTTCCGGTTCGCACTCGGAGGGCCGAGCGAGAACAGTTTCGTCGCCGCTCTTCTCGATAGCTGTGATTCTCGTTACAGAGCGGAGCTGGACGATCAGCTTGCTCGGCAAGGGTGGGCCCGTCTGTTGGTGCCCGCGACGGAGCCGCTCGGGGAGGTGTGGCGCCCGGGAGCAGACCTGCGCGGCACAAGAGCGCTCCCGGTGCTGGTGGTGGTCGGAGGAGAAGGGAGCTCCACCGCTTCGGCTGCCGGCCATCTCGCCGCCGACCTGCGAAGCGGACGGTTGCTCGTCCGCCAGCCCGCCGCGCTCATACCGGACCCCGAGCAGACGCCGGAATGGACGGTCGCCATCTTGAATCGAGGCACGCCCGGCTTCGCAGTCGATTCCGGGGGTGCACTACACGTCTCGCTGCTGCGATCGTGCACCGGTTGGCCCTCCGGCATCTGGATCGACCCGCCCAGGCGCACTGCCCCTGATGGCTCGGCGTTCGAGCTCGAACATTGGAGCCATAGCTTCGAGTACGCCCTCTTTCTCGGACGCGGAGATTGGCGCGAGGCCGGTTGCGTGGAGGCCGCGCACGCCTATAACCGCCCGCTTCGGGCCAGCCTCGCCGAGACCCACGCCGGAGCCCTCCCTCCCCGAGCCAGCTTGCTTCGCATCGAGGCAGTCGACACACAGCGAGACGAGACGGCAAGTAGCCTCGCGCCAATCCCAGCAGGCAAGCTGCTATTGACTGCAGTGAAACCCTCAGGAAATAGGCTCGCCTCGAGCGACCCCGGTCCTGAGCCAGCTGCGGGATCCGACGAGGTGGCGATCACCTTGCGCGGCTATGAGTGCGCGAGTCGCCCTGTCGCGGCTCGGGTCATAAGCCTCCTGCCCATGCGAAGTGCGCAACTGACGAACCTGCTCGAGCGCGATCCAGGCGAACCGCTGGAGCTGACTCGCGCCGCCAATGGGGAAACTTCGGTGCCGATCGAGCTTGGCGCCGGACAGATCGCCACGCTGCGCGCCGTCTTCGCGAACAGAGCGCCCGTCGCCGTCCGCGGCGGCGGCCCCGACCCGAGTGACATGGAGCCTGCCCTGCCGGTCTTCAGCCGCTACTGGCTGCACAACAAGGGAGCCGCGCCGATGGGGAACCAGGCCGTGGCGGCTCACGTGTTGCCCACCGCTCTCGTGGTCCGGCCAGGAGGTTGCGTAGACGTAATTGCTCAGGTGGCCTCGGGCTCCGCTCGGGCAACGCAGGCTGGGCGTCTTGAGATCGTGGTGCCGTCGAGGTGGGTGGTCGACCCGCCCAGCAAGCTCTACTCGCTGGCTGCGGGCTCGCATCTACGGGAGAAGGTCCGCATCGACGTCCCCTATGACTGTCGTCCGGGACGGTATTTCGTCTCAGTCCGGACAACCGACCTCGCTGGTCAACTCCAGGAGGACATCCTGACCGTCGACGTGCTGGCCTCCCTTGAGGGCAACGCGCTGATCGACGGCGATGCAGACTTGACCACCTCCGAACTGCTGGCGGCACCGGCCCCCTTCCTTCACCCGGCGAGCCAGGTCGCAGCCGAGCTCGAGGCCGAGTTGGAGAAAGCTGAGCTGTCTGTTGCCTCGGGTGGTTCCGGGGTCATCGGACTCGTGCTTGCCAACCGCACTGCCGGCGAACTGCGCGGAGAGGTTCAATTGCTCTCCCCCCTCGAAACGTGGTCCCTTCTCGGGCCGTGGAGCCAGGGTTTCTCCATCCCCAAGCGAGACAAGACCAGGATCGAGGTGAACGTCTGCGGCCCGAGCATCGGCTCGCTCAACTCGTGGGCTCTCTTCAAGGTCACCTATTTCGGGCGTCTCTGGTACTCCCCTGCGGTTTCCCTGCACCTGGGAATCGAGCACGACACGATTGCCTACTCGGCCGCGGAGAATGGATGAGCAGACTCCCTGCAAGCCGAAAGTAGTGGGGTGGGTGTTCGACGCCCCGATCCTCGAAACGGCGTTGGACCGTTACCTTTGCCAACTCGCGTCCGAGCCGGCGGGTGAGCGGGTCGGCCTCGTAAAAACGGCCAACGCGTGGCCCGTTGTCGAAGGCAATCGATGGTCGGCCGTCCGGGGTTGGGCAGCCAAGCAGCTTCTCGTCAATGACCTACTGGAGCATGAGGCCGCTCGGCTTGATGTACGCGATCCGAGCTCGACCGTCGAGTGGGCCGGATGCCTGGAGGCATCCGGCGAGATGGTCGTGCAACGGCCAACGGTTGCAGACGCCAGGGTGTACTTCCGCGAGAACCTGCACCTGCACCGGGTAAGCGAGGCGTGTCACGTCCGTCACATCCTGGTTGCGAACCAGTCCACGGCGCGGCGCCTCATGATCGAGGCACGCGACCTGTCGAGCTTCGCGCTGCTTGCCGAACGCGAATCGCTTGACGAGGGGAGCCGCGAGAGGCTGGGCGACCTTGGTTGGATCGAGCGGGGCCAACTTGCCGGAATCCTCGAGGAGGCGATCTTCACTGCCGCGCTGGGAGAGGTCGTCGGTCCCGTAGCGAGCGCATTCGGCTGGCACCTCGTCCTGGTCGAAGCCGTGCGCCGTCCCCGTACCCGCTCGTTTGCCGATTGCCGGGCAGCAATTCTCACCGATCTCCACGATCACCGTAGGCGAGCGGCCCTCCAAGCATGGCTCGAGCGACGCCTGGCTGTCGCAGTGAAGGTTCCCAATGGCGCTGAGCACCCCCTCAGCCCGGGACTTCCCGGTTCTGCCCACCGGCATTGAGAACAACCGGCCAGATCTGCGAGGGGGCGAACCAGATCCAGCGGGTCGTGATCGCAAAGCGGCTGCTCAACTATGAGGGCGGAGGGCGGCGAGCGGGGGCGTCCGCGTCGGTTCCTGACGGTCGCGAAGCGTGCGCAAGAAGGCGTCGTTCTCCTCCCTGGTCCCGACGGTGACGCGCAGCCCTCCCGCGAACGCACGGGTGATAACGCCGTCGGCCTCCAGGTCCGTCGCGAGCTCGCCGCTCGAGGGCATCGGCAGCCAAAGGAAGTTGGACTGCGAATCTGCCACCGGCCACCCGCGGCGCTGAAGTTCCCGCCCCATTCGCTCCCGCTCGGACACGACGGCCCGGACCCGATCGTGCAGCTCCTCCCAGGCCCCCAGAGAGGCAATCGCCGCCGCCTGGGCTATTGCGTTGATCGGGAACGGAAAGCTCGTCCGCTTCAGGTTGTCCACAATCGGCGCCGCGGCGACGGCGTACCCAATCCGGAGTGCCGCCAAGCCGAAGGCCTTGGAGAACGTGCGCAGGACGATCACGTTCGGCCTCGCGAGGGCCTCCCTCACTCCGTCGACGCTGTCGGTCAAGGTCACATATTGGAAATAGGCCTCGTCCAGCACCACAAGACACTGCGTGCCGACCTCGTCGAGAAACGCGGTCAACGAACTGCCACCGAACGCCGTGCTCGTCGGGTTGTTCGGGTTAGTCAGGCACACGAGCTTGGTGGTCGGCGTCACCCGGCTCAGGATCGACTCGAGGTCGATAGCCTCGTCCCGGAGCCCAACGACGACCGGCACACCGCCGACCAGCTGCGTGAAGAGCGGATGAGCGCCGAAACCACCTGGCCACGAGTACACGACCTCGTCGCCCGGATCGACGTAGCTGAGAAACGTCTGTTGCAGGAGGTGTCCCGAACCACAGCCCAAGACGATGTTCTGCCGCGGCGCGTTCAGGTGCCCGGCCAGCGCGTCGCGAACCGCCTCACCGGTGTAGTCCGGGTAGCGGTGCAGCTCGGTCGCCGCCCTCGAAACTGCCTCCTTCACCGAGGGCAACGGCTCGTACGGGTTCTCGTTCGATCCCAGCTTCACGACCGGGCCGGTGAGATCGTGCTCCCGCCGGACGGTATCGATCGAGCGCCCTCCCTCGTAGATGGCAAGGTCCAGCAGCGCTCTTCGCGGGGCAGGATGGACCGGACGTGCCGGTTGTGGGACTTCGCGGTCGCTAGAGGAGTGGTCCATACACGTCCTCTCCGAGCCTGAGCCGTCTGATCGACTCCGACAGCACGTCTTGAGAGATGCGCGCGTCGACCAGGTAAGGGCGGTCGTCCGCGAGGAATTCCCGCACGGCCCGGGCTAGGTCGTCCTGGCTTGTCGCGTGCCGGCCGGCACACCCGAATGCCTCTGCGACCCGAGCGAAGCTAGGGCTCGGGATCATCGCCTCGGACGGGTCCAGCTTCCGCGCGAAGGGCGTGCAGCTCCGATCCGAACGCCTCGTCGTTCATGACGACGACCAGGATGCGGGTTCCGTACCGGGCGGCGGTGTCGAGCTCTTGCACGTGCATCATCAAGCTGCCGTCACCCTCGAAGAGGACCACGGTCTTACCTGGAGAACCCATGGCAAAGCCGATCGCCGTCGGAAGACCCTGCCCGACGGCCCCCGACTCCCCGGCGACGACGAACCGGTTGCCGCCGGGCCCTCGCATGTACGCGATCGGAAAGGACCAGAAATGTCCCTGACCGATCACGACGAAGCTGTCCTCGGGAAGCAGCCCGTCGACCGCGGCGACTACGGCGCGAGGGTCCATTACCTCTCCGAGGTCGGAACGCACCTCGAGCTCGCTGCAACGCTTCCTCTCGTCCGCCAGCGCCTTGGCGAACTCCTCGGTACGGAACCCCGGTGCGCTGTGTCCCTTCTCGGCCAGGAACCGCCCGAGCTCTTGGATCGTGCGCCGGGCGTCGCCGATGACGTAGCGATCGGCAGGCAGATCGCCGGCGAGAAACTGACCACTTGTGTTGACGGAGTAGATGGTCGCGTTCGGAAACTGGAGGCCGCCCTCGAGCGTGTACTTGTTCAGGCTTGCGCCCACAGCGAGCACCAGGTCGGCGTCTCCGCAGGCTTGGTCGCCGAAGGCGCTCACGAAAAGCCCGGCGATGCCAAGCGCGAAGGGGTCCGCGTCGAGCCAGCCTTTCGCCGGCAGCGTGGTGAACACCACGGCGCCGATCCGGGCCGCCAGCGCCAACACGTCCTCGCCTGCGTCTGCAGCGATCGAACCCCGCCCGACGACGATGACGGGACGCTCGGCCGACATCACGGCCTCGGCGAGCTCCTCGAGAACCGCGGCGTCCGGCCCGATCGCCTGCCGTTCGCCCAGCACCTCCGTGGAGCTGTGATAGGCGCCGCCCCAGCCGTACTCCTCCTCCTGCAAAGTCGCGGTCTACGCTCAGCACGACCGGCCGGCACTCGACTCGTGCCCGGAAGAAGGCCTCTCGCACGTCCTCCATCACGGTCCCGCAACTGCGCACGATCCTGTATCCAGACTCGCAACCCTCGATGAACTGTCGCTGGTCCATTGCGTGGACATGACTCGGGTCGTTCCGCGTCAGGTCTCCGGTCAGGACAACCATCGGCACTCGATTGCGCGCCGCCATCACTAGCGACGTCCCGATCTGCGTCAGGCCGGGGCCGTGCGTGACCGAAGCGAACCCGACCTGGCGGGTCGCCAGGCTGTGGCCCTCGGCCATAGCGACAGCTGCCGCCTCGTGCCGCGCCGAGAAAAGCTCGGTCCCGTAGCGCGCCAGCTCGACGCATGACGCCATGTTCCCGTGGCCGAGCACGACGAACGCCTTGCCGACGCCCTCGCTTGCGACGGCGGAGGCGACCACCTCGTGGACTTTCATTCCGACCTCTCCTTATTCGACCGCGTCCGTTCGGACCTCGACCGAGCGAGGGGTCCGGCAACTTCGCCAGATTCCGACGATCCGTGCGATCGCTGCTTTGAGAACGCCCAGCGCGACGCGGGCTTGGAGCCTCCCGCCCAGAACCACCGGTTCCGTGCGGTCACGGGCCGCCGCCGGCGCGGGTGCGCAGCCGTCACCGCCGGACCGGCCAGCTCGTGCCTCGACCTCCTCGCTGAGGCACCTCCCGAAGCGGTCCAGCAGTTCGGCCCCTACGTACACTCCGCCCTCGCTGGCGAACTGTGAGAGAGCCCCGGCAAAGACCACGTCACCGCGAAGGCTCACCACCGACTGCCGTGCTGGCTCCTCGCCGGTGACCATGAACTCGATCTCGGCCTTCGCCCGAGACGACGCTCGTCGGTCGGACCCCGACGCTTCCAAGGTGCCACGCTTAGCGTCGTCGTCGTAGTCGAATCTCGCCGCGCCGAAGAACGTCACCACCTTCGGGCCGACCTGGAAGGAGATCGAGCCGTCGTAGGACTCGCCGCCGAGGTGCGTCCCGAGCTGTGCCCCGGGAAGGCAATGGGCGATGTTCTCACTGGATCGCAGGTAGGCCCAGGTCAGCTCGACAGGAGCTTCCACCACGAAGTCCTTCTCGATCTTCACCCCGTAGCTCCTTTTGTCTTCGCAGATGCGTAAACCGTTCCCATTTAGAGAATGAAGGTCAGGTTGCCCTGATCCGCATCGCGATCTAGGAGCATTACGATACGGTACTGGATCCGCCAATCAGATCCTACTGACTCGAGCCGATGGAGCTGCCGTCCGACGAACGATTGGTGCCTGTCTCTGCGGTATTCCTGAATCTGCACGCACGACTGGACGTCGATACCATCCGAGCCCATTTGCCACGCTTCGACGTTGGAGACACTTCTCGTCGTTCGGGAAGCGGGAGTCTGTGCATGTTGGAAGCCGGTGCGAATCAACGCGATCCGGTCGGCCAGGCGCCTGTGGTCGTCGAAATGGATCGACGGCTCCAGCCGTGGATCACCGACGAGCACCCTACTCGGGACCCAGTAGACGCAGTGGGGGACGAACATCGCCAGCCAGTCCTCATACCGGCCGCCGTCGAGAAGGCGCGCCTCCCGGGACAGAACTCGGTCCGCGACTGCCGTGGGAGTCTCTTCTGCCCAGTCGTCGCGCATATGGTTGCGACGAAAGAACTCCAGGACGTCGTCGTAGAGGGCGTCATCGACATACTGGGTGTCATCTGCCTCCACCGCCGGCACGACACCCTGCCCGGCCGGCCCGGCATTCATGTCATCACCGCCGTCCGGAACTCGCCCGACATGAGCTCGACCCAGCGCTCGTAGCCTGCACGGATGCCGGTCTCGTCGGTGACTTCGCTCGTGATCGAGCCGTCGCGCTCGCACGTCTCACGACTGGTCGCCCATCCCCGGCTCACGTCGACCCACTCCATCTCCGGGATCGTCATGAGGGCCTCCTGGATCCGCTCGAAGACCTCGTTGTCGTCGCGGTTGCCGACGTTGACGAAGTCCTCCTCGAAGCGCATACGGAGCGCGTTGACCTCCGCCGGTCCCTCGAGGAGGAGGGCCACGTAGCGGTGGACGAGTGTCCGGTCGACCGCAATCGGGTCGTAAACCTGGATGCTTCCGTTGCCCCCGAGGAACAGGTTCGGATAGAGAACCAGATTGATCCCGGCTCGCCCGACATATTCCAAGTATCGGCGAGCCGCCTCGTCGCCGATACGGGCCCGGAGGGCCTCAGACATCGGCTCGCGCCCTGGGATCGGTCGCGCCCGTTCCCAGACCGAGTCGATCGCCGGGCGTTGGTCGATCATCTTGTGACCCCGGCCGAAATTGCGGACGACCATCGGGCCTGAGTCACCCTTGAAGTGATCGAGTGACTTGCCGGCTCCGTGCCGCTCGCGTGTCATCACAAGAGTGGACCTGTGAGTGAACGGTACGTGGTACATGTCGCCGTTGTTGTCGTTCTGGAGCTTCCAATTGCCGCGGAACGACATTGTGGAGGCCCTGATCATCTTTATGCTCGAGCCGTTCTCTGACTTGGTAGCCCAGTCGAACACCGGTCGGGCCGGGCCCATCCACTCCGTGACGGACTCCACGTCCGGGTTGAGCGAGCAGAACACGAAGCCGCGGTAACTCTCGACCCGCGGCACCCTGCCCAGATTGTAGGCACTCTTGTCGAAGGATTCGCGGTAACCCTCGGGATAGGTGACGGCGAGGAGCCTGCCGGTGTTGTCATATGTCCAGCCGTGATAGGCACACTGGAATCGTCTTGCAGATCCGCACTCGGCGGTGCACAAGAGCGTGCCGCGATGAGAGCAGCGGTTCAGGAGAACCAGGATCTCGCCGTTCTCCGACCGGGTCACGATCACCGGACGCCGCCCGATTCGGCGTGTCTGAAAGTCAAAAGGCTCCGGTATCTCGCTCTCGTGGAGCAGGTAGACCCACGTCCCTCCGAAGATCCTAACCATCTCATCCTGAAAGATGGCGGTATCCGTATAGAGCGACCGGTGCACCCGGAAGTCGTCGGTGACGAGAGCACCGTACTTGCGCTCGTCACCGTGGCGAATAGCCTGGACCCGTTCTCGAGAGATGTCAGTGGTCGTCATGCCTCCCTCGTCTAGAAGGACGATATCACAAACGAGCCATTGGTCACTATTTGACGTCCCCGCGATGGCGATAAGAATGGCGGCTTTTCTGGCCTCCCGAGTCGGCTGTGTCCGAGGCACCCTTGGGTCGAGCCTCGCGGATAAGTCTGACGACGAACCGGCAGCGGACGAGCTCCGGTACGGTTGGATCGACGCTGGCCCACGGTGGCTCGTCGCGAGTCGAGAACAACGGCGCGCGAGGGCTAGTTTGCATACGGGGCGAGGCTCGCCGACCGCTACGGGTTCGGCCGGGGCCTTCGAACAGGAGCGCGCGTGACTGCACCGATGAGGACCTCGCCGGCCGCCGCCGACACCGAAGTGATGCTCATCGGCGGCAAGGCCATCGAGGCCCGCTCCCTGGGCCAGATCGCATGGATCCGGCTGCGGCGCGACAAGGTCGCCATGGGCGGAGGGATATTCGTCGTATTCCTCATCCTGGTCGCGATCATCGGGCCGCATCTGGCGCAAAACCCGGACACCTTCCACCCGAGCCTGATCAACCCGACCTTCAGCCGCCCCATCGGCCCGTTCGGTGGGATCAGCCTTGCCCATCCGCTGGGGGTCGAACCCGTCACCGGCCGCGACATCCTGAGCCGGATCGTCAACGGCGCGCAGTACTCGCTCCTGATCGCTTTTGCTGCGACGGTGCTCGCAGTCTCGATCGGCGTGTTCTTCGGGGTGATCGCGGGCTATTTCGGGGGCTGGGTGGATTCGCTGATCGCCCGTTCGATGGATGTCTTCCTCGCGTTCCCGCTGCTGGTCTTCGCGCTGGCGCTCGTCGGGGTCATACCTCCAAAAGCGAGGTTCCTGTTCTTCGTCCTGCAGGGCAACACGCTTCGGGTCTGGCTGCTCATCTTCGTGATCGGCTTCTTCAACTGGCCCTACCTGGGCAGGATCATCCGCGGCCAGACACTCTCGCTTCGAGAGCGGGAGTTCGTCGACGCCGCCCGCAGCCTCGGCGCGCGGGGACCGTACATCTTGTTCCATGAGCTGCTGCCGAACCTGGTCGGACCGATTCTCGTGTACTCCACCCTCGTGATCCCGACGAACATCCTGTTCGAGGCGGGGCTCTCGTACCTTGGCGTCGGGCTCTACCCACCGACGCCCACCTGGGGAGGCATGCTCTCGGAGGCCGTGAGCAACGGCTTTTACTCGATCGATCCGATGTTCATGGTCATTCCCGGGCTCGCCATCTTCCTGACCGTCGTCGCGTTCAACCTCCTCGGTGACGGGTTGCGAGACGCGCTCGACCCGAAAGGCAGGTAGGGGAGGCGGCGAGGGCTCGTCGCGTCCGGCGAGCCGGCAACGGCCGAGGTTCAGATCAGACAGTGTTCTCGGGGAAATGGCAGGCGACCTGGTGGCCGGGAACGATCTCGACGAGAGGGGGCTCGTCGGTTCGGCAGATGTCCTGCACCTTCCAACATCGGGTGTGGAAGCGGCATGCGGGCGGCGGACTGAGCGGGCTCGGCAGGTCTCCGCTGAGCCGGATCCGCTCTCGGCGCTCGCGCTCGCCACCTTCGCCGCGTACCGGCTCGGGGACCGGGACCGCAGACATCAGCGCGACCGTGTAGGGATGCCGGGGAAGCGAGTAGAGCTGGTCTCGCGACGCCACCTCGACGAGCTTGCCGAGGTACATGACGGCCACCCGGTCGCTGATGTGCCGCACCACCGAGAGGTCGTGGGCGATGACGACATACGTCAGGCCAAGCTCGTCCTGCAGGTCCTCGAGCAGGTTGACGACCTGAGCCTGGATGGAAACGTCGAGAGCGGAGACCGGCTCGTCCGCGACGATCAGCTTCGGCTTCAGCGCGAGGGTCCGGGCGATGCCGATGCGCTGTCGCTGACCGCCGGAGAACTCGTGCGGGTAGCGGTTGTAATGCTCCGGGTTCAGCCCGACGAGCTCAAGCAGCTCCTGGACGCTCGCCTTGATGCTCTTCTTTGTCTGCAGCTTCTGAATCCGCAGCGGGGCGCCGACGATGCCTCCCACGGTGTGCCGCGGATTTAGCGACGAGTATGGGTCCTGGAAGATCATCTGGACGTCGCGGCGGATCGGGCGCATCTTCCCCGCGGACAGATTGGTGATGTCGCGCCCCTCGAAGACGATCTTTCCCGCGCTCGGCTTTATCAGCCGGATCAAGAGCCTTCCGGTCGTCGTCTTGCCGCAGCCGGACTCGCCGACCAGTCCCATCGTCTCCCCGGCGGTCACCGAGAAACTGATCCCATCGACCGCCTGGACGGCGCCTATCTTGTGCCTGAGAACGACGCCGTGAGTGACGGGGAAGTGCTTCACCAACCCGGTCACCTGGAGCAATGGCTCGGAGGTGGCCAGCCCGCCGCCGGGAGGGGTCGTCCCGCCCGACGGCCGCATCACGTCCTGTTCGGTCACTCCGGCGCGGGCCGTCATCGTCTCACCCAGGCTTGATCCGACCGAATGTCGGCTTTTTGCTCTGCGGTCAGGTGACAGGCGGCCACGTGTCCCGGCCCCACCTCGCTGAGCCGCGGCACTTCGGTTTCGCTGCGTCCGGCGGTCAGCGCGGCGTAGTCGCAACGCGGGTGGAATGCGCACCCGGGCGGCTCGTTGATCAGGCTCGGCGGGGTCCCCCTGATCGGGATCAGCCGCGCCGCGCGCTCGCGGTCGAGGCGGGGCATCGAGCCGAGCAGGCCCCAGGTATAAGGATGGCCGGCGTGCCCGAAGATGTCCTCCGCGGAGCCGTACTCGGCCACCTTGCCGGCGTACATGACCAAGATGTCGTCGGACAATTCGGCGACGACGCCGAGGTCGTGGGTGACGATGATGACCGCGGAGCCGAACTCCCGCTGCAGGTCCGAGATCAAGTCCAGGATCTGCGCCTGGACGGTGACGTCGAGCGACGTCGTGGGCTCGTCGGCGATCAGCAGCTCGGGGTTGCAGCTCATCGCCATCGCGATCATCGCCCGCTGCCGCATGCCGCCGGAGAACTGGTGCGGGTAAGCGTCCACCCGGGTGCGGGCCTGGGGAATGCCGACCCGGTCGAGCATCTCGATGGCGTGTGCCCGGGCGAGTTTCTTGCTGACGTCGTTGTGGACCCGGTACGCCTCGACGATCTGAGCGCCGACGGTGTAGTAGGGGTGCAACGACGACAGCGCGTCCTGGAAGATCATCGCCATCCGGCTGCCTCTGAGCTCGCGCACGCGCGCCGGCGAAGCGGCGACGAGGTCCTCGCCGTCGAGCCAGACCTGGCCGTCGATCCTCGCGCTCGTGCCGTGGTGCAAGCCCATGAGGCCGAGGCTCGTGACGCTCTTGCCCGAGCCGGACTCCCCGACGATACCGAGCGTCTTGTGTCTTTCCAGTGTGAAGGAGATACCGTCAACGGCCTTCACCAGTCCGTCCTCGGTCGGGAATTGGATCCGGAGGTCCCGCACCTCGAGCAGGCAACCGGAGGCCAGGTCGGCGGCCGGCCGCATCGCAGCGGGGTCACCCTCCCTCTGGTCAACTCGTCCGGGGGCCTCGCGCCTGCAGGCGCGCCATCACCGCCGCACCCTCGGGTCGACCACCGCGTACAGGATGTCCACGATCAAGTTGGCGATCACGATGAAGAAGGCCGAAAGCATGACGACACCCATGATCTCCGGAAGATCCTGGTTGCCGATCGCCTCGATCGTGAACAGTCCGAGACCGTGCAGCGAAAAGGTGTACTCGGCGATCAACGCTCCTCCGAGCAGGCCGCCGAGGTCCAACCCGAAGATGGTGACGATCGGGGTCAGGGCCGCCCGCAGGCCATGCTTGACGATCACGGTCCGCTCCGGCAGGCCCTTGGCGCGAGCCGTCCGGATGTAGTCCTCGCTCATCGTCTCGAGCATGCCGGCCCTGGTCAACCTCGCGTAGAGCGCGGCGTAGAGGAAAGCCACCACGATCCACGGCAATACGAGGTTCTTCGCCCATAGGAACGGATTTCTGGTGATCGAGACGTACTGCAGATTCGGGAACAGCGACCACTTGTAGCTGAACAGCTCTAGGGAGATCAGACCCGTGAAAAAGATCGGCAGCGACACGCCGGCAAGCGCCAGGCCCATGGAGAAGCGGTCGAACAACGTACCTCGCCGCAGCGCGGAGACCACCCCGACGGCGACGCCGCCGACAAGCCAGAGCACGGCCGCCCCGGCGGCCAACGAAAGCGTGACCGGCGCGTCGCTCATCATCTGCGGCCAGACCGGCTGACCGGTCTTGAACGAGTAGCCGAAGCAGGGCGCCGGGCAGTACGTCTTGCTCGGCCCGTCGTTGTAGTGGGCGCCGAGCACGATCCCCTCCAGGAAGCGCCCGTACTGCAGGTAAAGGGGCTCGTTGAAACCCAGCTTGACCTCGATCGCTTTGACGGTCGAGGGGATCGGGTTCTTCCCCACGTATTGCGTCGCCAACTCGTAGGAGTTCTGGCCCGCCAAGCGCGGTACCAGGAAGAAGATCGCAAAGGTGATCACGCTGACCACCACGAGCAGGAACCCCGTGGCGATCAGCCGGCGGATGATGAACGCAATCACCCGGCCGCGCTCACCTGCTCTTGCCTAGCGTCCGAAACGGTTGACTTCGGAACTACTTGACCCCGAGCACCCCGTAATTGTACTCCCCGTAGTAGGGCTCGATAAAGGCGTTCGTCATGTTCGGGTTCCGGTACAGGAGCACCTTGACGTACAGGACGGGCAGGATCGCTGCGTCCTTCATGACCTGAAGGTCGATCTCGCTCGTATAGGAGTTCCGGAGCGTCGCATTGTTGGTGGCGGCCATCTTGGCCAAGAGACCGTTCACGACGGGGTCGTTGAGCTCCTCGACGTTCGAGTTGCCTGCCTGGCTGATGGCATTTCCGTCGACGAGGCTCTGGAAGAAGCCCAATCCGTCCGGCCAATCGGCTCCCGCTCCGACGAATGAGAGGCCGAGGTCGTGCTTGTGCACGTAGCTGGGCACGCCGATGAAGTCGCTGAAGTACGAGCCCGACGGGTAGCCCTGCAACTGGGTCTTGATGCCGACCTGGGATAGGGCCTGCTGCAGGGCCGTGGCGGCCGCGACTTCCTGCGGCCGGTCGGACCGGTAGGCGATGTTGGTCGAGAAGCCACCGGGGTGCCCGCACGCCCTGAGCTCCTGCTTGGCCTTGACGGGATCGCCGCCGGGCTTGGTGAGGGCCTCGTACAGGTCGAACTTCTTCCAGCCGACCGTGTTCGGCGGCGCAACCGTGCTGGCAACCGCGCCACCCGCGACCGGTCCCCCGAGCGTGGTCTGGAGCTCGGTCTTGTTGGCGGCGTACTCGACCGCCCGGCGGCACGCGACGTTGTTCAGGGGTGCCACCCTCGTGTTGATGTAGAAGATCCAGCTGTAGCCGGCGATCGGGTCGTCCGCCTGTCGTTTGAGCGTTTGAGAGGACAGGATCTTCGCCCGCGCAGCCGCCTGCACCCCAGTGCCGCCCAGATCGACGTCCAGGTCGTTGGCCATCAATCGGTTGTCGATGTCGTTGGCGTTCAAGTTCATCTCGACCACGATCTTGCTCGGCAGCTGCTTCGCGTTCAGGTCCGTCGCCGGGTTCCAGTACGTGTTCGGGACGAGGACGAGGGTCTTGTTCAGCTGGTAGCTCTGAAACTTGTAGGGACCGGTCGACATCGGGTGCAGTTGATAGTTCGTCCCACCGGTCTTGGGGTTCAGGTCGACACTGGGCAGCACCGGTGCGGTCTGGGGGATGCCGGCCACGTAGTTGAAGTCCACGAACGGCTTGGCGAGATGGAACTCGATCGTGGTCGCATTCGGCGTCGTCACCGACTTGAGACCCATGTGGCCCGGAGTCTTGTCCGTGTAGGGGCCGGCGTAAGCCGGCGTCTGCGGAGCGAGCAGCGAGACGAAGTAGCTCGGGCCGTCCGGGAGAGTGGAGGTGGCGAAGGTGCGCTCGACGGCGTACTTGACGTCCTGGGAGGTGACGACCGTCCCGTTCTCGAACTTCACGTCGGGCTGGATGTGATAGGTCCAGGTGAGCCCGTTCGCGCTGACCGTGCCAGGCGCCGTCGCGAGGTCGGGGACGAGCTGGTTGCCGCAGGCGCCGGGGCAGGACTTGTACGTCATGAGCGGCATCGTGTACAGCCGCAAGAAGTTCCACATCGACGTGGAGTAGGTGTTGCCCGGGTCGGTGGAGTCCGGGGTGCTGCTCCAGCCGAAGGTGAGCGTCCCGCCCTTGTGGTTGGAGGGATTGACCACGCTGGCGACCGCCGAGTTGTAGCCGTAGGAGGGGGTGCTCGAGCCCTTGGTCGTCGTCGTCGTACTGCTGCCGCTGCTGCCGCATGCGGCGAGCACGAGCGCGGCGACCGCACAGAGCGCGACCAGACCGACGCTTCCCCTGCCCCTCAATTCAGCTCGCCTGATCATGTGTGTCTCCCCCTCGTTTCACGAGCGCCGACCCCGAAGGAAGTCGCGGGCGATCGGAGCAGCGCTCCCACACTACGAGGACTCTGCTTCTCGGAGCGGTCCTCGGTCGAGCCATTCCTCCACGTCGAGCTGGCGCTCGATGAAACCTCGCTCGAAGAAGAAGTCTGCCCGTCGCGACAAGGCGCTCAACAGTCCCTCGTCGACCGCCGGGCGCAGGTGCTGGGGGAGGCTGGCGTGGTAACCGCGCTTGGCCCACTCGTCGGCCAAGCCCTCCTCCGCGGCTGCCACCCGCCAGGCTTCGGCGTCGTTGGCGGCGGCCCAGTCGGCCGCCCGGAGCAGGGTCGCGACGTAACGCACGACGAGGTCGCGCCGCTCGCGCAGCAGCTCGGTGCTCACGGTCAGGATGCGCAGATGATTGCCAATCCACTCGTCAGTGGCGCGTCCGGTCGAGAGGTCGACGACCGGGACGGCGTCTATCAGGGCGGCGATCTCTCGCCCGTGGCCACCCGAGGTGTAGATGAGGTCGACGTCACGGCGCACGAGCGATAGCACCTCGGCCGTCTGCAGCCGGATGTTCTCCCACGCGGTGTACAAGCTGCCGGTCGCTGAGCTCTCGCCACTCGTGATGAACGGCTCGTCTGTCTCGATGTCGACGATTCGCACGTCGCTCTCGTCGAGACCGACGGACTCGAGGGCCGCCCGGATCCCGTACGACTGCAGTGCGCGGGGGAAGTCGATCGGCTGACCGATGCGCCGCGGCAGGCCGATCCGCCGGCCCCGGATCGCGGCGGGAGAGTCGATGCCTGAGTCAGCGAGCGCGATCAGCCCCTGGAACTGGTCGATCCATGCCAGCCCGAGCAGCGTCGTCGAGGCTCCACGCGCACGAGCCCAAAGGGGAGGAACGATGCCTCCCTCTCGGAACATCAACACGTTCTCGTTCGTGTAATGCGCCAGCCGGACGGCGGGATCGTTCGACTCCTGCAGTGACCGCACTCCGATCCCGTCCCAGCCGAACTCGAGCTCGAAAAAGCCGTGGGCGAGCGCGACGCTCGTCGCAGTCGGCACCGGGCACCGGGAGTACCACAAAGACTCAGTGGTACCAGCCGAGTCTCCCCACAGCGTGGTTGCGGCCTCGGTCGTCACGCCGGTGGCCCGCTTGGAGTCGCATCCCGCACGATGCCCCGCTCGTCCCGCGAGCGAGGACCGGAAACGACGACAGGCATCGGCTCCACTCGTATCCACTGAATCCAATGCCTCACCGGACCACGATCTCCTCGAAGCTCGGGATAAAAAGCACAGTAGCCGTCGGCCGCATTCGTCGTCAACGACGCGGTACCTGTCAGGCCGGCAGTACCCAGGTCTCGGAAAAGGCGAGACCGGCGGACCGGCTCCGTCCGCCGAAGAAGTCCCTCGTGACCGGTTGACCCGGCAGACGCCGGCCGTCCACGGTCACCGACGCGTCCTGTGCCGTCCGGAACACGCTGAACATCTCGTGACGGCCGGTCCCAGACCGGGCGGGTGGGACGTCGACTGCGAACGGCGCGCCCGCACCCTCCCAAGCCAGTTCCACCTCCCGCCCATCGGCTCCGCGGCAGGACTCGGTGTAGCGGTCGCCCTCGGCGGCTCTCCGAAAGCGGGAGCCCTCGAGGTACACCACCGATTCCAAGGCGACCGCGCGGCGGAAGACCTCGAAATTGCGAACGAAGCCGTCCACAAGGAAACTAGCCATTGCGACGTTGTCGGTGATACAGAACCGAACGAGGTCGCCAGAGGCATCTTGGCGATACGGGTCCTCGAGGACGAGGATCGCGTGTCCCAACCCGTGGTCGCTAACCGTCACCCGGAAGCTCAGCGCGAGGACCGACCAGTCGCCGTCCGGTTCGGTT
Organism: uncultured Acidimicrobiaceae bacterium; assembly: GCA_963703655.1. GTDB lineage: Bacteria > Actinomycetota > Acidimicrobiia > Acidimicrobiales > Bog-793 > CAVPFA01. Next base: position 985,783 of record CAVPFA010000003.1, on the reverse strand, counting down.
TTGAGGTAGATGAACGGGTTCTCCCCGCTCCATTCGACCTTTCCCTGACGCACGATGTCGGACAACTCGCAGTCCTCCCCTTGACTCGATCCGCTGCAACCTCCCGGCGGTGACCGGCCTCGCGGCGCTCAGAGTACAAGAGGCAAAAGCGCGTGCGGCTCTTCGCTGACGACGCCGCGCCCGAGCCTGCGGATGCCGGGCGGAAGTCGCGAACAGGTAACCTCACCGTGTGACTGATCGGAAGGCCTCCTCGAGGCCCGAGGACAGGCACGCTCCGCGCCTGGAGATCACACAAGACGGCTCACCGCTGTCCGACTCTGTGTACGAGACTTTGCGCACGTCGATTTGCGTCGGTGACTATCCGGCAGGCAGTCGGCTCGTCCAGGATCAGCTCGCAGCCGACCTCGGGGTCTCCCGCACTCCAATCCGTGAGGCGCTGACGCGCCTGGCCCGCGACGGGTACGTGCGGAGGGTGCCCGGAAGTGGCTTCGTGGTGCGCTCTCCGCGCACGGCCGATGTCGCCGAGGTCTTCCAGGTGCGGCGCAGCCTCGAGCCTCTCGCACTGCGACTCGCCTTCGACAACCTGCAACCCCATGATCTCAGCCTGCTGCGTCGGCTCGACGCCGAGGCGCAGTTGCCGAGCTGGAGCTCGATCGACTACCACGCGTCGAACCGCCGTCTCCATCTTGCCCTGATCGACCGGTGCCCGAACCGGCTTCTGGTTCGCATCATCGAAGAGCTCTGGGACCTGCCCGTCATGCAGATGATGTCGCACGACTACGTCGACCAGTTCCGCAATGCCCAGTCGTGGCGCGACGAGCATTCGGCGATCCTGGAAGCGATCGAGAAAGACGACCTCGAGGAGGCGGTCCGGCGCCTCGAACGGCACCTCGACGACGGAGCGGTGGAAGCCGGCGGCAACTGACCGGCGACCGAAGCGGTCCCGACGAGCTCAGCACGCCCCTGACGGCCGCCGCCGCGCCGGACTGTGTCTTTTGGTTGTATCCTCGCCTCGGATCCACTGGATACGAGCATGACTCCTCTGGGAAGAAGGTCCGTGAACATCCGCGGTGCGGAGACCCCCCGACGACGATGACGGACGGAAAAGCCGCGACCTCCCCGGCGCCGGAAACCGAAGGGCGTAGCCGGCTCCTGCACGACCGCTGGCAATACGTCGCCACGCCGGTCACCGAGGAGCTCACCGTTCAGGATTGGGACCTCCTCGACTCGCAGCGGGAGCCCTTCTACCGAGAGGTTCAGGCAGAGGCCGTATTGCGGATGCTGCGGGCTGGCAAGGACGAGGCCACGTTCGGCTACCAGGTGAACCACTACGTCCATGGGTTGCAGACGGCGACGATGCTCATGAGAGACGGACACGACGACGAGGACGTCGTGGTGGCGCTGCTGCACGACATCGGTTTCGTCACCTGCCCCGGGCGCCACGGCGCCTTTGCCGCCGAGCTGCTGGGCGCGTACATCTCCGAGCGGAATGATTGGATGCTGCGACATCACCAGGCGGTCGGAGACGTCATTTGCTCACACGGCGCCGGGGCCTCCATCGGAGATGCAGACTGGGCTCGCTGGCGTGGCAGTCGTCATTTCGAATGGACTTATGAGTTCGTGGAGCGCTACGACCTGAATGCAATGGACCCCTCCTACGAGAACGCGCCGCTCGAGGTCTTCGAGCCGATGGTGCGGCGGATCTTCACACGTGAGCGATCACTTCCGGATCGACCGCTCGTCGCCGATTGAAGCCCTCGGCCTTCGACGTGACTCCGACAGAGACAGACGTGACTCCCACAGAGACGAATGACGTGACTCCCGCAGAGACAAATCTCGGTGGGGAGGCGCTGCGTCGCTGCTGGCACCCGGTCGGGTTCGCGACCGACGTCGGAGCAGGACCGGTCGGGGTGACGCTCCTCGATGAGCCGATCGTGATCTGGCGCGACTCGAGCGGTCGTCCCCACGCCAACAGCGACGTGTGCATCCACCGAGGGACCGCTCTTTCGCTCGGTAGCGTGCAGGGTGACGACCTCGTCTGTCCTTATCACGGCTGGCACTACGACGGCTCCGGGATCTGCACGCTTATCCCGCAGCTGGAACAGCCGACCCGGATCCCGGCGAAGGCTCGCATCGCGTCGTACTTGTGCGTCGAGCGGTGCCGGCTGATCTGGGTGGCGCGCGAGGAACCGAGGTTTCCGATTCCGGAGGTGCCCGAGCTCGACTCCAGCAGCTGGCAGCTGATCGCTTGTGGGCCGTATTCCTGGCAGTGCGACTCGTCGCGCCAGATCGAGAACTTCACGGACTTCGGACACTTTCCCTGGGTGCACCCGGGACTTCTGGGCGATCCGGAGCGGCCGGTCGTGCCCGCTTACGAGGTCCGCACCAACGGCCATGTCGTCAGCTACGACATCGTCCGGCCGGAAGCACCCAACAGCGAGAACTTCCCGATCTTCGCGAATACCGACACCGTCGCTCCCATGCGTCGTAGCCGCTACGAGCTTCACCTGCCCTACACGCTCGTGCTCCGGCTCGGCTGGGGGGCCGAGGAGGGGATGGTCTATTTCTTCGCCTCCCAGCCCGTCGGGTCAGACCGTTGTGCGGGCTTCCTCTTCGTTGCTCGGAACTACGATCTCGACGAGGACGGAGCGACGATCCGGGAATTCGAGGACGTGATCTTCGAGCAAGACCGGCGGATCGTGGAGTCGCAGCGGCCAGATCGAGTCCCCTTCGACATCGCCGCGGAGCTCCATCTCAAGTTCGACGCGGTCGCGGTCGCCTACCGGCGCGCCATCCGCGAGCTCGGCCTGACTTCGGCCTCCTGGGACCTGGGCTGAGAAGCCGGCTTGGGCGACCTCGACCCGTCGTTTCTGGCACTCCCGCTCGATCGACTCCGTGCGGGCGCGCTCGAGCAGCGCGTCGGAGCTCGGTTGTGCCCATGCCGAAGTGCGCGTCGAAAAGATCCGCTCTCAGGCGCTCCACTTACGCGACGCCAAGCTCGAGTCCTCCCTCGACGACGTCGAGCTCGGGATGGGCTTGCGGGTCGTCCACGACGGCTGTGTCGGCTTCGCAGCGACGGTCGAGCTGACAGCGGATGCCGCCGCCCGGCTTGCCGACCAGGCGGTCGGAGCGGCTAGAAGCACGGCGCGAGCGGTCTCACCGCGTGTGGAGCTCTCCGAGGAACCGGCTCATGGCGAGGTGGCCTGGGCGTCGGCCTACGAGATCGACCCGACCACGGTGCCACTCGGCGAGAAGCTGGCTCTGCTCGAGGACCGAAGCGCCCGGCTGCTCTCGGCGCCATGCGTCGACCACGTCACCGCGAGCCTTCTGTCGGTCGCCGAGGACAAGTACTTCGCCGACCTCGGCGGAACTGTGGCCACCCAACGGCGGGTGCGAGTGCGGCCGATCATCGAGGCCTTGTCGGTCGATCACGAGTCCGGGGACTTCGAGACGATGCGCAGCCTTGCTCCGCCTGCCGGCCGCGGCTACGAGTACCTTACCGGGACGGTGTGGGACTGGGACGAGGAGCTCGACCGCCTGCCCGACTACCTGGCGGAGAAGCGAGCCGCCCCGTCGGTCGAGCCGTCCTCGTACGACCTCGTCGTCGACCCGACCAACCTCTGGCTGGCCATCCACGAGTCCATTGGCCACGCCACCGAGCTCGACCGGGCGATGGGTTACGAAGCTTCATTCGCGGGCACTTCATTCGCCACCTTCGACAAACTCGGCGTGCTTCGTTACGGCTCGGAGGTCATGAACGTCACCGGTGACCGGACGGTACCGCACGGCCTCGCCACCGTCGGATTCGACGACGAAGGCGTGGAGGCACAGTCCTTCGACATCGTGCGCAACGGCATCTTCGCCGGCTACCAGATGGACCGTCGGATGGCGGCCGAACAGGGGCTCGGACGTTCGAACGGGTGCGCCTTCGCTTCCTCGGCGCTCTATGCCCCCTTCCAGCGAATGGCGAACATCTCGCTAGCGCCCGCACCCTCCGAGGGCCCGAGCGTCGACGAGCTCGTGTCGCAGGTGGAGCGGGGGATCTATGTCGTCGGCGACGGGAGCTGGTCGATCGACATGCAGCGCGAGAACTTCCAGTTCTCCGGTCAGCGCTACTTCCAGATCAGGAAGGGCCGCCTCGCCGGCGCTGTCAAAGACGTCGCATACGAGGGCCAGACGACGGACTTCTGGGCGTCGATGGAGTCGGTCGGCGGGCGGTCGACATACCGGCTCGAAGGCTGCTTCTACTGTGGCAAGGGCGAGCCGAGACAGTTTGCGCCAGTGAGCCACGGTTGCCCGGCCGCCCTGTTCCGTCAGGTTCGCGTCCTGAACGGCCGGCGGGAGTCGAGAAGGTGATTCCGGCCGAGGATCCGAAGTCTCTCGGCTCGGCCCAAATGCTGGCCGAGCGCGCCCTCGAGGCGTCCCGATCAGACGGGTGCGTCGTCGTGGTCAAGGACGTCTATGACGCCGAGGTCAGGTACGCCAACAACACCGCCACGACCAACGGCTTGCGGCGTGACCGGCGGGTGACCGTCCAGAGCGTGGTCGGGGTCGCCGGCGGAGTCGCGGCGGGGGTTGCCAGCCAGAGCGGCAGCGTCGACGTGGTCGATCTCCTCGCCTCGAGCGAAGCGGCCGCCCGAGGCTCGCCGCCCGCCGGCGACGCCGCACCGCTCGTGACCGGCAGCGCCGACCTCGACTACGACGACCCGCCGGCGACCACGAGCCTCGACGTGCTCAGCCCGGTGATCGACCAGCTCAGGGAGGTCTTCGCCCGAGCGCGAACCGAGAGGCGGGTCACGGCCGGTTTCGCGCGCCATCGGGTAACGACGACGTACCTTGCGTCGAGCACAGGGCTCCGCCTTCGCCACGCGCAACCCGAGGGGAAGGTCGAGCTGGTCGGCCGTAGCACAGACGGCACACGGTCGGCTTGGGCGGGGCAGGGCACAAGTGACTTCGAGGGCTTCGTCCTCGGCGAGCTCGAGGACCGGCTACGCAGGGGCCTCAGGTGGGCAGAGCGGACCGTCGAACTTCCCCCTGGGCACTACGAGACGGTGCTGCCGCCGGACGCGGTCGCCGATCTCGTCGTCCTCGCCGGCGAGGCTTGTTCCGGGCGTGCGGCCGAAGAGGGCCGGAGCGTGTTCTCCGGGCCCGGCGGAGGCACGCGGGTCGGCGAAACGCTGGCGACCTTGCCGTTCATTCTCGAGAGCGCGCCAGACCTGCCGAGCATCGAGTGCTCACCGTTTCTCGCGGTCTCCTCCTCCGGGGCCGACCAGTCCGTGTTCGACAACGGCCACCCGATCGGCACGACGAGGTGGATCGAAGACGGCGCGCTCCGGCGACTGCGTTACCACCGGGCCGGTGCGGCCCGTTCCGGTGTGCCGACGACTCCTCCGGTCGACAACCTGCAGCTGACCGCTCCGGGCGCTTCAGCCTCCCTCGCCGACCTCGTTGGGCGGGTGGAACGAGGGCTCCTCGTCACCTGCCTGTACTACCTTCACGAGCTCGACGCGGCGACGTTGCTCTTCACCGGGCTCACGCGAGACGGGGTGTACCTCGTCGAACACGGCGAGGTGACCGGGGCCGTGAACAACTTCCGTTTCAACGAGAGCCCGATCGACGTTCTCGCCCGTTCGATAGAAGCGAGCTGGAGCGAGCCGGCGCTGTCGCGGGAGTGGGGCGAGCGCCAGCCCCGCACGGTCATGCCGGCATTGCGGGTGGCGGAGTTCAACATGAGCTCGGTGAGCTCGGCAAACTGACCGGCCGCATCTGGCCTGGACCCGACCGGATTCGAACGCCTGGCAAGTAGCGTTACGCTCCCGAGTCATGGAGCTGGGACCGAGCTCAGGCGGCAAGGTTCCGAGCCGTGCCGCGTGGCTGGAGCGAGCGCGTGCCCATCTCCGCGACACTGATCCCGTCCTCGCGCGGCTTATCGCGAAACGGCCGACTTTCGACCCGCGGGCCTGGATGACCGAGCTTCCGCCCATTGATCTGTACGGGGCCCTTCTCTTCCAAGTAGCCGGCCAGCAGCTGTCTGTCGCAGCTACCCGCCGGACCGTGGCCCGCATTGAGACCTTGTTTGGCGGCCATCTCCCGTCTCCTTCCGAACTGCTGGCCGTGGATCCCGGCAGTCTCCGCCAAGCCGGTCTGTCGTGGCGAAAGGTCGGCACGCTGCGTGATCTCGCCGAACGGCTGTCGGACGGCCGACTGAACGCCGATGTCCTCAGCAGTTTGCCCGACGATGATTTCATTTCCGAGCTCACCGCCGTCCCCGGGATCGGACCATGGACCGCTCAGGGCGCCCTCCTTGTCGCCCTTCGGCGAGAGGATGTGGTCTTGCCAGGCGACTTGGCGCTGCGCAAGGCCGTCCAGGGCGCTTATCAGCTCGACCACCTGCCGAGCCAGCAGGAGGTGCTCGGAATCGCTGAGAAGTGGCGCCCGTACCGCAGCCTGGCGACGAGCTACCTGTTCTCGGCCGCCTTCGAGCCGACCGATACGCCCGCGACGCGCCCGCCGGATGCGGATGCCAGAGAAGTCACCTGACGTTCCCCCGCTGCCGGGAACCCTTCCCGCGGCGATCGGCGTGCGCGGGGCGCGGCACAACAATTTGCAGAGTGTCGACGTCGATGTGCCGCTGTGGCGGACCGTGGCGGTGGTCGGGGTGTCCGGCTCGGGCAAGACGTCGTTGGCTATAGGAACCCTTTATGCGGAGGGCTTGCACCGGCTCCTGCAGGGTGTGAGCACTTACAGCCGCCGGCGGCTCTCCCAGCCCCGGCGGCCCGATGTTGACCGGATCGAGCATCTTCCGGCCGCTTGGGCGTTGCGGCAGCGTCCGCCCATACCAGGGCCGCGCAGCACGGTGGGCACGATGTCAGAGGTGCTGAACGTGGTCCGGTTGATGATGTCGCGGCTCGGCTCGCACCTGTGCCCGAACGGTCACAGCGTCGGACCGTCGATCGCCACGTACGGCACCGAGATCGTCTGCCCGGTTTGCGGTGCCCGTTTCGAGCACCCCAGTGCCGAATCCTTCGCCTTCAACTCGTACGGCGCCTGCCCAGCCTGCCACGGCCTGGGCGTGCGCTCCGAGGTCGACGTCGACACCCTGGTCCCCGATCCTGGCAAGACGATTGAGCAGGGTGCGGTGTTGCCCTGGAATTCTGGCGGGAGGCGGCTGTCCATGTACGCCGCAGGCGAGCTCGGGGTTCGACTCGACGTGCCCTACGAGTCACTGACCGATCGTGAGCGCGACGTGGTTCTGCACGGTCCCCCGGTTCGCCGCCAGGTCACCCTGCGCTCTGGGCGGAGCGGGCGGACCGTGCAGCTTTCGGTCAACTATGACAACGCCGTCGCTGCAGTGGAACGCTCCCTGCGCAGCGATAACGAGCGTTCCCTCCGTCTCGTACAGCGTTTCCTCGTCACCCGCGTCTGCTCGGTGTGTCACGGCTCCCGGCTGCGGCCCGAGGCGCTGACCTCGCGGCTCGGCGGCCGCAACCTGGCCGAGATCAGCGCCCTGCTCCTGGCCGAACTGGGCCGGTTCATGGCCTCACTTCCCGCCGGGCTGCCTGCCGAGCTCAGCCCGTTGACCACCGGTTTGCTCGCCGAGCTACAAGGCACCCTCACGCCCCTGCTCGACGTCGGCGTCGGCTACCTGACCCTGGACCGACCGGGAGCCTCGCTGTCCACCGGGGAGCGGCAGCGCATCGAGCTCACCTCGACCGTGCGCTCTAGCACCACGGGCATGCTCTATGTGCTGGACGAGCCGTCGGTAGGGCTGCACCCGAGCAACGTCACAGGGCTGCGCAAGACGATCTCCGCCCTGGCGGAGAACGGTAATTCCGTCGTCATAGTCGAGCACGAGCGGGACCTCATCGACGCCGCCGACTGGGTCATCGAACTCGGCCCTGGAGCGGGCGCCTTGGGTGGCACGGTGATCGCCCAGTGCACCCCCGCCCAGCTGAAAACCGACCCGCGATCGATCATGGGTCCATTTTTGGGGGGAGCCGCCGCCGTGCCGGGTGAGCGTCCGGCCCGGACGGGTCCGTGCGAGCAGATCGTCATCGAGGTCGGCGACCTATACAACCTGCACGGCGTCACCGCGGTCTTCCCGATGCGACGGCTGACCGCCCTCGCCGGGCCGTCCGGGGCGGGGAAGACCGCCCTTATCCTGGACAGCCTCATGCCCGCCGCCCGGGCAGAGCTCAGCGGGTCACGTCCGCCCAGTCACGTCCGCCGCATCGAACTGGGCGGCATCCGGCAGCTTGTGCAGATCGACGCCACGCCGATCGGCCAAAACGCCCGCTCCACACCTGCCACGTACTCCGGCGCCTTCGACCTCATCCGACGGCTGTTCGCAGAGTCCCCCGACATCCGGCGGCGCCGGTGGAAACCCGGGCACTTCTCGTTCAATACCCGCGAGGGCCAGTGCCCCACCTGCCGAGGGCTCGGGCATATCGACCTCGACGTCCAGTACCTGCCCGACATCACCGCCCCGTGTCCGACCTGCCACGGCGCCCGCTTCAACGACGCCACCCTCGCCGTGACCGTCGACGGCCTGACCATCGCTGACGTGCTTGATCTCAGCGTCGAGGACGCCCTGAAACGGTTCGCTGGTCGGACTCCGATCGCGGCTGCTCTGCGGCCTGTCGCCGAGGTCGGACTCGGATACCTGCGGCTCGGCGAGCCCACACCATCCCTGTCTGGCGGTGAGTCGCAGCGGCTGAGGATCGCCTCCCGGCTTCGCAGCAGCCAGCGCGGCGCCCTTTACGTCTTCGACGAGCCGTCCACCGGACTGCACCCCCTCGACGTCGCCACACTGGTCGGTGTCTTCGACCGGCTGATTGAGGCCGGGGCCACCCTGATCGTCATCGACCACGACCTGGACCTGCTCGCCGCCGCCGACCACGTCATCGATATGGGCCCCGGTGGCGGCCCCGAGGGCGGGCGCATCCTCGCGGCAGGCACCCCCGAGGAGGTCGCCCGTTCCCCGGGCAGCGTGACCGCGCCGTGGCTGGCTGACTACCTTCGCATCCCAGTCGCCCACTGACCCGCATGCCCTCTCAGAACTGATTCCTGACGCCCTGGGGTGTTCCCGCGCCCGCCGGCGGCGACACGATCCCATCGATCCTCCGGCGCGCCTCGTCGTCGGGGAAGACCATCCGGAGAACCCTGTCGGCGACCGCCAACTCGGCCTTGGTTACCCGGCCGCGAATCTGGTCGTTGAGTGCGTCCTGTGCGGTGGCGACCGCCCTTGCGTAGCTAGTGCCGGCACGGGTGAGGTGCACCATGGTCCGTCGGGCATCCTCAGGGTCGGTCTTGAGCTCGGCGTAGCCGCGTTCGACCATTCCATCGGCCAGTTTGCGGGCGGCCTGGCGAGTGACGTGCAGCACGTCGCCGAGCCCACCGATGGGCCACGGATGCAGGACGAGCAGGCGCAGGACCAGCGCGTCGGTCTGGCGATAGCCGAGGAAACCGGCGGTTGTCATGCTGGCGCGTACCTGTTCGACCCAGCTCCGGCGGGCGAGGGCGAGCAGATCGCCGAACCTGTAAGAGGGGGTTGCATTCGGGAGCACGACACGCCAAACTCTACTCTTATGCAACCTAGTTGCCTATCTCGCAGACTTCCACGACGCGCCCGCACCTACTGGATCGGACTAACCGGCGCAGTTGCGCTGGCTACGGCACTCACGGGCGTTTCGGTGCCCGGCTCTATGGAAGTGGCGGCCTTTCATCACAGCGGCCTGGTGTCGGCGATGAAGGACAGCTCAACGACAGGGACGGTATGGCTGTGCAAGCCCGGCTTGCCGGGCGACCCCTGCACCTTCACCCCGCAGGCGACGGCGGTCCTGGCGAGCAACGCACGAGCGGCAGCCGGCCTCGCGTCGGTGCACGCGCCGTCGGGTGGATCGACCTTCGACTGTTTCTACGTGTATCCCACCGTCAGCAACGAGAAGACGGCGAACTCCGACCTCAGCGTGAAAGTACCGGAGATCGACGCCGCCATCGGGCAGGTGTCCCAGTTCTCCCGGGTGTGCGCGGTGTGGGCGCCGATGTACCGCCAGGCGACGGAAGCGAGCATAACGAAGGGGTTGGGCAACGGGGCCGGTGCCGAGGCGACTCTGCGGAAAACCTTCACCGTCGCCTACGACAGCCTCCTGTCGGCTTGGAAGGACTTCTTGGCCCACGACGATCACGGCCGGCCCATCATCTTGATCGGCCACTCGCAGGGCGCGGCTGTCCTCATCCACCTCATCGCCACTCAGATCGATGGCAACGCGTCCCTGCGACGTCGAATGGTGGTGGCGATCATCGTGGGCGGAAACCTGCAGGTGCCCCAGGGCAAGACAGTTGGCGCCACATTCGCCCACGTCCCGCTCTGCACCAATGCCTCGCAGACTGGCTGCGCCATCGCCTACTCCAGCTTCCCGTCAACGCCGCCGGCGAGCTCACTCTTCGGTCGCCCCGGTCAGGGGGTGAGCCTGCAGTCCGGCCAAACGGCGAAGACGGGCCAGCAGGTGGCGTGCGTCGACCCAGCCGCTCTTGGCGGCGGCACGGGTGATCTCAGTCCTTACTTCGTTTCGCTGACCCAAGAGGGCCTCACGCCGCCAGTCAGCACACCGTGGGTCACCTATCCCAACCTCTACTCGGCCGCCTGCAGGAGTCATGACGGCGCCACTTGGCTGCAGGTGACCGACATCGCCGCTACGGGCGACAAGCGGCCGGTGGTAAAGGAGACCCTCGGCCCCAGATGGGGATACCACCTGGACGACATCAGCCTCGCGATCGGCAACCTCGTCCGCGACGTGGCCGGCGAGGAACGAGCCTGGGTGGCGGCGAACCACTGAGTCCCCGGAGTCTCTTGGCCGCACCGAGGCGCGGGCCCGCTTTCTAGCGGAGTGAGGTCACAGATGCTTATGACGACAAATCCAGATTCTTCCGGCAGGTAGCTCGACCCCGAATCGGTGCTGCGAACGCTGGGGAACGCCTACCGTGGAAGGCTGCCTGGGACGACCCGCACCGCGCGCCGGCTAGCTCCCGAGCGAAAGGAACCTAGATGGCCAACGCATGGTTCGAGTCTGTGGCAGAGGCGCAGCGGCGCGCCAAGCGGCGGCTCCCGGAGTCGGTCTATGGAGCGCTCATCGCAGGCTCGGAAAAGGGGCTCACGATCGACGACAACCTTGCAGCGTTTTCCGAGCTCGGCTTCGCCCCGCCCGTGGTCCGCCAGACGGCCAAGCGAGACCAGTCGACGACGGTGATGGGTCAGGCGATCTCGCTTCCGGTGGTGATCTCACCGACCGGAGTGCAGGCGGTACATCCCGACGGCGAAGTTGCTGTGGCGCGTGCCGCGGCCACCAGGGGAACCCTGATGGGACTCAGCAGCTTCGCCAGCAAGACGATCGAGGACGTCGTCGCGGCCAACCCGCAGACGCTTTTCCAGATGTACTGGGCCGGAACCCGCGACGAGATGAAAGAGCGCATCGAGCGCGCCCGCGCCGCCGGGGCGGTCGGCCTGATCGCGACCCTTGACTGGGCCTTCTCCCACGGGCGGGACTGGGGCAGCCCAGTCATCCCTGAGCGCATCGACGTGAAGACAGCGATGCGGTTCGCGCCCCAGGTTCTCCGGCGCCCGAGGTGGCTTCTGGACTACGCACGGAGCGGGCACCTCCCGGACTTGACCGTGCCAAACATGGCCGTACGCGGCGAACGGGCGCCGACGTTCTTCGAGGCGTACCGCAAGTGGGAGCAGACGTCGTGGCCGAGCTGGGACGAAGTGTCATGGATGCGGGACGAGTGGGGTGGCCCGTTCATGCTGAAAGGAGTGATGCGGGTCGACGACGCCAGGCGGGCTGTCGATGCCGGATTCACCGCCATCTCGGTCTCCAATCACGGCGGCAACGATCTCGACGGCACGCCCGGCGCAATCCGAGCCCTGCCGGGGATCGCCGGCGCCGTCGGCGACGAGATCGAGGTTCTTCTCGACGGGGGGATACGGCGCGGCAGCGACGTTGTAAAGGCCGTCGCACTTGGGGCGAGAGCGGTGATGATCGGGCGCGCCTACCTTTGGGGTCTTGCCGCCAACGGCCAAGCAGGAGTCGAGAACGTCCTTGACGTCCTGCGAGGCGGGATCGACTCGGCGCTGCTCGGGCTTGGGCGCAACTCGATCCACGACCTGTCCGCAGAAGACCTGCTGATCCCGCGGGACTTCGCCCGCGGACTCGGCGCCTGACGGGGATCTTCGCCGGGGCCGGCCAGGGTTCCCTGCAGATGATCTCAGGGTGCAAGCTGCGAACGGGGGTCTGACGCAGCCGTAGCGGACCGAAGCGCGGCGTCGAGGTCCCTCAGGTGGTGTTCGCCCTCATGGACCGAGTGCCTTCCGAGCCAGAGCACCGTACGCTCGCGGGGATCGGGAAAGTTGTAGGTGAGGCGGCGTTGCCACTGCGTCTCGTCGATGCCCTCGAACGCCCAGGCGAGCATCTCGGCCGCCAGCTTGAGCTCGCGGGCGACGTCGTCTGGCTCTTCGGCGGCGTAGCGGGCAAGGACGACGCGCTCGTCGCGGTACATCCTCGCAAAGCTCGGGCACTCCTCGACAAGGGCGAGGTACAGGCGCTCGCGCTGGACGAGGAACACGTCCCGCACGTGGCATGCGTACTCGAGGGCCGACCACACCCTCGGACGGGGTCGGGTGCGGAAACTCAGCCCGAGCGTCGCGTCGCCTCGCCCGTTCGAGACCCTCATCGCGAAACGGTTTCCCAGCGACCGTAGGGCGCTCGCCACGGCGGCGGGACCGAGCGCGTCGTACTCGAAACCGCATTCCTCACATTGCTCGACTTGCTCCACCTCCACATCGTGACCGATCGGCCGACCGCCCGCGGTGGCGAGGATCCCGGGGGGGTAGCGTCGCGTAGCAAAGGTCGGTCAGGCCGTGAGCGGCCACGAGGTCATCGGAGGCAGTGCCGTGGGATTCATGGACAAGGTCAAAGCGCAAGCGACGGTGCTGGCCGAGAAGGCACAGGAGGGAGCCAAGGCCGGCCAGGCCAAGCTCTCGGACATGCAGGCGAAAAAGCACGCAGACTCCCTCATGCTCGAGCTCGGAGGCATCGTCTACACCCAGAAGGTGGGTCGCGCTCCCGCTGACGCCGACGCGAAGGCTTCGGAGCTCATCGAGCAGCTTCGCCAGTTCGAGGCCGAACACGGGCCGGTCACCGTGACCTCTGCGACCTTGATCGCGCCGGCCGCGCCCGACGGCTCGTTCGTTCCTGCGTCGAGCGCCGCCGGCGACACCCCTGCGCAGCCGTCGACCCCGGCACCGACCGTCGTGACAGGAGGTGGCGGCATCCCCCAGTCGAGCGGGGGGATCCCCACGGGCAGCTACTCCTCCGACACCGAAGAGACTTCCTAAGTCCCGCATAAATCCACCGCGCCCAGCCACCGCGGTGCGAGAGCGCGAGACACGAGGGAGACGCAAGTATGCCGAAGGCGGTGATCGTCGAGGCGACTCGCACTCCGATCGGCAAGCGCAACGGGTGGCTCTCGGGCCTCCATCCCGCCGAGCTGTTGTCCGCGGTTCAGCTCGACGTCGTCGAGCGCGCGGGCCTCGATCCCGGCCAGGTGGGCCAGATCGTCGCTGGCTGCGTGACCCAGGCCGGCGAACAGGCCTCGAACGTGGCCCGCAACGCGTGGCTGTCCGCGGGTCTTCCCTACCACGTCGCTGCGACGACGGTCGACTGCCAGTGCGGGTCGGCCCAGCAGGCGAACCACTTCGTCGCGTCGATGATCGCTGCGGGAGCCATCGAAGTGGGCATCGCATGCGGGGTCGAGGCCATGAGCCGGGTGGGGCTCGGCGCGGACGTCTACGGCGGGCCCGGCGTACCGCGGCCTGCAAGCTTCCCGTGGGACCTCCCGGACCAGTTCCACGCTGCCGAGCGCATCGCCGAGCGCCTGGGCTTCACCCGGTGCGACATCGACGAGTTCGGCCTCTCCTCGCAGACGAAGGCCGCGGTCGCTGTGGCAGAGGGCCGATTCGAACGCGAGATCGTGCCTCTCGAGGCGCCGGTTCTCGGCTCCACAGGCCCGACGGGTGGGCGGCTGGTCATCAGTCGTGACCAGGGACCGCGCGAGACGACGCTCGCAGCACTGGCCGAGCTGAAGCCCGTGCTCGAAGGCGGTCTGCACACCGCCGGCACCTCCTCGCAGATCTCCGACGGCGCGGCCGCCGTCCTCTGGATGTCGAAGGAGCGTGCGAGAGCCGAGGGGCTAGCGCCGCGGGCGAGGATCGTCGCCCAGTGCCTGGTCGGGTCCGACCCGTACTACAACCTCGACGGTCCGGTGGACGCCATGGCGCGTCTCTTGGACACGACCGGGATGACCGTAGACGACATCGACCTGTTCGAGGTCAACGAGGCGTTTGCGTCCGTCGTGCTCTCGTGGGCGAGCGTGTACGGGCCCGAAATGGACCGGGTGAACGTGAACGGCGGCGCCATCGCACTTGGTGATCCGCTCGGGTCGACCGGGAGCCGGCTCATCACGACGCTGCTCTACGAGCTGGAGCGCCGCGATGCCGCGGTCGGCTGCGTGCTGATGTGCAGCGGCGGGGCCTTGGCGACCGGGACCATCCTCGAACGGCTCTCATGACCCGTCCGGGAGCTGAGCGCTGCCTGTTTCACCCCGCCGGCCCCTTGTCCGCGGTAACGTTTGGCATCGGCGGGACCGGATGTTCGGGAGCCGTGCGCGAGGGCACGGCCTCTCGATCGGCTCCTGGTGGGGTTGCCGGGTAATCTCCGTGGGTGAGCGAGGGTCATCCGGGACCTCGGCGGCTCCGTAGTCCAGGTGAGGTGCGACCCGAACTGCTGAACGCAAGCGATTCGAACCTCGCGCTTGCGATTGCCCGCTACAGGGAGGACGCCCTGGCGGAGGCGTACCGTCGCCACGCCGGAGCGGTCTTCGGCCTCGCCCGCCGGTTGCTGCGCGACCGGACGGCAGCAGAGGAGATCGTCCAAGAGGTATTCGTGCGGCTCTGGAACGCGCCGGACCGTTTTGATCCGGAGCGGGGGACGCTTCGCTCCTACCTGCTCGCCCAGGCGCATGGGCGCGCCGTTGACCAGCTGCGATCGGAATCGGCGCGGCGCCGGCGCGAGGAGCGTGAGGCGCGGGAGACCGCAGTCGGCGGCTACGACGTCGAGCGTGAGGTCGGGGACCTCATCGTCGCGGGCCAGGTTCGCGAGCTGCTAGACGCGCTCCCCGACACCGAACGGCGCCCGATCGAGCTCGCGTACTTCCGCGGCCACAGCTACCGAGAGGTGGCGACGCTCCTCGGCGAGCCGGAAGGCACCGTCAAGAGCAGGATCCGAAGCGGCCTGAAACGGATGCACAGCCAGTTCCTTGTCGCCGGCCTCGGGCTGAAGGGCGAATAGGCGTGACGCACGACCAGATCGAGGAGCTCCTCGGAGCGTACGCGCTCGACGCTCTCGACGCGGACGAGCGCGAGGAGGTCGAAGATCATCTCGCGTCGTGTCCGCGGTGTCGCGCCGAGGTCGCCGCTCACCGCGAGGTCGTGGCGCTGCTCGGCAACGCAGCCGGCGAGGGCCCTGGCGTCGCGTCCGAAGAGTTGTGGGACCGCATCTCGGCCTCGCTCCAAGAAGAGCCGCCCGCCCTTGCGCCGGTGGTCCGCCCGACAAGCTGGCGAAGGCTCGCGCTCACCGTGCCGCTGGGCGCGGTGGCAGCCGCGCTCATGTTGACCGTCGGGCTGCTCGCGGCGAAGGTCGTGAACCTCGACCAGCAGGTCACCAGCCTCAACCGACAGGCGACGCTGGCCAGCGCGATCTCCAACCCGGCCCACCGCACGGTGCTGCTCAGCTCGACTAGTCCTGCGGCCTGGCAGGCGACTGCCGTCGTCCTGCCGAACGGGGACGGTTACGTCATCGACTCGGCGATGCCCGAGATCGGCCGCTCGCGGACCTTCCAGCTGTGGGCGCTCTCGAGCGGCAAGCTCGTCTCACTCGGCGTGCTCGGCCCGAACCCGGCCGGCGTCCCGATCCGGGTCGAGCGAACAATGACCGAGCTCCTGATCACCGCGGAGCCGCTGGGAGGGACGCCCGTGCCGACAACGCCGGTGCTGGTCCGGGGCAGCTTGCCCGTCGGGCTTTGAGGCCCTCCGGCCGGCCGGCGAGACCGGCCCTCCCGGCCTGAGGTCTGCCGACCCACGGCCTGCCGGCCGGCGGCAGGGCCGGAGGAGGCGGAGAGACGCGCCGCCTGTTCGCGACCGGCCCAGGAGTGAGAGACTTCCCGGGCAAACGGGAAGGCGGCGAGCCATGGCCATCGAAACGGCACTCAGTTATCCGGACATCAGTGCGCAGGGGTTCGCCCATCCTGCAGACCGAGCAGCGGCCGCGGCGCTGCACTCGGTCCCGATGCTCGACCGCGTCATCAAGAAGATTACCGAGGTCGGCTACGAGCGCAAGCTCCGCCAGCTGATGCTCGGTACCGCCGTACGCCTCGGCGAGGACCAGCTGCCCGAGATATGGGCCATGCAGCGCCGTTTCGCCCACACCTTCGACATAGCAAAATGCCCCCCGCTGTACGTGACCCAGTACCCGGTGGGCAACGCGCTCACCATCGGCGCCAACGATCCGGTGACGCTGGTCTCCTCGGGGCTGGCCAAGTCGTTCGACTCCGACGAGCTGCAGGCCGTGCTCGCCCACGAGATGGGCCACGTTCTCGCGGACCACGTCAGCTTCATGACGACGTTCCAGCTCCTTCAGCTCGTGATGAACGGAGTCCTACGCGGCGCCCCCTTCGCCGGCCTACCGCTGAAGGCCCTCTACTACGCGCTGCTCGAATGGTCGAGGGCCGCCGAGCTGACCGCCGACCGGGCGAGCGTGCTCGGGACCGGCGACCCGCTGCTGACCTGCCGCACCTTGATGCGCATGGCCGGCGGCCCGGTGACGGGTCTGAGCCTGGACGCCTTCATCAGTCAGGCCACCGAGTACGAGGGGGAGGGCGACCCGTTTGCGCGGTACTCGCGTTTCTGGTCGGAGATCGGCGCGGACCATCCGTTCCCCGTTCGCAGGGTCAGGGAGCTCGTGGCGTGGGTGGCCTCGGGAGAATTCGACCGGCAGCGCTCGGGCGGCTACCTCCGGCGGGGCCAGGAGCCACCGCCGTCAGCCGAGTTCGACGCGGCGCTCCGGCACTACAGGGAACGTTTCTCGAAGATCGTCGAGCGGGCGGGTGGAGGCGTGCAGCAGGTCATGAGCCGCTTTGCCAGCTGGCTCGACAACGACGCCCCGGGCGAGGCCGGCGAGGACTTCGAGGACTGACAGCCTCACTCCCGTCGCCTGATCCACACTGTCGCATGCGCGGGCTCGACGGCCCGGTTGACGACCTCCAGAAGCTCGGTCCGCACCGTTTCGAGATCAACGGCATCACGCAGCCGTGCCGTGAAGGCCGCAACGGTCGCCTCGGCGTCGTAATGCGCCCTGTTGAATCGGCGGTCGACCACGTGCTGCGTACGGCGCCTGAGCGGGCTGAAGAGCGCGACCGCCGCCAGGGTCGAGGCCGCCACCGCCACAGGCGAGGAGAAACCGAGCGCCTTGGTAGTCAGGGTGATCACGGCCACGTACGTCCCGATGACGAGGGCCGTGACGATCGCGTAGGCGATCGTCCGGCTGATTAGGCGGTCGATGTCGTACAGCCGGTATTTCAGGATGCCGATGCCGATGCTGATCGGCAACGCGAGCATCCCGATAGTGGCGCCTTGGGCGATGTCGTCCCAGGTGCCACCGAGGCTTCCAAGAGTGAGGGTGAGAAACCCGCAGATCACAAAGATCGTGGCCCCCGAAAGGAACCACTTCTGCTGGAGGCGTCGCTCACCCGTGGACCTCCGGTAGGCAGGTATCTGTCGGGCGAACCACGCCAGCGCAACGGCAGCCAGGACCGCGAAGAAGCTCCACTCCACGTAGCCGTACCAGGCGTAGCTCCCGTGCGGATTGTCGATGATCGCGAGGTCTCCGCTAGGGGTGACGTGGATGGTGTTGGTGACGACGGCGGCGAGCGCGGTCCCGAACGAGGCGAGCTGGAACGCCGTCCCCGCCGCGAGCACGACCCAGAGCACCCATCTCCATCGAGGTGATGGCAGCTTCCCGTCGGGGAAGACGAGAAGGGTCAGTCCCAGTAGCACGACCGCCGGTGCCCACGTGGGCTCCAGGAAGACGGCGACGGGGCCGAGCGGGAGAGCCCCGTGGTGCGCTCGGTAGTCCAACACCGAATAGGTCGCACAGAGACCGCTTATCAACAAGCACCCGGCCGCACCGAGGAGGATCCATCCCATCGGGTTGCGCGGCTGGCGCATGGCCACGACGAGGCCCACGACGCCGAGCGCGAGGCCGATATTGCTTCCCTGACCCACGCTGAGCTGATGGGTGACGGCCGCCAGCACTACCCCGAGAACGAGGAGTATCAGCTCGAAGACTCCGATCACCGCGGCCGTCCTCGGCGTCGCCCACCTGAGCCTTCGGGCGCCAGCCACCGCCGTCGCACGGTTTCGATCGGTTGCCGGCTCAGCCTCGCCCACGGCGACAAGGCTACGCCGCGGGCCGTTCCGGGAACGTTACGGCCCGTTCACGTCGGCTCTCCCGCCTCGACCCAACGCCACATCGCCACATGCGGTCCGCTGAAGGGAACCACCCACTGGGGGCCCGTGGTCCTGAAGCCTGCCCGCTCGTAGAAGCCGATCGCGGGCACGCGGGCGTTGCACCAGACGAGGTTGCCTCCCTCGGTCGCGACATGGGCGAGCGCGGCGGCTAGCACCCGGGCGCCGATTCCCTGACCCCGCATCCCCTCACTGGTGGCCATGCCGCGCAGCCGCCACGTCGTCGCTCGGCCGCCGGCGCCTGCAGGGAGTCCGGCCTCCGCGGCGTCAAAAGGCGCCGGGTCGCGGAACACCGTCGCCACGCCGACGACGGCGCCGCTGGCACGGTCGATGGCGGCGAACGTTGCGGTCCCGGGCTCGTCGTCCTCGGGGAAGGCCACCTCGTCGACGGTCTGATGCGGTCGGAGGACGGCTTGCCGCAGCGGGTAGCCCGCAGCGGCAGGGATGCGCTCGATGGTCAACGCCATGCCGGCGAGAGTACTGATCGCCTACCGCGCTGCCTGGCGAGGCGCGGGCAGCTCCAGGCGGTCGCCCGCTCCGAACTGCTGGCGGGTCCCGTCCGCGTCGATGCGCCAGACCGACTTCTCACCGCGGACAGTGAAGCTGTTGTCGCCGCCGACGAGCGCCGTCTCCTCGTCGATTCCGACGAGCACGGCATCGTCGGGGGACCGGGCCAGCATGCGCCCGACCAAGCCGGGCATCCAATGCTCCACGCGGTCGAAATGCGGCAGCACCACCAGCCACCGCACGACGGCGAGTCCTTCTCCGCCGTAACGTCCCGGATGGGCGAAGTCCTCCGCGATGCGGCTCAGCGCGCACGCCCCCGCCGAGCAACCTGCCAGGGCGGCGCCTGACCGCCAGGCGTCGAGGATCGCGTTCCAGACGGCGGTGCCGGCGAGCGTGTGGGCGAGGTACCCGGGGTTGCCGCCGGACAGGTAGACAAGACCGGCTCCTGTCACCCTCGTTGCCAATTCTGGCCGCTGGGCGTCTTCCCGGTCGAGCACCTCGAGGGCCACGGGCTCGACCCCCATCCCCGCGTAGTGCGCGGTGGCGAGGTCGATCCAGTACTGAACCCGCTCGGCGCCTTCCTCGGCGGACGCCGTCGGGAGGAAGACGGCGCGCTGCGGGCGCCCGTCGAGCAGCTCGGCGTCGACGGCGACCATCCCGTCGAGAAACTCACCGCTTCCCACCAACGCCACCGGTCCCGGTCCTGGCGTGCGGCTCACAGCCTTGGACCTGAAGCGCTCGCCATCCGGCTCAGGCTAACCCTTCGGGCGGTAAACTCTTCCAACCTCCGCACCTCACGGGTCGGCGGTCCGCGCCGATCTGCGCGAGCTCGCGTGAACCAGATATTGCGCGGCTTTCCGTACCGTCTTCGCTCCGAACCAAGACTGCCCTCATGATCACCGCCACCGACCTCGAGCTCACCGCCGGCGGTCGCCAGCTCCTCGAGCCGGTGACCTTCCAGGTCGCGCCCGGGGATCGGATCGGTCTCGTCGGGCGCAACGGGGCGGGCAAGACGACCCTCGCCAAGGTCCTCGCCGGCGAGGCCCTCCCGTCCGCCGGGTCGGTACGACGTTCCGTTCCGGTCGCCTACCTGCCCCAGGATCCCCGCACCGGTGACCTGACGGTCATCGCACAGGACAGGATCCTGGAAGCGAGAGGGCTCGGCCGAATCGTCAACGAGCTGCAGGCCGCCCGCACCGACATGGGCCGGGGTGACGCCGAGCACAGGGACCGCATCCTCAAGCGCTACGGCCGGCTCGAGGAGCAGTTCCACCTGCTCGGCGGGTGGGCGGCGGAGGCCCAGGCGGGCTCGATCGCCTCCAGCCTGGGACTTCCCGAAAGGGTGCTCACTCAGCCGCTCGGGACTCTCTCGGGAGGCCAGCGCCGCAGGGTGGAGCTGGCCCGCGTGCTGTTCTCGGGCGCTCCGACGCTCATCTTGGACGAGCCGACGAACCATCTAGACGCAGACTCGATCGCGTGGCTGCGCAACTTTCTCCGAGCCCACGACGGCGGGCTGATGGTGATCAGCCACGACGGCGACCTGCTGGACTCGGTCGTCAACAAGGTGTTCCACCTCGACGCGACGCGAAGCCAGCTCGACGTGTACCGCCTCGGGTGGAAGGCGTACCTCGAGCAGCTGGCGACCGACGAGCGGAGGCGGCGGCACGAACGGACGAACACCGAGCGCAAGGTCGTCGAGCTCAAGGCGCAGGCCGACCGTATGCGGGCCAAGGCGACCAAGGCGCGGATGGCCCACAACCTTGACCGTCGCGCCGCGCGGCTCACCGAAGGGCTCGAGGACGTTCGCGTGGCAGACAGGGTGGCCAGGCTGCGCTTTCCAGCCCCGTCGCCGTGCGGCCGGACCCCGCTCAGCGCGACCGGGCTCACCAAGTCCTACGGCTCGCTCGAGGTGTTCTCGGGTGTGGACCTCGCGGTCGACCGCGGCAGCCGGGTGGTCATTCTCGGGCTCAACGGCGCGGGGAAGACGACGCTGCTGCGGGTGCTGTCGGGGATCGAGCGGCCGGACGCCGGCGAGGTCGTCGCCGGGCACGGCCTCCAGCTGGGCTATTACGCCCAGGAGCACGAGACGCTGGATCCCGGGCGCAGCGTGTACGAGAACGTTCGGCACAACGCACCGCCGGCGGTCACCGATGCGGAGCTTCGGCGCATCCTGGGGTCGTTTCTGTTCGGTGGGGCGCGCATCGACCAGCTGGCGGGCACCCTGTCGGGCGGGGAGAAGACACGCCTCGCCCTCGCGACCCTCGTGGTGTCCGCGGCGAACGTGCTGCTCTTGGACGAGCCGACGAACAACCTGGACCCCTCGAGCCGGGGTGAGGTGCTGAAGGCACTGCGCACCTACGCTGGTGCGATCGTGCTGGTCACCCACGACCCCGGCGCGGTGGAGGCCTTGTCGCCCGAACGGGTTGTCCTCATGCCCGAAGGCGTCGAGGACACCTGGAGCGACGACCTCGGCGACCTGGTCGCCCTCGCCTAGAGCCCGTTGCCGGTCGAGGTGTCGTGGGGGCGCGGCATGCTCAAGGCAGGGAGCGGCGGTAACGCACTTCGGGGTAGCGTTCGCCGGCTACCTCGAAGAACTTGCGGGCGCCGTCGGAAAGCCAACCGTGCCGTTCATAAAAGGCGCGGGCTCGGGGATTGTCGACCAGTACCCACAGCACGGCCTCGGGATATCCGGCTCGAGCCAGGCGCTCGAGCGCGGCCGTCATCAGCGCGCCTCCGACCCCCTGGCGCCAGTGGCCGGGGTCGACGTAGCACCCGTACACCTCGCCGAGCAGTGAGACGTCGGAGCCCTCGTCCCGGCAGGGCCCGCCGGTCAGCCAGCCCGCCACCTCGCCTTCGATCTCGCCGACGAGCACGAAGGTACCCTCTGGTTCCGCGCCGAGGATCTGCGTCTGCCAGCGCGTCGTCCGCTGCGGGAGATCCAAGTCCAAGCCGCGGAGGAAGTCGCTCGAGATCAGTCCCGCGTAGCCGGCCTGCCAGGACCGGACGTGCAAGGATGCGATTGCACCGGCGTCGGCCATTTCTGCTTGGCGCACCGAGACGGCCATGGCCGATTTTGCCACTGGCTCGGGGGCCTCGGTCCGCCCTCACTCGGCCAAGGACCGGGCAGCGACAGCGCGCAGCGAGCGGGTTTGCGAAACGAACATATGTTCGTATACTCGGTCATGGCCACGTACAGTCTTGCGGAGGCGCCGTCTCTGCCCGGTGCCCGGCTGCCCGCCGGGCCCGCTTTAGCGGGTCACTTGGCCCCAGGCGGCCCCCGTCCCCGTCCAGTACAAGGGCCGTTGCCGGCCGAACGAATTCTGCCGGTTCTCCCGGAGTTGGCCGGGCTGTTCCCAGGCGGCGGGCTCCCAAGAGGTGGCACGGTCCTGCTCGGGCCGACGACGACGCCGGGCACGTCGCCGACGATTCCGCCGGGCACGCCGCTCGGCTCTGCTCGGGGCGCGTCAGGGCCCACCTCAGCCGAGGCAAGCCCGGCTCCGGGATTGACGAGCCTGCTCCTCTGCCTGCTCGCGGGAACATCGTCTCAGGGGTACTGGTGCGCGGTTGCCGGCCTACCAGCGCTCGGGTTAGCAGCAGCTGCCGAGCTGGGGGCCGATCTCAGCCGTCTCGTCCTCGTCCCTCACCCTGGCCCGGAAGGCCGCTGGCAAAGCGTCGTCGCGACACTGATCGAGACCGTCGATCTCGTGTGTCTCGCTCCTGACGCCCCCGTGCGACCCACCGACGCTAGGAGGCTGGCTGCTCGCGCGAGGGAGCGCTGTTCGACCTTGCTCGTACTCGACGCAGCGACCTCTCCTGCCGGGGTTGTGAAAAGGCTCGTCCCCGGTGGGCTCGGCCCCGGTGGGCTCGGCCCCGGTGGCCCCGCGCGACCGGGCCGGGTCGTGGAGCGTTGGCCCGGCCCCTCGGACCTTCGTTGTGCCGTGAGGACCTCGAGCTGGTCGGGGCTGGGACGTGGCCACGGTCTGCTCAGCTCCCGGCAACTCGAGGCCGAGGTCAGCGGGCGGGGCTCGGCCAGCCGACCGAGACGGGGCCTGCTGCGGCTTCCGGATTGAGGTTCTTGATGTCCCCGGTTCGCACCCTCGTCGTCTGGTGCCCCGACTGGCCGCTCGTTGCCGCCGGACTCGCCGACCGGCCGGCCGTGGTCGTCTCCACCAACCGGGTGGTCGCCGCCTCCCCCTCCGCCCGATCCGAGGGGGTGCGTCTCGGGCAGCGTCGTAGGGAAGCCCAAGCATGCTGCCCGGAGCTCGTCGTAGTGGGGGAGGAGGAAGGGCGCGACGCGCGCAGTTTTGAACATGTCGTCGTAGCGGTCGCAGCCTTCACTCCCCGAGTGGAAGTCACCATGCCAGGAGCCTGTGCCCTACCTGCTCGAGCTCCCGCTCGTTACTTCGGCGGGGAGGCCTCGCTTGCCGAGCAGGTCTGTAGCGCCGCGGGTACGGCCGTCGCCGCCGTCGCCGCCGCGGCCGGAGCTGCAGCCCCGGAGCCGCCGTGCCGGGTGGGGATCGCCGACGGGCCGTTCGCGGCACGACTCGCCGCGCGCGAAGGCGTGATCGTGCCTCGTGGTGCGACGAGGGAGTGGCTCGGCCACTTCCCGGTCGAGGTGCTCGGCCTTCCCGTACTCGCCGACCTGCTCCGACGGCTCGGGATCCGCACGTTGGGCGAATTTGCCGAGTTGGACCAAGGTGACGTGCAGGCACGATTCGGGGCAGGAGGAGACTCTGCGCACCGGCTGGCCCAGGGTCTCGACGAGCGACCGCTCGTCCTCGGGGATCCCCCACCGGACCTCATGGCTTGCCGGGAGTTCGACCCGCCCGTCGACCGAGCGGATGCTCTCGCCTTTCATGCCGTGGGGCTTGCCGACGACCTCATCGGCCGCCTCGCTCCTCATGGGCTCGCCGCCACCCAATTGCTGGTCGAGGCGGAGACCGAGCATGGCGAGTCACTGCAGCGTTGGTGGAGGGGGGACCGTCCTTTCACAGCCCGAGCCATTGTGGACCGGGTCCGCTGGCAGCTCGAGGGATGGCTGCAGGGTCCGGTGATCGCCGCTCCCACCGCCGGTGTCACCCTTTTGCGGCTCACGGTCGGCGAAGCGGTGCCCGATGACGGACGACAACTGGACTTCGAAGGAGGTGTAGCCGAGGCAAGCCGGCAAGTGGACCGGGGACTGGCGCGGGTCCAGGGCCTTCTCGGCCATGAGGCTGTCCTCATCGCGGCGCGCTCGGGTGGGAGGGGGCCCGGCGAACAGATACGCCTCGTGCCCTGGGGTGAGGAACGTGAAGCCGTGCGAGAGGCGCCCCCTTGGCCTGGCCGACTCCCGCCTCCGTCTCCGGCGCTCGTCCACCCAACGCCAGTTCTTGTCGAGGTCCTCGGGCCCGACGGGGCAGCGGTGGGGGTCACCGGGCGCGGGCGATGTACGGCGGTTCCTTCCCGGCTGAGCTTGGCGGTCGCCGGCAGCTCGTCCATCGCGATCGCGGGCTGGGCGGGCCCATGGCCGGCGGACGAGCGGTGGTGGGATCCCGAGGCTGCACGCAGGCGGGCCCGTTTGCAGGTGCTGCTAGAGGATGGGTCGGCGCACCTGCTCATCGTCGAAAGGGGACACTGGCGCATCGAGGCCACCTACGACTGACTCGGCTTGCTGACCACCAACCCGGAGCCTTGCTCGAGAGCGCGGAAATACTCACAGGGGGTTCACAGTTCCTACTGAGGCAGAACTGAGTACCAGGTCGCATGATCGGGATCGATGTTCGAGCCGCCACGAGGCGAGCTCTGCATCGAGGGGCAACCTGCCCTTGCGCTCGAGCGAGCGCCCGACCGGAGGTGAAGTGATGGACGAGCGAGAAGACGACCAGCAGGAACGTCCATCCAACGAAGCCGAGTCGCCGGAGCCGATGGAGCCGGACCAGCCGACCTGGACCCTGCCCACTCCGGCCGACTCGGCGCCTGGCGAAGAGACCCCAGGCGGTTACCGACAGTATGACTACATGGCCGGCGGTTTCGGGCCGGGCGGCTACGGGCCTGGCGGCTACGCGTCGGGCAGTTCCGGGCCGGGCAGTTCGGGCCCCGGCGGTTCCGGCCAGGGCGGGTGGGAACCCGGTGTTTTCGAGCCCGGCGGCTACGACCCAGGGAGCTACGGCTCGCCAGCCGAACCGGGGACTCCGAGGCGGGGCCGGAGGCTAGCTGCCCTCGCTGCGGCGGTGCTCATTTTCGCCGGCGCCGGGGCCGGCGCCGGGATCGCCTACGCACTCGGGCACAACCAGGGCTCGACGCCGGGAGCCCTGGCCTCGTCTCCGGCCGGCAAATCGCTCACGACCGGCCAGATAGCCGCTGAGGTCGACCCCGCCGTCGTCGACATCGATACCAACCTGGGCGAGGGGACAGGCATCATCTCCACGCCCACGGGCGAGATCATCACCAACAACCACGTCGTCGAAGGGGCGACCGCCATCAGGGTCGCCGTTCTCAACCGCGGCACCTACACCGCAACCGTCGTCGGCACCGATGCCGGAGCCGACGTGGCAGTCCTACAACTGAGCGGCGTCAGCGGACTGCCGACGGTGAAGTTCGGCAACTCGTCCTCTGTTCAGATCGGTACCTCGGTGGTGGCCATCGGCAACGCGGGTGGCCAAGGCTTCCCGTCTACGGTCACAAGCGGGGCCGTCACGGCGCTCGGCCGGACGATCAACGCCGGCGACGAGACCGGAGCGAGCGAGACCTTGACAGGCGTCATCCAGACGGACGCTCTGATCCAGCCGGGGAACTCCGGCGGTCCGTTGATCGACTCGTCCGGTGATGTCATCGGCATGAACACGGCTGCAGCCAGCACGGACGGGCCCACCTCGACGATAAGTTTCGCGTTGCCGATCAACCGGGTGCTTCAGGTCGCGAACAACATCGAACAGGGCAAGAGCGGCAATGGGATCGTGATCGGCGCCGAGGCCTTCCTGGGGATCGCCGGAGAGACGGTCTCCCTGCAGGGCTCGGGACCCGCGTCGGGCGCCGGGCTCGAGTACGTCCAGCTCGGGACGCCGGCCGCACGAGCCGGCCTCGAGTCCGGTGACGTTATCGTCGCCTTCAACGGCCACGCGACTCCCACAATGGAGAGGTTGGCGACCCTCATTCACGAACAGCGTGCGGGTGACCGCGCAACGGTCACATTCGAGAATACAAATGGTGGTACCCAGACCGTGAGTGTCACACTGATAGCGGCGCCGCCCGCATAGGATCTTCGCTTCCCCCCGGACGACTACCGTGACGGCCGTCCCGACGCCCAGGCCCACGGGCGAAGGGGCGGCCGTGGCGCGTTCCGCCGGGGGGTCACCTCGCCTCGAGGTCGCTACTTCTGGGGCGGTCGTCTCTTGTTGGAACTGCCGTGCCGTTCTGTCCTGGGGCGAAGTCGACCGTTGACTGTTAGTGACGTATCACCTACAGTTAGTGACACGTCACCTACCTCCAAATGAAGGGAGTGCTGTATGAGCCAGAGACTTACCGTTGAACAACGCGTCGCGGTGGCGCGCGACTTCGTGAAGGTCGTCTTCAATGGGCACCGACCGGATCGGGCAAGGGAATACTTCACCCCAGACGTGGTCTGGCACGGCGGCTCGCTGGGAACGGTCAGCGGCGTCGAGAATATGACCGCACTGCTCACCGGGTTCCTTGGGGCACTCCCGGACCTGCGGGCCGAGGAGCAGGACCTGATTGCTAGCAATGACCTTGTTGTCATGCGGCTCGTCGTCTCGGCGACCCAGAATGGCGACCTGCTTGGGATCCCTGCGACAGGGCGCAGCGTCCAATGGGATGCCGTTGACATCTACAGGGTCAGAGACGACGGGAAGATCAGCGAGGAGTGGGCGGCTGACGACATGGCGACGCTCGCGAGCCAACTCGGCGCTGTCTCGCTGCCATGGGCGTCTTGACCGTTCACCAGTGGGTTGGCAGATAGTTCTCTCGTTCTGCGAGGAGCGCGGAGCGAGAGAACGTCGCAGAATGGAGCCATGGCAAAGCCTCGCCCGAACGAACCTCTGTCGGAACCCGAGCTTGACGCCGAACAGCTGCGCGTGTGGCTCGCATATATGCGGGTCAATCTTCAACTTACCTACGAGATGAACCACCAGTTGCTTGCCGAGAGCGACCTTTCCCTATCCGATTACCACGTACTGAGCAAGCTTCACCAAGCGCCCGATCAACGGCTCCGAATCTCTGCTCTCGCACGCGAGATCGGCTGGGAACGAAGTCGAGCCTCCCACCAAGTGCGCCGGATGACCGAGCGCGGATTGATCGCCACAGGGCCAGTAACAAACGACAGACGCGGCACCGAGGTAACGGTTACGGATCGCGGAAAGGCGAGGTTTCGGGACGCAAGTCGAGGACACGTCACGCTCGTTCGAGAGGTCTTCTTTCGCGGACTCCCGGAGGACGTGCTCCTCCCATTGGCCGAGACGCTAGAGCACGTTTACACAAACATAATGGAGCGCGGCTCGGGGAATCGCGCCGACAACTGATCTCTCTTTCGAGTATGAACGGCACGACGACCAGTTGAGGGCTTGCCCTGCACGCCTCATCAACTGTCCCTGGTCGAACCTGCGTGGGGTGAAATGCGTTGAACGCTTCAGGAGCGTTCTGTGCTGTCGGCGTCCGCCACGAGCGCATGCGCCAATGGTGCTGCGCCGCCGGCGACGGGGAGCTGAACGGCGTCGTCCTCATCGCGATTCGGCTGATCGAAGGAGCTCTCCTCGCCGCCCCAGGGGCTCGCCTGTGCCTCGGGCTCGGTCGGGAGCTCGACGCTGAACGTGGCGCCGCCCCCGGGCGTTTCGCTGAGCCAGACCCGTCCGCCGTGCGCATTGGCAATCGCCAGAACGATCGAAAGCCCCAATCCGGCGCCACCTTGCGCTCGGGCGCGGGCTGGGTCCGATCGCCAAAAGCGTTCGAAGACGAGTGCGCCGGCCTCAGGCGGGATCCCTGGGCCGTGGTCCACCACCGAGAGTCTGGCTCGGGAAGGACCAGTTTCATCCGAGGGCTCGAGGGACACGACGATCTCGAAGGAGCTGCCGGCTGGCGTGTAGGCCATCACGTTCGAAACCAGATTCCCCAGCAGCTGGCGCAGCCGACCCTCGTCGCCGATGATCGGGCACGTGGCCGGCGACTCGAGGGTCACGGTACGGGACGGGTCGACGACGCGGGCGTCCGCCGCAGCGTCGGCCGCGAGCGCCACGAGATCGAGCGGCTTGCGGTCGAGCGGGCGCCTCTGGTCGAGCCGGGCGAGGAGCAGAAGATCGTCGACGAGTCCGGCCATCCGGGTCGACTCACTGTCGATCCGGCGCATCGCCGTGTCGAGGTCTGCGGGGCGGTCGGCCAACCCGTGCTGGAACAGCTCCGCGTAGCCTCGGATCGAGGTGAGAGGTGTCCTCAGCTCGTGCGAGGCGTCCGCCACAAAGCGTCGCAGCCGGGCTTCTGACGCCTCCCGCTCCCGGAACGCCGTCTCGATGCGGCCCAGCATCACGTTGAGCGCCCTGCCGAGCCGACCCACCTCGGTCCGGCCGTCGGTCTGCTCGACGCGCTGGCTCAGGTCTCCGGCGGCGATCTCGCCGGCGGTGTCGGCCATGTTCTGGAGGGGACGCAGGCTGATGCGGATGACGAGCCAGGTTGCCGCGGCGAGCGCAACGAGGATGGCGGCGCTGACCAGAAGCTCGAGCTCGAGCAGGCGGCCGAGCGTCGCGTCGGTCGCCGTCAGCGGGAACGCCTCTGCTAGGACGTTCCCGGTCTTGACGCAGACACCGTTCTGGTTCGGGAGGCACAAGCTGGCGAGCAGCACGCGGAAGGACCGGACCTTCCCGGTGCCCGGCACGGTCCGGTAGAACGGCTCGGCCTGGCCGGCTGCAAGCGTCGCGAGCGTCGAAGGGAGAACCGGAGTCGATGTCGTCGCGGGCTCGAACGAGGACTGGAACGAGGTCTGGACCCAGGACTGCCAGGCGACGACCTGCTGACCGTTCGCGTTCAGCTCCGCCGCCATCGTGCCGGGCGTTATGAACTCATTGGCGGAGCCGCCGGGCGAGCCCCCGAACTGGCCGGCGCCGAGGAGCTGGCGGACTACGAGGTCCGCCGATTTCGTGAGCTGTTGGTCGAGCTGGCCTACGACGTAACTGCGAAACGAGGCATAGGTGATGCCGTCGGTCGCCGCCAAGGCCACGATCACCAGCGCGCACAGGACAGCGATGAGGCGTGCCTTCAACGACACGAGCAGCCCCCGTCGCTGACCCGGAAGGGTCGCTCACCGACGGACACGCTCGTCAGGCCCGGGGCGGGCGGAGCACGTAACCGACGCCGCGGACCGTGTGGATCAGATGCGGCTCGGTGAAGTCGATCTTCTTTCGGAGGTAGCTGACGTAGGTCTCGAGCACGCCGGCGTCGCCGCCGAAGTCGTAGTTCCAGACGTGGTCGAGCAGCTGCGAGCGGGTGAGCACTCGGCGCGGGTTCGCGAGCAGGTAGCGGAGAAGCCTGTACTCGGTTGCCGTCAAGTCGATGAGCTGGCCGGCGCGTCGCACCTCGTGAGCGTCGTCGTCCATCTCGAGGTCCGCGAATTCGAGCAGCTCGCGGGCGGGCCCGCCCTTGCCGGCGCGGCGAAGGATGGCGTGGGTGCGGGCTACGAGCTCGGCGACGCTGAACGGCTTGGTCACGTAGTCGTCGCCGCCGATCGTGAGGCCCCGAATCTTGTCCTCGGTGGCGTCGCGAGCCGTGAGGAAGAGCACCGGGATGTCTCGCCGGTCGCGCCGGAGACGCTCGGCGATGTTGAAGCCGTCGATGTCAGGCAGCATCACGTCGAGCATGATGAGGTCGGGACGGAACGCCTCGATCTTCTCGAGGGCCCGGTACCCGCTGGAAGCGGTCTCGACGTCGAAGCCTTCGTAGCGGAGCGCCATCGAGACCAGCTCGGTGATGGACTCCTCGTCGTCCACGACGAGAATGCGAGGGCCTGTCTCTGTTCCTACCACGCCGACATTGTGGCCGATAAAGCTGTGAGTTTGCTGAGAGTCCCTGGGTGGAGCCTACGGCCAGGGGGCGGTTGCCCGGCCTGCCCCTGGGGGATATGTTCTACGAACATATGTTCGTAAAGTCCCTGTCCTGAGGGCCCCGTGGTCGGGTACGCGGAGCTTCACTGCCATTCGAATTTCAGCTTCCTCGACGGTGCCTCCTACCCCGAGGACCTCGTCGCCGAAGCCGCCCGGCTCGAGCTCGGGGCTCTGGCGCTGACCGATCACAATGGGCTTTACGGCGTGGTGCGATTTTCGGAGGCGGCAAGAGCGGCGGGAGTGCCCACCGTCTTCGGTGCCGAGCTCACCCTCGCCGGCCTCGCCGGCGGCGGCCCTGCAGCCGAGCGCATCCGTGGCGCCGGCGGCGGCCCTGCCTCCGGTCCCGCGGGCGTCGCGGCGGCGCCGCGCACCGGGACCCCCGACCCGCCCGGGTCTCATCTGATCGCCCTCGCCCGCGATCCGGAGGGCTACTCTCGCCTCGCCGGCGCCATCAGCGAAGGCCATCTCGCCGGTGGCGAGAAGGGTCGCCCGCTCCACGACCTCGACCGCCTGGCCGAGCTCGCGGGAGGCCACCTACTCGTGCTGACGGGCTGCCGCAAGGGAGCGGTGCCGGCCGCGCTCGTCGAAGCCGGCCCTAGCGCGGCAGCGAGGGAGCTCGACCGGCTCGTCGAGCGTTTCGGCCGGGAGAACGTCGTCGTCGAATTGTTCGACCACGACGACCCACTCGACTCGGCGCGCAACGACGCCCTTGGCGCCCTGGCCGTTCGCAGCGGCCTCGGCATCGTCGCGACGAACGTCGTCCACCACGCGATCCCCGCGGGCGGGCGCCTCGCCTCGGTGCTCGCCTCGGTCCGCTCCGGTCGCCCCCTCGACGAGCTCGACGGCTGGCTGCCCGCCGCAGGGTCGGCTTATCTGCGCTCGGGAGCCGAGCAGGCCAGGCGCTTCGCCCGCTACCCGGGAGCCGTCGAGCTCGCGGCCGAGCTCGGGCGGGCGTGCGCGTTCGACCTCCACCTCGTCGCCCCCAAGCTGCCCGACTTTCCCGTGCCTGCGGGTCACAGCGAGATGACGTTCCTGCGCCAGCTCGTCGAGGAGGCGGCAACCCGGCGCTATGGCCCGGCGGGAGCCGAGCGGGTGCTCGGCGCATGGCGGCAGCTGGAGCACGAATTGGCGATGATCGAGGAGCTTGGGTTTGCGGGCTACTTCCTCGTCGTCTGGGACATCGTCGAGTTCTGCCGGCGGTCGGGAATCTACTGCCAGGGCCGGGGCTCCGCGGCGAGCTCGGCCGTGTGTTACGTGCTCGGGATCACCAACGCGGACGCCGTCGCGCTCGGCCTGTTGTTCGAGCGTTTTCTCTCACCCGAGCGCGACGGACCGCCGGACATCGACGTGGACATCGAGAGCGGGCGGCGTGAGGAGGTCATCCAGTACGTCTACGGACGCTACGGCCGGGAGCGGGCTGCGCTCGTGGCCGTCGTCGTGAGCTACCGGGCCCGGTCCGCCGTGCGGGACGCCGCCAAGGCGCTCGGTCACTCGCCCGGGCAGATCGACGCCTGGGCGAAACGCATCGAGCGGTGGGGCTCACTCAGTGGCGCCCACCACCCGTCCGCGCCGCATCGCAGGGACCGCTGGACGTGGTGGAGCGCCGCCGCCGAGGACGAGGCCGCCCGGCTTACCGCGGCAGGGGGCGCCGCCGGCGACGGCCGCCCGGGTCGTGACGACGTCGCCGTCGAACCCGGACCCGAGGAGGCCGCGAGCGAGCTCGGGATCCCGGTCCGGGTGCTGGCGGTGGCGACCGAGCTGGAGGGCTTTCCCCGCCACCTCGGCATCCATCCCGGCGGCATGGTGATCTGCGACCGCCCGGTCTCGGAGGTCTGCCCGGTCGAGTGGGGCCGCATGGAGAACCGGACCGTTCTCCAGTGGGACAAGGACGACTGCGCGGCGGTCGGCCTCGTGAAGTTCGATCTCCTCGGCCTCGGGATGCTCGAGGCGATCCACCGGGCCGTCGATACCGTCGGCGCCTACCACCACGACGAGATCGACCTCGCGATGATCCCCCAGGAGGAGGCCGTCTACGACATGTTGTGCCGCGGCGACTCGGTCGGGCTCTTCCAGGTGGAGAGCCGGGCCCAGATGGCCACACTGCCCCGGCTGCGGCCGCGCAGCTTTTATGACCTCGTCGTCGAGGTGGCCCTCATCCGTCCGGGCCCGATCCAGGGAGGGTCGGTGCATCCCTACCTGCGCAGGCGTAACGGGGCGGAGGAGGTGACGTACCTGCATCCCTGTTTCGAGCGCAGCTTGGAGAAGACCCTCGGGGTGCCGCTGTTCCAGGAGCAGCTCATGCAGATGGCGATAGACGCCGCCGGGTTCTCGGCCGCCGAGGCCGATCAGCTCCGTCAAGCCATGGGCTCAAAACGGTCCGCCTCGCGCATGGAACGTCTCCGCTCCCGCCTCTATGAGGGGATGGCCGAGCGGGGGATCACCGGCGAGATCGCGGACACCATCTGGGAGCAGCTGGCGGCCTTCGCCAACTTCGGGTTCCCCGAGAGCCACTCGGTGTCCTTCGCCTACCTGGTCTATGTGAGCGCGTGGCTGAAGCTGCACTATCCGGCCGCCTTCCTCGCAGCACTTCTCAACTCCCAGCCGATGGGCTTCTGGGCGCCGCACACCCTTGTCGCCGACGCCCGGCGCCACGGGGTCGTCGTCCTCGGCCCGGACGTGAACAAGAGCGAGGCGGGGGCCTCGCTCGAGCCAGGCTCCCCCCGGCCGGCTCCGATCGCGGTCGTGCCGGGGGCGGGAACGAGCGCCGGCCCGCTGGTGCGGCTCGGGCTCGCCGCGGTGAAGGGGGTCGGCGACGACGTCGCCTCTGAGATCGCGGCCGGGCGGCCGTATGAGGACATGGAGGATCTCGTCCGCCGGAGCGGCATCGGCCGGCCCGCGTTGGAGGGGCTCGCCACTTCGGGGGCGCTCGCCGGGCTCGGTGGACCCGCATCCCGCACCGATCCTTCGGGCGGCGGAGCTCCCGCCCGCCTCCCTAGATCCCGCCCGCTCAACCGCCGCGAGGCGCTCTGGGCGGCGGGCGCAGCCGCCGAGGCTCGTCCGGACCGCCTTCCCGGCACCGTGGTCGGGACGAAGGCCCCGACGCTTCGCGAGATGGACGAGATCGAGGAGATGTCCGCCGACCTGCAGACCCTCGGGCTCTCACCAGGTTCCTCCCCGATGTCTTTCGCGCGAGAGAAGCTCGCCAGCCGGGGGGTGGTCCCCAACGCCGAGCTCGTGAGGGTGCCCGACGGCGCGAAGGTCCTCGTCGCCGGCGTGGTGACCCACAGGCAGCGGCCGGCTACGGCAGGGGGGACGACGTTTCTCAATCTGGAGGACGAGACGGGGCTCGTGAACGTCATCTGCTCGCCTGGATGCTGGACCCGTTATCGCAAGGCGGCGCGCTCGGCGGTCGTGCTGCTCGTTCGCGGGCGGCTCGAGCGAGGTGAGGGGGCCGACCCGGAGGCACCCCCGTCGTCGAACGTGGTGGCGGAGTACCTGGAGGAGGTCGACTTCGCGATGGCAGTCGGCCCGTCGAGGGACTTCCACTGACCGGACGGCTGCAACGCCCGGCCGGCGATCAGCCGACCTCGGCCGTCACCTTCGAAATAGCTTGAGCACGGACGAGCATCGGTCTCGTCCCGAGCCGCTCGAAGGTCGCGGCCGCCTCGTCGGCGAGGCCTGCGGCCTCCTCGTTGCGGCCCTGGCCGGCCAGCCACTCCGCCCGGTCGAGCTGCACCCGGGCCGTCCAGTAGGGGTAGCCGAGGTCCCGGAACGTCGCCTCGGCGGCGGCAAGGTTCTCTTCCACGGCCTCGTCCTGGCCTCGTGCCGCTGCGAGGAGCGCCATGGCGCGGGTGACCTGCGCCCGGAGGAACGGCGGGATCTCTCCCGGTGAGCGGGCGGCGAGGATCCCGGTCAACCTCTCGGCCTCGGCCAGGTCGGAGAGAGCGATCGCAGCGTCGACGGCGTCGGGGAACGCGGACCGGATCGCCTCGTGAGCAAAGAAGAGAACCCCCCCGCCCGCTTGGTCGATCGCGCGCCTCGCCGCCCCGAGAGCGCGGGAGTGGTCTCCTTCTGCGCTCGACACCCTGCAGTCAGCAGCCTCGTACATGGCGCGCATTTGGAGGTTGTCGCTCTCGGACACCGCCAGCGCGAGCGCGAGGTGCTCCCGTGCGGTCGTCGCGTCCCCCAGGTGTGCCACGATCACCGCGAGCCGCAGGTGGAGCTCGTCGGCTCCCGGCCTGTCGTCACCACCGTTCTCCAAGAGCTCGGTCGCAAGCCGGAATGCCTCCTCGAGGCGGCCGGCGACCATCAGGACGTACAGGAGATTCCCGACGGCGAACGCCTCGCCCGCCCACGCTCCGGAGCGCCGCGCCAGCGCGATACCCGCCTGGCAGTGCTCTTCGGCGCCCGGGAGGTCGTGGGTCATCAAGACATCGGCGAGGTTCAGCTCCGCGAGAAACGCAGTTCTCGTCGCGCCCGCGCGGCGAGCCACCGCGGCGGCTCCTTCGTAGTGCAGGCGCGCTTCCTCGATCCGCCCCATCATCGCGAGATGCACACCTCTCGAGTTGAGCGCGGCGGGCAAGTACTTCGGGGAGCTCGTGGAACTGCGCCAGGACGAGGGCGCGCTCGAGGGGGTCGACCGACTCGTCGGCATGACCGGTGAAGTGAAGCGCGGAGGCTAAAGAGAGCTGCAGTGCCGCTACTACCGCTGGCGGGGCGGTCCGCTGGTCGAGGGTTGCGAGCGCCTCCCGGAGGAGCACGGCAGCCTGCTCGCCGCGACCGAGAGAATTGAGCGACGAGCCGAGCTCGGCCGTGACGCCCGCAACCTCGACGACGCGTCCGGCGAGCGCGTGGACGGCAATCGCGGACTCGAAGTGGCCGACGGCTCGCTCGTACCAGCCTGCGAAGGACGCCATCCGGCCAGCCTTCTCGGTGAACCCCGCCCGCTCGATCTCGTCCGAGCTGAGATCGGCGGCCTTCAGGTAGGCGGACTCGGACGCCTCGGGGGCGCCGACGATCTCGGCCCGCTCGGCGGCCCGGGTGTAGGCCTCGCAAGCCGCGGCTCGAAGCTCGTCGGCGTCGGGGTCCTCGCCGGCGGATCTGTAGGCGTCATAGAGGTGGGCGCCGATAACCTCGGCGACCTCGGCACCCTCGTCGGGGAAGGCCGATCGAAGGTGCTCTGCGGTCTTGAGGTGCCGTGCCTTGCGCTCGGCCCTGGTCAACATGTCGTAGGCGACGGATCTGATGAGCGATTGCGTGAAGGCGTACTGGCCGCGCTCGGGCGAGAGCTTGTCCGCCCGGACGGTCAGGACCTCCTTGCGCACGAGCGAGCTCAACAGCTCGTCGAGACCGCCCGGGTCGCCGTCGGAGATCGCCTCGATCGCCTGGCGGGGGAAGCTCCCGCCCAGCACCGAGCACTCCTTAACGAGGCGTCGCTCGTCGGGGCCGAGGGCGTCGAGTCGCGACGCGATGAGCGCCGTCAGCCCCGGCGGGATCTCGAGCTCGCCTAGGTCCCCGACGAGGTGCAGCCGCCCGTCGTCACCGCGCTCAAGGCCCCCTTGTCGAGCAGCCCACGGACCGTCTCGATCGCGTAGAGCGGGATCCCCTCGGCCCGTTCCACGATGCGTGAGCGTGCGAGGGCGGGTAGGCCGGCGACGAGCCCGTCCAAAAGGCCGCCGATCACCTCGTCCGAGAGCGGGTCGAGCGGGAGCGTGGTGACGCTCCGGCGCGACAGCCCGAGGCCTCTTCTCTCGGTGCCCTCCGGCCTTGACAGTACGAGGAGGAAGATGGCGTGGTCGCCGGACCACTCGAGCAGGTGGTCCAAGAAGTCGACCATCCCGGCGTCGGCCCACTGCAGGTCCTCGATCACCATGACGACGGGGAGGTACTCGGCGAGGCGCTCGAAGAAAAGGCGCCAGCCGGAGAAGAGCTCTTCGCGTGCGAGCACTTGTTGCGACGGGAGGCCGAGCAGCTGGCCGAGGCGCGGTGCGATGAACTCGCGGTCGGTGGTGTCACCGATCCATCGCTCGAGGCCGGTGCGGAGGCGCTCGGCCACGACCTCTTGGGGGTCCTCCTCGCTGATCTGCAGCCTGGCGCGGATCATCTCCGAGAGAGCCCAATAGCTGACCCCCTCGCCGTAGGACAAGCAGCGCCCGGCGTGCCAGAGCACGTCGCCGGCCAGGCCGTCGATGTACTTGAAGAACTCCCACGCGAGCCGGGACTTGCCGACCCCGGCGACCCCCGACACCAGCACGAGGCGCGCCGAGTGGCGCTCGGCTGAGGCGTGGAAGAGCTCCTTGACGAGGCGAAGCTCGTGGTCGCGCCCGATGAAGGGCGCTTCTAGGACGCCCGAGCGCTGCGAGCCGGCGATGGCCGCCACGACGCGCGTCGCCTGGTAGAGCCTGACCGGCTCGGCCTTTCCCTTCAAGGTGTGCTCGCCGGCGTCGGTGTACGCGATCGCGGCCACCGTCGCGCTCCGGGTCATCTCGTCGACGTAGCAGCACCCCGGCGGCGCAGCCGACTGGATCCTGGCCGCGGTGTTCACGCGGTCGCCGATGACGAGGCCCTCGTCGGGAGTCTCGGTCGTGGCGACGCCACCGGTCACGACGCCGACGCGCGCTTGGAGCTCGGTCTGGTGCTCGGTGCCGTAGGCGGCCACCGCCGAGACGAGCTCGATGCCCGCCCGCACGGCCCGCTCTGCGTCGTCCTCCTTGGCTACCGGGGCGCCCCAGACCGCCATGACGGCGTCGCCGATGAACTTCTCGACGATGCCGCCGTATCTGGCGACTATGGCGCGGGCGAGCTCGAAGTAGCCGGAGAGGAGCTCTCTTACCTCCTCGGGGTCCCGTTTCTCCGAGAAGGGTGTGAAGCCGACAAGGTCGCAGAACAGCACCGAGACGTGGCGGAGCTCCGAACCGCCACCTGACGCGGGGCCGGATTGCCTGGCCGGAGGTTGCGCCAAGGCGCCGGC
Source organism: uncultured Acidimicrobiaceae bacterium (assembly GCA_963703655.1). Classification (GTDB taxonomy): domain Bacteria; phylum Actinomycetota; class Acidimicrobiia; order Acidimicrobiales; family Bog-793; genus CAVPFA01. Next base: position 948,591 of record CAVPFA010000003.1, on the reverse strand, counting down.
CGGGGCGGTGACGGTGGCCGCCGGCGCCCGGTCGGAGCCGAGAACAGCCCCGCACTCGCCGCAGTAGGCGTCATCGGGGTCGTTCACCGACCCGCAGGCCGGGCACGCTCGCACGAGCTCGGTGCCGCAGGCGCCGCAGAACTTGCGGCCGGCTCGGTTCTCGGTCCCGCAGCTCGGGCAGGTCATCTGCGCTCCATCGTCAGCACGAAACGGACGCTGACGAGGGTAGTCGCCGGCTGGCTGAGCTGGCGCGGCGCTGGTCGGAACGCTGGAAGGCTAGACCCCATCGCGGCGAGGGCGGCCGCGATGCGCACTGACGAGAGGCTAGGTTTTGCGCCTATCGAGGCCTACCGGCATAATCCGCCGGACGGCGCCCGGTTCTAAGAGGTCCGCCTCGGAGGCGTGACCACCGGCCGGAGACACCCCCACACCCCCTGATTCGAGACGGAGATCCCCCACACATGAACGCCTTTTTCGACGGCCTCGGACGCTTCACCGTGCGGTTCCGGTGGCTCATCGTCGTGGTCTGGATCGTCGGGACGGTCTCGGCGGTCCACTTCCTGCCGTCGTTGGCGAGCCAGGTGAACAACAACAACTCGGCGTTCCTGCCCGCGAGCGCGCCGAGCACGATCGCAGGCAATCTCGCGGAGCCGTTGATCGGCAAGTCGAACCTCGTGCCCGTGATCATCGTCGGGATCCGCCAGGACGGCCCCATCACGGCCGCCGACACCCGGGCGCTCGTTCGTCTCGCGGTTGCAGCGAAGAAGGTCCGGGATGTCGACAGCGTGCAGTACGTCGGCACCTCGGAGGATTCCCACGCCGTTCAACTCCTCGCCGAGGCGAGCATCGCCGGCTTCAGTCCGGGCCCTTCGCTGGACGTGGTGAACGGTCTGACCGCAGCGTTCGCGAAAGCGGGAGCACCTCCCGGCCTCGAGTTCCACCTCGCGGGGTCGGTAGCTACCAACGTCGCGCAGCAGCAGCAGTCGAAGGCGGCCGGCAACCGGACCCAGTTGCTCACGATCTTGTTCATCATCGTCCTTTTGTTGTTCGTCTTCCGCTCGGTGCTGGCGCCGCTCGTGACGCTGCTGCCGGCCGCGATCGTGCTGCAGGTGTCGGGTTCGTTCATCGGTGAGCTCGGCTCCCACGGGCTCAAGATCTCCCAAGTCACCCAGCTGCTGCTCATCGTGCTCATCCTCGGGGCGGGCACGGACTACGGGTTGTTCCTCGTGTTTCGAGTCCGCGAGGGGATCCGATCTGGCATGGCGCCGAACGACGCGGTGGCGCGCGCGGTCTTCCGCGTCGGCGAGTCGATAAGCGCATCGGCCGGAACCGTCATCCTCGCTCTTTTGACCCTGCTGTTCGCGAGCTTCGGGATCTACCACGACCTCGGTGTGCCCCTTGCGATCGGCGTCGCGGTGATGCTCGTCGCCGGACTGACGTTGCTCCCTGCTCTCCTGTCGATTCTCGGGCGCGCCGTGTTCTGGCCTTCGAAGGTCGTCGCGGGGGAGCCGCACGACAGCGGGTGGGGGAAGGTGGCCCAGCGCGTCGTCGCGCGCCCCGCCCGGACCCTCACGATCGGCCTCATCGTATTCGGCGCTCTCGCGTTGGGGTCGCTCTTCTACTCGCCGGCGGGATTCGGCGGAGCGACCACCGCACCGAGCGGGACCGACGCGGCGGCAGGAAACGCCGCCCTCGCCAAGTACTTCCCTCAGTCGAGCTCCAACCCGACGAACCTCATCTTGAAGCTCGCCGCTCCCGCCTGGAAGGACCCGGGGGCCGTCGTCACGGCCGGGAGTCAGCTACGCGCGACGGGGCTGTTCAACTCGTTGCCGGGTCCGTTCGATCCCGCAGGCAAGGCGATCTCGCCGGCCACCTACGTCCAACTGCACCACGCGCTCGGGAATCCCGGCCGGTTGCCGTCGCTGCCGGCTGCCGGCCCGCCCGGCGCGAAGGTGCCGACGGCGCTGTACGACGCCTACCGCGCGACGGCGCGTTTCGTGAGCCCGGACGGGCACACGATCCAGTTCGAGGCCGGGCTCGTCGCCGGCGACGCCGGCTCGACCCCCGCCCTGAATGCGGTGCCGGACATCCGCAACGCCCTGACATCGGTGCAGCACGCCATCGGCGCGACCGCGAGCGGCGTCGCAGGTGAGGCCCCCGCCCTCTATGACGTGAGCTCGATTTCCGACAGCGACCTGATCCGCATCGTGCCGATCGCGATCATCGCCATCGGGATCCTGCTCGCACTCGTCCTGCGCAGCGTCGTCGCCCCGCTCTATCTCATCGCGAGCGTGCTCTTGTCGTACCTGGCGGCGCTCGGACTCGCGTCGATCATCTTCATCAAGATAGGTGGGAGCGGCGGCCTCACGTTCCTCTTGCCCTTCTTGATGTTCATCTTCCTCTTAGCCCTCGGCGAGGACTACAACATCCTCGTCATGACCCGCATCCGGGAGGAGGCGCATCACCGCCGCCTCCGGGACGCCGTCGTGACCGCCGTCGGCGCGTCCGGCCCGACCGTCACTTCGGCCGGCCTGGTACTCGCCGGGACGTTCCTTGTTCTCGCCGTCACCGGGGGGAGCGGATCGGGAGGCAGCCAGATCCGCGACATCGGTCTTGGCCTGGCGCTCGGCATCTTGATGGACACGTTCCTCGTCCGAAGCCTGCTCGTCCCCTCCACGGTGTCGCTGCTCGGCCGGTGGAACTGGTGGCCCGGCAAGCTGGCCGAGGTGGACGAGGTGACCGGCGCCCCTCCGAGCCAGGAGCACTCGGCCGCCAGCGTGACGCCTGGCCCGCCCGCGGGTGTGCCCGTCCCAGGCGCGCGGCTCGAGTAGCCGACTCAGGGCGGCTGGCGTTGGCCGCACGGGTGACGGTTCCAGGCCGGCGGCTCGAGTAGCCGGCTCAGGGCGGCTGGCGTTATTTCTGGCGGATGACGCGAGGCTCCGTCGCAGCCCGGCGGCCGATCTCGTCTTGGGCGACGGCACCGGGCGCAGCTGTCTCGCCGAGGGTGGGCTGTGTCGTGGGAGCGACCGACCTGCGCAGCGCGTCGTAGACCGTGAGACCTTGACTGACCACACCCGCCACCAGCTCGTTGACCCCTTCGGTGCCGTTGAGGACGGTGAGGTTCGAGCCCGAGATGCCTTTGGCCGCCGCTTCGACGAGCGCGGGAAGCGCGTCGATGAGCTTGTTGGCAGCTATCAAGGCCTGATTGCCGTCGCTCAAGGCCTTCGCCCGGACGTCGATGGCCTGCGCCTGTGCCGCGGCGACGGTCCTCTCCGCGTAGGCGTCGCCGTCCGCCTCGTGCTGTTTGGCCTCCGCGCTGCCGGCTGCATGAACCTTTGCGGCTTCGGCTTCCGCTTCGGCAAGCGCCTTGCGCCGCCGAGCCTCGGCCTCGGTGGCGAAGTTCACCGTGTCCCGGTTGGCCTCCGCGAGGCCGCGTAGCCGGAACGCCTCGGCCTCGGTCTCCGCCTTGACCTTGTCGCGGTCCGCATCGGCAAGGGTTCTGGTCTTGTAAGCCTCGGCGTCGGCAGGCCGGCGGACCTCGGACTCGAGGCGTTTCTCGGTGAGCTGAGCTTCGCGCTCGGCCAGAGCGGTCTGCTGTTCGATGACCTCCTGAGAGGCCTGTGCTTCCGCGAGCGGGCCGGCTTGTGCGGCACGGGCCTTGGCCTGCTCGGTCTCGGCCGCGAACCCGGCCTGCTTGATCTCGGTGTCACGCACGTACTCGAACCTGAGCGCGGCAGCTTCCTGCTCGCGCTGGGTCGCCTCCTGGTCCGCCTTGGCCGCGGCGATGCGGGCCTGGCTGGCGACGGCCGCCGCGTGAGGTGCCGCGATGTTGTTGATGTAGCCGGTTGCGTCCTCGATCTCCTGGATCTGGAGGGAGTCGACGACGATGCCGAGCTTCTCCATCTCACCGTGACTCCCGTCCTTCACCTCCTGGGAGAGCCGGTCCCGCTCGCGGATGATCTCCTCGACGGTCAGGCTCCCGATGATCGAGCGGAGGTGCCCCGCGAAGATCCTTCCGACGAGCTCCTCCATGCGGTTCTGCTCGGAAAGGAAGCGCCGGGCGGCATTCGCGATCGATACGGGGTCGTCGCCGACCTTGAACGCGGCGATCGCCCGGATCTTGAGCCGGATGCCCTGGGTCGTGATGCACTCTTCGGCGATCTCGGCCTCGCGGAGCGAGAGCGACAGAAAGCGCGCCTTCTGCTTGATCGGCAGGACGAAGCAACCGTGACCCGTCACGATCCGGAACTGGGTCTCCTGGGACTTGCTGCGCGACCCGGAGATGAGCAGTGCCTCGTTCGGCGCTGGGACGTTCCAGAACAGCATGGGAATACTCCTAACCTTGGCGGTAGATCATCCGCACGGAGTGACGGTCACCGTCCGTCCTGACACGCACTCGACGACGACAACGCGAACGTGCTTGTCGATCGGCTCGTCGGACCAAGCAGCGAAAGCCTCGGTACCGCCGCGCACAGGGAGCATCACCTCTCCGGCACGGCTGGCGGTTATCGGCACCGTGACGAGGCCGACCGTGCCGACGAGTGACTGGTCAAGCTCTTCCACCGATGCCGCACACCTCCTTACTACCTCGTCAACATCGAATGTACCGGTCGCGGGAGGAAGTGCCTCCCGGCAAGTGACGCGTGCGGGGGTTCGTGGTCGCTCAGCAGGGCGATCCGTCGACTGGCGCAGGAGGGGACCATCGGCGTTGGCGGTGGTGCCGGTCTCGCGCGAACCTGAGGGGGAGTACATCGAAGAGGAGTTGAGAAATGTTCGAGAAGATGCTGATCGCGCTCGATGACTCGGACCACGCGGACAAGACGCTCCAGACGGCCGCGGGTTTGGCCAAGCTCGCGAGCGGCGAAGTCGAGGTGCTGCACGTGCGCGAGAGCCACTTCATCGGTCGCGCCGGTGCTGTCCCTGACGAAGAGTCCGACGAGGCCAAAAAGATCGTCGACGACGCCCTGAAGGTGCTCAACGACGCCGGGGTCAGCGCGACCGGCACCTTGCGTGGCGCCCTGCACGGGCGGGTAGCTCGAGAGATCCTGGACGAGGCGACGCGGACCGGCGCGTCGGTGATCGTCATGGGATCACACGGGACCGGCGACCTCGAAGGGGTGCTCCTCGGGAGCACGACGCACAAGGTGCTGCATCTCGGGAAGCTTCCGGTGTTCGTGGTCAGGTGAGTCACCAGCTCCTCGGCCAATACTGAACTGGTGCGCAGCGAGGAACGCCCCAGCAACACAACGCCGGCGAATACCACAGCCCTCTTGGTATTCGTGAGCGCCCTGGTGCTCGTCGACACCGTGTTCTTCACGGCCCTCACCCCGCTGCTCCCGCATTACAAGCACATCCTCGGACTGTCCAAGACCGGGGCGGGCATCCTGGTGGCGGCTTATCCCGTCGGAACCCTGCTCGGCTCTCTTCCAGGTGGGGTTCTCGCCACCCGGCTCGGCGTCCGGACGGCGGTCGTGTTCGGTCTGTTCTTCATGAGCGGCGCCACTCTGGTGTTCGGCTTCGGCACTTCGATCACGGTGCTCGACGCGGCGCGTTTCGTCCAGGGCCTCGGCGGTGCGTGCACCTGGTCCGGCGGGATGGCGTGGCTCGCCGCCGGCACGCCGCCAGATCGGCGAGGCGCCGCCATCGGCGTGGCGCTCGGCGCGGCAGTGGGAGGTGCCCTTCTTGGTCCCGTCATCGGCGCCGTGGCGAGCGCGGTGGGCACCGGACCGGCTTTCGCTGCTGCTACGGCAGCCGGACTGTGCCTCGTGGTCATGAGTTTCCGCATCCGGGTGCCGGTCGGCGGTGAGTCCCAGAGGCTTCGCAGCGCCGTGCGTGCGCTCGCCGACTGGGGCGTCGCAGGCGGAATGTGGCTCACCTTTCTCGCCGGAGTGTCGTTCGGTGTCATCGACGTCCTCGCCCCGCTACGTCTCAGCGCGCTCGGCGCCAGTGCCATCGTCATCGGTGGAGCGTTCCTCTGCTCCGCCGCGCTCGAATCTGTTCTGTCGCCATTGGTGGGCCGCCTCGCCGATCGCCGGGGTCGACTGGCTCCGGTAAGGCTCTCCCTCGTGGCGGCGGTCGTAGTTAGCGCGTTGCTTCCGTTGGTGCATCCGGCTTGGGTTCTCGTAGCGGTGCTCGTCGCCGGAATTCCGGCATACGGAACCCTCTTCGTGCCCGCCTCGGCGATGGTCAGCGACGGTGCCGACCGGCAGAAGCTGCACCAGGGGCTGGCCTTCGGGCTTGCCAACCTCTCATGGGCATTCGGCCAAGCGGTCGCTGCGGCTTCGAGCGGCGCCATCGCGCAGGCCACCGTCGACGCGGTGCCGTACCTGCTGCTGGCCGGCCTGCTCGGAGGGACCTTCCTGGCGCTCCAGCCGCACGGTCGCCGTCTGCTCGCCCGCTACGGGCCGGGAGTGTGGCGCTCCAGCACCTAGGACGGCCCACTAGGTCAACCGCCTGGCGGGTCTGACACTCGGATCACGACTTTGCCGTAGCGATCCGGCGCGGCGAGCCGATCGGCCGCTAGGCCCAGCTCCTCGAGCGGAAACACGCTGTCGACGAGCGGCCGCCAAACGGCGGTGTCGACATGTCGGAGCAGGGCTCGAAAGTCATCCGGACTTCCCATCGACGTGCCGACGATCGAGCGCCAGTTCCAATAGACGTCGGAGATCTCGATAGTCGCGCTCGGCCCCCCGGTGTCGCCAAAGGTGACGAAGATCCCACCCCAGCGCAGCGTCGGCAGAGCGGCGGACCAAGAAGGACCGCCGTAGCTGTCGACGACGGCGTCAAACGGACCCCCGGCGGCTTCGACAGCGGCCTTCGGCCAGTCGGGCTCGGAATGGAGCACAACGGCGTCAGCCCCCAGCTCCAGGGCTCGATCGCCTTTGTCCACAGTGCTCGTCGTGACGACGACGGAGGCACCAGCCGCGGCGGCAAGCTGAACGAGAAACGACGACACCCCGCCGCTCGCCCCCGTGATCATTACCCGGCTCCCGGAGGTGACCCGGGCGCAGACGAACAGGGCTCGCCAGGCCGTCAGCCCAGCGAGCGGCAGCGCACCTGCTTCCTGCCAGGTCAGGCGTACGGGTCGTGGAGCGACGTTGCCGGCAGGAACCACGACCTTTTCGGCAAAGGTGCCGTCAATCGGGGCCCCGAGGATGTCGAAGTCCGGACTCGGGACGTCGCAGCCTTCGTCCCAGTTCAGCGTGGGATTGATCACGACCTCATCGCCGGGGCGTAGGTTGCTCACGCCGTCCCCCACTGCCGAGACGACTCCGGCGCCGTCCGATCCAAGGGTGACCGGCAAGGCGCAGTATCCAGGTGTCGTCCACACCCACGGGTCACGCCTGTTGAGCGCCGCGCAGACCACCCGCACCACTACCTGGCCAGCACCGGGCGCCGGATCGTCGACCTCGGACAACTCGAAGGTTGGACGATCTCCGAATTCGACCAGCCGCATGGCTCTCATAGGCCGACTGTCTAGTCGAACAGCTGGTTCAAGTGGGAAGGGTAGGCCACTGTACGCGAGCCCTCCCGGCGTCGTAGCGTATTCGTGTCGCCTGCGAGGGGGGGACCGAGATGGTGCGTCACGAGAGCGTACGGAGCAAGCTCCAATGGGTCGTCCGCTTCGAGGCGGATCCGTGATGGACGACATCGACGTCTTCGGGACGCGCATCGACGTGTGCGGCTCCCAGTACCCGCTGTGGCCTGAGATCAGTTGCAATTTGCTCGCAGGTCACGACGAGGAGTTCCACAGTTTCGAGCGCTACGACGCTGCTTGGGACGTGGTGGAGAGTTACGCGTGGCGGGCCGAGCCATGAGGGGCGCGCCCTGGGTCAGGGACGACCTCGCGTCACGGGCGGACCTTGCTCGTCCGCAGCCTCCTGCTTCCCGGCGTTGGGCCGCGAGTGAAGCGCCTCGGAATATGCCGCCTCCTGGGTTTCCAGAAAGGCAAGGTAGGCTTCGGGGTGATCCACCAGGTAATCGATGAGGTGCTCGAGATCGGCAATCTGCTCGCGCCTTGCCGCACTCTCGTCAAACAGAGCGTTCTCAGCGAGTCCCACAGGCTACGTATCGGCGCGAGCGGTGGCGAACCTTAAGCAATCTCGACGGTAATCCCCGAGATATCCCCGAGAAATCGCCGTTTTCCCCACGTTTTGCCTCTGGAAAACCACAATCCCAGCCGTGTACACTCCTGACGCGAGACATCGTGGGGCGGCCCCAGAGGTGCACCGATGGAAAACGCCTCCACAAGGCACAGCTCAGCGGGGGCCGTCTGGACCTTGCGTGCCCTCCAGCTGGGGCTCTGACGAGACCGTCGAGCCGCTGCTGGGTTTCCCTGTCGAGGCTTGATGTGCGGGCGGTGGTCTCGGCCCGATTTGTGGGTGAGGCGGCCGCGCGAACCTGACCTCGAGGCCGGGCTCGAGCGGGCCAAGCGTCCCGGCTCGAGGGGGCGAGGACTTCAAGATCCGCGCGGGGCAGCGACGGCGTGGAGCGAGTCGGTATTGAGCGTTCCCGAGATGAAGTCGTGTGCGACCGAAGCGAGCAGTACGTTGTGGGTACGGGCGTACTCACGCAGCCGGGCGAATGCCACCGCCATGTCGAGGTTGGCGCGTTCGGCAAGCATCCCTTTGGCTTGCTCGATGAGGATGCGACTGTTCAGCGCGTTGTTCAGCTGTTCGTTCAAGTCCTGGGCGTCGACAGAGGCGCGGTGCTGGAGAATGGCGATCGTGGCGACATCGGCGAACGCGTGGGCCGCGGCGATGTCACCCTCTCGCATTGCGCCCGGCTCGGTCCCGAACAGATTGATGGCGCCGATGATTGTCCCGCGCAGGCGCATGGGAACGGCGTGGGCTGACCGGAAGCCGAGTTCGAGAGCCCGGGCGGCAAACCGGGGCCAACGTCCGTCCATCGTGGCGAGGTCCTCGTTCACGACCAGATCGCCGGTGTGGTAGCAGTCCAGGCAGGGGCCCTCCTCGGCTTGCAGCTCGAACAGTTCCAAGAGGTGCATCGCCTCTGACGACGACGCCATCACCCGCAGGTCCCCCTCGGGGGCGACGAGCATGAGTCCAGCCGCGGACACGTCGAGCAGGTCGACGCATCGGCTTGTCAGCAGCGTGAAGAACTCCACGACGTCGAAGTCGTCGACGAGGTTATCGGCCAGTTCCACCATCGTCCTGGCCAGGGCTATTTCTTTGGGCATCGGGGACCCCCTTCGGTTCCGCCGCGGGCTCCTCCGGCCCGGAGGCCTTAGTCAACGACTAATGATAATCGCTTTGCGCTCGCTGGCTACCCCCCGCCGGCTGCCCGAACAGTGACCCGTCTCAGGCCTGAGCTGGGCGTTCAGTCCACGCGGTCGTGGAAACACCTCCGTGCCGCGACCCCCTCTAGCTGGGCTGACGCGAAAGTCGCGCCGAAGTCCGGTCCGGTCAGGGCTCGCCGAGGCAGGCATGCTCGCCGCCAGGCAAGCCGGTCGCCGAGGTCGAGCTGTGGACTACACGGCCGGCCGGGCACAACCGAGTGTCACTGCGCGGTCGTTCCGCCGTCGACGACGATTGACGTGCCGGTCACGAAGGAAGCCTCGTCCGACGCCAGGAACACCACGCAGTTGGCAACCTCAACGGCGGTGCCAAGCCGGTTCATGGGCGCGACGGCTGCGTACTCTGCTCGCAATCCCTCGGGGTCCGGGCTCAGTTCGAGGAATGCATCGGTCATGGGCGTATCGATGATGCCGGGACATACACAATTCACCCGGACACCCCGAGGCGCTAGCTCAAGCGCCATTACTCGTGAGAATTGCAGCAGGGCTCCTTTCGAGGCCGCATACGAAGCCTCACCTGCCGCCGCGACCAATGAGAGCATCGAGGCCATATTGACAACGGATGCGCCGGCGCGCAGGTGAGGGATCACGGCTCGGCATACCCTAAAGATCCCGGTAACGTTCACGTCCATCACTTCAGCCCAGTCCGCGTCGGAGGTCTCGGCGACAGATGGCAAGTTCACGAGATCAATCCCTGCGTTGTTCGAGACGACATCGATCGAGCCATGCCGGCGCACGATCTCGCCGATTGCTGATTCGAGACTTTCCTGCTCAGTGACGTCGACAGAGAGACCAGTTGGGCGCCTGCCGCAGGTTCGCTCGATTTGTGCACAGGTCTCTTCGACTTTGGATGGAGTCCGCGAGGTGACAATGACCTCAGCGCCTTCTTCAGCCAGACGCTGTGCCACTGCCCGCCCAATGCCTGATCCGGCGCCCGTTACGAGCGCAACCTTGTCACGTAGCCGATCGGTCATCTAGCTCACTCCAGTCGGTTCGGTCGTTTGTCCATGAAGTCCGGCCAAGCTCAACCCAGCAACGCTGGTCGTCGCCGGAGCGGCTCACGCGAGCCACGCCTGTTCCCAGCTGGCGTTGCCGAGCGGTATACCTGTACCGCCTCTCGGAAATCCGTTGACTTTGGGCGCCATGATGTTCAAGAAGTTGTTGAACATCGGGATAATGTACCCGCCCTCGTTGAAGTCGATAACCTGCATCTCGTGTATTACCTCGCATCGCTTCGCCTTGTCGATCGTTGCATTCGCCTCGTTATAGAGGCTGAGATACCTGGGATTGTGGAAATGGGTCTCATTGTACGGGGCGCTCGGCAGCACTGACTGCGAAACCTGGCTGACATAAGGGCTGTAGCCGCAGGAGTCCATCGCAAAGACCCATTTCAGGTAATTGGATCTGAAGGAGTCGGGTAACCGTGAGTTGTCGAACAGATATCCGAACGCCTGCCGCCGTGGCCTGTTGTGCCAACACCTGAGCACCTTAGGTAACACGACCACCGTGGCGACGCAAGACCGCTCCCCTCCAGGGAGAGCAGGGCCTGTGTTTGACAAACGTCCTACGTCTGTAATACATTAGTGCGGTGAACCGGCAACCCTCCAACTCCCCATCCCACTACTTCGCGGCGAGCTCCAGACTCGGCCAACGCTCGTCAAGCCGCCTCATCAGCGTGCGGCTCCCTGAAGATTTGCTGCAGCGCCTCGCCGAGGTCGGGAACGCGGAGGCGCTCGGGATGAGCGACACGATCCGTCTCGTTCTCGAGCGCGGACTCAACGCCACCAAGCCCCTACCACCTAGGAAGAGACATGCCCACGACTAATCTGCACATTTACTTCGTTCTGGACCGCTCGGGATCGATGGAGTCCATGGCCTCCGACGTCGTCGGAGGTTTCAACGGATTCCTTGCCGATCAGCAGTCCGACGGCACCGACGCTTTGATGACACTCATCCAGTTCGATTCGAACGATCCTCATGAAGTCCTCGCCGATGCGCTCCCGATCGCGAAGGTTCGCTCGCTCACGAGAGAATCGTTCGCTCCCCGTGGCGGCACACCTCTCTACGACGCGATGGGCCACGCCATCACCGATGCGACCATTCGTACTGAAAAACGCCAAGAAGTCGGAGAGCCGCAAGAATCAATCCTGTTCGTGACCTTCACAGACGGTGAGGAGAACCAAAGCGTCGAGTACAGGCGCGAACAGCTCTTTGATCTCGTGAAGAAGCACGAAAAAGAGGGGTGGACCTTCGCATACCTGGGCGCCAATCAGGACTCCTACGCGGAGGGTGGGCAAGTCGGCTTCTCAGCGTCGAGTATCCAGAACTTCAAGGGCGACGCTCATGGCAGCCGTGCGGCCTTTTCGAGCCTCTCGGGGTCAGTCACTCGACGAAGGGCCATGATGCGATTGGGCGAGAGCTTCGACCATACTGATCTCTTCGAGGGTGACAAGGGTGCCGAGGCCGACCTCCAGACGCGCTCTTCGAAGCCACCGAGCCGCGATTAGACGGCACGCAGCCGCCGTGGGATTGTCGAGAACAAGAGGAGTAGCGCGGTTGGGGTGGGGCCGGCACCTCGAGCAGATACGGAGGGGCAGAGTTATGCCTGGTGTAGAGGCCGCTAGGGCGGCGTCGCCCGGCCGCCCGGCCGATCGACTTTGCGGGACGTAGACACTAGTAACTTCACCACGCATACTGATCACGACGAAAGTTAGCAGTACACTAACTTTCGTGGCTGCTAGTACGCGCTTCACCGGCCTCTGGGACGAGTTCCTCAGCGAAGGGCAGGTAACGGTCACCCAGGAGCAGGTTCGCAACCGCTCAGGATCCTCGCCGGGGTCGGTGCGAGTCGCCGTCGCCGAGGCGCAACGACGGCATCTGCTGTTCAGCCCTGTAAGGGGCCTTTACGTCCTCATCCCGCCGCAGTACCGGCACGAGGGCACCGTGCCGGCTGAATGGTTCCTCGACGACCTCTGCCGTCACCTCGATCGGAACTATTACCTTGGTTACCTGTCTGCTGCGGCTCGTCATGGCGCAGCACACCAAGCGGCCCAGGTAACTCAGGTGGTCGTCGATCGTTCAGTGATCGACAGGATGTCCAAGCCGAGACTGCATTTCTACACTGATGTCCGGATGTCAAAGTGGCCGGTGGCGATGGCGACTGGGCCGACCGGGTCGCTTCGGGTCGCGACGCCGGAGACGTGTGCTTTCGACCTCGCCCAAACCCCGGGTCGAGGTGCCGGCGTCGGCAACGTCGCAACTGTCTTACGGGAACTCACCCTCGACGCCGACAACCTCGCCGAGCAGATATCGCAACGGCCGCGGGCGGCTGCGCGCCGATTGGGGTTTCTTCTCGAGTGCGTCAAGAGCGACATGGAGCTGACTGCACTGGAAGAGTCCGTCAAGGGAGACAGGAACCTCACGCTGCTTGACCCGAAGGGAGCGGCCCACGGCGCGATTGACCCGCGGTGGCAGGTGATAGTGAATGTTGCAGTGGAGCCCGACGAGTGATTCCCCCACCGGTCCTCACGCAGTGGCGTCGGGAGCATCCTTGGTCGACCGAGGAGCAAGTAGAACAAGACCTGTTGCTCTCGCAGCTGGCGATTCTCCTGGCCAGCCACGACGAGATTGGCCGTTGCCTGGTGTGGCGCGGCGGCACATGTTTGCACAAGCTGCACCTGCCAAGAGCGAGGAGATACTCGGAGGATCTCGACTACGTTCTCGTCGGCCGCCCCGGACCGACCGGCTGGGTCGTTGACGCCATCCGGTCGGCGGTTGCAGAAAGCCCCCTTCGGGAAGCGAGTCGTAACGTCGTCCACGGGAGCGTCAAGGTTCTCTTGGAGGGTGAAGCCGATTCTGGAGTCACGCTGCGGGTCAAGATCGAGGTCAACACCAACGAGGTTCCGCCGGCACTTGCGCTAACCCGGATTGCTCACAGCGTCGACACCCGTTGGTGGTCAGGGAAAGCCGAGATACCGACCTTCCGGCCTGGCGAGCTCGTGGGGACTAAGTTCCGGGCTCTTGCACAACGACGAAAAGGGCGTGACCTGTGGGACATGTGGCTCGCGCGCCGGGAACTCCGGATCGCCGACGCCGACCTAGCCGTTGCGGGTGACCACTACTTGAGTGCCTGCGGAGTACCGCCGGCGACGTTTCGCCAGCGCCTGGCGGCGAACGCGGCGGACCAGCAGTTCCGCGACGATCTCGAGCTGCTTACGTCCGATGGACTGGCTGAGTACGAAGTCCAGCGTGCGGCGACCGACTTGATCCTTTGGAGTGACCAGAATCTGGATCCGCTCTACGATGCACGACGCTCGACCTCCGCCATCACCCGCGAACGTGCCAAATGGGCACGAAGCGGATGGAAACCTGGCAACCTTCGGTGCCCTCATCACGACATCAGGACAACCGCAGTAACTCGTTGCCCCAACTGGTACCCGCCAAGTGGCAGTTGTCCCGATCATGCCCAACGCTGAAAGGAGCAGGATCTGACGACCACCGAGGACTCGGGTGAACGTCGCCCAGACGTCGACTTGGATGAACGGGTCGCGGCGCTCGAGGCGGAGAACCATCGTCTACGAGATCTTCTCGGCCTGGGGCGCCAAGACCGTGCCGTTCCCGTGAGCGCCTGGGAACCAACGCTCTTTCCGGCGAACCGTTCAGCCTTGGCCTCTGACGTGACGCGACGTTCGTCGTCGCAGCACAAGGTCGAGCTCTTCCGAGCATTATTCCGAGGCCGAGACGACGTCTACGCGCTGCGCTGGGAGAGCCTTCGGACCGGCAAGTCGGGATGGGGGCCGGCATTCAGGGGCGGGTGGTCGAACAGTCGCAGACCCGACAGGGAGCTCTTGCCGCTGAGCGGAGAGGTGACCGCGGACCATCTCTCCGGGACGATCAGTGTCGGTCTCTATCCCCTGATGGGTGACGACTCTTGCTTCTTATTGGTGTGCGACTTCGACGGCACAGGGTGGACGCTTGACGCTCTTGCCTATCTCGACGCCGCGCGAGCTACCGGCATTCCCGCTGTGCTCGAGCGATCTCGATCCGGAGATGGCGGCCACGTGTGGGCTTTCTTCGGAGACCGGGTGCCCGCGAGCTCGGCTCGACGGATCGGCGCGTACCTCCTGCGCGAAGCCATGACAGCTCGCGGTGAGATCGACCTCGTGAGCTACGACCGGCTTTTCCCAGCACAGGACTTCCTACCGAGGCAAGGCTTCGGCAACCTCATTGCTCTCCCGCTTCAGGGCGAATGTCGTAACAAGGGAACGACTGTTTTTCTCGACCCATCGACGGTGGAGCCCCACCCGGACCAGTGGGAGTTCTTGGCGTCTGTCGACCGCCTCAGTCGCGAGGCCGCGCTCGCGCTCGCCGAGAGCCTCGGCGATGTGCCAATCGGCCCGGGCGCGCGCACCTACCGTCGCCCCAGTCGCGCGCCGGGTTCGCCCCCTCCGCCTGCGTCGATACGAGCGTTGGCTTCCGCGATGCTGGCGGTGGACCGCATCGGGCTGCCGCCGTCCTTGCTGGCCGCGCTGAAGCATGTCGCGTCGTTGCACAATCCCGCCTTCTATGAGAAGGAGAGGAACCGGTTTTGGACCGGCAACACGCCAAGGTTCATCCGCTGCTACAGAGAGACGCTCGACCAGTTGTTACTCCCGAGGGGCGTTCGTCCTCAAGCTGAAGCGATCGCGCTCGAGGCCGAGAGTCGGCTCGAGATCATCGAGGCATACGAGTCGACAAATGTGGTCGAATACGAGACGCTCGCGACTCTGCGCCCCGACCAGCAGATCGCCGTCGATGCACTTGTAGGGCATGAGCTAGGCGTACTTGTTGCGCCGCCAGGAGCCGGGAAAACCCTCATTGCGTGTGCCCTCATTGCTCTTCACCGTGTACCCACTCTGGTGATCGTCGATCGCCAGCCGCTTATCGAACAATGGCGAGACCGTTTGACCACTTACCTCGGTCTCGATAGGAAGCGCGTCGGACAGATCGGTTCGAAGCGGAAGGCGAACGGTGTGGTCGACCTGGCGATGGTTCAAAGTCTTGCCCGCCGCGAAGACCTCGCGGAGCTAACGGAGCGCTACGGGCTCGTGGTTGTCGACGAGTGCCACCACGTTCCCGCCGTCACGTTCGAGCGCGCAGTTGGCCAAATACCTGTGCGCCGATGGCTCGGTCTGACGGCGACACCATACCGGCGAGACGGGCTTCAAGCCATGATGACGATGCACTGTGGGCCAATAAGGCATCGGATGCAGGAGCCGTCTGGGAGTCAGCTGTTGCAGCGGGAGCTAGTCGTCCATGAAACGGCTCACGCTGAAAGCCCTGGTCTGCACATTCAAGAGACATTTCGAGGCGTTGTGGCCGACGTCAGCAGGACGAGGTTGATCTGCGACGACATTTCGGTTTCGGTCAACGAGGGACGAAACAGCCTCGTGCTCACGCGTTGGACCGAGCATCTATACGCGATTGTGGAGGATCTCGCCACTCGCGGGATCACTGCCCATGTTCTCCAAGGAGGCATGAGCAAGAAGGCAAGACGAGCGGTCGTCGATCGACTCGCTCAGCCTGGGCTGGTCGGCACCGTCCTCGTCGCTACCGCCAGCTTCCTTGGCGAGGGATTCGATTGCCCGGCACTGGACACTGTCTTTCTGGCCTTCCCCATCAAGTTCAAGGGGAGCATCGTCCAGTACGTCGGCCGCATTCTACGGCCGACACCTGACAAGGCACACGTTGTGGTGCACGACTACGTCGATGCCGAGGTTCCGGTGCTCGCGCGGATGTACAGCGAACGTGCCCGGGGGTACATGAGCCTCGGCTTCATTCCACCCAAGAAACCAGCGCGTCGGTAAGTCGTCGTCCGAATCGGGAGCGTCGACAGGAGGAGAATCCCAAAAGAGGCACCACAGAAGCCCGGTGGGATTTTGTCAACTGGGAGTCTCGCATCTGTTCAGACCGGGGTCTGTCCTCCGGGACTCGTCGGGACAATTCTTCCGGGATTGCTTCCTGCGGATCATGAGGATGCCTGAGTATTCCCGGGCCTTTGTTGGATCAATGTTGGGTCGGAGACTTCGCCGGTCCGGTCCAAGAATTAGGCTCTGACATGCTGTTTCATTTCATTGGTGGGCCCGGCAGGGATCGAACCTGCGACCCAGGGATTATGAGTCCCCTGCTCTGACCACTGAGCTACGGGCCCTTGCTGGGTGCTGATGCTTCATAAAGTCGTGCTTGCTTAGAGCTCCGGTTTAGAGCTCCGGGGGAGAGACTCGAACTCTCAACCACACGATTAACAGTCGCGTGCTCTGCCGATTGAGCTACCCCGGAAATTCGAGCGCGAAGCCTATCCGGGCTGATGGCCGTCCCGGGACGCCCCGGGAACTGGCGTTGCGCACGCTCGCGGTCGGTCGAACTGGAAACCGCCGTCCGTCCGGCGGCAAAGGCGCCAGGTCGAGGAGGGCTACCCGCCTGCGGTGCCCTTAGTCTTCGGGTCATTCCCTGGTGCAACTTGGGCGTGGGCCTCATCTGATGCCGCGATGGTCGTGCTCTGCATCAGCTGCCAGGCGCGGCTGAGGGCCACGGCGAACGAGCCAATCACCACGAAGCTGAGATCATTGACGAGTCCGGCGTCGTGCGGGTGCACGACGAACGCGACGGCGAAACCGAGCTGAACTCCGTAGGCCAGCAGGCTGGCGACGAAGGTGACGGTGTGCCTGGCGCCTGGTCGCCCTAAGTGCAGGCGCAGGGTGTGGTACAAGCTGAGCGTCGCCATGATGGCGGCGCCAACGCCGAGATTCGTGCCCGGAATGAGGGCCAGCAGCGATACGAAAAAGGCGTTGACGAGACCCGTGAAGCTGCTTGCAGCGAGCCCTCTCGCAGTCGAGTCGGCGTGCGGGCCGATGATCTGGGCCGGCCTCAGCGAGACGACCACGAAGATCAAGCCGATCAGGGCGCCAGAGGCTTGCGACGCAGCCTGAAAGAAGCCCGCGTAGTTGTTCGGGACCACGCAATTAACTTGCCACGTTCACCGGTCGGAGGCTACGGACTCGCGTCGACCGGCAGCATGATCGGCGCTGCGACCGACTGGCCGCGGCTATCGGTCCTGGCAGGCAGGGTCGGGTTGGCGGATCTTGGGCGCGAGGGGTAAGAAGTACCGATGCGGTTCAAGACTGGGTTCGTGGTGGGTTGCGCGGCCGGCTTCTACTTGACTCAGAAGGCCCGCCAGCTGCGGGCGCCGCTCGCCGCGCGCGGGTGGGGAGATGCAACAGCCTGGGACTGGCGCCGACAGAGCGGCCCGGGCACGCTCGCGGCTGACTTGAAGGCCGAGAAGGTCCGAGCCTTGGGTGACCTGGCCAGGGAGAGAGCCACCGATCTTCTCCGCGGACCCGTAGGGGACCTGGCACGCGAGCGGGCCATGGCCCTGTTCGAGGGCGCCATAGCATCTCAGCGAACGGAGGCAGCCAAGCGTTAGACGCGGCCGAGCCGCAATGCCGGCTCCAGGCGCCTTCGACAAATACTGGCCTGTGGCGTTTCAACAACTGGCTCGCTTCAGACGCCGCAACAACTACTGGCTTCAGTCGCCTTCGACGTAGTCCCGAAGCGGGCGTGACACGATCGGGTGGCGCAGCTTGGCGAGCGTCTTCATCTCGATCTGACGGATTCGCTCGCGCGTGACTCCGAAGATCTGGCCGACTTCCTCGAGGGTCCGGATCCGGCCGTCGTCCAATCCGAAACGGAGCCTCACGACCTCCTGCTCGCGCTCTGTCAGCTCAGAAAGCGCTCGCTTCACGGCTTCGTTGAGCAGCATCCGCGTCGCTGCATCGACGGGCACCTCGGCCGTGTGGTCCTCGATCAGGTCGGAGAGGCTGAAGTCTTCCTCCTCGCCAATGGGTTGCTCCAACGAGATCGTGTCCTGACTGATGCGCTGCAGCTCGCGAACCCTCTCGACCGGGAACTGCGTTCGGGCGGAGACCTCCTCCACGGTCGGTTCGCGGCCAAGCTCTTGTGACAGTTGGCGCTGTGTCCGAACGACCTTGTTGATCGTCTCGACCATGTGAACAGGAATCCGAATTGTGCGGGCTTGATCGGCGACGGCCCGGGTGATGGCTTGGCGGATCCACCACGTCGCGTACGTGGAGAACTTGAAGCCGCGTTGGTAGTCGAACTTCTCGACCGCGCGCATGAGCCCGAGATTGCCCTCCTGGATGAGATCCAGGAAGGCCATCCCGCGGTTCCGATAGCGCTTCGCGATCGAGACAACGAGTCGCAGGTTCGCTTCGATGAGGAGATCCTTGGCTTCCAGGCCATCGTGGGCCGCACGCTCTGCCGAGCGGCGCTCTTCGAAGGGCACCGTGTCCAAGCTGCCCTCGACGCTCCAGGCGTCCAGCGCCGCAGAGGCCTCTTGGCCGGCTTCGATCTTCTTCGCGCACAACACCTCGAGCTCAGGAGAAAGCAACGAGACGCGCCCGATCTCCTTCAGGTAGGCCCGAACCGGGTCGGTTCCGTTCGCATCGCTGCTCGCGCTCGACGTCTGCGGCGACATGACCCGCGGACGCAGCTTCCGTTCGGTCACGACCTTGAGGTTAGGGTCATGTGAGCCCGAGCCGTCGGCCTCGGCGCCACCCAATGTCCCGACGCCCGATTCGTCCGGTCCGGGATCGGTGGCCTCGGCTGCAGTTACGTTGCTCAACGTCTTGACCGTCGTGGACCTCGGGCCGTCTGACTTGGGTGCCTGACCGGTCCTGCCGCTCATCCCGCCTCCAGATAGCCGCTCATCTCGCCTCCAGATAGCGCTGCAACAGCCACGCTACCAATCGATTCGCAGCCTCACTCACAGCTGGTGACGTCCTATCGGCCGTTCCCGGCTCCTGCATAAGCTCCAACTCGGACTTCAACCAGGTAATGGCTGCTCCCGCCGCAGCGAGCCTTGTCATTTCGCCCTCGGCTTCAGCCTGTCGGGCATCCGCCTCGATCTCGTTCAGGGCGACCTGCGCTGCAGTTCGCGCCAGCGCGGCCACCGTCTGATCCGGGTCCGAGTCCGGCTCGGTCACGGCCAGACGCCTGAGAAGGCCGGCCACCTCGTCGTCCGCTCCCTGTATGGCGGCATGCAGGCTTGCCGAGCTCGCCAGCGCCTTGAGCGCAGCGCGCTGGACCGGATCGGCGAACAGGGCCTCGTTGAGCCGCCCGGCCATGGCGCGCGGCTCGCGGACCGCGAGCACAAGCGCGTCCCGGCCGGCCCGCTCACCTGGCAGGACGGGGCCGGGGCCCACGTGACCGTTCGAGTCGGGGCCGGCCGATCGGCGCCCCGGCGTCTGCTCCCGGCTGACCTCGCCATCCGGCTCCCACGGCGGTTCCTCGTCTTTCGGCTGTGAGCGCACGCCCCCCTTGCCTGCGGTATCGCCTGAAGATTTGCGATCCGACTCGCCGAAGGCCCGGACAAGCGCGTCGAGACGTGGACGCAGTCGCCCGACCTCGAGCCGGGTCCGGTCCGAGACTGTGACCAGGTACTGGTCGCGCACCAGCTCATTGGGGTGCTCGGCGACCATCGCCAGCGCCGCCTCGGCCGCGTGGGCCCGGCCCTCGCCGGTCTGGAGCTCGGAGCTAGTGAGCGCCCGGTCCACTCTGAACCCGAGAAACGTCCTCGCCTGCTCGACAGCCTCCCTCAGCAGTTGCGAATCGCGCATGGCGAGGTCCGCCGGGTCGCTGCCCGGTGGGAGGGCGGCGACGGCGACTTCCAACTCGTGACGTTTCTCCCATTCGTAGAAGCGGGCAGCCGCCGACTGGCCCGCGGAGTCTGCGTCGAACGCGAGGACGACTCGCTTCGCGAAGCGCCCGAGCAGGCGGAAGTGCTCCTCGGTGAGTGCCGTCCCACAGGTGGCGACCGCCCGCGGCAACCCGGCGGTGAAGAACGCGATGACGTCTGTATAGCCCTCGCAGATGATCACCTCCCCGGTTTGCACGACGGCCTGTTTGGCCCAATTGAGTCCGTAGAGGGTGCGGCGTTTCGAGTAGATGGGCGTCTCAGGCGAGTTGCGGTACTTCGGGCCGGCCCCGTCGCCGGCGCCGGGCAGGATCCTCCCGCCCAGCCCGATCGCCTGGCCGGCCGGGTCAGAGATGGGAAAGATGACCCGACCCCGGAACGCGTCGCGCAGCCCGCTCTGGCCCTGATGCGCCAGTCCGGCTCTCACGAGGAGATCCGCCGGCGCCCGGACGGTCCGGACTAATGCCCCGCCACCTTCAGGTGCCCAGCCGAGGCGAAATTGGCGCACCGTCTCGCCTTCGTAGCCACGCGAGCGCAGGTACTGTCTTGCCTGCTTCGCCTCCGGCTGGCTCAGGAGCTCCTCGTGGTAGAAGGCGACCGCTCGCTCCATGACACCCAGCAGCGCTTGGCGCCCCTCGCGGTCGAACTGGTCCTTGCCGCCGGCGTCGTGGCGGATCGTGATCCCGGCCCGTGCCGCCAATCGCTCCACGGCTTCGACGAAGTCGCAACCCTCGATGTTGCGGAGGAACGTGATCGCGTCGCCGGAGGCCTGGCATCCGAAACAGTAGTAGAGGCCCTCCTCGGCATTGACCGAGAACGATGCCGTTTTCTCGGCATGAAACGGGCACAAGCCCTGGAAGCGCCGGCCGACCCGCTTGAGCGGCGTGAATTCCCCTATGAGGGCGAGGATGTCGGTCGCGGAGCGGACCTGTGACACGTCCTCGTCGGGAATCGCCATCGCCTGGACGGTACCGCGCGAGCCCGAGCCGGGCTGCGGTCGTGAGGGCGATCCCTTCTGAGCAGGGACGACTTCGGGACTACTGGCCGGCGGCGGAGGTCGCCTCCTCCTCGTCGATAGCGAGCAGCGAGTGCGCGGCTGCGAGCCGTGCGATCGGCACACGGTAGGGGGAGCAGCTGACGTAGTCGAGGCCCGACCTTGCGAAGAAGTCGATCGAGGCGGGGTCGCCGCCGTGCTCGCCGCATATACCGATCTTGAGGCCTGGGCGTGCCGCCCGTCCCCGCGCGACGGCGATCCGCACCAGCTCGCCCACGCCTGCGGTGTCGACGTTCTCGAACGGGTTCGCCTCGAGCAGGCCCTTCTCCAGATAGGCCGCCATCATCCTGCCCTCGACGTCGTCGCGGCTGAAACCGAATGTCATCTGGGTGAGGTCATTCGTCCCGAACGAGAAGAAGTCGGCCACCTCGGCGATCTCGCCGGCGAGCAGCGCGGCCCGGGGCGTCTCGATCATCGTGCCGATGGCGACTTCGATGCGCTCGCCGGCCTCGCGGCCTTCGCCCTCGTGCTCAGAGGCCGCCACGCTCTCGAGCGCGTCGAGGACCCAGGACCTGGCCAGAGCGAGCTCCTCGCGCGAGACGGTGAGCGGGATCATGATCTCGACGAGCGGGTGACCGCCGCCGGCGACCCGCTCATAGGCGGCCTCCATGAGGGCACGCACCTGCATCGCGTACAGGCCCGGTTTGAGGACGCCGAGCCGCACACCGCGCACCCCGAGCATCGGATTGGCCTCTCGCCAGGACCTCGCTGCCTCGAAGAGAGCCTGTTCGTCGTCCGTGAGACCCTCACGCGCCTGTTTCACGAGCAGCGACTCGATGTCGGGGAGAAACTCGTGCAGCGGGGGGTCGAGCAGACGGACCACAACCGGCAACCGGTCCATGGCCTCGAGGATCTCGAGGAAGTCGGCCCGCTGCGCAACCCTCAGCTCCTCGAGCGCCGCAGTCTCTTCGTCTTCGGTCGATGCGAGGATCATCCGCCGCACGATCGGCAGGCGGTCCTCCCCGAGGAACATGTGCTCGGTCCGGCACAGGCCGATCCCCTCCGCCCCGAGCCCACGGGCGTTTGCTGCGTCACCGCCGGTGTCCGCGTTGGCGCGCACCCCAAGCCGACCGGAGCGGACGTCGTCGGCCCAGCCGAGGAGCGTCGTGAGCTCCGGCGGGGGCTCCGGGGCCGTGAGCGGCACCGCGCCGACGACGACGGTGCCCTCCGAGCCGTCGATCGATATCACCTCGCCCTCGTGGACCACGGTGCCGCCGACGCGGAACGACTTGTCTTCCGTGCTGATCCGTACCGTTTCGGCACCGACCACGGCCGGCTTGCCCCAGCCCCGCGCGACGACCGCAGCATGGCTGACGAGACCTCCCCTCGCGGTCAGGATGCCTTCGGCGGCGAGCATGCCGTGAACGTCCTCGGGCGACGTCTCTGTGCGCACGAGGATCACGTGCTCGCCCCTGCCGGCGGCTGCGGCGGCGTCGTCGGCCGTGAAGCACACCTGGCCGACCGCGGCGCCGGGCGATGCGCCGAGCCCTTTGGTGAGAACGGGGAAAGAGTTCTCGGCGAATTGCGGGTGCAGCACCCCGTCGATGTGCTCGGCAGCGATTCGCCGCAGGGCCTCCGGGTGCGTGAGGCGAATGGCCGGATCGTCCACCATGTCGACGGCCATGCGGAGCGCTGCTCGGCCGGTCCGCTTGCCGACCCGCGTCTGCAGCATCCAGAGCTTGCCCTGCTCGATCGTGAACTCCGTGTCGCACATGTCCCGGTAGTGGGCCTCGAGGCGGGCGAAGATCTCCATCAGCTCCGAGTAGATCGCGGGGAATTCGCGTTCCACCGCAGAGAGCGGCTCGGTGTTGCGGATCCCTGCGACGACATCTTCGCCCTGGGCGTTCACGAGGAAGTCGCCGTAGGCTCCCTTGGCGCCGGTGGCCGGGTCACGCGTGAAGCCGACGCCCGTTCCCGAGCGGTCGTCTCGGTTCCCGAACACCATTGCCTGCACGTTGACTGCCGTGCCGAGATCGTTCGGGATCCGCTCCCGCACCCGGTAGGCGACGGCTCTCGCCCCGTTCCAGGATGCGAAGACGGCCTCGATCGCGCCACGAAGCTGATCGACGGGCTCCTGTGGGAACGGGCTCCCGGTCGCCTTCTCCACGACGGCCTTCAGCTCTTCGACGAGCGCACGGAGAGCCGCTGCCGGCAGCTCGGCGTCCGAGGCGGAGGTGCGCTCCTTCAAGGCCTCGAGCGGCTCGTCCAGCTGTTGGCCGGGGATGCCGAGAACGATACGGCCGTACATCTGCACGAAACGCCGATAAGAGTCGAACGCGAACCGCTCGTCGCTCGTCTGCTTGGCGAGGCCCTCCACCGACCGGTCGTTGAGCCCGAGGTTCAAGACGGTGTCCATCATGCCGGGCATCGAGAATTTCGCTCCCGAGCGGACCGAGACCAGAAGAGGGTCGTTCGGGTCGTCGAGCCGGCGCCCCATCCGTCCCTCCAGCTTTGCCAGATGCTCGGCCACCTCCTCGTCCAGCCCGGCCGGCCACCCCGCCGTCATGTACGCGCGGCAGGCATCGGTGGAGATCGTGAATCCGTGCGGCACCGGCAGGTCCAGCACCGAGGTCATCTCGGCCAAGTTGGCGCCCTTGCCGCCGAGGAGGTCCTTCAGCTCCATCGGTGGGCGGGGATGGTTGTGGTCGAAGTCGTAGACGTACTCCATCGGGTCCTCCTGTACTGGATAGCGGCTTCAGATGTCGAGGCGCCCTGGTAGCGGCTTCAGATGTCGAGCCGCCCGAGAAGGTGGTGAACCAGGTCGTCGATCGGAAGTCGCGTCTGGTCGGTCGAGTCGCGTTCGCGGACCGTCACCTGCTGATCCTCGAGACTCTCAAAGTCGACGGTGACGCAATACGGCGTCCCGATCTCGTCCTGGCGCCGATAGCGGCGACCGATCGACTGAGTCTCGTCGTACTCGCACATGAGGTAGCGCTGAAGCCGGTGCAGGACGTCTTTCGCGAGCGGGACCAGTGTTTCCTTCTTCGAGAGCGGCAGAACGGCGACCTGATACGGCGCGATCCGGGGGTGGAGGCGGAGCACCGCCCGGTGCTCGCCGCCGATCTCGTCCTCGTCGTAGGCCGCGATCAGGAACGCCATCATGGTGCGGGTCGCCCCGGCGGCCGGCTCGACGACATGAGGAATGTACCGTTCACCCGTCGCCTGGTCGAAGTACTCGAGTGAGGTGCCCGAGTGCTCCTGATGGGCTCGCAGGTCAAAGTCGGTCCTGTTGGCGATGCCCTCGAGCTCGCCCCAGCCCCAGGGGAAGAGGAACTCGACGTCGGTGGTCCCCGAGGAATAGTGGGAGAGCTCCTCTTTGTCGTGCGGCCGAAGGCGCAGCTTCTCGTCGGAGATCCCATAGCGCAGGTACCAGGCAAGTCGCTCCTCGCACCAGTACTGGTGCCAGCGTGGGCTGTCGGCGGGGGGAACGAAGTACTCCATCTCCATCATCTCGAACTCTCGGGTGCGGAAGACGAAGTTGCCAGGCGTGATCTCGTTTCGAAACGCCCGGCCGAGCTGGGCGATCCCGAATGGGGGCTTGCGCCTCGTCGAGGTGAGGACGTTGAGGAAGTTCACGAACATGCCCTGGGCGGTCTCGGGGCGGAGGAAGGCGACCGAGGCCTCCTCTTCGACCGGGCCGACGAAGGTCTTGAACATGAGGTTGAACGGTCGGGCCTCTGTCAGGTCCTTCGATCCGCAGTTCGGGCACTCGCCCTCGATCTGGTCGGCGCGCCAGCGCTCCTTGCAGTTGCGGCAGTCGACCAGAGGGTCCGTGAACGTCGCGAGGTGGCCCGAGGCCTCCCAGACCTTCGGGTTCGTCAGGATCGCTGCGTCGATCGGCACGACGTCGTCGCGCTCTTGGATCATCGCTCGCCACCACGCCTCCCGGATGTTGCGGAGCATGAGCGCGCCGAGTGGGCCGTAGTCGTAGGTCGACCGGAAGCCGCCGTAGATCTCGGCCGACGGGAAGACGAATCCCCGGCGCTTGCACAAGTTGACGACGGCCTCGAACAACCCGTGGTCGATCGTGGGCTCGAGGGGCGTCGTCATGTCGGCAGGTTACCGGTGGGTGGCGGGCGGCCGGGGCCGGCGTGCCGGGGCCGGCGTGCCGGCGGCCGGCGGCCGGGGCCGGCGTGGGCCGGCGTGCCGATGTGGCCGGCGTGGGCCGGCGTGCCGGGGTGGCCGGCCGGGGCCGGCGTGGGCCGGCGTGGGCCGGCGTGCCGATGCGGCCGGCCGGGGCCGGCGTGGGCCGGCGTGGGGCCGTCCCCGCGGCGGCCATGCTGGCCGGCCGGCCTAGCCGACCTGGCGGGCCGAGATTTCGAGACGTGATAAGACTTGTGTGGACTCTGGCCACACAACCATTAACACGTCGCCGCTGCCGCGCTCAGCTCCTGGGCCCCACGACCAGCGAAGTGCCGGCGCCGGGGGCCGGCGCCGGGGGCCGGCGCCGCTAGCCGGACCTGTCTCCCAGAACCCGCCGCAGCGCCCAGCACAAGCCCTCCGGATCGCTGCGCATCTCAGCAGTCGTCGTCCTCAGTACGTGCCAGCCCGCACCCGCCAGCAGGTTCGTTCGGTGACGATCGGCGATGAAACGCTCCGGGCCGTCGTGGTATTGGAAGCCGTCCACCTCGAGGGCGACGCGTTGAGCGACCCAAGCAAAGTCCAAACGAAACGTAATCCCACCCTCGAGGACCTCCCTGACCTGGGTCGTTGGCGCGGGAAGGCCTCGGTCATTCAACAGTCGAAGCATCTCAGCCTCGGCGGGGCTTTCGAGTCGTCCAGCGAGCCAGGGTGCCAGTGCCGATTCGAGGATGTCAGAGCCGGGCCGGCGCCCACAGCGATTCCTCGCTATCGCGGCGGCGACGAGAGCCGGAGACGTCCGCCGGCGTGTGAGCACATCGTCGAGGGCTGTCCGGAGCGCCGTATCGGTCAGCGTCCCGGCAAGGTCGATCAGTGTCCTCGCGACGTTGGTCACGGACAGGCGTCCGACTCTGGCGCGGTCGGCCCGGTGCAGTGATCGGGCGAGGTGGACCCGGCCCCCATGCAGTGTCATGGCGGTGCCATAGGGAATCGTCACGTCCAGAACCTCGTTCTCACGGAGTGCGAGGTTCAGCCCAAGCGCCCGGGCGGCTGACCTGTGTGAGAGGACCGTCATCGGCGGCCCGGCGAGGCACGCGGCGATCGCGTCCCGCTCCCAGACCCGCGGAGCCAATCGTAAGGCGAAGACACCGCGATGCAACCGGATGAAATCCCCGCGTTTGACACGTTGTCCCAGCCAGGCGTCGGAAAGCCCGACCTCGATGACCTGCTGCCGGGTGAACACGCCGAGTTGCTTACGGCTGATCAGAGTCAGGGCGGAGACCTCTGGCGACTTCGTCCCGTTTGTGGCGGAGGCCGAAGGCTGCGAGGACGCCGAGCCCATGCAACATCATTTGCCAACGTCATTACCTGTCCGGTTACCGGCTCGTCGATTACGAGGTGACCGGCGACGATTCCGCCTTTGGCGCGAGAAGGGTCTCAGCCGCCGGCCCGTCGACTACGAGGTGACCGGCGGCGATCCCGACTTTGTGGCGAGAAGGGTCTCAGCCGCCGGCCCGGACCCGTTTGACCAGTCCCGCCGGCCGGCGGTGGTGATCTCCGCGGACCGATGGGCCGAGCGCACCCTCCGGTCGAGGTGATACTCGGTCGCGGTCATGGCCAAGCGCTCCGCCTCCGCCGTCGCTCGGCTCGGCGGCTCGTCGAGCACGCCGCGGAGACCTCCGCCGAGGATTCTCCGGATCAGGGTCACGGTGTCGGGGCCGACCGCTTGGCCACGGCGGCACGTACGACAGAGGAAACCGCCTTCGGCGGCGTCGAAGGCGACGAGCTCGCCCTCCGAGCCGCATCTTGCGCACTGTTCGACTGAAGGGCCGACCCCCTCCAGCCCGAGAAGCTTCCAGAGAAACCCAGCGAGGAGCGCCGGCGCAGGCCGCTCCTCCAAGGTCCGTAGTGCCCCCACGAGCATCCGGAACATCTCTGGCATGGGGTGCCGCTCGAGGGCGACGTGATCGACGACCTCGAGCATCGTCATCGCTACGGGGACACGTTCGAGGTCGCCACGGATCGCCTTGAAGTGTTCGATGACCTCGACCTGGTTCACGACGTCGAGCTCTCGGCCCCGCCAGCACATCATGGTCACATGAGTGAGGGGCTCGAGACGGCCGGTGAGCCGGCTCTTCGTCTTGCGGATCCCCTTGGCGACGGCGCGGACCTTGCCGTGCTCGGGGGTCGCGAGCGTGACGATCCGGTCTGCTTCGCCCAGCCGCATCGTTCGCAGCACGACGCCTTCGTCGCGGAAGGTGGCCACGCAGAGCTCAGCCTCTCATCCGTGTTCCGAGTGCGATGAGACCGAGCCCCACGACGATCACGACCAGGAGGGTGATCGCCTGCTCATCGCCGATTACCGCCAGCGCCACCACCGCCAAGAATGCCAGCCCGCCGAGAAACATGCCCAAGATGAGCCCTATGTGGTCGCGTATTCGGAAGGGCTCGCGTAAGTCTTTGCTCATCGGTCCAGCCCGCCGTAGCGTCGGTCACGCCGCTGATACTCCCCGACGGAGTCGAACAGGTTCTCCCGCCGGAAGTCGGGCCAGAGGACATCGGTGAAGACGAGCTCCGAGTAAGCCAGCTCCCACAGCAAGAAGTTGGAGATGCGAAATTCGCCCGAAGTGCGGATGACCATGTCGGGATCGGGCATGTCGGGCCAGTACATCCGCTTGCGAAGCGCCTTCTCGTCGATCTTGGCGGCAGGCACACTGTCGGTGGCGAGCTGTTTGACGGCGTCGATGATCTCTGCCCTACCGCCGTAGTTGAAGCAGATCGTGAGCGTCAGTCGACGGTTGGCGGACGTGAGCTCGGCCGACTCGTCCATGTGCCGGACGAGCCGGCGCGGGACCCGCCAGTCCCGGCGACCCGAGAAGCGAATGCGAACTCCCTTGCTGTTCAGGTCGTCACGATGCCGCGAAAGGATTCCCTCGTTGAAATTCATGAGGTAGCGCACCTCATCGGGCGGTCGCCGCCAGTTCTCCGTTGAGAAGGCGAACATCGTCAGCCACTCGAGACCGAGGTCAAGCGCCCCCTCAACAGTGTCGAACATCGCCTCCTCGCCGGCGGCATGTCCTTCGGTACGTGGCAGCCCACGCTGGCGTGCCCACCGACCGTTGCCGTCCATCACACAGGCGACGTGCTTGGGGATCCGGGAGGGATCGAGGTCGGCGACGGCCATCCCGCCGAAGTTACTCTCGGTTCCCGCCACCTATACGTCCAGCTCCCGGCCAAGCCATCTTGCCGTGCGACGACGTCACGCTCGCTTTGCGCGTCACGCGGTCGTCCAGCGACGGCGATGCTCGCCCTGCCTGCCCAATACCTTGAAATATGATGGAAATAGTGGGATATACTCTCGGGCAACCGTCGCAGCAGTCTTCAGCCGCCCTGGCGTCGATGGCGCTCGCCAGGACGACACAGGCGATCGACTGCCCAGCCATCGAAACGTTCGACGATGCAAGAACCGCCCGAAACCAAGGGGAGGAAATAGTTTGGAGACTGCAGACGGGGAAGGTGCGCTGGCGAAAGGTGCCCTGATGGAGCAGCCGAGGAGCGTCGAGCCCAAAGCCGACGGCGTGGGTCCCTCCCCGGAGCTGCACGCGGAGATCGACGAGGCGTCGGCTCGCCTCGAGAAGGCCGACCCGGCAAGGATCATCGAGTGGCTCGTGGACCGGTTCCCCGGCGAGGTCGCCGTCGCCGCCTCGTTTCAGGATGCCGTTCTCCTCGATCTGTCAGTCGGCGTCGACCCGCGGATCGAGGTCATCTTCTTAGATACCGGCTTTCACTTTCCCGAGACGATCGCCTACGTCGAGCGCCTGCGGGACCGCTACGACCTCAACCTCACAGTTACGCACCCCGAGGTGGCCCTCGACGAGTTCCCTTGCGGCTCCAGTCGCTGCTGTGAGTTCCGCAAGGTCGATCCCCTGGCCAAGGCGCTCGGCGGTCACCGCGCCTGGATCACAGGCTTGAAGCGTGTCGACACACCCGAGCGGGCCGAAGCTCCAGTGGTCGCCTGGGATCCCGGCCGCAACATGGTGAAGGGGAACCCGCTCGCCGGTTGGGACGACGACGATCTCGACGCCTACGTGGCCGAACACGACTTGCCCCGTCATCCGCTCAACTTCGTCGGGTACGTGTCCATCGGGTGTGCACCGACGACCGTGCCCGTTCTCGACGGCAGGCACCCTCGCGAGGGTCGTTGGGCGGGCAGCGAGAAGACAGAGTGCGGGCTGCACCTGTGAGCGTCGCCTAGCTAGCCCGTAGCGAACGAGGGCGCGATCGCCGTTCCGGCGGGCCGGCGAAGGCGCGATCGCTGTTCCAGCCGGCGAAGGCGCGCGATCGCTATTCCAACGGCCCGATCTCGGCCTCCACCGCTGCGACGAGCGCTCCGGACCGGACGAGTGCGATGGTGGCGTCGACGTCGGGCTTCAGTGCCCGGTCGTGATCGAGGGCGGGGACCACTCGGCGCAGCGACGCGATGGCAGCCCGGCTCGCCGGCCCGGCAAACGCCGGCGCCCGAAGTTCGCAAGCTTGGGCGGCCGCGAGTACCTCCATCGCGATCGCCGCCTCGGCGTTCTGAACGCACTCCCGGGCGTGGCGGGCGGCGATCATGCCCATGCTGACGTGGTCCTCCTGCCCCGCCGAGGACGTGATGGAGTCGACCGCCGCGGGGTGTGCCAGGGTCTTCATCTCCGAGACGAGCGACGCGGCGGTGTACTGGCACACCATGAACCCCGAGTTGACGCCGGCCTCGCCGACGAGAAACGGAGGGAGGCCGTTCGAGGTCTTGGGGTCGAGAAGCCGGAACAGCCTGCGCTCGGAGATCGAGGCGAGCCCCACCGTCGCCGCGGCGAGCGAGTCGCAGGCCAGCGCGACCGGCTGACCGTGGAAGTTGCCGCCGGTAAGGATCTCGCCGGTCTCGGGCAGTACAACTGGATTGTCCGAGACCGACGCCAGCTCGATCTCAAGGGTCTCGATGCTGTGGCGTACCACGTCGCGGAACGCTCCGTGGACTTGGGGAGCGCAGCGGATCGAGTAGGCGTCTTGGACGATGTGGTCGCTCTCGCGATGCAACGAGAGCAGCTCGCTGCCGGCCAGGAGCCGAATCAGGTTCCGAGCCGAGGCCATCTGGCCCGGGTGCGGGCGGAGGCCGATGACCCGGGCGTCGAACGCGCGGTCGGTCCCGAAGATGGCCTCGACGGTGAGCGCAGCGGAGATGTCCGCGACCTTCGCGAGCTGGTACGCCCTCCACGCCGCGAGCACGCCGATGGCCGTCATGCCTTGCGTGCCGTTGATGAGTGCGAGCCCTTCCTTCGCCTCGAGTACAAGGGGTTCCAGGCCACACCGGCCGAGAGCCTCGGCCGCGTCGAGCAACTCGCCCTCGAGCCGGACCGCACCCTCGCCGATGACGGGAAGGGCGAGATGCGCGAGCGGTGCGAGGTCGCCCGAAGCGCCGAGTGACCCTTGTTCGGGAACGACGGGAAGCAGATCCCTCTCGAGCATCTCGACAAACCGCAACGCCACCTGTCGCCGGACGCCGGAGTGGCCGAGGGCAAGGACGTGCGCCCGAAGCGCCAGCATGGCGCGCACTTCCTCGGGCGGGAGCTCGTTGCCCACCGCCACGGCGTGCGAGCGAAGCAGCCCGTGCTGGAGAGCCCTGGAGTGCTCCGGGGTGAGCCGGACATCCGCCAGGCTTCCGAACCCCGTCGTGACCCCGTAGACCACGGCTCCGGTCTCGAGGGCGGCGACGACCGCCTGCCGGGAGGCGTCGACTCTCCGGAGCACCTCTTCTGTCAGCCGTGCAGGGGCGCCCTTCGCGATCTCGATGACGTCTTCGATCTCGAGCGGGCCGCCGAGCTCGACCGATGCTGAGCCGGTCACGAGCCGAGTATTGCATCGAGCGGCCGCCCGGCCGGCTTTGAAGCCCGCCGGCCACAGAGCCGTTGTACCTCGACGTGGGGGAGCACGAGCTACTTTGGGGGCGTGACAAGGGCTCGGGTCGGCGCCGACCCGCCGGCGTCAAGCTGGTTTCTGGCCTGGTCCCGCGGTGCGCGACCCCGCCATGGGGACCGTGTGTGATCAAGTACCTCGGCTCGAAACGACGACTCGTGCAAGCCATCTCCTCCCTCGCGTCCGGCTGTCGCGCCTCGAGCGCAGCCGACCTTTTCACCGGCACCACGCGTGTTGCGCAGGAGCTGAAGCGCCGGGGAGCTTTCGTCACTGCGGTCGACACGGCCACCTACTCCGAGGTGCTCGGTCAGTGCTACATCGGCACGGACGCGGCCACGGTGGACGAGGCGGAGCTCTCCGAGACGATCGCGGAGCTGAACGGGCTCCCGGGTCGCAGGGGCTACTTCACCGAGGTCTTCTGCGAGCGGTCGCGTTACCTCCGGCCCGAGAACGGCGCCCGCGTCGACGCGATTCGCGACGCGATCGAGGCGCGCTACCGGGGGGCCCGGCTCTACCCTGTCCTCCTGACCAGTCTGCTCGAGGCAGCCGACAGGGTGGACTCGACGACCGGCTTGCAGATGGCGTATCTGAAGAAGTGGGCTCCGAGATCGCTCCATCCGCTCTCTCTGCGTGTCCCCGAACTGCTGGCGGGGCACGGTCGCGTCATCCGTGCCGATGCCCGAGAGGCGCTCGGCTCCCTCGGTTCTGTTGACTTTGCCTATTTCGACCCGCCTTACAACCAGCACCGTTACTTCACCAACTACCACGTGTGGGAGACGCTGATCCGGTGGGATGCGCCTGAGCACTATGGGGTTGCCTGCAAGCGGGTCGACGCGAAGAACGCTGACACGCGGAGCGATTTCAACTCGAAGGTGTCGATGCCGGCCGCCCTAGCGGAGCTCGTTTTGAGGATCGACGCGAAGGTCGTGGTCGTGTCGTGCAACGACGAGTCGTGGCTGGGACGTGACGACCTCCTCGAGATCTGCGGCGTGCGCGGGCACGTCGAGGTCCTCGAGTTCGACTCGAAACGCTACGTGGGCGCGCAGATCGGCATTCACGACCCCTCCGGCCAAAAGGTGGGCAAGGTCTCCCATCTTCGCAACGTCGAGCGCCTCGCCGTCTGCGGTCCACGGGCCGACGTGCTCGCCGCGATCGAGGCGTGTCGCCGCCGATCGCACGAGGACGCTTCCGGCTCGGAGCGGTCGCGTACCGGCCCGCCCCGCGTCGCGGCAGAGTTCGCCCTCGACCGCGAACGGTAAGCTCGGCGCGAGGTGAGGCCACGATGACGACTTCGACCGTGGTGCTCGCCCTTGCGGTTTTCGGTGCAAGTGCCGTCGAGATGGTCGAAGCGCTGACGATCGTCGTCGCGGCAGGCGTGACTCGGGGATGGCGCTCCGCGATCGAGGGAAGCGTGGTCGTGGCGCTCGTGCTCGCCGCGCTGGTCGTCGCAGTCGGGGTCCCGCTCGCACGACTCGTTCCCATCAACGTGCTCCGCGTCGTCATCGGCGCACTGCTGCTCGTTCTCGGTCTTGACTGGCTGCGCAAGGCGGTGCTGCGGGCGAGCGGCCACAAGGCGCTGCACGACGAGGATGCGATCTATGCCAAGACCGTCGAGGAGCTGTCGGGTCAAGGCCGGGCTGTGCAGGCGAGCGCTCCGGCCGGGTCGTGGCGGCACGGGCGCCGCGACGCCACCGGGTTCACAGTCGCCTTCAAGGGAGTCTTCCTCGAGGGAATGGAGGTGGTGCTCATCGTGATCACCCTCGGGGCGAGCTCGGGTCACCTGGGGCTCGCGGCGGCTTCAGCCGGCGCCGCCGCGGTCGTCGTCTCGGTCGTCGGCCTCCTCGTCGCGCGGCAGCTCTCGGAGATCCCCGAGAACTCCATGAAGCTCGCCGTGGGAGTCATGCTGACGAGCTTCGGCGTCTTCTGGGTCGGTGAGGGCGCCGGGGTTCATTGGCCCGGCGGCGATCTCATGATCCTGGGGCTGGTCGGGCTGTTCGCCGCGACGGCTGCAGCGTTTTCCATCGCTATGCGCAAGTTGGGACCTTCCCGGGACCGTGCGGCCATACGCTCCGGAGCCACCTCATGACGGCAGTCATCCAGGCGTTGAGCGCGTTCGGGAGGTTCTGGAAGGACTTCCTGATCGGCGACGCACCCGAGCTCTTCGTCGGGACGTTGGTGCTCGTGGGCGCGGCACTCGCGCTTCACACGCACCGTGCCGTGGCGGTCATCGTGCTGCCGCTCATCGCCATCGTCTTCCTCGGGGGCAGCGTGTTGCGGGGCCGGGCCAAGTCCTGAATCGTTCCTACACCCAGGCGAGGAGGACTCGAATTGGCCCGAGGAGGACTCGAATTGGCCGGACATAGTGCGGCGGGCGAGCCGCCGGCCGTCGCCCCACACCCATCGCCGAACCCGCGTGTTCTCGGCGCTCTGCATCGCCGCCGCCGATGTTGCCGCCGTGTCCGCCGTCCGTCTATTTCAATGCATCTCATGTCAGTCTGCTAGCGTTCCCGCGTGACCGAGCCTGGCGTCGCCGAGCTGTTGCGCCGGGTCGTCGCGACCCTCCCGGCCGGCGAGGTGCGGCCGGGCCAGATCGAGATGGCCGAGGCGGTCGCGAAGGTACTCGCGACGGGCGGTCACGTAGCCGTGGCCGCAGGGACGGGCACGGGCAAGTCACTTGCCTATCTGGTGCCGGCCGTCACCTCGGGCAAGCGCGTCGTCGTCGTCACCGCGACCAAGGCGTTGCAGGATCAGCTGGCGAACAAGGATCTCCCACTTGTGGCACGCGGTCTCGCCCGGCCTGTCAGATGGGCCGTTTTGAAAGGGCGATCGAACTATCTCTGCCGCCAGCGCCTCCACGAGCTCGACCGGTTGGGAGAGCAGCAGCGTTTCGGCGGACCCGACGTCGCACCGAGCGACGGTGCGGCGGGAGGCGACCCGCCGCCCGAGGCCGGGCAGGCGGCAGAGGCCGGCCAGGCGGCAGAAGATAGTGAGCCACGTCCGAGAGACTCGGCGCGTGCGATCGCGGCCAGGCGAGTTGGCGAAGAGGTGCGGCGACTGACGATCTGGGCGGACTCCACCCCCACCGGAGACCGCGCGGAGCTCGAGTTCGAGCCGTCGAGCGCGGCATGGTCGAGTGTGAGCGTCAACGGCGACGAGTGTCCCGGCGCTCGTCGCTGCCCGTCGGGCAGCGAGTGCTTCGCCGAAGCGGCGCGCTCGAAGGCGGCCGCCGCCGACGTCGTCATCGCGAATCTTCATCTTCTCGGCGCGCATCTGCGCAGCGGTGGGGAGGTGCTTCCCGAGCACGACGCGCTCGTGGTCGACGAGGCGCACGAGCTCGAAGACGTCCTGGCCGCCTCGCTGGGCGCGGAGGTCAGCCCGGCACGCCTGCGTGCGCTGGCCTCCGCAGCCCGGCCGGCGCTGATCGCGTCGGGTCGGCGGGCTCGACGGGGCGAGGACTCGTCGCCGGCGAGGGCGATCGAGGCGGTGATGGGGTCGGCCGCGAGCCTCGAGGAGCTTCTGGCGGGCAGTGAGGACCGCCGGCTGCCGGCGGGCCTCGGCGCGGAGGTCGGCGAACAGGTGACCCTGTTGGTCGACCGGCTCGAGCGCCTGGGGGTCGAGCTGCGACGTGCCTCCGAGGCCCCCGGCCCGCGCGGCGGAGATGGGGGAGGCGGAAGCAGTGACGCCGCCCAGCGCTGTCTGAGGGCCCTTCTCGGTGTCGACCGCTGCCGCGAGGAGCTCGAGGCCTGCCTGACCGCTGGCAGCGACGAGGTGGTCTGGGTCACGGGAGGGGAGCGGCCCGCCCTCCACTCGGCACCGCTCGACGTGAGCGGGATCATGTCTGCCCAGGTGTTCTCGGCCACACCGGTCGTGATGACGAGCGCGACGCTCCCCGCGGGCTCGCCGCTCGCCTGGGGGCGCCGAGCAGGTCGACGGAGGAGCTCGATGTCGGAAGTCCGTTCGCCTACAAGGCGAACGGGCTCCTCTACTGCGCCGTGACGCTCCCGGACCGCCGGAGCGCAAATGCCGAGGCCGCGATCCATGACGAGATCGAGGCGCTCGTGCTCGCCGCCGGCGGGCGAACCCTCGCTCTGTTCACGAGCCGGCGGGCCATGACGGTGGCCGCCGAGGTGCTCGCGGGCAGGCTCCCCTGGCCGGTTCTGGTGCAGGGACAGCTTCCGAAGGCGGCGCTGCTGGACGCGCTCAGCTCTCAGTCGGCGGCGTGCCTCTTCGCAACGATGAGCTTCTGGCAGGGCGTCGACGTCCCGGGACCTGCATTGAGCCTTGTCGTCATCGACCGGATCCCGTTTCCTCGCCCGGACGATCCCTTGATGGCTGCGCGCCGTGACGCCGCTGGCAGGGCAGGCTTTCAGACCGTCGATCTCCCGCGGGCGGCGACACTGCTCGCTCAAGGCGCCGGGCGGCTCATCCGGACTGCCACCGACCGGGGCGTCGTCGCTGTTCTCGACCCGCGCCTCGCAAAGGCCTCCTACGGGCCTGCACTTGTCAGGGCGCTGCCGCCCATGCGACGGACCCGGGAACGTGCCGAGGCGGAAGCCTTCCTTCGCGGCATCCACGCCGAGGCCGCGGCCGCGCCGAGGACTTGAGGCGGTCGGCTCGAGTCCGGCCGGGCACACCTAAGCTGGCCGTTCGTATGTCGTTCGCGGACGCCAAGGACCGTGCCGTGCAACGGGCTGGCCGAGCCTCCCCGACCTCACCGAGAGAAATCGCCAGCTCGATCGTCTGTGGGGGTTGCGGTACGCCGGTCGACGCCAGTGAGCCCTACCCGTTTCGCTGCGCGCGCGTGCCGGTGATGGCGGTGACCACGTCCTGCGCCGGCTCCTCGACATCGGCAAGCTGAACTTCCCGCGGGAGACCTCGGAACCGAACCCGTTCGTCCGGTGGCGCGGTCTTTTCCACGCCTACCATCTCGCCGCGGCGAGCGGCCTCGGAGACGGTGCGTTCGTCGAGCTGATCAGACATCTCGACGGCGAGGTGGCGAGGGTCGACGGGCACGGCTTCACCGTGACACCGTTCACCGCCTCGCCCGGGCTGGCCGACGGGCTCGGGACCGGGGCCACCATCTGGGTGAAGGACGAGACGGGCAATGTCGCGGGATCGCACAAGGCTCGGCACCTGTTCGGGCTCCTCGTGCATCTCGAGGTGGTTCGCCAGTTAGGCATGGTCGAAGGCCCGCTCCCTCCTCTCGCCATCGCCAGCTGCGGGAACGCCGCGCTGGCCGCAGCGGTCATCGCGGCGGCCGGCCGCCGGCGGCTGCTCGTGTTCGTCCCGACGGACGCCGATCCCGTCGTGCTCGGCCGGTTGCAGGCGCTCGGAGCCGAGATCACCGTCTGCCCGCGCACCGACGGCCTCGCCGGCGACCCCACCTATCACCACCTCCAAAGCGCGATCGAGGAAGGCGCCCTGCCCTTCACGTGCCAAGGAAACGAGAACGGGCTCGCCATCGAGGGCGGTGAGACGCTCGGCTACGAGATGGCCGCCACGCTCCCCGAGAGCGGACGCGTCGATCATGTCGTCATTCAGGTCGGCGGCGGCGCGCTGGCTAGTGCCGTCGCACAGGGGTTGTCCGAGGCGAAGGACTTCGGGGTGCTAGCGGGCATGCCGCGCGTGCACACGGTTCAGACCGCCGGCGCCTGGCCGCTGGCACGGGCGTTCGAGCGGGTGGCCGGTCGCCTCCCGGCGAACCCCGGACCCGAGGAGATTCGTGCCGCAGTTCGATACGCCGCCGCCCACCGCTCCGAGTTCATGTGGCCCTGGGAGACGGTGCCTCACAGTGCCGCGCACGGCATCCTCGACGACGAGACCTACGACTGGGTCGCGGTCGTCGAGGCGATGCTATCTACCGGCGGGGAGGCTCTCGTGGTGAACGAGGACGAGATAGCAGAGGCCAACGCGGCTCGCGATCGAGTCCACGGGCATCGAGGTGGACCCGACCGGATCGGCCGGCCTGGCCGGTCTGGCCCAGTTGTGCCGACGCGGCCTGATCGGCCCGGACGAGCACGCTGCGGTTCTGTTCACCGGGGCGCGCCGAGGCTACGACGAGAGCGGGCTCGTGGGGCGAACCGCTCAATAGCCGAGGCGCTCGATCATCTCCGGGTGGCGCTGCCAGCCCTTCTCGACCTTCACGAAGAGCTCGAGGTATGCGCCGGGTGCGAGCTGCTGGCGGACCGCGGTGCCGGCCGCCTTCAGGACCCGCCCACCCTTGCCGATCACGATGCCTTTCTGCGATTCGCGCTCGACGAGGATCTCGCAACGGATCCGCGGCCAGTCCCACTCGGTCACACGGCACGCGATCGAGTGCGGGAGCTCCTCCTCGGCATGCCGCAGGAGCTGCTCACGCACCAGCTCGGCGACGTAGAAGGCCTCGGGGACGTCGCTCACCATGCCCGGGGGGAAGTAGCGCGGACCCTCGGGCATCCGGGCGGCCAGGTGCTCGACCAGAGCGGGGACACCCTCGCCGGTCGTCGCCGAGACCGGGAAATACTCGGCGTCCGCGAGACCGAGCTCCGCTGCCGCGGACAGCGAGATGCTGCAGCACCGCAGCGCGGCCCACCCTGTCGATCTTGTTCAGGGCTATCGCCGTGTCGGGACGCAGCCGCTCGGCGATGTAGCGGTCACCTGCCCCGATCGGCGCGTTCGCCTCGAGCACCAGCACGCAGCAGTCGACGTCGTCGAACGTCGAGGTTGCCGTCTGGTTGAGGCGGTCGCCGAGCGCCGTGCGGGGTCGGTGCACCCCCGGTGTGTCGGTGAAGACGATCTGAGAGTCGGGCCGGTCGAGGACGCCGCGGACCCGGGTCCGGGTCGTGTGAGGGGTCGCCGAGGTGATGGCTACCTTCCTCCCGAGGATCTGGTTGAGCAGGGTCGACTTGCCGACGTTCGGCCGGCCGACGAGCGCGACCAGGCCGGACCGGAGGCTGCAGCCGAGGACGAGCGGGGAGTCCTGGTGCCCGACTCCTTTGTCCGCGGGCGTCCCGGTCTCGTTCACTGGCGGCTGCCGCGTCACGTGACTCCGCCGGTCATCGCCGGCTCCCGTCCTCGGCGGTGGCTCCGTCGCCAACCTCAGGACGCTCGGCCCTTTCTGCCGAGCGTTCCCCTCGCTCGGCGGCCCGGTGAGCGCGTTCGGCCAGCCATTCCTCGTCCGGGTTCTTGGGACCGGTGTGCAACGGTAGGCCCTCGAGCCGGAGGAGCCGCACGCTGCCGATCCGGCGCCCCTGCAGCTTCTCCGCGACAAGGAGGTGGCCGCCCACCTCGATCGACTCGCCTTCGGCTGGAACGTGCCCGGCGACCGCGAGCACGAGGCCCCCGATGGTGTCCCAGTCCCCGGCCGGCAGGTCGGCGCCCAGGAGCTCGTTCACCTCGTCGACCGGCATCTTGCTCGATACCCTGAATTGGCCGCCGCCGAGAGGCTCGATCAGCGGCTCGTCGACGTCGAACTCGTCGACGATCTCGCCGACCAGCTCCTCGATGAGGTCCTCGAGCGTCACGACGCCCGCCGTGCCGCCGTATTCGTCGATGACCACGGCGAGGTGGAATTGGCCTGCTTGCATCTCGCGCATGAGAGGTGCGACCCGTTTTGTCTCGGGGACGTAGTTCGCGGGCCGGCTCACGTCCCTCACAGGAGAGTGCTCCCTGCCACTTCGGACGAAGCGGATCAGGTCTTTGGTGAACGCGATGCCGACCACGTCGTCGAGGCTCTGGTCGAAGACCGGGATGCGGCTGTAGCCGGCCTCGATGGCCCTTTCGAGTACCGCTCCGGCTTCGGCAGAGTCCTCCACCGCGACCACGTCGGGCCGGGGCACCATCACTTCTCGGACGATCGTGTCGCCGAATTCGATGATCGAGTGGATGAGCGCTCTCTCGTCGCCCTCGATGGCCTCGTCCTGCGCAGCCACGTCGGCGAAAGCCAGCAGCTCGGACTCGGTGACGTCGGGGTCGCTTCGCCCGTCTCGCCCGCCGGGGGTGATGAGACGGGCGAGGCCGATCAAAGCTCCGGACACCGCTCGTGTGGGCGGAAATCTGACCAGCGTCGTGACGAGCGGCGCGGCCAGCAGGGCCGCGCGATCCGAGTGGCGTACCGCCCACTGCTTGGGCACCGCTTCGGAGAAGACGAAGATCACCACGACCTCGAACGCGGTCGCCACCGCGACGCCGATCGCGCCGAACAGCTGCGCAGCCATGACCCCGACCAGCGTGGCGGCGACGAGCTGGCAGACCAGCACGAGCAGGAGGATCGGAGCGAGGAAGGCTTCGGGCTCCTCGACGAGGCGCCGCAGTGACCGCGCCCGCGTTGGCCGGCGTCCTCGAGCGACTTGGCGCGCGCGCGTGAGGTTCGAGTCAGCCCGGTCTCGGCGAGCGAAAGGATCGCCGAGAGCCCGACAAGGACGAAGACCGCCGCCAGGAGGCCGCCGTCGGCGCCGGTGAAGCCGTGCGTCGTGCCCAGGATCATGCGGCCGGCCCTCGGTGATGGGCGACGAGCAATTGCTGCTCGAGGGCCTCCATCAAGGCCGCCTCGTCGTCGTCCTCGTGATCCATGCCGAGGAGGTGCAAGATCCCGTGCACCAGTAGCAGGGCGAGCTCGTCCTCGTAAGTTCCAGCGTGCTGGGGTGCCTGCTTCCACGCCAGCTCGGGGCAGATGACCACGTCGCCGATGAGGAGCGGCAGGTCCTCGTACTCCGCAGGCCCACGACCGGGCCCGCTCGCCTCCTGCTCGGGCACGTGGCCCGGCCCGATGAGGTCGTCCTCGATCGGGAAAGCCAGGACGTCGGTCGGGCCCTTGCGCCCGAGGAAGCGCTCGTTGAGCTCGGCGATGGCCGTCTCGTTGACGAACATGAGCGAGAGCTCAGTCCGCTCTCCGATGCCGCGGTCGGCGAGCACACGTTCCGCGAGGCCTACCCAGCGGGCGAGGTCAACTGGTCGGTCGGACTGTTCGTCGGCGGCGAAGACCTGAGCCGTCACCGAAGCGGCCTGGCTGCCGGCTCCTCGACTGCCCGCGCGGCCAGCCTCGGAGCGGCCCCGCCGGCGCCGATGCTCCGGGCCTGCGTGGAGCGGTCGTACGCCGAGACGATCTCGCGGACAATGCGGTGGCGGACCACGTCGCCTTGTCCGAGTTGGATGAAGGAGATCCCTTCGATCTCGCCGAGCAGCTCCTCGAGGTCGAGCAGGCCCGAGCGGCCGCCCGCGATGTCGATCTGTGTCACGTCGCCGGTCACGACGACCTTGGTGCCAAAGCCGATTCGGGTCAGGAACATCTTCATCTGCTCCGGCGTGGTGTTCTGGGCCTCGTCGAGGATCACGAAGCTCCCGTTGAGCGTCCGGCCTCGCATGAAGGCGAGCGGAGCCACCTCGATCGTTCCCCGCTCGAGCAGCCGTTGAGTTCCCTCCGGTTCGAGCATGTCGTAGAGGGCGTCGTAGAGGGGGCGCAGATACGGGTCGATCTTGGCCATGAGATCGCCCGGCAGGAAACCGAGTCTCTCGCCGGCCTCGACCGCGGGGCGCGTCAGGATGATCCGCGCCACGTCTTTCGCCTGGAGTGCCTGCACGGCGAGCGCGACCGCGAGGTAGGACTTGCCCGTGCCGGCGGGGCCGATCCCGAACGTGATCGTGTTCGCGGCGATTGCGTCGACGTAGCGCTTCTGGCCCGCGGTCTTCGGGTGCACCTTGCGACCCCGTGCAGATCGGCCGATCTCGGCGGTGAGCACTTCGGACGGCCGAACGTCGTCTTTGACCATCTCGATCGTGCGCCCCACGTTCGCCGGGTCGAGCCAGTGGCCCCGCTCGAGCAACGAGACAAGTTCCTCGAACAGGTGGCCGACCCGCGCGGCCTCGGGGCCTTCGACGGTTATCTCGTTGCCGCGGACGTGGATCCGGGTGCCGTCGAAAGCCTGCTCGACGGTACGGAGCAGCTCGTCACGTTGGCCGAGCAGGCCCACCATGAGGTGGTTCCCGGGGACGAGGATCTTGACCTGGGTGGACGACACGTGGCTTCCTGTCAAGGCTACCAGCGACTTCGCTCCTGACGGGCCAGGCCCACGTTGACTCCACAGAAACCTCCGCGTAGCCGGGATCGTTGCCTCAGCTAAAAACCTCCGCCCGGGGTGAGCAGTCCGCTACGCCAGCTCCAGCGGAACCGGGTGCCTCAGCCGGGCGGCCAGTCGAGCCGGCGCCCACCGAGCACGTGGAGGTGCAGATGGGGAACGCTGTTGCCCGAGTCGGGGCCGACATTGAACACCAGGCGGTAGCCGCGCTCTGCGAAGCCTTCGGCTTCTGCCACCCGACGGGCGACGTCGTACATCTGGACGAGCACCGCCCCGTGAGCGGGCGTGATGCCGGCTGCGTCGACGATGTGCTCTCTGGGAATGACGAGGACATGAGTCGGCGCGACGGGGTTCAGGTCTCGGAACGCGTAGACGAGGTCTGTGGAAAGCACCTCGGTCGAGGGGATCTCGCCTGACGCGATCGAGCAGAAGACGCAGTCGGCCGCAACCTCAGGCTCCTCAGCGGCCATCGGCTCGCACAGGCTCGGGATAGAGCGGCTCGACGCGGCTGGCAGCGCTGGGGGGCCGGTCAGCGAAACTGAGGAGGTGATCGAGGCTGCCCGGTGCGATGCGGGACTGCTCCACGAAGGCGACGACATCTTGTTCCTTCAGGCGGATGACGCGCCCGAACCTGTAAGCCGCTAGGTCGCCCTCGTCGATGAACCGGTAGAGCGTTCTCAGGTTGACGCCGAGGTAGTCAGAGGCCGCTTTGGTGCTCATCCATCGGATGGGATCGACCACGGGCCAAAGCGTAGCGGCAGGGTGCTTCCGGGTCGGGGTTCAGGGTGTCCGGGCCGGGGCTCTCAGCCGGCAGGCCACCTCGTTCGCGAGCAACCGGCCGCGACGAGTCAACACGGCGCGGCCGCCTTCGCGCCGCACGAGCTCCGCCGTCGCCTCGTCTTCGGCCAGGGCGGTCTCGTCGACCCCCTCGCGGGTGCGGATCGCGAGCTCCAGCGCCTCGAGCTGGCGTTGTTCGGGGTCGAGCAGCTCCGCGCCGGCGATCGCGGGCTTACCCGAAGCCATCGCGGCGACGAAGCGCTCGGGAGTCCGGATGTTCCAGAATCTCCGGCCCCCGAGGTGGCTGTGCGCAGCGCAGCCCACTCCCAGGTACTCGCCTTGGCGCCAGTAGTTTCGGTTGTGGCGGCACTCGTGGCCCGGACGTGACCAGTTGGAGATCTCGTACCAGCCAAGGCCCGCCGCTTCGAGCGCGCCGTCGGCCATCTCGTAGCGCCGAGCCTGGACATCCTCGTCGGGATGACGCGCCGGGTCGCGCCCGAGGGGCGTGCCGGGTTCGGCCTGGAGGGCGTACGCGCTCACGTGTGGCGGCGGGGGATCGAGCGCGAGTACTCCGTCGAGCGTGGCCGCCCAGTCGACGTCGGTCTCTCCTACGGCGCCGTAGATGAGGTCGACGTTGAACGAGCTGAACCGCACCTCTCCGATGGCGGCGACGGCGCGTCGCACGGCGAGCGGGGTTTGGCGGCGGCCGAGGCTCTCGAGCACATGTGGGACGAGTGACTGCACTCCCAGCGAGATCCGGTTCACGCCGGCCGCAGCGTAAGTGCGCAGCAGTGGGACGGTGACGTCCTCCGGATTGCACTCGACGGTCACTTCGGCCCCCTCCTGGCACCGGACTCCGCCCAGCAATCGCACCAGCTCTTCTCCCGGCAGCTGGGAGGGGGTTCCACCGCCGAAGAAGACCGTGGCCGCCGGGCCGAGTCCTTCCTCGTAGGCGCGGCGGAGCTGGGACAGGCATGCGTCGGTATACTCCACCGACAGACGGTGACGGTCGGTCCACGTCGCGAACGCGCAGTAATCACAGCGGCGGGCACAGAACGGGATGTGCACGTACAAGCCGATGGAGGGCGACCCGCCGGCGGGCGCGTCGTGCTCAGGCACGAAGCAGGCCGAGCTCCTCCAGGCGTTTGAGGAGGGTCTCGAGGTTCTGGCCGAGCATCGATGCCATGACCCTCAGGTCCTCGGACCGGATGGTGAGAACCTCGCCGTTGAAGTCCTGGCGCTGGACCTGGACAGAGGCGAGGAACCGCCGTAGCAGCTCACGTTCGGGTCCCTGCACCTCCGAGAGGCGCAAGAGGTCCACGGCGACTTTGAAGGTCTTGCCCTCGAGGTCGGCGCCGTCGCCGCTGCTGCCGTTCGTGGAGCCACGATTGCGGCTCGGGGGCACCGCGCCGTCGGGTGGGAGGAGCTGGTCTACCGGCACCCGGTACAGCCTCGCGAGGCGCTGGAGTCTCGGGACCGAGATAGTCCGTTCGCCCCGCTCGTAAGCTCCCAGCACCGACGCCTTGAACTCCAGCCTGGAGGCTTTTTCGACCGCCTGCAGCGACAGCCGCTTCTGCCGCCTCACGGCCCGGAGCCGAGCGCCCACGACCGCCGCGTACTTGGCGTCGTCGCCTTCGGGCGTCTGGCTTGGGGTCATTCCGGTCACTCTCCGGTCGTGCCGCGTTTCCGCCCCTGGACACCGCCGGCCCGAACGTGGGCTCTCGCTTTCGGCAGCACCAGAGCGCCGGGCCTTCGCCAATGGGCTCCCGGGTCAGACTCTACCCCTCAAGTGTTGCTCCTAACTGGTGCTTTCTGCAAGGACTCTCCGTCGCGGAGCTCGTGCGAGCCCTCGTGAGATCGATGGCCCCGCCCTGTCACGACGGCCTGCGCGCCTTTCCGCCATGGGGCCTCCGGCGCTAGGGGAGCGGCTCCGCGGCGCTAGCGGAAGGGCGCCACCGCCGCACTCCGCAGTCCCGCGAGCAATGCGCCGGCGGCGAGCGCGGCTGTCTCGACCCGCAGGACGCCGTCTCCCAGGCCGACCTTGTCGTCGACCAGCGCAAGCTCTCGTGGCGACCAGCCTCCTTCCGGGCCGACGAGCACGACCGGCGTGGCGAGGGAGATCGGCCCCCCGCCGGGCTCGGCCAGCGCGACGCCCGAGGCCGACGAGCGGGCGAGGATCTCGTCGACAGATTGGCTCGTGCCGATCTCGGGGAGGAAGGGCCGGCGTGACTGCATCGCCGCCGCGCTGGGCGATCTTGTAGAGCCGCGCCTCACGGCGAGCGGCTCCGTCCCGGCTGGGTCGCACGACCGTTCGGTCGGCGACGAGCGGGGTGAGACGGTCCACCCCGAGCTCCACCAACTTGGCGACCGCCCACTCGGTCCGCTCTGCCTTGGCCCAGGAGAAGGCGACCTCCAGCACCGGGGAGGGAGGTTCCAGGCGGTTGACCGGGCCGGCGGACTCGAGACCGAACCGGCGACCCTTTCCGCCGACGCCTCGGCGCCCCTGGGCCGGCGCGCGGCGCGGCGAAGGCGCAGATGCGCCATGCGCCGGCCCCGTCAGCTGCCGCAACGACCTCCCCCGGCTTCAGCCGGAGGACCTCGCCGAGGTGATGGGAGTCGTCGTCGCAAAGCTCGGGCGAGTCGAGATCTTCGACGAAGACGAGCACCGAAGCGGCTCGCAGCGCCGCGTCCGGCGTGCGGGCGGCCACGCTCAGCCGAAGGCGGAGCGGAGCCGGGAGAGGAGGCCCGCGTCCGGCGGCTGGACCTGT
The DNA here is from genome assembly GCA_963703655.1 of uncultured Acidimicrobiaceae bacterium. GTDB lineage: Bacteria > Actinomycetota > Acidimicrobiia > Acidimicrobiales > Bog-793 > CAVPFA01. The sequence continues at coordinate 903,842 of CAVPFA010000003.1, read as the reverse complement.
TCCCCGCGGAGCTCTGCGAGCTTTCTAAGGAGCTCGTCCTCTTCTTTCGACAACTTGACGGGCGTGTCGACGAACACCCGGGCAAGGAGATCGCCGCGCCGCCCACCTCGAAGGCGCGGCACGCCGTGGCCGGCGACCTTGAGGATTCGGCCGGTCTGGACTCCCCCGGGGACCGCCAGGAGGTACGGACCGTCGAAGGTGTCGAGCTCGACCTCGGTGCCGAGCGCCGCTTGTGCCACCGACAGGTGGAGGGTCGTGACCAGATCAGTGCCGGACCGCTCGAAACGGCTGTCGCTCTCGACACGGAGATGGACGTACAGATCCCCGGACATCCCTCCTCGTACGGCTGCCCCGCCCGCGCCGGCGATGCGCAGGGTGGCGCCGTCGTCGACCCCCGAAGGTATCTCGACGGTGAAGGTCCGGTCGTCCAGCCTCCTGCCCTCGCCCCGGCAGTCGGGGCACGGGGAGGCGATGACCTCACCCAGGCCGTTGCAGCGCCCGCACGGCGTCGCAGTCACCATCTGGCCGAGTATCGACTGGCGGACCCGCTGGATCTGGCCCGAGCCGCGGCACTCGGGGCAGGTGCTCGCCGTCGTCCCCTCGCGGGCACCGGTGCCCTCGCACGTCGTGCACGTCACCGGCGCCTTCAGGTTCACTTCACGGCGGGCACCGAAGATCACTTCCTTCAGCCCGATCTGCAGGACGATCTCGGCGTCGGCGCCCTGGCGGCGCCCTCCGCGCGGTGCGCCCGCGCCGAAGCCCTGATTGAAGAAAGCGTCGAAAAGGTCGCCGAGGCCGCCGGCGAAACCGAACGTGTCCGCGCCCCCCGCTCCCGTGCCTCTCGCGGCTTCGGGCCCGAACATGTCGTAGCGACGGCGCCGCTCCGGATCGCGCAGGGTCTCGTAGGCGACGGTGATCTGCTTGAAGCGCGCCTCTGACTCGGCATCCCCGGGGTTGGCGTCGGGGTGCAGCTCACGTGCGAGCCGGCGGTAGGCGCGCTTGAGTTCGTCCTCGGAGGCCGTTCTCGGCACCCCCAGAAGCTCGTAGAAGTCCTGGGTCATCGACACGGCTACTCCCCCCGGAGCTCGCGGGTGAGCCGCTGGCCGACCACCGCAACCGCGGCGAGAGCGTGCTGGTAGTCCATCCGGGTTGGCCCGAGAACGCCGATGGTCCCGATCGCGACGCCGTCGGACTCGTAAGGCGCGACGACGAGCGAGCACTCGGCGAGGGATTCGACGCCCGCGTGCTCGGAGCCGATCGAGACCGATTGTCCCTGGGCCAGCACGTCCCGCAGCAGCGTCACGACGACGTAGGACTGCTCGAGGATCCCGAGCACGGCACGGACCTGGTCGATGGCGTCGAAACGCTCTGCCATGTGTGCGGCGCCCCTGACGAACACCTGGTCCGAGCCCGAGGTCGTGTCGGCGTCCACGAGAGCGTCCACGCACGCCCTGACCACGTCGTCAACCTCCGGATCGCCGCTCGGAATCTCGGGCGGGACCTTTCCGAGCGAGCACCCCGAAAGCCGTTGCTGCAGCGCGGCCATCGACGAGGACAAGACGGCGTCGGGGAAGTCGCGTCGAAGGCTGATCGTGCGCTTCTCCACGACTCCGTTCGAGAGGATCGCGACAGCCATCGCGACGCGCTCGGAGAGCCGCGCGATCATGACCGACCGAACGACCAGGGCCTCGTAGGCCGGGCTCACGACGACCGCAGCGCAATCGGTGAGCTGGGCGAGCAGGCGCGAGGTGTCGTGGAGCACCCGTTCCAGCTCGCCATGTGCCTTCGAGAAGAAGATCTGCACCTGCTCGTGCTCGGCGCGCCCGAGCGGCTGCAGGTTGCCGAGGTGATCGACGAAGAACCGATAGCCCTTGTCTGTCGGGATCCGTCCTGCGCTGGTGTGCGGGTGCGTGAGGTAGCCCTCGCGCTCGAGCGCCGCCATGTCGGCCCGCACGGTCGCCGGCGAGACCTCTATGACGGGGTCGCGTGCGACCTGGGACGACCCGACTGGCTGAGCTGTCTCGACGTATCCGGTCACGACGGACTTCAAGATCGCCGCCTTGCGGTCGTCTAACTGGTCGTGGTCGTGGCGCGTCGGCATCCCTCTGGCTCCTCGTGCAGGATTCTACTTGGGGTGCCCCGACTCGACGGCAACGCCTGGTCCGGCCGACTTCAGCGCTATCAGGCTCGCCTGAGAGAAACTCTAAGGTCTACCTTAGACAGATCGAGCCGGAGCCCTCGGTCGAGTCACCCAGGGCCCGGCCGAATCAGTCCGGGAGAATCCTTGGTAGCGACTTTTGTCATCTTCCTCCGGGAGGGCATCGAGGCGAGCATGATCGTCGCGATCCTGCTCGCCTACCTGGATCGGATCGGGCAGCGCCGCCACTTCAGGGACGTCTTTTTCGGGGTCGCGGCAGCGCTCGCGCTGGCGGCGGCCGGCGGCGTCGCCGCCTACCTCACGATCCGCACGTATGCCGGGTCGCACGTCCAGACCATCTTCGAGACCGTCACCTATGCCCTTGCCGCCTGCATCCTGACTTACATGACCTTGTGGATGCGTCGCCACGCGCGAACGATCTCGGCCGAGCTGCGCAATCTCACGGCAGCAGCGCTCGAGCGGAACCAGCGGCTCGGTATCGGGCTCCTGGCGTTCCAGGCGGTCGGCCGGGAGGGACTGGAGACGGCGGTCTTCACACTCGCGATCGTCTTCGCGACGCACTCGAGCGGCTCCCTACTCGGCGCTGCACCGGGCCTTGTGGCCGCCCTGGCGATCGCGGTGGGGATCTACCACCTGGGGCGCCGGATCAACCTTGGTCGCTTCTTCACCTATCTCGGCGCCGTCCTGATCCTGTTCGCAGCCGGCCTCGTCGCCGATGTCGTCGAGAACCTCGAGCAGCTGGGCTGGGTGACCGTGCTCAGCCACCCGATCTGGGACACCAATCGGTTCCTCTCGGAGGATTCCTCCTTCGGCGACATCTTCCACTCCCTGTTCGGGTACGCGGGGCGACCGACGGTGCTGCAGGTGATCTGCTATCTGGGTTTTGTGGGCGCGTCCGTCATTGCCTTCGTCGTCACGGGGCGCCGCGGCTCTGGGGACCGGTCCGCCCCGAGAGCGGCCGGCTCGATCATTCCTCCAGCTTCAGCGCACTGATGAAGGCCTCCTGGGGGACCTCGACCCGGCCGATCGACTTCATCCGCTTCTTGCCCTCCTTCTGCTTCTCGAGCAGCTTGCGCTTGCGAGTGATGTCACCGCCGTAGCACTTGGCGAGGACGTCCTTGCGCTTGGCCTTGACCGTCTCGCGGGCGATGATGCGTCCGCCGATCGCCGCCTGGATCGGGACGTCGAAGAGCTGGCGAGGGATGAGCTCGCGCAGCTTGGCCGTCATCTTGCGCCCGTAGTCCTCCGCCTTCGAGCGGTGCACGATCGTCGAGAAGGCGTCGACGGGCTGCCCGGCGAGAAGGACGTCGACCTTGACGAGATTGTCGGTCTGAGTCCCCGCCGGCTCGTAGTCGAGGCTGGCGTAGCCCTTGGTCCGGCTCTTCAGCACGTCGAAGAAGTCGAGCACGACCTCGGCGAGCGGGAGCTCGTAGACGAGCTCGAGGCGGTCGGGCGACAGGTACTCCATCTTCTCCATCGCGGCCCCGCCGGGCCTGGCAGAGGTCCATGATCGTTCCGGTGTACTCGGCCGGAGTGACGATCGTCAGCTTCAAGAGCGGCTCCTCGATGTGGTCGACGAACTGCGGCTCGGGCATCGCCGAGGGATTGTCGACGACGAGGATCTCGCCGTTGGTCAGGTGGGCGACGTACTCGACCGACGGCGCCGTGGCGATCAGGGAGAGGTCGAACTCGCGCTCGAGACGCTCGCGGACGATCTCCATGTGGAGCAGCCCGAGGAAGCCGCAGCGGAAACCGAAACCGAGCGCCGCGCTCGTCTCGGGCTCGTAGGTCACGCTCGAGTCGTTCAGCTTGAGCTTCTCGAGAGCGTCGCGCAGGTCCGGGAACTCGTCGCCGTCGATCGGGTAGAGCCCGCAGAAGACCATCGGCTTGGGGTTCTGGTAGCCCTCGAGCGGCTTGGACGCCGGGCGAGACGACCTCGGTGACGGTCTCGCCGACGCGCGCCTCGCCGACGTCCTTGATCCCGGCGATGAGGTAGCCGACCTCGCCTGGACCGAGCGCGTCGACCTCGATCGGCGCCGGCGTGCGGATTCCGAGCTCTTCGACCTCGTGGGTGGCACCTGCCTGCAAGAAGCGGAGCCGCGCGCCGCGAGCGCAGGGTCCCGTCGACGACGCGCACCGCGCTCACTACCCCCCGGTACTGGTCGTAGTACGAGTCGAACAGCAGGGCCCGCAGCGGATCGCCCGGGTCGCCCTTGGGGGCTGGGATCCGGCGGACGATCTCGTCGAGGAGCTCCGGGACGCCGGCACCCGTCTTGGCGGAGATGCGCAGGATCTCGGTCGCCGGGAAGTCCCGAGCACGCGCTCGATCTCGCCCGCGTACCGGTCCGGATCGGCGGCGGGGAGGTCGATCTTGTTGAGGGCGGCGACGATCTCGAGGTCGTGCTCGAGCGCGAGATAGGCGTTGGCGAGCGTCTGGGCCTCGATCCCCTGCGACGCGTCGACGAGGAGCACGACCCCCTCGCAGGCGGCGAGGCTCCGCGAGACCTCGTAGCCGAAGTCGACGTGGCCGGGGGTGTCGATGAGCTGGAGGACGTGGTCCCGCCAGTGGACGCGCACGTTCTGGGCCTTGATGGTGATGCCCCGCTCGCGCTCGATATCCATCGAGTCGAGGTACTGCGCTCTCATGTCCCTGGGGTCGACGGCCTCGGTCAGCTCCAAGATGCGGTCGGACAGCGTCGACTTCCCGTGGTCCACGTGGCTGATGATCGAGAAATTGCGAATGACCTCGGGGGCGACCACGACGTCCATCGTGCCATCTCGGTCGCGCCGTGCCGGCCGCTACGGGTTGCTGATACTCTCGGGGACCCCGGAGGCTCCAGGTCCCGGTGGTGGTGCGCGTCGAGGGACGAATGGCGAATATCAAGAGTCAGATCAAGCGGAACCGACAGAATGAGCGCCGCCGCGTCAAGAACAAGGCTGTGCGCTCCGAGCTGAAGACGCGTACCAAGAACGCCCTCTTCGCCGCCGAGACCGGGGCGGAGGACTCTGCCGAACGCCTTCGCGAGGCCGTGAAGCGGATCGACAAGGCCGCAGCCAAGGGCGTCATCCACGCCAACCAGGCGTCACGGCGCAAGTCCCGCCTCGTTCGCCGTATCGCAGCGCTGACCGCCGAGCCCGACGAGGCCACCTGAGCCGTTTGTAGGGCGCTGGTCGCCTTCCCGGCCGGCGAGCGCTGGCGTCAGGGGCCGGCGAGTGGCAGCTTCACCGGCGGCCGTCCGCCGAGCAGCGCCTCTGTGATCGCCGGGTTGCCACCTGACATCCCGAGTTCCCACACGCCGACGCCGGCACAACCGAACTGGGCGGCGAGAGCGGACTTGAGCGCGATCGACACCGGGTCGTCGAACCAGGTCTGGTGCCAGTTCCCGTCTCTGCGGAACACGGTCACAGGTGTCTCCGTCAACGGGTCCCACGTCGGCCGGTGACCGGCCGCGACGATCGACGCGAAGGTGACCGCGAGCGGAGCTCCGGTCGTTGCCGCGCCTTCGAACCGGCTGGAGGCGGGGAAGTCGTTGCCGTAGAGGGGAATACCGAGCACGATCCGCCGGGCGGGCACGACGGACGCGTATTCGGCGAGCGTCATGGCGTCGTCCAAAGACGCGTCCGTCAACGGCGCCGTCGCCGAGGCGACATTGGGCTCCTGCATGTCGTAGGCCATGACGAACAGCTCGTCCACGTACGGCATGAGCGCCCTGACGTCGAAGAAGTTGAGCGGATCGAAGGCCGAGGTCGGGTACGTGTCCAGCATGATCGACCAGCCGTGGTCGAGCGACTTCAGACTCCTCGAGAAGGACGCGACGAAGCGAACGAAGCCGGCTCGGTCCGCGGTGCTGTCGCCTTCGAGGTCGAGATCGACCCCGTCGAACCTCCCGGCCGAGAGCACCGGCGCGATGCTCGCGGCGAGCCGGCGGCCGGCGGCCGAGGGGTCGGCGGCCACCGAGTGGAGGACCACTGGGCTTACCGAGAAGATCGTGAGCAGCACGCGGTCTCCAGCAGCATGCGCCTGCTGGATGTCAAGGGCGAGCGCTTCACTCGTCAGATCCGACCAACCCTGCCCGTCGTGACTCACCGAGCCGCCCTTGTCGAGATTCACCGCCCAGTACACGAGCGTGGTCAGGCTCTGGTAGTCCGGCCTGAAGCTGCCGACTTGCCAGTAGGGGAGGAATCCCACCACCTGGTGAGCGGGGAGCGGTCGCACGAAGGCCCGTGCCGGAAGCGTCGGGGCGGCCTGGCCCTGCACCGTCGGCAGGTGGACGGCGACCGCCGCCTCGGCCCGGGTGACCGCGGCCTGTTCGACCGGAACGAGCAGCTCGGCAGGGCTCGGTGCCTGAGTTGTCGTCCCGGACCCCAACGCGCCGCACGCCGCGCCTGCGAGCACGGTGATTGCGATCGCGGCCAGGGTGGCGAGGCTGGGGGTGAGGCGAGCGGCGTCGGGGCGCCGCGTCGATGCCATGACGGCCAGAGCGTAGTTCGCGTCGGCACAACTGTGGCCCCACCGGCCCTCTCGGGCGCCGCGAGCTGGGTCGTCGCACCGTCGCCCGGCGAATCCTCCTACGCTCTCGGAAGTGGTATTCGTCGAGATCCTCCGCTTGATCATCGCCGTCGGCGGTGCGCTCGCCGGCCTCGCGGCCGGTAACCACTTTGCCGCGACCGCGGCGGGCCGAGCGGCCGGAGCCGCCATCGGCGTGCTTGTCGGCTACGTGGTCGGCGGCATTCTTGGTCGCCTGACGGATCGAGGGGTCGGCCAGGCGACGCGGTCGCTGCGCGACGTCCCGGCCCCAGAGCTGCTGGCCGGCATGCTGCTCGGCGGCATCGGCTTCCTGGTCGGCGCGGTCATTTGCATCCCGCTGTTCGTTTTCGTACGAGAGGACTACGACTTCGTCGTCGCAGCCGCCGTGGCGTGGATCGTCGGCAGTATTGGCCTGAAGCTCGGGATGGCCAAGGGGCGTCAGCTCGCCGACGCGCTCGGCGTGACCCGCCGCCTCGAGCCGACCCGCCAGGACGTGGCCGTGGGAGGTGACCTGGTGGACACCTCGGCGGTGATGGACAGGTCGTTTCTCGTCATGGGACAGGCCGGCTTGTTCGGCCCAGAGCTGCTGATCCCCGAGACCGTCGCCGACGAGGTCGCGACTCTGGCCGAAGGGCCCGATCCCGTGGCGTCCCGGCGCGCCCGGCGTGGGCTCGAAGCGATCGACGAGCTCAGGAACCTGGGGATCAAGGTCACCTTCGTGCAAGGTGACGTCCCGGCCGCCGCCTCGACCGAGGACAAGGTCGCGATCCTCGCGGACCGGCTTGACGCCCGGGTCGTCACGTGCTCGGCGGATATGACGCGCCGCCGACAGCAGGCGGGCGCTCCGGTGCTCGACCTCCGCCGCCTCGCGAGCGACCTCGCACCGGACCATGTCCCGGGGGAGCACCTCAGGGTCGACCTGATCCGGGCGGGTCGCCAGCCGCAGCAAGCGATCGGTTTCTTGCCCGATGGCGACATGGTCGTGGTGAACGATGCCGAGGACCTGGTCGGCAGCTCGGACGTGGAGATCGTGGTCCTCTCGACGAGACCGACCAACCAGGGGCTGCTCGTCTTCGCCCGCGTGGCCGACGAGGCGGGCTCGCTGCGAGCTGCGGGCACCTAGGCCTGACAGAACCGCTCGAATCAGGGCTGCACGCTGTCGGCCAGCCTCAGGCGTACCCGTTTCCGCCCAGCAGGGGCACGAAACGGGCCGCGCACAACACCCGCCTCTCCGCCAGCTCCCCGTCCCGCTTCTCGAACACCGTCACCAGATCTCCGCCGCCGTTTCCCACGGGCATCACGAGCCTTCCTCCCGGGGCGAGCTCGACTCCGAGCGGGGCGGGCACGCGGGCGAATGCGGCGGCGACCACGATCCCGTTGAAGGGAGCCGAGCCGGGGAGGCCGAGCGTGCCGTCACCGACGAAGACCTCTGCGTTGAGCACGCCCTCGGCAGCCAAGTTGAGGCGCGCGTTGCGAGCCAGCTCCGAGATGCGTTCGACGCTGAAGACGCGACGGGCGAGCTTGGATAGAAGGGCGGTCTGGTACCCACAACCGGTGCCGATCTCGAGGACCGTGTCATCAGGCCCGAGGGCCAGGGACTCGATCATCAGTGCGATCAGTGATGGCTGCGAAGTGGTCTGGTCGTACCCGATCGGGATCGCGTAGTCGTTGCCGACTTCCTTGCGCAGCCCCCGCGGAACGAAGGTCGCCCGGCGGACGGTACGCAGAGCCTCCAGCACCTGGGGGTTGGCGACGCCGTGGGCACGGGCAGCCTGCACGAGCGACTCCGCATACGCGCGATCGTTCCGAGTCTCGGCGCCCTCGGACCCCTCGTCGCGGTTCCAGCTCGAACGCACAAGACACATTTGAGCAGGGGGCGAGGCCTTACGCGAGGTGGCGGACCCGACGAGCGGGCAAACCGCCGGTCTCAGAGGGCCTTGACGGCGGCGATGACCTTGGTCAGCGAATCCTTCGCATCTCCGAACAGCAGCGTGGTCTTGGGATCGAAGAGAAGCTCGTTGTCGATTCCGGCAAAGCCGGGACGCATCGATCGCTTCAGGAACACGATGTTGCGCGCCTCGTCGACCGCCAGGATCGGCATGCCGTAGATCGGGCTTCCCGGCGAATTCTTGGCCGCGGGGTTGACGACGTCGTTCGCTCCGACCACAAGAGCGACGTCGGCGGACTGGAATTCCGGGTTCACCTCGTCCATCTCCTTCAACTGCTCGTAGGGAACGTTGGCCTCGGCGAGAAGGACGTTCATGTGACCCGGCATGCGGCCGGCGACGGGGTGGATGGCGTAGATCACGTCCACCCCGCGCGCCTCGAGCAGGTCGGCGAGCTCTCGGATCGTGTGCTGCGCCTGGGCGACGGCGAGCCCGTAGCCCGGGACGACGATCACTCTGTTCGCGTACGAGAGCAGGATGGCGACGTCCTCGGGGCTCGCGGAGCGGACGGCGCGGTTCACGTCGCCCTCCGCGCCACCCGTCGCGGTGATGACCGAGCCGAAGGCGCTGAAGAGGATGTTCGGCAGGGAGCGTCCCATCGCTCGGCTCATCATCTGGGTGAGGAGCGTGCCCGAGGCGCCGACGAGCGTGCCGGCCACGACGAGCACGACCGAATGCAAGACAAAACCACCCGCCGCGACCGCCAGTCCGGTGAACGAGTTCAGCAGCGAGATGAGCACGGGCACGTCCGCACCGCCGATGGGCAGGACGAACGCGACTCCGAAGACCAGCGACAGCGCGAGCACGACGGCGATCATCCAGCTGTGCTCGCTGAGGCAAGCGGCGACCCCGAGCGCGAGGATGGCGGTGGCCACGACGCCGTTCACTAGCTGCTGGCCAGGGTAGGTGACCGGCCTGCCGGTGATGAGCTCCTGCAGCTTGGCGAAGGCGACACAGCTCCCGGCAAACGAGACCGAGCCCACGACCACGCCGAAGAGGATCTCGACCACCTGGTAGACAGCCAACGAGCTCGACGGAGCCCTGAGGAAGGTGGCGACCGCGATGAGGGCGGCGGCACCCCCGCCGACACCGTTGAACGCCGCCACCATCTGCGGCATCGCGGTCATCTTGACCAGGCGCGCCGCAGGCACCGCCACGACAGCACCGATTGCCATCGCGCCGAAGATGAGCAGGAAATGGGTGAGCCCGTTGGTCGCGAACGTGACGCCGATCGCGACCGCCATGCCGGCGGCGCCGATGAGGTTGCCGCGTCGAGCGGTCTTGGGCGACGTTAGGCCGCGCAGCGCCAGGATGAAGCAGATCGCTGCGATCAGGTCGCCGAGGCGGATACCTGTCCCGAGGCTCACTTCGGGCCGCCGGCCGCCCGCTGCGCGCCGGCGCCGCTCGACTCGTCCGGGCCTTTCGGCGGCTGACGGACCTTGAACATCTCGAGCATCCGGTCGGTCACCACAAATCCGCCGACGACGTTCAAGGTGGCCAAAACGACAGCGACGAAGCCGAGGACTGTCTGCGTCGTCCCGCTCGCCGTGCCGAGGATCAGCATCGCGCCGACGAGCACGACGCCGTGGATCGCGTTCGTCCCAGACATCAGGGGCGTGTGGAGCGTGCTCGGCACCTTCGCGATGACCTCGAAGCCCACGAATCCAGCAAGAACGAAGACCGTGATGAGAGAGAGGATGTCCCCGCCGTTCACGTGCCCGCTCCTTCGAGCAGGTCGCGGGTCGGGCCGTTCAATACCTGTCCACCGTGGGTCACACAAGTGCCGGCGACGATCTCGTCGTCGAAGTCCGGAGCGAACTCCCCTTCTTTGACCAGTAGCGTCAGGAACTCGGCGATGTTGCGCGAGTAGAGGAAGCTCGCGTGCAGCGGCATCGAGCTCGGCAGGTTCTTCACCCCGATGACGGTGACGCCGCCGACGTCGATGTTCTCGCCGGGCCGGCTGAGCTCGAAGTTGCCTCCCGTCTCGGCCGCCAGGTCGACGATGACGCTGCCCCGCGCCATCTCGCGGGCCATCTCGGCGGTCACGAGGACCGGCGCCTTGCGGCCCGGGACGGCCGCAGTCGTGATCACGACGTCGGCAGCGGCGACCTCCTTTCCGATCAGCTCCCGCTGGCGGCGCAGAAAGTCCTCGGACTGCTCGCGCGCGTAACCGCCTTCTCCTTCCTGCGTCTCGAGCTCGAGCTCGACGAAGCTCGCACCGAGGCTCTTCACCTCGTCTCGGGCGGCGGGGCGGACGTCGAAGGCGCGAACGACCGCGCCCAGGCGGCGGGCTGTCGCGATCGCCTGGAGGCCGGCGACGCCGGCGCCGAGCACGAGGACCTTCGCCGGCGGGACCGTGCCGGCTGAGGTCATGTAGAGGGGGAAGAACTTCGGCAGGTACTCGGCGCCGAGGAGGGCCGCGCGATAGCCCGACACGAGCGCCTGGGAGGAGAGGGCGTCCATCGACTGCGAACGGCTGATACGAGGCAGGAGGTCCAAGCTGAAAGCCGATATTCGGCGCCCGACGAAGGCGCGGATGAGGTCGAGGTCCGCCGCCGGCTGAAGGAAGCTGACGAGGGCGGAGCCTTCGCGAAGGAGGCCCGCCTCCTCCAGCGTCGGTGGCTGCACCTTGCAGACGATGTCCGACTCGCCGAAGAGGCTCGGCCCGTCCACCAAGGTGACGGCCGCGGCCGCGTACGCCTCGTCGTCGAGCAGCGAGGCGGTGCCCGCCCCGGTCTGCATCGCGACGCTCGGGCCGAGGGCGATGAGCCTCGGGACGACCTCGGGCACGAGCGCGACGCGGCGCTCACCGGGAATCGTCTCGGCTGGGATCCCCACTTGCATGCGTGGGGTTTAGCAAATGCGCGCCCTCCGGGTCGACATCGGGCGACTCACGTCGTCGCGTCGGTGGCAACTAACCTTGTTGCAAATGCCTTCTACGGTTCTCGCCCCCGGCGTCGTCGAGATCGACACCCTGCTCGGTGGCTGGGAGCGCATCACCGCCGGCTATCTGATCGGGGGCCCGATGCCGGTGCTGGTCGAGACGGGCAGCCAGAGCTCTGTCGCGGCGCTGCTGGCTTCGCTCGCCGAGCTCGGCGTGAATGCCGGCGACCTGGCGGGGGTAGCGGTCACCCACATCCATCTCGACCATGCCGGGGGCGTCGGCGACGTCGCTCGAGCCTTTCCCGGCGCGCAGGTCTACGTGCACGAGAAGGGGGCACGGCACCTCGTCGACCCGACCCGCCTCGTCCAATCGGCGGCGATGGTTTACGGCCCGCTCCTTGACTCGCTCTACGGTCGCCTCGACCCGACGCCGAGTGAACGGGTGCACGTCCTGCAAGACGGCGAGGAGATCGACCTCGGTGCTGGGAGGCGGTTGCGAGCAGTCGACTCGCCGGGACATGCCAAGCACCATCTCGGCTTGATCGACTCAGACAGCGGCCTGCTCTTCGCGGGGGACGCCGTCGGCGTCCGCCTGCCCGACGGCGGTGTGCTTCGCCCAGCGACGCCGCCGCCGGACTTCGATCTCGAGCTGGCGCTCGCCTCGCTCAGGAGGTTCGCGGACCAGCGCCCAGCGGGGATCGCGCTCGCGCACTACGGTCTCGTGCCCGTCGACCCGCAGGACCTGCTCGAGGAGGCGGAGGTGACCTTGCGGGCCTGGGCCGAGGAGGCCGAGCGCGCTTGGCGTGCGGGTGAGGACATCGCGGGGGCATTGGCGGCACGCTTTTCGCCAAACCTGGACGGCGTGGAGCCAGAAAGGCGCCGTCAGCTCGAGACCCTGAACGGCGTGCACTCGAATGCAGCCGGCCTGCGTCGGTGGCTCGAGCAGCTGGCCGAGGCCCCCTCCTGATCACCTTCGCGACAGGGCCGTAGGATCTCGGTCGTGGACGAGAGCGATGAGGCAGCTGCCTGGCTGGAGCTGTTCGGAGCCGTGCCCCTTCGCGACAGCGACTTCGAGACCATGTCCGGCGTGCCGCTCGATCCGGTCTACGGCCCCTATGGCTCGCCGCTCCCGGCGCAAGCCGCCACCGGACGCGACGGGCACGGCGCGACGCGCAGTGCCACCGAGAGCGGGAGTACCGGGGAACGCCGGCCCGAGGGGGCCGACGGCGGGTCGCCTCTTCCGGGCCTGTACCCCTACACGCGAGGCCCGTTCGCCTCCATGTACCGGTCGAAGCTCTGGACGATGCGCATGTTCGCCGGGTTCGGGACCGCGGAGGACACGAACGTCCGCTTTCGCGAGCTCCTCCGGTCCGGCAGCGACGGCCTCTCGGTTGCTTTCGACCTGCCGACTTTGATGGGGCGAGACTCCGACGACCCGCTCGCCGAGGGCGAGGTAGGTCGCTGCGGCGTGGCGGTCGACACGCTCGCGGATGTCCACGACCTCTTCCACGGCATCGATCTCGGCGAGGTCACGACCTCGATGACGATCAACTCGCCTGCGGCGATCCTGCTCGCCATGTACGTCGCAGCGGCCGACGTCGCCGGCGTCCCGAGCCGGCGACTCGGTGGGACGATCCAGAACGACATCTTGAAGGAGTACCAAGCGCAGAAGGAGTACGTCTTCCCTCCGCGCCCGTCGATGAGGATCGTGACCGACATGATCCGCTACTGCTCCGCGGAGATGCCGCTTTTCCACGCCGTCTCGGTCTCCGGCTATCACATCCGTGAGGCCGGGTCGACCGCGGCGCAGGAGCTCGCCTTCACGCTCGCCAACGGTTTCGCCTACGTGGAGGCGGCGCTGGCGGCCGGGCAAAAGGTCGACGAGTTCGGGCCGCGGCTGAGTTTCTTCTTCAACGCGCACGTCGACTTCTTCGAGGAGATCGCGAAGTACCGGGCGGCACGGCGGATCTGGGCCCGTTGGATGCGCGAGCGTTACAGCGCTCAGTCGCCCCGGTCCAGCCAGCTCAGGTTCCACACCCAGACAGCCGGTGTGTCGCTGACCGCGCAGCAACCCGAGGTCAACATCGTCCGCACCGCGATCGAGGCGCTCGCCGGGGTCCTCGGCGGGACTCAGAGCCTGCACACGAATTCGATGGACGAAGTGCTGGCCCTCCCGACCGAGCGGGCGGCGCGGATCGCGTTGCGGACCCAGCAGGTGATCGCCCACGAGACCGGCGTGGCGAACGTGGCGGACCCACTCGGTGGATCCTGGTTCGTCGAGGCCCTGACCGACGAGCTGGAACGGGAGGCTGAAGGCGTCTTCGCGTACCTCGACGAGCTTGGCGAGGGCTCGATGCTCGAAGGGGTCTACCTCGGGATCGACCAGGGATATTTCCAAGGCGAGATTGCCGACGCCGCCTACGTCTTCGAGCGCAAAGTGAGCACCGGCCGGCGCATCGTGGTCGGCGTGAACGCCTACGAGGAGGGAAACGACGAAGATCCGCCGCCGACCCTGCGCATAGGCCAGGAGGTCGAGGACATCCAGCAAAAGCGGCTCGCCGACGTGCGCCGCGGCCGGTCGGCCGACGCCGTCGAGGTCGCGCTGGCGCGCGTGCGTGACGATGCCCGCGACCCTTCGTGCAACCTCATGGACGCCGTCGGTCAAGCCGTGCGTGCGCTCGCGACGGTGGGCGAGATCATGGGTGCGCTCGCCGCAGTCTTCGGTCGCTGGCAGGAGACGCCTAGGATCTGAGGTGGTCCTCGGGGACCGCGACCGGTCCCGGGCTACGGTGGACCGGTGGAGCACGTTCCATTCGTCGCAGCTGTTCGCGAGGCGGGCGCTCGGGGACTCCGAGCCCCGAGGAGGTCCTGATGCGCGTCGTCGTCGACTACGACCTTTGCCAGTCCAACGCAGTGTGCATGGGAATCTTGCCGGAAGTCTTCGAAGTCCGGGACGACGACTTCCTCTACGTGCTGAACGATCATCCGCCAGAGGAGTACCGCGACCGGGTCATGGAGGCGGTCGCGTCATGTCCCACGCAGGCGATCTCCGTCGTCGAAGACTGAGCTTCGCGGCGCTCGGGCGGCGGTAGCCTCGCCCCGATGACGAGCGAGGCAGTGACAGCGCCGACCCCAGCTCGACCGGTTCGCGTCCGAATCGCACCGTCCCCGACCGGCTACTTCCATGTCGGCGGAGCCCGCACGGCCCTCTACAACTGGTGCTTCGCGCGCCAGCACGAGGGCACCTTCATCCTTCGCATCGAGGACACCGACGCAGAGCGCAACAAGGAGGAGTGGGTCGGCGGCATCGGCTCCGCGCTCGAATGGCTCGGCCTCGATTGGGACGAGGGTCCCTACCGGCAGTCCCAGCGCGGGCAGTACTACCAAGCTGCGATCGACGAGCTCTGGTCGAAGGGGTACCTGTACGCGTGCGACTGCACACGTGAGAAGGTGCTCGAGCGGACCAAAGCCAACGCCACCCCCGGTTACGACGGGTTCTGCCGCGACCGGGGTCTCGAGCGTGAGCCGGGGCGCGCCCTGCGCTTCAGGGTTCCTCTTGACGACGTGACGGTTGTGGAGGACGTGATTCGAGGAGAGGTGCGTTTTGCGAACTCCACGATCGAGGACTTCGTCGTCGCCAAGTCGAACGGCGATCCGCTGTTCGTCCTCGCCGGCGTCGTGGACGACCGGGACATGCGGATCAGTCACGTCATCCGTGCCGAGGAGCACCTGCCGACGACGCCGAAGGCGGTGCTGATCTGGGAGGCGCTCGGGACCGACAGCCTCGCCTTGCCGGTCTATGCACACCTGCCGGTGCTCGTGAACGAGAAGCGGCAGAAGATCTCCAAGCGGCGGGACCGTGTCGCCATCGAGGACTACCGCGCACAGGGCTTCCTGCCTGAAGCGATGGTCAACTATCTCGCGCTGCTCGGATGGAGCCCTGGGGACGGCCGTGAGTTCTTCAGCCTTTCCGAGCTCGTCGCCGAGTTCGACCTCGCCAACGTGAACCATTCGCCGGCCTTCTTCGACGTGCAGAAACTGTTGCATTTCAACGGCGTCTACATCCGGGCACTCGCGGTCGACGACTTCATCGCCCGCTGCCGCCGGTGGGCGTCTGAGGATGCCCCGAACGTGGTCGCGGATTTCGAGTCGCCCGAGTTCGCGCGGCTCGCGCCGGTCGTCCAGGAGCGGGCGGCGACGCTGTCAGAGGCCGCGTCTCTCGTCGAGTTCCTCTTCACTCCCGGTTTCGAGGTCGAAGAAGAGTCGTTCCAGAAGGCGATCCTGCGGGACCCGGAAGCCGGGTCGATTCTCGGAGAGGCCCGCGAGCGGCTGGAGAGCGGCGCCTTCGAGGCAGCGTCGCTCAAAGCCGAGATCGCTGAGCTCGGCGAGAAGCGGGGTCGCAAGCTCGGCAAGGTGCAGGCGCCGATCCGGGTGGCGGCGCTCGGCCGCAGCGTCGGCCTGCCGTTGTTCGAGTCGCTCGAGGTCCTGGGGCGCGCCCGGACGCTCGAGCGAATCGATGCGGCAATCGGGCGGCTACAGGCGTCGGTGGCCGTCAACAAGGGTCTCTTGAGATGAACCGCCCCGGGGTTCAATGAGGACCTAAAATCGGGCGCGGACTCGTGGGGAGGAGCCTGGATCATCCTCGGGCTGGGACTGTTCAAATGGTTGCGGCGCTTGGTCATCCTGGTCGTGGTGGCTGCGGTGGTCATGCTTGTCGTGTCGGCGGTCCAGGTGGTGAAGGCCTCGAGAACCAGCCAGGCCATGTCTGCGGTCGGCCCGGCCAGCGCCGTGATTGTCGTCGGGACGAACCAGGCGCCGGCCGATCTCAAAGCTCGCAGCGCCCAGGCGCTCGCACTTTGGCAGACGCATCGAGCTCGGATCGTCATCACCACCGGTGCCTCGCGGAGGCCGGACGCTCCAACCGAGTCGTCTCTCGCAGGCACCTGGTTGGTCGCACACGGGTTGCCGGTCAGGGATCTCGAGGAGGTCCAGGATCCGAGCCTGACCTCTGCGTTCTCGTTCATAGCGCGGCGTTACGGGAAAAGCTCCGGAGCGCACACGATCGTCGTCGGGGCGCCACTCCAAGTCCTCTGGCTCACGAAGCTCGCCTCGGCCGAAGGGCTGGATGCGCAGGTGTCTCCCGCCTCGGCGAAGAACGGCCTGATGACCTACCTGAGGCAGGTCTGGTTCCAGGCCATGGCGGTCGGCCTGGGGCGGGTCATAGGATTCGACCACACGCAGGGATTCGCGACCTAGGGTCCGGTTTCGTCCCCTTGGGCCGGCGGCTCCGACAGCTGGGCCCTGTTACGATGAGCCGGCCCATTCGGGGGTGGTGTAATCGGCAACACGGCAGGTTCTGGCCCTGTAATTGGGGGTTCGAGTCCTCCCCCCCGAGCTGCCGTGGTGTCTCGAGACACGGTGGCCGCCTGTCTCGGGACATCACCGACGGTGAGACGGCCGTCCTTTCATGTGCCGGAGTCTCGTGTGCCGGAGCCGAGCGTGTTGCAAGCTCGTCCCACTCCCGGCAGTCCCCGGCCGCGGGCGCAGGTGAGGCGCCGGTCAGGCGCGGACGGTCTCTTGGAAACGGTCGGCGATCTGTCGATCACCGAAGGTCTCGAGCCGATCCGTCGGGAGCCGGCCCCACGCCCAGCGAGCAAGCTCGAAGGCGCTTCCCCGAATCGAAGCGTCGGCCTTCTCGTGTCTGCGCGTGATCGACGAACCGTCGGGGCGCACGTCGAGTGTCCATTCCGCGTCGGATACATCGGTGGCGTGCAGGTGCAGGGAGCCGTCCAGGCCGGTCGCGCGAAGCTGGGTGTCGAACCTCGGATAGAACAGCTCGAAGAATTCGGTGACTGTGTCGGTCGCGACCTCCGGGTCGCACTCGGTGGGTTCGGAACCTCGCGCCAATTCCATGTCGACCCGGTGGATCAGTGTCTCGTGCGCCATACGGCGGAACCAGAAGCTCGTGGGGCCGGGGCTGTTCCCGGTCCAGTTCCATACCAGGGTGTCTCCCGAGGCGCCCTCGAGGGCGGCGAGCATCGCCGTCCGCTGCTCCGCGAACCAGCCGAGGCGCGCCTCGCCGTCGGGAGCATCGGGCAGCTCGCTCCGGTCGGGAACCTCGGTCCGCTGCGCGGTGACGACAAGTGCCAGCCGGCTGTAGAGGAATCCGACATGACGAACCAGTTCCGCCACGTCCCATCCTGGACAGGTGGGCACCGGCGCGTCGAGTGGCGCCGCGCCGTTGGAGGCGGCTACGAGAAAGCGACTGGACTCCAAGTCGACGGCGTCCAAGGCTGTGGCGCGATCCATGCGGTCAGTCTGCCCGCGACCCACGGCCGGCGCTCGTCACAGCTCGCCCGGTTGATTGCCGGCGGTCGAGACGGCACTCGGCCACTAACATGATCGAGCTTCGCTGCCCAGGTCGGGCATCCGGAGCCCTGCGACGAGGAGCGTCCCCGGGGGACTTCGCGCAACGCTCGGCCCCATCGTCTAGAGGCCTAGGACACCACCCTCTCAAGGTGGAGACACGGGTTCGAATCCCGTTGGGGCTGCCAGCGCCTTTGCCTCTTTACCCTGTTCAGGGTCAATTTTCACTCCACCGCTCGTAACCGCTCGGCACCCTTCGCAACCCCGTTCCGCCGTTCGTAGATGCACGCCGGATGCACGAATCAGGTGGTGAATATCCTCCACCTGCCGCCGTTGCCGTCCGACCCGTTCGATTACCGCTCGGCGCATTTGACGGCAGGACGCCCGCGGAAATAACATTGGTGTCATTCCTGCCCTGCGCTAGGCGAAGTTGAAAGGAGGTGGTTGCCGTGACTCAGGTATCGGCCGCCACACGAGCGCGCCTAGGCAGGAGAAGTGGATGGGAAGCAACACCCGAGGGAACTGGTCGGGGCTCTACGACGACGAGAGTGCGGCAGAGTACCTAGACACGACTGAGCGGCATCTTGAACGCTTGCGCTCTCGGCGTGAGATCACGTTCGTCAGAGTCGGTCGCAAGATCAGGTATAAGAAGTCCGATCTTGACGCTTTCGTCGAACGCAATCGTGTCTCGGCGCTGTCATGACCGCCGAGATCATCAGCATCGACCGCGACGATCACATCCTCGGATGGTGGTTCGCCGAGGGTCAACACTGGGAGTCGCTCGCGCAGGCACTGAAGGCACTCACCGAAGCGGGACAGGACCGCGATGACATCGTGGCCTACGTCGACGGGTGGTTCCACACGGAGGATGCGTCGTGAACGCCGACGAGGTACTCGACGGGATCATCAGCGACTACTCGTGGCCGTGGATGCTCACCGAGATCAAGCTCGGTCGCCAAGCCGCGGGCGTGGTGTACGACGATCTCCACACTCTGCGGCCGCGACCGGTGTACGACGACGCAGTAGAGGCATCGGTCACGTTCATGCCTGACCTCGACGAGGAACGGACCGTCACCGCCGTCCTGCCGCTGTCGGACGTGTGGCGGTTGGAGACCGGAGGCGCCTTCGTCGTGGACGTGCAACCCGCCAGCCGGTCGATCGGGCTCATGGCGCTCGCGAGGGCCGACCCTGGCCTGATCGCTGTCGTCGACTATCGCGGTGCCGGCTCGCTCGCTCTCTCCACGGTGCATCCGGAAGATGTCGGACTCAGGGTCACGCAAGGCACAGTAGGGGCTCACGTCCGCGCATGGGAACAGCGGAGCGGGGTCAAGGCGGTCAACGACAGACGCAGTGAAGCCGCGGCCGAGATATTCAGCCAGTACCCGAAGGCGCCCACGCGGTTCAAACGCGACATCGTTCGCGACATCATCGTTGCTGAAATCTGGGAGTACTACATCGGGTTGCCGTGTGGTCCTGGCTACGCCTGGCAGGTGTATCAGGACGGCGCCGAGATCATTGAGTTTGACGCCACGCCTGCCAGGATCAAACGCACGGCCGATCGGATCGTGGACGCACTGAGCGTCGAGGCGTACGGAACCAATCGACCAGACGACGCGGGGTCCCGGTGGTGGCACAAGCACTGGGAAGACGAGCCGGAAGACACGTTTAACAAACAAACAGGCGAACGGCTGCCGGGAATGAGTACCTATCCCACTGGCGAAAATCAATACAAGCGGTGGGTCAACCATCTCGAAATCCGGCCCATTCACTTAATTGGCAATTTCAACCTAAGGCACCTGCGACACGATTACGTCGGTGATCTCGCCGCTGAGCTAGCCGACGGTACTGGTGGCCTGTCCGAGTTCTGGGCGCTCTACAGCAGCAGGTATGAGGAACTGGTCGACTACTGGGGACTTGCACCGCACGAGGCTGAAATGCTGGTGCTCAATGTGAGAGGGGGGCTCGATGCTGGCGAGATCGGCGAACTGTTCGGCATAGACCCGAGGATCGTTTGGCAAATGCTGAAACGAGCCCGTCAGAAGTCCACGCTGCCACCTCTCGCTCCTGCGATTCATCCCAGCATCGCCAGGGCCATAGAGGCTGCAAAGCGAACACCCACAGTGACTTTGTTACAACTTCCTAACAACGACCTTTCTGGGTCCCCTTTATAGGTAGAGGGACATACACGTTCCGCAACATCATGGAGCATGCGCACATGCGCCAAGAGCCCGTCTACATCGCTTTGCTATGCGGCGATCAGGTCATTGCCCTGTCCGACAACACTTCCTCCGTGCGCGTCGCCGCGGGATTGATAGCGAGTGACCCTTGGCCCGATGAGCCCGAGGTTATGAGCCCGATCACCGTGGGCCGTCGTCTGGCGTGTAAGGCGATCGCCGCGGGAGTTGCCGGATGACCTGACAAAGAAAAGCGGCTCTTCTCAATGAACTGGGGCGCGTGACCACCTGACCGCGCTCCGATAGGTATCCACCGGCGCGGCAAGGGACCTCGCCATTCTCGTGGCTGTCGAAAGCTTCGAGAGAGGAAGGCCCCCTGCCATGGGTGACGGTACTGAATTCGACGACGCGCTGTTGGGACTGGCTGGCTTTCGGGTGCTGGCGGTGACCGAGGACGGCGCGGAGCTGCTCGTCGGCATCGAGACGATCCGACGGGCTGCCGGGTGTCCGGTCTGTGGGGTGATCGCGAGGACAAAGGACCGGCTGCGGGTCGTCATCAGAGACCTGCCGGCGTTCAACCGGCGCGTGCGGCTCGTCTGGTCCAAGCGCCGCTTCTCGTGTCCGGACCCGGACTGCCCGCAGCGCAGCTGGACCGAGCGCTCAGACGAGCTCCCCGATCGCCGCGTGCTGTCTGCGCGCGCCGGTCGCGAGTGCACGCGTGCCGTCGGCCAGGAGGCGCGCTCGGTCGCCTCGCTCGCACGGTGGCTCGGGGTCTCCTGGGCGACGGTCATGTCGGCGGTCCGCGACTACGGGACACCGCTCGTCGATGACCCCGGTCGTGTCGAAGACGTCACCTCGCTCGGCATCGACGAGACCGCGTTCTTGAGAGCCAACGCCGAGCACCCGACGATTTACGTCACGGGCCTGGTCGACCTCGAGCGACGGGTGCTCATCGACATGATCGAGGGAAACCGGGCCATCGACGTCTCGCGTTGGCTCTCGCGAAGAGACGAGGCCTTCCTCGCCGGCATCGTGACCGTGGCCTGCGATCTGCACGAGGGCTACCGGTCCGGGCTGCACCCGCACCTCGACCACGCCCGCCAGGTGGCGGACCCCTTCCACGTCGTCGCAGCTGCGAACCGCTGTGTCGATCACGTGCGCCGCAGGGTGCAGAACGAGCTGCTCGGCCACCGCGGTCGCAAGGACGACCCGCTCTACAAGATCCGCCGGGTGCTGCTCACCGGTTCGGAGCGACTGAACCCTCGAGGCGTTGATCGCATGGCGCTCGGGCTTCGCCTCGGCGACCCCGACGACGAGGTTCTGGGCGCGTGGCTCGCGAAGGAGTACGTGCGCGACGTTTATCTGACCGAGGATCCGGGAGAGGCCGCTGTCCTGCTGGACCGGGTGATCGCCGGCTGCCTCGGCGATGAGGTCGCTGAGATCGTCTCGCTCGGCAACACCTTGAAGCGTTGGCGCACTCAGATCCTCGCTCACCACCTGACCGGCGCCTCGAACGGACCGACCGAGGCGATGAACCTGCTCGTGAAGAAGATCAAGCGCTGCGGGCATGGCTTCAAGAGCTTTCGGAACTACCGGCTACGCGTCCTCTTGCACTGCGGTGGGATCAAATGGGACGCTCATCCGGCTACGACAATGCGGGCTCACTCGCCCCAGTTGGTCGCGTAGAGCCAGAAAAGCCCGCCCTTGGCTGCAACCAAAGGCGGGCACGCACTGCAACTGGAAAGTAGAACAGCATGGACTATAAGCCCACAGAGCGCGCTCTGTCAATCATCAGTCACGTCGCACAGCTTGAGCCCGCCGGCTGGCACAGCGGCGCCAACATCAGTTACGAGGTCGCCGGGGACTCGTATGAGGACCGCGGCTTGGTCAAGCGGGTTCTCAGCGATCTCCACCGCGCCGGATTGCTTCAGCGCATCTTCGTGCAGCACGCGGACCGACCCTTACCGTGTTACCTCTTGGAGCCCGATCGCCTTGAGGAACTGATCGAAGAGTGGTCCCGATGACCGCGACCCTCAGCGACCTCGAACAGCGGACGGTACGGCGCCTACAGGCCGAGCACGACGCGCTACCACCTGACCCCCCGTTCATCGCAGACCCCGATTCGGTGGCAGCGTGGGAGAGCTTCACACCCAAAGAGCAAGCCCGTTTAGAGCGGATCTACTCCGAGGATCGCTACAGCGCAGCCGAAGAGGCACTCGATCAGATTGGCGTCGAGCCGATCGTCTGGGCTGACTTCTGGAAGCGCGATCACGCCTCCCACGAGTGGTTAGTCGAGCCGCTGATCCCGATCGGGCGACAAGTTGCCGTGTACTCGATCGCGAAGGTCGGAAAGTCACTCCTGAGTCTTGAGATCGCAGCCGCGATGGCAACCGGGTGCCCCGTGCTCGGCAGGCCAGCACAGGAACCGGTCTCCGTCGTCTACATCGACCAGGAGATGAACCAAGACGACGTACAAGAGCGTCTTGAGGACTTCGGCTACTCGGAGGTAGATGACCTGTCGCACTTGTATTACTACCAAATGCAGGCGCTTCCGGCGCTAGACACTGCCGAAGGTGGCGAAGTGGTCGCTCAGATCATGGACCTACACAAGCCCGTGATCGTCATCATCGACACTATGGCCTCCGTCGTCGACGGTGGCGAGAACGATGCCGACACTTATCGAGCGTTCTCGCGTCATACAGGTATCAAGATCAGGGCACGCGGAGCGGCGTTGCTGCGGCTCGACCACAGCGGCAAGGACCCCGTGAAGGGACAGCGCGGCAGTTCGGCGAAGGTTGGCGATGTCGATGTCGTGTTCCTGCTCACGAAAGACGACGAGGAGCATTTTCGACTCGTGCGGACACACTCACGACCGCAGTGGGTGCCGCAGGAGATCAAGATCGTGCGAGATCAAGAGCATTGGCTACGGCACGTGCTCGCACCGGACTCGTACCCCGCGGGGACTGCCGGCGCGGCTGATGATCTCGACAGGCTCGCTGTGCCAGTAGACGCCACCGTGAGGATGGCCCTGAAGGCAATGAGAGCAGCCGGTGAAGGCAAGCGCGTCAACGTTGTCGCCGCCGCGCTGAAGTACCGCCGAGAGCGGGAAACACGTTGGGAAACACATTCGGGAAACACCTTCGGGAAACAGACGGAAACAGAGCGGCTCTAGTGCGAGATATCGCAGGTGAACGGCAGGATCCGTGTTTCCGGGAAACACCGGGAAACAAACACCTGAGTCATCGGGAAACACTGCGTATCCCTGTAGGGATACGCAGGTTCCCAGACCGATTTTTGAGGGAGTCAGATGCACAATGCAACCCGACGAACAAGACCACACACGACTTCGCCGCCTGGCTGGCGAGGCTGAGAAGATCCTTGCCCAGTTGTCTCACCTACAGGTGCTCGACTACCTCGATACGTCCGCCAGCGTTCGGGCTGCCAAACCGCAGTTTCAAGTTCGCCAGTTCGTTTCCACCGATTGGCCAAACCGCAGTTTCAAGTTCGCCAGTTCGTTTCCACCGATTGATGCGCACGCGAGATCACGTCCATTTGCGTCATTTTGAACGCGCCTATACGAATCCGCAAAACACTAGCGACCTGCGGGTTTGTAAATGGTTCATGAGACGTGGATGCACACCGGATGCACGTCCAGTGCTCAAAATGGTCACTGACCTGCGTACACGTACCACCTACAAAGGGTAGAGACAGCACCCGAGAGGCGATATGAGCGACCACGAATTGCAACCAATGACAAGGCGCGATGGTAGTACGTCATTGCCTGCCCGTGGCTACAGTTGGCCGCCGTTCACCGAAGGTCACACGCTCAGTCTCGTGCATGGCGCCTCGTCGCCTCGTGCCGTCGCTGCGAAGGCCGTCGAGGTTCACGAAGCCCTGATCGATCACGCGCCGTACCTTGCTGAGCCGGTATTCGCGCCGCAGGTGTCCAGATACCTGGAAGCGACGGCACGTGAGCAGTTGCTACACGCGTACATCATGCAAGTCTGCGACGACAAGGGACCCCAGGCCGTTCCTAGTCGAGTGTGGGAGCAGGCAACCGCAGCAACGCGTCTCGCCAGCAAGCTCGCCGATCAGCTCGGACTCTCACCACGCGGTCACGCTGAACTGAAGCAACTAGCCGCGGGTGCTGACGCTGGCATGGAAGCGCTTGAACGTCTGAAGGCTGACGGCCGCGAGGTTCGGCTTCGTCGTGACGCCGAGCTTGCGCAAGCCGAGAGCGAGAAGCCATAGCGAGAAGCCATCCCAGGATGCCCGCATACCCCACGCCGTCGACGCCTGAGGCTTGCAACCGCCCGCGTCGGGTAAATCCCCGTTCCTATTCGTAAAACGCTTCTCGGGCCATCTGACAGCGCCCGTTACCAGTCCTTCAGGAGGCACAAGACACCAATGATTGATTTTGACATTCCGGTACTCGCGATCACTTCCGATGGCGAGCGAGTCACGACGATGAGCAAGGCGCTTGAGTCGACAGCGATGGCGAAGGCACAACGGGCACAGCGCGCCGCCTGGGCGAGAGAAGCGGCGGACGTTTCGTGCATGAGGTTCGCAGCCGAGGTAACCCGGTTTTGCAAGGCCGAGAAGCGCCGAGAATTTCTGATCCGCTTCGCCACGGCCGAAGCAGAGAAGGCACGTGCCGATGCTCGGAAGGCGACGAGTGCACTCGTGCAGGCTCGCAAGCTCGCGCTCAAGGGCGCGAAGGCCAGCCAACACATAGCCACAGCATCAGCCACCATCGCAGAGACCGCCGAGACCGTTCGCCTACTGAAGGCGCAGCTCGCCAAGATCGAACGCCTGCCGATGCCAGGTGGTCCGACGAAAAGCCGCACGCCCGAAGCGGTCAACATTTCCGCCGAACGCGACGCCTTGGACCTTGAGTGCGCCACCACTGAGCGTCTCGCCAAAGAGACCGCGGACCCGGATCTCAAGGCCGCGCACATCGCACGTCTCGCCGAGGTACGCGCCCGCCTGGAAGAGATCAGCAAGAGAGGTTTGAAATGAACACTCCACCAGTTACCGAGTACCTCAATCGAGCCGTCGTTGACACGGTGAGGCAACAGCGAGTCCGAATCCGCGAGCGCACAACTCCGCGGTACGGTTCCGACCGCATTGCCCACGAAAAGAGGATGGCCGAGTTTGCCAAGGCCCTCGACGCCGCGAGCGAGCGGGCCGTGTACCAGTGGCAAACCGACGTAGCCAAGGCACAGATCGCCGAGGCCGAGACTGATCTCGCCAAAGCACAGGCCGATTCCCGTAGGGCAACGGCCAAGAGGCAGGACGCTCTAGAGAAACTCAACCGCCAGCAGGCCGCTCTGCTCGCCGAGCAGGCGGACCTCGAACGTCGCCTCCGGGTCGTTCAGGAGAACGTCGAAAAGTCGCAACGCCAGCAAGAGCGATCGAACTACCAAAGCGCACAGGTCGCGTCGTATCAGCAACACGTCATGGCCGAAGAGCTGGAAGTGCTGGCAAGGCAGACTCAGGACAAGGATTTGCGCGACGCGTACTTTGCTCAGGCCCGCGAAGTTCGGCAATGGCGGGGCGAACGTGAGCACTAACCCCGCCCTCGTCATCATCCGTCACACCTACCTCCAACAAATCAACGAGGCACAACGCCGGATCGACCAGGCAACCGCCGAACGTGACGACGCCGCGGAACGGCTCGCTCACATCTTGACTTCCCTAGCCGGGGGAATCGAGGAAGAGGCGAAGGTCGCACTATGAAGATCATCGCAACGTTGCCCGGCACCGGCTACGTGGCCGAGCGCGTCAACGACGACGGCAGCAGGACGGTGCTCGATCTCGTGGGCTGGGCCGTTGACGAGGCTGGCGAAGTCTGGCCGTTGCCGCGAAGCCTGGACGGCCATTTCACGGTTCGGCCACAAGTGGAGGGTGACGCAGCCGCGATCAGGAAAACGGGCGTGGGTTTGATGCAACGCCCACAGGTAGGCCCGTTCGGTGCAGTAGCTCAGCCGTGGGTGGACGACGCAACGCTTTGAAAGGAACGAATATGACACGAGTAAGTGGACCTCATGGATTCTTAGACGCTGATCTCTGCCGTCGATTCATCGCGCCGGAGGCGTTCGAGCACCTGCCACCTGACGTGACAGAGTTGGCCCTCGTGGAAGTAATGGACTCCGAGACCGGCCAGCACTCCACCATCTTTGGCGATGCCAGGGAGTTTCGGAAGTTCCTCACCAAGATGAGCGCAGCCCGCGAGAGCGACGGTGACCAAGGTGCTCAACAGGTACTCACCAGCGATCTCAACACGGTTATGCCGATCGAAAGATCCGGTTGGTGCTCCGAATGGTTGCGGGAGCTGGAAGACCTCGGACGGGTTGCCGATCGCCGGGAGAGGACCGAACTTGGCTGGGGTGGCTACTTGTGAGCGCGGAGTCTGCCCTCGACCTGATCTCCAGCCTGCACCTCGACAACGGTAAGACCTTCGGCGAGGTTGCCGAACCGTGGCAACTCGACTCATGCCGGACGATCTTCGATCCAAAGGCGCCGCCCTATCGCTGGGAGTCAAGGCCCCGTGGCGGGGGAAAGACCTCGGACGCCGCTCTATGGTGCATTGGCCTCATGGCAGAGTTGCTCCCACCCGGCTCTCGCCTCTACTGCGTTGCGGTAGACCGGGACCAGGCCCGTCTGGTCACCGACGCACTGGCTGGCTATGTGGCACGTACGCCTGCGCTCGCAGGAGCCTTCGACGTTGGCGCGTATCGTGTGACCCACAAGTCGGGCTCAGCCCTGGAAGTGCTGGCCAGCGATGCGAGTAGCGCGTGGGGTATCAAACCATCGGCCGTCGTCATAGACGAAATCTGTCAGCACCCATCCACCTCCAACGCCAAGACCCTTTACCAGGCGATCCAATCCTCCCTCGGCAAGATCAAGGGTGCCAAGCTCGTCGTGATCAGCACGAGCGGCGATCCCGCACACTGGTCGCGGAAGATATACGAGAACGCCCTCAAGTCGAAGATGTGGACGGTTCAGGACGTACCCGGCCCATTGAGTTGGATGTCTCCCGAGTATCTTGAGGAACAAAGAGCGTCGCTGCCCGAGAGTGTTTATACGCGTTTGTTTCGTAATTCCTGGTGCGCCAGCGAGGATCGTCTCACAAGCGCTGAGGATCTCGACGCGTGCATTAGCCTTGACGGCTGGCAGGAGCCACAGGCACGACACCGGTACTTCATCGGGGTCGACATCGGCCTCAAGAACGATCGGACGGCTATCTCGGTCTGTCACGCTGAACCATTACCGGACGGCAACGGCAACCGTGTTTGCCTTGACCGCATGGAGGTCTTTTCGGGCACGCCACAGAATCCCGTTGACCTCGATACCGTGCAAGAGTGGCTAGAGGAAACGGCGAAGCGTTACCGGGCACGAATCATCATCGACCCCTATCAAGCCGCGGCATTACAGAGTCGCCTACGCAAGCGTGGCGTACAGATAGATGAGTTCGTGTTCTCTCAGACAAGCGTGGGGCGCTTAGCCGTGGCTTTACACACGAGCATTCGAGAGCACAGGTTGGCGCTTCCCAACGATGAGCCGTTGTTGGATGAGTTGCGAAATGTCAGGCTCAAGGCCACCACCACACCGAACGTCTATAGGTTGGATCACGACAATTCCCGCCATGATGATAGGGCCATTTCTCTGGCCCTGTGTGTGTTGGCGCTTGCCGAGATCAAGTCGTCGGGCGCTCGCGACTGGCTCGAATCGCTTGCACCGCTCTGCGCGTGTGGCACTCCGAACACGAAGGGCTCTACTCAGTGCTCAAAGTGCGGGGAGCCCATCGCTCCGGTAGCCGAGCAGCCACAGGCCGCACAAGCCGAGACGCCTCGAAATGGACCGTGGGGTCCGTTCTCGCCCTTCGCGGATCGGGCGCCCGATCCCACAACCGTGAACGCGCTCCAAATGGTTGAGCAGATCCGCCAAGCCGGATGGTTCCGTAACTGATCTCCTGTTGCGTCCCTCCTGGGAAGTCCGACGCAACTGGACGCCCGAGCTGGTCTCACCCACCCGCTCGGGCACTAGGGCACGCAGAGATGACCACAGGGCCTCCGGGTCGGTCGTAGTCGTGTCAGTAACAAAGTGCAACACAGGGGCGCAGAGGCGCAACCCACAGGGACCTACGGGTCGGGACGCGCAAGTCGTTTCATATCTACACCTCTGACAACTGGGGAACTGTCCCCGGTAGAAAGGCCACTCAAATGGCCAGAGCAATCCCTCCCTCCAGGGAGATGTTTAGTGACTTGTTCGATGAAAACGGCAAGGTCACTGATAGTAGAGAACTCGCTTCGAGATCCGAGGCGTTTAAAGACGCAATGAGCAAGAGCGTCTATGAAGGCGTTACCGGCCGGACCTTTATCGATGGCGAAGTCGCAGGCGCCCCCCTTGCAAAGTCAAGGGCGACGGCTGCACAAGACCTAAGGGAAGCGTCTGAACGTGCTGGATTCCGCAAGGCAGCGGGCATGTATCCCACCAGTATGGTGGGTGACCGCGGCAACTACGGCTCGCTCCTGAAAGAATGGAGTTTGTCTAATCCAGTTCCGACAGGTCTAGTGCCTCACTCTGGGGCCGCTGCCTAGCAATAGGCAGTTGCAACACCGAGAATTGCTGGAACATCTCGCTAGGATGCCACACTACAACGTAACCGGAAACGGCAAGCGTGAACGTTTGAAAAGTGGCAGATAGAGACAATCAGCAGCGAAGCGCCTTTACTGGCGAACGTTCAGAGAACATGCACGGTGCTCCACTTCAGGTGGATGAAGATATGTTCCGTCCTCACTGGCGACAGTGAGAGTCAGGCAGAAATGACCTGGCCCGCGAAAGCGGTAACACATGAGTATGACCTCGAAGAAGGCGCGAAGCTTTTGCTCCCCCGACCTTGCCCCATCAGGAACGAACTCCCACGTTTGCGTGGCGAGGGCACGGCCCGCAGAATTAAGCGCGTGACTGGGGCGACTGGCACCGGGACCGGTGGCGCAACAACCACTCAGCCCGGTATCACGGAATCTACGACTAACGTAGGCCCCGGTGGGTTAAGTTTCATTCGCCCGCCATACATCGACTACACTGGCGACGACCTGACATTCAATTACGTTTCCTGGGGTCTCTCGGACTCCGTTAGCTGGCAAGCTCAGCTACAGGGAACCGGGTTTGATGACGTGAGATCGCTCTCGGCGACCACGCTCCTATTCGCCACAATGACTCTTGACGAAAGGCTTATGCTTTTCGGACGAGGAACTACGGCGAATGGGTACACAGGTCCACTCGCTGCCGCTAGCGTCACGCTGGCTGCCGTGAGTGCTTCGGTTGCTCCACCATCGCCAGCGGGTGCGGCACTTGCCGCGTCTCCGTTTGTGATCGTGGCGCCTGACGCTGGCGACCTGCTGGGAACCAATGGTGTAACAATGCACCAAGGCCCTTCAACTACGGCCGCATCGGTTGCTGTGAGTGCTGGACAGGTCATTCAGGTGAACGTCGTAACTGACTCGCCTGGTGCGCTTGGGTACAACCTTTTCTGTGCGAGCGTGGCAGCAGGCCCTTACTACTACGCCGGCCGAACTGGCTACAACGTCGGATACGTTACCTATCAGCCAACGAGCGGCCCCACCACCACCTCCGGTGCGGGGGATTCCTCAGCGGTTGCAACAAATTTCGACGGCCTCCTCACCTCCGTGTCAGCTAACGGGGGTTATGTAAAGCGCCTCAATGCCGGGTGGTCTGTAACGAATCCTGGCAGCGAGATCCAGTCCCTTCTGGGTTCCATTTACGAGAGTGTGAAGGGTGACCCAGACCAAATTTGTATCAACGGATGGGATAGACTCCAGCTCTCCAATGCCATTCTTGGCGGCGGTGGGCAGTCAGCATATAGGGTGTTCATCAACGATCCCGGTAGCATGAATAATGTTGCCGTGGGCGCCGTGGTGACTACCGTATACAACGAGGTAACGGGTTCTCCCCTTAGCCTCACTACTCACCCCTTCACCCCACAAGGCAATTGTCTTGTCAGAAGCTCAACGCTTCCACTGGCAGCCTCCAACGTCAGTGCCACGAGTTACATGGCAATGGTACAGGATTATCTCATGATTTCGTGGCCGTCTGTCCAATTCTCGTATGACGCTAGCGTACTGGAAATTGGGGCCATGGTGCACGTGGCGCCAGCCTGGAACGGAATTATACAGGGCATAGCTGGCCAAGGTATAGGAGTGCAGCCTCCGAGCTTCGGTGACGCCTGATAGGCAACAATCTTAAGGACTAACTCGCTTAGTCCTGGTCTCTCGCGATGGTCATAGGAGGGTTCGACTCCCTCCGCGAGAACTGCGCTTAGCCCTGCGACGGCTCTCTTCCCGTCCGGACTGAGCTGCTAACGGCGGCGCATTAGGTGTCTCGTCATGCACCGAGCCGCGGGTCGGGCCTCGTCACCTGGCCCGTGGCGCGCGCCGTCAAGACCGCTCGACTCCACGCCCTTTACTGCCTTCGGGCGCGGGTCGTAGCGGTCGGGGGTCGGCGCAAGGGCGACTCGGGGTCTTTTCTTTCTACCCGTTTCGTCTGGCCGGGAGTGATTACCCGGCCTGCGCCGCGCCCCACAAGCGTCACTCTTGCAGTTTCGGAAGATGTATTCGGAGGTAACCGCAGTGATTACAAGTGAAAGGGATCGCGAGATGGATGGAACCTGTCAGGTGGATGCGGCCTTCGGTAAGGGTCGCCCATTGGACAGCGAGGGCCTTGTCTGTCGGAAAGGTCCAATCTTCGGCATTGCAGGCTGGACAGGTCCGGTTTACGACCAGCGAGGCAATCTCATCGGCCGCGTGAGTGAGTGCGACTGCAATTGGGTCAAACTCTGACGAGTCAGTCACCGACTGAGCCCGCCCTTGCGCAGTAGCTTCGACAGAAACCCGTTGCTGCTCCGATACACCTTGCGCCTCACGACCCGCTTGCCGTACGCGGTCGGTCCTTTCTCGGCAGCTTCCAAGTTCCCGAGATCGCGGGCGCCTCGGTAGAGCTGACTGCGAAGGCTCTTGCTTCTCGGCATGTGAACCACGCTACCGCCGCCGTAGTTCCCTCAGTGCCCGCACGAGCTGACCAAGGATCGCGAGCGCCCGCTCACGGCTCAACCCGCTCGGCGCCTGCGGGGGCAACATCGCGATCGACCTGCGCAGGATCTCAGCTTCCTCCGGGGACAGATCGGCCACGTGGCAAAGTCTAGCGAACGTGTGTTCGGTCCGCTAGGGTAGCCTTTGGCGTCGATGGAACCTCCGTCGGGTTCCCTTTGGCGTCGTACTTTTGGCGTGGGCGTTCAAGGTGTTGAAAAGCGCTTGGATCTCGCCGTGCACTCGCTCGCGCAGCTCTGGGAGTTGGCCGGACGGGCCTACCCGTCGGTCCCTCGCGGGGGCGAGGGTCTGCTCTACCTTGTCATTGTGCTTCCGTACCCAGATGATCCTTTGAAACTCGTCGTCCGTGAACGCACGGGCGTGCAACAAGGACTCGGAGAGCACGAGAGCGTCGAAGGACCAGTGCAGGTCGCTCGGGTCGAGATCACCCCATCGGGTGAGATTCAGTTCGCACTCGCGGCGTAAGGCTTCCCGCCAATTCTCGTCCTCCCGCTCCGCGGCAAGGTTGAATGCATAGAGCGCCGTGTCTCTTGTTGATCTGGCTCCGATCCGGGCACCGAAGATAGCCGCAGCACCGCTAAGCGCCGCGCCAACACCTGCAATGATGAGATCGTCGCCGACATCGACCACCCGATCGAGCCTAGAGCGCGGGTGTAGCGTTCAGTTCCATGACCGATGAGACGTTCATCCCAAGCGCCTACGCGGATGCGCTAACCGTCGCGAAGACCATCGAGGCCACGTTGGCGGTGATCATAAGCTCGGCAGACTTGGAGTTGGACGGGGTTCATCACGATCTTGAGCTGCTTGCCAGCATCGGGAAGGGATCGCCGTTGCCTTCGCCGTCGAATCCGGGACCGATGGCTGCATCGGGCATCCACGAGGTCGCCCTCGCGATCGCCAAGTCGCTCGATGCCTTCGGCGCGCAAGTTGCGGGCGCACGATCCGCGGCTGGTCAACTAATCGAGCGGACCGCTCCCCCGTCCTAAACTACTGAACGGCCATCCGCCCGAGAGCTTCGGCGATGCCTTTGGCCCTCTCGTCTTCGGCTTGCTGGTATCTCATCGCAGCCGCGGGGCTGGCGTGGCCCGCCTGACGCATCAGTTCGGCCGTGGTGGCGCCGGTCTGCGCTACCCATGTCAGACCAGTGTGGCGTAGATCGTGGAAATGAAGATCGGGTCGGCCGGCAGCATCGCGAGCCCGTACCCATGCTCGCTCGAACGTGCGAGGGTGCACGGGTCGACCGTTGCGCTCGAACAGCCACGCGTCACGCTCGGGCCTTGTGTGGCTCGCCAGGTGCTCGGTGACGGCTTCGACGACGTTGGGTGGCACGTAGACCGTCCGCCTACCAGCCTCAGTCTTAGGTGGCCCTCCGATGGTCTTGCCCTCCGCGGTGAGCAGCCACGCCCGCTCAATCCTGACCGAACCGTTCGATAGGTCGATGTCGCCTCTCTGCAAACCGAGGATCTCCGAGCGCCGTAGTTGGCACCATGCCGCGAGCATGAAGGCGAGTCGGTATTGCTCGTCGGCAGCGGAGAGGGTGGTCAGGGCCTTCTGAAGCTCACACTGGGTCATGGTGGGACGCGTGGCTGTCTGCTCACGAGAGCCGCCCTCGATCTTGCACGGCGAGCGAACGATGATCTCGTCAACGGCTATCGCCGAGTTGAAGATCGTGGCGAGCAAGCGGTAGGCGCCGGCAGCGGTGGAGGCGTGCTTACGTGCGATCCCATCGTGCCAGGCTTGGACCTGACCGGACTTGATCAGTCCGAGCTGGTGACTGCCGAACTCGTCGAGAATGTAGTCGTCGAGCAGGCGCCGGTACTTCGCCAACGTCGTCGGAGCGAGAGGTTTGCGAGGATCGTCGCTTCGACGCTTGAGCCACCTTTCGGCGTACTCCCTGAACGGGACGCGCCCGGCCTCCGGGTCGATCCATCGCCCCTTGATCACGTCAGCCTTGATCGTCGTGAGGTAGTCGTTTGCCTCCGTCTTGGTCCTGAACGTGCGCTCGGCGTTGTGACGCTGACCGTCGAGACGGTAGAAGGCTTGCCAACGTCCGGAGGGAAGTTGGCGAACGTTTCCGAACTGGCGTCTTGCCTTGGGCTTGGTCATCGTGCCTCCACGTGCGCTAGGTGGTGTCCCCCATGCTAGCGCAAGATGCACGTTAGATGCACGAGGTGGAGAGAATACGCATGTTACCTGCGGGGAGCGTCCACCCTCTCAAGGTGGAGACACGGGTTCGAATCCCGTTGGGGCTGCCAGTAAAAGCGGTTCGGTCCTACTAGGCGCGCTCCGGTTCCGGCGTTGTGGGGCACCCGAAGTAGCTTGGGCACGTGACTTTCGGGGCGGCGTGATAGGGGACGGCTGACTCCATGAAAGTGAGTGTGCACCCGGCGACGGCGGATCGCTGGAGCGACCTCGTGGAAGTCTTCGGCCGGCGCGGTAACGATCCCGGGTGGTGCTGGTGTCAGCTGTTCCTCCGTGTCCCCACCGAGCGCCAGCCTGAGGCCGCTGACAACCGTGCGGCACTGCACGCCGAGATCGCGCGGGCCGCGATTCCGCCGGGGCTGATCGCGTACGTCGACGACCACCCCGCCGGGTGGACCCGGATCGGACCGCGATCAGGCTTCCCCGGCGTCAACGGCAACAGGTCCTTGGCGCGCGTCCTCGAAGGGGATGGCTCTGCGACTTGGTGGGTGACCTGCTTCGCCGTCGCCCGTCCGTACCGGGAAGCCGGGGTAGCCTCGGCCATGCTGCGGGCTGCCGTCGAGTTCGCTCGGGACCACGGTGCCGCAGCCGTGGAGGGTCACCCCGTCGACGTGGCTGGGCTCCGAGCTGACCGGGTGGCGGCGTCTGCTCTTTACACCGGGACGAAGGCGCTGTTCGTCGCTGCCGGCTTCGTCGAGGTCGCCCGCACGTACCCGACGAGACCCGTGATGAGGCGCGTGCTCTGACGACGTTCCAGTCAAGGAGTCCCAACAACGCTTACGGGTCCGACCACACGCCCATCAAAGTGGCGTCGCGAGTCGCCGCCGCCGACCCGGCGGTCGGAGGCAAAGCTGGCATCTTCGGTTGACGGAAAATGGGGACAGCTGCCTGGGACACCGGGTCCGGCGCGGCGGCAAGATGGTGACGTGCCTAGCGATATTCCAGTCGTGACGCTCTCCGACGGCCTGGTCGCCCTGCGGCCTTGGTCGAGAGACGACGCCCGGTTCATGGCGGAGGCAAGCGCCGACCCAGGGATCCGGCGCTATAACGGTGGCCACGACCGGCTAGGACGGCCGACTCCGCCGCTCTCGACCACGGACGCGGAGGCCGTTATCGATCAATTCGCGTTGAACTGGCGCGCGTTTGCTTCGGCTGGGACACGTTCTGGCGTTGCGTTCGCAATCCTGGACGAGAGCTCTGGCGAGCTGGTCGGCTGCTGTGGGGTCGACGACTGGACCAAAGAGGACGTCGCACAGTTCGGTTACTGGATCGCGCCAAATGCGAGAGGGCGCGGCTATGCGACTCGAGCGGCGATCCTGCTCACGCGCTGGCTGTTCGACCTAGGAGCAGTTCGCGTCTTCCTCACGATCGTCGCGGGGAATGAGGATTCAGTCGCTGTGGCCCGCCGAGCAGGGTTTGCGTATGAGGGAACGATGCGCGCTCACGGCGTTTGGCAGGGCCAGCGCTGTGACGTGATGTTGTTCGCTGCGCTGCCGCTTGAGTGGGCAATGCGCCGGCAGGATGAAGAAACGTGAAGCGCGACAAGGCGTCGCCCTGCCGGCTTTTGTGGCAGTTGGTTCGCGTCGGCGGGGCCGACTGCGAGACGCTCAGAGCGGTGACTGAACAGCACCAAGAGCACCTTGGCAGAAGGGCAGGGAAGCGTTCTTACCGTTTCTGTAGGGGCTTCTCTTGTTCAGATAGCCGCCAGGACAATGGAGGCACGGGAGTGACGCGATGACGCAGTACCTGATTGTGTTCGGTGCCCATGCGATGGACCACATCCCCGAAGAGGACATGACTGCCGTGGCTAAGGCCGCACACGCGGTCTGCCAGGAAGCCATCAACGCTGGCGTGTACGTGCTAGCCGGCGGACTGGAAGACAAGCCAGCGAGCATCGTGGCCACCGACGGCACCGTCACCGACGGCCCCCACCCTGACGCCATCGGTGGAATCACGGTTGTTGACGTGACCTCACGCGAGGAGGCGCTGAAGTGGGCTGCCAAGTTCGCCGCCGCGTGCCGCTGTGCACAGGAGGTCCGGGCGATCGGGTTCGACCCCGAGCTCGACACGATGCTCCGCGAGGCAGCCGGCCGACGGTGATGTTGAGGTGCTCTCTGATGTGAGCCGCATTCCACAGACTCCGACTAGCGGATTCCTGCCCTGGGTGGCACATCGACCAAGACCCGGCGGTATGTGGCACTACGACTTGTCGTCGCCAACCGCCACATCCCGAGCCACCATGAAGACGTCGTAGCTGCGTCAGAAGCTTCGAACGCCGCCTTCGAAGCCAACGGCAGCCCATCGTGCTCGCATCGAGTGCTCTGGCATCGACTGCGCGGCTATGGGTGGCGATCCAGTCGAGCGACGGTCTTGTTCACAATCCATGCGTGCATGCCGACCTGCCGCACTCTCTTAAAACCAAGCTCTTCAAAGAGCTCGACCGTCGCGCTAAACAGGAATCGGTCCTGTGCCTCGCGACCGACCGTCACCTCCGAGATCGCCTCTACTCGCCCACCTCCTGCTTGCGCAATCTGACGGAGAGCACCCTCGAGAGCCACTCGCGCGACTCCCTGATGTCGGTGTCGTTTGTCTACGAAAATACATGCGATGCGCCATCGTGCGAGAGGCGGTGGCTCCTTCTTGTAGGCGCGTTGGTGCTTCAGTTCGAGCGACTCGGATGGACCGTACTGACACCATCCCTGTGCGTGACCATCGTCATCGATCACGAGTGCGGCGTGTGCTCTGCTCGTCTTGACGAGCTTTCTCTTGAGCGTCCTTGGATCACTAACTCCTCGTTGGTACTCGACGTGGTTCGGAGCGCACCAGCATCCTCCGTAGATTCCGTTGTTGCGCTCGACCAGCTCTGCGAAAGCGTTCCAGGTCGACTCGTCCAAGGCCCGGATGGCGAACTTCGTTGTTCTCGTCGTGCGTCCCGGTGTCATGGCTGGATGCTACGAAACTCGAAGCCCAGCCGCAGGGCGCTCAAATGCGATCGCGACCCTTGAGGGCTCCTAGTCCGGTCAGTGCCCCACTGCGCGCATGCCGAAACGGGTATCCCTATGGTGCCGAACGGGGGCGGTCCAGGACGGGCACGCGGAACATCGTGGTTGAGGGGCGCTGGTACGCCGGACCTGGCGCCGTTTGCTGGTCCGGTCGCGGCCCGAGCGGCTACCCTGCCACTTCGGCGATACCACTAGGCACCGTTGCTTCGGCAGGCTTCAGGCGGTCGCCCGGACGGGGTCGATGAAGCGGAGCTTAACTTTGCCGCCGTCAATGCTGATGACAGTCGCACGCCTCTCCGGAATCCCGTCCTCCCCGTTCACGAGAACGGTCTCACCGACATGCAGTCCGACTCGCTCGGAGGCAAAGAGGGCCACCTCAACGACGGGGGAGCGGAGGTAGCGGGTGTAGTCCACGGTCAGTCTGCGCATATTGACTCCTGTGAGGATGCTATAGGCGTTGGCGGGGCTCGAACAGGGATCGGAACGTGTCGACGTGAGGGTCGAGCCAGGTCTCGACGGTGGCCAGCAGCTCGACGTCGTCAAGAAGTGCGCCTTCGACAGCGAGTCGTTCGTCCTCGAGGCCAGGCAAGACGACGTCGAAATGGACTTCCTGGAGTGGGTCCACGGGCTGGAGGGCGTCGTCGAGAATCGTCGTGGCGAGCAGCTCGAAATGGGCGCGCAACTCGCCGACCGAGCAAGTGCCGTACTGGTTCCAAGGCATAATGCCGACGATCTCGCGGACGTCGTGGCCCTTGAGAGCTGCATACACCGACAGGGGCGATCCCGCTGTTCCCAGTCGATCCGCTTCGGCCCGACAACCCGAACATGCGGCTCACTTTCGCCAACATTCCGCCAACCGACTTTCCGCCGCAGGTATCCGCTGGAGCTGCAAACGGCCCC
This sequence comes from uncultured Acidimicrobiaceae bacterium, assembly GCA_963703655.1. Classification (GTDB taxonomy): domain Bacteria; phylum Actinomycetota; class Acidimicrobiia; order Acidimicrobiales; family Bog-793; genus CAVPFA01. The sequence goes on along the minus strand of CAVPFA010000003.1, from coordinate 866,551 downwards.
GCCGATGCGCCGATAGCTCTGCTCAGCGTCCTGGAGCGGAGATCCAGCCACCCTCTCAAGGTGGAGACACGGGTTCGAATCCCGTTGGGGCTGCCAGCCAACCAAGCCAACGCGCCAGCGCGTCAGCCTCCACCGGGCGCGGAAGGGCGTGTCGGGTGGAGCGCGGCGGCGGACCAGTCATCGCGAGCCCGTGACACCGAGGACGATATTTCAGCCGGGATCGGTCAGTAAATCTGTCGCGGCGATTTGTGCCATGCGGCTTGTCGCGCGCGGCGACCTGGAACTCGACCAGGACATCAATGCGGTCCTCGAACGCTCGAAGCTGAGAGCCAGGGGCTCATGGCGTGGGCCTCCGTCAGCTTCTCTCCCACCTCGCCGGAACGAGCATGGGCGACTTCGCAAGATACCCGCGAACCCAGGGCCAGCGGGCCCTCTCGGGCGCCGGACCAGTGGGTCACCTTGACATCAAACTGACCCACTACCGCCGCCCAAGCGGCAGCAGCCGGGTGTAGCGTCAGGTGGCTACCGATGTGCCCGGCGCACAATGGGAAGCTGGTATCGACCGAAGTAACGCAGACGCCGGGCGGCGGAGCACCTACGCCCGCTCAATAGCGGGAGAACCGGGGAAGTACCCGTGAATACACCCACTCTGGACAAACGCGTCCATGATTTCATTGTCTCTCGCCGGCAGCTGTTCATCGATGGACAGTTGGTCGACTCCAAGTCTGGCAAGACCTTTGAGACCGTCAACCCGGCAACGGGCGAAACACTCTCGACTGTCGCCGAGGGCGACGCTTTCGATATCGACCTGGCAGTACAAGCAGCCCGACGGGCCTTCGAGGACGGTCCATGGAGCCGCATGACGCCCTCTGAGCGAGGCCGGATCATCTGGAGGATCGGCGATCTCATCACTGAGCACCTGGAGGAGTTTGCGGAGCTCGAGACCCTTGACAACGGCAAGCCCCTCGCTATCGCCCGCGCCGCAGACGTCCCGTTGGCCGCCGAACTGTTCCGTTACATGGCAGGTTGGGCAACCAAGATCGAGGGAAACACGATCGCTTTATCCGTGCCCTACGCTCCCGGCGCGGAGTTCCACGCTTACACCTTGCGTGAGCCGATCGGCGTGGTCGGGCAGATCATTCCGTGGAACTTCCCGCTCCTGATGGCCGCCTGGAAGCTGGGGCCGGCCTTGGCGACGGGAAACACCGTGGTTCTCAAGCCTGCCGAGCAGACCCCGCTGGCCGCCCTCTACCTGGCTGAGATCATGGCCGAAGCCGGACTTCCTGACGGTGTCGTCAATGTCGTCACAGGGTTCGGAGAGACGGCGGGCGCCGCGCTCGCAGCCCATGAAGGGGTCGACAAGATCGCCTTCACTGGCTCCACCGATGTTGGCCGGCTCGTCGCCAAGGCCGCCACCGGGAACCTGAAGAAGGTGAGCCTGGAACTGGGCGGCAAGAGCCCCAACATTGTTTTCTCCGACGCAGATCCACGGGTCGCGATCGCCGGCGCTGCCAATGCCATCTTCTTCAACCACGGTCAGTGCTGTGTCGCTGGTTCCCGGCTGTACGTCGAGGCGGACTCCTTTGAAGAAGTCGTGGCCGGTGTCGCCGACATCGCTAAGGCGATCAAGCTAGGGGACGGATTGGACCCCGACACCCAGATGGGCCCCCTCGTCTCTGACGAGCAGCTCAACAAGGTCAGTGGATTCCTCGATTCGGGTCGCGAGCAGGGTGCGACGATCGTGACGGGCGGTCGCCGGGAAGGTGAGCGTGGCTACTTCTTCCGGCCCACCGTGATTGCTAACACCCGGCCGGACATGCGGGTGGTCAAGGAGGAGATCTTCGGTCCGGTCGTGGTCGCGGCCCCGTTCCAGAGTCTGGACGAGATCGCAGCGATAGCCAATGACAGCCCGTTCGGCCTCGGTGCAGGGATCTGGACCAAGGACATCGCCAAGGGCCACGCCTTGGCCAAAAAGATCCGAGCGGGGACGGTCTGGATCAATTGCTACAACATCTTCGACGCCGCCCTGCCATTCGGTGGCTACAAGCAGTCCGGGTGGGGTCGCGAGATGGGCCATGAGGCTCTCGAGTCCTACACCGAGATAAAGGCTGTCTGTACGCAGCTGTAACGCTCAAAGCGGGGGCGCCCGAGGGAAGGGCTCGGGCGCGCCCCGCCGAGCACCCACTGGTCGGGTCGCGTCGTTCACCGATCACGAGAAACCGGGAGCTCTAAACCGACAGGGCCCCTCTTTTGAATGGAGAGTTCTCATGAAGGCAGCCGTCGTACACGATTTCACAAAAGTGCTCAGTCTTGACGAGGTGCCCAAGCCCGAGCCTAAGCGGGGCGAGGTCCTGGTCAAGGTCGAGACCTCCGGATTGTGCCATACCGACATTCACGCCGCTCACGGTGACTGGCCGTTCAAACCGACTCCGCCATTCATTCCCGGCCACGAAGGCGTCGGGATTGTCGAGAAGGTGGGCCCCGGAGTGAACACCCCGAGCGTGGGTGATCGGGTTGCCATGCCGTGGCTCGGCTCGGCATGCGGAGTTTGCGACTACTGCGTCGATGGTTGGGAGACCCTCTGCGAGAAGCAGGTCAACACGGGCTACAGCGTAAATGGCGCTTACGCCGAATACGCCGTCGCCGACGCCGCCTACGTCGCCCAGGTCCCCGACACGATCGACCCCCTCGATGCCTCAGTGCTGACTTGCGCCGGCGTGACAACGTACAAGGCCGTGAAGATTTCAGGGGCGCGACCGGGGCAGCTCATGGCCGTGTTCGGCGTCGGCGGGCTAGGCCATCTGGCCCTTCAATACGGAAAGATCAGCGGCGCCACCGTTGTTGCCGTTGACGTGGTGGACGACAAGCTCGAACTCGCGAAGGAGCTCGGTGCCGACTATGTCGTCAACGCGCTTACGGAGGACCCTGTCGAGGCGATTCAGGCCCTCGGCGGCGCGCATGCAGCCGTCTCGGTGGCTGTCGCACCAAAGGCGTTCGAACAGGCATTCGGTGCTCTGCGCCGCGGCGGCACCCTGGTCTTCGTCGCGCTGCCGGCTGACAACGTCGTCAAGTTGCCGATCTTCGAGACGGTCTTGAAGGGCATCACCATTGTCGGCTCCATCGTTGGAACCCGCAAGGACCTTGCCGAGGTGTACGCGATCCATGCTCAAGGACGGACCCGGGTAATACGGGAGACCCGCAAACTCGACGAGGTCAACGAATGTTTCGAGGAGGTCGAAAAGGGACAGATCAGGGCGCGCATCGTTTTCGACCTACGCTGACGCCAGCACCCGTCCCTTGATGGCCGTATCGATCCGGCATAGGGAAGTGAGCTCGCCGACTGGGGTTCCGTTCCGCGTCACGACAAAGGTCTCGCGTTGGTCGTGACGACGGATGATACTCGAGGCCGATGTCCTCAACCCAAGGTGTCGCCCAGCAGCGAACAACAACCGCTCGATCTCAACGGCACTCCCGTCGGACAGTTCGACGAGTGCCCCGCCAGCTGACCGCCTTACCAGAAGACAGTGCCCAAGTCGACCTTGCGTTACGCCGCAGCGGGCGAGAGATGCTCGGTCTTCTACGGAGCCGTCCGACCGACGACGCCACGAAGGTCGAGCGCGCCGGTAACCGATCTCGCCGCGCACGGTTAACGTCGGGTGGGTCCCGTCGACGCCCAGGCGATCAAAGGTTCGGCCGCCGGCGGCCAACGCGGGTCCCTTGCCCGGCTCGAGGGGGCCGGGCGCCCACCGCGTGCTTGGGTGATTCAACGTCGCTCGACCGCCTGAAAGGGGGAGGGGGGACCGTCCCACAAGGGCAGGAGAAGACGGGACTCACGATCGACAACGAGGCATTTGACTCGAAGCCACCACCAAGTTTGCGGGCGGGCGCCAAGCGCCGCCTTCGAAACCCTCGCTGTAGAAGGTGGCCGAACATTACCTCTTTTCGCCGGGAGATGTCGACCTGTTTTGACCGCTCTCTCCAGAACGCCGAGAACAGGGCCACGGTCAACCAGGCACCTCGAGGGCGACGAGGTGCGAGTACACCGGCGTGGTCACCCCGCAACCGTTGAAAGAGATGCCGGCGCCGCGTCACCCTTCGACCCTCACGACGGCGAAGTCGACGATCTGCTGCAAGGTGCCATCGACCGGTCGTGTCGGAGAAGAGGGTACGGGTGATGCCTGCAGAGCCGTTGGCCAGCTTGCCGTAGGGCTGACTGTCTTGTATCGGGTATCCCCTCGCACTCGACGGGCAGGCAGGCTTTGAGCTGTCCGCGATTGCTTTCCCCGCGAAAGATGGTACCCTCAACCTGCCTTCTACAGCGAGGGTCCCGGGGACGCCCATGTGCTCCCCAGACCGTGAAGGCAGGCCATTGCCAGCTTCCCCGCTATTCGCGTCAGCCGTCGCACCCGTGGAGGCGCTTGTCACTGCGCATGCCGCTTTGCCCGCGGCGCGCCTCTGGCGGAGCAACGCCGGTCTTCCCTCAATCGCTGTGCAATGACGGCCCCTGTAGCCTTGGAGGGCCGGACGCCTATTGATGGCGCGCCGGTTCCTTCTGACCTAGCGATCTCCCTCACTTTCGCCAATGACACAGCTGTCGTATCCGTCCGAGGCGAGTTGGACGCCCTGACGGCCGATGCTGGCAGCTTCGTCGAGACCGCGACGACCCAACCGGGGTGCGTTGTCGTCATCGACTTCGCCGAGTTGAACCATTTAAGTAGGTTCGACCAAGTGGCCCGAGTCCTCGCGGGGGCCTCTCCGATGATTGGTAAAGTCCTCGAGCTCACCGGTTATTCGGAAGTTCTGAACGTCGATCGAACGGTACCGCCCAGTCCCGAGAGGGTGCCAAGCAGTGTCGGGTCTCTCGAACCACACATGTGGCGGTCGCGGCTTCGTTCCAGCGGCCGGCTTGTCGCGGGCGGGAGGGGCTGAGAACGCGATGCCCGAACAAGTGAATGCCGCGTTGGACGATGCCCGAAAGGACGCCGGGCTCACCCAAGCCGAGCTTTGGTTACGGTACTTCGAGCTCGGGGGAATGTCGATGCCTTTGGAGGTCGAGGCTTACCTCTTCGGTCTCGTGGCCCCGAGCACCCACGACCGCGAGGCGCTGGTCCATGCCCTCAACGAGCGATTCACCGACCTGGGCCGCAATCACCCTGTGCCTCATGCGCGCTACCCGATCGACGAAGGGGTGGCCCACGACCCGACCGAGAGCAGCAGCCCGCGGAAGCGAGGGCGAGGGAGCTCCCTAAACGGAGCTGGGCTCGCTTGCCAAAAGGCGATGGCGAAGTGGCTGCCGATATCGCAAGGCTAGAAGAATGAAGGAGACTGAAATGAAGGGTTTGACCGGAATGGGGTTCAGCGCTGTCGCACTCGTCGCGGGGGCCATCATGTACTTCGCCGTAACGACACACGGCAATGGTTTCAGCGTTTCAAAGGTGGGTGAAATCCTCATGATTGCGGGGGCGATCGGCGTGGTCATCTCAGGCATCATCTTTGCCTCGACGCGCCGTCCAGCAGGCAGCGGCCACCAAACCTACGATCGTCAAGCAATAGATGACCGAGGGCCGCTCGACTGCCGTGCACGAGGAGGTGCGCTGATCAACCGCCACTAAGACGAGCCCAGGGCCTCTTTTGGCCATGATCCTCGGAGTTCCAGCCGTCGATATTGAGCAGAACCTACCAGGAGGAAAACGTGATACGTCAACTTACCGGCGTTGCGGTGCTAGCGCTTGTCGTCATTGTGATCCTACTGCTGTTGAAGGTGATCTAATTTATGCCCCACTAGAAATAGTGCAACATTGCTAAGCATCGAAACTTCTATCTCGTACTCTCGGGTATTCATGAACGAGGGAGATACAAGGATGGCGAGACGTAAGAATCTCCGCAGCCCGGTCTTCCGCGACTCCTACGAGCTGGGCAACCGCGAGGCAGCCGAGCGAGGTACGAGCGCAGACGGCAAGCGCGTCGTGCGCCGGCGCGTGATTCGGGCCACGAACGGTGTCGTACAACGAGTCCTTCGAAAGGTCCGGCTCCTGTCCTAATGCGCCGCCACCCGGACCCCCGCTCGGGTCGGCGTCGCCATTACGCGTCGCCGGGGGATCCCGAGCCGCGGCGGCTCCCGGTCCAGCTACTTCTTGAAGGCGTCCTTGACTTTCTCCCCGGCTTGCTTCAAGTTGCCCGACACCACGTCACCCTTGCCTTTGGCCTCGAGGGACCGGTTCTTGGTCGCCTTGCCCGCAGCCGTTTTCACTTTGCCCTTGCTGCTCTGCGCTTTGTTCTTAACCTTGTCGCCTGCACTCAACGTGAGCCTCCTTAGTAGTTTTTCTGTCCGGACGGGTAGCTATCGATGGCTCGCAACTCGTGGTGGGGGCCGCTGACGATGAGGTCGGTGCGGTGATTTGATTTTCCTGGTGCAGGCGCCTCGAGGGAGCTTTGTCCGACTCGACCATGCGGAAGGCGGAGCCTCGGGTCGGGATTGCGGCGAGGCGAACTTCACCAGGTGCCAAGCGCTGAGCGCCGTCTGAGCGTCGTTTACCGTGATTCGTACCTCGTCAGATGGGTCTCCGAGAGCTGAAAGGTCATGCCAAAGCGAGTCGGTCACAGGCTGACACCCCCGGTGGCGAGCAAGGCGATTGCTGCGACGGCCATTATTGTTGCCGTGAGCCACCCGAGGATCTTGGCCGCCTTACCGTTCACGTAGTCGCCCATAATCGGCTGGCTGCTCGATACCCGCATGACCACTACGAGGAAGGGCGCGCCTGCGACACCGTTGAGGACCGCCACAAGGACGAGCAAGTGGATTGGGTTGACGTGGAGCAGGCTCAGCGCAGTGCCTCCTAGCGTCCCCAAGGCGACGAGGCCGTAGAAGACGGGGGCTTTGCGGACCGAGCGCGAGAATCCCCACTGCTTGCCGAGCAGTCCAGCCATGCCGACCGAGCCGGAGCCGGCGAGCACTGGTACGGCCAACAGGCCGCTCCCGATGAAGCCGAGCGCGAAGAGTGCGCTGGCGAAGTGTCCGGCGAAGGGTTTCAACGCCGCGGCCGCTTGGGCGGCGCTTTGGATGTTGGTCTCGTGGTGGACATGCAGCGTCTGGGCTGTCGCCACAATGATGGCGAACATCACGACGTTGGAAAAGGTCATGCCCGCAAACACGTCGAGGCGGCTGGTTCGCTGCTTACGTTGCGCTCGTGCGGCACTTTGGCGTTTGAGGGGTTGTGCCTTCGCGCCGCCTTCGGGTTCGTCACGCATCTCTTCGAGGCGGTGGGCGCTCTGCCAGAAAAAGAGGTACGGCGAGATTGTCGTGCCGAGGACGGCTACCAGAAGCGCCAAATAAACCTTGCTCAGCTCGACATGGGGGATGACCGTGTGGCTGAGGACGCTGCCCCACTGATGGGTGACGAGGACTGCCACGACGAGATACGACAGAAGCGCGGCGCAGAGCAGCTTGAAGACGAGCGAGATCCGGGCGAAGGAGCCCAGCACCAACAGCGTGGTGATGAGGGCGCCTGCCAGGAGCGCCCAGAGCCAGGTCGGTCCGGCATGGAGGAGTTGCATGCCCGAGCCGATGGCGACCAGGTCGGCGGCAATGTTGAGGCCGTTGGCCACGATGAGGGCGACGAGGAGCACGGCGAGGATCGCTCGACCAAATCGGCGGAAGCGCTTGACGGCCAGCTCTCCGAGTCCTGTACCGGTCGCAAGGGCCGTTCGATCGCAGATCTCCTGGACCGCGGCCATCAGTGGCAATGTGAGCAGCGCGGCCCACAAGAACGACAGGCCGTACTGGGCCCCGGCCTGGGAGTAGGTGGCGATCCCGGAGGGGTCGTCGTCGGACGCGCCGGTAACCAACCCCGGTCCCATGGCCCGCAGGTACACACGCCAGACCGGTCCGGTGCTCGCCTTTGTGAGATCAAGCTCGGATGTCGACGTTGCTGACTGCGCGGCATCGCCGTCGGTGGACGCCGACGCGGCATCTTGGTCAGGCGTCGTCGCCATTAGGAAGTTCCAGCTCGGAGGGCCCCGGGGAAAACTCCGGAGGCCTCGGACCCATCGATGGTCAGCACGGGCAGCCGCACGGTGCCATCACGGTTCGCACGGGCCACCCGAGAGCCACCCTGTACACCCACATCGAGAAGCAGAGATCCGTGTGTCTATCGTGGGTGCCACTCGGCTTCAGCCTGGGGGAATCTCGCCAGTGTCCACCACGTACTGGGCAACCTCGCGCAGCTTGATGTTCAGGTGTTGCGAGGCGCGCCGCAGCACTCCGAAAGCCTGGTCGGCGGTGATCCGCTCGCGCTCGATGAGGATGCCCTCGGCCTGGCCGATGACCTCCCGTGAGGCGAGCGCCCCGCGCAGGTTCTCGACGCGATGGATCTCGCTGTTGAGGGAGACCGTTGCACCCTCGAGCGCCTCGGCCGCGCCGAGGGCCATGCCGGCGTGTGTGGCGAAGATCAGCGCCGTGGTCCGATCGATGACTCCGTAGGCCTGGGGAAGCCCGGCGTAGAGGTTGAGCGCTCCGAGCGTCCCGTCAGCGAACAGGCGGCAAGAGAGCAGGCTCCGCATGCCGAGCGTTGCGGCCCGAGGACCGAAGATCAGCCAGCGCGGGTCTTCGGCGAGGTCTTCGGCGTAGACGATCGTCTCCTTCGTAATAGCATCGAGACAGGGCCCCTCGCCTATTTCGTATTGGACCGAATCGACCTCGAGGGCGACGGGGTGGGAGTACACCGGCGTGGTGACCCGTGACCCGGTCAAAAGAGAGATACCGGCCGCGTCGCAACCCTCGACGGTGAGGACGGCGAAATCGACGATCTGTTGCAACGTCTCCCCGACCGTTCTCGCTGAGAAGAGGGTTCGGGCGATCTCGGCGAAGGCCACGGCGACATGGCCGTAAGGCAGATCATCTGTCATTTCACCTCCAAGCTGGCTCTCACCCGACTAGCCCCTTTGCTAGCGGGAGTTGACTTTCCCTTGGGAATGGTCCCCCGCTTCTGTGAAGTCCTAACTGTTGCACAGGCGCAAATGTTATCTTCGCTCCGGCACGGCCGGCAACTGCCGAAGGGAGGTTGCGGCGCCCCACCGGCGCTAGCCGCCGAGAGGCCGCGGGACATGGGACGAGGCAGTCTGATTGTGGAAGAACACTTCAACACCGACCGGGTGTTCAGGTGCAGCAGCACCAGGGGACTACGGAGAGGGAGTGCCCGTCCAGTCGAGGCAGACGACGACCGCGTCGTCGCTTAGCTCCTGACCCTCATGGTGAGCACGGAGCTCCCGGATGAGCTGTCGGACGACCTCCCCGGCAGGCAGCCCTCGGATGGCACGTACCGACCGCTCCAGCTTGGCCTCCTTGAACTCCTCATCGCGAGGTGAGCGCGCGGCGTGTACCCCATCACTGACAATGATGAGACGGTCCCCCGAGGCGACGTCGAGTTCCTCTTCTACGTAGTTGGTGCCCTCGAACATGCCAAGAGGTAGCTGCTTGTCCAGCTGGACGACCTCGATGTCGGTTCCGCGTTGTCGGATGACCAAGGGGGAGCCAGCGTCGACGGCGGTGGCTCTCCCGCTCACGTAGTCGAGACGCAGCAGCAACGTGCCGACGAACTGCTCGCCACCGTAAGGGGCATGGAGGGCCTCATTGGCCAGTCGAGCTTGGGCAGCCAGGTCCAGTCCCCCTCGCCGGGCGTTGCGAAGAGCGTTTACAGCCAGGCTGGTGAGCAGGGAAGCCGACGTCCCCCCTCCCATCCCCTCCGAGACGCTGACGAGGAGATGATCGGACGCGGCGCACCAGTCGAAGTTGTCCCCGGCGACGTGGTAAGCGGGTTCCAGCTGGCCGGCGAGGATGAAATGCTCTCCTGCACAGCCCCGGCTGGGCAGCAGCTGCCACTGCATCTCGGAGGCCAGGCTGAGCCGTTGAGTACGCGAAGCCAGCTCGAACAGGTCGGTGTCTCGGCTGGCCACAATCAGCGCGTAGCCGAGAGCGGTCGCAAGCCGACGCAGCTCGTGCTCGTCGGCGTCGTTGGGCAGCGCAGTCAGCCACACCTCGAGCACCCCGAGCCGGTCGCCGCGGACCGTGACGGGCAGGCGAACGGGGACGCCCGTGTCGTCAGGAGGACCGATCGAGCTCTGCTGGGAGGCGAGAGTCCGGCCGGCGGCGCTGCCGTCCACGGGGACGAGGGCGGTCCTCTCATCTGGGCCACCGAACGGGTCGATCACGCGCTGGAGCATTGAGAGCCGGTAGTCGACCATCAGCAGTTCGATCTTGCGGACCGCGAAGTGCTTGTGCATGACGTCTTTCCATGCAGCGAGCACCCCCGCAGCCCCGACGGACTCCATGGCGAGCAACGCGTCCTCGTGCCATGCCACGATAGGAATTATGCCGATTGGGCGACATCCTGCCAATCTTCCCGCCGACCTTGTGACCGCGGTGGTCGCCGCGGCTCGTCCACTGGTAATGGTGTGGGGCCGAGCTGACGCAATTGCCCAGGCCCAGGCGTCGCCCCCTCAGCTGCGAGCCCTCGTGGTCGTGGGACACCACGGCAGCCTCAATCTGAATCAGCTGGCCGACGAGCTGGGGGTGATCCCGTCCTCTGCGAGTCGGCTGTGTGACCGTCTCGTCGCAGCTGGCCTTCTCAACCGTAGGGTCAGCGAACAAAACCGACGGGAAGTGGTCCTCACCCTGCGGCCGGAGGGACAGGCGCTGCTGGAGACGGTCGAGCACGACCGTCGCGACGCTCTGTCCGAGGTGCTGAACGGGATGAGGCCCAGCGGACGCAAGGCGCTGCTGTCAGGCTTGGCAGCCTTCGCCGAAGTCGCGAGGCAGATGGCCGAGGAGGATGAGTGGACTGCGTAGCTGTCCATTTAGTCTCGGTGTGCGACGGCTGTGACGCAAGAAGGATCCTCTCCCGGGTCCCGCTATCACTGTCCGCACGCTGGCCGAAGCCTGAACACCAAGTCGCGCCACGACCGCGTCGACCCGGGGGTGTTGCAATGATTGGGCCGGTTCCCTGGCTTCGCCGACATTCCACCAACCGACCTTCCGCCACTGGCGTCCGCAGCACCCGCAGCGAGTCCCCGAGCTGCGTTGAAAGCCCTGCTCTGCTCGTTATCCAAATCGGATCGCTCAATCACCTGAGGCGGCAGAACTCGACCACAAACGCGACTAGCGGTTTTCAGTTTGCGGCTTCTGGCCCTTTTGAACTTGCCCGATGAGCTGGGTGTTAGTCGGCCGTTCAGCGGGCACCGGGTAAACCTGGGGCACCTTCGGCTGAGGTTTTGCCTGCTGCTGATTGGAATCCTTCGCCACGATCTCAGCTTACAGGTGTGGGACCATCACACCCGCTCCGAGCATGATCGCTCCGCCGGCGAGCAACAGAAGCTGAGAGCGAACGAGGCGGCTCCGATGACGACGGATCCCTTCCGACTCGTTGAGATCGAAGGCCTCGCGAGCTGCCTGGATCAAGTCGAAGAGGAGGACGTTGGTGGCTGCCCCGACATATGCGTCGACGAGCGTCCCTGGTTCCGCAGTTGCCCGGATTGAACGCGGCCAAAGGGCAGCGACGCCTACGGCAGTATCGATGGCGAGCAGGATGATCGCAGCAACGAACAGCCAGAACGCGAGATGATTCACGCGGTAGTTCGGGAACCTAGACCCGGCGAAGCCGAGCACGACTCCAGAGGTGGCCAGCACAATCGCAACGATGCGTTGCAGATCGTCCAGTTCGGTTCGCTGAATGTCTAGGCGTCCCTCCACCTCGACGTAGACGATTTGAGATGGGCGGTCGGTGGGCACCCGAGATCATGATGATGTGCCCATCACGAGCACCTAAGGTCGGATTTATCCTGCGGACTCGGCGCCTTAAACGGAACACGGGTGTAAGGCTACGAACTTCCTGTAACAGAGCCCGGACAGGCGCTTGGCAAACGACAACCTCAGATTTCGACTGGATGTTGTGTCCACCTACAGTCCAGCAGCCAGCCAGCCAGGCCACCCAGCCGACCGGTGAAGTGAGGCCAACTCGACCCTTCACATGCCGAAGGCCTCCGGCTCAATCGGCATCTGTTTGTGTCGTGAATGACGCTTTACTTCAAACGACGGCAGAGCGACGGCATGCCACGTCCGACCGTCTGTTCAGCAAGTCTCACTCCGACTGCGGCGACTCCGTTCGGCGGCCGTGGCGCTGGGAAGCAGAGTGTTTGGCTTGACTCGTCGGTACACGCGACGTACACGGTTCGTGTATAGTACGTGTATGCCGAAGGTACGAACGAACATTGAGATCGAGGACTCCTATCTCCAGCTGGTCATGGACCGCTACCACTTGCGCACCAAGACCGAAGCGGTTGACCTCGCGCTGCGCCACTTGGCAGGCCAGCCGATGTCACGCGAGGAGGCGTTAGCCATGAGGGGCTCTCGTTCGATTGGGAAAGCCCCCGCAGACTCCCGACCGTGTGGCGCATGATCCTGGTCGACACCTCGGCTTGGGTGGAGTACGACCGGGCAACAGGCAGCCCGGTCGACTGTCGCCTCACTGAGCTCATCACCGATGACGGACCCATCGCAATTACCGAGCCGGTCGTCATGGAACTCGCCGCAGGTGCCCGGACTGACGAACGCGAGATGGATCTGCGGCGGCTCCTGCTCAGATTCGCCTTGCTCACCTTCGACGCGGTTGTCGACTTTGATGCCGCGGCGAACATCTACAGAACGTGCCGGCGGGTCGGTGTCACTCCGCGCGGGATGATCGACTGCATGATCGCCGCTGTCGCGCTGCGCCACGGCGCGACACTCTTAGCCTTCGATGTCGACATGAATCGGGTTGCCGAGGTGATGGGCATCAGCCTCGATCCTGGAACGCACCAGTAGTGAGACGGTCGCTCTCGTCGCGGAGGTTGTTGTGCGCGCCGGCACCGAGGTGGAACGATTGAGCAGCGATCCCCAGCTCCTGGGTCGATCTCCGTCGCCCTGGCAACTCGAACATAAGCGGCACATTTTCGCCAACATTCCGCCAACCGCCATCCATCCATCCAGGCATGGGGACAACAACCGGATTTGGCGGCATCGGTCGGCCAGAGCTAGTTCAACAGGAAGCGGACTCGGGTTAGTGGCGCGACCGTTCCGTTTCGACGTTCTCAATTGCCGCCTTGAGTTGGCGGCGTGAGGTGACAGTGAGCTTCTGGAATACCTTGCGCAGGTGGTATTCGACGGTGCTGGAGGCGATGAACAGCTTGGCGGCGATCTCCGCGTTGGTGGCGCCGGCCGCGGCTAGGCGAGCTACGCGCTCTTCTTGGGGGGTCAGATCACAGGAGGTTTCGACGCTGCGCTTGCGAACCCGCTGGCCTGTGGCGAGCAGTTCGTGGCGTGCCCGGTTGGCGAACGCGTCAGCGCCCATATCCGCGAACATGTTGTGGGCGATGCGCAGTTGGTCGCGGGCGTCGATCTTGCGCTTTTGACGGCGGAGCCACTCGCCGTAGAGCAGGTGGGCCCGAGCCAGCTCGACGGCCATGCGGGTGGATCCGAGCAGCTCGATCGCCTCTTGGTACAACTGCTCGGCGTCGTCACCTGCGAGGAGTGCTCGACACCGGGCGAGAAGTCCCATGGCCCACGGTGTACCGCTCGCCGGGGCCCGCTCGGCGAGGCGGTGTATGGCGGCGCGTGCCCGGTCGGGATCGCCGGCTCGCACGGCCGCTTCGACAACGTCCGCCAGGACCTGGTGTCCGCTGCCGACGCGGCCGGTCATCGCTGCGACGGCGTGGCCGAGAGCTTCGCCGTACTCACCCGCGCCGAGGTCGAGCAGCAGCAGGGCGTGGTGGGCGAACAGCGCCGCGGAACCCGAGCCGAGCTCGGCCGCGTTCTGGATGACTGTGCGGGCACTCACCCGTGTCTGCGTAACGCGGCCTCGGATGGCGGCCACCTCAAGCCTCATCATTTCGATGCTCATCGGATGTTCCCCCGCGGCCACGCTCACGTCGGCCGCATCGGCGAGATCGATCTCGGCGGCATCGAATCGGCCGGCCCAGACCTCATCAGTGGCACGAGCCTTGAGCGCGACCGCCAGCCACATGAGCGCCCCCTGCTCCCGACTGGCCTGGGCCAGTCGGTCCGTCAACCTGTTGTGGGCGTCGTCGTCCCAGAGGGCACGGGTGGCAAAGACTGCGAACTGGACCCATCGGATGAGCCGATCGGCGGGTATCATCCGGATTGCTCATCGCCATGACCGCGACGCGTAGCGGCGGGTGCCGCAGCCACGAAACCCGCGGCCAGATAGGTTCCGAAGGCGTCGAGGAGCAGGTCGACGATGGCGTCGTCGCCGGGTGGGGCGGCGCGGACTGCTTCGGTCACGGCGCTGATCACCTTGTCGCCGGCTGCGCTTCCGGCGATGAGGACGGCCTCGATGGCCTCGAGGAGGGTCTGGCGTGCGAGTCGGGGATCGGTGGGCATCAGTGCGACGGCCGCAGAGAGGAGAAGCGGAGCTGCGATAGCGGTCTTGGCTTCGCGTCGCCACGCGTTGCCATCGAGGCGATCGGCTCGAGCCGTCATCACCGGGTCCCGGAGCGCCGGTTTGGCCAGCGCGATCAGGGCGTGCACCTGGACGGACGCGCCGCTGGCGAGCGCCGCCTCGGCGGCGGCGATGCGTGCGCATCGCTGCCCGTTCGGGGTCCGGGCTCAGTTCAGCCGAGCGGCTCAGGAGGGCGGCGGCCGCGTTGTGGCCTCCTCGCTCACCGGCGCGCTCGGCGCCGCGCTCCAGGATGGCGGCGACTTCCTCGTCCCGGCCGACCGATGCCGCCGCCAGATGCCACGCCCGCCGGTCACTGTCTTCCTCCGAGTCGGTGGCGGCGGCGAGCGCCTTGTGGGCCGCCCGCCGGTCGGCCGGTCGCGCCCCGCCGTATATCGCGGACCGGATGAGTGGGTGCCGGAACGCGACGGTGGTCCCCAAGACCACGAGTCCGGCCGCTTCGGCGGCCGCGGCCGCCTCGGTCTTGACTCCGAGGATCGACGCCGCCCGCAGGAGAAAGGCGGTGTCGGCCGTCGAGTCGGCCGCCGCCAGAAGCAAGAGCATCTGGGTGTCGACAGGTAGAGACCGGGCTTGGCGGGCGAAGCGTTCCTCCAATCGCCGGCTCAGCGGGAGCGGCTGCAGGTTCGCCGCGGCACCGATCAGCTGATCGGATTGTGGATCCTTGGCGAATTCGACGAGTGCCAGCGGGTTGCCTCTCGCGTCGGTGACTATCCGATCCGCGACCTGACGATCGCCGCCGAACCCTGCCTCGGCGGCGAGCAGCGCACGCGCCGCTCCATCGGTCAGGCCGTCGATCTCCAGCGTGGGGAACCCTTCGAGCGGGCTCACAGACTCCGGTCCGCTTCGCTCCGCGAAGATCAGGGCGATCCCGTCCGCCTGAAGTCTTCGCCCCCAGAAGGCGAGCGTCTCGATCGATTCGCGATCGACCCAATGTGCGTCGTCGATCAGGCACAAAAGGCGTTCGCAGGCTCTGGCGGCGTTCGCGGCCAGGTTGATGACTCCCAATCCGACGAGGAAGTTGTTGCCAGGTTGGCCCGCCGCCAATCCCAAGGCCGCGTTCATGGCGTCGCGTTGCGGCTCGGGTAGCCTCCCGATCTGGTGCAGGATCGGCATCAGCAGCCGGTGGAGCGCGGCGAATCCGATGTCTCGCTCCGGCTCGAGGCCGGTGAACCGTACGACCAAGAAGTCGTGAGCAGCCGTGGCAGCGTAATCGAGCAGAGCCGTCTTGCCGATGCCTGCTTCGCCGCGTATCACCAGCGCCCCGCTGGGGCCTCGGCGCGCCGACTCCAGGAGCTGATCGAGCGCCCAGCATTCCTGCTCTCTGTCGAGAAGGCTCGCCACTACCGCTGATAGTACGTGCCGGTCCGCGCTCCCGGTCCGGGCGTAGCCGGCAGGGCGCCCTCGCGTGGGTGGAGTCCTTCCTATAGGAGGCCGTGAGCCGACTATGGACTGTCAGGGATTCCATGCGACAGCGTCGTCGGTGAAGCTGTCGGGGAGGCCGGAGGACGGCCATGGTGACAATCGCGACGAAGGAGCAGGGATGGATCTGATGCTTGCCGGTAAGACTGCCGTCGTCACTGGCGCGAGCAAAGGCATCGGTATGGCTGTGACCAAGGCGCTTGTCCAGGAGGGTGCACGCGTCGTGGCTGGGGCCTTAACGGCCGACAACCTTGCCGATCTGGTCGGCGTGACCGCCGTCGAGTTGGACCTGTCCGACCGGGCCGCGCCGGCCGCGCTCGTGCAGCGAGCCGTTGACGAACACGGGACGATCGACGTGCTCGTCAACAACGTCGGTGCCGTCAAACTCCGCCTAGACGGGTTTCTCGCGGTCACCGACGAAGACTTCGAGTGGTCCCTGCAGATGAACTTCTTCACCACCGTGCGGGCGACCCGCGCCGCCGTGCCGGTGATGGTCGAGCGTGGAAGCGGTGCGATCGTCAACATCGCCTCGGTGAACGCCTTTTACCAGCCGGATGGCGCGACGATCGACTACGGAGCGAGCAAGGCGGCTGTCGCCAACCTGACCAAGTCACTTGCCCAGGAGCTCGGGCCCAAGGGCATTCACGTCAACGCCGTCTCGCCCGGCCCGGTCAGCACGGACCTGTGGCTCGGCGACCACGGTGTAGCTGCAACCGTGGCCGCAGCCACCGGCGTGGACGCCGCCACGGCCCGCGATCGAATAGTGGCCGGGATGGGCGGCTTCGCGACAGGGCGGTTCAGCACCGCCGAGGAAGTCGCCACCCTCGTAGTGCTGCTCGCGTCCGAGCGCACTGCCAACGTGACTGGCGCGAACTACATCATCGACGGCGGCCTGATAAAGACCACTTGACTGGACGCCGAGACGCTCAGCCTTCTCTCCACCGAGACACACCCCGTAACGTCCCATCACGAAATAAGGCCCTCCCCGATTCCGGTGTGATGGTCCGGAACATTTAAACGCCGAGGCGCTGGTATTCCTCGACAGATGTACGCCCGCGAGCGGACAGCGCGGCCTCGAAGCGACCCGACGTCGCTGACTCCTCGAGCTGACCGCCGTCACCCAGTAGGCACTCAGGTTCACTCCCCGCGCCCAGGACTGGGGTGTTTCCATGATTCGACCCCCGCCCCTCGTCCCTACCGTCACCACCTGCAGCATCTGTGTGCATCGGTACCGATCCCAAGGAGATTTCATGACGGACCATGTCGTAAGCCCACCGGATACCGTCGTCTTGATCCACGGGCTTTTCCTCACAGCGAAAAGCTGGGAACGCTGGGTTGAGCGGTTCTCCGATCAAGGTTTCACCGTCATCGCCAAGAGCTGGCCGGGCATGGACGTCGACATCGAGGCGCTGCGAAAGGACACGTCGGACATCGATGATCTGGGGATCGCTGAAGTGGCCGATCACTACGAGAAGATCGTCTCCGACCTCGATCGCCAGCCGATCATCATCGGCCACTCCTTCGGCGGTCTCATCACCCAGATTCTACTCGGACGGGGGCTGGGCGTCGCCGGGGTCGCTCTCGACTCAGCGCCGTTCAAAGGCGTCCATGTCGTGCCACCCAGCACTGTTCGGGTCGGCTGGCCGGCGTTGAAGAACCCGGCCAACGCGCATCGGGCAGTGACGCTCACCCCCGAGGAGTTTCACTATGCCTTCACCAACGCGATGACCGAGGACGAGTCCCGGGCCGTATATGAGCGTTACGCGGCGCCCGGGCCGGGTCGTCCATTGTTCCAGGCCGCGTTTGCCAACTTCACTCCGCGCTCGCCCGCAGCGGTCGACTACCGCAACGACTTGCGGGCGCCGCTGCTGATCATCGCCGGGGCGCAAGATCATGTGTCGCCGGTGTCTATCAACCGGTCCGAGCTCAAGCATCAGCAGAAGTCACACGCGGTCACCGCGTACAAGGAGTTCCTCGCGCGCCAGCACTTCCTTATTGGCCAGGAAGGGTGGGAAGAGATCGCCGACTTCGCCCTATCCTGGGCCCTGAACCCGGTCGGCGGAGAGCTCTAATCGGGATCGCCGCCCCTTAGCGGACCGATCGGGCCACGGTCGTACAACAGTCCGCCAGGATTTCTCGGTGCGTGCCGATCGAGGCATTAACGATTACCGCCTCGGTCTGTACGACGTGACCGTGGAGATCGTGAAATTGGAAGCCAATCGCGAGATCGCATGGAAGGTCGAAGGTCAGCTCAACCTTGGCCATGTATACGGCTACACGCTCAGGCCGATCGACGGGGGGACCTCGTTGCCTCGTACTACGACTGGTCATCCGTCGACCAAAGCTGGAAGGACGCAGCCATCTTCCCTGTGATTCCAGAAGCGGCGTTGCGGGCGACCCTCGGAATCCTTGCGCGAACGGTAGCGCCAGGGCGTGCTCGGCCGTCCGCCTGAGCGGTAGTCGTGGGCATAAAGTACGAAGGTGAGCGGTCTGCTCGAGCTCAAGGGCCTGCGCCGCTCGTACGGCGCCATTGTCGCCTTGAACGACCTTTCGTTCGAGGTCCCCGCCGGGCAGGTGGTCGGGTTCCTCGGTCCCAACGGCGCCGGCAAAACGACCACGATGCGCGCGATCTTCGGTCTCACAGACCTCGATGCAGGCAGCGTTTGGTGGGACGGGTCGCCGGTTGGGCAGGTCGAGCGGCGGCGCTTCGGGTACATGCCCGAGGAGCGTGGGCTGTACCCGGGGATGCTCGTCGGCCAGCAGGTCGAGTACCTCAGCCGCCTCCACGGCCTCAGCGCCGGCGATGCCGTCAAGGCGACGGAGACTTGGCTGGAGCGGCTCGAGATCGCCGACCGCCGGGACTCAAAAGTAGAGGTGCTCTCGCACGGAAACCAGCAGCGTGTGCAACTAGCAGCCGCCCTAGCCCACAATCCGGACCTCCTCGTGCTCGACGAGCCGCTCTCCGGGCTCGACCCGACTGGCATCGACACCATCGGCCAAGTCCTTGTCGATCGAGCCAGGGAAGGTCGCTGCGTGCTCTTCAGCAGCCACCAGCTCGACCTCGTGGAGGACCTCTGCGACAGCGTGACGATCATCGACCACGGACGACTCGTAGTCTCGGGAACCGTCGACGAACTCGCCACCAGTGGAGCCCGCCGCCTGCAGGTTCGAGTCGAAGGAGACCGGACCGGGGAATGGGCTAGTGGTCTCGCGGGGGTAACCGTTTCGGAACTGATCGGCGGTGCCGTTCGCCTGCTCCTCGAGGACGACGTTGACAGCGACATCGTCCTCAGGGCCGCCATGAAGGCCGGCCGCGTAACGGAATTCACCTTCGCTCGCCGGCGGCTCTCGGAGGTATTCCGGGAGGCTCTCGTATGAAAACAGCGCTCATCTCCGTGGCGATTGCTGCCCTCGTGGTCGTGCGGTTCGCGATCTGGCGGGCTAAACGACGGCGGCGGGCCGATCCGATAGCCGCCGGGGCGGCCGCTGCCGCGCCGGACACCGCCCAGCTCGCTGCTGCGGCGCAGAGGTCGCGCTGGAACGCCGTCGAGGCTGCCCTTGGCGACGTCGGGTTAGTTGCCGGCCGGGAGATCCGCGAGCGCTTGCGCGGACGCATCTTCCGCGTGAGCACGATCTTCATGCTTCTCGCGGTCGGCGCCGCCGTCGTGATCCCCACGCTCCGCAAGGGCAGCAGCGGACCGACGCTCCAAAAGGTCGGTGTCGTCGGGACGGTGTCACCCGTCGCGCGGGAACTCGTCTTGGCGGCGGCGCAGTCGAACAAAGACAAGGTGCAATTCGTCCCCGAAGCGTCGGTGGTCGTTGCCAAGAGCGATCTCAAGTCCGGAGCGAGCTATTTCTCGATCATCGACTCGAGGGAGGTCCTCCTCTACCAGCCTGCGACAGCGAGCAGCTCCCCTGCTGATCCGGGGCTCGTGGCCACGATCGCCGAGTACCTAGGCGTCGTGATCGCCTACCACCGGGCGCACCTGACGCCGGCGCAAGCCGCCACAGTCACCAACTCGCAATCCGTCCCAATCCGCACCCTCGTCGGCAGCTCGAAGAGCGCCAACGCCAAGACTCCCTCGATCATCGGGATCGTGCTGCTCTTCTACTTGCTCACGCAGTACTGCACCTGGATCCTCATAGGCGTCATGCAGGAGAAGTCGAGCCGCGTCGTGGAGGTCCTGCTCGCCATGGTGCGCCCCATCCAACTGCTTGGCGGCAAGGTGCTGGGTATCGGCCTGGTGGCACTTGGACAGGCGTTGCTGCTCGTTGGTTTTGCGCTTGCGATTGGCGCCGGTGTCGGCTCCGATCTGCTGAAGGGCTCTGCCCCATTGGGCCTGCTGGCCGAGCTGGCGTGGTTCGTGCTCGGGTACGCCTTCT
Organism: uncultured Acidimicrobiaceae bacterium; assembly: GCA_963703655.1. GTDB lineage: Bacteria > Actinomycetota > Acidimicrobiia > Acidimicrobiales > Bog-793 > CAVPFA01. The sequence goes on along the minus strand of CAVPFA010000003.1, from coordinate 846,245 downwards.
ACTGCTGGGTATACGCCGCCGCCGGCTCGACGGCCGAGCGCCAGGACCAGGTGCAAACACTCGCCCTGCCCCTCAGCATCCCCATCCTCTTCGCCTACATCTATTCGATCACCGTCGTGAGCTCGGGTACGCCCAACGCCTTCTTCGATGTCCTCGCCTACTTGCCGCCGACGGCGCCGTTCTGCATGTCGGTGCTCGTCGGCTTGGGCAAGGCCACGTGGTGGGAGTTTCTCGCTTCGGCGCTCATCAGCATCGCCGCCACCGCAGGCATGGCGATCTTCGCAAGTCGGATCTACCGGCGGGCCGTGCTCCGGACTGGTGGCCGCGTTGGCCTGCGGGACCTTGTCTTCCGTCGTACTGGGTGAAGGTGGCGACCCTGGATCAGCGCGCTCGATCCGCCGCGCAGGGGTTTCTGAACTTACGGCTACGTTTGGCGGCATGACCGCTGCCTCGAGCCTCGGGACGACCGAACCCGCCGCACGGGTCCAGAAAGAGGGACACGGGGAGCGGCGTCAGCGGGGGCCGCAGAGCTCTCAATCTCTGCGGCGTAGCAACTCCGGGCTCAGGAGATCGATCGAGCTCTTTCGAGCTTTCCGTTCGGAACAACGCGACCCCGATACCTTCTATCGGCTCTTGGCTGCGGACTCGGTGGCACAAGTCGCTCCTTACGTCACGCTCGCCGGCGGCGTTGTCCTGGACATCGGGGGCGGCGTGGGCTACTTCACCGACGCGTTCAGGCAAGCCGGTGCGACGTGTGTGCTTGTGGAGCCGGACCTGCCAAACCTCGACCCACGCACCACACACCCAGACCCCCGCGTCGCAGGCCGCCCTCACCAGGTGGCGGTGGCGCCCGGGCGGATGATCCCCCAGGGTTCCATTGTTGGCGATGGGTACCGGTTGCCCTTCTGCGACGGCGGTGCCGACGTGACGTTCTCGTCCAACGTGCTCGAGCACGTCGCAGATCCTTTCGCCATGATGCGCGAGATGGCGCGTGCGACACGCGCAGGCGGTGTCATCTATGTCTCGTTCACGAACTGGTACTCACCCTGGGGGGGTCACGAGACGGCGCCTTGGCACTATCTGGGCGGTAAGCGGGCGGCAAGACGCTATGAGCGGGTTACTGGTTTCCCACCCATCCACGAGTACGGGGAGAACCTCTTCCCTGTTCACGTAGGACCCCTGCTTCGATTGATCAGGAAGTGGCAAGCGGTCGATGTCCTCGAAGCCGTCCCTCGTTACTGCCCGTGGTGGTGCAACTGGCTCGTAGAGGTTCCGGTCCTCCGCGAGGTGGCTACGTGGAATCTCCTGCTCCTGCTTCGACGACGGCCACCGCGGCCGTAGGGACCGCTCTTGCCGAGGCTCGCGAGGCCCGCACTTGCACGTGACCGCTGTGCCCCTCATGCTGGCGACGACTGCGTACGCGACGCAAGGGGATTTCGGCGAGGACGGAGGGGAAATCCACCACCCGGGTTGCTACTACAGGTACCGTAAAATCTTGGACAGTTGGTGTCGAACCGACCTGGGGGCTACTTTCCCCAGGTCGGTTCGCGTCAGCAGGAGCTATCGCGTGACCCAAGATGGAGGTCGCGCAGCACACGCGGAGAGCGCCTCAACCGTTGGCAGTGAGGTGAAGACACTCGACGCGCGTTCACTCGGGGGCGAGCTCGGTCCAAATGGTCGGAGGAGTCTCGACGCTCACGCCCGACAACCTCTGGGGGCGCGACGATGACGTGATGGTGGAAGCGGTGGTCTTCGATCTGGACGGAGTCCTGATCGATTCGGAGCCAGTCTGGGAAGAGGTCCGTCGCTCGCTTGTGGACGACAGCGGCGGCCATTGGGCACCCGACGCCCAAGAAAAGCTGATGGGCATGAGCACACGCGAATGGTCGCGGTACTTGGGAGAAGATCTCGGCGTCGCGTTGCCGGCCGAGAAAATCGCCGACCTGGTCATCGAGCGGATGCGCGATCGTTACTGTCGCCGCGCTGCCCCTGATGCCGGGCGCACGAGAGGCGGTCGCACGCATGGTGACGCGTTGGCCGCTGGGCCTGGCGAGCTCGTCCCCGCGGCTGCTCATCGAAGCCGTACTGAGCGCGGCACAACTCTTGAGCGCGTTCACAGCCACCGTCTCCTCAGACGAGGTGTCGCGCGGTAAGCCGGCACCCGACATCTACTTGGCCGTCGCTGAGAAGCTCGGCGCGCCGCCCGAGTCCTGTGTGGCTGTAGAGGACTCCGAGAACGGGCTGCGGGCCGCCCTCGCGGCGGGTCTGCAAGTCGTCGCGGTGCCGCGTCCTTGCTATCGGCCGAATCCGACGGTGCTTGCGCAATCGGCGCTCGTGCTGGGAAGCCTCTCCGGTCTTACGGTCGAGGCGGTCGCCTCACTCGATCAAAATCCTCAGGGAACCGACCGTTCTCCGGCGTGAGGCTCGCTGAGTCCCGGGACAACAGTCGCCCAAGACGCGGGTCGAGGCCCGAGGCAACGCCCCAACGACGGCTCAGTCGACTTCCTCTAATTCACGCTCAACGTTCGCGAACTCGGCCTCGATGGCCTTCAACTGCGCCTCGTCGCCTTGAACCTTCGGGCCGGTGAACCACTTGCGAGCTGACAGCAACCAGTAGCCCCCGGCGAAAAGGAGCACCACCCCGACGGCGATCGGGGCGTAGTTGAAGGTGTCGTGGTTGACGGGGCTTACGGTGGGCAGCATGAACAGCACCGCGATGAACGCCACCCAGATGATGCCCAGCCAGCCGATGAACGGGCTCCACCTGCCGAGGCTCCATCGGCCTCCTTGGAAGCTCGAGCCCTGAAAGCGGCGGAGCAGCGTCGGCAGGACGTAGGCGATGTACAGGCCGATGGTGGCGATCGATGTGACGGCGGCGTAAGCGACGCCGCTCCACAGAGAGGGGACGGCGAGGATGAAGGCGAACACGACGCAGAACCAGATGCTGTTCGTGGGCGTCCTCGTGCGGGGGTTGATCCGGTGCCAGAACCGGTGGCCGGGCACGGCCCCGTCCCGGCTGAACGCGTACAGCATCCGGGAGTTGGCCGTGACCGACGCCATGCCGCAGAATGCCTGCGCCATGAACGCGATCACGAGCAGGAACTCGGCGCCGTGGCGACCGATAGCGTCGGTCCAGATGAGCACCGGGGCGAACTCCTGGGCGGCGTACTTCGTGTAGACGGCCATGTTCGTAGGGAGGACGAAGGTGATGGCGAGAATCAGGACCCAGCCGGCGATCAGCGAAACGAGGATCGAGCTGACGATGCCCCGCGGCGCGCCGAGGTCGGGGTTCATCGTCTCCTCGGACATGTGCGCGGAGGCGTCGTAGCCGGTGAAGGTGTACTGGGCCATCAACAACCCGACGAGGAACACGTACGGTTTGGCTCCCCAGCCCGAGAGATTGACGAACTTGGTGAATACGAACGATGCCGACGCATGGTGGCTCGGGACGAACGCCAGCACGCTAGCGATGATCAACACGCCGAGGATGTGCCACCAGACCGAGATGTCCGAGAGGAAGGCCACCACTCGCACGCCGAAGGTGTTGAGCATGCCGTGGAGGATGAGGATGCCGGCGTAGACGATGAGGACGTAGCCGGCCGACGTCGGGTAGTTCGTCGTCATGTTGAGGAACGACGCGAAGAAGAAGGCGAAGCCGTAGTCGATGCCTGCGGTGATCGCGACCTGGCCGAGCAGGTTGAACCAGCCGGTGAACCAGCTCCAAGCGCCGGGGTTCCTCTTGGCCAGCTTGGCTGACCAGTAGTACAGCCCACCCGCGGTCGGATAGGCGGACGCGATCTCCGCCATGCCCAGCCCGACGACGGCCGTGAATATGCCGACGATGATCCAGCCCCAGACGATGACCACCGGGCCGCCTTCGGCCATCCCGAAGAAGTAAAGGGTCAGGCAGCCCGAGAGCACCGAGATGATCGTGAAGGAGACCGCGAAGTTCGAGAAGCCTCCCATCCGTCGCCGAAGCTCCTGCGCGTAGCCGAGCTGGTGGAGCCTGGCTACGTCAGCATCGATGCCGCCAGCCGGCGGAACTGCTCCCTGATTGACCGACATCGAGGCCCCCCTCCCCGAAAGGCGTTTAGCAGCCATTCGGTGCGCACCATTTGACCAGGACGTCGACAGCAAGTCAAGAAGTCGGGGTGGGCGGGGAGGGTCGGCCTCGAGCGCAGCGAGTGGGGCCGGTCCGGCCTTCGGTCCTGCCTGCTGTTTGGGCGGCAATACCGACCGGTCTATACGCACTGATCGGCAATGATGATCCGGTGGTAGGGAGGAGGTCGCGATCGCTTGCCAGGGTGCCCTATGGCGAACGCCAGCACCTGCTAGGCCTCTTTCCCACCTTGCGCGGCTACAGCTCGGCGTTGGCCGGGCCCGATGCTCTCGCCGCCCTAGCCTTGCTCGCAGTTGCGGTGCCGGAGCAACTTGCGACTTCCAGGCTCGCCGGCATGCCTCCTGTCACCGCCTTCTACGCGTTCATCGCCGGCACGGTGCTTTTCGCGACACTCGGGTCAAACCCACAAATGTCGGTCGGAGCGGACTCGACAATCGCCCCCCTGTTCGCGGTTGGGATCGGACACCTTGCTCCGGTTGGCTCGTCCCGCTTCGTCGAGTTGGTCGGGATCCTCGCGGTGATGGTGGGAGCGATCGTGGCTCTCGTCGGTCTGCTGGGGCTCGGCTGGATAGGCGAATTGCTGTCAGCGCCCATCCGGACCGGCTTTCTCGCGGGCGTAGCGGTGATAATTGTCGTGCACCAGCTTCCCGACCTCCTGGGTCTTCCCTCCGTCAGCGGCTCCACGCTCCATCGAATCGCGGCGGTGGCGGGACGGCTCGACCAGACGAACCACTGGGCTCTCGGCATTGCTGCCGCCACCTTCGCCGTGGTCCTTGTCGTGCGGCGAGCGAATCGCAGGCTGCCTGGCGCGCTCGTCGCCCTGATCGGCTCCACCGTCGCCGTCGGCGTCTTCAACCTTCGCTCCCACGGTGTTGCCGTTCTCGGCAGGTTCGGACACGGCGCTCCGCGCTTCGGATTGGAGGGCGTGTCGTGGTCCGCATTGGACCATGTCGCGCCGATCGCCCTCGTGGTCGCCCTCGTGGTCATCAGCCAGTCGGCGGCTACGAGTCGTGCCTTCGCCGATCAGGGTGGCTACGAGGTGGACGTGGGGAGAGACTTCCTCGGCGTGGGAGCGGGAAGCATCCTGGCGGGATTTTCGGGCTCCTTTCCCGTGAACGCGAGCCCTCCCCGGACCGCCGTTGTGGCCTCGGCGGGCGGCCGCACCCAGGCTGCGGGTCTCGGCGCTGCGCTCGCGCTTGCGCTGCTTGTCCCCGCTGCGGGTTCGTTGAAGGACGTACCGTTGGCGACCCTGGCCGGAGTGCTGATCTTCGTGGCGACGCGGATCTTCCACCCCCGCGAGCTCGCGGGCATCGCACGCTTCGACCTGTTCGAGTTCGGGCTCGCGGTGGTCACGTTGCTCACGGTTGCCGTCGTCGGGATCGAGCAGGGCATCGGCGTCGCGGTCGGCCTTGCCGTTCTCGACCGAGCGAGGCTCAGCGCGCGCCCTCAGATGCACGTCCTCGGCCGCATTCCGGACACGACGAGCTGGGCACCTCTCAGTGCCACCGACAACAAGGCCGCCCAGGTGCCCGGGGTCTTGGTCGTGCTCTTTGCCACGCCGCTTTGGTACGCGAACGCGGTCCACTTCCGAGCCGAGCTCATGGGTGCGCTGGCGCACGCCGGCGGGATGCCGGAGCTTCTCGTGCTCGACGCACTGGGGATGAGCGACATCGACTACACAGGGTCGCGTGCGCTTGCGGTGGTGCTCGACCAACTCGATCGGGACCACGTCGAATTCGCCATAGCCCGAGCAGGCGCGCACTTGTGCCAAGGCCTGGCTCGAAGCGGCCTGCTCGAACGTATCGGTTCCGAGCACGTCTTTACTTCGGTCGACGAGGCCGTCACCGCTCTGGGCCCGAAGCGCACGCCTGGTGAATGAGATGATAAGCCAGAGACGAATGGCCAAGACTCGACGCAAGACGTTCGATCGATGAGCACGTCAGGCTGGGACGTAATCGGGATCACCGACGAGCAGCGTCACATCAGGCAGCTTTCTCGCGAGTTCGCACTCCACGAGATCCGCCCGATCGCGCCAGCCGTCGACGAGGCTGAAACAGACGTGCCGTGGGACGTCTGGTTCAAGGCCGCCAAGGTGGGGCTGACGTCGTTCATGCTCCCCGAGGAGTACGCAGGCGGCGGGATCACCGACACCGTCACCCAGTGCATCGTGCAGGAGGAGCTCTGTTTCGGCTGTGCTGGCATCGGGAACCTGATCACCTCCGGCGGCTTTTACGCGGGTCCCATCCTCGAGACAGGCACCGAGGAGCAACGCTACGAGTGGCTCACCCCGATCGGTGGCGAGCGACCGGTTATGACGACGCTGGCTCTCACCGAGCCGGGTGCGGGCTCGGATGCAGCCGCGATTGCGACTCGGGCGGTTCGCACGGCGCACGGCTACCGGCTGTCGGGACAAAAGACGTGGGCATCGAACGCCGGCGTCAGCGAGCTGTACGTGATCTACGCCACCATCGACCCGGGCGCCGGAGCACGCGGCGTTACGACGTTCCTAGTGCGAAAGGACGATCCCGGCGTCAGCTTCGGCGGCCTGCTGCGTCGCATGGGTCAGCGGGCGCTCCAGAGCCGGGAGATATTTCTCGACGACGTGGCGCTCCCGCCGGACCGGTTGCTCGGCGAGGAGGGGCGGGCCTTTTCGACGCTCATGAGGACGTTCGACCATTCGCGCATCGTGCTGGCCGCTGCTGCCACCGGGCTGGCTCGAGCGGCGCTCGAGTACGCCGTCGACTACGCCAAACAACGGCAGACGTTCGGGCGCCCGATCGTGACGCACCAGGCGGTCGGGTTCCGCCTAGCCGACATGGCCACCCGCGTCGACGCGGCCCGCCTGCTCACCTGGCGGGCCGCGAAGCTGTACGACGCGGGAGCGCCAGTCACCAAGGAGGCCGCCATGGCGAAGCTGTTCGCCTCCGAGACGGCGATGTGGTCGACCTGGGCAGCAGTTCAGACGCTCGGAGGTTGGGGATATTCGCGGGACTATCCGGTCGAGAAGTGGATGCGGGACGCCAAGCTCGAGGAGATCGAGGAAGGCACCTCCGACATCCAGCGGCTCGTCATTGCCCGGCGGCTGTGACCGGTGGCTTGTCTCGCTGCAGGTGAGGGATACGAGAGAGGGAGCCTCGAGCCGGGGGTTTACGGCTGATGCGGTACGGAGTCGTGCTTCCGGGCGGGACGGCGACCGAGCAGCTCGAGCAGGCCATCCTGGCCGAGCGTGCCGGCTGGGACGGGGTGTTCGTTTGGGAGGCGGCCTACGGAGTGGACCCGTGGAGCTTGCTGGCCGCGATGGCCGCTCGTACGAGGAGAGTGCGCCTGGGGACGATGCTGACGCCGCTGCCGTGGAGGCGGCCGTGGAAGGTTGCGAGCGAGGTCGCCACGCTCGACCAGCTCTCGGGCGGCCGGGCAGTCCTGACCGTCGGACTCGGCGCCCTCGGCACCGAGCTGCCGGAAACCGGTGAGGTGACGGACCTCCGCGGGAGGGCCGAGCGTCTCGATGAGGGCATCGACCTCATCCGCACCCTGTGGTCGGGCGGCATGCGCTATGACGGCCAGCACTATCACTACGCATGCGAACGCGACGACCTTGTGTCAGTGGCCCGGCCTGTACAGGATCGGATACCCATCTGGGTGGTCGGCCTCTGGCCGAGGTCCCGGTCCATGCGGCGCGTCGTGCGTTGTGACGGCATCGTGCCGCAGTACCAGCTGGACGGGCGCGACCCTGCTCCCGAGGACCTCGTCGCGCTCCGGGCCTGGCTGTCCGAGCAGGCACCCGGCCAGGAGTTCGATGTGATCGCGGATGGTGAGACCCCGACCACCGACCCTGGCGCTGCTGCTTCCCGCGTGCAGCCCTGGGCCGAAGCGGGAGCCACCTGGTGGCTCGAGACGCGCTGGGAGATGCCGCACGAGACACCCGATCGCATGGAGCAGGTCCGCGCACGCTTGAGCGCCGGCCCACCGGGTGGCGGCGGCGCCTCCGGCAAGCCGTAGCGCCGCGAAGGTTGGGACTGCCTCGGGCGGGAATCGGATACCCGGCTCTGAGGTTGAGCCACTCGTGGTGCCCCTCTCTATTCTCGACCTCGCCACGGTGGCGACTGGCTCAACTCCGGCTCAGGCGCTGGCGGAGACGACTCAGCTCGCCATTGCAGCCGAGCGACTCGGCTTCAACCGGCTCTGGGTGGCGGAGCACCACGGTATGCCCGCAGTCGCCAGCTCCGCTCCCCCTGTGCTCATCGCGCACCTCGCCAGTGCGACTTCGGCCCTCCGGGTCGGCTCTGGCGGCGTGATGCTTCCCAACCACTCTCCTCTCGTCGTCGCCGAGCAGTTCGGCACGCTCGAGGCGCTTCACCCGGGCCGGATCGACCTTGGGCTCGGACGCGCCCCAGGCACCGACCCGACGACGGCCCGGGCGCTGCGCCGGCACGGCGACCTCGGCGCGGACCACTTCCCCAACGATGTCGTGGAGTTGATCGGCTACCTGGCCGAGAGCGACGGTCCGCCCACCCATCCCGCCTCAGTTCCCGGCCGAGGATATCTCCCCGAGGTCTGGCTCCTCGGATCGTCACTGTTCAGCGCAGAACTGGCCGGAATTCTCGGGTTGCCCTACTCGTTCGCTTATCACTTCAGCCCGCGTCTGGTCGACGAGGCGATCGAGCGCTACCGCTCGTCGTTCCGGCCCTCGGTGTTCCTCAGCGAGCCCCGTACGATGATCGCCGTCAGCGTGCTCTGCCGCGCCGACCGAGGCGGAGGCCCGGTGGATCTCGCAGTCGTCGGCTCTTTCCATCCTTCAGCTCCGAACGGGCCGTCTCGGCCGGTTTCCCTCGCCCGAGGAGGCCGCCTCCTACCCGTACTCGGCGCGCGACCGAGCGCTCGTGGACGAGGCGATGGCGACGCATGTGATCGGGGACCCCGACATGGTCAGGAAGGCCCTGGTCGAATTTCAACGCCGCACCGGTGCAGACGAGATTATGCTCTCGACGAGGACCCACTCTTTTGATGCGAGAGTCCGGTCGCTCGAACTGGTCGCGGAGGTGTGGGACATGGAGGGCGCGCCCGCGCCGCGGTAAGTTCCGGGCCGCCTCTTGGGTGGGGCGCCAAAGAGTCACCGGCCCATGAATGATTCGGCGAGCCCGGAGCGCGACGTTCAGGGGTAGTTCTTGCAGTCCGTCGCCCGGTTGCAGTTGCTGAAGTCCCTCGTTACAACCGTGTCGATACCCCTGACGACGCTCGCATTGGTCGTGATGATCCCGAGCTCGCGGTTGTCGTTCATCGACGCACGAGAAAAGTTGATACTGCCGACATAGATCCGTCTCGTAGCCTGGCCGGCGTCCGCGATCGTTGTCTTGGCATGGATGTACAGGTCCGACGAGCTGTTCGTGTAGAGGTGCACGTGCCCTCCGGCTGCGACGATCGAGGCCCAGTCGCTGTCGTACTCACTATCGGCGGTCATCGTGACCTCGACCGTCACACCTCGCCTGGCCGCAGCGACGATCGCCCGGGTGATCGTGGAGTCGCCCATCTCCTCGTTCTCGATCGACAAGGTATGGCGTGCTCCGGTTATCACGCCCAACATCTGGGTTTGCGAGCCGGGGCTCCAGACGAGGGTCGCCCCGTCCGGCGGTGTGATCGACTTATGTGCGAAGTCCGCATTGAAGACGGCAACGATCGCGGAGACGTCGGCTCGATTGGTGTCGAAGACGCCGAAGTCGCGCGTTGTCGTGTAGTACTCGGCCGTGAGGTTGGCCGACAGGACTAGCGACTCGACGCCATCGACCGTGATGGTCTTCTGATGGGTTGCCTCGTACTTGCTATTCGCCCAGACGACCTCGACACCGCCTGCCCTGAGGGCGTCGAAGGTCGGTAAATTGCGGCTCTTCTCTCGGTTCGTGTCGAGGATGACGCGAACGTCCACGCCGCGCCTTCGATCTGTGATGAGGTCCTTGACCATGGCCGGGTCGACCAGTTCGTACATGGTGATGTCGACCCACCTCTTCGCCGCCAGCACGAAGGAATAGATCGGCTTCATTCCTGCAGTGGACCCGAGTTCCGAAGGTTCCACGATGACGCCCACCAGGCCTTGCGTCGAGGCGATGCGGGCGCGGGCCTCGTTTCTCGCTCCAGGCAAGGCCGCCCCGGCGGCGGTGGCCAATGACAGCAACGCAACCGATGCGAGCACCGCCGCCCCTGCCCGCCGGCGCAGGTCCATGCGCGCCATGATCGAACACGCCGGTGCTAACAAGAGATGCCGACCCGGCTGGGTATCGGCAAATGCGGACTGCTGTCGCCCGTGAAGTCGTGAATCAGCGCCTCGAACGTGGTGGATGGCAGAGGTCGAGCGAAGTAGAAACCCTGGCAGAAGTCGCAGCCGAGCCTGATGAGTTCCTGGTGCTGCTCGGCGGTCTCCACTCCCTCGGCGACTACGGTCATACCGAGGCCGTGGGCAAGTCGGACCACGGCACCGACGATCGTCCGACTGACCAGATCCTGTCCCAGGTCCGCGACGAAGGCTTGGTCGATCTTCACGATATCGATGGGGAACTGTTTGAGGTAGCTGAGCGAGGAGTAACCGGTCCCGAAGTCGTCAATGGCGAGCATGACCCCGATGTCCTTCAGGTCCTTCAGCACGGCAAGAGCACGTTCGCTGTCGCGAACGAAGACGCTCTCGGTAACTTCCAGCGTCAACAGGTGGGGATCGGTGTCTGCGGTACTGAGCACACCGGCGACGTTGGCGGCGAAGCTGGGGGATCCGAGCTGGTGAGCCGATACGTTCACGGACATGGAGAGGTTGCCGGCACTGCGCTGGGTTTGCCAATGGTGCCGGTCCACCCAGGCCTGTGCGAGGACCCATTGCCCGATCTCGGTGATCAGGCCGGATTGTTCGGCAAGCGGGATGAGAGTCGCCGGCGGCACCATCCCTCGGGTCGGGTGCATCCAACGCAGCAGGGCCTCGACCCCGGTAATTCGTCCGTCTGGGGCGGAAACGACCGGCTGGTATTCGGTACGCAGCTCGCCGCGCCCCAGTGCCCAGTGCAGGTCCCACTCCAGGCCGACGGGGGTGGCTGGCGGCTTGGGGTGCAGGTCGAGGTCGTGACGGCGCGGCAGTCCTTTGCGCTTGGCTTGGTACATCGCGACATCCGCATTGTGGAGGAGAATCTCCGAGGCCGCGTCGTCGCGATCGGCGAAGGCGATCCCGACGCTGGCGGTCATGGCCAAGTCCGTGCCTAAGACGACGAACGGGCGTGCCAGTGCGGCGTCGACCCGGGCCACGATCGCGGTCGCCTGCGACCGGTTGTCGAGGTCTTCGCACAAGATGACGAACTCGTCGCCGGCGAGGCGGGCGACCGTATCGCCGGGCCGTAGCAGCGCGGAGAGCCGCTTAGCCACGGCTTTCAGCAGCTCGTCGCCGACCCGGTGACCGTAGGTGTCGTTCACGGCCTTGAACCGGTCGAGGTCGATGAACAGAACTGCCGAAGTCCTGCCGGATCGTCGCCCCCGGAGGGACGCTTGCTCGAGCCGCTCCATCATGAGGGCCCGGTTCGGCAGCCCAGTCAGGGCGTCGTGGAGGGACGCCTCGCGAGATCGCTCCGAGGAGTCTTCCAGCTCGGCGCGGGCCTGGGCGTTGAGAAGGTAGGCCGCCGCGACGTCGGCAAGTGTTTGCGCGGCCGTCATTGACTTGAAGGAGAGCGGCCCGGGAGTGGTTCGGTACAGATCGAGCGCGCCGAGCTGGCCCTCACCGTGACGCAGCGGGAAAGTGAACACCGCCCCCAGTCCGGCTCCCAAGGCCCGGGGTGCGAAATTCGGGAAGCGTTGCTCGTCTCGCAGATCTGACACGGCTACGGCTTCGCCCGTGTGGTAGGCCGCAAGACATGGTCCTTCGCCGAGCTCGGTCTGCAGCGCTTCAAAGAGCAAAGCGGACTCGTCCGAGGCGGCGACATATTGGGGTCCGACACCGGGCGAGATGAGTGTCACCCCCGCAGCAGTGATGGGCATGATGACCACGATGCGTTCCACGAGGTGATCAAGAATCGACTGGATCGGAAAATCCGTCACCATGGTCCGGGCGAACTCGCTCAATACGTTAGAGAGCTGCTGTTCACTCGGCATGGTCCTCCCGCACGACGACCGGTTGAGCTGTAACCGCGGGGTCCGGGCGGGTCTTGTTTGATCGATAATACCATGAGGAGCCCGGTTAGAGACGCGCAGCAGGCGAACCTTGACCATTCGAATCTCGACGCCCGCTGGACCCCCCGTGGGGGCCGGCCTTTCTATCGGCCGATCCTCAAGTACGACCAATCATTGGGTACGACCGATGGACCCGAATGCCTTGCTCAAACGGCAGACGTGGTCACCAATAGACGAAGTGTCTAGTCGAAGGGCGAGCAAAATAATAGGCGAGGCACCCAGCCGAGGAGCGGCCTTAAGACACAACGTTCGAGATGTAGAGCTCGCCGGATCGTACGACGAAGCCGACAGTTACACCCGGAGAGGCAAGGATCACGGCGCCGACCCGTGTCCCGTACACCCTCAAGGTAACGTCGAAATCACCGCCGACCGCGATCGATGTGGGCATTGGAATCCCGGGCACGCCAAGCGCTGACCACCACGTCCGGTTCGCCGCGTCGACGGTGAGCCTGGCTGCGGCCAGGTCCTCGAAAGCAAGGCGGGTCGCCCGCAGGGGATCCGCGCTCTGCGCCCATGATCTATCGGGCTTACCGGCCAGACGGAGGTGACCGACGAGAAGGCCGTTCTGTGACAGTCCGAGCCCTTGGGACGCCAACGCCGCAGGCACGCGAAGAACGATGTTGAGCGGAGGCGTTGCAGGGATGCGAGGCCGCGCGGCGGACTGGGTGCCCACCAAGCTGGCGAGGACGACGAGGCGATCGGGTGTCCAGAAGAGCGCGTTGGACGGCCAGCAAGTGACCAGCGCCACGCCGATCCCGCCGGACTGGTGCGGGAGATCTCCGCCCGGTCGGGTGACCTCGATCCGGTCGACCTTGAAGAGAAGTCTTCGGCAGTCGTCGACCCAGAATATGCGGTCACCGGTGTGGATCGCCCCCAGGTCCGAGAAATAGCTGACGTCGTGCGCGAGCAAGATGCTGGTCCCCTTGCCGCCTGGCCAGACCGAGGCGGAGTCGTGGCCGACCGCGTCGTTGAGCACCGCGTCCCCAAGCCCCTGGAGGACTGGAGCTTCAAGTCCGAGGACAGGAATGGCGAGAATCGCCGGCAACTCCGGCTTCTGATCGGTGATGTGCGCCGGACGCTCGGGACAAGATGCCCTGACGAAAGTACCGCTCGCGGCTAATCCTGATCTGCCAACTAGCCCTTCACGCCGCTGAGCCTGATCCACAAGCGCCTGGCCGCGTGCATCGGACCTGTGCGTCCACCAAAGCGGGTAGCCGATCCCGGCCACGCATGCGAGGAGCAGGACGCTCCCGATCGCAAGCGATGGCCAAGACCCGCGACGGCGATTGCTGCTCGTCGTGACGTTACGTCTTCCTACGGCGGACTGTCACGGCACGCCCCAGGATCCCGAGACCGAAGAGACCGGCTGCGCCGACCAGTGCCCAGTAAGGCCACCCGGCCCAAGGCTCGCCCGTGTGCGAGGAGGGAACTGTCGTCGGGGGAACGGTCCCCGGCGCGGTGGTCGTGGTGGCCCCCGGCGACGTTGTCGTGGTGGCCCCCGGCGCGGTCGTGGTCGTAGTGGTGGTGGCTCCCGGCGCCGTCGTAGTCGTAGCCCCTGGCGACGTTGTCGTGGTAGCCCCTGGCGAAGTCGTCGTGGTGGCGGCCCCCGCCGAAGTCGTCGTGGTGGCGGCGCCCGCCGAGGTTGTCGTGGTGGCCCCCGTCGACGTTGTCGTTGTCGTGCCCGCCAACGTCGTCGTCGTGCCGGCCAAGGTCGTGGTGGTACCGGCCAAGGTCGTCGTGGTACCGGCCAAGGTCGTGCTGGTTCCCACAGCCGTTGTAGTCGTGGCGCTCGAGGCGCACGTCGGGCTCGTGATGGTGTTGTCGTTCAGGGTGACTGCGCCGTTGCGGGCCAAGACCCGTCCGTCCACGGTGGCCCCGTTGTCGAGGGTCGCTGACGTCAAGGCCATGATCGTCCCTACGAAGGTGGTAGTCGTGCCGAGCGTCGCCGAGCTGCCCACCTGCCAGAATACGTTGCATGCTTGGGCACCGTTGATCAGGCTCACCGTGCTACTCGAAGCTGAGATCAGCGTGGAGCCAGCTTGGAAGATGAACACAGAACTGGCGTCGTTCTCACCGTTCAACGTGACGGTGCCGGTCAGGCTCATGGAAGAGGCCGCGTTGTACACCCCAGGGGCGAGGCTTTGCCCGCCGAGGTCTGTGGAGACCGCAATGCGCGGCGCGCGACTCGCCGCATCGAGATAGGCGGTAGTGAGGTCGGATTGGGCCTGATTCGCAGCGCCATCCGCGATTTGCTGTGTTCCAGTGATCAGCTTTCCCGGCGGGAAGCCCGTGACCGATGTGCCTGGGCTAAGACCGAGGTCTCCAGAGATGGTCGATGGGCCCGTATTGGTGACGGTGGTGCCAGCCAACACCGCGAAGGAGGCAGCCGTCCCCAGGCCAACCGCAGGCTGGGCGGCTGAGGCCGTCTCGGCGCCGATGACCCCACTCAGGATCACGGTGGTGCCGACCACACCGAGCACCGCCGCAAACCGGCGGCGTCTACGGATCAGTCTTCGGGCAGACGAGTACTGGAAACAGAGTCCCGGTCCCGGCATGTTGTTCTCCTCTTCGGACGTGACGCGGTCATAGCACCTACGCACTGCGCAAGAACTCGACGGCACAGATAACTAACCGAGTCGGGGAGTTGATCCTCCCGAACCCGGACGCTGGCTCACGTCACTTCCTTTGTCTGAGCAGACCAGTGCCAGTCACACTTTAGAGGCTGGTCGCGGGACGCTCTATCCACCATCGCGCTAAAACTGCCCGAAGTCAAGCTTATGGTCCCGAAGGGTGTACATCGCATGTCCCGGTTAGATGATTTTCTCTTTCCCCTCCAACTCAAAATGACGATCATTGATCAAATTCCCAGCCCCATTTTGGAGCGCAAAACCCGGACGCTTGACGGCATGTGGCGCCAAATATCACGAGGAACGAGGAGGCTTCGCTGACGAACCAGCAAGCGGTGGGCCGTTGCCGCTTCAGGCTTCGTTCACCTTGTCCTGTCAGTCGCCCGTCACGCCGTCAATGCGCTCGCGGAGGAAGTCGGCGTGGCCATTGTGACGTGCGTACTCCTCGATCATGTGCAGATAGATCCAGCGGAGGTCACGCGTCCGCTCGGGAAAATGACCTCTACTCGGTACGACCTCCTCTAGGCTTTTGCCCTCCGCTGCGGCGCGTGCGGCCTCGATCTCGCGTCGCAACGTCGCGAGATCACTCGCCGCGTCGGCATCGTCGAGGTCGTCGAAGTCGGCGCTCTCGTTGTCGTCCGTGCAGTATTGGAAGCCTGTTTGTTGCCCGCCGGCATGGATGCGGAACCACCAACGCTCGACCTCGACCATGTGCCGGACCAACCCGAGCAACGAGAGGCCCGATGGTGGAACCGACCGCGTCTTCAGCTGATCGGCGGTGAGGCCGGCGCACTTCATCAGCAGCGTCTCGCGCTGGTAGTCCAGCCATTGCTCAAGGGCTTCACGCTCGCCTGCGATACGTTCAGGGTCCGCGCGCTCGACGCTCGGAGCCGTCCAAGTGGTCGTCATGTGCCGGACGTTATCGGTCCTTGCGGGTTCGCTGCCGGTGCTCGACCACTTTCATAGATGGAATTCTTCAGACTCCTCACCGTCCGAACCGGCGGGTCTGGATATGGGCAGCGTGCGGAACACCTCGGGCGGCTCGCTCCAGGGCGACGACAAGGTGTGGGACTCGGCGGCGCGGATCGCCCGCCAGACCCGTTCGGCTGTGCAAGGCATGTCGATGTGACGCACCCCCAGGTAGCTAAGCGCGTCGACCACCGCGTTCTGCACCGCCGGCGTCGAGCCAACGGTGGCCGACTCTCCTATGCCCTTCGCGCCGATCGAGTTGCGCGGCGAGGGAGTCTCGGTGTGTGCAAGCTCGAACGAGGGGAACTCGGCCGCGCTCGGCATCGCGTAGTCGGCCAATGTCGTGGTGAGCGGGTTCCCGTCCTCGTCGTAGACGTACTCCTCCCAGAGTGCTTGGGAGATTCCCGACGCCAGGCCTCCGTGCACTTGGCCGTCCACGAGGAGCGGGTTGAGGATACGTCCGCAGTCGTCGACCGCGATATGACGGATCGGCTTGACTTCGCCCGTCTCCATGTCCACTTCGACGACCGAGACGTGCGCGCCGAACGGGAAAGTGGACCCTTCCTGGTGCGAGTCGTGCTCGACGAGCAGGCGCTCACCCTTGTCTGCGGTGACCTGCGAGATCTCGGACCATCCGATGCTTCTGCTCGGTACGCCCGCCACGATGAACCGCCCTTGTGGGGTGAACACGACATCTTCGGGCGCTGTCTCGAACATCTCCGCCGCGATGCCCCTAGCTCGGTCGAGCAGGAGCTGGGCGCTCTCGGACACGGCGCTGCCGCCCATCTGCAGTGAGCGGGATCCGCCCGTGCCGCCACCTCTGAGTACCGCCGCGGTGTCGGACTGCACGAATCGTATGTCCTCCATCGCGATGCCGAGCCGGTCGGCGACGATCATCGAGTACGCCGTTGCGTGGCCCTGCCCGTGGGCGGACGTTCCCGCCTTCACTGTCGCAGATCCGTCGCCGTGCACCTCGACCGAGGCGAATTCGCTGCCGCCGTCCCCGGTGATCTCGACGTAGGCCGACAACCCGATCCCGAGCTGCCATCGGTCGGTCCGCCGGCGGCGCTCGGCCTGCTCGGAGCGGAGGGCGTCGTAATCGGCAATTCGCAGCGCCTCTGTCAAAGCGGCGTCGTAGTCGCCGCTGTCGTACTCCGCCCCCACGGCTGTCGTGTGCGGGAACTGGGCTGGGCCGATGAAGTTCCGTCGACGCAGCTCCGCTGGATCGATGCCGAGCTCGTCGGCTGCCATGTCCATGATCCGCTCGACGAGAGCCGCCGCCTCGGGGCGCCCAGCGCCCCGGTAGGCACCCATGCTCGTCGTGTTCGTAAGGGCAACGGCGACCTCGAACGCGATCGTAGGGATCTGATAGCAGCCCGAGGCCATGATCTTGGTCATCATCCCGGGCAAGGCGCCGCCGAAGCCCGCGTATGCACCCGCATCTCCGACGATCCGGCAGCGCATTCCGACGATGGTGCCGTCTCGCTTGAGCCCCATCTCGACGTACTGCACCTGACCGCGGCCGTGAGGCATCGCGACGAGGTTCTCCGAGCGGCTCTCGACCCACTTCACCGGACGTCCGAGCTCGAGCGCCACTTTGGTCGCGACGATGCCTTCGGGGGTGAGGTGCTTGGCGCCGAATGCCCCCCCGACGTTGGGAGCGATGACCCGCACCTGGTCGCGTTCGACACCAAAGGCCGTCGCGATCTGTTCCTGGGTGAAGTGGGGCATTTGGCAAGCGACGTGTGCGGTGATTCGGTACGGGGCGTCGTGGTCGCCCGGCACCACCGCGATCGCAGACCCCTCCATCGGCACGACCGCCACCCGCTGATTTTGGAAGCGGCCACGCACAACGACCTCGGCGCCTGCAAGGGCGTCGACAGATTCGGGATCCCGCGTTCCCGACACCAGGTTGCCCGGGACTTGCTCGTATTGAAGCGCTGCCCCAGGCGCGAGCGCCGTCTCCATGTCGACTGCAGCACGCAGTGGCTCGTATTCGACCGCCACGACCTCTGCCGCGTCGACTGCCTGCGTCTGCGACTCGGCGACAACGACCGCGACGGGGTCGCCCACGAAGCGCACGACACCTGACGCCAGCGGTGAATGCGTAACTGCAGGGTGAAGCTGGAGGAACCCGAGGTACTCGGGGAGCTCCAAGGTGTCCGCTGTGTACACCGCGACGACTCCGGGCATTTGCTGGGCCTCGGTGATACCGATCGAACGGATCCCGGCGTGGGCGGCGGGCGATCGCACGAACGCGAGCGAGAGGACGCCGTCGATCTTCAGGTTGTCGACGTACGTCGCGAGCCCTCGGAGCAGCGCGGCGTCCTCAACCCGTCGGACGGGAGTGCCCGCAAGTGATCCGGCCGCAAAAGTCATTCAATCTCCTCTGGCTGGTACGCCGCTCGCCAATCTGGTGGCGGGCGTCATGTATCCCGGGAACATGCTCTCACGGGCGCGGCCGGCCCGCCGGGCGAGCTGGGAGCGGACTGTAGCGGCACGCCGAACTCGTGCTCCGTTGTGGGGCCGAGGAGGAAATCTCACCGGTGGCTTCTACGCGACAACGCCCCCCAAGTCTCGAACCTGGGGGGCGCTGGCGCTCGCAGGTGGAGATACGTCCCTCGGGCTGTCCGAGATTGGCCGCGACCCGAACAACCTCCGCCGAGGAGAATCGCCGGCAGAAAGCGCCGCAGCCTCAACTCGGGCCACTTGTTGCTCCCCGTTCCTTCAGGCGACCCTGCTGTGCTTAGGCGTGGCGCGACATTTTGCTAGAACCATGGCCAGCGCTCAAGGAGGAGACATGCCGAACGACCTCGATCACGTCCGGAGCCTTGTTGAAAAGGACTCGCTTGTCGTCGTCGCGACGAATCGGCCCGACGGCACTGTTCACGCGTCTGTCGTGAATGCCGGTGTCCTCGAGGACCCGATCACCGGGGAGCCCCGCGTTGGCCTCGTCACCAGCGGCACGGCCCGCAAGCTCCAGCACCTGCGCGGTAGCGGTCGGGCAACGATCGTGTTCCGGCACGGCCCGGACTGGGTTGCGGTGGAGGGCCCGGTCCACCTGCTCGGACCGCAAGACCGTGTCGAGGGCTTCGGCAACGCGGAGCTTCCCAGCCTGCTGCGTCGTATCTTCGTCGCGGCGGGTGGAAGTCACCAGGATTGGGACGAGTTCGATCGGGTGATGGAAGCAGAGAAGCGGACGGCCGTTCTCGTGACGCCCGAGAGGGTCAGCGGCAACGCCTGATCCGTGTGACGTGGTCCGGCTCGTTGCCGGTCGGCCCAAACCCGTGGGCGATTCTCCGCCAGGACCTAGCCCGCTCTCGGCCTTCTCCCAGGTTCAGGCTGTCGACTGTACGTGCTGGCCCGGTTGTACAAGGTCAGTTCTATCAGCGGACAAAGGAGAAGGACATGGGACATCGAAGACGTACCGCACTCGCCGCGCTGGTGATAAGTGCTGCTGGGGCCGGAGCCGGACTCGGACTCGGCTCGAGCACGGCCGGCGCGGCGACCGCAACGACATCGGGCGCACGATCCGGTCCGGCCGCAGTTGACCGAGTCAGCTTGACGAGCGCGCCGAGCTCGACGACTTCGTCCACGGTGAAGTCGTCGTCTACCCCTGCGAAATCACCGACGAAGATGACCGGCAACTGCACCCACATGGGCTCGAGCTCGTCGAGCAGCACCTCCACCGGGAGCTGAGTTCCCGCGTGGTCAGATCGCCCCGATCCGGCAGCAGCAGGCCGGATCGGGGCATCTGCGCGCCCGGAGCAGGACGCCGCCGTGGCGCCGCTCGAGGGCGCACGGTTCGGCTCCCGATGCCAGAATGTCGAAGGCGTGGCATCTGAGGAGATCTACCTGACGTTGGTCAACGGCCCGGACGTAGCGCGGCTTCAGCTCTCCGATGCAGAGATCCTCGGGGCGGTCGAGGACGGCCTGCGGGCCCAGGCGGCCGGCCAGACGGTCATCGAGCCCAGGGTGCACCTCGAGCCGGACCCGTCGTTCCGCGGTCACTTCAACATCCTGCGCGGGTACGTCGCCCCGATCGGGCTTGCGGGGGTGAAGATCGTCGGGGACTACGTGGACAACTACCTGCTGGGTCTTCCCTCCGAGATGGCGGTGTTGAACCTGCTCGACCCACGGACCGGGATGCCGATCGCGATCTTGGACGCGACCGCGATCACCGAGATGCGCACCGGCGCGATGACGGCGCTCGGGGCACGGCACCTCGCCCGAACCGACTCCAGGATTCTTGCTCATCTCGGCTCGCGCGGCACTGCCTACTGGAACGTTCGCCTTATCCACTCGCATTTCGCGCTCTCCGAGATCCGGGTCCATTCGCGTCGACCGGAGAGTCGCGACGCGTTCGCGAGGCGACTGCGGGAGGATCTCGGGGCTTGCGTCGTCGTGACTGACGACTGGGAGTCGTGTGTGCGCGGCGCGGACATCGTGGTCGAAGCGACCCGGCTGGAGCGGCCAGAGGCCCTGCTGCACACCGAGTGGATCGCGCAAGGTTCGCTCGTCGTCGCGTACGGGACGATGAGCGCTGTCGAGCTCTCGCTCACCGACGTGATGGACAAGGTCGTCGTCGACGACTGGGGTCAGTGCCGCATCGGCAAGCTTGGCGCGCTGCGGGCGCACGTCGATACCGGTCGGTTGACCGAGCAATCTCTCTACGGGGAGCTCTGCGAAATCGTGGCGGGGGTCAAGCCGGGACGGGAGAGCCCGGAGGAGACCATTTTGCTGTGGCACCGCGGTCTGTCGCTGTCTGACATCGCGCTCGGAGGAGCCATTCTCGAAAAGGCCCGCGAGCGGGGGATTGGGCAACGCCTCCGGTTCGCGTGATACTGCTCGTTCGATTGCGGGGATGGGGTCGGGTGTGTAGAACACACGCGTGGGAGGACGTCTGACGGGCGGGCGCGGCGACCGAGGCTCCGCGCGATGACGAACCTCGAAACGGCGTTGCTCCACGACGTCGAGCAGCTCCTGGGTCGCTGGCGGCTCAAGTACGCCGGGCGGCCGGACCTGGAGCGCGAGCAGATCTGGCTCCTCGCGCTCGAGCGGGAGCAGATCGTCGCGGTCGCCTACCGCGAGGAGGCGGTCGCAGGGCGTATCGAGTCGCTCGACGTCGATGAGGGCGTGCGTGCGCTCATCCGTCAGACCCTCGTGTGGATCTGGAAGGACGAGGAGCTTCATGAGGAGTACGTGAGGGGACTGCTGCTGGAACGCGGTGGGCTCGGCGCGTCCTTGATCGTCTACGGACGCGCTCTGCAAGGTGCGATCTCGGGTTGGGTCTCGTCGACCGAGAATCATCTCGACGCTCGGTCCGCTCCGCTGCGAACGGGCACCGCAACGTTGCTGGTGAACGTCGCGAGCGCGCTCGGGGAGGATCCCGCCGGCGCTGAAACCGGAACTGAGCTACCAGACCTTCCGGCGCTACTGCGAGCTGAACACCGCGCTCGAGGCGACGGCCGAGCTCGCGTACCGGCGGCTGATCCAGCTCACTTCCGACAAGGAGGAGCGTGAGACGTTCGAGCGCATCCGCCACGACGAGGCTCGGCACGCGGCGGCCTTCCGCATCCTGGCGGCAAACCTCACCGATGAGGACCGCCTCGTCACCGGCTTGTCGTTCGAGGGGCTTCTTGGCGAGCTCGCGGAGGTCTCTCCGTGGTTCCTCCCGGCGGAGCTGCGGACCCGAGACACCGGCCACGACCGTCCTCGCGCGTTCGGTTCCCAGGCGCGGGTCGCCGTGCGCAGCGGCCGGGTCGATTCCGACAAGGAACGCGTCTTCAGCGAGTGCCTCGACGCCGCCGGTCTAGAGGCCCTCGTGCCGGACGCGGGGCGGGTCGCGGTTCGGCTCTCGTTCATGCTCGGGTATGACAGGAACGACCGGTCGAACGTGAACGACCCGGGGCTCGTCAGGCTGCTGGCGCAGTACCTGCGCCGCCACGGCGCCGAGGACGTCGCCATCCTGGAGGCGCCCACCGTCTACGGGCGCTGTTATGCGAACCGTTCGGTGCACGAGGTGGCCACGTATCTCGGCTACGGCGGGGACGACTACCGCATCGTCGACATCAGCCGCGACCTGCGCCCGTACCGCTACGAGCGCGGTTTCGTCCAGCAGGCGATCAGTGGGACGTGGCTCGACGCGGACCTGAGGATCGTCATGCCGAAGTTGCGCACGGACCCGACCGAGTTCGCCCACCTGGGGCTCTCGACCCTCGAAGGCAGCACGGGCGCGATCGACGAGATGTTCTACGCGGGCCGGCGGACCGACTTCCGGTCTGCGACGATGATGCTGCTGGACGTGGCTGCGCCTGATTTCGCCGTCGTCGACGCGTGGGCGCCGGTCGCCGACGGCCCGTTCGGCGTCATGGGGTGCCGCCGGCCGGCGCAGGTGCGCCACGTCTACGCGGGCGCCGACGTGCTCGCGGTCGATGAGGTCGTGCTTGCAGATCTCGGCATCGGCGACCCGCGTCTGGCGCCGATCGTCCGCTGTGCTCATCACTGGTTCGGACTGCCGTTGTCGGATCCGGAAGTCGACGGGGGCCGCCCGCTCTTGCATGACGAGCTGCGCGGAGCGCACAGGTCGCTGGCCTTGCGGGCTCTCGGCACCGTGTCGTACCCCGTCTACAGGTACCTGAGCAACCACGGCGAGGTGTTCGTACCCGACATGGACACCTCGGCTTTTCCGCCCACCGGCCGCGTCGGCGCGCTGACGAGGGCGGTCAGGTGGGGCGCCCAGCGGGCGTTCGGCCTCCGGGCGCCGATCGCCTGATGCGCCCGACAGTTTCCCGCGGCGCTCGGGCTTCTAAGTGCACTCGGAGGCCGGCACGCGCCGGCAACGGTGCTTGCGATTGCGGACAGCCGCAGGCTCGTACGGACATGTTTCCTCGCCTCGGCCGCAGAGTCCGGCCTGCTGCCACTTATGCGCCATGGGCGCGCCTGCGCCGAGCTTGTGGCCGAGAGCGGAGCGGCTCGGGCCGACCGGCTCGAGGCGTGGCTGGCGGTAGGCGTCGAGCTCGGTGAGCTCGCCCGCCGCGGCGATCGCTACGTCGTTGCCGGGCGTCGGGCACGCGCGCTCTCTCGAGGCAACCCCTTGCTTACCGCCCACTACCGATCGATGCTCGAGTACCAATTCGGCCCCTATGCGGAACTGTCTGGCCTGCTCGGCGCGGGGCCGGGCGAGGGGCGCGACGATCTGGCACTCCACGCGGGCACGATCGCCGAGGTCTCTCTCGCGGCGGCGCCCTTCGTCGTTGCCTTCCTACGGAGAACAGTCGAGCGAGCCCGTCCGGGACGTGCGCTCGACGTGGGCTGCGGGACCGGTGTGTACATCCGCGCCCTGCTCGAGGCGGACCCGCTGATCCGGGTCGAGGGCATCGACCTTGCCCCGGAGGTTGCTCACGAGACCGCAGCCCGACTGCGTGCCGACGGCCTTTCGGATCGGGCGGTGGTACACGCGGGCGACGTACGGGACTGGGAACCCCCCTCCGGAGGAGCCTTCGACCTCATCACGCTGTTCAACAACGTCTATTACTTCCCACGCGACGAGCGAGTGGCGCTCTACCGGCAACTCTGCGGGTTGCTGGCACCCGAGGGAACCCTCCTCGTCGCCACGATGACCACGCCCGGCTCTGTCGCGAGCGCGCATCTGCACCTCATGTTGTGCTGCCAGGCCGGATCCGCCGGGCTCCCGCGCCGCGGTGAGATCGGGTCCGATCTGCGGGCCGCCGGCTTCGAGGTCGTCGACGAACGGCGGCTCGTCCCGACCGAGCCTTTCGTCGGCGTCACCACGCGCGGTCGGGCCGCGATGTGCTCGCCCTAGCGGCGGATGCCGGCCCTCTCGCCCCGCAGCACCATGCCGCCACCGACGAGGAACACCACCACGGCCGCGCCCTCGACGATGATCGACGTCTTCGCCCAAGGCCGGCTCAGAGAGTCCTGAAAGCCGAACAGGCCGTAGTGGACCGACGCGAGCAGCCCCGCGATCGTCCCGGCCGCGTAGAGCGCGCCGAGAACAGCGATGAACACACGCCTGATCAACGCGACCGACACGGCCAAGATGATGGCGAATACGCCCTGAACGAGGAACAATGGGCCTATTGTCCTGATGTTCCGGTACCCAGATGCCCAAAGGTGCAGATGGATGACGGCCGACGCGACGAGCAGCGCGGCTCCGACGACGAGGACGGTGCTCGCCCACAGCCCCGCGGGGCGCCGCCCCGCACCTACGAGCGGCCCAGTCCGCGCACGGTGGTCGGCAGTGACGGTGTTCGCACGCATCGTCGTTGAATTTACTACCTGAGCGGGCGGTCACCGATTTCCGAGCCGAGGCTATGGCGATTCAGGCCACGGCATCGAACCGAGGCTCGTCCGGTTTCTGCAGTGCCGGCGTTCGGTGACCTGTCGCAACCCGGCCGTCGAGGGCTTAGCCTCAGCAGATTCGCGGCAACGGATCACCGACCAGCATGTCGACGATCCGGGTCCCCCCGAACGAGGTCCTCAGCACGACGATGCCCTGCGGTTCTGCTCGGATGTCACCGATGATCGCGGCGTCGAGTCCGAGCGGATGGGCGCGCAGCGCCTCCAGGGCCGCATCGGCCTCCCGGGTGGCGACGACCGCGAGCACCTTGCCCTCGTTCGCGACATAGAGCGGATCGATGCCGAGCAGGTCGCAGGCCGCGGCGACCGAATGATCTATGCGCAAGGCGGATTCGTCCAGCACGACGGCGAGGCCTGCGTCATTGGCGAGCTCGTTGCAAGCGGTCCCGACGCCGCCGCGGGTCGGGTCCCGTAGCCAACGAGTCGACGGAGCCGCAGCGAACAGCGCGTCGACGAGCTCGGTCACCGGCGCGGTGTCGGACTTGAGGTCGGCCTCGAGCGCGAGGTCACCCCTCGCCAGCATCACCGCCATCCCGTGATCGGCGATTGTGCCGGAGATGAGGACGCGGTCGCCGCGCTCGACGAGGTCGGCCCCGAGCCGACGGCCGGAAGGCATGACGCCGATCCCTGCCGTCGTCACGTACAGCCCGTCGGCTGCGCCCCTGCCGACCACCTTCGTGTCACCCGTCATGATGCTCACACCCGCAGCGGTCGCGGCGTCGGACATGTCGGCCACCACCTTGCGTAGCTCGCCGACCGAAAAGCCCTCCTCGATCACGAACGCGGCAGAGAGCCAGCGAGGTCGTGCCCCCATCACGGCGAGGTCGTTGACCGTCCCGTTCACGGCAAGATCACCGATCGACCCGCCAGGGAAACGAAGTGGCTTGACCACGAACGAATCGGTGGTGAACGCGAGCTCCTCGCCGCGGGGCAGCGTGAGCAGCGCCGAGTCGGTCAGAGGCGGTCTCTCGAGGCCGCGGAAGGCGTCCAGGAAGACGGCGTCGATCAAGGCCGCCGACGCCTTGCCACCGGCGCCATGCGCCAGGGTGACGAAGTCGTCCCGGAACCGGGGCCGGCGGCGCCGGAAGGCCTCGATGCGCTCGAGCACGGCCGCTTCGCGCCCGCTCACGCTCTCGGTCGTGGCGGAACTCGCCTTGTCGCGGCTCGGATCCTCCTCGGTCAACCTGCCCCCTCCGGGTCGAGATTCTCCTGGCGAGTCTAAGCCCGAGGCGGAGCTCGCAACATGTCCGGAACCGGCGATTTCGGGCGCCTGTGCACGCCGCCGGGGTCGCTCGTCGGTCGCCGATCGGCGCTCGGCTTATATGGAGCCGGTGGACACGGCGGACTCAGACGACACCCGCGTGGTTCGAGCCGGCCGGCCCGCCCCGAGCAGGGCCGGCCGTTCCTGACCGGGCCGACGTTCGCCTCCGCCTATCACCTGTCCGGTGACCCGGCCGACGCGCCCTTCGTCTATGGCCGCTACCACAACCCGACTTGGTCAGCCTACGAAGAGGCCGTCGGAGCCCTCGACGGGGGGCCCGCCCTGGTGTTCGCCTCGGGGATGGCGGCGGTGTCGGCCACGATGATGACGCTCTTGCGCCCGGGTCAGACCCTTGTGCTGCCGAGCGACTGCTATTACGCGACGCGCCTTTTCGCGTCGAGTTATCTGGAGGCGATCGGGGTGCGAGTGCTCTCGGCGCCGACCACGGGCTCTGAGCTTGGCGAGCTCTCCGAGCAGGCCGACGTGCTCTGGTTGGAATCACCGAGCAATCCGCATCTCGAAGTCTGCGACATCGCCGCCCTCGCCCTGGCCGCGCATGCGAGGGGCGGGACGGTCGTGGTCGACAACAGCACCGCGACCGCACTCGGGCAGGGCCCGCTCGGCCTCGGTGCCGACGTCGTGGTCTCCGCGGACACCAAAGCGGTCACCGGTCACCACGATCTGGTCCTCGGGCACGTCACGACGTCGGACCCCGAGCTCGGGCGCCGGCTCGCGGGCTGGCGGACCCTCACCGGAGGCGTCCCGGGCCCCCACGAGGTTTGGCTGGCGCATCGCTCGCTTGCGACGCTCGCGGTCAGGTTCGCCCGCCAGTGCGACAACGCGCTTGCCCTCGCGGTGATGCTCGCGGCGCATCCGGCCGTGGTGTCGGTGCGGTACCCCGGGCTCGACGACGACCCGGGCCACGAGCTCGCCAGCCGCCAGATGAGGCGCTTCGGCGGGATCGTCAGCTTCGAGCTCGCCGACGCCGAGACGGCGCAACGGTTCCTCACGGGCTGTCGCCTCGTGGACGAGGCGACCAGTTTCGGGGGCGTGGGTTCCACGGCGGAGCGCCGCGGGCGATGGGGCGCAGACGCCGTCCCGCCTGGTTTCATCCGGTTCAGCGCGGGAATCGAGGCGACTCCGGACCTTCTGGCCGACGTCTCACGGTCTCTTTCGGTCCTGGACGCGTGACCGCCGGCCTCAGCCCTCCAGGCCGGCCCCGCGACTTCGCTCTCGTGGTCGCTCGACTGATTGACCCATGTCGCGTACATCTCGGCGTAGCGACCGCCCTCGGCCAGGAGCTGGTCGTGAGGTCCTTGCGCCGCGATCTCGCCGTCGACGACAACCACGATGCGGTCGGCCTTCATCGCAGTCGACAGGCGGTGGGCGATCAGCACGGCCGTGCGCGCCTCGAGGAGGACGTCGAGCGCCGCCTCTATCCTGGTCTCCGACTGAAGGTCGAGGTTCGAGGTCGCCTCGTCGAGCACGAGGACGTGCGGGCGGGCCAGGAACGCCCGGGCGAGGGCGATCAGCTGTCGCTCGCCCGACGACAGCGACTGGCCCCGCTCCTGGACGATCGTGTTCAGGCCCTCTGGCAGGCCGTCGACCAGATCGACCAGCCCCACGGCGCGGACGGCCTCGTCGAGATCGTCGTCGGTTGCCTCCGGAGCGGCGAAGGCGATGTTGTCACGGATGGTCCCCGCGAACAGGAAGGGCTCTTGCGGGCACCACGCCGAGCTGGCGTCGAAGCGACGCCAGCGTCACCGAAGCCAGGTCGTGCCCGTCGATGAGGATCCTCCCCTCCGTCGGGTCATAGAAACGCACGATCAGCTTGGCGATCGTCGACTTCCCCGCTCCCGTCGGTCCCACGAACGCCACGGTCTCGCCCGCCGCGATCCGCAGATCGACGTCGCGGAGCACGGGCGCCGAAGGGTCGTAGCCGAACGAGACCCCCTCGAAGACGATCTCGCCCTCGATCGGCGGCAAGTCGTATGCCCCCGGGCGTTCCTGCACCGACGGCTCCGTCTCGAGCAGGGTGCGCAGCTTGAAGATCGAAGCCTGGCCCTGCTGATAGGTGTTGTACTGCTGGACGAGCAGCTGAATGGGTTGCAGGAAACGGTTCAGGTACAAGAAGAACGCCACGAGCGCCCCGAGGCTGAGCGAGTGGTGAAGCACCATGTCGCCACCCACGGCGAGCATGACACCCTGCCCAGCGACCCCGAGAAGCTGCGTGGCCGGCCCGTAGACGGCGTTGATCTGGGCCGTGTAATTGTTGGCGTCGCGGTAGCGGCCGACGATGTTGCGGTGGTGGACGACGTTTCGCTGCTGGCGGTTGTGAGCCGTGACGACGCGCACCCCGTGCAGGCTCTCGGAGAGGTCGGAAAGCACGCTCGCGATTCCGTCACGCACGCGGTCGTAGCCCCGCTCGGAAGCGCGCCGGAACCAAAGCGACATGGCGAGCAGCGCCGGGACGATGAGGACCACGGTGATGAGGGCCAGCCGCACGTCCATGCTGAAGAGGATCGCGGTGATGACGACCATGGTGAGGCCCTGGATCGCGAACTGAGCGAGCCCGTCCTGGAGGAGCTGCTGCAGGTTCTCGATGTCGCTCGTCATGCGACTCATGACCACGCCCGCCTTCTCTGCGGTGAAGAAGTCGAGCGAGAGGCGTTGCAGGTGGGAGAAGACCCTCGTGCGGAGATCGTTCATCACCCAGGCGGCGAGGCGACCGGTGACCATCACCTGCGCGCGCTGCAGCATTGAGGATGCGACGATGGCGGCGAGGTACAGCCCAGCAACCAGGACGATGACCGAGAAGTGCTCATGGCCGGGCGACATGCCGTCGTCGATTGCGACCTCGGTCAGCTTCGGTCCCGCCTGCAGCACGACGCTGCCGACCGCGACGAGCACCGCCGCCAGCACGAGCATGTGCGGGTACTGCCGCAAGAGGCGCCAGAGGCTCAAGACTTGCCGGTCCCGGGCTTCGGCCACCTGATGGAACGAGACGCCGGGATCGCCGTGATCGGGCTCCTCGGTCAATAAATCGTCCACACCGCCCTGGAGCTCGGGGGGTATCCCGCCGAACGGCAGGCCGGGGGCAGCGCCGGGGCGCCCCATCGGCGCGCCGCCCATCGGGGGTGCGAACCCGCCGCCCCAGGCCATCAGGCGCCGCCGTCCGCGACGGGTGACTCGGCCTCGCCGGCCTGCGCGAGGACCTCTGCGTAAAGAGGGGTGCTGGCCAGGAGCTCGCTGTGAGTCCCGTCGGCGACGATCCGCCCCTCGTCCAGCAGGACCACCCGATCGGCCAGGCTGATCGTGGAAAGGCGGTGCGCCACGATGAGCGTTGTCCGGCCCTTCATCAGCGTCTTCAGCGCCTCGTGGATCTGCTGTTCGATCTGGACGTCGACAGCGCTCGTGGCGTCGTCGAGGATCAGTATCGGCGGGTTCACGAGAAGCGTGCGGGCGATCGCGATCCGCTGGCGTTGCCCGCCGGAGAGGGTGAACCCTCTCTCGCCGACAACTTCGTCGTAGCCGTCTGCCAGCTCCCGGACGAACTCGTCCGCGCCGGCGGCCTCGGCGGCAGCCTCGATGTCCGACATGGCGGCCTCGGGACGTCCGTAGGCGATGTTGTCTCGTATCGAGGAGGAGAACAGGAAGGGCTCGTCGAGCACCATCCCGACGTTCGCCCGCAGGCTTGCCAGCGTCAAGTCCCGGACGTCGTGCCCGTCGACCAGGACGGCTCCGGCGTTCACGTCGTAGAAACGGGCGAGAAGTCGTGCGACGGTCGACTTGCCGCCACCGGTGCGACCGACGAGGGCGACGGTCTCGCCCGGGCGCAGGTGGAGGTCGAAGCCTGAGAGCACGGGCGGACCGCTCCCGCCGTAGGCGAACTCGACGTGGTCGAACCGCACGTCACCCCGGGAGTCGACGAGGTCGACCGCGCCCGGGTCGATCCACGATCGTGGGCTGCTCGTCGAGGATCTCGTACAGGCGCCCGGCCGAAGCGGCGGCGCGTTGGCCCATCATGATGAGCATCCCGAGCATAAGGAACGGTGCCTGCAGCATCAGCAGGTACGCGTTGAACGCCAGGATCGCCCCGACGCCGAGGCGCCCGTGTATCACCATGTAGCCGCCGAAGAGGAGGACGAGCACGAGCCCGGCCTGCGGCAGGTTCTGGAGCGTCGGTGTCCACTTCGCCCGCAGGTCGACATCTTTGACGTAAGCCCACTGGAGCTTGTCAGCGGCCTTGGCAAGCGAACGAAGCTGGTAGGGCTCCGCTGCAAAGGACCTCACGACCCGGACGCCATTGACGTTCTCGTCGACGATCGTCGCGACGTCCGCGAGCCGCGACTGGATCAGCCAGGACACGGGGAACATCGATTTTCGCATCCGCACCCCGGCGAGGTAGACGAAGGGCATGGTCGCCATGGCGACGAACGCGAGGACCACGTTGATCGACAGCATGAAGCCGAACGCGACAACCGCGATGCTGCACTGCACGAGAATGACCGGTGCGAAGGTCATGTACATCTGGACGGACCGGATGTCGGAGTTCGCCCTCGAGATCAACTGGCCGGTCTGGACCCGGTCGTAGAAGGGGAACGACATCCGCGTCAGGTGCTCGTAGATCACGTTCCGCAGGTCGTACTCGATGTTGTAAGCGGTCTTGAACAGAAAGAGGCGCGAGAAGTAGCCGGTGATCGCCCCAACCCCCCCGAGAGCCAGGATCCACGAGACGTAGAAGCTGAGCGGGACAGTGTGGCGCTCGATCGAGTTGTCGATCGCACGGTTCAGCAGGTTGGGGATCTGGACCTGCAGCACGAGCCCGACAAAGGACAGCAACAGCGAGGTGCCGAAGATCGCCCGGTGCGACCGCAGGATCGGCAGTGCCCGCTTCAGCCAGGACTTCGAGGTGTCGGGGTCGATGGTCGCCTTGGGCGCGCTCGTACCGGGACTTTTCGGCGGCCGGCACGAACGGAGTCGGCGGGCTTCCAGCCGAGCCGTTGCCGGAAGGTCGCTCGTCGCTCGGTGCGGGGGTCGTTTTCATTGTTTGGGCCGGGCGGCCCGTTCAGGTCGGCCGCTGCGGAAGCCAGGCTACCGAGCCTGGTCCGCGCCCGAGACACCTCGGCCGCCTCCGAGCCAGCCCGTCGCCTGGCGCAGGGCGGTCGCCATGATCGTGAGCGTCGGGTTGTGCGCGCCCGAGGTCGGGAAGACGGCACCGTCGGCGACGAAGA
Organism: uncultured Acidimicrobiaceae bacterium; assembly: GCA_963703655.1. Lineage (GTDB taxonomy): Bacteria > Actinomycetota > Acidimicrobiia > Acidimicrobiales > Bog-793 > CAVPFA01. Next base: position 815,462 of record CAVPFA010000003.1, on the reverse strand, counting down.
GATTGTCGAGGTGGTGGTGGCGGCCCCGCTCGTCGGTGACGCTGGTCCTGGCGTCGGTCCCCATCGGCATCCCGCCCATCACGTGCTCGGTCGCCGGCACTTGGTCCTGGGCTATGGGAAACCGGGACGACGGGACCTGGGGCACGACGATTGCCACGTCGGCGCCGGCCGCCTTCAACAGCTTCACTACCCAGGGCAGGTAGAACCCTTGTGCGGCGATCTCCGACGGACCGGGCCCGTAGGTGATGCGCGGCGACCGGAATGCCTCGCCAGTCGCGGACTTCGGGGTCGAGGTCGACGCGGTTGGTCGTGTACGGCAGGTCCTCGGCGATCAGCTCCACGCCGCAGAGCCGGTCCCTCAGCAGGCTGGCGCGCATGAGCTGCTTGAAGGCCGCCCGAAAGGCTTTTCCGGCGCGAGCAGACGCAGCACCTCCTGGTAGCTGCGCGCTTCGTCGAGTGGCCATTGGGTGCCGCCTAGCTCGCACTTGCCACCACGGAAGTACGGCAAGCCGGCTGATCTGGCGGCCTTGCGGGCACCGGGGAAATCCGGGTCGGCGAAGTCGTCGATGTCATGGGTGTGATCGCGTCCCCGATAGTTGTGCAGGCGCTCCGAGAAGAAGATGCCAGATCCCTCAGAGAACCAGTGGAACATGGGCTGGCGGCCGGCGAGGTCGTAGGGGTCCGGTAGGTCAGAGAGGATAGCGAGCCGGACCGTCTCGATGGCTAGGGCAGCCAGAACGATGATGTCCCCTGACTCGGTGTGAGCCCGGTTCTGATCGTCCAGCCACCTGACGCCCGTCGCCCTCCGCCCGTTCGTGTCGATCCTCACGACCATCGCCCCGGACCGAAGCTCTGCGCCTGAGCGGAGCGCCTCTCGCAAGGGCGCGAGCGCACCCACGCGGGCTTGGATCGGGCACCCGTAACCCGAGCAGCAGCCACAGTTGTCGCATACGGGACGCCCCTGGTACGGGCGGCTGTTAATCGCCATCGGAGCCATGAACGGGTGCAGTCCCACTCGGCGGCACCCCTCGGCGACGAGCAGCGACGAGTACTGCGGCGGTCCCGCCGGCATCGGGAGCGCCATGGTGCGCGGGGCGTGCGCCAGCGTTAGCTCGGCAGGGAAGCGGTCTACGTCGCCGGCAACGCCGATCAACTTCTCGATCTGGTCGTAGAAGGGGGCGATCTCCGCATAGTCGAAGGGCCAGTCGGCAATGTTCGCACCCCGGATCGGGCCCAGCATCGACAGCTTCTTGAAGTCGATGTCCCAGAATCTCGGCGTCTTCGCGTCCCAGTGCACCGTGGCACCGCCGACGGTCTGGGGAAGATCCTGGACCCGACCGACGATCGGCGGGGCCTGTAGAGACGAGCGGAACACCCGTGGCTCGGCGGTCGGGTCGGGCCGGGAGAAGGACCGGTCCATCTTCAGTTCGTCGTTCGAGAACACCGTGCCGGGGCGATCGGAGGCGAGATCCGTGAAGTAATTCGCCCCTTTCTCGAAGATGGTGACATCCCAGCCCGCTCTCGCGAGCACCATCGCCGCGACCGATCCTCCCGGTCCGCTGCCGACCACGAGTGCGCGCTGGCTCATCAATCAGTCGCAGCGAGCAGCTGGAGCAGCTGCTCGCCGATGCCCTTGGGCACGTAGCCGTCCGGCCCGTCGGAGAGGCTCACCTGTGCGTCGGTGTACCCGCGAGGTTGCCGGTCGCCCGGCCATGAGATCTCGTGCCAGCCGACAAGACCTGCGTTGCCGCCGTATTCGGGCACCGAGTACATGCCCTCGATGGCGTGCCCGAACATAAGGGTCATGAACCCGCCGGGATCCTGGGCGAGGATCTCGTCCATCTCGCCGGTGCTCACGCCCGCGAAGTCTCCGCCCGCCATGCGGTCCAGGGTCACAACGCCCTGGCGGTACTGGCCGCGCAAGGTCGCCAACCTTTTCTTCCAACCGATCGCCTGAGCCGGGTTGAGCCCGATGAAGGTCGCCATGTCGTCGACCGGCGATCCAGCCCTGTTGCTGAAGGGCCCACCGGCGAAGATCTTTGGCGGGCTGAGGCTTAAAGCCCCGAGCATGGCGTCGATGTATCGAGTGACCTTCGCCTCGCGTGCGCCGGGGTGCCCGGTCTCGGACGGATCGTCGCGCGGACCGGGGATGAGGCGAGCGGTTGCCTCCTCGACGACCCTGGCCTGATGCGCGTCGAAAACGAGAAACGACGAGCTTTGCGACCCGCCCGTCGGGGCCGCCGACGTCGAGGTGGTGCAGGCGGCCAGGAGCTCAGGGGAAACAAGGGCAGCGAGTCCGGCGAACCCGGCACCCTTCAGCACGCTGCGACGGGCGATGGCAGTCACGGCTGGAATCCTGGCATCCCCGGCCGGGCGCGTCGAGTCAAACTGGACGACGGGTCACGATCACCGTAGCCTCCCCGTTCGTACCGTCTCGAAGAAGCCGCGTCGCCTCACCATTGCAGCGCTCGAGCGGATCCCCCCAAGGTGTAAGGAGAAACATGAGGCTCGCCACCGTCAGGACCCCCGAAGGTACCAGCGCCGCGCGCGTCGAGGGCGACCGCCTTCTCCTCCTGCCGGCCAGCGACGTGGGTTCCCTGTTCGCGTCCATGGCTTCTGAGACGAACCGGGACGCGGTGGGTGTCCTCGAGCCCATCGGGGAGGTGGCCTTCGCGGACGCATCGTTCGCGCCGCTCGTCCCTCGTCCGGAGAAGATCTTCTGTGTGGGGCTGAATTACAGGTCCCACATCCTCGAGATGTCTGAGGCCCTGCCGAGCTATCCGACGCTGTTCGCCAAGTTCGCGTCGAGCCTCATCGGCGCGGCACGACGACCTCCTCCTACCGTCGGTGAGCAGTGCCGTCGATTGGGAGGTCGAGCTCGGAGTTGTCATCGGCCGCCGGATCCGACGCGCCACCCTCGAGGAGGCGCACGAGGCGATCGCCGGTTTCACGGTCGTGAACGACGTGTCTATGCGCGATTGGCAAGCTAGGACGACCCAATGGCTGCAGGGCAAGACGTTCGATGCCTCGACTCCTGTTGGCCCGGTCCTCGTGAGTGGAGACGAGATCGGCGACGGCGCAGATCTCGAGGTTCGCTGTGAGATCGACGGAGTAGTCATGCAGCGCGGCCGTACCAGCGACCTCCTATTCGGTCCAGCAGCGGTCGTGAGCTATGTCAGCCAGTTCGCCACGCTCGCACCTGGCGATCTCATCTCGACCGGGACGCCGAGCGGGGTCGGCGCAGGCCGCAATCCGCAAGTGTTCCTGGCGCCCGGACAGGTGCTCACGACCGCGGTCGAAGGCATAGGCAGCTGCGTGAATCGCTGCCTTTCGGAGGGGGACTGAACCGACCCGCCTGCGGCGCCGCGTGACTGGCCTGGGCCGACCGAGCCTTCGGCGTCGACGACCGCTGGTAGCGTCGCGAGATGAGGCCACGTTCCCTGTTCGTCCTGTCGACCGCCGTGATCGCGCTGGCGGCAGGCTGCGGGAGCTCTTCGACCGGGTCCTCGGGGTCGAACGGAGTCCAGTCGAAGTCCGGCCGTGAGATCGTCGCGGCGGCTGTGGCGGCGACCGAGCGACAGAGTTCGTTTCATTTCGTCGAGTCGTCTGGCGCGGGCACCAGCGGAGTCCTAATCGCAGGAGACGTCGGCACGTCCAGCGGCGAGCAGCACGTCACTATCCACGACGGCAAGTCACGCGGGCATCTGACCTTGCTTCTTGCCGACAAGAAGGCCTATTTCAAAGGCGACCTCCTCGGCCTCGAGGGCTTCACCGGACTGAGCGCGAAGCTCTCGGCCGAATTCGCCGGCAGGTGGATCTCGGTCCCCTCGACGAATTCGAGCTTCGCCGCGGTCGCCGGCACCTTGGCGGTCGCGACGGCTGCTGGCCAGTTGGTGAAGGTGCCAGGCACCCTGACGCGCGGCAAGACCTCGAGACAGCTGGGGCACGCAGCCGTTGCCGTCACGGCGGCAGAGGCTTCGAGCTCGGGCAGCTTGAAGCTCACGATCTACGTGGCGACGAGAGGCGCTGCACTGCCGATCCTGGTCGAGGGCACCACGACCGCGGCCGGAGGTGCGCCTCGCTCGATCTCTGCAAGATTCAGCAATTGGGGCGAGGCGGTGCACGTGACCGCTCCGGGCACCTCGCTGCCCATCACCAAGGTGCAGGCTCTGGTGGGCTGATCAGCCCGAAGGTGGCTCGGCCGCAGGGCGGGCCCCTGTCTCGTCAGGAGGCTCAGCGACGCTTGGTCTTCGGCACGGTTGCGAGCAGGTCGGTCAATATCTCGGTTACGACTCTTCGGGCGCGCTCTGCCGAACACCCTTGAAGGGACCGCAAGGCTTCCCACGACGACCAGCTCGTAGCGACGTCGAGCGCATCGAGCACGAGCGACCGGCGCCTCGGGTCAAGGCGCGACAGCTCCGGTGCAAAGACGGCCTCGACCTGGTCTCTTGCCGCGGCGTAGGCCTGCGCGAGCTGTTCGACCACGACCGGGTGCGTGTGGCTCAGGTGGATCGCAACCCTTCTCACCGGGGCGATCTCCTCGTACAGTTTCGACCGCAGTCGCACGATCGCCGCGATCCGGGAGTCCACGTCCGGGGCGTTCGGCCGCGGTCCGACGTAGGTCTCGTGGGTCGGTCTCTGCTTCGAGGCGGCAGCCACGAACAGCGAGTCCAGGTCGGCGAAGTGGCGAAAGACGGTTCGCTCCGAGACACCGGCGCGCCGGGCGACTTCGGCAGCGCCTGGCAGGTGGAGGGACTTGGGCGGACCTTCGCGCACGATGGCCAGGACAGCGCTCACGACGGCCTCGTGGTTGCGAGCGGCACGCAGACGCCGCCCGTCCGCCTTGTTGTCCCTGGCAGCCCGGACGGCCGTGGCGCCGGCGGTGGTGGCCACCCTCAGCGACATCCCTGAGAGAGAACAAGCACGCCGCGCATGCTACTCAAACCGTCTGTCACAAAATCGTCGGCTCTTCAGCCAAATTGCTGGTGCGATCCCTCCCGCCGGGAGTCAGAGAAGTCGCCGCAGTCTTGCCTCAGAGCCGGCTCCATGTCGTCGGGAACGGATCAGAGAATCGCGGCCTCGACGGCACCCTCAGAGCCAGGCGCCGGTCCGTGCTGGCCCGCGGGGGCGCCCGCATCGCTTCGCACGGTCTTGCGGAGGCGGATTTCCGGCAGGGCGAGCGACAGCAGGAACGCCACGGCGACCACCGGGGCGGCGATGAGGAACACGGTGTCGATCGTGTGGACGTAAGCGGTCGTAGCCGCGGTGTGAATTGCCGGTGGCAGCAGCTTCAAGGCTGCCGGGCTGCCCACGATCTCGCGGGCGATCGCCGGCACGTGGGAGCGATCGGCTGCGGGCAGGGCATTTCTCAGGTTGCCCACGAGCCGGTCGTTGAGGATCGCACCCAGAAGCGCTGTCCCAAAGGCGCCGCCCATCGATCTGAAGAAAGCCGCGAGCGAGGTCGCCGTCCCGAGGTCCCGGTACTCGACGCCGTTTTGGACCGCGAGGATCAGCACCTGCATGACGAGTCCCAGGCCGAAGCCGGTGATCAGCATGAAAGCCGAGGTCACGAAGAACGACGTGTGAATCGTCAGGGTGGAGAACAGTCCCACGCCTACTGTCATGAGGGCGGTGCCGATGATCGGGAAGATCTTGTAACGGCCGACGCGCGCGATGATCTGGCCGCTGCCGATCGATGCCGTGAACAGCCCGACGATGAGGGGCAACAGCATGAGCCCGGAGGTCGTGGGCGAGACGCCGCGGACGACCTGGAGATAGACGGGGAGGTAGATGATGGCGCCGAACATGGCGACTCCGACGATGAACCCGGCGGCGTTCGCGACGGTGAAGACCCGCTTGCGGAACAGCCGCAGCGGGACGATCGGCTCGGACGCATAGCGCTCGCGGATGATGAAGAGCACCACGCAGCCGACGCCGATGGCTGCCAGGCCGATGATCGGCGTCGACAGCCACGGGTAGCCCTGGGGTGATCCGCCGAGGGTCGTGACCAGCAGCAGCGCCGACACCCCGAAGAGCAGGAGGACCGAGCCGACATAGTCGATCTTGTGGCGGGTGCGCGCGGCCCGGTCGCGCAGCACGATGCTCGTCACGACGAGGGCGACGGCGCCGATCGGCAGGTTGACGTAGAAGATCCACCGCCACGACGCGTTGTCGACGAGGAAACCGCCCGCGAGCGGGCCTGCGACGCTCGCAATTCCGAATACCGCGCCAAACAAGCCCTGGTAGCGGCCCCGTTCTGCAGGCGAGACGACGTCACCGACGATTGCCATCGCGAGGACGATCAGGCCACCGGCCCCCAGTCCCTGCACGGCCCGGAAAGCGATCAGCTGGTCCATGTTCTGGCTGAGGCCGGCCAGGGCCGAGCCCGCGAGGAAGATGACGATCGCGAACTGGAAGATGCGCTTGCGGCCGTAGAGATCGGAGATCTTCCCGTAGAGCGGGGCGCTGACCGTCGAGGTGAGCAGGTAGGCCGTGACGACCCAGGTGAGACGGTTGAGGGAATGGAAGTCGCCGACGATGGTCGGCAGGGCCGTGCTCACGATCGACTGGTCGAGAGCGGCCAGGAACATCCCGAGCAAGAGCCCGGAGAACACAACGAGGATCTGCCGGTGGCTCATGGCACCGCTGGCGAGCTCGGGTGCAGAGCGGTCGTCTGCGTCCCTCCCGAGCAGGGCAGTCCCGTCCGCACCGGCGGTGAGATCTGCGTCCGTACGGTCGTCCCGCCAGTCGCCCGGACGCTTGTCGGTGGTGGTCATCTCGCGCGTTCCCTCTCGCCGGTGCCCTGCCGCGCGACCTCGTCAGCGCTCGCGGCTTCCTTCGCGGCGGCGGTCTCGAGCGTCTCCATGATGGAGACGAGCTGTGCGAGCTGTTCGTTCGAAAGAGCGACCAGCACCGAGGCCGTCTTTCGACAGGCGGTCTCGTTCAGCTTGGTCACCAGAGACTCACCAGTGCCACTGAGCGCCAGACGGACGACGCGGCGGTCCGCGGGATCGTCCTGGCGAACGACGAGCCCTTGGCGGACGAGGCGATCGACGACAGCCGTCGCTGCGCTCTCTCCCACGTCGAGCTCCTTCGCGAGCTCTCGCATCGTTACCGAACGACCCCGGAGCAGCATCAGCACGCTGAGCTGGTGGACGGTGACCGAGTGCAGCTCCTCGCGAAGTTCGCGATGCATGCCAAGGCTGAACCGGCGCTGCATCTGCCGTTGCAGCTCCAGGTACCGGTCGACCAGCTCGTCACGCGTCGGGCGTTTGTGAGAGCCCGACGCGGCGGTCTTTGACGGCCGCGCCGATGTTCCGGTCGCGGTCATGACGAGATCAGGACTAGACGAAGTCTGGAGAAGAGCACACTTGCTAGAACATTTCTACTGTTGAAGTATTCCACCGACGTGAAATTGTTCCCTGAGGGCCTCTTGGGATCAGCGCAGACCGGACCGGCCGATCGCGTCGAGAAGGTGCACAAGGGCATCTGGATCCGCCAAGGCGTCGGCGGACACGACGTCGGAGGGGTTCGCTCCGAGGAGGATGCGCCGGATCGGGACCTCGACCTTCTTGCCGTTCAGGGTGTGGGGAAGAGCACGGACCTCGATGATCCGGTCAGGCACGTGGCGAGGCGAGAGCTTCAGCCGGACTGCGGCCGCGATCTCGGCGGCGAGGTCGTCCGGCGAGGCCGCGCCTCGGATGGACGCCTCCGGGCCATCGACTTGCCGCCCGGAAACCTCCGGGGAGCCGACCTGCGCCGAGCGGACGACGAACAGGAGCAATTCGCCGTCGCGTCCGAGCTCGCTCGTGTCGATCGCCAGGCTTTCGGCAACTCCGTCGATCGCCTCGACGACCCGGTAAAGCTCCGCGGTCCCGATGCGGATGCCGCCGCGGTTGAGAGTCGCGTCCGACCGGCCGTAGACCACCGCACTCGAGCGCGAAGTGATCTTGACCCAGTCTCCGTGTCGCCAGACACCAGGAAACTCTGCGAAGTAGCTCGCGTGCAGCCGGGAGCCGTCGTGGTCCCCCCACAGTTCGACGGGCATCGAAGGCATCGGCTCGGTGACGACGAGCTCGCCGACCTCGTCGACGAGCGGACGGCCGTCCGGGCCGAAGGCCTCCACCGCTGCTCCGAGGGCCCTGCACTGAAGTTCGCCGGCGCGCACCGGCAGCGTCGGGCACGAGGCGAGAAATGCCGTGCAGACGTCGGTCCCGCCCGACACCGACCCGACGAGCACCGCGTCGCCTGCAGCCGTGCTGGCCCAAGCAAAGCCCTCGGGTGACAACGGCGATCCGGTGGATCCGATCGTCCGGAGCTTCGAGAGGTCACACTCCTCCCGCGGTGCCAGAGCCAGCTTGCGGCAAGTCTCGAGATAGGCCGCGCTGACACCGAAGCATGTCACGGCCTCGTCTGCGGCCAGCCTCCAGAGCCTCACCGGGTCGGGGTGGAACGGGTTCCCATCGAAACAGACGACGGTGGCGCCGACGAGAAGGCCCCCCACGAGATAGTTCCACATCATCCAACCGGTCGTCGTGAACCAGAAGAAACGGTCGGACGGCCCCAGATCCTGATGCAGCGAGAGGATCTTCGCGTGCTCGGCCACGATCCCGGCGTGCCCGTGCACGATCGGCTTGGGCAGACCGGTCGTGCCCGAGGAGTACAGGACCCAAAGCGGGTGATCCGCAGGCACCTGAACGGGCCGCAGAGCGCCGGCCTCGCCGCAGAGGTCCTCCCAGCCGATAACCGACCCGCGGTCGCCTGCGCCGGCTCGGGGCGGTTCAGCAAGTACTGGCACAATCACTGTCACGAGGCCGGTGCCCAGGGCTCGAACGAGCGCGCTGGTCTTCTCCCCAAGGTCGAAGACTCGGCCGCCGTAGCGGTAGCCGTCCGCGACCAGCAGTACCTTCGGTCCGATCTGGCTGAATCGGTCGACCATGCTGGCCGCGCCGAACTCGGGCGCGCAACTCGACCAGATCGCCCCCAGGCTCGCAGTCGCGAGGAAGGCGACGATGGCCGGCAGGCCGTTGGGGAGAACCGCTGCGACACGGTCTCCCCGGCTTACACCGAGCCGGCGGAGGCCCTTCGCGGCCGCGCCCGCCATTTGGTGGAGCTGGCCGTAGGTGACCTCGCCGCGTCTGCCTTCTTCGTCGAGCGTGACGACGGCCGGATCGGCGTCTGTGGCCTTGAGCACCTGGTCCACATAGTTGAGCTCCGCTCCCACGAAGAAACTTGCTCCCTCCGCCCCAATCCCACGCTCGCATACGACTGCCGGCTCCTTGGAGGCACGGATTCCCGCCCAGTCCCAGACCGACGACCAGAATCCTTGGAGGTCCGCGACCGACCAGGACCACAGATCGTCGTAGTCAGCGAACGCCAGGCCGCGGCGTGCGGCGAGCCAGTCGAGATAGTCGGTGATCCGTGCCAGCCGGACTCGCTCGGGCGAGGGCGTGTAGAGAAGGTCGCCTTCGGCTACTGGCGGCCGCTGGTCACCCGTGGCTCGGTCGGGTGTCAACCGGTCATGTCGAGGACGATCTTGCCGAGCTTTGCTCCCGCCTCGAACCGTGCGTAGGCGGCGTCGACGTCCTTCATCCCGAAGACCTGTTCAATGGGAACCCGCAGTCGTCCCGCCGAGACATGAGGCAGGACGTGCCGCTCGACGAGCCGCGCCGCAATCGCCTTGCTCTCGAGCGGCCGAGCCCGCAGCGTCGAGCCGTGGATTGTCGCACGCCGCATCATGACCTGGCGCAAGTCGATCTCTCCTCGTGCGCCTGCGCCGACACCGATGATCGCCAGCCGGCCACCGATCGCGATCGTGTTCAGGTTGGTCTCGAGGTTCGGCGCCCCGCAGAGCTCCAGAATTACGTCGTAGGGGCCGAACGCGGCCGTGTCTGACGGGTCGACGGCGGTAGCGCCGAACGCCTCCACGGCGCCTCTCAGGTCCGGATTGCGCACGCTCGCGATCACGCTGGCGCCGGCTACGAGCGCGAGTTGGACCCCAGCGATGCCCACCCCACCGGCCGCACCGTTGACGAGGACGCGCTCTCCGGACCCAAGCCCACACTGGGTGAAGAGGGCATCGTGAGCGACCGTGAACGCCTCGGGGAACCCGCCGGCCTCGAGAGGTGAGAGTGCGTCGGGCACCGGTAGTGCGGTGCGCTCCTGGACGATCGCCAGCTCGGCCTGGGCGCCGCCACCGACGACGGCCATGACTCGATCGCCGACGGCGAAGCGCTCGACGCCGGGACCTGTCGCCGCGACGACGCCCGCGAGCTCCAGGCCCGGAATGTCGGGAGGCGAGCCCGGCGGAGCCGGATACCCGCCTGCTCGCTGGTGGAGGTCCGCTCCGTTCAGACCTGCGGCCTGGATCGCGACGAGAAGCTCGCCCGTGCCTGGCACCGGGTCGGGCCGCTCGCCCACGATGAGGGAACCTGTCTCGATGATGACCGCGCGCATGGCAGGCAGCGTAGGCGCGGTCGAACCTTTGCCGCCCGCCCACGCTTCGAAGGCTCGGGGGCTGTCCGAACGGCGTCGCCAGCGTGCCTACGATGCGTCTCCGGGAGCGGCTTCGCTGGGAAGGCACTCCGGTGGAGGGACCAGTGAGCGTTACAGGCGAAAGCACTCGTCGCGGGTTCGCCCTCGAGGGCAGGGTCGCCGTCGTAACCGGAGCGGCCTCCGGGATCGGTCTTGCCACTGCGCGCCGGCTCGCGGGTGCGGGTGCCTCGCTGGTCCTCGTCGATCTCGTCGAGAAGCCCGGTCACAACCTCGCCGCGGAGCTCGATGCACGTTACGTCTGCGCCGACGTCGGCGATCCTTTCGAGTGGCTCCGGGTCATGGCCGCGGCCGTGGACTCCTTCGGCGGGATCGACCTCGCGTTCTTGAACGCCGGCGTCCTCACTCCCGAACCGGACGTGACCGCGGTGTCGGACGAGGCCTATCGCCGCATCCTCAGCGTCAACGTCGACGGTGTCTTCTACGGCGTGAGGGCCGTCGTTCCGTCGATGCACGGTCGCGGCGGCGGCGCCATCGTCGCGACCGCGTCGCTCGCCGGACTGATCTCGTACTCGCCCGACCCCGTCTACGCGATGTCCAAGCACGCCGTCGTCGGTCTCGTTCGAGCGCTGGCTCCGCAACTCGAGGCGAAGGGCATCACGATCAATGCGATCTGTCCGGGGATCGTGGACACGCCGTTGTTGAGCGACGAGGTGAAGGAGATGGTCGCCGCCGCGGAGTTCCCGCTGATAGCGCCGACCGACATCGCCGACGCGGTACTGGCGCGGATGGCCGGTGTCGAGACCGGGCGCGCGTGGGTCTGCCAGGCGAGTCGAGAGGCCACGGCGTACCGCTTCGCGGGAGTGCCGGGCCCTGGCGGTGCAGCAGCGGGCCGGATTCCCCCGGCGGCATTGGCTGCCCACGACCAAGCCGAGACCGGCTGACCTAAGGGCCGAGCGCGGAGCTCAGCGGTTCGGGGTCGGCCCAGCCCTCAGGGCCGGGCGCGGATCTCCGCGGTCAGGGTCGCTCCGCTGTCAGGGTCGCTCCGCTGTCAGGGTCGACCCGCGCCGTACGCGCCCGGCCACAGCGGCGTGTCCATGATGTTTGTGCCCGTCTCCTCCGCCTGCACTACCTCCCCGCCGCCGATGTACATGACGACGTGCTCGAGGACAGCAGCGTCGCCGTAGAACACGAGGTCACCGGGCTGAAGATCGGACATCGAGACGTGCTGTATCTCGTAGTACTGGGGTGTCGCCCCGTGTTGGAGCGAGACGCCGGCCTGGCCCCACGCCCACATGGTCAGGCCTGAGCAGTCGAAGCCGACTCCCGGCGTGGCACCTCCCCAGACGTAGGGGACCCCGCGCTGGCTCTGGGCGGCGTTCACGGCGATTTGAGCTGCGCCGCCACCTGAGGCGACCGGTGGTGGCGGGGGCGGTAGTGAAGGAGCCTGCTGTTGTGGCTGTTGTTGTGATTGTTGCTGCTGCTGCTGCTGCTGCTGCTGTTGTTGTTGTTGTTGTTGTTGCAATTGTTGCTGTTGCAACTGCTGTTGCTGCTGTTGCTGTTGCGCGGCGGCGATTGCTGCTGCCTTTTCCAGAGCGGCGGCAAAGGCTGCGGCCTTGGCTTGCTCAGCCGCTGCAACAGCTACTGCCAGCTGGCCCTTGACTTTGGCCTCCTCGCTGGTCAACTGGGCGGCGATGGCCTTGGCTTGCCCGAAGTCGGTGGCAATGGTGCGCTCGTTGGCCGTCGCGACCCTCTCGTTGTAATCGAGCGCAGCCCGTTCGATCGACAGCTGCCGCTGAACGATCAGGACCGTCGTCTCGGACTCGCTCAGATTGCCACTCGCCGCTTGGATATAGGCCTGCTGCATGCCGGCGGTCTGCTGCGTGCTGCTGAAGAGCACGGAAAAGCTCTGCGACGCACCGCCGGTCACGTAGGCTTCTATTGCAACTTCGCGGAGATGCGAACGATCCTGGCTGAGTGTCGACTCGGTCCGATCGATTGCCTTGGTGGCGTTGGTCACCTTCTGAGCGAGCCATGCGACGCGAGCCTTGGCCTCGAGATAGCTCTCGTCGAGGACGGCCAGCCTGACGTTGGCAGTCTGAATCTCCGCTGCAATCACCTGAGCGCGTTCTTGAAGTGTGGCCACTTGGTCGGCGCCCGCAGGACCTTCGGCAAGGATCAGAGGCGTAACGACGCCCGCCAGCAACATGACCGAAACCATGAGCGAAAGCGCCGTCAGCCGTCCGCGCCTCTTAGGCGCAAACAGCGCGGTGACCAAGCTTCGCATAGCCTCAGACATGAGGCATCCCCCCAGCGGATTTCACAGTGCACCGGAACCTAACGCGCTCAGCGATCCTATTGCAAGCACGTTGCGTCCCACCTGCATGGGAGGCGTCCTCGGCGGAGCACTCACTTTACGGCGTTGTTACGGCCGGACACAGGGAGAGATTACGCCGTTGTTACGCGGGTATGGGGTTCATTCCGCGCCACGGCCTCACTTGGTCCCGGCGGTTGCCCTGCCAGCTACGTTAATTCCATGACTTCGACAGGATCTTCAGAAGGTGGCGAAAGTGCGGCCATTTCTTACCGCCTCGAACACGATTCGATGGGCGAGGTCCGGGTGCTCGAGACGGCGCGATGGGGAGCACAGACCCAGCGCGCGGTGGAGAACTTCCCGATCTCGGGCGAAGCGGTCGAACCGGCGATTCTGGTCGCTCTGGCGATGATCAAGGGTGCCGCCGCGACGGTGAACGGCGAGATGGGAACTATCCCAGAGGATGTAGCAGCGGCGATCGCGCAAGCGGCCGACGAAGTTGCGGCGGGCCGCCATCTCGACCAGTTCCCGGTCGACGTCTTCCAGACGGGCTCGGGGACCTCGACGAACATGAACATGAACGAAGTGCTTGCCAATCTTGCCGGCGAACGACTCGGGCGGGAGATACGTCCCAACGACGGGCCCAATGCTTCGCAGTCGTCGAACGACGTGTTCCCCTCCGCGATCCATCTTGCGGCTGCGATCGGCATCGTCCGCGATCTGATTCCTGCCTTGCGCCATCTGGCCTCGTGCCTGCGAGTGAAGCAGGAGGCGTTCGCCAGCGTCGTGAAGGCCGGACGAACGCACCTCATGGACGCCACCCCGGTGACGCTCGGGCAGGAATTCGGCGGCTACGCGGCGGCGGTCGAGCACGGCGTCGAGCGCCTCGAGTCCGCGTTGCCGCGCGTCGCCGAGCTGCCGCTCGGCGGGACAGCGGTCGGGACAGGACTGAACGCAAAGCCGGGTTTTGCGGCGGCTGTGATCAGCCGGCTCGCCTCGGCGACTGGACTGCCGCTCGTCGAAGCCCGTGACCATTTCGAGGCCCAGGGAGCCAGGGATGCGCTGGTCGAGGCGTCCGGTGCGTTGCGTACGGTCGCCGTGTCGCTCTACAAGATCTCGAACGACCTTCGGTGGATGTCCTCGGGCCCTCGGTGCGGGCTCGGCGAGATCCACCTGCCGGACCTCCAGCCGGGCTCGTCGATCATGCCGGGAAAGGTGAACCCGGTGGTTCCCGAGGCCGTCTGCCAGGTAGTGGCGCAGGTCGTCGGCAACGACGCCGCAGTCGTCTTCGCTGGCGCAGCGGGCAATTTCGAGCTCAACGTGATGCTGCCGGTGATCGGGAGGAACCTTCTCGAGTCCGTCCGCCTGCTATCTGCGGTGTGTCGTGCCCTGGCGGACAAGTGCGTCTCGGGGATCGTCGCCGACGAGGTGCGTTGCCGGTCCAACGCGCTCTCTTCGCCGGCGATAGCGGCGGCGCTCAACCCCTACATCGGGTACGAGCAGGCGGCCAAGGTGGTGAAGACCGCGCTCGCCGAAGGCAAGGACCTGCGAGCAGTCGTACTCGAGATGGGCCTCATGTCAGAGGGTGAGGTCGACCGGGCGCTGGACGTGCTGGCAATGACCAAAGGCGGCATCGTCGGCTGAGCTCGCCCGTGAGGCGCGTCCGGGTGAGCGTCGCGCCCGCGAAGGTGCCGGCGGCTGCTCAGCGAGTTACCTGCGCGCCGCCTCCCAGGTCCGGACTGTTTCGAGCGCCACTGCGGGTACGGGGAGGTAGCGTCGGCGACTGTGCACCCGATCGAGCGGCTGCGTTGGATCGCCCGGGCGCGTGACGAAGCGCCTACCACGCTGGCCGTCGAGGCCGCGTGGACGATCTCCGAGCTCGCTCTCTACGAGCCGCCCGCGGTCGTCACCGCATGTCGCCGGCTCCTCGAGTCGCACCTCACCGTCGGGCCGATCTGGTGGGTTGCCGCGACGGTGCTGGTCGCGCCGGATCCCGATCAGGCCGCTCGCCGAGCCGTCGGTGAGCTCTTCTCGGATCCCACCGCAAAGCTGTTGGCGGGCGAGTTGAGCCAACGTCTTGCAAGTGACGCCGCGATCGTCGTGGCGTGCCCGGCCGACACTGTCCGCGAGGCGCTGGGGCACCTGCCATCGGCCGTCGTCCGTGTGGTCGGGTCGTCGCCGGCCCTCCGTGGAGAGGTTCGCGGCTTCGCGGCGCTCGTCCACGAGGCCAGTGGCTGGGAGTTCGAAGATGCACGAGACGCCGTGAACGGCGCAACGGTGGTGCTGGTGGAGGCGCTCGCGGCCGGACCTCTCGGGCTGCTCGTAACCGCGGAAGCCGCGCTTGTCGCCCGCGCCGCACGCGATGCCTCGGTTCCCCTGTGGGGCATAGCCGGCGTAGGCCGCGTTCTGCACCAGCAACTTCTCGGTGAGATGCTGCGGCGCGCGAGTGACGACGTCGAGTTGATCGAGCCCGGCGGACTCGACGCAGTGATCGGGCCCAGCGGACTCGAGGAGCCTGGCGAGGCTCTTGCCCGAGCGGGATGCCCGTCGGCGCCCGAGCTCCTCGTTCGTGCGGGCTGATTCAGCGCAGAAGAGGCGCCGCTCTCGGGGGGAGTAGGTTCGCGGTCATGGGATTGATGATCGATTTTGCGAGCAACGGTTCGACCGACCAGGGGTATCTTGCCTCGCCTGACGGCTCGAGCGGGCCGGGTGTCGTAGTGATCCAGGAGTGGTGGGGCCTCGTAGCCCACATAAAAGATGTGTGCGACCGCCTTGCCGGCGAGGGCTTCGTGGCCCTAGCACCGGACCTGTACCACGGCGAAAGGGTCGCAGAGCCCGACGAGGCCGGCAAGCTGATGATGGCTCTCGAACTGGACCGGGCGGGCAGGGACATGAGCGGTGCGGTGGACGAGCTCGCGGCCCGCTCGAGCGGCAAGGGCGTAGGCGTCATCGGCTTCTGCATGGGTGGCGGCCTGGCTCTCATGCTTGCGTCCCAACGGCCGGACAGGGTGCGCGCAGTCGTGCCCTTCTACGGAGCGGCGCCTTGGGAAGGGGCACAGCCCGACTACACCACGCTCACAGGCGCGGTCCTCGGCCACTACGCGGGGCATGACGAATGGGCGAGTCCCGAGCTCGCGAGGGCGCTCGTGCGCACCTTGCGCGAAGCGGGCAACACCGATGTGGCCATCCACATCTATCCCGACTCCGAGCACGCCTTCTTCAACGACACTCGCCCCGAGGTCTACGACGCCGAAGCCTCAGCGCTGGCTTGGCAACGGACCATCGAGTTCCTACGCACCCGCATCGGTTGAGCAGCAGATGACAGCGAAAGTGGTCGAACGCTACCTCGCGCTCGGACTGGCGATGGACCGCCATATAGACGGTTTCGTGGACGCTTACTACGGGCCGAAGGCACTCGCAGATCGCGCCGCCGCCGCACCGGTCGCGTCCCCGGAGCGCCTCGTGGCCGAGGCGAGGGCACTCCTGGCGGCGATCGATGCGGGCGAGCCGCTCGGCGACCCGGACGTCGAGACCGGTCCAGCCCGCTACCGGCTCGCGTCAATTCCCGACGCCGGTGCCGACGCCGTGCGGCGCCGCTTCCTGCGCTCTCAGGCAATAGGCCTTCTCACCACGACCCGCAAGCTGGCCGGCGAACCGATCGGCTACGCCAACGAAGTCGAGGCCTGCTACGGCGTGCGCCCGCGGCGGTTCGAGGAGGGCGAATTCGAGGCCGCGCACCGCCGCCTCGAGGAGGTCGTGCCGGGGAACGGGCCTTTGTTGGAGCGTTATGTGGCTTGGCGCGAGTCGCAGGCGATACCGATCGATCGGCTGGAGGTGGCGATCGCGTCGCTCGCCGAGGATCTGCAGGAGCGGACGCGGGTGATGTTCGGTCTGCCGGACGGCGAGCGTGTCGACTTCAAGTTGGTGACCGGCAAGCCGTGGGGTGGCTTCAACTTCTACCTGGGCGGACTGAGGTCCAGGGTCGAGATCAACACCGATCTTCCGGTCCTGTCGACGTCGCTCGCCCACCTCGTTGCTCACGAGGCATACCCCGGTCATCACACCGAGCATGCCCGTAAGGAGGCGGGCCTGGTCCGTCGCCGTAGGCGGTGGGAAGAGTCGATCGCGCTCATCGGGACCCCGCAGAACCTGCTCGCCGAAGGACTAGCTGACCTCGGGCTCGAGGTCGTGATGGGTCGTCGCCCAGAGGCCGCGGTTGCAGAGCATCTGCGGCCTCTCGGGATCAGCTACGACCCGGACGTGGTCGCCGTCGTGCGAGAGGCAGGAGAAGCCCTAGGCGGCGTGCGGGCGAACGCCGCATTTCGCCTGCTGGAAGACCGAGCCGATCCCGACTCGGTCATCGAGGAGGTGGCCCGCTGGGGGCTCACCTCCCACGCCAGAGCGAAAAAGTCGGTCGAGTTCCTCCTCCACCCGACTTGGAGGGCCTACATCTCGTGTTACGTCGAGGGACTGCCTTTGTGCCGGGATTTCGTGGGAGGTGATCCCGCACGGTTCGCTCGGCTCGTGACCGAGCAGCTCACACCCCAGGATCTCATCGACCAGACTGCGCCGGCGGCATAGCCCCCTCGCCGTACCATCGAAGTCATGTCCGAGCGTTCTCGCACCTTGCCCCGCCGTTCGTGCCTCTCGGTGCCAGGGTCGAGTCAACGCTTTCTCGAGAAGGCCCCGAGCGTCCCGGCCGACATGACCTTCCTCGATCTCGAGGACTCCGTCGCACCCCTCGAGAAGGAGTCGGCGAGGTCCCAGGTTGTCAATGCGATCCGCAACCTTGCTTGGGACGACCGAGTCCTTTGCGTCCGGCTGAATGGCTGGGACACGCGCTGGACCTATGGTGACGTGATCGAAGTCGTAGGCGGATCAGGCGAACGCCTCGACGAGGTGATGTTGCCGAAGGTCCAATCCGCAGCCGAGGTCGTCGCGCTCGACCTTCTCTTGACACAGGTCGAGCTCAACAGTGGCCTGCCGAGCCGGCCACGTCGGCATCGAAGCACAGATCGAGACGGCGCGAGGACTGATCAACGTCGAGGAGATCTGCGCGGCATCACCGAGGCTCGAGGCGATCGTGTTCGGACCGGCGGACTTCGCGGCCTCCATCGAGATGCCCGTGCTGACCGGTGGTGTCCAGATCGACCAGTATCCCGGCGATCATTTCCATTACGTCTTCTCGAAGATCTTGATGGCCGGACGGGCAAACGGGCTTCAGGTCATCGACGGCCCGTTTCTCAAGATCCGCGAGCCAGATCTCTTTCGCGAGTACTGCAATCGCACACACATTCTCGGCTACGACGGCAAGTGGGCGCTCCACCCGGACCAGGTCGCGATCTTGAACGAGGTGTTCTCGCCGACTCAGGAGCAGTTCGACCGGGCGTGGGCGATCCTTGGTGCCTACAAGGACGCGACCGAGCACGAGCGCAAGGGTGCGGTCATGTTCGGCGAGGAGATGATCGACGAGGCGAGCCGCAAGATGGCGCTCAAGTTCGTGTCCCGGGGTGAGCGGCAGGCCTGAAGCGCTCAGAGCCAACCGGGTCCTGAGCCGGGCGCTCGGCGGCCATCGGAATCATCGGGGATCGCCCGGCATGCCTGAGCTTCCACAGATGCAAGCGCTGGCAGAGCGCCTCGACGCTGTCGTCGCAGGAGCGACCATCACCGAGGTGCAGATGCTGGGGTTCTCCGGACTCAAGACGGTATTGCCGGCGGGCGAAGGGCTCGAAGGCGAGAGGGTGCTCAAAGTGGGGCGAAGGGGGAAGTACCTCGTGCTCGACCTTTCCTCCGGCCGTCGAGTCCTGGTTCACCTCTCCCAGGCAGGTCGCTTGGACATCGAGGCTCCGGCGAAGCGCACGAGGCCGAGGGGCGCCGTGGCCCGTTTCGTCTTTCAGAACGGCACCGCCCTGTTGGTTCGCGAGCACGGCCACGAGCGCAAGGCCGGCTGGTGGGTGCTGGCCGCGGGCGAGCAAGGACCTCTCGCAGGCCTCGGCCCGGAGCCTCCAGAGGAGGGATTCGAGGAGCTGTTGCTCACGAGCGAGGACACGCGGCACCTTCACACCCTCTTGCGGGATCAACGATTCGTGGCCGGTGTGGGCCGGGGCTACGCGGACGATGCGTTGAATCTCGCAGGGCTGTCGCCGTTCTCCCCGCTCAAGTCGCTCAGCCAGCCCGAGCGCGGGCGATTGGTGGCCGCCGTCCGCTCGGTCGTGTCGGAGGCGATCGAGTCCGAGAGGCGCCGGGCGGGAGGGCTGTCAGAACCCAGGCTCGGGACGGTCTTTGCCGTCCACAACCGCGCCGGCCAACCTTGCCCGGTGTGCCAAGACCCTCTGCTCAGGGTGTCCTACGAGTCGCACGAGGTCGTCTACTGCAAGCGCTGCCAGACGCGCGGCCGCGCGCTCGCGGATCGTCGTCTGTCCCGTTTGTTGAAGTGATCCGAAGCTGCCGCCGGGCCCCGCGCTCAGGCGGGCCCGAGTGTCTCGCCGATCATCGCCTGCTCCAGCAGGCGGCGGGCGATCACCTTCAGGCAAAGGGTCTCGTCGGCGCCCTCGAAGATCGACAGCACGCGGGCGTCTACGAAATAACGACTGACGGCGAATTCCTCGGCGTAGCCCATGCCACCGTGGAGCTGCATCGCCTCGCGTGTGACCCACTCCGCCGCCCTGCACGCGTAAGCCTTCACCATCGAGGCCTCCAGCGAGCCCTCGCCGGCGGCCATCATCTCCGCCACGCGGTATGCGAACTGCCGGCTCGCCTGGATCATCGCCGCCATCTTTCCGAGCTTGGCCCGTGTGAGCTGAAAGTCGATGATCGGCCGGCCGAAGACCACGCGGTTGCGCGAGTACTCGAGCCCGGCCTCGTAGGCCGCCTGCATGACTCCGATCGCGCGCGCGGCGGTCTGCAGCCTGCCGTTCTCGAAGCCCTGCATCTGGAGATAGAAGCCCCGGTTTTCACCGCCTTCGCCCCCGACGAGCGCATCGCCGGGCACCCACCAGCTCTCGAACGCGAGCTCGTAGGAGTGCATGCCCCGATATCCGATCGTGTCGATCGGCCTTCCCTCGAGGCGACCGGGCGGAAGCCCTTCAGGGCGGCCCTCGTCGCCGGCGGCCTGTGAGAAGACGAAGCCCCGCGCGTCGCCACGCGGTTTGGAGACGACGAATACGGACAGGCCCCGGTGGCCGAGGGAGCGGTCGGGGTCGGTGCGGGCCAGCAGCATCAGCAGTTCGGCGCGGGCCGCGAACGTGCACCACGTCTTGACCCCGTTGATAATCCAGCCTCCGCTCGGCTCCCGGGTAGCGGCCGTCGAGACGCTGGCGACGTCCGAGCCGAAGTCGGGCTCGGTGACTGCGATCGCGACCATGAGCTCGCCCGTCGCGATCTTCGGCAGGAGGCGGAGTTTCTGGCCTTCCGTGCCGCCCTTGACGAGCGCCCGTGTGAGGATCTCGGGGCGCGTCACGAGAGACCCGCCCGCGCCGAGCGAAGCCCGTGAGAGCTCCTCGGTCGCCACCACCATGCCGAGGTAGTCGCTGCCTGCGCCGGGGGCTTGCCCGCCGTAGGGCTGCGGCACCGACAACCCGAAGCCCCCCATCTCGGCGAGACCTTCGATGACATGCTCGGGGATGTCGTTGTTGTCGCGGTGGATGTGCTCGGCGAGCGGTGCGATCTGCTCTGCCGCAAAACGGCCAAACGCGCCCCGAACCATCTCGAAATCGGGATCGAGGTGCATCGGGCCGGGCCGGTCGGCGAGCTGTGCCATGACGGCGGGGGAGCGGCCGGCGGTGAAGAGCTCGTCGAGATGCCGATGCCAGCCTGGTTCTGTTCCCCACAAAGCCTCGCGTCCGGCGGTCCTCGCGACGAGATCGGCGAGAACGTCGGCGGCGAAGACCAGGGCGATGCGGGCTTCGTCGTCTCCGAGCGATCCGTAGTGCAAAGCGGCCCGCGCCGCCTCGAGACCGGCCGCGACGTGCGCGAGGTCGTACGCGAAGACCTGCTCGTCGTCGAGCCGCGTGCCCCCTTCAGTGAGCGCGGCGAGACTCGCGGCTGCGCCTCGGACGACGCCCGAGCCGAGCTCGAGCGCGGACTTCACGCCCGCAAGGTCGAGCCGGGACTCGTCCGAAGTCACGGTGCCAGGCTATCCAGGGGTCGAAGGGCCGTCCGGGGTGACTCGGCGGCCGATCACGGTGACGAGGAGCGGCAGAACGACCGAGGCCTCTCCCGGTCCGACCTCGGTGAGCTCTTCGAGATAGGTCGCCACCGGTCCCGGACCTGAGCCGGCGGGAGCCTCCCCCCAGGCGTCGACGAGCTCGAGGCCGATCTCGCGGATCAGCCCGGGAAGGAGCGATCCGACATCGGGGTGACGTGCCTCTGGCATCGACATCGGCGCGCCGTCGATACGCCCCGTCGAGGTTATGGGCTCCTGTGCGACCAGGTAACCACCGGGTCTCAGTACGGCTGCCATCCGCCGCAGGACAGAGCGCGGCTCGACGACGTGCACCAACAAGAAACGGCAGTAGGCGAGATCGACGCTCTCCGGCAACACCAGGTCCTCGCCGGCCTGGGTGATGGCGATGACCTGTGCCTCTCGGGCAGCAGCGGCGGCGGCGGCAACCTCGTCCCGTGCGCGGGGATCGCTGTCGACGGCGTACACGCGCCCGGATCGACCCACGAGCTGCGCGAGAGCCACGGAGACGTCACCGGCCCCGGCGCCGACGTCCACGCATCGCCACCCGGACTCGAGGCCGAGCCGCTGGATCGCAGTCGCAAGCGGGCGCCGGTACAGATCGTTGCGCAAGCCGAGCTCACCCACGGCGACGACGGTACCCGGCGCAGGCGGCGTCGCCGGTTCCCCGTCGCAGGTACCGTGGCTCCGTGCGAGTGACCATGTTGCTTTGTGACGCTGCCCAGGTGGCAGACGGCAAGCTCTTCATCCTCGGCGGAGGCTGGAGTCTCATTGGCCCGGACCCGATGCCCTCGGCGATTGCGATCAAGGTGGACGTCGACTGGAACGAGGCGGGGCGGCCGCACCACTGGGAGCTCTTCCTCGTCGACGAGGACGGGCGTCCCATCATCGTCGAGGGCGCCGAGGGCCCCCAACCCATCGAGGTGCGGGGCGACTTCGAGGTGGCGCGGCCGGAAGGAGTTCCGGAGGGGAGCCCGGTGGACGTCGCGGTGGCCGTCAACTTCAGCCCGCTCCCGCTCACGCCCAGCACCCGTTTCACCTGGCACCTCACCATCGACGGGGAGAGCGAGAACGACTGGCAGCTCACCTTTTCGACGAGGCCGCCGCGCGAGCCGGTCGAGGAGTGACCAGAGCTACCCGTCGCGGGCGATCGAGCCGGCGTTCCGAGGCGCGTCGCCCGCTACTGGACGTGGCGTGGCCCGGCAGGCTACAAGCGGTGCATGACTAGCTACGAGCGGCCCTTCGGGCGTGTGTTCGAGGAGTTCGTCGCGGGCGACGTCTATCGCCACTGGCCGGGCAAGACGATCACCGAGTACGACGACCACCTCTTCTGCCTCCTGACCATGAACCACCATCCACTTCACATCGACGCGTGGTTCGGCGAGCACGAAACGGTGCAAGGCGCCAACGTGGTGGTCGGGAACCTCGTCTACTCGCTCGCTCTCGGGATGAGCGTGCCGGACGTGTCCGGCTCGGCGATTGCGAACCTGGAGGTCGAGTCGCTCAGGCACACCTCACCGACGTTCCACGGAGACACGATCTACGCGGAGACCGTGGTGCTCGACGCCGTGGAGTCCAGATCCAAGCCGGACCGCGGCGTCGTGACGGTGGAGACGAGAGCCTTCAACCAGCACGGGAACGAAGTGTGCTACTTCCGCCGCCGGCTGATGGTCTGGAAGCGCGACTTCCTTCCTCCGCGCAACCGACCCAGTGCCGAGCACTAGCCTGCCGGAGTCCGCGACGAGAAGGGGAGCCGTGCCGAGGGTCACGTTTTACGGCGTCCGGGGCTCCTGTCCGTGTTCCGACCCCGCCATGAGCCGCTACGGCGGCGCCACCTCTTGCGTGGCGATCGACCCCGGCGAGGGCGGCGTGCCGATCGTGCTCGATCTCGGCACCGGCGCCCGGCGGCTCGGGGAGCACCTCTTGGCGCGCTACTTCCCCCTCGGAGGCCTCCCGGCGGGCGCACCTGCGCCGGTCGAGGCATTGGAGCTTCCGTTCGATCCGAGCATGGGCCTTGACGACGCTCCTCTCTCCACGCGACCGCATCCCCGGCCGCTTAAGGACCCCGCACTGGAGCTCAACGTCTTCGCGACCCACCTGCACTTCGACCACATCCAGGGCCTTCCGTTCTTCGGACCTGCGCTCAGACCGGACACGAGGGTGAGCATCTACGGGCCACGCCAGACCGGGAGCTCGCTCTCGGACGTCTTCGCCGCGTTCATCCGGCCGCCCTACTTTCCGGTGGGGTTGCACGATCTGCCCGCGGAGCTGTGCTTCTTCGAGGTTGGTGACGGCGAGGTCAAGCTCGGCCCGGCCCGGGTGATCGTCCGGGAGGTTCCCCACGTCGGCCTCACCGTCGGGTACCGGGTCGAGCTCGAGGGGGTATCAGTTGCCTACGTGAGCGATCACCAGGCTCCCGTCGACGACGGAACCGTCGGGCGGACCGTCCCCGAGAGCGTGCTCGAGCTGTGCGACGGCGCCGATCTCCTGATACACGACGCCCAGTACACCGACGAGGAATTCGCCGTCAAAGCCCACTGGGGACACAGCACCTTGGAGTACGCCGTGCATGTCGCCCGAGAGGCCGGAGCGCGCAGGTTGGCCCTGTTCCATCACGACCCGACGCACGACGACGCTGATCTTGACGCCTTCGGTCGTGCGACCGAGCGGTCCGGGCTCGCCGGCACGCTCGAGGCGATCGTCATGGCCGCCGAGGGGAGCACGCTCGAGCTCGGTCCCATCGGCTCGCGTGCCGGCGCCGGCGCGGCGGGCACCGTGGCAGCCGAGGCGCGAGAGGAGGGCGACCGGTGACGGAAGTGGTCGAGTCGACCGTGATCGCAGACGTCATGATCGTCACTCCCGATGTGTTCGGCGACGAACGGGGACGGTTCATCGAGACGTACCGGCGAAGCTGGTTCCCCCTCGGGCGCGAGATGGTGCAGGCGAACCGTGCCGACCGCCAGCGGGGCGCCATCGTCGGGCTTCACTACCATGTCCACCAAGCCGACTACTGGTACGTGACACGGGGCCGGGCACGTGTCGTCCTCCACGACCTCCGCCTCGGATCGCCGACCGACGGAGCGACGCTCGTGCTGGAGATCGGCGAGCACGACGACCGCGGGGTGTTCATTCCGCCTGGCGTCGGCCACGGATTTGCGGCGATCACCGACTTGACGCTGACGTACCTCGTCGACTCCTACTACAACGCTCTCGACGAGCTCGGCGTCGCGTGGGACGATCCCGAGCTCGGAGCCGATTGGGGCCTGAGCGACCCTGTCGTGTCCGAGCGCGATCGTGCGAATCCCCGCCGTGCCGAGATCCCGGACCACCTCCGCCCGCGCTACGGCCTGAGAACCTGAGCCATCGCCCGCAGCCGGGCCCGCGACGTCACGGGCGCGGCGCTCGGCTTGAATGGAAGCGTGCGTAGCCGACCGAGGAGCTGCGGGCCGTGATCGTGATAGTTATCGGCGTCCTCGCCGCGCTCGTTGTCGCCGCGCTCGTCTGGGCGCGCATCGCTTCAGCGAGGTCCGAGAGCCGCTCTGTCGAGACGTACGAACACGCGCTCGACGTGCTCGGTGAGGTCTCGAAACGGACCGAGTCCGCCGCCTTCCGGATCCTGCCCCACGAGGAGACCGGCCGCCCGCACGTCGGTCGGCCGCTCGAGGAGCGGGGCGATGTCCCGCCGCCACGACGCCCTGGTGCTCGCCCGTCCTCACCGGGACCGCTCGCCTCCCAGCGCCTGCCCCCGGCTGGGCAGCCCAAGTTTCGCTTCTCCCAGCCGGGTCGTCCTGGAGGCGGTGAGACCGCCGGCGCCCAGCCGACAGGCGATGCAGGGCACGAAGCCGCAGAGAGGGGATCTCAGGTCGGACCGGCCGGCGGCGCTGGCGCGGAAGAGCGCTCGACACCGGTTCGCCGCGGGCGTCTGACCACCGGGGCGCCCGCCTCCCGCGGGGGTGCGCACCAGCCGAGCTTCCACCGCCGTCGCCAGGTCATGACACGGCGCGTCGCGACCGGCGGTGCGGGCGCCGTCGCCGTTGCAGCCGTAGCGGTCGCCGCGATCTTGCTGAGCGGCGGCAGAGGTCACCCGCCGAAGACCACGAGCACGACCCTCCATCGGTCGACGGGCGGTTCCACGACGACGACGACCCTCAGGACGACGACGACGATCCCGACGAGCATCAAGCCCACCTCGGTCACGTCGTCCGACGTCTCGTTCGCTGTTCCCTCCGGTAAGTACACCCTTTCATTCCAGGCCGTCGGAGGAGCCTGCTGGGTCGGGATCGAACAGACCACCGCCGGCCCATGGCTCTTCTCCCAGACGTTGAACTCCGGGCAGTCGGCGACCTACAAGGGGTCCGGATCTCTCGTCGTGAGACTCGGCGCCCCGGTGCACATCGGCCTCGACGTCAACGGGCTGGTCGCCAAGCTCCCGAATGGGTACTCGCAGCCCTTCAACGTAGACCTCGCGCCCTCGTCCGCCTGAGGCGATGCCGCCGGCCTAACTCGAGGCAGGCGCCGCGCTCGGCGCCCGTGTCACCTCGAGCGCGAACGCCAGCTGGAAGGCCCAGTCGCGCCACGCCCGGTACCGGCCCGACGGCCCGCGGTGGCCCGAGGACATCTCGATCTTGAGCAGGACGCGCTCCGCGTTGTCGGGGTGGGACGCTCGGAGCTTCTGCACCCATTTGGTCGGCTCGAAGTAGGAGACCCTTGGGTCGTTGAGGCCGGCAGTCACCAGCATTCGCGGGTAGCGGACCGGCCGGACGTTGTCGTAGGGCGAGTACGACTTCAATCGCCAGTACGCCTCCTCGTCGTCGGTCGGATTGCCCCACTCCTCCCGCTCGATGATCGTCAAGGGAAGGTCCACGTCCAGCATGGACGTGAGGCAGTCCACGAAGGGCACTGCCGCGAGGACCCCGGCGAACATCTCCGGCGCGAGGTTCACCGACGCCCCGACGAGCAGGCCGCCGGCGCTTGCGCCCATCGCGACGAGCGTCTCCGGCGACGTCCAGCCGTCGTCGACCAGGTAGCGGGCGCAGGCGACGAAATCCTCGAAACTGTGCCGTTTCTGCTCGAGCTTGCCTCCCAGGTACCAGCTGCGAGCCATCTCCCCTCCGCCGCGCACATGCGCGACGACGTAGCACCCGCCCCGGTCGAGCAGCGGCAGGATCGACCGGTGGGCGGCGAACACCGGGTCGATGCTGATCTCGTACGCGCCGTAGCCGTACAGCACACACGGTCCCGGCCCCGCGGGCCGGTCGGCACGATACGCGAGGCTGATCGGGATCTTCGTGCCATCCTCGGAAGTCGCCCAGCGCCGCTCGGTCCTGTAGGCCGTCGGGTCGTAGTCGGGGACCCGGCGCCGCCAGATCACCTGCGACGCGCCCGTGTCGAGGCTGAGCTCGTGGATCGCGACGGGGCTTACGAGCGAGGTCGACGAGAGCCGGACACGGCGCGTGGAGAACTCGAGGTTCTCGCCCAGGAAGATCGAGCCGGCCTCCTCGGGAGGGCGGATCTGTGTCTCGGCGCCGCTCGCGAGATCGACGATGCGGACCGCCGTCGAAGCGTGGCCCCGCTCGTGAAGCAGCGCGAAACCCTCCACCACGTCCAGAGTTTCGAGACGAACGTCGTCGCGGTGCGCTACGAGCGGGCGCCAGTGGCCACGGCCCGGCGTCTCGAGCGGCGCCCGGAACGCGGCGAAGTTCTCGGCGTTGTCGTTGGTCAGCACCAGGATCTCGCCGGCGTGGTGCTCGATCGAGTACTCGACTCCGTGGCGGCGCGCCTCGACGACGAGAGGCTCGCCGTCGGGGTTGGAGGCGTCCAAGACCCGGATCTCCGATGTGGTGTTGCTCTGGGCCCCGAGCACTATCAGCGCGCCGTCCTTGGTGGTTCGGACCCTGAGGAAGTACCGTTCGTCGTCCTCCTGCCAAACGCACGTGTCCTCGTCGTTCGGCGTGCCGAGCCGGTGACGCCAGATCTGGTGTGCTCGCATCGACTCGTCGGGGCGTGTGTAGAAAAGCGTCCGGCCGCCGGTCGAGAAGGCGAGGCCGTAGTACGCGTCCGCGATCGAGTCGCTGAGCTCGCCGCCCGCCTCGAGGTCACGGATCCGGACCTTGAAACGCTCCCCGCCCGTCAGGTCGGTCGAGTACGCGAGCAGTCGCTGGTCGTCGCTGAGCGCGAGATCTCCGAGCTCGAGATGGTCGGTCGCCTCGGCAAGGACGTTGAGATCGAGGAGGATCTCCTCGAGCTCGTCCGCCGCGGCCGTCGGCATGACACCGGCAGGCGGATCGACCGGCGGAGGCGGAGCGTCCGCAGGCCGGCGGCAATAGATCGCGTGCTCTAGCCCCTCGACCGTCCGGGAGTAGTAGGCCCAGCGGCCCTTCGGCGCGGGCAGTGTGACGTCGGTCAGCTGCACCCGCGCGAGGATCTCGCCGTAGACGGCCTCGGTCAGGGGTTCGGTCGCTTCTGTCCGGGCCTTCAGGTACTGCACCTCGGCGTCGAGCAGCGCGACGAGCGCGGGATCGTCCCTGTCTCGCAGCCAGTACCAGTCGTCGACCCGGTCGTCGCCGTGGGCGGTCAAGATGACAGGGCGCCGTTGAGCGACCGGGGGCGCGAGCTGACGAGGCACGAAATGGAGCATGCCACGTCCCGTCAGGCAGTTCGGTCCGGCTGGCAGCCCCCTCGGTGCCGGTGCTAGGCCGGCCCGTGTGCGGGGCGGGTAGGCCGGCCTGCCGGTAGTTGTTACTATGTGCGTAGGAGAAATCTCCTTTGAGAGGAATGCCTGATGGCCACTACGGAGCTCGATCTCGGGAAGTACCAGCTCGGCTGGAGTGACGTCGAGGACTACGTCTTCAAGCCGCGCAAAGGGCTTTCGGAGGAGATCGTTCGGGAGATGTCGGCCATGAAGGCCGAGCCGAGCTGGATGCTCGACTTCCGGCTTTCCTCGCTGCGCCGTTTCGAACGCAAGCCGATGGTGCGCTGGTTCGCCGAGAAGATGCCTGACCTGGACTTCGACGACATCTTTTATTACATCAAGCCCACCGACAAGCAGGTCAACGACTGGGACAAGCTTCCCGAGTCGGTGAAGAACACCTGGGACAAGCTCGGCATCCCCCAGGCCGAGCGCAAGTACCTTGCCGGCGTGACCGCCCAGTACGAGTCGGAGGTCGTGTACCACCGCAATCGCGAGGACCTGGAGCGAATGGGCGTGCTCTTCACGGACATGGACACTGCTGTTCGCGAGCACCCGGAGATCGTGCGCAAGTGGTTCGGCAAGATCATTCCTCCCGGCGACAACAAGTTCGCAGCTCTCAACTCGGCCGTCTGGTCCGGCGGCTCGTTCATCTACGTCCCGCCCGGCGTCACCGTCGACATGCCCCTCCAGGCGTACTTCCGGATCAACGCGGAGAACATGGGCCAGTTCGAGCGGACGCTGATCATCGCCGATGAGGGCGCTCAGGTGCACTATGTCGAGGGTTGCTCGGCGCCGGTCTACTCGTCGGACTCGCTTCACTCGGCGGTCGTCGAGCTCGTGGCGCTCCCCGGCAGCCGGATCACCTACACCACGATCCAGAACTGGTCCACGAACGTCTACAACCTGGTGACCAAGCGGGCGCGCGCCGAGGCCGAGGCGCATGTCGAATGGATCGACGGGAACATCGGTTCGCGGCTCACGATGAAGTACCCGTCCGTGTACCTGATGGGGCCGAAGGCGTCGGGCGAGGTCTTGTCCGTGGCGTATGCGGGTGCCGGCCAGATCCTCGACACCGGGGCGAAGATGTTCCACTCCGCACCCGAGACCACCTCGACCATCATCTCAAAGTCGATCTCGAAGGACGGAGGCCATTCCACCTATCGCGGGAAGGTTCACGTCGACGAGGGCGCCCGCAGGTCCAAGTCCTTCGTTCGCTGCGATGCGCTCATCCTGGACGAGGACTCGATCTCCGAGACCAAGCCGTACATGGAGGTGGAGGAGCGCGACGCCGAGATCGGACACGAGGCGACGGTTTCCAAGATCGGCGATGACCAGCTCTTCTACCTGATGAGCCGCGGCCTCAGCGAGACGCAGGCGATGGGCATGATCGTGAACGGGTTCATCGAGCCGATCACCCGCACGCTGCCGATGGAGTACGCGGTCGAATGGAGCCGGCTTATCGAGCTCCAGATGGACGGCTCGGTCGGCTGAGAGGCGACGCCGGCCTCGGGCCGGTTCGGCTGTAAATTCCCTGTATGCCCATGCGGGAGGAGTGTCGCCACTACCAGAGCCGGACCTACTCGAGCGGCGAGGTGGCGAGGTTCTGCGTGCTCGACATGGCACCGGACGCGCCCTGGAGCTGCCCGGACAACTGTCCGGTCTACGAGAGGCGCCTTGGTGACGCCGGCTGGACGCA
This sequence comes from uncultured Acidimicrobiaceae bacterium, assembly GCA_963703655.1. Taxonomy (GTDB): domain Bacteria; phylum Actinomycetota; class Acidimicrobiia; order Acidimicrobiales; family Bog-793; genus CAVPFA01. The sequence continues at coordinate 786,088 of CAVPFA010000003.1, read as the reverse complement.
CGGGAGCCTCATCGAGCCCGCCATCGAGGACGAGCCGACCGGCGCACCGGCCGCAGACGTTGCTGACCTTCTAGAGGATGCCGAAGAGATCGTGTCTGCCATCGCGCCCGAAGCCGTCGCCGAGGCCCGCGCTCGCGAGCGGAAGCAGGAGCGGAAGTCCGGGCAGGACGGCGGCTTCGGTTCTCGCCGCTGGTTCAAGCGAAAGGGCTGACGCTCACTTCATATTCGCTGGTTGGGCGCAGCCGTAGTGAGCGTCAGCGTTGCAAAGCCGCTCGCCCGTCGGCACGATGGCTACCCATGGGGTGGGACGGAAACGACTATCAGCAGCGATTCGACCGACTTTGCGCAGAGGGCGTTGACGTCCACGGGGAGGCCGACCTCGTCTCTTCGTTGGGACCGCGCTCAGTGCTCGACGCTGGCTGTGGCACCGGACGCGTCGCCATAGAGCTGGCGGCGCGTGGCGTTGAGGTCGTCGGCGTCGACCTCGACCCGTCGATGATCGCGACCGCCCGAAGCCGCGGTCCGGGTGTCGAATTCATCGAGTCGGATCTGGCCACTCTGGAGCTGGGTCGCACCTTCGACGTGGTGGTCATGGCGGGCAACGTGCTCCTGTTCACCTCGGAAGGCTCGCAGGGCTCTGTCGTCGCGCAATGCGCTCGACACCTCGCCCGGGACGGTGCGCTCGTCGCCGGGTTCCAGCTCGACAGGGGATATGGGCTCGCCGATTATGACCTCGATTGCGACAGGGCGGGGCTCGCGCTCGCGGACCGGTGGGCGACGTGGGACCGGGAGCCGTTCGTCCCCTCGAGGCATGGCCGCGGCGACGCTCCTTACGCGGTGTCGGTGCACCGACGATCGAGCGATGCCGACGACTGAGGACCTCCGGCGTTCAGCGCCCGACGGCACCCTGGAGGCTGTCCGGTAACCTCCTGACCTGATCACGATGCAGTTACCCGTTGCCTTCACCGCCGACGCGGCGCGCGGCCTCGGCGGCCCGGAGTGGCTCGTCGAGCGGCGCCTCCACGCGCTCGAGCAGTTCGCCGCGAGCCCTCCGCCGGCGGTCGATGAGGATCTTTGGCGCTACGGCCGGATCGCCGAGCTCGATCTCGAGATGTACGTGCCGAGCGGGACCGGAGCCGCCGGAGCTCTCCTGCCGGCGCTCGAAGCCGACGCCTGGCCTGAGTCGGCCGCCTTGCTCGGGCGCGTCGGCGAGCGCTCGGGGCTGGCCGTGGTCGTCGACGGCGCGCCTGTCTCCATCGAGCTGTCCGCGGCCGCTGCCCGGAGCGCGACGGTCCTCGGGAGCGTCCTGGACCAGTCGCGAGGTTCGGACGTCCTCGACCAGGTGACCAAACTGAACCGAGGGACCGGCAAGGAGGAGCACGAGCCCGACGTCTTCGACAACCTCGCCGACGCCTTCATCCGCGATGCTCTCGTCGTCTCGGTCCCTGCACGAGCGCGCATCGAGCACCCGATCGTGATCCTGCACCTGCTCGGCTCGCGCACGGCCTCAGAGTTCGCTCCGGCCGCGTTCCCTCGCACAGTGATCGAGCTCGGCGAAGCTGCGGAGGCGACCGTGATCGAGCTCCTCGTCTCGGAGGACGGCTCGCTACTGGTGGTCCCCATTGTCGACATGTCCGTCGCGGACGGAGCGGTCCTGTCGTACAACGCGATCCAACAGCTCGGCGCGGGAGCTTGGCAGCTCGGGCATCAGCGGATCCGGGCCGGGCGTGATGCGACGATCCGTACGTTCACGGCCTCGCTCGGCGGAGAGTACGCGCGTTTTCGCACCGAATCGGTGCTTGCGGGGAAGGGTGGGAGCGCAGAGCTGCTCGCCGCATACCTTGGCGACGGGACTCAGATGCACGATTTCCGGACGCTCCAGGAGCACGGAGCGCCACGGACGACGAGCGACCTCGTGTTCAAAGGCGCCGTCGGCGGCGCGGCCCGCTCGGTCTACTCGGGGCTCATCAGGATGCGGCGGGGCGCCAAGGGCTCCAATGCCTTCCAGACAAACCGAAATCTCGTTCTCAGCGACGGCGCGCATGCCGACTCGGTGCCCAATCTCGACATCGAGGAGAACGACGTCCGGTGCTCTCACGCTTCCGCGGTCGGTCAGATCGACCGCGAGCAACGGTTCTATCTCGAGTCGCGGGGCGTTCCCCCAGCCGTCGCAGAACGCCTGATCCTCCTGGGATTCTTCGAGGATCTGTGGGAGCGCGTCGCCGCGCCGGGCATCCGTGACCATCTCGCCGCCGCCGTCGCAGCCCGGCTGGACGGCGCCATGGGTGGAGGCTGAGCCGGTGCGGGTGCGACTGTGCGCGGCCGGGGAGCTCGAAGTGGGACAGGTCCGCCGTTTCGAAATCGAGGGGGGCGCGATCGCGCTCGTGCATTGCGATTCAGGGTTCCGCGCCGTCGTCGACGTCTGCAGCCATGAGGACTACCCGCTCTCGGAGGGCGAGGTATTCGCCGACGTGTGCGAGATCGAGTGCCTCCGCCACGGAAGCACCTTCTCGCTGTTGGACGGCTCGCCACAGAGCCTGCCCGCCACTCGTCCGGTCAGGGTCGTGCCGATCGAGCTCGACGGGGACGATGTCTTCGCGGTGGTCGCGTGACCGAGAGCGTGCTCCGGGTCTCGGATCTGCATGCGGGCGCCGATGGGCGGCTCATCCTGCGAGGCATCGACCTAGAGGTCCGCAGCGGGGAGATTCATGCGGTCATGGGCCCGAACGGGTCGGGGAAGAGCACCCTCGCACACGTCCTGATGGGTCGACCCGGCTACGAAGTCATGAGCGGCAGCGTCACGCTCGACGGCATCGAGCTCCTCGGCCTTCCCCCCTTCGAGCGTGCACAAGCAGGGCTGTTCCTGACCTTCCAGTATCCGATCGAGGTGCCAGGGGTGCCGCTCGCGTCGGTTCTCGCCGAGTCCCTAGTCGCGGCCGGCCGCGGCGCTGAAGCCGATGCCGGACCGCTCGCCGCTCGTCTCTCCGAGGAGGCAATGGAGCTCGGGATATCGCCGGAGATCCTGGCGAGGCCCATGAACGTCGACCTCTCCGGTGGAGAGGCGAAACGTAACGAGACCCTGCAGCTCGCCGTCCTCCGCCCCCGGATCGCCGTCCTGGACGAGCTGGACTCAGGCCTCGACGTCGATGCCCTCGGGCAGGTCGCGAGGCGCATCGAGCGGGCGACGAGGCAGGGCAACCCTCCTGTGGGCGTGATCGCCATCACTCATTACCGCCGGCTGCTCAACGAGCTGCCGGCGGATCGCGTCCACGTCCTGTCGGAGGGTCGCATCGTCGCGAGCGGAGGGCCCGAGCTGGCCGAGGAGCTCGAGCGGACCGGCTACGTGGCCTACCGGGAAGACGCCGGAGTGGCCGAGGAGCCGGACCGGGACGCGCTCGGGCTCGGTGAGACGTTTCTCGGGGGCCTTTAGGTTAGGTAGGCAGGCCCGGCGCTCGGCGGGCCTCGCAGGTGTTTCGACTCAGGCCGGCGGCCCGTTCAGAGGTTTACGACCGGGCAGGTCAACGTGCGTGTAATTCCCTCGATGAGCTGCACTCGACTTACGACCATCTTGCCGAGCTCGTCGACCGTGTCAGCCTCGGCCTGGATGATCACGTCGTACGGGCCGGTCACGTCCTCTGCTCGCACCACTCCTGGGATCTCTGCCACCTTCGTCGCGACCGTCGCCGCCTTGCCAACTTCCGTCTGGATCAGCACGTAGGCCCGAACTCCCACCAGTGACCTCCTCGTCCTCTGTCTGCGCGCATCGTAGTGTCGTCCGGGGGCGAGGGACCGACACGTACCATGGCAGCGTGGACAGGTCCGCGCACTGGGCTCGCTTCACCCGGATCCTTCGCAGCGCCGTCCACGATCTGTTCGACCAGTCCGAGCCCTTCGGGAGGCTAGCGCTCGTCCACACGACCTTCTCGATGGGCTCGACGCTCGTGACCATCTCGCTCGCAGGGACCTTGTTCTTCACGATCTCCCCGGACGCGGCCAAGGGCAAAGTCCTTCTCTACCTGCTGTTGACGATCACGCCGTTCGCGGTAGTCGCACCTGCCCTCAGCCCGCTCCTCGACCGGGGCAGCTACGCACGGCGCACGAGCATCGCCGTCGCATCGACCGGCAGCGCCGTCCTCGTCCTGCTGATGGCCGGTGACATCAAGGGGTTGCTCCTGTTTCCCGAGGCCTTCGGAGTCCTCGTGCTCTCGAAGCTGTACCTCGTCGCCAAAGCGGCGCTCGTGCCGTCCATGACCGAGACGGAGGACGATCTCGCGAGCGCCAACGCAAAGCTGGCGGTGCTCGCTTCGCTCGCCGGGTTCGTAGCCTCGCCCGTAGCGGTCGGCCTCCTACAGCTCGGGGCGCCATGGGTGCTGCGTCTCGCGTTCGTGGTCTTCTTAGCGGGAGCGGCAGCCGGCATGCGGCTTCCGAAGACCGCCGGCGCTGCCGCCCCCGAGCAGCCAGCTACGACGCCCGACGGCCGGCCCCTCTTCGGGCCCGCCGTCCCCCGCCCGAGGCGCTGGTCACAGGGAGCGGGCCGGCCACTCTACGAGCGGCCGCCGCCTTCCAACCGCGAGCGTCAGGTCCGGATCGACGTTGCTCGCGAGCGCCAGCGGCTGGGACTCCCGCTGTATGTTCCCGAGGTCGTCCTCGCGCTCGCCGCGATGTCGGTGATCAGGGGCTCGGTCGGGTTCCTCACCTTCTTCCTGGCGTTTGCCCTGCGGCACCTCCACGCTGCCACCTGGTGGTTCGGCTTCGTGCTCTTGACAAGCGCGATCGGGTCGCTGCTCGGATCTCTCCTGGTGCCCACCTTGCGCAGGTACCTGTCCGAGCAGCAGCTGATCCTCTACTCGCTCGTCCTGTCGGCGGTCGCCGGAATCCTTTGCGCGCTCTCCGGCTCCCTGTGGGCGCAGCCGGCGCTCACCCTCGCCATCGGGTTCGCGACGACTGCAGCCAAGCCGTCGTTCGACTCCATCGCACAGCGGCACGTACCTCCGGCGCTGCTGGGACGCGCCTTCGCGAGATTCGAGACCCAGCTTCAACTCGTCTGGGTACTGTGCGGACTGCTGGCCGTGGTCGTCGGCTTCTCGTTGCAGGCTGGAGACGTCCTGATCGGCGTGACGTGCGCCGTCGCAGCAGGGTTCCACGTCTCGATGCGACGGGCCGTGCTTCACAGCCGTGTCGCACAGGGTCGGACGAGGCGCGCCGACCTACCTGGCACCCCGCTGAACTGAGCCACGCCGCACGACCCCTCCTCCCGACAGGTTCGCTTCATCCGCAAGTGCGCCCTGCGACGTAGTCCCCCTAGAGGCGTCCGGACGTCTGCCCGGGAGCTTCGCCAAGGCGCGGCACCCTGCTGCGCCGAACTTGGGGGGGCCCTGGACCTCTCCGGACTAGGAGGCCAAGAAATGGAAAGCATCTCCCGACGTGTGTTCCTCAAGCGCGGGGGCACGGGGGCCGCGGCGGCAGGCTTTCTCGCCGCGATACCGGCCTTCCCGGCGCGGGCATGGGCGTCACGCAGACCCGCGACCGTTCACAGTGCCGGCGTCGCCGCGCCCGCAGGGCGGGCGGCGACCGGGCCACTTGTCGTCCACATCCCGGACCCGAGCACCGGCGAGGTGCACCTGATGGTCGGGACTCGCGAGGTGGTACGGCGCGATCGGGCCCTCGTCGCCCGACTGGTCCGCGACGCCGGCTAGCCCTGAGCCGCCTTCAGAAGAGGCTCAGAACAAACGAGTCCGGCGCCTCCGGCGCCCGACCCGACCGAATCTTCGGGAGGCGGTGCAGCAAGGCACCGCCGTCGACCCGATCCGCCAACAACGACAATTCCGCCACAACGACAATGAGGTGAACGATGTCCTCCCACCGAGAAGCACCCGAGATTTCAAAAGATCCCGTAGCCGACAGCACGGATCTCTACGCCTTCGTGAGCCCTGACAATCCGAGCACCGTCACGATCATCGCGAACTACGTGCCCCTTCAGCAGCCCGCCGGCGGTCCCAACTTCTACGAGTTCGGCAACGACGTCCTCTACGAGATCCACATCGACAACGACAATGACGCCGATGCGGACATCACCTACCAGTTCCAGTTCAACACTGTGCTCACCGACGTCGGGCCCAGCGACATCTTCTTGTACAACACGGGCCAGATCTTGAATCTCGACACCACGAACTGGAACCGCAAGCAGTTCTACTCGGTGACGCGCGTTGACCACCGAGGCTCGCACGTGCTCGGCGAGAACCTGAAATGCCCACCGTGCAACGTCGGCAAGAACTCGATCCCGAGCTACGCCCCGCTCACCGCCCTTGCAATTCACAAGCTCGGCTCCGGCCGCCAGGTGTTCGCCGGTCAGCGCGCCGACGGCTTCTACGTCGACCTCGGGTCGGTCTTCGACCTCGCCGACCTCCGTCCGTTCCAGCACTTCTTCAACTTCACGCTCGGCGCGACGGCCAGCGCCGGCCTCAACACCCTCGCCGGCCTGAACGTCCACAGCATCGCGATCCAGGTCCCGATCACGGACCTCACGAGGGACGGCACGTTGCCGTCGAGTTACACGGCGCCCGACTCGACCATCGGCATCTGGACTACGGCGAGCCGTCAGAAGGGCCGGATCGGTGGCGACGACGACTTCTGGGCCGGTCCCTGGGTCCAGGTATCCCGTCTCGGCAACCCGCTGATCAACGAGGTCATCATCCCCATGGGCCAGAAGGACTACTGGAACCACCAGCGCCCGAGAGATGACGCCCAGTTCGGGAGCTTCTACGATCACCCGGCGTTGGCGGGGTTGTTCGACGTGCTCTACCCAGGGGTCTTCCCCAATATCGCGGCGTACACCAAGAACGCGTCGAACACCCGTCCCGACCTCGACTTCGTCCTGCTGACCGGCGTTCCGCCTCTTTTCACCGGCTTCCAGAACTTCACCGGGCCGACCAAGGCAGACCTCTTGCGCCTGAACGTGGCGATCCCCCCGACGCCTCAATCTTCGGCCAAGATCCTGGGCGTGGTCGGTGGCGACAACGCGGGCTGGCCGAACGGGCGTCGCGTCTTCGACGACGTCGTCAGCGTCGAGCTGAAGGCGGTGGCGGGGGCGCTCCTGGGTGACGTCGTCCCGAGCTTCACCGCCGATACCAACGCGGGCGCGCTCTTCGACGTCGGCGGTCCGAGCGCAGAGCCGACGACGGTGGCGGATCTGGCCAGCGCCGGACTCAGCTATCCGGACTCGTTCCCGTATCTCGCCGACCCGTGGGACGGCTTCGACAACCCGTCGGCACAGAACATCCCAGTCGCGGGATGAGCACAGCACCTCATCCGGACCGGAGGGCAGTCCCGTAGACACGAGCGAGGGGCACCCGGAAACACTTCCGGCGGCTCTCACCGCTGGCGCGGCGAACGCTGTGCCGGGTCGCGCCAGCGGTGGCCGTGGGCCTCTCCCAGCAAAGGAGGGCAGTTGATGCCAGGCATCTCCCGACGGACGTTCCTCAAGCGGGGCGGCACTGGAGCCGCAGCGGCCGGTTTCCTCGCAGCGATCCCGGCCTTCCCGGCCCGCGCATGGGCGTCACGCAGACCGGCGACGATCCACCGCGACGGCGTCGCCGCGCCGGCAGGGCGGCCGGCCACCGGGCCCCTCGTCGTGTACGTCCCCGACCCGCGCAGCGGCGAGGTCCACCTGATGGTCGGCACCCGCGAGGTGGTCCGCCGAGACAGGGCTCTCGTCGCTCGCCTCGTGCGAGAGGCGGGCTGAGGCCGAGTCGCAGGCTCGAGCCGCGCGGCCGAGCCGATCACCGTCCCCGGCTTGCGCCCGGGCAGTCCCTGTTCCCGACAACTCCGACCCCCAGACAACCAGTGAGGTGCAAGAACCATGTCCTCCCACCGAGAAGCTCCCGAGATATCGCAGGACCCCGTCGCCGACAGCGCGGACCTGTACGCGTTCGTGAGCCCGGACCGCCCCGACACGGTCACGGTCATCGCGAACTACGTGCCCCTTCAGCAGCCCGCCGGCGGCCCGAACTTCTACGAGTTCGGCCAAGACGTGCTGTACGAGATCCACGTCGACAACGACGGCGACGCCAAGGCGAACATCACGTACCAGTTCAGGTTCGTCACCGAGCTCACCGACACGGGCGCCAACGACCTCTTCCTCTACAACACAGGCCAGATCAAGCATCTGAGCGACGCGACCTGGAATCGCAAGCAGTTCTACACCGTGACCCGCACCGACAAGCGGGGCACCCACGTGCTCGGCAGGCACCTCGCGAGCCCGCCGTGCAACGTCGGCAAGAACTCGATCCCGAAGTACGCGCCTCTCACGGCCCAGGCGATCCACGCACTGAGCCGTGGCGGCGGTCACGTCTTCGCCGGTCAGCGCGCCGACGGCTTTTACGTCGACCTCGGATCGATCTTCGATCTCGGTGATCTACGGCCGTTCCAGCCGGATTTCCTGCTCAAGGGAGCAGCCGCGGCGGGCTTGAACACGCTTGCCGGGCTGAATGTCCACAGCATCGCGATCCAGGTTCCGATCAGGGAGCTCACACGCGACGGAACGAAGCCCTCGAACTACAAGGCCTCCGACTCCACCATCGGGATCTGGACCACCGCGAGCCGCCAGAAGACGACCATCCGCGGCAGCACCGTCAGCCACGCCGGGCCGTGGACCCAGGTTTCACGTCTCGGCAACCCTCTCATCAACGAGGTCATCATCCCGATGGGGCGCAAGGACGAGTGGAACCAGCAGGCCCCAGCGGACGACAGCGCGTTCGCGAGCTACTACGACCACCCGACGCTTGCGTCGCTTCTCAACGTCTTGTACCCGGGCGCCTTCCCGCACCTCGCGGCGTACAGCGAGAAGAAGTCGAACAAACGTCCCGACCTTGACGCGGTCCTGCTGACGGGCGTGCCGCCGCTGTTCTCCGGCTTCCAGAACTACACGGGTCCGACGAAGGCCGACCTGCTCAGGCTCAACGTCGCCATCAAGCCCACGCCGACCGCCAAGGCGAACATCCTCGGCGTCGTCGGCGGCGACAACGCTGGCTTCCCGAACGGGCGCCGGGTCTTCGACGACGTTGTGAGCGTCGAGCTGAAGGCCGTCGCGGGCGCGCTCCTCGGCGACGTCGTCTCCTCGTACAAGCCCGACGCGGCTGCGGGGCTGCTCTACGACGTGGGAGGCCCGGCGTCCGAGTCGTCGAGCGTGGCGAGCCTGAAGGCGTTCGGCCTCACCTACGCCAACTCGTTCCCGTACCTCGCGCGACCCATGGGACGGCTACCGCAACCCCTCGAAGCAGAACCACCCGGTGGCGGGCTGAGGACGCGCTCGCGCGGCACGGGGACACGACAGATGCACAACGACGCCCACTCGCATCCGGGCGACCACCAAGGCGAAGGGTCGACCGCCCGGGAATCACCCCGGCCGGCCGGCCCCAGCCTGGCGGTGATGGTGGACGTAGGGGAGCACACCGGGGCGCTCGTGTTGAAGGCGACGGCCGAGCGAGAGGGCCTCGAGGTCGAGATCCACCCGGCCTCGGACCCATCGCAGCGGACCCACGTCTGGGTGCTGCCACGCTCCGGCCGGGACGGCACGGTCTACGCGGCCGTCTTTCCCAGGCTGCCCGCCGGCGACTACACGGTGCTCGAACCCGACGGGACCATCGCCACGACGCTGTCGGTTCCGCCGAACCAGGTCACGACCGCCACCTGGGGATAGACGCCGGGAACGGAGCAGCCTCGGCCCTTGCGACCGACGCCCGCGGACCCCTGAAGGGCTCGGGACGCAGCCGGTATCAGCCCAGGCGCTTGCGCAGCCCGTCGAGCTGGTCGGAGATGGCCTGCGGCAGCCGGTCCCCGTAACGGGCGAAGTACTCGGCGATCAGCGGCACCTCGGCCCGCCACTCGTCCGAGTCGACTCGCAGCAGCTCGTCCATGTCCTCGGCCGAGACGCCGAGGCCCTCGGTGTCGATCGCACCCGGCGCCGGCAGGCACCCGATCGGCGTCTCGACGGCCTCACCTCTACCCGCGCAACGCTCGAACACCCACTCGAGGACGCGGGAGTTCTCGCCGTAGCCGGGCCAGAGCCAGCGGCCGTCGGCGGCCTTACGGAACCAATTGACGTAGAAGACACGGGGCAGCTTCGCCTCGTCCATCCTGTCGCGAAACGACAGCCAGTGCGCCCAGTAGTCGGCCATGTTGTAGCCGCAAAACGGCAGCATCGCGAACGGGTCGCGTCGCAGGGCACCCACGGTCCCCGTGGCGGCGGCCGTCGTCTCCGACGCCATGATCGAGCCGAGGAAGACCCCGTGCGCCCAGTCGAAGGCCTCGTGGACCAGTGGCACGACCGAACCACGCCTGCCGCCGAACAGGATGGCCGAGATCGGCACGCCGTTGGGATCCTCCCACTCGGTGGCGATGGCCGGGTCCTGACTTGCAGGCGCGGTGAAACGTGAGTTCGGGTGCGCGGCCGGCGTCGGGCTCGAAGGGGTCCAGTCGTTGCCCCGCCAATCGGTGCAATGCGCCGGTGGCTCCTCGGTCAGGTCCTCCCACCACACGTCGCCGTCGTCGGTGAGCGCCGTGTTCGTGAAGATGCAGTTCGCCGCGAGCGTGAGCACCGCGTTCGGGTTAGTCACCATGTTCGTCCCGGGCGCCACCCCGAAGAAGCCAGCCTCGGGATTGACTGCCCGTAGCATGCCGTCCGGCCCGATCTTCATCCAGCAGATGTCGTCGCCGATGGTCTCGACCTTCCAGCCCGGCATCGTCGGGACGAGCATGGCGAGATTCGTCTTGCCGCAGGCCGAAGGAAACGCTCCGGTCACGTAGCGCACCTCACCGGCGGGGGAGGTCAGCTTCAAGATCAGCATGTGCTCGGCGAGCCAGCCCTGGTCGCGCGCCATCACCGAGGCGATTCGCAAGGCGAGGCATTTCTTGCCCAACAGGGCGTTGCCCCCGTAGCCCGAGCCGAACGACCAGATCTCCCTCGTCTCGGGGAAGTGGGCGATATAGATGTGCTCGGGGTTGCAGGGCCACGCCACGTCCTGCTGTCCCGCCTCGAGGGGCACGCCCACCGAGTGCAGGCACGGGATGAACTCGCCGTCGTCGCCGATCACCTCGAGCGCCCCCGCGCCCATCCTCGTCATGATGCGCATGTTCACTACGACATAGGGCGAGTCCGTGATCTCGACACCGACATGGGCCATGGGGGATCCCAGCGGCCCCATACAGAACGGCACCACGTACATCGTGCGGCCCCTCATCGCGCCCCGGAAGAGACCGGTCAACTTCGCTCGCATCTCTGCGGGGTCGACCCAGTTGTTGTTCGGGCCGGCGTCCTGCGGGTCCTCGGGGCAGACGAACGTGCGGCTCTCGACCCGGGCGACGTCGGCGGGGTCCGAGTGGGCCCAGTAGCTGCTCGGGCGCTTCGCGTCGGACAGCTGCGTGAAGGACCCCCGATCGACGAGGAGGCGACAGAGGCGGTCGTACTCGTCGGCGGATCCGTCGCACCACTCGACCCGGTCGGGCTGGGTCAGGACCGCAACGCCGTCCACCCAGTCGAGGAGCCTGCGGTTGCTCGTCACTGACATGGCCCAGATCGTATGTGAGCGGCCCGCCCGGTCCCAAGTCGCGGCGCCCCGGGCTGGCGTCGCCGGCCCCCGTGCCGGCCTCGCCGGCCGGGCTGGCCTCGCTGGCTCCCGGCGCGAGGCGCCCCGAGCCCCGCACGCGCCGGCCGGCGGGTCGCCACGGTAGGGTCCGGGCCGTGGCGGAAGGCGGCGACGGCGAGCTGGCCGCGATCGAACGTATCCGGCGGCTCTTGCCGCGAGCTCGCGGCGAGGAGATCTGGATCGGCGACGACGCCGCCGTGGTCACCGGGCCTGCGGGCGAGCCCCTGCTCTTCGCTGCGGACGCCGTGGTCGAGGGGGTCCACTTCGACTTCGAACTGGTCGACCCGGCGGACGTGGGCTGGAAGGCGCTCGCCGTCAACGTCAGCGACATCGCCGCGATGGGTGGCCGCCCCCTGCAAGCCGTGGTGACCGTCGTGGGCGCCGGCGCCTCGATCCTCGACCAGTTGTTTCGCGGCCTCGCCGAGGCGGCGGCCGAGTACGAATGCGACCTCGTCGGCGGCGACCTCAGCTCCGGCCCGTGCCTTGTGGTGTCGGTGGCAGTCACGGGCACCACCGGAGGCCGGCGTGCGCTCCTCCGCTCGAACGCTCGCCCGGGCGACGTGCTCTTTGTCACCGGTGCCCTGGGGCGCTCGGCGGCGGGGCTGAGGGCGCTGCGGGCTCAGGCAGGCCTGTCCAAGGCGCACTCGAAGGGACCGGGCGGTGGCGGCGAGCCGGGCCGTGAGGCGGCAGAGCTCAGGATGCTGGCCGTCGCTTACCGCCGGCCTGTCGCGCGCGTGTCGGAGGGGCTGGCTGCCTCGGCGGGCGGAGCGACGGCGATGATCGACGTGTCCGACGGGCTGGGGATCGATCTCGACCACTTGGCTACCGCCTCGGGCGTGGGGGTCGTGCTGGACGCGGTCCCGGTCGCAGAGGGTGCGACTCGTGACGACGCTCTCGCCGGTGGGGAGGACTACGAGCTCGTCTTTGCAGCCGGCGATCACGCGGCGGTGTCGAGCGCGTTCGAGTCCGCCGGGCTGCGCCCGCCCTTCAGGATCGGCGAGTGCGTCCCGGACCCGACCGTGCGGCGCTTGGGCACCGAGCCCCTGCCGGTGACGGGGTGGGAGCACCACCTGCGCTGAGCGGGGCTGCTCAGGAGCGATGATCGGCGAGGATCCGGCGAGGCGGTTTGACGACCCTGCCGGCCCGGATGCACGAGGTGCAGACGTTGAGATGGGTCGGGGTGCCGTTCACGAGCGCGCGAACGCGCTGGATGTTCGGGTTCCACCTGCGCTTTGTGCGGCGATGGGAGTGGGACACGTTCATCCCGAAGCTCGGGCACTTCCCACATAGCTCACAGACGGCTGCCACGATGAAGCGTTCCTCGAGAGAGTTCCTGCTGATGGACGAGACGTGACGTTAGCATCCAACGGAATGGACAGCCGCCGGAGCGAGCCGCGAGGACCGGTATCGCCATGTCGAGTCGTCCCACGGTGACCGTCGGCCGGGCGGACGTCGAAGCGAAAGGGCACCTGACCGCCGAGCGCCTCGCCGCGGCGATGCGGGCGTTCTCCGACGGCCTGGCGCGCCACCGCGAGGTGGTGAACCGGCTGAACGTCTACCCGGTGCCCGACGGAGACACGGGGACCAACATGGCTCTCACAGTCGAGAACGTGGTCAAGGCGCTCGACGAGCTGGATCTGACCGCGGCCGACGGGGACGCGATGGGCGCCGCGTGCGAGGCGATCTCGAGCGGGTCGCTGATGGGTGCGCGTGGCAATTCGGGGGTCATCTTGTGCCAGATCCTCCGGGGCCTAGCGGGGACGTTCGCCGGGAGCCGGGTCGTCGGCGCACACGAGGCCGCGGTCGGCCTCGAGGAGGGCAGCGCTGCGGCTCGGGCCGGCGTCGTGCGCCCCGTGGAAGGAACGATGCTCACTGTCGCCGCCGACGCGGCTGCCGCGGCCCGCCAGGTGGACGACAGCGGCCGTGGAGACCTGGTGAAGGTGTTCGACGCTGCCAGGCAAGCCGCCGTCGCGTCGCTCTGGCGCACGCCGGAGCTGCTGCCGGTGCTCGCGCAAGCAGGCGTCGTCGACGCCGGCGGGGCGGGTCTCGTACTGATGTACGACGGCTTCCTCCACGTGCTCGACGGGCGCCCGATCGTCGACTCTCTGCCGCTCCCGCCCGGGGTAGCCGACAGGATCGCAAATGGCGTGCCGGGCGAGCGCGTCGCCGGCCTGCGTTACGAGGTCATGTACTTCCTCGAAGCTCCTGACGAGGCGCTCGGGGCGTTCAAGGAGGTCTGGGCGGGCATCGGCGACTCGATCGTCGTCGTCGGCGGCGACGGCCTGTGGAACTGCCACATCCACACCGACGACATCGGCGCGGCAATCGAAGCGGCTCTGGACGCCGGACGCCCGCGCGACATCCGCGTCACCGACCTGCTCGACCAGGTCGAGGAGGAGTCGTGGGTGCGCCGGGCCGAGGAGTCCGGCGCGACCTCGTCGACAAGCGTCGAGGGCCCGACGCCTGTGACGTCCGTTGTCGCGGTCGCCACCGGCGACGGCATCCGCCGGATCTTCTACTCCCTCGGCGTCCATCACATCGTCGGCGGCGGCCAGTCGATGAACCCCTCGACTGCTCAGATACTCGAGGTCGTCGAGTCCGTTCCCGGGGCCGAGGTCGTCATCCTTCCGAACAACAAGAACATCTTCGCCGTCGCCAAACAAGCTTGCGAGCTGTCGCCTCGTCCCACGGTCGTCGTCGACACTCCCGGCATCCAGGAGGGTTTCGCCGCGCTCTTGGAGTACGACCCGCAGGCAACCGCCGAGGAGAACGCCCGCACGATGCAGGCGGCCGCGAGCCGGGTGCGCGCCGGCGAGGTGACGCGGGCGGTCCGGCCCAGCGATTCGGCGTCCGGTCGCATCGAGGCCGGGGACTGGATCGGGCTCTCCCGCAGCGGTATCGAGGCGGTCGCCGGGACGCTCCCGGAGGCCACCTGCGGCCTGCTCTGCAAGCTGCTCGACGACAGAGACGAGATCGTGACGCTGATCGAGGGCGCGGGAGCGACTGCGGCCGATACCAGGCGAGTCACCGAGTGGCTGCGCGAGCACCGGCCGGACGTCTCACTCGAGCTGCACCACGGGGGTCAGCCGCTGTACCCCTACCTCGTCTCGGTCGAGTGAGCGGGGCGGCGGGAGGCCGCACCTTGCGGTTTCTCGCGGACAAGGGCGTCGCCGAGCTGCGCAGCGTCAAGGCGCGCAAGGCGGCCGGCCTCGAGGCGATGGGCATCGAGACCGTGCTCGACCTGCTGATGCACTACCCGCGGCGGTACGTCGACCGGACGGCACCAGTCCGAGATCGCCTCGCTCGCCGAGGACGAGGAGGCCTGGTGACGGCGACGGTGCGACGGGTCTCGACCCGCCGGACGGGCCGCGGCAAGGACGATGGTGCAGGTCGTCGTCGAGGACGGGACGGGGCGTCTCGCGCTCGTGTTCTTCAACCAGCCGTGGCGAGCCCGCCAGCTGGAGGTCGGATCGGACGTCGTCGTCTTCGGGCGCACCGAGATCTACCGGGGTGCCCGCCAGATGACGAACCCGGTCGTGGACCTCGTCGGCGACCAGACGGGCCGCCTCGTGCCGGTCTACCGCAGTCGGGCAAGGCGAAGATCGGCTCGACCGAGATCGCCGCCTACGTCGCCGAGGCGCTCGAGCGAACCGGCCGCCTGGCCGAAGTCGTGCCCGAACGCTGGCTCGATGAGCTCGACCTCGTCGGGCGGACGGAGGCGTTCTCGAGCATCCACGCGCCCGGAGTCGTTCGAGGAGCGCGAGCGCGCCCGGCGCCGCCTGGCCTTCGATGAGCTGCTCCGGCTGCAGCTCATCCTCGTCATGAAGAAACGTGCCGCCGCGACCCAGACCCCCGGCATCCCTCACGCCGTCACCCCGTCAGCCGGCACGCCGGAACTGGTCCAAGAGTTCCTCGGCCGCCTGCCGTTCGTGCTCACAGAAGCCCAGCGACGGGCGATCCGAGAGGTGGCCGCAGACCTCGGCGCTTCGTACCCGATGCACCGTCTGCTGCAGGGTGACGTCGGCGCCGGGAAGACCGTCGTTGCTCTCGCGACCCTCCTTTACGGGGTGCAAGGTGGTCACCAAGGTGCTCTCATGGTCCCGACCGAGGTGCTCGCGGAGCAGCATTACCTCGCGGCGCGGGGCTTCCTCGGGGGGCTTCAGGTCGGCGGACCCGACTCGTCTCGGAGGTGCCCGGCCACTCGAGGTTGCCCTGCTGACGAACCGGACCACTGCGGGCGAGCGCTCGAGGATCCAAGCCGACCTTTTGGCGGGCAGTCTCGACCTCGTCGTCGGGTACGCACGCTCTGCTCACCGACAACATCCGTTTCCGGTCGCTCGGGGTGGCGGTGATCGACGAGCAGCACCGTTTCGGGGTCGAGCAGCGCGCGGCCCTGAGGGAGAAGGGCCCGGCCGCTCCGGGAGGCGACGCCGCCGGCGAGCCGGGAGGTCCGCAACCCGAGCCTCTAGCCGAGTCTGGTGCCCGGCACCCTGACGTACTCGTGATGACCGCCACGCCGATCCCCCGGACGGCGGCGATGACGGTCTACGGCGATCTCGACCAGACGGTCCTCGACGAGCTGCCAGCCGGGCGGACGCCCGTGCCCACCGTCTGGTTGAACGGGCCCGACGAGGAGCAGGTCGCGTGGGACAGAGTGCGCAAGGAGGTCTCGGCCGGCCGCCAGGCCTATGTGATCTGCCCGCTCGTGGGCGGCGGCCAGCCGGAGGACGAGGAGGCCGAGGCCCTGGAGGAGGCCGCCGACCCGTTCGAGGAGGCCGACCCGTTCGAGGGGGCCGACCTCTTCGAGGATGGCGAGCCGTTCGAGGTGGCTGACCCGTTCGAGGAGGCCGGTCCCTCGGAGCCCGGATCGTCGGACCCCGGCGGGTTCGAGGGGCTGCTCGTCTTCGCAGGCCTCGATCTCGGACCGGACGCGACGCCAAAGCAACCGCCGAAGTCGGTCGTAGAGGAATTCGCGCGCCTCTCGTCAGGCGAGCTCGCCGGTGTCGCCGTCGGGTTGCTCCACGGCCAGCTCCCCTCCAAGGAGAAGGAGGCCACGATGGCGGCGTTCCGTCGGGGCGAGCTTCAGGTTCTCGTCGCGACGACGGTCATCGAGGTCGGTGTCGACGTGGCGAACGCGACCGTGATGGTGATCGAGGACGCGGACCGGTTCGGGATCGCCCAGCTCCACCAGCTCCGTGGCAGGGTCGGGCGCGGGACGGACAGGTCATGGTGTTACCTGCTCGCGAACGCGGTGACGAGCGGCGCGGAGCGCCGCCTGCGTGCGCTCGAGGCCACCGCCGACGGGTTCGAGCTGGCGGAGGTCGATCTCGAGCTCCGGGGCCAGGGCACCGTCCTCGGGATCCGCCAGAAGGGCAGAAGCGACCTGCGTCTCGCCTCGCTGCGCCGGGACAAGGCGCTGGTCCAGCGCGGCTCGGCAGGTGGCAGAGGCGATCGTCGACGAGGACCCGGCGCTCGAATCGCACTCGCTCCTCGGCGACGAGGTCCATCTCTTCGTGCCGGAGGAATCAGAGGAGTTCGTCCTCAAGAATTGAGCCCGCAAGAAACTGAGCCCACGCTCTACAAACGGCGCGCCGCTCTAGCGTGAGCGCATCCGCGTGATCGGCGGCACGGCGCGGCGGCGTCAGATGCGTGCTCCCGAGGTGCCCGGGCTGCGCCCTACGAGCGACCGCGTGCGGGAGGCGATCTTCGACGTCCTGGCGAGCCGCGGGGCCGTAGAGGGTGCCTTGGTGCTCGACGCCTTCGCCGGCTCGGGTGCGCTCGGCATCGAGGCGCTGTCGCGTGGAGCCGCGTCGGTCTGTTTCGTCGAGGCGGACCGCCGCGCCGTGGCCGCGATACGAGCCAACCTCGACTCGACGGGGTTCGCCGGCGCGCCCGGCGTACGCATCACGCGGGCAGATGTGCTCGAATTCCTCACCCGCGAGGCCGGGACGCGCTACGACGTCGCGCTGGTCGACCCGCCTTACTCGTTTGGCGACTGGACCTCGCTGCTCGATCTCCTCGAGGCCGATCTGGCCGTGCTGGAGTCCTCGGTTCCCGTCGTAGTCACCGACAGCTACCGGGTCCTCCGCGAGTACCGATACGGCGGTACGCTCGTCACGCTGGTCGAAGCCCGCGGGCCCGGCCGTGACGATTCCCGAAGCACCGAGAAGGACCCCGTGTGACCATCGCCCTGTTCCCCGGATCGTTCGATCCCTTCCACAACGGACACCTCGAAGTCGCCGAACGTGCCAGCAGCCTGTTCGACGCGCTCGTCGTGGCCGTCGTAAGGAACCCCCAGAAGGGCGGTCCGCTTTTCGACGCGTCCGAGCGCCAAGAGATGATCGCCGAGTCCCTGGCGCATGTGGAGAACGTCCGGATCGTGTCGATGTCGACTCTCGTCGTCGAGGTCGCCTCCGAGGTCGGAGCCAACGTCATCGTCCGGGGCTTACGAGCCGTCTCCGACTTCGAGAACGAGCTGCAGATGGCGCAGATGAACCAGCACCTGTCCGGCATCGAGACGCTGTTCCTGCCGACGAGCTCGACGCATTCCTTCGTGGCGTCGAGGCTCATCCGAGAAGTGGTCCGTTTCGGCGGTGACGTGAGCGAGTTCGTACCGCCCCCTGTCGCCAGCCGGCTGAAGGGGCTGCAGCCGTGACCGACGCCCACGACAGCGAGGCGACCGAGCTCGAGGCCTCCCGCCGCCTCCCGGCCGAGCCGGGCGGCGTGGAGGATCTGCTCGAGGAGCTCATCGAGATCGTCACCTCGGCCAAGTCCATGCCGCTCTCGTCGTCCGCGATCATCACCAGGGACGAGGTGCTCGACCTGCTGGAGGCGGTTCGCGACGAGCTCCCCGAGGAGCTCCGGCGGGCCCGCCGGATGCTGAAGGACCACGAGGAGCTCCTCGTCGCGGCGAAGCGGGAGGCCGCAGACATCATCGGCGATGCGAGGGTCCAGTCCGAGCGGATGGTCCAGCGGACCGAGATCGTCCGCCAGGCCGAGCACAGGGCGGTGCGGATCGTGGAGGACGCGGAGGCGGACGGCCGCCAGATGCGACACGAGGCGGAGGACTACGTGGACCAGAAGCTCGCCGGCTTCGAGATCGTGCTCGACCGGACGCTGAAGACCGTGCGGGCCGGCCGCGAACGCCTCGCATCGGTGCCCGCGTCTGTCGAGGCCTCGGGCGACGAGCCGCGAGGAGAGCTCGGCGACGATGCCTGGCTCTCGGCCGAGGGGCTCTTCGACCAGGACCTCGAATGACCAGGAACGGCCGCGGCGGACCATTCGTCGTCGGCGTAGCCGTGCTGCGCAAGCACCCCGGCGCCCGCCGGCGGCTGAAGGTCGTCGGGCCGATCGCGGAGCTCGAGGTGAGCGACTCCCGTGTGCAGGAGGGTTCCGACGTCGACGTCGACGTTGTGCTCGAGTCGATGCTCGGTGGCGTCGTCGTGAGCGGGACGGTCTCGGCCGGCTGGCAAGGCGAGTGCCGTCGCTGTCTCGAGCCCGCGTCCGGGCGCATCCTCGCGCGCGTCCGGGAGGTGTATTCCGACGACGCAGATCCCGAGCTCGGCTATGCGATGACGGCCGACTGGCTCGATCTCGAACCTCTGGCCCACGATGCCTGTATCCTCGAGCTGCCGCTCGCGCCGCTTTGCAGGCCCGATTGCCTCGGGCTCTGCCCGGAATGTGGCGTGAACCGCAACCACGAGACATGTACCTGCACGGAGAAGACCGACCCGAGGTGGGCCGCTCTCGCCGGGCTCGGTGCACTCGAGACCGAACCCGAGTGGAGAGAGTGACGATGGCGGTCCCCAAGAAGAAGACCTCGAAGTCGAAGAGCCGGAGCCGTCGGGCATCGGCCTGGACACTGAAGGCGCCGGCGCGCAGCCTCTGTCCGCAGTGCAACCGGGCGAAGCTGCCGCACGTCGTCTGCCCGCACTGCGGGTGGTACAAAGGTCGCCAGGCGGTCGAGGTCAACTGAAGGCCGTGGCGCCGACCACGGCAGCGGGATCCGTGCGGTCATCGATCGCGTCATTGCCGGTGGCCGTCGATGCCATGGGCGGGGACCGCGCCCCGGGCGAGATCGTCGCGGGAGCCAGGCGCGCCGCCGAGGAGCTCGGTATCCCCGTAGTGCTCGTCGGCCCGACCGACGGCTCCCTCGGCGACACCGGCGGCCTGGAGGTGCTGGCCGCCGCCGAGGTCATCGCGATGCACGAGGACCCGGCCCAGAGCGTCCGGACGAAGAAGGACTCGAGCCTCGTGAGGGCGGCCGAGGCGGTGCGCGACGGACGGGCCTCCGCCATGGTGAGCGCCGGCAACACCGGCGCCGCGATGGCGAGCGCCTTGCTGCGCATGGGACGGCTCCCCGGTGTCGCCCGCCCCGCGATCGCCACGCTCATTCCGGCTGTCACGGGGCGCCCCGCCATTCTCGTCGACGCCGGCGCCAATTCGGATTGCCGGGCCGAGTGGCTGGTCCAGTTCGCGCAGATGGGGTCGGTCTTCGTCACCCGCCGTTACGGCACGGTCGCCCCGAAGGTCGCTCTGTTATCCATCGGGGAGGAGCCCACGAAAGGCAACCAGCTCGCGAAGCAGGCCCATGCGCTGCTCGCGGCCGGGGTTGGCGTCGAGTTCGTCGGCAACGTCGAAGGCCGGGACCTGCTCGACGGCAATGTCGACGTGATAGTGACGGACGGCTTCACCGGCAACGTCGCGTTGAAGTCGGTCGAAGGGACGCTGCGCATCGTGTTCGACATTCTCGGTCGAGTGATCGGGACGTCGCCGGAGACCCGCGCCGCAGGCGAGGTTCTCGCCCCCGAGCTGCTCGTCTATGCGCAACGGCTCGACCCCGACGAGACCGGGGGAGCGATGTTGCTCGGCGTGGACGGGGTCTGTGTCATCAGCCACGGGAGCTCGTCTGCGAGAGCCATCCTCAACGCCGTCCGCGTCGCCTACGAGCTTGCGACCGGCGATCTCGTAGGATCCCTGCGCGACGCAGTGGCGATGACGCCTGCGCCGGGCTGAACTACGCCGCTGGACAGGAGCCGGCCTTGGCGCGAGCGGGCTTGGGCGCGGTCGGCTGACAGCGAGGCGAGCTGACAGCGGGGCGGGCTGACCCCGGAGCTGGGGCGACACGCTTAACATGTCGAAAGGCAAGACGAAGGAGCACAGGGTGGCCGAGACGACCGATGCGATCATGAGCCGGGACGAGGTGCTCGAGCTCGTGCGATCCCAGCTCGCCGAGATCCTCGAGATCGACATCTCGGAGATCACCGAGTCTTCCTCGTTCGCCGACGACCTCAACGCCGACTCGCTCGCGCTCATCGAGCTCGTCGAAGCGCTCGAGGAGGAGCTCAGTGACCGGGTGTCGGGCTTCCGCATCGACGACCAGGACCTCGAGGATCTCCGCACCGTGAGAGACGCCGTCGACTACGTGAGCGGGAAGGTTCAGGCGGCCTGATCTCTCCGAAAGCCGAGGATCTGCGCACGAGCGGAAAGCTGCGCCGAGCGCTGAGCGAGTACGACGTCGACGCCGGCCTTCTCCACCAGGCCCTGTCTCACCGTTCGTACTGCGCCGAGGCAGGCGGGCTGCCGTCCAACGAGCGTCTCGAGCTGCTCGGCGACGCGGTGCTCGGGCTGGTGGTCACCGACCACCTCTACCGCGCCTTTCCCGACCTTCCCGAAGGTGACCTTGCCCGGCTGCGCGCCTCGGTCGTGAGCACCGAGGCGCTGGCGCCGATCGCGACCGCGCTCGGCGTAGGCGACGCGGTGCTGCTGGGCAAGGGCGAGGAGGCCTCAGGAGGCCGTACCAAGGAGTCGATCCTGGCCGATTGCCTGGAGGCGATCATCGCGGCCGTCTACCTGTCGCTCGGGCTCGCGCCCACGACCGGTTTCGTGGTGGACCTTCTCGGGGGCCCGATCGCGGACATCGCCGCCGAAGGGAGGCTCGGCGACCCGAAGAACCAGCTGCAGGAGCTGGCGGTGAGGCTGGACCTCGACCTCCCCTCCTACAAGGTGCGAGACCAGGGGCCGGACCATGCGAAGGTCTTCTCCGCAGAGGTGGTCCTGGGCGGAGACGTCCTGGGCCGCGGCACGGGGTCTTCCAAGAAGCACGCCGAGCGCATCGCGGCGGCCGCCGCGCTCGTCGTCCTCGCAGCCCGGCTGGGCGACGGACAAAGCTCATAGATGCCCGAGCTTCCGGAGGTCGAGACCGTCCGGCTCGGGCTCGCGGGCGCGGTCGTCGGGCGCCGCATCGACGACGTGGCCGTGCTGGGGCGCCGCACGGTCCGACGGCAGTCGCCGGCAGAATTGCGAGCCCGCCTCATCGGGCGGTCCATCACCTCGGCCGGGCGGCGCGGCAAGTTCCTCTTGCTCTCGCTCGACGATGGGGCGGTACTGGTCGTCCACCTCCGGATGAGCGGCCAGCTGCTGCATGTCGACGGCGCCGAACGGGCGCCGCTCGCAGCCCACACACACGTGGTGCTGAAGCTCGGGGACGGGACGGAGCTTCGTTTCGTCGATCCGAGGACCTTCGGAGAATGGTTCGTCTCTTCGGACGTCGACGCCCGCGGCGTTCCCGCCGAGCTCGCGCATCTCGGGCGCGACCCGCTGCTCGAAGGGCTCCCGGCCTCGTTTCTCGCGGCCCGCTTCTCCAACCGTCGGGCGCCGCTCAAAGCGCTGCTCACCGATCAGCGGATCGTCGCCGGCATCGGGAATCTGTACGCGGACGAGATCTGCTTTCGGGCAAAGCTCCGGCCCGACCGCGCCGGCGGCTCGTTGACCGGTCCCGAGGTCGCGGGCCTGGCCAAATCGGCCCGGGCGGTGCTCGGTCAAGCGGTGCGGTCGCGCGGCTCGTCGTTGCGGGACCTGCGCTATCGCGATCTCGAGGGCGGGCTCGGGTCCTATCAGCGCCGTCACGCGGTCTACGACCGAGCGGGCGAGCCGTGCGTGCGCTGCGGGCAACGGGTGGCACGGCTCAACATCGGTGCCCGGCGCGCGTACTGCTGCGAGGGCTGCCAGTTGTGAGGGAGCTGCCAGTTGCGACCGAACGGTGCGCGCCGCGGGCGCAAGCCGCTCGGATGATCCCCGAGCTTCCGCTCGTCCACGGATAACGTGAGCCCAACGTGTTCTTGAAGACGCTGACTCTCAAGGGATTCAAGTCCTTCGCCGATCCGACGACGATCGAGTTGGAGCCCGGCATCACGGTGGTGGTGGGGCCGAACGGCTCGGGCAAGTCGAACGTCGTGGACGCCGTCGCGTGGGTGCTCGGCGCCCAAGGCCCGAAGGTCGTGCGCTCCACGAAGATGGACGACGTCATCTTCGCCGGCACGTCCAAGCGGCCGGCTCTCGGCCGGGCGGAAGTCTCCCTCACGATCGACAACGCCTCGAGGCGCCTCCCGGTGGAGGTCGCGGAGGTGACCATCACGAGGACGCTGTTTCGCACGGGCGAGAGCGAGTATGCGATCAACGGGGCTCCGTGCCGGCTGCTCGACCTGCAAGAGCTCCTCTCCGACGCGGGAGTCGGCCGCCAGCAGCACGTGATCGTCAGCCAGGGTCAGCTCGACTCGGTCCTCCAGGCGCGTCCGGAGGATCGGCGCATGGTCATCGAGGAGGCCGCAGGGGTTCTCAAGTTCCGACGGCGCCGCGAGCGCGCCGAGCGCCGTCTCGAGTCCAGCGAGCAGAATCTCGTCCGGCTGCACGACCTGCAACGAGAGGTGCGCCGCCAGCTCAGGCCGCTGGAACGTCAGGCCGAGGCCGCTCGCCGGCACGACGGCCTCGCCGGCGAGCTGCGAGCGCTCCGGCTGCATCTCGCCGGCCGTGAGCTCGGCTCGCTGGCAAAGCGGCTCGAGAGCGCAGAGAGGTCACACGGCGAGCTCACAGAGCGCGAGATCGCGGAGCGCAAGGAGCTGTCGCGCCTCGACGACCTGGTCGCCTCGACCGAGTCGGCGCTCATGGAGGTTCAAGCCTGGGACGGCGCAGACCGGCTCGGGCGAGCTGAGCGGCTGCTCGAGCGCCAGCGCGGCGTCGCGAACGTGGTCGCCGAGCGGCGTCGTACCGTCGCCGGGTCGCTGGCGGCAGCGACGCAGGCGGACGTGGTCGCCTCTCTCGAATCGGAGGCCTCCCGTCTCGCAGCGGACCTCGCCGCCGCCGAGATGGCAGCGGAGTCGCTGGCGCCCGAACGCGACGCGCTCGAGACGCTCGAGGCCGACTTGGGGCGCGACGAGGCGCTCTTCGCCCTCACCGCGACAGGCGGCGCTGGCCCGACGGGACCCCCCCCGCCAGCGACCGGTCCCCTCGAGCGGCCGGACGCGCGCAGTGCCCGCCTGGCTTACGACGCGGCGCGCTCGCGGTTGTCGACCGGGCGGGAGACTGTTGCGCGACTTGCCGAGCGGCTTGCCAGCTTCGATCGCATGAGCGAGGAGTACACCGAACGCCTCGCAGAGAACGCCGCCCGGCTCGAGGCGTCTGATGCCGACCACGAGCGGCTCCGCGCCGAGCACGAACGGCTCGAGGCCGAAGAACGGTCCGCCGAGGCGAACGCGCTTTGGAGCGAGGCCAATGCCCGGAAGGCTGCGGATCGATCGCACGCTCTCGAGGCACGCGCCGAGGCGTTGCAAGCAGCGCTCGACGAAGCGCGGGCTCGTGCCGGCGTCGAACGCCTCGCCGGTCTGGCCGGCGTGCTCGGGACGCTCGCGGACGTCGTCGAGATCGACGACGGCTGCCAGCGGGGCTTCGAGGCGGCGGTGGACGACGTCCTCGGTACGGTCGTGGTCGAGGGGACGAGCGCGGCGCGTGACGCCTTGCACCACCTGCACGGCGCCGGTCTCCACGGCGGCGTGTTGCCGACCGGCGGGTCGCAGGTTGCCTCGCCGGTGCCAGGAAGCCCGCCGGCGGAAGCGCTGCCCGACGGGGCTGAGCTACTTCGGGATCGGGTCCGGTCCGGCGTGCGGGGGGTCGACGCCGTGCTCGATCAGCTCCTCGCCGGAGTCCTGCTCTGTCGCGACGGGCTGATCGAAGCGCTTCGGATCGCGGAGGCCCTGCCGAACAACACCATCGTGACCACAGAAGGCGACCGACTCTCGGCGCGGGGATGGCGGGTCGGTGCGGCGCGCTCGGGAGCGACCCGCGCTGCGCTCGAGGCCGTCTTGCGAGATGCCGAGTCGGCCCTCGGGAGCGCTCGTGCGGCCGCGTCCGAGGCCGAGGCCGATCGGGCGGCGCTCGCGCGTGCCCGGTCGGCGGCCACGCAGGCCGGTCGGCTCTTCGACAACGTCGCGTCGGCGCGCGCCCAGCTACGGGCTTCGGAGGCGCAGTCGGCTGAGCTCCTGTCGCGGCTCGCCGCCGAGCGGGACGACGCGTGCTCGGCCCATGAGGCGGCAGTGGGTCGCCTCATCGCGACCGAGGCGGAGGTCGCCTTGCGGGAAACCGAGCTCGCCAGAGCCGAGGGAGCAGAGCTCGAGGCGCTGGCAACCGTCGAAGAGGCGACACGAGCCCGCAAGGCGCTCGACGACCGCGCTCGCTCGCTCGCCGCGACGGGAGCCGAGCTTGGCGTGCGTGCTGCCGGAGTGGAGGAGCGGCGGACCCTGCTCGCCGATCGGCGTGACGAGGTGGAGCGGCGGCTCGCCGGGCTCGAAGCGGCTCGCTCGGAGGCCACCGCCCGGCGTCAGTCGCTCGAGGCCACCGCGCTGGCGCTCGAGCGCCTCGCCCTCGGGCTCGGCCGCCTCGGGGGCGAGCTGACGGCGACACGGGACCGACTGCGCGAAGCGCGCGCCGAGCGGGAGCTGGCCGTCACCAGGGCCGCAACCCGCCTCCGTCAGCTACGAGACGAACGTTCCGCCGCCGAGCACGCTGTGACGGCGACGCGTGAGCTCGTGCAACGGGTCGAGTTGGAACGGGCCGAGGCCAAGCTCCGGTTGGAGACGGGCGTCGAGGCATTGCGGCGGGACCTCGAGTGTGAACCGGAAGAGGCCATCTCGGCGCCGTGCCCAGAGCTTCCGCCCGGCGTGCCGGCGCAGGCGCGGGTGCGAGATCTCGATCGCGAGCTCCGGCTGATGGGCCCGGTGAACCCGCTTGCGCTCGAGGAGCTCGCGGCGCTCGAGGAGCGCGACCGTTTCCTCGGCGAGCAGCTCGACGACGTTCGGAGCGCCCGGCGGGAGCTCGGCCGCGTCATCCGGGCGGTCGACGAGGAGATCGTGGGCGTGTTCACGCAGGCCTTCGCCGACGTCGCCCGCCACTTCGAAGACCTCTTCTCGATGCTCTTCCCCGGTGGGACCGGCCGCCTCAGCCTCGTGGATCCCGAGGACCTCCTCTCGACGGGGATCGAGATCGAGGCCCGTCCCGCCGGCCGCAACGTGCGCCGGCTGTCGCTCCTGTCGGGAGGCGAGCGGTCACTCGTCGCGCTCGCATTTCTCTTCGCGGTGTTCCGGAGCCGGCCGTCGCCCTTCTACCTGATGGACGAGGTCGAGGCGGCGTTGGACGACGTGAACCTTCACCGGTTCCTGGACCTCGTCGACGAGTTCCGGGAGGACGCACAGCTGATCGTCGTGAGTCACCAGAAACGGACGATGGAGGCAGCAGACGTCCTCTACGGCGTGACCATGCAGCCCGGAGGGGCGTCGAGGGTCGTGAGCGAGCGGATCGCCAACCCGGCCGCGCAGCGCGTCGCGGTCGAGTAGCGCCGAACCGCCGGCGCGGGCGGTCGAGGCCAGGCCGCTCCCCGGCGCTCAGCCCGCGGGCCAGTAGTCTCCCCACACCATGACCGTCGTGATCGTCCTCATCGTCGTCGGCGTGGTGCTGCTCGCGTCGGGCGGGCTGGTGGTCGGCGCCCGCGCACGCCGTCGCGATCGGTCGATTCGCCCGCCCCCCGCCGAGCCGCTCACGGCGGGGACCGCCCCTGGCGTCCAGCGGACGGACGTGCCCGAGAGCGCGCAGCCGGCCTCTTCGGAGCCAGCGCCCGAGGAGGAGGCAGACCGCCCGGTAGTGAGGGACCGTCTCGGACGCGCGAGAGGTCTGCTCGCGGGTTACTTCGATCAGATCCTCGGCCGCAAGGGGATCGACGAAGCGACCTTTCAGGAGCTCGAGGAGGCGCTCATCCTCGCGGACGTGGGCATCGCGACCACGACACGGGTCCTCGATGATCTTCGGGCCAGATTGCGCGACGGTTCCATTTCTGCAACGGACCCTCCCGCCCTCCTCCACGCACTCCAAGCCGATCTCATCGCCATGTTCGAAGGCGACGTGGAGTCCCTTGCGTACGGCGACGGGGACGGGCCGACCGTCTGGCTCTTCGTCGGGGTGAACGGCGTGGGCAAGACCACGACCATCGGCAAGCTCGCGCTGCGCGAGATGCAAGGCGGGCGGGGGGTGGTGCTGGCCGCCGGGGACACGTTTCGCGCAGCGGCGGGAGAGCAGCTCGAGACCTGGGCAGAGCGCGCCGGTGCCAGGATCGTCAGGGGGTCCGACGGCGCGGACCCGTCGTCGGTCATCTTCGACGCTGTTCAGCACGCCTCCTCCAGGGGCGTAGGGCTCGTCCTGGCCGACACGGCCGGCCGCCTGCACACCAAGGTGAACCTGATGGAAGAGCTCCGCAAGGTGCGCCGCGTCGCAGAACGACCGCCCGGCCAGCTGACCGAGGTGCTTCTCGTGCTCGACGCGACGACGGGTCAGAACGGCGTCGTCCAGGCGCGTCAGTTCACCGAGGCGGTCGGGGTGACCGGCATCGTGCTCACCAAGCTCGACGGAACGGCCAAAGGCGGCGTGGTGCTCGCGATCCGATCCGAGCTCGGGCTCCCGATCAAGCTCGTCGGGGTCGGCGAGGGCCCCGCAGACCTGGTGCCGTTCGACCCGGTGGAGTTCGTGTCGGCGCTGTTCTAGTGACCAGAACGGCGCTGATTGCGCCCCGGCCGGCATCGGTTCGCGGCCTTCGGATGGCCGTGTCGTGGCCCGACTAACCTGATCTGGCCCATGTTCGACACCCTGACCGACCGTTTCGAGGGGATCCTCACGCGCCTTCGCGGCCGCGGACGACTCGGCGACGCCGAAGTTGCCGAGGTCCTCCGCGAGATCCGGGTGGCACTTCTCGAGGCCGACGTCAACCTCGCCGTCGTCCAGGATCTCATCGAACGGATCCGCGACGCGCTGCACGGGCGCCGAGCTTGCCAAGCATCTCACCCCTGCCCAGCAGGTCATCAAGGTGGTCAACGAGGAGCTGACGGCCACCCTGGGCGGTGAGGCTCTCGAGGATCACGTATGCCTCCAAGCCCCCGACGGTCGTCCTGCTGGCCGGCCTCCAGGGTTCCGGCAAGACGACCGCCGCCGCAAAGCTGGCTCGCTGGTTCCGCCAGCAGGGCCGCCACCCCTATCTGATCGGTGCCGACCTCCAGCGCCCGGCTGCCGTCGAGCAGCTGCGCGTGCTCGGGGCTGAGATCGGCGTCGACGTGTTCTCCGAGCCGACCGATCCGGTCAGCGTCGCGCGCCACGGCCTGGCCGAGGCCGAGCGCCTCGGGCGAGACGTCGTCATCGTCGACACCGCCGGCCGTCTCGCCATCGACCGCGAGCTGATGGACGAGGTGCGAGCGGGTCTCCGAGGCCGTCCGACCGAACTACACCTTCTTCGTCGTCGACGCGATGACCGGCCAGGACGCTGTCCAGACCGCCGAGGCCTTCCACCAGTCCCTGCAGCTCGACGGGATCATCCTGACCAAGGTCGACGGCGACGCCCGCGGCGGTGCCGCGCTGTCGGTCAAGCAGGTGGTCGGACGGCCGATCGCCTTCGTCTCCACCGGGGAGCGGGTCGCCGACTTCGAGACGTTTCACCCCGATCGCCTTGCCAGCCGAATCCTCGGGATGGGCGACGTGCTCAGCCTCATCGAGAAGGCGGAGCGCGAATACGACGAGGAAGTGGCAGGCCAAGCCCTCGAGCGGCTGCAGGCGGGGACGTTCACCCTCGACGACTTCCTCGACCAGCTCCGTCAGCTCAAGAAGATGGGCCCGCTCACGGGCCTGTTGTCGCTGCATGCCCGGCGTCCCGAAGGAGATCCGCGACGCCAAGGTCGACGACCGCGACGTCGGCAAGGTCGAGGCGATCATCTGTTCGATGACGGCGCTCGAGCGGACGGACCCCACGGTGCTCGACGGCTCCCGGCGCCTCAGGATCGCACGACGGGAGCGGTACGTCCACCGCCGAGGTGAACAACCTGCTGCGCCAGTTCAAGGAGATGCAGAAGATGATGCGGGGCGTCGGCCCGATGGCCAAGCTCGTGGGCGGCGCCCGGCCCGCCAGGAGCGGCAAGCCTGGAAAGGGCAACCGCAAGAAGGTAAAGGGCGGTCGAGTCACCCCATCGTCACGGGGCCTCGGGCCGAGCCGCTGAGCGTCTCCACCACGAAAGAGAAAGAAGACACTACGTGACCGTCAAGCTCCGCCTCATGCGCATGGGCAAGAAGAAGCAACCCACCTACCGCATCGTTGTCGCCGACAGCCGTTCGCCTCGCGACGGGCGGTTCATCGAGGTCGTCGGCACCTACGCGCCCCGCATGGACCCGTCCACGATCGAGATCGACAACGCCCGAGTCCTCGGCTGGCTGGCCAAGGGCGCTCAGCCGACCGAGACCGTGCGCAAGTTGCTCGTGATCTCGGGAGCCTGGGAACAGTTCGAGTCGAGCCGACCCCGAAAGCAGGTGGCCGAGCGCCATTCGCGCCCGGGACGTCCGAGCGGGGCCGCCAGGAAGGCGGCGCCGAAGAAGAGGGGCGGCAGGGCGCCCGGCGAGAAGGGGCGCGGCGATACGGCGGCCGGGAACGATGCTCTCGAGCCCGAGGCCGACGCCGCAGCGGGAAGCTGAGGATCGCCATGACCGACACCGGAAGCAACCCGTTCGCCGAGCCGGACTTCAGCTCTCTTCACTCTGGCGCCGAAGATGCTGCGAAACAGGACTACGGCGAGGAGGATTACGCCGAGGACGTCGAGGACGACCTCGGCGAGGATGACGACGAGGACGACCTGGGCGAGGACGAGCTCGACGAGGATGAGGGCGAGGACGAGCTCGACGAGGACCTCCCCGGCGACGAAGACGAGCTTGACGAAGACCTCCCCGGCGACGAGGACGAGCTGGACGACGGTGCCGAGGTTGGTGAGGCGAGCTCCCTCGCGGCGCAAGGCCCGGCCGCGCTCGAGGTCGAGGAGGACTACAGAGGCAATCGGGTGGAAGGCGGCACTGCTCGATCTGTTCTCGAGCACGTCGCGCGCTCCATCGTGGACGATCCTGACGGCGTATCGATCGAGGTCGCCGAGACCCGCGCAGGGGTCCGCCTGTCGCTCCACGTGGCCCAGGGAGATATGGGACGTATCATCGGTCGGCGCGGCCGCACGGCCCAGGCACTGCGCACGCTCGTCCGTGCGGCAGCGGCCCGCGACGGGCAGGAGGCGTCGGTCGACATCGTCGACTGAGGGCGAGATGGGGCCGGGGCCGAGCGGCGACCGCAAGGAGCGGCCACTCCTGGAGGTGGGCAGGATTCGCGCGGCCGCACGGCCTGCTCGGCGAGGTCGTGGTCGCCCTCGTCACGAACCGCACCGAGCGAATCGCCCCGGGATCCGAGCTGACGTGCCGCCTTGCGACCCAGCCCGACCGCTCCCGGTCGAGCCCGCGGGTGCTGCAGGTGCGACGGTCGCGAGCTTTTCAGGGGCGCCACCTGGTCGAGTTCGAGGGTGTTCACACCCGCGAGGCCGCCGACGATCTTCGCGGAGCGGTGCTCTTGGCACCCGCGGTCGAAGATCCCGAAGCGCTCTTCGTGCACGATCTTGTCGGCAGCGAGGTCGTCGAGGTCGACGGGACCCACCACGGGACCGTGGTCGCGGTCCAGGCGAACCCCGCCAGCGATCTGCTAGTGCTGGCCGACGGGAGCCTGGTGCCGCTGAGATTCGTCGTCGGCCGTGAAGCGGGCCGCATCGTGGTCGACGTGCCGACGGGGCTGTTCGGGTGACAAAGGCGGCATCGGCTCTGCGCATCGACGTGTTCACCATCTTTCCCGAGCTGATCGACGGCTACTGCACGGCCAGCATCGTCGGGCGGGCAAGGAGAGACGGGGTCGTCGACCTGCGCATTCACGACCTTCGTTCTGGCGCGACGGATCCGCACCGCAGCGTGGACGATGCGCCGTTCGGCGGCGGACCGGGCATGGTGCTCGCGCCCGAGCCGGTCTTCGGGACCGTCGAGCTCGCCGACCCGCCGCGACCCCTCTACCTGCTCGCACCGGGAGGCCGCCGTTTTGATCAGAAGGTGGCCGCGGAGCTTGCGGGCCTCGAGCCGTGCGCGCCGGGCTCTTCGTCGCCCGGCTTCTCGCTCCTCTGCGGGCGTTACGAGGGCGTGGACCAGCGGATCGCCGACCATCTCGTCGACGGTGAGCTCTCGATTGGTGACTTCGTGCTCGCCGGGGGCGAGCTGGCGGCTCTCGTCGTCGTCGAGGCCACGGTTCGGCTCGTTCCCGGGGTGCTCGGGAACGCGGCTTCAGCCTACGAGGAGAGCTTCACGACCGGGCTGTTGGGCCATCCGCAGTACACCAGGCCGGCGGTGTTCCGAGGCTGGGAGGTTCCAGAGGTCCTGCGCGGCGGCGACCACGGTCGGGTCGCACGATGGCGGCATGCCGCCGCACTCTGGCGGACGCTCCAGCGCCGGCCGGACCTGTTGGAGGCGCGAGGCGGTCTTGCCCCCGCGGAGGTGCGACTCCTCGTCGAGCACGGCTATCCTCTAGAGTCCTACGGAACGGGTCGAGCCGAACCGCCGGATGCCGGATCCGGCGAGCGGCAGAGTGCCGGCGACCCGTCCGGTCGTCTCGAGGAGCCTGAGCTGCCATGAACCCCACCGATCTCGTCGACCGCGAGAGCCTTCGCGACGACATTCCCGAGTTTCGCCCTGGGGACACGTTGAAGGTTCACGTCCGGGTGGTCGAAGGCAACCGCGAGCGCGTCCAGGTCTTCCAAGGTGCTGCCATCCGCCGTCAGGGTTCTGGCGTACGTGAGACCTTCACGGTTCGCAAGGTGAGCTTCGGAGTCGGCGTGGAGCGCACCTTTCCGGTCCACTCACCGATAATCGCCAGGATCGAGCGAATCGTCGAGGGCGACGTCCGTCGCGCCAAGCTGTACTACCTGCGTGACCGCGTCGGCAAGGCCGCGAAGATCAAGGAGAAGCGCGACGCCCGCTGAGACGCTCCGCGCACTTGGCCGCTCGGGCGGCGGACCTCGCGTCGTGCGGCGCGCCCGCCCGTGCTTCGGGGCGGCCGGCGACGTGTCAGGCAAGCGACCATGAGCGCCGAGGAGGACCTCGACCAGTTCGAGGCCGAGGTGGAGCTGGAGCTCTACCGTGAGTACCGCGCGGTGCTCCCGATGTTCCGTTACGTCGTCGAGACCGAACGCCGGTTCTACCTTGCCAACGACGTCAAGGTCACCCCCAAGTCCGGTCCCGGCGCCACCTACTTCGAGGTCGACCTCGGCGACGCCTGGGTCTGGGACATGTACCGCCAGGCGCGGTTCGTATCGTCGGTGCGTGTCGTCACCTACAAAGACGTGAACGTGGAGGCGCTGCCCAAAGACGAGGTCTGAGTGGCCGGCGGCTCTGATCGCCCGGCGCTGGGCCGCCTCGGTGAGGATGCCGCCGCTGCCTGGTATGTAGAGCACGGCTACCAGATCGCCGCGAGGAACTGGAGCTGCCGAAGCGGCGAGATCGACCTCGTGTGCCGTCGCGGTCGGGTTCTCGTCATATGCGAGGTGAAGACCAGGAGCACCGAGCGGTTCGGCTCTCCCTTCGAGGCCGTCACCTCCTCCAAACGTCGTCGTCTTCGCCGGCTCGCCGCGCTCTACTTACGGGAGGAGGCATCCGGGACCTCGGTCGTGCGGTTCGACGTGGCGGCGGTGCGCGACGGCCGCGTGGAGGTCCTCGAAAGCGCCTTCTGACCGCCTGGCCGGCCAGACGAGACCGTCAACGCCCGGTCGGTCGCCGCCGGTCGCGGTTCTCCCAGCAGGGCGAGTGCCAATGACGCCGGGCGGTTGGATCCGATAACGGCACGATGACGACATGCCCGGTGCCGGGCCGGATCTCCTGGTTGCAGCCTGGGCAGATGTACGTCTTGTTCGCCTGGTAGGGCTGAATTCGGCGTATCTCGGCCGGGCCGGCGCCCATCGGAT
Organism: uncultured Acidimicrobiaceae bacterium; assembly: GCA_963703655.1. Taxonomy (GTDB): domain Bacteria; phylum Actinomycetota; class Acidimicrobiia; order Acidimicrobiales; family Bog-793; genus CAVPFA01. The sequence goes on along the minus strand of CAVPFA010000003.1, from coordinate 753,285 downwards.
CCTCGACGAACGAGGCGCTGCCCCCGCCGCCGGGCCCAGCGCGGCCTCGGTCCTCCTCACCCCGGCGCCCCTTCCCGGTTCCCGGGCGCGACGGCCGGGAGGGGGGCCGTCGGGGCATGGCAGCGATTGTCGCACGTCAGCGAATTGCGATTTGTTCATCCGCTTCACGGCAGGGTCATTGGGACTCGACTCGCCGATGGACTGCCGCGAGCCCACTCGTCGGGATCAGAACACGCCCGGGTATTGACCTCCGTCAACCACCAGGCACTGGCCCACTATCCAGCTCGCGTCGTCGGAAAGCAGGAAGGCCACGACCCGCGCCACCTCCTCGGGTTGCCCGAAGCGACCGCTGGGGATGGAGTCGCGCAGCTGGGCGACCTCCGTGGGATCCTCGCGGTCGAGCGCATTGCCGGGCTCATAGAACGTGCCCGGCGCGATGACATTGACGCGGACGCCGTCCGCGGCCATCTCCATGGCATACATCCGACCAGCGGCGATGAGTGCAGCCTTCATCGCCCCGTATCCGGCGTGCGCTACTCGATTCTCTCCCGTTTTTGCTGAGATGGAACTGACGTAAACGATGGAGCCCGACCGCCGGGCACGCATCGACGAGGCCAACGCGTCGGTCAGCCTGATCGCCCCCAACACGTCGACGCTGAAGCACCCATGCCAGAAGTCGGCTGGAGTTGCGTCTTCCTTCCAGACGTCCTGGTTCGTGGCGTTCGAGACGAAGCAATCGACGCGGCCGAACTCCGATAGCGCGGCCTCCGCGATTTGCCTACATCCCTCCGCTTCCCCGACATCCGCGGCGACGGTCAGTACGTGGCACCCCAGCGATCGAGTCTCTTCGGCGACGAGATCCAGGGACGCCTGATGCCTCCCATTGAGCACAAGGCTCGCTCCACGTTTCGCTAACAGGCGCGCGACTGCACGGCCGAGGCCACGTGAGGCACCGGTGATCAGGACCACACGGTCCGCGAAATCCGCCTCCCTCGAAGACAGCGGTGGGCTCACCCGTGTTCACCCGATTGCGATGAGCGGTCCGACGCACCCGCCTTCTCCCACGCGATCGGTAGCGGGTTGTGCCGTACCGTGTACCCCATGCGATCGAAGGCGCTGCGGGTGCGTCTCTCGGCCAGTGCATAGACCTCCTCCGGGTCGACGAACATCGCCCGACGGTCCTCGAGTACGGCGCGGCCGTTGACGAGCACAGTTCTCACGCTCTTCGCGAGAGCGCTGTACACGATCTGCCCGATCGGGTGGGAGCGGGGAAACGCCTCGGGCACGTCGTCCGCCCTGATCACGATGTCTGCTCTCTTGCCGATCTCCAGCGACCCGATCTCATTCTCGAGCCCGACGGCTCGTGCGCCGTTGATCGTGGACATTGCAAGGACGTCGTCCGCGGAGAGTATGTCGCGGCGGCCGGAAGCCTCTCTTGCCGATAGGAGAGCCAGATAACCCTGCAGGCCGATGTCGAGAGCGTTGGCCCAGTTCGACGAGTCGGATCCGAACGCCACGTTTACGCCAAGTCCATGGAGCTCCGCGTGCCGGCCGTGGAAATTCCCCCCGACACCCCAGAGCATGGAGGCGGCAGGCGACCAGGTAACCGACGTACCACTGTCGAGGAGGGGTCCGACCTCGTCGTCCCTGACGACATTGAGGGTTGTGAGCGTGCATCTCCGGTTCAAGACTCCGAGATTGGCGAGGTGCACCAACGCGTGCTGGCCAAAGCGCACATCGTCGAAATGAGTGTCGACGGGTCGGTAGGACTGGTGCTGTTGCAGCACCACGCCGTGCGCGTCCGCGAGTTCGCGTCCCGCCTTCTCCAGCTCATCGCTGGCGGTGCCCATACCTATCAGCGCCACATGCCCGCGGACGAGCGCGTCCGGGTCGGCGTTGCGCCTCAGTTGGCTCCCGAGGAGGGCGAAAGCCCGACCGGGAGCAGCTGGTGCGCGTCTCATATTTGCGGATGCGCCCGACTCGGGGACGCCGTCGGGACCAAGGTCCGCGATGAAGGTGTCGCCCACGAGGGCTCGGATCCCTGTCCGGTTGGCGGCCTCGGCCACTGCGTCCGGTTCAAAGGCGGTTCCTGCGTCCATGAAACAGGTGGTGCCGTTGTGGATCATTTCGAGGGAGGCCAGTAACGCAGAAGCCAGTTCATCCTCGTCCTCGACCACGTTGATATAGGGAAGCTGAGCGGCGGCAAACTCCTCATACGAGCAGACATCGCCGAATGCTCCCCGGACGAGGTGGAACGTTGAATGCGTGTGACACTCGACGAACCCTGGGTGCACCGGTGCTCCGCGGGCGTCGATGACCCTGGCTGGTCGCACCGCCGCCTTCACCTGCGCCGTCGGTCCGACCGCGGCAATACGGGAGCCGGCGACGGCAACGGCGCCGTCGGGCTCAATAGTGCGCCGAGGATCCATCGTGATCAGGTATCCGTGCTCGACCAGCAGGTCGACCGGTGTCGGTTCGGACATTGCCCCTCCCTACCAGCGCTTTGGAAGTTGCGCGGACATGCTGACTCTGTCCCACGCGCAGGCCGAGGCTTTCCTCAGGCGCGAGCGTGCATGTTTGCTTAACGACCGAATAGTCTGCTGTACAGTTCTCGCTCAAACCTCCAGACGAGACACAACGCGGCACTGTCCTGATTCTCGTTCAGAGTCTGTTCGAATGACAAACGATTCGTTTGCTGAGTATCATCGCGTGACCGTGAGTGAGTCAAGCCTCCGAAGCTGCCAGTCAGGCCAGCCAGCCCACGAAGCAGGCTGACTCCGCGTGCGGATCGGGCTGGTCGGAGCAGGCGACATCGGAGTGACCGGTCATTTGCCCGCATTGCTTGCCCATCCTCGCGTGGAGCTGGTCGCCGTCGTGGAACCTGATCCAGACCGGCTCGCAGCCGTCGGTCGTGCAGTCCCCGCTTCCACCGTTCTGCTCCCGGACTCAGGTGGCCTCCTGGCGGAGGTGGCCGTCGACGGGATAGTCCTTGCGACGCCGCCATGGGTTACGCATGTCCTGGCTCGATCCGCTCTCGCGTCGGGCCTTTACGTGCTCGCCGAGAAGCCGATTGCTCCCGCTCTGGCTGAAGCATCGCAGCTGTGCGCGCTCGAGTCATCTGTTCTCGACCGATTACAGATTGGGTTCACTTACCGACACGACCCGGCGATCGAACGCCTCCGTGAGCTCGTGACGTCGGGAGCGTTCGGTTCTCCCCTTCTGATTCGGATCGGCTTCTTCGATGAACCCGCAGACCCGGAGCGCAATCCGGAGCACTTCCGTCGGATCGTGGAAACGATGCGCCATGGTGCCCCCATCGTTCACGAGGGTGCACACATCTGCGACTGGCTGAACCTGTTTCTCGACGCTGCACCTGTGGACGTCGGCGCTTGGGGTCTACGCACGGACGCAGCCTTCACGACGCCGAACCTGAACGGATTCTCGATCACTTATGGGGACGGCACCATCGCGATGATTGAGGTTGCCTGGCTTTATCCTCTTGGGCGCTTCCCAAAGAGCTACATCACCCTCACCGGCCCTTCCGGTCATGCCGAGCTCGACCCGGACAGTTTCCAGCTCCGTTTCAACGCCGGAACTCATGTGGAAATACTCTCCGGCAAGCAGGACCGAAGGGTGAGGTGCTTCGGGATACAGCTCGACCGGTTTGTCACTTCGTTTGAAGCGGGGTCAGCACCGGTACCAGGAATCCGGGAGGCGGTGGCAAGCCTTAGCTTCACCGACCTTCTCGAGACAGCGCTGACCTCCGTCGAGAGACGCCTCCTGTAAGCGGGCGCCTTGACCGAATGCCGGAGATGCTTGTCGTCTATGCCGACATCGTGAGTCCTAGAAGCCGTCGGGGATTGATTTCGCAGATGGCGGACATCTGCTCAGGCGAAAGTCCGACGGACTGGAGCATGAGGACCCGAGCACGGACATACGGCTGCACAGCGGAGCTCGCGATTCCGGCGTCCGTACCGAAGAGGATCCGTTCGAGGGGGCATCGCCTGACGATCTCCCGCATCGCGTGTACCGAGGCTCCGCACATGCAGATGTGTAAATTGCCGGTCTCCGCTACCGCTTCGATTGCCTCCCGCCAGAGGTCACGCAACCCCCCGTGACCAAGGACCACGACCAGGTTCGGATGCCGCCGAGCGAGCACGGCGATTTGCAAAGGGGTGCTGTACGGGGGAGTCCCATCGTGGAACACGACAGGTCTCGTATACCGCGCAGCGACCTCGCACAACGGGTCAAGGAACGCTTCGTGTGGACAGAACCCCTGGAGCCAAGGGTGCAGTTTCAGCCCTTTCATTCCTAGCTCTTGAAAGCACCTCTCGAGTTCGAGCGGCGCATCGTCGCGTCTCGGGCCCACGGTTGCGAACGGGATGAGGCGACCTCCAGTCCCGGCGACGTAAGACGCCAGGGCGTCGTTGCGGTCCGGTCGAAAGTCCATGAGGCCATCAAGCGTGAACAGCGCGGTGTGCGAGATCCCGAGGGTGTCCATGGACCTGAGGTAGTCAACCGCCGTATAGGCGGCACCCAGACCCCAGGTATTCGTCTCTGTTGGCTGGTGGGCGTGGAAGTCAATCACCGTGACCACTAGGGGAGCCGATGGCGCCGCTGCTCGAATCGTCGACTGCCCGATCCCGCTCGACGTAAGAACGGGGCACCTTCGCCGCGACAATGCCTCCGAATAGGTACCCGAGACTTATGTCCCCTATTTGTGCTAGGAGCGAGTATGCGTCCCAGCGGTTCCAACCGAAATCCGATTCGAGCCAGACAGCCAAACGCCCGAAGGCCGTCGCCGCGGCTTGTTCCAGGTTGCGATCTATGGCGACTGCGGCGAGGGCTCCCGTGGTCTCGATCCGCGGCCCAGGGATCCGTGCGTTCTTAACGAGGTCGACTGTGAGCGTTACGGTGGCTGCCATTTCCAGGGCCGCGGCGGTGATCTCCCCCTGACCCTGCAAGGCGTGGCAGTCGCCAAGAAAAAGCAGCCCGCCGTCCTCGAAAACGGGAAGAGACAGGGTGCTTCCCTCCGCGACATCTACTAGGTCCATGTTGCCGCCGTAGTCCCCCGACACGCTCGTCGTGGGTGTCCCGTCTCGAGGTGCGGTCGCGATGACGCCGATCATCGGGCGAAATGGCAGGCGGACGCCGCCGCCCCAGTCGATGTGCCCTTCCTCGATCGAGCAGATCCGAGCCTCCTCGGGCACATCCTGGCCGAGCGAGGCAGTGATATGGGAAAGCCGCGGGACGTAAGTTGCGCACTGGCCCCGTAACGGATCGATCGAAATTATGCGAATCCGGAGCGCGTCTCCCGGTCGCGCACCTCCGATAAAGATTGGACCCGTAACGGGATTGCTGTATGGCATGACCTGCTTATCTCGCCTGTCACCACGGTCGCGGATCGTGCCCGAGAAGGCATCTTCCGTCTCGACGACGACACTGTCCCCAGGAGCGATCGTCACTACTGGCGCGAGGCGCCGATCAATTTCGTAGCTCAGCAAGCCGAGCGGAACGTGGTGGACGGCCTTGCCGGTCGGTTTGGACAGGGTCGACGGGTCTTCGACCCGGGGCACCGTCATTGCCGAGGTCGTCGCGGAGGCAATCTCAAACCACCGGGAATCGTGCAATGTCTCATCGGTCAATCCTCCAATGCGCTAGCGCGTCCTCGTCGAGCGTGACGCCGAGGCCTGGTCCGTCCGGCGGTCGGATGGCACCGTCGTGGTAGTCAAGTCGCTCACCGATCACGTCTTCGGGATACCGAAGGTGGCCGGTGATGTCGCTCTCGTAGGCGAGGTTCGACATCGCCACGCCGAGGTGCGCCATTGCTGCAGTGCCGATACCGAGCTCGCACTGGCTCCCGAGCATGCAGGGCAGCCCCGCCGCCTCTCCTGCCGCAAAGGCCTTCGCCGCGGCGAGAAGTCCACCGGTCTCGCAAACGTAGATCGACAACGCGTCGGCGGCACCCGCATCAGCTATCGCGAAGACATCGCCCAAACGGCGCATGGACTCGTCCGCGAGCAACGGCGCGCTCACACGTCTGCGCACCTCGGCCATCCCCTCGAGCCGCTCGCCGCGAGCGGCTGCTCGATGAGCTGAAGATCGAACTCCTCCAGGCGCGCGAGCTCCTTCACTGCCAGGCCTGGCGAGTCGTAGCCGGCGTTCGCGTCAACGACTATCTGGATCGAGTCCCCGAAGGCTTCACGTACCGCCGCGACCATGGAGGCGTCGAGCCCCGTGCCCGGGCGGCCGATTTTCACCTTCAGGGTGCGGAACCCTCGTTCGACCCAGCTGCTCGCCTCCTCCACGCCAGCCGCCGGCTCGCCGAAGCCAAGCCCCCATCGAACAGCCACGCTCTCTCGGGCGCGGCCTCCCAGTAGCTGATACACAGGGACTCCGAGGGCCTTGCCCAAGGCGTCGAAGAGCGCGATCTCTACGCCGGCCTTGGCCGGTTCGCCGCCTTGGAGGACGCTGTCCATCGCAACGAGCGCTCCCTGGATATCCCGGGCGTCTTTGCCTACGAGCGCCGGCGCCAGCACGCGTGTCACGTCGGCGCACTGAGCCGCCCCGCTTGGCTCCAGGTTCATCGAAATTTCGCCGATGCCTTCGATTCCCCCGGCGACCGCGACCCGCACGATACCGAACTCGGAGGCGACCAGCGGACGCTCGGTTGCCGCCGACCTCATGGGCTTAGCTCTCGGCACGCGGACCGGCACGGCTTGGATCCGCTCGATCCTCACGACCACTCCGGGAAGAACGACTTCCAGTTCTCGTAGATGATCGCTTCTTGAACCTCGTGGGAGATCCGCGGCAGGCCTGTACCCTCAACTGGAGCGTTGATGTTTCGCAGTCCCGCAATGACGTTCGCGAGCGAGCCAGAGGGGAAGTCGGAACCGAGGAGAATCTTGCTCACGACTCCGTACTCCGTCGCGGTCACCATCGCCTGCCAGTATCGCCAAGGCCGGTAGTGAACCGCGGAGATGTCCGTGTACATGTTTGGGCATTTTCGAACGAGGGCGACAGTGTCCTCCTCCCAGGGATGACCGAGGTGAGCAATAATCATCCGTAGGTCGGGGAAGTCCATGGCGACATCCTCTAGCTGCAAGGGATTGGCCCACTTGAGTCGCGCCAGGCTCGGGAAGGTAGTTCCCTGATGCCACATGATAGGAAGATTGAGTTCGTTGCAACGCCTGTAGAGGGGCCAGTGCCGCCGGTCAGCCGGATCGAAGTGCTGGTACGCCGGGCCGAGCTTCAAACCTCGAAGCCCCAGCTCTTCGACGGCGTAGACGAGCCTCTCGATACAGTCACCGTCGTTGGGGTCTACCGACGCCCAGCCGACGAGCTTGTCCGGGTGTTGCCGTACGTAGTCTGCGACAACCTCGTTCGGAACCTTGACGCCAACGGCCTTTGCGTCGAGACCGAACACGATCACACGGTCGGCGTCCTGCGAGAGTGCCCAGTGCTCCTCCGGTCGGGCGTCGTATGAGTGGAGGTCGAGGTTCTCGGCGTACACCTCGCCTCCGGACATCTTCAGCTTCACCAGCTTGGATGCAAGGGCCTCCTCTGCGAATCGCGTGGAAATGTGGTCGGGGTACCACATGACGTGCGTGTGACAGTCGACGATCATCGATCCTCTCCTTCATGCCGCAGAAGACGGGCGAGGTTGCCGCCGAGAATGGCATCTCGATCGGCATCGGTGATTGGCATATCGAGCACATTCTCGAGTTCGCGCTTGAGGTCGCCGACGGGTGCGTCTGAGGAGAACAAGACGCGCCCGGGTCCGAGGTTGGCGCTCACAACCAGCGTCACCAGCCCAAGGTCCCAGAAGGTGAAGGCCGTGTCGGCATGGAGGTTCGCTGCGTATTCGAGCGCTGGTTCGACGTCGAGCCAGAAGTCCGTCGCTCCGTTTCGGCCCATGATGAAAGCGAGCTGTGGGAACCTGCTCGCCAGCGCGGCGAGCGGGAGCGGCAAGGCGTGGGGCGGCGTCCCAGTACGGACGTAGACGGGCCAGCGATGAGTGGCGGCGAACTCGAGGAGTGGCTCCACCCGGTCGTCGAGCAAGTCGAAGCCTTGCAGGGCGGGGTCCAGTTTCAGCGCCTTCGCTCCGAGATCGGCTGCTTCAGCAAGGATGTCGATCGCCTCGTGGCCAAACCAAGGCGACGCGACCGCATAGGGGATCAGGCGACCGTTGCTAGCAGACGCGGCCTCAGCAACGAGCCGGTTGCCTTCGCGATTGCTCACGGCGACGAAGGGCTGGGTCGGCGAAACTAGCGCCTGCTCGATACCGCATTCGTCCATCTGGTCAAGTAGCGCCATGGCAGCCGTCTCGGGCTCGGCGACCGTCTCGAGGGTCGTATGTGCGTCCAGGACGGTTCGCGAGGCGCCTTCGGCCGCCAATTCTTGCAGGTCCGGCAAAAGTAGACCACCTCGTGTTTGTTGAACAAACAGTATGACCGGAAAATACGGTAGTTAGTCCACCAGAGCGTCGTCAAAAATCCTGGACCACTCCCGTTGTGGTCAGCCGCTGTAGGGGCAGTCGGTCCCTAGTCCTCCTCAAGGTCGGGCATGACAAGACGTCGGGAAACTCCTAACCTATGCGAGAACTTTGTTCGTCAATCGAACAACAATTTCGGCGGGGGTACGGGAACGATGACGGGCACTGGTAGGGATATCCAGGTCTGGCTCTACCCGGAGGAGATTCCCCTCGCCGGAGCGCGGAAGCTGGCTCGAGCCGTGGCCGATTTGGGGGTCAACGCACTCAGCGTCGCGTTGACCTACCACCGATGCGTGCGGGTTTTCCCTCGCTATCGAGCAGTGCGGCCCGGCCTCGCGGGCGGGTTGCAGTTCGACCCGAGCCCTTCCCGCTACGGCGCCCTCGTACCGTCCGTCAGCGCTCGGGCGGTTGGTGGTCGAGACATACTTGCTCTGCGAGAGGCATGCGGAGCCGAGGGACTTGCCTTCCGTGCTTGGATCGTGGTCCTCGACCAAGAGTGGTTGGTGGAGAGCCACCAAGAATACGCGGCCGCAACCGTTGACGGGACTCCTACCCTTCACGCGCTCTGCCCTTCCAACGAGGCGGTCCGCCATTACGCCGCCGCCCTGACGGCGGACGTGGCCGAGCAGTTCGCCCCCGATGTCATTGATCTCGAAGCAGCGCTTTATCCGAGGTGGAACGGGTACTTGGCGTCAGTATCACTCGAGCCCCTCTCTCAGTCCACCAAGCGGTATGGAGCCCAGTGCGTCTGCTCGGCATGCACGAGGATGTTCACTACCGCCGGGATCGACGACCGGGTGGCGGCCGACATGCTACGGGCCGCGGCCGGGTCGCCGCTTGGACCCGCAGGGCTCACTTGGGACGAGGAAGTTGTCAGCGCCGTCGCCTCGGCCCGGGACGCTGTGATCGCCGAGCTCGTCGCGGGCCTTAGGTCGGTCACACCAGCCCGAACCAGGTTACGGCTCTGTGGTTTCGGGTCCGCGCTGGATGTTCGTCTACAAGGAATGGGCCCACTTGCTGCCGCCGAGGCCGACTATGTCCTCATCGGGCTTGACGGGCTCACAGGGGCGCAGTTTCGGGGCGAGCTGCAGGCGCATCTCGCGATTCGAGATCCGGCGATCGTGTCGGTGGGACTCAGCTGGTCACCGCGATTCAGCGGCCGATCACTCGGAGCCGACGCCGCAGCAGCATTCGAAAGCGGAGCCACGGGGCTTTCGTTCTACAACATGTCTCTAATGCCGGACAAAGGTCTAGCGGCGGTGCGCACTGCGATCGAGATAGCAACACCGCCTGCTCAAGACCGACGATAGACACGAGGGGGAACGGGTGGAAGACATTGGATCCATGTCAACGGGCGAGCACGATGACCAAGGCGGCGAGTTTGCCGGGAGAGTTGCGCTTGTCACCGGAGCCTCGAGAGGGCTCGGTAGGGCGGTCGCCCTGCTCCTCGCTCGTCGAGGGGCAGACCTGGTGATCACTTCGCGGCACGTCGGCCCTTTGGAGACCGTTGGCGATGAGGCTCGCGCCAGCGGAAGCACTGTCGTGATCGTGCCGGCGGACGTTGGGACACAGTCCGGCCGCGAATTCCTCGTCGAGCGAGCGCTCGCCGAGATCGGGCGAGTCGACCTTTTCGTTGCGAACGCGACGAACCAAGATATTTACCTGGGCGTTCCGACCGAAACACAGTGGGACGCGCACTTCAGCGTCGACCTGCTCGGCGCGGTCCGTACGACGGACCTTCTCCTTCCGAGCATGAAGGCCCGAGGCGTCGGCTCGATCGTCTTCGTCAGCTCTGTATCTGGCAAGACCGGGACGGGCGGGGCGGTGGATGCCGGCTACGGCTCGATGAAGGCCGCGCTCATCGCCGCTGCCAAGATCTACGCGCTTGACCTCGCTAAGGATGGTGTTCGCGTCAATTCGGTCGCGCCCGGAACGTTCTACGACCCTACGACTCCGATATGGGCGACACTGGGCGCAGACCTCATCGAAGGGATCCGGCGGACAATTCCTCTCGGTCGCCTCGGCAGGTCAAGCGAGATAGCCGAGGCCATCTGCTTTCTCCTGTCTGACCGCGCGAGCTTTGTGACCGGGCATTGCCTGGTCGCCGACGGTGGGCAGTACCCCGGTATCGCCTGAGGGCCGACATGCCGGGCCGCCCTCGTGGGCTCGGGCGAGCTACAGGCTTCAGATCAAACGGTGGGTTCCAGGAGCTGATAGGAGGCTCTTAGCCAGTGGACGAGCTCGACAAGACGAACAACAGCGTTGGTGACCAGCTCTTCGCCCAATCCCGCGTTGCCGCGGGCGGCCAGATCACTCGAACCGTCCGGGTAGTGGAGAGAGAAATCCGTCCATCGGTCCACGGTTGTGGGCGGAGATTGGCCTGGCTGCCTCGATCGATCAGATGGTCCGCTTACGTAAGCAGAAGCCGAAGGTAGGGCGGACCAGTCGATATGGTCGGGCGCGAGGTGTTCCATGACTGCCGTCTCAACCCGACCGGCGTGTCCCGGACGCAGCCGGTCTTCCGGCGCGCTTTCGATAGGGGCCGCCAGCTCCCACCACGCGCAGCCCGCGATCGCCCGTTCTCCCCATCGGCGTCCGGCCTCGTCGATTGCTACGCCGATTGCGTGTCGGTTGCCCCCGTGTCCGTTCACGAGGATCACGCCTCGGTCTCGCGACCGTCCGAGGAGTCCGTCAAGTATCTCGACGAGCACCATGGCCAATGACGGTGCCGTCAACGAGAGGGCGCCGCCGGGAAGGTCTCGATGGTGCTCGGACACCCCGTAGCAGATCACAGGTGCAACGAATGTGGCACCACCTGCCTTGCCCGACGCCATCGCGCAAACCGTCTCGGCGATGAACGCATCGGTCCCCATGGGAAGGTGCGGGCCGTGCTGCTCGGTGCTGCCGATCGGCACAAGGGTGACGACGCCCGATGCTTGCTCCCAGGCGAGCCCTGTCAGCTGAGCGATCCGCGGTGCGCTGACCACCGGAAAGTCGTTATTGGTGCGATCGTCCATGAGGCCTCCTCGTGTAAACCGCGGTGTTTGTCGCTCCGGGCCATTGACGACCCTGTGCGAGACAGCGAAGTGCCCGAGAAGGCGGACCACGAGCCTCAGAACGACCGAGCGGGGCGGCACGACCTCGATCACGGTAGCCGAACGGAGGCGCAGGGTCGCTCAGATCGCTACTGATGTTCGTCTAGTAAACGCGGATTTACAGCACCGAATCCCTGCCAAAGCCAAGTCACTCGGTGGCGTTAGCTCGGCACTTTGCTACCCGAGTCAGATCTTGACCGCCCAGCCTCCTGTAACTATGGTTTCTAGACGGTGAATATGTCCGCTGTACGAACGGAATCAATGACCTTGCTCGCCGCCTCGCGAGAGCGAAGAGGTGAGCCTGTCAATGGTTCGGCGGGCGGCTCGCGATGAGCCTTGATGGCGGCGGTCGCACGATGGATTCGTTCGTGGTGGAGATCGCCTCCGTGGAACACCCAAGTCTCCTGCGAGCCCTCCTCGATGAGGCGGCGAGCCGCAGTGTTCCGGTCGGGCGCATTTCGCAGGGGGGCGGGTCGTTCCTTCTGACTGAGGGCGAGCTCCAGACGATGGTCGAGTTGTGCCATGCGAACGGGATAGAGATCTTCACCTTCACCTCGTCTCGAAACAGCTTCGAGCAACTCACCGATGCCCACGGAGAGGACCAACTTCGAGGCGAGGTCGCCTTTGCCGACGCGGTCGCGGAGCTCCACCGCTGTGCCGCGGCAGGGGTGGACGGAGTGCTAGTGGCGGATCTGGGACTGCTCGCGCTCGCGGGCCAACTGGTCCTCGACGGAAGGCTAGCCGCCCTGAAGCTGAAGTCGGCTGCCGCCATTGCCCCTCGCAACGCCGCGACCGCGGCCCTCTATGCCCGACTCGGCGCGACGAGCATCAACACTGCGAGCTCGTCGACGATCGAGGACCTCGCCGCGATGCGGGCGGCTATCGGGCCAGACGTGTCGCTCGACGTGTACGTGGAGAGCCCGGACGGCCTTGGTGGCGGCATGCGGTACCGAGAGGTGGCGCGGATCGTACGCGAGCTAGCGCCGGTTTCGCTCAAATTTGGGTTGCGTAACGCGCCGACCCTTTACCCCTATGGCGTGCATCTCGAGCCGGTAGCAGAGAACACGATCCGTGAAAAGGTCCGACGCGCCCAGATTGCACTTGCTCGACTCGCCGAAGGGGAACCGTCGGCGTTCATGGTTCCAGGACGGGAAAGCCCTGGTATTGGTGGCGTTCGCACAGGCCGTATCTAAATTGCTTTCACCGAACAGAATGGGGGGACGAACGATGCAAGACGCGGATCGAAGCTCGGCAGACCTTGATCGACACGCCGCTGGGCGGAGCAAAGAGGCACCAAGCGAGGACGCTCGGCCCGGTCGAGGGATGAGCCGGAGGAAGTTCATCGCTGCCGGCGCAGGCCTGGCCGCGAGCGTCACGCTTCGCGCTCCCGGCCGTAAAGTCACTACGACGAGTCGTGAAACGACCAGGACTTCCGCAACCAAGCCAAAGCCTGGTGGTCGTCTCCGGGTGGCGATGGTCGGTGGCGGCTCCACGGAGACTTTGAATCCGAATGAGGCTGCCGGCTCGGACATCGACATCACAAGGATGATGCAACTGTACGACTGGCTCGTGTACCCGGGTCCGAAAGGCGAGCCGCAGCTCCACCTTGCGGAGGTGATGGAGCCGAACGCTTCAGCGACTGAATGGACGATCCGGCTCCGGTCGGGCGTCGAGTTCCATAACGGGAAGCCGCTCACTGCCGACGACCTGATGTACTCGCTCAGGTGGATCGCAAACCCGAAGTCGGCATCTGTCAACGCGGCAGTTCTCTCGTACATGGACCTGAAGTCCATGAAGAAACTGGACAAACTGACTGTCCGTGTCCCGACTACGTTCCCGAACGCCCAGCTCATTGGAATTATCTGCAACGCCGTGATGGCCGTGATCCCCGAGGGGACAACCAGCTTTGCCAAGCCGAACGGAACCGGGCCCTTCAAGTTTGTGAGCTGGACGCCAGGCCAAAGCAGCCTGTTCAAGCGCAACCCCAACTACTTCATCTCGGGGACGCCGTATGTCGACGAGCTCGAGATGCTCTCGATACCCGACAACTCCGCGCGGCTCAACGCCCTGTTGGGCGGCACCGTCGACGCGGTGGACTCGATCGGTTACGCGGAGGCGGCCGCGTTCAAGGCTCAGGGAAGCAACGCGCCCATCAACCCTCTCATCGCGAACACCCCCGGGATCATTCCGATCACGATGGGTTTCGTGAGCAAACCGTTCAGAGACGTGCGCGTCCGGACGGCGTTCAAGCTCATCGTGAACCGCAAGCAAATGATCTCGCAGGTGCAGTCAGGTCTTGGTGAGATCGGCAATGACATCTACGGTCTCGGGCTGCCCTTCTACGACAGTAGCCTTCCCCAACGAACACAGGACATCGAGAAGGCTAAGTCTCTGTTGAAGAAGGCGGGATACGAGAACCTCACAGTCACGCTCTCCTCGTCTCGTGTCGTCTCGGGCATGCTCGAGTCGGCGACCCTGTTTGCACAACAGGCATCTCAGGCCGGCGTCAAGGTGAATGTTCGGAATCTGCCTCCCGCCACGTATTTCTCCACCGGATACCCCAACTACCCGTTCGGACAGGACAACTGGCAATGCGTCCAGCTCGCCAACTTTTATACGACCTCGCTGGCGAAGAATGCTCCCTACAACGATTCGCAGTGGCACGACTCCACGAACTACCGCCTGATCAAGAGGCGCTGGCCGCGGTGAACCCAGCCAAGGCGAAAGAGATATGGAACGAGCTTCAGCAGTACAGCTGGGCGAACGACGGCCAGATCATCTGGGGGACAAGCCCGTGGGTCGACGGACTCAGCAAGCGGGTCCGGGGTGCCTACCCTGGTGCATACTATTTCTTCAGCGGATGTACCCTGAGAGACTGGTGGCTCGAGTAGTGGCTCGTTCGACCAGACGCTAGCGACCATGGTCTCGCCAGCGCCAGGGGTCCCAATCCGCAGCCACCTGTCGGCAGAGCATCCCGTCGTCAGGTTCCTTGTGAGGCGGGTCGCGTTCGCGCTCTTCACGTTGCTGCTCGTGTCGGTGCTGATCTTCCTTGGCACAGCGGTTTTGCCCGGTGACGCAGCTCGGGTGTTTCTCGGACGCAGCGCGAGCCCTCAGGCGGTTGCCGTCCTAAGGCGCGAGCTCGGCCTCGAGGGTTCGGTGTTCGTTCAGTACTGGCATTGGTTGAGCCACTTCGTCCACGGGGACCTCGGACTTTCGATGACCGGGGTGGCTGACAGCAATACCAAAGAGACCGTTTCCGCCCTCATCAGCGGCCCGCTGGGCAACAGCGCAGTGCTGGCGGGCACAACCGTCGTGTTGCTCGTCCCGCTTTCGCTCCTGCTAGGCACGTTCCTCGCGACCAGAGCTGGACGCGTTGTCGACCATGTGGTGTCGCTAGGCACAATCGGGGCGATCTCGCTCCCCGAGTTCGTGAGCGGATCCCTGTTGATCGCAGTGTTTGCGACCTGGCTCGGATGGCTACCCGCGGTGTCGCTCATCCAGCCCGGGCAAGGTCCCTTCAGCGACCCGAAGATCCTCATCCTGCCGGTTATGACCCTCCTTTCGGCGACACTCGCCCAAGTCGTGCGCATGACACGCGCCAGCATGATTGACGCGTTGCGGTCCGAGTACGTCATGGCGGCTCGTCTCGGCGGCGTATCCGAGTGGCGGGTGCTGGTCTTTTACGGCTTGCGCAACGCGCTCGCCCCGACGGTCCAGGTCATCGCGCTCAACATGCAATGGCTCGTAGGAGGCATCGTCGTCACCGAGACGCTGTTCGGCTACCCGGGGCTCGGCCAGGCTCTGGTGAACGCCGTGAACGTGCGCGACATCCCGACCGTGCAGAGCGTCACCCTCCTGCTCGCGGCGGTCTACGTGGCACTCAACATCTTCTCGGACCTGATCGTCACCTACCTCGTCCCGAAGCTTCGGTCGGCACAGTGACCGCGTTGGCTCCGGCAGACGGCGGTCGCGCCCTCGGCGTCGAGACAAGCGGGCGCCTTCGATTCCTGAGGTTTCGGAGTGCTCAGGTCGGTCTCGGGATCACTGTGATCATTGTCCTTCTAGCCGTCTTCGGTCCGCTCCTCGCGCCTCACTCACCCACGGCGATCGTGGGACCGCCGTTTGCAAGACCGGCCGCGAGCTATCCACTCGGTACCGATTTCTTGGGAAGAGATGGGCTCAGCCGGCTGCTTTACGGAGGCCGAAGCCTGATCGGGCTATCCCTGCTTGCCACGCTCGTTGCCTACGCGATCGGCCTGCCGGCCGGTCTGGTTGCCGGGTACAGCCGCTCGTGGGTAGATCCCGTCGTGATGCGAAGCGTCGACGTCCTTCTCGTCTTCCCACCGCTCCTATTTCTGCTCCTCGTGGCCACGGGTTCGAAGAGCAACCTCGCGGCTATGGTCGTCGCCACAGGCGTCATCTCTGCCCCGGGTCTGGCGAGGATAATCCGGGCTGCCGTTCTCAACGTGTGCAGTCGCAGCTATGTAGAAGCGGCGGTCGCCCGGGGCGAGAGAACTAGGTCCATTCTCCGTATCGAGATCCTGCCCAACATCCTCGGTGTGATCCTGGCCGACGCGGGTCTTCGGTTCACCGGCTCCATCCTGCTCATCGCCTCGCTAAATTTCCTCGGGCTCGGCCTGCAGCCGCCAGCGGCCGATTGGGGCCTGATGATCGCCGAGAATCGCATCGGTCTCTACCTACAGCCGTGGATCGTCGTCGCGCCGGCGGTGCTCATCGCCGCGCTCACGATTGGGGTGAATCTCGTCTCAGACGGGATCGCCCGGAGCCTAGGAGCCTCGATCGAGGCGCTCGAAGCCGAGGGGTCGGGCCGATGAGCACGCCGCAGCCGCTGCTTGCGGTCGACGACCTCACCGTGAGCCTCACTTCAGGGGTACCCATAGTCGAGGACGTCTCGTTGCGCCTCGCCACCAGCCGGATCCTCGGGGTCGTGGGAGAGTCGGGCAGCGGCAAGTCGACACTTGCGCTGGCGCTGCTCGGTTTCGTTCGGCCCGGCGCGAAAATCTCCTCCGGGGAAGTATCAATTCGCGGCGTCGAGCTGCAGCGTCGACGCGAGAAAGAGATGCGAGCTTTGCGGGGGAGGCTCGTGTCTTATGTGCCGCAGGACCCGGCCGCATCCCTCAATCCCGGTCGTCGCGTCGGACGGCAGGTCGAGGACCGGATCCGCCATAGCCCGAGGAGAGACCGCGACGCTCTTGTGCGACGCGCGTTGGAGCGCGCTCAGCTCGAGACCGGTGACAAGATCCTCCGCCGCTTTCCACACCAATTGTCCGGCGGTCAACAACAGCGGGTCATGATAGCGATGGCAATCGTTGGCGACCCACCACTCATCGTCCTGGACGAACCCACCACAGGGCTTGACGTCGTGACCCAGGCGAGGCTGTTGTCGGAGATCCTCCGGCTGCGAGACGAGATGGGCTCGACGATTGTCTATGTAACGCACGACATCGCGGCGATCGCGACCGTGGCTGACGTCATCGCGGTGATGTACGCGGGGCGTGTCGTCGAGCAGGGCCCGGTCGAGCAGATCCTCAGGCACCCGGTCCACCCGTACACGGTCGGGCTCATGGAATCTGTGCCAGATTTGTCCGGCGCCCTTCGCCTCAAAGGCCTTTCCGGCGCGGCCCTGGGCGTAGGGGAATGGCCGACAGGGTGCCCCTTCGCCCCGCGGTGCCCGCAGAGGGTCGAGATCTGCGAGGCGAAAATGCCAATTGCAGAGCGCTCGGTACCCGACCATGTGGTCCGCTGCTTCGAGTGGCGGAAGACGCCCGAGCTCGTGCGAGACCGTTCAACCTCGAGGCGCGAAAGCGCTGGAGGCGCCAACGTCCTGTCGGTCGCTGGACTATTGGCAACCCATCGCGGCCAGGGCGAGGAGGTGATTGCAGCCAGGGACGTCTCGTTCACCGTCGCCGCTGGCGAGTGCGTTGCACTCGTGGGCGAATCCGGCAGCGGCAAGACCACGATCGCGCGCTGCCTGGCGGGGCTACACCGGCCAGCAAAGGGGACCATTCAGCTTCACGGACGACCGCTCGAGGCGACGGCGCGCGAGCGTGACCGAGATGCTCGACGCAGACTGCAGATCGTATTTCAAAACCCCTACGAGTCTCTCAATCCACGCCAACGAGTGACGGACGCGATTGCTCGAGCCGCGATCCTTCTAAGAGGACTCTCACGTCCGGACGCGGCCAGAGCCGCCTTGGATGCTCTCGACCAGGTTCGTCTATCCGGGCGCCTCGCCCACAGATTTCCGGGCGAGCTGTCGGGCGGAGAGCGCCAACGCGTCGCGATACGCGCGCGCATTGGTCGCCACACCGGACCTGCTGATCTGCGACGAGATCACATCCTCCCTGGACGTCTCCGTGCAGGGGGCTGTCCTGGGCCTGCTCGGCGACCTCCGCACGACGCTTGGGTTAGCGATGTTGTTCATTACACACGACCTCGGGGTCGTTGCGAGCGTTGCCGACCGTGTTCTCGTGCTCAATCGCGGTGAGATCTGCGAGGAGGGTCCGGTTCGCGCCGTGCTCGACCATCCAACGGACTCGTACACCCGCGCCCTGATTGCTGCCGCACCGCGTCTCGAACTGATCAGCAGTCCCACATGACGCCTCGAGCGAACAGCTCTGGCGCCGCGGAGGATCCTCTCGTGAACGCCACCTTCCGACGCCGGGCCGGGGCGTACGGGTCCGGCGTTTCTTGCCAAGCCAACCCGGGTTCTGTACAGGCGAATCTTCTGTTGCGGCTGTTTGCGGCGTTACAGTGAGGTCGGCTCCCGGGGACAAACACGATGACCCCACTTGGGCCGAGCGACGAGGTAGGCAGTGGACTTCAGCAGCCTGGAAAAGGGCCTCTTGATCATTAGCGAGGTGGCGTCCAGCGAGCGTCCGAAAGGTCCCGCGGAGATCGCTCATGCGACCGGGCTGAATCGAAGCACCGCATATCGGCTCTGTGAGATCCTCGAGCGCGGCGGCTGGTTGACCCGGCTACCGGGGCCCAACGGGTCGCGAGGCGCCCCGTACGATATCGGTTTCGCCGCACATGGCCTTTCGGTCCTCATCACGAGCAAATACGACACCGTGGCAAAGATCGAGCCAGTGATCGTCGGGCTCGCGAGGTCGCTCGGGGAGACGGTGCACGTCGGTGTCCTAGATCATGACAAGGTGCTCCACATCGCCCGAGCTCTTCCCGACGAGGGTCCAAACATGGCGGCACGGATCGGCTCGCGGGAGTACGCACACGCCACTGCGTTAGGGAAAGTCATGCTTGCGGCGCTTCCTCGTGAGACTGTCGAGCAGCTCTACGTCAGCGAGCAGTTGGCCTCCCGAGGACCGCGGACGATCACAACGCGCTCCGAGCTGTACCGGCAGCTCGACGAGGTGGCAAGGCGCGGATACGCGATCGACGACGAGGAGTCGCGACCGGGCGTGCGATGCGTTGCGGCTCCGCTGTTCGGTCCCGACGGCCACCCGCTCCTCGCTATCAGCGTCACGACGATGGCCGTGCGGCTGGAGGGCGACCGAGTCCTCGCCGTCGCAGACGCGGTAATGGCAGCGTCTACCCTCGCGACGGCATCATTCGGCGGGCATACGCCTGAAGGCTGGCATCGGTAGTCCCCTTCGTCACGAGAGACCCGGGTCGGCGATCTGGACATCCAGCGCATCGTGCGCGTCGGTCACCTGGCCGGTGGCGGCCGTGAAGCCGACGTAGACCTCGCGCGGAACTGCTGCGGTCGCGTCGAACGCGTGGGATCCGTCGACCGACACGGACACCAAGTCTCCGTTCACCGACACGGTGATCGTGTGCGGCCCCGGTCGTAGCGCAGGAATGGCGCTGTCGATGACGGCCCAGTTGAGACTGCCAAAGTTCGACTTGGCGGTCACGAGCCCGATCGAGTTGGCGCTCTCGTTGGTGCCGCTCGGATACGTGCTGAGCGCCACCGCGATGCCGTCGATACCACCGAAGCCCAAGGCAGAGCCGTCTCCGCCCAGGTTGTAGGGAGACGCCTTCGCCGCGTTCGCGAGCGTCAAGGTCATGCCGTTCCCGCCCGAACCGTGCCCGATGTCCTCGACAAAGCTGACGTTGAGGTTGTCGGAGGGGACGGCCTTGGGCCAGAACGCCGAACCGCTCTCGGCCATCTTCGCAGGCGTGAGCTGCAACACGGACCCGACGAGGGAGGCATGGCCGTTCCGCTGCCAACCGCTGCCAGGTGGCGGAACTGTCGCCAACTTCGCACCCGTGCCGGTGAGGATGACCGTGTGGGCACCTTTGCCGTCGTTCCCGGTGAAGGTCCATCGGGAAATTGCGGGCCCGCTCTTCTGCGGCCGGAAACGAACGATCTCCGTCACGACTGTGTGCGGGGCGATCACGAGGCCTCTGGCAAGGCGGGTCGCAGCCGTGAAGCCGGCGGTCGCCGGCGGCTTCGAGGCCGTGATCGTGAGGGGCAGGCCTCCCGTGTCGCCGACGGTGAAGCTTTCGATCCGGTATTGCCCGAGCGCCACGCGGCCGAAGCCCACCTTGGCCGTGCCGACGGCCATAAGGGCCGGTGGAGAGGCGGTGCCTTCGAGGGGCACCTCGAAATCCCCGGCGGTCTTGGTCTCGAGGATGACATCAGCAGTGAAGACGTGCGGGAAGTCGCCGGAGGTTCGCGGTGGGGTGAACGTCACCCTCAGGCTGATCGATGCGCCCTTGGCCAGGGTTGCCGGCAAACGCTCGACACCGTGAAGCGAGAACGCCCCGCTCGGGAGCAGGATGTCGCTGATCTCGATCGGGGCGACGCTTGCGTTCGTGAACTTGAGCGTCTGGGTCGCAGGTCGCGATCCGATGGCGACCGACCCGAAGGTGACGTGGTCCGGTGTGGCGCGGACCGAGCGCTTCGCGGTGGACAGACCGGTGCCGCTGATCGGGACCGAGACAGTTCCATGACCTGTCGTGATCGTCAGTGTCGCCTGCTGGCCGCCCAGCACCTCGGGCCGGAATGTCAGCGGGACGACCAGTATCTGGCCTGGGTGCAGGGTTGCCGGCAGCCCCAGACCCGACGCAGGCGCCGAGAAGGCGGAAGAAGCCCCGGTAGTGGCGTTCTGAAGGGTTAGGTTCTCGACGGTGGTCCTGCCCGTGGCGTTGAAGTACGCGGCAGTCTGCGACGACTGGCCGAGATAGGTGCTCGGCGCTACGACGGGATTGCCGGCCAGGTCGGGTGACCCCTTCCGGATTCCGAACGAGAGAACGTCGCCGTCCTCGGTTCCGACGAACACACTGCCGCCCGAGGCAACAGGTGGGTCGAACGATGAGCCGCGACCAACGGGTGCCTGCCATAGCAGTGCCAGCGTGGCTCCCTCGCCAGGCGCGCCCGCCACTGGATCGGCCGCGTAGGCGTTCAAAGTCGCGCCTGCTCCGATGACCCCACTCGGCGGGAACCGGACGATCCACACGACGGCGCTTCCCGGTTTGATGCCGTCGGAGGTCACCATCGGCGAGCTCGACGCGAACCCGAAGCTCGCCACGTTCCCGATCTGGCTCAAAGATACGTTGCCGTTGACGTCCACGAAGCGCTGATAGATGTCGAAAGCGCCGGATGAGAATTTGCTGGATTGGCCTGCAGATGCAGTCGGGAGGTAGATGAAGCCCCCGTCACCGGGCCAGACGGCGGGCTTGGACCAGACACCCCCGAAGGGCCCGACCTCCTGGACGACACTGTCGGGCAGTTGCTTGGTCATTCCGCCGAGGTCGTCGCGGTTGAGGAGGTAGACAGTCCCTTCCTTGCCAGCCGCCACGAGGAGGTCGGGGGTCTTTGGTGTGCCGAAACTCGCCGGAAGGCCCATTGTGCCGCCGGAACCGAGGTCCTCGTCGTTGGTGGTCAGCAAGGCGGCGTTGTACGGACAGAAGTAGTCCGCCAGCTTGAGCCTCTTGTCCTTCGTCGAAAGTTTGACTACGCAGTTGCCGAGCCCGTCCGGCTGGGGGTTCGTCTTCGCCGGGCCGAACGGCGCCACCGTCCCGTTGCCGGTTGCGAAGAAGAGATTGCCCGAGCCGTCGACGACGAGGCCGCCACCCGACCCCCAGATCCCCCCGTCCCCACCGGGGGGCTGGTGGATCTCGTCGCTCCACATGTCGGTGGTCTTGCCCGCCGTCGAGACGCCGATCACCCACCCGAGCCATTTGCCCAGGTCGCAGTGCGAGCCGAAGGCGGCGTACACGACCCCGTTCACGAGGGCGAGGCCAGGTCGCTGCAACTCGTCGTCCGCGTTGAACGACTCGGCCGGGTCGTCGGTCGCGGCGCCACGGATCAGGACCGGGAAGCCACGAACGGCGCGGCCGTTGGCGACGTCGACAGCCTCCATGTACATCGACGGCACACCCGCTTTGAAGACGTCAGCGATGAAATACGCGGTGTCGGTCTTTGGGTCGATGACCGGCGTGCCAGTGATTCCGAACGACGGTGTGATGTCTCCGCAGACGTCGGGGATGCTGGAAGACGGCTGGGGCGCCCCGTAGTGGACACTCCAGTCGACGGCGCCGGTCACGGCGTTCAAGCCGTAGGCCCAGTTGTTCTCGGTGACCGCGAGCAGTACGCCGTCGCTGACGAGTGGCTCGGCGAGGATCTCGCCGTTCAGCTGGCGCGAGAACTGCTCATGGAAGTCCCTGCTGTTTATCTGGGAAGGCGGAAGGGCGGCCTCGTCCGGTAACCAGCTCGTCCGGAGGGGGTCGGCGTTCGCTCCGATGAACGACGGCGCTGCCGACGCTGGGGCCAAGCTGGATGCGCGAGCCACCGCAGGATTGGAGGCCGCCCCTTGCAGCGCTGGCGCGGTCGAGACCGCAGCGACGACGACCACCATGGCGCCGACTCGACCGAGGCGGCGGAGCCGGCGGGCAGGGAGCTTGTTCATCAGTAACGACTCTGCAGGCGGCGTGGAACGTTCCCGGCCGCGATGCGGCGTATCTGGACCTCGGTGGTTCCGCTTCCGAAGGTGGCCACGGCCGTGGAGTGGTCCATCGCTGCGACGACGTCAGGATACTCGGCATCGCTGGCGCGGATCGCGTCGGAGCTCACCACGTACTGGAAGTCTCGCCATCGGCCGGGGAAGTCGCGCTCGATCGCAGGGTCCAGGTCGAGCTTGGTGAACCAGACCGTTCGAGCCGGACTGAATCCTTCTTGGACCAAGTCGATCCAGAAGTTGTTGTCGACGAGGAGATTGGACGTCTTGGGAAGGTGGGTTGCGATCCATTGGTCGGCTTGGACCCTTGGAGAGTTCGCGTTCGCGGTGAGCAATGTCCAGTCGAGCGCCGCATCGTGTGTTCCGGCGAATGCCGCGGACGCCAACCCGAGGGCACAGAGCGACACGCGCCCGTACCGGGACGGCAGGCGCAGTGGGCGCCAAGCTACCAATCGGGCGGCCGCCCACGCCACGAGCAGGCTCGCACCCCACAAGAAGTTGATGACCTGCGGCGACGGGTAGTAGCCGTGGGAGAAGGGAAGGAGCAACTGGACGAGCATCGCTCCGGCGATGGGGCGGATCTGGGGGCTCGCGAGTGCGAGCGGGCACAAAGCGGCGGTCCCGAGCAACAACCAGGGATCCTGATGCACCAGGGTCGCGAGGATCACGTGTTTGCTCGACCCGACGTTGAACAGGCCGCCGTTGCTCGACCGCCCGAGGAACTGCCAATTGAGCGACCCGAGCAGGCTGACGTGGCCTTTGCCCGGGATCAGCTCACGCTTGACGACCGCGTACAGCGGGTACAGCAGCAAGACGATGCAGAAAAGACCGCTGCTCATCGTCACGACGTAACGGCGAGTCTCGCGGCGGGTTGATCGCCAGATCTGCCAGAAGACGAACGGCACGAACAGAGCGCTCGTCTCCTTGGCCATCACGGCAGCAGCGAGACAAAGAGCACTGCCGGCGTACACGCCCAGCCGCCGCCCGGGCGAGGCCGCGAGGAAGAAGGCGCCGAGCAGGAAAGGCGTGGCGAGGTTGTCGAGCAGCACCATGCGGGTCCACGTGAGAGCGATCGGAGAGATCGTGTACAAGACGACGGCGAGTGCGGCCGTCCAGCGTTCCAAGCCGTAACGGCGACCGACGGCAAAGATCAGGGCGCAGCTCACGAGGTCCATCAGGAGCATGAAGACACGGTCCGCGGCCCAGAGGCTCTCGTGGAGAGGCACCGCGAGCGTGATCAGGTTCCAAGCGGCGAGCATCATCCAGCCGAGGGGTGGGTGGTCGTACCAGTACGTGTAGTAGGCGAGGGTGCCGTGGGTCTGAAAAGCCCACGCCTGCGAGACGTAGGTGCCTTCGTCGTCGAAGCGGGCGGGTGCTCCGAGCATGTTGATCCCGTGAACGAGGCCGGCGCCGACGACGAGCACCGCCACGAGGAGGAGGCTCCGACGGTGCACGTAGACAAGGATCGAGATCCGCGTCCGGATCGAGAGCCTGGAAGACGACGCCGGCGTGACGCCGACGAGCGTCGGCGTCCCGAGAGTCTCCGCAAGGCGCGGCGGCGCGTGCTGCTCGAGGGGACCACGCCAGGACCAGGGCCGTCTCGGGGGACTCGGTCGGGGACGCCTCTCGGGGATGCCGACCGGGGCCCGCCGAAGTGTCTCTGAGCTCAAGGCGCCGCGTTCACTGTCGAGTCGGCCGCCTGCATGGTGGAGGCGGTCAGGAAGTGAAGACCTTCGTGGCGCGTCTTCTCCCAGTTGTGCACGCCCATGACCTCACGGCCGACGGCGCGACAGGCGGCGAAGGAAAGGGCGAGCTGATAAGGGATCGCGCTCAGGATCAGGAACACGAAGTCGCGCGCCCGCGCCTCGGTGCCGTGCTGCCGGCAGAATTCGGCGAGAGCAACCATCTCGACTCCGAGACTGACGAGCGTGATCAGCAGCGGCACGAAGGACAGGACCACAAGTGCGGGCGCCAGTCTGGCGAGGGCGATGGTCACGATCGACAGAGGGAGGATGAGCGCAGTCCACGCTTGGATGAGCGGCATCGCGAGCGTCAAGAATGCGAAGACTCGCTCCGAGAAACGCGGCAAGCTGCGCCAATCGCCCTTGCGAAGCACCTGGATGAATCCCTGATGCCAGCGTGTACGTTGACGAAGGAACGCGGCGAAGCGAGCCGGCACCTCCTCCTTGGTGACCTGGGCGGGCGCATAGCTGACAGAGATCTTTGCTCCGGCTGCGGAAAGCCGGATCCCGATATCACAGTCCTCGGTCAGGCAAATCGGGTCCCAGCCGCCGAGCCCGAGGAGGTGCCGCCGGAGGACGAAGACCGTATTGCCTCCGAGCGGCATCACCCCCCTGCTCGCGTGAAAGAAGAGCCGGCTCCGGAACCAGAAGTAGTACTCCAGGACATTGCGTCCCGCGTACCAACGCGACTGCAGGTTCATCGGCTGAACGCCCGCCTGAACGACATCGCAACTGTCAGCGATGAATTGCGCTTCCACGGTTCGGAGAAGATCCCGGCTCACGACGTCCTCGGCGTCGATGATGCCGACGATGTCGTTCACGCAGTGGGGCAGCGCCGTGTTCAGAGCCTTTGGTTTGTTCTTCGTCTCGTTGTAGTCGACTATCACACTGATCTTGTCGGGCCAGTGTTCCCGTGCCTCGTGGGCCGTCGCCGCCGTGCCGGGGTCGTCGTCGCCGACGATGACGAGAATCTCGAAGTCGGGATGGTCCACCTGAGCAAGTTCCGAGAGAGTCCGGCCGAGCACCTCCTCTTCGTGGCGCGCCGGCACGATGAGCGAAAACGAGACGCGACCACCGGGCGGAAGGTCCTGGGGCGTGGGGTTGTCCCAGTGCGTTCGGTGCCAGTGCTTGTCCGACCACCAGGCGTACATCATCAGTGCGAGCGTCAAGCCGTTCACCGCGCTCAACACGCACACCGCAAGAGCCCAGGCAGCCAGGAACGGTGACGGGATCACCGGACCACCAGCTCATGTGAATCACCGCGGGCGCGCGGCGCCGCGCCTTCCGGGCGCGCCGCGAGCGCGCCAAGACTGTGTCGATCCTCGCAAGGGGCCTCCACCCAACTCGCACTTCTACTCTCGCGCGGGGGTGGGTTCGCTATTCGCTCCTCCCACCCCAAGCGACCACATGCAGGCTGGGAATCGGCGCGGTGCCTCGCAAGGCCAACGTTGGCATCAAAGGTACGAGGTGTCAAACGCCGAGGTAGTAGCCGCGAGGTTGGAGGCGGGCGACACACCCCACCGATAGCGTGCGTTTCGGGATCTATCGAGCGCGCCGTCAAGAGGGCGTTCCGCAGACACAAATCCGACCCTGCCGGGAGCGCCGCTCATGATCGCCTCCATACCATCGGCCACCCTTCTCGGTGTTCGAGGCCGCCCTGTCCTCGTCGAGGTGCACGTCTCCAACGGCCTGCCCGGCTTCGCGGTGGTCGGGTTGCCCGACACGGCCTGCCGCGAGGCTCGGGACCGGGTCCGGGCCGCCCTGCTCTCGAGTGGGCTGCCTTGGCCGCTGCGGAGAGTGACGGTCAATTTGGCGCCTTCGTCGGTTCGCAAGACCGGCGCCGGGCTCGACCTGCCAATCGCCGTCGGCCTGCTCGTCGCGACCGGCGAGCTCGAGTCGGCAACGGTGAGCGGCTGCGCGTTCATCGGGGAGCTCGGCCTCGACGGCACGATCCGCTCGGTACCCGGCGCCCTTCCCCTCACGGACGCGCTGGCCGCTCCGGCCGTGGTCGTGCCGCCGGCTTGCGTTCCCGAGGCGTTGCTCGTCGGCCGACCGGTGGTCCGGACGGCCCGCTCGCTTCGCGAGCTGGTCGACGCACTCTCGGGACGGATCTCCTGGCCCGATCTGCCGCCGGCAAGACCGCCGGGCCGTCCACGAACCCAGGCGCTGACCCGAACCGCGACCGGCGTCGAGGTTTGCCCAGCGCGGGGCAGTGGTGAGGCTCTCGACCTGGCGGACGTCCGGGGCCAGAGGATGGGGCGCCTGGCCATCGAGGTCGCGGCGGCCGGCGGCCATCATGTCCTCCTGTCGGGCCCGCCAGGCTCGGGCAAGACCATGCTCGCCGAGCGCCTCCCGAGCGTGCTGCCTCCCCTCGAGGAGGCGGAGCTGCTGGAGACATGTCGGATTCACTCGGCGGCAGCCCTGCCACTGCCGGCCACGGGCGAACGCCGGCCGCCGTTTCGGGCGCCTCACCACGGGATCTCGGCGGCGGCGCTGATCGGCGGCGGCTCGTCGTGGATGCGCCCGGGCGAGGTGAGCCTCGCGACCAATGGCGTGCTTTTCTTGGACGAGCTCGGCGAGTTCCCTTCCACGTTGCTCGATCTACTTCGCCAACCGTTCGAGGAGGGAGTCATCCGGGTCGCTCGCGCGAGGGCGACGGTGAGCTTCCCGGCCCGGTTTCTCCTCGTCGCGGCGATGAACCCTTGCCCGTGCGGCGAACGATGCGGCATCGGCAGCTGCGTCTGCTCGGCCGCGCAGCTTGCCCGATACGCGAGGAAGCTGTCGGGGCCGCTGTTGGACCGGTTCGATTTGCACGTGCCAGTCGGCAGACCGAGCGCGAGCGAGATCCTCGACGCGAAGCCGGCCGAGTCGAGCGCGGCGGTGGCTGAGCGGGTCGCGAACGTTCGAGCGCTGGCGCGCCTTCGAGGTGTGCGGGCGAACGCGGCCTTGCCCTCCGCGGACCTCGAGGTCCACGCTCCTCTCACCAAGGCGGCGCGCGACCTGCTGGAGCGACAGCTGCTGGCGGGCGCACTCTCGGCGCGGGGCCTCGATCGCGTGAGGCGCGTCGCGTTGACCCTCGCCGATCTCGATCCTTCGAAGGCGACCGTCGACGAAGGCCACGTCGCGATCGCGCTCGAGCTGCGAGCCGGGCGGGCGGCCCTCCTCGGAGGACCGGCGGAGTTGTCGGCGTGAGCGTCCCCGGCAGGCCCCCGGCTCGACGAAGCGACCCTCCTGACGTGGCGTACGCGGTAGCACTGGCCGGGCTCTCATCGATGACTCCACAGCGCATGCAACGACTGCTGCGCGGCCGATCGGCGGCGGAGGTGTTCGCAGACCTGCGCTCTCCCAGGGCTCGCCTCGTCTCGCGGCTCATGTGTGCAGAGCAGGCGCCGGGCCACGGGGGCGTCCGTGCAGCCCAGATCGTGGATTGCTGGCGGCGAGCAGCGCTCCAGACCGACCCGGACCATATCTGGAAGACGCTGGCGGCTACGGGCACAACGGTGTGCCGGCGTGGTGAAAGCGGGTACCCGGTCCGGCTCGTCGACGATCGGGCTGCGCCGGAGGTCCTATTTGCCCGCGGGTCGACCTGCCAGCTCGACAGGGCCTGCGTCGCGGTCGTGGGCACGAGATCTGCGACGTACTACGGAGCGAGCGTCGCCGCCGAGCTCGGGGCAGACCTCTCTGAGGCTGGGGTCGTGGTCATTTCGGGTCTGGCTGCCGGCGTCGATGCGGCGGCTCACGAGGGAGCGCTCGCGCCCGAACACCCGACTCCGCCCGTCGCCGTCGTGGGTGGAGGGGTCGATGTCGTCTATCCGGCGAGCAGCCGCCGGCTTTGGGCGCGACTAGAGGCCACCGGAGGCATTCTCTCGGAAGCCCCGCCCGGGGCCCCACCGGAGGGATGGCGTTTCCCGCTTCGGAACCGGCTCGTCGCCGCGCTCTCCCATGTCGTCGTGGTCGTCGAATCTCACAAAGGCGGCGGAGCCCTGCACACCGTTGCAGCGGCCGACGAGCGAGGAGTGACCGTGCTCGCCGTACCGGGCTCGGTCAGGAGCTCGGCCTCCGAGGGCACCAATTCGCTCATCGCAGATGGCTGTGGCGTCGCGAGGGACGCCGCGGACGTTCTCGCGGCGCTGGAGCTCGCGTGCGCAGGGTCCGGTCCCGAGCCGCGCCCTGCCCCGAGCTCCGCGGCTGGGGCTCACGCGGATCCCGAGCCGGGCGGCCCGCCGGGCCTCGTCGGGCGCCTCTCGGCGGCCGAGCGTTCCGTGCTGGAAGTTTTGGACGAGACCTCGATCCCGTTCGAGCTCGTGTGCGAGCGCTCCGGGCGGGAGCTGGCGGCCACCGCGGTCACCCTCGAGCGCCTCGCGACGCTGGGCTTGGCGGCCAGATCGGGCTCAGGCTGGGAGCGACGAGTCGCCAGGCGCCCTTAGGCCTAAGGCCACGCCTCGCCCCGACCTGACAATAGTTTTGTGGACTATGCCCGCAAAAGTATTAACACGTGGGGCCGGCCGGGCTGGCTGGCGAAGACGGGCTCGGCCTAAGGATCTCGGTCTCACCCGGACAGGAGCTTCATCGGGTCGACCGAGTCGAGGTCGAGGGCGGCAGCCACAGCGGGGTTGGTGCAGCTGCCGCGGACGGTGTTGATGCCCGCCCGTAACACCGGATCCGCGGCCGCCGCGTCCTCCACGCCTTGTTCGGCGAGCGCCACGAGGTAGGGGAACGTGGCGTTCGTGAGCGCGTAGGTCGACGTGTGCGGTACCGCGGCAGGCATGTTCCCGACGGCATAGTGGAGCACGCCGTGCACGAAGTACGTGGGGTCCTCGAGTGTCGTCTCGTGGGTGGTCTCGATGCACCCGCCCTGGTCCACGGCAACGTCGACGATGACTGCTCCCGGCCGCATCCCGGCGACCATCTCGTCGGTCACGACGATCGGTGCCCGCCCGCCTGCAACCAGGACCGCACCGATGACGAGGTCGGCCTCGGAGATGGCGCGCTCGATCGACCCATGGTTCGAGGCCAGAGTCATGATCCGGCCCTGGTGGATCTGGTCGACCCACCGCAGCCGGTCGATGTTCCGGTCGAGAAGAAGGACCTCGGCCTCCATTCCCTGCGCGATCCACGCCGCGTTCCATCCGACGTGGCCGGCACCGATGACGACTACGCGTGCAGGCCGTACACCGGGAACGCCTCCCAAGAGGATGCCCCGTGTTCCGTGCGCGGCCTCCAGGAAGTGCGCTCCGACTTGGGTAGCGATACGTCCTGCGACCTCGCTCATCGGCGCGAGGAGGGGAAGGTCGCCCGAACCGAGCTGCACCGTCTCATAGGCAATCCCGGTCGTCTCGGATTCGAGGAGTGCCGTCGCGACGCGCGGGTAGGCCGCGAGGTGGAGGTAAGTGAAGAGGATGAGGCCAGGGCGCAGATAGCCGAACTCTGATTCCTGTGGCTCCTTCACCTTGCAGACGAGCTCTGCCGACCAGGCTTCGGCGGGACCGACCACGGTTGCTCCGGCTGCCGCAAAGTCGTTGTCACGCAATGCGGACCCGATGCCGGCCCCCGTCTCGACGAGCACTTCGTGGCCGAGCGCGGTCAGCTCGCGGACACCGTCGGGAGTGATGGCGACCCGACCCTCCGCGACCTTGACTTCTGCGGGGACCCCGACGATCACCTGAGGTCCGCCGGCTGTTCTTGTTCGGTCCCGTGGGCTGGTTCAGTCAGCGCGGCTGTCAATTTCTGGGCCCCCTCCCGCTCGACGGTCGTCACCCTCAAGGCTACTGCGCGTCCGCCCGATTGGTTCCCGTGGCTCGCGGATCCGGTGGTCGGATCGCCGCGCCGCGACGGATACCTGGGTGATGTCCGCCACTTGGTACGGATCCCGTGACACCCTGGGGTATCGTGCCAACTTGCCCGACCCTCCGGTGACCGACGCTTGAGAGTGCCTGTGTACGATCTCGCGGTGCCGCTCATAGGAGGTGTCGCGGCGCTCGACGGCAGGCGGGTGGCCGTCTTCGGAGCGGGCCTTGAGGGTCAGTCTTTCGCCCGTCGCATCGGCCCGATCTGCGCCGAGCTCGTCGTCGTCGACGACGTCGTCGCGGGACCGTCCGAGTTCCCGGCCTCCCGGCGGGCCAGCGCCGCGGTGCTCGCCGAGCTCGATGTGCGCGCGCCTTCGATCCTCGGGACTCGCCGCTTCGATTTCGTCGTCCACTCGCCCGGTATCTCGCGCTACGACGACCGCCTGGCAGCCGCGGCGAAGCTCGGTGCAGTGATCACGACACCCACGGCGCTCTGGCTCGAGGACTTCCAGGACCGGCGGGTCGTGGCCGTGACCGGATCCAAGGGCAAGACGACTACAGCGATGCTCACCGCCGCCGCGCTCGCCGCTTACGGGCTCGACGTCGCGACAGCTGGCAACATCGGTCGTCCGGTGACCGAGCTCTATGACGACGATGGCCATGACGCCTTCGTCGTCGAGCTCTCGAGCTTCCAGACCGCAGAGGTGACGACGTCACCGGCGGTCGGCATCTTGACGTTGCTTTCACCGGACCACCTCGACTGGCACCGGAATGTCGAGAATTACTACGACGACAAGCTGCGCTTGTTCTCGTGTCGGGCGGAGGTTCCCGTCGCGGTCAACGGGTGCTGCGACGAGGCCGTTGCCCGTAGCTCGCGGCTCGCAGGCAGGGTCCTGTACGGCAGCGGCGGTCCCGTACGCCTCGAACGCTCCAAGGTGGTCGTCTCCGGCCTCGGGCCGCTCGACGTCGGGCCGCTCGACCTCGGGCCGCTCGACCTGGATGGGTTTCGGCTCCTTGGCGAGCACAACCTCGTGAACGCCTGCGGAGCGATTACCGCCGCTCTGCTGCTGACCGGGAACGTGCCGGACCGCGAGCGGCTCGAACAAGAGCTGTCAGGGGTGACAGCGCCGCGGTCGAGGTTGGAACCGATCGCCGAGATCGACGGCCTCAGCTACGTCGACGACGCCCTCGCGAGCAACCCCGAGGGCACTCTGGCTGCGCTTCGTGCGTTCGCCGGGAGAAAGGTGGCGCTGATAGTGGGCGGTCACGATCGCGGAGTCGACTACGCGCCTCTTGCGCGGGCGATCGAGGCCGGGGCACCGCAGCCGGTCGTCTTCTGGATGGGCGAGGCCGGCGCCGCTGTAGCCGCAGCACTCGAGGTTCTGTCGAGCACGGCTCATCGCCAGCAGGTGTCCTCGCTCGAGGTCGCCGTTGACCTCGCATCGTCCCAGCCCGGCGTGACGGCCGTCCTGTTCTCGCCCGCGGCCCCGACACCCTCGAAGGAAGGCACCTGGCTCGACCGCAGCCAGCGCTTCCGAGACGCGGCCGCAGCTGCGGGGGGCGGTCGGCCCGGGCCACGAGTCGCGGGGCGCCGGGCACGTGGGCCGTCGTGACCGCAGCCGAGCTGGCGACAGCCGAGACCTTCAGGGTCGTCGGCTACGACTTCGATGCCTCGCGTAACGTCGCCCGTTTCGACTACGCATTCGACGACACCCACCGGTTCTCGGAGATCGTCGAGTTCGGCGGCGACCCGCTCGGGCCGCGTGCCGGGTCCGGCATCGAGCGCGCCCTTCGGCTCGTGCACCTCGCGGCCGGCGTCAGCTACTACAAGGCCGCGGCGCCTGGAAGGATCATCATCGAGACAGGACCGCTCAGCCCGGCGGAGGCGGGCCTCGTCCACGACCTGTACGACAAGGGCCTGCGTGAGTTCGCTGTTGTCAACGGGCTCGGGGTGCCGGTCGAGTTCACCCTCGAGGCGCAGCCCGCGCCCGATCCTGGCGCGCTCGGCGAAGGCGCCAGCGCCACGGCGACGGCATCTGGCCGCGACGCGCCGCGCCCGGGGATCGCCGTACCTGTCGGCGGCGGCAAGGACTCGATCGTGCTCGTCGAGGCTCTGAGGGCCGCCGGCCCGCCGCCCGAGGTCCCGACTTTTCTGGTTGCCGTCAACAGCCGTCCCGCGATGGTGCGAACCGCGGAGGTCGCAGGCCTGCCGCTCGCTTCGATCACCCGGACGCTCTCGCCGCGGCTGCTCGAGCTCAATTTCCGCCGGGGCGCTGAACGGTCACGTTCCGATCACCGCGATCTTGTCGCTCATCGTCGTTGCCGCCGGCTACGTGTACGGCTATGACACGACCCTCATGGCGCTGGAGCGCTCGGCGGACGAGGCCACCTCACTCGTCGGGGACGTGCCGGTCAACCACCAATGGAGCAAGAGCACCGAGTGCGAGCTCGCAGTGCGGTCGGTAGTTCGCGAATCGGTCTCGCGCTCAATCGAGTACGCCTCTCCCCTGCGCTCGTGCGGCGAGCTCGAGATCGCGCGGTGGTTTGCGGGCTTGCCCGCCTACCACGCCGGCTTTCGAAGCTGCAATCAGGTGTTCCGCACCGGGGCGCAGTTCGATGGCTGGTGCGGCAATTGTGCGAAGTGCCGGTTCGTGTTCCTTGTGATGGCGCCGTTTCTCGAGCCTGACCGGCTCACGGCCATGTTCGGTCACAACCTCCTCGAGGACTCCGAGCAGGTCGAAGGATTCCGCGACCTCTTCGCCCACGGGCGCAAGCCCTATGAGTGCGTCGGCGAGCAACGCGAGTCGCTGCTCGCCTTTTTGCTCCTGCTCGATCGTCCCGAGTGGCGCAGCACAGCGGTGGTGGTCGCGCTCCGGGCGGAGCTCGAACGCAGCCGTCCTCTCGTGGCCGTCGATCTCGAGGGTGGCGTGCCCGTGATCGAAGGCGCCGAAGCGACACGAGAGCGCGTCGTGCGGTTCGTCGCACACTTGCTGGGGCGTGACCGCAGACCGGAGGTGTGAGCCCCTCACGGCCCGCGCTGCGGG
Organism: uncultured Acidimicrobiaceae bacterium; assembly: GCA_963703655.1. Classification (GTDB taxonomy): domain Bacteria; phylum Actinomycetota; class Acidimicrobiia; order Acidimicrobiales; family Bog-793; genus CAVPFA01. The sequence continues at coordinate 720,181 of CAVPFA010000003.1, read as the reverse complement.
GCTCGACCCGGTTGCGCCGCGTATGGACCGCACGACCGGGTGGTCAGCGTCGCATGCTACCGGTCGGGTAACCTGACCCCGCGTCCATGATCCTCGACTCCATCAACTCCCCGTCTGATCTCCAGGCCCTCTCGCTCGTCGAGTGCGAGCAGCTTGCGGCCGAGATGCGAGACTTCATCGTCGAAGCCGTCACGCGTACCGGCGGGCACCTCGGCTCGAACCTCGGCGTCGTCGAGCTCACACTCGCGCTTCACCGGGTGTTCAATTCCCCAACCGATGTCCTCCTGTTCGACACCGGACACCAGGCATACGTCCACAAGCTCGTGACCGGGCGCCGCGATGGATTCGCTTACCTCAAGCAACAGGGCGGCCTCTCGGGATATCCGTCCAGGGTCGAGTCCCGCCATGACCGGGTCGAGAACTCCCATGCCTCGACGGCGCTCAGCTATGCGCACGGGATAGCGACAGCTCTGCGTCTCCAGGGCGCGGACGACCCGGCACACGGAGGGCGACACGTCGTCGCCGTCGTCGGCGACGGCGCACTGACCGGCGGGATGGCCTACGAGGCGCTCAACAATCTCGGCCATTCGGGTACCCGGGTGCTGGTCGTGCTGAACGACAACGGCCGAAGCTACGCACCTACCGTCTCGAGGCTGTCCGGCTCGCTGACGCAGTTGCGGCTGGACCCTCGCTACATGCACGTTCGAGAGAGGGTGCGCCAGATGGTGCGAGAGCTCCCGACTGGAGTCGGGTCGCTCGCCTACACCTCGATCCATGGCCTCACCTCGGCCGTGCGGGAGGTTGTCGAACCGCACGTGTTCTTCGAGGCACTCGGCATTCGCTACACAGGACCGATCGACGGGCACGATATCGGCGCGCTCGAGCAGGCGATGCGCCGGGCGGCGAGTTGGGACGGGCCCATCGTCCTGCATGCCGTCACAACCAAGGGAAAGGGCTACGCTCCTGCCGAGGCCGACGACGTGGCCCGCCTGCACGACCTGAAGGCTCAAGGGTCGCCCGCGCACGCGAGCCGTTTCGGCGGACATGCCGTGGCTGCGCGGCCGGGCGCTGCCCAATCCCTCGTGCCGCGGGTGGGGGCGTCGGCCGACGACCCCGGTGCGCTGCCCGGTCCCATCGGGGCAGGGGAGAGTTACACAGAAGCTTTCTCCAGGGCTCTCGTCGAGGTCGCGGCCGCCGACGAGCGCATCGTGGCGATCACCGCCGCAATGCCAGGCCCCACGGGGCTTCTCGCGTTCCAGGACCGCTACCCCGAGCGCTTCATCGACGTCGGCATCGCCGAGCAGCACGCACTCACCGCGGCGGCGGGGATGGCGATGAACGGACTGCGCCCGGTCGTCGCGATCTACGCGACGTTCCTGGCTCGAGCGGTCGACCAGTGGAATCTCGACGTCGGCCTTCACGGCATGCCGGTCGTCATCTGCGCCGACCGGGCGGGGATCACCGGCGACGACGGCCCGAGCCACCACGGTATCTACGACCTGGTCCAAGCGCTGCAGATTCCCGGGTGCGCGGTGTTCTGCCCCGCCGAGCCGGCCGAGATCGCCCCGATGCTCGCCGAAGCGCTCAAGCTCGACGGTCCCGCCCTGATCAGATTCCCGAAGACGCCGTCGCCGGGCCCGCTCGGCGCGCCGGGGACCGGCCTCAAGGCACGGCGGCTCCGCCAGGGGACCGGCGAGGTGGTCCTCGTCGGCATCGGCAAGATGGCCCGGTGCACGCTGGCCGCTGCCGCGGAGCTCTCCAACGACGGCATCGAGGCCGACGTATACGACGCCCGCGTCATCCGCCCCGCGGACCCCGACCTGCTGGCGGCAATCGCGCGAGCCAGGCTCGTCGTGACCGCCGAGGACGGGCTCGCGCACGGTGGAGCCGGGTCGTACCTGCTCGCGGAGGCCGATCGCGTGGCTGACGCCGCCGGGCTCTGGGAGCCGCGCCGGGTCGTGCTCGGCGTCCCGACTGCTTATCACCCTCACGCGAGGCCCGAAGCGATCCTCTCGCTGCTCGGGCTCGACGGTGCTGGGATCGCCGAAGCCACGAGGAGGGGACTGGCGCGGCGCGGTCGGGTCGAGCCGGCGGAGGCAACCCGGTCAGAACAGCTGACCTCGAGCCGGCAGCGCCAACCCGGTCAGAACAGCTGAGCCCCTCCGTCCTGTCGGCAGGCGCCGGTCTCGTCGGATGCGATCGGCTCGTCGAGGTCGGGCCCCTCCTCACGGGCGTCGTTGACCCTCGTCGACACCCGATAGGCCTCTAGCACCCCGAGGGGAGCAGGGCGGATCAGTCGATCGAGGTCGACCGGGCCGAGCGGCTCGGGGGAAAGCCATTGCGCGACGTCCTCCTCGCCGATCAGGACCGGCATGCGGTCGTGAACGCGACGAACAACCTCGTTCGCGTCGGTCGTGAGGATCGTGCAGGTTCGAAGCGGGGGTGCCGACCCGTCGCCACGGGGGCGCCACTTCTCCCAAAGGCCGCCGAGGAAAAGCAGCCCGGAGCCTTCAGCCCGGAAGCACCAGGGTTGTTTGACTCGAGCCCGGCCCCCCGGCGCTCGAGTCGCCGGAGCCCATTCGTAGAAGGCATCGGCGGGAACGATGCAGCGCTGCCGTTCGATCGCGTGGCGAAACATCGGTTTTTCCTCCACGGTCTCGGCCTTCGCGTTGAACGCCCGCGCCCCGATCGAGGGATCCTTGGCCCACCAGGGGACCAGGCCCCAGCGAAAGGCAGAGAGGCGCCGCAGCCCCGGCTCACGGCCCGACTCCGTGACCGCGAGAACCTCCGCTGTCGGGGCGACGTTCCAGCGTGGAACCGCAAGCTCAGGGGGGACTTCCAACTGGTCCACCTTGAGGAGTCGGGCGATCTCCTCTACGGGACGGCTTGCAACGAAGCGACCACACACCGGCCCGAAGGCTATCGGTCCCCGCCCGGTTGCCTGCCGGACCTCCCTCTGGTGCCTCGACGCGGCCGCGAACCCGAGAGCCGGGGCGGTGCTCGTGCGGCTTCGGGCGCGCCGCGGAGCTCAGCTGAGCCGCGGGGCTCGGTGCGTGGGGTCGACCGCGCAGGCGTCGGCGACGTCGTCCGCGCAGGGCTCGCATTCCATCTCGAGCGTGGCGTGGGCGACCCGGAAGCGTGCCCCGACCGACGTCTTCACCCGTTCGCCGACGAGCTGGGCCTCCTCCAGCGTGGGGTGGCCGTCGAGCACGAGGTGAGCCGACAGCGCTCGCACGTCGCTCGAGAGGCTCCAGCAATGCAGGTCGTGAACCTCGGTCACGCCAGGTGTGGCGGAGATCACCGAAGAGAGCGCGGCGACATCGAGATCCGATGGGGTCGCTTCCAGGAGGACGTCCAGGCTCGCGCGCACGAGCCGCCAGCCCTCGGCACCGATAAGCACCGCGATGAGGAGCGCGACGACGGGGTCGAGCGCCTCGTAACGCCCCGTTGCCAGGATGACCGTTCCCGCCGCGATCACCCCCAGCGCGGCGACAGCGTCCCCGGTGAAGTGCAGCGCCACCGCCCGGAAGTTGAGGTCGTCGGTGCCGTCTCGGAGCAGCAGCGCCGCGGCCGCGTTGCCCAGCAGGCCGGCCGCCGCGACGATCACGACGAGCGCGCCGTGCACGTGGGCGGGCTCTGCGAGGCGGTATGCGCCGAGGGCCACCACGCCCAGCGCCGCGATGACGATGGCGGTCGCGTTTGCCAGCGCTGCGAGGATCGTCGCCCGGTGGTAGCCGTAGGACTTCGTGGCCGTGGCCGGCCTGAGCGCGAGCCGAGTTGCAACAAGGGCAAGCCCGAGCGCAGCCGCGTCGGCGAGGTCGTGGCCGGCGGTGGCGACGAGCCCGGTCGAGTGGGCGAAGATCCCGCCGACGGTCTCGCCCGCGACGAGGACAAGGTCTATGAGAAGAGCCAGCAACAGCCGGCGTGAGCGCGTCATCCGAGCCTCAGCCGGCGAGTCCCTCGGCGATGAGGGCGCGGACGAGCGGCAGATCGTCGGGGTGCGTCAGCCCGATGCAACGGCTGTGCGACGCGACCACCCGCACGAGCGCCCGCCCTTCGGCCACGACCCGCCCGACGACGTCGGGCAAGAGGAGCTCAGGGGGCTTGCCTTCGGCGTGGGGGGCAGTCGCCGGGTCGAAGGCGTCGAGCGCCTCGTCGAGCTGATCGAGCATCTGCTCTGGAAAACCCCACAAGTTCATGCTCACGTCCTCCTCCCCGCTCAGGGGCCGCAGTTGTCCCGCACCCCTCTCCGCGACGGGCGACCCCTCGAAGCCTCCGTCAGGGAGGCTCTGCACGGAATACTCGACGATGCGGCTGAGGTAGCCGTCGGCCCCGGTCTCGCAGAGCCCGCGGGTGACCGGTGCGTCGGTGATCACGGTGTCCTTCAGGCGGTAGCCCACGAGCACGTGCTCACCGGGGGGGCCGGCTCGGAGGTGCTCGGCGAGTGTCAGGATCGCCGGCGTGCCGTAGAGGTCGTCGGCGTTCGCGACGCCGAACGGCCCGTCGACGAAGGGCCGGGCCGACTCCACCGCTTGGGCGGTGCCGGCGATCGCTCCCTGGATCACCGGTTCGACGGGGAGCCCCGGCGGCCAGAAGGACTTGATGTGCTCGAGCAGCTCGTCTTGCACCTCCTCGCGGACGATCAGGATGACGCCGGCGAAGCCGGCGGCAAGGGCGTCACGGGCGGTGAAGTCCATGAGCGCCTCGCCGCCCGGTCCGACCGGGGCGAGCTGCTTGAGGCCGCCGAACCGGCGGCCGTGGCCTGCTGCGAGCACGACGAGCTGCACGATTGAAGCCTACGGCGTCGTATCATCGAGGTGGACAGACTTCGTAACGATCCCAGAAGAGAGGAGGTCGTCGATGCCCGAGAATCCTGCGCCGGTCGCGGTCAGCGTCGGCGTCTCCCCGCGACCCGCCGGCAGCCCGGTCGAGCGCGCCATCGGCGGCCCGGTCGAGTCCCAAGCCGGCGGCCCGGTCGAGTCCCAAGCCGGCGGCCCGGTCGAACCAGCAGACCTCGGCCCGGTCGAGCCGGCAGCCGGCGGTCCGATCGACGACGCCGAGCGCGCTCGTCGCGCCGACGCCCTCGACGAGCTCATGGAGCTGATGAGACCTGCGGTCCAGGCCGACGGCGGAGACCTCGCGGTCCTCGCTGTCGACTACGACTCCGGGGTCGTCGAGGTGCAGCTCCAAGGCGCCTGCGGATCGTGCGCCATATCCGCCGTGACGCTCCAGGGAGGCGTGGAGCGCCTGCTGAAGGAGCGCTTGTCCTGGGTGACAGAGGTCACCGGCGGGGTGGACGAGTCGGTGGACCCATTCGAGAGCGCTTCGATGGGCCGCGGAGGTTACGTTCCCGCGCTGGGAGTGATGTTGCCTCCCTTCCGGAGTGACGGCTATCGGGACGCGGCCACGACCTGCCTGGCGTCCAGCCGGCCGTAGCGGATGATCGGCTCGAACAAGTCGAGCACCGTCCGGTCGTTGCTCGTGATGCCTCGTAACCGCGGTGACTCGAGCCGCCGGCGGGTGAAGCGGCCCGCCACGGCCGCTTTTCGCGCGTCGCCGTCTCGTTCGAGTGACCACGCCGCTTCCTCGCAGAGCAATCCTGCTTCCAAGGTGTCGGCCATCAGGTAGGAAAAGCGCCTGAGCTGGAGCAGCGCCAGGTCCTCGGGCGCCGACTGCAGGTAGCCGATGGCCTCGACGAGCTCGGCCCGAGCCGCCTGCACGGCGGCGACCGGACCCGCGAGCGCGTCTACTCCGCCTGAGCCGACGGCGGAGCCGCATGCCCAGCCGCCACGGGCGGTCTCGAGCGCGCGGTCTATCCGGCGCAGCACCGCCTCCTGAGCGCCTTCGGACCGCATCGCCCGGCGCACGTCGATGGCGCAGATGTTCTCCGTACCTTCCCAGATCGTGTGGCACTGGGCGTCGCGCAGCTGACGGGCCAAGGGCCAGTCCTCCATGTAGCCGTTGCCGCCGAAGACCTCGAGCGCGTACATCGTCGACTCGAGCCCGACCCGACACGTCCGGAGCTTGGCGAGCGGGATGGCGATGCGGCGCAGGAGCGCCCCCTCCTCGGCGCTGGGGGCGAGCCTTGTGGCCGCAGCGCACTCGAACGTGAGCGCCAGGCCGGCCTCGAGGTCGACGAGGAGGTCGACGAGAGTCTCGCGAACCAGCGGGTACGAGTCGATCCGTTGGCCGAACTGCTCGCGCCGGGCGGCGTAGATCGCGGCCTCGAGCCAGTGCGCGGCGGTGGATCCCGAGGCCCATGATCGAGACACCGAAACGGCTCCTGTTCACCATCTCCATCATCCGGTTGATGCCGCGCCCGTCGCCGGCGCCGTCGGCGCCGGACTCGGGCGGCGGTCCCGCCAGCCAGGCGAGCGCACCGTCCAGGCTCACCTCACCTGTCGGGACGGCGATCGTGCCGAGCTTCGGCTTCAAGCGCTTGATCCGGAACCCGTTCGGGGACCCGTCGGGAAGGCGGCTCGGGACGATGAAGGTGGCCAGTCCGCGGCTGCCGTCGCGGGCGCCTTCCGGGCGGGCGAGGACGATGACGACGTCGGCGTCCACGTTCGAACAGAAGTGCTTGTCGCCGAAGAGGCGCCACTCGGCGCCGTCGCGGACCGCCCGCGTGGTGTTGGCGCCGACGTCGCTTCCCCCCTGGCGCTCGGTGAGGAACATCGCGCCGTCCCAGAACTGCTCCGGGTCGAGCGACGTGAGGCGGCCGAGGATGAGGTCGCGTACCGAAGCGGGCGCGTAGCGCTCGACGATGTCCGCCGCCCCGCCGGCCATCCCGAGCGCGCAGTAGATCGCCGTCTCCGCTTGGCAGACGACGTACGCGATGGCCGCGGTCACCACCGATGGGACCGGTCGCCCAGCTCGCGCGGGAAGCGCCACGAAACCGGCCCTCACCAGGTCAGCCTTGTTCGCCCGCCATGCCGGGTGATGCACGACTCGTGGCTCGTCTCGACCCCATCGGTCGTACCGCTCGAGCACGGGACCGTGCTTGTCGGTGATCTCGGCACGCGCAGCGATCGTCGATCCGACGAGCTTGCCGAACCGTCCGAGCTGCTCTTCGGCAAACTCGCGGTCGCCGCTGTCGGGAAGCAGCCGGTCCAGGAGCAGCGACAGGTTCGGGTCGACCGAGTACCAGTCGAGCCCGATTGCACCTTCGTAGTCTGCGTAGTCCGCGAGCACTGTCGCTCCTTGGTCTCGGGTCGGGGCCCCTCCTCAGAGGGCGCCGCGCGCGCCCACCGGCACCGAGTAGTAGTCCTCGGTCCCCACCACGTCGAACCCGCAGCTCAGGTAGAGGCGCAGGGCTGCATCGTTGCTGCACGACACCTCGAGCGAGACGTTCGGCACACCTTGGGCCGGTAGGTCGCAGGCGAGGGACGCGAGCACCTGGCGGCCGATGCCTCGGCCCTGGAACTCCGGCGACACGGCGAACCCGTAGATGCCGGCCCGATCCCCGTCACGGTCGACCCGAACCGTTCCGACCCGCTCGCCTGCAAGCTCGATGACGAGGGTCCCGCCTTCTCGCTCGATGAAGGCCTCGAGACCTGCGCGCTCGTAGTCCCCGGCGGGGACCCCGAACGCGTCCGCGAGGCACCGCAGGACGAAGGGCCCGTCTGCGAGTCCGGCCGCGCGGACGATTACGAGCGGATCGGGAGCCGATGCGGCGGGCTCGCGAGTCAGCGTCATCCGGTGCTCGGAGTGCTCGATCGTCCCTCCGACCGAGCGCGCGAAGCCTGCGCCGGCGTCGTAGGTTCGGTCCACGACGAGCAAGACCTGCGGCACGTTGCGGCCGGCAACCTCGGTAATGGCCGCGTCGAACAGGCGGGAGAAGACGCCGCGTCGGCGTGCAGACGGATGCACCATCCCGCACAGCTCGACCTGGTCGCTTCGGTGTCCGTAGATGCCGAGAAACCCGACCAGACCACCTTCGGTGACCCAGAGAAAGTCGTTGAGCTGTTCGGACGGTCTCGACCGGAGCGTCTTCCACTCGAGCTTCAGGCGCCCGCCGTCGACGGCGACGCAAGCCGCGGCGAGATCCTCGATCTCGCGGAGATCCTGCGGTCTGAGCCCTCGATCCGCGCGAAGCCGGCCGGTAGGACGTTTCAGCCTGGCGCCTTCGGTCTGTGTTCCAGCTTCGGCTCCTTGGGGAGCCCGAGCACGCGCTCGGCCACGATGTTCCGTTGGATCTGGGCCGTCCCGCCCCAGATCGTCTCCGACCTGGAGAAGAAGAAGCTCGTCTGAAGAGCACTGACCGGGTAGCCCGGCCGCGGGCGCGGCCCTCCGACCGCGGGTACGAATTCGTCGTCGTCTACACCGGCGCCGTCCTCCCGGCCGGTGAGGATCTGGCCCTCCATGCCCAAGATGTCGATGGCCAGCTCCATCACGTCCCGGTGGTACTCGGACCAGAACATCTTGTTGGTCGCACCCAGGGCGGCTGCCGAGTTGTCGCCGTTGAGGGCTGCCGTCAGTGTCCGAAGTCCGTTGATCTGCATGATCTTCACCTTGGACCAGGCGAGTGCGAGACGCTGCCGGATCAGAGCATCGTTCAGTCTCCCGTTGCTTCGGGCGAGTTGGATGATGTGGTCGAGCTCCTTCTGGAAGCGCCGGTAGCCGGTCGTGGCCGAGGTACCGCGCTCGAAGCCGAGCGTCGTCATCGCGACCGACCAGCCGTTGTCGACCCCTCCGACAACCGCGTCGCGAGGGCACCGGGCGTTGGTGAAGAACACCTCGTTGAACTCCTCGGACCCGCCCATCTGTGCGATCGGCCGTACCTCGATCCCTGGCTGGCGCATCGGCACCAGCAGGTACGAGATGCCCTTGTGCGGTGGCGCGTCGGGGTCGGTCCGGCAGAGGAGGAAGATGTAGTCGGCATACTGCGCCTGGGTCGTCCAGACTTTCTGGCCGTTGATCACCCACTCGTCGCCGTCGAGCTCGGCTCGGGTCTTGAGCGAGGCGAGATCCGAACCGGCGTCGGGCTCCGAGAATCCCTGGCACCAGACGATCTCGCCCCTCAGGATCTTCGGCAGGAAAAACCGCTTCTGTTCCTCGGAGCCCCACCGTAGGATCGTCGGGCCTACAAGGGTGTCGCCGAAGAAGTCTGCCCGCATCGGTGCGTCCAGCCTGGCGAATTCCTCGTTCAAGGCGACGCTCTCCATGATCGAGAGCCCACGGCCGCCGTACTCCTTCGGCCACGAAGCGCAGATCCAGCCACCGTCGGCAAGCTTCGGCGTCCACCCCTTCTCGAACTGTGTGCGTTCGACGGGCGTCAACTCGAAACCGGGCGTCCCCCAACCTTCGGGCAGGTTGTCCTCGAGCCACGCCGTGAACCTCGAGGCGCAGCGCCTCGGCCTCTGGCGGGTAGCTCAGATCCATTTTCGGGAGGTTACCCGCCGGACAGCACGCTGGGTCGCACGGCCGCGCCGACGACCGGCCGGCGCGAACCGCCCGCCGTGCTCAGTGCCCCGTCCCGAGCTGCACGGCCTTGACGATGAGGAGTAGCACGGCCACGACCAGGTAGATGCGGAGCGTCCACATCCCGAACGTGCGGCCCCGAGACCAGACGGGTCGTTGAAGGAGGGCGAGCTGTGGCATCCGCCAATTCCCTCGCACCTCGGATTCGGCGTCGGCGGCCCTGGCGCGGGCTGCAGCACGGCGTCGGGCACGCCTGCCTGGGACGAGTGCGAGCGCACCCGCGGCCAGGAACCCGGCGAGGATGACCGCGCCCAGCACCACCGCCAACGAGTTGACGTTCAGGTTCCCGAACACAGTCGTCGCCATCAATATGAGCGAGAGCACGAGCAGTACGGCGACGATGAAGCCGGCCAGTGCGTTCAGCCAGGGGCGGTTGACCCAAGGTCCGAGGACCTCCTTGTCGTTGCAGAGCAGCAGGAGGAAGACGGTTGCGCTCGGAAGCAGAACCCCCGCCAGTGCCTGCACGGAGGTCGTGATGAGCCCCAGCGGAGCGTGGGGGATCAGCACGATCGCCGCCGCGAGGACGACGAGGGCGCTGAACATGACGTAGAACGGCTTCGCGTCGGCGAAGGTGCGGTGCAGCGAGTGGCGGATCCCGAAAATATCGCCGACCGCGTAGGTCGTCGACAGGGTGACCGCGGCAGCGCCGATGATCGAGGCGTTGAGCAAGACGAGCGCGAACAGGGGCCCCGTGCTGTGCCCGACGTACCGCTCGAGCCCTCGAGCGACCCCCTCCGCGTTCGTGAAGTGGCCGGCGAGCCCCGTTCCACGGAAGGCAAAGGCCGCCGTGACCACGAGAGCCGTAGCCGCTATCACCACTACGAGCGAGCCGAGGACGGTGTCGGCGCGTTCGTAGTTGATCCAGCGAGGAGTGATCCGCTTGTCGACGATGTTGGACTGTTGGAAGAACAGCTGCCAGGGCGCGACGGTGGTCCCGACGATGGCGATGATGAGCAGCACAGCAGTCGACGTCAACCCTCCCTGGGCGCCAGGGATGAGGAATCCGTGCACGACAGGACCGGCGTGAGGATGGACCAGGATCACGAGCGGGATGGCGAGGAAGTTGACCCCGATGAATATGAACATGAACCGCTCCCAGCGGCGGAAGCTGCCGGTCGCCGTCATGGCGATCAGCGCGAGCGCGGCAAGTGGGACCGACACGTACGAGGAGATGCCGAAGTAGCTGAGGGCGAGGCTCACGCCGATGAACTCGGTCACGATCGTGAGAAAATTCAAGAGGAAGAGGTCGCCCACGGAGAATGCCCCCCAGAACTTCCCGAATCGCTCGTTGATCAGCCGGGCATGGCCGACCCCGGTAACCGCCCCGAGCCGCACGACCATCTCCTGGTTGACGATCAGCACCGGGACGAGGAGCGGGAGGGTCCACAGCAGGCTGAGGCCGTAATTTTGGCCCGCCTGCGCGTAGGTGGAGACGCCTCCGGCGTCGTTGTCGCCCACCATCACGATGAGGCCGGGGCCGATGATGGCAAGCAGCGTGAGGAGCTTGGCCCCCCAGGACCGCCGAGCACCGAGGTCGTGCTCGCGGATCGTGCCGAAGGCTCCTTCGATGTCGCCCACGTGCGCGCTGTCGAGAGCCGCGCTCGGCCGCTCGCCGGGCTTCTCGTCGTCTCCGAGCCGCAGGTTTTTGACCATGGTGACCTCTCGCGCCGCCGTGGGCGTCGTCGGTGTGCGTAGGCGTGGCTGATGGCGCACGCACACCAGAGGTCAAGCGGGCTTCAGCCCGGCGGCCGCTCCCCCTCGAAAGCAGCGTGCGCGCGTAGTTGGTCGGGTAACCAACCGTCGGTACTCAGGGCTGCTCTCTTTCGTGGCCCATGGTCAACCTGCCTCCCCAGAGAGTGGCGCCGACGGGTACCGGCTTCACCTCGGCACGAGCCGGGTGCACTCCGCCCGGGCCGCCGGGTGGCGACGAGGCACGGCCGCTTGCGGGCCCAACATTAGTGCCGTATCAGCCAACGTTTGCACGTTCTGGCAACATCGGTTGATCCTCGAACATCGCCGCAGCGAAGTTCGAGCCACTCCCCGGAGCTGAGGCCTCGGGGCGGGCCACGGCGGGCCAGGGCCCACGCAGCCCTCGGCGGATCTCCCACCGGGTGCGGCGCGGGTCACGCCGGGAACGGCCGGCACCGGGGAGGTGCTGGCCGGCTCGACGGTGCACGATCGTGTCGGGCATCGACACGGTCCCTCTGCCGCCCGCAACCCGGGCGGCGATGTTGACGGCACCGACCAAGTCGCGGTGGCCGACGAGCCCACAGTGCGGGCAGTGGAACGACCGGCCCTTCGGCTTTGTAACTCGCATCAAGCACGAAGGACAGGTCGACGAGCTGCCGCGCTCGTCGACGATATGCACCACGATCCCTGCCGCGCTCGCCTTGTCGGCGAGCGCTTGTCTTGCTTGCCCTGGCCTCCAGTCTCTGAGGCGCTGGTTGTGACGTTTGCCACTCTTCAGCTCGAGCACTCCGACCGGGTCGCCGATGACGAGAGTCCCGACCCGTTGGGAGACCGCCCAGGCGACCACCGCCTTGGCGGCCTCGTGACGTGCCTGCGCCACGCGGCGCCGGTGGCGGGCTTCTATCAAACGCGTCCGCCTCCGGTACTTGCGCCAGCGCCTGCTGCCGTGCTCGCCCCGTGCAGGAGCGCGCCGGGCGACCGCCCGTGCCCTTGCCCTGCGCTCGGCGATGTGCAGGCGCGACTCGGCCCGCAGGCCGCGACCTGAGACGAGGATCGCCATCCCGTCCGGGCCGGCGACAGCGAAGGGATGGATCACGCCGAGATCGACTCCGGCGACCCGGCCCGGATCGAGTGCTTCCTCTGGCGGGTACACGCTCACCGGCACCTCAGCACAGACCTCGAGGCAAAGCTTTCGGCCGTCCGAGAGGAGAGTCACCGCCCGCACCTGTTCGCGGGGTAGGGAATCTCACGGGCGAGCCGCACGAAAAGCGGCGGACAGCCGGCCGCGACCGGAAGTCGCACCCGCCTTTGGTCGATCGCGAACGTCCCGCAGTAAAAGCGCACCGGCATGAGGCGCCGTCGCCGGCGCGGAAAGCGCGCAGAGCCGTCGCCTGCCTTCTTAGCCTTGGCGGCGGCGAACCAGGCGTCGGAGTAGCGCCGTAGCACCGAGCGGGCACCGGCGCTCGACAGCTCCCCGAAACAGCCACTGCCCGCGGATGCCAGCTCCCTGCACAGCTCCTGGTAGCCGACGAGCGGACGGTCGCCTCGGCGCATGCGCCACTCGTTGAGCTGGAGGACGCAGGCCCATACGTCACCGCCAGCAGCGAGCTGAGCGAAGAGGCGATCTCGTTGTGCCGAGTTCGTGCGTAGAGTGACGCGCGCTGAGCGGTGGACGACGCAGGGCGCTCCCGCTGGACGAACTCTCGGCACAGAAGGATTATGCCGAGCCGGTGTCACACTCAGACGAGGTCGTTGCTGATCAGGGCCATCGTCACGCCGCGTGGACAGGCTTGTCGAGCCACTCGGGCACCGGCTCGGCGATGGCCCACTCGACCATTGCATCCCGAAGCGTCTTCAGGTCCTGACGGCGGCTTCGAGGGGCGAACGCTCCGGGCGAGAAGACGTCGCCGCTGACCTTGGAGACCCAAACGCTGGCGGCGGTCGCGGGTCCGGCCATATGCGGAGCCAGCTTCCTGAAGAAGTCCGTCACGTCCTCGTCGTCCAACGCCTGCTTGTCGGTCAGCTCGGCGTAGGCACCGGCCAGCACTCGAAGCATGACCGTCGACCCGAGCAGACTCGACTTCCGGAGGTCCTCGGTCGTGAGTTCGTCGTCCGCAACCGCTGCCAGAAGCGGGAAAGCCGCCAACAACACGTCGAAGAAGTTGTTTGCCTTCTCGACGAGCGCATCCTCCCGAAGCTCATCTTCCAGACGGCGTCCGATCCTTCCGTCAATCCCGACAGCGAGGGTCCGCACGATCTCTGCCACATGCTTCGCCCCCAGGAGGTTCGGGTTGTTCCGGCCCATACGATCCTGCTCGGGATCGACCCGGCCCTTGAGGAGAGCATGCTTCATGACGTCCTCAAGGCTTCGGTTGACGACCTTTCGGCTGTCGAACCGGGCCCGTACCGATGACGTGATCCCGAGGGCGTTGTCGGCGATGTCGAAGAACATCTGCTTGTAGGCGACCTGGTCGTCCTCGATGAAAATCTGAAGCGTCGTCCGCTCCAGGGCGAATCGCTCCCGTTGCTCGTTTAACTCGGCGATTTGCTTCTCGAACATCTGGAGGACGGCCGCCTCCTCTCCGTTGCGCTTCGCTGCGGCCAGCAGGCTCCGCTTCTTCTCAAGCTCCTCGGCGATCGCCCGGATCGCCAGGTGGACGCCCAAGATGCGGTGCTGCCCATCGAGGATGCGGAGGTCCGTGCTGGCGAGGCGTGGGAAAGAGATGATGCCGAACTCCGTCCCTCCGATCTTCTCCTTGCTCTCGAACTCGAAGATGTCCGGCCCACGGAGCACCAGCGCAGGTGCTACCCAGTTGCGCTCGGTCCTGACGTAGTCGCCGAAGGCCCGAGCATGGGCTTCCTTGATCCGACGGTTTCCCTCGGTGGGGTGCGCCGCGTCGGGCGCCGGGAGGAGCCCTGCGATCTGAGTGAGGGACAGGTCGAGCGAGAATACGGTCCGTCCGCCCTGCTTGTACCGGGTAGCGTAGAACGAGATGGATGGGTCGTAGCCCGTGACCTCTGACATCGTGTACCTCCGTTTGCTCGTAAACCTCGATGACAAGATATTACGGTAGCGAATAAGATTTTATTTGTCAAATCGAGATGTTACCGGGGCTCCCGGTCACGGTGCCGAAGGGCGCCAGCTGACCACGTCGACGAAGGCAAGCCTCTGACGGCCGCAGGCCCCGGCAATCGCTCGATAGGAGCACTGCTTTGCATCGGTGGCGCTGAGCGGTCCCCATGGCCGGTACCGGACGAGAATGCAGGCGCTCGTCCGGCAGCCCGCCGATTCTTGGAGGATCGGGAGCGCCGAGAGCCGGGCTGCCTGGACCTAGCCGACGGCATGGCCAGCGAGCCTGTGCCGGTCGTCGAGGTACAGGACGAGCGTGATGTCCTCCCTGCGGTTCCCGAGGAGGTCGCGGGCGACAGCGGCCGCTGACCGCGTCGTCGATCCGGCGAGGGAGATTGAGATCGGCGTCGCCCACGGCTTCGGGGTGATTGACCCGGAGCTAATGGAGGCGAAGCCTCCGAAGGATGCGGAATGGAGAGGTTGAGATCCATCGTGTTGCCCTTTATTCATGGAGGTTGCCGGGCATCGCCGCATCGAGCGGAGTGCCCAGGGCAAGGAGGGTCTCCCCTCCTCTGCCGAGCACGTCTTGAGGCCGGAGTGCCCGAGATCGGGGTGCGATACGTGCTGGGGTGAATCCTCGGTCGAGTGCCCGGAGGGAACCACGAGGCCCCTCTCGGGAGACCCCGTCCATCCCAAAAAAATCCCAGGAACGGCGCGGGGCCCGTCAACTCCAACCTCGCAGGTCGAGGACGATCCTTGGACAAAAGACCATGTCAACAGTAGATTCTGGAGGACCATGGAGGACCCACCAAGTGGTCTTCACCGAAGTCCGTCGTTCAGTTCACCAAAGCGCCTTGTCCCCCATGTTGTCTCCTGGGTGTGTCACTCCCCGGAGAGGGGGCAAAGGTTGCCTGACGCGGCACTAGCTTCTCGGCCTGCCGACGCGACAGCCGAGCGGGGCGTCGGCCGCCTACTCGTCGGCTGTGGTCATGCCGAAGTCACGGCGCCATCCGCTCGGGAGGAGAAGCTCCAGCACGTCGTCGACCGTGACAACCCCGATCACTCGATGGTCGGCATCGATGACCGGAGCCGCGACCAGATTGAAGTCCGACATCTTCCGGACGATGGCGTGGAGGTCGGCGTCAGGCCGTACGGCCACCGGGTCGAGCTCGGCGATCTCACCGATGCGGGCAGCAGACGGGCTCTTCAGGAGGCGCACGACCGATGCGGTACCGGTGAGGCGTCCCTCGTCGTCGGTCGTGTAGATGGTCCCGAGCGCCTCGGGAGCGACCGGGCTCCGCCGGATCTCCTCGAGTGCGTCCGAGACCACAGTGTCCGCCGGTAGGGCCAGGAACTCGGGGATCATCAGTCCACCTGCGGTCTCCGGGTTGTAGCTGAGCAGAGCCCGCACCTTCGCCTGGCTCGGCGCCGGCAGCGCCTCGAGCACCGAGAGCCGACGCTCCTGGGCGAGGTCGGCGATCAGGTCGGCGGCGTCGTCCGGTGCCATCGTCGAGAGGATCCTGGCTGCGTCCTCGTCCGAGCGATTGCTCAGGAACTCGAGCTGGTGCTCGGTGTCGAGCTCCTCGAAGACGTCGGCCTCGAGCTCGAGATCCTGGCCCACGGCGTTGATGATCTCCTCTCCTTCGTCGTGCGACGCGGCCTCGACGAGATCGGCGATCTGGGCCGGGTGCAGGCGAGCGAGCTTGCGGTAGGGGATCCGGAGTCGGGCGCTCGGAACGTGCGACACGAAAGGCTGGATGCTCTCCCAGTCGATGATGGCCTTCGCCGGTATCCGTCCGGCGAGCTTGCGCGGGAGCAACCTGCGGAGCACGGGCCTGCTGCTCGGGTCGACTCCCACCACCTCCAACCGCCCGTCGACGAGCGCCAGCTCTATCTCGTTCGCACGGATGAGACGGGCCCCGACGATGTTGATCAGGTGCCTCGCCGACAGATCCTTGGCGAGGAGCATCTCGCCCGGCCGGCGGTCGAAGCGGGCGAGGTTGAGCGTCTCGCCTCCGAGTTGGACCTGGCCGGGGCGAACGGATCGGACCATGGAGATCGGCACGAACAGCTCCCGCCGGCCGATGCTCGCCACGATCCCGGTCACCGGGGGGTGTGCTTGCTCGCCCGGGCGCACGATGAGGTCCTCGACCCGGCCGATCCGCTCGCCGTCGCTGCCGAGCAGCGGGCTGCGCACGATGGCGGACAGGTGGATGATGTCGGCTGCCATCAGGGCGACGAGCGCGATCGGCTCATGGCGATCCGCACACGGCCATCGTAGTGAAGCCCTCGCAGGTTCGGGAAGGTGCGGCTCTGAGGCCGCGGTGCGAGCCGCGAGCGAGCAGGCTTCGATCTGGAATCAAAGAGCCGGCGGTCGTCTTGCGTACCCGAGCCGGCGCAGGCGAGGCTGGGTGGATATGCAGCAGCGAGCTCGGCCCGGCCGCCTGCGCATCGCGTACCTCCTGTACAGGGGCAATCCGCGCTGCGGTGGCCAGGGCGTGTACTCGCGACACCTCACGCGCGAGCTTACGGCGCTTGGTCACTCGGTGACGGTGTTCTCGGGACCGCCGTACCCCGAGCTCGAAGCGGGAGTGGGGCTCGAGAAGATCGCGAGCCTGGACCTGTACCGCGAACCGGACCCGTTTCGAGTGCCCGGACTGCGCGAGTTCAAGTCGAGCGTGGACGTCCTCGAGTTCGCTCTCATGTGCACTGCGGGCTTCCCTGAACCGCTCACTTTCAGCCTCCGCGCGTGGCGTGTCCTGGCCGGGCGCATGGGGGATTTCGACCTCGTCCACGACAACCAATCTCTCGGCTCGGGCATCCTCGGCATGATGGACGACGGTTGGCCCGTGATCGCGACCATCCACCACCCCGTCACCGTCGACCGGGACCTCGAGCTCGCCCACGCCGACGGGTGGCGACGCCGCCTGACGCTCAGACGCTGGTACGGGTTCGTCAGGATGCAGTCTCGGGTCGCGCGCCAGGTCCCGCGGATCGTGACCGTCTCCGAGTCCTCGCGGCGCGACATCGCCGACCAGCTCGGCGTCGAGCCGGGCCGGATGGCGGTCGTCCCTGTCGGCGTCGACGAGTCCGTCTTCCGGCCCTTGCCGTGGATCGACCGGGTCCCGGGCCGGATCATGACCACGGCGAGCTCCGACGTGCCAATGAAGGGGCTCCTGCCGCTCTTGGGGGCGCTCGCGAAGGTCCGCACCGAGCGCCCGGAGGCCCATCTCGTCGTCATCGGTCGATTGAAGGAGGGGAGCGCGATCCCAGCTGCGCTTGAACGCTTCGGGCTTGTGGGCGCCGTCCGCTTCCTGTCCGGGGTGAGCGACCAGTCGATCGTCGATCTCTACGCGCATGCCCAGCTGGCCGTCGTGCCGTCGCTGTACGAGGGTTTCTCGCTGCCGGCGATCGAGGCGATGGCCTGCGGAGTCCCGCTCGTCGCGACCACCGGCGGGGCCCTGCCCGAGGTCGCCGGCAAGAGCGGCGTCTCGGCGCTCCTCGTCAGGCCGAACGACCCCGGAGCCCTCGCGGAGGCCATCGGAGCCGCACTGTCCGACGAGGCGCTGCGCCGTCGGCTCGGGGCCGCCGGCCGGAAGCGGACTGTCGAGCGCTTCACGTGGCCGGTCACGGCCCGGGCCACGGCCGATCAGTATTTCGAGCTCCTGGGCCGGCGTCCGGCTTCCGCGGCTGGTCGCATGCCGGCGTCGTCTTGGTGGACGGCGCCCGAGTTGCGCCCGAACCCTGAGCCAGAAGGCGCTGCGCCCGCCCAAGTGGCCCGTTGCTGACGGTCGACTTCGGGCGTCTGGGCCTCCGGCCCGGAGAGCGTGTGCTCGACCTGGGCTGTGGTGCGGGCCGCCATGCCTTCGAGTGCTTGCGCCGCGGCGGGCTCGTCGTCGCCCTCGACGCCGACGAGGTCGAGATCAAGGGCGTCAACGGCCTGATGACGGCCATGGCAGAGGCGGGGGAGGTTGCAGCGGGTGGGGCGGGAGTGGGCGTGAGGGGTGACGCGGTCGAGGCTGCCGTTTCCTGACGGGGCGTTCGACAAGATCATCTGTGCGGAGGTGCTCGAGCACCTCGCCGACGACACCTCGGCGATGTCGGAGCTGGCACGAGTGCTCAGGCCCGGCGGGATGCTGGCCGTCAGCGTTCCCCGATACGGCCCCGAGATCGTCAACTGGGCGCTCTCGGAGCGCTACCACAGCGTCGCCGGCGGGCATCTTCGGATCTACCGCCGCCGCCAGCTCTTCGAGCGGCTCGGTGGAGCGGGCCTGGACGTCGTCGCCTCCCATCACGCGCACGCGCTCCACAGCCCGTACTGGTGGCTCAGGTGCCTCGTCGGCCCGGAGAACGGCCACCATTTTGCCGTTCGTACCTACCACAGCCTCCTGGTATGGGACATCACCGCGCACAGGGCCGTGACGCGTGTTCCCGAGAAACTGCTCAACCCGTTGATGGGAAAGAGCGTCGTCGCCTACCTGAAGCACGCACGCTGATGACCACACCCCCTCGCGACCTCATCGGAAGCGGTCTCCTGATCTCCGAGACGGTCGAGTCGATCGGCGCTGTTCAGCTGCCCAACGGCATGATCCCCTGGTTCGTCGGCGGTCACGCCGATCCTTGGAACCACACCGAGGCGTCCATGGCACTCACCGCCGGCGGGGCGCGCCGCGAGGCCGAGCGTGCCTACGAGTGGCTCCGCGCGACGCAGCACCCCGACGGCTCGTGGCATACGTACTACCTGGCGAACGGGCCGATCGAAGAGCCGAGAATCGACACCAATGTCTGTGCCTACGTGGCCACCGGCGTCTGGCACCACTTCCTCGCCACGAAGGACTCCGGTTTCCTCGAGGATCTCTGGCCCATGGTCGAGAGGGCCGTCGACTTCGTCCTCGGCTGGCAGAGGCCGGGCGGAGAGCTCGTGTGGTCCATCGAACCTGACGGGACGCCGGGAGACTACGGGTTGCTGACCGGCTCCTCCTCCGCGTATTTCAGCGTCCGGTGCGCCATCGCGTGCGCTGGACAGCTCGGACACGAGCGCCCGGACTGGGAGCTCGCCGCCGGGCGGCTGCGGCACGCGATCGCGTTCAACACGGGCGGTTTCGCATCGAAGGACCAGTTCGCGATGGACTGGTACTACCCGGTTCTCGCCGGCGCCCTCGATCCTGCGATGGCCTCGGACCGAATCGACGAGCGATGGTCGCAATTCGTCATCGAGCACCGCGGCGTCCGATGTGTCTCGCACCGCCCGTGGGTCACCGCCGCCGAGACAGCCGAGTGCGCGATGGCTCTGGCATCGATCGGCCGTCGCGACGAGGCCGCCACCCTGCTCGGCTGGGCTCAGCAGCAACGGTGTCCCGACGGGTCCTACACGACAGGCGTGGTGTACCCGGAGCAGTCGAGCTTTCCGCCGGACGAGCGATCCAGCTACACGGCCGCTGCGATCGTCCTTGCCCTGGACGCACTCTCGGGGCTCAGCGGAGCCGCCGGCCTGTTCGTCGACGGGGGGCTGCCTCGTGGCCTCGATCTCGATTCGGAGGCTCTGGAGGACCTGGCCTAGCGACCCGCTTCAGTACCCGCAGGCTTCCCTTCCCGCTGGCGCCCTCCTCCGCGAACTCGCCCGACTCGAGCGCATGGGTATAGATCTCGAACGGGGGGCGTCCGCCGTCGGCGGGGTCCGGGAACACGTCGTGAATGGCGAGCCAGCCGCCATCGGCGACGCGCGGGGTCCAGCCGCGATAGTCGGCCCAGGCCGGGTCCTCGCCGTGGCCTCCGTCGATGAAGACCAGGCCGGCGACGACGTTCCACCGAGCGGCGACGGCGGGCGAGTCGCCGACCACAGCGACGGCGAGGTCCTCCGCGCGGGCGTATTCGAGCGCCTTCCTCCAGAACGGCAACGTGTCCATCCGGCCGGTCTCGGGGTTGACAAGCGTCGCGTCGTGGTGCTCCCAGCCGGCCTGGTTCTCCTCTGACCCGTGGTGATGGTCGACGCTGAAGATCACGGCAGGAGCTGCTCCCCGGCTCACCGCCTCGGCGACGCCCGAGGCGAGGTAGAGCGTCGACCGCCCGCAGTACGCGCCGACCTCGACGAGGCTGGTGAAGCCTGCCAGCGCAGCGCGCCCGGCGAGGGTTGCAAGCGCCACACCCTCCTCGTCTGGCATGAAACCCCTTGTCGCACGAGCGGCCGCAAGCAGGCCCTCGTGTCTCGACCGAGGGTTCATGAGCGCCCGATCGAAGCTCAGGCCTTCGCGAGGAGAGACCCGAGATGCGGCCGCTGTTCCAGCACGAAACGGACGTTCACCGCCAGGCGTTCCAGATGCTGATCCACGGCCCGTTGCTGGCCGCCGAGAGGATGTGCGGCAAAGAACTCATTGACCTCGCCCGCGAGCAGCGGCCTGCCGTCCGGACTCAGCTGGCACAGGCGATGGACCGCGATCATCCGCGGGATCGAGTTCGCGGGGTACCGCTCGAGGAGCGTCGGCCAGTGACTGGAGACGAACTCCCACGTCTGCGGTCCGACGACGCGGTTCATCAGCATTTTTAGCAGGACATAAGGGGCGTCCTGGCTCCGGAACTCGGTCAGGCACAGCTCGCAGGTCTCGGCCGCCAGCTCCAGGTTGCGAACATAGCTGAGCGAGTCGAGATAACGGCGCTCCTCGAGCGGATCTGCAGGCGAGCGGTAGTGCGCGAGGAGGGACTCGTACTCGGCGCGTCCTGCCGTGGAAGCAACGACGTGGAGGATGGCCGCTGCGATGTCCGCATCCAGGAGGACACCGCTTTTGAGCGCGGCGAACCGCTTGTTGCTCTCCGCCTGCACGGCGGTGTCTGCGCCGACCGTGCCGAGCGTTCCGATGAGAACGGCGCGCCGCCTCGCCGCTTCGGTGTCGTCATCTTCACGCGGGTCCCATCCGACACGCTCCAGCTCGGGTCCGAGCCGCGAGCGGACGAACGCCGCGAGCGTGCCGCGGTCGGCATCCGACACCGCGAAGTCCAGGAGGCCGAAGGCTCCGGCGACCATCGACCACACGCTCGGGTCCTCGTCGCCCTCGAGGCGCCTCACGATGGCGAGGAACTGCTCGAGGGGTGTCGAGTCGGCGAGCGCACACGCCCAGATGTCGGCCACGAGCCTGAAACGCTCGAGCGGTTCGAGCCGGTCGAGGCCCGCCAGTATGTCGTCGAGCAGCCCGTCCTCGTAACGCAACCGGTAGACGCCGCTTCCGCCGGCGTTGACCACGAGCATGCCTGGCCCAGGCGCGATACGGACGGGTTGCGCCTGGAGAAGGTCGTAATGGCGCCCGGTGCCCGCACCTTGACCAGTTCCGGGCCGCCGCTCGGTCGCAACCGGCACGAGCCACATCGAACCGATGGCGCTCGGTTCGGAGCCGGCCGGCCTGTCGCTCAAAGGCAGGTAGGAGAACGGCTCTTGGGTCAGGAGCACCTCGGGACCTTCTGCGCCGCGCCGTCACGAGCGGATGGCCCCCCTGGCGGATCCAGGAGTCCATGAGCGCCCGGATCGGCAGTCCTCCGGACGCCTCCTCGATCGCGTCCCAGAGGTCAGTGGTCTCCGTGTTGGCGTAGCGGTGAGCGGCGAGGTACCGGCGCACCCCGTCGCGGAAGCGCCGTTCGCCCAGGTACTGCTCGAGCATCCGGAGAAGACTCCCGCCCTTCTCGTACGTCAGAACGTCGAACATGGAGTCGACCTCGTCGGGCGTGCGCACCGCGAATTCGATCGGCCGCGTCATGTGGAGCCCGTCAAGGGCGAGCGCCGCCTCCCGGTCGCGTCCGAACCCTACCCAACACTGGTACTCAGGCTTGAAATCGTCCAGGCAGCAAAGGGCCATGTAGGTAGCGAACGCCTCGTTGAGCCAGATGCCGTTCCACCACCTCATGGTCACGAGGTCGCCGAACCACATGTGTGCGATCTCGTGCCCGATGACCGACGCGATGCCCTCGAGCTCGTCGCGAGCCGAATGGGCAGGATCGGTCAGAAGCGCTACCTCGCGGAACGTCACGCACCCCAGGTTCTCCATGGCGCCGAATGCGAAGTCGGGGATCGCGACGAGGTCGAGCTTGTCACCCGGGTAGGGCTGATCGAAGTACTCGGCGAAGAACCGCAGCGCATGCGCGCCCGCCTCGAGCGCGAAGCCGGTCAACCCCGCTTTGCCCGCCGTGTGGATAACGCGGAGCGGAATGCCGTTCACGTCCACGGGCTCGGTGGCCTCGAGCGGGCCGACGACGAAGGCGACGATGTAGGTCGACATCGGGATCGTGTCGGTGAACTCGAGGCGACGCTTGCCGTCGGGGAGAACTGTCACGGAGCACTCGGCGCCGTTGGAGATGGCGAGGAGGTTCGCCTCCACCTCGAGTGAGATGGAGAACACGGCCTTGCGATCCGGTTCATCCCAGCAGGGAAACGCCCGCCGTGCGTCCGTCGACTCGAACTGGGTCGTCGCGAGGACGCGCTCGACGCCGTCCTCGTCGCGGAACGTGCTGCGATAAAAGCCGCGGAGCTTGTCGTTCAACACCCCCGAGAAGTCGCACTCGAGGGAGTACCTACCTGGCGCAACCTCGCGCCTCGGAGTGAAGGTGACCCTCTCGAGGTCCTCGTCGAGCGAGATGCCGAGGTCGACCGGCTCCGGCGAGCCGTCGGGCGACACGAGCCTGGCCTTCCAGATCAGGAGCTCCGCGGCGTTGCAGACGATCGCGGTCGTCGCCGTCGTCACCTCGAGCTCGATCCGGGCTCGGCCCTGAAAGGTTGCCGCGTGAAGGTCCGGCGCCAGGGTGAGCTCGTAGCGCGTTGGCACGACTTCGCGGGGGAGGCGGAAGTCCGTTTCGTCGGAGATCAAAGTCACGAACATGGAACTTTAGTCGTGCGCGGCTTCGCACCCGCTACCGTCGTGGCTCGTGCCCGTTTCCCGCTCGTCGCGACCGGCCCCTCGCGTCTCGAGCAAGGGGGTCGCCGGCCGCGGCGCCGACGTCGTGTGCCTCGGGCACGCGATCGTCGACCGGCTCGCCCATGTGGACGAGCGGACGATCGAGGCTGCCGGCCTCCAGCCGGGCGCGATGACCCTCGTTGAGAGTGAGCGCATCGAGCAGATAGCCGAGGTCATCGGCGATTGGGCCCAGGTCGCCGGGGGATCGGCGGCCAACACGGCCGTGGGACTCGCCTCGTTCGGCGACCATCCGACATTCGTGGGCTCTGTCGGCCGGGACTCGCTCGGCGCCGCGTACGAGCTCGACCTCGAGGCCGTCGGCGTGCGGTGCGTGCTCAGCCGTGGCGCCGACGACCTCGGCACCGGCCAATGCGTGGTGCTGGTCACCTCCGACTCCCGGCGCACGATGGCGACGGATCTGGGTGCGGGCGCCGGCATCGACCTCGAGGCCGTCGAGCGGGCCTGCCTCGGCCACGGCGGGGCGCTGTACCTCGAGGGTTACCTGCTCGACTCGCCCGGGAATCTGGCCGCCTTCAAGCGGTCCGTCGAGCTCTCGAGAGCGGGAGGCGGACTGTTGGCGTTGAGCTTGTCGGACCAGTTTCTCGTCGAGAGGCACCGCGACTTCCTTGATGAGGTCGTCGATGCAGGCGTGGACCTGCTCTTCGCCAACGAGGAGGAGGCGCAGCGTTTCACCGGCGCAGACGACCTGTCGGGAGCGCTCGAGGCTCTGGAGCGACCCGGCATGATGGTCGCGGTGACGCTCGGGGCGAGGGGTGCCGTCCTCCTCGAGGGGACCGAGCGCTCGACGGTCGAGGCTTGGCCGGTCGGTCGCGTGGACGACACGACCGGAGCGGGCGACCTCTTCGCGGCGGGTGTCCTGCACGGCGTCGTCCGCGGCCTGCCCTTGGAGACCGCTGGCCGGCTCGGAGCCCTCGCCGCCGGCGAGGTCATCTCCCACCTCGGCGCGAGGCCCCAGGAGTCTCTGAGCTCCTTGGCGCTGCGAGCTGGCCTCGTGGAGCGGTGAGCCGCGTCAGACCCGGTTGCTGTCCTCGTCAGGCGGCAGGAACGCCAGGTCGAGATCGGCAAGACGCACGAGTGCTGACGCCACCCAACGTGCGAGGCCCGCGACTTGCCCGTCGAGCTTTGTCGGGTCGTCGAGCACCGGTTCCTCGAGGCGGACACTGCCTTGGAAGGCGATCTCGATCGCACACGCCGGCGTGTCCGAGGCCGACTCGAAGAGCTGCTCGATCATCGGCCCGGACTGCTCGAGTCGCTCGGAGCCGAACTCCGGTGCCTCGCCCGCGAGCGCGGCGAGCACCACGACCGGATCGGGCGTGCCGGCAAGGCGCTGCACCCGCAGGGCGATCTCGATGACGAGCTCCGGCGGCTCGGCCGGCGGCTCGCCGATGGACCACGACCGGTAGGCGCTCTGGCTCCACGTCGGCCAGTCGAGGCTGAGGTCGGCGCGGACACGCGGGGGATTGCCTTCACCGGGAAGGCTGTAGGAGGTCTCGAAAGCGACGTCGCCGAGGAAGACGTCGACCTGGAAACGCTCCTCCACGGCCTGTTGCTCCAAGAGCGCGCCCTCGAACGCCTCGCGCAGCGCTGCGATCACGTCGAGGAGGATGTGATCGATCATGGCGAGGCGAGGCTACCCGCCTGCTGAGCGCACTGGCGCATGCGGCTGGTAGACACCGGTCGTGCCCGACAATCCCTGGCTCGAACGGCGCGTCATCGCCTACGCGCACCAGGGAGGTGCGAAGGAGGCACCCTCCAGCACTCTCTACGCGATCCGCCAGGCTCTCGAGCACGGCGCCACCGGAATCGAGCTGGACGTGCACGCCACCCGCGACGGGCAGCTCGTCGTCTGCCACGACCCGACGCTCGATCGCACGACGAACACCACCGGCGAGATCGCGGACGTGAGCCTCGACGAGCTGCGCAACCTCGACAACGCGTACTGGTTCCGCCCGGGCGAGGACGCAGTGCGCGGGCACCCGGCAGACGAGTACGTGCTGCGGGGCAGGGCGCCCCATCATCGCGACCTCTGCATTGCCACGCTGTCGGAGGTCCTCGACGCCTTCCCCGGCACCGTCCTCAACCTCGACATAAAGCGAACCGCTCCGGACGTGGTCGCCTACGAGGAGGCACTCGCCGGCGTTCTTCGCGACCACCACCGGGCCAGCGACGTGATCGTGGCCTCGTTCCTCGACGCGGCGACCGACGCCTTCACCAGGTTCGCGCCGGGCGTAGGGATATCCGCCGGTACGCAGGCGACGACCGAGTTCTACCGGCGATTCCACGCGGGCGAGCCGCCCCAGGACGACATCGGGCGCTACGTCGCGCTACAGGTACCTGCGCGATTGGGCTCGGTTGTCGTCGTGGACCGGAGCTTCGTCGAGGCGGCCCACTCGGCCGGCCTGGCGGTGCACGTCTGGACCGTCGACGACCCCGAGGAGATGGAGCGACTGGTCGGGATCGGCGTCGACGGCATCATCTCCGACAAGCCGACTGTGCTCGCTGGCGTGCTGCACCGTCTCGGGGCGAACTGGAGGGTGTAGCTCAACCCCGGCCGCAGTTCGGCTTCTTGCCGTGGTTGGCCTTCTTCTTCTTGCGGAGCTTCCGCTTCACCGTTCGCTTGGACACGAAACCGACAGTGTAGTGCCTCCCACGCTGGCTTTTTTCTCCACGGAGAAGCGGCCTTTCGATAGCGTTGGCCGCGGAAGGTGTCTTGGGGCCGGGACCGGGGACAGATGCCATGGCATGGTTGTTGCGTGACGGCGAGGTGCTCGCGAGCGTCGAGGTCGCCTCGTCGCTCGCCGCCAGGTCGCGCGGCCTGCTCGGCAAGAAGGGCTGTGAGGGAGCCCTGCTGCTCCGCCGCACGCGGTCGGTTCACACCATCGGGATGCGGTTCGCCATCGACGTGGCCTTCTTGACGCGCGACCTGCGCGTCATTGCCACCGCCACCTTGCCGCCGTACCGGATCGGGCTGCCCCACCGGGCAGGGCGCGCCGTGCTCGAGGCCGAGGCCGGCGCATTCGAGCGATGGAGGCTCGTCCCGGGCGATCGACTCGAGATCAAGGGGTGACCTCAGGCGACGGCCAGCCCTCCGGCGACGGCAAGCCCGCAGGCGACCGCCCGCCGGCCCGGCCCGCAGGGCCCGACGCCCCGGGCGAGCTGATCGTCGTCGCGACTCCGATCGGCAACATCGGTGACCTGTCTCCTCGGGGTGCAGCCGCGCTCGAGAGCGCAGACGTGGTGTGCTGCGAGGACACTCGTCACACCGGGCAGCTGCTCGCCCGCCTGGGACTTCGCGCCTCCCGCCTGCTCTCGATGCACGCTCACAACGAACGCGAGCGCACCGCACAGGTGCTCGAGATGCTCGGCCGGGGCGCCCGGGTCGCGCTCGTCAGCGACGCCGGAACGCCGGCGATGTCCGATCCCGGGGAGCGCCTGATCTCCTCGGCGATCGCAGCCGGCCACAAGGTCACGAGCGTGCCCGGTCCCTCCGCAGCCGTCACCGCGCTCGTGGTCGCCGGCCTCGGGACCGCGCGCTGGCGTTTCGAGGGTTTCCTGCCGAGACGGGGGGCCGATCGCGCCGGGCGCCTCGAGGAGATCGCGGCGGCGCGCCACCCGAGCGTGATCTACGAGGCGCCACAGCGGATCGCCGCGACCCTGGAGGATCTCGCCAGCCGCTGCGGCGGCGACCGCAAGGTGGCGGTCTGCCGCGAGCTCACGAAAAGGTTCGAGGAGACCTGGCACGGGACTCTCGCCGAGGCGTTCGAGCGCGGCGTCGGCGACCCCGCCGCGCGGCGAGCACGTGCTGGTCGTTGCGGGCGCGCCTGGCCGCGCGCTGCAGTCGCCGAGCGAGGAGGAGGTTCGAAGCGCCGTCGAGAGCCGCATGTCGGCCGGCGCAAGCCGCCGGCAGGCGGCAGCCGGCGTCGCCGCAGACCTCGGCGTGTCGAAGCGTCTCGCCTACGAGACCTCGCTGGCCCACGGCGACCCGTAGGTCCGGGCCGGTAGTTTGGAGGAGTGCCCAGTCGTGTCTTCCTGACGACGCCGATCTACTACGTCAACGACGCCCCGCACCTCGGTACGGCCTACTCGACGGTGAACGCCGACGCGCTCGCACGCTGGCACCGGCTGATCGGGGACGATTGCTGGTTCCTCACCGGCACCGACGAGCACGGCCTGAAGAACGCCCGCGCGGCCGAGGCGCGAGGGCTCACGCCTCAGGAGTGGGTCGATCAGACGAGCCGTCGCTACGTCGCCGCCTGGGCCGCCCTCGACATCGCCAACGACGACTTCGTCCGTACTACCGAGCCTCGCCACCATGCCAGCGTGCAGCGCTTCATGCACGCGGTCCACGACAACGGTTACCTGCACAAGGGGATCTACGAGGGCTGGTACTGCGTGTCGTGCGAGGCGTACTACCCGGAGGGCGACTTGCTCGAAGGCCGCCTCTGCCCCGTTCACGAGCGCTCTGTGGAGTGGCTGACGGAGGAGAACTGGTTCTTTGAGCTGTCCCGTTTCGAGAAACCCCTGCTCGAGTGGTACGAGAGCCATCCCGACGCCATCTTCCCCGAGTCCCGGCGCAACGAGGCGCTCGGGATCATCAACGGCGGCCTTCAGGACATCTCGATCACGAGGACGTCGATCGACTGGGGCGTGCGCGTGCCCTGGGACGAGGCGCATGTCTTCTACGTCTGGTACGACGCCCTGGTGAACTACGTCACGGCCATCGGGTACGGCCAAGACCCGGAGCGCTTCGCGAGGTGGTGGCCGGCCGTCCATCACCTGCTCGGCAAGGACATCATCCGGTTCCACTGCGTCTGGTGGCCGGCGATGTGCATCGCAGCAGGCATCGACCCGCCGGCACACTTCATCGTCCACGGGTGGCTGCTGGTTGGCGGCGAGAAGATGTCGAAGACGAGACTGAACCAGATCGACCCGGTCGAGCTCGCGGCCGACATCGGGGTGGACGCCCTCCGCTATCACCTCGTGAGAGAGGTGGCGTTGGGCTCCGACGGGGACTTCACCTACGAAGGCCTGGTCGCGAGGTACAACTCGGACCTCGCGAACAATCTGGGCAACCTGCTGTCTCGCGTGGCGACGGTCGTCGGGACCAAGTGCGGCGGGATCGGGCCCGCTCCGAGGGCCGCCGGCCCCGGCGTCCGGCTGAGCGAGGTAGCGGCGGGGGTAACGGCGGACTGGCGGGAGGCGTGGGCCCGTTACGCCCCGAATGAGGCGCTCGAGGCCACGTGGCGCCTCGTGCATGCCGCGAACGCCGAGCTCGAGGCCGCCGAACCGTGGAAGCTCCCGCCTGGCCCCGCTCTCGAGGGCGCCCTCGGGGACGCTCTAGAGGCGTTGCGGATCGTGGCGGTGCTCGTCTCGCCCGTGATGCCAGGCGCGGCGTCCGAGCTCTGGGCGCGGATCGGGCTGGCGGGTCGGCCCGACGAGCCTGGCTCGGCGAGGGAGAATGGCAGCCTTGACTGGGGGGGCTACCCCGGAGGTCTGCTCGTGGTCAAGGGTGCGGCGCTCTTCCCGCGCCGCGCCGCCGAGGCTTGAGCGAAAGAGGGAAACGTGGACGACTCGAACGACCAGACCGGGCGCCAATCCGAGCGAGAGGGATGGTTTCACCGTCGGCGTGGCGCCCGCCGGACGCCGGGGGCATCCGACGAGGCGAGCGCGCCGCCCGAGGCTGACCGCTTCGCCGGGGCGGGCGCGTCGCCACTTCCCCCTCCACCGGCGCCGAAGGCCATCTGGACCGACAGCCACTGCCACCTGCAAGACGACTCAGACCCGGGCTCGACTCTCGCCGCCGCCCGCGCCGGGCGGGTCGGGCGGGTGATCTGCGTCGGGACCGACGCCCCGTCGTCCCGGCGGGCGGTGACGCTGGCTGGGGAGCACGCCCCTTCGGCGGCGACCTCCGACGGAGTCCTCCGCGCCGATGTCTGGGCCACGGTCGGGCTGCACCCCCACGACGCCAAGGCGGGGCTCGACGAGGTGACCGAGTTCGTCGACGAGCTGGTCGAAGCCGACAACCTCCGCCGGTCGCGCGTCGTGGCCATAGGAGAGTGCGGGCTGGACTACCACTACGACTACTCGCCGCGAGACGTCCAGCGGGAGGTGTTCGCCGCCCAGGTGGCCATGGCGACGCGCCACAACCTTGCGCTGGTCGTCCACACCCGGGACGCGTGGGACGACACCTTGTCCATCCTCCGAGCCGAGGGCGTCCCGGGCCGGACGATCTTTCATTGCTTCACGGGCGGTGAGCCAGAGGCGAGGCGGTGCCTGGACCTGGGCGCTTACATCTCCTTCAGCGGAATCGTGACCTTCGCCAACGCGGGCGAGCTACGCGAGGCCGTCGCCCATTGCCCTCTCGACAGCCTGCTGATCGAGACCGACTCGCCCTTCCTCACCCCGGTTCCCTATCGCGGGCGCCGCAACGATCCGAGCAACGTCGCGCTCGTGGGCAACGCAATCGCGAAGGTGAAAGGCTTCGAGCCCGAGGTGCTGGCGGCCGTCAGCTGGATGAACGCCGAGAAGGCCTTCAGGCTCGGAGCCTGAGATCGCCGAGCCCGCGAGCGATGCTCCGGCCGCGCCGGCCCGGCGTCCGCCCGGCCGCGGGGAGATAGCACGCCTGCTCCGCGAGCACGGCCTTCACCCTTCGAAGGCGCTCGGGCAGCACTTCATCACCGACCCGAACACGGTCGAGCGCATCGCCCGGCTCGCCCGGGTCGGTCCCGGCGACAGGGTCCTCGAGATCGGCGCCGGCCTCGGCTCTCTCACGGTCGCGCTTGCGGCGACCCGGGCGGAGGTGACTGCGGTCGAGCTGGACCGGGGCATCGTCCCGGTGCTCCGCGAGATGGTGGAGCCGCTCGGCGTGTCGGTGATCGAAGCCGACGCCATGTCCTGCGACTGGCCAGCGCTGCTGGCAGGGGCGCCTTCGTGGGTGCTGGTCGCGAACCTGCCCTACAACGTGGCGACGCCGCTCGTCCTCGACCTGCTCCACGACGTGCCGGCCGTCGGTCGCATGCTCGTGATGGTGCAACGAGAGGCGGGCGAGCGGCTCGTCGCGGTGCCGGGAGGAGCCAACTTCGGCGCCGTGTCGGTGCGCGTCGCCTATTTCGCAACCGCGAGCGTGGTCGGGCGCGTGCCACCCGGGGTGTTCGTCCCCCGCCCGAACGTCGAGTCCGTGCTCGTGGAGATAGTTCGGCGCGGGTCTCCGGCGGTCGAGCCCGCGGTGGCGAGCTACGCCGAGATCGACCTCCTCCTGCGGGCCGGTTTCGGCGGACGGCGGAAGATGCTCCGCCGGTCCCTCGAAGGACTCGTCGACGCGGGCGCCTTCGTCGCTGCCGGGGTCGACGCCCGCTCGCGGGCGGAGGAGCTCAGCGTCGGGGACTGGGGCAAGCTAGTTGCATGCCAACGGTCGACCACCTGCGGGCACCCGCCAAGCTGACCCGGTCGCTGCGGATCGTCGGGGTCCGCGATGACGGCTACCACCTGCTCGAGGCGGAGATGGCGACGGTCGATCTGGCGGACGACCTCGAGATCGAGGAGGGCGCCGCGGGTTTCGAGATCATCGACGAGGTTGCCTGGGTCACTCCGGCGGGAGAAACCGTGTCCCGTGAGCCCGACGGCACCAGCGCAGCGGTTCGGGTGCCGGCGCCGTCGGCCGGCGTCGTCCCGGACGGTCCGGCGAACCTGGTTACGCGGGCGCTCGCCGCCGCGGGGCGTCGTGCGCGGGTGCGGCTCGTCAAACGGGTCCCGGCGGGCGCCGGGCTCGGAGGCGGCTCTTCGGACGCAGCGGCGGTGCTCAGATGGGCGGGCGCTCTCGACCCGGCGCTCGCAGCAGCGTTGGGAGCCGATGTGCCGTTCTGCCTCCTCGGCGGGAGGGCGCTCGTGAGGGGCACGGGGGAGCTGGTGGAACCACTCGGCTACGAAGAGTTCACCGCGGTGATCGTGACGCCGGGCCTCGGGGTGTCGACTCCCGAGGTCTACCGCGCGTGGGACGCGCTCGGCGGTCCGGCAGGTGACAACGGGAACGATCTCGAGCCGGCCGCCCTCGTCGTCGAGCCGCGCCTGGCCTGGTGGCGCGACCTCCTCTCGGACGTCGCCGCGGAGAGGCCGCGCCTGGCCGGAAGTGGCGGCACGTGGTACCTCGAGCGCGAACCCGAGGCGGCCGAACGCCTCGCGGTCCAGCTCACCGCCGCGGTGCGCGCCGAGCGCGAGCGGGCCGTGGTCACGGCGGCGCACAGCACTCGTCGTGATGACGTGCGCGTGTCACCTCACGGGTGAACGGGTCACCTCACGGCTCCTGGGGGTGCCGAGCCGGCGCGGCAGACCTGGCGGGTGCGTGGCCGGCGGGCTACTTGCCCGCGGCTCGACGCTGCCAACGGGTGCGCTTCAACATCTTCTTATGCTTCTTCTTGCGCATCCGCTTGCGGCGCTTCTTGATGAGCGATCCCATGGCCGGCCGAAGGCTAGCCGAACTCGACTCTGACTTGCCCATCGCAGCGCCGCCGCTGTTGTAGACATGAAGGCGACGGATTCTTCCGGGGTAGTTCAATCGGCAGAACGCCGGCCTTTGGAGCCGGATGTTGGAGGTTCGAGCCCTCCCCCCGGAGCCCGGGCCGTTGCGGCTGGGCCGAAAGCGACCGAGCGGCGACACGTGCGGGAGGGTGCGGTATGCGACCGGAGAGAGCAGAGCCGGAATGGCTCGTGACGAACCGCGCCAATTGGGACGACCGCGTGCCGGTTCACCTCGCGAGCGAGTTCTACGACGTCGGGGGGTTCATGGAGGGAGCGACCTCGCTCGACCAGTTCGAGATCGACGAGATCGGGCCGATCGTGAGGCAAAGCACTCTCGCCCACCTCCAGTGCCACTTCGGGCTCGACACGCTCTCCTGGGCGCGTCTCGACGCCAAGGTGACGGGGCTCGATTTCTCCGCTCCTGCCATCGAGGCCGCCAAGGCACTTGCGGCCGCTGCCGGCCTGGAGGCCCGTTTCGTCGTGGGCAACGTCTACGACGCCCCGGCGTTGCTCGACGAGCAGTACGACGTCGTCTACACCGGCAAGGGCGCCATCAACTGGTTGCCGGACGTCGAGGGCTGGGCGCGCGTCCTCGCCGCGGTCTGCAAGCCGGGCGGGTCCGTCTACGTGCCGGAGTTCCACCCGTTCTCGTCAGTGTTCGCCGACGAGTCCCTCGAGGTCGAGTACGGCTACTTCCGAACCGAGGAGCCGCTCGTCTTCGACGAGCCCGGGACCTACACCGATGAAGACGCCGTCCTCGAGCACACCCGCACGCTGGAATGGGCCCACCCGATCGGTGACATCGTGTCGGCGTTCGTGGCGGCCGGGCTTCGGATCGAATTCCTGCACGAGTTCGCTCATACTCACTTTCAGCGGTGGCCGTTTCTCAGCCGTTCCGGTCCGGCGCGTCGGTACGAGCTGCCGGGCGGGTTCCCGCCGCTTCCGCTCATGTTCTCCCTGCTTGCGACCAAGGTGGCCTGAGGAAGTTCAGGACGAACGAGCCTCGCGCACCTCGACGGTCCAAGCCTCGCCGTCGAAATAGCGGAAGTGGTGCTCGCCGAGCGGATCGAGGTGCCAGGACGGAGTCTTGTCAGCCGGCGGGGTGGCTGTCCGGAGGCGCCGCCCGAGATCGGCTTCGGCGTCTCCGATTGCTGCGGTCACGCGCAGCTTGGGATCGTCGGTCACCTCTCGCGTCCATCGCCGGCCGTCGAAGAAACGGTAATCCCGCTGACCCAGCGGATCGGGGTGCCATCCTCGAGAATCCGGCTCCGGGGGGCGCAGCAGCGGTAGTTCGCGGGCTATCTTGGTGAGCTTCTCGCGCTCTTCGGCCGTGTCCGCTATCACGGTGTCGTACCGATGGGCCAACGTGGCGTCCGGCACGGCCGTGGTGCGGGACGCGCTGAAGTAGAGGATCCACGCGATAGGCAAAAGCACGACGTGGATCGCACCCCAAGCGACGGGCGATATGCCCCACGGTGCCCGGCCGCGTTCGGACCGGAATCGTGCCGCCCGGACCCAGCCCCAGGCGAAGAAGACGGCGGCGAGCAAGACGAGGACGCCGATCAACAACCCACTCACGGGCACAGGCTAACCCTTGCCGGCTGGAGAAAGCCGACTTCGGCGGCCGAGGCCCGGCGCCGGCAGGTGGACTCGGGCAGCGGAGCCCTCAGCGTCCGCGCGTGGGCGGGTCAGTCGTCGTAGAGCGACTGCGCGTACCCGGTGTCCTCCCAGCCGGTGATCACGATGAGAAACAGGGCGAAGGTGAGCACGTGGACACCCGTGCACCATAGGCAGATCGCATGCAGGACCAGCGCTTCCTGGCTGATGAGGTAGATCACCATGCCCATTCCGACGACGACCGCGCCAAGACGACCCCGGGCGAGCCACGCCAAGGTGGATCGCCATGTGACCGGAAGGCTCAGCACGGCCATAAAGACGAAGTAGGCGAGCCCGAAGATCGGCACCGGGATGCCGAGGATCACCGACTGCGGGCTTGTCAGCACCTTGGCGCAGTCCACGAC
This sequence comes from uncultured Acidimicrobiaceae bacterium, assembly GCA_963703655.1. GTDB lineage: Bacteria > Actinomycetota > Acidimicrobiia > Acidimicrobiales > Bog-793 > CAVPFA01. The sequence continues at coordinate 686,453 of CAVPFA010000003.1, read as the reverse complement.
CCCGTTGCTGCCGCAGATGAGCGCGGTGGGCTCGTAGTGCACGATCAGGAGGTAGATCGAGATGCCGATGCCCGCCAGCGAGATGCCGCCGGTCGCGAACGGGCGCCAGAGCCGGCGCTGAAGCGTCTCGTTCGCCCGGGGGTCGGCGGCGACCGTGGTCACAGCTTCAGCGCGACGGCTGCCTGCTTCACGACCGGCATTTGGCAGACCGAGCCCGGTTGGTTTTTGGTGAGCTTGCAGATGTAAGCCGAGTAGTAGTTGGCCGTGACCAGGATGGTCTGTGCAGGCGACGCGACCGGGTTGTCAAAGCTCTGCGCGATCTGTGTCTGCTTGAGACCGGCCAGGATCGTCGGGTTCATGATCGAGCCGTCCTCGTGGTACAGATTGCCGAAGTCTACGAAGGGGATGCCGCCCGGAGTGGGCGGTGTGGGCGAGACGTACGGCGGGAAGTCGTACTTGTTGAAGAGCTTGCCGACCGCGGGCGAGAGTGACTGGAGCGGCGTGTAGCCGTTGCAGTCCCTGACGGCGAGTGAGCTGCTGTGCGACGGGATGTCGGTGCACTGCTCGGTCCCGGAGAAGGCGATGTACGGGCTCTTGTACGTCGCGCCGTAAAAGCTCAGGCTCGGGGTTCCCGCATAGACGTCGCTCAGCGACGACGCGGTCATGTGGAGACCGGTGAATGTGCCGAACCGGGCGAGCGCGACGACGAGCGGCCAGCGGGACGCTCCGCAGTACGGGCACCACTCCGACCCGACGTAGACGATCAGCGGCTTGCCGTCGAGCGTGAGTGGCGGCTGGCCCTTGAGGGCCGAGATCGCGGCGACAAAGGGCCCGGCGGAGGTGACGGTGGACCCTGCCGCTGTGAACGAAGCCGCCGGCACGTGCGTGATGGGGTCGGTGACGCTCGCCGGCGCTGGCCGCGTTCCAAAGGGCTTTCCACCCGTCGAGCTCTTGCCGACCACCGACACGAGGACGATGACCAGAACGGCGAGGACGACGAGCAGCGTGCCGAAGATCCCCGCCGTCATGGCGGTGCTGCGCTTCGGAGCAGTTCTCGCCGATCCGCGGCGCGACGCCGCACCTCCTGGGCGCGCTCGCGGCGGTGCCGCCTGCCCTGGCCGAGGCTTGGGAGCGGCCGTGCCCGGCGGCCGCTGTCGCTGCGGCGCCGGCGGCGCCGATCGGGCCCTCTGCGACGCGCTTCGGCCCTTCTGCCCCGAGGCGTTCTGCCGGGCAAGACGTTCGCGTGCGCGCTCGGCAGCGGACTCGCCTTGCTCGCCGTTGGTGTCGGCGCGCTCGCCGCGCGGCGGGCGGTTGCCACTCAGCGGCGGCTGACCGCCGCGGGGGGGACGGTGGCCACTCTTTGCCATAGCGGCACGTTCTCCTCGTTGGTATGGCGGCTGGCGCCGCTCGTTGCCGTGGCGGCTGGCGCCGCGGCTCCCCAAGAGGCTAACTCGCCGCGTGCGGAAGGGTAGATCGGGGGGTACCACGGCGCCGCTTCCTCGGGTGGTTCGCGCCGAGCTTCCTCGCGGTGCTCGGGTCCGGCATGCTGATGCCGGTGATCGGCGCGCTCGTGGTCGAGCTTCATTTCCCTGCATGTCGCTCGCTCAAGGACAAGCGCGCCGTTCTTCGCCCGGTCATCGAAGGCGCCCGCTCACGTTTCCCGGTTGCCGTCGCGGAGGCGGACTACCAGGGGCTGCATCAGCGCTCACTCGTCGAGGTGGCCGCGGCCGCGGCATCCGAGCGCGTCGTCGTCGAGACCCTCGACGCGGTGGAGCGCTTCATCTGGTCGCTGCCTGGGTTAGAGGTGGTCGGCGCCACCCGCAGGTGGCTCGACGACGACTGAGTTGGGCCTCCCAGGCCGGCGTCGCGCCCCCAGGCCGGCGTCAGTCGACCCAGACGGTCTTGACGTTCGTGAACTCCCGGATGCCGTGGTGCGTGAGCTCGCGTCCGTAGCCAGAGCGCTTGACACCGCCGAAGGGGAGGTCGAAGTACGAGATCGTGAAGGAGTTGATGAAGACCATGCCCGCCTCGAGATCGTTCGCGAAGCGCACCTGCTCGGCGGGGTCCTCGGTCCAGGCGTTGGACCCGAGCCCGAAGTCCGTGTCGTTGGCCATCGCGATCGCCTCGTCGATGTTCGCTACCCGGAAGAACGAGGTCACGGGTCCGAACACCTCGTCTCTGTAAACCCGCATCTCAGGAGTTATCTCCGACAAGGCGGTGGGCTGGACGAACCACCCCGGGCCCTCGGCCGCCCCACCGCCGCAAAGCGCCTTGGCACCCTTCGACAATGCGTCCGCGACCTGCTCGTTCACCTCGTCACGGCCTTGGGGAGTGGCAAGGGGGCCGATCTGGGTCGCCTCGTCCAGCGGGTCGCCCACGACGAGCTTGGACATGGCCTCGCCGTACCGGTCCTCGTACTCGTCGGCGATCGCCTCGTGGATGATGAAGCGCTTGGCCGCGATGCAGCTCTGGCCGTTGTTCTGGATGCGCGCCCACAGACCAACCTCGACCGCGCGCTCGAGGTCGGCAGACGGCATGACTATGAAGGGGTCGGCACCCCCGAGCTCGAGCACGGTCTTCTTGATCGCTCGGCCGGCGATCGCCGCCACCGAGCGCCCGGCGCCCTCGCTCCCGGTCAGGGTGGCGGCCTTCACGCGGTCGTCCTCCAGAATCGCCTGCACCCGGTCGGAGCCGACGAGCAGGGTCTGGAAGACTCCGTCGGGGAAGCCCGCACGCAGGGCCGCGTCCTCGAGATAGAGCGCCGTCTGAGGCACGTTGGAAGCGTGCTTCAAAAGTGCGACATTTCCGGCCATGAAGGTCGGGGCCGCGAACCTTATGACCTGCCAAAGCGGGAAGTTCCAGGGCATCACGGCGAGCACCGGCCCGATCGGCTGGTACTTCACGTACGAGCCGTGCTTGGCCGCCGTAGTGGTTACGGGCTCGTCGGCGAGCATCGCCGCGGCGTGCTCGGCGTAGTAGCGCAGCCCGGCCGCGCATTTGGTCACCTCGTTGCGCGCCTGGACGACGGGCTTGCCCATCTCGAGCGTCATTGTCTCGGCGAGCGAACTCCGGTCCTCGTCGAGCAGGTCGGCAAGGGCGTTCACGAGCGTCGACCGCTCGTCGAGGCCCATCCGACGGAACGAGCGAAACGCACGATCAGCAAGCGCGAGCCTCCGCTCCACCTCCGCCTCGTCGTAGGGGTCGAAGGTCTTCAGGGTCTCGCCGGTCGTCGGGTTTACCGTCGCTATTGTCACCGCACCGTTCTACCCGTTCGCGGCCCTCCTTGCTCCCTGTTTGCTGTGCCGCTCTCGCCTTCCTGTGCCGCACTCGGCTTCGTGTGCCGCACTCGACCTTCCGAGCGCCTCCCCCTTGCCGGTGGCGCCCGCCGGTACGATTGTGGGCCATGGACGGTCGTGACCTCCAGGATCTCCCTGTGCTCGTGCAGACCGAGCCCGACGGCCACCGGACGCGTGACCCCGAGGATCTCCGGGTGCTCGAGCGCGCCGAGGCCGGGGGCCACCGAAACCGTGACTCCGAGGATCTCCGGGTGCTCGAGCGCGCCGAGGCCGAGCTCGAGGACGTCGGACGGGCGCTGCGGAGACTGGACGAAGGGAGCTACGCCAGCTGCGAAGCCTGCGGCCGGGACATTGACGACGCCCGTCTGCAGGCCTCACCGGTGACCCGGCGCTGCGCCGACCACGCCGAGCACGCGGCGCCGAGCGCCTCAGCCGGGACCTGAGCGAGCTTGGCGCGCCTCAGGTTGTTCGCCCAGGCCCGCGAATGCGCCGGCACCGGCGAGGCCACGATCGAGGGAGGCACGGTCGGTGACGTGCTCGACGGAGCGGTCGAGCTCTACGGAGCACGGCTCGCCGCGGTCATCGGCATCAGCGCAATCTGGCTGAACGGCGAAGCTGCGAGCCGCGACCTGCCCGTCAGCGACAGCGACGAGGTCGCCGTGCTGCCTCCCGTCTCGGGCGGGTGAGCCGCGAGCGACTTGCCGGACGGCCGATCGTGCAGGCTCAGCCCTTCTTCGTCTCCCAGAAGATCCGGTCGATCTCGGCGATCTGGTCGAGCAGCTTCTGGCCGACGGCGACGTCGGTCGTCTTCTTGGTATCGCCGGCGGTCTTTGTGGCCGTCCAGAACAGGCTGTGAAGCTCGGGGTGCTTCTCGAGGTGCTCAGGCTTGAAGTAGTCCGTCCACAGGACCCAGAGGTGATGCTTGACGAGGTCGGCGCGCTCTTCTTTGATCGTGATCGCCCGCTCTTTGAATATCTCGTCGGTCGAGGAGTTGAACTTCTCCATGCACGCTTTTACCGAGTCTGCCTCGATTCGGGCCTGAGCGGGGTCGTAGACGCCACAGGGCAGGTCGCAATGGGCATGGACGGTTGCCGGGCCGCTCAAGCGGTCGAGCAATGTGAGCAAACGCGAGGTGAGGTGCATACGACGGCTCCTTGGTCGGACGTCTGTGGCTAGGTCTCGCTCACCTTATCCTCGCCTTCACGTGCCGGTCGGGGCCGCCGTCGGGGCAGCCGTGATCCTCGCCGCCACCGCATTTCGGTCGAGCCTTCGCCGAGTGGTAGTGGAAGGCACGAGCATGGCCCCGGCCCTCGAGCCGGGCGACCGGCTCGTGGTCGTGCGTCTCGGAAGGCCTCGTCCCGGCGACCTCGTCGCCCTGCGCGACCCCGGCGAGCCGGCGCGGCTGCTCGTGAAGCGGGTTGCGGCGGTTGGCCCGACCGGTCTGGAGGTCCGCGGCGACAACCCGGCCGCCAGTCGCGACAGCCGTGCGTTCGGGTCCGTGACACGCTCGCGGGTCATAGGCCGGGCGGTGTACCGGTACTTCCCTCGCTCACGGGTGGGGTGGCTTCGTTCGGCGCCCCGCCTCGAGCAGCGGTACTCTCGATTGGGATGAGCCTGCACCAGAGGGATATCGACCGGTTGCTCGCGCCGGAGCTGACGGCTGACCTGCACTCGGTGACCGTGGGCGAGCTCAGGATGCGCCGGGATGCCTGCCAGCGCGCCGAGGTCGCGCTCTCCTACGTCCGCCGGGTGCTGCAGGGCGAGCTCGACATCGCCGCGGCGGAGCTCGAGGCGCGAGGCAGGGGAGTCCGCGGCGACGCCGGCCGGCTGGTCGAGGAGCTGCCGTCGATCCTCGCAGGAACGGGTTCGCACTGGCCGCCCCAGGTTGCCCCGCACGAACCGCGCCTCACGATGGCCGGAGTCGCAGAGGGATGGACCGAACAAAGGGAGCTCGCGCTCGAGGATCTCGTGGCCGAGGTGCTCAGTGCCCAGCGGAAGGGCGACAAGAGTCCACCGCTGCTGCCCGGAGCGAACCTCGGGGCCTTCGGCGACGAGGAGCTCCGTTCTCTCGCCGAGTCACTCCGGGCCGCCGAGACGAGCGTCTCGAGCACCCGCAGGACTTTGCACGATCGGATCGACCAGCTCCAGACGGCGATCGTCGAGCGGTACAAGGTCGGAGCGGCGGACGCGGACAGCCTTCTCAAGTGAAGGCCGGATGACCGCTGACGACCCGCACGACCGCTGGGCCGACCTTGGCGAGTTCATCCGACAGCAGCGGAACACTGCCAGGCTTTCGCTGCGGCGACTGTCCGAGATCGCCGGGATATCGAACCCCTACCTGAGCCAGATCGAGCGGGGCCTGCGAAAGCCGTCAGCCGAGATCCTGCAACAGATCGCCAAGGCGCTGCGGATCTCAGCTGAGACTTTGTACGTCCGCGCAGGGATCTTGGAGGACGAGCGCCGCGACGACGATGTGGTGAGGCACATCCTGACCGACCCGTACCTGGTGGAGGACCAACGCCAGGCGCTGGTACGGATCTACCTGTCGTTCCGGCGCGAGAACGGCCCGGGCGAACATCGCCACAGCGATCCAAGCGGCGCCGCGGCGGAGGAGCCCACGCTCGATCTTGGCGGTTCGTCAGTAGGCTGACGCCGGTGCGAAAGCTGGCCGTGCTCTCGATGCACACCTCGCCGCTGGCCCAGCCCGGGACGGGCGACGGCGGCGGCATGAACGTCTACGTGCGCGAGCTCTCCTCGGCACTCGCCCGGGGAGGGGTCGCCTGCGACGTCTACACCCGCCGCTGGGCGCCCCAGCTTCCGGACGTGATCGCCGTCGAGCCTGGGTTCACGCTGCATCACGTCGCCGCCGGCCCTCCCGCCGCGGTCGCGAAGGAGACGCTGCAGGACCACGTCGAGGAGTTCACCGAATCGGTCATCGAACGGATGACTCACCCCGCCCGCGCCCTGAGCGGCGCGAGCGAGGCCCCTGCGGACGCCATCCACGCGAACTACTGGCTGTCGGGCCTGTCCGGCCACGACATCAAGCACCGCCTCGCCCTGCCCCTCGTCTCGACCTTCCACACCTTGGATCGCGTGAAGGCCGAGGCCAGCCCCGAGGAGGTCGAGAGCTCAGAGCCCAGCCGGCGGGCGAGTGCCGAGTCGCAGATAATCGGCTGCTCGGACGCTCTGCTCGCCTCGTGCCCGGTCGAGGTAGACCAGCTCGTGGAGCTGTACGGAGCGGACCGGGACAGGGTCGAGGTCGTCCCGCTCGGTGTCGACCACGCGTTCTTCTCCCCTGGCGATCGCGTTCACGCCCGGCGCGCGCTCGGCCTTCCCGGCGATGGCCCACTTCTTCTTTTCGTCGGCCGGATCCAGCCCCTGAAAGGCGCCGACGTGGCTCTCGAGGCCTTCGAGCTCCTCGTCCGGTCGACTCCGAGCGCCCGGCTCGTCGTGGTCGGCGGTCCCAGCGGGCCCCGAGGTGACGCAGAGCTCGCGACGTTGCACGCAACGGTGGACGCGCACGGTCTCGCCGAGCGCGTGCGCTTCGTGGCGCCGCAGCGGCACGAGCTGCTCTCGACCTACTACCGGGCTGCCGACTGCTGCCTCGTACCCTCGCGATCGGAGTCGTTCGGCCTCGTAGCGCTGGAGGCCGCTGCCTGCGGCACCCCGGTCGTGGCAGCGGCGGTCGGGGGTCTGCGGACCCTCGTCCAGCACGGCCGGACCGGCTACCTCGTCGACGACGCCGATGTGGGCGCCTACGCGCGGTACGCCGGCGCCATCTGTGCCGACCCGTCGCTCCAGGCCGAGCTCGGTGCCGGGGGCGCAGCCATGGCAGCGGGGTACACCTGGTCGATCACGGCGGCCAGGCTGCGCCGCTTGTACGGCGATCTCACGGCCCGCACGCTGATCGAGTGCTGAGCTGCGCCCCGTGACGCGCCTGGTCGTCGTCGGTGGCGGGCGGATGGGCCACGCGCTTGTGGGCGGTCTGATCCGCTCGGGCTTCGCCGCGCCAGAGGAGCTGGCGGTCGTCGAGCCGCTGGCGTCGGCGCGAGCGGATCTTCTGGAGCGCTACCCGGGAATAATCGCGTCGGAGGCGGGGGTGACCGCCGAATCCGCCGTCCTCGCCGTCAAGCCCGCCGACGCCGAGGCCGGTTGCCGGACCATCGCCGGGTCAGGTTGCCGCCGCGCGATCTCGATCGTGGCCGGCGTCACCATCGCCCAACTCGAGACCTGGCTGGGGAGGGGCGTCGCGGCGCTCCGGGCGATGCCGAATACCCCCGCCGTTCTGGGTGCCGGCGCCACCGGGCTGGCCGGGGGCCCGTCGGTCGCCGAGGACGACTTCATCTGGGCAGAGGCGGTGCTGTCGGCGTTAGGAGTCGTGGCGCGCCTTGCGGAGTACCAGCTAGACGCCGTGACCGGGTTGTCGGGCTCGGGACCTGCATACGTCTTCCTGCTGGCCGAGGCTCTCGTCGAGGCCGGCGTCAACGAGGGACTCGACCGGGAGGTGAGCCGCCTTCTCGCGGTGCAGACGCTGCTCGGCTCGGCTCGCCTGCTCGCCGAGACCGGCGACTCGCCAGAAGTCCTTCGGGCGGCGGTCACGTCCCCGGGAGGGACGACGGCCGCAGCTTTGCGGGTCCTCGAGGCTCACGGGTTCCGCTCCTCGGTCCTCGAGGCAGTCGCCGCCGCCGCGAATCGGTCACGGGAGATCGGCCGCAGATCGTGACCCGGATTGCCTCCGGCTGGGCCCGTGCCGGGTTGGACCAGGGCCGTTCCGGGGCACCAGAGGTACTTCCCGCTTTGAACTCCAGCCACATTGGCGTACATTCGTGACTGGCGGAGAGGGGTGATGCAACTGTCAACGATCGAGTACGCCAAGTCAAGGTTCTCCACGGTGGCCGAGGTGGCCCGCGCATTGCGGGTCTCGAACATGACGGTCTACCGGCTCATCAACTCGGGACAACTGCCGGCGGTGCGCGTCGGCAAGTCGTACCGGCTGCGTGACGAGGACGTCGACCGCTACCTCGCGGAGCGTTTCACGGAAGCCGGCTGAGCCCGCTCGGTGAATCTCGCGAGCATCGTCAGTCCCCATCCGGCCAAGGCCTTGGCCCTGGTCCAGGGCTCTCGGCGGGTCAATTACGGACCCCTTCGCGATGACGTCGAACGGACGCGCGCCGGGCTGGGCGCGCGCGGGATCGAACCTGATGACCGGGTAGGGCTGCTTTGCGGCTCGAGCCCGGAGTTCGTCGTCGCCTACCTGGGCATTTTGGGCCTCGGCGCTGTCGTCGTTCCCGTCAACCCGGCGAGCCCAGCCGCGGAGGTCGACGGTGAGCTGGCTGCCGTGCGGCCCACCGCCGTCGTCGTCGGGCCGTCGGACGAGCGCGAGCGCGAGTGGCTCGCCGGGCGCGGTTACCTCGCCATCGACACCGCCGAGCTCGTCGCAAGCACGGCGCCGGCGGCTCCGATCGTCGACCGGCTGGCAGAAGACCCGGCGGCTCTGATGTTCACATCGGGCACCGCGGGCTTTCCCAAGGCCGCTGTGCTGACCCACGGGAACCTGCTGGCGAACATCGAGCAGATGGAGCTGCGGGTCGGCACGGCCGCCACCTCCGAGGACGTAGCCGTTCTCCTGATCCCGCCGTTCCACATCTTCGGGCTGAACGCGGTGCTCGGCGTCCAGCTTTTCGTGGGCGGGGCCACCGTTCTCGCGGAGCGCTTCGATCCCGCCACGACGCTCGCGCTCGTGCAGTCCGAGAGGGTCACGCTGCTGGCGGGCGTGCCGGACCTCTTCGCAGCGCTGGCCGGCCACCCCGGAGCACGGGGGGACGAGCTCGCCACCGTTCGCCTCGCCGTTTCCGGAGCGGCTCTGTTGAGCGCGGCGGTGGCGGCGCGCTTCCAGGACCGGTTCGGTGTCCGCCTCTGGCAGGGCTATGGGCTGACGGAAGCCTCGCCGGCGGTCACGTTTCCCGACCTCGAGGCCCACCACGACCCGGCATCGGTCGGCCGGCCGCTTCCCGGCGTCGAGGTCAGGATCGTCGACCGGGACGGGGACGAGGTGCTCCCCGGCGATCCCGGAGAGATCTTGGTTCGGGGGCCGAACGTCTTCGCCGGCTACTTCGAAGATTCGGCCGCGACCGCGCGCGTGCTCGACGCCGACGGCTGGCTTCACACCGGCGACGTGGCCGTGCTGAGCGACGAGGGCGAGCTCACCATCGTGGACCGTCACAAGGACCTCATAATCGTCTCGGGCTTCAACGTTTTCCCGGCCGAGGTCGAGAACGTGCTCGCGATGCACCCGGACGTCGCCGAGGCGGCGGTGGTCGGTGCGCCGGACCGTGCGCACGGCGAATCGGTTCGCGCCTTCGTCGTGCCCAAGCCGGGTGTCTGGCCAGAGGCGTCGTGGGCCCCCGAAGGGTTGAGCGAGACAGAGCTCGTCCGGCACTGCGCCCGTTACCTCGCGCGCGACAAGTGCCCGACGGACGTGAGCTTCGTGAGGCACCTGCCGCGGTCGGTGCACGGCAAGGCGATCCGGAGCGAGCTTCGCTGAGCTGCCGGCGCAGCTGTGTTTGTGAGCGCGAGCACAAAATCGTTACGATCGCCCACGATGGCCGACCGTTTTGCCCGAAGGATCCCCGAGCCCACGGTCGTGAGGCTGCCGGTCTACCATCGGGCGCTCATCGAACTGCTGGCCGACGGCATCAAGACGGTCTCCTCGGCGGAGCTGGCCGATGCGGCGGGGGTCAACGCCGCCAAGGTGCGCAAGGACCTCTCGCACCTCGGTACCTACGGCACGCCCGGCACCGGCTACGACGTCGACTTCCTCCTCGGCCAGATCCGGCGCGAGCTCGGCCTCGATCGGGAGTGGGCTGTCGTCATCGTGGGCATGGGCAATCTCGGCCACGCCCTTGCCCGCTCGCAAGGGTTCGCGACCCAGAACTTCCGTGCCGTCGCCCTCCTCGACGTGGATCCCGCCAAGATCGGCGAAGTGGTCGGCGCGCTGCCGATCCGGCATCTGAGGGAGCTGCCGGCCATCGCGGCCGCGGACAGACCGGCGATCGGCGTGATCGCGTCGCCGGCGGGCGCCGCTCAGGACGTGTGCGATCGCCTTGTAGCGGCGGGCATACAGGCAATCTTGAATTTTGCGCCGGCGATCCTCACGGTGCCGCCTCCGGTGCTGCTGCGCCAGGTCGACTTCTCCGTCGAGCTGCAGGTGCTCGCATTCTACGTGGCGCACCCGGAGGCCTCGCCCGGCCCCGATGACGCGACCGATGACGTGCCCGATTCGTGACGGTGATGCCCGTAGGATGTCGCCCTGGGAGAAACGAGGTAATCGCGCCGTGGCGGTTGTCGTCGTAGGGATCAACGAGAGGGACGTCTCGCTGGACGTCTTCGAGCAGGGCGCCGTCGCAGAGCGCGACCTGCCGAAGGCGCTGCAGGCGCTCTGCGACAGCGAGCACGTGTCCGAGGCGGTCGTGCTCTCCACCTGCCTGCGCACGGAGGTCTACGCAGTCGTCGAGCGCTTCCACGACGGCGTCGCCGACATCGAGAGCTTCTTCCGGTCCCGATCGCACACCATGGGCCCCGACGCGCTCGGGCTCTCCGACCACCTGTTCTGCTGGATCGACGACGCCGCCATCTCGCACCTGTTCGAGGTGGCGGCCGGCATCGACTCGCCGGTCCTCGGGGAGGGCGAGATCCTCCGCCAGGTGCGCAGCGCCGCCGAGCTGGCCCTGCGGGAGCAGGCGGCCGGCCCCGTGCTGGGCGCCTTGTTCCGTCACGCCGTCGAGGCCGGCAAGCGGGCGCGCACCGATACCGCCATCGCGCAGGGGACGACCTCGCTCGCCCACGCGGCTGTGGCCCTCGCGGCCGATCAGCTCGATGGCGGTCTCGAAGGCCGCTCCGTCCTCCTCATCGGAGCCGGAGAGGTGGGGGCCGGGTTCTCACGGGCGCTGGTGCAGGCAGCGGCAAAGCCGGCCCGGGTGGTGGTCGCGAACCGCTCGGCCGAGCGGGCGAGGGCGGTCGCGGAGCAAGCGGGCGCGGAGACGGTGGGCTTCGCCAAGCTCGACCACGAGCTCGGGCGGTCCGACGTCGTGCTCACGTCAACGGCCGCGGCAGAGACACTGCTGGACGCGGCCCGCATCGGCCGGACGATGAGGTCGCGCCCCGAGCGGCCCCTGCTGGTGGTCGACGTCGCCGTCCCGCGCGACGTAGACCCCGCGGTGGCCCGCCTCGAGGGCGTCCGGCTGCTTGACGTGGAGGACGTGCGGCGCTTTGCGGAGGCCCAGATGGCGACCCGGCGCCGCGAGATTCCAGTCGTCCGTGCCGTCCTCGCCGAGGAGCTCGAGCGCTACCGGGTCTCGTCCGCCGGCAGGTCGGCGGCTCCGGTCGTGGCTGCGCTGCGGGCTCGGGCCGAGTCGATCCGGCGAGCGGAGCTCGACCGCCAAGGGGCGCGGCTCGAGGCGCTCGGCCCCGAGGCTCGCGCGATCGTCGAGACGATCACCCAGCGCACGGTCGCCAAGCTCCTCCACACTCCGACTGTGCGGGTTAAGGACGCGGCGGGCTCGCCGCGCGGTGAGCGGCTCGCCGAGGCGTTGCGCGGCCTGTTCGACTTGTAGGCGGCGGGGTGCTCAGGCTCCGGGTCGCCACCCGAGGCAGCCCACTTGCGCTCCGCCAGGCCGAGCTCGTGGCCGTGGCGCTCGCCGCGAACTTCCCCGGCCAGGGACGCCACCGGCTGCCGACCCCCGGCGCAGCCGGGGTCGTCACCGAGCTCGTCGTCGTCGAGACCGCCGGAGACCTGCACCGTGACCGCCCGATCGGGGCGATCGGCGGCCAGGGCGCGTTCGTGAAGGAGGTGGAACAGGCGCTGCTCGACGGCCGCGCCGATCTAGCGGTTCACTCTGCGAAGGATCTCCCCTCCAGCTTCGGCTCCGAAGAGCTCGGGATCATCGCCGTGCCGAGGCGGGCCGATCCGAGGGACGCGCTCGTGGGGCGGTCGTTGGCCGATCTCGGCCCCGGAGCACGCGTCGCGACCGGGCGCGGCGAGAAGGCGGGCGCAGCTGGCTTGGGTGCGACCGGACCTTCGTTTCGAGGAGTTGAGGGGCAACATCGCCACCCGCCTCGACAAGGTGCCGGCCGAAGGGGCCGTCGTGGTCGCGTTCGCGGCGCTCGAGCGACTCGGCCTCACCGAGCTGGCCGCCGAGGTCCTCCCGATCTCTACGATGCTTCCCCAGGTAGGCCAGGGCGCGCTCGCGATCCAATGCCGGATGGACGACGACGCGACCGGGGAGGTGGTCGGCGCGATCGACGATGAAGCCTCGCACCGGTGCCTCGACGCCGAGCGCGCCTTCCTTCGTGAGCTGGGTGGAAGCTGCGACCTTCCGGTCGGCGCCTACGGGGTGGTCGGCTCGGACGGTGCGGTGGAGCTGGAAGGCCTCGTCGCGAGCCTGGACGGACTCGTCGTGCTGCGACGCCGGCACAGTGGCCCCGATCCGCTCGAGGTGGGCCTCGAGCTGGCGCGCGAGATCCGCGACGGCTGTGGGGGCGCCGAGATCCTCTCTGGAGCCGGCGGAGTGCCGTGACGCGAGCCCGCCGCCCGCTCTCGGGCTGGCGCGTGATCGTGACCCGTGCCCGGGCACAGGCCTCCGCCCTCGTCGACCGGCTCGTCGACGAAGGCGCGACCGTCATCGAGTTCCCGGTGATCTCGATCGCCGATGCAGCCGACGGCGGGGCAGCGCTGGCGCGGGCGCTCTCGGACCTGGGGCGCTACGAATGGGTCGTGTTCACCTCCGCAAATGCCGTCGAGCGTTGCTGGCGTCACCTCGGGGACACCGGCCAGCTCGGGCGGGCGAAGGTCGCGGCGATCGGCCACGGCACCGCCGGCGCGCTCGCGGAGCGCGGGATCGTCGCAGACCTGGTTCCGCCCGAGTTCGTCGCCGAGTCGCTCGTCGAGGCCTTCCCGGACCCGGAACGACCCGGTGCAGCATCGGTTCTCCTGCCCTGCGCGGCGGAGGCGCGCGCCGTATTGGCCGAGGGGCTGCGCACCAAAGGCTGGCGGGTCGAGGTCGTCGAGGCCTACCGGACCCTCCGGCCGGCCCCGGTCGACGGGGGGCGCGAAGGCGCAGGCGACGCGGATGCCATCACCTTCACGTCGTCGTCGACGGTCACCGGTTACCTCGAGCTCGCGGGACTCGAGCGGGTGCCTCCCGTGGTGGCCTGCATCGGCCCGATAACGGCGAGCGCAGCTCGGCAGGCAGGCCTTCGCGTCGACGTCGTGGCGCGCGGTGCACACGGTCGACGGGCTCGCCGACGAGCTTGTCGAGTGGGCTCGGGTCAAGGGCGCTCCGGGCGGCCGACTGTAGGCTCGGAGCGTGTCCTTCCCCGCGCGCCGGCTGCGCCGGCTCCGCCGCTTCGAGGCAATGCGGCGCCTCGTGGCTGAGACGGCGCTCCGGGTCGACGACCTCGTCGCGCCCCTGTTCGTGCGGGAATCGATCGACACACCGGTGCCGATCCCTTCGCTTCCTGGCGTGGTGCAGCACACGGTCGCGTCCCTGGTGGCAGAGGCGAAGAGAATCGCCTCGCTCGGCATCCCCGGCCTCGTGCTGTTCGGCGTGCCGGCGACCAAGGACCCGGTCGGATCGGGCGCGTCGGACCCCGACGGCATCGTGCAGATAGCCCTGCGTGAGCTACGCGCCGCGCTCGGCGACGAGCTGGTCCTCATGGCCGATCTATGCCTGGACGAGTACACCGACCACGGCCACTGCGGGGTCCTGGACGACCGCGGCGAGGTCGACAACGACGCCACCGTAGAGCGCTACGGCGAGATCGCCGTCGCGCAGGCCGAGGCCGGCGCGCGACCTCGTGGCCCCGAGCGGGATGATGGACGGCCAGGTGGCTGCCATCCGGGCCGCCCTCGACGCCGCCGGGCAAGAGGAGGTCGGGATCCTGGCCTACGCGGCGAAGTACGCCTCGGCGCTGTACGGCCCGTTTCGGGACGCGGTGGACGTCACGATCGTCGGGGGCGGTGACCGCAAGGGCTACCAGCAGGACCCGAGCGAACCGGCGCGAGGCGCTCGAAGAGGTCCGACTCGACGTCGCGGAAGGCGCCGACCTGGTGATGGTCAAGCCAGCCCTCGCCTACCTGGACGTCATCGCCGCAGTGCGGGCGAGCGTCGAGGTTCCCGCTCGCCGCGTACCACGTGAGCGGCGAGTACGCCATGGTGGCGGCCGCAGCCGAGCGCGGCTGGCTAGACCGGCCAGGCCGTGGCGCTCGAGCACCTGGGAGCCATCAAACGGGCCGGCGCCGACGTGATCCTGACGTACTTTGCCGCCGAGGTGGCCGAGGCACTGGGTGGCTGAGGCCGTCGCCGGCAGGGCCCCGGCCCCAGGCAGCGCCCCGGCCCGAGGCAGCGCCCCGGCCCCAGGCAGCGCCCCGGTTAGCCGCGGCACCGCCGGGCCGCGGAGCCAGGAGCTTTTCGTCGAGGCGTGCCGGGTCATCCCCGGCGGCGTCGACTCGCCGGTCCGCGCCTTCGGCGCCGTCGGCGGGTCGCCCTACTTCGTCGCCCGCGGCCGAGGGTGCCCATCTCGAGGACGTCGACGGCCGGCTGCTGCTCGACTACGTCCAGTCCTGGGGAGCGTCCATCCTGGGCCACGCCCATCCGGCGGTGCTCGAAGCGATCCGCGCGGCCGCGGCACGGGGAACGACCTACGGTGCCCCGACCGAAGGGCGAGGTCCGCCTCGCCGA
The DNA here is from genome assembly GCA_963703655.1 of uncultured Acidimicrobiaceae bacterium. Taxonomy (GTDB): domain Bacteria; phylum Actinomycetota; class Acidimicrobiia; order Acidimicrobiales; family Bog-793; genus CAVPFA01. The sequence goes on along the minus strand of CAVPFA010000003.1, from coordinate 671,419 downwards.
GGTGATCACCGAGGCGGTCCCCGGTTGCGAGCAGGTCCGGTTCGTGTCGTCCGGGACCGAGGCCGCCATGACGGTCGTGCGCCTCGCTCGCGGCGCCACCGGCCGCGACCGGGTGGTGAAATTCGCCGGCTGCTACCACGGGCACTCCGACGCGCTCCTGGCAGGCGGCGGCAGCGGTGTGGCGACCCTCGGGCTCCCCGACTCGGCCGGGGTGCCCGCCGCCGCCGTCGTCGGCCACGGTCGTCGCGCCCTACAACGTCGTGCCAGAGATCGACGAGTCCGTCGCCTGCGTCATCGTCGAGCCGGTGGCGGCGAACATGGGTCTCGTGGTCCCCCTGGACGGGTATCCTGCCGGGCTTCGCGCCGCTTGCGACCGGGCCGGCGCCCTTCTCGTCTTCGACGAGGTGATCACCGGCTTTCGGGTCGGGCGGGCCGGGGCGACCGGGGCCGTCGGAGTCCGGCCGGACCTGTGGTGCTTCGGGAAGGTGATCGGCGGAGGCCTGCCGCTTGCGGCCCTCGCCGGCCGGCGCGACGTGATGTCGCAGCTGGCCCCGCTCGGGCCCGTCTACCAGGCGGGCACCTTGTCCGGTAACCCGCTCGCGACCGCGGCAGGGCTCGCCGTTCTCGAGCGCTTGGGAGAGGAGGCCTACGCCGAGCTTGCGGCGAGCGTGCGCAGGCTCGCCGACGGGCTCGCCGAGGCGATCGGCCTGAGTGGGCTCCCCGTCGAGGTGCCCGTCTTCGGCACCCTGTGCTCGGTGTTCTTTTCGGACGAGCCGGTTCGCGACTTCGACGGCGCGCGGCGGGCGGCCGCGAACGGGCTCTACGCCCCGTTCTTCCGTGCGATGCTCGCGAGGGGGATCGCGCTGGCCCCGAGCCCGTACGAGATCGCCTTCGTGTCGCTCGCGCACTCGCCGGCCGACATCGACCGCACCATCGATGCCGCCGGGGAAGCTGCGCGGGAGGTCGCCGACGGCTTGGCGATCCCCTAGCTTTCGGGGACCTTACGGACCAGCGCCGCGACGGCGTTGTACACGGCCTCGGCCGGGCCGAGCTCGTCTGGGCGCAGGTAGTTGCCCATGATCCGGAGCAGCCATTCCATGAGGCTGCGGCTGTACATGCCGCTGTTCACGCAAAGGCGCATCACCCCTGGCCGCGAGAGCACGGCGATGAAGGCCCTGGCAACCCGGTAGTACAGCCCGTAGAGGTTCTCCAGCGACCGCTCGTACTCGACCAGAAGCCTCGGGTCGCGGGCCTCGAGGGCGTCCGACACCGTGGCCGCCGCCAGGCGGCCCGTCTCGTAGGCGTAAGCGATACCCTCGCCGTTGAACGGGTTGATCGAGCCGGCGGCGTCGCCGGCGGCGATCGAGTCCGGCCCGACTCGCGGTCCGACGGCGAGCCCCATGGGCAGGCGGCCTCCGGTCGGGGCACCGCAGGCGGTCGTCGGGTCGAGGCACCACGACGACGGCGCCCCTTCGACGAATGCGTCCATCAGCTTGGTCGTGTTGACGTTCTTCCAGCGGTCCTGGGTGGAGAGGAGGCCGACGCCGACGTTCACGCGCCCGTCCCCGAGGGGGAAGATCCAGCCGTAGCCGGGCACCACCTTGCCCGCCGCGTCGCGGATGTCGAGAAACGAGTCGATGTACGCCTCAGCGTTGCGAGGCGAGCGGTAGTAGCCGCGAAGCGCCATCCCCTGGGGCCAGTCCCGGTTGCGCGTGGCCCCGAGCGCCCGGCCGAACCTGGACAACGACCCGTCGGCCACGACGACGTAGCGGGCGCGAACCTCGGTGGTCGTCCCACGGCGCCGGTCGCTCACGATGGCACCACCGGCCCGGCGCAACGGCGAGCCGGGAGGAACCGGGACAGGGTCGCCCTTCGTGGGGGGCGAGCCCGCCTGCGCGCCGGGGCCGGTTTCCGGCGGCTTGCTCGGCGCCGACAGCGGTGCCACCGCCTCGGCGCCCTGCCACACGACCGCGCCGGCCTTTTCCGCTCGCGCCGCGACGAGCCCGTCCAGATCCGCCCGGGTGATGACGTAACCGTGAGTCGGCAAGTCGCCAACTTCGGGCCAGCTCATCTCGATGGTGCGGCCGTAGGCGTTCGCCCTCAGCCCGCGGTAGCGGTGGTACGGCGTCAGGTCGTCGGCGAGGCCCATCTGCTCGAGCTGGTGGACCGAGCGCGGCGTGAGGCCGTCCCCGCACGTCTTTTCCCTGGGATATCGCTTCTTCTCGACGAGGAGCACGTCGGCTCCCGAGCTCGCCAGCCAGTACGCGGCCGACGCACCGGTGGGCCCACCGCCCACGATGAGGACGTCGCATTCGTAGCGCTCGGGGCGCGGAGGCTCGAGGTCGGCCGCGACGCCGTTCGGGGGGGCCATGCCAGCATGATAGGAGGCGCGTGCTCGGCGGCGGTCGCCGATGTGCTCGCGCCCGGGCGTGCGTGGTAGAACCGCTTTCGACCTATGGGCAGCCTGGACAGCTATCTCCCCATCTTCTTCATGATCGTGCTCGGAATCCTGTTCGCGAGCTTGTCGTTCGTCGGCTCCAAGATGCTCGCGCCCCAGCGGCCGACCTCGGCCAAGGAGGCGCCTTACGAGTGCGGCATCGTGCCGACCCACGATCCGGCCCGGCGGTTCCCCGTGCGCTTCTACCTGATCGCCATGATCTTCGTTGTCGTCGACATCGAGATCATCTTCCTGTTCCCATGGGCCGTTGACGCACAGAGCCTGGGCCGCTTCGGTCTCGTCGAGATCGTCGTGTTCGCCGTCTCGGTGTTCGTGCCTTTCGTCTATCTCGTCGCCAACGGCGCGCTCGACTGGGGACCGATCAAGCGGGTCCGACCGATCGAGCCGGAGTCCGGCCGGACGTCGTCGTCGACCGTCCGGCGCATCGGCTCGTCGAGCGGCGAGGCCGCCTAGGCCAGAAGGGCGCGAACCGCATGGGCCTGCAAGACCTGAACCACAACTTCCTGACCGGCTCCCTCGAGGAGCTGGTGAAATGGGCGCGTCGCTCGAGCGTCTGGCCCGCGACCTTCGGCCTGGCGTGCTGCGCGATCGAGATGATGTCGGCCGGTGCGGCCGACTTCGACCTGGCGCGTTTCGGAATGGAGGTGTTCCGCAGCTCGCCCCGTCAGGCCGACCTGATGATCGTCGCCGGGCCGCGTGTCGCAGAAGATGGCCCCGGTGCTCCGCCAGGTCTACGACCAGATGGTCGAGCCCAAATGGGTCATCTCGATGGGGGTATGCGCCTCCACGGGCGGGATGTTCAACAACTACGCCATCGTCCAGGGCGTCGACCAGGTCGTGCCCGTCGACGTCTACGCGCCCGGGTGCCCGCCGAACCCTCAGACGCTGATCCACTCCATCCTGACCCTGCACGAGAAGATCCGGCTCGGCGAGCTGACGCAGCGGCGCCCCGGCGAGACCGGAGCCGGCATCGACCTGGCGGCCGAGCCGGTCCCGGCCGGATGGGTCGCGCCTCCGTCGGGAGCGATCCGATTGGGAACCCCCCGCTGATGGCGGCCGAGGCGACCGGTGCGGCCGAGCAGGCGGGCGCGGACGGCGCCGTTCCGGTCGACGAGCGCGGACCGCAAGTCCTCCACCTCACCCGTGAGAGCTACCTGGACGTGGCCGAAAGGCTGCGCGAGAGCGGTTACGAGATGTGCGCGGATCTGTGCGCGGTCGACTACCTGCGCCACTTCGACCGCCCGCTCCCCGACGGCGTGACGCCTGAGCGTTTCGAGATCGTCGTCAACCTGCTCTCCCTCGAGCACCGCAAGAGGGTCCGCCTTCGGGTGCAGGTACCCGAGAGCGACCCGGTCGTCCCCACGCTCTTCGGGCTCTACCCCGGTACCGAGAACATGGAGCGCGAGGTGTTCGACATGTACGGGGTGCGTTTCGAGGGGCACCCGGATCTCACGCGGATCCTGATGCCGGAAGACTGGGAGGGGTACCCGCTGCGCAAGGACTACTCGGTCGGGCGCGTGCCGGTGCAGTTCAAGGAAGCGCCGGGCCCGCGTTGACCGACGAGGAGCTCAGGGCGGAGACCTCCGAAGGAAGTCAGGAGCTGCACGAGCGCGACGAGACCGACCCGGTCCAGCTGGCGATCGAGGAGGGCTCGGTCCTCCGCCTGCCGGAGGGACCCGTGCTCGATCCCGGCGACGTTGACGTCGAGTTCGGCGAGGACGAGACGATGATCATCAACATGGGGCCCCAGCACCCGTCGACCCACGGCGTGCTCCGCATCATGATGGAGCTCGAGGGCGAGACTGTGGTGCGGTCCAAGCCCATCGTCGGCTACCTGCACACCGGCATGGAGAAGACGGGCGAGGACCTCACCTACGTCCAGGGCGCGACGAACGTGACGCGCATGGACTATCTGGCCCCGCTCCACAACGAGCTCGTCTTCTCGCTGGCGGTCGAAGCGCTGCTCGGGCTCGAGCTCCCGCCGCGCGCGACGTGGATCCGGATGCTGATGACCGAGCTCAACCGGATCTCCTCGCACGTGATGTGGATGGCGCACCAACGGCATGGATCTTGCGTCGACGTCGATGATGATCTACGGATTTCGCGAGCGCGAGATGGTGCTGTCGTTCTTCGAGAAGGCGACCGGCCTTCGCATGAATCACGACTACATCCGCCCCGGCGGGGTCGCGGCGGACCTGCCCGACGGTTGGGAGGACGACGTCATGGCGATCGTCGAGACCATCCCCGGGCGCGTCGACGAGTACGACGAGCTCCTGACCGGCCAGCCCGTCTTCAAGGAGCGCACCGAAGGCGTCGGCCTGATCTCGCCCGAGCTTGCAGTCGCCATGTCGGCCACGGGCCCTATCCTCCGGGCGTCGGGGGTGGAGTGGGACCTTCGCCGTTCCATGCCGTATCTCGCCTACGACGAGGTCGACTTCGACGTCATCGTCGGCACGGTCGGCGACACCTACGACCGCTACGCCGTCCGGCTGAACGAGGTCCGTGAGTCGTGCAAGATCGTGCGCCAGTGCGTCGAAAAGATGCCGCCCGGGGACTTCCGGGCTCAGGACAAGAAGGTGACCCCGCCGCCGCGGGCGCGCATCAACGAATCGATGGAAGCGCTCATCCATCACTTCAAGATCTTCACGAGGGGATTCGAGGTTCCGGTCGGGGAGGTGTACCAGGCGATCGAGTCGCCACGTGGCGAGCTCGGCTGCTACCTCGTGTCGGACGGTTCGAACAAGCCGTACCGCCTGCACATAAGGGCGCCGAGCTTCGTGAACCTGCAGACGCTCCCGCCGCTTCTCCGCGGCGGCCTGATCGCGGACGCGATCGCGGTCATCTCGTCGGTGGACCCGGTCATGGGCGAGGTGGACCGCTGATGGCGCACCTTTCACCGGACAACCGGGCCAGGGCGGAGGCGATCGTGGCGTGCTATCCCGAGCGGCGCTCCGCGCTCATCCCGCTTTGCCATCTCGCGCAGGGCCAGGACGGCTGGCTCACCCCCGAGGCGATGCAGGACATCGGCGCGCTCTTGGGGTGCACGCCCGCCGAGGTGCGAGGCACGGCGAGTTTCTACGACATGTTGCACACCGAGCCGGTAGGGCGCCACCTCGTCACCGTCTGCACGAACATCGCGTGCATGCTGGCCGGCGCCTACGAGATCCTCGAGCACGCGGAGTCCTCGCTCGGGGTCTCAGTGGGCCAGACGACGGCCGACGGCGAGTTCACCCTCGAGGAGGCCGAGTGCCTGGCGGGTTGCGATCTCGCGCCGTGCGTGCAGGTGAACCACCGGTTCTTCGGCCCGGTTGACCCAGAGGGCTTCGACCGGCTCGCGGAACAGCTGCGCTCGGGGACCCTCGCCGACACGGTCCCGCCCCACGGGACCCTGAGCCGGGTCGAGCGCAGTGTCGGGCTCCCGGCCGAAGCGGCCAGGGCATCGAGCGCCTCCTCGCCATCAACCGCCGGAGCGGCGGGCGAATGATCACCCAAGCTCCTCGGATCGTCACGTCGCGGATGGACCATCCCGACTCGTTCACGCTGAAGCGGTACCTGGCCACAGGTGGGTACGAGGGCCTCCGAAAGGCGCTGTCGATGACCCCGGCGGACGTGGCCGCGGAGGTCAACAAGGCGAGCCTGCTCGGGCGCGGCGGCGCCGGCTTCCCGGCCGGCCGCAAGTGGTCGATGCTGCGGCAGGCGCCGACGAGGTACCTCGTGGTCAACGGCGACGAGAGCGAGCCGGCGACGTTCAAAGACCACATGCTCATCGAACGCGACCCGCACCAGATCATCGAGGGGACGACGATCGCGGCCTACGCGACCGGCGCGGAGAGGGCGTTCATCTATCTGCCGGGGCGAATTCGCCCTCGGCTTGGAGCGCCTCCAGCGGGCGTGCAACGACGCGTACTCCCACGGTGCCCTCGGCGCGGACATCCTCGGCACTGGCTACGGGCTCGACGTGGTGATCCATCCGGGCGCGGGTGCCTACATCTGCGGCGAGGAGACCGCGCTGCTCGAGAGCCTCGAGGGAAAGCGCGGCTTCCCGCGCATCAAGCCGCCTTACTTTCCCGCCGCCATCGGCCTTTACGGAGAGCCGACCGTCGTCAACAACGTCGAGACCATGGCCAATCTGCCCTGGATCATCACCCACGGCGGCGACGCGTTCGCAGCGCTCGGCGTGGGCTCTTCGGCCGGCACCCGGCTCTTCGCTTTGTCCGGGCGCGTCGAGAATCCGGGATGGTTCGAGATCGAGATGTCGAAGACGACGTTCCGGGACCTGATCTACGACCCCTCGCTCGGGGGCGGCATCCCGGGCGATGTCCCGCTGCGGGCGTTCATTCCCGGCGGCGTGTCGGCGCCGTGGTTCGGCCCCGATCAGCTCGACCTCGGCCTGGATCAAGACGCCGTCGGCAAGGCCGGCTCGATGCTCGGGTCTGGCTCGGTCGTCGTGATGGACGCGGACACCTGTCCGTTGCGGGCGGCGTGGCGGATCGCTCAGTTCTTCCACCGCGAGTCGTGCGGGCAGTGCACGCCGTGCCGGGAGGGGAGCGGCTGGATCGAGAAGATCCTGCACCGCCTCGAGCAGGGTCTCGGCCGCGAGCAGGACATCGACCTCGTGCTCGACGCCTGCGACAACATCTCTCCCGGTCTCGAGTGGCCGCCGAGGCAGACGACGATCTGCGTGCTCGGCCCGTCCATCCCCTCCGCGATCGTCTCGGTGTCGAAGATGTTCCGCGACGAGCTGCTGGTGCACGTCAAAGAGGGCGGCTGCCCGTTCCCCCCGGACAAGGTGCGCCGTGGCTGACGTCGTCGAGGCCCCTGCGGGAATGGCCATCACCGTCGACGGGCGGGTCGTCGGCGCGCAGAAGGGCGAGGTCATCATCTCGGCCGCGGACAGGGCCGGCATCTTCATCCCGCGCTTTTGCTACCACCCCCGGATGAAACCGGTCGGCATGTGCCGGATGTGCCTCGTGGAGGTCTCCGGGCCGCGGGGCCCGAGCCTGCAGCCGGCCTGCTTCGTCCAGGTCGTCGACGGCCAGGAGGTCTTCACCGGATCCGAAGCGGCCAGGAAGGCCCAGGAAGGGGTGATCGAGTTCCTGCTCCTCAACCACCCGCTCGACTGCCCCGTCTGCGACAAGGGGGGCGAGTGCCCCCTCCAGGACCAGTCGGTGTCGCACGGGCCCGGAGAGAGCCGATTCGTCGAGGAGAAACGGCACTGGGCCAAGCCGATCGAGATCGGCCCGCTCGTGCTTTTGGATCGCGAGCGGTGCATCCAGTGTGCGAGGTGCACCCGTTTTGCAGACGAGGTAGCGGGCGAGCCGTTCATCGACTTCGCCGACCGCGGAGATCTGATCGAGGTCGCGATCTTCCCCGGCGACCCGTTCACGTCCTACTTCGCCGGCAACACGATCCAGATCTGCCCTGTCGGCGCGCTCACGGCGTCGCCGTACCGCTTCAAGTCGCGCCCCTGGGACCTCGAGCAGGTCGAGACGACGTGCACGACTTGCGCAGTCGGCTGCCGCATGGTCGCCCAGTCCTCTGCCGGCTCGCTCGTGCGGTACCTCGGTGTCGATTCCGAACCGGTGAACCAGAGCTGGCTGTGCGACCGGGTCGCTACGGTTTCGAGGCCGTCGAGGCTCCCGGCCGACTCGGAGAGCCTCTCGTCCGCCGTGAGGAGGGCCTCGTGCCGGCGACCTGGCACGAGGCGCTTAGCGACGTCACCGCGGCCGTCGCCGGCGCGCTCAAGAGCTCGGGAGCGCAGGCGGTGGGGGTCATCGGGGGCGCCAGGTTGGCGAACGAGGACGCCTACGCCTGGGTCAAGCTCGCGAAAGGCGTCATCGGCACCGACAATTTCGACGCTCAGCTCGGCGACGGCCTGCCCGCCGAGCTCGTGGCGAGCCTTCCCAGGGCGACTATCCAAGACACGATCGGGGCGCGCGCCGTCGTCGTCCTCTCCGGCGACCTGCGCGAGGAGCTGCCGGTGCTGTTCCTCAGGCTGCGCCAGGCCGCAGCGAACGAGGGTCTGCAGATCCTCGACTGCGCGCCCGTGCCCACGGGTCTGAGGCCCGTGGCCACCTCGCTCCCGTACCGGCCGGGCGAGGCCGCCGAGCTCGCGCGGGCGCTCGTCGCAACCGGGCCTGGGTCCGAAGCAGGGGGCCCGGTGGCCGACCGGCTCGCAGCCGCCCGGAGGCTGGTCGGTGGGGGCACCGAGCCCGGTGACGGCGTCGTGATCGTGCTCGGCCGCCCTTCGCTGGCCGAGGCCGCGGGCCAGATCGCCACCGCGGCGGCCATATTCGCGGCTGCGTGGCCCCGAGCCCGCTTCCTCTCTGCTCTCCGGCGCGGGAACGTGCACGGCGCGATCGACCTCGGATGCGCCCCTGGCCTTCTCCCGGGGCGAGTGGCGCTCGACGAAGGTCGCGAGTGGTTCCGAGCCGAGTGGGGCTCGGTACCCGTGGCGCGCGGGCTCGACACCGCCGGGATGCTCGAGGCGGCGGCGGCGGGCGAGCTGGACACGCTCGTGCTCGTCGGTGCGGACCCGCTGTCGGACTTCCCCGACCGCGACCTCGCCACGCGAGCGCTCGAGCGTGTGAAGTTCCTCGTGGCGGTCGACACGACGCTCAACCCCTCGACGATGCTCGCCGACGTCGTGCTGCCGGCCGCGGGGTACGCGGAGCGCGGCGGCACGACCACGAACCTCGAAGGTCGCATCACGCGTCTCGCGGCGAAGGTAGTTGCGCCCGGCGTGGCCCGCGCCGACTGGGTGATCGCAAGCGAGCTCGCAGACCGTCTCGGCACCGATCTCGGTTTCGAGTCCCTGGACGGGATCTGGGCCGAGATCGAGCGGGTCTCCGCGGCACATTCGGGGTGCACGCTCGCTGCGCTCGCTGGGCCTGACGCGGCCGACGGCATCGTCGTCCCGCTTGTCGGCGCCCGCGTCCAGCTCACCCACCGACCGGCCAGGCTCGATCCGATAGCCACGCCGGGAATCGAGTCGGTCGAGGAGCAGGGCGCCCCGCTCGCGGCGGGATCGGCAATGGCGCCCGGAGTCGAGCCCGGCACTGACACTGAAGAGGAGGAGGAAGAGGCTGCGGCCGCTCCGCGTGGCGCCGAGGAACCCGTTGCGCCTGCGGTCGCCGTGCCCGCCGCCAGCAACCTGCCCGCCCTCTTGCAATTCGACCCGGCCGAATTCGTGCCCGGCGTGGCGCCTCCGCCGGTCGACCGGTACTCGTGGCGCCTCGTGGTCCGGCGCCGCCTTTACGACCACGGCACCCTCGTCCAGTCAGCCGCGTCGCTCGCGCCCTTCGCCCGACAGCCCGCTCTGCATCTTCGTCCCCAGGAGATGGAGCAGCTCGGCGTGGAAGCCGGTGACGAGGTGCGGGTGCGCTCGCCGCGCGGCGAGCTCGTGCTGGCGGCGGTCGCCGACGACGCCGTCCCCGCCGGTGTTGCGTTGTTGCAGTTCAACGGCACCCCGATCGAGGAGACGAGCGCGTCGGCTCTGATCGACTCGTCCGCCCCGGCGGTCGAGGTCCGCGTGGAGACACTCGGCTGATGCCAGATCCGCTCTTCGCCCACGGCGTCGACCTCGGGGTGGTGATCATCGTCGTGGTCAAGGTCCTCGTCGCGTTCGGCGTCCTGCTCGTGTCGGTGATGCTGATGATCTGGTTCGAGCGCAAGGTCATCTCGGACATGCAGAACCGGATCGGGCCGAACCGGGCGGGTCCGTTCGGCATCCTGCAGACGCTCGCCGACGGCATCAAGCTGTTCTTCAAGGAGGACCTGCTGCCCGAGCGGGCCGACCGTTTCGTCTTCAAGCTGGCGCCGTACCTGTCGCTGCTGCCGGCGCTGTTGATCTTCACGATCGTCCCCGTCGGCGGCGTCGTGACGATCGCCCACCACGTGGTCGAGCTGCAGGTCGCCGACCCGCCGATCGGCATCCTGTTCCTGCTCGCGATGTCGTCGGTCGTCGGTCTACGGGACGATGCTCGCCGGCTGGTCGTCGGGGTCGAAGTACCCGCTCCTCGGCTCGGTCCGGGCGTCCGCGCAGATGATCTCCTACGAGGCGGCGATGGGCCTGACCATCGTCACGGTGATCCTCGTCACGCACTCGGCTCTCGACACGGGCGATCGTCGACTCCCAGGCGGCCGTCTTCTGGCACTGGAACATCTTCCGCCTCGGCATCCTGCCGTTCCCGCTCTTCTTCATCGCGGTCGACCGCGGAGCTCAACCGCCCGCCGTTCGACCTCGCCGAGGGCGAGCAGGAGCTCGTGGGCGGATTCCACACCGAGTACTCGTCGTTCCGTTTCGCGCTCTTCTTCCTCGCCGAGTTCATGAACATGATCACGATGTCGGCCGTCATCGTGACGCTGTTCTTCGGCGGCCCGGACGGTCCCGGCTTCCACTTCGTGCGGTGGCTGTGGCCGATCGCTCTGGTTCGCTCGGCAAGACGGTGCGTGTTCCTGTACGTCTACGTCTGGATCCGTGCGGCGCTGCCTCGCCTCCGCTACGACCAGCTGATGGACCTCGGCTGGAAGGTCCTCATCCCGCTCTCGCTCGGCTGGCTCCTCGTCGTCGCGGCTCTTCGAATCGGGACGATCTGGGGCGTCGCGGTCTTCGTCGGTGCGGTCGTCGCCGGCGGTGGGCTGTTGCAGGCCGTCACGTCGCCCGTGCCCGCCGCGAGCGCTCGCGGCGAGCTCGCCCGGCAGCGTCGGCAGATGGCGGCCGATTCCGCACGCTGCGGCGGTGCCCGAGCCGGACGGAGGCGTGTGATGGCGAGGAGCCCCGGCAGATGAGGTCGCTCGGGTTCTTCGGCGGCTTCGCGCGTCGACCTTCAAGCAGGTCGCTCGAGCCGAGGGTCACCGACGCCAGTACCCGGAGGAGAAGGCGCCCAAGCCGCCGCGACTGCCACGGTCGCCACGTCCTCAACCGCTACGAGGACGGGATGGAGAAGTGCATCGGCTGCGAGCTGTGCGCGGCGTCTGCCCGGCGGACTGCATCTACGTGCGGGGCGCCGACAACCCGCCCGACGCGCCCGGTCTCGCCGGGCGAGCGGTACGGCTTCGTCTACGAGATCAACTACCTGCGCTGCATCCACTGCGACCTGTGCGTCGAGGCGTGCCCGACCGAGGCGATCACCGAGTCGAAGATGTTCGAGTTCTCCTTCACGAACCGCGCCGACGCCATCTACACCAAGCGCGAGCTCGTCGTCGACGACGACGGCCGGCCCCGGCAGCTCCCGTGGGAGGACTGGCGCGCCGGCGAGGACGACGCACACGTCGGGGTGGATGCGGGCGACGTCGCCGTCCGGGCGCCGTCGAGTACGAGGGCGCGGTGCAGTGGTCGGGCGAGCTCGGCTACGGCGTGCGCCCGCCAGAGGGCGGCCAGAGCGCCGGGCGCGACGACGCGGCCACCGGCAACATCTCGATCCGGACGGTCGAGCGGGACAAGATCCCGCGCCGCTTCGGCGGCAAGGTGCCGCGGCACGTGACCGACCTCCTCGCGGCTGCCACCATCCCCGACGCCATCACCTTCGCCGATCGCGGCGGTCATCTGCGTCGGTCGGCGCGCTCGGGGTCGTGCTCGCGCGCAACCCGGTCCACTCCGCCCTCATGCTGGTGATGACCCTGTTCGGCGTCGCCGTGCTCTTCGTGGAGGAGAACGCCCAGTTCCTCGCCGCGGTGCAGGTGATCGTGTACGCCGGCGCGATCGTCGTCCTGTTCCTGTTCGTCATCATGCTGCTCGGCGTCGACCGGCGCGAGGCCGTGCGAGCGCGACCCGCTTCCGGGCCAGCGGCTCATCGCGGTCTGTCCTCGGGGTCCTCGTGCTCGTCGAGGTGCTCCTCCTGGCGCGGGGCCGGTGGCCGACACGGACGCACGATCGGTGAGCAGGGCGCTCGGCGAGCCCGGCGGGCAACGTGGCATCTGGTCGGCCGGTCGGTCTTCACGACGTACCTGCTCGCCTTCGAAGTCACCTCAGCCCTGCTGGTCATCGCGGTCGTCGGTGCGGTCGTGCTCGCGCGCCGCCCGCGACGGCCCGCCGGCGACGCTGGCGAGCCGCTGGAGGCCGGCGTCGAGACCGGCGACGTGACCGACGGCCCGGAGGGGGCGCCGCCGGTGGCGCCGGTGCGTCGGGCGGGACCGGGGCGTCCCATGCCGATGCCGATGCCGGTGCCGGGATCGCCGATGCGGAGGTCCCAGGGCCGTGAGCATCGGAGCCTCCTGGTACCTCACCCTCGCGGCGGTGCTGTTCACGATCGGCGCGATCGGTCTGCTCGTTCGGCGCAACGTGCTCGTGATGTTCATGTGCATCGAGCTGATGCTGAACGCCGCGAACCTCACCTTCGTCACCTTCGCCCGGTCCTTGAACGACATCGCCGGGCAGATCGGCGGTCTTCTTCGTGCTCGTCGTGGCCGCGGCCGAGGTCGTCGTCGGCCTCGGGATCATCGTCTCGATCTTCCGCGCGCCGCCCGGGAGCGACCGCCGACGACATCCACGGGCTGAAGGGCTGACCGGACCCGTGCTGCGTTCCGCGTTCCTCATCCCGCTGCTGCCTCTCGCGGGCTTCGCGGTCCTGCTCGCGGCCGGCCGCAAGCTCGGCAACCCGCGGGCCGGCTGGCTGGCGACCGCGATGGTCGCGGCGTCGTTCGTCGTCACGATCGTCGTCTTCGTCGGCCTGTTCCAGCTGCCGGCGACCGGCCGGTCGTACACCCAGACCTGGTTCACGTGGATCAACGCCGGCCACCTGCGCGTCGACATCGGCCTGCTCGTCGACCCGCTCTCGATGACGATGGCGGCGTTCGTGACCGGGCGTCAGCGCCCTCATCCACCTGTACTCGATCGGCTACATGGAGCACGACGAGGACTTCCCGAAGTTCTTCCTCTACCTGAACCTGTTCGTCGCCGTCGATGTTGCTGCTCGTGCTGGCGGACAACTTCCTGTTCACGTTCCTCGGCTGGGAGGGCGTCGGCGTCTGCTCGTACTTCCTCATCGCGTTCTGGTTCGAGCGCAACACCGCGGCGAGCGCGGCCAAGAAGGCGATGATCTTCAACCGCATCGGCGACGCCGGCTTCCTCGTCGCCCTGTTCCTCATCTACGAGCGCACCGGCAGCCTCGAGTACCACGCCGTCTTCGCCCGTCTCGGGCAGCGTCGGGCAGCCCTCTCTGGTCGCGATCGCGCTTCTGCTGTTCCTCGGCGCGGTGGGCAAGTCCGCCCAGATACCGCTTTACCCCTGGCTCGCCGACGCGATGGAGGGCCCGACGCCGGTCTCGGCGCTCATCCACGCGGCGACGATGGTGACCGCCGGCGTCTACCTGATGTGCCGGATCAACCCGATCCTGCACCTGGCGCCCGACGCCGGGCACGTCATCGCCATCATCGGCGCTGCGACGGCGTTGCTCGGCGCGACGATCGCATGTGCTCAGGACGACATCAAGAAGATCCTCGCCTACTCGACGATCTCTCAGCTCGGCTACATGTTCCTGGCCGCCGGGCGTCGGAGCCTACGACGCCGCGATCTTCCTCATGCTCACCCATGCGTTCTACAAGGCGCTGCTTGTTCCTGGGGGCCGGCTCGGTCATCCACGCGATGAACGACGACCAGGACGTGAAGACGATGGGCGCTCTGGCGCGGTTCATGCCCATAACGGCCGTGACGTTCCTGATCGGGTGGCTGTCGATCGGCGGCGTGCCCCCGTTCTCGGGCTTCTGGTCCAAAGGTGCCGTGCTCCTGAACGTGTACGCGGTACAACCCGGGGCTGTGGGTGGTCGGCGCACTGACCGCCGTGCTCACGGCCTACTACATGGGGCGCGCCTACCTGCTCGTCTTCCGGGGCGAGCAGCGGTGGATCGAGGCGAGGGGGTCCGGCAACGAGCGCTACGACCCCCATGACCCTTCCTGGGTGATGTCTCTGCCGCTCGTCGTCCTCGGAGCCCTCTCCGCGCTCGGCGGGCTCATCGACCTCCCGTTCCATCCGTCCCTCGTCTTTCTCGACCGGTGGCTGAGCCCGGTGTTCGACGGGCGTTTGCTCGCGCATCGCTGGACCATCGGGGGTGAATGGGCCTTCGCCCTGATCGACGCCGGGATCGCCGTGCTCGGCGTCGGCCTCGCAGTGGCCCTCTGGGGTCACACGTCCGACCGCCCCGCCGCCGAGCCGACCGTCCTTCGCCGCGCTTGGTACATCGACTGGGCCTATGACCGGTTCATAGCCCGCCCGTCGACCGAGGCTGCGGTCGAGACCTCGAACGTCGTCGAGTCCGAGATCATCGACGGCGCGGTGAACGGATTCGCCGGGCTCGTGCGTGCCTCGAGTCGCCAGCTCCGCAAGGTGCAGACCGGCTACGTCCGAAATTACGCCCTCGGACTTGCCGCCGGCCTCGTTCTGATCCTCGCCTACGTGTTGACGAGAGCCTCATGAGCGGCGCCGGGTTCCCCTTCCTGACGACGCTCGTCCTGCTCCCCGCTGGGGCGGCGGTCGTAGTCGGCCTACTCCCGAGCGCCCAGCGGCGTGCCGTGCAGGTGGTAGGTGCGATCGCCTCTCTGGCGGTGCTCGGGATCGCGGCGGGTGCCACCGCGGAGTTCACCGCCGGCGATGGCGGCTACCAGTTCATATCCAGCCACCAGTGGATCCCGGCATTCGGTATCTCCTGGAGCCTGGGGATGGACGGCATCTCGCTGTTCCTCGTGCTGATGACGGCCCTGCTGTTCCCGATCGCGCTCGCGGCTTCCGGGGCGAGGTCAGGCGACAAGTCCTTCGTTGCCTGGATACTCGTTCTCGAAGCCGGTTGCCTCGGCAGCTTCCTCGCGCTCGACCTGCTGCTCTTCTTCTTGTTCTTCGAGCTCACCTTGGTGCCGGTGTACATGCTGATCGCGGGGTGGGGCCACGAACGGCGAGGGTACGCGGCCGGCAAGTTCTTCCTGTACACCCTGGGCGCGTCCGCCTTCTTGTTCGTCGGCATCCTGGCGCTCGTCGCAATTCACGCCTCGCAGACCGGGGTGACCACCTTCGACGTGCGAGCACTGGTCAACACGCATCTTTCGGGGACAGCCGGCGTGCTCCTGTTCCTCGCGTTCACCGCCGCCTTCGCAGTGAAGACGCCTATCTTCCCGTTCCACACCTGGTCTCCCGATGCCTACCGAGAGGCGCCCGCGGCGGGCTCGCTCCTGCTGGCCGCGGTCATGGCCAAGCTCGGCACCTACGGCATCATCCGGTTCGACCTCGCCCTGTTCCCGAGGGCGGTCGTCACCCTGGCGCCGCTGCTGCTCACTCTCGGGGCCATCGGCGTCATCTACGGCGCCGTCGTCGCGGCGGTCGAGCGCGACCTGAAGCGGCTAGTCGCGTACTCGTCGCTGGCGCACCTCGGCTTCATAGTGGTGGGTGCCTTCGCCATCACGCGGCGAGGCGCTCACCGGAGCGGTCCTGCAGATGGTCAACCACGGCCTTTACACCGCGGCCCTCTTCATCCTCATCGCCTTGCTCTACCAGCGGCTCGGCACCTTCTCGGTCCGCGACATGCGCGGCCTGCAACGGCGGGTCCCGCTGCTGGCGGGAGTGTTCACCGTCGTCATGCTCGCCTCGATAGGCGTGCCGGGCCTGAACGGCTTCGTCGGCGAGTTCCTGATCCTGGCGGGCACGTTCCTCACGCATCGGTGGTGGGCCGTCGTCGCGACGGGCGGCGTCGTCCTCGCGGCGGTGTACCTGCTCTGGGCCTACCAGCAGGCCTTCCAGGGCAAGCCGACAGTCGAGCCCGGCGCGATCAGGGATCTCACCTGGCGCGAGGGTCTCATCCTGGCGCCGCTCGTCGGCCTCATCGTGCTGCTCGGCGTGTTCCCAGGGCCCCTGCTGAGTCGCATCGGGCCCTCGGTCACCAGGGTGATCACCCACGTGGAGGCCGTGGCGCACCAGCCGCCGCCCCAGGTGGGGCCGGGGCACGTTGCGCTGCGCCACGGCACGGGTGGAGCCGCGAGATGAGCCTGTTCGCCGCGACCTTCGCCACGCCTCACGTGAACTACGTGGCGATCCTCCCCGAGCTGATCCTGATCGGAGGGGCTCTCCTCCTCCTGCTCGCCGGCCAGCTCGTAGTCGGCAAGGTGCCGACTGCGTTCTACTCGGTCGGTTCCGGCGCGGTGGCCGCAGCTGCGCTCGTCGCGTCGCTCGTGCTCTGGCACGACGTGCAAGCCCGAGGGCCGTTCACCGCGGTTGCGGACTCGGTGGCGGTCGACGGCTTCGCCGTCGTCTTCCTCGTGCTCGTCTCGTGCATCTTGATCCTCAGCTCGGCGATCTCGTTCGGCTTTCTCGTTCGTGAAGGGTTCGCGGGTCCCGAATACCACGTGCTGGCGCTCCTCGCAGGATCGGGCGCCATGCTCATGGCCGCAGCCAACGACCTCATCCTCATCTTCCTCGCACTCGAGATCATGTCCATCCCGCTCTACATCCTCGCGGGGATGGACCTCCGGCGCCGTGCGTCGGGCGAGGCCGCCATGAAGTACTTCGTCCTCGGCGCCTTCTCCTCGGCGATCTTCGTCTACGGGATCGCCCTGGTGTACGGCGCGACCGGCTCGACGAACCTCCCGCAGATCGCGGACTACCTGAGCTCCAACGTCGTCACCTCCAACGGCGTGCTGCTCGCCGGGCTCGGACTGCTGCTCGTCGGGTTCGGCTTCAAGGTCTCGGCGGTCCCGTTCCACATGTGGACGCCCGACGTCTACCAGGGTGCCCCCACCCCCGCCACCGGCTTCATGACCGCCCTCGCCAAGGCCGGCGGGTTCGCGGCGCTGCTACGCGTCTTCTTCTCGACCTTCGGCACGCTTCGCACGGACTGGCAGCCGCTGCTCTGGTTGATCGCCATCCTGACGCTGCTGGTCGGCGCGATCCTCGGCCTCGTGCAACGCGACGTGAAGCGGATGCTCGCATACTCGTCAATCAACCACGCCGGGTTCATCCTCGTCGGCCTTGCGGCTGCGACGAGCCAGGGGATCTCCGGGGCCGTCTACTACGTCTTCGTGTACGCGTTGCTGGTCCTCGGGAGCTTCGCGGTGATCACGGTCGTCGGCGGCCGTGGCGACAGCGATCACGACCTCGACGCGTATCGCGGCCTCGGACGCCGCCAGCCGGCGCTCGCCCTCGCGTTCACCGTGCTGCTCATCGCGCAGACCGGAGTCCCGTTCACGACGGGCTTCCTCGCCAAGCTGTACGTGGTGTCGGCCGCGGTGCAGGCACATTCGTACGCTCTCGCGGTTGTCGCCATGCTGTCGGCGACCATCGCTGCCGCCTTCTACCTGCGGCTGGTGTTCCTCATGTACGGCATCCGGCTGCCCGTCGGGGCGGGCAGCGACAAGGGCGCGCTCGTCATTGCCCCTTGCCGGCGACCAGCCCGCCCGTGCGGCGGCGCCCCCGGTCGGCCTTGGGCCCGTAACCGTGCCGGTCCCGGCCGCCGTCGCGATCTTCGCCACGGTCGCGGTCACCTTGGTCTTCGGCATCTGGCCGGCGCCGCTCGTCGACTTCGTGCGGTCCGCGGGCCTCCTCTTCTGAGGCGCCCGTCGTCACGCAGAGCGGTGACCCGCCGGCCGCGTGGAGCCGGCGACACCGGCCGCGGCCCGAGAGGCCGCCGCCGACTCTCCGACGCGTTCCATGCCGTCATCGGTGGAGGGAGGCTGGAAGAACCTGCCGATCAGAGGAAGCTCCCAGAAGGACTCCGCGCGGGCGATGGCGAGCGCAGTCGGGAGCGTGTTCTCGGCCGCGTCCCACACCACGTATCGCGGCTGCCAGTCGGGGCCGAATTTGGCGTTGAAGCGCCATAATGACTCGATCTGCATCGAGTCCGACATCCGCCTCAGGAGCCAGCGCTGCAGCCCGCCGCCGTCCTCCCCGGCGAGGACGGCTCGCATGGCGGCGAAGTTGAGCCCGAGGTGCTCGTCCCCGTTCCCGCGCAGCCGCTCGATCGTGCGCACGAGGACGAAGTCGAGCAGGCCGTTCGGATGCTCGCCGTCGTCACGGCGCATGAGGTCGAGGGAGTATCCGTGGATGCCGGGCGCCGGCACGAACTGGCAGAACGCCACGGGGTTGCCGTCAGGGCCATGGGCGATCGCGAGCAGCAGGCCCTGGTCGCGAGGGTCGAAGATGCGGCCGAGCGTCATCGAGAAGCCCCGCTCGACCTCTCCGCGGCGCCTTTTGACCATGATCGCCCGCACCGCGTCCTCGAGCGCGGGATCCATCCGGGCCGGGTCGTGGAAGGTGATGGTGTAGCCGTACTTGGCGATGCGGTTTACGGCTTGGCGCAGGCCTTTGCGGGTTCCTCCGTCCAGCGAGAAGGTCCGGACGTCCACGACCCCCTCGTCGCCGATGTAGCGCTCGTGCATGCCCGAGCGACGGTAGACACCCAGCCATTGCTCCCCCGCCCCGAGCACCGCCACCGGCCAGCCGTGGTCGTCCGCGTAGCGGCGAAACGCCGCCCAGAGCTCGTCGCGCTCCTCGGGCGCGCAGATCGGATCGGGGGAGACCAGGCAGATACCGCCGTAGATCGCATAGGCCACCAGGCCGTCGCGTTCGAGGAAGGACTGCTTGTCGCTGCGCAGGGCAAAGTAGTCGAGCGTGCCCGTGCCCCTTCGGCGGACGACGTCCGCAGCGCGTTCGGTGGTGTCGGTGCGGCCGCCGGAGCGCCGGCGGTCCACGACCGGGCGGAAGGCGAGCACTAGGGCGACCGCCGCCAGTCCGAGGCCGACGGCGAGCAGAGCCGGGTTCAAGAAGGCGTCCACGCGAGGATTGAGCGGCACCGTCCGGATCCCGACGAGCCGGCCCGCGGTCGCCCACCACGCCTGAGTCCAGGAGATGGAGCGGTCGCTGGGGTGGGTCGGGATGACGTCCCAAAGGATCGTCGCTCCGATGATGGTGACGGCCACGACGCCACCGAAGAGCGTCGCGAGGCCGGCCCGCATCGAAGGCAGGTCGAAGCGTGCCCGGAACGACCGCCTCGACCACCACAGCAGGACCACCAGCGCCAGGGCGGCGATCGACTGCACAACCTCGCCGTGCCTTATCAGGTGCAAGGCGACGGTGCCCGCGAGCAGCAGCATCGAGACGAGCCAAGCCGACCGCTGGCCCCGCCGGACGCCGCGGGCGAGAGCGAGCAACCCGACGCCGGCGAGCGCGACGAGGGCGCCGGCCGCCTCGCTCACCCCGAGCGGTATGTATCCCAGCAGCGGATGGAGCCGTCCCCGGACCTGTGGAGGTACGACGGCCGACACGAGGTCGGCGAGGCCCAATACGGCGATCCCGGCCGCGGCGAGACGTCGCACCCGCCTGAGGCGGCACACGAGATTGGGCACCGGCGGCCAGACGAGGCCCCCCGGGTACGAAGCGACCACTTCCGGCTCCCCGCCCGAGTGCGGCATCCTCCCGGCAGCGAAGCGCTCCAGGACCGTCGCCGGTCGTAGGTAATTGCGGGAGAGGAGGAGCCTCGCGTGCACCTCGGCGCCCGCCTCGATCTCGACCCAGGAGACCTGCTGGAGGTGGACGAACACCGGAGGCAGACCGAGCCGGGAAGGACGTTCCTCGACGACTTCGCCACATGCGCCGGTGTTGGCGTAAAAGCCCTGGCCGACCCTCGCGAGCTCGGGCTGGAGGGTGTGCCCGGTGACGAGGCCGACGCCACCGGCGGCCAGGATGGGGCGAGACGCCTCACGGGCGCAGTCGTTGGCCCGGTGAGCCGGCGGGCCGAGCAGCGAGCGCCCGGCCGAGTGCCAAACCCGGTGGTTGACCACGGCGAGCACGATGCCGGTCACGACCACCTCGATCACGAGGGTGACCGCCACCCCGAGCAGCCGGGACGAGAAGGGCTCGAGCTTTGCCGGCACGCCCAAGAGCCAGTAGTCGGGAAGTCTCGCGAAGAACGAGGCCGCAATGGGGACCAGCAGCCACCACAGCCATCTCGCGATCCGACGGTAGGTGAAACGGGAGGCCACGAAACGGGGCAGGCCCGAGGGATCGGCCAGCCGGTCGATGCCGTCCAGCCAGGTCGAGGTCGACCCCGCCAACGCCGGCAGGATCTCCGACACGGCATGATGACCCAAAGGAGTGTCGCGTTCATCCGCGGGGTCCACGAAGGCGTTGCGGTCGTCGTACCTCCATCCCGGGTCGACGCAGACCCGCTTCGGGCCCGCGGCCGTCGCCACCTGAAGCTGGGCGCCGAGCGCGACCTCGAAACCGGCGGCGATGACAGCGGCATTTGCGGCGGCGTCGTACAGCACCGCCCGGTCGCGGTTGCCCGGGAGGAGGATCGCACGGCGGCTGCGGTCCGCCGCGAGATAGTCGGTCAGTGCGAGGCGAAGCTCCTCGTGCGCCCCGAGCGCAGCGGCCGGGTCGCCTCCCGCCGGGACGAGCAGGTCGAACGCGTTGCCGGCGACGACGAGAGCGCCCGGACCCTCGGCACGCTCCAGCGCGCGGGCAAGCTCGACGGAGGCCGAGCCGGATGCGTTGGTCCGGCTCGCACCGAGGAAGAGGTCGCTCACGACGATCACCCGCGAGCCGACGGGGACCACGACGCTCGCAACAGGCGCGTAGTCGACCTCGTCCGGTGGCGGGCTGGGAACCGGTCGGAGGTCGGTGTCGAGACCTCGAGGGTGGTCGTGGTCGAGGAGATGGGCCACCTCGGCGTGACGAGAATTTTCGTCGGCCATGTCCTCCCATTGTTACAGTCAGCCAGGCCGCAGGTCGGTAGCGTGGGCCACGGGGGCCGGCAAACCGGCGCCCAGCTGGCCATGGACGCGCCGGCGTGGCCGGCGCAGCTACCACGGAGGGACGATGAGCGACCCGACCGGACACCAGGTCGAACAGCACGGCGCGGCGATCGAGGACTACCTCGCCGAGCTTCGGACGTTCCCTCCGCCGGAGGAGTTCGCCCGGTCGGCGGTCGTCCGCGACCGGGCGATGTTCGAGCAGGCGGCGGGGGACCGGGAGGCTTTCTGGGCCGACCAGGCAAAGGCCCTGACCTGGTTCGAGCCATGGGAGCAGGTCCTCGACTGGCAGCCACCGTTCGCGAAGTGGTTTGTCGGCGGCCGGTTGAACGTCGCCTTCAACTGCCTCGACCGCCACGTCGAGGCGGGCCTCGGCGACCGGGTGGCGTTCCATTTCGAGGGAGAGCCCGGGGATCGTCGGACGATCACCTACGCCGAGCTCCTCGACGAGGTGGGGCGGTGCGCCAACGCGCTGCGGGCGCTAGGCGTCGAGCGGGGCGACCGCGTGGCCATTTACATGCCGATGATCCCTGAGCTCCCCGTCGCGATGCTGGCGTGCGCGCGGATCGGGGCGGCGCACTCGGTCGTGTTCGGCGGGTTCTCCGCCGACGCGTTGCGCGACCGGATCGAGGACGCGAGCGCACGGCTGCTCATCACCGCGGACGGGGGGTGGCGCCGCGGGCACGCCGTCGAGCTGAAGCGCAACGCCGACCACGCGCTGTCCGGCGGCGCCCGGTCCATCGAGAACGTTCTCGTCGTACGCCGCCTCGGCGACGCGGCGACCGACGTCGTGATGCAACCGGGGCGTGACCGGTGGTGGCACGAGCTGGTCTCCGGCCAGGACCCGCACAGCCCGCCCGAGGCGATGGACGCCGAGGACCTGCTCTTCTTGCTCTACACCTCGGGCACCACAGCGCGTCCGAAGGGGATCATGCACACCACCGGTGGCTACCTCACCCAGGTCGCCTTCACGCACCGGACCGTCTTCGACCTGAAGCCGGAGACCGACGTCTACTGGTGTGCCGCCGACATCGGCTGGGTCACCGGGCACAGCTACATCGTCTACGGCCCGCTCGCGAACGGCGCCACGAGCGTCCTTTACGAGGGGACGCCCGACTTCCCGGACCGGGACCGCTGGTGGTCGGTCGTCGAGCGCTACGGGGTCACCACTCTGTACACGGCTCCGACAGCCATTCGTACCTTCATGAAGTGGGGAGAGAGGTACCCCGCTGCGCACGACCTGTCGAGCATTCGGCTGCTCGGCTCGGTGGGCGAACCGATCAACCCGGAGGCCTGGATCTGGTACTGGCAGGAGATCGGCGGTGGCCGCTGCCCGGTGGTCGACACGTGGTGGCAGACCGAGACCGGCGCCATCATGATCTCGCCCCTGCCCGGCATAACGACCCTCAAGCCGGGGAGCGCGACGTTCCCGTTGCCGGGGATCGGTGCCGAGGTGGTGGACGATGCCGGAAGGGCGGTGGAGCGAGGTGGCGGCTACCTGACTCTCACCCGCCCGTGGCCGGCGATGCTGCGCGGCATCTACGGCGACCCCGAGCGTTACGTGCAGACTTACTGGGCGCGTTTCGACGGTCGCTACTTCGCGGGCGACGGTGCCAAGGTCGACGAGGACGGTTACCTGTGGCTGCTCGGGCGGGTCGACGACGTCATGAACGTCTCGGGCCACCGCGTGTCCACGACCGAGGTGGAGTCCGCTCTCGTCGACCACCCGAGCGTTGCGGAGGCGGCGGTCGTCGGCGCCAGCGACGCGACGACGGGGCAGGCGATCATCGCCTTCGTGACGTTGAAGCACGGCTTCGAAGTCGACAGCGAGCACGGAGAAGCCCTGCGCGCCCACGTCGCCGAGAAGATCGGGGCGATCGCCCGGCCTCGGGTCATCATCTTCACCGACGACCTGCCGAAGACGCGTTCGGGAAAGATCATGCGGCGGCTGCTGAAAGACGTGGCCGAGGGCCGCGACCTCGGCGACACGACCACGCTCGCGGACCCGGCCGTGGTGACCGAGCTCCGCCGGCGCGCCGCCGGCGGCGGCGAGGAGTGAGCGCCGGGCCCGAGTACCCGGGAACCTGGACCTGGCGTGCCGCCCCCAGGGGACCGGGCCCCGCTGTCATCTTCGACATCGACGGGGTGCTCGCCGACGCGTCCGGCCGCCAGCACCATCTGGCCGGGCTCAGGCGTGACTGGGACGCGTTTTTCGCGACGTGCGGGGAGGACCCGATCATTCCCGAGGTCGCCAGGCTGCTCGAGCTCCTCGACCCCGAGCTCGCGGTGGTCCTGCTGACGGCGCGGCCGGCGAGGGTGCGTGCCCAGACGCTCGAATGGCTGGCCTCTCACGCCTTGCGCTACGACCTGCTCGTCATGCGCGAGCCCGGAGACAGGCTGTCGTCCAGGGACTTCAAGCGGGCGGAGACGTTGGGGTTGAGAAGGTACGGTTTCGAGCTGCAACTGGCGGTGGAGGACGACCCCGCCAATCTCGAGATGTTCGAGTCCGAAGGCGTGCCCTGCCTGTACGTCCACTCGGGCTACTACGGCTGAGGCACTCAGTCCCGGAAGTTCCCGAACTGCAGGGGGATCTCGAGGTCCGCTTCCTTCAGGGCTGCGATCACAGCCTGCAGGTCGTCACGCTTCTTGCCGGTGACGCGCACCTGGTCGCCCTGGGTCTGGGACTGGACACCCTTGAGGCCGAGATCCTTGATGATCTTGTTGATCTTCTTGGCATGGTCCGACGAGATGCCGGCGCTAAGTGCGGCGCTCTGGCGCAGAGCCCCGCGTGAGGCTTCCTCGATCTTGCCGTAGGAGACGGCCTTCAGCGACACCTGCCGGCGCACCAGCTTCTCCTCGAGCACCTGGACGAGCGCGCGCCGGCGGTCCTCTGTCGGTGCGTTCAAAAGGATCTCGTTTCCTTTCAGCTCCACGCTCGCACCGGTGTTCTTGAAATCGAAACGGGTGGCGACCTCGCGCCCTGCCTGGTCGACCGCGTTGCGCACCTCCTGCAGGTCGACCTCGGAGGTGACGTCGAAGCTCGGCACGCCCGCACGCTAGCAAGCCGCGCCAAGCTCCGGCCGCTATCGTGTCGGGCCGACGGGTCGGTACCCAAGTGGCCAACGGGAGCAGACTGTAAATCTGCTGGCATCGCCTTCGAAGGTTCGAATCCTTCCCGGCCCACGTCAAAGGAGCACGTGAGAACGCGCATCGTCTGTGCCGTATCGGTCGTCTCCGCACTCGGCCTCGCCGTCGGGCTCGCAGTTCACGGCCGCCAGGTCGACATCGACGTCTATCTCATGGGCGGGGCGCACGCTTCGAGTCCCGACCTTTACTCGCTGAGGCTCGAGGGAACGAACCTGTATTTCACCTATCCTCCGTTCGCGGCCCTCTTGTTCGCGCCTCTCGCGCAGCTTCCGCCGCGAGGCCGCTCAGGTCCTCTGGGGTCTCGCCAACGTCGCCGGCATGTTCTGGTTGCTCTACGCCAGCATCCGTGCGACTCGTCCCGATCTGCCCAAGTCCCGCTGCCGGTTCTGGGCCGCCGCGCTCGTCGCTCCGGCGATCCTGCTCGACCCGGCGCTGGTCAACATCTACCTCGGCCAGCTGAACGTCTTCGTCGTGGCCCTCGTCGTGACGGACCTCGGGCTCACCTCGAGGAGGCTTCCACGCGGCGTGCTCACCGGCATCGCGGCTGCGATCAAGCTCACGCCCTTGATCTTCGTCCCGTACCTCCTCGTGACGCGTCAGGCCCGCGCCGCCTGCTGGGCGGTCGCGACCTTCGTCTCGTGCGGCGCCGTCGGGTTCGCAGTCGCGCCCCGCGCGTCGTGGTTGTTCTGGACCCGGGACGCCTTCATAGCGTCGCGTGCGGGCGGCCTCCTGTCCATCAGCGACCAGAACCTGAAGAGCGCCGCGATGCGGATCGCCCACGGCCCGGTCGCGCCCGGCGTGCTGTGGTCGGTGACGATCGTGGTCGGTCTGGGCGGACTGGGCCTTGCGGCGTGGGCCAACCACGCGTCGTCGCCGATGCTCGGCATCCTGGTCTGTGCCGTGACCGGGCTCATCGTCTCTCCCATCACCTGGTCCCACCATCTCGTTTGGGCGGTGCCGGCGATCGGGTGGTTCGCCCTCGGCACGGACGCACCCGCCCGCGGGAGGAGATGGGCGGTGGCCATCGCCCTGTTCTTCTGGGCCCGCCCGATCTGGTGGGTACCGCGCCACGACCGCGGCCTCCACGAGAAGCCGTGGGAGCTGATCGTCGGCGATTCGTACCTGTGGGCGATGCTCGCGTTCCTCCTCGGCGTCGCCGTGCTGCTTGCGAGGCGGCGCCGGCTCGAGCTCCAAGGGCATCGGGCGGAGGCGCCGGGACCGTCCGCGTCGCCGGTTGCATTTTCGCCCTGAGGAGTTTGCCGGCTCACGCGCGACGCCGCATCCGCCGGCGTGCCCGGTCCGCAGCCGGGCGGGCAGGGCCGCCTGGGCCGGGCGACCGGCTCGGGCCGCCGGACCGGGCGAGGGCTGCAATGGCGAGGACGAGTGACCCCGCCACCCCCGCGCCGGCCATGGCGAGCCCGGTCCGGAGCCCCGGGGGGTCGTAGGCAAAGGTGACCAGCGTCGAACCGGCGGGCACTTCGAAGGACTGCACGAGCCCGGCTCGGTGCAGCACGACGTCCCTGGTGCGGCCGTCGTGGTCCTCGGTCGCCCGCCAACCGGGGATGTCGGCCACGGACCTCAGGATCGTGGCCGGGACCGCCGAGGTGATCGCCACCGTCTCGGTCGGCGACCAAGGGGACGATCGGACGACACGGGCGCGAAGCCCGGGCTTGGTGCCGACCGTCGGCCCGGCCGCTGCGAACCCGCCGATGGCCCTCTGGTTCGTGAAGACGGCGAACGGGCCGATGTACCCGGCGGCCACCCAGTGCGGCGCCGTCAGGCCAGCCGACAGCGCACCGTCGAGGCCGAAGGAGGCGCCAGAGCGCGTCGTGACGACCACCCGGGCGATCCGGACCGAAGGCCCGAGCGGGTCAGAGATCGACAGCCCTTCGACCGGGCGCGAATCCCGGAAACTGACTGCGACGCGGTGCGAGCCGTCGAGGGCGATGCCGGCCGGGTCGGGGAGCCCCGGGCGACCAACTGCCGGCAGCAGGCGGACCTCGCGGCCAAGCGAGGCGAGGGTCTGCGCGGCCAGCGGGCGCCCGGAGAGCTCGAGGGTGACCGAACGCACCAGCAGCGCCCGCCCGAACCAGCGGTTCGCCGCCCGCCCGGTTCCCAGATCCACCGGCGAGGGGACGGCGCCTACGCCGGCGATCGGGGGCGCGCCGATGCCGGGTACCTGTGCGGGACCGGACCCACCCGTCGCAGTCCCCCTCAAGGGAACCGAGAGCTCGCTCGGCACCGTCAGCAGCACACGGACGTCGAGGGAGTCGAAGACGTTCCCGGCCAAGGCGGCAGGATCGAGGTCGTCCTGGCTGTGGGTGCCGGTCGCGGCTGCGTACGGCCCCCACGTGAGCGAGCCGTACCCCTGGGCACTGGCGAGCTCGGACAGCACACCGAAGTCCGACGCGCCGACCCGGTCCAGAGCCGTGCCGCCCGACCGGGACGGGTCTACGAGAAGGAAGCGACCGCCCTGTCGAAGCCGGGCGGCAAGCTGGGCCTGCAAAGGGTTTCCCGAGTCCAGCGCCCGCACGGAGACGGGCGCGAGCGAGGACTGGTTCGCCGTGAAGACGAGCAGGTCTGCGATGGCGAGCGCCGCTATCGCGCGTGCGATCCGCCGGCGCGGCCAGCGCGGGCCGAGGATCACGATTCCTGCCGCCACCAGAGCGATGGCCGCGGTCACCCCGAGGTAGGGCGCCACGGCCCGCAGGGACCACCGCGCCCCCGGCATCCCATCGAGGAGCCCTCCGTACGGCTTGCCGGACACCGCAGTAAGGGCGACGAGGGCGAGCACCACGGCGGGCGCGACCGCCCCGCCGGCCATGGCGGCCCGGCTCGCGTCGCCGGGCTCGGTCGCGAGCTGCTCTTCGACCCAGTAGCCGAGCAGCATCGACGACGCGAGCGAGAAGAGAATGAGCGCACGGCTGGGGAGCCGCTGGTCGCCGACGACGGGCAGGTGGACGACGACGTGCTCCAGGGGCGTGTTCGCGCCGAGGGCCAACAGCACGCCCAGGCCACCTACGAGGTACCAGACGCGCCACCGTGCGGCGTTCGAGGAGCGCCATCTCATGGCCAGCGCCACGATCGCGACGAGCGAGAGGATCCCGCAGTAGGCGTCGAGCTCGGCGAGGTTGTACGGCCCCGTATAGGCCTCCAGCCCGACGGGGCCCCCGCCCAGCACATGGGGCACGAGCGAGACGAGCAGCTCCGCCGGCGACACCGAGCCGGAAGACGCGCGAATGCGTAGGTGGCGTGCACACGCTGGGAGACGGCGACGAACTCGGCGGTCGGCAGCCACTGGACGGCGCCGACGAGCAGTCCTGTGACGGTGCCGGCGGCGCTCCAGCCGAGGCAGGCCAGTCGAGTCCCTCGAGCGGCTATCAGCAGGTGGCCCGCGTAGGCGGCAACCGCCAGGACGGCGTCGATCACGATGTCGGGGCTCGCCGAGAGCCCGATGTTCGCGGTGGCGATCGCCAGCAACAACGCCCACACCGCCCGGCGCCACGGCGCGTCCCGGACGATCCCGTCGATCGCGACGAGGCACCAGACCACCGAGGCGGCGGCCGACACGAAATCGATGTGGACGACTTGCGAGGAGACGAAGCCGCCGAGCCCGAACGTGGCGCCGCCGAGCGCAGCCGACAGCGTTCGGCACCCGTTGCGGCGCAGCAGCACGTAGCAGCCGGTGGCGGCCGCACCCAGCGTCAGCGCCTCTCCCAGCACCCACGCGGCGAGATTCGGGAGGAAGGTGAACAGCAACGTGGTGGGGAGGAGCACGTGCGCGTTCGCCCCCGCGAGGAGAGGAGATCCGGACCAGAGATAAGGGTTGTAGACGGGCAGATGGCCGTGGGAGATGATCGCGGCAGACAGCACCGAGAGCGGGTAGCTCTGAACCAGGTCGTCTCCGGTGAGCAGGGGATAGCCGGCGAGAGCTGCGATCGAGAGCGCGATAAACGGGATCGCGAACAGCGTTCCCACGGCGGCGACGTCGGCTGGTTCGAACCTTCGGGCCCTTCGGACGCGGGTCATCTGTGCTCAGGCGGGTCCCGAACCGGCGGGGTTCTTGCGACCTGAGCTGCCCCGCATTGCCCGACCGTACCCAATCCGCGGTCGGGTCCTCAGGGATGGGCCGCCCGATGGCGCAGACCCGAGGTGCCGCCTCACTCGCCCCGCCGTCGCTGGAGCCGGCGCCGGGCACGCCCGCGCCGCAGTCCCCGCGAGGGATGCCTTGGATAGGATCGCCGGCCATAGGAGATCGAGAGGACGCGCGTTGAGGGCGTCGACCTTGGAGCAAGAACCCCAGCCGGACGGCTCTTCGGTCGTGAAGACCCGACGGCCCTTCGTCCGGTTGAGCGGGCTCGTCGACAGGGCGCACGGGCCCTTGGGCACCGGGGTCGGGTTTCTCGTCCGGATGCGGACCCCGCTCGGCGAGGTCCGGCCTTACGTGCGCGGCGAGACGCCCGTCGCGCGGCTGCTGGCAGTGCCGGCGGCCTGCGGGCTGATCAGCGCGATCGCCATCACCTGGGGCGCTTCGCAGCCGAGCTCGCCGTTCACGTGGAAGACGTGCTCGGGGGTGGTGGCGGGCTCGGTCACGGTCTGTCACCCTTGGTTCTTCGGAATCCCGCCGCCGCCGGTCGTCGCCGGTGCGCCTTTGCCTGTCGACAAGAACCTGTTCATCGGTTTGGTCGCGGTCTACGGGGGCATGGTGCTCATGATGCAGGCCTGGATCGCCCTGGTCCGCGTCGCCCGCCGCCACAGGGGCATGCCAGTTCGCTACCTCGCTGCGGTCTTCGCCGCCTGGACGGCCCCTCTCCTCGTCGTCGCACCGCTGTTCAGCCGGGACGCCTACAGCTACGCGGCCCAGGGCGAGATGATGAGCCGCGGGATCAGCCCTTATCTGTTCGGGCCTGCCGTGATCGGTGTGAACGCCTTCTCAGGCCTCGTCGACACCCTCTGGGCAAACGTCACCTCGCCCTACGGGCCCGTCTTCTTATGGATCGCAGGGGTGAACGCGACGTTGGTCGGCCACAACGAGCTCCTTGCGGTGGTCGGCTTCCGCGTGCTCGCGCTCGTGGGCGTCGTGATGATCGCCGTCTTCGTGCCACGCCTGGCGCGCTCGTACGGCCGAGACCCGTCCGTCGCCTTCGTGCTCGCCGTGCTGAACCCGCTCGTCCTGCTGCACCTGGTGGCGGGCGCGCACAATGACGCGCTGATGCTCGGTTTCCTGTTGGCCGGACTTTCGGTCGCCCGGGACGGGCGCCCGGGCCTCGGGGTGCTGCTGTGCACTATCGGCGCGATGATAAAGGTCCCCGCCTTCATCGGCGTGGTCTACATAGGCTGGGGCTGGCTCGGCGACGACGTCCCCTGGAGGTCGCGGCTCAGGCCGACCCTCACGGCAACGGGTCTCGCGATCGCGGCGATGGCAGCGGTCTCGGAGATGGTGGGTCTCGGTTGGGGCTGGGTGGGCGCTCTCGGCAATCCTGGGACGGTCCTCTCCTGGCTCGACCCCCCGACAGCAGTAGGCCGTGGGCTGGCGAACCTCACGGCGTTGGCGGGGCTGGGCGAGCATCAGCAGTTGATCTTGAGCCTGGTCAGAGACGTCAGCCTGCTCATCGCAGCTGTCATAGGGGTGCGCCTGCTGTGGCAGGCCAGGGGAGTCGGGACCATGCGTGCGATCGGCCTGACGCTGCTGGCTGTGGTCTTCCTCGGCCCGACGATGCAGCCGTGGTACGTCGCTTGGCCGATGGTGGTTCTGGCGACGATCGCCGAGCACCGTCTCCGGGTCCTCGTCATCGCTCTCTCGTGCGTCTCCTCCTTCTTCGGCCTGCCGGGAGAGGGAAAGCTTGCGCAACAGTTCGCCGAGGCCCCTCCCCTCCTGTTCGTCCTCGCTTCCATCGTCCTCGTCTTCGTCCTCGCAATCCCGCTCGTCATCAGGGTCCGAAGGGCGCTGCACCCACTCGAGGGCGACGAGGTGCTGGCGCTTCCACCGACCTGAGGAAGCCCTACCGGGCGGGAGGCCGGGTCCGGTCCCCATCGACGCGCCGGGCCGTGGCCGGCAGATCCGGCAGATCCGGCAGATCCGGCAGATCCGGCAGATCCGGCAGATCCGGCAGATTGGTCAGAGCAGGCGCTGCAAGATGGCGACGTCCACCCAGCGGCCGAACTTGCGGCCGATCTCACGCTCGGTGCCGACGAGGTTGAACCCGCAGGCTTGATGGAGTGCAACCGACGCCGCCTGCGCGGCGCCGACGCGAGCGATGACGGAGTGGAATCCGTGGGTGCGGGCCATGACGACGGCGTCGCTGAGTAGTGCGCGGCCGACCCCCTTTCCCCGCTGCTGCTCGGCGACGTACACGGAGTCCTCGACGGCAGTCGCGTAGCCGGGACGTGGCCTGTACGGGGACAGCGACGCGAAACCGACCAGCTCCCCGTCGTCGTCCGCGACGATCACGGGGTACACCCCCGAATGAGCGACCATCCAGCTCGCCTGCTCCTCGGGTGTGCGAGGGACGAGATCAAGGGTGGCGGTCGAGCCGATCACCTCGATGTTGTAGATCTGCCGGATGGCCTCGGAGTCGGTGAGGTTGGCCCGCCGGATGCGCATCGGTGCATGGTATCGACGCTCCCGGTGCTCTCCCCGGCTGCCGCGGATATGATCGATGGGCGCGGTATCGCCGGCCGCAGTTGGCTGGCACCGCCCCCTTAGCTCAGTCGGCAGAGCACAGCCATGGTAAGGCTGGTGTCGTCGGTTCGATTCCGACAGGGGGCTCCGCGGCGGCGTAGCTCAGTTGGTAAGAGCACACGGCTCATAATCGTGGGGTCGCCGGTTCGAGTCCGGCCGCCGCTACCCACTCAGGAGCAGAGGAGCGACAAGCGTGGCGAAGAACGAGAAGCGGGTGAAGGTGACTCTGGCCTGCGAGGTGTGCAAGCGGCGGAACTACATAACGACGAAGAACAAGCAGAACGACCGGGAGCGGATCGAGATGAAGAAGTACTGCCGTTTCGACCGGCTCCACACGCTCCACAAGGAGACGCGCTGAACAGCCAGGTCGACGACCTCACGGGTCTTGTCGACCTGGCCCGCGACGGCGATCGGGCAGCTTTCGAGCAGCTGGTGCGCGCCACCTCGCCTGAGTGCTACGCCCTGGCGCTCCGCCTCGTCGGCAACGACGACGACGCGCGTGACGTGCTGCAGGAGACCTACCTGCGGGCCTTCCGCTCGTTGCGCAAGTTCCGAGGCGACTCCACCTTCGGGACTTGGCTGCATCGCATCACGGTCAATTGCTCGACAAACCTCGTGGCCAAGCGCCGCAGAACGTCGCACGTCGAGCTCGACAACGACCTCGAAGTTCCCGAGACGCGCTCGGAGCGAGACCCGGAGACTGCCGCCGGAACAGCGGACGACCGGGAGCGCCTCGTGGCAGCGCTCGGGGACCTCCCTGACCAGATGCGCATGGTGGTCGTGCTCAGGGACGTATACGACCTGCCGCACGAGGCGATCGCCCGTGAGCTCGGAATCAGCCAGACCGCGGCCAAGGTACGCCTTCACAGGGCTCGCCGGCGTCTCCGTGAGGCTCTCTTCCCGCCGGCCGGGACCGCGGGCGGGCCGACTCGCCCGAGGCAGCGGCCGCGGGCCGCAGCAGGCGTCGGGGACGAGAGGGCCGCGCGCTGGGAACCGCGCTCGCCGAGGTTCGAGACGAGGAGGCCGTCAGCCGTGCAACCGCGGTTTGACCACATCCTCCTTGCAGGCTCGAGGCTCGCCGGCGTGCGGGCTTCGGGTAGAGCTTTACGCGGAGCGTCGAGCAGAGCTTCAACCAGAGAGGTGTCGCGACCGGAGGTCACGTGCACCGAGGTCGCCGCCGCCCTCCCCTCCATCCTCGACGGAGGCTCCGGGATGTCCGAGGGCGTCGTGGATCACGTCGGGGCCTGCCTGCGCTGCCAGGCGGAGCTTGCCAGGTACCGGAAGGTGCTTCGCCTTCTCAACCAGCTGCGTGCACTCAGAGTCGAACCTCCACCCGGAGCCGTCGCTGACGTGCTCGGAGCGCTCGAGTCCGCTGCGGAGAGGCGCGTCATCCGGTTCGCGCTCACGGGGCGCCGCCTCGCGTACGCCGGCGCTCTCGCCGCGCCTGCCGCGGCAGTCGTCGCGGTGTCGCTCGCGCGCCGGGGCCGCCTGCGGGGCGTCAGGCCCGTGGTGCTATCGTGATCGCGACCCGGGGCGACCGGTGCTCAGTCGGTGGCGGGCCACAACCCCAGGCCGGAGGGCAGTAGCTCAATTGGTAGAGCACCGGTCTCCAAAACCGGCGGTTGGGGGTTCGAGTCCCTCCTGCCCTGCTCGCCGCCCTTCGAGCCGAGGATTGTGCCGTGAACCGACAGACCAAGCGTCTCCTGCAGCGACAGGGTCAGATCGACGAGGAAGGTACGCCGACTGGCGGTGGCCGCCGGCCGCCTCCCGCCGCGCGGCGCCAGCCGCCCAGCCCCGACCGGCCGGGTCGTCTCCAGCGCATCGTCGAGTTCGGGCGGGAGGTCCGCAACGAGCTCGCTAAGGTGGCATGGCCGAACCGTCCAGAGGTTGTCAAGTACACCCTGGTCGTGTTCGTCACCCTCGTGTTCATGACCAGCCTTGTCTTCGGCCTCGACTACGGGTTCGCCAAAGGCGTGCTCTTCCTCTTCGGCTCGTGAGCGACGAAGACCAACCCGGAGACGACGACGTGACTGCAGTCCACCCAGATTCGGACGCCCGCCTGAGCGAGCCCGACCAGCTGACCCCCGAGGCCGGGGCGGTGTCACCCGCGAGCGCGGCCGAGCCCGAAGCGACGGCGGAGCCGGAAGCGCCGACCGAGCCAGAGGCGGAAGCGCCGGCCGAGGCACAGGCGGAAGCGCCGGCCGAGCCGGCGACGAAGCCCGAGGCCAAGCCGAGCAGCTATTCGCTGCTCGAGTACGAGCTTCCCGAAGGCGACGAGGGAGACGGCGCGGAGGTCGCCGAGCGCGAGCCCAGCCCGTTCGACCGGCCGGGACGCTGGTACGTGGTGCACACCTACGCCGGATACGAGAACAAGGTCAAGTCGAACCTCGAGAGCCGGATCTCGTCGATGAACATGGAGGACAGGATCTTCGAGGTCGTGATCCCGATGGAGGAAGTCGCCGAGATCAAGGCTGGCAAGAGGGTTTTCGTGCAGCGCAAGGTCTTCCCGGGCTATCTCTTGTGTCGCTGCGATCTCGACGACGATTCCTGGTCGGTCATCCGCCAGACGCCAGGAGTGACGGGCTTCGTCGGTCCGGGAACCAAGCCGACGCCGCTGCCACGCTCGGAGGTCGAGGCGATACTCCAGGTGCGCCCCGAAGGCACCGAGGGCCCCAAGCGCTCCAAGCCGCGCCTCGAGCACCAGGTCGGCGACACGGTTCGTGTCAGGGAGGGCCCGTTCGCGGACTTCTCCGGCCAGATCGCAGAAATAAACGAGGACCAGCTGAAGGTCAAGGTGCTCGTGAACATCTTCGGCCGCGAGACTCCGGTCGAACTCGAATTCAGCCAGGTCGCGAAGCTCTAAGCGCCCGGCTGGGAAGGAAAGAGGAAAAAGTTCCATGGCACGTCGTCGCGTCGCCGCCATCGTCAAGATCCAGTTGCCAGCGGGTGCTGCCACGCCTGCTCCCCCCGTCGGCACCGCTCTCGGGCCGCACGGTGTGCAGACGATGGAGTTCTGTAGGCAGTACAACGCCGCAACGGAGAGCCAGCGGGGGACGATCATCCCCGTCGAGATAACGATCTACGAGGACCGCTCGTTCACCTTCGTGTTGAAGACACCGCCGACGACGGTGCTCATTCGGGAGGCAGCCGGACTGGAGAAGGGAAGCAACCTCGCCGGGCGCGAGCCTGCAGGTTCGATCACCGACGAGCAGGTCGCGGAGATCGCGTCGAAGAAGATGCCGGATCTCAACGCCAACGACCTCGACGCGGCCAAGCGCCAGGTGGAGGGCACCGCTCGCTCGATGGGCGTCACCGTCGTCAAGTGACGACAGCCCCGCCGACGAGCCGCGGCACGACACGACGAAGGGAGTTCTGCACGTGAGCAGGGGAAAGCGGTACGAGGAAGCGCTGAAAGGGTACGACCGCGATCATCTCTACTCGCCGATCGAGGCGGTAGAACTGGTCAAGAGCCTCGCGAAGGCCGGTTTCGACGAGACCTTTGAGCTGGCCGTGCGCCTTGGCGTGGACCCGAGGCGTGCCGACCAGATCGTCCGCGGGTCGCTTTCGCTGCCGGCTGGCACCGGGCGGACGGTGCGAGTGGCGGTCTTCGCCGCCGGCGAGAACGCTGCCGACGCGCGCGCTGCGGGTGCCGACGTCGTCGGGGCCGACGACCTGGTCCTGCGTATAGAGAAGGAAGGCTTTCTTGCCTTCGACGTCGCCATCGCCACTCCCGATCTCATGGCGCAGGTCGGTCGGCTCGGGCGGGTCCTCGGCCCCCGCGGCCTCATGCCGAACCCGAAGACCGGCACGGTGACCACCGACGTCGCCAAGGCTGTCGCCGAGTTCAAGGCCGGCCGCGTGGAATACCGGACCGATCGGACCGGCAACGTTCACATCCCGATCGGCAAGGTATCCTTCGAGCGCCCACAGCTGATCGACAATTTCCGGGCTGCGATCGACGAGCTCAGCCGTGCAAAGCCCGCCGCCGCCAAGGGCCGTTACCTGAGATCGTTGACCCTGAGCTCGACGATGGGACCGGGCGTCAAGATCGATCCTGCCAAGGCGCGGATCACCGACGAGGAGCTGGCCGCTTCGGCCTGACCGGCCCGAGCTCCGGCTTCGGCTGGACGGGCCTGAGGTCCGACGAGCCTCTCGCGAGCCGCGCCCTGCGCTGAACAGCCCGCGGGCCACGGTCGGCTACGCTACGACTTCCAACCGAACAACTCGCCGTAGAACTCCGGTGCACCGGAAGGTGCTCAAAGGGCTTTCGACCCGCCCGACGAGGCGAAGTGCCAAGCGCTTCTCACCGTCCTGCGCGTCGCGATCCCCCCGGAGCCGCAACCGGGGTCGCCCCCGAGCCGCAACCGGGGTCGCCCCCGAGCCTGTGACCGAAGGAGTGCTGATGCCAGGTCCGAGACCTGAGAAGATCGCCGTCGTGGAGGAGGTGCGCGAGCATCTCGACGGGTCTGGCGCAGCCATCCTGACCGAGTACCGCGGCCTCAAGGTGGGCGACCTGGCAAGTTTGCGCCGCCAGCTGCGCAGCGCCGGCGCGGATTACAAGATCTTCAAGAACACCTTGGTGCGCCGTGCGATGGCGGACACCGACCGTGCCGTGCTCGATCCGCTCCTGGAGGGACCGACTGCGATCGTATTCGTGCGCGATGACGTCTCCGCGGTCGCCAAGGTGCTCCGGGAATTCGGCCGGGCGCATCCCGAGCTCATCGTGAAGGGCGGGCTCCTCGGGGCCCAATTGCTCGACGCCCGGGCCGCGAGTGCCCTCGCGGACCTGCCGTCACGCGACGCTCTGCTCGCTCAGCTTGCCGGCGCGGTCGCTGCTCCCATGCAGCAGTTCGCCGGCCTGCTGCAGGCGCTGCCCCGCAGCCTCGCCTACGGGTTGGCTGCCCTCTTGGAGAAGCGAGGCGGCACGGCCGAGGCTGGCGAAAGCGGGGAGGCCGCTAGCGAGGCCGGCGCAGCCGACACGGCCGGCGAGAACGGCGAGGCCGCAAGCGAGAGCGGCGAGGCCGGCGAGGCCGGCGCAGCCGACACGGCCGACACGGCCGGCGAGAACGGCGAGGCCGCAGGCGACGACACCGCAGCCGGGGCCGACACGGCCGGAGAGGCCGGCGCGAGCGGTGACGTCGCCACGGCCGGCGAGGTTCAGGCCGGCTGAAGGCGGGCCTAGGCGCCGGAACGGTCGGTAGACATTCATTCTTACGACAGGAGGAAACATGGCAACCAAGGAAGAGATCCTCGACGACATCGCGAGCATGACGGTGCTCGAGCTGAGCGAGCTGCTGAAGATGTTCGAGGAGAAGTTCGGTGTGACCGCGGCAGCTCCCGTGGCCGTCGCTGCGGTGGCCCAAGGCGGCGGGGAGGTAGCACCAGTTGAGGAGGAGCAGGACGAGTTCGACGTCGTCCTGGTCGCCGCAGGCGACAAGAAGATCCAGGTGATCAAGGAGGTGCGCTCCCTCACCAGCCTCGGCCTGAAGGAGGCCAAAGACCTCGTTGACAGCGCTCCCAAGCCCGTGCTGGAGAAGGTGTCGAAGGAGGACGCCGAGAAGGCGAAGGGTCAGCTCGAGGAGGCCGGCGCCACGGTCGAGCTCAAGTAGCCGCCGTCCTGGGCTGGCGTGGCCGGCGAGCGAGCGACGCCGCGATCGGGCGGCCGAGCGAATACATCTTGACCTGGGGGCGCGGTTCCCGTACTATCCCCGAGGCGACTTTTTTGCGTGCCGCTTGCTTGCGCGTCCTCGCGCGTGTATGATGAACGGTTGCCGTGCCCTCCCGTCAAGTGACCGCTCCATTTCAAGTTCTTTGACGCGCGCCCACGCACAGCCCGTCCCAGTTTTCCGGTCGAACACCGCTCGCGAGGAGTAGCCCCTTGCCCCTACGTTCCCGTACCCCGGAGCGTTTCTCATTCGCCAACATCGACGAGGTTCTGCCCCTGCCGGACCTCATCGCCGTCCAGCGCGATTCCTTTCAATGGTTTCTCGATCGTGGCCTCGCCGAGACCTTCGGCGACATAAGCCCGATCGCGGACTTCACCGACCAGTTGAGCCTGAAGCTCGACTTCGACCCGGCGGACCCCGACCTGCGGCCACCGCCCAAGTTCTCCATCGACGAGTGCAAGGCGAAGGACATCACCTACGCCGCCCCGATCTTCGTCCGGGCTTCGTTCATGAACCGGTCGACCGGCGAGATCAAGGAGCAGACCGTCTTCATGGGGGACTTTCCCATGATGACCAACCGCGGCACCTTCATCATCAACGGGACCGAACGGGTCGTGGTGAGCCAGCTCGTTCGTTCGCCGGGCGTAATCTTCCAGCCGGGTCGCGACCAGAAGACGATCGTCACCGGGACCATCCATCCCTACCGGGGCGAGTGGATCGAGTTCGACGTCGAGGCGAAGCCCAACCGCGACGTGAGCGCCGGCGCCCGAGTCGCCCGCAAAAGGCGCCTTTCGCTGTTCGTCGTGCTGCGCGCCCTCGGTTACGAGGACGAGGCGTTCCTGAACCGGTTCGTGCGTCACTTCGATTTCCTCGAGGGCCAGTGGGAGCGCGAGCGCGAGCTCATCCCGACGCGGGACGAGGCGCTTCTCGAGATCTACAAGCGCGCCCGTCCGGGCGAACCGCTCTCGCTCGACGCAGCCCGCGTCTATTTCGAGAACGCCTTTTTCAACCCGCGCCGCTACGACCTCACGCGGGTCGGTCGCTACAAGCTGAACCGCAAGCTCGGCCCGGAGATCGAGCGCATCTCGCAACTGCTCGACATCCAGCTCGAACGCCCCGGCGAGCACTCCGGCGTGCTCAGCCCGAGCGAGGTGCTCGCGGCTGCGACGTACATGCTGCATCTGGCCAACGGCGAGGCTGGCTACCGGCTCGACGACCAGGACCACTTCGCCAACCGCCGAATCCGGTCGGTCGGCGAGCTCATCCAGAACCAGGTCCGCATCGGCCTTTCGCGGATGGAGCGGGTCGTCCGCGAGCGCATGACGACCCAGGACGTCGAGGCGATCACGCCGCAGACGCTGATCAACATCCGCCCCGTCGTCGCGGCCATAAAGGAGTTCTTCGGCACGAGCCAGCTTTCGCAGTTCATGGACCAGCACAACCCCTTGTCGGGGCTGGCCCACAAGCGCCGCCTCTCGGCGCTCGGCCCAGGCGGCCTGTCGCGTGAGCGAGCCGGGTTCGAGGTTCGAGACGTCCACACGTCCCACTACGGGCGGATGTGCCCCATCGAGACGCCCGAAGGACCGAACATCGGTCTCATCGGCCACCTTGCCAGCTATGCCCGTGTGAACGACCACGGTTTCATAGAGACGCCGTACCGGAGGGTGGTCGACAGCAAGGTCACCGACGAGATCGTCTACCTCGCCGCCGACGAGGAGGAGGAGTACGTCATCGCCCAGGCCTCCGCCGTGCTCGACGGTGCGGGGTCCTTCGTCGGCGACCGCGTCCTCGTCCGCCGCGGCCCGCAGGGCGCCGGTGTGCGGGTAGGGGCCACCTCCACCTCTTACGGCACGACGAGCGAGGTTGACTACGTCCCGCCGTCGGAGGTCGACCTGATGGACGTCTCGCCGAAGCAGATTCTCTCGGTCTCCACGGCGCTCATCCCCTTCGTCGAGCACGACGACGCCAACCGCGCCCTCATGGGGGCCAACATGCAAAAGCAGGCGGTCCCGCTGCTCGTTCCCGAGGCGCCCTACATCGGCACCGGCATAGAGGCGCGAGCCGCCCGTGACGCCGGCGAGGTCGTGCAGGCCGAAGGCACCGGCAGGGTCCTCGAGGTGGCGGGCGACTACGTCACCGTCGAGTACAAGGCGGGCGAGAAGGATCGGGCACATCAGGAGCTCGGCAGGAAGATCTACCCGGTCGCCAAGTTCAGGCGTTCGAACCAGAACACCTGTGTGAACCAGAAGCCGGTCGTCTCCGAAGGCCAAGAGGTGCGTCTCGGCGACGTGCTGGCGGACGGGCCCTCGACCCACAATGGCGAGCTTGCGCTCGGCAAGAACCTCCTCGTGGCCTTCATGCCATGGGAGGGCTACAACTACGAGGACGCCATCATCTTGTCCGAGCGGCTCGTGCGCGACGACGTGCTCACCTCGATCCACATCGAGGAGCACGAGGTCGACGCGCGCGACACCAAGCTCGGAGCCGAGGAGATCACTCGCGACATACCCAACCTCTCCGACGACATCCTTGCGGACCTCGACGAGCGCGGCATCATCCGCATCGGCGCCGAGGTCGACGCGGGCGACATACTCGTCGGCAAGGTCACTCCGAAAGGTGAGACGGAGCTCACCCCCGAGGAGAGGCTGCTGCGGGCGATCTTCGGCGAGAAGGCCCGCGACGTTCGCGACACGAGCCTGAAGGTTCCCCACGGCGAATCCGGCAAGGTCATCGACGTGCGGGTGTTCTCGCGCGACGACTCCCACGAGCTGCCGCCAGGCGTGAACCAGCTCGTGCGGGTGTACGTGGCACAAAAGCGCAAGATCTCCGAGGGCGACAAGCTCGCCGGGCGCCACGGCAACAAGGGCGTCATCTCCAAGATCCTGCCGATCGCGGACATGCCGCACCTGGCCGACGGCACACCGGTCGACATCATCTTGAACCCGCTCGGCGTCCCGAGCCGGATGAACGTCGGGCAGGTCCTGGAAGCCCACCTCGGCTACGCGGCAAGGTGGGGTTGGCAGGGCGCCGACAAGCGCGTCCTTTCCGACGACGTCGTGCGAGGCACCGAGACCAAGACGCGGCCGAGCACGGACCCGGCCGTCTGGGTGTCGACCCCGGTGTTCGACGGTGCTCACTGGGACGAGAAGGACGAGGCCGGCAAGCACTCGACGATCCAGGAGCTATTCGAGAAGCTGCTTCCCGACTCCGTCGACGGCACCACAAAGATGATCGGCACCGACGGCAAGGCGACGTTGTACAACGGGCGCACCGGCGAGGCGTACGACAACTCGGTGAGCGTCGGCTACGTCTACATCCTGAAGCTGGCTCACCTCGTCGACGACAAGATCCACGCCCGGTCGACGGGTCCCTACTCGATGATCACCCAGCAGCCGCTCGGCGGCAAGGCGCAGTTCGGTGGGCAGCGCTTCGGTGAGATGGAGGTCTGGGCCCTGGAAGCCTACGGCGCCGCGTACGCGCTGCAGGAACTGCTCACCATCAAGTCCGACGACGTGCTCGGTCGCGTGAAGGTTTACGAGGCCATCGTCAAGGGCGAGAACATACCCGAGCCGGGAATTCCCGAGAGCTTCAAGGTGCTCATCAAGGAGATGCAATCTCTCTGCCTGGACGTCGAGGTGCTCTCGACGACGGGTGAGGAGATCGAGATGCGTGAATTGGACGAGGACGTTTACCGGACCGCCGAGGAGCTCGGGATCGACATAAGTCGTCCGGAGCGAGGGTCCGACGAGGAAGACGCGCGCCGCGCTGCGGAGAGGAGCTTTTAGGTGCTCGACGTCAACGATTTCGATCAGCTTCGTATCGGTCTTGCCACTGCAGACGACATCCGCACGTGGTCACACGGCGAGGTCCGCAAGCCCGAGACGATCAACTACCGCACCCTGCGTCCCGAAAAGGACGGGCTGTTCTGCGAGAAGATCTTCGGGCCGACCAAGGACTGGGAGTGCTACTGCGGCAAGTACAAGCGTGTCCGGTTCCGCGGCATCATCTGCGAGCGTTGTGGCGTCGAGGTCACCCGCTCGAAGGTGCGCCGCGAGCGGATGGGCCACATCGAGCTCGCCGCCTCGGTGGTGCACATCTGGTACCTCCGCGGCACACGATCCTGGCTCGCCTACCTGCTCATGGGCACCGAGGCGCGTGAGGAGCTCAAGGCAAAGCAGCTCGAGAAGGTCATCTACTTTGCCGCCTACCTCGTCACGCATGTGGACGAGGAGCGCCGCCACGCAGACCTGCCGAACCTCGAGGCCGAGCTCAACACCGAGATCGGCGAGATCGAGCGTGCCCGCGACCTCGAGGCCGAGCGCCGGCTCACCGAGCTCGAGCGTGAGCTCGCCGAGCTCGAGAGCTCAGGCGCCAAGGAGTCCGAGATCCGAGCCCGCCAGCGCACCGTCGAGAAGGAGATCACCGGCGTGCGCGAGCGCGCCAACGAGGACATCGCGCTCGCGCGGAGGGCCTTCGACGAGATCGCGGGTTTGCACGGACGCAAGATCATCGAGGACGAGCTGTTGTGGCGAGAGCTCCGCAGCCGGTACGGCGACTATTTCGAAGGCGGCATGGGAGCCGAGGCGATCGCCCGCCTGATCGATCGCCTCGACCTCGACGAGGAGGAGCTGAAGCTCCGCGAGAACATCGAGCCCACCGACGGCCGTCGCCCACTGTCGGCTCAGCGCAAGCAGAAGGCCATCAAGCGCCTGAAGATCGTGTCGGCGTTCAACCGCCGCGACGAGGCCGGCCGGCGGGTCAACGATCCACGGGCGATGATCCTCGACGCGGTGCCGGTGATCCCGCCGGACCTGCGGCCCATGGTGCAGCTCGACGGTGGGCGCTTCGCGACGTCGGACCTGAACGACCTCTACCGGCGCGTCATCAACCGGAACAACCGCCTGAAGCGCCTGCTCGACCTCGGGGCGCCCGAGATCATCATCAACAACGAGAAGCGGATGCTCCAAGAGGCCGTGGACGCCCTTTTCGACAATGGACGCCGCGGGCGCCCGGTGACCGGTCCAGGCAACCGGCCGCTCAAGAGCCTGTCCGACATGCTTAAGGGCAAGCAGGGACGCTTCCGCCAGAACCTTCTCGGCAAGCGGGTCGACTACTCAGGCCGCTCGGTCATCGTCGTCGGCCCCATGCTGAAGCTCCACCAGTGCGGCCTGCCAAAGCTCATGGCGCTAGAGCTCTTCAAGCCGTTCGTGATGAAGCGTCTTGTCGACACCGAGATAGCCCAGAACATCAAGTCGGCCAAGCGGATGGTCGAGCGGCGCCGGACCCAGGTCTGGGACGTCCTCGACGAGGTCATCAAGGAGCACCCGGTGTTCTTGAACCGGGCGCCCACCTTGCACCGTCTCGGGATCCAGGCATTCGAGCCGATCCTGGTCGAGGGCAAGGCCATCCAGATCCACCCGCTCGTGTGCACCGCGTTCAACGCGGACTTCGACGGCGACCAGATGGCGGTGCACCTGCCGCTGTCGGCCGAGGCTCAAGCCGAGGCCCGCGTTCTCATGCTCTCGGCGAACAACATCCTGTCGCCGGCGACGGGACGTCCCATCACCGTGCCCGGCCAGGACATGGTCTTCGGCGCCTACTACCTGACGCTCATGGTCGACGGGGCCAAGGGTGAGGGCCGCGTCTTCCGTCACCTGTACGAGGTGGAGCAGGCTTGGGAGAGCGGGGACATCGCCCTTCACGCCAAGATCCGGCTTCGCCGCGGCTCGGACGGTTTCGAGTTCCCCATCCGCGGCGCGCGCCACGGAGACGCTGCCCATGGAGGAAGAGCCCGAGGAGCTCGAGACGACCGCGGGACGCCTGTTCTTCAACAAGGCGCTCCCGATCGGGTTCGGGTACGTGAACGACGTCATCGGCAAGCGCGCCACCTCGATCGCGACGATCGTGGAGCAGATCGCCGCCCACTACTCGAAGGTGCTCGTGGCCGAGAGCCTCGACCGGATCAAGGACCTCGGCTTCAAGTTCGCGACACGCTCTGGGCTCACGATCTCGATCGACGACGTGAAGACGCCGCCCGACAAGCAACAGATCCTCGACCGGTACGAGAAGGAGGCCGAGAAGGCCGAGAACCAGTTCCGCCGCGGGATCATCACCGACGACGAGCGCCGCCAGAAGGAGATCGAGATCTGGACGTCGGCCAACTCCGAGGTCGGCCGCGCGATGGAGAAGACGCTCGCGACGATCGCTTTCAACCCGCTCGACATGATGGTGGACTCGGGCGCCCGTGGTAACCCGCAGCAGGTCCGCCAGATCGCCGGCATGAAGGGACTCGTGTCCAACCCGCGAGGCGAGATGATCCCCCGCCCGATCAAGTCCTCCTTCCGCGAGGGCCTGTCGGTGCTCGAGTACTTCATCTCCACGCACGGCGCTCGCAAGGGCCTCGCGGACACCGCACTTCGTACGGCGGACTCGGGGTACCTCACGCGGCGTCTCGTCGACGTCGCCCAGGAGCTCATCATCCGCGAGTCCGATTGCGGGAGCACGCGGGGGATCTGGATAGAGGGCGTGAGCCACGACCAGGCGGGCAAGCGAAGCTACCTCGAGACCCGGCTCTACGGCCGGGTCCTGATCGAGCCGGTGAAGCTCTCCGACGGCAGCGTCCTCGAGGCCGGCCGCGTCCTGCGGGACCTCGAGATCCAGCAGCTGGCCGCCGATCCAAGCGTCGACCGCGTCCGGACCCGGTCCGTGCTCACCTGCGAGGCAAAACAGGGCGTGTGCGCGGCGTGTTACGGCCAGTCGCTCGCGACCGGCCGCAGCATCGAGCTCGGTGAGGCTGTCGGCGTCATCGCCGCCCAGTCCATCGGCGAGCCGGGGACTCAGCTCACGATGCGGACGTTCCACAC
This sequence comes from uncultured Acidimicrobiaceae bacterium, assembly GCA_963703655.1. Lineage (GTDB taxonomy): Bacteria > Actinomycetota > Acidimicrobiia > Acidimicrobiales > Bog-793 > CAVPFA01. The sequence goes on along the minus strand of CAVPFA010000003.1, from coordinate 627,876 downwards.
CGGCGGAATCGTCGGAGAGGACATCACCCACGGTCTTCCCCGAGTCGTCGAGCTGTTCGAGGCGCGCACTCCGAAGGGCGCGGCGGTGCTCGCCCGCACGTCGGGTGTGATCCGCATCGACGAGGACGAGACCGGCCGGCGCGGTCGTAGTCGTCGGCGACGACGGCGGCGAGGAGACCGTGCTGGTCTCCGCGAGGGCTCACCTCGAGGTCGTCGGCGGCCAGGAGGTCAGCCCGGGCGACGCGCTCGTGGACGGGCCGAAGGACCCCAAGGAGCTGCTCGAGATCAAGGGCATTCGAGAGACCCAGCAGTACCTCGTCGAGGAGGTGCAGAAGGTCTACCGGGATCAGGGCGTGTCGATCCACGACAAGCACATCGAGCTGATCGTTCGCCAGATGCTCCGCCGCGTGCTCGTCGCCGAGCCTGGCGACGCGCCGTTCCTGCCAGGAGAGCGCGTCGACAACCAGCGCTATGCGGCGGTCAACCGCGAGCTGGTGCAGGCCGGCAAGCGTGCCGCGGAGGGTCGGCCCGAGCTGATGGGCATCACGAAGGCGTCGCTTGCGACCGACTCGTGGCTGTCGGCTGCCTCCTTCCAGGAGACGACGCGGGTTCTCACCGAGGCGGCGATCGAGAGCAAGTCCGACCAGCTGTTCGGGCTCAAGGAGAACATCATCATCGGCAAGCTCATCCCTGCTGGCACGGGCATGACGCACTATCGCAGCGTGGAGGTATCGACGCCGGACGCCGAGCGCATGAGCTTCTGGTCTTCGGACCTGGACGGCGGCGACGCGGGCGAGGCGAGCACCGACGACCTCGCCTCATGGCTGCGCGAGGTCGGCCGGTCCAGCTTCGGCGACAACTACGGGACGGGCGACCCCTACGCCGCCGCCGCAGGCGGTTACGGCAGCTTCGGGCCGACCGGCGAGATTGCGAGCGACGGGGACCCGCTCTCCGATCTCGGGCCGGCCGAGGAAGGGTCCGCCTGATCCCGCCCTACACTGTTGCCAGGAGCGGTCCGCGCTCCTACTATCGAGTCGCCGTGTCGGCGGGCCTGTGCCCACGGCTCTTTTATCAAGGAAGCCCAGAGAGGTTCGCGTGCCCACTATCGCCCAGCTCGTCCGCAAGGGCCGGACATCCAAGCGGTCGAAGACTAAGACCCCCGCCCTGAAAGGGGCGCCGCAACGCCGCGGGGTGTGCACGCGCGTCTACACGACGACGCCGAAAAAACCGAACTCAGCGCTCCGTAAAGTCGCCCGTGTGCGCCTGACCAGCGGCTCGGAGATCACCGCCTACATCCCCGGGGTCGGTCACAACCTCCAGGAGCATTCGATAGTGCTCGTGCGCGGCGGCCGGGTGAAGGACCTCCCAGGCGTGCGTTACAAGATCGTCCGTGGGACCCTCGACACGTCCGGCGTCCGCGACCGGGCGCAGGCGCGCAGCCGTTACGGCGCCAAGAAGGAGTCCTGAGTTGCCCCGCAACGGCCCCCCGCCACGGCGCGAGCTCGTCCCCGACCCGGTCTACCGGTCTGTGCTCGTGACCCAGCTTTGCAACAAGGTCCTCTCCCGCGGGAAGCGCTCGCTGGCCGAGCGCATCGTCTACGACGCCCTCGAGATCGTCCGCGAGAAGACGAGCGGCGACCCGCTCCAGCTCTTGAAGAGGGCGCTCGACAACGCCCGACCCGAGCTCGAGGTTCGCAGCCGCCGGGTCGGGGGTGCGACCTACCAGGTCCCCGTCGAGCTCCGGCCCCGCCGGGCGACGACGCTTTCCATCCGCTGGCTCGTCGGCTACTCCCGCCAGCGCCGGGAGCGCACGATGGCCCAGAGGCTCGCCAACGAGATCCTGGATGCCTCCAACGGCATCGGGGCTGCCGTCAAGCGCAAGGAGGACCTCCACAAGATGGCGGAGTCCAACAAGGCGTTCGCTCACTACCGCTGGTAGTCGCCGGCGGGGCGCCAGGCTTTGCCCCGCTCCACGGACACGGGCCACGGGCCGGGCGCGCCCATGCGACGCCTGCGACCCACCAGCAGCGCCGGCTCCGACGCAGGCGGCAGCGGCCAAACGACATTTTCATCCCCACGACCAACCCAAGAGAAACGAAGCAAGGCGATGGCCAATCCGTCATCCATCCGAGAGTTCCCGCTTGCCAAGACCCGCAACATCGGGATCATGGCCCACATCGACGCGGGCAAGACCACGACCACCGAGCGCATCTTGTACTACACGGGCCGCACCTACAAGATCGGCGAGGTCCACGAGGGCGGCACCGTCATGGACTGGATGGTGCAGGAGCAAGAGCGCGGGATCACCATCACCTCGGCTGCGACGACCTGCCGTTGGCGCGACACCTGGATCAACATCATCGACACTCCTGGCCACGTCGACTTCACAGTCGAGGTCGAGCGGTCCCTCCGTGTGCTCGACGGTGCCGTCGCGGTCTTCGACGCGGTGGCTGGCGTCGAGCCCCAGACCGAGACCGTGTGGCGCCAGGCCAACAAGTACCGCGTGCCCCGTATGTGCTTCGTCAACAAGATGGACCGGGTCGGCGCCGACTTCGACCGGACGGTCGCGATGATCCGCGATCGCCTCGAGGCGACGCCGGCGGTAGTGCAGCTCCCGATCGGAGCAGAAGGCGGCTTCGAGGGCGTCATCGACCTGCTGAAGATGAAGGCGCTCGTGTGGGGCGAAGGCATGGGCGAGACCTGGGAGACCCGTGAGATACCCGACCACCTCGTCGCTGCGGCCGAGGAGGCTCGTCACGCTCTCGTGGACGTCGTCTCCAATTTCGACGACAACGTGATGGAGCGCTACGTGTCCGAGCAGGAGATCACCGCCGAGGACCTCCGCAAGGGCCTGCGTGTGGCGACCATCGTCGAGCGAGCTCGTCCCGGTGCTGTGCGGGTCGGCGTTCAAGAACAAGGCCGTCCAGCCGATGCTCGACGCCGTCGTCGACTACCTGCCGAGCCCGCTCGACGTGCCGCCCACCGCGGGCGTCGCAGCCCCGGACGGGCAACGAGATCGAGCGGGAGCCTCGCGACGACGAGCCCTTCTCGGCCCTCGCGTTCAAGATCATGAGCGACCCGTTCGTCGGCAAGCTCACCTACCTGCGGGTCTACTCGGGCACCCTCGAGAAGGGCACGACGGTCCTCAACTCGACCCGGGACCAAAAGGAGCGCATCGGCCGGATCCTCCAGATGCACGCCAACCACCGGGAAGATCGTGACGCGGTCTACACCGGCGACATAGTCGCGGTCGTGGGCGTCAAGTCGACGACCACCGGCGACACGCTCTGCGACATCGGCCACCCCATCGTCCTCGAGTCACTCGAGTTCCCCGAGCCGGTGATCCACGTCGCAGTCGAGCCGAAGACCAAGGCCGACCAGGACAAGCTGTCGAAGGCCCTCTTCGCCCTCAGCGAGGAGGACCCGACCTTCCAGAGTCCGCTCCGACCAGGAGACCGGCCAGACGGTCATCTCCGGAATGGGCGAGCTTCACCTCGAGGTCCTCGTCGACCGGATGCTTCGCGAGTTCAGGGTCGACGCCAACGTCGGCAAGCCCCAAGTCGCCTACCGTGAAACGATCCGCGACTCGGTCCACAAGATCGAGGAGCGCTACATCCGCCAGACCGGCGGGCGCGGCCAGTACGGCCACGTCGTGATCGACCTCGAGCCGACGGGCCCTGGCGGCGGCTTCGAATTCGTCGACAAGGTCACGGGCGGCGTGATCCCGAAGGAGTACATCCCCGCGGTCGATTCCGGGATCCAGGAGGCGATGAACTCCGGCGTCCTGGCCGGATTCCCGATCGTCGACGTCCGTGTCACACTCGTCTACGGCTCTTACCACGACGTCGACTCGTCAGAGATGGCCTTCAAGATCGCGGGCTCGATGGCCTTCAAGAAGGCGGTGAGAGCGGCCCGTCCCGTCCTTCTCGAGCCTATTATGGAGGTCGAGGTCGTCACGCCGGACGAGAATCTGGGTGACGTCATCGGCGACCTTTCCTCGCGTCGTGGCAGGATCGAGGGCATGGAGCAGCGAGGGGCAAGTCACGTTGTCCGCGCCCAGGTCCCACTGTCCGATATGTTCGGCTACGCTACCGACCTGCGTTCCCGCACCCAGGGTCGCGCGACGTACACGATGCAGTTCGACTCCTACCAGGAGGTTCCGGAGTCGGTTTCGCGGGAGATCATCGCCCGGGTGACCGGCGAGTGAGCGGCCCGGGGGTCAACACCGAGGCGGCTCGGGTCGCCTCGTGCCAAATAGATCGGAGCCGTCGGACCGGGAAGACCCGGGCCGGCGACCCCACGCAAGCAGCACAAGAGACAATCGAGAACGCAGTCCACCAACACGGCGGCGCCCACCAGGTGCGGCCCAGATCAAACGGAGCGGTCGGCAACAATGGCCAAGAAGAAGTTCGAGCGGACGAAGCCCCATGTCAACGTCGGAACGATGGGGCACATCGACCACGGTAAGACGACCCTCACCGCGGCGATCACCAAGGTGCTCCACGACCACAACCCCAACGTCCTCGTTACGGCGTTCGACCAGATCGACAAGGCCCCCGAGGAGAAGGCGCGCGGCATCACCATCGCCATCGCCCACGTCGAGTACGAGACCGACAAGCGTCACTACGCGCACGTCGACATGCCCGGGCACGCCGACTACATCAAGAACATGATCACGGGAGCCGCACAGGTGGACGGCGCCATCCTCGTCGTGTCCGCGGCGGACGGCCCGATGCCCCAGACCCGTGAGCACGTCCTGCTGGCACGCCAGGTCGGCGTGCCCTCGATCGTGGTCGCCCTCAACAAGGTCGACATGGTCGACGACGAGGAGCTCTTAGACCTCGTCGAGCTCGAGGTTCGTGAGCTCCTCACGGATTACGACTTTCCGGGCGACGACACGCCCGTGGTGCGCGTCAGCGCGCTGAAGGCGCTCGAAGGTGACGAGGAGGCCTCCGTCGGGGTCATGAAGCTGATGGATGCCGTCGACGACTTCATCCCCGTGCCGATCCGGGAGGTCGACAAGCCCTTCTTGATGTCCGTCGAGGACGTCATGACCATCACCGGCCGCGGCACCGTGGTGACGGGCCGCATCGAGCAGGGAGTCGTGAAGGTCGGCGACGACGTCGAGATCGTCGGGCTCCGCCCGACCCAGAAGACGGTCTGCACCGGTGTCGAGATGTTCCACAAGCTGCTCGACCAGGGCCAAGCCGGCGACAACGTCGGCGTGCTTGCTCCGCGGCACCAAGAAGGAGGACGTGGAGCGCGGCCAGGTCCTCTGCAAGCCGGGCTCGATCACGCCGCACACGAACTTCGAGGCCAACGTCTATGTGCTCACCAAGGAGGAGGGCGGGCGGCACAAGCCCTTCTTCAGCAACTACCGGCCGCAGTTCTACTTCCGCACCACCGACGTGACCGGAACGATCGAGCTCGCCGAGGGTACCGAGATGGTCATGCCGGGCGACAACACGATCATGACCGTCGAGCTGGGGAAGCCGATCGCCATGGACGAGGGGCTTCGCTTCGCCATTCGCGAGGGTGGGCGCACGGTCGGTGCCGGCCGCGTGACCAAGATCCTCAAGTAGGCGAGGCGACATGGCAGACGGCCCCCGTCAGCGGATCCGCATCCGCCTGAAGGCCTACGACCACGAGATCATCGACCAGTCGACCAAGAAGATCGTCGAGACGGTGCTTCGCACCCAGGCCAAGGTCCGTGGTCCCGTGCCGCTGCCCACCGAACGGCATCGCTACACGGTGATCCGCTCTCCCCACAAGCACAAGGACAGCCGCGAGCACTTCGAGATGCGCATCCACAAGCGCCTGGTGGACATCGTCGAGCACACCCCGAAGACGGTGGATTCGCTCCAACGCCTCGACCTTCCGGCGGGGGTGGACATCGAGATCAAGATCCAGACCGCATAGCGACCCCGCCACGGTGGCATGGGCAGCCACGCGGACGGGTGCTGCGGCGGGCGGGGGTGGTATGCTCAACGGCTCGGTGGGCACCTCGTCCGCCGCGACCACGAGCACGACGTCCGGGAGCGCCCCGAGGAGTTCAGGGGGACCTTCCGGCCAAACATGATGTGCGCTCCGCTCCGGATGCCCGGGCGGAGCGTCCGCACGACAAGAGGCTGTCGGAACAGCCGGTCGGGCGCAAACGGCGACAACGGGTGACGCTGTCCGTTCTGTCCGCGAGCCCCGGCGCGATCACGAGCAGAGCAGAGGCAGAAGAGCCATGGCCACCAAGGCGATCGTCGGCGAGAAGGTCGGCATGACACAGGTCTGGGACGACGCGCAGCGCGTCGTGCCCGTGACCATGGTCAAGGTCGCGCCGGTCCGCGTGGTGCGCGTGAAGACAGCCGAGCACGAGGGCTACTCCGCGTTGCAGGTGACCTATGGGGTGCGTGCCCCGAGCAAGCTGAACAAGCCCGAGGCAGGGCACTTCGCGCGCGCGGGCGTCGAGCCGGGCGTCCGGCTGGTCGAGCTGCGGCTCGACGACACGAGTGGATACTCGGTCGGCCAGGAGATCGATGCGGGCATCATGTCGGCGGGAGACAAGGTCGACGTGACTGCCGTCAGCAAGGGCAAGGGGTTCGCGGGCGGGATGAAGCGCCACAACTTCAAGGGCCAAGGGGGCGCGCACGGCAACCACAAGAAGCACCGCGCACCCGGATCGGTCGGGGCCTGCGCGACGCCTGCGCGGGTGTTCAGGGGTACCCGGATGGCCGGCCGCATGGGTGCCGAGAGAGTGACCACACTCAACCTCGAGGTCGTCGCCGCCGATCCGGAGCGTGAGATCATCCTCGTGAAGGGCGCCATTCCCGGTCCGCGAGGTGGGATGGTTCTCATACGCGACGCCGTGAAGGGAGCCAACTGATGGCCGACACTATGGCCGCAACGGTTCCCTCAGTGCTGGTGGAGCGCTGCAATGACTCGGGCGAGCTCCTCGGGATCGTCCAGCTCGACGTGGAATACTTCGGCGCGCACGTCAACGTGCCCCTCCTGCACCAGGTCGTCACCGCGCAGCTGGCAGCGAAGCGTTCGGGCACGCACAGCACCAAGACACGCGCCGAGGTCGCAGGTGGCGGCGCCAAGCCCCACCGCCAGAAGGGCACGGGCCGCGCCCGCCAAGGCACGATCCGCGCACCGCAGTTCACCGGCGGAGGAGTCGCCTTCGGGCCGAAGCCCCGTGACTATTCGCAGAGCACGCCCCGAAAGATGGTGCGCCAGGCGCTACGGGCGGCGCTGTCGGATCGTGCGGCGGAAGACCGCGTCTGCCTCGTCGATCGCTGGTCCTTCGAGGTGCCGAAGACCAAGCAGGCCGCCTCCTCTCTCGAGTCGCTCGGCCTGGACGGTGCCGTGCTCGTCGTCATCTCCGGACACGACGTGATAGCAGAGCGGTCCTTCGGGAACCTGCCGCATGTCACCATCGTCGAGGCCGGGCAGCTCACTGCCTACGACGTGGTCGCGTCCGACTGGGTCGTCTTCACCGACGAGACCGTGCCTGGCCAGGTCAGCGACGCACCGGAGGGCTCGGTCGCAGTCTCGTCGCGACCGGTCCGCACCGAGGCTGAACCTGGCGACGAGGCGGAAGACGCGGCCGATGACTCAGCCGAGGACGACGCGGCCGACGCGGCCGACCCGCTTGACGACGACGAGGCCGACGCGGTCGACGAGGACGCGGACGAAGACGATGCGGACTACGGGGCGGATGCGGTTGACGAGGACGCAGCCGAGGACTCAGACGAAGACGGGACCGATGCGGTTGACGAGGCCTCAGACGACGATGAGGCGGACGCGGTTGACGAGGACGCGGCCGCGGACGAGGAGGAGGGCAAGTGAGCGGCGACCGTTCGATCCTGTTGCGCCCGGTCATCTCCGAGAAGTCGTACGCGCTCATGGACGATCACACCTATGTCTTCGTCGTCGACCCGAGGGCCAGCAAGATCGAGATCCGAGCGGCGGTCGAGGAGGCCTTCGGGGTGCGTGTCGCCAGTGTGAACACCCTGGTACGCAAGGGAAAGCGCAAGCGGCAGCGACGGGTCGCCGCCTACGGGAAACGGCCGGACACCAAGCGGGCGATCGTGCGACTTGTCGGCGACGATCGCATCGAGCTGTTCGAGAGCTGAGGAGAATCCGAATGGCACTCCGCAAGCGCAAGCCGACGAGCCCGGGACGCCGGTTCCAGTCGGTCTCGGACTTCTCAGAGATCACCAAGACCCGGCCCGAGAAGACCCTTTTGGTACCCAAGCCCGGCAGCGGTGGCCGCAACAACCACGGCCGCAAGACGGCTCGCCACCGCGGCGCAGGCCACAAGCAGCAGTATCGTCTGGTCGACTTCCGCCGGGACAAGGACGGGATCCCGGCCAGGGTCGCCGCGATCGAGTACGACCCCAATCGCAACGCGCGAATCGCGCTGTTGCACTACCTCGATGGCGAGAAGCGGTACATCCTGGCTCCCGCCCGGGTCGCTGTCGACGACGTGCTCCAGTCCGGGCCAAGCGCCGAGATCCGCCCGGGAAATGCCCTTCCGCTGCGCTACATCCCAGTCGGCTCGGTGATCCACAACGTGGAGCTCCGTCCCGGAGGGGGAGGCAAGCTGGCGCGGGGCGCGGGCATGAGCGTGCAGCTCGTGGCGAAGGAGGGAATGTTCGCCACCTTGCGGCTCCCGTCCACCGAGATGCGACGAGTCCCCATCGACTGTCGCGGGACGCTCGGCGAGGTCGGCAACTCGGAAGCCGAGCTCGTCTCCATAGGCAAGGCGGGACGCAACCGCTGGAAGGGCGTTCGCCCCCAGACCCGTGGGGTGGCGATGAACCCCGTCGACCACCCGCTCGGCGGTGGCGAAGGAAAGACCTCCGGTGGCCGCCACCCGGTGTCGCCCTGGGGCAGGCCGAAGGCCGGACGCGTCCGCGCCAAAAGCAATCCGACCAGCTCATCATCCGTCGTCGCCGCACCCGCGGCGCCCGCCGCTGACCGCCGAGGGGAACCGTCATGCCTCGTAGCCTGAAAAAAGGGCCCTTCGTCGACGATCACCTGTTGCGCAAGGTCGACGACGCTCAACTCGTCGAACGAGAAGCGCGTCATCAAGACCTGGTCGCGCCGCTCGACGATCATCCCGGACATGGTCGGCCACACGATCGCGGTTCACGACGGCCGCAAGCACGTGCCGGTGTACGTGACCGAGTCGATGGTCGGTCACAAGCTCGGCGAGTTCGCCCCTACGCGGACGTTCCGCTACCACGCCGGCCAGGAACGGGCGGCGAGGCGCTGACATGACGGGCATCAAGACCAACGAGCGGCCCGGGACCCGCGCCCTTCTCCGGCATTCGGGAGTGTCCGCGTACAAGGCGCGCGAGGTGCTCGATCTCATCCGGGGCAAGGACTACGAGCGGGCGACGGAGGTCCTCGAGTTCTGCGACCGGGAAGTTGCGACGGTGATCGGCAAGCTGCTGCGGTCCGCGGCGGCGAACGCGCTCCACAACGACGGCCTCGATCCCGAGGAGCTGTTCGTGTCCGCATGCTTCGCAGACGAGGGCACGACGCTCAAGCGTTGGCGGCCCCGTGCGCGCGGGCGCGCCACCCGGATCCGCAAGCGGACCTGCCACGTCACCGTCATCTTGTCGCGCATGCCTGACGCCGAGCTGAACCGGCGTCGGGCTCGTGTCGCGGCCGAGGCAGCCGACCGTCGGGCGCGCCGGGTGGCCGGTGCACGCCGCCAGGGTCGAGCCGCCGCCGCGGGCGACGCAGGCGCTGGGGTCGCCGCCGGCGAACCCGTCGACGAGCGGCTTCTCGAGATCGTGGCCGCCGGCGACCAGGGCGAGCCGCCCGAGATCGAAGACGCGGTCGAGCAGGCGCTCGCCGATGACGAGACTGCCGAGGACGAGTCGACCGACGAGACCGAAGACGCCGGCGACGAGGCGACCGACGGTGTCGAGGATGCCGAGGACGAGGCGACCGAGGACGCCGACGACCCGGCGACCGACGGTGTCGAGGATGCCGATGACGCGGCGACCGACCGGGTCGAGGATGCCCAGGACGCGGCGACCGACGGCGCTACGGAGAGCCACGAAGAAACGGGCGAGGCCGAGGACGCCGACGGCGCTGAAGAGGCTGCAGGCGACGAGGAGAAGAGCGACTGATGGGCCAGAAGGTCAATCCCTACGGGTTCCGCCTCGGTGTCACGACCGACTGGAAGTCACGCTGGTTCGACGACCGCAATTACCAGGACTCGGTGGTCGAGGACTGGAAGATCCGCGACTACCTCATGACCCAGCTCGAGGCTGCCGCGGTGAGCCGTATCGAGATCGAACGCACCCGGGACCGCCTGCGCGTCGACGTGCACACCGCCCGGCCGGGCATCGTGATCGGCCGGCGTGGCGCCGAAGCCGACCGGCTGCGACGCCAGTTGGCGCGCATCACCCACAACGCCAACGTGCAGCTCAACATCCAGGAGATCAAGCAGCCCGAGCTCGATGCCGCACTGATCGCGCAGGGGATCGCCGACCAGCTCCAACGCCGGATCAGCTTCCGCCGAGCCATGAAGCGCGCGATCCAGACGGTCCAGAAGGCCGGTGCCCAGGGGGTGCGGGTCCAGTGCTCCGGTCGCCTCGGCGGCTCTGAGATGGCTCGCAAGGAGTCCTACCGGGAAGGCCGCGTGCCCCTTCACACTCTGCGCGCCGACATCGACTACGGGTTCCGAGAGGCGAGGACCTCGACCGGCCGGATCGGGATCAAGGTCTGGATCTACAAGGGCGACATCTTGCCCTACAAGACCTCAGCCGAGGAGAAGATCTCGCGCGAGGCGGCGATGGCGGTCGGCGAGACCTCCGGGCAGGCGCGTCCCAGGCGCATCGTCGTCGCGGGCGGCGGCCGCCGCAGACCCGAGCTCGGCGAGCCCGGGTCGGCCGCGGCCGATGTGCCGCCCGAGGGCGAGGTCGCCGCCGAGCCTCCGCCTGGTGAATCGACGGAGCCGCCGGCGCCGCCGACGGTCGACGACCCCCTCGAGAAGCTCCTCGCCGAGGAAGAAGAGATCGAGCGCCGGACCCGCGAGCAGCACCACGACGTCCCGCACTTTCGCAGGGAGAACGACTGACCATGCTGATGCCTCGCAAGGTCAAGCACCGCAAGCAGCAGCGCGGCCGGCTGTCCGGCATGACGAAGGGTGGCGAGACCATCAACTTCGGTGACTTCGGGATCCAAGCGCTCGAGCCCGCCTGGCTCACGGCCCGCCAGATAGAGGCCGCACGAATCGCCATGACCAGGCACGTCAAGCGAGGCGGGAAGGTCTGGATCCGCGTCTTCCCCGACAAGCCGGTCACCCAGAAACCGGCCGAGACGCGGATGGGATCGGGGAAGGGCAACCCCGAGCACTGGGTCGCCGTGGTCCGCCCCGGGAGGATCCTGTTCGAGCTGGCGGGCGTCGACGAGGCGCTCGCACACTCGGCCATGGAGCGAGCGATCCAGAAGCTGCCGATGAAGGCTCGCGTCGTCACCCGACCCGGGCTCGGGTCCAACGCCGAGGTGCTGGTCTGATGCCGACCGCGGCCGAGATTCGTGAGCTCGACGACACCGAGCTCGAGAACAAGCTCGTAGACGCTCGTAAGGAGCTCTTCAACCTCCGGTTCCAGGCGGCGACGGGCAGGCTGGACAACAACGCCCGTGTCACGCAGGTGCGCCGGGACATCGCACGGCTGCTGACCGTGCAGCGGGCGCGCGAGATCGAGCTCGCCGAGTCCGAAGAGGCGGCCGGCGCCGGCGCCGGCGCGACGAAGGAGCAGTGATGGCCGAGAACGAGGCGCAGGCGAGCCCGCCGGGCGCCGCCGCGCAGACCGAACCCGAGGCGCGACCCAACCGGCGCAGGATCCGCGAGGGGACCGTCGTCGAGAACCGCATGGACAAGACCGCCGTCGTCGCGGTCGTCGAGCGCGTCCGGCACGCCAAGTACGCCAAGACGGTCCAGCGGACGCGGCATCTGTACGTGCACGACGAGGGGAACGAGGCTTCGACGGGAGACCGCGTGCGAGTCGCCGAGACACGGCCTTTCTCCAAGCTGAAGCGGTGGCGGCTGGTCGAGATCGTGGAGCGTGCTCGATGATCCAGCAAGAGTCGCGCCTCCGCGTCGCCGACAACTCCGGCGCCAAAGAGGTGCTCTGCATCAAGGTGCTCGGCGGGACCCGCCGGCGCTACGCGCGGATCGGCGACGTCTTCATCGCCACGGTGAAGGACGCCGTCCCCGGCGCGGCCGTCAAGAAGGGCGACGTCGTGCGTTGCGTCGTCGTGCGGACGAAGAAGGAGAACCGCCGGCCGGACGGCAGCTACATCCGTTTTGACGAGAACGCCGCGGTGCTGATCAACGACCAGCTGCAGCCGCGCGGTACCCGCATCTTCGGCCCGGTCGGTCGCGAGCTGCGGGAGAAGCGCTTCATGCGCATCGTCTCGCTGGCTCCGGAGGTGATCTGAGTGCGAATTCACAAGGGAGACCGGGTTCAGGTGCTCTCGGGCAAGGACCGCGGCAAGGTCGGTGAGGTCATGCGGGTGATCCCCGACCGCGACCGGGTCATCGTCGACGGCGTCAACGTCGCCAAGCGTTCCACCAAGGCGAAACGGGGAACCATGCAGGGCGGCATCATCGACAAGGACATGCCGGTGCACGCCTCGACCGTGGCCGTGGTCTGCTCCCAGTGCGGGCCGACGCGGATCGGGGTGCGGATCGACGACCAGGGTCGCAAGGTTCGTGTCTGCCGCAAGTGCGGAGGAGACCTGTGAGCCCGGCCGTGGTCGAGCGTCCTCGCCTACGCCAGCGTTACGACAACGAGATCCGCGGCGTCGCTCGCAGGCGAGCTCGGCCTCTCCAACGTCATGGAGGTGCCGCGCCTCGACAAGATCGTCATCAACATGGGCGTCGGCAAGGCAACCCAGCAGCAGTCGCTGCTCGAGGGTGCGGTGCGCGACCTGCAGGTGATCGCGGGCCAGCGACCGGTGGTCACCAAGGCCCGCCGCTCGATCGCCGCCTTCAAGCTTCGCGAGGGCAATGGCGATCGGGTGCATGGTGACGCTGCGCGGCGACCGCATGTGGGAGTTCTTCGACCGTCTTATCAGCCTCGCGATCCCGCGCATCCGAGACTTCCGGGGCCTGTCGCCGAGGTCGTTCGACGGCCGCGGCAACTACACCTTCGGCGTCACCGAGCAGCTCATCTTTCCCGAGATCGACTACGACAAGGTCGACACCCCCCGCGGCATGGACATCACGATCGTGACGTCCGGCCGCACCGACGCCGAGGGCCGAGCGCTGCTCGCGGCCTTCGGCTTCCCGTTCCGACGTGAAGGGCAGTAGAGCCGACCCATGGCGAAGAAGGCATTGATCGAAAAGCAACAGGCGCAAGCCCAAGTTCAAGGTGCGTGGCTATACGAGGTGCCGGCGGTGCGGGCGCCCGAGAGCGGTCTTCCGCAAGTTCGGGCTCTGCCGCATCTGCCTGCGCGAGCTCGTGCACGCCGGCGAGGTGCCGGGCGTCACCAAGGCCAGCTGGTGAGAGGAGGGGACCGTTCATGACCATGACTGACCCCATCGCGGACATGCTGACCCGCGTCCGCAACGCCAACGTCGCGATGCACGACACCGTCCGCATGCCCAGCTCGAAGCTCAAGGAAGCGCTCGCGGTCGATCCTCGAGCGCGAGGGCTACATCGCTGGCTTCACGACGGTCACCCGACCGGACCGCCCGGGCGACCTGCTGGAGATCTCGCTCAAGTACACGCCCGACCGTTCGCGCGTGATCGCCGGGCTGAAGCGCGTCTCCAAGCCCGGCCTGCGGATCTACTGCCGCGCCGACGGCCTGCCTCGGGTCCTCGGCGGTCTCGGGGTGGCCGTGCTGTCCACGAGCAAGGGTCTAATGACCGACCGCGAGGCGCGCCAGCAGCGTGTCGGCGGCGAGGTGCTCTGCTATGTCTGGTGAGGGCGAGGTGACGTGCTGATGTCCCGGATCGGAAGGACCCCGATCGAGGTGCCCTCCGGCGTCGAGGTGACGCTGCGCGACCGCAACGTGGCCGTGTCCGGCCCGCAGGGCAGGCTCGAGCGCGACCTGCCCGGGGAGATCACCGTCCGGCGCGAGGACTCGGTGCTCGTCGTCGAGCGCCCCGACGACGAGCGGGGCAACCGGGCCCTGCACGGCCTGACGCGGAGCCTGATCGCGAACATGGTGACGGGGGTCACCGCCGGTTTCACCAAGGAGCTCGAGATCGTGGGCGTCGGTTTCCGGGCGACGCTCAAGAACCCCCAGCAGCTGGAACTGGCTCTCGGCTACAGCCACCCCGTCGTCGTCGACGCGCCCGAAGGCATCTCGTTCGAGGTGCCGAGCCCGCTTCGCATCGTCGTGAAGGGCATCGACAAGGAGACGGTCGGCCAGGTCGCCGCCGACATCCGCAGGGTCCGCAAGCCCGAGCCCTACAAAGGCAAGGGCGTGCGCTACGCGGGCGAAGTCGTGCAGCGCAAGGCCGGGAAGGCGGCGAAGTAGCCATGGGCAAGACACTGCGGGTCCACGTCCTGCGCGGCCGGCGCCACCGTCGCGTGCGCAAGCACGTGATCGGCACCGCCGAGAGGCCCCGCCTGACGGTGTTCCGCTCGAACAGGCACATCGTCGCCCAGATCATCGACGACAGCGCCGGGCGCACCCTGGTCGCCGCCTCGACGCTCGAGTCGGGCATGCGTGCCGGCGCGACCGGCAACATCGCAGCCGCTGCAGAGATCGGCAAGCTCGTGGCCAGCCGCGCGAAGTCCCAGGGAGTGACGAAGGTCGTGTTCGACCGTGGCCCGTCCCGGTACCACGGCAGGGTGGCGGCGCTGGCCGAGGCCGCACGTGAAGCCGGATTGGAGCTGTAATGGTCGAGTCGCAGTACGAAGAGCGCACGATCAAGGTGAATCGTGTCGCGAAGGTCGTGAAGGGCGGGCGCCGTTTCTCGTTCACCGCGCTCATGGTGATCGGTGACGGCAACGGCCGTGTCGGCCTCGGGTACGGCAAGGCGAAGGAAGCCGGCCTCGCCGTCCAAAAGGGTATCGAGGAGGCCCGCAAGAACATGTTCGACGTCCCACTCGCGGGATCGACGATCACCCACCCGGTCCTGGGTCACGCCGGTGCGGGCCGGATCATCTTGAAGCCGGCGGCGCCGGGCACCGGCGTGATCGCGGGCGGCGCCGCGCGGGCCATCCTCGAGATGGCCGGCATCCGCGACGTGGTGGCGAAGTCGCTCGGAACCTCGAACGCGATCAACGTCGCACACGCCACGATCGACGGCCTGAGCAGCCTCCGCCGGCCCGACGACGTCGCTCGCCTGCGCGGAAAGACGCCCGAGGAG
The DNA here is from genome assembly GCA_963703655.1 of uncultured Acidimicrobiaceae bacterium. Taxonomy (GTDB): domain Bacteria; phylum Actinomycetota; class Acidimicrobiia; order Acidimicrobiales; family Bog-793; genus CAVPFA01. The sequence goes on along the minus strand of CAVPFA010000003.1, from coordinate 612,529 downwards.
GTCACCCCGAACGGCGTGCTGAGGGCTTACGACGAGCGCCGCCGTCTCGGGCGCGCGGCGGGGGAGGTGGGCTGAGGTGGCCAGCAGTCGCAGCGCGAAGGGCGCCGAGGGTGCCGCTCAGGCCGGAGGCCGGCTCGTAGTCACCCAGATCCGATCCGGGATCGGGACCAAGCCGAAGCACCGGGGGACCTTGCGGGCGCTCGGGCTCGGCCGGATCGGCAAGACGAACGACCTCCCCGACCGGCCGGAGATACGCGGCATGATCGCCCGCGTTCCTCACCTGGTCACCGTGTCGGAGAGGAGACCCGAATGAAGCTGCACGACCTCGCACCCGCGCCGGGTTCGAACCGCCCCAAGCGCCGGGTCGGCCGGGGCACCGGCGGCAAGGGCGGAAAGACCGCCGGCCGCGGGACCAAGGGGCAGAAGGCACGCAGCAACGTCAAGCCCGGTTTCGAGGGCGGACAGCTGCCGCTGACCCAGCGGATACCGAAGCTGCGCGGCTTCGCCAACCCGTTCCGGGTCGAGTACAACGTCGTCAACCTGGACGTCCTCGACGAGCTCGGCCTGGACGAGGTGACGCCCGAGAGCTTGAAGGCCGCAGGCATCGTCCACCACAAGGGGCTCGTTAAGGTCCTCGGCGGCGGCGAGCTGCACCGGGCCGTGCGGGTGTCGGCCCACGGGTTCTCGCGCTCGGCGGTCGTGGCGATCGAGTCGGCCGGAGGGTCCGTGACGGTCGTCGCGCCGCCGTACGGCGACCGGCGGCCCCCTGCCAAGGGAAACGCGCTCGCCAACCGCTAGGGTTCTTCGGCGGGTTCGCGTTCGGCGGCGACCGCGGAACCAGGGCACCGAGTGAGGAAAGGATCTGATGCTCTCAAGTCTGCGGAACATGTTCAAGGTCCCGGACCTCCGCAACAAGGTCCTCTTCACGCTGCTCATCATCGGTATCTATCTCCTTGGCGCGAACATCGTCGTGCCAGGGGTCAACTTCGCCGAGATCCAGAAGATCAGCGCCTCTGAGCGATCCGGCGGCGTGCTCGGCTTCCTCAACCTGTTCTCAGGCGGCGCGCTCGCGCGGGCCGCCATCTTCGGGCTCGGGATCATGCCCTACATCACGTCGTCGATCATCGTCCAGCTGCTCCAGACCGTGATCCCGAAGTTCGAGCAGTGGCGCGAGCAGGGAGCGGTCGGCCAGCGCAAGCTCACCCAGGCCACCCGTTACCTGACGGTCGCGCTCGCGATCATGCAGAGCTCGGGCCTGGTGTTCTTGTTCCACAGCGGACAGCTCTTCGGCAGCGGCAGCAACATCGACCTGATCCCGGACTTCACCGCCCCCCGCGTGCTGTTCATCATCCTGATGTTCACCGCCGGCACCGCCGTCGTGATGTGGCTCGCCGAGCTGATCACCCAGCGCGGCATCGGCAACGGCATGTCGATCCTGATCTTCTCCAACGTCGTCGCAGCGATCCCGATCTACGGCGAGCTCATCAAGGCCGACAAGGGCTGGTTCGGCCTCGCGGTGATCGTCGCTTTGGTGCTCGCCCTCCTCGTCGCCATCGTCTTCGTCGAACAGGGCCAGCGGCGCATCCCGGTCACCTTCGCGAAGCGTGTCCAGGGTCGCCGCATGTACGGCGGCCAGAGCACCTACATCCCGCTCAAGGTCAACCAGGCCGGCGTGATCCCGATCATCTTCGCGAGCTCTTTGCTGTACATCCCGGTGCTGATGTCGAACGTCCTTCCTTGGGCGTCGCTCCGCAACTGGGTTCAGCACAACCTGTTGAACCCGACCGACGGCTGGTACATCGTCTTCTACGGAATGTTCATCGTGCTGTTCACGTTCTTCTACGTCCACGTGAGCTTCGACCCCTATCAGCAGGCGGACACCATCCGCAAGCAGGGCGGATACATCCCCGGCTTCCGGCCTGGACCGCCGACCGAGCGGTACCTCGCCCGGATCCTGAACAGGATCACGCTGCCGGGCAGCCTGTTCCTGGCGGCGGTGGCGCTCACGCCGTCGGTCCTTCTGTCGGTCTGGCACATCACCAACATCCCCTTCGCCGGGACGACGCTTCTCATCAGCGTCGGCGTGGCGCTCGAGACCATGAAGCAGATCGACAGCCAGCTGATGATGCGCAACTACGAGGGTTTTCTCCAGTAGGTGGTACCTGGCGCGAGGCTGATCGTCCTCGGCAAGCAAGGGGCGGGCAAGGGGACCCAGTGTGTGCGGCTGTCGCATCACTACGCCATTCCCCACATCGCCACCGGCGACATGCTGCGGGCGGCGGCGAAGTCCCGAACCGTGCTCGGCCTCGAGGCGCGCCTGTACCTGGACGCGGGCGATCTCATTCCCGACGAGATCGTGCTGAAGATGGTGGCTGCCCGTCTCGACCAGGACGACACGAGGGCGCGCGGGTTCGTGCTCGACGGCTTCCCGCGGACGATCACCCAGGCGGACGGGCTCGACGAGCTGTTGAAGCCGGCCGAGCTCGACCTCGCCATCAGCCTGGTGGTGCCGACCGAGATGGTGCTCGAGCGCCTGGTGAGCCGACGCGTCTGCGAGGACTGCGGCGCGATCTACTCGACGTCGGTTCCGCCGAAGCTCGACTGGACCTGCGATGTCTGCGGTGGCGAGGTGTACCAGCGCGAGGACGACACCGCCGAGGCGATCAAGCACCGGCTGGACCTGTACGACCTTTCGACCGCCCCGCTCGTCACCCGGTACGCCAAGGACGGCAAGCTCGTCGAGGTGCCGGGCGTCGGGAGCCCGGACGAGGTCACCAACTCGCTCGTAGCGGTCGTCGACGCGTACCAGCACGGCGGGGACTTCCTCCCGCCGACCCCGCCGGCCGACGAGCCTTAGGCGAGGCAGCGCCGGCCGTACCCGCCAGATACCGTGGGCGGGCGATGAGCGGTGCCCGCCCGATACCGTGGGAGGGCCATGAGACGTTCGCCTGAGGAGATCGCGAAGATGCGGCGCGCCGGCAGGGTGGTCGCCGAGATGCTCTCCGAGACGCGCCTCGCGATCAAGCCCGGCGTCACAACACGAGACCTCGACCTCGTCGCCCGGGAGGTGCTCGAGCGTCGCAACGCAAGGTCGAACTTCCTCGGCTACCACGGCTTCCCCGCCGTGATCTGCACGTCGCCGAACAGCATGATCGTGCACGGCATCCCCGGCGAGTACGTGCTCGAGGACGGCGACGTGATTTCGGTCGACTGCGGTGCGATCATCGAGGGCTACCACGGCGATGCCGCCTACACCGCTCCCGTCGGCGAGATCTCGGGCGAGGCCAGACGCCTCCTCGAGGTGACCGAGCGCAGCTTGTGGGCCGGGATCGACCAGCTGCGGGACGGCAACCGTCTTCACGAGGTTGGGCGCGCCGTCCAGAACATCGCCGAGGCCGCGGGCTACTCGGTCGTACGCAAGTACGTCGGTCACGCGATCGGCACGGCCATGCACGAGGAGCCGCAGGTGCCGAACTACTGGCCCGGCGCGCCGGGCCCGAGGCTCAAGGTCGGGAACGTGTTCGCGATCGAGCCGATGGTCAACGTCGGGACCCCCGACACGATCGAGCTCGACGACGGCTGGAGCGTCGTAACCGGAGACGGGAGCCTGTCCGCGCACTTCGAGCACACCGTCGCGGTCACCGAGGACGGCCCGGAGGTGCTGACGCAGGTCTGAGCGGCTATCATGTCGGCTGCCTCGGGTCCAGTGACCGGCGGCTATGCTTTCTTGTGCCGCGAGCCGGCGGGCGTGCGCGGCCCTCATGCGGCGGGCGCGTCGCCAGAGTGTCTGCTGAACGGCGGTTGTCGTGTCGCCAGCCGAGAAGTCGAATCAGTCAAAAAGTCGAACGAACGTGTAGGAGGTTCACCTGCCCAAGCCCAAGGAGGATGCGATCGTGCTGGAGGGGACGGTTGTCGAGCCGCTCCCGAACGCCATGTTCCGTGTCGAGCTCGAGAACGGGCACAAAGTGCTCGCGCACAGCTCGGGCAAGATGAGGATGCACCGGATCCGCATCCTGCCCGGGGACCGGGTCCAGGTCGAGATCACTCCCTACGACCTCGCTCGGGGGCGGATCACCTATCGCTACAAGTGAGGCTTCGGCGGCGGGACGAGGCGAGCGGCAAATGGGCGGTAGCCGGGTGGGCTGGGCCGCCAAGGGGGAGCGGGCCGGCGGCGCCGGTCCAGTCAGTTGGATCACGAAGGAGCGGGCCGGCGGTTCCGGCCCCGTCAAATGGAGCATGAAATCGTGAAGGTCAGACCGAGTGTCAAGACGATGTGCGAGAAGTGCAAGATCATCCGCCGGCACGGCCGGGTCATGGTGATCTGCACCAACCCACGACACAAGCAAAGGCAGGGATAGCGCGTGGCCCGGATCTCCGGTGTGGACATCCCGCGCGAGAAGCGCCTCGAGATCGCGCTGACGTACATCTACGGCATCGGCCGCACGAGGGCCCAGGAGGCCTGTGCCGAGACCGCGATCAACCCCGACACCCGGGTGCGCGATCTCACCGACGAGGAGGTCGCCCGCCTGAGGACCTGGGTCGACTCGAACCTCAAGGTCGAGGGCGATCTCCGCCGCGACGTCGCCCAGGACATCAAACGGAAGATGGAGATCGGCTGTTACCAGGGGATCCGCCACCGCAAGGGCCTTCCTGTCCACGGTCAGCGCACCCACACCAACGCCCGGACGCGCAAGGGGCCGAAGAAGACCGTCGCCGGAAAGAAGAAGGTACGCAAGTAGATGGCCAAGACGACCAAGCCGGGCGGCCGGCGACCGCGCCGCAAGGAACGCAAGAACGTCACCTACGGCGTCGCCCACATCAAGAGCTCGTTCAACAACACGATCGTCTCGATCACCGATCAGGAGGGCAACGTCATCGCCTGGGCGAGCGCCGGCAACGTCGGATTCAAGGGCTCGCGCAAGTCGACGCCGTTCGCGGCGCAGATGGCGGCCGAGCAGTGCGCACGCCGCGCGATGGAGCACGGCGTCCGCCGGGTCGACGTTCTCGTCCGCGGTCCAGGGTCTGGGCGTGAGACGGCCATCCGCTCGCTTTCGAGCGCGGGCATCGAGGTCACCGGGATCAAGGACGTCACGCCGATCCCCCACAACGGATGCCGCCCGAAGAAGCGGCGCCGGGTCTAGGGGGGAACGACAATGGCTCGATACACCGGACCGGTCTGTCGCCTCTGCCGGCGGGAGAAGGTCAAGCTCTTCTTGAAGGGCCCTAAGTGCGAGACGGTCCGTTGCCCGATCGAGCGACGCCCGAACCCGCCGGGAGAGCACGGGCGCGACCGCTTGCGCCAGCCCTCCGAGTACAACACCCAGCTTCGCGAGAAGCAGAAGGCCCGCCGTATCTACGGCGTTCTCGAGACGCAGTTCCGCAACATGTACGAGGAGGCCAACCGGCAGGCCGGCATCACAGGCGACAACCTGCTTCGGATGCTCGAGTCCCGCCTCGACAACGTCGTCTTCCGGGCGGGATGGGGAGCGAGCCGGAACCAGGCGCGCCAGCTGGTCCGCCACGGTCACGTACGTGTGAACGGCCGGCGCGTGACGATCCCGAGCTATCGCGTCCGCCAGAACGACCGCGTCGAGCTCAGTGACAAGGCGCGCGAGTTCATAGTCATCCGCCACAATCTCGACACCATCGATCGACGGCCCCCGGCGTGGCTCGAAGTCACCGACGGCGGCAGCGCTGTTCGCGTGCTCTCGCTACCGCTGAGGGAGCAGATCGACACCCAGGTTCGCGAGCAGCTCATCGTCGAGTTGTACTCCAAGTAGCCAGCGCGCCAATCCACATAGGAGCCCATCAACCACATGCTCATCATCCAGCGCCCAACCGTCGAGCCGATCGGCGAGCCGGACCAGCACCATCAGCGCTTCGCAATCGGCCCGCTCGATCCCGGCTTCGGGCACACCCTCGGTGCGTCTCTCCGGCGCACCCTGTTGTCGTCCATCCCGGGCGCGGCCGTCACCCAGGTGCGCTTCGACGACGCACTGCACGAGTTCACGTACCTCCCCGGAGTCAAGGAGGACGTGAGCGACATCATCTTGAACCTGAAGGATCTCGTTCTGCGCAGCGAGTCGGACGAGCCGGTCACGATGCGGATCGACGTCCGCGGCCCCGCGGACGTCACCGGTGCTGACCTTCGCACGACAGCAGACGTCGAGGTGCTCAACCCAGACGTCCACATCGCCACGGTCAACGCCAAGGGGCGCTTCGCGATCGACGTCACCGTCGAGCGGGGCAAGGGCTACGTCTCCGCCGAGCGCAAGCAGGCGGCGTCGACCATCGGAGTCATCCCGGTCGACGCGATCTTCTCGCCCGTCCGCCGAGTCGCGTTCGAGGTCGAGCCGACGCGTGTCGAGGTCTCGACCGACTACGACCGCATCGTCATGGACATCGAGACCGACGGCTCGATATCGCCCCGTGAGGCGCTCGCCTCCGCCGGACAGACCCTCCGGGGCCTGCTCTCGCTAGTCGCCCAGCTCGCCGGCGAGGGCCGCGGCCTGGAGCTCGGCGAGGTCGGCGTGGCGGCGGCCGGCTCGCCTGACCTCGACCTCCCGATCGAGGAGCTCGACCTGCCGGAGCGCCCGCGCAACTGCCTCAAGCGCGCGCAGATCAACACCGTCGGCGAGCTCGTCGAGCGCACGCCGGAGGACCTGCTGGCGATCACCAACTTCGGCCAGAAGTCGCTCGACGAGGTGCTCGAGCGCCTCGACGAGCGAGGCCTGTCACTGCGCGAGGCGGGCGTCTGAGATGCCGGCCACCCCGAAGAAGGGGCGCCGGCTGGGCGGTGACGCTGCGCACCAGAAGGCCATGTTGGGCAACCTCGTCGCGTCGCTCATCGCGGCCGACCCGCGGTGGATCGTCACCACCGAGGCCAAGGCGAAGGCGCTGCGGCCGGTGGCAGAGAAACTGATCACCAAGGCGCGCAAAGGCGGCGTTCACAACCAGCGCCAGGTGGTGGCCTTCATCCGGGACAAGGACATGGCCCACAAGCTGTTCGAGGAGATCGGCCCGCGCTACGCCGACCGGCCCGGCGGCTACATCCGGATCCTCAAGCTCGGGCCGCGCCAGGGCGACAAGGCCCCGATGGCACGCGTCGAGCTCGTGTGAGGCTCTTCGAGCCCGGGAGTGAAGCGGCCCTTTACGGGCCGCTTCGTCGCGTCATGCTCCTCGTCGCCTACGACGGGAGCCCGTTCCGCGGCTTCGCAGCCCAGCCGGGCGAGCGCACGGTGGGCGGCGCCCTCGCCTCGGCTCTGGGCTCGATGGCCGGCCACGAGGTCTCGCTGACCTGCGCCGGCCGGACCGACGCCGGCGTGCACGCGCTCGGCCAGGTGGTGCACGCGGATGTGGACGAGGCGGTCGTCGCGAAGTGGGCCGAGAGCGAGCTCCGCCGGGGACGGCCTTGGAGCGGCTGCCCCGCTCGCTCAGTCGCCAGCTCGGACCGGCGGTCGCCGTCCTCGAGGCCCGGGTCGCGCCCGACGGGTTCGACGCCCGCCGCTCGGCGAGCGCCCGCAGCTATCGCTACGACCTGCTCCGACTCGCCTTGGCCGGATCCGCTGCTGCGCCACAGTTCGTGGCACGTCCCCGACGAGCTCGACCTGGCCGCGATGCGGATCGGGGCCGACGCCCTTCTGGGCGAGCACGACTTCGCCGCCTTCTGCCGGCGTCCCCCCGGCGAGTCGGGGCCGATCACCCGCCGGGTGCTGTCGAGCTCCTGGGACCGCGCGCCCGAAGACGAGCGGCTGTGGCGCTTCCAGATCGAGGCGAGCGCCTTCTGTCACCAGATGGTGCGCTCGATCGTCGGTACGCTCGTCGCCGTGGGGCAAGGACGCATGCGCGCCGGTGAGCTGCTCGCGATCCTGCGCAGCGGCGACCGGTCGCGCGGCGGCCAGCCGGCACCTCCTCGGGGGCTTTGCCTGGTGAGGGTGCGATACCCGGCGGAGATGATCCCGGGAGGGTGTTGGGAGCCCGGCAGGAGCCTGTGGCAAGCCGACTGCGGGAGCCGGTGACCGCGGACAGCCGCGGGCCGGCTTGCCCAGGACATCGGTGTCTTCTATCGTTGTAGGCTGGCGGAGCCTGTTGAGCCTGGTTGTCGCGCCCAAGCTTTGTGCGCGCGCGGTTGCCGGAGCTCGCGGGACGCTCCAGGGCGGCATGAAGCTCCTGGGCGGCAATGCTGGTTCGTACCTACAAAGGACGGTTGTGCGCACGTACTCCCCCAAGCCGAGCGAGATTCACCGCGTCTGGCGCGTCGTCGACGCCGACGGCCTCGTCCTCGGCCGCCTCTGCACCGAGGTCGCCCGCGTGCTTCGCGGCAAGCACCGCCCGATATTCGCCCCCCACCTCGACACCGGTGACCACGTCATCGTCGTGAACGCCGCCAAGGTCGTCATGACCGCCGGCAAGAGCCTGCGTGCCTTCTCCTACCGCCACAGCGGGTACCCGGGAGGGCTGCGCGCGACAAGCTACGAACATCAGCTGGCGACGCGCCCGACGAGGTCGTCCGGCGAGCCGTGAAGGGCATGCTCCCCAAGGGCGCCCTCGGGCACAAGATGCTCGGGAAGCTGAAGGTCTACGCCGGTCCCGACCACCCCCACGCCGCACAGATGCCGATTCCGCTCGACCTGTCCGCCGCCCGGCGGGCTTCCTGACAGCGAAGGACAACCGCCCAATGTCAAAGCCACTCGTCCAGTCGACCGGCCGTCGCAAGCGCGCCGTCGCCCGTGTGCGCCTTCGCGAGGGGCAAGGTGCGATCACGATCAACAAGCGACCGTTCGAGGAGTACTTCCCGTCCGAGACCCATCGGACGCTGGCCACCGAGCCGCTGCGCGTCGCGAGCGCCGCCGAACGCTACGACGTCGACGCGACCATCGACGGCGGCGGGATCGCCGGCCAAGCGGGCGCCCTCCGCCTCGGCATCGCCCGGGGGCTCGATAGAGCTGGACGGCGAGATGCGCCCCAGCCTCAAGAAGGCCGGCCTGCTCAGGCGGGACGCACGCGAGAAGGAGAGCAAGAAGTACGGCTTGAAGAAAGCCCGCAAGGCCCCTCAGTACTCGAAGCGCTGAGCCCGCGATGGCGCCCCGTTTCGGCACCGACGGCATTCGAGGAGTCGCCGGCACCGACCTGACGCCCGAGCTGGCGCTGGCGCTCGGCCGGGCCGCGGCGCGGTTCGTGCCGGGCTCACCGTTCCTCTGCGGACGCGACACCCGTCGTTCCGGGACCCTGCTTCAGGCCGCGCTGGCCGCGGGCATCGCGGCCGAAGGCATCGACGTCGTGGACGCCGGGGTCATCCCGACTCCCGGCCTCGCGTGGCTGGCCGCAGATCGGGGCGTCCCGGCCGCCATGGTCTCGGGCTCGCACAACCCCTTCGGCGACAACGGCATCAAGCTCCTCGGCGCCGGTGGTACCAAGCTCGCCACCAAGCTCGAGATCGCCATACAAGACGAGCTCGATCGGCTGTGCTCGCCCGCGGCGGTCCATCAGGCGGCGGGACTTCCCGGCCTCTACGACCCCGACGCGACGAGCGTTCGCGGGCCTGCGGGCGCGGGGCTCGGCGTGCTGGGCGCGGACGCGTCCGCGCTCGAGACCTACGCCCAGCACCTCGTCGACGTCGTCGCCGGTGGATCCCGTCTCGGGCTCGAGGTCGTCATCGACTGCGCGAACGGCGCCGCGAGTGCCGTCGCGCCCGAGGTGCTGAAGCGGCTGGGGATCTCCCACCAGGTGCTCTCGGCCTCACCGGACGGCGTCAACATCAACGCCGGGTGCGGCTCGACCCACCTCCGCCAGTTGCGGGAGGCGGTCGTGGCCTCGGGAGCGGCACTCGGCGTCGCGCTCGACGGCGACGCCGACCGGGTGCTCGCCGTGGACCACACGGGCGAGGTCGTCGACGGGGACCAGCTTCTCGCGATGTTCGCGTTCGACCTCCTGGAGCGGGGCCAGCTCACCGGCGGCTCCATAGTCCTCACAGTCATGAGCAACCTGGGGCTTCGCCAGGCGCTCGCCGCTCGTGGAATCGGGATCGTGGAGACTCCCGTCGGCGACCGGCACGTCAGCGACGCCATCGAGGCCCACAGCCTCCAGCTCGGCGGCGAGCAGTCCGGCCATCTCGTCTTCCGCCGCCACGGCATGACCGGCGACGGGATCTTGACCGCGCTCTTGCTCTTCGAGCTCGTCGCGCGGAGCGGGCGCTCCCTCGCGGAGCTGGCGGCCGGCGCGATGACGCGCCTTCCTCAGGTGCTCCGCAACGTGCGCGTCGCCGACCCGGCACGCCTGGCGGTGGCGAGGGAGGTCTGGGCGGAGGTGTCGCTCGTCGAGTCGGAGCTCGGTGAGCGCGGCCGCGTGCTGCTGCGGGCTTCGGGGACCGAGGCGATGGTCCGCGTGATGGCAGAGGCGCCGACCAACGAGATGGCGACCGAGGTGGTCGAGCGTCTCGTCGGAGTAGTCGTGCGCGAGCTTGACGTCACCGAGGGAGCCTGCAGGCCGTAGCCTTCTCCCATGTGCGGAATCATCGGGGTGACGGGCGCCCCCGACCCGTGCCGTGTGCTCCTGGACGGGCTGGCACTCCTCGAATATCGCGGCTACGACTCGGCCGGCGTCGCCCTCGTCGACGGTGCAGGCATATGGCGAACGCGTGACGCCGTGCGCGGGCGCTCACTCGAGGCCCTGGAGGCTGCGGCCACCGACGCCCCGTCAGGCATGAGGGCCGGCGTCGGTCACACTCGCTGGGCGACCCACGGCGCCCCCGTCGAGCGCAACGCCCACCCGCACTGCGACTGCACGGGCACGGTGGCGATCGTGCACAACGGGATCATCGAGAACTACCGGGAGCTCGGCGACAAGCTGGCCGCCGAGGGCCACGTCTGGACCTCCGAGACCGACTCGGAGGTCGTTGCCCACCTGCTCGAGGCCGAGCTGACGACCGGTGCCAGCCTCGCGGAGGCATTGCGACGGTGTGTGGGCGACCTGCGGGGGGACTTCGCCATCGCGGCCGTGAGCGCGGCGGAGCCCGACGTGATCGCGGCGGCAAGGCGGACCTCGCCGCTCATCTTGGGGCGGGTCGACGGCACCTGCCTGGTCGCGTCCGACATCTCGGCGCTCCTCGGGACGACCCGAACGCTGTTCCAGCTCGGCGACGACGAGATCGCCGAGGTCCGCCCGGGTTCGATCACCGTCGTCGGGGCCGACGGTTCCGAGCGAGCCCTCGAGCCCCTCGAGGTCGGCTGGGACGTCGTCGCCGCGCAGCGGGACGGCTACGACGACTTCATGTCCAAGGAGATCCACGAGCAACCGAGAGCCCTCGCGGACAGCTTGCTCGGCCGGCTGCACGCCGACGGCTCGACCGAGCTCGAGGAGCTCCGCCTCGCCGAGACCGGCCTCGACCAGGTTGAGCGCGTGGTGCTCGTCGGCTGCGGGTCGGCCTACTACGCCTGCCTGAGCGGGCGGATCGCGCTGGAGCACCTCGCGCGGATGCCGGCCGAGGTCGAGATCGCCAGCGAGTTCCGCTATCGCGACGCAGTGCTCGGCGAGCGCACGCTCGTGGTGGCCGTCAGCCAGTCAGGCGAGACCGTCGACACGTTTCACGCGCTGCGCGAGGCCAAGCGACGCGGCGCCCAGACCCTGGCGCTGACCAACGTCGTCGACTCGCTGCTGGCACGGGAGGCGGACGGCGCCCTGTATACCCGGGCGGGTCCCGAGATCGGGGTCGCGTCCACCAAGTGCCACGCGGCGCAGATCGCGATGCTCGAGCTGTTCGCCCTCCACCTGGCAAAGCGTCGCGGGACCGTCGACGAGGAGAAGGGGCGGGAGCTCGCGACGGCGATGCTCGCCCTGCCGGGGCTCGTCGAGCGCGCAATCGGGCGGATGGAGGACTACCTGTCGGTGGCTAAACGGCTGGCGCAGGTGCAAGACGTCTACTTCCTCGGCCGCCACCTCGGCTACGGCATCGCCCTCGAGGGCGCGCTCAAGCTGAAGGAGCTCGCGTACGTCCGGGCGGAGGCCTATCCGGCTGGGGAGATGAAGCACGGTCCGATCGCCCTCATCGACGACCGGGCCGTCGTCGTGGCCATCGCCACTCGCGGTCATCTCTGGGAGAAGGTGATGGCCAACATCGCGGAGGTAAAGGCGCGTGGCGCGACCGTCGTCGTGGTGTGCGACGAGGGTGACGAGGTGACCGAGGCGGTCGCGGATCACGTTCTCGAGATCCCCCCGGTCACCGAGCTGTTGTCGCCCGTCGTGGCTATCGTCCCACTCCAGGCGCTCGCGTACGGCGTCGCACGCGCCCGGGGCAACGACGTCGACCGTCCCCGCAACCTCGCCAAGGTGGTCACCGTCGAGTGACGAGGAACCGTCGGGCTACCGGAGGCGCCAGGGGGGACGGGGCCAGCTGGGCCGGCACCACCAGGTGATCGGGACCGCCGGGTGATTGGGACCGCCGGGTGATCGGGACCGCCGGGTGATCGCCGTAGGGATCGACGCGGTCGACGTCGAGCGCTTCCGCCGCCTGCTCGCGCGCCGCCCCAAGCTCGTGCAGCGCGTCTTCACGGAGGCCGAGAGGTCCGCCATGTCCACCCGGGCCGATCCGGTGCCGGGCCTCGCTGCTCGGTTCGCCGCCAAGGAGGCGGCGATGAAGGCGCTCGGGACCGGCCTCGGCGGGGTGCGGTTCGCAGAGGTAGAGGTTGTCCGAGGTCTGTCGGGCGCTCCGCAGCTCGCCGTGTCGGGGCTGGCGGCCAGCCGTGCCGAATCTCTCGGCGTCCGGCGCTGGCACGTGTCGCTCACCCACACCGATTCGGTCGCGGCCGCCGTCGTCGTGGCCGACTGAGGGACGCTCGCGTGCAGCCGGTCCACGTCCGTGACGAGCTGCGGATCGCCGACCAAGCCGCCATCGCAGACGTCGGTCTTGCGACCCTCGTCGAGCGAGCCGGCGGGGCGGTGGCCGCCGCAGCGCTCCGGCTGCTCGTCAGCGGTTACGGAAAGCGGGCGGTGGTGATCGCCGGCCGGGGCCACAACGGCGACGACGGGCGCGTCGCCGCGGCGATGCTGCGCCGGCGTGGGGTCCGCGTCGTGCTCTGCGATCCCGCCGCGTTGCCCGCGGAGCTGCCGCCTTGTGACCTCGTGATCGACGCCGCCTACGGGACCGGGTTCAGAGGCTCCTACCGCGCCCCCGCCGTCCCGGCGGGCACCCCCGTGCTTGCGGTCGACATCCCTTCCGGTCTCGACGTGGACACAGGTGTCGCCTGCGAGGGCGCCGTTCGTGCCACCGTCACCGTCACGATGGCGGCGCTCAAGCCAGGACTGCTGATGGGCGACGGCCCGGCTCACGCCGGGAAAGTCGAGGTGGCGCCCATCGGTATCGAGGTGGCGCCGGGCAACGTGTGGCTCGTCGAGGACGCCGACATTGCGCGCTGGCTGCCGGCCCGGAAGCGCGACACGTTCAAGTGGCGCTCGGCGTGCGTGGTGGTCGCCGGGTCCGGCGGGATGATCGGAGCCGGTCGCTTCTCGACCCGTGGCGCGGAGCGCGCAGGAGCCGGCATGGTCCGCTGGTGCGTGCCTGGGGCCGCGCCCGGCTCGTTGCCGGTCTCAGAGGCGGTGGCGATCTCGGTTCCAGCGGCGGACTTCGCGGACCCGGTCCTGCAGGAGCTGCACCGCTGCCGGGCGCTCGTGATCGGCCCCGGCCTCGGATCGGCTTCAGGGGTCGTCGCGTCGATTCGCCGTCTGGTCGCCGAGGCCGAGGTTCCCGTGATCGTCGACGCCAGCGGCCTGGGAGCGCTCGGCCCGCTCGAGCGGGCTCGCAAGGTCCTGGCGGGACGAAAGATCCCGGCCGTGCTCACGCCGCACGACGGCGAGTACCAGAAACTGGCCCGCACGAAGGCCGGCGGCGACGGCCACCCGGGCGGCGACCGGATCGCCGCCGCACGTTCGCTCGCCTCGGGCCTCGGTGCGATCGTGCTCCTGAAGGGCTCGACGACCGCTGTGGCGGCCCCCGGCGGAGAGTGCCTCCTCGTCACGTCCGGGTCGCCCCGCCTGGCGACCGCCGGGACCGGTGACGTGCTCTCGGGCGTGGTCGGCGCCTTCCTGGCGAGGGGCGTCGAGCCCTTGTGCGCAGCTGGCCTGGCCGCGCACGTGCACGGGCTCGCTGCCGGCTTGGGATTCGCCGAGGGGCTGGTGGCCGGTGACCTGCCCGAGCTCGTCGCGACCGTTCTCTCGGCCGCCCGTGGATGAGCCGTGGCGGCGTCCGACTTGGGCCGAGGTGGACCTGGACGCCATCGCCTGGAACGTGGGCCTGCTCGCGGAGCTGGTCGCGCCCGCCGCCCTCTGCGCCGTGGTGAAGGCGGACGCTTACGGCCACGGGGCGGTCCCTTGCGCCATCGCTGCTCTCGGCGGCGGGGCGACCTCGCTCGCCGTCGCGCTCGTCGAAGAGGGTGTGGTCCTGCGCGAGGCAGGGATCGAGGCACCGATCCTGCTCCTCTCGGAGCCCGCGGCCGGCGCCATGGAAGAGGTCGTCGCCCGCGGGCTGGTCCCGACCGTCTACACCGGCGCCGGGCTCGAGGCGGTCCGACGAGCGGCCCGCGCCGCGTCGCGACGGGTCGACGTCGAAGTGAAGGTGGATACCGGCATGCACCGCGTGGGCGCCGGCATCGACGACGTCGGCGCGATCGTCACCCAGGTCGTCGAGGCGCGTGAGCTGCGATATGCCGGGCTGTGGACGCACCTGGCGGTCGCAGACGAGCCGGCTGACCCGTTCACCGACGAACAGCTGTCGCGCTTCGACTCCTTGCGGGCGAGGTTGCACGCCGCCGGGCTGCCGGCACCGGAACGGCTTCACGCCGCCAACTCGGCCGGGGCGATCGCGCACGTGGCGTCGCGCTACGAGCTGGTGCGCTGCGGGATCTCCCTTTACGGGTACCGACCGTCGGCCGCCATCGCCCCCGGCCTCGTCGACCCGGCCGGCCGTGGCGGCCTGCGCCCGGCGCTGACGTGGCGCTCTGCGGTCAGCCGCGTCCGCGAGCTCGGTGCCGGCGAGCGGACGAGCTACGGCCGCGCGTATGAGCTTTCGGGACGCGCCGACATCGCCACCGTGCCGGTCGGCTACGCCGACGGCGTCCCGCGAGGTCTGTTCGCAGCGGGCGGCGAGCTGCTCGTGAGAGGCCGCCGCCGAGCCTTGGCGGGCGCCGTGACGATGGACCAGGTCCTCTTGGACTGCGGTCCCGACTCAGGCGTGCGCCCGGGCGAGGAGGTCGTGCTCATCGGTTCCCAGGGCACCGACGAGGTCACCGCGGCCGAATGGGCCGACCGCCTCGGCACGATCTCTTACGAGATCCTTTGCGGCATCGGGCCTCGCGTGCCCCGCAGGCACCTGCGCGAGCGCGGTGCGCAATGCTGATGGCCCCGAGCGGCACGCGCCGCGACCGGATCGACGCCCTGCTCGACGCGCTGTCGGCGAAGGCGGCCGGCTTGAGCGTCACGGCTCGAGGAGGATCTTGACGGCACCGGTGTGCCGGGAGTCCGAGAGGGCGAGCACCGCCTCACGCCAGTTTGCCAGCCGGTAGCGGTGCGTTACGACGGGGGTCAGGTCGAGCCCGGCCGCGGCGAAGTCGAAATAATGCTCGAAGGCGTGCTTTCGGACGCCGGCGACCTCCTCGATTCCGAAACCGTTCGAGCCGGCGACCCGCAGCTCCTTGAAGTACATGGGCGTCCATTCGAAGCGCTTCGGCGGCTCGACGCCGCTCACGACGAGCGTGCCACCCGTCTGCAGGAGGCGAAGCGACGTCTCGACGGTCTCGGTGCTGCCGATGGTGTCGTACACGACGCCCGGGCCGTCCTGGAGCCACTCCTTGCCGCTCCAGGGCCTGAGGGCCGGCTTGCCCGTCCGGCGGCAGACCTCACGCACGAGGGCGTCGGGCTCGGAGGTCAGCACGGCGTCGGCGCCCAGCTGAGCGGCTAGCGCCGAGCGGGATCCGGGCCGGGTGGCCGCCCAGATCTCGAGCACCGGGTACAGGTGCCGGAGCAGCCCGATCGCAGCGAACGCGAGCGTGCCAGACCCATAGACGAGGACCGGCAGGCCCGGCTCGGGCGGTCCGAGCAGGATCGAGCGGAGCGAGACGCTGACGGGGTCCGACAAGACGGCGGCTTCGTCGCTCAGGGTCTCCGGGACGGCGAACAGCTGGCTCTCGTGCGCGCAGAAACGCTCCGCGTGCGCGCCGGCCGCGCCCGCACAGTTGCCAAGGTGGATGGCTACTGGGAGGTCGCCGTTCCTGAAGTTCCGGCACCACGGGTAGCGGCCGGCCGCGCATGCCTCGCAGAGAGGCTCGATGCCTCGGGGCGTGCACCACAGCCACGGGTTGAGCACGACCCGCTGCCCCGTGTCGAGCCTGCGAGCGACCGCCTCGTGGCCGAGGACGTGAGGGAACGAGACGAGCGCCGTCAGCGGGTTGTCCCTGGAGCCGTTCAGGAAGATCTGCTTCGCGTCCGAGCCGCAGAGGCCACTGATCACGGTCCCGCACTTCACCCAGCCGGCGGCGGGAGGGACCGGCTCGGCGACCTCCTGCAGGCTGACGGGCGCGTACTTGGACACGAAGACCCGCTTGTCGACCCGGCCGCCGATCGAGGCCGCCGCCTCACGAGCGAGGTTGTGTTGGAACACCAGTGCTTGCACCAGACCCCTTGGCCTTTCGAGTCGTGTGCAACCTACCCCGGTCGGGACCTCACCCGGCCTTGTCCGGCCTGCGGTAGCTACGATCGGCGAGCAGTGACGACCCTCGCCCAGCTCGAGGCCGAGGCGCTCGGCTGCGTCGCCTGCCCCCTTGCGGCCGGGCGGACCAAGGTGGTCTTCTCGGCGGGCAACCCGGCTGCGGCCCTCATGCTGGTCGGCGAGGCGCCCGGGCGCGACGAGGACCTCGCCGGCGAGCCATTTGTCGGACGGTCCGGTCAGCTCCTCGACCGGCTGCTCGCCGAGGAGCTCGGCATCGACCGGACCGGCTGCTACATCGCCAACGTCGTGAAATGCCGGCCGCCCGGCAACCGGGACCCTCTCCCGCTCGAGGTCGACACCTGCCGCCATTTCCTCGAGTCCCAGATCGAGCTCGTGGCGCCGAAGGTGATCGTCTCCCTCGGAAATTTCGCCAGCCGCACCCTGCTCGGCGTCACCGGAGGCGTGACCTCCCTGCGCGGCCGGGCCTACCCCTATCGTGGGAGGGTGCTGGTCCCGACGTTCCACCCCGCTTACGCGCTCCGGGGCGGCGCCGTGGTCGTCGCCGAGATGCGGGCCGACCTCATCCGGGCCAAGCAGTTTCTCGAGTGACCGCCGCCTCGGTCTCGACCGCGAGCGGAGACGAGACCCGAGCGATCGGCGCCGGAATCGCACGCCTTTTGCGCGCCGGCGACGTGGTGCTTCTGGTCGGATCGCTCGGCGCGGGCAAGACCACGCTTGTCCAGGGGATTGTGGCGGCAATCGGCGGGGACGAGACCGCGACGAGCCCGACGTTCACGCTCGCACACTCGTACGCGACGACTCCGCCGGTGACCCATATCGACCTCTGGCGCCTCGAACACCTGCAGGAGGTGGTCGACCTCGCCCTGGACGAGGTGCTCGACGCGGGAGGCGTCATCCTCGCCGAATGGGGCGAGGCAGCCGAGCCGCTGTACGGGGCGGACGCGCTCGTCGTTCGGCTCGGCTGGGGCACGACCGACGACGAGCGCACGATCACTCTCGAGCCCCGCGGGCCATCGTGGGCGTCACGGGCCCGTCGGCTGGGCGAGGCGCTGGGGGCGGGCGGGCGGTGAAGGTTCTCGCCATCGAGACTGCGACCATCGAGGTCGGAGTCGCGATCGCGGACGAGTCCGGCCCACTCGCCGGGCTCACGGTCCGCTCAGGTCGTCGCCAGGTCGAGACGCTGCACCCCGCGATCGCGGAGGTCTGCCGGGTCGCGCGGATCGCGCCGGCCGACCTGGGCGCGATTGCTGTTGACATCGGCCCCGGGCTGTTCACCGGGCTTCGCGTCGGCGTCGCTGCGGCGAAGGCCCTCGCCGCCGGCCTCGGAGTCCCGGTCGTCACGCTCACCAGCCTCGAGGTGCTCGCCGCCGCCTGCAGGCCGTGGCCCGGGGCCGTGGTACCGGTGATCGACATGCGTCGCGGCGACGCCGCCTGGCTGATGCCGGGCGGTCCGGCCGGCCAGCCCCGCGTCGGAGCCCCCGCCGAGCTCGTGTCGGAGCTCGCGGAGCTGTCGGCACGGACCGACGAGGGCGCGGGGGACCGCCGGGGCGTCCTCCTCGTCGGCGACGGCGCGCTTCGATATCGCGAGCAGCTCGCCGGGGCGCGTGAGCCGACGCCGGCCTTCGCCGGCACCGAGCTCGCCGCTCCGCCGGTAGCCTCGCTGGCAGTGCTGGCGATCTCGGCGATGGATGCCGGACTATCCCACGATCCTGCGGACGTACGCCCTTTGTACGGCCGGCAGGCCGATGCGCGGATCAATTGGAGCTCTCGCGAAGGGCGAGCGGCGGCGGGGCGGTGACGAACGTGCGCTCTATGTTCCGCCTGCCCTCATCTCGTGGGCGCACCGCCCCGGGGCAGCCCGAGTCCGCCGGCCTCGCCGCCGTCGCCGCCGTCGAAGTCCAGCCGATGCGGCGCCGGCACCTGAAGGCCGTCATCGCGATAGAGCAGCGCATCTTTCCGAGTCCCTGGTCTCTCGGCCTGTACCTGAGCGAGCTCTCGCAGCCGACGACGCGCGCCTACTACGTCGCGCGCATCGGGCCGGAGGTCGTGGGCTACGCGGGGATGATGATGGTCGTCGGCGAGGCGCACGTGACCAACATCGGTGTCGCGCCGGAATGGCAGCGCCGCGGCGTCGGGCGGAGGCTGCTTCTCCAGCTCGCCCGCGAGGCGCGCAAGCGTTCGGCCCAGCACCTGACCTTGGAGGTTCGGGTGTCGAATGTGGGAGCGCAGGCCCTGTACCGCGAGTTCGGTTTCGTGCCGGCGGGCATCCGCAAGAACTACTACGCCGAGGTGAACGAGGACGCGCTCGTCATGTGGGCCCACGACGCCGATTCGGATGCCTACGGGGTGCGCCTCGACGAGATAGAGAGCCGTCTTCCCCCGGGCGGAGGTGCCGCGCTGGCGGGCGGCCCGGCGCCGGCCCCAGACGGCCGGTGAGCGGCCGCGGCCGCGTCCTCGGCATCGAGACGTCCTGTGACGAGACGGCCGCGGCGGTGGTCGACACGGGGACGACCGTCGTGACCTCGGTCGTCTCGAGCCAGGTAGACGTTCACGCCCGCTACGGGGGCGTCGTGCCCGAGCTGGCGGGGCGTGCGCACGTCGAGCTCGCGCTGCCGGTGATCACTGACGCCCTCGCCGGCGCCGGCCTTGACCGCCGCGGGCGCCCGTTCGACGAGCCCGACGGCCCTGTCGGGATCGATGCCGTGGCTGCGACCGTGGGGCCTGGGCTCGTCGGAGCCCTGCTCGTCGGCGTCAGCACGGCCAAGGCGCTCGCCCTGGCGTGGGACGTCCCTTTCGTCGGGGTCAACCACCTCGAAGGTCATCTATACGCCGCCATGCTGGAGGCGCCCGAGCTCGATCTGCCGGTGGTGGTCCTGCTCGTCTCGGGCGGCCACACGCTTTTGGTCGCCCTGGACGCGCCGGGGAGCTACACCGTGCTCGGGGCGACGGTCGACGACGCCGCGGGCGAGGCGTTCGACAAGGTGGCCCGCTACCTCGGCCTCGGCTACCCGGGGGGCCCGGAGATCGACCGGCTGGCAGTCTCGGGCGACCCGGCTTCGATCCGCTTCCCGCGGGGAGCGCCGTCGGGCGCGTTCGACTTCTCGTTCTCGGGACTGAAGACCGCCGTCGTCAACTACGTCAGGGCCCACCCGGACGTCTCGAACGCGGACGTCGCGGCCAGCTTCCAGGAGGCAGTGGTCGACGTCCTCGTCGCGAAGGCGCTCGCCGCCGCCGAGGAGATCGGAGCCCGGGGCGCGTGCCTCGCGGGCGGCGTGGCGGCCAACACGTCGCTGAGGAGGCGTTTTGCGGAGTCTTTCGCCGCCCGGGGGCTGGCCTCGTACCTTCCCAGCCGCGCGATGTGCACGGACAACGCCGCGATGATCGCCGCCGCCGGCTACTTCCGCCTTCAGCGGTCCGGACCGACGCGACTTGACGCCGGCGCCACCCCTGACCTGCGGCTTTAGGTAGAGACATAGCACTCTCGGCCTGAGGTTGCCAGCGACGCCGACTACCGGTATGGTTGGCACTCGTAAGTCGAGAGTGCTAACGGAGCCAGACAGGAGGCCCCTGAAATGAAGTTGCAGCCCCTGGACGACCGCATAGTCGTCCGGCCGAGCGAATCCGAAGAGATGACCGCATCCGGCCTTGTCATCCCCGACACGGCCAAAGAGAAGCCCCAACAGGGCGAGGTCCTCGCAGTAGGCCCGGGTCGGCGTACCGAGAACACCGGCGAGCTCGTCCCCTTGGACGTGGCCGTCGGCGACACGGTCGTCTACTCGAAGTACGGAGGTACCGAGATCACACACAACGGCGAGGAGCTTCTCATCCTCTCGAGCCGTGACGTGCTGGCGAAGGTCAGCGCCTGATGGCCAAGGTCCTTGTATTCGACGAGCAAGCCAGGCGCCGGCTCGAGGTCGGCGTCAACAAGCTCGCCGACACCGTCAAGGTGACGCTGGGGCCGAAGGGCCGCAACGTCGTGCTCGACAAGAAGTTCGGCGCGCCGACGATCACCAACGACGGTGTCACCATCGCCCGCGACATCGAGCTCGACGACCACTTCGAGAACATGGGCGCTCAGCTCGTGAAGGAAGTCGCGACGAAGACCAACGACGTGGCGGGCGACGGCACGACCACCGCTACGGTGCTGGCCCAGGCGCTGGTGCGCGAGGGCCTTCGCAACGTGGCGGCCGGCGCGAACCCGATGTCGCTCAAGCGTGGTATCGAGAAGGCCGTGGCCGCAGCCGTCAAGTCGATCCACAGCCAGGCCAAGGAGATCGAAGGGCGTCGCGAGATCGCCCAGGTCGCGGCCATCTCGGCAGCGGACGCGTCCATCGGCGAGGTACTTGCCGACGCCATCGACAAGGTCGGCAAGGACGGGACCGTCACGGTCGAGGAGTCCAACACCTTCGGGCTCGAGCTCGAGTTCACCGAGGGAATGCAGTTCGACAAGGGCTTCCTCTCGCCGTACTTCGTGACCGACCCCGAGCGCCAGGAAGCGGTCCTCGAGGACCCTTACCTGCTCATCGTGAACAGCAAGATCTCGTCGGTCCACGACCTGTTGCCCGTGCTCGAGAAGATCATGCAGACGGGCAAGCCCCTGCTGATCGTCTCCGAGGACGTCGAGGGAGAGGCGCTCGCCACCCTTGTCGTCAACAAGATCCGCGGGCTGTTCCAGTCCGTCGCGGTCAAGGCGCCGGGCTTCGGCGAGCGGCGCAAGGCCATGCTCGGTGATCTCGCCGTCCTCACAGGCGGCCAGCTCATCTCCGAGGAGGTGGGCCTCAAGCTCGAGAACACCTCGCTCGATTTGTTGGGCAGGGCGAGGCGCGTCGTGGTCACGAAGGACGACACGACGATCGTCGACGGTGCGGGCTCCGCAGACGAGGTGAAGGGCCGGATCTCCCAGATCAAGCGGGAGATCGAGGAGACCGACTCGGACTGGGACCGCGAGAAGCTCCAGGAGCGGCTCGCCAAGCTCGCCGGCGGCGTCGCCGTCGTCAAGGTGGGCGCTGCCACCGAGATCGAGCTCAAGGAGAAGAAGCACCGCATCGAGGACGCCCTGTCCGCGACCCGTGCAGCGATCGAGGAGGGCATCGTCGCCGGCGGTGGCACCGCCCTCCTCCGTAGCCGCAAGGCCGTGACTGCGGTGGCCGACAGCCTGACCGGCGACGAGGCCACGGGTGCCACGATCGTCGGGCGCGCGCTCGCCGAGCCGTTGAAGTGGATCGCCATCAATGCGGGCTTCGAGGGTGCCGTGAAGGTGCAGGAGGTCGAGCGGGCCAAGGGCACGATCGGGCTCAACGCGCTCGACCGGTGAGCTCGAGGACCTCGTGAAGGCCGGCATCATCGACCCGACGAAGGTGACGCGCTCGGCGTTGCAGAACGCAGCGTCTATCGCGGCGCTGCTGCTCACCACCGAGGCGCTCATCGCCGACAAGCCGGAGAAGGCCGATGGCGCAGCCGCAGCGGCCATGGCCGGAGCCGGCGGCGGCATGGGGATGATGTAGCTCGTCTCAGCGAGCCCGCGCACTGCGGCAGCCGGGCCCCGTGCCCGGCTGCCGGCGCGCCCGGGCCCAGAACCCCGGGAGAGCCTGGATACACTGCCGGGGTGACGGCGCCCGAACCCCCGGCGCGCCGCCGCTCGCCGGGGACGGCCGATCTCGCCGGCCGGCCGGCCCGAGGCGGTGCCCGCCAGGCGGTTCCGCGCCCGCCCTGGGCGAGGCGGGTCGAGCCGCCAGTCGACGGGCTCGAGGCGGTCGATCCGGCAGCGCAGCTGAGCATTGGCGCAGTCCGCGACGCGTTCGCCGATTCGCCCGCGCCGGCCGGCTTGGACCGTGCCGTGGGCGCGGCCGTGCTCATCGCGCTGATGCCAAGAGACGTCGCCCCGGTCGCCACCTTCGACTCGTCGGGGGGCGACCTGTTGCGGCCGGCCGTGGTCGTGCTCATCCGCAGGGCGGTGCATCTTCGTGCGAACCCAGGTGAGATCGCGTTCCCGGGAGGCGGCGTCGAGCCCGGTGAGGAACCCCTCGCGGCGGCGCTGCGGGAAGCATATGAAGAGGTGGATCTTCGTCCCGCCGGCGTGGAAGTCCTCGGCCGCCTCTCCACCCTCGGCCGTTCCCGGGCCTCGGCTTCGATCGCCGCCTTCGTGGGGGCGATACGGGGCCGCCCGGCGCTCGATGCCAACCCGGCAGAGGTCGACCGGATCCTGGTCGTGCCCCTCGCCGAGCTCGTAGCTCCCGGCCGCTACTGGCAGGAGCGATGGGACGAGACCGACGAGGGGGGCAGGACCATGCACTTTTTCGACCTGGGCGAGGACGTGATCTGGGGGGCGACGGCTCAGCTGCTCCACTCGTTTCTCGTCCACGTGCTGCGGCGGGCCGAGGCTCCCGGCCCTGGCGACCCTGACGGTGCGCACTAGGGTGGCGAGAGGAGCGGGCGCTTAACGGAGGCCCTGAACGAGAGGCCGGGGTGTGGCTGAGGTCGAGATCGGGATCGGCAAGTCGGGGCGGCAGGCGTACGGCCTGGACGACATTGCGATCGTCCCCTCGAGGCGCACCCGGGACCCCGAGGACGTGGACATCTCCTGGGAGATCGACGCCTTCCGTTTCGAGCTCCCGCTCATGGCAGCGGCCATGGACGGTGTCGTGAGCCCTGCGACGGCCATAGAGATCGGCCGTCTCGGCGGCGTCGGCGTGCTGAACCTGGAGGGGCTCTGGACCCGGTACGAGGACCCCGAGCCCCTGCTGGCCGAGATCGCCGAGCTCCCGCCCGAGAAGGCGACCGCCCGTATGCAGCAGATCTACCTCGAGCCGCTGAAGCCCGAGCTGGTCAGCCTGCGCATTCGCGAGATCAAGGAGGCCGGCGTGACAGCCTGCGCCTCGGTCACGCCCCAGCGGACCGCGCAGTTCGCTCCCGCCCTTCTGG
Source organism: uncultured Acidimicrobiaceae bacterium (assembly GCA_963703655.1). GTDB lineage: Bacteria > Actinomycetota > Acidimicrobiia > Acidimicrobiales > Bog-793 > CAVPFA01. The sequence continues at coordinate 588,894 of CAVPFA010000003.1, read as the reverse complement.
AGGCCGAGCTCGACCTGCTCGTGATCCAGGGCACGGTGGTCTCCGCCGAGCACGTCTCGAGGACCTGCGAGCCGCTGAACTTGAAGAGTTTCATCCGCGAGCTCGACATCCCGGTCGTGGTCGGAGGCTGCGCGTCCTATCCGGCCGCGCTGCACCTGATGCGCACCGGGGCGGCCGGCGTGCTCGTCGGAGTCGGGCCGGGCAACGCCTGCACGACCCGCGGCGTGCTCGGGATCGGCGTGCCGCAGGCGACGGCGATCGCCGACGCCGCGGGCGCGAGGTCGCGCCATCTCGAGGAGACCGGTGTGTACGTGCAGGTGATCGCGGACGGGGGGATGAGCCGCGGCGGCGACATCGCCAAGGCGATCGCCTGCGGTGCGGACGCGGTGATGATCGGGTCACCGCTCGCGGCGGCCCACGAAGCGCCCGGGCGCGGCTACCACTGGGGCATGGCCACGTTCCACCCGACGCTGCCACGGGGCGCTCGCGTGAAGGTCGAGCGCCGGGGGACGATCCGGGAGATCCTCCTCGGGCCCGCGCACGAGAACGACGGGCGGATGAACCTGTTCGGGGCCCTGCGCACCTCGATGGCGACGTGCGGTTACGAGACGGTCCGGGAATTCCACAAGGCCGAGGTCATGGTCGCCCCGGCGCTGCAGACCGAGGGCAAGCAGCTGCAGCGGGCCCAGTCGGTGGGCATGGGGCACTAGTCGGTGGCGGCCCTTGCGCCGCTCGCCCGCTCGCGCCCGCCTCCGGCGTGCACGGCCGTGTCCCTCTGCTTGTGCCTTCGTCGCGGCCTGCGCAAACGCCAGGTCGCCACCGGGAGGCCGACGAGGATCAAGGCGCCGAGAGCGAAGCCGGCGACCGCGAGATCGATCTGCGGCGGCGCATAGCTGAACACCACGGTGCTGCGCCCCGCCGGCAGGCGGACTTCGGTCACGAGCCCCTTGCCGCCGCCGCTCACCGGCGTCGGGCGGCCGTCAACGGTGGCGACCCAGCCCGGGTAGTCGAGCTCGTTGCGAATGACGGTGCCCGGGGCCGCGCAGGTCGCGGCCACGACGTCTTGTCCCCTGGGCGAAAGACGGCAGGAATCGCCGACGGTGGAGTAGAACGGCGTGGGCGACGGCAGCGCCAGGATCCAGAAATGGCGGTCATGAAAGACGCTCCGAAGTCCGTCCAGGTAGTGCCCGGCCCTCCTGAACAAGCGGAAGTCGAGCCGGCCGACGACGAAGTAGCGGACGCCGAGCCGCCGATATCCGCCAAGATGACCAAGCGCCTGCTCGACGGCTGTCGGGCCGCTCGGATTGACGACCTGTACGCCGTCGAAACGGATCGGGTCGTTGTTCGAGCCCAGTTCCCGGGTGACCGCTTTCGCCCAGGCGATAGGGATCGGCAGTGCGCTCGTGTCGATCTGAGGCAGGCCGTAGTACGACCCGTAGTCGGAGTGGTAGGCCACGAAGCTGGCGTAGCGGCCGAGGTCGAGATGCGACCGGAGGAACGCCAGGGGCGCCTCGTCGACCGAAGCGCTGCGGGGTGCCGAGAGCTGAGGGATGCCGGCCATGACAACCGCGTCGAGCACCAGAAGAGCTCCGGCGGCCGCCACAGTCCATCGACGCCTCTTCAGGACGCCTAGGAAGCACACGACCACCACCATCGCGCCCGCCCAGATCGTCATCGCGACCGTGTAGCCGTGCGCGGCCGGGTACAGGCGGGCGAGCGTCGAAGCGACCCGCCCCGCCGTCCCGGTCAGCATCAGCGCCCCGAGCCCGAGCGCGGCGCAGCCCCCGAGCGCCGTTGCGGCGCGGGCCCGGCCGTCGGCGCCGAGCGCTTCGAGCCCGAAGCACGCGAGCACGATGAGGCACAGTTCCCACGACGGGGTGGCGTAGCGCGTGAGAGTGATGTGCAAGGTGACCGGCACGACCGAGCTCAGATCGGAGAAGGGCTTCACCCCGTTGACCCAGAGCAGCATGACGACCGCGTAGAGGCCAAGCATGACGCGGAGTCCTCGCTCGCGGCGGCCCCCGAACAGGCCGCCAGCGACGAGGGCGATCGTCGAGGCGGTCACGAAACCTCCGATGGGGCCCCAGTAGGCGCCGGTTGCCGGATCCTTCGCGAGGTAGGCGACGACCGGGCCGTACAGGTACGGGAGCCCGAGGGTCGGCAGGTCGATCGCGCCGAGGAAATCGCGCCCGGCGGCGCCGGCGTGATTTCCCAGATCGGCGTGAAGCAGCAGCTGCGCGAAAGGCAGCCCCACCGGGAGCGCGAGCAGGAGGCCCGTCCCTCCCCCGAGCAAGCATCGGAAGGCGAACCACCGGCGCCGCTCACGGCCAGACTGGCAGAGCCGCAAGACGGCCCAGGCCAACCCCAACAGGCCGTCCATGTACGCGGTCTCGGGGAACCCTCCGTAGATGGACAGCGCTAGTGCCAGGGCGATGAGGACCCATCCGGCATGCTCCCGCGGGTGCCGGTAGGTCCGCTCGACGCCGAGGAGGAGCATCGGCAGGAGCGGCACCGGGTTCATCATGGCGGCGTTGACCCATGAGAACGTGCCGTTCAGTGCGAACAGCACGGCGCCGACGGTGGCCACCGGGCGGGACATGCCGAGCTCGCGGAGCAGGAACCAGGTCGCGAGGCCGGCCGCAACCTCGAGGGTGACGTGGAAGAAGAGAGAACCGTTCGCCAGCGCGAAGAGGAGCACCGGTGGGAAGAACGCGGCGGCCTGTATCTGGCCGGCGAGCGGTATGCCGATGCCGACGAACGGGTTCCACCACGGGATCTGGCCGTGCAGCCAGTCGATCGCGGCGAGGTGGCTCAGCGCCTGGCTGTTCCAGCCGATCGAGGGGTCGGTGAACCAGTTGCCGGGCAGGAAGCCGAAGGTGACGTGGGAAGTTCCGAGGCTCTCGACCAGGAGGGGGTTCGGGTCGACGATCCCCACGAGGCCCGGCATGTTGGTGAGCAGCACGACAGCCACGACGGCCAGCGGGCCCGCCCACGCGCTGGCACCCGGGCGGAGGCGACCTCGTGCGGGTGAAGCCGCCGTCTCGCGCATCATCAGTGTCTACCGCAGTTGGCCCGGCCGGCAGCGCCAGGAGAACGTCCTAACGTCAGCGCTCGGGCCGGGCCGGTCCCGACCGCGCTGGTAGGTTCTGGGGATGACGGTCGACTACGACACGGTTCTCGTGGTCGACTTCGGTGCGCAGTACGCGCAGCTGATCGCACGGCGCGTGCGCGAGGCGCACGTCTATTCCGAGATCGTCCCGGCCTCGATGCCCGCGAGCGAGATGCTCGCCCGAAACCCCAAAGGGGTCATACTTTCCGGCGGTCCGAAGTCGGTCTACACCCCGTCGGCCCCTTCGGTCGATGCCGGGTTGTTCGCCTCCGGCATCCCCGTGCTCGGGATCTGCTACGGCGCCCAGCTGCTCACGCAGGTGCTCGGTGGGGAGGTGGCACGGACAGGGACAGGCGAGTACGGACGCACCCGGCTGCTCGCTTGCGCGCCCTCCGTCCTGATGGACAAATGGGACCCGGCGACCGACGTCTGGATGAGCCACGCGGATTCGATCGTGGGAGCACCGGCCGGGTTCACGGTCACCGCGGCAACCGCCGAGGCAGCCGTCGCCGCGCTCGAGGACCGGGCGCGGGGCCTCTACGGCGTCCAGTTCCACCCGGAGGTGGCGCACACAAAGCGCGGCCAGGAGCTGCTGAGGCGTTTCCTCTTCGGGGTCTGCGACTGCCGCCCTACATGGACGCACACGTCGGTGATCGAGTCGCAGGTCGCGGCTGTCCGCGCCCAGGTCGGCTCGGGCCACGCGTTGTGCGCGCTGTCCGGGGGCGTCGACTCGGCCGTCGCGGCCGCGCTCGTCCACAAGGCGATCGGCGACCAGCTCACGGCTGTCTTCGTCGACACGGGGCTCATGCGGGCAGGCGAAGGCGAGCAGGTCGAAGAGACGTTCCTAAGGCAATTCGCCGTCGACCTCGTCCACGTGAAGGCCTCGGACCGCTTCTTCGAAGCTCTGGCTGGCTTGACGGATCCCGAAGAGAAACGCAAAGCCATCGGCCAGCTTTTCATCCGCCTCTTCGAGGAGGTGGCACTCGGGCAGCAGGACGCCAAGTTCCTCGTCCAGGGGACCTTGTACCCGGACGTGATCGAATCGGGTACCTCGGACGCGGCCACCATCAAGTCTCACCACAACGTCGGAGGTCTGCCGGCGGACATGGACCTCGACCTCGTCGAGCCGCTCCGGCTCTTGTTCAAAGACGAGGTTCGGGCGATCGGCGAGGAGCTGGGGCTGCCGGCTGAGATCGTGTGGCGCCAGCCGTTTCCTGGGCCGGGGCTCGCGGTGCGGGTCGTCGGCGAGGTGACGCCAGAGCGCGTTCAGATCCTGCGGGAGGCCGACTCGATCGTCCTCGAGGAGATCCGGCGCAGCGGGCTCGACGATCAGCTGTGGCAGTGGTTCGCCGTGCTGCCGGCGGTGCGCTCGGTGGGCGTGATGGGCGACGAGCGCACGTACGCCTACCCGATCGTCATCCGCGCCGTCACGAGCGAGGACGCCATGACCGCTGACTGGGCCCGCCTGCCCTACGACGTGCTCGAACGGATCTCGAGCCGCATCATCAACGAGGTGCGAGGTGTCAACCGGGTCGCCTACGACGTGACGTCCAAGCCCCCGGGCACCATCGAGTGGGAGTGAGCACATCCGATGTCGTGGAAGAGCTGTTCGGCCGTGTGCTCGGGGATCAGCTCGAAGAGCAATTGGTAGCCGAACAGCGAAGGCCAGACGTTCATGAAGAACGTCCTCACCGCCGACATGGCGCCCTTGGCCCCGGAGGTGAGGCTACGCGCCGAGGACCTCCGAGGGCTTCCCCTCGAGAGGACGTCGAGGAACGGAGTGCCGGTCACCCCCGTCCTCGTTATCGCCATCCCTTCGTTGGCAAGCATCCGCTTGAAGGTCAGGCGCGTGAAGAACCGGACATGCCCATAGTCGAAGAGTCCTCGCCGGTCGTAGGAGAAGAGCCCGAGACCGACCTTCAGCCGGCCGTACCAGTGCCCGACGTTCGGCACGCTGACCAGGATGCTCCCATTCGGGCGCAGGAGAGCCTTTGCCTCGCGCAGAATTCGATCCGGAGCCGTCACATGCTCCAGCACGTCAGCAAGGATGATGGTGTCGAAGAGCCTCGTCGCCAAAGGATCGGGGAGGCCACGCTCGAGGTCACAAACGAAAAACTGTGAAATGCGGTCCTTGACGCCATTGCTCTCGATGAGGTCTATTCCCGTGACGGTATGTCCCATCTCCTCCAAAAGAGCGCCGAACTGTCCATCCGAACAGCCGATATCCAGTACTTCTCCCGCCGGCCTGCCCGCCATCCACGTCTGGAGGTGTGAGTGGCTGGAAGTCTCCTCATACTTGAGCTCGTAGATGTCAGATGAAAACGCCGTGGACTCCGTTCCAAAGCCCATCTTGCTCATCCGATAGCGAACGGCGGTGAAGATCGAGTCTCGTGCCAAGATGACACAATCGAGGAGCCGGAAGTGCCTATCTGCGGCAACGGCAACTGGGCATTGGACGATGGGCTGGTTTAGCTGCTCGAGCGTCATGATCATCTCGAGATCGAAGATATGGCCGTCGGAATTCTTCTCGTATCGCACCGCCTGAAGGGCTTGGACCGAGTAGGCCCGAAACGGGCAGAGCCAATCGTCCACCTGGATACCGGTGATCTTGCTCAAGTAGGAAGCCAGGCGGGCGTTGCCGGCGAATTTGACGTATCGGGACCAGTGCAACGGCAGGGATACGTTATACGGCGTACGCGTGGCGATGACTAGACAGGCTCGCCCGTCGCGAATGGGCCTGACGAAGCGATCGAGGTCCTCCAAACCGAACAGGCCAGCCCCGTGGATGACGACCACAACGGAGAGATTGCGCTCGAGAGCCCATTTGAAGCCGAGCTTCAACAAGGCGCCGTACCTGGCATCTTCGGGCGACACATGAGCAGCCGTGACCGGAATGTCTGCCTGCTGCGCCAGGGTCTCGAGCGCCGGGAGGTCACGCGTCGTGGCAAGGGCCCCGACGTAGGCGTCACGCGCCGGAGCGACGACGATCGGGACGAATAATCCTGATATCAGACTTCGCACCGATTCTGGTATTCGTTTGATGGACGCTTCGAGCTCTTGGGCGTCAAAGGCGCCGATGGCTATGAGTCCGACGGTGGCCGCGTCGGCATGGTCGCTCATGGGATCGATGACCGTACGCGGTGGTCCTCGTGCCTGGCGGTAAGGGGCGATGACATATCCACTTCTTAGATCCTACCTTGCGGCCGGGAGCGCCCCAGGGCGACATCGCCGGCCCGGGCGGCTTCGGCGCGTCCTCCTCCGGGAGCGCACGAGGGCGCCGGTAGTCTCGGGTGTGATGTCGTCCGTGCCGCCGCGAGCTCCCGACACATGGGCCCCCGAGGAGTGGGACCTGCTCGGGGGCCTGCCCCCGCTCGGCCGCGGTCGGCCGGCCGAGGGACTCGGCAAGGTCGCGCCCGAGGACGCCGGCACGGTCGCGGCGCCCGAGGACGCTGGCATGTTCGCGGCGCCCGAGGACGCCGCGGCGGCCGCGGCGTCGATGGCGGCTGCGGTGGAGGACCTCGTCGCCGACTTGAACGAGCCCCAGCGCGAAGCTGTGCTGCACGACGGCGGCCCGCTTCTCGTCGTGGCCGGTGCCGGCTCCGGCAAGACACGCGTGCTGACGCGGCGCATCGCCCGGCTCGTCGCCTCCGGGGTGCCTCCGTGGCGCATCCTCGCCATCACGTTCACGAACAAGGCTGCAGACGAGATGCGCCGCCGGGTGGTGGAGCTCGTCGGCCCCGATGCCGAGAGGATGTGGGTGTCGACGTTCCACGCCGCATGCGTGAGGATGCTGCGCCGCAACGTCGAGCGGATCGGGTACCGGCCCGGGTTCACCATCTACGACGACGGCGACAGCCGGCGGCTGGTCGAGCACGTCCTCGACGATCTCGGCGTCGACCTGCGGCGATTCCCGCCTCGCGCAGTCCTCGGTGTCATCAGCGCCGCCAAGTCCGACCTGGTCGAAGCCGCGGCCTTCGAGCAGCGCGCCGGGACGATCTACGAGCGGCGGATCGCTCAGGCCTACGGCGAGTACGAGCGACGCCTGGTGGCGGCGAACGCGATGGACTTCGACGACCTCCTCGTCCGCACGGTGCGGATGTTCCGCGAGCACCCCGATGTGCTCGAGTACTACCAGGAGCGGTTCGAGCACGTCCTCGTCGACGAGTACCAGGACACGAACCTCGCCCAGAACGAGCTCGTGATCCTGCTCGGCCAGGCTCGGCGCAACGTGTGCGTCGTCGGCGACACCGACCAGAGCATCTACCGCTTCCGTGGCGCCGAGATGCGCAACCTTCTCGAGTTCGAGAGGGCGTTCCCCGACGCCCGCATGATCGTGCTCGACCAGAACTACCGGTCCAGCCAGACGATCCTCGACGCCGCCAACGCCGTAATCGCGAACAACTTGCTGCGTCAGGAGAAGGATCTGTGGAGCGCTCTCGGAAGAGGCGAGCCGATCCGGCGCTACCGGGCGGGCGACGACCGGGACGAGGCTTCGTTCGTGACGAGCGAGATCGCCGCGCTGCAGCGCGACGAGGGCGTCGGCTACGGCGAGATCGCCGTCTTCTACCGGACGAACGCGCAGAGCCGCGCTCTCGAGACCTCGCTCGCCGATCGTGGGATCGCGTACACCGTGGTCGGCGGGACCCGTTTCTACGACCGGCGCGAGATCCGGGACCTTCTCGCCTACCTGCGAGTCGTCGCCAACCCGGGCGACGAGGTCTCGCTTCGCCGGATACTGAACACGCCGCGGCGCGGCATCGGCGACGCGACCGTCGCGCGTCTGATCGCCTTTGCCGGCGAGCGCGGCATCGGCTTCGTCGCCGCTCTCGAGCGCGCCGACGAAGCCGGGGCATCGGGCAAGGCGTTGGCCGGCATCCGAGCCCTGCTCGACCTGCTCGACGAGGTCCGGTCCGGCGACCTCGTCACGCGTCCCCCGGACCTGTTGATCGAGGCACTCCTCGATCGCACCGGCTACAGGGACATGCTCGAGGCCGAGATCACCATCGGGGGCAGCCGTTCGATCGACGCCGAAGGCCGCGTCGAGAACCTCGCCGAGCTGATGAACGTCGCGTCCGAGCACGAGAATCTCGAATCGTTCCTCGAATCGACCGCGCTCGTGGCCGCGACCGACGTGCTCGACGACGGGCCGAGCGTGTCGCTGATGACCCTTCACTCCGCCAAGGGCCTCGAGTTCCGCGTCGTGTTCATGACGGGGATGGAAGAGGGGGTCTTCCCGCATGCCCAGACACTGGGCGAGCCGGACGAGCTCGAGGAGGAGCGGCGGCTCTGCTACGTCGGCGTGACGCGCGCCCGCGAGCGGCTGTACCTCACGCACACCTGGAGCCGCATGCTGTTCGGCAGCATCCAGCAGAGCTTCCCGAGCCGGTTCTTGAAGGAGATCCCCGAACAGCTGATCCAGGACGTGGCCGAAGGGGTCGTTATCGGCGCAGGGCGGGGCTTTGCGGGCGGGGGTGGCGGCGACGGCCGGTACCCCGGGTCACAGGCCGCCGGGGCCACCAGCGGCGCCGAACGCCTCGGCCTCGCTCGCGGCGACGCGGTCGTGCACGCCCGCTTCGGCCAGGGAGTGGTGCTCGACCTGCAGGGCGACGGAGACGACGCCAGGGCCACGATCCGGTTTCCCGACTACGGGGAGAAGCGCTTTCTCCTCGCACTCAGCCCGCTGGAGCGCGCGTAATGAGTGCGCCAAGGACGTTGCTGCTCGGTGACCCCGTCGTCACGTGCTCCGATCCAATGCTGGTCCCCGATGGGGCGGTGATCGTCAGCGGCGAGACCATCGAGGCGGTCGGGCCGCGGGAATCCCTCGAGCAGCGCGGCCCGTTCGACCGAGTCATCGGAGATGAGGGCGAGATCATCATGCCGGGATTCGTGAACTGCCACTACCACTCCGAGTGCGCCGTCGCGCCGGGGCTCGTCCAGTTCGTATTCGAGAAGGCGAACCTCTATCTCGGCGCAAAGGCCCGCTTCGACGAGACCGACCTCGAAGCGGCCGTCCTGCTCGGCCTCATCAACTGCGTCCGCGGCGGCCAGACCGGCATGGTCGACATGTACTACGGGAAGCCCTCGATGCCCCTTTTCGGCTCGGAGCCGGTCCTGCGAGCACACGAGCGCCTTGGGACGCGGGCAGCCTTTGCGCTGGCGCTTCGCGACCAGAACAAGTACATCCATGCGCCTGACGACCAGTTTCTCGGGATGCTTGCGCCCGAGGTCGCGACGGAGATAGCCGGGACGTCGATGGGGTATGCATGGCCGGTCGACGACGTGCTGGCCGCGTACGGTCAACTCGTGGAGTCCTGGGACGGCCGCCACGGCCGCATACGCGTGCTCCTGGGTCCGGACTGGACTCCGGCATGCTCGGACGAGCTCTATAGCCGCTGCCGGCGCGTCGCGGACGAGTACGCCACGGGAATCACGACCCACGTGCTCGAGACGCGCTCTGAGATGATGTTCAACATCGATGCTTACGGCAAGACTGCCGTGCGCCGGCTATCTGACCTCGGCATCCTCGGTGAGGACGTCAGCTTCGCCCATTTCGTCTGGGCGACTGACGAGGACCTGGCGCTATTTGCCGACTCGGGTGTAGTGGCATCCCATAACCCGGGCTCGAACTTGCGCCTCTCGAGCGGCATCAGCCGCGTCCGGGACATCATGGAGCTCGGAGGGAGAGTGGGGTTCGGCACCGACGGCATCTCTTTCTCCGAGACCGAAGACTTCTTCCAAGAGCTGAGGCTCGCTTGTTACTTGCAGCGCATTCCGCGCGACTTCCCCGGAGGGAGGCTCGACAGTGCCTCGGTATTGCGGGCTGCGGCCGAGAACGGGGCTCGCGCGATGGGCTTTCCCGGAAGAACGGGGCGTCTCACTCCTGGTGCCTTCGCTGATCTCCTCTTGATCAGCAAGGCAAGACTGCTGTTTCCGCCCGAGCGCTACCGGAACGAGCCGTTGCTCAACGTCCTGCTGGACAGGGCGGACAGCCGAGACGTCAGGCTCTCCATGATCCACGGCCGGGTCGTGCTCGAGGACGGCGAGATAGCCACTGTCGACGAGCACGCCGTGCGCGACCGTGTCGCGGAGGCCGCCGAGCGCGGGATATTCAGCCTCTCCGCGTCCGAGCAGCGACGGAAGGAGCTCGCTGATCTCGTGATGCCCCTCGTCGTGGACTTCTACCGCCCGTGGGACCAGACGCCGACCGAGCCCGCCTACGTGTACAACGCGAGGGTTCCACGGCGAGACGCCTGAGAGAACCCGCCTCAGAAGCCGGCAGCGGCGTGACTCAACTGGTCGGCTCCACGACATCCTCGGCCGCCATGATCCCACGGTGGAGCTCGTGGCGGAGCCGCCGCTCGAAGGACGTGAAGGCCTCGCTCTCCTGTTGCTCGAGAGTCCGCGGACGCGGCAGATCTATGTCCACGACAGCCGACACTCGTCCTGGCCGGGGCGTCATCACGTATACGCGATCCGACAAGAACACGGCTTCGGCGACGTCGTGGGTGACAAGAAGGACGGTCGCCCCGAACTCTGCCCACACCTCGGCCAGCCACTGCTGCAGGTCGGAGCGTGTGAAGGCGTCAAGTGCCGTGAACGGCTCGTCGAGCATCATCAACTTGGGCTCGGAGATCACGGTCCGGAGGAAGGCCACCCGGTGCCGCATCCCTCCCGAGAGCTGCCAAGGCCACGCGTGGGCGAAATGGTGGAGCCCGAACCGCTCGAGCAGCGGGAAGGCTCGCTCACGTGCGTCCTTTTTTCCAATCCCTTGGAGCTCGAGCGCCAGCGTCGTGTTGTCCACGACGCGTCGCCACGGCAACAGCGCGTCGTGCTGTGGCATGTATGCGCTTGCACCGAGTCTGTCCACCACCCGCACATCGTTTATCCGCACCTCACCGTCGCTCGGCTCCTCGAGCCCCGCGACGATGTTCAAGAGCGTGCTCTTGCCGCAGCCGGTCGGGCCGATGACGGTCGTGAACTCGCCAGCCCTCGCGAGAAGGTCCACGCCGTCAACAGCCAGTACCGTCTGGTCTCGTGACACGAATCGCTTCGTGACGCCGCTCAGCTCGAGCGCGACCCCTCGTTCGCCGGTCACGTTCGCTTTGTCACTTCCGGGGACGCCAGGGCATCGCAAGCCGTTGCATCAGCGCCACGATCAAGAACAGAGCGCAAGTCAGAAGCGCGGTCACCAGCACGGCGCCGAACACAAGGTCTGTCAGCGGTGGCGCGGCGTTCTTGCTCGAGATCATGTACACGCCGAGACCCTGCTGAGCACCGACGAACTCAGCGATGATCGCAGCCGAGAACGAGTACGTGACCGAGATCTTCAAGCCCGTGAAGAACTGGGGAAGTGCGTGCGGCAAACGCGCCCTTCGCAGCAGTTGCCATCGCTTGGCGCCCATCGTCCTTAAAAGGTTGAGCGTGTCCCGGTCCGCCGTCGCCAAGCCCTGCACGAGACCAACTGTGATGGGGAAAAAGCTGAAGAGGGCAACGATGAGCACTTTCGGCATGATCCCGAACCCGAACCAGATCACAACCAGGGGCGCGAGAGCGATGATCGGCAGCGTTTGAGATGCGATGATAAGAGGATAGAGCGAGTGGTTCATGGCGCGCGAAGAGTCGATGATCGTTGCAATCAAGAAGGCTACGGAAATCGCGACCAGAAGGCCGAAGATGGTCTCACGGCTGGTAGTCCACACCGCGGGCCATAGATTGACCCTGTCATCCCACGTCGCCGAGACGATCAAGCTCGGTGACGGCAGGACCGACGGGTCCACGCTGAAGACCTTCACGGCCCCCTGCCAGATACCGGTCACCACGGCAAGGAAGAGCGCAGGAGGCACGATCTTGGACGCCCACGCTGCGGCCTTCGAGCCTCGGGCTGTCCGATGCCGGCGCTCAGGCATAGTTCTCCTTCCCGACAAGAGAGCGAGCCGGCTGATAGGCCGTTGCTGTCTTCCGCCTGGGGGCCGCCGGAGGAGCGCTCGCCCAGGTTGGTCCTGCCGCTGCTCGGGCTTATAGGCTCACGTACTGCTCCGGGCTTACAAGCTCACGAAATTGGACATTAGATCTCGGTCAGGCTAACTTCCGACACCTCGGTCTCGCAACCGTGGCCTTGGGGGGCAGCTCCCAATAGACAAGGGAGGAACGCGTGCGTCGTGCGCGAAGTGTCAAATGGCTCCTGAGCCTGTCTGTCGCGGCGCTTGTGGCTGCGACCTGCGGCGTCTCAGCAGGCGCCTCTGCGGCAGCCACAGCTAGCGCCAGCACCAGCTCCCAGACCCTACGAATCGCCCTCGACTTCTATGCGAACGTCGACTATCTCGGTATCTACGCGGCAATCAGCAATGGTTACTTCGCGAAGGAGCACATCAAGCCGGTCATCATTCCTTACGCGAGCATTCCCGCAGAGACTCTCCTCAGCACGGGCAAGACCGATCTTGCGCTGACATACCCGCCTAACATCCCCGCCACTCGTTCCACCGGCCTCAAGTACCGGGCGGTGGCCGGCGTGACCCAGGTCAACACGATCGCGCTCGCTGTCCTGGCATCGTCGAAGTACAAGAACGTCGCACAGCTGAGCGGGCAGCTCTACGGGGGCTTCGGCACCCCCAGCGACCCCGCGATCATCACGGCGATCTTCAAGAAGGCCGGGGTCAAGAAGCCCGTCTTCAATCAGGTGACGCTCACGACCGCGGCCTATCAGGCGCTCGCAGCCAAGCGGGTTGCGTACACGACGGTGTTCGGCGGCATCGACGACGTGACCGCAGAGCTCACAGGAGTCAAGCTTCGGCTCTTCTCCGACGAGCGCTACCTGGGCGCGACGATGAGCTTCCCGGACGATGCGTTCGTGGCAACCGACCAGGAGATAAAGAACAACGCCAGCGTCCTCCGGCGAGGACTGGCGGCGCTTTCGGAGGGTTACACCTTCTCGGCCCGTCATCCCGCACAGGCAGAGCAGATCCTGATCAAGGACAACGAGACGGCTCTCGGACATTCCAAGAACATCGTCACGGCGACTGGAAACGCCACGGCCAAGACCTTCCTCAGCGGAGGCGTCTGGGGCAAGATGAAGTCCAGCATGTTCGCCGGCGTGACCAAGTTGTTGAAGTCCTACGGCACGATAAAGGGGACTCCGCCACCGTCGACTGACGACTTCACCAACAGCTTGCTTCCGAGCGGCTAGGGCGCCCCAACCGCCCGCAGGACATCTGGCCCGCCTGTGGCCCGCCACCTCGACCGGCAGGCCGGCGCAGACCAGTCAGCCCGGCCAGACGAGAACGTTGCGCCCCTTCACCTGGCGTGAGCGCAGCCGCTCGATCCCGACCGACACGTCCTCGAGCGCGTATCGCGTGTCGATCACCATCTTGATGCGCCCGTCGGCGGCCAGCTGGACTGCGACTTCGAGATCGCGCTTGGAGGCCGCCACCGACGATATGACGCGGGCCTCCGAGAGGACCAGCTCGATCGGGTGGACCTTGAGCTCCTCGGGCGTGTAGCCGATTGACACGAAGGTGCCACGGCGGGCAAGTCCCCGAATGCCAGCGAGCATGCTCGCAGTCGTCCCGACCAGCTCGAAGAAATGGTCCGAGCCGGCTCCGCCGGTGAGCTCGCGAACCCGGGTCGCGACGGACTCATAGCCGTCTTCACCCAGGACGACCGTGGCGAAGGCGCCGACCTCCTTCGCCAGCGCTGCCTTCTCGGCGGAATCGGCGATGGCGACCACCCGCGCTCCGGCGGCCCGCGCCACCTGGATCACCATCAGGCCCACGCCGCCGACCCCGTCGACGACGACCGTATCGCCGAGACCCACGCCGGCCAGGCGCACGGCGTGCACCGCCGTCATCCCTCCGCAGCTGAGAAGCGCAGCGTCCTCGAAAGAGACCGCGTCAGGCAGCGGCACCAGGTTCTCGGCGGGGACTGCGACCAGGTCCGAGAAGGTGCCGTGCAGCGTGAAACCGAGCTGGCCGATCGGGTCCGTGCACACCTGGTCGTTGCCGCTTCGGCACCACTTGCACGTGCCGCACCCGATCATGTTGTAGACGGCCACTCGCTGTCCGGCGGCGACCCGGCTCTCAGCGGGCGCGTGTAGAACCACGCCCGAAGCCTCGTGACCGATCACGAAGGGATAGTTGGGCGGCTCGAACATGGCGTCAAGGATGTGAAGCTCGGTCCCGCAGATCCCCGCGGCCCGGGTGCTGACCACGGCCCAACCGGGACTGTCTGGCTCCGGCACGTCGCGTACGACTAGCTCTCCACGCTTCTCAAGCACCGCAGCTCTCATCTCGGTCCTCCATTGGTCGGGTTGGTCGCGTCCACATCCAGCACCTTGGCGAAGTTGTCGCCCATGATCGCCTCCAGCCGCGTCTGCGGAATGGCTGCCAGTCCAAAGTGGCCGGCTTCCTCGTTCACGCTGAGGAGCTTGTTGCGCAGAGCGACCGGGTCGTAGAGAAATCCCGGGTAGTCGGTACCGAAGAAGAGCTTCTCGAGCGGCACGAAAGACGACTCGAGCGAGCACAGCCAGTGGAACATGTCGCTCCGGCTCACCGTAGCGAGGTGGTAGCTCAGATCGGCGTAGAAGTTCGGGTGCTTCGTAAGAAGGAACATCGCTTCGCTTACCCACGGGGTACCGCAGTGGGCGATTATCAGTCGCAGGTCGCGAAACTCCCGGCCGACGTCATCGAGCAGCGACGGGCGGCCGAGCTCCATCCTTGCGTCGATGCGCGTCGAGCCGGCCTGGTGGACCATGACCACTGTTCCGAGCTCCGCCGCTTTCTCGAAGATCGGGAAGCCGAGCTCACGATCGTTCGGCGCCCAGTGCTGGTACATGGGGTAGAGCTTCACACCGGACAGACCCAGCTCGACGACGGAGCGCTCGAGCTCCTCGACCGCATGGCGGACGCCCCGGTAACAGGGGTTCACCGAGCCGAAGCCGATGAACCGGTCGGGGGCCGAGCGCACGACCGCCGCGATGTAGTCGTTGCACTTGTCGGGATGCGGTGGCCCCGCCACGTCGGTGACACCGTCCGTGTCCACCGTCCCGATCAGGCGCCCCTCGAGGAACTGTGGCGATATCGCCAGGACGACCATCCGGTCGAAGCCCGGGTGGTCCCTGATGGACTCGGCCGGTCCGATTACCGGGAAGCCGTCGTGGTGGTAGCCGACCTCTTCCCACTCGGCGTCGGTCGGCGCCCGGTGGCTCGGCAGCAGGCCGCGACTGCGGTAGATGCAGAGCGAGCCTTCCCGGCCGTATGCGGTCGTGAACGCCCGGTCGGCCGAGAGGCTGAGGATGTGGGTATGGGCGTCGATCTGCACCTCAGCCCGCCCGGCTCGACCGCTCCGGCACCACCATGCGCCCGAGCACCGAGGCGAAGGCCTCGTTTGCCTTCCGGCACACGAGCTCCTCGTCGATGGTCGTGAGCTTGCGGCCGGCCATGACGACCTTGCCGTCGATGATCGTCGTGTCGACGCAGCTCCCGTTCGCGGCGAAGACGAGGTGCGAGTAGAGCTGCTCTGTGTGCTCGGGCAGCAGCGGCACGAACATCGGCCCGGACAGGTCGATCAGGATCAGGTCGGCCTTCCAGCCGGGGGCGAGCCGACCCGTCTCGTGGCCGAGGGCGCGACCGCCGTTGAGCGTCGCCATGCGCAGTATGTCGGCCGGCTGGCCGAGACTCGCGTCCTGGTGGACGGCACGGTGGATGATGGACGCGAGCTTCATGATCTGGAACAAGTCGCGCGTGTTGCTCGACTCCGCGGCGTCGTGGCCGAGGCCGACGTTGATCCCGGCCGCGAGCATGTCAGGAAGACGGGCGACGCCGTTTCCGAGCTTGGCGTTCGAGCCCGGGTTGTGAGAGATGTGAGTCCCGGTCTCGGCCATGAGGTCGATCTCGCGATCCGACAGCCAGACACAGTGTGCGGCGATGCAGTCGGGCCCGAGGACTCCGCAATCGAAGGCGACCTCGGTCGGCCTCCTGCCGAAGCGCTCCAGCGAGTTGTCGACTTCGGTCATCGACTCGTTCAGGTGGATGTGGAACTTGATCCCGAGCTCGTCGGCCAGCGCCCGGGCGCCGCGGAGCAGTTCCTCGCTCGCCATCGGGAGCCACTCGATGCCGACTGCGATCTCGATGCGGCCGTTGCCCGCGTTGTGCTTTGCCGCGTGGGCCGCGCGCGTGTCGTCGAGGGAATCGAGGTCGTGCTCGGGATCGGCGACGTCATTTGAGAGCACCGCCCGGATCCCGATCTCCTCGGCGGCGGTTGCGAGGCCCTCGATTCGCCGGTACATGTCGTTCACCGTCGTGACGCCGCACTTGATCGACTCGCAGTAGCTGGCAAGTGCCGCCCAGTAGGCGTCCTCGTCGCCGAGCGCCCGGATCGCCGGGTACCAGAGGGTGTCCAGGTACTCCCACAGCGGCAGGTGGTCACTCCAGCCCTTGGCGATCGCTGTGTGGTAGTGGAGGTCGACCAGGCCAGGGAGCACTGCCTTGCCCGAGGCGTCGATCACCTTGCCGGTCGGCTGGGGTGCCGAGCCTGGCGGACCGACGTAGGTGATCCGATCGTCGTCCACGACGACGGTGCCGCCGATGTGCACCTCGTCGGCCGGGTCGAGCGTGACGACTATCCCGTTCGATATCGTCGTGCGCTCGCCCATCGGGTCCTCAGTCTCGAGTCGGGTCTTGTCGTGACGCTCAGCGCCCGACCTGCTCCGGCACCACCATGCGCCCGAGCACCGAGGCGAAGGCCTCGTTTGCCTTCCGGCACACGAGCTCCTCGTCGATGGTCGTGAGCTTGCGGCCGGCCATGACGACCTTGCCGTCGATGATCGTAGTGTCGACGCAGCTCCCGTTCGCGGCGAAGACGAGGTGCGAGTAGAGCTGCTCTGTGTGCTCGGGCAGCAGCGGCACGAACATCGGCCCGGACAGGTCGATCAGGATCAGGTCGGCCTTCCAGCCGGGGGCGAGCCGACCCGTCTCGTGGCCGAGGGCGCGACCGCCGTTGAGCGTCGCCATGCGCAGTATGTCGGCCGGCTGGCCGAGACTCGCGTCCTGGTGGACGGCACGGTGGATGATGGACGCGAGCTTGAGCGCCTCGAAAAGGTCGCGACTGTTGTTGCACTCCGCGGCGTCGTGGCCGAGGCCGACGTTGATCCCGGCCGCGAGCATGTCAGGAAGACGGGCGACGCCGTTTCCGAGCTTGGCGTTCGAGCCCGGGTTGTGAGAGATGTGAGTCCCGGTCTCGGCCATGAGGTCGATCTCGCGATCCGACAGCCAGACACAGTGTGCGGCGATGCAGTCGGGCCCGAGGACTCCGCAATCGAAGGCGACCTCGGTCGGCCTCCTGCCGAAGCGCTCCAGCGAGTTGTCGACTTCGGTCATCGACTCGTTCAGGTGGATGTGGAACTTGATCCCGAGCTCGTCGGCCAGCGCCCGGGCGCCGCGGAGCAGTTCCTCGCTCGCCATCGGGAGCCACTCGATGCCGACTGCGATCTCGATGCGGCCGTTGCCCGCGTTGTGCTTTGCCGCGTGGGCCACGCGCGTGTCGTCGAGGGAATCGAGGTCGTGCTCGGGATCGGCGACGTCATTTGAGAGCACCGCCCGGATCCCGATCTCCTCGGCGGCGGTTGCGAGGCCCTCGATGCGCCGGTACATGTCGTTCACCGTCGTGACGCCGCACTTGATCGACTCGCAGTAGCTGGCAAGTGCCGCCCAGTAGGCGTCCTCGTCGCCGAGCGCCCGGATCGCCGGGTACCAGAGGGTGTCCAGGTACTCCCACAGCGGCAGGTGGTCACTCCAGCCCTTGGCGATCGCTGTGTGGTAGTGGAGGTCGACCAGGCCAGGGAGCACTGCCTTGCCCGAGGCGTCGATCACCTTGCCGGTCGGCTGGGGTGCCGAGCCTGGCGGACCGACGTAGGTGATCCGATCGTCGTCCACGACGACGGTGCCGCCGATGTGCACCTCGTCGGCCGGGTCGAGCGTGACGACTATCCCGTTCGATATCGTCGTGCGCTCGCCCTTGGGGTCCGTGCTCATGAGTCTCTCGGCCTCCGTTCCTATGACCGCGTGATTGTCGGCGGCCCGTAGGCCATGTCCCAGAACTCGACCTCGTAGCGCGTCGAGACGTCGAAGATGACTTGCAGGCTGCCAAAGCTCTCCTCCCCGGGCTTGGCGAGCCGGTCGAGAAGATTGGTCGTCGCGTCCATCAGCTTCTCGTACTCGGGATTGCCGAAGACATTGATCCAGTCGGCGTAGATCGGGTCGTCGGGCTTTACGCCTGCGATGTTGGCACCGATCTCCCCGTAGCTCCACTGGCAGGGGAGCACAGCGGCGAGCCCAGCCGAGCAGTCCCCGAGCGCGGCGACTGACAGCAGGTGTCGCGTGTAGGCATAAGTCGTGGGCTCCATGGTCTCCAGACCCCGCGCCGTGGCCGGATCCCCGCCAAGGCGTTCGAGGAAGTCGCGGCCCGCCGGCAGCTCGACCGTGATGATCTGCTCGATGATGCGCCCGAGAACCTCGAGCGCTTCGGCATCGGGCGCCTTGGCGGTCACCGCCGCGATAGCCCTTGCGTAGTCCTCGAGGTACAAGATGTTCTGCTCGAAATAGTGGCGGAAGCACTCGTGCGGAAGCGTCCCAGCCGCAATCTCTAACACCATCGGGTGATGGATCGCCGCGTTCCAAATGGCACTGCCGTGCTCGTGAAGTCGCGCCGAGACCGATCCGGCCTGCTTTTTGGAGATGAGACTCACCACATCAGGTCATCTCTGCACGGTCGTCGAGCATCCTGAGCTGATCGGCTTGCACGCTCGCGATGTGCCTGCGAAGTGCCACAGCCGCAGCGTCCGGGTCCCGGCGACGCAGGGCCTCTGCGATGAGAGCGTGCTCGTCGACCGAGGTCTCGAGCCGGCCAGGGATCTGTGCGGTCAGGCGCCCGATTCTTGTCAGATGGGCTCGCAGGTTGCTGACCAGGGCGGCGATCCGCCGATTCGTCACCTGAGCGAACAGAAGTGCGTCGAACTCGTCTATCGGCTCTTCGAGGTCCTCGGTCCTGCCCTCGGAGCGAAGGCGCCCTCCCGCCTCGATGAGGTCGTCCAGCCGGTCGAGAGCGTCGCTGCTCATCGAGCTGGCCGCCTCCCTCACCGCCCAGATCTCGAGCAGCTCCCGGAGTTCGTAGAGCTCGATCAGGTCGCGTCTGGTGTAGCTCGAGACCACGGCACCTTTGAACGAGGTCGATTCGACGAGGCCTTCGAGCTCCAAGCGCGTCAACGCCTCGCGCACGGGCGTCTTGCTCACGCCGAGCGACTCGGCGATCGTCGCCTCGCGGAGGGGCTCACCCGGGGGCAGACGAAGATCGATGATCGCGCTCTTCAGCTCCTCGAAGACCCAGTCGGTGATCTTCTCCCTGTCGTGGCGGGTGGAGAACGCCGACTCGACGGCACTCGATCTGTGCGCTCGCTCGACGCGTCGCGCGGCGCCTTCTACCACGAACGTGCCTGCCTCACCGATTCCACCAGCTCCACCAGCAGTCCACCGCAAGCGGAGGGATGCAGGAACGCGACGCGGGTCCCTGCTCCGCCCGGGCGGGGGGCTTGGTCCACCATTGGCGTGCCGCGCCGGCGCAGCGCTTCGAAGGTCGCATCGATGTCGTCGACCTCGAAGGCGACATGGTGAAGCGCCGGCCCGCGGCGTTCGACGAAGCGGTCGACCAGGCCGGGTCCAGTGGCCTCGAGCGTCTGGAGGAAGGCGTTGCCCACAGGGAACATGCGCTCAACGAAGCCGGGGGCAGCCTCCGGTTCGTCGCAAGTCATACCGAACAATGACTCGAGGCTGTCGAGGACCCCACGGTCCTTGTGGGCAAAGGCGACGTGATGGATGCGCCGGATCGTGAACGCCCGATCGTTCGTCTTGGCATCGACACAACTCACAAAGGCACCCCCCGATAACTAATATTCTATCTTTCATACCAAACGGGTATCGATCCGGTCCACGCTCGCAGCGTCGCCGTCAGCGCCGGCCGGTCACCTCCTGCCAGCAGCGTGCGAAGCTCCGAACCGTGTCCATTCTTCGATCGCCGAGGGGAAACACGTGCACGGAGTCGGCGCCGGCGTCGAGCACCGCTTCGATCCGGGCTCGGGCGTCCGTGCTGTCGCCTGCGAGGGCGACCTTCCGCACGAAGTCGTCGGGCAGCAGCTTGGCAGCGCCTGCCGCCTCTTGGAACTCACCACCGCCGTAGGCGCGTCGGACGCGAGCCGCCAGCTCGTCGCCGAGCCCCGCGATCTGGCAGATCACGGGAGCGGTCTGCGGGAACCAGGCTGCGATCGAGCGTGCCCTCTCGAGTGCCCGGTCGCGGTCGTCGTCGATCGCGCCGTAGGCGAACACGGCGACGTGCGGTCGCTGGCGGGAGCCGTCGTGAGCCCACTTGCGACCGGCGCCTCGAGCTCCCTCGTCGATGTGGCCGAGCGCCCAGGCGATGGCTTCGGGGAAGAGGCCGACAAGCAAAATCACTCCGTCGGCGACACGACCAGCGAGCTCGAGCGTTCGCGGCCCGCTCGCCGAGATGAACACCGGGATGTCGCTCCTTGCCCCAAAGCGCAGGTGCGCGTCGCGCAGCGAGAACGAACCGGCCTCGAGATCCACTTCGGCGCCGCTCCACAAGGCCCGCACACCGTTGATCGCCGTCTCCAGGTCCGCGAGCGGGCTCGGTCTCAGGCCGAGCGCGAGCAAAGGGCGGTCACCGGCGCCGATGCCAAGGATCGTCCGGCCGCCGGAGATCTCGTCGACCGTCGCGATGGCGCTCGCGGTAATGCCGGGATGGCGGGTGAGCGGGTTGGTCACCGCCGTTCCGAGGGTCAGCCGGCTGGATTGCTGGGCGGCGATGGTCAAGTACGCGTAGCAGTTGCGGGCGTGCAACGAGGAGTCGGTGAGCCAGAGGTTGTCGAACCCGAGCTCCTCGATCTCGTGGACCATCGTCGAGAAGGTGGTCGGGTCGTCAACGGGCTGGAGCGCCACCCCTGATCGCAGCTTTCTCACGGTTGCTCCTGGGTTGAGCGCGTCGCGTGTTCGTAGCGGACGACTGTGTCGGCTATAGCGGCGATGCCGTCGCCGATGGGCGAGATGTCGATCCACTCCCCGGGGGTGTGCTCTCCGGACCCGGTGGTGACTCCGAGCGCGATGGCCGGAACTCCACCCGCGTGCGCCGCGTTGGCATCCGTGCTCGCCGCTACCTCGCGCCAGGTGATCGAGCGCGTGGCGAGCGCGTCCCGCGCCGATCCGACGAGTGGGTGGTCGCTTTGGATGCTGCCGGCCGGGCGGCGGCCGATCTCGTGGACATCGATGCCGATCCCGCTCGCGCACGGGGCCTCGAGGACCTGACGGGCGGCGGTTTCGAGTGCCTCGAGCGAGCCTTCGGCGGCTCCGCGCAAGTCGAGCTCGAAGACCGCCTCCCGCGCTCGGGCGTTGATCGCTTCACCCCCGTCGAGCTTCCCGATGTTCAAAGAGGTGGCCCCAGGCGCTGTCGGGATCCTCGAAAGCGCTTGCACTATTCGGGCCGCCTCGTGCACGGCGCTCGGAGCTTGCGACTGCTCCCAGGCGTGACCTCCGGGCCCGGTCACCACAACCCGCCAGCGCCGCGAGCCGACGCCTGTCGTCGCGATCCTGCCGAGATAGTTGCCCTCGATCGCGACGAAGGCGGCAAGCTCGGCCGGCGGGTGCGCAATGGCGTGCCGGGCGCCGGCGAGATTGCCGAGACCCTCCTCGCCGACGGTTACGAGGACGAACACCGGTGCCGAGCCCTCCGATGAGGAGAGAAGGCGACCGATGGCAGACAGCGAGGCGATCGCCACGCTGTCGTCACCGACCCCCGGGCCGAAAAGCCGGTCACCGGTGCGCTTCACCGTGTGATCGGTGCCGGAATCGAAGACCGTGTCAAGGTGCGCGGCGAGGACGATCGCTGCACCGGAGCCGTCACCGCGCCCTCGCCCAGCCGTTCCCGGCTTCATCGGTCCAGACCGGGTCGAAGCCGTCCCCTCGCCACCAACCGGCAACCATCTGAGCGCGCCGGTGCTCGTCGCCGGTCGGAGCAGGCACGCTCGCGACCTCAACGGTTCGTTCGATCACCTCGGCGGTCAGCTCGAGGAGACCCGGAGCAGCCGACCCTCTCATCGGGCTCGCCGTCATGCCGTCACCGCCGTCCCTTCGCTCACCAGGCGGGCGATCTCCTTCTCGGAGATGCCGAGCTCGCCGAGCACCTCGGCCGTGTCCGCGCCCAGCACCGGCGCGGCCGACCCGTAGCCGAGCGACGCCCTGTCGAATCGGACCGGCGGCGCCACCACGACGGTGTCCCCGGCTCGATCGTGTGCAAGGTGCTCCAAAGAGCCGAGCGCGGCTACCTGCTCACTTTGAACGACCTCTCCGAGGGTACGCACTTCGGCAACCGGAACGCCGGCCGCTCCGAGCAGCTCGAGCCAGTGCCTCGACGGCTCGCGCACGAGGATCGCCTCGAGGGCGGCGGTGAGCTCGTCCCGGTGCGCCACCCGGCTGGCGTTGTCCGAGAAGCGCTCGTCCTCGATCAGTCCCTCGGCTCCGAGCACCTCGCAGGCGCGTCGCCAGAGCTCCTCGCTCCCGGCACCCGCCATCACGATCCAGCCGTCCGCTGCGCGAAAGCCCCCATAAGGGGCGAAAGTAGGCGAGTGGGTACCGAGAAGGCCCGGTAGGAGACCGGAGGCGAGGTACCCGGCCGTAACTGTACCCAGGCCGGCGAGGGCGAACTCGAGCAGCGACGTCGAGACGAGGTGCCCGCACCCGGTCGAGAGCCGCTCGAGGTGCGCGGCAACCAGCCCGAGCGCGCAAGCGAGGCCCGCGCCGACGTCGAGGAGCGGCGCCCCAACCTTGACCGGTCCCGCCTCGCTCGAGCCGGTCACGCTCATGAGCCCGGACTCCGCCTGCAAGATGAGGTCGAAACCGCCCTTTCGCGCATCGGGTCCGACGTCGCCGTAGCCTGAGATCGAGCCGACCACGAGCGCGGGGTAGCGCTCGTGGAGCGAATCCCAGTCGAGGCCGTGCCGCGTGAGACTCCCGGGGCGCGCGTTCTCGACGAAGAAGTCCGCGCGAGCGATGAGGCGGTCGAGCACCTCTCGCCCCGCCGGCGTGCGGAAGTCGAGCGCCACGCTGCGCTTTCCGGCGTTCAGCGACATGAACAGCACCGATTCGCCGTTCGACCATTCCGTGCCCTGCCGGCGGTAGGGGTCCCCGCCGGGCGGCTCGATCTTCACGACATCGGCTCCGAAGGCGGCGAGCACGCTCGTTGCGTAGGAGCCGGCGACAAATCGAGTGAGGTCCACGACGCTGAGTCCCTCGAGAGGTCTGGTCACCAGAGGCTCGGCTCTTTGAACTCGCCGAACTCGCAGCGCAGCACTTCCGACATCTCGCCGAGCGTTGCACCCGCACGCGACGCCTCGATCAGGGCAGGAATGACGTTGCGGCGGCGCGAGACGTCGCCGGCCAGACCGCGCAGGGCTACGGCGACCTTGCCCCCGTCCCGCTCTGCTCTGTGCGCCTCGAGACGCCGGATCTGGCGCTCTGCGATGCGGGGGTCGAGGTGGAACAGCCTGAGCTCGTTGTGGTCTCCCTCGTCCTGGTACAGGTTGACTCCCACCTTCGGCCGAGCACCGGAGGAGATCTCCCGCTCGAGCCGGTAGGCAGATTCCGCGATCCATCGCTGCGGGACGCCGGCCTCGAGCGCAGCCACGGCGCCACCCACCTGCTCCACGGCGTCCATGACCTCCCGGGCGCGTCGCTCCACTTCGTCGGTCAGCCACTCGACGTAGTACGAGCCGGCCAGCGGATCGGCGGTGCGGGTCACTCCGCTCTCGAAGGCGATGATCTGCTGGGTGCGCAACGAGAGCGTCACCGCCTCCTCGCTCGGCAGCTCGTACGCCTCGTCATAGCCCATGACGTGAACCGACTGGGCGCCGCCGAGGACAGCGCCGAGGCACTGGATCGTAGAGCGAACGATGTTGTTGTACGGCTGTTGTGCCGTCAGCGTCGCGCCCGAGTTCCCCGAGAAGAAACGGAGTCGTGCCGAAGCGGGGTCCCTCGCCCCGAAGCGCTCGGTGGCGATGGAATGCCAGAGGCGTCGGGCGGCCCGCAGCTTGGCAACCTCCTCGAACATGTCGAGAGTCGTCGCGAAGTGAAACGACAGTCGCGGCGCGAAAGCGTCGAAGTCCAGGCCGCGACGGACCAGCTCGTCCGCGTAGGCGATCGCGTCGGCCATCGTCAGTCCGAGCTCCTGCACGGCGTCGCAGCCGGCCTCGCGGGCGTGGTAGCCGGTGATCGAGATCGGGTTGAACCTAGGGAGGCGGTCCGCTGCGTACTCGACGACGTCAGCCGCGAGCCGCATGGACGGCGCCGGCGGGTATACAAACAGCTTGCGGGAGAGGAACTCCTTCAATATGTCGTTCTGCAGCGTCCCCGAGAGGCGCTCTTGCGAGACGTTCTGGCGCTCAGCGGCGACCAGGTACATGGCGAGGATGATCGGGGCGGTCGCGTTGATCGTGAAATTCACCGAGACCGCCTCGAGCGGGAGACCTTCGAAGAGCTCGTGCACGTCCGTCGCGCAGTCGATCGCGACGCCGACGCGGCCGACCTCCGGCCGGGCCAGTTCATGGTCGGAGTCGTAGCCGAGCTGCGTCGGGAGGTCGAAGGCCACCGAGAGGGCCGTCTGGCCCTGGCGAAGGAGGAACTTGAACCTCGCATTCGTCTCCTCCGACGACCCGAAGCCGGCGAATTGGCGCATCGTCCAGAGCTGGCCGCGGTACATCGACGGGTACGGTCCACGCGTGAACGGTGCCTGGCCAGGGAGGCCGAGCCGCTCCTCGAGCGCGGGCGCGCCTCCGGCAAGATCATCCGAGCTGTAGAGAGGCCGGACCTCGATCCCCGAGTCGGTGCGCGCCTCAGGAAGGCCTGCCGTCGCCTTGTCGTAGGCAAGGCGGTCGCTCATCGGAGCGTGGCCGGCTCCGATGCAATTGCCACGATTCGTGACACGACCTCATCGAGCGGGGTCCCCACTGGCAACACGTCGACGACGCCCATCTCCTTCAACAACTGAGCGTCGCCCTCGGGAACGGTGCCACCGACGACGACCGGCGCGCGCGACCCAGCGGCCCTCATCGCCGCCATCAGCTGCTCGGCGAGAGGGACGTGGGCGCCCGAGAGCACGGAGATGCCGACGACGTCGGCGTCCTCCTCGATGGCCGACGCGGCGATCTCGGCAGGGGTGCACCGCAGGCCCAGGTAGACGACTTCGATTCCGGCGTCGCGCAGCGCCATCGCAATGACCTTGATCCCGCGGTCGTGCCCGTCCAGGCCCGGCTTGGCCAGGAGGACGCGCGGGACTCGCCTCACCGCCCTTCCCCCTTGGCGAGTGCGAGCGCTGCGAACACCGCGTAGGCCTTCGTAGCCTCGTGGATGTCCGCGACCGGGAGATGCTCGTCGGCGCAGTAGACGGGAGGGCCGCCTGGGCCGAAGATCACGGTTGGAACCTTGCCACCAAAGCTCGCCGTGTCACCGAGCCAGTCCTCGGTGACGAGCTCCGGTTCCCCTCCGCGCACAAGGCGCACGGCATCGACCATCGTCGACACGACCTCGGAGCTCGGGCTCGCGAGATAGCCGGGCTTCACGTCGGCGAGCAAGACCTCGGCCTGGAAGCGCTCGTCGTGCCGACGCGCGTCCGCCAGGCATCGGTCTATCTCGGCTCGGACTTCCTCGGTCGTGACACCTGGCTGCGGGCGGCAGTCCACCCTGATCACGCACTCGTCGGGGATCATCGAGGGGCCGCCGGGAGGGAGCCCTCCGTAGATGCGGCCGGGCACGACAAACGTCTCGGGCCCGAACAGCCGCAACACTTCGGGGTCGAGATTCGGCCTGTAGCAGGAGGCGTCGAGCGCGAGCACCGCGTGAGCGGCGAGCACATTCGCGTTCACGGCGTCGTACTTGTGGCAGGTGTGGCCCGACCGTCCGAGCGTTGTCACGTCAAAGTAGTAGCGGCCACGGTGTCCGAGGCAGACCTGGTTGTCCGTCAGCTCGCCGAGCACGCACATGTCGGCTTCGTGCTCGGCGAAGTAGGCGATCGAGCCCGATTGGTCGCCCATGTGGTCGCTGACAGCGGCCATAGCGAGCGTCCCTGCGAGAGGGACATTCGCCTCGCGCAAGGCCTCCATGGCCACGATCTGACAGGCAAGAGCCGCCTTCATGTCCATGACGCCGTGCCCGTAGACGGCTCCGTCGATCAACTCACCCGAGAACGGTGTGGTCTTGTGCCATCCGTGGGAGACGGGCTTGGTGTCGAGATGGCCGGTGAGCACGACACGCCTGCCGGCGCCGAAACTGAGCTCGCCGATAGCGTTCGGCCGATCGGGGAGCACCGGCTGGAGCTTCACGCCCTCGAATCCGGAGTCCTTCATGGCGGACGCGAGGAACCCCGCCAGCTCCCCTTCCTCGCCGAGGACGCTCGGGATCCGGCACACCTGCTGCACGAGGTCGACCGCGCGTGCGAGATCGACAGATACCAGCACCGCCTCGGCGCGATCACGGTGCTCAACATGAACAGTCATGAATCCGTCCTAATATCAGATATCGTACATCAAATAGTATTACGAGGAGTGGGCTCGGCTGTGCCGCCCAGGCGGCGCGGCTATAGATGCCTGCGCCGCCTGGGTCGGACGCTCAGCAGCTGTAGGGCAGGTAGGCGTCGGTAGTCAGGGGCGCCGCGTGTGGCGTTTCAGTGATCAGCTTTTGCGATTTCATCCACGTTCCGAAGCTCTGCCAAGAAGCCTCGCTCATGCAGCCGACCTTCTGCCCGGCGCCAGGCTTGATCAGCGTCAGCGTGTAGGGAACGCTCACCTTGAGGAACTGCGTCGTGTACTGGGTGGCCTTCTCCATGATCGAGGTCGCCCCGCTCGGGTTCGCGATCGCGGCGGTCGTCGCTGCCGTTAGCGCACGAATGAAGCTCTTGACCTTCGCCGCGTAGGCGGGGTCGCTCTTCAGGCGGTTGCGGTTGGCAACCAGCACCAGCTCCGCGTAGTTGGGCACTCCGAGCGCCGAGGCGGGGAACACGGTCGGCTTCTTACCCATCTCCTGGGCGATCTGGATCGCTTCGACGTTGCGATAGCCACCGACGATCGCATCGACCCGCCCGGACAAGATCGACGGAACGAGATTCTCGCCGACGGTCACCGTCTGGACCTGCTTGCTGGTCAGGTGCGCCGAGCGCAGCAGCATCTGGTAGATGGCGAAGTCACTCGGGATGCCCGTGATGCCGACCGACTTGCCCTTCATCTGGGAGAGCTTGGTGACGTGGTCTTTCGGGGTGACGATGAGCGAGTTGAGTGGCACGGGCACGATCGTCGAGACGGCGACCACCGGGAGGCCCTCCTGCTGGCCGTAGAACATCTCCGACTCATAGGAGATCGCGAGGTCGACCTTGTTCAGACCAACAAGCTTTATCGGGTCCGCTGCATTCGACGGAGCCTGCAGGCTGACCGACAGTCCGGCTTTCGAGAAGAAGTTCTTGTCCAACCCGTAGTAGAGCGAAGTGTGGTCGGGGTTCGGAACCCAGTCGAGCTCGACTACGACCGACTTTGTGCTGTGAGCAGCGCTCGCCGTCGCGCTGTTAGCCGTGATGAGCGATCCCCCGAGCGCGAGTGACATCGCGCCTATTGCCATCTTCATTCTCAGCGACATGAGAGTCCTTTCCTTTGATTGATCCTTGTCTCCATGGCCTGCTCGGAGGCGAATGGGTGGAGCCTCCCCATGCGCCCGTGCTCTCCTTGTTCCCCAGCGCGCACCCCCTATCGCGACGTCCGCCGTTGGCTCCAGGGCGCGATGAGCCGTTCGGCGATCGAAACGGCGCCGAACAGAGTGATCGAGATCACCGTCAGAATGACGATCGCGGCGAAGATGCGCGCCGTCTGAAGGTTCGGCGTGGCTTCGAGCATGACGTAGCCGAGGCCCACGTTGGAGCCGGCCCACTCGCCGAAGACGGCGCCGATCGACGCGAAAGTCGCGGCAATTCGCATCCCTGAGAAGATGAGCGGGAGCGCGGCCGGAAACTCGACACGCCTGAAGATCGCCCAGCGTCGGGCGTCGAGCGTCCGCATCATCCGGATGTAGTCGTCGTCCACCGAGCGCATTCCGTCAAGCCCGTTGACGACGATCGGGAAGAAGCAGATCAAGGCGACGATGACGAGCTTCGGCACGATCCCGTAACCGAAGAGCACAACGAGGATCGGCGCCAGCACGACGACCGGGACGGTCTGGGAGGCGATGAGCAGCGGGTAGACCGCTCGCCGAAGCGGCCCGAACAGGTGGAGAATGACGGCGATCCCGATGCCCAGAGCGGTCGCGATGGCGAAGCCTATGAGCACCTCCTTCAAAGTTGTGAGCGTCGCCGACCCGAGAATGGCGGTCCAGTCGTCGCCGAGAGACCTGGCAACCTCCGTCGGCACGGGCATGAGGTACTCGGGAAGACCGGCAAGGTGCACGATGAACTGCCACGCGACGACCATGAGCGCCACGACCACCGCGGCGGCTCCGTAGTTGGAGCCGAGCCTTCGAAGCAGGGACCAGCGGCGCTCGACGACGATGTCCTCGAACGCGACGTCCCCGTGCGGGCTGCCTTCGTCGAAGGTGTTCGGGACCTCGAATCCCGTCGAGCTCATTCAAGTGCCTCCAGCGCCCGCTCTCTGAGCTTCACGAATTTCAGGGTCGGTCACGACCTCACGGCGTGATCCTTGCACCTGCACTCGCGAGTCCAGCACCTCGAGCACCCTGCCGGGGTGGGCCGACAAGACGACGACCCGATCGGCCAGCAGCAGCGCCTCCTCGACGTCATGGGTGACGAGGAGCACGGTCCGCGGGACGTCCTGCATCGCGCGGAGGAGCCACTCCTGCATCTGCCCGCGGGTTATCGAGTCGAGGGCGCCGAACGGCTCGTCGAGGAGGAGAATGTCCTTCTCGGCCATGAGCGTCCGGATGAAGCTCACGCGCTGGCGCATGCCGCCGGAAAGCTGGGCCGGGCTCAACTCCTCAAACCCCGCGAGCCCGAACCGCTGGAACAGCGGCCGAGTTCGCTCGCGGGCCTCGCGGCGCCTGCTACCGCGGTTCTCGAGGGCGATCGACGCGTTGTCGAGCGCCGTGCGCCATGGCAACAGGAGATCGCGCTGCGGCATCATGGCGCAACGCGCCAATCGGTCCTTGGCCGACCTCGCTCCGGCAACGTCGAGCGAGCCGGCATCGGGGTCGAGCAGGCCGGCCACGATCTGGAGGAGGGTGGACTTGCCGCAACCGCTCGGACCGAGGATGGCCACCTTCTCGTGCTGGTCGATGGTCACGTTGACGCCCCGGAGCGCGACAATCCCGCCGAAGCGCTTTGACACGCCGCGAACGGTGATCTGCGGCGATTTGGGCGCTCCCAGTGTCGCGGACGTTGCGGGGCTCCGCCGCGCCTGAGCGTCCGGGCTCGCAACAGCGCTCACCACAACTGCCTCGGTTTCCGGCTTCCTCGCATCTGACCGTTCCGAGCCGAGACTCACAGCACCGGCCAGCTCGGGCCCGGCTCGATCCCGATGGTCGCCAGGACTTCACGGTCGATGTGCTCGACGCGCTCACGGACTTGCGCTTCGTCGACGCGTGTCAGGTGCTTGGCGTCGAGGACCACCTCACCTGCCACAACGACAGTGTGCACTGAGTGCCCCGTCGAGCCGTAGACCAGGTTGGCGACCGGGTTGTGGAGGGGGCGCCAGTCGAAGTCCTCGGTGTCGAAGCACGTGATGTCCGCTTCCTTCCCGGGCTCGATCGACCCCGTCAGGTCGTCGAGGCGCAGCGCCTTTGCCCCACTGATCGTCGCCATCTCCAGAGCCTGCTCAGCGGTGACGGCGTTAGGGTCGCGCCGCGCGTCTCGTGGGAGCAGCGCGGCGAGCTGCATCGAGCGGCAGATGTCCTGGTGGTTGGAGACGTTCTCGGCGTCGGTGCCGAGTGCGATCGGGACACCAGCGGCCAGGAGTTCGGGCCACTTTCCGGTCTGTGTAGTGCCCTTGGCGAATTTCGAGCGCGGAGCTCGGGTTCTGCGAGATGCGAGCGCCGCTCTCGGCGACGAGGTCGACCTCGAACTCGTCGAGGGAGGTCATGTGGTTGAGCAGGACCCACGGGTTAAGCGCTCCGAGCGAGTGCATGTGCTGGACCGGTCGTTCGCCGAACACCTGGAGCTCCAGCGCAACCTCGCGCTCGCTCGTCGCCTTGTGGAGAACGGCAAGGGAGTCCGCCTCCTCGGCGAGCTTCGCGGCGCCGAGGGTCAGGGCGTCCGAGCAGGTTCCGACGCCTTCGATTGTCACAGCGTCGCGGATCAGCGGATTGCCGAGGGCTCGGACTGTCTCGATGCCCCGACCGAGACGGTCGAGGGCAGCGTCGGCATCCATGACCAGCCAGTCAGGCAGGTCGGCTCCACCGGATGGCCCCTGCTGGTCCCAAGTCCAGGGACCGACGCGGCAGCGGATCCCCGATGTGGCGAGCGCTTCGAGTACCGCTTCGAGGTGATTGCAGCCGGGTTCCTCGAACGTCGTCGTGCCGAAGCGGATCATCTCGGCAGTGGCATGCAGTGCATACGCGTACATCTGTTCTTCGGTCAGCGCGGCAAAGCACGGGTAGGTGAACGTTCGCAGGGCCTCCAGGGTCTGGCGGCCTTCGGGGAGCGCACCCTTCGGACAGCAGAGCAGGTGCCGATGACCGTTGACGAGCCCGGGCGTTACGACCATGCGCGATGTGTCGATCACTCTCGAGGCGCGGTAGCGCCCCGCGAGGTCGGCCCGCCGGCCGACCGCAACTATCTTCGAGCCGCTGACTGCGACCGCGCCGTCCCGGTAGACCTCGCGGTGCTCGTTCATGGTGATGAGCCAGCCGCCAGCGATTAGGAGGTCTACGTCGTACGGTTCAGGCTCGCCATCTCCCCCCACGCGTGGCTGCCCCCTTCGCGCAAAACATCAGATACCAGATAGCAGATTGAAACCGAGCAGCCGCACCCTGTCAAGAGCGTGCCCGGCACCTGCGCACACAGCCTCCGCCGCAGCAGAGCGCTACGGGGTCGAGTATTCCGGCCGCTCGGTGTCGCCGGGCGGATGCCGGCCCAGGACACCCATATGGGCCGCCTCGGTCATGTGCAGCGGCAGCACGTTGGGGCCACCGACCTCGAGGATCTCGAGCATGCTGTCATAGGCTTGGAAGAGGTCAGTGTGGCCTCCGGGGGGGATCACCTTGAAGTGCTTCCTCACTTCTTCGGACGGATAGAAATTCTCCTTGAGCACGCACATGCCGGCGATGACGAATGTGCCCTCAGCGGTGTCGACCACCACGGACTGACCGCCCACGGTGTGCCCGGGCGTCAGCCTGAGCTCGACACCGTCGGTCAGACGGTGTGTCCCCGTAACAAGGTTCAGACGCATTTCTGCGATCTGGTCGTAGTGGTAGCGGGGAGCGTACGACGTGGCGAACATCTCGTGGGATGGCGTGTGCTCCCACTCGCTCTTCTGCAACCAGATGGAGGCGTCTGCGAAAGGAGCGATCGTCATGCAATGGTCCCAGTCGAGGTGAGTGAGCACGACGTGATCGATGTCCGCGGCCGAGAGGCCGCGAACGCGAAGGTGGTCGGCCAGCGGCGTCACGTCGACAACGTCGGCGAACGTCTGGCCCACGTGAACCAGGGCTCCCTCCTTGGGGCGGATGTGCTCCAGGTAGTCGCGGGCTGAGCATCCCACGTCGACCAAGATGTTGGTGTCGGGGCCGCGGAGCAGCCACGACACATAGGGGATGTCCACTGCTACACCGGCGTTGTGCATGTAGGTGAAACGGCTCTTCTCCCGATGCGGCCCGTAGGCGACGACCATCGGCTCTATGGTGAAAATGGACTCACCCTCCTTCTCTTGGGGCGGGAGCCGCCCCGGGGGAGGTCAGTGCGCGCACGAGGAATGTCTTCCGGGGAGGGGTGCCCAGTCAACCCCGACGCGTAAGGATCGGGCCGCCGCGAAGATCAGATCGGCCATTGTTCGAGGGTGTAGGACATCTGCCAGAACATCCACTCGTAGCGGGCACTCGTGCGGAAGATTCTCGTCATCTCTCGCCGGCGCTCTGGGCCGGCGTCCCCGGCCAGGTGCTCGACGATGTCCCGGTAATTGGTGTTCATGTCCTCATGGTCGTCCCCGCCGAACGTCGACAGCCATTCGACGTGCAGCGGGTGGCTCACAATTGGGGCAAGGCGCTTCCCGAACTCGCTGTAGGTCCACTCGCACGGCATGAGCCCGACGAACAGCTCGAGCGAGCCGCCATAGGCGGCAAGCGTCAGGAGGTGGTTGACATAGGCGCGCGCCGTGGGCGCCAGGTCGCGGTCGAAGCGGGCATCGACCGTCTCGTCGAGCCGCCGGACGTATTCGCGCTGGCGGGCCACCTCTTTGCGCCCGAAGTCGAGGAGCCTCAGGCCGAAGTCCCGGCTCTTCGCGTCAGGCGCCTTCGCCACCGCCTGAGAGCTGAAGCGGACGGCAGCGTCGATGTAGTGCACGTTCTGGATGAAGTAGTAAAGGAGCTTCTCGTCTGGGAGCGTGTTGTGCTCGACCTCGACGAGGAAGGGGTGCCCGATGGTCGCCCTCCAGATGCCCTCGCTGCCGGCTCGCATCTCGTCACAGAGCATCTGGGCGCCGCCTGTCGATGTGAGGTTCGTAGCTTGCCCTGTAAGTGTCATTCGTCTTCTCCCGCGTTCGGCGCTGCGTCAGGTCCAATTGCTCATTCGAGTCTTCGCCAGCGCCTGCGACGCCCTGAGTTGCTGGCCAGCCGACCCAGGTGACTATAGGACGACGGTCGAGTCGAGCGCGCCACCGCAGGTGCACACCTACCGACCGGTACGTAGACTTGCCGCCCGTGGTGCGGGCTCCCCACGCGGAGGCACCGGCGGCAGAGCCCGTCAGGCCGCGCCTTCGCGGCTGGTCGCACGAGATCGCCGCGATCGCCGTGATCCCTGTCGGCATTCTCATCGGGCTCGAGGCCAAGGGGACCAAGCAAGAGGTGTGCACCGCGATCGCCTGTTTCTCGGTGACGGCGATGCTGGCGACGAGCGCGCTCTTCCATCGCGTCACCTGGTCGCCCGGAGCCCGCCGGCGCATGCGCCGCATCGACCACACGGCGATCTTCATCTGCATCGCAGGCACGTACACGGCGGTCGCAGGCCTGTCCCTGCCCGATACCGACGCCTGGATCGTGGTCGGGACCGTCTGGGGGGCGTCAGTCGTAGGGATCGCGATGCGCTTCGCGTGGCTGGACGCCCCGAAGTGGGCGGTCGCTCTGCCGTATGTCGCGGTCGGCTGGATCGCCGTGGGGGCCGTGCCGGAATTCCTCCACCACCTTGGCGTTCTGGGTTTCTCGATGATGCTCGGCGGCGGCCTGCTGTACACCGTCGGCGCCGTCGTGTACGCCCGGAGGAGACCCGACCCGTGGCCCGCGGTCTTCGGGTATCACGAGATCTTCCATGCCTGTGTCGTGGTCGCCGTCAGCCTGCACCTGTCCCTCATCGCCTTCGTGGTGCTGCCGGCCGCGAGGAGCTGACACTCGAGGCGGACTGATTCGGCCGCTTAAATGCCTGCTGCTGCGTAGTATCGCCGGGGAATGGTTCGTCGCTACCGCATCGTCGTGGCCAAGCCTGGCCTCGACGGCCACGACCGAGGTGCCAAGGTCATCGCGCGCGCCCTGCGGGACGCCGGGTTCGAGGTCATCTACACGGGCCTGCATCAGACGCCCGAGCAGGTGGTGCGCGCCTGCATGCAGGAGGACGCCGACGCCGTCGGGCTGTCGTTGCTGTCCGGGGCGCACCTGACGCTGGTCCCCCGGGTGGTGGAGGGGTTGCGCGCCGAGGGCCTCGGAGACGTGATCGTCGTCGTGGGAGGCATAATCCCCGAGCGCGACGTCGAGACGTTGAAGGCCGCAGGAGTGAGCGCCGTGTTCACGCCCGGGGCGCCGCTGCAGCGCATCTCCTCGTGGCTCGAGGAGGCGCTGGACGCTCGGGAGCGCGCCACGGCCGCTTCGTCCGAGCCCAATGCCGGGTTTCCCGGGCCGGGCGGCAGCTGACAGTAATACCGGCAGGAAGGCAAATAGTTGGATCTCGTCGAGTATCAGGGCAAGCAGTACTTCGCGCGGTACGGCCTGCCCGTACCCGATGGCGAGGTCGCCGACACGGTGGCCGAGGCCGAAGCCGGCGCCGAGCGGCTCGGCTATCCCGTCGTGGTGAAGGCGCAGGTGCAAGTCGGCGGTCGGGGCAAAGCGGGCGGGGTAAAGCTCGCCCGATCTCGTGCGGAGGTCGCCGCGCACGCGGGCGACATGCTCGGCATGGACATCAAGGGACACGTGGTGCGCCGATTGTGGATCGAGCGCGCGACCGACATCGCCGAGGAGTACTACGCGAGCTTCACGCTCGACCGGGCGGCCAAGCTGCATCTCGCGATGGTCTCGGCGCGCGGCGGCGTCGACATCGAGCAGGTCGTCGAATCTGACCCGGACGCGATCGCTCGGCTGCACGTGAACCCGCTCGACGGGCTGAGCCTGCGCTCCGCTCGAGAGCTCGTCGAGCTCGCCGGGCTCGATCCGCGAGCCCAGCAGGGCGCGGCCGAGATTCTCGTGAAGCTCTATGAGTGCTACATCGACGGCGACGCCGACCTCGTCGAGATCAACCCCCTCGTGCTCACGACCGATGGCCAGGTGCGGGTGCTCGACGCCAAGGTGACCCTCGACGACGACGCCGCGTTCCGGCATCCGGAATGGGAGCAGATAGACGACCTGGCCGATGTCGACGAGCGGGAGCGTCTCGCCAGGAGCAAGGGACTGCAGTACATCGGCCTCGACGGGTCGGTCGGGATCATCGCGAACGGCGCCGGTCTTGCGATGAGCACGCTGGACGTGGTGAACCAGGCCGGTGGCAGCGCAGCCAACTTCCTCGACATCGGCGGCGGCGCCGACGCGGGCGTGATGGCGAGCGCGCTCGAAGTGATCAACAGCGATCCGAAGGTCCGGGCCATCCTCGTGAACATCTTCGGCGGCATCGTCCGCTGTGACGACATTGCGAGGGGGATCTTGACGGCGCTCGAGGAGGTGGACATCTCGTCACAGATCGTCCTCCGGCTCGACGGCACCAACGCAGCCGAGGCGCGGAGGATCATCAGAGAGCGGGCCAGCCAACAGATCATCAGCGAGCCGACGATGCTCGGCGCCGCGCAGCGCGGAGTAATTCTCGCCAGCCAACCGTGTGCACGAGGAGGTGCGCCCTCGTGAGCATCTTCGTCGACGAGACGACGCGGGTGGTCGTTCAAGGGCTCACCGGCAGTCAGGGCCGCTTCCATGGCCTGCGCAACCGTGACTACGGCACCAAGGTCGTCGCCGGCGTCACCCCCGGAAAAGGTGGGCAATTCGTAGAGGGCATCCCGGTCTTCGACTCCGTCGCCGAGGCGGTGGCCGCGACCGGGGCGGACGCGAGCTTCATCGCAGTTCCCCCTCGCGGGGCTCCAGCCGCGATCCTCGACGCCGCGCAGGCCGGGATCCGGCTGGTCGTGTGCATCACCGAGCACATCCCCAGCAAGGACGAGGCGCTCGTGGGCGCCCGGCTCCGCCGCGACTACCCCGACACCCGGCTGATCGGTCCGAACTGCCCGGGCCTCATCTCGCCCGGAAAGTGCAACATCGGCATCACCTCGGGCGACATAGCGCTGGCCGGAGGGCCGGTCGGGATCGTCAGCCGATCCGGCACCTTGACCTACCAGGCCCTGCACGAGCTCTCCCAGCAGTCCGTCGGCCAGACCACCTGCGTCGGCATCGGGGGCGACCCGGTCCCGGGCACGACCTTCGTCGACGTGCTCGCCGCCTTCCAGGAGGACCCCGAGACTCGTGCGGTCATGATGATCGGCGAGATAGGCGGCGACGGCGAGGAGCGGGCGGCGGAGTTCATCGCATCGGCGATGGACAAGCCCGTGGTGGCCTACATCGCGGGCGTTACGGCGCCAGAGGGCCGCAAGATGGGCCACGCAGGTGCCATCGTTTCTGGCTCCAAGGGAACGGCAAAGGCGAAGATGGAGGCCTTGTCCTCCGCGGGCGTGCTCGTGGCGAGGAACCCGACGGAAGCCGGCGAGCTCATGGTCGAGCTAGTGCGGGCGCTGTGAGGACGATCCGATGACGGTGCCGGCCTCGCCGCCCGAGGAGATCGGGCTGGACCAGATCGAGGCGGCCCGCCTCGCCGTGGAGCGCATCGCGGTGCACACGCCCGTGTACAACTGCCGCGTACTGACCGAGCTGACGGGATCGCGCGTCGTCCTCAAGGCCGAGAACCTGCAGCGGACCGGCTCGTTCAAGATACGCGGCGCCTCGGCCAAGCTCGCCGCCCTCGGCGACGGAGCCTGGCCGGGCATCGTCGTGGCCTCGGCCGGCAACCACGCCCAGGCCGCAGCGTTCGCGGCGCGCTCGGCCGGCGTGCCCTGCGAGGTCTACATGCCGGCTGAAGCCTCGATCTCCAAGGCGGACGCCACCATCGGCTACGGCGCCTCGGTCCATCTCGAGGGCGACTCGCTCGACGACTGCGTGATCCTGGCCGAGGCGCGAGCGAAGGAGACCGGCCTGCACTTCGTACATCCCTTCGACGACCCGGCGATCGTGGCCGGCCAAGGCACGCTTGGCCTCGAGCTCGTCCGGGACGTGGACGATCTCGCCATGGTGATCGTGCCCCTTGGCGGTGGCGGTCTGGTGTCCGGGATCGCGTGCGCGATCGACGCCTCGCGCGCCGCACGTGCGGGTCGTGGCCGTGCAGGCTGCCGTGTGCGCCCCGTTCCTGGCTTCCCAAGAAGCCGGCAGGCTCGTCGGCGTCGCAGGAGGGACCACGCTGGCGGACGGGATCGCCGTGAAGCGGCCGACCGGCATCACGATCGGATTGATCGAGCGGCACGTGGACGAGATCGTCGCGGTGGGCGAGAACGAGATCGCGGATGCGATCGTGATGCTGCTCATGCGGTCCAAGCTCGTCGTGGAGGGGGCCGGCGCCGTCGGTGCGGCCGCGTTGATGGAGGGCCGGATCACGCCTCCGGCGTCAGGCACGACAGTGGTCGTGCTGTCCGGAGGCAATATCGACACCGGCCTGCTCTCGCCGGTCATCCGCCGGCACGAGACGAACGCGGGGCGCAGGGTCGTGCTCTTCGCCCGGATCTCCGACCGGCCCGGAAGCCTCGCCAGGTTGTTGACCTGCATCGGACTGAGCGGGGCGAACCTGGTGACGGTGGAGCACCTGCGCGAAGGCTACGACCTTCACGTCCGCGAGACGGCGGTGCACATCGTGCTCGAGACGCGAAACCGTGAACACGCCAAGGCAGTTCTCGACGCTGCCAGGAACGAGGGTTTCGACGTACGTCCCGTCAGTCATGCCGCCAATTGACCGAGCGGGCCCCGGGAGGTCCGCCGCCCTCCTTATCCGCCGAAGGCGATATGCTTAGCACGGCTAATGAGTTATGCTAAGGATGTGACGACGGGCGGAGGCGCGCGAAGTGCGCCTGAGCGAGCGGCGGACGGGTCGGGACTCGCGAGCACTCTTCGCATCGGCGTCATGCGCCTCGCCGCGCCGCTTGCGGGCCGAGCGGAGCAGCGAGGGCCTGACTGTCAGCCAACTGTCGGTGCTCGGCATCCTCGAGCGGCAAGGTCCCCTGTCGCCGACGCAGCTCGCTGCTTCGGAGCGTGTCCAGCCGCCCTCGATGACGCGTGTGATCGCCGCCCTCGAGGAGCTCGGGCTCGTGGATCGGGACCCGCACGGGACCGACGGGCGCCAAAGCGTGATCGCGCTCGCCGATCGCGGCCGCGACCTTCTCGCGGAGGACCGCAGCCGGAGACAGGCGTGGCTGGCCTGCCGGCTCGAAGAGCTGTCGCCGGAAGAGCGCGAAGCCTTGGCCGTCGCAGCCCCTATCATCGAACGGCTGGCGGACTCGTGAGCCGCACGTTCCGCTCGCTGGGGATCCGAAACTACCGCCTCTTCGCGGGAGGCCAGCTGGTCTCGCTGACCGGCAGCTGGATGCAGCGGGTGGGCCAGGATTGGCTGGTCCTCCGGCTCTCTCACAACAGCGGGTCCGCGATCGGCATCACCACAGGGCTGCAGTTCCTGCCGCTGCTGCTGTTCGGCTTGCAAGCCGGCGTCATCGCAGACCGCTTCTCCAAGCGCAAGCTCATCCTGGCCACCCAGGTGTCGATGGGCTTGATCGCGTTGGGGCTCGGGCTCCTCGATCTCCTCGGTGCTGCCACATTGTACGAGGTCTACCTCTTCGCCTTCCTGCTCGGGCTGGCGACCTCCGTCGACAACCCGACCCGGCAGGCGTTCGTGTCCGAGCTCGTCGGCGGCGATGAGCTGCCGAACGCGGTCGGGCTGAACAGTGCGACCTTCAATGCGGCGCGGATCGTCGGGCCGGCGGCCGCCGGCCTGCTCATCGACGGGGTCGGCACGGCGTGGACCTTCCTCGGCAACGCTGCGTCGTTCATCGCCGTCATCGCGGGCCTGCTGATGATGCGGCCCGCCGAGCTTTTGCCGGCCCCTCGCTTGGCGCGCCAACGCGGGAACTTGCGCGAGGGCCTGACCTATGTGAGGCAGCGCCGGGAGCTGCTCTTGCCGATCGTGCTGGTGGGCATCGTCGGGACGTTCGGCTTCAACTTCACGATCACCATCGCTCTCGTCGACAAGGTGGTGTTCCATCGGGGCGCGGGAGCGTTCGGGCTGCTGTCGTCGGTGCTTGCCGCCGGGTCATTGGTCGGGGCCCTCTTCGGGGCTCGGCGGGAGCATCCCACGACCCGCCTCGTGATCGTCTCGGCACTCGCGTTCGGCCTATTCGAGGTGTGTGTGGGACTCATGCCCACCTTTATCACTCTCGCGATCGCACTGGCTCCGGCCGGTTTTGCAGCCATCACCTTCTCGACCGCCGCGAATTCGAGCGTGCAACTGGCCTCCGCGCCCGAGATGCGTGGACGCGTCATGGGCGTGTACATGCTGGTGTTCGCCGGCGGGACGCCCCTCGGCGCGCCTCTTGTGGGCTGGCTGTCCCAGGAGCTGGGCGCCCGATGGGGGCTCATCGCCGGAGGCGTCGTGTGCGCCGTAGCTGCCGCCGTGGTGCTGGCGCTGTCGGTCAGGCGCGCGGCGGCGCGACGTGACCTGCTGCGAGCGACGGCGCGCACAGCCGCGCCCGAACTTGGGGCGCTCGGTTCGGCGGCGACCGACTCAGCCACCGCCCGGTAGGTTTCTCCGATGGCGAGACACAGGGCCGATCCGAGCCCGTTCGAGGCGACCCTCGAGGACCTCGACCCGGAGGTGAGCGCGGCGATCTCCGGTGAGCTGGCCCGCCAACGGGCCACGCTCGACCTGGTCGCTTCCGAGAGCGTGCCGCCCCGAGCCGTGCTCGAGGCGCAGGGCTCGATCCTTACTGCGAAGTACGCCGACGGCTACCCCGGTCACCGTGAGTACGACACCTGCGAATGGATCGACGACATCGAGCGCCTGGCCATCGGGCGTGCCACGGCGCTCTTCGGCGCAGATCACGCCAACGTCCAGTCCTATTCGGGCGCCAACGCGAACGCAGCGGTCCTGCACGCCCTGTGCGAGCCGGGCGACGTCGTTCTCGGCTTCGACTTCACCCACGGAGGGCACCCGAGCCATTACTCGCCCGCCACCTTCGCCGGGCGGGACTACCGGGCGCTCGCCTACGGCGTGCGGCGCGACGACCGGCTCGTCGACATGGACGAGGTTGCGGCGCTGGCCCGCCAGCACCGTCCGAAGGTGATCTTCGCGGGTTGGTCCTGCTACACCCGCCACCTCGAATTCGCGCGGTTCCGCGAGATCGCCGACGAGGTGGGTGCCGCTCTGGTAGTCGACATGGCCCACTTTGCCGGCCTGGTCGCCGCCAAGGTGCATCCTGACCCTGTTCCCTTCGCGGACGCCTGCACGATGACGGTCCACAAGACCCTGGGCGGCGCGAGGGGTGGGGCCATATTGTGCCGCCAAGGCCTCGCCGAGCGGATTGACGCCGCCGTCTACCCGGGAGAACAGGGCTGCCCGCTTCCGCACGTCATTGCCGCCAAGGCGGTGACATTCAAGCTTGCCGGGACTGAGGCCTTTCGCGAGCGGATGGAGCGGACCGTCGAAGGCGCCCGGACTATGGCAGAGGTTCTCGTCGCCGCCGAAGGTCGTACCCAGGCGCGGGTGGTCACCGGTGGCACCGACGTCCATCAGCTGCTCGTGGACCTGGCACCGGGAGGGCGTGAGGCATGGGCGACGCTCAGGGGGCTGAACCGCGTCGGGTTGTCCGCCAACGCGATCGCCCTGGCCTACGACCCGCTCGCGGAGCCGGCTTGCTCGGGACTGCGTTTTGGGGCGACGGCGCTCGCATCCCGTGGGTTCGACCGCGAGCAGTTCGCAGCGATCGGCACGATTCTTGCCGACGCGTTGGCGAACGGCGGCGAAGATCCTGACGGGTCTCTCGCGCGCCGGGTTGCCGCGCTCACGAGCGAGATGCCCCTGTATCCCTACCTCGGCTGAACAGCGCAGCTCGTATCGGTGCCGCGCGGACCGGTGCCCGGCGAGGACGCCCCGCTCACGAGGTGAAGCGCTCGGCTCGAATCGCCAAAGTGGTGAGCAGGCGCTGGTCGACACGACCGAGAATCGGCGCGTCCTTGGCGGCTGCGGCCAGCGACACCTGGGCACGACCGACCGCGAGCTCGCTGATCGCGAAACGGATCGGGATCGCGACACGACCGACGGTCGCCGTGCCAGTCATCGACATGGTCCACACCGACGGGTTGCCGGGCAACGGCGGAATCGTGGGACTCGACACGGTCAGGGCTACTCGAGAGCCGGTCGGGAGCTCAGCGGTCAGGGCCGCGGTCCAGAACTGGCCGATGCAGGCTACGGCGCTCGACCCTGAAAGGAGCGAGCGCACCCTTGCAGCCTGGCCAGAGACCTGCGCCGCGGTGGTGTGGTAGGCGACAGTGTCTGCGATCTGCCAAGACTCACCGAGCGGGCCCTGGTTGGTGGCTTGTGAAGACGCCACAGCGGTCGTCTTGGCGGGATGAGGCGTCATGGCGGCGCTGAGGGTGTCGAGCGGAACCCTGCATCCCGGATGCGTGTTGAGCCAGAAATGGACTATCGAGGGAGTGATCAGCACTGAGCCCACTCCGTACGAGCCGGCGCTCACTGCTCTCGCAACGCGCCACCCGACCGGGAACTCACTGGGCTTGAGGAATACTCGGTCGGCTGCGGCCTGGTCCTGAGCGGGAGTCGGTGAAGGGGCTTTGATCGGGCCCCGGAGCGCCGCGATACCCGCTGCCGCGCCCCCGGCGGCGGCGAAGAGCACGACGACGGCGATGGCCGAGCCGTATCGGCGGATGATGCCAGGGCCCTTGCCGTTGCCTGAGGCCGGGCCTCCATGAGGCGACCCCCCACTGCCCCCCGGTGGTTGTTTCGACGCCGGCGGCAGCGCCTCGGACTCGCCAGGCTCGCTTTGTGAGACCCCTGACGCGACCGCCGCCTGGAGCACCAGGGGCAGCGGTTTGCGGGCCTGGCGCGCGGCCGAGCGTCTCTCCCCGACAGGCCAGGGGGTCTCTTCGGCCTTGTCTTCCGTGTCCTCGGGCTGCATCGCGGCGGTAGAGGGAGATTGGCTCGCCGACCAGGTTGGCGCCATCCCCGAATGAGGGCTCGAGGCCGGTCGTGGCCGGGCGTTCTCATGTGCCATGGCGGCGGACTCGTCGTGAGGGTCTGCGGGCTCCTCCGGCTCGACGGGCTCGACCGGCGCGACCAGCTCGACAGCCTCGATCAGCGCGACCAGCTCGGCCGGCTCAGGGGCGACCGCTTTGATCGGCTCAGGCTGGACAGGCTCGGACCCGACCGGCTGGACCGTCTCGGCCGGCTCGACCTGTGCCGGCTCAGGCTCGGCCGGCTCGACCGCCTCGACCTGGACCGCCTCGACCTGGACCGCCTCGACCTGGACCGCCTCGACCTGGAGCGGCTCGACCTGTGCCGGCTCAGGCTCGGCTGGCTCGACAGGCGCGACCCCGGCCGGCTGGACCGGCGCAGACCCGACCG
The DNA here is from genome assembly GCA_963703655.1 of uncultured Acidimicrobiaceae bacterium. GTDB lineage: Bacteria > Actinomycetota > Acidimicrobiia > Acidimicrobiales > Bog-793 > CAVPFA01. Next base: position 546,632 of record CAVPFA010000003.1, on the reverse strand, counting down.
GCTGGATTGCCTCGGCCGGCTGGACCGGCGACGACTGTGCCGGCTCAGGCTCGGCCTGCTCGACCGCCTCGACCTGGACCGCCTCGACCCCGGCCGGCTCCACCGGCGCGACCTCGGCCGGTCCGACCTCGGCGCTCTGTGCCGGCCGGATCGCCGCCGAGATTGGCCGGTCGGCCCGCCGTCTTGCGGCCATACCCGACGTAGGGTGCTGACGCGCCAGGCCGGCGAGATCCTCGTAATGGTCCGCAAGAGGAGCCTGACCGACCGGGCCAGCGGGGCCAGCCGGGCCGGCGGGACCGACGGGACCGGCGGGGCCAGGCGGACCGACAGGGCCGACCGGACCCGGTAGCGACGACGTATCTTCGGGAGGCGAAGGGTGCTCAAGTGGTGCCGGCGTAGGATCGCTCTCCCGCCACAGGGACGAGGTTCGAGCCGCCTGAAGCGTCCCGTTCCCGGACTCATCCGGTCCCGACGGGACTAATGGGGCTTGAGCTGCCGCTCGAGCCACCGCCCCGGCCACAGCTTGACGAAGATCGTGGCCTTGCCGGGACGCGGAAGAGCGGCGTCGAGCCGAGGGCGGCAGTCTCATCGGTGCAGGCTCGAGTGGCCCTGTATCCGCCGTCTCGGGTCCCAGCTCCGATGCAGGGCGCGCTGGCCCGGGCGCCGGCGGGGCCAGTGCCGGCTCCGATGCAGTGCGCGTCGGCGCGGGCGCCGGTGCCGCGTGCCCCGTCTCCGGTGCCGCCGATACCGCGGGCGCCGGTGCCTGTTCCGCTCGCTCCGGCTCGGGCGCCGGCGGTGGTGGCGTTGCGGGTTGGGGAGAGCCCAACCAGGGAGGGGAAGTCGGTGGAGGCGGCGGTGATTGAGGCGCTACGAGCGCGGTTGTCGGGTCCGGCTGTGGCGGCTCCGGAATCGTGGGCCGGAAGGACGTTCCTCGCGCGGGTGGGGGGCTCATCTCCGCCCTGGCCCCGCTCGCAGGAGGCGAGGGCGCCGGCCCGGTGCCCGGTCTCTCACGAGTGCCCGCCCTTCTAGGGATCTCGGGCCGCGGAGTGACGGGTGCGGTGGGGTCCCGCGCCTCGTGCGGCCAGTCCGTCGACTCGCGGGTCCGGAACCGCGGCTGGGCCTCTGTTCCGTGGCGCACCCCGACGCCCCGATCCGAGCTGCGGCGGCCCGCATTCACGCGCTGGGGGCCGAGGTGGGTGTCGTTGCCGTTGCCGGCGGACGAGTAACCGGTCCGGCGCTCGCCTTGATATTGGGACACGACGTTCTCCCGGACCCGGTCAACGCCGATGGCGGCGTCGAACAGGGCGGCGAAACGGTCCTCGTCTGTCGTGACGAGCGGTCGCGCGGCGGGATGAAGCTCCGGCGGGTACCACCTGCCGTCGGACGCGAGCCACCAGCCTTTGGCCTGGAGGTCGTCGCTCAACTGATTACTCCTCATCCGTCCCGAAATGCCCCGGAGGGCCGTAGCGAGGCGAGTCTCGCTACCTGAGGCCTTGATTTGCAGGCATGATGACCTGGATGTCCGACCAGACCAGCCCCTCCGCTACTGATCGCGCTCCACAAGCCTGCGGATCGGCAGGCTCGTTACTGTCACCCGCCTCCCACCGGGACGGTGACCCAACAATAGCCGTCCTGGCGTCGGGGTCTGGCACGATCCTGGCGGCACTCGTGGATGGCGCGCTGCCGATCAAAGTCGTCCTGGTCGACCGGGCTTGCGAAGCGGAGAGCGTTGCCGAGCGTGCGGGCATCCCCGTCGAGCGGATCGAGCGCAAGAGCTTCGGGTCAGAATTCGACCGCGACGCTTACACCGCCCAGGTCGTCGCCGCCCTCGAGCACCACGGCGTGGCGCTCGTCGCCATGGCGGGCTTCGGGACGGTACTCGCAAGCGGGATTCACGAGGCCTATCCGGGCAGGATCTTGAACACCCATCCGGCGTTGCTCCCGGCGTTCAAGGGCTGGCACGCCGTCGAGGAAGCGCTCCAGGCGGGCGTCGCGTTCACCGGGTGCACCGTGCACCTCGTGACGCCCGAGGTGGACGCAGGCCCCATCCTCGCCCAGGAGGTAGTACCGGTGCTCGGAGACGACACGGTCGCAACCTTGCACGAGCGGATCAAGGTCGTCGAGCGACGCCTGTACCCCCAGACGATACGCCGCGTGATGGCCCAATTATCGGCGGACCCCTCCGTCATGGGCCGCTGATATCGTCCGGGCGGTGCGCGCCCTTCTGTCGGTCCACGACAAGACGGGCCTCGAGGCATTCGCGACAGGCCTCGCCGCGCTTGGAATCGAGCTCGTCGCGTCCGGAGGCACGGCCAAGGTCCTAGGGGACGCGGGGATCGCTCACACCGAGGTCGCCGAGGTCACGGGCGTGCCAGAGATGCTGGGCGGCCGGGTCAAGACCTTGCACCCGAGCATCCACGCCGGCATCCTCGCCGACCGGTCGATCCAGTCCCACCTGGAGGACCTCGCGGCCCAGGACATCACCGCGATCGACGTAGTCGTTTGCAACCTGTACCCGTTCGAGTCGCACCCTTCGATCGAGACGATCGACGTCGGGGGCCCGACGATGATCCGCGCCGCGGCCAAGAACCATTCGCACGTGACAGTCATCGTCGATCCGAGCGAGTACGGGGTCGTCCTCGACGAGCTGCGCAGGGACGGAGCTGTGGGTGACGCCACGCGCCGCAGGCTGGCCCGTGCTGCGTTCGCCCACAGCGCCGGCTACGACGCGGCGATCGTCCGCTGGCTGGACGAGCCCCGCGGAGGTGTCCACGACTGCGCCGGCCCATTCCCTCCGACGTTGCACCTCGCCCTCGAGCGGGCCGACGAGCTTCGTTACGGAGAGAATCCGCATCAGCGTGCGGCGAGCTACCGGACGCGTGGCTCTGTGCCCGGCTGGTGGGAAGGCGCCCTCCAGCACGGCGGTCGCGAGATGTCGTACCTGAACCTGCTCGACGCCGAGGCGGCGTGGCGGCTCGTGCACGATCTCGCCGGCCCCGGGGGCCTGAACTTCGGCGGCGTCGCGGCGGCGGTGATCGTCAAGCACACGAACCCGTGCGGGGCCGCCGTAAACGAGGATCTCGCGACGGCGTACGCACAGGCCTTCGGAGGCGACCCGGTCTCGGCTTTTGGCGGGATCGTTGCCCTGAGCGGGCGCGTCGACGACGCGCTCGCGCAACAGATCGCCGGCAACCCGCTTGCCGACGTGCTGATCGCGCCCGGCTTCGACGACGGCGCCCTCGCCTGCTTTGCCGACAAGCGCAAGAACATGCGGGTCCTGGCGGCGTCGCCGCCGTCGCAGCCGAGGCTCAGCCTTCGCCAGATTGACGGGGGCTTCCTCGTCCAAGAGCCCGACCTTTTCCGGTCGACCCAAGAGACGTGGCGGGTGGTGACGAGGCTCGCCCCGACCGCCGAGCAGTGGCGAGATCTCGAGCTTGCCTGGCGCGTCTGCGCCCGGACGGCGTCGAATGCAATCGTCTTGGCCTACCGTAGGCAGGTGGTTGGCATCGGGTGCGGACAGCAGAGCCGGGTGGACGCGGCGCAGATCGCCGTTCGCAAGGCTGGCGGGAGAGCGGAAGGGGGAGCGGGAGCCAGTGACGCGTTCTTTCCGTTTCGAGATGGGCTGGATGCGGTGATCGACGCAGGTGTGAGCGCAGTGGTGCAGCCCGGTGGGTCGCTGCGCGACGACGAGGTGATCGCCGCCGCCGACGAGCGGGGGATCTCGATGGTGCTCACCGGCGAGCGCCATTTCCGCCACTGATGTCCGCAATCCTGCTGGACGGGGAGGCGCTCGCCGCACGGGTCCGGGCGGACCTGGCCGAGCGGGTGGCGGAGCTCAAGGCGGCCGGCGTCACGCCCGGGCTCGGGACGATTCTCGTCGGCGACGACGGCCCGAGCGCCCGTTACGTCGCGATGAAGCACCAGGACTGCGCACAGGTCGGGATCGTCTCTGTGCACGAGGAGCTTCCTGGGGACGTGACCCAAGAACACCTCGAGCTCGTGGTCCAGTCGTTCAGTGCGAATCCCGAGGTTGACGCGTTCCTCGTCCAGCTGCCGCTGCCCGCGCACCTGGACGAAGAGCGGACCCTCATGGCCGTGGACCCGGACAAGGACGTCGACGGTCTGCACCCCGTCAACCTCGGGCGTCTCGTGATGGGCGCGCCGGGGCCCCTCCCGTGCACTCCGGCGGGGATCGTCGAGCTGCTCGGCGCGTATGACGTGCCGGTGAGCGGGCAACACGTCGTGATCATCGGCCGGGGGCTCACGATCGGCCGCCCCCTCGCGCTGCTCCTGGCGCTGAAGCGTCCGGGTTGCAACGCTGCGGTCACCGTCGTCCACACCGGCGTCGCGAACCTCGGTGAGTACGTCGCCCAGGGCGACGTCGTCGTCGCGGCTGCGGGGCGGGCGAACCTGGTCACGCCCGACATGGTCAGGCCGGGCGCGGCCGTCGTGGGCGCCGGGGTCTCGCGCGACGGCAAGCGGCTGCTGTCGGACGTGGACGAGTCCGTGGCGGAGGTCGCGGGCTGGATCACGCCGCGCATCGGCGGGGTCGGCCCGATGACCCGGGCGATGCTCCTGCGAAACACAGTGCTCGCCGCCGAGCGCAGGGCGCGCTAGCGGCCCGCGGCTCCCTGCTCACTAGGCTCGCCGCGTGCCCGCAAAGATCACCATGGCGCCGAGCGGCGCGCTCCATGTGCCGGAGGAGCCCGTCATCCCCTACATCGAAGGCGACGGGATCGGGGTCGACATCTGGCCGGCTGCTCAACTGGTGCTCGACGCTGCGGCGGCCAGACACAACAGACAGATCTCCTGGAAGGAAGTGCTCGCCGGCGAGAAGGCCTTCAAGGCGACGGGGGAGTGGCTGCCCGACGAGACCGTCGATGCGTTCCGGGAACTTCTGATCGGCATCAAAGGGCCCCTCACGACCCCGGTCGGCGGCGGCTTACGGTCGCTCAACGTCGCGCTGCGCCAGTTGCTCGACCTGTACGTGTGCCTGCGCCCGGTGCGGTGGTTCACCGGCGTGCCGACGCCGGTCCTCCACCCCGAGAAGGTGGACATGGTCATCTTCCGGGAGAACACCGAGGACGTCTACGCCGGCCTCGAGCTGCAGGAGGGCACCGAAGAGGCCCGGCGGCTGATCGCCTACCTCGAGGAGCAGTTCGGGTGGACGATCCGGCCCGACTCGGGCATCGGCATCAAGCCCATATCGGAGACCGGGTCCAAGCGTCTCGTCCGCGCAGCTTTGAACTACGCCGTGCGGCGCAACCGGCGAAGCGTCACGCTCATGCACAAGGGGAACATCCAGAAGTTCACGGAGGGCGCCTTCCGCAACTGGGGCTACGAGGTGGCCCGCGACGAGTTCTCCGACGTGGCGGTGAGCTGGGAGGATTGCGGAGGCCAACCCGGCGACAAGATCCTCGTGAAGGACGCCATAGCCGACATCACCTTCCAGCAGGTCCTCACCCGGCCCGACGAGTTCGACGTCATCGCTGCGACGAACCTCAACGGGGACTACCTCTCCGACGCGCTCGCGGCGCAGGTCGGAGGGATCGGGATGGCGCCCGGCGGCAACATCAACTACGTGAGCGGTCATGGCGTCTTCGAGGCGACTCACGGCACGGCGCCGAAGTACGCGGGCCAGGACAAGGTCAACCCCAGCTCGCTTTTGCTGTCGGGCGTGCTCATGTTCGAGCACCTCGGCTGGCATCAGGCCGCCGACGACATCGTCGCGGCGCTCGAGCGCACGATCGCGGACCGGATCGTCACCTACGACCTCGCCCGTTTGATGGAGGGCGCGCACGAGGTCCGTTGCAGCCAGTTCGCCGAGGCCATCGCCGAGCGCCTCTGAGGGGCCCTCCAGCGCGGTCGTCGCGCGCGGCCGTCGTCGAGCGCCTCCGAGCGGCCGTCGTGAAACGCCTTTTGGCGGAACGGTGCGGGCGGGACCGGCCGAGCCCCTAATCTCGCATCCCGTGAGTGACACCCCGACCCCCCATGTACCGGCCCCGCGACCAGTTCACGTCACCGTCACCGGTGCCGCGGGCCAGATCGGCTACTCCCTGCTATTCCGGATCGCCTCGGGCCAGATGCTCGGCGAAGGGCAGCCGATGGTGCTCCGCCTGCTCGAGATCGAGCCCGCGATGAAGGCCCTCGAGGGTGTCGTGATGGAGCTCGAGGACTGTGCGTTCCCGCTGCTCGCCGGAATCGAGGCGACGAGCGACCTTTCGACGGCCTTCAGGGGGACCTCCGTCGCGCTGCTCGTCGGAGCGGTCCCCCGCAAGGCGGGCATGGAGCGGAAGGACCTCCTGGGGGTCAACGGCGGGATCTTCAAGCCCCAGGGCCGGGCCATCGCCGAGCAGGCGGCGCCGGACGTGCGGGTCCTCGTGGTCGGCAACCCGTGCAACACGAACTGCCTCATCGCCCGGTCGAACGCGCCGGAGGTGCCGGCGGACCGCTGGTTCTCCATGATGCGCCTCGACCAGAACCGGGCCCAGAGCCTTCTCTCGAGCAGGGCCGGGGTGCCCGTCGCGCAGGTGACGAACGTGGGGGTATACGGCAACCATTCACCGACGCAGTTTCCTGATTATGAGAACGCGAGGATCGGGGGCCGGCTGGCCGTCGAGGTGATACCCGACCGCACGTGGCTGGAAGGCGTGTTCCTGACGACTGTGCAAAGGCGCGGCGCAGCGGTCATCGAGGCGCGCGGTCTCTCGTCGGCGGCGAGCGCCGCCAACGCCGCGATCGACTCGGTCGCGAGCATCCTGCGGCCGACGCCACCAGGCGACTGGGTGTCGCTCGGGATGGTCTCGCGGGGCGAGTACGGCGTCCCGGAGGGATTGCAGTTCGGCTATCCCGTCCGATCCGACGGGAGTACCTGTGAGGTCGTGGCCGGCCAGCACCACGGCGAGTTCGCGCTCGAGCGGATACGCGAGACCACGGCCGAGCTGCTCGAGGAGCGGGCCGAGGTGGCGGGGCTGCTCGGCGACGGCTAGGTCGAAGCGTGGGCCCGGCGCCTCAGCGGCGCAGGACGACGGTCCCGGCGGCCTTGTCGTGGAGCGTCTGGTTGCGGGGGTCCCAGAGCGGCCAAAGCAAGTCGACGAACGCACCGACAGGGACGATGGTCAGAGCGCCGGCGGCGAGCGACCTGATCGCCGCCTTGGCCGGACCGATCGGGAGCCGCCCGTCGACGGCGTCGACCGCGTCGAGCCGCAGCCATGCCATCCCGACGGTATGGCCCAGGTACCCGATCAGTGCGAACGAGTAAACGAAGCTGACGGCGAGGTCGAGGTACAGGTAACCGGTTTTCCCGCGGATCCCCGACAAGCGGTCGATGAAATACGCCGGGATGCCGATGATTACGCCGTCGACGATGGTTCCCAAGGCACGGACGCCCCAACCGGCAAGGGGCACGTCGACTCCGGGGGGAATGTAGCTCATGGCGTCCGAGCGGTTGCGAGCCTCAAGACGGCCTCTACGGCCGGCCGGTCGGAAGGGCGGAGCTCAGGGGCTGACCTCGAATCCAAGACGCTTCAGATAGGCGAGCCGGCAGCTCACGGCCTGCACCCAGTCGTTGAAGTCGGCCTCGAAGTGGTCACGGTCTCCATCCTCGTACGAATGCTCGAGCCCGTCGAACGCTTCATCCTCCCGGTCGAGCAACACGCGATACTTGGTCAGCATGTGATCGTCGACCACGCCTGTCAGGGTCATATTTCGGGTCTCCCTTTCGTGACGTTTCTCGCACAAGCGTACTCCCGGGCCTGCATGCGACGGAAGGCGTCTTGCGTGACGATCGCGTGACCGCGCTCGGCCCGGGTTGACTCCGCCGGGACGGGGTGAGGATCAGGCTGCGGGCCCCGCTGGCGCACCCGGCTGCTGGTCCGCCGGCGCAGCTGGCGCGCCAACGCCGGGCGGCGGCGCGGCCGCCGGCGGATCCGGCGCAGCGGGGCCGGGCGACGGAGCGGGCTGCTGGCCGGCGACTGCCGCGTCGGGGAGCGGCCGGGGCGAGCGGACAATCCCTGACGCGAGCATTGTCAGGTTCGGCACGAGTGTCGTGCCTTCCTCCGTCGAGAAGGTGACGTAGGTCAGCCCCATCGAGACGACGTCGCCTTCGAACGCGCCGCCGAGCATGCCGGTCCTGACGCGGATGTGGTCGCCCGCTCGAAACGGTCGTGCCAACATCAGCACGATGCCGGCGAACATGTTGCCGAGGCTCTGCTGAGCTGCGATGCCGAGCACGATTCCGGTGATCGCGCCGCCCAGTAGCAGCTGCGACACGTCGATGTGCAGCATCGCCAGGGTCACGAGCACGACGACGATGCTCCCGACGATGGTGAGGACCAGCCTTATCACCGAGGCGGATGCACGGTCGGCTTGGGCCACGGCGCGACCCAGGTCATTAGCGATCCGGCGGATCGTGGCAGAGCCGAGCACGAGGAACACACCGGCGGCCGAGTAGGCGATGACCCGGTGTTGGGTGGTGGCGTGCTTGCCGTGGAGCTCCCCACCGAAGTGGTAGCCGACACCTACTGCGATGACGGCCCCGATCGCTGCGACGATGGCGCGGCCACGGCCCGGCATGGTCATCGAGCCAACCTAGGTGCTGCTGTCAGTCCGGGGGTGCCCTGAGGGACCCGAGCGCCGCCGCGACGAGTGGGGCGACTCGTGCGAGGATCTCCCCCGCCGAGACCAGCGCTCGGGTGTCGCCTCGCACCTTGATCCGTCCGGCCGCGAGCAAGTCCGCAACCGGCGCCTCGCCCGACGCGATCGCCTCCGCGGTCGACCAGTCCTCCACGAGGACCACCTCGGCCGGTGCAGTCGAACCGCGCACCAGCGAGGCAGAGCCTTCGGGCGCCAGCACAATCGTGTAACGGACCTCACCGTCCTGCACCCCCGCGGCGCCGGCGTCGTCCGGCACCCCGGTGACGATCTGGCCGAGCGCCAAGCCGGCGGCGACCCCCGCGGCAGGCTCCGCGTCCGTTTCGGACGGGACCGGCAACCTCTCGAGGGTCGCGGCGAGCGCTTCGAACCACTCCTCGCTCAGGAGCCCAGGCACGACGATCAGGTCGGGCGTCGCGAGGGCCCGGCGTCGGGTGAGCGGGACGGCAACGGCGAGGCGGCGCCGGCCGAGGAGGCGGACCCCGGCTGGGCGTGCGCCGCTCCGGTGTACTTGCGGGCTTCCGACGCGCTCAGCGGCCCCGGACGCCGCGTGATCTTGCGCCCGATCCACGCGACCGGGTCGTAGCTCGCGTCGACGACTCGCTCCTTCAACGGGATGATGGCGTTGTCGGTGATGTGGATGTCCTCCGGGCACACCTCGGTGCAGCACTTGGTGATGTTGCAGTAGCCGATGCCCATCTCCTCGCGGATGTACTCGCGCCGGTCCAGGGTGTCGAGGGGATGCATCTCGAGCTCTGCGAGGCGCACGAAGAAACGGGGCCCTACGTAGCGGGGCTTGTTCTCCTCGTGGTCGCGGATGACGTGGCAGACGTTCTGACACAAGAAGCACTCGATGCACTTGTGGAATTCCTGCCCGCGGTCGATGTCGACCTGCGCCATGCGGTAGATGCCGTCGGGCTCCTTGGGCCGGGGCTTGAAGACGGGGATCTGCTTTGCCACCTCGAAGTTGTACGAGACGTCGGTCACGAGGTCGCGCACGATCGGAAAGGCGCGCATCGGTGAGACGGTGACGGGCGCGTCGGTCGGCAGGCTGCTCATCCGCGTCATGCACATCAGCCGCGGACGGCCGTTGATCTCGGCGCTGCACGACCCGCACTTGCCCGCTTTGCAATTCCACCGGACTGCGAGGTCTGGCGCCTGCGTCGCCTGGATGCGGTGGACGACGTCGAGCACGACTTCACCCTCCTGAGGCTCCAGGGCGTAATCCTCGAAGCGGCCGCCGCTCGCGTCGCCGCGCCAGACGCGCATCAAGAGGTCTTGCCGCTGCGCCTCCGGCACCGGCACAGGAGGAGTGGAGGTGGTCGATCCGGTGTCGATGGCCATCAATGAGCCTCGTCGGCGAACAGCTTCGCCAATTCGTCGGGCATCTGGGGCTTGGGCTCCTGCACGACGACGTACTTGCCGTCGGTGAGACGAGTGACCATGTTGACGTTCTCGAACTCGGGCCTGAAGCCGGGGTAGTCCTCGCGCGTGTGGCCGCCCCTGCTCTCGCGGCGCTCGATCGCGCTCAGCGTCGTGCAGTTGGAGACCGCCAACATCGACTCCAGGTCCAGGGCGAGGTGCCAGCCCGGGTTGAACGACACGTTTCCTTCGACGACACAGCGCGCGGCTCGCTCCTCGAGCTCGACGAGCTCGTCCTTCGCCTCTAAAAGCTCGCTCTCGACCCGGATGATGCCGACGAGGGACTGCATCGTCTCTTGGAGGTCGTGGTGCACGGCGTAGGGGTTCTCGGTTCCCTCGTTGTCGAACCACGAGGTCGCGTGTGTCGCCACCTCGGCTACCTGAGCCTCGGAGACCTCCGTCGTGCCAGGGGCGCCGAGCGCGCGCTCCGCGGCTGCAATGCCGGCGCGGCGGCCGAACACGAGCAGGTCCGAAAGCGAGTTGCCACCGAGCCGGTTCGACCCGTGCATCCCTCCGGCGACCTCACCGACGGCGTACAGGCCAGGCACGGTCGTGGCCTCGGTGTCGGCTTCGACTCGCACCCCTCCCATGGCGTAATGGCACGTCGGGCCGACCTCCATCGGCGTCGTAGTGATGTCGACGTCTGCCAGCTGCTTGAACTGGTGGTACATCGACGGCAGCCGGCGCTTGATCTCCTCGGGGGAGCGGCGGCTCGCGATGTCGAGGAACACCCCGCCGTGCGGGCTTCCCCGGCCCGCCTTCACCTCCGAGTTGATCGCCCGCGCGACCTCGTCGCGGGGAAGCAGCTCAGGTGGACGGCGGAAGTCCCTCTTGTTGTCGTACCACTGGTCGGCCTCCTCGATCGTGTCGGCGGTCTCAGCCGCGAAGAAGGGCGAGATGTAGTTGAACATGAAGCGCTCGCCGTCCCGGTTCTTCAGGACGCCCCCGTCGCCGCGCACTCCCTCGGTGACGAGGAGGCCTCGTGCAGAAGGCGGCCAGACCATGCCAGTCGGGTGGAACTGGATGGCCTCCATGTCTATGAGGTCGGCGCCGGCCCACAGCGCAAGCCCGATCCCGTCGCCCGTCGACTCCCAGGAATTCGAGGTGAATTTCCAAGCCTTGCCGAGGCCGCCGGTAGCTAGCACCACGGCCTTGGAGGTGAACGTCACAAAACGTCCCGTTTCCCGCCAGAATCCCACGGCCCCGTTCACGGCGCCGGCCTCGTCCTGCAGGAGGCGCACCACCTTGCACTCCATGAAGACGTCGATGCCGAGACCGACGGCGCGGTGCTGGAGCGTCCTTATCATCTCGAGACCTGTGCGGTCGCCGACGTGAGCGAGGCGGGCGTAGCGGTGGCCGCCGAAGTCCCGCTGCAATATCCGGCCGTCGGGTGTGCGGTCGAACAGCGCTCCCCACTCCTCGAGCTCGAGGACGCGGTCGGGCGCCTCGAGCGCATGGATCTCTGCCATGCGCCAGTTGTTCAGCATCTTGCCGCCGCGCATCGTGTCGCGGAAGTGGACCTCCCAGTTGTCCTCCGGCCAGACGTTTCCGAGGGCAGCCGCGATGCCTCCCTCGGCCATCACGGTGTGGGCCTTGCCGAGGAGGGACTTGCACACGAGCGCCGTGCGAGCACCCAGCTCGCGCGCTTCGATGGCGGCGCGGATCCCAGCTCCGCCGGCGCCGATGACGACGACGTCGAAGTCGTACCGCTCAGAGTCGCTCATCAGAAGATCCTCGGGTCGGTGATGGCTCCGGAGGAGACGAGGTAAACGTAGAAGTCAGTGGCCACGATCGAGACCAGGGACAGCCAGGCGAACAGCTGGTGGTGCTTGTTCAGCGGCGTTGTGAGGTTGGTCCAGATCCACAGGCGGGCGGGCGCCTTCGAGAAACTCCTCAGGCCTCCGCCCGTCAGGTGGCGGCACGAATGGCATCCCAGCTGGTAGGCCCAGATGAACACGGCGTTCACGACGAAGATGAGGGTGCCGAGGCCCATCCCGACGCCGCCCGGGAAGCGAAACGCCTCGATCGCGTCGTAGGTGAGCAGCCCGGCGAAGATCAGCGTGACGTACCAGAAATAACGGTGGACGTTCTGAAGGATGAGCGGAAAGCGCGTCTCGCCCGTGTAACGCTGACGGAGGCCGCCCGGCTTGGCCGAGGTAGATCCGGCGTCGGCGACCGCGCACGCAGGTGGCGAGAGCCAAAAAGCCCTGTAGTACGTCTTGCGGTAGTAGTAGCACGTGAGGCGGAAGCCCAGCGGGAAGATCAGGATCAAGATTGCGGGCGTGATGTTCCAGTTCGCCGGCGTGATCGGCCCCCACCGCACCGCGGATGGGCAGTTCGCCGCCAGGCAGGGTGAATAGAGGGGCGACAGGTAGTCGCGGGCGTGGTCGAGTCCGACGAAGTAGTTCCCGTTCCTGAAGGCCGCCCAGGTGGCATAGACCACGAAGGCGAAAAGCCCGAGCCCCGTGATCAGCGGCTGCGCCCACCAGCGGTCCTTGCGGAGCACGACGTCCCTCGGGGGTCCCCCTCTGGGGGCCCCGATCCGCACCGGGATCGCCCGGGGTAGAGGGGCTGCCGCTGACTCCTCGAGGACGCTCAATCAGTTGCCTCCGTCAGTTTGTCTCCGCCTGACCGCTCGCCACCGCGTCCCCTCACCAGGGCGGCTGTGCAGCGTGACACCCATACTTCCACCCGGGCGCGCGCGTTGCGAGTTCATGGGCGTAGTCTCGCCAGGTGACCGAATCGCCCGACCCGCGAGAGACCAGTTCCCGTGCCAGGACGCGCGCGACCCCTTCCGGCGCTCATCCGCCCGCCCCCTCGTCGCTGCCCGCGACACTCGCCGAGCTACGGGCGTCAGGGTGGCGGTCGGTGCCGGTCAAAGAGGAGGTCCGTCGCAATGTCCTCGTCCGCGTCTCGGAGGCGAGGCCCGTCGTGGAGGGGGTCCTCGGCTACGAGGACACCGTCCTGCCTGCGCTCGAGAACGCGCTCATCGCCGGCCACGACCTGATCTTCCTCGGCGAGCGGGGTCAGGCGAAGAGCCGCATGATCCGCTCGCTCGTGGGCCTGTTGGACGAGTGGCTCCCCATCGTGGCGGGCTCGGAGATCAACGACGATCCCTACCAGCCCGTCTCCCGCATGGCGCGGGACCTTGTGGCCGAGGCCGGCGGCGAGACGCCGATTGCCTGGGTGCACCGCAGCGACCGTTACGGCGAGAAGCTCGCCACGCCCGATACCTCCATGGCGGACCTCATCGGCGAGGTCGACCCCATCAAGGTTGCCGAGGGCCGCTATCTGTCCGACGAGCTCACGCTGCACTACGGGCTCGTGCCGCGCACCAACCGCGGGATCTTCGCCATCAATGAGCTGCCCGACCTCGCGGAGCGCATCCAGGTGGGGCTTCTCGACGTGCTGGAGGAGCGCGACGTCCAGATCCGCGGCCACAAGGTCCGACTTCCGCTCGACGTGCTGCTGGTGGCGTCCGCCAACCCTGAGGACTACACGAACAGGGGAAGGATCATCACGCCCCTGAAGGACCGTTTCGGGGCGCGGATCCGCACGCACTACCCGCCGGACCTCGAGACCGAGCTCGCGATCGTGGCGCAGGAGGCCCGCGTGTTCGAGTCTTCGGCCGTCCGCCTCGACTTCCCCGAGTACATGTCCGAGATCGTCGCCCGTTTGAGCCAGCTCGCGCGCCGGAGCCCGAGGGTGAGCCAGCACTCGGGCGTCTCGGTGCGCCTGAGCGTGACGAACCAGGAGACTCTCGCGGCGGCCGCCATCCGCCGGGCGCTCCGCCACGGAGAGTCCGAGGCGGTGCCGCGCGTGAGCGACCTCGGGGCTCTCGTGTCCTCGACCCTGGGCAAGCTCGAGATCGAGTCCCTGGAGGAGGGCGAGGACGAAGAGGTCGTCGACAAGCTCATCAACGCGGCGATCCTCCAGACCTTCAGGGAGCATTGCCCCACAGAGACGCTCGGCCAAGTCATCGGCGGTTTCGAGGACGGCAAGGTGGTGCACGCCGGGCCGGACCTTTCTTCGGCGGACTACGTGCGAACTCTCGAGGACCTGCCCGCGATCCGGACCCCGGTCACGGTGCTGACCGCCGAGTCGGAGAGCCCCGCCGCGATCGCCGGCGCGGTCGAGCTCGTGCTCGACGGCCTGCACCTTTCCAAGCGGCTCAACAAGGACGCAGCTGGGTCCCGGGCGACCTACCGGGCGCGTTAGGCCCGCCACGTGGGGGTGTTCCGGTATTCACGATGGGACGGCACGCAGGCCGGTTACGACCTGGATGCCGACTCGATCCTGTCGGAGATCCAAGACGACCTCATGTACCACGGTGACATCGGGTCGGCGCTTCGACGCCTGCTGCAACAAGGCTTTCAGGACCGCGACGGCCGGCACGTCGAAGGCTTGCAGGAGCTGCTGGAGCGGATCCGGGAACGCCGGCGGCAGGAACGTGAGCAGCACGACCTGGGCGGCGCCTACCAGGACATCGCGAACGAGCTCGAGGAGATCCTCGAACAGGAGCGAGAGGCGCTCGACCGTCTCGAGCAGGAGGCCCGCGAGTCGCGGGACCAGCGACGCCAAGAGGTGACCGACCAGGTCGTGGGCGAACGCCGTGCAGAGCTCGGCCTTCTCCCCGAGGACCTGGCGGGCCGCGTGCACGGCCTCACCAATTACGACTTCACGTCGAGTGAGGCGCGTGAGCGCTTCGAGCAGCTCCTCGAGCGCCTGCGCGAGGAGGTGGTGCAGTCCTACCTCGACCAGGTGGCCGGCGCGGCCGCGGCGACGGGGGCGGAGGAGCGAGAGCACATCCGGGGTGCCCTCGATGCCTTGAACAAGATGATGGAGCAGCGAGCGGCGGGAGAGGCGCTGGACCCGAGTTTCGAGAATTTCATGGAGCGATACGGCGACCTGTTCCCCGGCGCCCCGCAGAACCTCGATGAGCTTCTCGAACAGCTCGCTCAACGCATGGCGGCCGCCTCGGCGATGCTGGCTTCGATGACGGCCGGCCAACGGGCCCAGCTGCAGGGGCTCATGGACGAGCTGCTCGGCGACATGGACCTCTCGTGGCAGATCAACCGGCTGGCGGGGAACCTGCGGGCGGCCTTCCCCGGCGAGCAGTGGGACCGGCGGACGTCCTTCAGCGGCAGCGAGGGTCTCGGGTTGTCCGAGGCGACGGACCTCTTCCAGCGCCTGGGTGAGCTCGACCAGCTCGAGGAGATGCTGTCGGGGGCCCCCCAGCCCGGAGCCCTGGCGGAGATCGACCTCGATCGCGTCCGGGACCTCATGGGCAACGAGGCCTCGGCGTCGCTGGCGGAGCTGCAGAAGCTGGCTCGCCGCCTCGAGGAGTCGGGGCTCGTCGAGCAGCGCGAGGGTCGTCTCGAGCTGACGCCGAAGGGGCTGCGCCGCATCGGCCAGCGAGCGCTGGAGGATCTCTTCAAGCACCTGTCCAAGGATCGTCTCGGCGGTCACGAGCTGCCGAAGATCGGTGCGGGTCACGAGCGCGCCGACGACACCAAGCCCTACGAGCTCGGCGACCCGTTCAACCTGCACATCGAGCGGACGATGCGCAACGCCCTGCGCCGCCAGGTCGCCGAGGGTGAGCTCGCCGGCAGCGCCGGCGTGCAGTTCCCGGTCCGGCTCAGCGCGGAGGACTTCGAGATCGAGCGCACCGAGTACCAGACCCAGTGCGCCACGGCGCTCCTCGTCGACCTGTCGCTCTCGATGCCGATGAGAGACAACTTCCTGGCGGCCAAGAAGGTCGCCTTGGCCATGCAGGCGCTGATCTCTGGGCGGTTCCCGAGGGACTACCTCGCCATTATCGGTTTCTCCGATCGCGCTCGGGAGATCCGGGCCGCCGAGCTGCCCGCCGTGTCATGGGATTACGTGTACGGAACGAACATGCAACACGCGCTCCTGCTCGCGCGGCGGCTGCTCGCGCGCCACCACGGCACGAAACAGATCGTGATGATCACAGACGGGGAGCCGACCGCGCACCTCCTCGAGGACGGCGACATCTTCTTCCACTACCCGCCGATGCCGGCCACGGTCGACGCGACCTTGCAGGAGGTGCTGCGCTGCTCGCGCGAGGGGATCAGGATCAACACCTTCGCGCTCGACGCGACGGGGCACCTGCGCAACTTCGTCGAGCGGATCACGCAACTCAACCAGGGCCGCGCCTTCTTCACGACCCCCGACACGCTCGGCGACTACGTCCTCGTCGAATTCATCGAGAACCGGCGCCAGCTCGCGCACCGGCATTCCCGGGGGGCCTGAGCGCCGCACCCCGGCCGTTCACGCCGCTGGCCGCCGCCACTCAAGCGTCGCTCACCTGCCAGTTTGGCGAACGAGTGAATTTCCCTCTTGCATCGGATCGCGCCAGGGTCCATGATAATCACCACCTTGTAACTACACGGTTGCGAGTCGTTAGGGGAGGGGGCGCCAACATGGCACTCCAAGCGTTGTTCGAAGATGGTCTCGATCGAACCTGGCAGCGTCGTGCCAACTGCATGGGTGTCGACCCGGAGTTGTTCTTCCCGGAGCGGGGCGCGTCAACTCGGGAGGCGAAGGAGGTCTGCCGGGGCTGTGTCGTCCGCGAGGACTGCCTCGAGTTCGCGATCGCGAACGGCGAGAAGTTCGGCATCTGGGGCGGCATGAGCGAGCGGGAGCGCCGCAGGGTCCGTCGGGCCCGGGTCCTGGCCCAGGCCGGTCACGCCGCCTCCTGACTCACGTCGGTCAGGCAGCTTGCTGAATCACGCAGCTTCCTGACTTCAGCGTCCGCGATCTAGAGCTTCCCCGGGCGGAGTCGAGGGGCGGGTGGCCGCCGGCGCGTTTCTCAGAGCTTGACGCCCAGCTCTGAGAGGCGCGCCTCGATCGTGCGGTCCTCAGCCAGGTCGAGCTCCGGCCACCGCCGGGCGGGAACCGCGTTCAGGACCGACGAAGGGACGAGACCCACCAGTTCGGCGCGGGCCACCGGCGCCCGACTGGCTACGAAATCGAAGGCGTCAGCCGGCCCGAATCGCCACGGCGCGACGAGGTTGCACGAGACCTGGGCTCTGCCCCCGAGTTCGAGCCCGAGAGCCCTCACCTCCGGCCGGCGCATCGAGCGGGCGATCTCCCGGGCGATGACGACATCGTCGAGGGCGAGCCACAGGTTGTACGCGACTAGAACGTCGCCGCGCACCCACACATGCAGCACCGGCCGTCGGATGAGGAGTGCCGGGTCCCACGTCTGGCGCCTCGGTCACGAAGGCCCGTCGCCGGATCTCGGGCAGGGCCCGTTCTGGGCCGTAGAGAAAACAGGGAATCCCGAGCTCGGTCCCCGCCCAGGCCGCGAAAGCGTCACGCGCCGCAAGAGCGGTCGCGAGGCTTACCGCAGCCGGCCGGTCTGCCCGGGGGGTACGACGGCAGCCGGGCCGGTACGAATAGGGACGAACGGGACGACGTCGATCACGCCCAGTCGTGGGTGGGCGCCGGCGTGATCGTTGAGATCGAGCAGGCTGACCGCTGCCTCCGCCACCGACCGGGCGGCATCTCGAACCTCCCGTCCCGCCAGAGTGAGGACGGACCGGTTGTGCCAGGGATCCATGTGGACGTCGAGCAGGCATGGGCCCGCAGCTACTGCGATCGCCCGGACCGAGGCGCCATCGCGTCCTTCGCTCACGTTGATGACGCACTCCAGTGGGGATACGGCCGTAGCGGGCTCCTGCGGGGAAGTCACCGGCAGCGCCGCGCGGACGCGGCGGGACGGTCGTCAGTCGGTGGAAGTGTGGGTGGGTCCGATCAGGGGCTCAGCGCGAGCGAGCTGCGAGGAGCCGGCGATGGCGGGCGATCCGTCGGCGCTCGCGCTCCGACGTACCGCCCCAGACGCCGTGATCGATGTGATTGGCCATGGCGTATTCGAGACAGGGCTCTTTCACCGGGCAATCTGCGCAGATCCGCCGCGCCACTTCCACACCTACGCCATCACTGGGAAAGAACACGTCGGGAGATACCTCCCGGCACTTCCCCCGTGCCATCCACGAAGTGTCCACCACACCATTGTGACTTGTTCAGCGCCACTTGGTGACGCGATCGCGCACATTCGCAGCAAACCTTAAGCTTTCGCCGAAGTCCCTGCCCAGGGCGGTTGACGCGACCCTACGGAGAGCCCGAGCCGGAACGGCCGGTACATTGTCTCTATGGTGCCAGGAGGGTCGGATGGCAGCGACGGGCCTGGCAGCGACCCGCTGAGCGCGTTGCTGAGTTGGGGTAGGTCCGAAGCAGAGCCCTCGGAAGCAGAGTCTTCGAGAGCGCACGAGGACGACGCGGAGCAGGCCGACAGGCCCCTGAACAGGCCGCCCCAGCCCGGGTACGGCCCGCCCCCGGCCCTGTACGGGCCGCCCGAGTACAGGCCGCCCGCGTACGGACCGCCCCAGTACGGCCCGTACTGGTCGGAGGCTCCGTGGCCACAGCAGTGGGCTCTTCGAGAACCGCCGGTGCCGAAGATCCCGAAACGGCCGCCGCACTCGCTGCCCGGATGGTTCGGCGTGGCGCTCCTTGCCGCCCTCGTCGGCGCCGCCGCCGGCGGCGGCATCGTCTCGGCGTTCGTGAGCCGTTCCCCGCAGACCATCGTCCGCGAGTACTTCCCCTCGACGCCGAAGAACGTCCGAGTCGGCGACGTCCAAGCGATTCTCGCGTCGGTCCTGCCGGCGGTCGTCTCGATCGACACGAGCAGCTTCCGGGCATCTGACGGCGTGGGCGGCTACGTGCAGGGCGCTGGCACGGGCATGATCATCGAGGCGAGCGGCGTCGTCCTCACGAACAACCACGTCATCGCCGGAGCTGAGACCGTCACGGTCACGCTTTACGGACAGACCAAACAGTTCCCCGCCAGGGTCATCGGCACCGACGCTCAGAAGGACATCGCGCTCGTGCAGGTCGAGGGAGCGGGCCGCTCGCTGCCCACGGTACGTTTCGGAGACTCCAACAGGGCCCAGCAGGGCGACGGCGTATTGGCCATCGGGAACGCGCTCGCCCTCGCCGGCGGGCCGACGGTGACCGAAGGCATCGTCTCAGCAGAAGACAGGTCCCTCACGGCCACGACCGACAGCGGCGGCACGGAGAACCTGACCGGCCTCATTCAGACCGACGCCCCCATCAACCCCGGCAATTCCGGTGGCCCGCTCGTGAATTCCTCGGGACAGGTAGTGGCGATGAACACCGCGGTCGCGACGAGCTCGCAGGGAAACGCACCGGCACAGAACGTCGGTTTTGCGATCGCGGTCGACGAGATCCGGACCATCACCACCCGGATCCTGCAAAGGGCGGGTTTGCACTGACCGGCCCATTCCACTGACCGGCCCGTGCCAGTGACCGGCCGCCGGCACATGCGCTCAATTTGCGGAGGAGCGAGGCCCGGTACACTTCGCCGGGTTCTGCTTCCAAGGAGAGACAATGAGCTTGATCAATCCCGAGGATCAACAGCCGAGCGAGCCGCCCCGCGGCCACGTACGGATGGTCTACCTCGGGCCCGTCGCGCCTCACTGGGAGGTTGAGTCGGAGTTCGGTGACCGTGCTGTCATCGAGGAGTTCCGCCAGCGAGCCCTCGCCCGTCTCGTCTTGCTTCCTCCACACGATCCGCAGTTCCGGCGGAATCGTGAGCGCATCGTTCGCGATGCCGAGCGGGAGAACCTCATTCTCGAGTGGGACTTCGGCGTACCCGAAGAAGAGGCTGCTCTTCTCTGAACATAAGGAATGCTTTGACTTCCGGCGTAGAGCTCCTCAAGGTCGGCGTGGTGGGTCTCGGTCAGATAGGTGCCAGCCATGCCCAGACTCTTGCCCGACTGCCTGGAGTGGAAGTCTCCGCTGTGGCGGACGTGGATCCCAGTAGATGGAACTCGAATCCCACGCTCGGGGGCGCAAAGGGTTATGTCGACTGGGAGGTCCTGCTGGAGCGTGAGCGACTCGACGCCGTCTTTGTCTGCACGCCTCCGATGATGCACCTTGGTCCCGCCAAGGCAGCCCTGGAGAACGGAATCCACGTATTCGTGGAAAAGCCGATCGCGAGAGGGCACGAAGATGCCGGGGCTCTCGTGTCAGCTGCCCGGGCGAGCGGCTGCGTCTGCGCCATGGGTTACCAGTGGCGCGCTATCGATCTCCTCGATTACATCAACGCGTCGCTCGCGCATCAGCGACTGGGATTGCTGTCCGGACGAAGCATCGGACCATCGAGGAAGCGCGACTGGTTCGTGAATTGGTCACAAGGCGGAGGCATCCTCCTCGAGCTCGCAAGTCATGTCATCGATCTTCAGCGCGCAATAGGCGGGGAGGTCGAGTCTGCCGAAGCAGCGGCGGGCTACGTGCCGACGGCCGAGGCCTCGGGTGACGGGGTGCCCTCGGTGCTCTCCCTGACTCTGCGCTTCGCGTCGGGAGCCATCGGGGCCATCCAGGTCGCCTGGACGACGGAAGGTGTCCTGCCCAGCTGGGCACTGGACGTCGTCACCGACAGTTCGACCTTCTACCTCGCTTTGGACCCGCACTTTGCCCTCACTTTCCTGGAAGACGGCCGCGAGGTCACGCGCACGGTTGCGAGAGACCCGTCTGAGGCCAATATCGCCAGGTTTCTCGAGGCCGTCCGGGTAGCGGATCCAAGCCTCGTGTTCTCGGGGCCCGAGGAGGGCGCGGGAACCCTCGAGGTGGCTCTCGCGTGCGAGAGATCCCTTGTAACCGGCCGTGTGGAGAAGGTCGTTGAGGTCCCGGGAGAATGAGCGGTCACTTCTCGCACAAGGTCCGCATCGTCGAGCACACGTGGATCACGATGTCGGACGGCTGCCGTCTGGCGGCAAAGCTCTGGATTCCAGAGGATGCGGCAGACCACCCGGCTCCAGCGATCCTCGAGTACATCCCGTACCGTAAGAACGACTACACCGCGGTGCACGACCAGTCGATGCACGCGTATTTCGCCGGCCATGGCTACGTCTCGGCCCGGATCGACATCCGGGGGTCGGGCGATTCCGACGGCGTCCTCTCCGACGAGTACCTGCCACTCGAGCAGGCCGATGGCGTCGAGGTCATCAGGTGGCTTGCGGCCCAGGAATACTGCTCAGGCAAGGTGGGGATGATCGGCATCTCATGGGGTGGCTTCAACGGGCTGCAGATCGCCGCCCACTCGCCGCCTGAGCTCGGCGCGGTCGTGAGCATCTGCTCGACCGACGATCGCTACCTCGACGACGTCCACTACATGGGCGGCTGCCTGCTGGCGTCGAACATGCTCTCTTGGGCCTCGGTGATGCTCGCCTACAACGCCCGCCCGCCTGACCCGGCGGTGGTCGGCGACTCGTGGCGGGAGACCTGGCTCGATCGTATGGAGCGCACACCGCCGTTCGTCGAGGAGTGGGTCTCCCACCAGCGCCGCGACGAGTTCTGGAAGCAAGGCTCGGTCCGTGAGGACTACGCGGCGATCACTTGCCCGGTCTACATGGTGGGCGGCTGGTCGGACGCCTACCGGAACGCGATCCTGCGGTTCCTCGAGGGGTACCCGGGGCCGTGCAAGGGGCTCATCGGCCCGTGGAACCACACCTATCCCGAGCAGGGAGTACCGGGCCCGGCGATCGGCTTTCTCCAGGAATGTGTTCGGTTCTACGACTGCCACCTGAAGGGAACCGAGAACGGCATCATGGACGAGCCGAAGCTGCGGGTCTACATGCCGGACGCCGTCCGGGCCGAGCCGGGTCTCTCGTACTGGCCCGGACGATGGCTGGCGACAGAGGGCTGGCCCGCAAAAGATGTCGAGTACCGCACTTACCGTATCGGCGGGGCGGGCACTCTCGGCGACGGGGCCGGAGGCGAGCGTGAGCTCACGATCCGCGGCGCCGCCGCCGTCGCCTCTGACCCAGGTACCTGGGGCGGCCTCGGCGGGCCCGTCGACAGCCCCTCGGACCAGCGCCCCGAGGACGGCTCGTCGCTCTGTTTTGACACCGAGGCACTGGACGAACGGGTCGAGATCCTCGGGTTCCCGCTTGCGCGTCTCGAGGTGTCCTCTGACCGCCCGCTCGCCCTCATCGTCGTCAGGCTGTGCGACGTCTGGCCCGACGGCGCTTCGACCCTCATCACAAGGGGCCTCTTGAACCTCACGCATCGAGACGGCCACGAGGATCCGGAGGAGCTCAAGCCCGGGCAGCGCTATCTCGTCGCGGTGAAGCTCAACTCGATCGGATACTCGGTCCCGGCCGGCCACCGTCTCCGCCTCGCCGTCTCACCGACGTACTGGCCGTGGGCCTGGCCGTCGCCTGAGTCAGTCGTTCTCAGCGTCTATGCCGGTGGGCCGTCGTCCCTCGAGCTTCCCGTGTGGGTCGGGGGCCCCGGGACGCTCGAACAGCCCCCGCATTTCCTCGAGCCCGAGGAGGCGCCGGCGCCTCCGCACGAGGCGAGCGGGTACGAGGACGGCGCCCGGGAGATCCGTCGTGACGTTGCGACCGACAGGGTCGACATCGAGGGCAGCGGGACCGCCACGCTCAAGCTCCTCGGTTCCGGCCTCGAGTACCGCTCGGTGGCTCGCAGCCTCCACCGCATCTTCGAGGGCCAGCCGCTGTCGGCGTTCAACAGCTACGAGCGCGAGATCTCGATATTCCGCGATGCCTGGCGCACCCGGGTGCACACCGTGAGCACGATGTCGTCGACCGCCGAGGAGTTCCAGCTGACGAACCTCGTCGAAGGATACGAGGGCGACTGCAGGATCTTCGCAAAGACTTGGCGACGTTCCGTCCCCCGTGACCTCATCTGATCGAGCCCAGTCGGCACCAGAACTGGACATAGAGTTGCCGGTTGTGGGCGAGGGGCAATTGGCAGTGGGCAAGACGGCCGAAACGGCAAACCCCCGGACAAGGCGGTCTCGTCTGGCGTCTCCGACGACGGCCGTCGCGTTGTTCGCGTTGCAGCTCGTCCTCGCGATCGTCGCGGTGCTACTAGGGGCCGCGACTCACCAACTGGCTCTCTCGAGCTCGAGCAGCTATGCGCTGGGCTTGTCGTTCGCCGTTGTCGGTCTCGTCGTGGCGGTTCGCCAGCCCGGCAACCCGATGGGATGGGTCCTTCTCGGCGCAGCAGGTTTCTTGGTCCTGAGCGGTGACGCCTCGTCCTACTCGGTTCTCGACTACCGCATGCATCACGGGACCATGCCGCTCGGGCCGGTCGCCGTCTTCCTGCAACCGACGTGGGCACCGGCGGTGGTTCTGATCGGACTGACCGTCCTTCTGTTCCCCGACGGGCAGCTGCCGTCTCGGCGATGGAGATGGGTTCTCTGGGCCGTTCTCGCGGCGGGAGCCCTGTTCCAGCTCGGAGCGTTCGCGATCGTGCTCAGTGCCATCATCGGCCACAACATCCACGTCACGAGCGGTGGCGATCTCAGGGTCATCGACTACCCGACCGGCGGCTACGTCTGGTGGGTATACGTCGAAGCGGTCTTCTTCGTCGTCGTCGGGGCGAGCTGGCTTGCGTGGCTGGTGCGCCAGGTGCCGAACTACCTCAAATCGACCGGCGAGCTCCGGCTGCAGCAGAAGTGGTTCTTGAGTGGGGCCACGATCTTCGCAATCTCGGCAGCGCTCTCGGTCAGGCTTTCGAACAGCAAAGGGTTCTGGGGTCACTTCAGTCAGGTCGCCGGCGTCGGGTTTGTGGCGCTACCGATCGCTATCGGGATCGGCATCCTCAAGTTCCGGCTCTACGACATCGACCGCCTCATCAGCCGCACGCTCGCGTACGCCCTCGTTACCGGTCTCGTCATCGGGGTGTACGTCGGCATCGTCACCCTGACGAACAAAGCGCTCGGTGTCGCGTCACCCGTGGCGGTCGCAGCATCCACCTTCGCCGCCGCCGCCGTGTTCAGCCCACTTCGGCGTCGGGTCCAGCGGATCGTCGATCGTCGCTTCAACCGCGTCCACTACGACGCAGAGGCGACCGTCGCTTCCTTCCGCGCACGATTGCGTGATGCGGTCGACCTCGAGACGGTGCGGAGCGAGCTGCTCGACGTTGTCAACCGGGCCGTCGAGCCCGCGCACGCCTGGGTCTGGATCAGGCAGAAACAGCCCGGCTGACCGACCGCCAAGGTGCTTCGCTCTGCCTACCCGCCGCCCGTCTCGAGGTTGATGCGGGCGAGCCACAGCCCCGGAGCGTCGACTTCCGCCGGGGTCGGAAGATTCGCCTCGTCGACCCACAAACGGGCCAGGTCGAGCTCGCCCGACCGCTCGAGCACGCCCTGAACGAAGGCAGCGCCGCGATCGACGTCCTCCTGATCCAGGTGCAAGCCGAAGAGCGACTCGGCCACGCGCTCGCCCTCGCCACGCCCAACGCGGCGCCGGCGCATCGCCTCACCGATCGGCGCATGAGAGCCGATCAGGCGGGAGGCCACGACTGAAGTGACGTACTCCGCGTAGCCGGCGATCGCAGCGGTCAGCGCGGCGAGCTGAGCACGGACCCTCTCCAGCTCGGGCGATGGGCCATGGTCGGCTTCGCCCAGGAGTGAAGGGTCGCCGATGATCTGGGAGAGACCCGGGATCGTCCCGGGATCGATGCCCTGAAGCAGCCCCTCGAGGTCGCGGGGATCCGGACGGACGAGCTGCGCGTGGGTGACCACCAGCTCCGCGAGGCGCTTGGAGACGTGCGGCCGGGCGAGCACGGCGTGATACGACATCTCGTGCGCACAGAGCCAGAGGCGAAGGTCGTCGGTCGGGAGGCTCCATTCCTCGGCCACGCGATCCAGGTTGGCCACGACGACGAGAATCTCGCTCGAGGGCGTGCGCGGCAACGGCAGGTCGTACTGGCCGAGAGCGCGTCGCGCAAGGTGGCCGACGACGGAGCCGACCTGCATCGCCGCCATCGCCGGAGCCATCGCGGAGGTCCATCGTCCGATCATCCCGGCGAGGTCGAGATCTTCCGAGTCGGTGTCCGCCGTGGACCCCGAATCCTGGAACATGGTCGTCTCTCCGAGGAAGGGGTCGACCGGCATCGCCCCCTCGTCGCCCGGCCTGCCGGCCGACGCCGGAGTGGATCCCCCGCCCGGTTCGCTGCCTGCACCGCCGGCGGCTTCCCCGCCGCCGGGCCCTCCAGCGCCGTGCCCTTCGCCTCGGCCGGCCGGCGGGGGCTCGAAGCCGACGAGCCCCGGCGTGTTCGAGCCGGCGGGATCGGTCGCACTCGTCAGCGCCGCGGCAAGCCGGTCCAGCAACGGACGCCATGCCTCTAGACTCCGCCGAGCCCATTCGACCCGCGTCGACGGGACCAGCCTGAGGCTGGAACCGCCAGACCCGAGCACCATGCCGGTGACGTCGGCCACGTGCAACTCGGCGATCGCGCTCAACTCCTCGAGCCGGATGCGAGCGATCGGATCGGGGTTGGGGTCCGGCTCGTCTCCTGCGGCCACGCTCGTAGCCAGTTGGAAGGCGAGCTCCCATTGCAGCGGTCCCTCGGTACGGATCAGCCGCAGGAGATCGCCGAGCATGTTGCGGAGGAAGTCGCCCCCACCCGACGCGAGAGGATCGGTCACGTACCAGATGCTACGGCCGGGGCGCCGCGGACGGGGCCGGCCAGGCGCTGCTACGGCCCGGGGCGCCGCGGACGGGGACGGCGACTCGTGGAGCGTGCGACGTCGGGCGGTCAGGCGGCAGGCATGAGCCGGGCGCGGGCGGCCCACGCATGGCCGCGCCGGACGACGTCGAGGGAGATGGCCCGGTTCGGCGGCAGCGAGTACAAAGCCGCCACCATGTCCGCCATCGTCTTGGTCGGCTCGCCGTTCACGGCCTCGATCAGGTCGCCCGGCTTCACCCCGGCCTTTTCGGCCGCACCGCCCCGCGCCACCGAAAGAACCTGAACAGCCGTGCCCGTCCCGGTGTGCGAAAGCGAGACTGTCTCACCCTTGATCCCGAGCCATCCGTGGACGACCCGGCCCTTCGCGATGAGGTCCCGTGAGACGACGTCGGCCAGCCACCCGGGCGTCGCCACCACCGACGTGCCGGCGACGCTCGTCAACATGCCGATCAGGCGCCCGGCACCGTCGATGATCACGCCGCCGGTTGCCGCCCCGGGGACCGGCTGAAGCGCGCGAAGCGACTCGAGGAGCGCCGGGCTGGCGTCCGAGGCCCGCAGCTGGACGTCTATCTCGCTCACGGTGCCCCAGCAGGTTTGCGCTCCGTCCTCGCCGACCCAGACGAGCGCGACGAACGAGCCGTATTCGACCGCCACATCCCGAACAAAACGTGCCGCTGTGAGGGTGTCATCGTGCACGCGGACGACCGCGAGCCCCGTGCCGGCGTCGGATCCGACCAGCGTCGCGACCCGGGGCTGGCCGCCGATCACGACCGAGATGTCGTCCGAGTCGGTGACGAGCGAGGTGGGCACCAGTACATAGCCCCTCGAGCTGACCACGACTCCGACCCCGCTCGCCTTGCCGTCGCGCACGAGCGGCATCGACGTCGCGACGTGCGTCGCGAGCTTCCGCAGACCCGCCTGTGCGGCCATTGTGGTCGTCGTGGAAACGGGCACGAGGACCGTCGAGGTCGTCACCGCGTTCAGCTGCGCCCCCGTGCTCTTGACGAACCGAGCCGCCGAGGTCCTTGCAGAGGACGGGGAGAGCAGGTGGGCAAGATGACCGCCGACCAGCACGACGCCGGTGGCTAGCACCGCGCCGACTATGCCGGCCGACCAGGCACCGGCTCGGGAGGGGGTCGCCGCCATCCAGCTGCGACGCGCCGAAAGAGCGTCCGGGCTGACCGGGTGACCGTGCAGACCTAGCTCGGAGGGGTGTCGCCAGAGCCGGTCGTCGGGCGGCAAGAGGGGCGCGCGCCCGTCCTCCTCATGGACGTCGTCGAAGTCGTCCCCTGGCTCGACCACGGATCCCGAGGATACCCATCGAGGGGCCGCTTGGGGGGTCGGGCCCATTGGTCGCGAGCCTTCCAGCCCGGAGGGTTCGCGTACGATGATCGGTGTGCTCGCGTCGGTGCAGGGTGACAACTGGCTCGAGTTGACTCCCGATCCGCTTCCCGCCGAGCGCGCGCTCGCCTGGGTGGAGCGGCCCTCGTGCGGCGCGGTGGCGTGTTTTGTGGGGACCGTCCGTGACAACGCCGAGGGGCGCACGGGTGTCAAGGCCATCGAGTACGAGGCGTACACCTTGCAGGTACTGCCCCGTTTCGAGACGATCGCGGCCGCTGCACGTGAGCGTTGGCCAGACCTAGGGCGAGTCGTCGTCTGGCACCGGGTCGGGCACCTCCAGCTCGGCGAGGCCTCGGTGGTCGTCGCCGTCTCGACGCCGCACCGGGCGGAGGCATTCGAAGCCTGCCGGTACCTGATCGACACGTTGAAGTCGACGACTCCCATCTGGAAACGCGAGACGTGGGAAGGCGGGACCGACTGGAGCCCGGCGGCCCGACCCGTGCAGCCGACGCCTGAGGTCAGCCAACGTTGACCTCCGACCTCGCAGTCGATCTCGGGACTGCGCGTACCCTCGTCGCGGTGCCCGGCCACGGTGTCGTGGTCGACGAGCCCACGATCGCCGCGGTCGACCTCGGGCGGAACCGTCTCGTGGCCTTCGGCACCGAGGCCCTGGGCCTGCGCGGCCGCTGCGCGGGCGAGGTGGCGATCGTCCGCCCTGTCCGCCACGGCCAGCTGTTCGACCTCGACCTCACCTCGGCCGTGGCGAAGGAGCTGCTGCGCCTCAGTAGGGTCTCGTCGCTGGGTCACCCGACGGTGCTGTGCTGCGCGTCGGGCACGGCGACCGGCGTGCAGCGGCGAGCGCTCGACCGCGCGTTCAAGAAGGCGGGAGCGGCGAGGGTTCGCTTTGTCGAGCAGCAGGTCGCGGTGGCGCTCGGTTCCGGTCTGAGGATCGAGGAGCCGGTCGCGTCGATGGTCGTCGACGTCGGCGCCGGCACGACCGAGATCGGGGTGCTCGCGCTCGGCGGTCTCGTCACCCACGCGTCGGTCGCGGTCGGAGGCGGGGACTTCGACGAGGCCATCAGGCGTCTGTGCGCCCGCGACTTCGAGCTCGTCATCGACCCGGCGACGGCCGAGAAGATCAAGTGCGCCATCGGCAGCGCGTGGGTGGAGGAGGACGACAAGGTGGAGGTCCGAGGCCGCGACCTCGGAACCGGGATCGCGCGCTCGGTCGTCATCGCCCGGACTGACGTCGCCGACGCGATCGCGCCGCGCGTGGAGCGGATCCTGGCCGCAGCGGTCTTCTGCATCACTTCGTCGCCGCCCGACCTCGCGAACGATCTTCTGAACCGGGGCCTTTACCTCGCCGGCGGGGGCGCCCTGCTCGCCGGGTTCGCGCAGCGCCTCGCCTCGTCGACGGGGATCCCCGTCCACCTCGTCGAGGACCCGGAGCGTTGCGCCGTCACCGGGGCCGTCGAGTGCATGGCCACGATGGGCCACACCGCCGAGTCCGTCAGTCGTCGCCGGCGGCGGTGACGCCGAGCAGGTCCTCGGCCGCCTGACGAACCTGCCAGTCCCGGTCCTTCAGGCACCGCGTCAGCGCGGCTTCGGACTCGGGGCTGTCGATGGCGGCGAGTGCGATCACCGCCCGACGCCGAATCTGCGCCTTGTCGTCCAACGCGGCGAGGATCGCCGGGAGGCCTTCCAGGTCTCCGATTGCGCCTAGGGCGGCCACGGCCGACTCGCGGCACAGCGCGTCGGTGTGCGACGACGCGATCTGCACGAGCGCCGGAACCGCCCGCAGGTCCCGGACCTCCCCGACCGCGAAACAAGCCGCCTCGACAACCAGGTCGTCGTGGTCCGCCAGCAAGCCCTTGTGGTCGGCGCCGGGCAGGGCTGCACCCAGCTCGCAGGCGCGCCTTCGTACGAGGGGATCGGGGTCCGCGAGGGCGGCGGTGGCGTCTGCCGGCGTCGCGCCTCCCATTCGCACGAGCGCCCCGAGAGCGGTCGCGCGCACCTCGGGGTCTTGATCGCAAAGCAGCGACCGGGCGGCCGGCTCGTCGCCGAGATGTCCGGCAACGGCGGCGTCCCCCCGGCGGCGGGCGGCGGCGATGGGATCCGGCTCGTCCCCCAGATGCGCGGTAACGGCGGCGTCCCCCAGGCGGCGGGCGGCGGCGATGCCGCCCCGGTCGCGCCCGTCGCTCACGGGCGGCGCCCGCTGCGTGCGGCGCCATGGCAGGCTACGGCTCCGTGGAATCGGCACTCGATGGACCGAGCCTAGAGGGTGAGCCTCCTTCCGAGGCGCCCGGCTCGCCGATCGGGGCCTCCGGTGGCGGGGCAGGGAGTGGCGAGGGGGGCAGCCGCGAGGGGGCACAGTTTCGTTGGCGAAAGCGCCACACATTGGGGTCGATCCTGGCGGTGATCCTCGTCGCGGCCGTCATCGCCTACTTCATCCAGTTGCCCTACTACGCGATCACACCTGGCTCGGCTCCCGAGGTGAGAAGCCTCATCACGGTCCCGACAGCGCACCGGCACAGCCATCGCGGCTCGGTGCTGCTCGTGTACGTGGAGGTCACGCCGCTTCGGGCCGTCGAGTACCCCTTCTTCTGGCTGGACCCGAACGCCGCCATCGACTCGAGCTCGTCGATCCTCGGGTCCGAGACCACGGCCCAGTACGCGACGGAGGGCGAGATCGACATGTCGACCGCCCAGCAGGCGGCGACGGTCGTAGCCCTCACGCAACTCGGTTACAAGGTCCCGGTCAAGGCGCTCGGAGCCCTCGTCTACGGCATCCTTCCCGGGTCGCCGGCGGCGGCCTCATTGAAGGTGGGCGACGTCATCGGCAAGCTCGACGGGGTGAGCGAGCCGACCTACTTCGACCTGTCCAGGAGGCTCGAGGCACTGGCGCCGGGCGCGACCGTCCACATGGTGGTCAGCGCCTACCCGGCCGGCAAGCCGCACACCGTAAGGGTGCAGCTTGGCGTCTTCCGGATCCAGGGCAGGGGCGCCCAGGCCAGCGTCGCCTGCTTCGCGGTGGGGGAGGGAACCCGGTACAAGATCGCGGAGCTCACGACCATCCCCGGTGGCAAGCCTCATCCTGTCGCCTGCCTTGGCATCTACCCCCAAGGCAGCGGCGGCGCCGCCGTCGACGGGACGGCCTTCAAGGTCGGCCCGCTGCCTGTGAAGGTCGACCTCTCTTCCGAGGGGATTGTCGGGCCATCTGCCGGCCTGGCCTTCACGCTCGGCCTCATGCAGGAGCTCGACCCGTCCGACCTCACGGGTGGCCTCAAGGTCGCCGCGACCGGGACGATGTCGATCGACGGGAGCGTCGGCGACGTGGGCGGCGTCGCCCAGAAGACGATTGCGGTCCGAGGGGCCGGGGCGACCGTTTTCCTCGTGCCCCCACAGGAGTACGCGATCGCGAAGTCCCACGCCGGGCCGCACCTTAAGGTGTACGCGGTGAGCACCATCCTTCAGGCTCTCCACATTCTCGAGTCGCTCGGGGGCCGCATCACTCGAACCGCCGCCGGTTGAGAGCCGCCGCGTAGGCTGTTGCCAATGTCGCAGGATCCCCAGGTCGTCTCAATCCCTTCGAGCTCGTCGCTCAGCCCGGACGAGATCGCGCGCAAGTCGTTCCCCGCCGCGCGCCGGGGCGTCGACGGCGAGGCAGTGCGCGTCTTCCTCGGCAAGGTAGCCGCGGAGGTCCGCGAAGCGCTGGAACGCGAGGCGATGCTGCGGCTGCGTGTCGTCGAGGCCGAACGCCGGGCCGAGGAACCCGAGCTCGACGAGGCGACTCTCACCCGGGCAATTGGCATCGAGACGGCCAAGATCCTCTGGGCCGCGCACGACGCAGCCAAGAAAGTCGTCACGCAAGCAGAGGAACGTGCGGCCGAGCTGATCGGCGAGGCCGACCGGATCTTGTCGGGCCAGAAGCAGGCGTCGGACGCCGAGGCCCTCGAGATCCGCTCCGCGGCCGAAGCGGAGGCGGCCGAGCACACCGGTCGCGCTCGGGCCGAGGCCGAATCGCTGACCGACGTAGCCCACGCGGACGCCGTCGAGCTCCTGGACGCGACGAAGGAGGAATGCCGCCGCATGGTGGCCGAAGCGCGCGAGCTGCGGAACCGGACCCTGGCGGACCTCGCGTCGCGCAGGCGCGCGCTGCACATCCAGCTCGAGGAGCTCCGCACCGGGAAGGACTCCTTGCTCCGGGTGGTGGACGCCGTCGGGGCATCGGTCGAGCAGGTGCGCGAGCGTCTCGCGTCGGCCGAGGACCAGGCGCGCATCGCGGCGGAGCAAGCGGGCCACCGCGTCGCCGAGGAGCCCGGACAGGAGGACCTGACCGAGCTCGAGGCGGAGCTGGCGGCCGCCGGCGCCATGGGAGACGGCGAGGTGGGAACGCGCGACGTCACGTCTATTGCTACGGCCGACTCGTCGGACGCCGCGGCCGAGGCGTCGGAGGCTGAGGGACCAGGCGGCGAGGGCGCACCGGCCGACGGCGAGATCCCAGGCGAGGGCGGCCCGGGTCAGCCATCGAGCGCGAGCCGCCGGAGCGTCGACGAGCTCTTCGCCCGCATCCGTGCGAGTCGCGCCGCCGAGGAGGCGGCCGCGGCCGCGGCGCTTGCGGCCCTCGAGGGCCCGGCTTCGAGCGAGACGACGAAGGCCGCACCGGCGGCGTCGGCGGCTGCATCGACCGTCGCGGGCGAGGGCATCTACGACTTCGACGCTGTGACGGCGCAAGGAGGCGATGTCCTCGACGAACGGTCAGATGCCCCGAAAGCCGAGGAGGCAGCGACCGATGCCTTGGCGGCGACAGAGAACGCCGAGACGGCAGAGATCGCGGAGATCGCCGAGATCGTGGAGATGGCAGAGATCGCCGAGATCGCCGAGATGGCAGAGATCGCCGCGGTAGCCGAGGTCGCCGCGGGTGCCGATGGGGCGAAACGTGCCGACGCGATAACCGAGCCGGA
Organism: uncultured Acidimicrobiaceae bacterium; assembly: GCA_963703655.1. Classification (GTDB taxonomy): domain Bacteria; phylum Actinomycetota; class Acidimicrobiia; order Acidimicrobiales; family Bog-793; genus CAVPFA01. Next base: position 514,704 of record CAVPFA010000003.1, on the reverse strand, counting down.
CGTCGAAGCGCTGGCCCGGCGAGACCATCTTCTCGGTCCTGTGACCGCCAAGCTCGGCCGGGCGCTGAAGCGGGCGCTGCAGGACGACCAGAACGACCTCCTTAACGCGTTGCGCCAAGCCTCCGGACCGCTGGTGCTGGACGAGCTGGCACCGTCGAACCTCCAGCGCGAACGTTTCCTGGCCGCGGCGACCGACCAGCTTGCGGCGGCGTTTTCTGCCGGTGCCGACTTCCTCGTGGCCGGTGACACCGTGGAAGGGCCCTCGGTGACGGCCGCCACACCGAGCGGGATGGCGGCCTTTGAGGCCGGCGCCCTGATCGCCGCGACGCTTGCGGACGACCTCTCGTCCTATTTGCGCCCGAGGATCGAACTGGCCCTCTCGGAGCTGGACGGAAGCTCGGAGGGCGCAGCGGACGCGGCCGGGGTCGCCTATCGCGAGTGGAAGGGCACCCGTGTCGAGGGGCTTGCGGGCGACTTCACCACCCGGGCCTTCGCGATGGGCGAGCTCGCGGTGCTGAGCTCGCTCGGACCGGGCGACGCGCCACTGGTGCGCTGGGTGGTCGAGGACGACGATGCAGGCGGTTCGTGCCCCGACTGCGACGACAACTCCCTCGCCGGGCCGCAGCCGCTCGGAGCTGAGTTCCCGACGGGTCATGTGCACCCGCCGGCGCACCCCGGCTGCCGCTGCCTGCTCGTGCCCGTGCGGTCGTAGGCTCCATCACCGTGCGAGTCCCGACTGATCTGCCGAACCGGCCGCGCCCGGTCCGGCGGTACCAGCTCTGGGTCTTGGGAGCAGTCGTCCTCCTCATCGTGCTGCTGATCGTGGTTCAGGGACTGGCGAACTTCTACACGAACTACCTCTGGTACCGCTCGGTCCATTTCACGATGGTGTGGCGCGCCATGACCGAGACCGAGCTCGGGCTCGCGGGGACGTTCATCGGCACGTTCTTCGTCGCGTGCTGGGTCAGCTTGTGGGTGGTCGACCGCATCGCCCCGCGGGCACTGCTCGTATCGCCGGAGCTCGAGTTAGTCCGCCGGTACCAGCAGATCGTCGGCCGTCACACCTTCGCCCTGCGCACGGTCGTGTCCCTGATCGTCGCGCTGATCGTCGGGGCGTCGACGAGCAGTCAGTGGCAGCACTGGCTGTTGTTCCGCAACGGCAAGTCGTTCCATGTGACCGACCCACAGTTCCACAGGGCGGACAGTTTCTACGTGTTCAAGCTGCCATTCCTGTCGTTCCTCGTCGACTGGACCCTCGTTGCGCTCCTGCTGGTCCTCATCATCACGAGCATCGGCCACTACCTCAACGGCGGGCTCAGGTTCCAGGGCCCCTCCCCCGCGTCGACCCGCGCGTCACGGCGCATCTGTCGGTGATCATCGCCGCCATGGCCCTCGTGCGAGCGGCGGGGTACTACTACGTCGACCGATACAACCTCGTGCTGGCAAAAGACGGGGTCGTCGACGGCGCCGGCTACACGGACGTGCACGTGCGCCTGCCCGCGATCGAGCTGCTCGCGGTCGTGGCGCTGGCCGTGTTCGTGCTGATGGTTTTCAACGTCTACCAACGAAGCCTTGCGCTCCCGGCGATCGGAACCGGGCTGTGGGTGCTCGTCGCGCTGGCCGCCGGCGTGATCGTCCCCGCCGCGGTGCAGGCGCTGAGGGTCACGCCCGCCCAGAGCCGGCTCGAGCTTCCCTACATCAACCGGAACATCCAAGCGACGCGAAAGGCGATGGGGCTCGCCAACGTCGTCGACAAACCTTTCTCCGGCTCAACGAACCTGACGGGCGGGGTCGTTGCGGGGGACGCCTCGACGCTGAGCAACCTTCCGCTCTGGGAGCCGTCGATCACGTCCCAGACCTACCAGAAGCTGCAGCAAAACGGCACCGGTTTCACCATCGCCGGTCTCTCTCTCGACCGTTACCGCGTGGACGGCTCCCTGACGCCGTTCGTAATCGGGGTGAGGCAGGTCAACGCCGCAGACCTGCCGACGCAGTCCTGGGTCAACATCCATCTCCAGTACACCCACGGCTACGGTGCGGTCCTCTCCCCGGCGAATGTGCAGACGGCGGGGAACCCGGTCTTCGACGTCTCGGGCGTGCCGCCCGTCTCGAGCAGCGGCGCCCCTCAGATCAAACAGGCGTCGGTCTATTTCGGGCTCGGGCAATCGGGTTACGTGGTCGCGGACACGGCCCAGAGCGAGGTCGACTATTCGAACGTCAACGGCAACGCCGTCTCCAGCCACTACTCGGGCACCGGCGGCGTGCCGATCGGCTCGTTCTGGGTGAAAGCGGCGTTCGCGCTCCGGTTCCACGACCTGAACCTCCTCATCTCGAACCTGATCACCAAGCACGCCCGCCTGATGTTCCTGCAAGACGTCCGGGCCCGCGTAGCCAAGGTGGCGCCGTTCCTGGCGGTCGACAACAACCCGTACCCCGTGATCGACAACGGTCAGATCGACTGGGTAGTCGATGCCTACACGACCACGAGCTACTACCCCTACGCTCAGCAGGCCGTCACGTCGCAGCTCCCGGGCGGGAGCGGCCTCACGGGCAGCTTCAACTACGTTCGCAACTCGGTGAAGGTGGTCGTGAACGCGTACACGGGGGACCTGACCTTGTACGCCACGACCGGCACCGACCCGATACTTAACACCTGGGAAGCCGCCTTCCCTGGGATGTTCAAGCCGCTGAGCGACATGGACGCGGTCCTGAAAGCGCACCTTCGCTACCCCCAGGACCTGCTCATGTTGCAGGCCACCATGTACGGCCGCTACCACCTCACGAACCCGTCCTCCTTCTACATCGCCAACAACGCCTGGGAGCTCGCACCCACGTCGGGCACCGGATCACCCTCGCAGGCGTTGCCCACCGACGGGGCGGGGAACACGCTGCGTTTTGTGCCGGAGTACGAGGTACTGCAGCTTCCGGGCGATCCACAGCCTGGGTTCACCGCCATCGAGCCGCTCGATCCGTTGTCGGAAAACGACCGGATCCAGACGCTCGCCGCGTTGATGACCGCAAACTGCGGCTACCAGAACTACGGGCAGCTCTCCGCGTACGTAACACCGACGAAGAACTCGACCGAGGGGCCGGCCGTCGTCAACTCGCGCATACAGTCGAACTCGACGATCTCCCAGTACGTGACCCTGCGCGGCCAGCACGGCTCGACGGTCTCGCTCGGCACGACGCTCATCATCCCGATCGAGCAGTCGCTGATCTACGTGCGGCCCCTCTATATCAGCTCGTCGCAGAACCCCTACCCTCAGCTGACCCAGTACATCGTCGTCTACGGCAACGAGGTCTCGATGGAAGACACGCTCGGTGCGGCCCTCGCGGACGTCTTCGGCGCAGCGACGAGCGGCATCGGGGGCGGCACGGGCGAGATCCCTGCGACGGTCCGGGGGCTCCTCGCGAGCGCGGAGAGCTATTACGCCAAGGGGCTGGCGGCGCTGAGGAACGCGGACCTGGCGACGTACTACGACGACATGCAGATGGTCGGCAAGCTGCTCACCGAGGCGGAGGCGGAGCTGAAGAAGACCCAGAAGACCCCCGTCACGACGAACCTGCCATCGGGGACGGGCACTGGGAGCGGCACGGGCGGCTCGGCCTCGGGTCCTTCGGGAGCGTCAGGCGCCGCGGGAGCCAAAGCCACGACCACGACGACGACCACGACGCTGGTGCCGGGGATCACGGCGGCTGGCCCGCCCGGCACCGCCTAGCCGGACGCACGCCGCGGCGGAACGAGGCGCCGGTCCCGGTAGCCTGGAAGCGATGTTCATGCTCTTCGGTCGGGGCGGCCGCAACTCGTGGGTGCTGCGCCTCGGTCTCCTCGCCCTCGTGATCGGCGCCGGGTCCGCGTTCGGCCATCGAGGCAACGGATATCTGGCGTTCCGGGGCTTGTACTACCTCCTGATCCTCTCTTTCGTCGGCACGGCGATCTGGCGCAACAGGTCAAGGCAAGGCGGCGGCCGAACCGGTGGGTCGGGCATGTTCTCCGGGCCATCGTGGTACCGCGGAGGAGGCATGCCGCCTCCGTTCGGGGGCCAGTACCCACCGGACTTCCCGCAGGGCAGTTCGGGCCGGCCTTCCTCTCCCGCCGACCATCCTCCATCGGTCCCGGCCGGCGCGCCGCCGGAGGTGGCCGGCGCGCAGCCGCCGTTCCCGGCCGGCTCGCCGCCATCGGTCACGGCCGGCCCACCGTCGGTCCCTCCTGGCGTCGCCCCTCCGGCCGTCGACGTGGCCGTGCTGGGGCAGACCTCCCTGTCGGGTCCGGGTCAGCAGCCGGGTTGGTACCCGGACGCGCTCGATCCCATGGCGCGCCACTACTGGGACGGCACCGCTTGGACGCAACGCCTCAAGTGGGACGGCAAGACCTGGTTGCCCGCCTGAGCTCTCGGAGCTCAGCTGCCAGATCCCTCAGAGCTCAGAGATCCCTGGGCCCGGTCCCCGGCCTGAACCCGAGTTGGCCGTTACCCTCGGGCCGCTTCCCGTTTACAAGGCGGCGCGGGGTACCGATCTGCCGGACAGGAGCCTTGCTCCGAGCGACTTCGTCGACGAGCCGGTAGCCGAGCGCCTCGGGCGCGTCGAGCGACCGCCCGCTGCGGAAGTCAGCCGCAACCTCGGCCATTGAGCGGCCCGTCGAGGCGGCAACTCGCTCGTGCAGCCTCTCGAGCCGCCCTGCGTGGTGGGCAAGCAGCGCGCTCAGCTCACTTGCCCGCCCCGAGATCTCGAGCTCTGGATCGGTCAATCGAAACCGAGCGTGCGGCAGCGCAGTCTTCCGCTGCCCTGCGGTCAGCAACCCGACGGCCGCGCCTTCGACGCGGCCGAAGCACACGATGTGGACCGGCACTCCGAGGAGGTCGATCACGTCGACGAGGGTCCAGGCCGCCTCGAGCGAGGCGCCCTCGCTGTCCAACTGCAGCTCGATAGCGCCATCGCCGAGGGCATCGAGAGTCATGAGCTCGGCCGCGACCCTGCCGGCGAGGGCGTCGTCCAGGAAGCCCCGGCACATCACTACTCGGCGCTCGAAGAGGCGTTCCTCCAGCCAGAATCCGTTGGGATCCATGGTCATTCGGCCTTCTCTTCCGTCGTGAGCGCAAGGCGCCACTCGAGGCGCTGGTCGAGCGCGGCGGCGTACCGCTCAAGTGTCGAGATCCTGACGTCGTTGTGCCCGGCCTCGAGGCGTGCGACGGCGGATTGCGAGGTCCCCATCAGAGCGGCGACCTCCGTCTGGCTCAGCCCGACGGCCCGGCGCCGCGCCGCAAGGTCGTCGACCAGCTCGCGTCTTCTGCGAGCCATCTCCCCAAAACCGGGAAATACCGGCTCATGTCGTCTCTCACTCACCGTCGGTGCTTCACCCCTATATCGTTAGTGATATCTTGAAAATGATATAGCAGACGACAAGCCAGGGGGTAGTGCGGTGCCGGAAGAGAGATCGTTGAGGCAGTCGATCATCCCGACGGTGCTCGACCAGACGAGTCGTGGTGACCGCGCCTATGACCTGTACTCGTTGCTGTTGCGCGAGAGGATCGTGTTTCTCGGCCAGGAGGTCGACGACCAGATCGCGAACCTGATCGTCGCCCAGATCCTGTACCTCGAGGCGGACGACCCCGACAAGGACATCTCGCTCTACATCAATTCCCCCGGGGGTCTCGGGTACGCCGGCATGTCGATCTACGACGTGATACAGCACGTCCGGCCCGAGGTGTCCACCATCTGTGTCGGGATGGGCATGTCGGCTGCGGCGATGATCCTCGCAGGCGGAGCAGCCGGCAAGCGCCTGGCGCTCCCGAACGCAAAGATCATGATCCACCAGGGGAGTGCGGGCGCCCGGGGAGCGCCCCGCGACATGGAGATCCAGTTGCGCGAGGTACTCGCGACCACGAGGCGCATGGCCGAGATACTCGCCTTCCACTGCGGCCGCAGCGTCGAGGAGGTCGAGCACGACATCGACCGGGACTATTTCATGACAGCGAGCGAGGCGCGCGAGTACGGGCTGATCGACGAGATCATCACGCCGCGGCGCGGTGTGGCGGCGGGAGACCTCGTGCTCGCGGCAACGGGAGCGGCTCGAGGCTGACGCTGGGTCGCCACGTGTTGGCTCGTGCCGGCAGCGGCTGGGGCCGGCCGGATCGGCTCGTGGCGGCCGAAGTTCGCGCCGGCCGGGCTGGCGCCGGGCCGGATCGGCTGGTGGCGGCCGAAGTTCGCGCCGGCCGGATTGGCGAGGACGAGGGGCGGCGAAGTTCGCGCCGGCCGGATCGGCGAGGACGAAGGGCGCCGAGGGGCTGATAAAGTCTTCACTCAGCGCCGCGGGGTGGAGCAGTCAGGTAGCTCGTCGGGCTCATAACCCGAAGGTCGTAGGTTCAAATCCTACCCCCGCCACCAAAGAAAGTGCAGGTCAGAGCCGGTGCGAAAGTACTGGCTCTTCTTATTTCGGTGCTTCCGGAGAAACGCCGCTGAGATGACCAAGCCGCCACGCATCTCGCAGCGGGTCGTCCGGCCGCCTTCGGTCGAAGCCGTGCGGCAGATCGTGGTTGTCGCCGAAGACCGCGATCCGCGCTTGGCGCCACTCTTGATGCTGGCGGCGCTGACCGGGATGCTTCGAGGCGAGCGTTGCGTGCTGCGCTGGTCCGACCTCGACCCCGAATCGGGAGAGATCGATACCAATGCGGGGGTGACCACGCACTCTCTTTCCGAGGCGGCCGTCAAGAGAGCTGCTGCGAAGACTTCGCGACGGGTGATTGCGGTCGCCGATTCTTCAAAGCTTGACAAGGTCGCGTTCGGGCATGTCTGCGATCTCGCGGAACTCGACGTCGTCGTGACGGACGCGGCAGCGGCCGAACGCATCGTTGACGAGCTGATCGTGGCAGGGGTGGACGTACGTCAAGTCTGAAGCTCCCTCCCGCGGAAGACGAATCGCCGAGCGCGGTTCCTTCCGGCCGATGGACGAGAGCGGCCGTCGTCGCGGTCTTCTTCGTGCACGGCTTTCTCTTTGCATCCTGGACGGCACACATCCCGGACGTCAAAGCGCATCTTCATCTGGGGGATAGTTCCCTCGGTCTCGCCTTGCTCGGCGCACCGTTCGGCTCGGTGCTCGCCCTGCTGGCGGCGACGAGACTCCTGCCACGGTTTGGGAGTCGACGCGTCGTGCGAACGGCGCTCGTGGGCTACTGCCTGATCGGACCGTTGGTCGGGGTGAGCGATTCGTTTCCGACCTTCTTCGTTGCCTTCATGATGTGGGGCGCGTTCCAAGGCGCCCTCGACGTGTCGATGAACGCGCAGGCCATCGCAGTAGAAGGAGACTCGGGCCGAAAGCTCATGCCGGGCTTCCATGGCTCATGGAGCATGGGCTCGCTGGCTGGTGCGGGGGTTGGAGCGCTCGGCGTCGGGCTCGGCTGGACACTGAGCGAACAGCTGCTCCTTCTCGCGGTGCCATGCCTCCTTGTTGTCGGATGGTTCACAACCCGGATGATTCCGGACCAGCCTGATGTCGCTGCAAGCGCTCGAGACACGAGGCGGCAGGGACACAAGGTCACCTTCCAAGCGGCGATCATCGTTCTCGGGATGATCGCCTTTGCCGACATGCTGTGCGAAGGCGCCGTTGCCGACTGGGCGGCCGTCTATCTGCGAGGATCGCTTCACGTCACCGCAGCGGTCGCCGGCCTTGGGTATGTGGCCTATCTGCTCACAATGATGATCGTGCGGCTCCTCGGCAATAGGGTCATGACCCGCTTCCAGGTTCGATCCGTACTTCCCACTTTGGCCGTCGTGGCCATCATCGGGTTCGCGACCGGTCTGGCAGTTGATCGTCCAGTGGGAGTCCTTGCCGGCTACTGCTGTCTTGGAGCGGGGCTGGGGTTAGTCATTCCGAGTGTCTTCAGCGCGTCTGGACACATACGTGATGTGAACGCCAGCCGGGCTGTCGCGATCGTGTCCGCCTGCGGATGGTTTGGCTTCGTGCTCGGTCCACCTCTGATCGGTGAATTGGCCTCGATGACGTCGTTGCGCACCGCGCTGTACTTACTCCCGCTCCTCACCACCGTGATCGCTGTCGCGACCGCCAAGGCGAAGGCGCTCCGACCGGAGTGGGGTTAGCGCCTGCGTGGCGCGGTGCTCGTCACTACTGAATGCTGCGCACGATTGACCAACTGAGACTCTCGGATCGGCTCGTTAAGAAGCATTCGCCGCGCGACGCGAATCCAACAGGAGCGTGGTGCCCTGAGACGACGAGTGATGGTGACGACGATTGCGGAGCACGAGGACAAGGTCCGTTTGGCGGAGGCGGAGGATTCGGCAACAGACTTTGACCGGGCATCACCTCTCCAAGGTGAGGGTCAGTGCTTGCGGGTGACCGTTATGTGCTCGAGGTATTCGCCTAGGCCCGACTGCTCCGTACTCGCGGCCGGTGCCGCTGGCTTTGTAGCCGCCGAACGGGCCGTCGAAGCTGTGAACTCCAATGACTTCTCGGCTCTCCGCGCCGACAAGCGGCTGCCACACGCCGACCTCGCTCAGTTGTTCGCAGTGGACGGTTCCAGCTACGGCCTCGGAGTCGAGGGCCTCGACGCGATTCTTGCCGGTCGCTTCGGTGACGAGTTTCAGGAGCTCGTCGAGGACTCTGACTTCGAAGACGAGCCCCGGAGACTGGACGAGATCCAGGAAGCCGAGCAGGAGCTCTTCGACCGCATTTGGTACCGGCGCTCGATGTCCCGTGAATGGAAGTGCGAAGACAGCGGAGACCAAGACGAACTGGTGAATCTTGGTCGTATAGCCGGGCCGGCTCGGCAACGTGTCGAGGAGAAGTTCGGGGTCGTCGAGAATCTTGGTCCATACGACGACTTCGAGTGGGGCATGCTCAACGGCAAGCGGTCGGCACCCAGGTGGGTACCCGGGAGCGTATGGGACTTCCTCGACACCTAGCTCGCTGGACCGCGCTCCCCCACACAGGGGCACCTTGGCGGGGCGCCGGCTGGATGTCATCCGTGTGGTGATGCCGCCACCCGCTCGAACCGGCAAATCCGCTCCATCCCGCGGCCGCCACCGTTCCCGTTGGTTCGTCACCATGCGGATAACTTCTCCACCTGCGCCGATCCTCCGTCCTCGTTCACCCAAGTACGGCAGAATCACGTTCGCAACCTGGAAGTCGGCGGTTCGATTCGAGTTCGCTCACCTCCACTCATCCGACAAGAAAGTTCTGGCTCTCGAACCATGCGCGGTGCGGCCTCGCGTCGCTCGTTCGGGGTGGCTGCCCGGTAGACAGCCGAACGAACCAGCGGATGACGGAACACCACCCGCGGGCCAAGAACCAACAAGTCTTCCGACTCAGCCATGTCGGCAGCCGACTCTGGGATTCCGAGTCGCTCCGCCGCCCGCCACACGAGCGCCGGATCCTCACACCAGGGGCAGAAGTCGTTGTTGCTTCGTCCTACTGCCGGCGGCGTGCAGGACGGTCTCCTAATCTATTGCAGCGACGAAAGGAACTCCGATATCTGGATCCATACCGCTTCGTCGTGGCCGTTCGGATCGAGCGACTTTGATACCACCTCTCGGTACCTTGCACCCCTAAGGTGATCAGCCCACGATTCCGCGAACTCTATCGGATGAATCGGGTCGGCCCGACTGCCGAGGACAAGGACAGGGCACGTAACATCCCTGAGCTGAAGAGGCGATTCGTACGGGACACATCGGGGCAGCAAGTCAAGACGTGCCGCTCTTTCCACCGCGGACGGCTTGAGGAACTGGGCGCACAGCGACTCCGATGAGTATCGTGACTGGCGCACGACCTGAGCGTAGACCGGCAAAGTCTTGAATTCGCGCAGACCATCGAGCGGTCCATCCTGCCTTAGCAGCCTCGCGATGAGCGGAAACACCTCTAGGTTCCACGTCATCGGTCTGTCAAGCCAGGCGGGACGCACAAGGACAAGGCCCTTCACATTGTCCGGGTAGTCAAGGGTGAACCGCAGAGCCACGCCCGCCCCCATCGAGACACCGACGAGCACAGCGCGGTCTACACGAACGCTGCGCAGCAGAGCACTTACATCGTCGCTCAGGCCGCGGAAACTAAGTCGGTCGACGTCGCCTAACGGGTAGGTATATCCGTGTGCCCTTTGGTCGAGCATTATGATCCGGCACGGCAATCCGACAGCATATGGAAGCATTTGGGTGAGATCACCCCCAAGCCCGTGAAGCATGATTACTGGCTGTCCGGTACCTGACGCGTAATAGGCGAATCGCAGCTGATCATGTTCGAAGGTCAAAGACGCAGGGCTAACTGTCAAGAAGTGTCCTCAAGTCGGTCCGCCCAAGCGCGCACATACGCGCCTGCCTCCGCCGCATCGCTCTCGCGGAGGTTGTGGAGAACTATCGGAGCGGCTAAGCGGCTCTGGCCCAGTAACTCAAAATAGAGTGGGTAGTCCAGTGCAGCATACCCTCGTTGCCGCAATTCGGCATCCCCGATTTCTTTCGCGTGTATTACAACAACTTCCATGGCCAGTAAATCTAATGCCCGCGTCAGAAGCGAGCGTTGATCCGCCGCTTTGTGACCGCGGACGAGGTTGACCCCATCGAACACTATGCCCAGGCTGGGAGACTTCATTTCATCGAAAAGTCGTCGAGCCCTTTCTGCGGAATTGATCACGTTAGACAATTCCGGCTCAATGCCCAGAATCACGTTCGACGCCTCTGCCGATTCAACCAACGGTGCAAGAGACCTGAGCAAGTCGCCCCACGCTTCGGGGCTTTGGGTGTCCGGGTGGTAGCGCCACATGTCTTCTGCATCGCGGGTTCCCGTGCATAGCGTAACAATCCTCGTCCCCAACTCCCCGGCTAGCTGCACCACGCGCTTTGCCGCGACATTCTCTTTCACCCGACGTGACTCGTCAGGGTGAATGAGATTACATGTCGCCGAAACCCCAAGCATGCTGAGACCCAGATGTTCCACCTCTTCTCGAATGCCACGACACTGTGTGGCAGTCAAATGAGCCGGCAGAGCGGCCATTCCCGCGCAGCGAAAGTTGAAGTGAAAGGAACTAAATCCACTGTCCTGAATCGCTTCCAGCACCTGCGAAAGAGAAGATCGCTCGAAGGTGCGCGCGAAGATCCCCACCTCGCAGGTTCCCATCGCACTCATTCGGGTCCCAAATCCCACTCCCCGTTATTAGAGGAGGTAGCGACGCGCTCGATGAGTTCCATGGCGGCAAGCCCATCCCAAGCATCCGGGGACGCGGGCTCGTCGTTAGCGATCGCTCTTGCAAACGCTTCGAGCTGCCGTTCATACGGATCACTGTCGGCAAGCAACGGCACCGTCCACGTAGCCGACGACTCCTGAAAAAAACGCACCTCACTGGGCCGCAGAAAAAAGGGGAAAAAAGTGCGACCTGATACGCATCCCCGCTCTCCCTGGACCTCGAAGCCTTCCGCCCAGTCGGAGTGAACGGGAACGCTCAGTTCGAAGTTACCAATTCCCCCTTCTCGGAGCCGCATGAGTCCGTGCCACACTTGGGTGCCTGTCTCCGTGCTTAGGTGGCTCGCGATGAGAGCCTCAACGTCACCCAGGAGGTACCGAACGGTATCAAACAGGTGTACGCCGTGCGTCACCAGATAGTACCGCTGCAGCTCCGACTTGTAGGTCCGCTGGAGATGCTGAGTCTCGCCAAGTTGGATTTCAGGCGGAATCAGTGTGGCTTCAAATTCGGAGCGAAATGATGATACACGGTACCAGGCTGAGAAGGACTCAATCTGCCCGAGATGCTGCCGGATAGAGGAGTACGCATACTGCAGTCCCGGATCGTGCCGCTTCATTGCACCTACCTGAAGTTTCAGTCCGGTACGCTCGACCGCCTTCACCACAGTGCGGCATTCGTCGAGTGTCGCACACATCGGTTTCTCCACCAACACATGTCTACCCATATCAAGGGCGTTGAGGATCAATCTACTGTGCAGCGGGTCCGGCACAGATACGAGAACAGCTTCCACGAGCGGATGCGCAAGTAACGCCTCCGCCTCGTCTGTCACGAAGCTCACACCGAACCGCGCCGCGATAGCCTCGGCGAGCGGTCGTCGTACATCACAGACTGCAACCAATCGAACTCCCTTGGCCTTCTGCAGGGCCGGAAGATGAGCAGACTGCGCTATTCGCCCGCATCCAATTAGTCCGATTCGCAATGGTCGTTCCAAATGGACCCTCCCGTACTCTCTCGCAGTTCCTCCCCTTGTGACATCCTTGTTTATTATAAGTGTTCACCTACCCCGGTGACGGCGGCATCCACGGTTGCCCGCGAAGAGCTGGTGAGAGCGTCGATGGCGGGATGCCGTTCTTGCGGGTGGTCGACAGGTAGCTGCGGAGGCTGGCCAAGCGCTCGGCACCGGCCTGGCTGCGGAAGCACCCGGAGATCTTGCGATGAAGTTTGGAGGGCCTCAAGGCTGTCTCGGCCTGCTTGGTCGTGAGCGGGACCTGCAGGTTGGTTATGAACCTGAAGATGCACCGCTCTGTGGGTTGCAAAGGCGGTGGCGAGGTTGAACGAGCGCCGTTCGACCGGGTTGCGCTTGCGATGAGCCGGTCCTTTGCTGCAAGCAAGGCCCACGGCGACGAGGTCGTCGTAGCGCTTCGTGAACAAGCGCCTCTCTTCCCGCCCGAGCTGGTGCCAACCCCGACGGCGTGCTTGGTCGCAGGCGGCGTTGACCTCGACCAACGAGCGCGGCCAGTCCGGCCGCCTAGGCGGTCTGGGTGGCGACGACGGCGACGTCGGCCAAGTCGCGAAGCAGATGAGCTCCGCACAGTCCGTGCCTGGCATTTTTGAGCTTGAAGTATATGGCCAAGCGGTCGTGCACGAGCACGCCGGTGTAGCCTCTCAGCACCCCGGCCTCGTCGATTGCTGCCTCACCTCTTGTCGTCGAGGCGTTGATCAAGGTGTAGAGCCTGCTCGACACCACGTGCATCCAGCAGTTCGTCGTCCCGACCCGGTCGCTCGTCTCGTCCACGCGCAGCACGGCGAGGCTCTTCAGCAAAGCGACGAGGGCCATGATGAAGCCCTTCAGGCGCCTATCTGCCTCGGCGTAGATCGAGTCGATGCCCCGGTCGAGATCTCGAGGCCGAACAGATCGGCCATGGGTTCGGCCACCCGGCGGTTCGGGATGTGCTGGCGGCCCAGCAGGTAGGCCACGACAGCTCGGGCCCGCGGACCGTAGCTGACCTGAGACCGCACCGCCTCGGGAAATGCAGCCGTCGTGTCGCTCCCGCAGGAACAGCCGTAGGAGTGGGCACGGTGCTCGGTCGCTGTCGGTTTCACGTCCGGCAGCTCGACCACCTGGCGTCGCAGATAACCGCGGTCGTCGGACTCCTCTAGAGCCGACCCGCAGTCGCCGCAGCGCTCGGGGCGGTGGTCGACTATCTCGTCAGGATTTCTCCGAGAGCTCAAGCGTCGTCCCCTTCGAACCGGGTTGTTTGCCCTGGCGCCGCTTCGGCGATCGAGCAGCCTGCGAGCGCCGCTTCTTCTCCTCGGCCTGTCGTCTCCGCTCGGCCACCGGATCGCGTGACGAAGGCAAGCCCGAGTTCCCCGAGTTCTGCCGAGACGTCGCTCGAGCTCGGCGACGCGGCACTTGAGCCGTTCGATCTCCTCGGCCTGGGAGGCGACGAGCCTGGCCAGCTCTCCATAGCAGCGTGCTCCTTCCGGCTCGTCGTCTACATACACAGTCCAGCAATTTCATGGACAAATCGCGAGCACCCTCGACCTGCAAACGCGCTGGTCACGCGCGTTTTTCAACATTCCCATACGCGACAAGCCTCGACGGTTCTGAACACTTACTGTTTATTGAGGTGGTTTTGCCTTTGCGCGGACCATCATGTTTCCGGCTCGCCAGATATCAGAAGCACATTGTGATCGGCGCACAGCTCGCGTATGGGATCTGTAGCCTTATCTGTGATAATAACATCGATACTCCCGAAGTCGCAGACCTTTGCAAAATGGGTAGCGCCAAATTTCGTGTGGTCCAGTGGAACAACAACTCTAAGCGCGCGCTCTATCACTGCCGCCTTCAGTTGGGCCTCGTCGGCGTCGGCCACAGTCAGTCCATTCTCCGAGAGGCCACTCGCACCGATGAACGCAACATTGACCGAGAACCTCTCGAGATTCTCCATGGCAAGGACGCCGACCAGGGATCCGGCTACGCGCCGAACCCTTCCGCCGAGGAGGATATGCTCGGTGGTCGGTAGGTCGGCCACTGCCAGGGCAATCCCGATCGAGTTGGTGAGGATCGTCAGGTGCATGACCCGTGGGATCGGGAGTGTTGCGGCGAGCTGGTCCGCGATTAACTGAGTTGTTGTTCCGCTGTCGAGGAAGATAGCATCCCCATGGGATATTACATTGAGACATAGCTTGGCTATGACGTTCTTTGCATCTGACTGGCGGATCGCCCTCGCGTCAAGCTCATCTTCGACTAGGGAGCGTACGCCGATTGCACCGCCATGCGTTCGCTTCAGCACGCCAGCTCGCTGAAGAGCCGTCAGATCCTTCCGAACCGTCGTCTCGGTGACACCTAAAAGTACTGTCAGTTCGGATATTCGGACGCGACCTCGCGCCGCAACAAGCTCACTAATTCGGAGTTGGCGCTCGTCGGCAAACGCTGGTGCCTCATCAGGGCCCTCAAGCACGAGCGGCAAGTGTAGCGGTGCCGGGAGAGTGACGTTGCCGCATGTTTCGCGACCGTTTAACGGTTGCGCGCTGCGATCCTGGGGATCACAGAGGACCGAATGACAAAATTGCGGACCCCTCCCTTCAATACCACACGGGCTCTTGTGCGGCGCACCGCCGAGCGAGACGTCGGAGAAGTCGAGCCCGATGGTGCGGTCATAGGGCTCGATCGCCGGTTGGGGGATGACGTCGAACACGCCGGCGTCGATCCACTCGTCTGGCGGTGCGCAGGCAGTTGTGAAAGACCAGCTGAACTCATCCTCACCTTCCTGCCAGGCCGCTCAGAGCGGTCGTATATTCACTGCAAGTGGCATTCTACAACCGAACAGCAGCGAATGGCACGTAGATCACCTCTTGATCGAAAGGACAAAACAGAATACAGTGCTCTTCAGCATGAATCGGTGCCAAACCAAGCGGCTAACGGTTGTGATCGCTCCAAACCGGGGGGCCATGCGCCCGGATTATCACCTGAACAGGCTTGAAGGCTGTCCCTCGCCTGGTTTTGCGGCGGTGTGTCTACCCCCCGGGCGTGCAACAACGAATCGCGAGGCGAGGTTGTTTGCCGCCTTGCGCGCTGCGATGGCCAGCCGGCCGGCGCGGCAGTCCAGGGGCGTCTAGGTGCAGGCCTACGCTTCGCTGTGGTCGGCTGACCTGCTCGACATCGGTCGAGCTCTCGAGGAGGTCGGCTCGCACGTAGATGGTTTCCATATCGACGTAATGGACGGACATTTCGTCCGAGCGCTCGGCTTCGGACTGGATTTTGTGAGGTCGGTGTGTCTTCGGACGCACGTACCAGTGGAAGCGCACCTTATGGTCGCGGAGCCTGACGTTTGGCTCGAACCATTCGCCCGCGTGGGCTGCCAATCGATCATCGTCCATCCGGAAGCATCGCCCGACGCGGGTTCGACGCTCAAGGCAATCGAGAGGCTCGGTGTACAGCCAGCGCTAGCCCTCGCGATCCACCGACCAGTCCCACTGATTCGGCCTTACATCGAACTGGTCGACCGACTTGTATTGATGGGAACAGCGATCGGCGTCAAAGGGGTCGACCTAGAGCCAGATACTTGCGACCGGGTTCGCGAGGCCGTGCAGTTACGTGATAGCTCAGTTCGCCGCCCGAAAGTAATTGTTGATGGTGGAATTCGAGAGAACACTGTCTTGCAACTTGCGCAAGCAGGTTGCGACGGTGTTATCCCCGGCTCGATCGTCTTCGGCACACCTGACCCTGTGCAGCGACTGCGCTGGATAGGCACCCTCAACGCGAGCCAGCCGTCGCTCGGAACCTGATGCGAATCGGAATACTGACCAGCGGGGGCGATGCGCCCGGAATGAACTCCGTAATCTGTGGCGCTGCCTTTCGAGCATCTGACAGCGGTTGCGAGCTGCTCGGGATCCAGAGCGGCTTCACTGGACTTCTCGAGCAGTCCTGGCAATCAATCGATCTAGCTGCAGCGAAAGCCATGTCCGAGCAGGCCGGCACTTTCCTCGGGACTAGTCGCACGAACGCACTCTCGCAGCGGGACGGTATCACACAATGCGTAATCTCCGCCCGCGGTGGCCAGCTTGGTGGCCTGATTGTGATAGGCGGCGATGGCTCCCTACACGCTGCTCGAGCCCTCGCGGACCGCGACCTGAACGTCGCCTTCGTACCTGCAACGATCGACAATGACATTCCGGGTGTCAAGTTGGCGATCGGATTTGACTCTGCCGTTAGATACGGCGTTGCGGTCGTCGAACAGCTTCGCGTGACTGGTCGGGCATTGCCGGGACGTGGCTTTTTGCTCGAGACCTTGGGCGGTCCTAACGGCAATCTCGCGTGGGCCATCGCTCGTCAGGCGGGCGTCGATCTTATGCTCGTGCCGGAGGAACCCGTCGATCTCCCTGCGATTGCGAGATCCCTCGCACAAAAAAGCTTTCGTGGTGAGGCGATCGCAGTCATGAGCGAAGGCGTCGGGGACGCCGTGACATTCGCGGCGCGCCTGGCAGACCTGTGCGGGTTCCGAATTCGGCCCACCATCTTGGGCCACGCGCAGCGTGCCGCCCCCCCGACGCCCTCTGATCGGATGCTCGCGCAGAATGCAGGAGCCGCCGCTGTCGACGAGATCCTCGCGGGACGCGCTTCCATCATTCAACTCCGGCCGACGGCTCGTTCCGCCAGCAATAATATTGGTCCTTCTCCCCTCAGAGCACGACAGGCTCGTACCCGTACACAGGGGATCAGCTCATGAGTAGTGAGGTTGAGACTGGGAACCTCTACCTTCTCGCATTCGACCATCGCGGCACGCTCCAACGGGACATGTTCCACATTGACGGAGCGCCCACGCCTCCAGAGGAGTCGCGGATCCGCGACGCCAAGCGCGTCATCTTTGATGGTTTCCTGCTTGCAGCATCAACTGCCGGTACCGACTCGGGGCTCGCAATCCTCGTCGACGAGCAGTTCGGCGAGGAGATAGCCGTCGAGGCGAGCAAGCGAGCTTTGCCGTTCGCCATCGCGGTCGAGCGGAGTGGAGGGGCTGAGCTCCAGTACGAATACGGCACTGATTTTGGCCACCACATCGATCGATTCCAGCCAGACTTCGTAAAAGCGCTCGTGCGTTACAACCCCGAAGCTAGTAGCTCCGTGAACCGACGCCAAGCAGCGCTTCTTGGAGATCTCGCGGTCTTTCTCCACGACCGGCCCTCGTCGCTCTTGGTCGAACTGCTCGTGCCACCTACGCCACAACAACTCGCTGTAGCCGAGGGCGACTTGAAACGTTACGAGCGCGATATGCGCCCGCGCCTCATGCAATCCGCCATTCTCGAACTCCTCGAGGCAGGTGTCGAACCTGATTTTTGGAAGGTCGAGGGTCTCGATCAGGTCGACGACTGTCGGCAGATCGTCGAAGCGGTTCGTACAGCAGAGCACCCGGCGGGCGGCGTGATTATACTTGGGCGGGGAGCCGATCGCCCGACGGTCGAGCACTGGCTGAGTACGGCCGCGGCCGTCGAGGGTTATCGAGGCTTCGCTATAGGACGAACGATCTGGTGGGACACGCTCTCCGCGTTACTTGATCAGAAGATTGAGCGCGAGACCGCAGTCGATCGGATCGCAACTGAGTACCTGCGGATGATCGATGTCTTCAGGGAATCTGCCCACTACCCAACCACCACCGTAGCACGAAGGGAGGAAGAATCTCTGTGACCGATCTCGCACGGCAACTCGAGCTTGCCTCAAACAGTGACTATTTCAGCGCCGTTCACATTGCGGACTACCTCGAGCGCTTCAGCGCCGAGCAAGCCGATACGTGCCGCAGGCTGGCAGACCAGTGCAAAGAGTCCGTTAAGCGGATATTTCTCGTGGGTAGTGGTGGTTCATACGCGAATTTGCTTTCCGTAAAATACCTCTTTGACCGACTTGCGCCGCTCGCGTGCGAGGCGATTCCCAGCTATGAGCTGATCTGGCGGAAGCCGTTTCTCCTGGACTCGCAGGCGTTGGTCGTTCTCGCTTCTTTCTCCGGCGAGACGGAGGACACACTCGCCGCACTTAGGTATGCTAAGCAACGGGGCGCCAGAACCGTTGTGATAGTCCGAAACCCGATGTCGTCACTTGGCTGCGAAGCCGATGTCGTGATTCCGTACGATTCTCCCGCCTGCTACGAAGCTCCGATAGTCGGGCTCTCCTTTTTCTTGGCCCAGCTTAGTGAGGGTACAGCGCGAGCCGACGAAGGGGCCGCGGTAGCACAGGCGCTCGTGGGGCTGCCTGAATTGTTGCGACGCGTTCTGGCCGCGGAGGAGCTCCGAGCCGAGGCGAGAGCACGCGAGTTCTTGTACAGCAATCATATGTACGTGCTCGGTGCCGGGCCTCTCAGTGCCCTTGCCTACAAGGTCGCCCTTAGCGTGCTGATGGAGAACGTCCGCATCGGCGGAACGTATTGCGATGCGTGCGAATTCCGCCACGGACCTGCAGAGGCCCTTGAACGGACCAAGCCAGAGATGATGTTCCTGCTGGGCACGGACGAGTCGCGACCAATGACGTTGCGCACGATTGACTTCTGCCGTGCCAACGCCGGGAGGATTTTAGTTTACGACGCTGCTGACTTCGGAGATTGCCATCCACTTCTGACGCCGCTAGTCATGAACTCCGTGCTTCAGTGGTTCGTGGTGTACTCGGCATTACTACGCGGAATCACCGACCTCGATGAACGCGTGTTTATGGGGCACAACGTGCTTGCTGCGGATGGTGCGCAATGGCCGTAGCTCACCACGGCATCGCGACGGTTGGTGACAACTGCGTCGACGTCTACTCGGCGCTTTCGAAGTCAGCAGTCGGTGGCAACGCGCTGAATGTAGCGGTCCACTTGGCGCGTGAGGGTATACCGGTCGAGTACTTTGGTGTCGTTGGGGACGATGCCAACGGGCGCCGTGTGCTGCGCGCTCTGGACCACAATGGCATTCCCGCACACTGTGTTCGAGTTCGGGGCGGGCACACTGCGGTGACGGAACTCACCCTTGAGCCAACTGGGGAGCGAACGGTTCTTGCAGAGGACTTTGGTGTTTGCGCCGACTATGTCCCAGACGATGAGGACCTTGCAGCTCTCACAGCCTTCAGGTACGTCCATTGTGTGAATCTGCCGAGCTTTACCACCGTTCGACGGGCATTACGAGAGCGCGGCATCGCGACCTCGTACGACTTCGCGGTGACCATCGCCCCCACCGACTTCGAGGGTCTTGACGTTGCGTTCCTAGGCTCCGATAGCCCACCTACTGATCCCTATACCCAAGGAATCGCAGAGGCGGCGGTTGCCGCAGGAGCGTGCGTCGCCGTTGTAACTTGCGGCCGCCACGGGAGCCTTGCCTTCGCTGGCGACGCCATGTTGGCAGCGCCGGCATTGCCTATCGCGCCAGTGGATACGTGCGGAGCGGGCGACGCGTACATCGCCGGATTCATCGCGGCGATGTGCGCCGGCGAGCCGCTGCCGGTCTGTATGAGCGCCGCGACCAAGCTAGCGTCGCAAACGTGCCAGCATATAGGCGCTTGGCCACAACGTCTTCAAAGCGCTACGAAGAAGCGACTGCCGAGGTGACTCACTCAAGGCTGTCTCAGGCCACCCCACTCGACGGGCTCTTCACTGTCCGCTGCCTGCCAACAGTCCCTGGCGTCTCGGACTTCACGCGTCACTCGCGTCGCCGCCATACTCGCGTCCGCACGTCCGACTGCGTACTACCTCCGCATCCACTGGGCATATGGCGTCGCGATGTACAAGCACAGCGAGGCGAACCTCGTGGCTGCTGGACGCCGACCCCCCAGTTGTCCGTTGTAAATTCCTGGGAACCTCACCGATGAAGGTGCTGATCACAGGCGCGACCGGGCGCGTCGGACGCCAGGTAGTTGACCTCTTAGGCCAACAGCACGACCTGCTGCTCCTCCACCGCGGAATCACTAACGGCAGTGCGGTCGTGGGCGGTCGGATCGAGCAAACAGCCGCATCGCTTCTCGACGCCGACGCGGTAACGACTGCCTTGACGGATGTCGACGTAGTATGCCATCTAGCTGCGCTCATGCCACCTCATGAGAACGCCGCAATCTTCGACACCAACGTCCTCGGCACATTTCATGTTCTTGAGGCCATTCGAACTCATGGCTCACGCGCACGGATCGTGTACGCAAGCAGCGACGCCGTCTACGGTACCGGCTGGTCTCAGCGCACCTATCCGGAGCCGATTCAAGAGGACCTCACTCCGCAGCCGACAAATTTCTATGGCAGTTCCAAGGTGCTTTGCGAGCAAATGCTGGCCACCTACGCGTGGCTCTATGGAATTAGCTACGTAGCCCTGCGTTTTTCTTGGATCTTTGCCGGTGCGGAAGTTCTCGACCTCTTTTCAATGGGCACCTGGACGGAGTTTATGAGCGAAGCTCAGCTCGCCCGGTTCCAAGGTGTCACGGCGATCCCGGTGCTCCTCGAGGAAGATGGTACAGCGTTCACGGAACACGTCGTTGATTCCCGCGATTGCGCTCGCGCCGTTGAGCTAGCCACCTCGTCACGTGAAGCGGACGGCGAGGCGATTAACATTTGTGGTCCAGCCTCGTTTCGATATGTAGACGTTTCGCCGCGAGTGGGAGAGTTGCTCAACCTGCCACTCCACGAGCTCCGGCTCTCAAGTTTTCATGGGTATTCATTCGACACGAGGAAAGCCGAGGGCTTCTTGAACTTCCGCGCCAGGTACGATATAGGAACCATGCTCGCCGACGGCTGACGCGGCTCAACACCCCACGGACCGGGAGATGTGATGCTACAGGCACGTGCGTTGAAAGTGGGCGAGTTGGTCGTTGAAGAGGTCCCTGAGCCACAGTACGGCCCGCGCGACGTCCTTCTTGCTGTCGACAGTTGTGGGATCTGTGGCACGGACCGTTATATCTTCACGGGCGACTATCCCGTCCGGTTTCCAATTGTCCTCGGGCACGAGTTTGCCGGGACGGTGGTTGCTATCGGGTCGGAAGTAGAAACGCTCGCGGTTGGTGACCGGGTCACCGTCGATCCTAATGTGTTCTGTGGCACGTGTGCTTTCTGTCGGAGAGGTCTTGTCAACCTTTGCACACGCCTTGACCCCCTAGGTATAACGCAGTCTGGGGGGTACGCTCAATATACCGCCGTCCCCGAGCGGAATGCTTACTTACTGACCGACACAGTGTCATTCCATTCTGCCGCGCTGATCGAGCCACTGTCCTGCTGTGTCCGGGGAATGGAGGTCGCGGGTATCCAACGCGGGGATACTGTCGTAGTGTTAGGTGCGGGTCCTATGGGCTGCATGCTGACACAATTGATTCGGCTCGAGGGCGCGAGCCGCATTATCGTGTCGGAGCCGAATGCGGCGCGACGCGCCCTCGCACTCAGTCTCGGCGCGGACCTAGCCGTCGATAGCGGGGAGCCGGTGCGTGAGCAGGTGACTGAAGCAACAGACGGACTCGGCGCCGATGTTGTGTTCGAAGCGGCCGGAAGAGCCATCACCGCGGAGCTGGCCCTCGATTTGGTCCGACGTGGTGGCACAGTCGTCTGGTTTGGATCATGCCCTGAGGCGGACCGTCTGTCGATCAGTCCGTTTTGGGTCAATGACAACGAGATCACGATTCGCGGTTCATTTAATAATCCGAACACTCACTCGACAGCGCTTAACCTCGTTGCACGCGGCCGGGTCGATCTCGACGCTCTAGTCACCGACGTCACATCACTCACGGGCCTCGAGCGAGCGCTCGATCTTGCAAATTTTCCGCACGCAGGTAAGATCATCGTTGAACCGAGGCATTAACCCAGATTCACGCTCTTGATAACAGTCGATCAAAAGTGGCTAACACTGAAGCGCATATCGAGGCCGGGCTGTGCAATGGGGGAGGTCCTTCACGCCAGGCGCTGCCGGCATCCGACAGAAATGGAGGGGACAGATGCAGTTCAGAGGTTCACATCGCATTACTCGCCTTTGCACGGGCATGGCGCTCGCATCTCTTGCAGCGCTGGGCCTCGTGGTGTCTGAAGGTGCTAGCGCCAGCGGGCAACGGGCCGTGTCCAACAAACCGCTTGTCATAGATATCGCAGGCGAGGGCAATGGCCCAACAACACTTGACCCCGCAGTGGACTACGACAACGGTGGCTACACGTTCGACTCCGTGGCATACAGCACACTCGTGCGTGCCGTCGGGTCCAGCTCGGTCCGCATCGAGCCCTACTTGGCGAGATCCTGGACGGAGTCAGCGAACGGACGGACCTGGACGTTCCATCTGCGCCCGGGAGTGAAGTTCCAGGACGGATCTCCATTGAACTCCCAGGCGGTCCAGTTCTCCTTCCACCGTCTACTGACGATCAAGCAAGGCGGTTGGGCGGACTTCGCATGCCTCAAGTCCATTTCAACGCCAAGTCCGCTGACGGTGGTTTTTCACCTTAACTACCCTTTCAGTCCCTTCCTCGAAGACCTCTCAAACGTTTACGGGGCAGACATCGTCAGTCGGATCGGGGTTCTAAAGCACCAGGTGCACGGAGATCTCGCCCAGAAATGGCTGTACGACCATGCCGACGGCACTGGGCCCTATGAACTCGTGCGTTGGACCCACGGACAATCGATCGAACTCCAGGCGTTTCCCGGGTATTGGGGCGGTTGGTCGGGACACCACGTCAAGAAGGTCATCTTTGAGTTCGATACGGTTTCGTCGACTATCCGGCTCGGATTGCAAAACGGGTCGATCGACGCGGCCGAAGGTTTGGATCCTCAGGATTTCAGCGCCCTCTCAAGCGGAGCGAGTGGCGTCTCTGTGCACAACTACCCTGTTTCGACATTCTTTTCCTATGAGACTCTTAACTTGACCTGGGGACCGCTGAAAAACCGCGACGTGCGTCTCGCTCTGGCGGATTCGTTTGATCCTCCCGCTATCGCAAAATACGTCTACGGTGGTTACGCGACGCCAATGGATAGCCTTGCTCCCGGAGGAATCCCTGGATATGTCGCCGCCCCACACCCATACAGCTATAACTTGGCGGCTGCGCACCGGCTACTCGTCGCTGCCGGTTACGCCAAGGGTTTCACCCTCCCAGCCGTGTACTTCACCGGTGATACGCCAGGTGAACTCACGCTCGAGCTCTGGGCCAGTGATCTCGCAAAGATTGGCGTTACGCTTTCAGTCAAGGCGATTCCATACAGTGAGTTTGCGGCTATCGAGGATAACCCCGCCACGAGTCCGCCTGTCATCATGAATGAGTGGGCCGAGGACTACGCCAACTCAGCCAGCTGTGTCTACTTCCAATGGCTATATTCGACAAACTCGAGCACCACCGGCAACCGCGCCTTCTATAAGAATTCTACAGTAGATAAATTAATCGTACAGGGCCGCGGCGCCCCGAATGCCAGTAAAGCATTATCCCTCTACCGCCAGATGATGGGCATCGTCTTCGCGGCGGCTCCTTACTTGCCCGGAGTAGTTATTACCAACCGTATCGCTCTCGGTCCCGGTGTTCACGGGTATCAATATGACATCAGCGATACGCAGTTCTACTTTCCCCTCTACGACATGTGGCTCTCCTGATCGAGCGGTCCTCGCGGGTCAAGGACCTCTCGCTCAAACGCATGATGGCGTCGCCTACGAGCACCACACTATCGTGCGGTTCGCGGCGCGGTCGCGGGGGGTAGAGAACTAGTGCCCGAGAGAGAAGTACGTATCGACGGGACTGCTACCCCGGGGGTGGCGGAATCGGCCTCACCTACTTCTCTCGAAGACGCTCGGACGGAGCCGCTGGTGGCGGCCAGCAGCGAGTCGCAGGCCTCTAACGCGCCGCCTCATCGGCCTCGACCACGTTACGCGCGCGCGCTTCGCCTTGGGAGACGCCCAACATCCGCGTTCGCACTCGCAGGCGTCGCAATCCTGGTGATTCTCGCTGCCGGAGGGTCCTTGCTCGCACCACACGCGTCGGCGTTGAACCTTCCTGAGGAATTCAGTTCCCCGAGTCTGGCCCATCCCTTCGGGACGGACGAGCTGGGAAGGGATGTTCTGAGCCGCGTGATAGTCGGGACCCGCTACTCGGTGATATCCGTAGCCAGTGTTTTAGGTATTGCCTTGGGCGTCGGAACTCTCATCGGGGCGGTGACCGGATATGTCGGTGGCATCTTGGACGAGGTGCTCATGCGCGTAACCGACGTGTTCCTCGCCTTTCCGCCACTGATTCTTGCTCTGGCCATCTCCGCTACCTTGGGCGGCGGCTTAGGCAACGCCATTCTTGCGATCGGCGCCGTATGGTGGCCAACTTACGCGAGGCTCATTCGTGGCCAGGTGCTCGCCACGAAGTCGAATGACTACGTGGAGGCCGCCCGCGCCCTGGGCGTGGGACGGTGGCGGATCATTGTTGTCCATATTCTCCGCAACTGCATGACCCCCGTGATCGTCCAGCTAACCCTCGATATGGGCAACGTGCTCGTGACATTTGCTGGCCTTAGCTATCTCGGCCTCGGTGCACCTCCCGGCAGTCCCGAGTGGGGGGCAAGCATCAGCGACGGTCAGCAATACCTTCTGACAAGTTGGTGGATCGCTCTCTTCCCTGGCATAGCCCTTTACCTCGCTGCGCTATGTATGAACTTGGTCGGCGAGCTTCTAGGCGAGCTATTCATGCCAACGAGGACGTCGCGGCTAAGCCTGGGCACCCTCAGCCGCACGAGTCTCCTGCGACGCAGCGGCCGTGGTGCCGCCCGTGGAGCGATCGGAGGCGCAGAGACATGAAGGTCGGAAGCACGCTCCCATATACGCCGAGCGCGGCGCTGACGAGCCGCTTGGTACCGGTGGGAAGGGTTGAGCGGTGACGAGGTTCATCCTACGCCGGATAGCCTTGATGGGCTTGGTGCTTATTGGAATCACTCTACTTGCGTTCACACTTTCGCATGTGATTCCGGGCAATCCGGCGCTACTTATTGCTGGCAAGGGCGCGACGCCCCAGAGCATAGCGCAGATTAAACGTCAATACGGATTGAACGACTCCCTACCGACCCAATACATCGACTACCTCGGCGGCCTCCTTCGAGGCAACCTCGGAATGTCGACTTATAGTCGCCGGCCAGTTCTTGACGACCTTGCGTCATACATTCCGGCCACGCTTGAGCTCGTATTGTATGCCGTCCTCATAATCGGCATGATCGGAGTCCCACTGGGGGTAGCCGCCGCGATTCGCCCTGGCGGAGTTCTAGATCACGTCAGTAGGACTGTCTCGATTGCAGGGAGCTCGCTTCCCTTGTTTTGGTTGGGCCTGGTATTCCAACTCATCTTTGCCGGCAAGCTTCACCTGCTCCCACTGAGCGGACGGCTGAGCCCCGTGTACGCACCACCCCCGACGGTCACGGGTATGTATACCGTAGATAGCCTGTTGGCAGGCCAATTCGGGACCTTTTGGAACGCCTTGCAACACCTCATACTTCCTGGATCGACCTTGGCCTTTGCTTCCTTGTCAATGATCGTCCGCGTCACGCGGGCGAGCATGCTCGAGGTGTTAGGGCAAGACTACATTCGTACCGCGCAGACAAAGGGACTACGTCGGAGGAGGGTCATTTTCCGACATGCTCTTCGTAACGCCCTAATGGCGCCGGTCACCTTGTTCGCGCTGCAGTTTGGCTACCTTGTGAGCGGGGTCTTCTTTGTAGAGGTTGTGTTCGCGTGGCCAGGTATTGGGTTTTACACTGTCAACGCTGTCCAAGCGTCTGACTACCAGGCGATCATGGGGGTCACGCTGTTCATAGCGGTCACGTACAGCCTTGTCAACCTTGCGACTGACCTCGTCTATCTGAGGCTCGACCCGCGGATCAGTTATGCATAGCGACCCTGAGAATGGTGGATGGGCAGCTCCAGCACCTGCGGACTCGCTCGGTCCTCGGCGGGCGGTAGCCATGGAGATGGCAGATGAGGGAGAGGGACTGCTATTGGACGTGCGCGGATTGACCGTGTGCTATGAGTTGAGCGAGGGTACGTTAACTGCCGTCAACAACGTGGATCTGGCGATCACGAAGGGTGAGACAGTCGGGCTGGTTGGAGAGTCTGGGTGCGGCAAAAGCGCTCTCGCGCTTGCCTTGCTGAGAGCGATTGACCGACCTGGGAGGGTCGCCGCGGGTGAGATACTCTTTAGGGGAGTGGATATCCTAAAGCTTTCCGAGGACCACCTTCGAATGATCCGTGGCGGGGAAATTGGCATCGCATACCAGGAGCCTACGACGGCGCTCAATCCAGTGCTTACGGTGGGCTACCAGGTCCAGGAAGCCGTGCGCGCTCATGCCGTATTAGGTCGACGGGCAGCGAGTACGCGTGTCCTGGAGCTGTTCGAGGCCGTCGGTATTCCTGATGCAAAGCGCAGAGTGCGTCAGTACCCACATAATCTTTCGGGAGGCCTTAAGCAGCGAGTGATGATTGCGATGGCACTGGCAGGCGAGCCAGCACTGTTGATAGCCGACGAGCCGACGACAGCGCTGGACGTGACTATTCAGGCTCAAATTTTGGAGCTGATTGCGGAGCTCGCAGCGGACCGGCGCATGGCGGTCCTGTTCATCACGCACGACCTTGGAGTAGTGGCTCGAATAGCTGATCGTGTGGCCGTGATGTATGCAGGGGAGATAGTCGAAGAGGGGAGCGCCGAGCGGGTTTTGACTGACCCGCGCCATCCATACAGCTCTGCGCTGCTCCAGTCCATACCCTCGGTCGCGCAGCGGCGTGCACGCCTGTCGGCCATCCCCGGGTCGCTACCCAGCCCGTTCGGACCGCGAAGAGGATGTGCGTTTGCTGCACGCTGCCCCGTTGCCCTTCCGACGTGCAGTACTGAGGAGCCACCCGTAAGAGTCACGAGTGGCGACTCGCGCGCAAGGTGCTGGCTCGCATGATCCTTCGGAAGTCGACCGTCGCGCGTATCCCGCGCGAGATGCACACTCAGTCTCCGCGTGACCCTCTCATAGACGTGACCGGGCTGCGCGTGTGGTTTCCGGTCCGGGAAGGCGCGTTGCGACGCCGCGTTCGCTATCTACGTGCCGTCGATGACGTGTCGCTTACGATCGGACGCGGAGAGACGCTCGGTTTAGTCGGTGAGTCCGGCTGTGGTAAAACGACGACCGGTAGAACGATTCTTCGTCTAGAGCGAGCGACGGCTGGGGCCGTGAAGTTCGACGGGGTCGACATTCTGACACTACCGGAGCGCGATATGCGCCGGATGAGAGCGCATATGCAAATCATCTTCCAAGATCCATATTCATCACTCGATCCTCGGATGACTGTCGGGGCGACTATCCGCGAGGGACCCCGCGCCCAAGGATCGCGCGACCGAGCAGAACTGGACCGTGCCGTCGCGCGTGCTCTCTCGGCGGTGGCCTTGCCTGCCGCTATGAGCGAGCGTCACCCGCACGAGTTATCAGGAGGACAGCGCCAGCGCGTCGTGATTGCCCGCGCGCTCATTTGTCAGCCGGAGTTCATCGTTTGCGACGAGTCTGTGTCGGCATTGGACGTGTCAGTTCGCGCACAGATCCTGAATCTCCTGCAGGATCTGCAGGAAGAGTTCTCGCTTACCTATCTCTTTATCGCGCACGATCTTGCGGTGGTCGAGCAGGTGTCCGATCGCGTGGCCGTAATGTACCTGGGCAAGATCGTAGAGCTTGCGGACGCTTCTGAGCTATACGAGCACCCTCGTCACCCATACACGCAGGCTCTCCTTTCCGCAATACCTGATCCAGATCCGCGAAAGCCATCGACTCGTACCGCACTGCAGGGCGAGGTCCCGAGCCCGGTGGATGTGCCGTCGGGCTGTCGATTCCGGACGCGCTGTCCGCTGGCTATCGAGCGCTGTGCCCATGAAGAGCCGGAGCTGCTCTCGGTGGGAGCACGACACCAGGTCGCGTGTCATGTGGCGGGCGTCAGGCAGAGTTGAGCGAGAGACCTGTGTTCTCATGAGCTTATCCGCCGATGTTGTGATAATTGGATCCGGAATCGGTGGCGGTACGCTGGCGTACGCCCTGAGGAACTCCGGCTTTCGTGTGCTGGTGATCGAACGTGGTCCTCACCTGCCGCGTGAGCCAGCAAACTGGGATACCTCAGCTGTGTTCCGCCAGCAGCGGTACCGAACTCCCGAGTTATGGGAAGACAGGAAGGGCAAGCTCTTCCGGCCGGAAATGCACTACTTTGTCGGTGGAAACAGCAAGTTCTTTGGCGCGGTTATGTGCCGCTTCCGAGAGGCGGACTTTGACGGCGTTTCTCACTACCGCGGCTCCTCTGCGGCCTGGCCCTTTCATTATAGCGATATCGAACCCTACTACGCGATGGCGGAGTCAATCTACGGCGTCCGTGGCACTCTAGAGCAGGATCCAACCGAACCACCCCATTCTATGGGCTATCCGTTCCCAAATATCGGACACGAGCCGGCCCTAGCGTGGGTTGTGCGCGTGTTGCAGGTGCAAGGATTGCACCCATTTGAACCGCCAATTGCGGTCCACTTTGGCCATGGCGGTCGGTGCATTAGATGCGCTACGTGTGATGGCTTTCCTTGTAGAGTAGACGCCAAAGGTGACTCAGAGATCTCCTGTATACGGCCAGCCCTGCTCTCGCCACAGATTTCGCTTATGACTGAGACGATGGCCTCCCGTGTTCTAACGGACAGCCGTGGCGAACGAGTTGTCGGCGTCGAGACTAGGAGGGATGGGGCGGTGGAGGTTGTAAAGACGGGAACAGTCGTTGTTGCATGTGGAGCTGTCAATTCCGCCGCCCTATTATTGCGTTCTGCCAGTAAAAAGCACCCCCACGGCTTGGCCAACTCGTCGCGTCTTGTCGGGCGCAATTATATGCAGCACACTATTACGGTCGTAATGGCGATCGACCCGGTTCACCGTAATCTCACGAAGTTCCAGAAAACAGTTGCCATTAACGACTATTATGGTGGTGACAAGAAGTACCCCTTCCCCATGGGTAATATCCAGGCCATTGGCAAGGTCTATCGAGATATGATGACTGTAGGGGTCGCGAGATATAGTCCGGGTGCGTTGCTGGCAGCGCTGGCATCTCATAGTACTGATTGGCTGGCAATGACCGAGGATTTGCCCGACGATAGTAACCGGGTGGAGATCACGCCCTCTGGCCGCATCCGAGTTTCTTATTTGCCGACGAATACCGAAAGTCATCGAGCGCTGCTGCGTCGGACGCGACAGATGCTCCGTCGCGCTGGGTTCCCGTTGATCTTCTCGACAAGGCTCGGTGTCGCTTCGAATCCCCACCAGTGTGGTACCGCCCGTTTCGGTCACGACCCGTTAACGTCCGTGCTGGATCCTCTGTGCCGCGCGCACGATGTGAAGGGTTTGCTAGTCGTAGACGCGTCTTGTTTTCCGTCTTCCGCGGCTGTTAATCCAGCCTTAACGATTGCCGCCCAGGCCTTGCGTGTCGGGGAGCACGTATTCGGTGTTTCCCGTTCTGCAGTACGCACATAGTACTGGATCGACCTCGCGTGCGCGACGAGGACCAATAAAAAGGAGAGGTGGTCAGCGTGAAGATGGGGATTCTGATTGACGGGCAAGAGGCCGTCGACTGGATGCAGTGGCGCGGTATCGCAGACGCCTGTGAAGAGGCGGGCCTCGATTCGCTGTTCACCTCCGATCATTTTTGCTCCCTGTATGGGTTTGAGCGGGATTCACTCGATGCATGGGGCGTTGTCAACGGGCTTGCTAGCGTTACGCAGAGGCTGAGGCTGGGAGTGCTGGTATCTCCCGCCACGTTTCGCCACCCGTCGGTACTGTCCCGCCTAGCTGTGACCGCAGACCATATTTCCGGTGGTCGAGTCGAGATGGGTCTAGGAATGGGATGGAACGAGGAAGAGCACCTTCAGTTTGGGCTTCCGTTCCCCGACGCGGGTACGCGAATGGAGATGCTTTCGGAATGCGCCGAAATCGTCTATCGACAATGGACGGAGGATGTTTTCGACTACTCCGGTAAGCACTTCAGCGTGAAGAGGTGTCGAGCCTTGCCGAAGCCTCTGCAAAGCGAGTCGGCACCGCTTATTATTGGCGGCTCTACACGTACAGGGACGGCTAGATTGGCTGCTCAGTTTGCCTTCGAGTACAACACAACGGCCGGAGCAACTCCTGAGGCCTGCCGCAAGCGCCGAGCACATCTTGACGAGGCGTGCCTCGCTGTAGGCCGCACACCGTCGACGTTGGGCCTTTCGGTGATGACGGAACTTATCTTAGGCAGGGATGCGGAGGGTGTCCAACGGCGTCTTGAGCAGATCGCTCGATTGCAAGGGCTGAGGGACGCTCAGGCCTTTCTCGATAGCGACGGTATGGGAGGTCGGTCGATGGCGATCGGCGTGCCTGAGGATATCATTTGTCGGCTGCGGGAATATGAAGCTGCTGGAGTCCGCAGAGTAATATTTCAGCACCTTCTTCACGAGGATATGGAGTCGCTCGAACTACTCCTCGACGTCGTGTTGCCGACGTTAGCCTCGAAAATTCACCCGACCTTGGGAAGCTGACGGCGAGCGCTCGAATGTTGGCGACAGGAAGACAACGAGGCGCCTGGTCGCGGCTGGGCGCCCTGGGTAAGAGATTCGTGCTCTCATCGGATCGGATGTCACGCCCTCGGGAGAACGCGGTGGCGTTTTTCACCCTCACCAGGACGAGTAATGTTCGTACTCTCGGACGGAGGACAACACGGACGAGCGTCTGGTCCAAACTTCATTAGCGCAACTGGAACGGCGAGGGATCCACTGCCACCTGTATCGACAAGTTTAAATGTCGTACGAAAGGTTCCGTCATATGGAATATCGTCAGTTAGGAGATTCCGGGCTTCGCGTCTCGACCGTCACGCTCGGCACGATGGGTTTCGGCGGGACGGGTTGGGCAAGTCCCGTAGGCAACATCGACGTCGAAGGAGCTCGCAGGCAGATCAGCCTTGCCAGAGACGCTGGCGTCAACCTGTTCGACACCGCCGACGTGTACTCGAACGGTTTGTCAGAAGAAATCCTTGGGCAGGCTCTTGGCAGCGACCGCGATGAGATCCTGATCGCGACCAAGGTTCGATTCCCGATGGGTGACGGGCCTAATGACGCGGGGCTTTCGCGGCACCACATCATCCGCGGGGCCGAGGCAAGCTTGCGCCGACTTGGCACTGATCACATCGACCTGTACCAACTGCACGAGTGGGACGGCCAGACCCCGCTTGAAGAGACTCTCGGCGCGCTCGATTTCCTAGTCCGGTCGGGCAAGGTGCGCTATGTTGGCGCGTCGAACTTCTCCGCTTGGCACTTGATGAAGGCGCTGTCAGTGTCCGAGCGCGCCGGTCTGCCGCGCTTTGTGAGTCAGCAGATCTACTACTCACTGCAAGCGCGCGACGCGGAGGCCGAACTGGTGCCGGTGGCGATCGACCAGGGTCTAGGTATCCTGGTGTGGAGCCCGCTCGCTGGGGGCCTGCTCTCAGGCAAGTACGGGCGAGAGGGAACCGATGCCCCGGAGGGAAGCCGGCACCTGAGCGGTGCCTGGGACGAACCTCCGATCCACGACCGGGAGAAGCTATACGACACCATCGAGTTGCTGATCGAGATCGGGTCGGCGCGCAGTGTGTCGGCCGCTCAGATTGCGCTCGCCTACCTGATGGGCAAGCCGGCAGTCACCTCGCTGGTGGTTGGCGCCCGCACTGAGGAACAGCTCGCCGACAACCTGGCCTCCGCTGAGCTCACGCTCACCGACGACGAGGTGTCCCGGCTGGACGCTGTCAGCGCCGAGCCGTTGCGTTATCCCTACTGGCATCAGGCCACGAACGCACCCGAACGGCTGAGCCCGGCCGATCTCAGCCTGCTCGCCCGGTACATCAACTGACCGCGGCGTTCCTTTTCGTTTGCGTGCGCCATCGAGCTCTTTGTGGACCGCCCGGCAGCGTTATGACCAGTCGGCAAAGTGCAGATCATGAGCTACAAGCTGATGGCTACACCTGACATCCCTAAGACTCGCGCAGTTCCCGCGTCTTGCAGGGTATCCTCAAGCGCGACAACGCCCAGCTTCGAGACTTCGGCTGGGATGACGACGAGTGAAAGAGCGACGTTGCCCCAGCCCGACAGCAGATGATGACGCTTGCGACCTGGCTGCAGAGCATCGATGAGCCGTAGGACCCTAGGCCGGAGCGACTCCCACGCGCTCGTAAGGGCTTCCACTTGGCGTTCGCTCATACTCCAGGCGGATTTGACCAGCCCGGCGTTACTCGCGCCCCGGGGCCACAGCCCGATGCTGCGCGCAGAAGGCACTGGCGATGCAGTTGTCCAGGAAGATCGACGCAGCTGTGGTCGTGCCTAGTGCGGTCAGCGGGGCGGAACCCGAAGGTCAAAGGACAAGAAGCTCAGTCGGGTAGCCCCGGCGCATTGCTGCGCCGGGGCCCCCTCAGAACCCGGCGTGCGGCTTTCACCGCACCGGGCTCAAGCAAGCCTCATGGGTTACGAGGCAGGCAGAAGTACTGGGCTTGTGTCAGATACGACGGTGCGTCGTTTCCGACAGCGGGCGTGCACTAGGCGGGAGGGGACGATTTCGTCCAACGTGCTGCCGTCCCGTTCGGTGACGAGCGCTTGTTTGCGCAGCGCCTTGCGGGCCGCTGTGAGCCACTCCTCCCATTCACGGGGGTGCTGTGGTTCACGATCGGCGTGGAGCAGGAGACCGTCGCAGAGCGGACAGCGACCATGCTGCGCCTTCAGCAGACGCAGGCTGAGGCCGTCCAACGGGGGTGTCTTGCGGCGCCGCCGATCAGCCCAGTAGGCGACCAGGGCCGGGTCGTCGGGTGACGCCGTTCCTGGCACCATGTGGTGTCGGACGATGGTGGTCCAGCTGAACTTGCGGAGGTAGGCGCCGCTGTCTCGATCGCCGAAAACCCACCGGTTGTTGCTGGACCGGTTGAACTTGCCGAAGTACCGGGAGACCACCCAGTGCTTCGGTTTGTTCGGGTGGCTGAACTTGGCCCACTTGTAGGTGAGCCTCCACACGTGGGCGTCCAACTTGGAGAACTCTTGGCTGGATACCACCGTGCGGTAGTAGGCCGACCATCCTCGGATGATCGGGTTCAGTCGCCGGATCACCGCTGAGGCGTTGGCTCCTCGCAGGGCCTTGGTCTCAGCAGCGAGCCTTTTGCGGACCCGTCCTAAGGCCGCCTTGGATGGCTTGATGAGTAGCTTGCCCCGGTAGCGGCGGACGTTGAACCCCAAGAAGTCGAAGCCATCATCGAGGTGGACAATCCGTGTCTTGTCCTCGTTGAAGGCGAGCCCCTTGGGCGCCAGCCAGGCCGCCAGCCGCTGTTTGACCTGTTCGGCCTGTTCACAGCTGACGCACAGCGCTACGAGGTCATCTGCGTATCGCACCACGACGGGGCTGCCCAGCACCGTACAACCGGCTGCTTTCCCGGTTGTGCGGTAGCGGACCCCGGCGGCCTCCTCCATGCCGTGGAGGGCAATGTTCAACAACAACGGGGAGGCCACCCCTCCTTGGGGGGTTCCCTCCTCGGTCGGTGCGAAGCGACCATCTTCGAGCACACCGGCCTCGAGCCATCGTTCGACCAGACCCCGTGCGGGAAAGTCGCCGAGTGCTCCAAGCAGTTGCGAGTGCTCTATGTGGTCGAACGCGGCAGCCAGATCGGCGTCGAGCACCCATTGGCGGCTGGGGTTCGCGCCCCTTGCCACCCGGAAGATGAACTCGATCGCGTCGTGACAGCCGCGGCCGGGGCGAAAGCCATACGACCTCGGCTCGAACCGCGCTTCCCATTCGGGTTCCAGTGCGTTCACGACCCGGGCCTGCAACACCCGGTCCGCGATCACGGGAATCCCGATTGGGCGCTGCTTCCCGTTGCTCTTCGGTATGTGCACCCGCCTGACGGCCTTGGGATCCCAGCTATGGGCGTGGTGCTGCGCCCAGTCGGCCAGAGCGGCCTTCCCCGGGGCAGTCACCACGACGTTGCCGTCGATCCCGGCCGTCGTGCGGCCAGCATTGAGCTCTGTCACCCGCCGCACGCTCACGAGCGTGTTGGCGAACGATCTGAGCATCAACTTCTGCAGACTGCGGACCTTTTTGAGATCCCCTGCCTGCGATGCCGTGAAAATACGCTGTCGTAGACGCCTTACGTCGTCCTCGGCTCGCTGCCAGTCGATCGACAGCCAGTCGAGTCTTTCGCCCTCCGGTCCGTTCGCCACCTTTCGGGGGCGCCCAACTTGTCCTTCGGTTCGGGTGTCCATGGTCACCGTCATTTCTCACAGGCTCACCTGACCCACGTCAGCACCTTTTCAGGTTCGGGAACGAGCCCGTATCCGGCCAGTTACCCGAGGCGGCTAGCGGAGGGCCAGCCCTGTTGCCCCGTCTTCCTGTTGCCTTTCGGCAGCCGGGCATTCGCTTGTTGGGTCATCCTCTCCCGCCGAGGAGTTGGGCCTGCCTTGCGGTCGGCTTACCGGCCGCCCATCTGGGCGGGCGGACCTCGACGGGGTTTCCACGTTGCACACGCATGAGATGCGACCGGGGAGGGTGCCCTCTTTACCCCGGGGACGGCGGTGCCCAAACGGCCGGTTAGGGATCCCCGGCCGCCGCCTGCCGCATTGCAACGGCAAGTCCCTTTACCCCGGTGCAACTTCCCACCACCGAGGCTGCGAATGACGAGGCATCAACGAGGGTTCAAGCAATTCACCCACCCGGTCTTCCCCCTCGCTTGTGACCCCCGGGTGGAACGGGCGTCCTTGAGCTTTCTCCCCGAGCTTCACACCCCGCCGTTGCCAGCGGCGCATGTCGAGGTGGGGGACGGGCAAACAGGCACTTGCCCGGATTACGTCACCGACATGAGCCAGCCCTCCGATCTGCGTAACCGCTCACTGCGTGCGCCCTCGTGTCGCACTCCCTTATTTTGCCCTACTCTTGTCCGGCGGGCCCCTGATCGATCGGCCCAGCGCAGCGCGGGGGCCGGGAAGAAGACCCAGGTAGAGGGACAATTCTGGCCGGCGCCAACCAACCCCAGAGAAGACTCAGAGAGGTCTCATAACCCGAAGGTCGTAGGCTCAAATCCTACCCCGCCACCAGCCAAAAAGGATGTGACGGAGTAGCGTCCAGGTTTGATCGCCTAGATGCGATAGTCAGATCAAGATGCCACGGAACTCCCGGCACCGAGACAACCAGGCTGAGCCTCATCGAGGCCTAGTCAAAACTTGGCTGCTGACGTCTGCCGACCTCGCGAGCGACGGTGCGGCGGCGATCAGTTGCTTAGTGTAATCGTTCGATGGGGCAGTGAGCACCTGCTCGACCGTCCCCTCCTCTCGTGTCTCCCCGTGTTCGAGCACCATGACATCGTCCGCGACGCTCGCCACGACGCCCAGATCGTGGGAGATGAACAGCAGCGCAAGCCCGAGCTCTTGTCGAAGCTCGCCCAAGAGGTCAAGCACGACGGCTTGGACCGAAACATCGAGAGCTGATGTCACCTCATCACAGACCAGCAAGTCGGGCTGTGCCGCGAGGGCTCTGGCGATTGCCACTCGCTGTCGTTCGCCCCCCGAGAGTTCTGCTGGAAAGCTCGCCGCAAGCCGGGAGGGCAGACGTACTTGGCTCAGGAGCTCGATTACGCGCGCCCTGGCTTGCTTGCCCTTCACCTGATGAAACATACGCAACGGACGCCGTATGGTCTGATCGACAGTCTGCTTAGGGTTGAGTGACTCGTAGGGGTTCTGGAAAACGATCTGCAGGCGCCGGCGCAACTCACGGGTGCGGCGCCTCGCGATCGGCGCCAGGGCGCCGCCATCGAGCGCCAGCGCGCCGAGTGTTGGCGCATGAAGTCCAGCGACACATCGCGCGATAGTCGTCTTGCCGCTTCCTGATTCGCCTACGAGGGCGAGACACTCGTGGGGTGCGATCCTAAAAGACACATTATTGACGGCGACGACAATGCCGTTGCGAGTCCTGTGCTCGGCTCGTAGACCCTCCACAGATAGGAGCGGAACGGCTGCAGCTCTCGTTACGAATACACGGCGAGCTTCCTGGACGAGTGCGGGCGTCTCCCGCCAGCGAAGACAACGAACAGCCTGGTCGTTCGAAATTGGCTCGAGATCCGGCATGGCCGCCTCGCAGGCGGGCACCTTCTGATCGCAGCGGGGTGCGAATGCGCAACCGATTGGGCGGTCGCCTATGCCAACGACGACGCCGGGAATGCCGTGCAATTGTCGCGGCTCTAGATGATCAGGGATGGAGGCCACGAGCCCCCGCGTGTACGGGTGGCGAGGATTCGAGATCACCTGAGCGGCAGGACCGCTCTCAACGATGCGACCGGCGTACATGACCGCGATCTCATCGGCGATCTCGCCGACCACAGCGAGATCGTGTGAGACGTACACGATCGCCACTCCTGTTTCTTGGCAAAGACGCTTCACCTCTTCCAGAACAAGCGATTGCGTCACCACGTCCAGACCGGTAGTTGGCTCGTCGAGAACAAGCACAAACGGGTTGCAGACGAGCGCTATGGCGATAGCTAGGCGCTGTTGTTGCCCGCCGGACAATTGGTGTGGGAAGCGGCGACGAAAGGCCACATCGTTGGGCAGACCAACTCGCTCCAGTACACCGACGACGAGTGGCCGCCAGGCCGCGTCCCGTTGGTGCGCTCGAATCACCTCGTGGAGCACGCTTTCGACCCGAAGGGATGGATTCAGTGCGGTCGCGGGATCTTGAGGGACGTAGGCAATGAGGCGCCCTCGCTCGGCGCGCGCGTCAGCCTCTGACAGCACCATGAGATCGCGACCGAGCACCGAGACGCTTCCTCTCACGATGCGAACCCCCGGCCTTGTATAGGCAAGAGGGGCGAGCGACAAGGTCGTCTTTCCGCTTCCCGACTCTCCGACTAGCCCCAGAACGTGCCCGCTGCTGACCTGAAAGGAGACCTCCTCGACGATTGACGGTCCGTTCACGAGCGAGATAGTTATGTCGCTTACCACCAACGATTCGCTGGACTCGGTCATCGCGCGATGGCAGCCAGCCGTGTGCCACCGCGGCTGCGAGCAAAGGCGTCGGCGACCAGATTGACAGAT
The DNA here is from genome assembly GCA_963703655.1 of uncultured Acidimicrobiaceae bacterium. Taxonomy (GTDB): domain Bacteria; phylum Actinomycetota; class Acidimicrobiia; order Acidimicrobiales; family Bog-793; genus CAVPFA01. Next base: position 477,488 of record CAVPFA010000003.1, on the reverse strand, counting down.
ACCGTCAGAATTGCGATCAGCACGGCCGGCACCACAACGGCAAGGGGTTGAATCGTCAGGCCGACTCGGTTCTCACTGATCATGAGGGCCCAGTCTGCCGCAGGCGGACGCAGACCGAGGCCGAGGAAGTTGATCGCCGCGACAAGCAGGATCGAGACAGTGAATCGTGGCCCGGCATCAGCCGCCACCGTAGGCAGGATGTTGGGGAGGATCTCTCGGTACAAGATGATGGGCAGCCGCTCACCCCGAGCGACCGCGGCCTCTACGTATCCGCGTACGGCAGTCTCTGCAGCTGCAGCCCTTACAACGCGAGATATCCCAGGAACGTGAATCAGCACGATCCCGACAACCAGCGCGACTTCACTGGCGCCGAAGCCGGCGGCAAGCACGAGCAAGAACAGGATGGGTGGAAAGGAGAGCAGGACGTCCATCGAGCGCATTAAGAGCGATTCGACGAACGACCTACCGCTCCCTGCGATCAGGCCGATCGTTGCGCCAATCGCATACGCCGTTACCGTCGCGACGGTTGCAAGCACGACGACGGTCCTTCCGCCCCACAACACCCGACTCAGCACATCTCGGCCGAGAAAGTCGGTACCGAGACGGAATTGGCTCGTCGGTCCCGAGTACGGCAACCCCAAAAGTGCAGTCGGCGAATGCGGGGCGAAGAGCGGGCCGAAGATCGCGATAAAGAGCATGACGCAGAGAACTGCGAACGCAATTCTGGCAGGCCAAGTGTCCAACCAGGCGAATGCTCTTTTCATAGCGCCGTCCGCAGCTTCGGAACGAGCATGACCACCGCGAGGTCGGCGAGAATGTTGATCCCGATATAGATGGCCGCGATGATCATCGTGATCGCTTGAACGACGGGGAGATCGCGAAGCGTGACTGACTGCACCAGAAGTTGACCGAGTCCCGGGTAGTCGAAGATCGTCTCTACCACAACTATCCCGCCCACGAGCCATTGAACGGTCAACGCGATGACCTGCACTGTCGGCGCGAGAGCGTTCCGCAGCGCGAATCGCCAGACGACCCGTCGCTCTCGAATCCCATTGAGACGCGCAGATTCCACATACTCAGAGCCCAGCGCCTCTAACATTCCTGCTCGCATCATCCTGCTTATGTAGGCAGTGCCGGATATGAGCAATGTCACAACTGGTAGTACGACAATGGCGGGATGAGCCAACGGATTAGTACCGGGTGTGACGAGTGAGACAGGAGGTAGCACTTTCAGCCAGACCGCGAAAATAACTACGAGAATGGCTCCTGACACGAATTCAGGCAGCGCGATTGCTCCGAGCGTGGTCCCGGTGATCACCTGATCGGCAATTCGATCGCCCTTCACGCCGGCAAGAATTCCGAGAGCCAAACCGAGCGGAACCATGATCACCACTGCAACCGCCGCGAGTTCGAATGAGTTGAGGACTCGATCGCCGATAAGCGAACTGACTGGCTCTTGTGCCGCGAGTGATGTGCCGAGGTTGCCCCGTAAGAGATGTCCGAGCCAGGTCGCGTACTGCTGGATTGCAGAGTGATCGAGGCCCAAACTGCGAGTCAACTGTGCGACTGCCTGTGGAGTGGCGTTCCTGCCGAGGATTTGGACCGCAGCGTTGCCGGGCAGCACCTGCGTCGCCGCAAACACGAGGATCGACACCACAAGCAGCAGAAACAATCCGGTAAGCGTCCTCCGGACCGCGAAAGCCGCGACGGGGTGGCGGTGCGCGAATCCGCGGACAGGAGCGGAGATCTGCACAGTCGAGACGGATGCAGCAGTCACGACGTGCCTCGTCTAGCCACCAGCCGTTTGACTCTGCTCGGCCTAATACATATGATGACTGTGAGCATATGACAGACCTCCCAAATATTGCAAGCACGCGCCTTAGCAGCCAAGTCATCGACCTCCTCGAAGAGCGTGTGCTGTTCGGAGAGTGGACGCCCGGTACCCGCTTGCCGAACGAGGCGGACTTGGGCGCACAACTCGGCGTTAGCCGAACCGTGGTGCGCGATGCCCTGCGAGCACTCTCGGCTCGAGGTCTGGTCGAGGTACGCCAAGGCGTCGGCACGATCGTCTCGCAGGCAACAGACGCCGCCTATATCGACGCCGCTTTCTTGTTGCTGCTACGCGCCGACTTCACCGTCCACGATGCCGTCGAGGCGCGATGCGCTATCGAAGTCGCGGTCTCCGGCATGGCGGCGGTATCCCGGACCGGGGATGACGTCGATGCTCTGTGGGGTCACTTTGAAGCGGTGTCGGCTGCCGCGCGCACCAACGACATAGCCGGAGCGCTTGAAGCGGACCTGCGGTTTCATTCCACGATTCTCGAAGCGACACATCTCCCAGTTCTGATCACCCTGCTGCGACCGATGCACCGGATCATCTGGGTCACGTCGCTTCCGCCGACCTCGTTTCCGGTGAGCTATGACCTCGAACAGCACCGCCTCGTCGTCGAGGCGATCGACTCGGGTGACGCGGAGTTGGCCAGGAAGCGAATGCAAGAGCACTTCGCGTTTATCGATGACCTCGCCTATCGCGAGACGCATTCCAGCTCGTTCAGGGATGCTGCGAAGCGGCGCTCGCAGCTGCGGAGGGAGTTGATCGAGCATGCCGGTTGAGGCGCGAGCCGCAGTGCTTCGCGCATTTGGCACACGCCATTCGATTGAGACGGTCACACTTCGTGACCCGCTTCGCGGGGAGGTGCGCGTCAGGGTTGTCGCCGCAGGTGTGTGTCACTCCGATGTCGGTCAGGCCGACGGTGAGTAGAAGATGCCGCTTCCGACCGTCCTGGGTCATGAAGGTGCTGGCGTCGTCGAGGAAGTCGGCGACGGGGTCACAAACGTCGGCGTAGGCGATCATGTACTGCTCAACGGCGCGCCCGGTTGTGGAGTCTGCGAGCACTGCCTCGGGGGCCATCCAATCCTTTGTCAGCGGTCGCTGGCGGCGATAAGCGAGGGACGGCTGACGACTGGTCCCAGTCCGATCTCTGACGCGAACGGCCCGATCGCAACGTACTCGTTGCTCTCCTGCTTTTGCGAACGGGTTGTCGTTGCCGCCGCGAGCGTCATCCCGATATCTGACGATATCCCGGCCGAGGTCGCCGCGCTTATCGGTTGCGCGGTGATCACCGGAGTCGGTGCCGCGATCGTAACCATCGAGATCGAAGCTGGAAGCCGCGGAGCCGTGATCGGCGCTGGTGGTGTCGGCGTCAATGCCATAATCGGCGCAAGGCTGGTGGGCGCCGCGGAGATCGTCGCAGTTGACCCTTCGCCAGAGCGGCGTGAAGCTGCGCGCAGGTTCGGTGCTACCGAGGCGCTCGACTCCGCCGACGGCGGGGCGGTCGAGCGCCTTCGTCGTGATGCGGCGAATCATGGGTTCGACTGGACCCTCGTCGCATCTGGGCACGAGGAAGCGATGAACCTCGGCATCGACACTCTGCGCCCAGGTGGGACGGCGTGCATCATCGGGCTTGCGCCAACTGCCAGCCCCGTTCCGGTCGACATGCTCGATCTCGTTGTGTACGAACGTAAGATCGTGGGCTCCGCCTACGGCACGATCAATCCCCAGCTTCTCGTCCCGCGCCTCCTTGCTCTCTACCGGCGCGGCAGTCTGCCGCTTGACAATCTAATTTTTGACCGCTACCAGCTCGATGACATCGACAAGGCCTTCGACCGAGCGCGCTCGGCTGGAGGACTGCGATCTGTGATTCAGATCTCTGATGATGGCCATTTTCAAACAATAGGGGGAAAGCATGATGGAGGAATACACAAGCTCTGACGTTTCCGCGGAACGGGCGATATCACGGCGATCGCTATTGAAGGCCGGCCTGGCGCTTGGTGGAGCCACTACTTTGGCTGGGTACTCGTCCAGCAACTCGCCCAGCTCGGCGACGACATTAGGTGCGGCTGCCAGTACTCCAAAGCATGGTGGGATATTGAACGTTGGCATGTCGACCGGCGGCCCATCGGACACACTTGACCCAAATGCCGCGGTATCGACTGTTGACGCTGCGCGCGCGGATGGCCTGTTCGATCACCTCACCACGCTGGCCGAGAACGGGACTACCCAGTACCAACTGGCAACCTCCCTAGAGCCCAACGCTGATGCCAGAGTGTGGACCATCCGACTCCGCAAAGGCGTCATCTGGCATGACGGATCGCCATTCACCGCCGACGACGTGATCTATACGCTGAGGAGGATCGGTGCACCGAAAAGCACGCTTGCAGGCGTGAGCACCGTGGCATTGATGGACCTGAAGAGCATGAAGAAGCTCGACGCTCACACCATTCGGATGCCGCTGCACGTTCCGGTCGCTGACCTGGCGCCTTCGTTCTCCATCTTCTATATGGCGATCATCAAGAATGGCACGACCTCGTTCAGCCATCCGATCGGAACCGGTCCATTCAAGTTCGGGTCCTGGAAGGCAGGCGAGTCGAGCACCTTCAACCGGAATCCGCACTACTGGATCGCCTCGCGGCCATATGTCGACAAGCTCGTGCTGACCTCCATCACCGACGACACCGCTAGGCTGAACGCTCTTCTCGGGGGCGAGGTTCAGGCAGTGGAATTGCTCAATTTCAGCCAGGCCAGGGCGATGAAGGCATCCGGCCAGATCCAGCTTCTTACGCCTCCCGCGGCGAACATCGTGCCGATGACCATGGCGGTCGACACGGCCCCGTTCAACAATGTCGATGTCCGTCAAGCGTTTCGCTTGATCGCCAACCGTCGCCAGCTTGTCGAAGTCGCGCAAGACGGATTCGGCTCGGTGGGCAACGACCTATTCGGCAAGGGTTACCCCTTGTACGACAAGCGCCTGCCCCAGAGGGAGCAGGACATCGACCAAGCGAAGTCGCTCCTCAAGAAGGCTGGGCACGAGAAGCTGACAGTCACCCTCAACACGTCATCAGTGGCTCCGGGAATGCTCGAGTCGGCTACCGCCTTTGCCGCTGAGGCCCAGAAGGCGGGCGTGACCGTACAGTTGAAGACCATCCCGGCAGGCGACTATTACGGTTCCGGCTATCTGAAGTACGGGTTCGGACAATCTCAATGGAACGCCGACACGATTCCCCAGTGGATGGAGCAGGCGGTCGTCAAAGGGGCGCCTTACAACGAGACGCATTGGAACGAACCATCGTTCAACGCGCTGTTCACGCAGGCCCGGGGAGAGCTCAACGCCACCAAGCGAGCAGAGATGTTCGACGAGCTGCAGACAACGCTTTGGGACAAGGGCGGGTACCTCATCTGGGGATTTGTACCCTTCATCGACGGCCTTGCGTTGAACGTTCGAGGCGCCATACCCAACCCAGCACAAGACCTCAGCAATTACAACTTCAGCACGTATTGGTTGGCGTGACGAGGTTCGTCTCAAGCTCCATGACCGGGAAGACGGCGTTGGTAACAGGAGCAAGCCGCGGGATCGGTAAGGCCGTGGCGGAGCGGCTCGCGGCGGACGGGGTGGACATCGGGATGATCCAACGGGGCCCCGCGAACGAGACCGTTACCGCCGTTGAGGCACTCGGGCGCCGGGCTGTCGTGACCAACTGCGACCTCGCAGATCCGACATCAGCCGAACGAGCAGTGGCGTCGGTTGCAGCCGAACTTGGTCATCTCGACATTTGCATTTGCAACGCGGGCACAATCCACCGCGAGTCCGCGTTCGACGTGGCGTTGGAGGTCTTCGCTCACGTCGTGACGGTGAACCTCGTTGCTGCGTTTGCCGTCGCGCGAGCGACTGCAAGAGTCTTCCGCGATCAAGGTGGCGGAGGATCTATCGTGTTCGTGGCGTCGGTGCTGGCGTTTCAGGGTGGTCTCGGCGTGTCCGCTTACGCCGCCAGTAAAGCAGGCCTTGCGAACCTGGCGCGATCTCTCTCCAACGAATGGGCAAGCCAGGGAATACGGGTCAACGCCGTTGCTCCCGGCTACCTGGCGAACGAGCAGACAGCTCCGGTCCGGGCTGACACTGACCGAAAGCGGCAGATTGACGAGCGAATACCTGCAGGTCGTTGGGGGACCAATAACGAAGTCGCAGGCGCGATCGCGTTCCTTGTCGGCGACGATGCGACGTACTTGAACGGCACTGTGCTTGTCGTGGATGGAGGGTGGCTTGGACGCTGACTGGAGAAAGGAGTCATCGCCGGTGGTGGAAGTCCGCGCCAAGAGACTCAGCTCCGGATTCGACGCCGAGGACCTCGACGCCTCTAATCACACACTGCTCGTCGAACTCGAGGACGACAGCGGCCGCATCGGAATCGGTGAAGCGGACACCTCGTCGGCTGCGGCGCTGGCCGTAGTTACGATGGATGACGAGCAACGCTGGAACTCGGGACTGAGGTCGACGCTCCTAGGTTCGGACCCGGTGCAAATCGGTGCCGTCTGGGACCGCTTGGCCGCCGCTACCGCCTACCAGGGCCCTTCTGGGATCTCACGCCACGCCTTAGCCGCGATTGACATCGCACTCTACGACCTTGCAGGAAAGCAGCTCGGGCGCCCGAGCTTCCACCTGCTCGGCGGCGCTCGCCGAGACGTGCTAACTCCGTACGCAACCATTTATGTCGGCGCCATCCGGAATCGCTCACTTTCCCAGATGCTCGATGCCACCTTGCAGTTGATGGAGCGGGCCGTCGGGATGGGCTTTCGCGCAGTGAAGATGGAAGTCGTGTTCGAGCGACTTGCCTCGGACCGAGAGATCGCCGCGTGCATCCGGGAAGGGCGATCGGTCATCGGTGACGGGATCGAGTTGCTTGTCGACTTCGGATATCGATGGTTTGATTGGCGCGACGCGTATCAAACGCTCAAGGCGGTCGAGGACTGCCGCCTCTGGCTTGCGGAGGCGGCGCTTCAGAATACCGACTTGGAAGGTCATGCACGTCTTGCAGCACGAGTCGACACTCGCGTGGGCGGCGGCGAATTCGCAAGCACCTTCGAAGAGTGTCGCGCATGGCTTGAGATCGGGCACGTAGACGTCGTTCAGGCCGATGTCGCGCGCTGCGGCGGCCTCACCGAGATGCATCGTGTGGCACATCTCGCAGCGATGCACGGCGCTACAGTGATCCCCCACTGTTGGAAGACGGGCATCAACGCGGCTGCGACACGGCATCTTCAAGCCTCCACTTCAAACGTGCCGTTTATCGAAATGCTCTCTCCCGAGCTTTTCGTCTCGCCACTGCGGGTGGGGCTGGTCGCGCCGGAGCCCACGCTGGTCAATGGCTCCATCCCGGTCCCAGACGCGCCAGGCTTGGGCGTCGAGCTGGTGCAAGACGTCGTCGATCGTCACCTTCTCGACTCCGGCCCTGACCTCATCGCTAAGATTTGATGACAGGGACCCATAGTCACTTCCGCGGTGGCAATGACCTTTCGAATACTTACCGGGGGACTCGACCACCCTGAGCCTTCGCACGGGGCTACGACGGCTGAGCCGCAGAGCGGGAACCTCGGGATGTCCGGTACAGAGGAGCGGTGGCTGACATTGAGTCTCCCCCTCGCACGATCGAGGTGAAGGCCGTCCGCAAGAGCGGCGAGGGGCTTCGATCGTCCGCTGGAGATCCCTCAACTCGCCGCTGCTCGTGAGAACCCGAACTTGTACATCGTGGACAACGCCCGCCAAGGAGACCCGGGATCGTTGCAGCCCCGGATACTCGGGGGAGAGCATTCGAAGCGGATGCTCGCACGGGTCAATGAGCAGCGGTACTACGCGCTACCCTGGCCGGTAGCCGACTACGACTCGTGTCAGCTCGGACTCGGCGACTAGTACCGCCGGCTAACGCACGGCCTCATCGGCGCAGCTCGTGCACCCGCGCCGTCCGCGGCATCTCGTCGCCTGGCGAAATCAGGCTCTGATCGGTGATGTCACGAGCATTGGAGTTGGTGCTCCCACACGACGATGTCGAGAGTGCGCAGCACCGAGAGCGGACGATCGTCCGGCGTGCGAAAGGCCTCCCCCTGCTCCGTCAACCGGCGGAATGTTGTCGGATGTCAGCGTGCAGCACTGGCCAGAGTTCCCACGGATGGTGCACGTTGACACCGTAGAACGAGGCCACCCTGCTGTCGAAGATCGGCACAAGGTTCGGTCGCTTACGATGCAGGATCTTCGTTACCTTCGACGCCTTGATGCCGTCAGTCAAGTCTGAGGCCCTGAGAGCATCGCGAACCTTCCCCCATGGACCGCTTGAGTCGGCGAGATCGACCGCTTCGAAATGGGCATGGCGACAAGCAGGATCGGCCAGCACCTGTTCCAGGGCCTGACGCAAACCTCACGTAGACCCCATCCCCCTCTGCGAACATCGAGATCACATGCGAACCTCGCACCGGCGCCTGAAGCAGTGCAGGTGCCAGCACGTCTAGAGGCTCCAGGCGATCCGGATCGCCGAGACGATCGTAGGCCGCGAAGGCCCTTGAACCTGCGGGATCGGTGAAAATGTCGAGGTGGTGCTAAGCGCATTCGGTGAGGTCGCGAACGGATGGCGTACGCGCTAGCTTCTCACCGCGATCCACGCTTGTCGCCCGCCAGCGACATGGGACCGCTTTGAGCCGAGTTTCGCCAGCAGCATGGGACCACCCCTCCGCCAGTAATGGGACCACCCGGGAGCATCCGTCAGCGGCGGTGCCGCTGAGGTTGGACTCGCCACCACCGACAAGCGGCTCAGGTAGGTGGGCGTCGGTTCAAATCCTACCCCCGCCACTTTCGTTGGACTCAAAGCCGCATGCTTTGTGTTCGCACGCCGATTCTCCCGGTTCGGCCAACGTGGCTGGGCACACTGGTCCGCCTCAGTGGGGGTCCTCTACTTGGTCGCCTTTGTCGGCATTGCCGGAGGATCCCAGCAATCTGGCTCGACTCTCGTCGGTGTCACGGTTGGATTCACGGTGGCAGTCGTTCTGGGCTGGACCTGGATTTTCACCATGGCTGCTCGATCCTGAACGACGGGTGCAGATCCGTCCGAGGAACGGCAGAATTGAGGAGGTGCGCATGAGGTCGGTGTGCCTGGCGATGAAAATGTTGACCACACTCACCGACTTCTCACCAGACCTGCTCATTAATTCCCCAGCCCTGAACTCGCGGCGGACTGACAATCCACCACTGGGCGTGGCCCCTCCTGAGGCTTGTGGTGTCCAAGCCACTACCTGAGGAGGGTGCCTAGCTCATGATCACAGGGAACGAACTGAAGGCAAGAGCATCGGTATCAAAGGCTGAACCCTGAGGGGGGTCGGGGCGCCCGTCCTCCGCTTGGGTTCTCGACCATAGGAGCTCGAGCTGTTCGCGGGCCGGGCGGAAAAGTTGAGACGTGCACCCGTGTATCGCCATTCGACCCCCGTGCACTGGAACCACGTCGAACCCCGAGTGCGAGGGATGTTTCAGGTGCAAAGCGTTCGCGTGGGTGCGACAATCCCTTCGGGACCAGACAGAGGAGATCTGGATGAGCACCGTCGATGGACAGAGCGCACCCGGCGGATCGCTAAGCAGCGAACCGGCCGATCTCAAGCTGGAGGCGGTCGTCATCCCCGTGGCCGACGCCGATCGCTCCAAGGCGTTCTACGCCGGCCTCGGCTGGAGGCTCGACGCCGACTTCTCCTTCGACAATGGCTTCCGGGTCGTGCAGTTCACGCCACCCGGATCGCTGTGCTCCGTGCAGTTCGGCACCAAGATCACAGGTGCCCCATCCGGTTCTGCCCATGGCCTCTACCTGATCGTCTCCGACATCGATGCCGCACGCGACGAACTCGTCAGGCGGGGAGCCACCATCAGCGGGGTGTTCCATTCCGGAGCTCCCGGAGCGCAACTCGACCCTGAGGGGACGGGTGATCGGGTCAACGGGCCTGACCCGGATCACAAGAGCTATGGCTCCTTTGCGACGTTCGAAGACCCGGACGGCAACAGTTGGCTGCTGCAGGAGGTGACCGACCGCCTCCCGGGTCGGCTCGATCCCACCATCACCTCGTTCAACTCCGCCGGCGACCTGGCCGGGGCCATGCGACGCGCCGCGTCAGCCCACGGCGAGCACGAGAAGCGCGTCGGCAAGGCCGACTCGGATTGGCCCGACTGGTACGCCGAGTACATGGTGCGCGAGCAGAGCGGCCAGGAGCTTCCTGTATGAGCGATTTCGACGTGATCGTGCTGGGCGGCGGTGCGCCCGGCGAGCACTGCGCCGGGGCCATCGCGGCGCGTGGGCTTCGGGTCGCCGTCGTCGAGCGGGAGCTGGTCGGCGGCGAGTGCTCCTACTGGGCGTGCATCCCGTCCAAGTCCCTCTTGCGTCCGGGGGAAGCGGTCCAGGGCGCCCGCGACGTCGGCGCCAGCGCCGAGGTAAACGTGCAGGCGGCGTTGGCCTGGCGGGACTACATGGTGTCCGGCTATTCGGATGCGGGACAGGAGAAATGGCTGGCGGATCGGGGTATCGCGCTGGTCCGGGGCGTGGGCCGTCTCGCCGGGCGCGGCGTGGTCGACGTAGACGGCACTCGCCACACGGCGGAGCATGTCGTCATAGCGACGGGCGCGGATCCTTTCGTGCCACCCATTCCGGGACTCGACGGCCTGGTCGGCGTGTGGGGCACACGCGAAGCGACGGCCATGAAGACGGTTCCCAGCCGCCTCATCGTGCTCGGCGGTGGCTCGGCCGGTGTCGAGATCGCACAGGTGGTACGGCGGCTCGGTGGTCAGGCCGTGCTTGTCGAGGGCGCCGATCGGCTGATCCCCCGAGAGCCGGCCCCCCTCGGCGTGGGTCTGACCGAGGCGCTGCGGCGGGACGGGATCGAATTGCACCTCGGAGTCGAGGCCGCGGAGGCCTCGCGCGAGGGCGGCGACTACGTCCTGAGGCTCTCGGACGGGACCTCGGTACAAGGAGAGCGACTGCTCGTGGCGACCGGCCGCCGTCCCCGTGTCGAAGGGATCGGGCTCGAGACGGTCGGTATCGAGGCAAACCCACACGGCATCGGGGTGGACGAGTATCTGCGTGCCGGCGACAACATTTGGGCCATTGGAGATGTCAATGGGATCTGGCCCCTGACACACGTCGGCGAGTACGAGGGAGACGTTGTGGCGGCGAACATCGCCGGAGAGAGCCATCCGACGAACTACGAAGCCGTGCCGCGCGTCACGTACACCGATCCGCAGGCGGCCGCCGTCGGTGTCGCGGAGGCACCCCACAGCAGCACAACGCTCCTGGCCGACGTCTCCAAGACCGCGACGTACAGCCACCAGTACGCCCAGTCGAACGGATTCTTGACCCTGCTCAGCGACGGCGCCCGGTTGACCGGCGCCTACGCCCTCGGAGCCGAGGCCGGCGAGTGGCTCCAGCAGGCGACGCTCGCCATACGCGCCCGCGTTCCGTTGGAGGTCTTGAGCGACGTCATCCAGCCGTTCCCGAGTTTCTCGACCATCTTCGATTCGGCTTTCAAAACCCTTCGAATGGAGATCGCCAAAATGCCGCCGCCTTTGCAGCCCATGCAGGCGCAGATGGCACGGCTATGACCGTGGAAGATCATCGGAGGTAGCAGATGGCCGAGGTCCCACCGCCCCAAGAGGAAATCCTGCTCACACACTTCATCGTGTCGGACGACGTCGAGCGCTCTCGGCGCTTCTACACCGAAGTCCTTGGGGGCCGGGTCGCCTTCTCCAGCCCCGGAGGGCCGACCAACGTCGCACTGTCCAATAGTTGGATCGTCATCAATGCCGGCGGAGGCCCGACCGACGACAAGCCGGAGGTCACCCTAGAGACGCCCGGCGACCCAAATCGGGTGAGCAGCTTCGTCAACATCCGAGTCAAGGACATGGAGACGGTGTACTCCGAATGGAGCGCGCGGGGTGCTCAGTTCCTGACGCCCCCGAAGCAGCACCAGTACGAGATCCGTTGCTACATCCGTGATCCCGATGGTCACCTGATCGAAGTGGGGCAGACCACCGACCCGCAGGGGGACTGGGTGCCCGATCACTGGCCATCGAGTACGCCCGCCGACGAGCTCCCAACGTCCCCAGAGGGAATCGTGCTGGCCCACTTCATCGTGTCGGACGATGTCGAGCGCTCTCGCCGCTTCTACACCGATGTGCTCGGGGGCAGGGATGCGTTCTCCGGACCCGGAGGGCTCACGTATGTCCAACTGTCGAACAGTTGGATCATCATCAACGTCGGCGGAGGGCCGACCGACGACAAGCCGGAGGTCACCCTTGAGACGCCCGCCGATCCCAACCGGGTCAGCAGTTTCCTCAATATACGAGTGACGGACATGCACGCTGTGTACACCGAATGGAGCGCGCGCGGTGCGGAATTCCTGACGCCACCGAAGCAGCACCAGTACGAAATCCGTTGTTATATCCGCGATCCCGATGGTCATCTGATCGAAGTGGGACAAACGACGGACCCGGGGGGAGATTGGTTCCCCGATCAATGGCCATCGAGCACGTCGGAGTGAGCTTCCTGACGGGGCGGAGGTCTCCATCATGACCACGGCGATCATCGGCACCGGAGGCATCGGATCGGCCATCGCGCGTCAGCTTGCTGCTGGTGGCGAGACCCTCCAGCTATCGAGCGCCGACAAGGAGTCGGCGCGAAAGCTGGCCGCGGCAATCGGCGGAGCGGCGGTCGTCGCGCTCGACAACCGGAGCGCTTTGCAGGGAGCCGATGCCGTCGTCCTTGCGCTGCGGTTTTCCGTGTTGAAGGACGTCATCGACGAGATCGCCGACGCGCTGGGAGACACGTCTCTCGTCGTTCCGAGCAATCCGGTCGGACTCGACGCACAAGGCAAGGTCGTGCGACTCCTACCGGAAGGGCAGTCATCGGGCCAAGTTGTCGCTGGGTGGTTGCCGATCGGGACACGCTTTGCCATTGCGTTCGGCACCATGTCGGCCGATCTCTTCGAGTCTTCGAGCCGCAGGTCGCCCGAGCCCGCGGTTTTGTTCTACGTGTCCGAGGACGAGCATGGGAGCGACGAAGTCGAGCACTTGATCCGAACGGCGGGCTTTGAGCCCATGAGGATCGGCGGGGTCGAACAGTCGAGCCGTCTCGAGGTGGGCGGAGACCTTCACGATCTCGTGGTCGGTCCGACAGAAGCGCGGTCCCTCGTCGAGGGGGCCTGATTGTCTTCCGACGCGCTGGGCCCGGCAAACGAGACCACGTGAACAGTCGTCTTCCTGATCCACGTCTCGACCTGGTCTACCGCTTGGAAGCTGCTGTCGGCGATCCCCAGGACGTCGGCCAGATCTCCGCTGGTCACCGGCGCATCGTTCCCTTGACCGGCGGGACCTTCATCGGGCCTGAGCTGCGCGGAACGCTGCTGCCGGGAGCCAGCGCCGATTGGCAGACGGTTCTTTCTGATGGAACTGTGCTCGGCGACGTCCGCTACACGCTGGAAACCGAGAGAGGAGATGTGCTCTATGTCCGATCTCGAGGCGTGCGTCATGGGAGCCCGGGAATTCTCGAGCGCCTCGCCCGTGGGGAGGCCGTCGACGCCGCCCAATACACCTTTCGTACGGCAATCAAGATCGAGACCGGGGCCGACGGCCTCGACTGGTTGAACAAGGGTGTATTCGTCAGTGTCGGAGGCCGGCAGAGCGGTGGTGTGATCTACGAGGTGTATCTCGTCGGATGAGCTCTGAATCCGCACCTCACGCAAAATGGCAGTGGAGGTGAACTTCCATCGCCCTGCCCATCCCGGGCCTACGCGGGGACTCACCGCTTGGCCCGAAAGCATCGACACGTCCCAGATCATCGCGCGATGGGAGACCGCGATTGACCAGGTGAGGGTAGTGATGCGAGCAATCTGAGGGCTTCCGCGCGGCTCTGGTGGCGCGCAAGGAAGTGCCCGAACTGCTCATCTTGGTGTTGTCCCAATACGTCGAGCAGCTCTACGCCCGCGAGCTGATGGCCGACGGCTCCGGCGGCATCGGCTACCTCTTGAAGGACCCGGTGCTCGATAGCCCCCAATTCGTCAAGGCGATAGGGCGGGTCGCCGCTGGAGGCACCGCTACGGACCCGGAGGTGATAGCCCGCTTGCTCGCCAGGAACACCGACAACGATGCCGTCAGCGCGCTCAGCCCCGCGCGAGCGGTAGGCCTCATGGCGGAGGGCCGGTCCAACGCGGCCATCGCCCAACGGCTCGTGATCACCGAGCGCGCTGTGGCTAAGCACACGGCTTGGATCTTCCTCCGTCTGGACTCCGGCTGTCCGAAGACGACAATCGCCGCGTCCTGGCCGTTATGGCGTACCTGGGCACCTGACAGGCGGTCGATCGCGCACCACCGACCTGGTATGAATCGCCTCCCTCGATGTACGACCACATTCCCGTGGCAAACAAGAAGCTGCAGTGGATCGACGGCACGACCACCCGCTGGGACGGTTACATGGAGTTCCAGCGTCGTCCTGAACCTACCCTCGAGTGGTTCGACCAGCACACGGCGTGACTAAGCGGCGAAGCATCTGCTGAAACAAAAATGGATCGGCATCCGTCTGGCCTTACACTCAGATCAGCGGTGAGCACTCAGATCAGCGGTGAGTGGCCACTGCACTCATGAAACGATCCATTGTGTCGCGCCGCTCGCTCGAGTCGACTCCAAGTGTGAGGTCGGAGACTATGAACTCGTCGAGACCGCTCTCCGCGTAGCGCCCGATCGTGTCGGCAATCTCGGCTGGCGTACCGATGATGCTTGGCGCCTGAAGCGGCTGCTCACGCCAGCGCCTCAGCTCCTGGTCACGGTCGCTCATCCGCACGAACGCCTGGGCAGAGTGCACTATCGAGGCAGGGTCTCGCCCGAGTTCTGAGCAATGACGCTCAAGGATCCCAATTTTGTGGGCCATCAGGTCTGGGAGGCCCCAGCAATTCCACTCGTCCGCATATCGGGCGGCGATGCGCATCGAGATCCGCTCCCCACCACCGCCAATCAGTAGGGGCAGCCTCCCCTGGAGGGGCTTGGGTTCGCAGGGGGCATCGACGAGCCGGTAGTACCGCCCGTCGAAGTTGCTGCGGTCCTCGCTGTGGAGAAGCCTTATTACCTGGCAGGCCTCATCGAGGCGGGCGAGGCGCTCCGGCACCTCGGGAAGAGCGATTCCGTAGGCCTCGTGCTCGTTGACTTGCCAGCCGGCGCCGAGTCCAAGAACGTGGCGCCCCCCGGAGAGGTGATCGCATGTCGCCGCCATGTTCGCGAGTACAGCCGGATGCCTGTATGTGTTGCCGGTGACCAACACGCCGAGGCGGACACGACCTACCGTGACAGACATGGCCGCAAGTGTCGTCCAGGCCTCGAGTCGAGGCGTTGAACTGCGCTCGCCGGTCGGCATGAAATGGTCTGAGACCCAGACCCCGTCCCACCCGGTGCGCTCGGCATGAGTCGCGGTGGCCAACAGCTCGCTCCATGTTTGCTCCATCCAGAGCCAGATGCTGAAGCGCATATTCGAGTCCTCCGTAGGGCGAGTACAGTGCACAAACATTTGCTCGGAAACTCAAGCCAATAGACTCATTGCGCCGCATCAATGGGTGGCGGACACACAGCCCTGCATCGCCCTATGAGGGCACTGTCATAGTTGTCTCAGTAGTCGATAGCGCGTCGATCAAATCAGCCAGGCCCGCAGTGATCGCCTCAAAGAAGCTCTTCCCCAGGGGCGCCGACGCCGCAGTTGGATTGCCGATCACACCCGTGCTGCCCAGCAGCTTGACGGTCGGAGGCCGCGGCGCACCCACGACTGGCTCGAATTGGGGTATATCCGACGTGCTTTCGCCAGCGAGCCCGTGGTCACGTAAGGCTAGTGACAGAGCGGTCTCGGCTTGTCCAGCATGGCCAATGTCTCCTAGGTCTTCGGAAAAGAGGTTCGTGGCAGCATCGCGGGCGACCTCCCAGTAGGAAACCACAGACACGAGAAACTCTCGGTCACTCTGCTCTTGGCTAACGCATTTCAGAAGTCCCGCGTTCCCACCGTGGCCATTGACAATCACCAGCGCGCGTCCGCCCGCGAGTCTCACGCTCTGGGTGAGATCCGCCATGACTGAGAGCAACGTGACGGCGCTTAGAGAAACGGTTCCACCGAAGCGCGCATGGTAGGGAGAGAACCCATACGGAAGACTTGGTAGCTCCACAACCGTTGCAGAGCAACGTTTTGCAGCTTCCTGCAGCGCTGCGCGAGCAAGGAAGGTGTCGGTATCGGTGGCAAGATGGTCGCCGTGCTGCTCGAGTGACCCGACTGCGAGTCCGCAAATGGCGCCGGCTTCGAGCGCCGATCTCACTTGACCGCGTGTAAGACTGCCCCACTCGAGGCGCATCAGGCTCCCAGAATTGGTCCAACTAGCATGCAGCTAGCTCAGACTTCTTATCCAGCAAGTATGACGCCACCTCCCTCGGACGTCAAGCCGGCGCAGGAGGAGAAGACAGACAGTTCGGCAGTTCCCTTGCGCACGGAATCTAGCTCCTCGTCGACGGGTTTCCTCCGTTCCTCTGCTCATTCAACACCTCGGTGCACGCGGAACTGGTCGAGAAGCAGCGCGCGGCCGTCCGGTCATCGTTAGCGCACGACATCCTGCGGCCGCGGACGTTGCTCCGAGGCTCGATGAGTTGACACGTCCGGCGACGGCATCTAGAGTGCCAGCAGTGGCTCAGTGGTTGGGCCAATTGTTTCAAGCGCTGGTGACCTACAGCGCCAGAGTTGCAGCGCTCGTAGATCGGTGGTGTGCGGCTATGAGACATTCGAGCGATCCATCGGGATTCTCCTCAGGAAACGCCGTGCCGCCTAACTCCTCGGAAGGCGCCGAACTCCTCGCGAGCGACGATCTCGGTGTAAGGGCGTGAGCGTGTCAGCGTCTCCAACCGGTCCAGACAACGAGTTCTTGAGCAAGCAGTCGGAGAGCCCGAGCCTTTGGCGCCGATCCGAAACAGTGATTCCAGGAGGTGTAAATAGCGGGCAGCGGCGGATTGCAGGTCTCGAGGGACTCATCGTTGCCGCCACTGATGGTTCGAGAATCATCGATACTGCTGGGCGCTCATACGTCGACTTCCACGCCGCCTTCGGGACGGCAATTCTGGGCTATAACGACGCGTCCGTCGATTCGGCTGTCGCAACCACGTCTCGCGAACTCGGCCTCTGCGGCGTCGGAGTCACTCCCGTCGAGATCGACCTCGCCGAAAGACTTGTAGACCTTGTTCCGAGCTACGAACGCGTTCTGCTCACGGGTACCGGGTCAGAGGCAACGTATCACGCGATCCGGTTGGCGCGGGCCGCCACGGGTCGCCGCTTGATTGTCAAATTCCAGGGTTGTTATCACGGCTGGCACGACGCCGTTGCAATGAATGTCATCTCACGTCCGGAGGCCATCGGCTCCCTAGACCCCCTGTCGGCGGGATCAATGAAGGAGACCGTCGAGGCAACCATCGTTCTCGCGTTCAACGATCTCCCCGCAGTTCAGCGGGCCTTTATTGAGTTCGGCAGCGAAATCGCAGCGCTCATCGTCGAACCGATCCCGCATAACGTCGGCGCCCTTCTGCCAGCACCCGGCTTTCTTGCGGGTCTCCATCAACTCTGTCACGCTCACGGAGCCATCTTGATATTCGACGAGGTCATCACCGGCTTCCGCCATGCGCTCGGTGGCTACCAGCAAATCTGCGGCGTGGTCCCTGATCTCACAACCATCGGGAAGGCCATGGCAAACGGCTACCCGATCGGGGCCCTCGGAGGACGCGGAGACCTAATGGAAATGTTCAGCACAACGCCCGGGAAGCCTGTGTTCTTCGCTGGGACTTACAACGGGCACCCCGCGATGGCAGCGGCCGCGCTCGCCACAATCGACAAGCTTCAGCGCGAGCCCGTTCACGACCATATCTTCTCCCTCGGCGAACGTGCGCGTGAAGGTCTGAGCAAATTGTTCGACGAGCTCGGAATCACCGGTGTCGTCGCGGGATTCGGCTCTGTTTGGGTGACGTACTTCCTCGATCCACCAGTCAGCTCGTACAACGACCTGGTCCGGAACGACGTTGATCTGTTTGTTGGCTACCGCAAAGCCCTCATGAAGCACGGATTCTTTGAGCTTCCGCTGAATCTTAAGCGGAGTCACGTCTCCTATGCGCACACGGCGGAGCAGATCGACGGATTCGTTCACGCCGCAGGGATAGCAATCGAGGAAGCCACCGCTTCCAAGGCAAGCGAGTTCTCTACTCAAACAAGAAACCCCGCGAAGGCTTAGGGAGGAAAAACATGGAACCGAACAAGAAGCCCATCACAAGCAGTTCCTCGCGCTCCGTCACCCGCCGCCAGTTCCTGGCTGGTGCAGCCGCCGTGGGTGCCGCCGCGAGCCTGCCGCGAGGTGCAGTCGGGCGCGCCCTGGCGGTTGAGGCTCGGGAAGGTTCCTCGCAGGACCCTTTGTCAACCCGGATCCAGCGGGGCGGTATGCTGCGCGTCGCCCTAGTGGGCGGCGGTGCGGCTGAAACGCTTTCGCCGTTCATTCAAACCAACTTCGCGACGGGATGCCGGACTGCCCAGCTTTTCGATACTCTTACCGTGCGCTCGAGTACGACGGGCGGAGTCGCGGTACCCGCGCTAGCAATGTCGATCGAGCCCAACTCGAATGGCACCGTCTGGGTCATCAAGCTTCGGCCCGGAGTCGAGTTCCACAATGGACAGCCCTTCACCGCGGCCGATGTCTTGTACACATGGCAGTACATCCTAAATCCAGCAAATCACGCCGAGGCTGCGAGCCTACTTGCCATAGTTGACATGAACACCACGACGGCGCCAGATCCCCATACCATCAACGTCCAGCTAAAGACGCCGTTTGCAACTCTGCCCTATCTTCTGAGTACTACCAACATGCCGATCATCCCGAACGGGTTCACAAACTTCGCCTCGCCTATTGGGACTGGGCCCTTCAAGTATGAGTCGTTCACGCCCGGGCAGGAAAGTACGTTCTCCCGTAATCCGAACTATTGGCAAAGCGGTCTTCCGTATGTGAGCGATATCAAAGTTATCGATATCAATGATGATGTAGCCCGCTTTGAGGCCCTTCTCGGTGGTCAGGTCGACGTAATACAGAATGTAGATCCGATCCTAGCGAAAGAGTATCGCAACAGCCCGGAGATCAAGCTCTACCTGACTGGCGCGACGAAGAATGTGCCGATCTATTGCCGGATGGATCGGCCGCCCTTCAATGACAGCAGGGTGCGTCTTGCCCTCAGGCACCTTGCGAACCGCAACCAGCTGATCACGAACTCGCTGCTGGGCTTCGGCACGGCGGGGAACGACCTTTTCGGAAAGGGATATGCTTCCTACAACGACGGTCTGCCCCAAATGACACACGACCCCGATAAGGCACGCAGCCTTCTCAAGGCCGCTGGCCACACGAAGCTCAACCTTCAACTGGTCACCAGTACCGCGGTTGGGGGTATGTTGCAGTCGGCAGAGGTCTACGCACAAGAAGCAAAACAGGCAAATGTGAATATCGCCCTCAAGGTCGTACCTGCATCTTCCTACTTCACATCTGAGTACTATTTGAAGGTTCCCTTTGCTCAATCGGAGTGGTCAGGCCCATTCGAGGTCAACGCCCCGTACGCGTTTCTGAGTAAGGGGGCATACAACGAGACGCGGTGGCACAGCAAGTCCTGGGATGCTGCCTTCATCAAGGCGCAGGGGATATTGGATGACACCAAACGTAACGCCGCCTACAAAGCTCTACAGGTTCCCCTCTGGGAGCAAGGTGGCTATATTCTTTGGGGTTTCCAATCCGATATCGATGCGGCCCGGCCTCGCGTCATGGGCCTACGCCGGTATCCGGACACGTCGCTATTCAACTACAACTTCAATACTGCCTGGTTGGCCTGACCGGAGGTCGAGATCGACGCAGGAGCGCGGGTGCAATCAGGAGCGAGAGGCTGGGTCTCGTCTGCTCGTCGTAGGCACCCGCTTCCTGCTTACTGCGTGCAGCGGGTTGGAGTCGGCATTGGGTTGGTCTTTGGTGTCTCGGCTCTCGTGTTCTTTTGCACCTCGATTCTCCCCGGTGACGCCGCGAGCCAGATTCTGGGTCGGAATGCGACCCCCTCGAGCCTCGCACTGCTACGGCGACAGTTGGGTCTCGACCGACCGGTCCTGGCGAGATACGTCGACTGGGTCGGAGGCCTGATCCACGGGAATTTCGGCGTGTCGCTGCAGGCCCAGCGTCCCGTCGCGAGCCTTATTCACCCACTGTTCGCGAACACACTCTGGCTGGCGGGTGTGACGATTGCTGTACTCGTGCCCGTCGCTCTTGTGCTTGGCGTCACGAGTGGCCTCAGGCCGGGCGGGTATTTCGACAGGTTCGTCTCGATCACGACGTTGTCAGCCATCTCTACGCCGGAGTTCGTTGTCGCTACCCTGTTAGCACTCCTGTTCGCGATCCACTGGAAACTCGTCCCCCCGGTCTCGCTGCTAAATCCGAACCAGAGTGCGATCAGTCAGCCCACGCTCCTGGTGCTCCCCGTTGCCACGCTCGTCGCGGTTGGACTCGCCTACACGACGAGGATGGTGCGAGCGGGCGTCATTGAGGTGATGTCCTCGGATTATGTGACGATGGCCAGGCTGCAGGGGGTTCCCGAGCATACGGTCGTGTTCAGCCACGGCCTGCGGAACGCCTTATCGGCTACGGTTCAAGTAGTGGCTATCACTCTCCAGTGGCTGGTTGGCGGAGTGCTTGTGGTTGAAACGGTTTTCAATTATCCCGGCATAGGACAAGCTCTGGTGCAGGCTGTCTCAAACCGAGACATTCCCTTCGTATCCGGTGTGGCGATAATAATTGCGACCTTCTATATCGGTATCAACATTGTCGCTGACGTCATCGTGATTATGTTGATCCCGAAGCTTCGGACTAGTCTCTAGGACGAGTGGCGTGACTACTGTTTCGAAGGCGGAATCACCCGAGGATGCGGGGCGAGCTACGCTTGAGAAGAACGGATCAAGTGCGCATCGGGCGCGGCGCAGAAGATGGCGGCGTGTCGCGTCGCCAGCGTTGATTGTTCTTGTAATCATGCTCGGTGTGGCATTGTTCGGCCCGGAATTCGCTCCCCATAATCCCGATGCGCTGCTGGGCATTCCACTTTCGTCGCCTACGCCTCAGTTCCCTCTCGGCACCGACGTGCTGGGCAGGGACGTCTTGAGTCGGCTCTTGGTTGGAGGCCGCACGCTCCTGCTTCTCGCCGCTCTCAGCACTGCGATTGCATACGCGGTCGGTGGAACCATCGGTCTCGTGGCCGGCTACACGCGGTCGGCTGTCGACGAAGTGCTGATGCGCCTCATGGATGTGCTTCTGGCCTTTCCGGCCCTGCTGTTTCTTCTCGTGCTGACTACCGGGCTCGGCGCCGGGGTGTCCGCGATCATCGTGGGAATCGCGGTCGTGCAGATGCCCGGAGTTGCGCGCATAATTCGGGCAGCCACGCTCGACGTATCTGTGCGAGGTTACGTGGTTGCAGCGGCTGCCCGCGGCGAGCGGTCTTCCTATTTGCTCTATCGAGAGATCCTGCCGAACATTGTCGGGACGGTGGTGGCTGACGCCGGCCCTCGCTTCACCGGATCGATCTTGCTAGTCGCGGCGCTGAACTTCTTCGGCATCGGGATTCCGCCCCCACATGCTGACTGGGGACTCATGATTAGTGAGAATCGCGTCGGAATGATGCTTCAACCGTGGGCGGTTGCCGCGCCGGCACTCTGTATTGCTGCCTTGACTATCTCGATTAACCTTGTGGCAGATCACTTTGCTCGCTCATTGGGCGACGGATCTCCGTCCGCAGGTGTGTTGGACCAGGTCGATGCCTGAGCCGCTAGTACGAGTCGAGGACCTGCGGGTCGAACTCGTGTCCGGGGCCCCAGTGGTAGACGGCGTAAGCTTCAGCCTCGCGGATGGGGAGGTGCTCGGGCTGGTCGGTGAATCAGGCTCAGGTAAGTCAACGACTGCCCTTGCCCTGCTGGGATACTCCTTACAAGGCTTAAAGCGACCGACGGGGAGCGTGCGAGTCGGCGGACAAGAACTTGTCGGAATGCGCGAGCCCGACCTGCGTAAGCTTCGAGGAAGGCTCGTATCTTATGTGCCGCAGAATCCGGGCTCTGCTCTAAATCCCTCAATCCGTGTGGGCGATTACCTGTCAGCACTCGTTCGGCTGCGCAGTTCGAAGCGCGACGTTGCAGGCGATGTGACTTCGATCCTGACAAGGGTGCATCTGCCCAGCGATCACGACTTCCAGCGAAGATTTCCGCATCAACTCTCGGGCGGTCAGCAGCAGCGTATTAGTATCGCCGCCGCGCTCGTCGGACAGCCCAGGGTCGTCGTCTTGGATGAGCCGACCACTGGCCTCGATGTAGTTACGCAGGCCGAAATATTGGGAGAGATCGACCGCATTCGACGCGAGCTAGGCATTGCGATGATCTACGTCTCGCACGACCTTGCCGTTGTTGCCTCTATCGTTGACAGAGTGGCGGTGATGTACGCCGGACATTTCGTTGAGGAAGGTCTGCGAGCGGAAGTCTTCGCCGGGCCCAAGCATCCGTACACTGTTGGTCTTATCGAATCTCTCCCCGATCACGCCGCGCCCCGTCGTTTGCGCGGCATTCCGGGCATTTCAGGCAGTGTCGGCGCTCGGCCACCAGGTTGTCCATTCTCGCCACGTTGTGGCTTGCGGGTGAGTGAATGTGACAACGAGATTCCAAAGGCCGTCCGGCTATCGGCGACTCACACCGTTCGTTGTCGCGAGTACCGCCGGGTCGGATCGATTACGTTCGGCGCCGCTCGAGAAGTACGTAGTCCCGAGCAGTCTGAGATGCCGTTCCTTACTGTCAGCTCGCTACGAGCCGTCTACCGGAGTCGTGCTGGGGACCACGTGGCTGTCGATGACGTTTCGTTCACGATGGTCCGAGGAGAGACTCTTGCCATAGTCGGGGAGTCGGGTAGCGGGAAGACAACGATCGCGTCATGTGTCGCCGGTGTTACTGTGCCGGCGAGCGGCGAAGTTCGCTTCCGAGGCGAACGCCTTGACAATCGGGTAAAGAAGCGAACTCTCGAGCAGCGAAGGGCAGTTCAGATTGTCTCTCAGAACCCCTACGATACGCTGAACCCGAAACGAACCGTCGGCCAGACCATCGGACGGCCGGCACACTTCTTGCGCGGCGTGCCTCACTCTCAACTCGATGCCACAGTAGCTCGGCTGACTTGAAGAGGTGCGGCTCCCCACACGCACGGCAAATCGTTATCCCCGTCAACTCTCGGGCGGGGAACGCCAGCGGGTTGCGATCGCTCGGGCACTCGCAGCGAGTCCCGAGCTACTGATCTGCGACGAGATCACGTCAGCTCTGGACGTATCGGTTCAGGCGGTGGTACTCGATCTATTATTCGAACTACAGGAACAGCATGGTTTGGCTCTGCTGTTCATCACGCACGATTTGGGGGTGGTCGCCAGCATTGCTGACAGGGTCCTTGTGTTGCGCAGCGGAGTTCTGTGCGATTCCGGAACCATGGTCGAGGTCATGAACAGTCCCCGAGTCGAGTACACCAGACAACTCCTTGAGAGCGCACCGAGACTTACGGTTGGTTCAAACTACGTGGCCCTGGGTGAGTCAGAAGCAACGCCTGTCGAATCAGGCGCACTCAGCCGAGAGTGAGATCGAGTAGCTGAAGTGCATCTCGTTCGATCAACTGCTCAACTAGGTTTTCGTCGAGCACCCAGGAAGATTGTGTGTCCTTCACTAACTTTCGAAGACCCGCAATCGTCTCGTGGGTTGTCACCCAGGGAAAGTCTGAACCCAACAAGAGTTTTTCTGTCACCGCATACTCCTGAGCGAGTCGAAGGGTGTGATAAAGCTGAAACGGTCTGTAGACGAGTGCAGAGATGTCGGCGTAGATATTTGGATGCTTCCGGATCACAACGAGAGCCTCAGGTTCCCAAGGGTGAGCCACGTGTGCGATGACCAAACGGAGATTCGGAAAACTGCGGGCAATCTCGTCCACGTGTATCGGCCGCCCAAACTCGAGCGGCGCCGAGGGATGTGGGGTCGTTCCCATGTGAATGGTCACTGGGATAGCTAGCTCTTCAGCACGTTGATAGAGCCGCATTAGTCGATCGTCGAGAGGATGACAGTTTTGATATGCCGGAGCCAGTTTGAGACCCTTGAGGCCAAGGTCTCTAGTGGCACGCTCGAACTCTTCCAGAGCGTCCGACCGGATCGGGTCGACACTCGCATATCCGATCAACCGGTGCGGGTGTTGCCGGACATAGTCGGCGATGTAGTCGTTCGGTACGACTACGCCGATGTGACTAGCGCTAAAGCCGAGGACGAAGATCACGTCGGCTGCGGAGGTGCCCACGAGATGATCAGTCGGCTCGCTAGTGACCTCGACTCGAGCACCTCCAGAGCCTCTGATTTCAGATCGAAACGGCTCCCCAAGGTGAGAGCCGGCCCAAAGGTGAGTGTGCGTGTCGACGATCACGTCAGGGCGCTCTTCGCTGAGGAAGGCTGAGCTCTGTTACAGTCCTGAGATCTGATACCTCATAGGGTAACAGCAAAGTGAGACCATGAGAATAACCAGCGTGGACAAGTGGCAGGTCGTTGTACCGTGTCGAGAGGGGGTGCTCCAGCGAACGGGTAGGTGGGCCGAGGGATCGCATGTCGGTGAGGTCTGCCTTTCAAACTTCGACCAAGTGCCGAAATGGATCATACGTATCAATACTGATGCAGGGTGCGAGGGCCTAGGAGAGAGTCTGCGCGGTGAACCCGAGGCTGACATCGATGCTGGTATCGCCTTCCTGGTCGGCAAAGACCCACGAACGTTCGCGCCGTTTGACCTCCCTCTACCTCCTAGAGCCGATTACGAAACGTTCGAGATGGCGATTCTCGATCTGCTTGGCAAGGTCTGGAACATACCTGCGTCGGTATTGCTCGGCGGCGCCGTCCGTGATCGGGTCCCTCTCAGCTACTGGGCAACGAGGCAGAGTCCGACTGAGCTTGGTGATCGGGCCCGCGAAGGCGTCGCCAGGGGATTCAGCAGCATCAAGATTAAAGCGGCACTATCAGGCGGTGACGGCGTCGAGTATGTTGAGAATGACGATCCTGTCAGGGCGGGCGTCATCGAGATCGGCGTCGCAGGCGGCGAGAACTTCGGGATCACTATCGACGCGAACTACCGATTTCGCACTTATGACCGAGCATTGCTAGTTGCTGAGTCGCTGGCAGGCTTTCCGGTCACCGTTATGGAAGACCCCATTCCCTGGGCGGGGGCATTAGATTCCTACGTGCGACTGCGGAAGGAGTCACCGATCCCTGTTGCTATCCATATCAGTTCGGCCCACACGACGCTCGTCGCTGTGGCAGAGGGTGCCGTTGATTACCTCAATCTCTACGGGCCGATGTCCACCTTCGTCCGGACGTCGTGGCTTGCTAGTCAGATGGGAATTTCCTGTTGGCACGGGAGCGGAGTCGACCTCGGAATAAGAACCGCTGCACATCTTCATGCGGCTGCGGCTGCTCGAACATGCACCTTGCCGAGCGACATGGTCGGCACCATCTTTCGTGCTGATGACTTGATCACCGAGGAGATAATTATCGAAGGCGGCAATGCGTTGGTTCCAACAGCCGCCGGCCTTGGCGTCACGCTCGACACGCAGGCCCTGCGCAGATTTCAGCTGCGCTGACCTCGAAGCAGCGGCCTCAGCCGCCACCAGTAATGTGGGATGCGAAGGAGTCGAGATACTTCGTAAGCCCAATCACGACGGCCTCGAAGAAGTTCTGCCCGATGAGTGCCGATGCCGCTGTCGGGTTCCCAACTACGCCAGACCTGCCAAGCAGATGCGACATGGGCAAGAACTCCCTCTCGCCGGGCTCGAAGGCGAAAGAGTCTCCAAGCACCAAGTCGTCGCGCAGGGCCAGCATAAGTGAGGTTTCGGCCTGCCCGGCATGACCCAGCGAGCCCTGATCGACACAAAACAGGCGTTCAGCGTCCGCTGGTGCCACCTGCCAATAACTCAACGATGCGACGGCGAAACCATCGCGGCTGCACTCTTGTGAGACTGCACTAAGGAGGCCCTCATTCCCGCCGTGACCATTGACGATGACTACTCCTCGGGCTCCCGCGAGACCGATGCTATCGCAGATGTCGCACATGACTGAAAGAAGCGTGCGGCCACTCAAGAAGGCAGTGCCACCGAATCGAGCGTGGTAAGAGGAGACGCCGTACGGGACGGGGGGGAGCTCAACGATCTGACTCTGCGCACGATCGGCGGCCTGCCTGGTCGCTGCTGCTGCGAGGAAGGAATCGGTATCGGTCGGAAGATGATCTCCATGCTGCTCTAGAGAACCGATGGCGACAGCAGCTATAGCCCCGGCAGCAAACGCTCGAGCGACTTCAGTGCGGCTGTGTTGTCCCCATTCAACGCGCATAACCAACCAGGTCTTCGATAGAGTTGGGACTCTTTACATGGTGACGAACTGATCATCGACGCTACGCGGGCCCTCCGGCGTGATTTCGCGTCTCGCTCCGGCGCAGGCACTTGACACGGCAACATGACGGGTTCGTGACAAAACGGGCGGGCCTGGTCTCACGTGGGCCGTGCGTCTCCTGTCTTTGGTAGAACCACTGGGCAACCACCGGAAGCTATCTTGTAGCCTACTGCTTGTCGGATCGTCAAGCTCCCCCTGCCCAGAGACGCGCCAGACGTGTGGAGGATATGCGCCATGCCGTTCGAGTTCACCGCTGTCGACAGGCCGAAACTCTACATGGGCATCGTGTCCCAAATTGTAGAGGGGATCCGTAGCGGCGCGTTCGCGCCCGGAGGTTCTCTGCCCACGGAACGCGTGCTTGCTGAGCGGTTTGGCGTCAGCCGTACTTCTGTCCGAGAGGCCCTGAGGGTGTTAGAGCACGCCGGCATCGTCGACGTTCGGACGGGAAGTGGTTCCTATGTCACAGAGACGGCCCTATCAAGTCCAGCCCTCCTTCGAGCGAAGGCTGCCGTCGAGGGAGATGTCAGCCCACTCGACCTCCTGCTCGTTCGGAAGCTGGTCGAGCCTGGCTGCGCCGAGCAAGCTGCGCTGAATCGAACGGACCGAGATCTGGCCAAGCTTCGGTCCTTGGTGATGGTGCACGAAGGAATCGTCACTGAAGGCGGCGACCCTCGGGAAATTGATATTTCCTTTCACTTGGCTTTGGGCGAGGCTTCCAGCAACCCGGCAGTTGCGGGAGTCGTTCAATACATAGCTGGGATAATGCACCACGCCACATGGCAACAGTTCACTGACAGGTCTCGGCGGAAGGCTGGCCGTCCAGCTCGCAACTTGAGCGATCATCGAGCCATCCTGCTTGCCATCGAAAACCGCGACGCGCCCGCAGCCCGAGCGGCCGTATTGCGGCACCTCGCGGACGTTGAAGCCAGCGTGCTCATAGAGGCATCTAGCTCGGAACAGCAGTCAAAGCCGTCCGCGGACGAGTCACGCACGGCGTCACGAACTCGCAAGCGGGCTGCTTCCTGACCAAGCGAGGGCATCCACCACCTACAGATGCTTCATTTCAAAGGTCTCTCGCTGCCGCGACGCTCACAGCTTGTAGGTTCGGTCCCGTACGCTCGTGTGCGTCGAATGCGCTGCCATAGCTCGAAGTCCTCACGGCGGCTGGCAGCGAGCGGGTAGACATCGACAATTGATTCGCCAGAACGTACGCGATCGAGGGAGTACTCCTCCGCTTCTTCCTGTATGGCGGTATCTTCTGCGACCTCATCGGCAAGCGCCGAGGGGATGGCGACGACCCCCTCCGCGTCGCCCACAATCACGTCCCCCGGTAGGACGAGCACGCCAGCGCATCCGATCGGAACATTCATGTCAGCCGCCCAGTGGGCAACGGAGGAGGTCGCTCCGTGAGAACCGCGGCAGTAGCTCGGTAGCTCCAACGCCGCGAAGCGCGGTCGGTCGCGCAGGGCGCCGTCAGTCACGAGGCCAGCCGCTTCCCGCTTCATAATGCGAGTGGCAATGATGTGGCCGAAGGAGGCGGCCGCCATGCTTCCTCGGGCGTCGATTACGAGGACTTCTCCTGGACCGATCGCCTCGACCGCGAGCCGCTGCACGTCCGTTCTGTTGTCATAGTCCACGTTGAACGATCTGTCCTCGCGGGACGGGACATACCGAAGCGTAAAAGCACGTCCGACCATGCGGAGATCGGGTCGCTGCGGGACGAGGCCAGCCAGAAACGCATTGCGATACCCTCTTCGTAGGAGCTGCGACGTGATCGTTGCAGTCGACACGTTGCACAGCGTTGCTATCGTGTTCGGATCTAGCGGTCCTGGTGTCACGATCTTGGTCGTACGTCTCATTGCGGGTGGTACAGGACGGCGTCGACCTCGACGAGAAAGCGGGTCAGGTCCGACTGGATAGTCGTCCTCGAGGCGAAGGGTGGTGACAGAAGCTCCTCGAATACCCGGTTGACGATTCCGGCATCGGAGAGAGCACGTAGATAGACTCCGAAACGGACGGCGTGAGCAAGGGTCGACCGGCTCTCTATTGCCACAGCCTCGAGATTGGCCACAACCCGACGCAACTGGGATTCGATATCTATCCCGACGATCTCTCTGCTCGTCGGATCGAATGGCCCCTGGCCGGCCAG
The DNA here is from genome assembly GCA_963703655.1 of uncultured Acidimicrobiaceae bacterium. Lineage (GTDB taxonomy): Bacteria > Actinomycetota > Acidimicrobiia > Acidimicrobiales > Bog-793 > CAVPFA01. Next base: position 448,939 of record CAVPFA010000003.1, on the reverse strand, counting down.
AAAGATGAACGGCCCGGCTATTGCGGCTTGCGAGTAGGCCCCGCTTGGCGAGGGTACCAGGGTGGTCGAAACTGCCGTCGCGAACTTCACCGCTCGGACCTCGGAACGGTGATCCAGCTGGCAAGAAAGTCTGAGCTGGCCCAAACGGTTTTGCTCGGATAGGGGGCCTCAAACAAGACTAGGTCGCCCGTCTCGGCTCGGACGTGCTCACCGGCTTGCTCAACTTCGATTCTTCCTCTGGCGACTATCCACGCATGGTGTCGCTCACCGGGAACCTCGGAGATTAGTTGCCCGTCATATGCCCAGGTCCCGATCGTGAGGGCACCGTCGGAAGTCGAAAGCGTCGTCGCCTCGAAATAGGTCTCCGGACCGGAATATCCCGGTCCAAGCGGAGTCGGCACGAGCGACATCGCTGTAGGTCTGATCACGCGCATGGGTAGGAGCCTCCTATTGTCTGCCTAGTACGTCCGGAGTCCAGAGTCGATGTCCCAAGTCGAACCTGTCACGCAGCGGGAGTCAGGCGACAGCAGCGCCGCGATGACCCGGGCTGCGTCGATGGGTTCAGCCCTTTCGTCGAGCGGCGCACGCTTGTTGAATCGCCACGTGTTCAACTCTTCGGCGAGTGCCACCTCTGTGGCTACGAAGGCGGGCGCGACCGCGTTTACACGAATGCCAAACGGCGCGAGCTCGAGGGCGGCCGCCTTCGTAAGGCCCATAAGTCCGGCCTTTGCGGCGACGTAAGCGGCGATTCGCTCGCCACCGAGATGTCCCCGCACGCTCGCGACGTTGACGATTCGTCCGCGGAGCCCTAGGGCGACCATTCGGGCTGCACTCTCTCGCAGGACGGTGAACTGAGCGACCAGATTGGTTTCTACGATCCGCCGGAACAGCTCAGTCGAGTGCTCCAGCAGCGACGACTCGACCACTTGACCCACGAGAGCCGCGACGTTGGCCAACATGTCGAGCCGGCCGTGCTCGGCGACAACATCATTGCAGGCGGATTGCACTTCCTCCTCCGATCGGATGTCGCAGGGAACGAAGGAGACTAGCGAGTCGGTCGGCAAAGGAGTGCCCGGAAGGTAGAGAGCCACGACCGTAACTCCAAGCTCAGCCAGGAGCTCCCCGAGGCTCCGGCCAATCCCAGTCGCTCCGCCTGTAACAAGTGCCACCTCGCCGGCCTCGAAGCGGTATACGCCGCTCACCGTTTCAGCGCCTTCTCGAGGAGGCGGAGGTCGGCTTCGCGACAGTACGACAGACTGTAGAAGTCGAGTCGCTCAAGGCCGAGTTCCTCGAGGAACGCAATCTTATCTGCCAGGTCATCCGATGACGCGGTGTCCGGCGGCGTTGGCCGAAGCCCAGCGTGCAACCTTGGACAAAGCTCGACATAGCGTCGCAGGCGCGTCTGCAGGTCGCTTAGTACCGCAAAGTAACCTAGCGCAACGATGGCCTCACAGCTGGCGCTGAGCGCCCGATAGTCGATCCCCCATTGCCATCCGGCGTCCGGACCGAGCTCGGGGTCAAGCTGCCCGGAGCGAAACGTGTGGCCCGAGATGGCTGCCTGATCGAGGAAGCGAACCGAGACACCCGAGGCTGATGTCGCTTCGCGCACGAGGTCTGTAACGGCCTGCATACGCCTGGCAACCATCGCCCGTAGGTCTTCGCCAAGTTCGTCGAGGGCCATCGAGCGAGGAATCACCTCCTCACCGGCCAGCCAGGATCCCAGCTCCGCCGCTACAGATGCACGCAGCCGCTCGATGTCCAGATCGGTCGGCGCGCTGGCGCAGTACTCGCAAAAGCACAACGAAAGCAGCCAGCGGCATCTTTGACCGAGGGGCGGAAAGCTCTCGTGATGCGCGCCGTGCAAAAGTTGCGGAAAGTGACATCCTTCGAGGTTAACGTGGCGAAATCCGGCCTTTCTCACGTCGGTAAGATGCTGTGTCAGGTAGCTCTTCGTCAAAGGAGCGCTCGGACAGAGGTGCAAAGGATCAGGCTCCCCGAAGACGTTTCGCACGAGCGGCAATTCGGCGCCGTTCTTCCTCACGAGGTCATCTCGGTGAAGCGAGACGGTCCACGCCTCCACCTCGAGTCCGTGACGGCGTGCGGTCGCGACGATATCGCCAACGGTGAGCTCGCCGGCAGACTTGGCCGGCGCCAGCCCCGCCGGGTATAGAGATACCCCGACCGGAACATAGGAATGTCCGCCCTCGACCCACCGGTTACGAACAGGTCCATTGGGCAAGAGTTGGTGTCCGTCGTGGTACAACACCGCGAGGACTACCCGGCGGAGCCCAATGGACGCGACACGTGCCAATCGCCTATCGATTGAGTCTTCGTCAAAGTCCCATGGGTAAGCGAAGATCCCACTGTCAGCCGCGCACATCACAACGACGCGATCCAGCTCAGGTGCTCAATGAAGTTGACGAGCTCCTGGACAGTGTCCTGGAAGAACGTCCGTCCAAGTGGCCGCAGCGCGGGCGAGAGAGATGTATCGAGGTGGTCGACATGAGCGGTGCCGCACGGTCAAGGGAGAAGGTTTCGCGTGCGCGGCCGGTGACGATCTTGCCCAAGAGATCCGATCCCGAGACCGCAGGGGCCCCTTCCTCGAAGGCCTGGCGCAGCCGGGACCGCGTCTTCCGCTCGAGGCGCATTCTTCCTCCCGTTGGTACGACCACATACTGGCCTGCTGAGCTGATGGCTGTAGGAGAAGTTGTAACTCAGCCCCTCGAGAGCCGTCAAGGATCGTCCTCAAGAGAGCCTCGCCCGAATCAACTCGGCCAGCAAGGTGATCCGGTCCCCCCTTGCTCTGCCGAGTCACCTCCGCGTTGACGTCTTCGCTGACAGGTGCTAGTAGTAGTGCGTCGAGCAAGTGGGTGGCCCAGTGGCCTGGCCAATTTTTCCACCTCCAGCCGCTGGACCGAGGACTCGAAGGGGGAGTTAGTGAGCGGCACACCGACATCCGACCAGCCTTTTGACGCCAGGAACCAACGCTGGCGGGGGGACCGACGAGACTTTCTAAAACTCTCGGGCGCTATCGGCCTGTTCTTGCCTGCCGGCTCGGCGCTCCTGGGGGCTCGCAGTAACCCGTTCGCCAATCCTACGAGGAACATCAGCAGCAGCGGCGGTCCACGTCGGGGGGGCACAGCGGTGGCAGCGCTGTCCATCTTCCAGCCGGGCGACTCGATCGATCCGGCAACCGCGATTAGCGACTTCGACCTGATGTCCGGCGGCATGCTGTACGACAACCTCGTGAAGCTCGACAACTCCTTTGTGCCTCACCCTGCCCTAGCTGAGTCATGGGAGGTCAACCGTGATGCCACCGTGTGGACGTTCCGGCTGCGAAAGGGCGTCCACTTCCACAGCGGGGCGCCCCTGACTGCCGATGACGTCATTTACACCCTTAAGCGGATACTTAATCCAAAGGTCGGGTCGTCTGCTCAAGCCGCTCTAGCAGCCGTCCTGAAGCCTTCAGGGATTCAGAAGGTCGATTCTCTCACGGTAAGACTGAGGCTGACGTCCCCAGATGCGTTCCTAACCGCCATTCTGGGTGGATATAACCTGCGTATCACGCCATCAGGAGCCACGAACCTAAAGCTAAAAGAAGATGGCACCGGGCCCTTCGTCCTCAAAAAGTATGTGCCGGGAGAGCTATTCGAGGTTGCTCGAAACAATCATTATTGGCAAAGCGGTCTGCCCTACCTAAACGGGATGCGAGTCGAAGGTATCCCTGAAGAGGCTGCCAAGGTAGCAGCCGTCCAGGCAGGGACAGCCAACATTGCGGATGCCATCGACACCACGACCGCGAAACAGCTTCAAGCGAACAAAAATGTGACCCTGTACAAACTGAAAGGTGCGAGCTTCAATGTGATCGCTGTCCAGGCCCATGTGGCTCCGTACGACAAACTCAAGGTACGCCAAGCGTTGAAGATGGCCCTCAATCGCCAGGAGATCCTCGATGTCGTCGTTCAGGGCGAAGGCCTGTTAGGACAGGACATTCCAATCGCCTCGAACGACGCTCTATACCCCTCCGGTTTCCATCACCTTCCCTATGACCCGGAAAAGGCGAAGTCCTTGCTTGCAAGCGCCGGTTTCAGTAGCGGTCTTCCAGTCACCCTCTACACGGCCGATGCCGCGGCGTACATGGTGGAGACCGCAACTGCGTACCAAAGCCTGGTTGCGCCAGCAAACATTCATGTAACTCTGAAGCAGACTCCAGCAGCCTCTTACTTCACGAACATTTGGCTGAACAAGCCGTGCTTCTCTTCGTTCTGGCTGCGTGAGCATCCGGATACAATAATCGAGCAAGCGTGCGTCACCAAGGGTGTGTGGAATGAGGCACAGTTCAGTAATGCGGACTTCGACGGCCTGATTCGTGCGGCCCGGTCGACAACGAACCAGGCACGACAGAGGTCTTTATATGCGCAGGCCATGCCCCTCCTCGCAGATCAATCCGGATGGATAATCACCCAATGGGGAAATAGGATTTGGCCCGCGACGACCACCTTCAAAGGTGTGGCCTTAGACTTCATCAACAACGCGGACTTCCACAGCGCCTATCTCACCACTTGAGGTTGCGCGAAGCCGCGGGGTCAGACGTTGAAGATCCTGGTCCAAGTTCTGCGAACGCTCGGGCTTGCGGTAGCCACGCTGCTCGTCGCGACTCTGCTGACGTTTCTGGCGACGAATCTCAGCGGAGTAAACTCCGCCCAGGCAACGCTGGGACGACTCGTCACGCCGCAGGAACTGGCGGCCTTTCGAGCCCAGCAGGGACTCGACCAGCCGGTCGCTACGAGGTATTTCTCATGGCTGGAGGAGGTGGCGAAGGGAAATTTCGGAGTGTCGCTCTCCACCCAGCAGCCTGTGACGCAGGCCGTCTATCCCAGAGCTGCCCGTTCAGTAGCCCTCGCGTTGTCGGCACTTGCGGTCGCCCTTCCCTTGGCACTTCTGATCGGGGCGCTCGCTGCTCTGAAGCCGGGGGGACTCTTCGACAACCTTGTATCCAGCACTGTTCTCCTCGTGCTCGGAGTACCGGAGTTCGTAGTCGGACTCGTGCTCCTCTACGTGTTTGCCATTTGGTTGAAGTTACTACCGCCTGACTCGAGCGGCGTCTTGTACGGAGGTACCGGCGGACAGGTTCTCGCGTACGTTCTGCCTGGGATGACTCTTGCAGTGCTACTCGTACCTTATCTGGCGCGGATGATGAGGAGTAGCGTCCGGGAAGTTCTCGCCGCTCCATATGTTCACAGCGCAATCCTGCGGGGTGTAGGCCAGAGACGACTTCTTCTTCGTCATGTAATGCCGAACGCTATCGGTCCAGTCATCAATGTGGTGGCCCTCAGCCTTGCCGAAGTCTTGGTGGGTATTGTCGTGGTGGAGAACGTGTTTGCGTTTCCCGGGCTCGGCCAACTCATGATTTCCTCGGTGGGGACCGGGGACGTCGCTGTCCTGCAGGCTTGCGTCCTGCTGGCAGCGATCGGCTTCATCGTTCTGAATCTCTTGGCGGACATGCTTGTCGTATTGCTGAATCCACGGCTGCGCCGACGGCAAGTTTGAGACGATGAACGTGACGGAGGTGAGCGCCGCTCGCGAGAGCGACGAGGCGGGGCGGGTTGGCCGGACAGCTCCGATACTGGCCATCGTCCGAACGGGACAGGGTAGGCTCGGCGTTGCATTGATCATCTTGATTCTTGGTGTCCTCATAGTTGGTCCTCATGTCGCGCCGTATAATCCGACCCAGGTTGCGATAGGACCGACGGCAGCGCCTCCCAGTGCTCATCACTGGTTGGGCACCGACGAGCTCGGTCGGGACGTGTGGAGCCGGTTTCTTACTGGCGGCGCCTCGGTTATAACCATTCCGCTCGCGGCCGTGTCCTTGGCGTTTCTCGTCGGGGGCACCACTGGTCTTGTGTTTGGGTATATCGGAGGCAAGGGCGATGTGATCGTGGCTCGTCTCATCGACGTACTGCTTCCGATTCCGACGCTGCTCGTCGCGATTCTTCTCATTGCGCAATTGGGTGGATCCTTTTGGACCTTGGTCTTGACGGTTGGCTTCGTGTTCACGCCGCGGGTCGCTCGCGTTGTTCGCGGCGCGACCCAGAATCAGCGCCTTGCGGACTATGTGCTTGCCGCTGAGGCGCGCGGTGATTCTCGGCGAGCGATAATTTTTCGGGAGATGTTGCCGAACCTAATCGGTCCGCTGGTTGTCGAGTTCGGAGTCCGCGTGAATTACGCGGTCGTCTTCGTCGCCAGTCTCAATTTTCTGGGGCTCGCAGCACAACCGCCGTCGTCGAATTGGGGGCTGATGATTGCGGACGGACAGAATCTCATAGGCAGTAACCCAGCAGCGGCGCTGGTGCCGGCCGTCGCTTTGGGCGCGATCGTCGTCGGAATCAACCTGTTGAGCGACTCCGGTGCACAGTACTTCAGTTATGAGTTGGAAGCCCGTTAAGTGAAGGACTCTCTCTTAGAAGCCAGGGACCTTACGGTTGGCTACCGGGACCCGGCCGGCAGTACACATCCTGCGGTCGTTGACGTCACGCTCCGAGTTCGAGCCGGGGAGATCGTCGGCCTAGTAGGTGAGTCCGGATGTGGCAAGAGCACGCTGGCTCGGACCCTCGTCGGTTGGCGGGGAGCGGGAACCGTAGTTCTCGGTGGTGAAGTGGTCTTTGCGGGGACCGATCTGCTCAAGCTCAGGCGGTCCGACTTGCGGCGGTATTGGGGAGCGAAGTTGGCATACGTTCCACAAGAGGTCTCGTCGGCGCTTAATCCGTCACGACGAGTACGGGCTCAGCTCGAGGAGCTTCTGGAACTTCACACCTCATACGATCGACGCGGGCGGAGTGCTCGAATCTCAGACTTGCTTGAGGAAGTTGGAATCGATGCCTCGTCCGAGAACCTCTCTCGCTATCCATTCGAGTTCAGTGGCGGGCAACAGCAGCGGATCGCGCTCGCCCTCTCGATGCTGTGCGAGCCGCAGGTGCTTGTTCTGGACGAGCCGACCACGGGCATCGACGCGAACCTTCGGCAAGAGGTGTTCGGCGTTCTGGAAAAGCTACTTACGCGGCGGAACGTCGGAGTCGTGTATATCAGCCACGACGTGCTCGAGACAAAATCCTTGGCTGATCACCTCGTGATCATGTACGCAGGACGAGTAGTCGAGAGTGGTGAAGCCAGCGAGGTCTTTCAGTTCCCTCGGCACCCGTATGCAGCAGCACTGCGAGCCGCAGTGCCAACACTGAGCGATGTTCGGATGGTGGTGGGCATTCAAGGACGACCCCCAGAGATCGCCATAGAGACCAGATGTTCATTCGCACCTCGCTGTGACTACTCGCGTCCAGAGTGCACGCGCGGACCAATCCCGTTGACGGCAATCTCACCTGGTCACGATGTTCGCTGCATTCGTGCTCGCGAAATTGACTTGGACTCCGAAGATGCGCGGGGCGAAGTGCTCACCTTCGCTGGGGCCAAGACAGATGCGCCGCTACTTGAGACGCTGGACGTAACCTGCCGTTATCGCGTTCGATCGCATGAACTAATCGCTCTCTCGCAAGTCTCGTTCCGTCTTGCAGAGGGAGAGACCCTTGGCGTTGTTGGTGAGAGCGGCAGCGGCAAGTCCACACTTCTTCGCGCGATCGTTGGCCTTCAACCACCTGTCACGGGCGAGATTCGGTGGCGAGGAGCGTCGCTGAGCTCGCGAGCCCGGGACCGCAGCCTGAAAGACAAGCAGGCCATTCAGCTTGTCTTTCAAAACCCGGATCGTTCGCTCAATCCGCGCCAGACGGTCCGCAATCTCCTGGATGCCCCGCTTCGACTATATGAGCCCGGACTGTCCCGATCTCAGCGGGCAGATCGGTGCACCTCCTTGTTGGAGCAAGTCCATCTCTCGAGTCGCCTCATGAATCGCTTTCCGCATCAGCTGAGCGGAGGTGAAAAACAACGTGTGGCTTTGGCGAGGGCCTTCGCTGCTCGACCTTCCCTATTGCTTTGTGATGAGGTTGTCTCAGCTCTGGACGTGTCGGTTCAGGCAACCATAATGAATTTGATACGGGACCATTCGAAGGAAACTGGCGCAGCGGTGATATTCGTGACCCATGACCTCTCTGTGGTTCGGATGATGGCCGACAAAATTATCGTCTTGAGGGAGGGGCTCGTACGAGAGATCGCTGACACTCAGCAATTGTTCATGGCTCCGCGGGACCCATACACTGTGCGCCTTCTCGAGTCGATGATATCACCGGAGCTTGAAGCCAGCTCGAATGGTAATTCAGGCGGGGTGTGGGCACGGCGAGATCGACAGGTACGGCCGAAGAATGCAGAATGACCTGATTTGGAAGAGCGCTACTGAACTGGCAGCGCTCATTCGGAGCGGAGAAGTCTCTTCAGTCGAGGTAGTTGGTGCCTTTATTGACCGCATTGGCCTGGTCAATACAATGCTGAACGCCGTCGTAGTCGAACGGTTCGACGAGGCTCTCGACGAAGCCGGCTCGGCCGATCGCGAGTTGGCCAGCCGAGCGCCGGACGCGAAGCTGCTAGGCGTGCCAATGACGGTCAAGGAAACGCTCTCCGTAGCGGGCACGCACGAATGTGCTGGCGTGGAGTCGCTCGCGAGGGTGGCATCGGATGATGCGACGGTGGTACGGTGCCTTCGATCTGCTGGAGCCATCGTCATCGCGAAAACGAACGTTTCGCAGTTTCTTTGGTTCAACGAAGCAGACAATCCGGTTCATGGGCGCACTAACAACCCCTGGGATCTTTCTCGCGCAACTGGCGGAAGCAGCGGGGGAGAGGGCGCAATCATCGCCAGTGGGGGGTCTCCCATGGGGATGGGCACAGATAGTGGAGGGAGTTCTCGTTCGCCAGCCCACTTCTGCGGAATTCATGCCTTGAAGCCAACATCCGGGCTGCTTTCAACGACAGGAAGCCTCGACGACGTGATTTTTGCAGGCCAGGAGGCAGTTGTGAACCAGCCGTGCCCGATGGCCAGGAGCGTCGACGATCTCGGCATGATGCTCGGGATGCTGGCCGCACGCCGAGATGGTTGGGACGAGGGTGCCCGAGGCAGATTGGTCCCGAATGTTCCAGCGCGGTTCGAGCCAAAGCGACCACGCATCGGCTTTTTCCGCTCCTGTCCAGGCTATCCCGTCGCGGAGCCCGTACTCAGAGCCCTAGAGGACTCCTTGGTTCAACTCGACCAGGCTGGCTGCAGGATTCGGGAAGTGGATCCCCCCGATCTGGCTGGCTGTATGCATCTGTTCAATCAGATATTTGTTGCAGATGGTGGCGATAATCTTAAGGATCTTGCGAAGTCGAGTCAGCTTGACAGGCGCGTCGAGCGAGCCTTGGCGGAAACATCAGGAGCCAGGCTGGGAGTGCATCAGTACTGGAGACTTTTGGCCGAACGGACACGTTACGCACGAGACTGTTTGAGAAAGCTCGATGCGAGCGGCGTGGACATCCTCCTGTGTCCCCCTGACTCCGGGCTCGCGTTCGAGCATGGTGCCAGCAGCGAAATGGCCGGACAAGCATACGCGGCGCTGTTTAATCTGTTGGGTTTGCCGGCTGGCGTAGTAACAGTGAGCGCTGGTGTTCGTGCTCGCGCCCTGGACTCGGCGGTGGCACAACCGTTGAACTCGAGTGACCGAGGATTACCGGTCGGTGTGCAGGTTGTTGGACGATTCTGGCATGAGCGATCCGTGCTCAGAATCATGCGACTGCTGGAGAGCAGCGGTCTCGGTACTGATTCACTGAACTAGAGATCGGGCGCCTAGCCAGCGCCTTCGAGCCGCCATTTGGGCTCCTACGGCAGGGACCGACGACGCAGTCCTCGAGGAAAGCTCGTAGGAGACACGCCTTCGGTCACGCCGGACAGGGGTAGCCTGACGAGGAGTCTTGATCGCTCTACGCCGCGATGACGATTGGGGCGCTCCGGTAGCCTGGTGAGGTGCAACGCCTGGGATCTCGCCTTGAGCATCGCGCCTGATCCTGAGCCCGGACAGCTGCTCGGGGCGATCTTCTCCGCCAGCCCCGACGCGGTCGTCGTGATCGACGAGACGGGAACGATCGTGCTTGCCAGCCCGGCGGTGACCCCCCTGTTCGGCTGCTACCCCGACGAGCTCGTAGGCGAGCCGATCGACACCCTCGTCCCTACGGGAGTTCGGGAACGGCACCGGGGACATGTCGAGCGGTTCTTCGCCGCGCCCTACGCCCGCCAGATGGGCGTCGGCTTGGAGCTAGCCGGTCAGTACCGCGACGGCGAGCAGTTTGCCGTCGACGTCAGCCTGACACCCGTGGAAGTACACGGCAAACGGTACGCGGCGGCGTTCGTTCGGGATGCTCGCGGACGGAAGCAAGCTATTGATCGTTTGCACTCCGTGAACGAGATCACGCAGCGACTCCTCCGCGGCGCCGGTGTGCGAGAGATTCTCCCGGTCGTCGCACAACAGGCGCGTCTGCTCAGCCGCTCTGATGCGGTCTGGATCGTTACGCCGTCGTCCTCGGGCGATCTTGAGATCACATCGGTCGACGGTCCGGGTACCGAGGTGCTGCTCGGTGTCGCGCTCTCGGCTGAGACGAGCCGATCCGCTGAGGTGATGCGCACCGGTACATCCGAGGTGATCGAAGACCTCGCGACGGCGGCGAACGTTCCTGGCGAGGTGATCACACTCGGGCTCGGCCCTGGGCTCTATGTGCCGCTCGTCGCTGAAGAGAGGCGACTCGGCACCCTTGTTCTTGGGCGTGTCAACGGACAGCCGTCCTACGAGACACTGGACGTCGCCTTCGCCGAGGTGTTTGCGAGCTCGACCGCGGCTGCGATCGAGATCAGTAAGGTGCGTGCGGAGGTTGACCGACTCGGGATTGTTGCCGAGGACGAGCGGATCGCGCGGGACCTCCACGACACGGTCATCCAGCAACTATTCGCGCTCGGCATGTCGCTGCAGGCGACACGGGCCGCAGTCTCGGGTCCGCCCGGTGATCGGATCGACGCGGCAGTCGACAGCCTTGACGACGTCATCAAGGAGATCCGAAACACGATCTTCCGCCTTCCGTTGCGCACCGAGGCCGCGACCGGCGTGCGAGACGAGATGCTGCGACTCGCCGACAAGTACCGCGAAGAGCTCGGGTTCGTACCGCGGGTCGCGTTTCACGGCCCGATCGACCTTGCGGTTTCAGAAGCGGTGACGACTCACCTTCTTCAAGTCTTCGGTGAGGGTCTCTCGAACATCGCGCGCCATGCGCACGCGACGACGGTAGAAGCCGTGGTCGCCGTCGACGACGGATGGCTCGCGCTTTCGATTGCCGACGACGGTATCGGCATCACCGAAGGCCCCACGGCGGGAAGCGGGCTGCGGAATATGTCGACAAGGGCCTCCAATCTCGGTGGGACGTTCAACGCCTGCCGCCGCGAGCCGAACGGGACCATCGTGGAGTGGCGCGTCCCGCTGTCGTCGAACGTCTCCCACCAGAACTCCGCTTCAGTCTGAAAGACCGCATACCTGAGTCGTAACGACTTTCCACGTCGAGCACACGATTCGGGTCGATCGGCCCTAGTTCAGCCGTAGCGACGCGCTCATGCTGGATCCCATGGCTACACCGGGAGTGAACGACGTCGTGGTCGATCTCGACGACACATCGACTGCACAGGACACCAAACTCTCCGCAACCGACCGTTCGCTCTCGCGTCAAGAATGCCTTGCCTATCTGCCTGCGGCGCGAGTGGGACATCTGGCAATCTCCGTCCAGGCCCTTCCGGTAATTTTGCCGGTGAATTACCTCGCGCTCGACGATTCGGTGTGGTTGCGTGCCGCCGGGGAAGGCGTGCTCCATCGAGCGAGCGTCGGTTCCGTCGTCGCGTTCGAGGTCGATGGCTTCGACGACGTCGGATCATTTGGCTGGAGTGTGCTTGTGAGGGGTGTGGCAGAAGAGGCGAGCGATCCACGCGAGCTCGAAGCGGCTCGTTTGCGTTGGGGGGACGCCTGGCCGCTCGGCGAGCGAGCGGATCGGTATATCGTCGTTCCCACGACGCTCCTCACCGGTTGGCGATACGTGCGGTTCGCTTGAGCGTTCGTCCTAGTCCGGCCCGGCGAAGGATTGGTGTTCGTGCTGTCCGGCCCGCACGGCGAAGACGGCTGCTTCCGTGCGACGTTTCATCCCGAGTTTGACGAGCAGGTTCGAGACGTAGTTCTTGACCGTCTTCTCCGCGAGGTAGAGAGCTCCGGCGATCTCGCGGTTGGTCTTGCCCTCCGCGATGAGATCGAGGATCCGGCGCTCCTGAGGTGAGAGGCGTCCAAGCCGCTCGTCCTCTTCGACGCGACCGAGCCGTGCCTTCGCGAGTGCGACGAGGTGCGGGTCAAGAAGCGATTCGCCGCTCGCGACGCGACGGACCGATCCGACGAGATCACTCCCACGGATCTGCTTGAGCACGTACCCCGAGGCGCCGGCGATGACCGCTCCGAGTAGTGCCTCGTCGTCGGCGAAGGAGGTGAGCATCAGGCATGCAACCTGGGGATTCACCGATCGGATCTCGCGGCATACCTCGACGCCGTCGCCGTCTGGAAGGCGAACGTCGAGGATCGCGACGTCGGGGTGCGTGATGGGAATCCGAGTCAGCGCCTCGGCCGCATTCGATGCCTCGCCGACCACCTCGAGATCGTCCTCGGACTCGAGTAGCTCACGGACCCCGCGTCGGACGACCTCATGGTCATCGAGCAGGAAGACGCGAGTCATCTGCCACCACCTCCGCGAAGTCGCAACATCGACATTCCGGCCATCGTGATCGTAAACGTTAGGAGGCCAATAGGGCCAAAGGACCCTATTGCTGATCGTCGGGTTAGCCCGACTCCCTCAGGCAGGGTTGGAAATCGGGACCTTTGCCTCTAGGTGGAATAGGACGCGGTGCTTACGTTGGGTAAACGAACTCGAGTGAGGAGAAGGAAGCATGAAGGCAGTCGTCTATCATGGGCCAGGCGCCATCGCCTGGGAAGAGGTGGCCAAGCCGACGATCGCCGCCGATACGGACGCGATCGTACGGGTCGACTCGGTGACCATCTGCGGAACGGACCTCCACATCTGGAAGGGCGACGTCCCGGAGGTCACGAATGGTCGGATTCTCGGCCATGAGGCCGTCGGGACCGTCGATGAAGTCGGATCGGGCGTGAAGAACGTCCGCCCCGGTGATCGGGTTCTTGTCTCGTGCATAACCGCGTGCGGTGCCTGCCGCTTCTGTCGCGAGGGTCGTTATGGGCAGTGCCTCGGCGGTGGCGGGTGGATTCTCGGTCACAAGATCGATGGCACCCAGGCCGAGTTCGTGCGAGTTCCCTTCGCCGATACCTCGACGTACCCGGTCCCCTCAGGAGCATCCGACGAGGAGATCCTCATGCTCGCCGACATCCTGCCGACGGCGTACGAGGTGGGCGTGCTGAACGGTACGGTCCAGCCCGGTGACGTCGTTGCCGTCGTCGGTGCAGGTCCGGTCGGGCTCTCGGCGATCACCGGTGCCCGCCTTTACAGCCCGGGTCACGTGGTGGCGATCGATCTTGCGGACAGTCGCCTCGAGGCGGCCAAGCAGTTCGGAGCGGACATCACGATCAACAACGGGGCCGAGGACCCTGTGGTTGCGATTGCCTCGATCACGGGTGGGCTCGGCGTCGATGTCGCAATCGAGGCGGTCGGTGTACCCGCGACGTTCGAGCTCGCCGCGAAACTCGTTCGCCCCGGAGGTCATGTCGCGAACATCGGGGTCCACGGCGAGCCGGCGACGCTTCATCTCGAGGAGCTGTGGACGAAGGACGTGACGATCACGACCGGGCTTGTCGATACGTACTCGACGCCAACGTTGCTGAAGCTCGTGACCTCCGGTCAGCTCGATGCGAAGCGCTTTGTGACGCATCACTTCTCGCTCGATCAGTTCATGGAGGCCTACGACACCTTCCGTGACGCCCGTGACACCGGAGCGCTGAAGGTTGTGCTGACGCCGAACAACTGACTCGTCGACAGGATCGCGCTCGATGGAGCCGCACGATCCTTGCCAAGAAAACGAATCACATGGAACTCGCCCACGATCACGGTTGATCGTGGGCGGGTTTCTGTTCTGGCGGAGAACGAAGCGAATACCAGTAGTTGTCGAGCGAGTCAGGTTCCCTATTGATGTGACCTTTTCCCCTATTCGGCAACAAGAGATTTCCGTACATTGAGACGTGAGCACTGCATGAAGCAGCTGGCTCAGGTCGACAACTCATTAACAAAAGGATTGGAGAAAAAGATGAAGAGGAAGACATTCGACATGCTGCTCAGTGCAGGGGGACTAGTGGTCCTGGTGGTGCTGATCGTCGCCGGGGCCCTTCTCACTTGGGGTACCAGCTACATCAGCTCGAACGTGCACAACCAACTTGCGGCCCAACAGATCTATTTTCCTCCAGCGGCTGCCTTTGCGCATGCCAAGGCCGGAACTGAGATCACGCCAAGCATGATCCCGTCCGTGTCCCAGTACGCGGGCCAGCAGCTGACAACTGGCGCGCAAGCGGGGGTCTACGCCAATGACTTCATCGCGGTACACCTTTCCGAGATGCCGTACGGCGGCGTGTACGCGAAGGCGAGTGCGGCTGCGCTGGCAAACCCGACGAACACGGCGATTGCGGGTGAAGTCGCAACGATCTTCAAGGGAACGACGTTGCGGGGCCTGCTCCTTGAGGCGTACGGATTCGGTCAGATGGGCCAGATTGCCGCAGACGCTGCGTTTGCGTCGTTCATCCTCGCAGGGTTGATGCTGGTCCTCGTCGGGTTCGGACTGCTTCACTACCGCAGGAGTCCTGCGACCGCCGAGCTCGGTGCCACAATCCGCCACGAGAGGATCACGCCACAGCCCGTCGCTGTGTGACCCTCGCAGTACATCAAGAGAGACGCCCGGTCAGAAGGCCGGGCGTCTCTCTTTTGTGTCCCTGAGCGACCGGCCCGACGGAGGCTTCGAGGTTGACCCATTGGAGCGCGAGGGCCAGCGGCATCCCTAGTTGATCCCTAGTGTTCAGATTTCCGCGGCGCGACGACGGCGGCAGGTTGCCGACTTCCAGTGCGGTGCTAGCTTCCTCGCAGAAGTATCAGACTGTGTCGTATTCGTCGTGGCGACGGAACCAGCTTCCTGTTTCGTTGCGGCCCAGCGGCGCCCGGTCGAGCCACTGGTACATACCCCAGAGACCGTCCAAACCGCGTGCGTACGCCGAGTACGTGTGGTGCACGACGCCGTCATCGAGAGCGAAGGCGCTGACCCCGGGCATCTCCCGCATGTAAGTCGCCCAGTCCGTTCCAACGGGCGAGGCGAGCTCTGGGCCTCTGGAGCCCTCCGCCGGCCGGGGGTCCCGGTCGCGGAAGTTGTACTCGAGGGCGCCGGACTGCTGCTGCTCCTCGGTCATGCCCGCCTGGAAGTCGAAGTTGAAGTCGGTGTCTCCAGAAGACGCCCACGGGAAGGTCCAGCCCATCCTCTGCTTGTACACCTGGAGCTTCGAGAGCGGCGCTCGCGACACGGCGCAAAGGGTGACGTCGTGATTGGCGAGGTGGACAGCGAACCCGTCGAACCCGTCCGCTATCGCCGAGCACGCGGGGCACCCTGCCTTGTAGTCGGGTCCGAACATGAAGTGATAGACGAGGAGCTGCGACCGTCCCCTGAACAGATCGGCAAGGGACGCGGGCCCTTCGTCGGCGTCGAAGGCGTAGTCCTTGTCTATGCGCACCCAGGGAAGCTGCCGGCGCCACTCGGCCAACTCGTCGCCTCTCCTGGTGTGCGCCTTCTCGGCGTCTAGCAGTTCGAGGCGCGCCTTGCGCCACTCCTCACGGGTTCCGACATCATGAACAGTCATCGTTTCATCTCCTTCTCGTTTGTCACGACCGTTACGTCTTTGTCCAGCTGATAGGCGGTCACATCGGGGTCATGAGTCCCGGCACCGACGAGGGCGCGAGCATGATCAGGATCCCGAGCCCGACGATGGCGAGGGCGACGGGGACGTCGATCGCCGCCTTCGGCGCCATGAGCTTGTGGGCCAGGACGACAGCGGTGATCACGATCATCCAACCGACGCTCATGAGACCGAGCACCACCAGTAACGCCATCAACCCGATGCTCGATCCCACGCAGCAGAGGCCGAAACGCAGGCCGGAAGCGTCGCGCTCGAGGCAGCGCCGGCGGAAGTGCTGCTTTACCGGTGTGAGCTCGTAGGCCCCCGCGGCAACCGCTATGAGGCCGACGGCGAACGAGCTGGGTGGCCGGTACAGCGCGTAGATGGCGATGCCGAACAGCGTCCAGACCGTCAGATATGACACGACGAAGCCGGGCGCGGCGAGCAACCGGCCGCTCGTCCGAGCATGGCTCGACACCGCCGGGACGGCCCCGGGCAACATC
Source organism: uncultured Acidimicrobiaceae bacterium (assembly GCA_963703655.1). GTDB lineage: Bacteria > Actinomycetota > Acidimicrobiia > Acidimicrobiales > Bog-793 > CAVPFA01. Next base: position 432,558 of record CAVPFA010000003.1, on the reverse strand, counting down.
ATCGCCGCCATCATCGACACCCACAGCCCAGCGAAGAACGCGAGCGAACCGAGCCCAGTGACCCTTCCCATCCCGTTCATCTGGCGGACCGCCAGGATCCACGATGCGGCGGAGAGGCCGAGCGTCGCGACCACAGCTGCCGAGCCGGCGGTTCGGGCGTCGGTCGCCCTCGCCGTCATCTCCCCTCCCACAAGGTCTCGGACTCGCCAGTCTCCAGGAATGTCTTGAGGTTGGCGAGCACACGCGGCCAGCCGCCGCTGATGCTCTCGAGCATCGCGCTGCCTTCTTCGAATCCCTCGTGGATGACCGTGAGGCGGACCCCGTCGGCCGACTCGGGATCGATCTCGAATGTCACCCTCGAACGAGGCTCGGCCGCGGCACGCGCGAAGAACTCGTCGCTCCACCCAAAAGCCTGGGCCAGCTCGGGGCTGACCGTGTGCCAGGTGTAGGACAAGCGACGTGGAGGGTCGGCCTCCAGGATCAGCTGCTCGGGATCGTCGATCCGCACTCCCGACTGGGTGAGCCCGTAGCGCGAACCCTTCTTCCAGTCCGTGTCGTAGGTCCTGCCCCAGTACCGGGCGGTGAATTTCGGATCCGTGAGGGCCTCCCACACTCGTTCGGGGGTGCTCTGTATGTATGTGACGTAAACGAACTCGGGTGATTCCATGGTCGGGTCCTCCAGTGCTCTCTTCAGCCCCGCCAGCGCTGATACTCGCCTGCGGTGGTATTGGTTGATCCAGCGGTCCGAGATCTCAGAGATCGGCGCGGCGTTGAGATAGTGCAGCTTCTCCCTGCCCCGCCAGACGGTGACGACCAGCTCGGCGTCTTCGAGGACATCCAGGTGCTTGCTCACCGACTGGCGGGCCATGTCCAGCACCGAGCACAGTTCGCTGAGAGTCTGGCCGCCTCTGGCGTTCAGGCTGTCGAGCAACCTGCGGCGGCCCGGATCGGCCAGCGCCTTGAAGACCTCGTCCATCTCCTCCTAGCCCATCATGCAGCCCTACAGCTGCCTATCTTATGCAGCTAAATGGATGCATGTCAAGAGGGAGGGTTCCGGCTACGGATCCGCCTCCGCCACCCATCGGTTCGGGGGTTGACAGATAGTTGCACAATATGGAAACTATCTGTATGGATGAGACGACGTTCACGGCCAGCGTGTACTACGAGGATCCGAAGGCCGCCCTGGCCTGGCTGGTAGACGCCTTTGGTTTTGAGATCACCATGGCGATCGACGGACCGGCGGAGTCTCCGGAGATGTGCCACTACGAGATGGCTCTCGAAGGCAAGGGCCGCGTGATGGTCGGCGGGCAGTGGACGCCGGCGATCCGCAGCCCCCGCGGATTGGACGGCATCAATACTCAGAGCCTCCATGTGCAACTGGGCCATGGCCTCGACGCGCACTGCGCTCGAGCCAGCGCTGCGGGGGCAACGATCGCCCAGGAGCCCACCGACCAGTTTTACGGAGATCGGACCTACCGAGCGATCGACATCGAAGGCCACATGTGGACCTTCGCCCAGCACGTGCGCGACGTGAGCCGGGCCGAAGCCGAAGCATCGCTGGGTCAACCGATAACCGCCCCAACTTGGACGTGAGCGCCGCCACCAAGGCGGTCCCCATTGACGCCGCCCTCGCCGCGCTGGCCGATCCGGTCCGTCGCCGCACCATCGAGCTGCTCGCTCTGCGCCGATACCGGGCCGGGGAACTAGCCGGCGCGCTCGGAGTGACCCCACCCACGATGAGCAAGCACCTTCGGGTCCTGCGCCAAGGGGGTCTGGTTACCAACACCCAGCCCTCCTTCGACACCCGAGTCCGAGTCTACGAGCTGCGCCGAGATCGGTTCAGCGATCTGCGCCGATGGCTCGAAGACACCGAGCGGGGCTGGACCGAGCAACTCGAAGCGTTCGCCGCCCACGTCCGCGACCAACTTGAGTCCTGACCGGTCACGGGTTCTCGTGGCCGTACGAGTGCTCTGCGAGCCGGCCGAGGCCTTCGCCCGCTTCACCGCCGAGATCGGCCAGTGGTGGCAGCCCAATCCGTTGTTCGAGTTCAGCGACGGGCGCAAAGGAACTCTGGCCTTCGAGACGAATGAGGGCGGGCGGCTGATCGAGACCTACGACGACGGGACATGCTTCGTGATCGGCGTCATCAGCACCTGGGCGCCACCCCGGCGGCTCGTGTTGTCCTGGCGCCAGGCCAGCTTCTCTGCCGAGCTCAGCACCGAGCTCCACGTCACCTTCGAGCCGATCGGGCTCGGACAGACCCGTGTCATCGTCGAGCACTATGGATGGGACACCATCCCGGCCGATCACGCGGCACGTCACAATTTCCCGCTCGCAACGTTCCAAGTCCGCTTCGCCGAATGGTGGCAAAAGCTCCTCCGAGCGGCATTCCCGCCTCGGTAGCGGCATCCAGTAGGACGACGGTTGTTTGGATCGCCAGGTAGGAGGTCGGCCCGAAGGCGCAACGAGGGCTTCATTGAGGCAGAATAACTGTGACCCGTACCTGGCCTCCTCGCCGGCTCACGGGCGGTTGTTTGTAGTGGCGAGAAATGTGTCGATGACTTCGAAGGTGGCGGCCGGTTCCTCGATGTGAGGAAGGTGGCCGGCGTCGGGGACGATGGTGAAGTTGGCGTTGACGAAGGCGTCGGCCAAGGCTTGGCCGTAGGCGGGAGTCACTATGCGGTCGCTGGCTCCCCAGATCACCAGGGTCGGCACCTCGCGGCTTTGGAGCCTGGCGAGCAGGCCGGGGTCGTGCATGTATGGGTCTCCGGCCAGGACCCGCAGCGTGGCAATGTTGGCTCGCTGGCGGGCAATCTGTTCGACAGGCAGCGTGGCCGGGTCGACGTAGAAGCGGTCGGCGTCATGGAAGGAGTATTCGGCCACGCCCCGCGCGTCGAGGGCGAAGAAGTCTCGGATCGGCTCTCTTTCGATCTCGACGCCGACGGCGTCGATGAGTACGAGGCCGCTGATCCGTTGCTGACGGTCATCGAGGGCCATCTCCGCGGCCAGCCAGCCGCCGATCGACGATCCGACCAGAAGTACGTTGCGGAGGTCTTCGACAGCCAGCAGTCGCAAATAGGCGCTGGCCAGCTCCACGATGGTCCCGAGTCGTTCGGGGCGGTCGGTGCCGTTCCAGCCGGGGTGGGTCGGGGTGAGTACGTGCATGGTGTCGGCTAGATGGGCCGCGATGCCAGCGACGGTGGCCGGGCCGCCGCCACCGTGGAGGACGAGCGCCGGTCGTCCGGTCCCCGCCTCTTCCAAGGTGACGGGCAGGTCCGGGTCCAGTTGCAGGGTGCGGGTTTCAGGCACTGTCTTCGTCTACCTCCGGCACCTGGCGGTGTTGCGTCAACGCGGCGTCGACCAGCGCCTGAGCAGCGTCGCGGGTCAACCGCGCGATCGCGGGGTCGCGGTGGTCCATCCGGGCCGCGAGTCCGGCGCCGTCGTAGAGAAGATGCAGCTGACGGCCGAGGCTGACCGGATCGGGGGCGCCGGCTTGCTCAGCGAGATCGGTGAACATGCCTCGGATCCACTCCCGGAATTCGTCGGCAGCATGCTCGACGAGGCCACCAGGGGGTGCCTCGGTGGAGGCGGCGATGAAGGCGCAGCCGTTGAAGTCGGGTCGCTGGAACTGCTCCGCCTGGGCGTCGAAGACGGCCAGGATCTTCTGACGCGGATCGTCGAACCTCTCGATCGCCTCGGTGAGCCTGGTGGTCGTGCGGTCGTGTCGCGAGGCCAGGTAGGCGGCCACCAGTGCTTCCTTGCTACCGAAGAGGTTGTAGAGCGAAGCCTTCGCCACCCCGGCGTGCTCGATGATCCGGTCGATGCCGACCGTTTGCACGCCCTCGGAGTAGAAGAGCTCGTCGGCGGCGGCGAGGAGACGCTCGCGCGCCGAGGCTCGATGCTCAGTCTGAGCCGGTGCGGTGCTCACGGGCCCGTGCCTCCTTCCAGACAGGTCTGTCTATCGAACCGTGGATCGGCAAGGTGTGGCGGTGATGATCACCCTGTCGGCATAAAACGCGACGCGGCCTTTGATCTCGGCCACCGCGGGGAAGGGGTGGTCGTAGTACCACACGGCGGCTGTCAGGTCAGTCCCCTTCCCATCGATGATGTCGTAGTACGAAGCCTCGCCCTTGTACGGGCAGTAGCTGTGGTGCTCGCTGGGTCTCAGGAGGCGCTGGTCGACGTCGTCGAGCGGGATGTACAGCACGGGAGGGTATGAGGCCTCTCGCATCTCGAGTGCCCGGTCCGTCTCTGCGATGACGACGGAGCCACTGCGGACGACTACTCGGGAGGGCGACAGTTCCAGAGCTATGGGGTGCTCGGGTCCGGGCGTCTTGTGGGGGCGGGCATCGGTCATCGAGAGACCTCCTTGGATGATGGCTGGATTGGCTAGCGCGACAGCAGAGGAAACGGAGCACTCGGGAAGAGCGAGCATCGGGCTCACACCGCCGTGCGACCGCCGTCGGCCGCCAGGGTTGCTCCCGTCAAGTAGCTCGCCTTGTCCGAGGCGAGGAAGACGATTACCTCCGCGATCTCCTCGACCTGGGCGCCACGTCCGAGCAGGGTGGTCGCGCCCAGCTGCTCGGTGCGGGGTGCCTTCTCGGGCGTGCTGAACACCGGCCCGGCGGCCACGGCGTTGACCCGGACGCCTCGTGGGCTGAACTCGGCCGCCCAAGACCGTGTCATGGAGACAAGGGCCGCCTTGGTGGCCCCGTAGGCAGCCCCGCCGACGAGTCCGATCTGGCCGGCCATGCTCGCGAGGTTGATGATGCTCCCCGAGGACCGCTCCGCCATGCCCGGGGCGAACCCGGCCACTGAGAAATACGCGGAGCGCACGTTGGCGTTGAAGAGGTCGTCGAAGGTTGCCCCGTCGAGCTCCGCTGTGGGGCCGAACCACGACGTCCCGGCGTTGTTGACCAGTACGTCCACCGCCCCGATCTCCTCGACGAGGGCTCGCACTGCCGTCAGGTCATTGAGGTCGGCGGCCACGAACCGAGCCCGACCCCCCTGTGCCACGATCTCCTGGACCACCTCGGCGCCACGGTTGGTATTGCGGCCGTGCACGACGACGTCCCAGCCGTCCCGGGCGAGTCGCAGGGCGGTCGCTCGGCCGATGCCGGAGGTCGCCCCGGTCACCAATGCAGTGCCCAATCCCGTGTCGGGGGAGCTGCTCGCTGCGCTCATCCGTCTCTCCTTTGAGTAGATCGGTCCGGGTGACTACGTGAAGGTAGACCTGTCTGTTCAACTTGTCAAGAGGCCCGGTCTGGACGACAGACCAGACTCATGTCGGGGTGCCGATCCCTCTTGATCGCCCCGCGTGTGCTCGGGTCAGCGCGGCTGCTGCAGGAAGTTGCTGAGTGATTCGAGCGTCTCGGTCGCAATAGTGAGCGCTTCGATCTGTTCGTCGGTGGTGGTGGCCAAGTCGGCGCGCAGCAGTGCCATGAACTGCGCCCGGAAGTCCTCGAGCGCCTGGGTTCCTGCCGGCTCGAGCGAGACGAGCACCACCCGAGCGTCATCGGCCTGGCGTTCCCGCCTGACGAGGCCTATCTCCTCGAGCCGCTTGACGAGGAGCGTGGTCGTGGGCTGCGCAAGCCCCTCGAGCTCGGCCAGCTCCGTGATCCGCTTGGGGCCACCCCGCAGCGTGTTCAAAGCGGTCGCTTCTGTATGCGAGAGCTCGCTGTTCACCTGCCTGGCGAGCAGCCGCGTCAGTCCCGCAGCCCGAGCCAGTAGCTGAGTCGATATGTACTCGATCCGTCTCGAGCGGTCGGTTTCTTGGGCCGGCGGCGTCTTCATATTGACAAACTATATTGATGCGAAATATAGTTTGTCAATGATAGTTCGCATGTTTGGGGACTGAAGAACCCACGGACCACGAACGTGCGTTTCATTCGAGCAAGAGGAGCAGGTATCTGCTCGGGAAGGAGCAGGAATGGTGACCTCACCCAAAGTGGAGCAACAGATCGAGCACGTAGGCGACATACCGGCGACACGTCGCGCCGCGCGCCTTGTTGTTGTCGTCGGCTTCGACGGCTCACAAGCCGCCTATCGAGCACTCGACGCGGCGGCGCTGTTGATCTCGGGTCGAGTCGGGACCGTCGAGGTCGTCTACGTCGCGCACCTGGCCACCGGTGCAGAGATGTCGCCGAGTGCACTCACGGAATCGATGAAAGCATTCGATGCTGCAGAGCTCGAGTTCGCCGACGCCGTTCGCGACCGGTTGGCTGACATCGAGTACCGCTGGAGCTTTCAACGCCGCGACGGCCCCATCGCCCGTGAGCTCATTGCCCGCGCCGCTGAGCTCAGCCGTGACTACGGGGGTGATGCGGGCGTCGTCATCGTCGTCGGCAGCGCGAAGCACACCCTCCATCACGTCGTCGGCTCCGTGCCCGTCGCGCTCGTCCGGCACGCGAAGTACCCCGTCGTGGTCGTTCCGTAGACGGGAACACAGGGCCGGCTACTGCTCGACGAGGACCCGAGCGGCGATCCGAGCGACGCGTTCCGGATCGCCGATCGCGTCGATGGCGACGATCCTGTCCTCCGCGACGGTGAAGCCCATCACGGCGAAGGGCCGTCCACTGAGGGTGACTACCACTCCCGCCGCGCCGTTGACGAGTGCCGGCCGGAGGTGAGCAGCTGGCCGAGCGCCGACGAGCGCTTGACCCGCAACGGCCGCAGCACCACGGATGACCACTGAGGCGGCAGGACGCTTCGGACTGAAATCGGCCCGGAGCACGACTTCGGGATCCAGGAGCGCCACGAGCGCGTCGAAATCGCCCGCTCGCGCCGCCGAGAAGAAGGCATCGACGACCTCGCGCTGGCGAGCAACATCTCGGTCCGGCTCGCGTATCTCGGCGCCTTGCACTCTTCGCCGGGCGCGACTCGCGAGCTGGCGCGTCGCGCCCGGCGTGCGGTCGAGCATGGAGGCGATCTCCTCGAACGGCAGCCCGAACATGTCGTGAAGCACGAACGCCAACCGCTCGGCGGGACCGAGGGTGTCGAGCACGACGAGGAGCGCCAGGCTGACCGAATCAGCGAGCAGCGCCTCCTCCTCGGGCTGCAGGTCGGATGCTCGAGTGACGATGGGATCAGGCATATCCGCGTCGAGTGACTCCTCTCGCCGGCGGCCCCGGGCGCGCAGCGCGTTAAGACACACGCGGGCGAGAACGGTAGTCAGCCACCCGCCGAGGTTCTCGACCTGGTCAGCCCCGGTTCGGCTTAGGCGCAACCACGTCTCTTGAACGGCGTCGTCAGCGTCGCTGAGCGATCCGAGCATCCGGTATGCAAGTGACCGCAGACGCGTTCGGTGCTCGTCAAAGCGTTCCGCCAACCGCTCGGTCTCGTCCATCGGTCACATCCTTGCGCTCGTCTCCATGTGGATGACCCTCGGGCGGGCCTCGACGTGACAGCGGACGGCACCCGATCTGTTGTTTCGCGTCACATCGACGCCTCGCCAGGGGTCATATGAGTGATCCGCATGATTCCGGAACTGGGTGACCACAAAGGAGCCGGCCCATGGCCACATACCTACCTCCCATCGAACGGCCGAAGGGCCTGATCATGAAGATTGTGTTCTTCGTTACGCGTCGACAGTTCGGCAAGGTACCGACACCGCTGACCGTCTTCTCCGCGCGGATGCCGATCTCATTCGGGTCCTTCTACGGCAAGGTGTCGCGGCTGGACAAGAAGCTCGCGCTGCCCGAGAAGACCGCGGTGGTGATCCGCGAGCGTGTTGCGAGCGTCAACTTGTGCCTGTTCTGCATGGACGCGGCACGCTTCTACGCGACGCGGAAGTCGGCGGACAACGCCCCACGCTTCGACTCGCTTTCCGAGTACCGGACGAGCTCGCTTTTCACAGACGCCGAGCGCGCCGCCCTCGACTACACGACGGAGCTCACGAGCGACAAGGAAGTGAAGCCGGACACTTTCGAGCGGCTGGCGCGCTTTTACAGCGAGCGGGAGATTTGCGACATCGTCTGGCTCGTTGCCAGCGAGCATCTCTACAACATGAGCAATATCGCTCTCAATATCGGGTCCGACGGGCTCTGCGAGCTCGAGCCGGAGTCGGCGACGGCGTCGAAACTTCGCCCTTCAAGCCAAGAACCAGGGTCCCTTTAGGGCACGGCTAAGAGATGGCACAACTATGACTTGACGTGGTGCCAAAGTAATGCCATAGTGGCACCGATGGACCTGAGCCAGTACGTAGACGAGATCCACCGCCAGCTCGAAGCTGTTGCCGAGACCGGAGGCGAGGACGCTCGGGTGCTGGCCGCGCAGCTCGCCGGACCGCTGGACGCGGCGATCCGGCTCGCGATTTTGGACGCGCTTGCGGCGGCAGCCCAAGAGATCACGTGCGAGCTCGCGCCCGGCTCGGTGGAGGTTCGCCTCCGTGGCCGCGACCCCGAGTTCGTTGTGACGACTCCGAGCGAACTAGCGGGCGGCGGCACGGCGGCCGGAACGGATCCGACAGCGGTTGACTTGTCGACCGCGGGCTTCTCAGTGGGCGTCTACGTCGGCGACGAGGGTGGCATGGCACGCATCAACCTGCGCATGCCCGAGCACCTCAAAGTCCAGGTCGATAACGCCGCGGCACGAGAGGGCCTCTCGGTCAACGCCTGGCTGGTTCGAGCGGCCGCCGCAGCCGTCGAACGGGCCGACCCTTCACGACGGCTTGACCGGCGCGGCCCGCAAGGTTCGCAGCGCTTCACCGGCTGGGCGCGCTGACCCGCTACTTCGCAAAGCAACAGCTGACATTTCCGACATCCAACAACCCAAGAAAGGACTGGCATGCCAACGTTCGACACTCCCGAGCCCATCTTGCTTACCGTGGAGCTCGGCGTGGGTGACCTCCGGATCATCGCAAGCGACCGAGCCGACACGGTGGTCGAGGTGGAACCCAGCGACCCCGCCAAGCCCTCCGACGTGACCGCCGCCGCGAGGACCGGCGTGGAGTATGCCAACGGCGTACTCGAGATCAAGGCGCACAAGGGTCGCAAGCGCTTCCGCGGTGGCGGTGAGTCGATCGAGGTGCGGATCGAGGTTCCAACCGGGACGCGCCTGCGCGGTCAATCCGGGCTCGGCGGCGTACGCTGCAGCGGAACTTTGGGCGATTGCCGCTACAAGACCGGATTAGGCGACATCACCATTGAAGAGGTCGCGGGGGAGGTTGAGCTCACCACGGGCCTGGGGGAAGTCAGGGTCGGCTGGATCGGCGGTTTGACGACGGTGACGAACGGCAACGGCGACACCTGGATCGGCGAGGTCGTCGGCGATCTTCAGGTGAAGGCGGCCAACGGGAGGATCGCGGTGGACCAAGCCCACCGCGGCGGTGACGGCCAAGACCGCGAACGGCGACATTTGCCTCGATGGAGTCGCCAGAGGCGCGATCGTCGCCGAGACGGCATTGGGCAAGGTGGACGTCGCCGTGCGCTCCGGGGTCGCCGCCTGGCTGGACTTGCACACTGGATTCGGCCATGTGCGGAACCTTCTGGATGCGAGCGAGCGTCCGGGGCCGTCGGAGGAGACCGTCGAGTTGCGGGTCCGAAGCTCCTTCGGCGACATCACCGTTCGCCGGGCCGACACCGTCGACAGCGGGCAAGGCGCGGCGTGAGGCACGGAGTCCTGCCCGAGTCTGGCCTTCTGGAGCTTCTGCAAACGCCGCTCACTCGGAGGTGGTCGCGATTTCGAGGCTGAGCAGGGCACGCATCACGTCACTGCCGCGGGGACGCTCCACGGGGGTCACCACTCGGTATTCGGGAAAAGCTCTGAGGAGCATTGGCAGCCCAATCCCGATCTCCAGTCGTGCGAGGGGGGCTCCGATACAGAAGTGGAGGCCGCTCCCGAAGGCCACATTCCACGCTGGCGGCCGCGCGATGTCGAACCGATCCGGATCTAGATAGCGACGCTCGTCGCGATTCGCCGACCCGAGCAGCAGCCTGACCGACGATCCGCGCGGGATCAGCACGCCGTGAAGCATGACGTCGGTCGTCGTCGTTCGAGGGAGGTTCTGGATCGGCGCGTCGTAACGCGCGAGTTCCTCGATCGCGAGCCGCAGCGACGTTGCCTCGACATCGGGGTTCACGAGCACCGGCCGTTGGTCCGGATGACCCGCCAGCAGCGAGCACCGCGTTTGCGATCAGGTTCGCAGGGACGTCGATGCCACCCTCGAAGAGATCCATGCACAGGACCACGGCATCGGAACGACCGAGCGATCCCCTTTGGGTCAGCTGCATGAGCTCGCTCATGACGTCATCACCGGGGCGGGCGAGGCGCTCGGATGCCAATGCGCCGAAGTACTCACCGTAATGTCGCGCTGCCTCGGCGGCGATCGCCTCCGATTCGGAGTACTCGAGCTCGAGGTACCAGCCGAGAACCGCCGTCCGATCCGCGCCTGGTATCCCAACGATGTCCGAGATGATTCCCACCGTCAGCGGCCACGCGTACTCTCGGGCGACGTCGACGACGTCGCGCCGCTGCAGGCCCTCGAGCAGCTTCGAGGACGCCTTGTTGATCTCCGGCTCCAGAAGGCCGATGTTTCTTGGTGAGAAGCGGTCCCTCACCGTGGCGCGAAGCTCATCGTGAAGAGGCGGATCGGTCTCGATCAGCTGGTCGCCGCCGATGAGGCGAGCGGATTTGCGGTTGCTATGACCGCTCACGCTCGAGAAGGTCTTCCAGTCGATCAGCGCAGAATTGACGTCGTCGTACCGCGAAAGCACCCAACCCTGTTCGGTGTCCGATTCGTACCGATACACCGGGTCCTCGTCCCGCAGCTGGCGGTAGAGCGGGTATGGGTCTTCGGCTGAGCTGGCAGTGAAGGGGTCGAACCTGGTTGGCACCCTTGCCCCTCCGTCGGTTCGGGGTCCGGTCGCCTTGGGATCGCTTTCGGAGCGTGCGACGTCCACCCGCGGAGAGTAGGTCCCTCTTAGATACCAGTCAAGACTTCCGGTCTTACGGCAGCGCATGTGGTATACGTTGGTTTCACGAGAAAGGATCCCGATGAGCGTCGATCTCACAACGACTGCTCTCTGGAAGGACGCGCAGGAACTGCCTGCTTCGCTCTCGGACACCCTTGACGGCCTGCGGTCAGCGGGCGAGCTGGCGGACCTCCTGAGCCGGCCGGGCGTTCGGCGAATCGTCTCGACCGGCAACGGCGCGTCCTGGTACGCGGCGAGCGCCTTCTGGCTGGCGTCGCTCTCCACGGCGATGCCGACCGAGGTGGCATGTCTGCCCGCCGGACTGCTCGCGTCGGGCGAGTTCGACTGGCGGGAAGGAGACGTCCTCCTCGCGTTCTCGTCATCGGGCAAGCTGCGCGACGTCCGAGAGGCCGTGGAGGCTCCGGGTTGCCCCGTTCCGTTCGGGCTCATCACGGCAGATGCCGACTCTGTCCTCGGACGCGTTGCCGGCGCGCGGGGCATGGTCGCGGTCCGCAATCAGCGGGCCGTCACGCACACGCAGGCCTATCTCGGCGCCGCGCTCGTCGCGCTCGATCTGGTCGGGCGGCTCGCCGGTGACGAGTCGCTACGCAGCGCGGTCCGCTCCGTTCCGGAACTGCTCGACCGACAGCTCGCGGTCGCCTCCGCGTGGGCCGACGAGCTGAGCGACGGGCTCGATGTTCCGGTCTCGGCAGTCGTCTTCGGGACCCGGTTCGCGTGGCCGGCTGCGATGGAGGCCGCTCTGTTGCTGAAAGAGACCTCGATCTTGCCCGCAGAGGGGATGGAGACGCGAGAGGGGGCGACGACCGGGATGTACGCCCTGTCGAAATCGCACCTGGTGCTCGGCCTCGGACTGGGAGTGACCGACCACCTGGTCGTCGAGGCGCTCAGGGTGTGCGCGGCAACGGGCGCTCGTACCCTCCGCGTCGACCCGCCCGAGAGGGCGAGCCCGCTCGTTGCCGTCGCCACCCTCTTCCTCCACCCGCTCGCCCTCGCGATTCGGCTCGCACTCAACCAGGGCCGCGACCCGGATCAGCCCGGTTGGTACGCGGCTTACCAGCAGACGGCGTGGAGCTAGCTCGAGAACCAGAACAGCTTCATTTCGAAGTTCCGCAGCGCGGCGCCGGTCTTCGCGGGCAGGACGCCCTTTAGCTTCGGGGAGTGGGCGTCGATCACGGGGCTGAAGTAGGGAATTATGTAGCCGCCCTGGTCGTAGTCGATCTTCATCATCTCCTGCTCGATCGGCGTAAGGGCGGCCTGGGTGGTCGTGGCCTGCGCCTTGTTGTAGAGCCTGGTGTAGGTCGGGTCGTCGAAGTGCGTCTCGTTGTACGGCGAGGTCGGCAGGAATGCGTCCGTAACCTGCAACATGTAAGGCGAGTAGTAGTAGAGGTCCTGCGCGAACACCCATTTCAGGTATTCGGGTCCGAAGAGCTCGCCCAATTGCACCGACCTCAGATTGATGGTCACGCCGGCGGCCTTAGCCTGTTGGGTGAGCACCTGCGCGGCGTCAGCGGCTCCCTGGCCGATCTGGGCACTCACAAGCTCGACGGTGAGGTCCGACATGCCGGCTTTCTTGAGGAGGAACTTCGCCTGTGGGATGTCCTTCTCGCGCTGGGGGAGCCCGCCGTCGTAGGCGGGGTCGAAGGGCGAGGTCACGTCGTTGCCGAGCAACCCGTGGCCGCCAAAGACGATCTCGCGCATCTGGGTGCGATCGACCAGCAAGCGCATCGCCTGACGGACTCTGACGTCGTTGAACGGCGGCGCGTCGACTCGCATCGTAAAGGGGATGATGCCGCCGGCGTTCGAGAAGACGAGTGTCTGGTTGCCGTTGCGCATGGCGGCGATCGAGGCGACCGACAACCCGCCGATCGCGTCCTCTTCTCCGCCCAAGAGCGCGTTGGTCATGGTCGACTCGTCCGGGTAGTCCGTGATCTGTACCGAGTCGACGTACGGCAGGCCGGTCTCGAAGTAATCGGGGTTGCGCTCGAACAGACTCACGACCCCCGGGGTGAACGACTTGAATTTGAACGGCCCCGTGCCCACCGGGCTGCTCTTTTTCCACCCGACGGGAATGATCGGCAGGTTGTAGTTCTGGATCATCTGCGGGAGCGCCGAGTAAGGCGTCTTGCAGGGGATGGTCACCGTATGGGAATCGACCTTCTTGATGCCGCCCAGCTCGACTGGCACCAGCAGGGCCGCACTCGGCGCGGGCGATTTCGGGTTGAGGCACGTCTGGAACGTGAAGATCACGTCGTCAGCAGTGAGCGGCTTTCCGTTGTGGAAGGTGATGCCCTTCTTCAAACGGATGGTCCACTCAGTGGCGTTCGCGTTCGGCGTCATCGACTCGGCGAGCACCAGGGCAAGCTGACCGTCGCTCTGGAACTCGATGAGCGAGTTGTACAGCTGCGGCGCCCGGGCGAGGTCCGGGATCGTCGCCTGCGCGAGCGGGTTCAGGGTGTCACCGCTGGTACCTCCGGTCAGTCCCACCCTCAGGTTCCCGCCGCGTCTCGGCGCACCTGAGGGTCGGGTCGAGGATGTGGTGGTCGAAGAGGCCGACGAACCGCACGCAGCGAGCAATCCGCCGACGCCGAGCGTGGCCACGCCTGCCCCGACAACTCCCAGAAAGTCCCTTCGGCTGAGGCCTCGACCTGCCGTGTTCTCGCCCTCTGGACCGGTGGTCATATGCTCCCCCTGATTCATCTGCTCGTCACCGAGCGCCCGATGTCAACCGACACGAGTCCGACTCCGCCCTACGCGGTGGCACGGCCCTGTTTCCACAACAAGTACGGGGGCTTTGCGGCGTCGTCTGGCGAAAGCTCGAGCGGCAGGTGTACCCGCTCACCCCGGCCGGCCGACAGGTAGGCAGCGTAGATGATCTCGAGGTCGGCACGTCCGTCAGCCCCGGTCTCGATGGCCTCCGAGCCGTTTAGCACGCAGTCGGCGAAATGCTTCATCTCCTGAGGGATGCCGTAGTTCCAGTACTCCTCGAACATCGCGAACGTCCAGCCGCTCGTCTGGCTCGCCTTCTCGACGGCATAGCCGTAGCCGTCCTCGCTGTAGGCCGAGATGGAGGACCCCCGAAGCAGGTCCGCGTACGCCACGCCGCCGTCACCGATGATCTCGATCCGGTCCTCCATACCCCCGGGCTTGGCCCAGCTCGTCTCTATCGCGCCGAGCCTGTTGCCCTCGAAGCGGATCGTGACGAGGGCGTGATCGTCGAGGTCGGTCCGGTTGGCGTGCATGAAGGTCCCGAGCTCGGCGGTGACGGTCTCGGCCGGCGGCTTGTCGTACATCCAACGGATGACCTCCACCCCGTGGCAGCCCATGTCCATCATGACGCCGCCACCCGAGCGCTCGCCCTGCCAGAACCAGTCGGAATGAGGGCCGGAGTGCTGCTCGCCGTGCTTGACCTGGAACACCCGCCCGAAGGCTCCCTCGTCGATGAGCTCCTTGGCCCTCACGTACTTTGGCGCGAAGCAGATGAGCTCCGCGTACATGAGCTTCACGCCGGCCTGGTCGGTGGCGGCGATCATCTCGTCGGCCTCGGCGAGGGTCCTCGCGAGGGGTTTCTCACAAACTATGTGCTTTCCCGCCTGGGCTGCGGCCACGACGATGTCGCGATGGGTGTCATTCGGCGTGCCGACACACACCATGTCGATGTCGTCGCGGTCCAGCAGGCTGCGATAGTCCCCGTAGGAGTCGGCGATCCCGTGCTCGGCCGCGAGGCGCGCGGCGCTCTCGGCGGTGCGGCCGGCAACCGCGAGCACGGTCGCGTTCGAGTTCCTCGCGAACGAGGAGAGGTGAAGATCGGCGACGAAACCGGATCCGATCACGCCGACCCCGACCTTGTCGAGGGCAGTTCTCAAGGCGCCTCCTTCACGAAGAACGGGCGGTGCAACACGGCGCGGAACCGGTAGCGGTCGGCCCGGTAGACCGTCGTCGTGAGCTCGATCTGGCGCTCGTCTGCACCGTAGCCCCTCTGCTGGGCGACGAGCACCGGCGAGCCAGGTTCGAGGTCGAGCAACCGGGCCACGTCCGCATCGGACGCGGCCGCCTCGATCGCGTATTCGCCCCGCACCAGCACCGTACCTGCGTTCTCGAGCTCGCGATAGAGCGAGGCGACCGTGAAGTCCACGTCCGTGAGCCCTGGAGCGAGGCCGAGCGGCACGCGGCTCTCGTCGCACGCGACCGGAACGCCGTCCAAAAGCCGCACCCGCCTCAGCCGGAAGACCGGCGAACCCGGCGCGATCCTGAATGCGTCGGAGTCGTCGAGGCTCGCCGGCTCGCTCGCGGCCAGCAGTACCCGGGCACTCGCCGTAAGCCCGCGGATCCGGGCGGTTTCGGTGAAGGATCGGAGGGCGTTCGGCGGCTCGCCGAGAACGCCCGTGGTCACGAACCATCCTCGGCCCGCCGAGGACTCGAGCACGCCCTCGTCGACGAGGATGGCGAGCGCTCGTCTCAGCGTGACCCGGCTGACCCCGAACTGGGTACAAAGGGCGCGCTCGGTCGGAAGCTTGGCGCCGCGCGTAAGTCCCCCGCCCGAGGCCTGCTCGGCGATGAAACGGGCAACCTGCAAGTAGAGCGGAGTCATCGCCGTGGGATCGATGGCGGTGAGCGCGGCATCCACCAGCCGGAGAGTACGACTCGGTTAGATACCAGTCAAGACTAGAAGTCTGAATTGTTCCACTGTGGTATATGTTGGTACCCGAGCTGTTCGGCCCTGACGCCGGCAGGAAGACCGGGAGGAAGACCGGGAGGAAGAACAGAATGCCGGTGCGCGTAGGTGTATTGGGTCTCGGCAGTGTGTTCGCGCTGTACAGCGAGATGCTGGGGGAGCTTGGTCGCGACGGTCGGGTGGTGGTCACGGCCGTGTACGACCCCGACCCACAAAAGCGCAAGGACCAAGCGGCGCGCTTTGGCGTCGCAGACGTCGACGGCAGTGCCGAGTCGCTGATCGCCCGCGACGACGTCGACGCGATCCTGGTGCTGACCAGCATGAACCACCACGGCCCGCTCGGCATTGCCGCGTACGCGGCCGGTAAGCACGTCCTGATCGAAAAGCCGATGGCCACGTCGCTCGACGACGCGAAGGCACTGCTGGCCTTGAGCCGCTCCTCGGACCGCCTGCTGGTGTGTGCGCCTCATGTGCTTTTGTCGCCCACGTACCGGGAGATGCACCGGCGGCTGCGGGCCGGCGTGATCGGTGACGTCAAGCTGGCCCGGGCCTTCTACGGCTGGGCCGGCCCGGGGTGGAGTCAGTGGTTCTACCGCCCAGGAGGGGGCGCCCTGTTCGACCTGGGCGTCTACAACGTCACGAGCCTGTGCGGCTTTCTCGGCCCGGTGAAGCGGGTCACAGCCCTCGTCGGGACCGCGATCCCCGAGCGTCTTGTCGACGGGGAGATGATCAGGGTCGAGGCCGACGACAACGCGCACATCCTGTTGGACTTCGGCGACCAGGTGTACGCGTCCGTGACGACCGGGTACACCATCCAGAAGTACGGCCACGCCCCGGCCATCGAGCTCTACGGCTTGTCGGGCACGATGAACATGTTCGGCGACGACTGGGCCCCGAACGGCTTCGAGCACTGGCGGAACGAGGCCGGCTGCTGGGAGGTGTTCCCGGAGGTGGCGCCCCGATGGCCCTGGTTCGCCGGCCTGCGGCACCTTGTCGACTGTGTCGAGCAGGGCACCCCGACTGCGACCCGTCCCGAGCACGCCTACCACGTCTTGGAGGTCATGCTGGCAGCGGTGCGCTCTTCGAGCGAGGGCCGGGCGATCGAGGTCACCAGCAGCTTTCCGGAACCGGACTATTCTGGGCTCGCGTCCGAGGTGCCGTCCGACCGCCAGCGGCACGACCCGAAACACTGATGGCCCGCCGCCCCACTCCCCGCCCGACGTTCGACCGTCCGACGGTCCTGCGCCCCGCCGAGATGGTCCAGCACCTCTGGGGCGACGAGGGTGCCGGCTACGTCGGTGACGAGATACTGCTGTCGTCGGCCAAGCTGCACGTGCTGATCTTCACGGTGCCTCCTGGTGGCCGTTTCGGCCACTCCGAGCAGAATCGAACCATTTTCGGGGCCGATGAGACTCTTTTCGTGCTCAGCGGGAAACTGTTGCTGGCGAACCCTGCAACCGGCGAGTTGTGCCTGGCCGAGCAGGGTGAGTGCGTGTTCTTCCGCCGCGACACCTGGCACCACGGCATCAACCGCAGCAGCGGGCCGCTGCGCGTGCTGGAGATGTTCGCCCCTCCCCCCGCGGCGGGCATGTCGTCGGTCTACGCCCAGGCGCAGCCGTACCTGTCGACCACCCGCTACGTCGAGGACGGCGTCGTGGGCCGGTGGCCGATGGACCGCGAGAAGATCACCAGCACGGCGACGCTGCACCTGATCCGCCGTTCAGATCAGCGCCTGCGTCTAGAGGGGAACCTCCTCGCCGGGCTGATTTGCAGCACCGACCAGCTGACCGTGACGGACTGCGAGCTGCTTCCAGGAGACGTCAGCGACCTGCGCACCCACGCAGGCGATGCGCTGGCGTACGTGACGGCCGGACGGCTCCACATCCACACCCCCGAGGCCGAAGAGTCCAACTGGTGGGCCGTGGGCGCGGGAGACGCCTTCGTGATCCCCGAGGGGTGCCGGTACCGGGTGGTCAACACGGAGGGCGACCCGTCACGGTTCGTCCTGGGCAGCGCACCGGGGTATCTCGCCAAGCCCGACGGGTGACTTCCATGGATCCGTCGATCGCAGCCATCGATCCCACCGGTCCCGACCAATCCTCGGCGGCCCGAACGCGGGAGCCTTCGTCGTGACGCCTGTCAATCTCCAATGCCGTCTGGCTGCGCGCCCCGTCGGCCTGCCGAAGTCTTCTGATTGGGACTTCGTCGAAGAGCCGGCGCCGGCGCCGGGCGAGGGGGAGTTTCTCGTCCAGGTGGACTTCCTCTCGGTCGATCCGGCGATGCGCGGGTGGATGAACGCCGGCCGCTCCTACGTTCCACCGGTCGAGATCGGAGCCGTGATGCGCGCCGGCGGGATCGGGCGCGTGCTCGACTCGCGCCACTCAGACTACGGCGTAGGCGACGTTGTGTACGGCTTCTTCGGCGTGCAGCGATACGCCCTCTCGGACGGGAGGGGAGTCACGCGGGTCGACACGACCTTTGCTCCGGCGCCGGTGCACCTCGGCGTTCTGGGCACCGGCGGCTTGACGGCGTACTTCGGGCTGCTCGACGTCGGAAGACCCGAATCGGGCCAGACCGTCGTCGTCTCTGGTGCCGCCGGGTCGGTCGGGAGCATCGCCGGCCAGATCGCGCGGATCAAGGGTTGCCGTGTGGTGGGGATCGCCGGGGGGCCGGACAAGTGCCGCTGGCTCCTCGACGAGCTCGGTTTCGATGCCGCGATCGACTACAAGAGCGGCGATGTCCGCGCCGAGCTGCGCACGCACGCGCCCGACGGCATCGACGTCTTCTTCGACAACGTGGGCGGCCCGATCCTCGACGAGGCGCTGCGCCGCCTGGCACGCGGCGCCCGCGTGGTCATCTGCGGCGCGGTCTCTCAGTACAACGCGGAGGCGGGGCCGAGCGGCCCGGCCAACTACTTGCAGCTGCTCGTCGCGCGAGCGTCGATGACAGGGTTCGTGGTCTTCGACTACGCCGACCGCTACGCGGAGGGCGTCTCCCAGCTGGGTCGCTGGCTTCAAAGCGGCGAGCTGCGCTCGCGCGAGGACGTCGTGCACGGTGACATCGAGCAGTTCCCCGACGTTCTTCTCCGTCTGTTCGAAGGCGCGAACACGGGCAAGCTCGTCCTCGCCGTGGAGGCGCTGCGATGACCAGGCGGTGCGCCGGCGCGACCGGGTCGCGCCGGCGTCCTGGCGTCACTCGCTCATTGGACCAGTGACGCCTCGAGCGTGATCTCGGGCACGCCGGCCAACGCCCTGCTCACCGGGCATCCCGCCTTTGCGGCCAGGGCGTGCTCGACGAACGCCGCCTCGTCTATGTCCGGCACCTTCCCCTGCGTTGTCAGGGCGATCTTCGTGATGGTTGGGACCCCGTCGACGGGTCTCAGAGTGACCGTCGCATCCGTGTGGACCGAGTCAGGCGGGCTACCGGCTCGGGCGAGGATGCCGGAGAGGGCCATCGAAAAACACGCGGCGTGGGCCGCCGCGATCAACTGCTCGGGGTTGGACCCAGGACCGTCCTCGAAACGGGACTTGTACGTGTACCCCCCGCTGATCGTGTCACCAGCGGTGAACGTGCCGGACCCCGTCGGCACGTCGCCCTTCCATTCCGCGCTTCCCTTTGCTGGCATCGTCGGCTCCTCGGTGTTCGTCGGCCGCTGGCGTGCGACGGTGCAACTCTACGTTGATCGGAGTTTCTCGCGATTTGGCTGGGAGGCCTATCGGATGAGCCTCCCTTCTTAGTTTGCTTGACAGCTAAATAACCATGTGGTAAAGTACAAGCGTGGAGACGGCGGGCTGCGCGGTGGCTCAACACGAAGGATTGCTGGGCACTTCGACGGCCCTCGGTTCCCGAGCTGTCGGGAGATCGACATGACCGTCGCTGCGGACCAGCTCGATGCCACCTTTACGGCCCTGGCGGACCCGACGCGGCGGGCGATCTTGGCCCGCTTGGCGAAAGGGGACGCCACGGTCAACGAGTTGGCCGCGCCTTTCGACATGAGCCTGCCCGGCATCTCCAAGCACCTCAAGATGCTCGAACGCTGCGGGCTCATCTCGCGGTCCCGGCATGCCCAGTTCCGACCCTGTCACCTCGAACGGGAGGCGCTTGACGGGGCGGTGGACTGGATCGAGGAGAGCCGGCGGATCTGGACGGAGAGGTTCGACAAGCTCGACGCGCATCTGCACGAAATCCAGCCAGCACCTTTGTCGAAAGAGAGGGCAAGTCATGATTGACCAGAGATCCGAACCGGGCGAGCTCACCTTCACCCGAGTCTTCGACGCTCCGAGAGAGCTCGTCTTTGCCTGCATGGTCGAGCCTGAGCATTTGACTCATTTCTGGGGCCCGACCGGCGTGAGCACACCGCTCGAGAGCATCTTGGTGGACGCCCGTCCGGGCGGAGGCTTCGAGACCGTCATGGTCAACGACGCCGACGGCAGCCAATACCCGATGCGTGCGGTCTATGACGAGGTCGTCGAGCCGGAGAGGCTCGTATGGACCGATCTCGGTAACGGCATGAAGACGACGTCGACCTTCTCCGACCTCGGCGACGCTCGTACGGAGGTCCGAATCCACCAGACCAAGGTTCCTGAGGCATTTCTGAGCCCGGAGGCGCAAGCCGGCTTCTTGTCATCTCTCGACCGCTTTGCCGCCTACCTCGACAAGCTCAGCTATGGGTCCTCTCGATGACGGGGTCATCTGTAGAGAAGATTGCGGTGAGAGAGGCCATCGCCGCTGAACGCCGGGAACTGGCGGAGCTCTTGAACGCCTTGCCCGCCCAGTCGTGGGACGCCCAGTCGCTATGCGCCGGCTGGCGGGTGCGCGAGGTCGTGGCGCACATGACCATGCCGTTCCGGTATTCGACGCCACGTTTTGTGATCGAAGTCATGAAGGCAGGGGGGCGCTTCAATCTGATGGCCGACCGCTGCGCACGGCGGGACGCGCAACTGCAGACCGATGAGCTCGTGGCAGCGCTCCGGGACAACGCGGACAACCCGTGGCGGCCGCCAGGCGGTGGTTTCGAGGGTGCGTTCACACACGACGTGATCCATGGCCTCGACATCACTGTGGCGCTGGACGCCGGCCGGACGGTCCCCGAGGACCGCCTGCGGGTAATCTTGGATGTCGTCGCGACACCGAAGTCCGTCCGGTACTTCGGCGTCGATCTGACGGGGATCGAGCTTCGCGCCGACGACATCGAGTGGTCATTCGGGTCCGGCAAGCCCGTCTTCGGGGCGGCCCAGGATCTCGCACTGGTCTTGTGCGGTCGTAAGGTGCCTGCAGGGCTACTGCGAGGTGGAGCGAGCGTACGATTCGCCGAAGCATGACCGGGCCGTCGATCCTGACCGCAGCCGTCGTGATGCTGAGAACTCGGGCGGATCCCCTCAATCCGGGAATGCTTGCGCAATGCGCACGCTGATCAGTTGCTCGACGAGAGGCTTCGGCAGCGGCGTGTCGACGGGGAAGCGCAGAGCCCCGGTAGATGTCACGAATGCCGCGACCTCCTTCTGCAGTTCGGGAAACACCGAACCGCTGTGGGGCAAATAGCTGAGGTGGTTCTTGAACGCGGCGAACCCGGCGACGACTTTCCCCCGCAGCCGGAAGGCGGGAACTCCATAAGCCATACCCTCTGAGGCTTCGGGTACCACCTCGAGGATCGTCTGTCGCAAGTGCTGCAATGTGGACCGTTTGGGCTCTTCAAGGTCCGCCAGGTAGGCGTCGATCTCGGCGCTGGACATGCGACGAGTCTCGATCGGCGGTCGTCCAGGGTCAAGAGCGGGCACGCCAAGCGGGGCCTCCGGTGCGATCGCGGCATCTCCTCCACTGCCAGCACCTCGCCATCTGCCCGAGCCGCACCGGGTTCTGATTTCGATAGCCTTCGCACATGTCCCTTGACGGCGAGTACGCGCCGAGCACCCAGCAATGGGTGAGAGACCAGGTCGACGTCTACGAACGATCGGGTGGCACTGAAGGTACGACCCTGCGGGGAATGCCGGTCGTGGTCGTGACGAACCGGGGCGCCCGGTCAGGGAAGGTCCGCAAGACCCCCCTGATGCGAGTCGAGCACGGCGGGAGTTACGCCATCGTCGCATCACAGGGGGGCAGCCCCACCAACCCGGTCTGGTACCACAACTTGGTGGCCAACCCCGAAGTCGAGCTCCAAGACGGCCCCGTCAGGACCCCCATGACTGCCCGCCTGGTCACCGGGGAGGAGAAGGCGGAGTGGTGGGAGCGGGCCGTCGCTGCCTATCCCGACTACGCCGACTACCAAAAAAAGACGTCGCGCGAGATCCCTGTCTTCGTGCTCGAGCCAGCCGGAGCAGGGCCTTCCTCGTAGGCGATTGGCCGCGGCGTTGATGAGAGCTCCGGTAATCCACAGGAATCGTCGATATCCCCCACTTTGTCCCCTGGAAAGCCGGATTTCACTGGCTTATGATGAAAGGGCGGATGCATAGGGGAGCGGTCCCGGATCGACGGAAAACGTTCCCGTGAGCGCAGCTAGCGGGGGGCCGTCCAGACCTTGCGTGCCCCCAAGCTGCCCCGTCGCCCGCCGCCCGGCTTAGCGCCGGCAGTTGCCCCCTTATCGCTCGCTCCGGCCGAGCCACCGCCTCACCAGCTCGTTGTGCTCGCCCAGAAGCGGCGGTGCCAAGGATGAGCCAGTAGGGGAGCCCGAGTACCTGAGGGGGTAGCCGGGCAGGCGGATGGTACCGATGGTCGGATGCTCGATGCTGTCGATGAGACCGAGGTGCTCGACCTGAGCCGAGGAGTAGACCTGGTCGAGGGTCCTGACGAGCCCTGCGGGGATGCCGGCAGCCTGAAGGCGAGTCATCCAGACCTCGGTGGGCTCGGCGATAAAGGCGCGTTCGATTACTCCGTCGAGCTCGACGCGGTTGGCGCGCCGGAGCAGGTTCGTGGCGTAGCGGGGATCGGCCGGATCCAGACTCACGAGCGGTGCGAACTGCTGCCAGAGCTTGTCGGATCCGACGGAGATGTTTATCGAGCCGTCGGAGCACTCGTACATGCCATAAGGGGTGATGGTCGTGTGGCGGTCGCCCTCGCGTCCAGGCACCTCCCCGGCGATGAGCCACCTCGTGCCCTGGTAGGCGTGCACCGCGACCATCGCGGCGAGCAACGACGTGCTGACGACCTGGCCTCTCCCGGTCTGATCCCGCTCGCGCAAGGCCGCCACGACGCCGAAAGCCCCGAACATGCCCGAGAGGATGTCCGCAACGGGCACGCCGACCTTGGTCGGCGGCCCGTCGCTCTGCCCCGTCAAGCTCATCAACCCGCCCTCGCCCTGCAGGATCTGGTCGTAGCCCGGCCGATCCCCGTCCGGGCCGTCCTCGCCGAAGCCCGTGATGGACAGGGCGACCAGGCGCGGGTTCAGCCGGGTGAGTGCCGCCTCGGTGAGGCCGAGGCGTTTGCGCACCTCGGGGCGAAAGTTCTCGACGAGGACGTCCGCGCGGCGCAGCAACTCGTCGAGCTGGGCGCGGCCGTCGCGGCTCCACAGGTCGAGCTCCAAGGAGAGCTTGTTGCGGTTGACCGAGAGGAAGTACGTGGACTGGCTCGCCTCGGTCGGGCCGGCGAACGGTGGGCCCCAGGTGCGGCTGTCGTCGCCGGTGCCGGGGCGCTCGACCTTGATGACCTGCGCACCGGCGTCGCCCAGCATCAGAGTCGCGTACGGTCCCGCCAGTGCGCGGCTCAAGTCGAGGACGACGATGCCCGAGAGCGGCCCAGTCCGTTCGGGCAGCTCGGTCATGGGACCTTGCTCATTTTCGGCCACTGCCCCTGCGTCGGTCCTCTCACGGATGGGTCGGGACGAGCTCGCGGAGGTGGGAGAACGACCACCGGTTGTAGGGCGGATCCTGCCAATTGGCGAGGGTCACGCGGTCCTCGACAGGCGGCGGCGAGCCTTCCATGAGCATCAAGAGAGACTAACGTGGCCGAAATCTTGGACGCTCTCGTCGACGGTTACGAGATGGCGACCGCGGGCGGTCACCGGTGAGCGCCCTGTTCCCGAATCTGTTCAGCCCGCTGTCGATCGGAACAGTGGTCCTCAAGAACCGGATCGTCTCGCCGGGTCACGACACGGTGATGGCCGTGAACGGGCACGTGTCCGATCAGCTCGTCGCGTACCACCAGGCTCGGGCCGCCGGCGGCGTAGGGCTGATCATCATGCAGGTGGCGGGCGTCCACGAGAGCGCCCGCTACACCTACCACGTGCTGATGGCCACCGACGAGTCCTGCATCCCCGGCTACCGCAAGGTTGCCGAGGCGGTTCACCCCCACGGTTGCAAGCTGTTCGGCCAGCTCTTCCATCCCGGTCGCGAGGTGATGGAGTCACAGGACGGGTCCGCACCTGTCGCCCTGGCTCCATCCGCTGTCCCCAACGAGCGCTTCCACGTGATGCCGAGGGCGCTCCCAGTCGACCTCATCGAAGAGATCATCGAGGGCTACGGCACCGCGGCCCGCCTGCTTCGAGCCGGCGGGCTCGACGGCGTGGAGATCGTCGCCAGCCACGGCTATCTCCCCTCCCAGTTTCTCAATCCGCGTGTCAATTTGCGGACGGACGAGTACGGAGGAAGCTTCGGCAACCGGCTCCGGTTTCTTCGTGGCGTCCTGACCTCGGTCCGCCGTGAGGTCGGGCCCGACTTCGTCGTCGGCGTGCGCATCTCCGCCGACGAGCTCGAGGATGACGGCCTTTCTGCCGACGACTCGATGGCGGCCTGCATAGCCCTCGACGGCGACGGCACGATCGACTACCTGAGCGTGACGCTCGGCACCTCGGCCACCCTCGCCGGCTCCGACCACATCGTGCCGCCGATGAGCGAGCGCGTCGGCTATGCCGTTCCTCACGTCGCCCGCGTGAAGGCCGCGGTCTCGGTCCCGGTCTTCGCCGCCGGCCGGATCAACCAGCCCCAGGACGCCGAGCGGGTCCTCGCCGCCGGCCAAGCCGACGCAGTCATCATGAACCGGGCGCTCATCTGCGACCCACGTATGCCGGCCCTCGCCGAGCAGGACCTTGTCGACGAGATCCGCGCCTGCATCGCTTGCAACCAGGCCTGTATCGGGCATTTCCACGCCGGATACCCGATCTCGTGCATCCAGCACCCCGAGACCGGCCGCGAGATCGCCTTCGGCCGGCGCGTCCGGGCACCGCTTACGCGCAAGGTCATGGTCGTCGGCGGCGGACCGGGCGGGCTGAAGGCAGCTGCGGTGGCCGCCGAGCGAGGTCACGATGTCGTCGTCTACGAGGCGAAGGGCCGCGTCGGAGGCCAGGTGCTCTTGGCCGAGCGGCTCCCCGGCCGCGAGGAATTCGGAGGGGCCGCCACCAACCTCCTGGCGGAGGCGCTTCGAGCGGGGGCGAAGATCGTCACGAACACGCCGGTCGACGCCGCATTCGTGCGGGCGGACGAGCCGGACGTCGTCATAGTCGCCACGGGCGCCGCTCCGCGCCGGCCACCGATGGAGGTCATGGGCAGTCCCACCATCCTCGACGCCTGGCAAGTGATCGACGGGGCGGAGGTCCCTGCCGGCCGGGTCGTGGTATCGGATTGGAGTGGTGACTGGATCGGAGCGGGCGTCGCCCGCCTGCTCGCCGAGCAGGGTCATCGGGTCGTCCTGGCTGTGAACGGCTACTCGGCGGCGTCAGGCCTGCAGCAATACGTGCGCGACGCACACTTGAAGGCGCTCGCCGTCGCCCAGGTCGCGGTCGAGCCCCTGGTCCGGCTCTTCGGCGCCGACGACGACACCGTCTACTTCCAGCACGTTCTGACCAAGGAGCCGGTCATCATCGAGAACGTTGCGAGCCTCGTGCTGGCCGAAGGCCACCTGCCAGTCGACGCGCTACTGGCCGAGCTGGCGGGCCTTGGCGGCGAAGGGCTCGAGGTTGTCGGCATCGGCGACTGTCTTGCTCCTCGGTCCGTGGAGGAGGCCGTCCTCGAGGGCCTCGTCGCGGGTTCCGACGTGTGACGCGCCGTGTGCCGTCGGCGCGGCCGGAGCCGCCGGGCATCGGGGCTGCCGCGGCCTAGAGCTCCAGCATCGTCCCGCTGCCGGTGGCCAGAGCCCGGCGGTAGACCAGGGCGGCGGCGGCGGCGTCCTCGGCAGCGTGGCCGGTCGACTTGTAGACCGTCAGCTGCTCAGGTGAGGTACGCCCGCGCCGGCTATCAGCCAGGACCTCCCCGAGCTCGGTGACTCGGTTCGGGTCGAGGCCTTGCAGTTCGACTGCGCCGGCCGGCGGGGCATTCGTGACCGCGCCGCGCCATTCGACGAAGACCGTGCCGGCTTGCACCGTGGCGTTGTCAAGCTCGGCGCCGATTCCCACCGATCCGACGTGGGCGCCGTTGGACAGCCATGCGTGCCGGATCACCGGCTCGCGGGCGTCGGTGCAACAGCAGACGATGTCCGCGTCGCGAGCTGCCGTTTCGAACGTGCCGCTGGCGCCGGCTCTCGCGTGGCGCGACGCGAGAGCCTCGGCACGGGCCCGGTCTCGGGACGAGACTCGGATCTCGGCGAACTCGAAGACCCTCGTGAACGCGTCGAGGTGGGCGGATGCCTGGACGCCTGCTCCGAGCACGGAGAGGACCTGCGAGTCCGCACGTGCGAGCAGCCTGGCGGCGAGCGCCGCCGTGGCCGCGGTGCGGACAGCTGTTATGAAGGTCCCGTCCATCAGCGCGAGCAGGCGACCGTCGTCGGCGTCGAAGAGCCCGATGGCCGCCTGGAGCGAAGGCAGGGCCCGCGCCGTGTTCCCGGGGAACACCGTCACGAGCTTGACCGCGAGGCCGGCGTCGGGGACATAACTGGGCATGGCTCCGAGAAACCCGCCGGGAGTGAGCGCCGCGACGCGTGGCGGCACCGAGGCGCGGCCCTCGCTGACCTCGACCAGCGCTCTCTCGAGCGCGGCGGACAGCTCTGCGGGCTCGAGGAGCTCGCGCACTTGGGCTTCACTCAGGATCACGACGTTCGCCACGGGCTCCCCTCCAGCTCAGGCCCGGACGACCTCGAGGGTGGAAAGGCTCGGGTCGGCCGCGTAAGCGACTCGGACGCCGTCGGCCGCGACGTCTCGCAGAGCGGCGAGTAGCTCCTCGGTGATCAGCTCGCCAGGCGCCAGCACCGGGACGCCCGGCGGGTAGGGGGCGACGAGCTCGGCCGAGACCCGCCCGACTGCGTGGTCGGCCGTGACGGTCTCGTGGGCGGCGAAGAACGCCGCACGGGGGCTCATCGCGTTCACCGGGTGGATGCGCCAGCTCACCCCCGTCGACGGCCGACGTGAAGGACCCGACGTAGCGCGAATGGCCGGCACGAGGGCCCTGACGAGGGCCTCGACGGTGGACTCGTCGTCGGCGACCGTCACGATCGGCACGACGGTGTCGCGATCGGCCAGCTCGACAGGAAGGCCTTCTGAGATGAGCGCGCGCTCGATCTCGATGCCGTTGGCCCCCACATCCGCCAGCAGCAGCACGAGCCGCGTCGGGTCGAAGCGGCCGGCGGGGAAGAAGCTCTCGTCGGGAACGACGAGCCCCGGGACCTCGTCGCTCAGGTGCCGTCGGGCGGTCCTGACGATCCCGAGGAGGTGCTCGAGCAACTCGGGACCGCGCGCCTGCATGAGTGCCCGACATACGTCGATGCTCGCGAGAACCGTACCCGCCGGGCTCGTCGTGTGACTCGCCTCGAAACCCCGCTCGAGGCGGTCACGCTCGAGGCGGCCTGTGCGCGCGCACACCAGGCTCGCCTGGGTGTAACCGGGAAGCAGCTTGTGAATGCTCGTCACCATCGCGTCCGCCCCGAGTGCCATCGCCTGAGCCGGCACCTCCGGGTGGCTGCCGAGATGCGCGCCCCACGCCTGGTCGACCACCACGGGCACGTCGAACGCGTGCGCCACCTCGATGATCCGGCCGAGGTCCGAGAGGGTGCCGAGGTAGCCCGGCTCGGTGACGAGCACGGCGCGGGCGTCACGATTGGCTTCGAGAGTCCCCGCGACGTCCTCGACGGCCACGCCGGTCGGCATGCCCGTACGGGGATCGACCGTCGTCGGGAGCCAGCACGGCTCGAGGTCCGCCAGCACCAGACCTAGCAGAAGCGAGCGGTGCAGCGAGCGCGTGACGACCACCTTGTCGCCCGGTTGGCCGAGCGCGAGGCACAGCGCCTGGTTGCCGTGCGTGGACCCTCCCGCCGAGAAACGGCACCAGTCCGCGCCGTAGAACCGCGCCGCACGGGCTTCGGCCGCGGCGAGCAGGCCACCGGTCGACTTGACCGTGTCGACGCCGCCGTAGAGCGGGACGTCGCCTGCGAGGACCGCGCCGAGATCGCCGTCGAGCCCGGACGCACGCCCCTTGTGGCCCGGGGTGGTGAATGGCGTCGCCCCCGACTCGCGGAATCTGAGGTAGCCGTCCAGGAGCGGAGCGTCGGCACGAAGGTGGCTCGTCACGGTCGGCGAGGCTACCGGGCAGCAAGCGCGCCGGGGGCCGCACTGTCACACTTGGGCATGGGACAACGCGTGTGGTTCAACTCCGGGCAGCCCCAGACGCTCCAGTTCGCCGTCATACTCCTGTACTTCAACGGCGTCCTGGGCGTTCTGCAGGGAATCTTCGGCGGCGCTCTCGGTCTCATCGCGGTGGGGTTGGCCGCCGGACAGCTGGCCGCCGGCTTCGGGATCGCGAACGAGCGCAAGTGGGGCTACTGGCTGGCGCTCGTGTTCGCGTTCATCCCGTTCGTCTTCACGGCGTACCTGCTCTTCCGCTACCACGTTCTCGCAGTCAACGCGATCTCCCTGGTATTCGAGGTCGCCCTCGTCGTCGTTCTGCTGCACCCGATGAGCCGGGAGTACCGCAAGATCTGGTTTCGCTGAGCGCGGGCTCTCTCGGTTCGCCAGGGTCGAATGTCTGACCACGAGGCAACTGTTGCTCGTATACTGCGGCGTCGTTGCGGGTGTGAAGGGGGGGCCGAGATGCCTGAGGGGCTGAGCCGGCGCGAATTCCTTAAGTCAGCAGGGGCGATCGCCGCGCTGACAGGCTCTGGCGCGCTCGGCCTCGAGGCGTGCACGTCAGCGGTGGCCACGAGAGCCAAGGCGAGCACGATCCGGGTGGGCTGGGCGATCGAGCCGGACACCATGAACCCGCTCACCACCTACAGCACCGAGGCGGTCGAGGTTCTCCAGCTCGTCTACGACAACCTCATCCAGACACGGCCTCGACCTGAAGGGCGAGCCCGGTCTTGCAACGTCCTGGTCCTACAGCCCTGACGGCAAGACGATCACATTCAAGCTGCGAGAGGCGACCTGGCACGACGGCAAGAAGTTCACGTCGGCCGACGCGAAATTCACCTACGAGCTGATCAAAAAGAGCGGCATCAGCCAGTACGCGCAGTGGGTCACCGATCTGCTCTCAGCCGATGCACCGGACGCTCGCACGCTTCTCCTGCATTTCTCGAGCCCGCAGGCGTTCAACCCCGGGCTCGCCGTGCCGATCATTCCCCAGCACATCTGGGGCGGGATGTCGGCTTCGCAGATCCAGAAGTTCACGAATCCCCATGCGGTCGGCACCGGGCCCTACAGGTTTGTCGACTGGAAGCACGGTCAGTCCATCGAGGTCACACGGAACGATGGCTTCTGGGGCCCGCTTCCCGCCGCCAAGAAGGTGACGTGGATCCTGTTCCAGAACGAAGACGTCATGGCGCAGAGCCTGAGGACCGGAGCGGTGGACATATGCCCGGAGATCCCGCCGACGATCTGGGACGGCCTTGTCGGTGCGACGCACGTGAAGACGGTCTCCATGCAGTCGTTCTCCTTCCACCACATCGGCATCAACGTCTCGGACAACCCCAAGTCCGGCGGGAATCCCGCTCCTCAAGGACCTGACAGTCCGCAGGGCGCTCAGCTACTGCGTCTCGCGCCAGCAGCTCGTCGACGTCGCGCTCGCCGGCCATGGTGCTCCGGGAAGCGTGATCCTTCCCGTCGGTCTCGGGGAGTGGCACCTCGACATCCCCCTCTCCGAGCAGTACGACGCAAACCCGGCGAAGGCAAAGGCCATCCTCGACGCGGCCGGTTACGTCGAACGAGATGGAAGTGGCGTGAGGTCTTCCGCCGGCGGCAAGCAGCTCCGCTTCCGGCTGATCGCCATCGAGACCACTTCGGTCGACGTGGCCGCGGCTCAGCTGTTCCGCGACGCCTGCGGCGAAGGTAGGCATCGAGCTCACTCTGACGACGCTGGACGCGAACACCCTCGGATCAACGGTTTACAACGCGTCGGCGCCCAACTGGGACATCTTCGTGTGGGGTTGGGACTCGGGGGTCAACGACCCGGACTACCTGCTGGGCGTGCCGCTCTGTAGCCAGATCGGGTCCAACAACGACGTCTACTACTGCAGCCGGCACTACGACGAGCTGTACAACGAGCAGGCGACCGAGATCGATCACGAGAGGAGACTCGCGCTGGTGCAAGAGGCGCAGCGCTACTACTACGACGCCTGCTCATACATCATCATGTGGTATCAGGCAAAGCTGCAGGGCTACCGGACCGACACCTGGAAGAATTGGACTCCGGTCCCGGGCGGGATCGTCCTCAACTTCACCCGCGACAACTACCTGAAGGCACGGCCGGTCTAGGCGACGGCCGCGAACGCCATGTTCCGGCTGCGCTATCTCGGGCGGAAGACCGTCTGGCTGGTCGTCACCCTCTACGGGATCGTCACCTTCAACTTCTTGCTTTTCCATGTCCTGCCGGGCAACCCGGTACGCCTCCTGGCCCGCTCGGGCCACCTCACTCCCCAAGCCGTGGCGGACATCACCCGGGTCTTCGGGCTGAACCATCCGCTCATCGTCCAGTACTTCATCTACCTGAAGAACCTCCTCCACGGGCAGCTCGGCATCTCTTACACCTACCGCGAGCCCGTCGGTACGCTGCTCAGCGAGTACCTCGGCAACACGGTCCTGCTGCTGGCAGCGGCGACGATTCTCACGATCGTGCTCGGCGTCCTGTTCGGAGTCGTCGCAGCGAACAAGCGGGGGAGCACCTACGACTCGGGCACCGTCGTCGCGTCGGTCATCGGCTGGAGCCTGCCGACATTCTGGACCGGCCTCATCCTCGTCTTCGTGCTGGGTGTCTGGCTGCACGCGTTCCCCATCTTCGGCATGGAGACGCCGAACGCTGTCTACACGTCGCCGTTCCAACGTATCCAGGACATCGTCGAGCACGTGGCCCTCCCGACGCTGACACTCGTCATCGTCAACATTGCCCAGTTCGTGCTCGTGGCCCGGGCGTCGGTGATCGAGGTTCTCTCGGAGGACTTCATGCTGACGGCGACGGCCAAGGGCCTGGCGCCGCGGCGCATCTTGTGGCGCCACGCGGTCCGTAACGCCCTGCTGCCCATCGTCACCTCATCGGCGCTCCTCGTCGGCCTCGTCGTGAGCGGCGCCATCGAAGTCGAGACCGTTTTCTCCTGGCCGGGCATGGGCCTTCTGGTGTACGACTCGGTGCTGAACCGCGACTACCCGGTGATCGAAGCGGCCTTTCTCGTCTTCGCCATCGTCGTGCTGCTGGTGAACTTCGCAAGCGATCTCGTGTACCAGGCGCTCGACCCGAGAGTGCGAGACGCCTGATGACAACTTCTGAGGTCGTCCCGGATCTCGCCGCCACGCCCGAGTCGGTGGTGCAGCCGACCCCGCCGGCTCGTCGTGGCGAGTGGCGAAGGGTGTGGCACCATCTCACCACCGACCGCCTCGGTCGTTGGGGACTGGCGCTCTTCGTCGTCGTCGTGGTCGTCGCCGTGGCCGGGCCCTTGGTCTTCCCCTTCAATGCGGCGAACGTGAGCACGACCGCCTCGGGACTGTTGCAACCGCCCTCGCTCCGTCACTGGCTCGGAACCGACGAGCTCGGTCGCGACGTCTTCAGGGAGCTGCTCTCGGGCGCGCACGTCTCGCTGATCGTCGGTCTCGCGGCCACGGCCATCTCGATGCTCCTCGGAGCCTCCATCGGAGTCGTCGCCGGCTACTACGGGCGATGGACCGACGCGCTGTTGATGCGTGTCACCGACTTCTTCCTCGTGCTGCCGCAGCTGCCGCTCGTCATCGCCCTCGCCGCCTTCTTCGGGCAGAACCTCTTGATAATCGTCATCGTCATCGGCATGACGGGCTGGCCGACCACCGCACGGATCGTCAGGTCCCAGACGCTGTCGCTTCGGGAGCGGCAGTTCGTGACGAGGGTGCGGTCTCTCGGCGCCTCGAATACGAGGATCCTGAGAGTTCACATCCTGCCGAACGTCATGCCGCTCATCTTCGCCAACACGGTGCTCGTGATCGGCGGGGCGATTCTGGCCGAGGCCACCTTGTCCTTCCTGGGTCTCGGCGATCCCGTGCAGATCTCGTGGGGTACGATGCTGCACTTTGCTTTCGAGTCCGGCGCCATCGGACGCGGCGCGTGGTGGTACTTCGTTCCTCCGGGTGTCGGCATCGTCCTCGTCGTCCTCGCGTTCACCCTGATCGGCCACGCGATCGACCAGGCGCTCAACCCGCGTCTCCGAGGCTCGAGATGAGCCTGCTCGAGATCCGCGACCTCCGGATCCAGTACCGGACGCCCCGCGGCCCGGTGTTCGCCGTCGACGGCGTCGACCTCACCGTGGACACCGGCGCCGTGGTCGGGCTGGCAGGCGAGTCCGGATGCGGGAAGACCACGCTCGCGCTCGCCATCCCCCGGCTGCTCGCACGAGAGGCAACGGTCGCGTCCGGC
This sequence comes from uncultured Acidimicrobiaceae bacterium, assembly GCA_963703655.1. Taxonomy (GTDB): domain Bacteria; phylum Actinomycetota; class Acidimicrobiia; order Acidimicrobiales; family Bog-793; genus CAVPFA01. The sequence continues at coordinate 400,240 of CAVPFA010000003.1, read as the reverse complement.
TCGATCATCTTCGACGGCGACGACCTTCTCCAGTTGAGCGCGGAGCAGCTCCGCTCGGTCCGCTGGCGCGACGTCGCCGTCGTGTTCCAAGGAGCCATGAATTCCCTCAACCCCGTCCAAACCGTAGAGAAGCAGCTGCTGGAGCCGATCCTTTGCCACGAGCCTCGGACCAAGATGGCCGAAGCCAAAGAACGTGTCGCCGACCTGCTCGCGAGCGTGGGTCTCGACTCCAGTCGCGGTCGCAACTTTCCCCACGAGCTGTCTGGGGGTATGCGCCAGCGAGTGCTCATCGCCATGGCGCTCGCCTGCCGGCCGAAGCTCATAGTCGCAGACGAACCGGTCACTGCCCTCGACGTCATGACCCAGGCCCAAATACTCGAGCTGTTGAAGAGCCTGACCGAGCGGCTCGAGTTGTCGATGATCCTCATTTCGCACGACCTGTCGGTCATTGCGGAGGTCTGCGACTCGGTGAACGTCATGTACGCCGGCAAGATCGTCGAGACCGGGCCCTCCTCGGCGATCTTCGCGCCGGCCGAGACAGGTCCGGGCCCGGCCCACCCCTACACCGCGCGGCTCCGCCACGCGTATCCGGACGTGAGGCGAACCCGGCGTTTCATCGAAGGAATTCCGGGGCATCCTCCCGACCTGCTCTCTCCCCCGGCCGGCTGCCGTTTCGCGGACCGCTGCTCCATCGCGATCGACCGCTGCCTGACTGAAGAGCCATCCCTCGACCCCGTCGGACCCGAGCACAGCGCCGCCTGTCACCGGGTCGACGTCGTTCTTCGAGCAGGGACGTGAGCCCGGTGGCACAAACGCTCCTCACCGTCGACGACCTTGCCCTGCACTACCGGAGGAGGAGGGGACCTCGCGACGAGCGCGTCGTCCGGGCCGTGGACGGGGTCAGTTTCTCTCTCGACAAGGGCGAAATTCTCGCGATCGTCGGTGAGTCCGGTTGCGGCAAGACGTCCATCATCCGTGCTATCACCCGCCTCGAGGAACCCACCGCGGGCCGCGTGGTCCTGGGGGGGAGGAACGTCGCCCACGTGAAACGGGAGCCGTTGCGCCGGCTTCGCCGGGATGTCCAAGTCGTCTTTCAGGACCCGTTCGAGTCCTTGGACCCTCGGCTCACGGTCTTCGACACGGTGGAAGAATCGCTGTTGATCCATGCGCGCGGCGACAGCCGCGAAGCGCGGCGCGCGAAGGTGCACGCCACGCTCGAGCAGGTGGGCCTCCATCCCGCCGATACGATCGCCCGGCGCTACCCGCACCAGCTGTCGGGCGGCCAGCGACAACGAGTCGTGATCGCCGGCGCGATGGTCCTCTCGCCAGAGCTCGTGATCGCCGACGAGCCGGTGTCGATGCTCGACGTTTCCCTTCGGGCCGGCATCTTGCGCCTGATGCTCGACCTTCGCGACGAGCACGGGGTGTCCTTCCTCTTTGTGACCCACGACCTCTCGCTGGCCTGGGTGGTCGCCGAACGCGTCGCCGTCGTGTACCTCGGCCGGATCGTCGAGATGGGGACGACCGCTGAGGTCATCGGGGCGCCCAAGCATCCCTACACGAGAGCTCTCGTTTCGGTGATCCCCCTGCCGGAGACGGGCAAGCCTCGCAAGCGCGTCCTTCTCCAGGGAGAGGCGCCGTCCGCGAGCAAGGTTCCGAGCGGCTGCAGATTCCGTCTGCGCTGCCCGCTCTACCGAAGACTGGGCGAGCCGGAGCGCTGTCGGAACGAGGACCCGGTCCTCATCTCGGTGGGCACGGGCCAGCTCGGGGCGGTGCACCAAGCAGCGTGTCACTTTGTCGAGGAGGATCCCGATGACCTTTGAGGAAACAGAAGTCGTAGAGCTCGTCAGCGCGATGGTCCGCATCGAGTCGGTGACTCCCTGGCTCATCCCGACCGGTTCGGGTGAAGGAGCCGTCGCGCGGTTCATGTCGCGCTGGCTTTCGGATGCCGGTGCAGAGGTCGAAGTGCTCGAGGTGGAGCCCGGGCGGCCGAACGTCCTCGCCCGCTTGCCCGGATCCGGCGGAGGTCCGACGCTGTGCCTGAACGCCCACAGCGACACGGTCGGCTACGCCAATTGGGAGGCGGAGGCACTCGTCCCGCGCCTGGACGGCGACCGCCTCTACGGCCTCGGAGCTGCGGACGACAAGGGCATGTGCGCAGCTGCGATGTTGACGCTACGAGCGCTTGCTCGCTCTGGAAAGCCCCTCCGCGGTGACCTTTTGGTCGCCTGCGTCGCCGACGAGGAGGGGGTGTCGATCGGCTCGGAGCACCTGGCCGCTCAGGGAGGCATCGACGCCGCAATCGTCATCGAGCCGCAATCGGTCACCGACGTCGTCGTGGAGCATCAAGGGTTCGGCTGGATCGACATCGTCACCCACGGAGTAGCCGCGCACGGTTCGGCACCCGACAAGGGCGTTGACGCCATCGTGCTCCTGGCAGAGGTGATCTCACGCCTGCACCGTCACGACGTCACGACCTTCGTCCCCAAGCCCGATCCGATGAACGGGCGCACCGTCTTCCACACCGGAACCGTCAAAGGGGGGACGGACTACGCCACGTACCCGAACTTCGCAAGCGTCGGCATCGAGATCGGGACACAGCCCGGGGAACACCTGAGCGACCGCATCGCCGAGATCGAGGCGATCTTCGCAGAGTTGGCTGAGACCGAGCGAGGCTTCGAGGGCGAAGTGATCGTCCGCCTGGACCGGGAGCCGTTCCGGGCTCAGGGCCACGAAAGGCTGCAGGAGATCGTGGTCGGTGCTGCTGAGGAGGTTCTCGGCTTTCCCCCCCGCCTGGTCGGCCTGAACGCGTGGACCGACGCAGCCTTGATGCAGGGTGCTGGCATCCCGACGCTTCTCATGGGGTCGCTCGGGGGTAACTTCCACGCGCCGAACGAGTGGGTCTCGGTCAGCGAGCTCGTCAGCCTGTGCGCCATCCTCGAGAACGTCGCGACAGGCTTTCTCGCGTGAGGGCATTCGGTCGGGTCACCAAGCGAGAGGCGCTACGAGCGTGACCGACGAGCGTGTCGCGGGCGCGGGCCGTGCGGGCCGTCCGAGCCGGCTGGAACGCGAGCTCGCGGACGCGGCCTACTACCTCCGTGAGGGTTGCGAGCCGTGTGCAGAGCGGCACTTTGATCTGGCCCGCCGGCGCGGGGCGACGGAGGGACAGATCGAGGCTGTTCGAGCTCGCGAGTCGAGAGCGCCGTGACGCTCGGTTTCAGGCGACTCGAACGCCGGGACCTTCCGCTGCTGTCGCACTGGCTTGGTTCCCCGCACGTCGCAACCTGGTGGCGGGACGATTGCGACCCCGCCAGCGTCGAAGCCGCCTACGCGCCGCGGCTCGACGGCCGGGACCCCACCGAGGTGTTCGTCGTCGAAGCGGACGGCGAGCCCATCGGGGTGATCCAGCGGTACCGGATCGCCGACTATCCCGAGTGGGAGCGATCGGTCGCGGCGGGGGGAGCGCCCGGGCCTGCAGCGGGTCTCGACTACTTCATCGGCGACGAGACGCTCACCGGAAGAGGTCTCGGTGGCCGGATCATCGCCGGGTTCGCCGAGGACACCTGGCGCCGATACCCGGACGTCGCGGCGATCGTCGTTGCCGTTCAGCAGGCCAACCGGCGTTCCTGGCGTGCTCTCGAGAAGGCCGGCTTCGAGCCACACTGGGCGGGAACTCTCGACTCCGACGACCCGAGCGACGAGGGGCCGGTCTTCATGTACGTCCGCCACCGCCCGCCTGACGACGCGGTTCAACCCGCCTGATCCTTGGGTCGTGGACCGGCGGGAGGCTCGCCGGTCCTGGCTCACCGATGCTCGTTGCTCTCAGCAGCCCTCTCGTCTCGGAAGTGGCAAGCCGCGAGGTGCTCTTCGCCCGCACCGACTGCCTCGAGCACAGGTCTGTCGCGCGCGCAGAGCGGTTCGGCGCGCGGGCAGCGCGGATGGAACGCGCAGCCGGTCGGGACGTCGATCGGGCTGGGGGGCTCACCGATCACGATCGGCCGAACGAGCCCGGTCTGGCGCAGGCGCGGTGCCGATGCCAGAAGCGCACGCGTGTAGGGGTGCCGCGGGTCGCGGAAGACAGCTTCACGTTCACCCTCCTCCGCGATGCGACCGAGGTACATGACCGCTACGCGGTCGCTCAGGTGACGGACGACGGCCAGGTTGTGCGAGATGAACACGACGGTGAGGCCGAGGCGGCTGCGCAGGTCCTCGAAGAGCCGGAGGATAGTCGCCTGCACCGAGACGTCGAGCGCCGAGACCGGCTCGTCCGCGATGATGACGCGCGGCTCGACCGCGAGCGCCCGGGCGATGGCGATCCGCTGCCGCTGACCGCCGGAGAACTGACCCGGGAGGCAGTCGAGCGCGCCGTGGGGAAGGCCGACGACCGTCATCAGCTCCCTGCACCGCTCCTCGACGCCGGATCTCGGCACGAGCCGGTGGACGAGGAGCAATTCCTGGAGGACCTGCCGGACGGTCATGCGCGGGTTGAGCGACGAGTAGGGGTCCTGGAACACCATCTGAATCGCGCGCCGGTCCTCCGCGGCACGCTTTCGGCCGAGCTCGCGGCCGTCGAAACGGACCGTCCCCGACGTCGGTGCCACCTGGCCGGTGATGCACTTCGCGACGGTGGTCTTGCCGCACCCGGACTCGCCAACGAGACCGAGGACCTCACCTTCGGCGACCTGGAGCGAGACCGTGTCGACTGCTCGGAGCGGGCGACCGTGCTCGGACCGGAACGTCACCGAGAGGTCGTCGACCTCGATGAGCGCGTCAGACACGGCGGACGGCAACCTGAGCGACCGCGAGCGAGTCCGAATGCAGGCAGGCCGCCTGGCGATCGGGCCCGACGAACTCGAGACGGACGTCGGTAGTGACGCACTCGAGCGTGGCGAACTGACAGCGCGGGTGGAACGAGCAGCCGCTCGGAGGCCGAAGCGGATCCGGAAGCGAGCCGGGGACCGAGATCGGCTCGCGCTCGGGGGTGTCCACGTCGAGCGCGGCTCCGAGCAACCCGTCTGTGTACGGGTGTCTCGGCGTGGCGAGGACCTCCACGGCCGGGCCCGTTTCGACGATGCGCCCCGTGTACATGACCGCCAGGCGTTCGGCGACCTGGCTGACGAGGCAGAGGTCGTGGGTGACGAAGATCACCGACAAGCCGCGCTCGGCCCGGAGGTCCGCCAGCAGGGCAAGGATCTGGGTCTGGATCGTGACGTCGAGGGAGGTCGTCGGCTCGTCGCACAGCAAGATCGCCGGGTCCGATGACAGTGCGATCGCGATCACGACCCGTTGGCGGGTGCCGCCCGAGAGCTCGTGCGGGTACGCGTGGTAGCGGAGCTCAGGATCGGGGATGCCCACCTGGTGCAGCAGATCGAGTGCCCTCGCCCGCGAGGCGCTACGTCCGAGCCCCAGGACGTGGCGCGGTGCCTCGGCGATCTGACTCCCGACGGTCGCGACCGGGTTGAGGGCGCTGAGGGCGTCCTGGAAGACGATCGACATGCGCTGGCGCTGGTCGCGCGTGCGATGCCGGGCACTGGCACGGAGGGCGACGCCGTCAAGGGTCACCCGACCGGACGCGACGCGCCCCGCGTTCGGCAACAGGCCCATGATCGCCCGCAGCGTCAGACTCTTCCCGCACCCGGATTCGCCCACGAGCGCGAGCGCCTTCCCGCGCTCCAGCGTGAACGAGACGTCGTCGACCGCACGAAACGTCGATCGGTGACGCCGGACCTCGACGACGAGGTTCTCGACCTCCAAGGCGGCAGTCATTCGGGCCGCAGCACGTCCGCCAGCCCGTCACCGAGCAGCGACAGCCCTATTCCCGTCAGAACCACCGCCAGCCCCGGGATCGCAGCCAGCCACTGGTTGGTCTGGATGAAGTTCTGTCCGTCGTTGATCATGGCGCCCCAATCGGGTGCCGGCGGCTGGATGCCGAGCCCGAGGTAGCCGAGGGTGACGACGGCCAGGATCACGAGCACGACGTCGGACATGGCGTAGACGATCGGCTGGGTGACCGTGTTGGGCAGGATGTGCCGCCAGAGCACGCGAATCCTCGACAGCCCTGCGCCCTCGGCGGCGGCGACCCAGTCGAGGTTGCGCGCGACGATCGTGCCGCTCCGCGTCGTCCGCGCGTAGACGACCCAGTCCGTGAGCGCGAACGCGATGTAGATCCCGTGCGTGCCGACTCCGACGACGAACACGAGGGCGATGATCAGCACGTAGAAGGGGAAGGCCAGCACCACGTCCACGATCCGCATGACGATCGCGTCGAGGAGGCCGCCGAAATAGCCGCAGACCGTGCCGATGAACACGCCGAAGGTGAAGGGGAAGACGACTGCGAGCACGCCGACTTGCAAGTCGGTACGCCCCGCGTACAAAAGGCGCGACCAGATGTCGCGGCCGAGCTCGTCGGTCCCGAGCCAATGAGCCGCGCTCGGGCCCTCCAGCGGGTGCAGGAGATCGAGTGAAAGCGGGCTGTAGCGCCCGATGACCGGTGCGAGGAGCACGAGCGTGACGATGGCGGTGGTCAATATGGCGCCCGCCATGAAAGTCGGGCTGTGGACCGCTCGCGACCCGAAGGAACGCCGGCGGGCGACGGGCTCGGGCGCTTGGTCGAGGACCCCTCCCGAGGTCGCGATCGTGACGCTCACTTGAGCCGGATCCTCGGGTCGAGCCGCGCCGTGACGAGGTCCGTGATCAAGATCACGACTATCACCCCGAGCGCGTAGACGAGCGTGACGCCCTGCACGACGGGAAAGTCGCGGTTGTCGATGGCGTTCAGCATCAGGTCGCCGAGCCCGTTCAGGCTGAAGACCCTTTCGATTACGACGGTCCCTCCGATCAGGTACGCGATGTTGATCCCGAGCAAGGTGACCGTCGGGATGAGCGCGTTGCGGGCGACGTGGACGAACGTGACGCGCGACGAGCGAAGCCCCTTCGCGCGGGCCGTCGCGACGTAGTCGGCCCCGAGGACCTCGAGCATCCCGACTCGGAGGCTGCGGATGAGCACCGGGACGATGCCGATTGCGGCGGTCAAGCCCGGCAGAACCAGCGAGCGCAAGTGCTGCCAGAAGTTCGTGCCGTAGCCGCCGACCGGGAACCAGTGCAGATCCACCGCAAGGAGGAGGATCAAGATGATGCCGAACCAGAACGACGGCATACCGAGCCCCATGAGCGAGAAAAGCCTCACGGCGTGGTCGCTGGCCCGGTCCTGTCGCATCGCCGCGAGAGCCGCGAGGGGCACGGTGATCGCAACGGAGAACACGGTCGCGACGAGCACGAGCGCTCCGGTCAGCCCGAGGCGGGGGGAGATGAGCGAGGCGGTCGAGACCTGGTAGTAGATCGAGGTGCCGAGGTTGCCGTGCGCGAGGCCGTCGGCGTAGTTCCAGAACTGGCGCCAGATCGGCTCGTCGAGCCCGAGCTGGCGGCGGAGGTGCGCGATCGCCTCGGGCGGCGCGTGCAGGCCGAGCAGGGTGCGGGCGGGGTCGCCGGGGATCAATCTCAGCAGCAGGAACGTGACGACGACCACGCCGAACACGACAGGGACCGAGAACAGGATCCGGCGCACCACATAACGCGACCCGGGGCTGGTGAGGAATCGTCTGGTGGGGGCTTCTGCGCGCGCCCGAGCCTGGGCGGCGACGGTCTCGTCGCTCGCGAGCATCGTGTTGGGTCCCGCGTCACCGAGCTGAGCTCGGCCGCCTAGCTCAGCCAGACGTCCTCCAACCGGTAGGCACCGCCGGGGTTCACGGCGAATCCGTGCAGCGTCGGTAGCCAAGCGTAGATGTTCGGCGGGTAATCGAGTGCTATGTACGGGGCGTCCTGGGCGACTATCGCCTGGATCCTGGCGTACAGAGCCGCCCTCCTCGAGCTGCTGAAGGTCGTCTCTGCCTCTCGAACGAGCGCGATCGCGGTCGGGTTGGAGTAGTAGGTCCAGAACGAATGCGAGCCCCCGTCCTGGACGTCTACCTGGAACGAGGCCATCTCGTCGGGGTCGCTGATGTCGTTCGTGGCGCCGTTGATCATCGCCTCGTAATTGAAGGCCTCGAACGCGGCCGTGTAGGCGGCGTTGTCGAGCTGGCGGATGGAGACGACGATGTTCAGCGGCTTGAGCTCCTGCTGGATGATCGTCGCGGCTTCGACGTACTGGCTGTTGCCGCTCGGCACCAGCAGCGAGAACGAGAAGCCGTGCGGATAGCGCGACTTCGCGAGCTCGGCCTTTGCGGCGCTGAGGTCGAAGGTGAGCGTCGGGACGGCCGTGTAGTACTGGAGGCTCGGTGGGAAGAAGGAGTTCCCAGCGTGCGCGGTCCCGAACGTCGTCGCCTTGGCGAGGGCCGGTATGTCGATGGCGTAGTTGATCGCCCGGCGAACGTGGCGGTCCTTGAACTGCGGCACCTTCTCGTTGAAGAAGAGGAGGTCGACCGCCCAGGACCCGAAGGCCGCGAGGACGACCGCGTGGTTCGCCTTCAGAGCGGTCACCTGCGAGGGGGGGACCGCCGAGATCGCGTCGACCTCGCCGGCCTTGAGCTGCAGGACGCGCTGGTTGCCGTCGGGGACGTAGGTGAAGTTGACCTCGTTGAGGTAGGGCTTGCCGGCCTGCCAGTAGTGCTTGTTCTTCGCCAGCACGGCGCCGGCGCCCTTCTGGAACGACTTGAGCACGAACGGTCCTGTGCCGATCGGGTTTGCGAAGAAGGCCGCCTCGCTCTGGCCCCCGAAGTCCTTCGGCAGGATCGAGTTGGCGAAGACGGAGATGTCCGACAGGAACGGGGACCAGGGCTGGGAGAGATCGAGGGTCACGGTGCTCGAGTCGGTGGCCTTGAGCGACTTGATCGCGAAGTCCAAGAAGCTGAGCGGCCCCGTGGCGTCGGTGGCGGCTCGGTGGATCGAGAACACCACGTCCTCGGCGGTGACCGGTTTGCCGTCGGAGAACTTCACGCCGGGCCGCAGCGAGAAGGTCCACGTCTTGCCGTTCGAGCTCACCGTGTGGCCCTGCGCGAGCCACGGCGTGAGCACGCCCGCGGCGCTCGTGATGTACAGAGGCTCGAAGATCTTGTCGAGCGTGTACACGTCGCCCTCGACGATCGAATTCGCCGGGTCGAGCTGGGTCGGGCCGGTGTCGCGGCCGAAGTTCAACGTGCCGCCGGTCTTCGGCTTGCCGCCGGAGGCCGCCGTTGTGGTGGTCGAAGAGCTGGACGATCCGCAGGCGGCCAGAAACTGGCCGCCAATGAGCGTACCTGCGCCCGCTGCGCCGAATCGGAGCATGTCCCGCCGTGTGTACAACCGGCGCCGCCACCTTGATCCTGCCTGGTCACCGGCAACGTCTCGATTCGTCACGCCCTGCCTCCGATGTGTGTCCACCGCTCGCTCCGAGCGGGAAGCCCCTCCGCCTGAATAACAGAAACCTGATGGAATTGGTCACCCTAGTACGGCGCCCCCGGGCTCGGGCTCCGAGCTTTCGAGGTCCTAGCCTGACCCCTGTGGCCCCGCACACGGACCCTACGGCCTTCGAGCCCGCATCTGGTGGCGGCGCGGCCGGGACCGAGCCGGCCGAGGTGGCCGAGCGTGAACCCGGCGGCGCGGCGGCCGACGGGTTCGCAGCAGCGTCGATCCATCCTCGTGGTCTGGGCTCGCTCGCCCCCCTCCGCCACCGGAACTACGCGCTTTTGTGGTTCGGGGGACTCGTCTCGTACGTCGGCTCGTGGATGCAGACCGTCGCCGTCGGCGCCCTCGTCATCGCCCACACCGGCAAGGCCACCTGGGCGGTTCTGATCGCCGCGGGCGCCTTCCTGCCGGTCGGGTTGCTGTCGCCCGTCGGCGGGGCGCTCGCCGACCGCGTTCCCCGCCGGGCTGCGCTCGTGACGGGCAACCTGGCCGCAGGGGTCGTCGCCCTCGTCATCGCCGTGCTCGTCGCGGACGGTAAGGACGGCCCGGGCGTGCTCACGCTGCTGGTCACGGCTCAAGGCTGCGTGAGCGCCCTGATCGGTCCCTTCCAGCAGGCGATCCTCCCCGATCTGGTGCCGAGGCCGGAGTTCCTCGCCGCCGTGGCGCTGAACTCAGCCCAGTGGAACCTCGGACGTGTCATCGGCCCGGCTCTGGCCGGCGTGACGGTCGCGGCCTTTGGCTACCCGGTCGCGTTCATCGCCAATGCGGTGTCTTTCCTGGCGGTCGTGGTCGCCCTGATGTTCATCCGCCTTGCGCCTCCGCCGGGAAACGACGAGCACGTCGGGCTGATCGTGTCGCTGCGCCTGGGGGTCCGAGCTGCCTGGGCCGAACCCGGCTGTCGCGCTGCGATCGGGATCATCGCGGTCGTGGGCCTCCTCGCGTCACCTTTCATCGCGCTCGTCCCGGCGATGGCGCACCGCCTCAGCCACGGTGGCGCGAGAGCCATAGCGTCGGCGACCGGTCTGCTGACCACAGCCCAAGGCGTGGGTGCGGTGGTCGGGGCTTTGGCCGTGACGCCGCTTGCGAGGCGGATCGGTCGCGGCCGGGTGCTGTCAGTGTGCCTGTCACTCCTCCTGGCGGCTCTTGTCGTCTACGCCGCGTCGCCGAACCTGTGGTTCGGCGTCGTTGCCCTCTTCGTGGTCGGGCTGGCGTACATCGGGGTGCTCTCGGCGCTCTCGACGGTGGTCCAGCTTCGGGCGCCGGCCCAGTTCCGCGGGCGCGTCCTCAGCTTCTACCTCGTCGCGCTCGGAGTGTCGTACCCGATCGGCTCCCTTGTTCAGGGACCTGTCGCAGATCAGCTCGGCCTCGAATGGGCGACGATCGGAGCCGCCGGTCTGCTCGCGGCGGTGCTGATGGGGGTCCGCGTGCTGCGGCCGGGCGTGTTCCGGGTCCTGGGCGCCCCCGCGATCGCGGATGGTCGGTCCGAAGGTCCGGTCGGCGCCGACTCCTGACGGGGCTATCGCGCCACTGCGGGCGCGGCCTCGTCCGCTCCAGGCTCGGGCCGCGCTTGTGCGGTCACGAAGTCGCGCTGTCGGATCGTGACGGCTGCCAAGACAGCTCCGAGGAGCGCCAGGCCTGCGGCGACGACGAACAGCTCGTTCAGTCCGGTCGAGAACGCGTTCTTGGCGATGGACCCGACGAGCGCCCGGAGGTGAGGCGTCGTCTTCGAGAGCTGTCCGGAACCGCTGGTTCCCGCGCCTTGCGCGAACTCGTTGGCGATCTGCGCTGCGTGCGCGCGAAGCGGCGTGGCCTGCAATCCCGAGGTGATCCGAGTCTCCAGGCGACCCTGGAAGATCGCGCCCAGCCCCGCGATGCCGGTGGCTATGCCGACCTGGCGGAACGTGGCGCTGATCCCCGACGCCATACCGCTCTGCTCCGGCCCGACCACGCCGATCGCCGCCGAGGCCAGCGGCGGGTTGATCATGCCGATCCCCGCACCCGCCACGACGAAGCCGGGAAACAGGACCGTCCAGCTCGAGTTCGCGTGCACGTGTGCCATGAGAAGCAGGCCCACGGACACCGCCAGCATGCCGACGCCGAGGAAGATGCGCGCCGGCACCCGGGCCGAGAGCCTGCCCGCGACCGGCGCGACGAAAAACGACAAAAGCGTGATGGGAAGCAGCGCCAGACCGGCCTTGAGGGGGCTGTAGCCGAGGATGTTCTGCAGGTACAACGTGATGTAGAGGAACATCGCGAACATCGACGCCGAGAGCAGGAACGCCGTCGCCGAGACGCCGCAGAAGGCCGGCTTGCGGAACAGGGACAGCTGGAAGAGAGGGCTCGTCCGGCGCAGCTCGACGAGCACGAAAGCCACTAGCAGAAGACCGCTCGCGACGAGCACCGACAAGATGAGCGGGCTCACCCACCCGTCGGCGTTGCCTCGGATCAGGCCGACCACCAAGAGCAGCAGGGAGCCGCTGAAGAGCACCGCCCCCAGCCAATCGATCCCGTGCGGGGTTGGGTCCTTCGTCTCTGCCACGTTTCGCAGCGTTACGACGACGGCGATGACACCGACGGGCACGTTCACGAGGAAGATGGACCGCCATCCCAGGCCCTGGGTGAGGATCCCGCCGAGCAGCGGGCCGATCGCGACCGCTCCACCGGTGACCGCACCGAGAATGCCGAACGCGACGGCCCGGTCCTTGCCGCGGAACGACTGCGCGATCAGTGCCAGGGTGGTCGCGAACATCATCGCCCCGCCGACTCCCTGCGCGGCTCGGGAGACCGAGAGCATGAACGGGTTGAGCGCCAGGCCGCACACGAGCGAGGCGCCGGAGAACACGACCAGTCCGCACACGAAGATCATCCGCCGACCGATCCTGTCCGCGACCGAGCCCGAGACGAGCAGGAGGACCGAAAGTGTGAGTGCGTACGCGTCGACGACCCACTGCAGGTCGCTGAAGGACTCCTTGAGCGACCGCTGGATCGCGGGCAGCGCGACGTTGACGATCGTGATGTCGAGCAGCAGCATGAAGGTCGCGATCGCGACCACCGCCAGCGTCCACCATTTGCGATCGGCCATCAAGGCTCCTCGTCCGCCGGTTGGGGAAAGGTCAGTCGTTCGAACGGGCGCGGAACTCCGAGGACGCCGGCAGGAGGGGGCGCATGGTCAGGGCGGCCACGACCGCACACGCGAGCATCATCGCCCCTGCAGCCGACAGCGCCACGTCGAGGCCGCGGCCGAAGGCGATGTACGCCGCGTGGGTCACCTCGTTCACGATCTTGGTGATCGCCGGCGTTCCCCTGAACTGCTTGGCCTCCGAGCTGAACGTGCCAGTCGTGACCGCGGTGATGACGACCTGCTGGAAGGCCTTGGGGATGCCGATCAGGTTGAGCTGACGGATGAGGCTGGAGATCAGCTGGCCGCTCACCAGCGACCCGAGGATGGCGACTCCGGCGACGGCCCCGAGCTCGCGGCTCGTGTTGGTGACCGACGCAGCCATCCCGGAATGGTCGGCGGGGACAGCCGAGAGGGCCGCGGAGGTGACCGGCACGATAGCGATGCCGAACCCCGCGCCGGCAATTGGGAGCGTCCATCCCAGGGTCGAAAGGCCCGAGCTGGGTGTCAGCACGACCTCGGTCAGGATGATGCCGATGCCTCCCAGCACGCAGCCGATCGTCATGGGCACCCGCGCTCCCGATCGCGCCACCCAGCGCCCTGTGAGGAGCGAGGCGATGATCATCGCAGCTGCCATCGGCACGAAGTCGAGCGCCGTACCGTAGCCGGAGCTGGTACCCACGTCCTGGAGGTAGAGGGCGACGAAGAAGAAGATCGAGAACGTCCCGAAGTAGGTGCAGAAGGCGACGACGTTGGAACCCGCAAATGCCGGGCGCTTGAAGAACGACAGGTCGAGCATCGGGTTTGCGGCCGTGCGCTCGTGGAGGACGAAACCGACCGCGAGCACGAACGACGCCGCGAACAGCAGCTCGATCCCGTGATTGCCGTATCCCGACGACTCGCCCTGGATGATGGCGAACGAGACTGCCGCTAGGGCGCCGGCCCCGAGCAGGAACCCAACGAAGTCGAGCCTGTAGCGAGCCGCGTTGAGGCTCTCGGGAAGGATCAATGCCGCGCCGATCAGCGCGACCAGCCCGAAGAACAGGTTGAACCAGAAGACGGCTCGGAACGAGTACAGGCCGACGAGCACGCCGCCGATCAGAGGGCCCATCGCGAGTGCCAGCCCGGACACGCCCGCCCAGATGCCGAGCGCCTTGGCCCGCTCCCTCCGTTCGGGGTAGAGGTGGCGGATCATCGAGAGCGTGCCCGGCTCGGACGCGGCCGCGCCGAGACCCATGATCACCCGCCCGGCGATCAGGACGTTCGCATTCGGCGCCAACGCCGCCACGACCGACCCGCCGCAGAACAGGATGACGCCCGACAGCATGACCTTCTTCCGGCCGAACTGGTCGCCGAGCGACCCGAAGATCAGCATGAAGCTGGCGAATACCAGGGCATAGCCGTTGATCACCCACTGCAGCTGGGTGATGCCGGTATGAAGGCGCGTCTGCACGTCCGCCAGGGTCACGCTGATCACCGTGTTGTCCATGAACGTCAGGAAGAGCACGAGCAGCAGGGCTCCCAAGCCGAGCCGCCGGCGCACCGCGCTGATCGCGAACTCGGGCTCAGACGGGATCGTCGTCGGCAAGCCGGCCTGGGCCGTGAGGACGGGCTGCAGCGCCTCACGGGCGCGAGCGACGCGCGCGAACGGGCCGTGGCCGCCGGGTGATCCCCGCATCACCACGACGGCCCGTTCGACGTGTTCGAGGACTGGCGTCCCGCCACGGCGGCGCCCTCATACCTGGCCGCCTGCCAACATCCGAGAGGCACGAGGATCCTTTCGAAGGTCTTGACGCGCGAGAGTGTAAGGGTCTGACCCGCACGACCGTTCATGGTGCCGGCGAGCGGGCAGCGTGAGCGAGCCCCGTGCCGGCGGCGGCGCTCAGCGCCGGGCCAGGACGACCGCTCGGGTAGGTGCGAGCGCCTTTCGGACTCCGTGGGCCTGAAAGCCCAGGTTCAGGATCGACGAATACACCAAGATCTTTTGCGCCGCGACCTGGAAGACGAGGCCGCTGTGAGTGCCGATGCTCGGACCTCCGACCAGGACGGCGACGCACACGACGAAGACGACGACGAACAAGGCGTTGGCCGAGAGATAGGCCACGGGCAACCGGTTGCGCCGCTGTACCGTGAGCATCGCGACGACGAGGACCACGAGCAGGCTGAAAGCGGCCCGAACGAAGAAGTCGTGTGCTGGACCGAGGAGATTCGGCGGGGTCGCACCGATGCCGATGAAGCACACCCCGCTCCCGATGGCGCTCCATTTGAACACGTCGGCCGTACGAACCGGGATGCCGCGAGACTCGGCGAGCCCGCGCCACGCTCCGGAAAAGGCCATGAGCGAGATGCCCACACATGTCGTCGAGAGGACGAAGAGCAGGCACGAGGACGTGTTCGAATGGCCGGCGTAGGTCTTGGTCGCCCCGAGATCGCTGAAGAAGTTCTCCAGGAAGACGTAATGATGGCTCGCCGCCTCGTACCTCGAGCCACCTGGGTACTCGAGCATCGCGAGCGCGGTGAGCACCACGAACGTCAGGCTCGCGATCAGAACCGAGGACGCCCCCTGGGCCGTCTCGTGAGTGGCAGCGCCGTCCACGCCTAGATTGTAGTCATATAAACGCTCTAAGTGGTTGAATCGAACGTGAGCTGGTGCGCCGTCCCTGTGAGGTGCCACGCGCAGGCGGCCACCTCGTTGGCCGCCTGCCCTGCCGGCGCATCGGCGTCCTCCTCCGCGCTGACCGGGAAGCCCGCGGTCGTGAGGCCGTGCCCGAAACCCTCGAGATAGGTGTGCGCCTCGACCTGGCGCGGGTAGCGGTTCGCGATCTTGTGGAATCGAGCGGTGTGGCCGGCCTCGAGCAGGTGGGCGAGCTCGTGGACGATGACCCCGTCGAGCACCCACTCCGGCACCGTCTGGAGGCGAGAAGCGATCCGGATCTCGCGCGAGTGGAGCGAGCAGGATCCCCAGCGCCGCTGCTGACGAGTGGACCAGCGGATGGACGACGGCCGCACGCCGCCGAGGTACCGGTCTGCGAGGAGAGCCGCTCGCTCCTCGAGCCCGGCGTCAGAGGCGTGCCGGCGGCCGCTGCGTCGCAGCAGCTGGTCGACGAGCTGGTCGGCGAAGCCGTCCCGCGCGGCGCGCGACATCCGCTCCGGCACGACGACGACGACGCGGCCACCTTCCCAGAAGGCAACGCCGGTCTTGCGCCGGCGGGCACTCGAGCGGATCTCCACTTCAGGCTTGTCTGTCGGGTCCATTGGACTCCCTTTCTCCGTCGTGCGTGCCACGATCGTAATGAGGGGGTGTTGCCGTCCCGGGGATGGCGGCGACGGTTGCAGACATGGAGTCCTGGATAAGAGGCTCCGGGCTAAGAGGCGTGAACGGCGAACGGTGAACGACTACAACGGGCGGCACTGCGAATGAATCGGCTCGAGCGCGCCGTCCGCCGCGTCGACCGAATGCAGCAGCGCCACACGGTTCCGGGCGTGGCATTCGCAGTGATCAAGAAGTACGGGGACGACGCCGCCGGAAACCTTGCGACCGTCCTTTCCTTCTCGGGGTTCATCTCGGTGTTCCCCTTGCTGCTGTTGCTCGTGACGGTCCTGGGACTCGTCCTGAGCAGCCATCCGCATCTGCGCAACGACATCCTGAGCTCGACGTTCGACCAGTTCCCACTCGTCGGGAGCGAGCTGCGCAGCAACCTTCACGCGCTCCACCGCAGCAGCCTCATCGGGCTGATCGTCTCGATCGTCCTGCTTTTCTACGGCGCCCTCGGCCTCGCTCAAAACGGCATCTACACGATGGAACAAATCTGGAACCTTCCCGGCGTCGCGCGCTCCAACTTCTGGAAGCGAACGGGTCGCAGCGTCGAGTTCATGGGTCTTCTCGGCCTTGGTCTGGTCGTGTCGACGTTCCTGAGCGCGGTGGCGACGAACACGTCGTCGAGGCCGTTTCTCGTCGATGCGGCAGCCGTCCTTTTGTCGCTCGTCGTCTCGTGCCTGCAGTTCTTGTCGGGCTACCGCGTGCTGACGCCTCCGCTCGTCAAGACGAGGTCGCTTCTCCCAGGCGCGATCGTGGCCGGAGTCGGGTGGACGATCCTGCAAGCGCTCGGCACGTACCTCGTTGGCCACACGCTCCGGAACTCGGCGGTGTACGGAGTGTTCGCCTTCGTGCTCGGCCTCGTGTTCTGGATATCGCTCGTCACGCGGCTCGTCGTGTACACCTCGGAGCTCAACGTGGTGCTGAGCCGGCGCCTCTGGCCGCGCTCCATCGTCCAGCCCCCGCTCACCCGCGCGGACCGAGAGGTTCTCGCAGCCCAGGTCGAGCAGAATCGCCGCCGGCCCGAGCAGCGTGTGCACGTGAGCTTCGATGTCCCGCTCACGACTGACGGACCCCCGGTCGCCGCCGAACAAGAGGCGGATCGGCCGGAGCCATCCGAACCGGAGGTCAGTGGTGGAACCCCACCCGCTCGGCCGGGCCGCGACCCGTCCGGGCCGGCACCTCCAGGCGCGTCAGAACCTTCTTCAAGTCGTCCAGGAGCATCTTCGCAAGGTCACGGCTGAAGCCGTTGCGGACCACGACGCGAAGCACCGACACGTCGTCGAGCCCCGGCGGCAAGCTGTACGCGGGGACGAGCCAGCCCCAGACCCGGAGCGTCTCGGAGACGTCGAAGACGCTGTAGGGCAAGGTCTCGGTGAGGCGAAACGCGAACACAGGGATCCCCTCGGCCCTCGACAGCAGCGTGAACGGACCGAGCCGCTCGATCTCGCCGGCGAGCCACTGGGCCGTGTCGCGACAAACGGCCTGAACCTCCCGGAACCCGTCGATGCCGAGCCGCAGGAAGTTGTAGTACTGCGCCACCACCTGGGCGCCGGGCCGCGAGAAGTTCAGTGCGAACGTCGGCATCTCGCCGCCGAGGTAGTTGACCTTGAAGACGAGCTCTTCGGGCAGCGCCTCCGCGTCACGCCAGAGGACCCATCCGACCCCTGGGTACACGAGGCCGAACTTGTGGCCCGAGACGTTGATGGACCGGACGCGCGGGTATCCGGAAGTCCCACCGCAGCTCCGGGTCGAGAAACGGAGCCACCAGCGCCCCCGACGCCCCGTCCACGTGCATCGGTACGTCCGGGCCGCCACCGGCGCTGAGCGCGTCGAGGGCTGCGGCGATCTCGGCCACCGGCTCGTAGGCGCCGTCGTAGGTCGACCCGAGGACCGCAACGACCCCGATCGTGTTGTCGTCGCAGGATTGGACCGCGGCCTCCGGCGTTAGGTAGGTGGTCTCGGGCCCCACCGGGACCAGTCGAGGCTCGACGTCGAAATAGCGGCAGAACTTCTCCCAGCAGACCTGGACGTTCGCACCCATGACGAGGTTCGGACGGTCAGTCGGCAAGCCGAGGCCGGCGCGCTCCTGCCGCCAGCGCCACTTGAGCGCGAGGCCTCCGAGCATGCAGGCCTCGCTCGAGCCGGTCGTGGAGCATCCCGTCGCGCTCGGCATTCCCGGCGTGCCAGAGGCGTGCCAGGATGTTCACGCATCGCCGCTCGATCTCGGCGGTCTGCGGGTACTCGTCCTTGTCGATCATGTTCTTCGAGGCGCACTCGGCCATCAACAGCTCGGCCTCGGGCTCCATCCAGGTCGTCACGAACGTCGCCAAGTTGAGCCGCGAATTGCCGTCCAACATCAGCTCGTCGTGGATGATCTGGAAGGCGATCCGGGGTGGCATGCCCTCGGTCGCAAGGCGTAAGCGTGGAACCTCCCCGACCTCCCCGTGCTGGCAGAACTGCGGCCGGAAGCTCAGCTCGTCGTCGCTCCCCGGCTCGGTCGTGTGTGAGTGGAGCGGCACCGTCTCAGGACACCTGAGTCATGACCTCGGCGGCGAGACGCTCCATCTGCTCGGCCTCGTCGAAGAGCGGGTTGAGCAGGATCAGTTCGGCGCCGGCGTCGACCACCTCGCCAAGACCCCGACGACAGGCTTCCGGCGGCCCGTAGACGGCGACGGGCATCAGATGCGCCCCGAAGTCCCCGTAGAGGCGGAGCAAGGCGGCGGCGATGCGCTCCCGAGCGCGCTCGGCGTCGTCGTCCACGGCGAGATAGACACGTTTTGCGATCCGAAAGGCGGTGGCATCCCGCCCCTGGCGCTCGATCTCGTCGCGCACGATCCTTACCTGTTCGGCGAACTGCGCCGTTGTCTGCGACCCGGCGCCGAAGAAGCCGTCGCCGTGCCTGACCGCCCGCCGGAGCGCGGCTGGCTGGTTGCCGCCGAACCAGATCGGCGGGCTCGGCTTCTGGAACGGCTTGGGCTCCATGGCGGCGTTGTCGAGCTGCCAGAACCTGCCATCGAAGGTGATCCGCGGCTCTGTCCAGAGGGCTCTAATCAGCCGCAGCTCCTCGTTGAACCGCGCGACCAGGCTGTCAGGATCGACCGCGAACGCGGAGAACATCCGGCCCCGGCCCCCGGTCCCGATGCCGAGCTTCGATGCGCCCTCGACTGAGCTGGTCGAGCGTGCTCAGGCTCTTGGCCAGGTGCACGGGACCGTGCAGGGGGAGCACGAGCACTGCGCAGCCCAGTCGTAGCCGCTCGGTGCACGCCGCCGCGTAGGCCATCGTCTCGATCGGGCTCAGAAACGGGATCGAGCCCAGCACCTGCTCCTGGGTCCAGACGCTCTCGAAGCCGAGCGCCTCAGCTCGCTCCAGATAGGCGCGCAGACCGCTCGGATCGAACGATCCGTCATCGACGAACTGAGGCACGCAGATCGCGAATCGCACGGTCAGGAGGAGGTCGTGTCCACGATCAGCAGATTGCACGGGCAATGGTGCGACACCTTGTTCGGAACGCTGCCCAGGACGAAGCGCCGGACGCTCGTCATCCCGCGGTTGCCGATGACCAACAGGTCCGCGCCGACCTCCTCGGCGATCGCGACGAGCACGTCCGCGGCGTCGCCGGGTCTCGTATGCGTCTCGACGTTCACACCATCTCGCCGCGCCTCTGTTGCCACGCGGTCGCAGACGAGCTCGCTTTCGGCCGCAAGTGCCTCGTTCACGCCCTCGAGGTCGTTGTTCCACGAGGTGAAGGTCGTCGCCATGGCCACGTGGGTTGTCGCCACGATCTGATAGGCGTCGACGATGTGCAGGGTCGCGCCGGTCAGCTTTGCGAGCGCCGTCGCGTGATGCACGGCAACCGCAGCCGTCTCCGAACCATCTGTCCCCACCACGATGACTTGATACATGTGACGAAGGTTTACACGATCTGCTGGCGCGACGCCGGGCTCCCACTCCTATGTCCGATTTCCGCCAGACGGCGGTCCGCCAGCCTGCCAGACTCGTGCCATGGCAGATGCACAGATCTCGAGACGGCCGGCTGCTGTCGCCGTATCCGCGCCACTCGACGACGACGCCCGGTATCTAGCGGTGCGTAGCCGCGATGCCCGTTTCGACGGGTGGTTCTTCGTGGCGGTCACCTCGACGGGGATCTACTGCCGGCCGAGCTGCCCGTCGCCGCCGGCGCGACCCACGAGGGTGCGCTTTTTCGCCACGGCCGCCGCGGCTCAGCGAGCGGGCTTCCGCGCCTGCAAGCGGTGCGTACCGGACGCGACCCCCGGCTCGCCGGAATGGGACCGGCGCGCCGACGCCGTCGGGCGCGCGATGCGGCTCATCGCCGACGGGGTCGTCGACCGCGATGGCGTGCCGGGTCTGGCCAGGCGTCTCGGCTACAGCGAACGGCACCTCAACCGTCTGCTCCTCGCCGAAGTCGGGGCCGGCCCGTTGGCCCTCGCTCGTGCGCAACGCGCCCAGACGGCGCGTATCCTGCTCGAGACGACGGAGCTCCGCAGCGCCGAGATCGCGTTCGCGGCCGGGTTCTCGAGCGTGCGCCAATTCAACGAAACGGTCCAGGACGTCTTCGCGCTCGCACCTATGGCGCTGCGGGCGCGCTCGCCGGCCAAGCGCGCTCCGCAAGCCTCGCCGCAGGCCGCTTTGCGGGGAACGCCGGGCGGCTCGCCCGGGACTCTCGCCCTAAGGCTGGCCTACCGCCCGCCGCTCCAGGCCGGCCAGCTGTTCGGGTTTCTGGCCGCGAGGGCAATCCCCGGACTCGAGGAGGGCGACGCGGAGCGCTACCGCCGGACCCTGTCCCTGCCGCACGGGACCGGCATTGCCGAGGTCAGCCTCGACGGCGCGGCTCCCGGTTACCTGCGATGCCTGATAACCCTCGACGACATGCGTGATCTCAATGCTGCGGTCCGCCGGCTCCGCCGGCTGTTCGATCTCGACGCCGATCCGGTTGCGGTCGCCGAGGCGCTCGGACGAGACCCGGTCCTCGGCCAGTCTGTCGCCTCCCTTCCGGGCGTACGCGCGCCCGGGCACGTCGACGGGGACGAGCTGGCCTTTCGGGCGGTCCTCGGCCAGCAGGTGAGCGTGGCCGGCGCCCGGACGGTGGCGGGACGCCTTGTCGCAGAACACGGGCACAAGTTGGGCGAGGCGTCCGGTTCGCTCACTCGCCTTTTCCCCAGCGCTGGCGCAATCGCGGCGCTCGAGCCCGGGCAGCTGCCGATGCCGGCCAGCCGCGCCAGGGCCGTGCTCCGACTCGCGTCAGCGCTCGCCTCGGGAGAGGTGGTGCTCGACGCCGGTGCCGACTGGGACGCCGTCACAGAGCGGCTGCTCGCTCTGCCCGGCATAGGCCCGTGGACCGTGGCCTACATCCGCATGCGTGCGCTCGGAGATCCCGACGCGTTCTTGGCGAGCGATCTCGGGGTCCGCCGAGCCCTGGAGGCGCGTGGCCTTCCAGGTGACCCGCAGAGCGCCGCCGCAACGGCCGACGCGTGGCGCCCCTGGCGGTCGTACGCGTTGCAGTACCTCTGGACCGGGCCGGTGACCTCCGACCTGGACACGACCGACCGCCGCCAAGCGGCGAGAAAGGAACGAGCGGCATGATGCGCATCGACACAGACGGCCGGCCAGCGACCGTCACGGACAGACCGGCCACCGGCTGGACCACCTACACGGCACCGATCGGGGACATTCTCCTCGTCGCCGACGACGCGGGACTTCGCGAGCTCCACCTTCCGGGCTCGTTCGACGCTCGCGACGCCAGCCCGTCGACGGCCGGCGCCGGCGCTGTTCTCGACGACGCCGTCGCGCAGCTCGAGGCGTACTTTGCCGGCGAGCTCACGAGCTTCGACCTCCCGTTGAGCCCCGAGGGGACGGCATTTCAGCGAAGGGTCTGGCGGGCGCTCGCGGACATCGGCTATGCGAAGACCGAGAGCTACGGGTCGGTGGCTGCCCGGATCGGCAACCCCAGGGCGAGCCGGGCGGTAGGCATGGCGAACAACAAGAACCCCCTCGCCATCGTGCTCCCGTGTCACCGGGTCATCGGCTCCGATGGCAGGCTCGTCGGCTACGGCGGAGGGCTCTGGATGAAGGAATGGCTGCTGGAGCACGAAGCGTCGGTCGCCCGCACCGGAGCCGCCCCGGGCTAACACGCCAAGACCCTGGTCTACGGCTACGGTGCGGGCGGCGACTTCGGAGGAGCCCGCTTGCCCGCACCTCACCTTGCCCAATCGGAGCGGACCGGACTCTGCGATCTGCTGATCGCATCCGGGCCGGACGCGCCGACGCTTTGCGAGGGGTGGGCGACGAGGGACCTTGCTGCTCACTTGTTGGTACGCGAGCGCCGCCCGCTCGCGATGCCCGGCCTTGTGCTCGGCGGGCCCTTCGCAGCGCTCACCGAGGCCTCGATGGCCGCTGTTCTACGGAGCCACGGCTACGAGAGCGTGGTGGCGAAGGTGCGCAATGGGCCGCCACTGCTGCTCCGGCCGCTCGACGAGGTCGTCAACCTCGCCGAGTACTTTGTCCATACCGAGGACGTACGGCGAGCGGCGCCGTCCTGGCATCCGAGAAACTACCCGCAGCTCGATGCGGCCCTGTGGTCCACTCTCGGTCGCGGGACCTGGACGCTCACCCACAAGGTCCGCGGCGTCGGGCTCGAGCTCGAGCGACCCGACGGTCAGCGGATCGTCGCTCGCAAAGGCGAACCGCGAGCGGTGCTCAGCGGCGGCGCTCAGGAGCTCGTGCTCTTCCTCTTCGGACGCGAGCAGGTGGCGAGGGTCTCGCTGAGCGGCCCAGAGGCGGCGCAACGGGCCGTCCGGGAAGCCAGATTCGGGTTGTAGGACAGGCTCCTAACGGCGCGAATGGCGTCGGGGCGGAAGCTGGGACGCTATCTCGGGGTCGAGCGAGCGATAGTGCTGGCGCCAGATCAGGCGGTAGACGCCGGTCCATCGCGGGATCGATCGCAGGCCCGGCAGGAACGGCACCAAGGCCAGCAGCAGGGTGAACCCCATCATGATCGCCCATACCTCGACGTCACCGTTGTGCGAGGAGTTCATCGGAGGGACCTGGTACCACAAGGTGTAGAGCCAGAGCCATGCCTGGCCGGGGAAGTTCCCGGTCTCGTTCATCATCCCCCACTGGTCTCCTTGCAGGTGGCGCAGGCCCGCCTGGTCGGCGAGGTAAGAGCCGTCGGAGATGAACAGCAGTGGCTTGGTGTAGTCGGTCGAGTAGAGCTGAGGGGTGGCAAGCAGCGCACCGTCCAGGGCGCCGCTTCGAGCCATCGACAACAGGTTGGCGATCAGGATGCCCACCGGGCCGTAAGGGCCGCTCTTGACGACGAGCTGGCCGCCGGCGAACGTCGCGTTCGCGACGACCTTCTCGTACGCCGCGTCCCAGGTCGCCTGCTGAGCCGGGGACGCTGACCGGTACGTGGCGAGCGCTGCATCGAGCGACGGGCTATCGGGCAGCGTCGCAAGCGGATGCAGCACGAAGTCCTTGGCGGTGTCGATCGGGATCCTGACTCCGACGGCGTTCTCGAGCGAGACGGGCCCGAGCTTTTGGCTCGACCCAGGCACGTGCGTGTACGGCGGACCGTACATGGCCGTCGCGCTCGTACCGTCGAGCTCGGCCGTCGCTGTCTGGGCGAAGTCCACCGGTACTGCGTTCGACCAGGACTTCAGCGTCACCGGGCGCTCGTCGGGCGACGAGAAGACAAAGGCACAGGCGAGCACAAGCAAGAGGACCACGATGAAGGCGATGAAAACCTCCTTCAGCAGGTCATAACGCCGATAGGAGCCCTGCCATTCGACGACGTCTCGGTCGGGCCTGAAGCGCCGCGTACGGTGGGCCGCGCCGGCGTCGGCGCCGCTGACCGCGCTCATGACTCGTCCTCCGGCCGGTCTGCGGGGGCAGGTTGCGCCGGAGTCTCGAGCGGCAGCGCCGGAGTCTCGAGCGGCAGCGCCGCAGTCTCGAGCGGCAGCGCCGGGGATTCGAGCGGCAGCGCCGGGGTGTCGAGCGGCACCGTGGGGGAGGTCGTCGTGACGGTCGTGGTGAGCGTGAGCCCGGCCTTCGCAAGCTGGCGTTCCGTCGGAGCAAACGGCGGCACGACGCCGCGGCGTCTCACCAACAGGACGTGAAGCCCGATCAGGATCGAGACGAGGAGCGGCAGCAGCACTATGTGCCACATGAGCATCTGGCCGAAGTTGAGGACATCCCAGAAAGCGCCGATTCCCGTGGAGTTGATGCCGTCCTTGGCTTGGGTGCTGATCCACTCCGAGTCGAAGTTCTGCTGCGACAGGTAACCGGTGAAGGCCGTCCCGATGGAGACGACGAAGGCGATCACGCCGGTGATCCACGTCGCCTTCCGCCGGCCCCGCCACGCTGCCATGAAGAACTTGCCCCATAGGTGCACGACCATGAACATGAAGAAGAGCTCTGTGGCCCACATGTGCACCGAGTTCATGAAGAGCCCGACATTGGACTTGTGCCACCACGCCGGCCCTTCGACGGCGAGTACTGCGCCGGAGAGCATGACGACCAGAAACGCCCCGATCGTCAGGGCTCCGAACACGTAGATCCACGACGCGACGTAGGAGGGCTGGTTGTCGGGCAGCAGCCGCTCCGGCGGGAAGGCGTGGAGAGTCCTCTGGCGGAGCCTTCCGGTCCAGGTCTTCTTATCGGCGCGGACGACAACGACGTCGGCCATGGGCGCGCTCACTTCTGCCTCGTTCGGTGTCCGGGGAACGGCAAGAGGACCGCCGCCAGGAACAGGACGATCATCACGCCGATGATGATCAGGTTCGACAGCGATATCTGGACAACGCCCCAGTGGATGTACTTGCCGACACCCCCGAGGTGCACCACCGCCGCGAGCGTGTTCGTACCACCCTTAACTGCGTGACCCAAGGTGCTCACCTCCGACCTCCATGATCGCCTGCACCAGAGCATTCACCCTAGGGCCGAAGATCCTTCAATGCTGGTTTTAAGATGCCAGCGTGAGCTGGGCCTACCTCGCCGTGGGCGTCCTGGCGACGCTCCTTTCGCTGACGGCCCTGCGGCCGCCACGCGGGCCGGTGGCTTCGGGTCTGTCGTTCCTGCCGAGCTGGATCGTCGGCGAGGCACCGCTTCACATGGGCGCGGTGGTCGTCGCCGCGACGGTGGGTTTCGCTCTTGGAGGTGCCTTGGCGAGCTGGCCGGGTCGGGCGGGCTTGTTGCTGGCCACGATCGCGTGCGCGGGCCTTGCGGCACAGTTCGCCTCCGGCTTGCGCTCCCGTCGGCATTTCGCGTCCGCGCTCGTCGCGGCGGGCCAGGCCGCGCCGAACTGGCACTGGACGGCACAGGACACCCGCCGCGTCGTCGCGCTCGTGCCCGTCCGGCCGAAGGGCGTCGAGGTCGTCCGCAACCTCGCCTACCTGGACGATGGAAGCTCCGCTCATCGCCTCGACCTGTACCGCAAGGCCGGCCCTGGGCTGACGACCGCGGCACCGGTGCTGTTGTACTTCCACGGCGGGGGATGGGTCGTGGGGGACAAGCGCGACCAGGGACTCCCGATGCTGGAGCACCTCGCACAGCGCGGTTATGTCTGCGCAACCGCCAATTACTCGCTGAGCCCGAAGGCGCGGTGGCCGCAGCACATAGTCGACTGCAAGCTGGCGCTCATCTGGGTGAAGCAGCACATCGCCGAGTACGGCGGAGACCCGAGCCTCGTCATCGTGTCGGGCGGTTCGGCCGGCGGGCATCTTTCGGCCCTGGTGGCGCTCACCCCGAACGACCCCACGTGGCAGGCGGGCTTCGAGGCAGAGAACACCGAGGTCGCCGGGTGCGTCGCGCTGTACGGCGTCTACGACTTCGTCGACCCGGACAGGATTGGGAACCCCAACCTCACCGGTGTGCTGAGGCGGCGCGTCTTCGAGCCGGGCGCCTCCGAGGCGTTCGGCGCGGCTTCCCCGATCGCGAGGGTAGGCGAGTCCGTCCCGCCCTTCCTCGTCGTCCACGGGCGCAACGACGTGCTCGTCCCGGTGGCCACCGCCCGTGCGTTCGTCGCTGTCCTTCGTGCACGCAGCACCGCGCCTGTGGGCTACGCGGAGCTGCCGCTCGCCCAGCACGCGTTCGACAACTTCTGGTCGCCGCGGACCGTCCACCTGGTGCGCGCCGTTGAGCAATTCGCGAGCGGGATCGCGGCGATGCGGGCCGCCGAGCGGGAGGTGGGGCGGTAGGTACCTTCCCGGCCGCGGCCTACCATGCAGCAGATGGCGGCCGCGACGAGAGGAGATCGGCTCGAACGGATGACGAATCTGGTCCTGGTGCTCCTCGAGACGCACCGGCCCCTGTCGCTGCGCGAGATCGCCTCGACGGTGGTCGGCTACCCGGAGCCCAAAGAGGCGAGCCGCCAAGCGTTCGAGCGTGACAAGCGGGCACTCCGCGACCTCGGGATCCCGATCAGCGTCGAGCCGCTGGCCGGCGCCGAACAGCTCGGATACCGCATCCATCCAGAGGACTACTACCTGCCCGATCTGCGGCTCGAACCTCAGGAGGAGCAGGCGCTGAGCTTCGCGGTGGCAGCCGTGCAGCTCGGCGGCGCAGCCGGGCGCGACGCGGTGGCCAAGCTCGCCGCCACGGGGGAGGTGCCCGAGCCGGGACTCCCGCCGATCGCCGTGCTGCCGTCGCTGCCCGCTCTCGGACCACTGCACGAGGCGGTGCGAGATCGCGCCCTCGTCAGCTTCGGCTACCGGGGCCGGCGTCGCGAGGTCGAGCCGTACGGGCTCACGTTCAAGCAAACGGCCTGGTACCTCGTCGGGCGCGACCGGACCGCACCCGACGCGGGGCTGCGCACCTTCCGGGTCGACCGTTTCGAGGATCCGCCGGCGCGCGGGGCTTCAGCGGTCTTCGACCTGCCGTCGGGATTCGATCTGAGGGAAGCGGTGCGATTCCTCCCCTGGAAGATAGGGGGCAAGACGACGTCGGCGGGACCGCCTCCCGACGAGTCCGAGGGCGCTGAGCCGGCTCCGGTCGACGTGACCATGGTCGTGGACGCGCGTCTCGCGAGGAGCGTGGTCGGCACGCTCGGTGCCGGTTCTGTCGAGGCCTGGGAGCCGTCGGGCGCCGTGCGCCTCCGGGTCGCCGCGGCGGAACAGCGAGCCTTCGTCGACTGGGTTGTCGGTCTTGGTGACACCGCCGAAGTCATCGGCCCCGCCGAGGTGCGGGCGGCCGTCGTCGGGCGGCTCGAGGAGCTGGCGGCGCGTCCTCAGCCCGCCGCCGGCGAAGCGACCGTGCCGCTGCTCTCAGCAGATCCGACGGCAGCGCCAGAGCCGCCCGGCCCGCCGGAACCGCCGGGCCCCCCGGAGCCGCCCGGCCCCCCCGAGCCGCCCGGCCCCCCTGAGCCGCCCGGCCCCCCCGAGCCGCCCGGCCCCCCTGAGCCGCCCGGCCCCCCCGAGCCGCCGGGCCCGCCAGCGCCGGTGTCCCGGCGCACGCAGCCGCCGCCACAGCCGACGGCCGGCGATCGGCTGAACCGGCTCCTTGCGATCCTCGTGTACCTGGCCAGAGTCGGCGAGGCCCGACTTGCCGACCTGGCCGCCCGCTATTCCGTCAGCGAGACCGAGCTCCTCCGTGACCTCGAGCTCGCCGCCTGTTGCGGCGTACCGCCGTACACCCCAGATCAGCTGATCGACCTGTTGATCGACGAGGACCGAGTCGTGGCCGAGGGACTGAGGGAGCTGGCTCGTCCGCGGCGGCTCACGCCCGAGGAAGGCTTGGCCCTCGCAGCAGCCGCTCGAGCGCTGCTCGCCGTGCCCGGAGCCGATGGCGAAGGAGACCTCGCGGCGGCGCTGGCGAAGCTCGAGGCGGCGCTCGGATCGTCACGTCTCGCCGTGGAGATCACACCGCCGCCCTCGCTGGCTCCGCTGCAGGCGGCGGTAGCTGCCGGCGAGCAGGTCGAGATCGATTACTTCGCCGCGTCGGCGAGCGAGGCCTCGACGCGGGTCGTCGACCCCTACCAGGCCGTCGTCCGGGAAGGAAGGTGGTACCTGGACGGGTGGTGCCAACGTGCAGGTGGCTTGCGGAGATTTCAGATCGACCGCGTGCAGGCCGTGCGGACGACGGGACTTCCCGGCCGGGACGCGACTTCGCTACCGGCAGCCGAGCGCCACGCGTTGACCAGGCCGGAAGCCTTCCTCGGCGGGTCCGACGCAGTCCTAGCGCGGGTCGTACTGCCGTCTGAGGCTCGTTTTGCGGTGGAGGGGCTTGTGACCGGCGAGCTCGAGGAGCTCGGAGACGGCCGGCTGGTTGCGACCCTGCCCGTCAGCGACGCGGAGGGCTGGTTCGGTCGCTTGCTCCTCTTGCTCGGACCGGGCGCCGAGGTGCTGCAACCGCCGGCGCTGGCCGACGCCGGCGCGAAGGCGGCCCGGCGGGCCCTGGAGCGCTACCGCCCGTAGCGGCCCTGCCGTGCGCGATGCGGGCCCTCGGGGTCTGTCACAGGGGGAACGACTCTTCGGCAAGTGCCACCTGCGTGGCCGGCTCTCACCCCCGCGATTACCGGCTCTTCGGTCCGACATGTCCCCGAGGACCCAACGGTAATTTACGCCATCCCGCGGCACTTCGTGAAGAGGGCTCTTGCAGGTCGCGGCCCGCCGTGCCGGGCTGCCAGCCCGGGCGGGACCTGTTAGCGCAGCCCGGCCTTGGCGCGGCCCGCCGGCGACGCACCGGTAGGTCGGTCGGTCGGCGCCGGGCGTATCCAAGGCCGGTGCTGAGCGTTGCGAAGGTGGCTCGGGGGAGGGAGGGCTACTACCTCGCGACGGTGGCCTCCGGCCGCGAGGACGCGGGTCCGGCCGGCGCCGGCGCGCTCGTCGAGCCCGAGGGTCGCTGGCTCGGGCGAGCGGCTGCATCGCTCGGCCTCGCCGGGGACGTAGACGGCCGCGCGCTGCGCGCATTGCTCGGAGGCGTCGACCCCGTCACCGGCGAGGTGCTGTCCGCGAACCACGACCGAGTGCGTGTAGCTGCTTACGACTGCACCTACTCCACCCCAAAATCGGTGAGCGTGCTGCATGCGCTCGCTCCCGAGGAGGTTCGGACGCAGGTGCGGGCCGGCCACGAGGAAGCGTCCGCCGCTGCGCTCGGGTACCTGGAACGACGCGGCGCGCGGGTCCGGCGCACGCTCGCTCACGGCGGGGCCCAGTCGGCCGTCCCGGCCGGGGGCTTTGTCGCCGCCGCGTTCGTGCACCGCACGAGCCGCGCTCCCGATCCCCACCTCCACAGCCACGTTCTCGTCGCGAACCTGGCCCCCGGCCCGGACGGCCTCTGGTCCGCCCTGGATGCCCGCGGCCTCTTCCTCGAGCTGCAGACAGCGCGTGCCCTTTACGAGACGCAGCTGCGCTCCGAGCTCACGCGCCGGCTCGGTGTCTCGTGGCGCGAGCTGACCGGCACTTGGGCCGACCTCGCCGGCATTGACCCGAGCGTCAGCCGTGCCTTCTCCCGCCGCTCGGCCGAGATCCAGGCGGCGCTCGCCCAAACCGGCCGTTCCGGTCCTCGTGCTGCGCGCATCGCATCGGCTCGAACCCGGCCCGACAAGGATCTGGCGACCCCTTACGAGGAGCTCGTGTCGATCTGGCGCGAGCGCTCGTACCGGCTCGGCGTTTCCGATGCACGGCTCGCCTCGGTCCTCGGGCGGTCGCGCCCGGAGGTTCGACCCGCCCCGGACGTAGGCGTTGCGCCAGCGGACCGCCGCGTGCCGGCCGACCGGTGGGCGGAGTGGACGCTCGGCGAGCACGGCGTTGCCGCCCGAGACGGCACGTGCCGGCGAGGTGAGCTCGTCCGGTCCCGCTGCGCGTCCCTGCCATCGGGCGCCCCGGTCGCGGAGATCGAGCGCGATGTCGAAGGCCTGCTGGCGGAAGGCTTGCTCATTCCTCTCCCGCCGCAGGCTCGCCCGTCCAACCGGAGACTCCGGACCACCTCCGGGCGATCGATCCCGGGTGGAGTCGCCGAGCCGCTCTACACGACAGCTGCGGTCCTCGAGGTTCAAGAGCGGCTCGAGAAGATCGTGCAGGAGCGCCCCGATGCGGTCTTCCTGCTGGCCTACCACTCCGGCGGCCGGCTCGCGGCGCTCGACGCGATCGGCGGTCTCGCACGCGACCCCGAAGCCTCTGTCGCCGCAGTTGCGCCCGGCCGCCCGGCTGCGGCCTCCTTCGAGTCGGTCACGGGCATCGAGACCTCCGCCTTTGCCGGCGGGCAACCGACGGGGTGCACCCGAGCGGGCATTGTCGTGGTGGCCGAGGCCCACCGCCTGGGGCCTTGGGAGCTTTCGTCGGTCGTCGAGTCCGCCTTGGCGAGCGAAGGCCGGATCGTCCTGTTCGCTCCCGCCGCAGCACTCGAGACCCACGTCGGTACCGCCGCAATCCTCGCGCCCCACCTCAGTCCGCTCGCGGTCGGCGGCCAGGCGCCGGAGAGGTCAACGGTCCCGGAGGGCGGAGCGGGTGTGGCGGAAGAGCACCGTTTTGCCGGCCGGACGGTCGTCGTCGTGACAAGTGGTCCCGCGGCACGGGAGGCAATGCTCGCGACCTGGCACCGCGGCCGAACCGAGGGGGAGCGTCCACTACTCGTCGCAAGCGACGGGGCGGTTGTCGGCGCACTGCGTGACGCGCTCCGAGACGCCGGCGGCTCGCCCGACGAGGTTGTCGAGGCGCGTCGACTGGCCAGCGGGCAGGCGCACGGGGGCCCGGCCCGCCCGATCGTCACTCTCGGTGCGCTGCCGAAGGCACTCGAGGGTGGCCCGCCTCGGGGGTGCGTCCAGGTGGCGATCGTTCCCCCGGGCGGCGACAGGCTCGAGCGGCTCGGCCGGGCGGCTGAGGTCGCCAGGCCGCGGTATCTCGTTTCGGAGCTCGGGACGATCCCGGAGCGTGCCTCCGGGCGCGCGGCCTGGCGCGCCGGCGCGGCAGCGATCGAAACCTTCCGGCGGAGCTGGTCGGTCGACGATCACGAGCGCGCCCTCGGTGACCCGCGCGTCGCGCGCTCTCTCGGAGCCGCAGCTCCGGCGGACCTGGCCGCGACTCGCCTGGTCGTTCGAGATGCCGTCCGAGCCCTCGAGGCGATAACGCCAACAAAGGGCCGGCGCTCGCTGGAGGCGCACGGCCGATCTCGATGAGACGCGTCGACCCGGCGAAACGATGCGCGGCCTATTCCAGCTCGCGCGTTCGCCCGCGAATTGACCTTGCGCCGGGGGCCGCCTCGAGGGACATCGAAAGGCCGTAACGAGCGCGGGCTCGCACCCTGCCGTCCATGACGGCATCGCGCCACGGGGAGCTGGAATACCAGGGAGTCATCCGCAGGAAGCCGGGCTCGGTGCCGTCGAGGCCGAGAATGCATCCCGGCCGCCCTCGAGCGATGGCGTCGACGGGGAGAAGGCGTTCCTTTCGCGTCGACACCGTCCGCGTCGCACCACGACCTCCGCCGCCGAGCCAGCGCCGGCGCGCTGGTCGTGTCACCGAAACCGTTGGCACCTCGTGCTCCCCGGCGAGAAGCGAGATTGCCTCGAGGGTACGTGTGTCGCCGATGCCCGGAAAGATGAGCTTGGTCCCGAAGAGCGACAGGAATCCGTCCGCCTCGTGGTCCCACCGCGCCCGGGCCTGTGCGAGGTCCTGCAGGCAGGCGAGCGTCACGACTCCCTGGCTGCCGCCCTCCGCCACGAGAGTCGGTAGGTCGTGGAGCGGGGCGATGTTCGCCAGCTCGTCGAGGACGACGAGCAGCGGCGGGCTTGCACGAGCCGACGACGCTGCGACCCTGGGGTCGACCGAGGCTGCTACGGCCTTGAACAGCGAGCGCTGGTAAGCGGCGGACCGGACCTCGCGGAGAAGCCCGGCCACGAGGGGGGCCGCATGCCGCTGATGATCGCTGCCCGCGCACACGTACAACGTCCCCCGGCTGGCGAGGAGCTCGGCGCAGTCGAGGCTGCGTCCCTCCGAGGACCGAAGAGCAGCGTCGGTCCTGTAGCCGGCCAGCACGCCCGAAGCCGTGGACCAGATTCCGCTCTGCTCGCGACCGTCGGTCTCGACGATGCCCTCCAGGAGATTGAGCGCCCGGTCAGCTCCGTGGCGCGCCAGGGCCGCCCGTGCCTCGTCGGGATCGTGCCGGTCGACAGAGGCCACCACCTGGGGAACCGTCCGGCCTTCGAGAGCCCCGGCATGGAACACCACGGCGAGGAGCGCGCCGGCACGTTCGCTCCAGTGCACCGCGTCGCCCCGATCGGCGCCGGGGCGCGCGGCGTGCACCATCGACTCAGCGACGAGGACGGCGCCGTCCCACGTCGCTGCGAGGCCGAGTGGCGACCACGCCACGCGTTCGACTCCAGGGGGACAAGGCACCGAGCCACTCGGGTCGTAGAGAAGGACGGGGCCGAGGCGGGCCCTGGCCGCCCACGTCGAGGCGAGGACGTCGGCCTTGGTGGACGCGGTGATGACCGGTCCGCAGGCCGCCAGTACGTTCGGCACGACGACGGTGGCCGTCTTTCCCGAACGTGGCGGACCCAGCAGAAGCACGCCGTGCTGCGGGCGCGCGAACACAGGGACGCACGGGTCGGCGGCTCGGGCGCGCGGCAGGGGCCACCTGCGCGGGGAGCCGGCCGGGTGACCGCGGGAGGTCCCGAGGGACGAGCCGAGATAGATGCCGTGGCCGTTCCACTCCGATGTTGCGAGCGCCAGCGCGAGCGGATCAAGAGTTGGCGGACCGGCCACCACCGAGTCTTAGCCGAGGCACCTACCGCACGACATCATGGCGGGCGAGGCCTGCGCCGAAAGGCATGCTGTGGCTCCACACCTGGTGACCGGAGCCGGGACCGAGGGGGAGGGTGCCATGTTCGTGCCTCTTACCGTTTCGGACTTTCTTGACCGCGCCGCCTACGTCTTCGGCGGTCGCGTGGCAGTCGTCGACGAGGCGAGTGTTCCGGGCAGCCTCGGGCAGATGACCTACCGCGAGGTCCAGCAACGAGCGCTCGGCCTTGCCGGCGCGCTCGACGACCTCGGGGTACCCGTCGGCGGGCGGGTCGCGATCGTGAGCCCGAACGCGGCTCGTTTCCTCATCGCGTTCTTCGGCGTGAGCGGTTCGGGGAGAGCCCTCGTGCCGGTCAACTTCCGGCTCACCGCGTCCGAGGTCGAGTACGTGGTCGACCATTCAGGTGCAGAGGTGCTCCTCGTCGACCCGGAGTACGACGAGCCGCTTCGCCAGGTGGTGGCTCGCGAGCGGATCGTGATGGATGGCGTTGCGGACGCCGGGCTGTTCGCCCCGATCGCAGACGGACGCAGCCCGAAGCACTGGGACCCCGACGAGAACGCGACGTGCTCGATCAACTACACCTCGGGCACGACCGCGAGGCCCAAAGGAGTGGAGCTCACGCACCGCAACTGCTCGATCAACGCCATGACGTTCGGCTGGCACACGACGGTTACCGACCGGGACGTGCTCCTGCACACACTGCCGATGTTCCACTGCAACGGGTGGGGAATGCCGTACGCGGCCACCGGGATGGGCGCACGACACGTCGTGCTCCGCAAGGTGGACGGCGAGGAGATACTGCGGCGCGTCGCAACAGAGGGGGTGACGCTCATGTGTGGGGCCCCGGCGGTCGTGGCGGCGATCCTCGATGCGGCGGCACGGCGCAGCGCCCGTGACGAGCCCGTGCCCGGACGGGGGACCGTACGCGTCGTCGTCGCCGGCGCCGCTCCGCCTACGAGCGTCATCGAACGCGTCGAGACCGAGCTCGGCTGGGAGTTCATCCAGATCTACGGCCTCACAGAGACGGCCCCGCTGCTCACGATCAACCGTGCGCCGGCGGAATGGGACGGCCTCGAGCCTCACGACCGCGCGCGGCGGATCTCCCGAGCCGGCACGCCTGCGATCGGCGTGAGCTTGCGCATCGACGAGAACGACGAGGTTTGCGCCCGTGCGAACCAGGTCTTCGCCGGCTACTGGAACCAGCCGGAGGACTCGGCGAAGGTCCTCGTCGACGGATGGTTCCACACCGGCGATGGTGGCTACATGGACGGTCCGTACCTCGTGATCTCCGATCGCAAGAAGGACGTCATCATCACGGGGGGAGAGAACGTCTCCTCGATCGAGGTCGAAGACGTCCTCTACGGTCACCCCGCAGTCGCAGAGGCGGCCGTGATCGGCGTCCCAGACGACAAGTGGGGCGAGACCGTGATGGCTCTTCTCGTGCTTCGTCCTGACAGCAACGTCGACAGAACAAGAGATGATCGAGTTCTGCAGAGCCGAGATGGCGCACTTCAAGTGCCCGACGAGAATTGAGTTTCGGAACGTGCTGCCGCGAACGGCGACGGGCAAGCTCCAGAAATTCAAGCTTCGGCAGGCCTTCTGGGAAGGACGGGACCGACAGGTCAACTGACCGGCCGGCGAGCGGACACCACGCTGTCGTCGTTCGACAAAGACCATACGTTTCAAGGCGAAACGAGCATCAAGCGGCCTCGGCACGCCTGAACCTCTCGCTGAAATAACCCCGTTGAACAGGGGAGTCACATGGCCCGCGCGGGGAGAATGCTTGATTTCCGGTGCGAAATCACCTTGTATTGCGGGAGGGTTGGACAAGATGCCAGGAGGCGAAATTGAACAGAACAGAACTCGTCGGTGAGGTCAGTGACCTTGTCGGACTGACGAAGACTCAGGCGGAGAAGGCACTGGAGGCGTTTGAACACGCGATCACGTCGGCGGTTCGCAAGGGCGAGACGGTTCGGATCACGGGTTTCGGCACCTTCAAGGGCCGTGACCGTGCTGCGAGGCGCGGCCGCAATCCGCAGACAGGAGCGCCCGTGCGGATCAAGGCTTCGAAGGGCATCGGCTTCTCACCGGGGGCAGGGCTGAAGTTGGACTTGAACTCGCGAGGCCCATTGAAGAAGCCGGAACCGCTCGGGAACTCCACCGCGAGCGCGACCAAGGCTGCGCCGGCCCGCAAGGCCGCACCGGCCAAGAGGGCTCCGGCCAAGAAGGCTGCGCCGGCCCGCAAGGCAGCACCGGCCCGCAAGGCAGCACCTGCCCGCAAGGCCGCACCTGCCCGCAAGGCGGCGCCCGCGAAGAAGGCTCCGGCCAAGAAGGCGCCCGCAAAGCGGGCTCCGGCAAAGAAGGCGGCGCCTGCGAAGCGGGCTCCGGCAAAGAAGGCGCCGGCGAGGAAGGCTGCCCGCTAGGGAGCTCCCGCCGGCAACAAGGCTGGCTTTCGACGAGGTCTCGCGGCGAACGAGTCGCGAGACCTCGTCGCGTTCGCTCCCGGCACTAGAGGTTGTCGATCCGCTTGAAGGCTTCAGCGGCCGCAAAGCCGCCCTCGAGGCCCTGCTCGGCAAGACGCTCGATGACACGGCGCCTGAAGTCCGCCACCTCGGGGTGCGCGTCGTCTGCGACCGCATCCTGCTCGGCGATTCCCATAGTCGAGCGCAGCTGGCTTCGGTGCTCCAACAGAGCCGCCATCTTCGCTTCCACGAAGCCGCTCACGTCCTCGAGATGATCGGCCTCGTCGGCCTCGAACAAGAGCATCGTGGACGGTCGATGAGGCAGATGGCCGATCTCAGGGAAGAAGAGGGGGTCCCGGGCGGCGACGACCCCGTCGGTCACGAGGAAGCCGGCATTGCGGTGGTCGGGATGCAGGCGGTAGCGCTTCCACGGGTCGTGGCCGAGGACGACGTCGGGTCTGAGCCTGCGGATGTGCGCCGCGATCTCGAAACGCTGCCGTAGGCCCGACTCGAGCTCGCCGTCGGGCCACCCGAGGAAGATCACATCGCCCCTGCCGCCGAGCGCGACCGATGCCGCCCGCTGCTCGTTGCGCCGCGTGACGACGAGCTCGGCCGGGTCCTGCCCGGCGTCCCAGGTCCCCTTCGATCCGTCCGTGCAGATCAGATGGAAGATCTCGCAACCGCCGGCCGCCCATTTTGCGAGCGTTCCGCCACAGCCGAACTCGACGTCGTCGGGATGCGCCGCCACCGCGAGCGCACGGCCGGGTACCGCGAGGTTGGACTCCATCGGTCAGCTCGACGCGGGAACGTGCGTCAAATCCTCCGGCAGGTCGATATCGATGGCAAGCCGGCGGTCGTGCACTATGCGGCAGGTCAGTCCGAGCCGGGCCGCCTCCTCGCGGTGGCGCCCGAAGCTCCCCGCCCCGTAAGCGAAACGGAACCCCGCGTCCGCAGGCACAACCGCCACATTCGTCCCGTCACGCCGGAGATCGGGCACGAGAGTCACCGCGCCGGGCTCGCCCAGGGTTGACAGCCCGGCGGCGAGGGGGAGGTCGGCGTGTGCCACGACCGCCAGCTCGACGCCCAAGGCGGCGAGCTGCTCGACGCCCGCCATCACCGCCGCCGACAAACCGAGACCCGGGGTCCAGGCCACGCGGGCGCCATGCTCCTCGGCCCAACCAGCAACCTCGTGGTCATCGCAGACCACGAGCACGAGAAGGGGAGCAGCCGCAAGGATCACGCGGGCGGCCAGCTCGCGGCGAGCGCCTCTCGGGCGGGCCCATCGAGCACGGTCGCGAGCCGAAGCTTCGCGGTCCGGAACGACTTCACCGGCACGACGGCGGCTCGCACCCAGGCGAGTCTAGGGGTGCCGGCACCTCGGAGGCTCGGGGGCCGAACGGTAGCGTGGCGTTGGTGGGCAGCAAAGTGGCCGTGATCGGCGCAGGATCCTGGGGCACCACCGTCGCCGCCATCGTGGCCTCCCGCACCGAGACCGTGCTCTGGGCGCGCCGTGCGGAGCTTGCAGCCGAGATCAACGAACGCCGCTCGAATGCGGCGTATCTCGGGGACGCGCGTCTGCCCGACTCGTTGCGGGCGACGTCCTCGATCGCCGAGGCCGTGCAGGACGCGACCGTCGTGATGATGGGTGTGCCTTCGCACGGTTTCCGGGACGTACTGGCGAGCGCTCTCGGGGCGATGCCGGAGGGCACACCGGTTCTGAGCCTCGCCAAAGGACTCGAGCAGCAGACGTTGCTCCGGATGACCGAGGTGATCGGCGAGCTCTGCCCTGCCAGCCCCGCAGGCGTTCTCGCGGGCCCGAACCTGGCGAAGGAGGTCATGGCCGGTCAACCGACCGCGACGGTCGTGGCCTTCGCCGACGAGGAGCTCGCGAGGGACCTGCAAGGGCTGTTCTGGAACGAATCACTGCGCGTCTACACGAACACCGACGTCGTCGGTTGCGAGACCGCCGGCGCCGTGAAGAACGTGATGGCGATCGCGACCGGGATGGCGGTCGGGCTGGGCTACGGGGACAACACGCGCGCCGCCGTGATCACCCGAAGCCTGGCTGAGGTCACGCGACTGGGTACCGCGCTAGGCGGCAACCCCCGCACCTTCGGGGGCCTCGCCGGGTTGGGCGACCTCGTCGCGACGTGCACGAGCGCGAAAAGCCGCAACTTCTCCGTGGGTCTCGAGCTTGCTTCGGGAAGGTCCACCGACGAGATCGTGGCGGGGATGAAGATGGTCGCCGAGGGGATCAAAAGCTCGCGTCCGGTAGTGGAGCTCGCCCGCCGCCACGGCCTCGAGATGCCGATTGCAGAACAGGTAGTGGCGGTCCTGTTCGAAGGAAAGCAACCCGCGGCGACGATCGAGTCCCTCATGCACCGCTCGGCGAAGTCCGAGCTGTAGGGATTTCCCGCCGTCGGCTGGTGATCAGATCCCGGCGAGCCGCGCCGTCGCGATGCGATGGGGCCCGAGGTCGAAGGAGCCTTCGAAGCTCCCGACGTGGCCGCCGCGGAGGTCGACAAGCTGACCGCGCAACCTCGCGGCGGGCACCTCGAGGTTGTCGCTCTCGGCGGTTCCCATCCCTACTTCCACCGTCGTCGGGGCACCGCCCGGGTTGAACACCCGGATCTCCAGCACCCCGCCGGCGACTCTCCGCACCGAGCTCACCTCGGCACCGGCCACCGCAAGCATCGACGCTTCGAGCGCAAGCCGGCCACCACCCAAGCTCGACACCACCGGGAGGTCGGTGAAGGCATCGTCAGCGAGGCGATAGCCGTCCAGATCGCCGACCGCCACGGCGTAGCGCACCGTGAGTGGTCCCTGGAGCTGCGGACCCTCGAGAGGGTCGACCGGGCCCGCCGGCAGGGGGCGATTGACCATGGTGAGCCGCGACAGCATTCCGGTCGCGCGAAGAAGGGTCAGCGCCAAGCCGTGCGCCCGCAGCGCCGCCGTCGGCCCCGGTCCCCACGGCCTCCCCGGCGACCGCGGCCGGCCCGGCTCCCGCCCCGCCGCCTGCCTCCTCTGGACCGGCGAGATCGACGAGCTCGTACTCGCAGAGCCCCTCATGGCAGACGGTCAGCCCGCCGGCCTGCACGAAACGTCGCGAGGGATATGTGGCCAGTGCCCGCTCGCTAGGTCCACCTTCGGCGAGAAGGCCTCGGTCCACAATGGCGAATGCGCACTCGGCGCTCGAATGGGCAGCCTGCTCGGGCAGTGGGAAGAACGCACGGAGCCGGTGGTCCCGGCAGGTGTTGTCGAAGCTCGTCGTGACACGCACGAGCCGCTCCCCCGCCCGGAGCTCTATCCGTGAGGTGACGACGACTTCCCGCTCGCCGATCCTGGCCCGCCGGCTGTCGTCGATCGCCTCGGGCCATCGGTAGGTGCGTTTGACGACGGCCACCGCACGCACCGGCCCGGACTCGACGAGCGACGCGGCCACCCACTCGGGCCTGTCGACGACGAGGTCGTGCTCGGGAGGCGAGTAGTTGTAGGTGTCACCGTGGTCACCCGAATCGACGAGGCGGTTGAAGCCCGGCACTCCATTGACCGAGAAACACCCGTCCGTCGGCGAGAGTGCCACGCTCACGAGCGAGTTGGCGAGGACGAGCCTGCCGTCGTCGGCCTCGGTGCCCGAGACGGGGTCCTCGAGTTGCGCCGCTTGCCACGCCTTCCACCCGAAGCCCGGGATGTCCTCGACGCGGACCAGGACACGGCGCGACGAAGCCTGGTCGAGCTTCACCCTGACCTGGGCTTCCGGCCGCAGGGCAAAGCGGGCCAGCAGGTCGCTCTTGATCTGAGCCACCTGCAGGTCCCTCCTGCGCTCGGGGCCGAAGCGGACGGCGATGTCGATGCCGGTGTCGTCCTCCTCGACGTCGACCGCGGCGAGGTAGGCGCCTTCGCCGAGCTGGTCCTGCGCGCCGATCTGGGACAGGATGCCGCGCACCTCCGTAGTGGTCAGCACGAGGTCTGCCGCGACGCCGACGCGCTCGTCGAGGATCTGCGCGCCGTCGATAGGCCCTTCGCCTCCGAGGATCACTTCGACGACTCCCGAACGAGAGCGGGCGGACGGGTTCACGGCGACGTGGCACGGCTCGGCCAGCAACGGCGGCAGCTCGCCGAGCGCGCGCTCGGTGACGCCCTCGGCGATCCTCGACGCCTCCGCGTACCGCTCGAGCACGGCGGCGTCGACCTCGTCGTGCGAACAGGCGCAGATCGAGTCGTGCGCCGAGTTGCGGACAACCTGGCGCCACGCGATCCGCAGCGCCGCTTCGGGGTATCGGCCAGTTGGCATGAGCAAAGACGCCAGGGGCTCGGCGAGCCGCTCGAGCAGCCGTTCGGTGCGGGCAGCAGCCTGCTTGACGTCGACCCGGTTTGACGCAACGCCCATCAAGATGTTGGCACGCGCACCCGAGCGCAACTCGCCCCGCCAGCTCGGCAGGCCTGAGCGAGAGGCGCCGGCGAGCGCCTCGGGCAGCGACGAGATCACGATGTCGTAACGGTCCTGAATCCCGTTGGCCTCCTCCACCACGCGACCGAGCCAGGGCTGGGGCTCCTGGTGATCCGTCCCGTTCGGAAAGAGCAGTGCCTCGTCGGGCCGGACCAGGAAGGGCACGCGCTCGTCCTCGAAGGCTGCGAGCCGCCGCACGAACGCCTTGGCGTCGTCGCCCACCGCGGCACCGGTGGAGTAGCCGCCGAACAGGTACTCGGCCCGGACCGCCGAGCCGTCCGGGGCCGCCCACATGAAGGCTGTCTTGTCGATCGCCGAGGGCACGCCTCGCCACACGACGGCGTCGGCGAAGCCGACCTCCCTCAGGATCTGGGGCATCTGGGCGACATGGCCGAACATGTCGGGAAGGTAGCCAACCTCCATGGCGCCCCCGAAGGCGGCCGCCCGCTCCAGCCCGAGCTGCAGGTTACGAACGATCGTCTCGCCCGAGACGAGGAACTCGTCCATCAGGACGTACCAAGGCCCGAAGGTGATCCGTTTCGAGGCGGCCAGGCGGCGCAGCCGGCCCTCGTTCTCGGGGCGTACCTCGAGATAGTCGTCGACGGCGGCCATCTGACCGTCGAGCAGGAAATGGGCATACGAAGGGTCGGACTCCATCAGCTCGAGCAACCCGTCGACGAGGTCGACCAGGCGGAGCTGGAAGGTCCGGAACGGTGCGTACCACTCTCGGTCCCAGTGCGTGTGGGGGACGACGTTGACCCTGCGGCGGGCGTGTCGGGCAGCCATGGCCTGCAGGCTACGCCTCGGAAAGCCTGCCGCAGGGACCGGGGTCGTAGCCGGCGATCGCGCCGAGCTGCGCGGGGAGCTCACTGCCGGCGAGCACGTTCAACAGCGCCCGGATCTCGGGCGTGCCGAGCAGCGACCGCGGGACGTGGACCTCGCAGATCTCCTCCTGCCACGCCACGAAACCCAGTCCGTACGCCAGAGCCGCCGGCTCACTTGCGACCCCGATGTCGGCGAGTCCCGCAGCGATCGAGGACGCGACGAGCAGGTGGGCGCTGCAGGCCGTGTCGTACCCGGAGAGCGTGGTCGGCTCCGCACCGAGCTCGCCGAGTGCCTCGTCCAGCAATCTGCGGGCCTCCGAGCCTGGCTCGCGGTTGACGAGCCGGAGCCCGAGCTCGAGCGCGTCGGCCAGCTTGTGCACCGACTTGGCGTATCTCGAAGAGACGACGAGACCCTCGCGCCAGCCGGCAAAGCCGACGACCTCGTGACCGGACGGACGCCGCGGCCGCTCGTCGACGCGCCGGTGGACGGCCGCGGCGTGCACGGTGCCCGCTCTGAGCAGCCGCCGGCCGGCCGTGTTGTTGCAAGCCCACCAGACGAGGCTGTTCGCAGGGCGGTGACGTTCGAGGGGCCCGGCGAGGAGGGCGAGGGCGGGGTCGCAGCCGGCTATGGCGAGGGTCGGGCGCAAGGCCGCCATCGGTTGGGTCTCGATGATGGAGCCGGCAGGCTCGCCGTGCGCGCCGGTCGAATGGGCCAGAGCGGGCCGGAAGCCCGGGACGAACCCGGAGTCGCCGACCAGAGGAAATCCGACGTGCCTGCCGGCGATCTCCGACAGCAGCAGGCGCGACGGCGCCAGTGCCGGCGCGGCGAGCCGGGCTTTGAGGCTCGGGAGGGTGGGTGCCTTGCCGAAGAGGTCCTCGATGGTGGTGTCCAGCGCGCCGGCGAGGGCGAGCGCGACCTCCAGCGACGGCGACCACCGGCCCGACTCGATCCCCGAGATCGACTGGCGAGTCACGCCGGCCATGTCGGCGAGCGCGCCCTGTGACAGGCCCCGCGCCAGCCGGGCGAGCCGAAAGCGGTCGTCGAGCCTGTGGTCGCGGGCGGTCATCGGGCGGTCATGGTCTCAGGCTGCCACGACCGGTGGACGGAGCGCCGTGACGGTGCACTCGACGCCCTGGTCAGGCGGCTGGTCGACGTGGATCGTGAATCGTGCGCCCGAGGTGTCTGCCACGGTGCATTCGTACCGAGGCCCGTACGGGCGTGTCGACAGGACCCTCCCGGCCAGCACGACGCCGCGTTCGTGCTGTGCGCCCAGCACCGTCCGATCGGGGTGGATCGCGAACCAGCGACTCGGTCCAGAGGGGACCGGGACGAAACCGCCGTAGCCGACGAGCTCCGCAACGCGTCGGCTTGCCGGCGAGAGCACCACGTCGATCGCCGCGCCAAGCTGCAGGAGCCGGCCGGCGTCGATGATGCCGAGTCGATCGCCGAAGGCCTGCGCCTCCGTGAGGTCGTGGGTCACGAGGATGCCGGCCGCGTCACGTTCGAGGGCCGTTTCGACCGTGAGAACCCGGAGACCCTCGCGTGCCGCGACGTCGACGGCAGACAGCGGTTCGTCGAGGAGGAGCACGCGGAACGGGCCGGCGAGGGCCCGGCCGAGAGCGACGCGCTCGGCGCTGGCCCCCGGAGAGGGCGGCGCCCCTGGCCCGGGCGAGCACCGTGAGCTCGAGGCGGTCGAGCAGCTGAGCGATACGCGTGCGCCCCTCCGAACGGCGGATCCCGTAGGCGACGTTCTGCTCGACGGTGAGGTGCGGGAACAGTGTCGTCGGCTGGCGGACGAGGGCAACCTGCCGGTCGCGAGGAGCCAGGGGTGACTCGCCCTTGGCTGCGCCGGCGATGAGCTTGCCGTCGACCCGGACCGCGCCACGGCCGAGGCGGGTGAGACCAGCAATCGATTCGAGGATCGTGGTCTTGCCGGCGCCCGATGTGCCGAAGATCGCCAGCCGCTGGCCAGCTTCAAGCTCGAAGTCGGCCAGCACGGTCAAGTCCCTGCGCTTGACCTCCAGGTCGACCGCGACGAGCGGCGCGGGCAGCCCGCTCATGGCACCTCCGTCCCGGCGACGCGGGCCCGAGTGCGAGCGCTCCACAGGTACGCCAGCACCGGCAGCGGGAGCGCGGCGACCACGAGCAGCAACGCGAACGGGAGCGCACCGGACAGCCCGAATTCCTGGAAGGCGACGAAGATCTGGTTGGGCAGGCCGCGGGGGTAATAGGCGACGATGATCACCGCTCCGAATGCGCCCATGGCGCGGGCCCAGGCGGTCGCAAGGCCGGTCGCGAGCCCGGGCGCCGAGAGCGGGAGCGTGATCCGGCGGAACGCCTGCAGCGGGCGGTCACCCAGCAAGGTCGCGTCCTGCTCGATCCGGGGGTCGACCGAAGCGAACGCAGCGTACGCGCCGAGCACGTAGAACGGGGCGGCCTCGTAGAACTCGGCCACGATGAGTGCGAAGAACGTATTGGTGCCGGTGAGGTGGATGTCTGCCAGCAGGTTGCCGAGCGTGCCTTGCGGGCCGATGAGGAAGATGAGCAGCAGCCCGATCACGAGCGGCGGCAGCATGAGCGGCAGGATGATGCCGAGCTCGACCAGTCTTGCAAGCGGGAGGCGCCCGCGGGCGAGCAGGTAGGCGAGCGGTGTTCCGAGCAGCACCATGGCGCCGAGCGCCGAAGCGCTGGCGCCGAGCGACACCCAGAGCGGGTCCAGGGCGCCGGGCGGCCCGAGTGCCGCCCTAATCGAGTGGAAGGAGAGGTGCTGGATCAGCACCGCGAACGGCCCCAGCAGCGCGAGCCAGATGACGAGCGCGCCGACGAGCGCGAGAGCAGTCGATCCGCGTGCGAGAATGCGCGTCGCGGTCGGAAACCCTGGCACCACCCCGGTCGTCGTGGCCAGACCGCCTGCCGGGGTGGTCGTGCTCATCAGGACGAGGTTGTACCACCCGCAGACAGGAACTCGCTCAGCACGTTCGCCGGCAAGGTCTTCGCCGCGGTGTCCGCGCTCGTCGCACCGGTGTAGACCGGACGGGTGAGGGGGTAGCCGCCCTTCTTGAGTTCGGCCCGCCCGCCCGGCGAAAGTACCCAGGCGGCAAAGGCGTTGTCTGCGGCCTGGTTGGCCGCCGAAGGAGCTGTCTTCGCGCTCGCCGGCAGCACGAGGGTGATGTTCAACGTGATCAGGTCACCCTGGTCGACGGTTCCTCCGGTGAGCGTGATGCTGACGGTCCCGTAGTGCTTGGACTCGGAGGAGACTGCGAAGTTCAAGCTCGGCGGCAGCGCGATGTAGTGCAAGTGGTACTGGACGGCCTGGGTCAGATAGGCGCTCGAGGCGTCGAATTCGCCTGCCTGGAGGTCAGTGACAAGCGCGGTCTCGTCGACCATCTGCGCCGGCAATCCGAACGGGGTGGACTTGGTGACACCGAGCACCGTGGCTGCGGGGTCGTACGACAGGTGGAGCGTCGACTTGGCGAGCTCCATCATCAAGATGAAGTAGACACCTTGGGGGTCGGCGTTCGGGTCTGTGCGCCCGATACGGATCCCCGGTGAGCTCATCAGCTTGAACAGCGACGCGAGCGAGGCCTTGTGATGCGCGATGGCAGCAAACTTCGAGGCGAACTTGCTTTTCGGGTTGTACGCCACCACGAGCGGGTCGGTTGCGAGCTGGATGACGAACTTCGCCCTCTTCGCCGGCCAGAGCCGCTTGATGTTCTTCTTGCCGACCGACATGAAGACCCCGGGCGAGATCTCCTGGGAGAGGATCTCCGAGGCGAGAGTCGACGAGCCCGCCGCGTGGCCCTGGAAGGCGTCACCGGTCGCGGCCGTGAACTTGGGGCCGAGATCCGTCGCGGCGAACAGCTCCAGAGAGCCGGCGTAGGCGACGCTGGCAGTTCCATGCTGCGTCGACTTCGCCGACGTGATCGATGCCAGCGCCCTTGGCGCAGGTTGATCCCTTGTGGCCGCTGCAGGTTGCGACCTGGCCGCCTCTGCCGCCGAGCTGGAGAAGGCCAGCGCGAGCACGGCCACCGCGGCGCCGGCCGCGAGCGCGATGAATAGGTGAGTTTATCATGTACGCAAGCATAACTGACATTTAGCAAGTGATGCTGTGCAGCGGTCAGGAGCTCGCGCCGGCGTAACTCAGAGAGCTACGGTCGTGTACGTGCGCAGGGCGCCCGTCCGACGACGAGCTTCGGGGATCGGTGCCCGCGCTCCCAACCTCAAAGTCGAGCGTGACCTGCTCGTGACCGACCGGGTTGCCGTCGCCGGGTGCGACGAAGTCGGCAGAGGGTCGCTCGGTGGACCGGTC
This sequence comes from uncultured Acidimicrobiaceae bacterium, assembly GCA_963703655.1. GTDB lineage: Bacteria > Actinomycetota > Acidimicrobiia > Acidimicrobiales > Bog-793 > CAVPFA01. The sequence goes on along the minus strand of CAVPFA010000003.1, from coordinate 355,629 downwards.
TCGGTCGGGATGGTCGTCGTCGACGCCGGCACGCGGCGCCCACCAACGGGCCTTCGCGACAGCAAGCTCCTCCCGCCCGCGGCGCGCGAGTCGCTGGTGCCGAGGATCAACTCCTGGTCGTGCTGCTGGGCCATCGGGCATGCGAGCGCGGCCGAGATCGACGAGATCGGGATCCTGCGGGCGCTCCGCCTGGCGGGCGAGCGCGCGGTTGCCTCGCTCGCGGTACGTCCCGACGCCGTCCTGCTCGACGGGAACTACGACTGGTTTACTCGTCCCGAGCCCGCGCCGACGTCGCCGACGGCGATCGAGCCCGAGCAGGTCACGCTCAAGGTGAAGGCAGACCTCACGTGCGCGTCGGTCGCGGCCGCGAGCGTGATCGCCAAGGTGGCGCGGGATCGTCTCATGGTCGAGCTCGCGGATTCGTACCCCTGGTACGGGTGGCACTCGAACAAAGGGTATGCGGCGCCTGAGCACCGGGCGGCACTGCTGGAGGTTGGGCCGTGTGAGGAGCACCGCAGATCGTGGCACCTCCTCGTCTCGGAGGACCTGGCCGAGCTCGAGACCGCCGAGTTAGAGGATCCTGAGCTCGAGGACCCTGAGCTCGAGGACGCCGAGCTGGAGGGTTAGCCAGTTCGCCGGCTAGCGAGCGGACGGCTCCCTCGGCAGGCCGAGTACTCGCTCGCCGATGATGGTGCGCATCACTTCGTCGGTTCCGCCGGCGATCCGGATTCCCGGAACCCCGAGGACGAACGCGCTCCAGCTGTAGGTCCCCCATTCCCCGGTGTCGACGACGAGACGCTCACCGAGGATCACTGAGACGAGATCGGCGACGCGGCGGAGATTCTCGGTCAGGGAGAGCTTCGCGATCGAGAGCTCCGCGCCCGGAAGCTCGCCTACTTGGATCTTGGCCAGCGCACGGTCGTTGGTGTACCTGGCGACCTGCAGCTTGATCCAGGTGTCCGCGATCTTCTGGCGAACTATCGGGGCCTCGTTCCTGCCGAGATGCTTGGCCAGATCGATCAGGCGGTGCATAGACCCGGCGCCGATCCCGACGCCTCCTCCTCCGAGGCCGATGCTGGCGCGCTCGTTCATGAGAGTGGTGAGCGCGACTGACCAGCCGCCGTTCACGTCCCCGAGCACTTGGTCGCCCGGGACTCGGACGTCGGTGAAGAAGACCTCGTTGAAGGAGGCGCCGCCGGTGATCTGGCGCAGCGGCCGGACCTCGACGCCGCGAGCACGCATGTCGACGATGAACGCGGTCAGCCCCTTGTGCTTGGGCAGGTCGGGGTCGGTCCGGCAGAGGATCTCCCCGATCTCGGAATACTGGGCACCGGAGGTCCAGACCTTCTGGCCGTTCAGAATCCACTCGTCGCCGTCACGGGTCGCCCGGGTACTGAGACTGGCGAGGTCGCTGCCCGCAGCCGGTTCGCTGAACAGCTGGCAGGCGATGATGTCGCCTCGCCAGAGGGAACGCAGGTAGCGCTCCTTTGCTGTCGGGGTCGCGTGCGCAAGGATGGTCGGCGCCACCATCCCGAGCCCGATGCCGCGGCAAGTTTGAGGGGCCGTCTGATAACCGGCCTCGATGGACCAGTAGAGCCGCTGATATGAGAGGGGCAGCTCGCGCCCTCCGTATGCGGCCGGGCCCGTTATCCAGCCGAAGCCGGCGTCGAAAACCTTCTGAGCCCAGTCTTTGGCTGCCGCGACCTCCTCGAGCTCGCATTCGAACGAACGCTCTTGAAACAGAGCGACCTCGTCCGAGCCTTCGCCGAAGAGGAGTCTTTCGGAGGGCCGGGGCTCCGCGTTCGCCCCGAGGAACTCGTTCGCCTCGACGGCGAAGGCCTCCTCGGTGATGGTTGGCATCGATCTCGCCTCCGGCGTCGCGCGCCCGCACACTACAGCGGCTTGCCATTCGCCGCGGCGCCGGGTTTCCGGCATTAGTTTGAGGCAAAAGGACCATCCTGGAGGCCGAACGATGTCTGGATCCGACCCGTGGCTGGCGATCCTCGAGCGCATCGAGGACGGCGCAGCGTTGATCGGCCTCGATCCGGACACTTTGCGCATCCTCTCGCTGCCCGAGCGCGTGCTCGAGGTGGCGGTCCCGATCCGCCGGGACAACGGGAGGATCGAGGTGTTCCGCGGTTGGCGCGTCCACCACGACACCGCTCGAGGTCCGGGTAAGGGGGGCATCCGCTTCCACCAGGCGGTGACGGCGCACGAGATCATGGCGCTCGCCGCCGATATGACGCTCAAGTGCGCCGTCGTCGACGTGCCCTTCGGCGGGGCCAAGGGCGGTGTCCGGGTCGACCCGCGGTTGCTCTCGACGAGCGAGCTGGAACGCCTCACGCGCCGCTACGCGATGGGCATCGCCTCGATGCTCGGTCCCGACCGGGACATTCCGGCACCGGATGTGAACACCGACGCCAATGTGATGGCCTGGCTGATGGACACGATCTCGATGGTGAGTGGTGAGGTTGTCGCGGGCGTCGTGACGGGCAAGCCGCTCTCGATCGGTGGCAGCCGGGGCCACGTCGGTGCCACCTCCCAGGGCGTGCTCATCTGCACACGCGCCATCTTCCACGAGCTCGGCCTGCCGATGACAGGGGCGCGGGCCGTGATCCAGGGCCACGGGAAGGTCGGAGGACCGCTCGTGTACCTGTTGTCCTCGGCCGGTATGCGCGTTGTCGCTGTGACCGACGTCGGCGGAGGTGTTTACAACCCGGCCGGCCTCGACGCTGCCGCACTGGCCCGCCACGTCGCTCGGACCGGCACCGTCGCGGGGTTCGAGCTCGCGGATCCCCTCGAGCCCGATCGGATCTGGGAGATCGAGTGCGAGCTCGCCATTCCGGCTGCGCTCGAGGGGGTCATCACCGCAGAAGTGGCCGAGAAGCTCGGTGCGCAGCTGATCGTCGAAGCCGCGAACGGGCCGACGCTTCCGGAGGCCGACGCGATCTTGGAACGGCGCAACATCGTCGTCGTACCTGACATCCTCGCTAACGCCGGCGGAGTCACGGCCTCCTATTTCGAGTGGGCGCAGAGCCGTCAGGGCTTCGCGTGGGAGGAGGAGCTCGTTGCCGAGCGGCTCCGGCGCGTCATGTCGACCGGCTTCGACGCCGTCTGGCACCGGTCGCGAGAGCTGAAGGTGTCGCTGCGGCGCGGCGCCGTGGCGGTCGCACTCGAGAGGGTTGGCGAGGCCGTCGAGGTGAGGGGACTGTTTCCCTAAGCTTCGCCGGGGAGCGCGGCTTCGGGAGGCGTCGGGGAATTGACGCCAATCGCAGCCCGGTGCCAGTCATACTTGGTCGTCGGCATCGCCTTGGGAGACCGCTCACGTTGCCCGAGCTTGCGAGCCCGTTGCCACAGCCAGGAGGCCCATGCGCCGTTCGAGATCCGCGATTGCGAGCCGGCTCATGATGATCGTCGGCCTGGCTGCGGTCGTCGGAGCCTGCTCTCGTGCTGCGAGCCCAACCACGACGACGATCCCCACGACGACCACGACGTCTACAACGCTTGCCGCCACGACGTCGACGACGAGCACCTCCTCCACGACCACGACCGCGACCGTGCCGGGTCCTCCTTCTCCCTGCACGGCGAACCAGGTGACGCTCAAGGCGCTGGAAGGAGGTGGCGCCGCCGGCTCGATCTTCAGCCCTGTCGGCGTGGTCAACACGTCGAAGACGCCGTGTTCCCTAGACGGTCGGCCTGGGATCTCGCTCATCGGAGGACTGAAGGGCGCCCAACCAGCGACACTTCCCACCACGGTTCGAACGACCGGACAGGCACCGGCGTTCGGGGTCGCACCTGCGCGGTTGACGGTGTCGCCGGGCAGCGTGGCCGGAGTCGGGTTCATGGTGCAGTCGAGTGATGTCCCTTCCAACGGGGAGCAGACGTGTCCGGTCGTCGATTCGATGCAGGTGAAGCTGCCCGGGACCTCGTCGGCCCTTTCGATCAAAGAGACGTTCACCGCTTGTGGAGGGCCCACCATCTTTGTCTCGGCGATCGTCCCGGCGAGCGACCTGTCCACGAGCTGAGACCGAGCTTCGGTCGGACTCGGTTCGCCGGCGAAGGCTCGTCAAACCGCCTGCCGGAGTGCCAACTTCCTCGCACGCCGCCTTGGTCCCGGCGCCGTGGGAAGATACGTCGCCGCCGGCGGGTGCCCGCGGCCGCGCCGCCGCGGTCGGTCGCTCCGCCTGGCGACGGGGCGCTTAGCTCAGGTGGTTAGAGCAGCTCGCTTACAACGAGCAGGCCGGGAGTTCGAGTCTCTCAGCGCCCACTCGTTGCCAAAATTACAACGTTTTGGCTGATCACGACACCTATTCCATGTCCGGTCGGGCGACCTTCAGGGGCTTACTCCAACCCTCATCCCTGATACGCGAGGTCGGCGGCAGTCAGACCTTCGAGAGCCATACCGTAAGGCACTCCTTCGGCGATGCGGCGGACAAGCCGCTGGTTGAGGGTCTGCTTCTGATACCGGCGGTACAGTGGCGGCTTGGCGGCGAGCTTGGTGGCAATCTCGACACCCCGGGCGAGGGCCTCGTCATGAGGCAGGACCTCCACGACAACACCCCACTCCATGGCGGTAGCAGCGTCGATGTTCTCGCCGCTCCAGAGCAGCCACTTGGTCCGCGCCATACCGGCGACCTCTTCCCAAACGACCTGGAGACCGTCTCCGGCCGCGATCCCGAAAGTTGGGTGCGGCAGGTCGCCGTAGGTGGCTCGCTCCGACGCGATGTGGATGTCGGTCAGGAGGAGGTACTCGGAATGCACAGTGGCGGGTCCGTTGGCCACGCCGACGACTGGGAACGGCAGTGACGGGAACCGTTCGAGAATCTTGATTCCTTGGGAGCGGGTCCTCTCGAACTGAACGGGCTTCGTCATGTCACCCAAGCTCGGTCCGTCAATCTGGTCCATGAACACGTCGTCCGTGCCGGTAAGGATCATCGCTCGGTTGTGCTCGTCGGCGGCGATCTCCTCCAGGGCGAAGGGCAGGTCTTCATGGGTTTGGCCGGTGAAGATGATCGGTCCGCCGTTGGTGTGGAACCGCATGGTTAACACGCCATTGTCGTCGCGGGAGAACGCCAGGTTCTCGTAGCGGTCGAAGTAGCTGGGACTGGTCATAGTGCCTATTTTCCTTTCTGTATGGGACATTTCGAATTCGACTTCCGCTGCAAAGCGCCGGACACTGAGATCCGGAAGCTCAACGATGCCGTTCTCCGCTCATATGGCCGTTCGGGTCGCCGGCGCGCAAAGGGACGACCGAGTAATGACCCTCGTGGGCCAGGATCGGTCGGCCATCGCCTCCCAGCTCGGGGTAGTGGTCCTCGAGACGGCGGCGCCGATCCCACTGTCGCTCGAGGCTTGTGATGTACTCGGGGTTGCCGCCGTAGGTGCCCTTCCAGGTCTGGGGCATCCGGGACTGCGACAGGCCGGCGTTGGCCCGTCCGCCCACGGCGAACCCCGATACCAACTTGCGAGTTTCGGCTCCGCAGGCTGGACATAGCGGTGCGGGCGCACCGAGAGCGGCCAGCACTTCGGCCGTTCCGCCGCAATCGCAGCGGTACTCGTAGATGGGCATTTTCCTACCTCCTCCCGCTCGACGGCCTCGCCACTACTGAGGCTTGATCAGACATAGGATTCGGGAGCGACCCGTAGCTTGCTCATCTGAATCGAGTCGTGACCGAACACCAACGTGGCGTTCGTCTTCTCCGCCAGCTTTCGGATCTTCTCGACCGACGGGTACCAGGCGGTCAAGTCGTTGATCAGGAATCCCGGGATGGTCGGTGGCCCGTAGGTGTCGCCCATGAACACCGCGTCGGAAGTGAAGATCATGGTCCCTGTCTCGGGAAGGTCGACGCGCATCGCCATCGTGCCGGGGGTGTGGCCGGGCACTTGTATCAGGGTGACACCGGGAAGAAGCTCGGTATCGCCGTCAACGGTTTCCCACCTCAACTTGTCGTAGTCGCTCTTCAGGTGACCACCGGTGAACACTCCGTCGAAGCCGAAGGCGAAATCGTGTTCCTTCTTTGAACAGACCATCTTGGCGTCGGTACCGCCGAACAGTCGAGCGTTGCCGGCATGGTCGAAGTGGAGGTGGGACAGCACTACGTAGTCGATGTCGCTCAGTTCCAGCCCCTGCTCGTGAAGGCGGGCGTCGAAGTATTCGTCCTCGCCGACCTGGTCGTAGGGGAAGAAATCTTGCAGGCCCATGGGCTTCCATCGGGTCTCCCAGTCGCGTGGGCAGCTCGTGTCCCACAACAAGCGACCCTCAGGCGTCTCCACCAGCACGCAGTGGGTCGAAGCGCGGTACCACTCAGCTGGAAGCTCCCTTTGCGCCCGAGACCGGATGGTGCGGCCCGGTTCGAGCACGAGCCACGTGAGGTCGCAGCTCATGGCTCCGCAATCGAGAATTTTGACGGTCGTTCCGGACTCAGTCATCTTGTGCTTCCTCTCTTTCCCTCGGGCAGCGGCATGCCCCATGGCGATGTCCACCGCCAGCCGACATGAGCTGCCTCGCTACTCCTTTGGTGTAATGGCCCACATTTCATCGAATGCGATGGCGTCGTAGAAGGCGGATGCCTCAACGACTAGCCCTTGAACTAAAGTGAAAATCCAGGCGTAGGTGTTCTCATAGTGAGTCCCCGTAACTGTCGTTCCGCCGCCGTCCCATATGACAATCACAGTCGGGCCGTCGGCGTAGACAGCCCGAATCTTGGTGGGCCGCATCGGGTCCGATTCAATGAAGCGACTGTTCAGAGGTCCAAGTACCCTCGTGGCAAAGTCCGCAGCGCTTTCGTAGAGCCCGGACGCGGCAGATCTGCCGTATACCTCCCAAGTCATGTTGGGTGCGAAAATTCGGCCTACATTGCCGGTTCCGTTCATCCAATCTTCAAACGCAGTTCTGACGATCACCGACGGGCTATTGGCCATTTGTCGTCTCCTTTCTCAACGCAGTTGGGGCAAATCATTGCTTGGCGATCTGCGCACAATCCCTGTGCCGTGGTTGGGGCGGCCCAGGTCACCTGCGTTTGCGGACCGGCTCAGAATCCGGTAATGCCTTGCGGTGTGTTGTACGGGATGGCCACGCTCGTAATTTCCTCAAGCCAACCGTCGGGTTGAATCGCGTAGCCGATAAGTTTCGAGGCGTTCGGATACATCTGATAGAGGAAAGCACCGTCCGGCGACATCCACATGTCGTTAGGACTCGATCCGACAATCCCACCGACTCCTCTGAACGTCCCGTCGCCGGCCGGCTTTTCACACGCCGGGTCTTTAGCAACTGAGAGGATGTTCCCTTCGAGGCGCCAACTCGTGACGTAGCCGTAACCGGTCATCGTTGCGAACAAAAGCGAATCGTCCGGAGTTATCGCCATCCAGCACAGTTCCGATGGCCTGCCAATACTGGTGTCGGCGCGCACGATCGGACCTGTAGCAACTTCGCCTGAAGGGCCAAGTGTTGCAAGAGACAGACCGTCCGCGGTGGCGTATCCAATGACAAACATGTCGGGACGGTCATGCAAGAAGATCGGACACCACGGCGAACTCGCTCCCGCGTCGTGGAACGTAGGTCCGCCCAACGCGCCGGCGTCGTCGATTGTGAAGACGGCCAAGCCGTCAGGATCGGGCGCATTGGCGGCGATGACATGCGGCTGGCCGTTTCTCGTTACCCAAAGAATGGGGCTGCCATCCGGGTTCGTTGCGGGGAGTTCGTCCATCGAGCAACCGACGAGGAGAAACTTCTCGTCCGGTGAGACGGTCAGCATCGTCGTGACGCGACCCGGCTTGTCGACGGGCACAGCTGAGTGCCGCTCAGCACGAAGTCTTAGGTATCCATCCGAGTCGACAGAAAATAAGCGGATTTGTTCAGGTCCAAAGGTGTGCAACACATAAAGCGTCCTAGACGACGGCGCGTACTCCAAAGATTTTGCTGTCCCGCTTTTCCCCGTAACGAGGTTTCCCGTGCGCTTGACGTCTAAGAGCGTCAATGCTCCGTCTTCAGCGACTGCGAAGCTGGAAACCGAGTTATCCCCGCCATTGATTGCAAATAGCAAACGTGTATCGGGCGTCATGAGAACGCTGCGTGCGCCCTCAACTATGAGACCGGGCGGAGTCGCACGGTAGTTGAATGGCCCGGAGCCAGCACCTCCCGTTAGCACCCGATCAGCTTCGGTAATGGTTCCATCGCTTGCCCGCAGAAAGTGGATGACAGCGTTGTGGATAGCGCTGGTCTGGACATATAGATGGCCGCTTTGCGCTTCGTTCGGCATTTGATGCCCTTTCTGTCGGTTGGGCCGGGAGTCTTACGATCGGGCTGCCTCTAGGGCTTCCCGGCAGGCATGGATTAATCGTGGCGCCTTCGACCCGTTGTCGAATCCGCCAGCTGCACAGTCCGACTGGCTAGTTGCACCGTGTGTGGCCGAGAATGGCTGACAGCGACCCTTTTGCGGTGTCTATCCCCCTGGCGACGAAACGAGATGGTTGTCCGGGACATCGTGAGCGGGTTGGCGAGACGAGCGCGAGTCGAGACGACCCATCTGGAGCACGAAGTCGAGATGTCCTTGGGCGGGCCACCCGATGGAACCGCCAGTTGCGATCTAGCGTTGGCGGGGTGCAGCAGCCAACGCCCTCCCCGATCCGCCGGCACGCAGCCGACCTCATCGGCCGCGACGCGGAGCGGGGTGTACTGGACCGGCTCCTCGACGATGTCCGCGGGGGCGTCAGCCGGGCACTGGTCTTGCACGGCGAGGCCGGTATGGGCAAGACAGCGCTGCTCGAGTACGTGGCGGGACGGGCGTCCGGCTGCCGTGTGGTCAGCGTGGCGGGGGTGCAGTCCGAGATGGAGTTCGGGTTCGCAGCCTTGCACCAATTGTGCGTACCGCTGCTGGACCACCTCGACACGGTCCCAGCGGCCCAACGCAATGCGCTGAATGTCACGTTCGGGATGGAGGCTGGCCCGGTGCCGGACCGGTTCTTGGTGGGCCTGGCCGTGCTGAGCCTGCTGGCAGAGGTGGCGGCGGAACGGCCACTCGTGTGCCTGATCGACGACGAACAGTGGCTGGACCAGGCCTCGGCGCAGGTGTTGGCATTCGTATCGCGCCGCTTGGGGACGGAGTCCGTCGGGTTGGTGTTTGGGGCCCGTACCCCGAGTGCTGAGCTGACGGGGCTGGCGAATCTGGCGGTCGGGGGCCTGGCGGACGACGACGCCCAGGTGTTGCTGGGCTCGGTGCTGACTGGGCAGGTTGACGAGCGGGTACGCGATCGGATCGTCGCAGAGGCGGGCGGCAACCCGCTGGCGCTGCTAGAGCTTCCACGAAGCCTGACAGCAGCGGAGCTGGCGGGCGGGTTCGGAATGCCGGGGGCGTCGGCACTACCGGGCAGCGTCGAGGAGAGCTTCCGGCGTCGGGCCGTCGCGTTGCCGCCCGAGGCCCGGCGCCTACTGCTGGTGGCCGCGGCCGAACATCTCAGTGACCCAGTACTGGTGTGGCGGGCCGCCGCACTATTGGGGATCGGCGCCAACGCGGCGCGGCCGGCCGCCGATGCGGGCCTGGCCGAGATCGGCGCCCGGGTACGGTTCCGACACCCGCTGGTGCGCTCGGCCGTCTACCGCGCCGCGTCGGTCCAGGAGCGACAACAGGTGCATGGCGCCCTGGCCGAGGCCACCGATCCGGAGACCGACCCCGACCACCGCGCGTGGCACCTCGGCCACGCTGCCCCCGGGCCCGACGAGAGCGTCGCCTCTGAGCTCGAGCGCTCGGCCGGCCGGGCGCAGGCCCGCGCAGGCCTGGCCGCCGGAGCCGCTTTCCTCGATCGGGCCGCGACGCTTACGCCCGATCCCGCACAACGGTCGGGGCGGGCACTGGCCGCCGCCCAAGCCTCGCTCCACGCCGGTGCACCTGACCGGGCAATCGCCCTACTTAATCTCGCGGAAGCTGGCCCGTACGACCCGGATCAACGAGCGGGGGTTGACTTACTCCGCGCCCAGGTCTCTTTCACCGTGACGCGCGGCGGCGACTCAGTCTGGCTGCTCCTCAACGCGGCGAGGCGGCTGGAGCCTGTCAACCCTCGACTGGCGTGTGAGACGTACTTAGACGCCCTGATGGCAGCGATGTTCGCCGGCCACCTCGCTGTAGGGGATGGCCTAACGGAAGCCGCTCGAGCGGCGCGAGCGGTACAGATGCCGCAAGATCAGCTTCCGGCCGACCTCCTCCTCCACGGTTTGGCCGTGCGGTTCACGGATGGGTATACGGCGGCGATGCCCCTACTGAGACGGGCTGTGAGAGCGTTCAACCAACGCGAAATCCTCCCCGAACAGCTGCGTTGGCTTTGGCTCGCTCACATCGTTGCAGGCAATCTCTGGGATGAGCAGACCTTGGACACGATCCACCACGTCGACATGGCCCGGGACTCAGGCGCGCTGGCAACGCTTCCTTTGGCGCTGGCGACGCGTACTGGGGGCTCACGTTCTCATGGGCGACCTACCAGCCGCGGCCGTCATGCTCGAAGCGGTAAATGCCGTTACGGAGTCGACCGGCATCCCATCCGCCCCCTATGGCGCATTGTTGCTTGCCGCCTGGCAAGGCCGCGAGTCCGAAGTGCTCGCCTTAGTGCAAGCAACCACTGCAGAAGCGCTCCGTCGCCCCGAAGGGTTCGGGCTCATCATCACTGGTTTCGCCGAGGCGATGCTCGGCAACAGCCTCCGCCGGTACGAGGAGGCTGCCAGATCGGCTGAGATCGCGCGAGGCTACCCAGCCGCGATGGGCGTAGAGCCCTGGGGTGTGCTCGTCGAACTCGTCGAGGGAGCGACTCGCAGTGGGCAATCCGTGCTTGCCAATGGCGCCTTTCGGGATCTGGCCGTCACAACGCAGGCGGCCGGGTCGGATTGGGCCTTGGGCATTGAAGCCAGAAGTCATGCATTGCTCAGCGTTGGCGCCGATGCAGAAGCCGCTTACCGGGAGACGATCGACCGGCTTGACCAGACGAAAATCCGCGGTGAGCTCGCCCGTGCACATCTCCTCTACGGCGAATGGCTGCGACGCGAGAAGCGGCGCGCCGAGGCGCGGAGCCGACTTCGCACGGCTCACAACATGTTTGCCGAAATGGGGATGGACGCCTTTGTGGCGCGAGCAGCGAGCGAACTCCGTGCCACCGGGGAGACGGTTCGGAAGCGCAACCTTGCGATCCTCAATGAGCTGACCGCCCAGGAGGCCAAGGTCGCCCGGTTGGCCAGCGAGGGGCTGTCCAACCCCGAGATCGGCACCCGCCTGTTCATCAGTGCACGCACCGTTCAATATCATTTGAAAAAGGTCTTCGCGAAATTGGACCTCACCTCGCGCAACCAGCTGTCGCGAGCGCTAGACACCAGACGTGGGGCGATCAAACCTCCGGAGTCGAGTTCGTAGTCCTATGACCCCGGTCCTGGTTACCAGCGCCAAGGGAGCCAATGGTGACGGGTTCGCCATCGTTACCCGAGCTCTTCGATTCGGACCGCAAGCAGACGTGGTTATCCGCTGACGAGGCCACCCGTGTGTTCGCCGTCGAAACGAAGGATGGGCATTTTCGTGCTGACCGAAAAGCGGCGTAGCAGCTATGACCGAGAAGTGCTCGCGCTGGACGACGAGGAGCGGCTAGCTAGGTTTCACGGATGGCATTGGGATCAGGGCTCGCTCATCTGGGCGGCTATCCGTTTGACGTACGTTACAGCGATGGCTCACTGGTTCGTGCGCGTGCCGCTGCCGATGTCGCTGCGGACGCCTACGTCTACTTCAGTCGCCTGTTTTCAGGAGTCGAGCCCGACATCGCCGTCATCGTGGCCGACGAGACGGACTGGGAGAGCAGGCAGCCATACGGGCTGCCATTCTTTAACGATGAAGGCGGTCAGATCCGTCCCGGCATCGTGGTGATGCCCGCGGGAGGCGGAGCTTTCTGGATCGCAATGGCACAGGACATTCGCGACACGTCGCCGCGCGGTTATACCAGATTGCTCGCGACATACCCCGACGGAGCAGATGGCTTGGATCTGCAACCGTTTTTTGACCTCGTTACGATCCATGAGCTCGGCCACGCCTTCGAAATGCTCGGAGATCTCAGGTTGCCGACCTTCTGGTTGGGCGAGATCTTCGCCAACCTGGCCCTTCATGCGTTCGTCGCAACGAGGCAGCCGGAAAGTCTGAACGCGCTTGAGGTGCTCTCCACCGTAGGAGCGCAGAGTCGGCGCCTCGCCGCTCGGATGCGCGCCGAGGGATACAGCACGCTGGAGGAGCTCGAAGCCCACTACAGGGGTGATGATCATCCGATGAGCCCGCTGAACTACGTCTGGTACCAGTACCGATGGCAGCGACTCGCGGCAAAGATGTTCGACGCCGACGGTGAGAACGGACTGGTCCGCCTTTGGGATTGCTTTCACGCAACCGATCCTCTCGGGTCCGGCGAGGTCACGGCGGCGTCCCTGGCCACGCTGCTAAGAACCGAGGTGAGTGAGACCCTCGGCCGAGCAGCACAAACTTGGCGATAGAGCCTGAAACGCCTGCACCGATGATGTCCACGCGACGATGCGGATGAACCGCTTCAATTCAGCTTGCTCGGGCGGATCGGATATCGGACATGATGGCAGGCCAATGGGCAGGGTCTAGATGACGGTGCGGACCGTTGGGCACGGCACGCTCCCCGCCGAGACATTCGCCGCATTGCTCGACGATGCGCATATCGGTCAAGTAGTTGACGTGCGGTTGTTTCCCGGCAGCCGCCGCAACCCACAGTTCGGACGGGAAGAGATGGAACGGTGGGTGCCAGCCGCGGGAGTTGGCTACGCCTGGATCCGCGACTTGGGCGGGCGGCGCCGACCTGCGGCTCATTCCAAGCATGTCGCGCTGCGCCACGATGCATTCCGAGGCTATGCCGACTACATGGAGACGCCTGCCTTCCTGACAGGCGTCGAGGAACTCCTGACGCTCACCGATCGTGAGTTGGTTGCGGTGATGTGCAGCGAGTCGGTGTGGTGGCGCTGTCACCGGCGTCTTCTGGCCGACTACCTCCTGCTCGTACGAGGCATCGAGGTGGTCCACCTTATGCACGATGGTCGGCTCACTCTCCACGCGCCAACCAAGGGCGTACGCGTCGCCGGCGATGCGCTCGTTTACGACCTCGGGATCACGGCGCCACTCGCTGTCGACTGACAGCGGAGATCGTAGCCACGTCGGTAACCCGCCTGGTGGGATCGGAACTTGTGGACGTACGATCACATCGGGTGAATATGGACGATCGTACATATACTATGATAGTGAACGAACGTCCACTCTTCGCTCCCTGAGGACGTACCTAGGTAAAGGTGCCTGTATGCAGATCAACTCCATGCGCGATCTTGCAGCAACGGCCCGAGGTCGACGGCAAGACCTGGGTCTCAGCCAAGCAGAGCTAGCTGCCAAAGCCGGCGTTTCTCGCGAGTGGATCAACGCTTTCGAGGGCGGTAAGACAAGTGTCGAGTTTGGCCTTGTAATCCGCGTCCTCGACGCGCTCGGTCTCGGTCTCGACGCTGTTGAGCAGGGGAGCAGTGCCGACACCTCTTCAAACCGGTCGGTCAATCTGGACTCCTTGTTGGAGGAGTACCGCCGCTGATGCCTGACTCTTTAGTGGTTCTACTGGACGGGGCGCTCGTCGGAACCCTCGTCCGCCTCCAGGGAGGCAAGCTCCGCTTCGACTACAGCGACGAGTACCGACACCGGCTCAACGCAACCCCGCTCTCTCTGGCAATGCCAGTCCAGGTTCGATCGCATCCCGACCACGTCATCGGTCCGTGGCTGTGGGGGCTTCTCCCCGACAACGACGCCGTCGTGGCCAGGTGGGCCCGGCACTTTCATGTGTCGTCGTCGCCCTTCTCCCTTTTCGGCACTCCGATCGGCGAGGACTGCGCTGGAGCGGTGCAGTTTGCTCCACCGGGGGAGATCGACCGCGTCCTGGCTTGCCCCAGTGGTGTCACATGGCTCAGCGAAGACGACGTTGCGCAGCGGATTCGGGAACTTCGGGAAGATTCGACCGCGTGGCTCGGCGAATCATTCACTGGCCAGTTCAGCCTCGCAGGAGCCCAGGCGAAGACCGCGCTGCTGTTCCGGGATGGGCGCTGGGGAGTGCCATCCGGCTCCACCCCGACAACCCACATCCTCAAGCCTGCGGTTGCCGGATTCGACGATCACGATCTGAACGAGCATCTCTGCCTAGACGCCGCCCGGCGCGCGGGGCTCGTTGCTGTTCGCTCAAACGTCGCCCACTTCGGCGCCGAGTCGGCCGTGATCGTCTATCGGTATGACCGCATCGCAAAAGGAGGCCAGATCGTTCGGGTTCATCAAGAGGACCTCTGCCAAGCGCTCGGGATACCACCATCTCGCAAGTACCAGAATGAGGGTGGGCCGGGACCCGCGGACATCGCCAAACTCCTGCGTCGGGCGATGCCGCCGCAGGTCGCCGACGACGCCGTGGGACGGTTCGCCGACGCCCTGATCTGGAACTGGCTCATAGCGGGCACCGATGCCCATGCCAAGAACTACTCGCTCCTGCTCGCCGACAACCAGGTGCGCCTGGCTCCCCTCTACGACGTTTCCTCGGCGCTTCCATATGGCACGCACGAGAAGAAGCTTCGGTCAGCGATGAAGATCGGTGGCGACTACCGAGTCTTTCCCTATCGAAACATATGGCCAGATGCCGCCCTGGACCTTGGCGTCGACGCCGGCGCGCTTGTCGCTCGCGTGCGGGAGCTGGCCTCCCTCGCGCCGGGGGCATTTGCCGACGCTGCCGAGGTTCCAGAAATCCGAGAGCTGGATCGACCGCTACCCAGCCGACTGGTCGGTCTGGTCTCTGATCGAGCGTCCAGATGCTTGCGGTTGATCGAGACGAAGGGCGCTGTGGACTGAATGCGCCCATCGCTCGTTGTGGCGTGGGTGGTTCCTCTTGTGGCGCCCGGTGACCTCTCTTACCTCGGCTCCGTCAGCCTGATCGGGAGCCTGGGCGACTTCGGTGCGGGCACGAGCGAGTTTCGCGCTGCGTTCCCCGACTGGCGCCAAGAGATCACCGAGCCTGTCATCGACGGAGCCACGGTCCTGGCCCGCCTTCGCTGCACCGGCACCCAGCAAGGTGCGTGGCGAGGCCTCGCCCCAACCGGTCGGCGGATGACGCTCGGCGAGGTCTCTTGGCGCCTCACGTCACGAAGCCTCGAACCCGGCGACTCTGGTCCACGCAGGGAGCCGTCACGGCATCTCGAGCCCCTAGTCGAGGATCCGACGTAGCGCTGCGGCCTTGGCGGCTCGACCCGTCCACCAAGGTGTCGTCTGATGCTGGCGATGTACATCGGAGCGGTCCGGCGGAAGGCCGCCCGGCCTTCGGGCGTGAGCTCGGCAAATGCGCTGCGACCGTGATCCGGAGTCTGCTCAGACCCGGCCCAAGTTTCGCTCCGTCTGTTCTGCAGAGACGAGTGCGCTCAGCAGATCGTCGCGGCCTCGTGTGGCGCCTGATCTCGACCCCGAAACGCCCGGTAACGATCAGTCTTCGGGAAGGCCTGCAAAATCACGCTTTGCCTTTCTGTACCAACCCATTCCTGAGATGGGATTCTTCCATCGACCCTTCATCTCCTTCAAGGCACTTTCGTGCGTTGGATCACCCTTCGCGACCATTTCCTTGAGATGTCGATCTTGCGCTTTTATAACCTCGTCAGCGGTCATGCCATGGTGGGAAAAATCGCACGCGCCTCCCAATTGCTGACACGTCATAGTCTTCATAACCTTTGCTTCCTTTCGTTGCGTTGGACGTCCATGGTGGCCAGCACGTCTGGGTCAGCGATCAGCTCGATCTCGCGCACCAGGCCCGCCTCGACGTGGAACACGAAAGCCACCTTGACCGCCCCGGCGTGGATCCAGGCGGCGCCGAGCTCGCCGTCGATGGTGACAGGTGCAGCTCCCCGGGCGCCGTTGAAACGGGCGGCCACGGCGGCAGCGCCGTCGTACACCGGATCCGTGCCCATTTTCTGCCCGACCAGGTCGGCACGCATGACGGCGCCAGGCGCGAGCAGCGACAACAGGGTCGCGAGCTCCCCGCCGCGGGCTGCGGTGAGGAACGCGTCGACGACTCTTTGGCTCTCGGCGCGCGCGGCCTGTGACGCCGCGGGCTCCGGCGTGCCCTGCACCTTGCGCCGGGCCCGGCTTGCCAGCTGGCGTACGGCGGTACGCGATCGTCCCATGACAGCGCTGATCTCGTCGAAGGGATAACCGAAGACATCGTGCAACACGAACGCCGCTCTCTCGGCCGGCGCCAGGGCGTCGAGGACGATTTGCACCGCCCCGCCCATCTTTTCGGCGAGCAGCGCGTCGGCCTCCGGGTCGACGAGCGCGGCATCGGTGGGCGCCTCAGCCTCGGCCTCCGACCTGGTCCGTCGCTTGCGCAGCTGGTCCAGGCACAACCGGGTCACGACGGTCGTCAGCCAGGCGGGCAGGTCGTCGACGTCGTCGGTGCGGGAGAGCCGCAGCCAGGCCTCCTGCAGCACGTCGTCCGCATCGGCCTTCGACCCAAGTATCCGGATGGCGATCGCAGTCAGCCGAGGCCGCTCGGCATCGAAGTCGGTTACGTCCATCGTGTTCATATTCTGCTGACGTACGCTGCCGCAGGAATGTGACCGGGAGCGTTCCGACCGCCCTCAGATAGCTGAACCCTTCTCGCGGATTCGCCGAAGCTACGCGTAAATATCAGCCGCTCGCTGCCCGAGCGCGCCCTGGGCAGCGCTGTCCAGGTCTGCCCTGCAGGCTCCGCTGAGCGGCGGATTGCCCTCGCCGCATTGGCAAGTCCGAAAGCCCAGCTCCGCATTGGGTGGACGAAGCTGGGCTCTCGGAACATGGAGGGGATCCCGGGGAGGAGAAACCGGAATACCCCTAAGGGCACGATTGCCATCCGATCGATCACCTCGTTCGCGCCTGGCGCCGACCATGCTGCGTATTCGGCATCTTGCATGGCGTACCAGGAACCGACAGTCCCGTCGAGATAGACCGTGTGACCGTCGACCGAGACGTTGATCAGGGAATCGTCGACGAGGGCGCTGCGACCGAACGCCTTGTTGATGCGCTCGGCAATGTCGCTCGGGATCGGATCGCCGCTTCCGATCACGATGTTGTCAGTGATACCGAGAATTCCCCCGACCTTCCAGCTCCACGCTGGCAAATGACAGGAGGCGGAGTCGCCGCCCCGGGCGATCTCAAGCTCCGAAGAAGGGAGACGATCAGGTGGGCGATGACCGCTCCGAACGAATCGCCCGCCTGATCGAGCCGTTTGGCGTGAGCCCACTCGCAGGTGTGACGCTGGACGAGGACACGTCGGTGCGTGGGGGCGGGGACGGCGCGAAGCTGATCGGTCAGGACATATGACCATCCGGGGGAGGGCGAAAAGAACGGGGGCCGCCGATGAGCCGTCGGATGCTCCGCCGGTCGGCTCGAGGGTCGCAGCCGCCTGCGCCCTGTTGGTCTCCGCCGGCACGCTGGCGGTCCTGATCGTGTTCACTGCTCGGGATCTGCCCTACGTGCTGGCCTCGCTTGCAGCCGGCGCGCTCGCAATCTCGGCCTTGTGGATCTCCGCCACCAATCGCCGGTCCCGCTATTGGGCCGCCACGGCCGCCGTTCTCCTGGTCGCTGCGGCGGTCGCCAGTCTGGTGGCGGCGGGACGCGGCGCCGTAGCCGTCGCGACCGCGCTGGTCGGCATCCTGGTCGCGTCGGCACTAGGGACCTTGGCGCTGCGTTGGGAGGTCCGCGAGGCCCTCGTCAAGCGGTGGCAGCCGGTACCGCCCACAAGACACGGCGTCGTGTTCATGAACCCCAGATCAGGGGACGGTAAGGTCGCCCGGCTGAACCTGGCTGACGAGGCGCATCGTCGTGGAATCGAGCCGGTGCTGCTCGAGCCGGGTGACGACCTGCCGGCGCTCGCCGAAGCCGCAGTGGCTCGGGGTGCGGACGCGTTGGGCATGGCCGGTGGCGACGGCTCACAAGCTGCCGTGGCGGCAGTGGCCGCCGCCCGCGGGTTGCCGTTCGTGTGCGTCCCGGCGGGCACTCGCAATCACCTAGCTCTCGATCTCGGGATCAACCGTGATGATCCCGTTGGTGCCCTCGACGCGTTCGGGCCAGCACGAGAGTCAACAATCGACCTTGGCGAGGTGAACGGCGAGGTCTTTGTCAACAACGTGTCGCTCGGCCTCTACGCGCGGATCGTCGCGTCCGACGAATACCGCGAGGCTAAGCGCCGGACGGTGGCCGACCTGCTCCCCGACCTGTTGGGGTCCCGCGCCAAGCCGTCCGGGCTCACCGTCGACGGCCCGAACGGACCGATCGCGGGCCCGCAGCTCGTCCAGGTATCCAACAATGCCTATACGTTGTCGAGCGTGACCGGGTTCGGCTCGCGGGCTCGGTTGAACACCGGCGCGCTCGGCGTCGTGACTCTTACGATCGATCGCACGCCCGAGGTCAACCGCCTCGTGGCCCTGGAGGTCGCCGGTCATCCCGAGCGCTTCGAAGGCTGGCGCCAATGGACCGCCGCCGATCTGGAGGTCTCAGGGTCGCCTTCGCTTGCAGCCGCCATGGACGGCGAGGCGCGCACCTGGTCGCCACCTCTTTGCTTCTCGAGCCGACCGGGGGCGCTCAGGGTTCGTATCGCACTCAGGGGGCCCGGCGCCTCACCGGCCTTCCTCCGGGCGCCAATAGCGGTGTCTACCCTGGTCGGGCTCGCTCGCGTGGTCCGCGGCCGGCCGAGCGGGATCGTGGCAAACCGCAGGGAAGGCCAGCGGTGACGCCTCCCGACGAGATCGGGGTCAGTGCTAACGGCGCCGAACCGTCCCGCGCGCCGGGCGAGGTGGCGCGCCGCCTGCTCGACGAGGTGAGCACCCTCGACGGCGCCATCTACGACGCTGTCGCGAATACACGGACGCCGGCGCTGGATGTGGCGATGACCTGGATCTCGAACGCCGCCAACTACTCCCGCATCTGGGTCGTGATCGCCACCGCCCTCGCGGCGGCAGGCGGCAACCGGGGTCGACGGGCGGCCGTCCGTGGTCTGACGGCAGTCGGCGCCACATCGGCCACAGCGAACCTGGCCGCGAAGCACCTCTTCCCAAGAAGCCGGCCGGAGCGCTCGACTGCTAGCGCGGGGCGCCAGGCGCGAATGCCGACCTCGAGTTCCTTCCCCTCGGGCCACACCGCGTCCGCTTTCGCCTTCGCCGTCGCGGTGACTGCCGAGTTGCCCGAGCTCTCGTTGCCTCTGTACGGCCTGGCGACGGCCGTCGGTTACAGCAGGATCCACGTGGGCGTTCACTACCCCAGCGATGTTCTGGGCGGTGGAGTTCTGGGATTAGCCATGGGTACCGCAGTGCGGCCATCGTGGCGATCCAGACGGCGTAGGTCTTGACGCCGCCGAGCGTCAGACGCCGCGCTCGGCGCCGATCCTCCCAGAGCCGACTGCATCGACGAGGGCCTGATGGTCGATTTCGTTCTGGTCGGCGTACGCCTTTGCAAAACCAACGATTCCATCGTCGAACTTCTCGTTCTTGCCGAGGTAACCGGCGATCTCCTCGGTCCGTCCGGACTGAGCGTGGGCGCGGGCGAGGGTCCAACCGCACAACTCGAGATACTCGGTGAGCGCTGCAGCGCTGAGAGACGGGATGTCGGCAGAGCCCTTCATGTCCTTGAACTGTCTGACGTAGAAATGACGCCCTTCGTCGTCGGTCGCCCACCCGAGGAAGACGTCACTCGCCGCCTGCATGATCAGTTGACCGTCCACGACCCGTTGGCCTTGCTGGACGAACTTCGCCCCCTTCCAGTACGGCTCCAAGACAGACGGCTGAGCCTCCTTGACCTGCAGGAAAAGAGGTGCTCCCCTCCGGTCGAGCAGCAGCGCGATGAAGCACCGGGTTCCGATACTGCCCACCCCGACGACCTTGAGAGCAACATCGACGAGGCGGAAGCTCTCCAGCAGGACCTGGACATCTTTGCGGATCGTGGTGCGATAATTCTCGAAGAACGCCTGGACTATTGCGACGCTTTGCAACTCCGCCGGGTGGGACAGGATCGGCGGCTGATCCGCGAGTCGAGGCACGCCGTCCGCGTTCGTGACAGTCAGTTTGCTCAGTAGGCGCGCCGAGGTGTTCCTCCTGACCTTGGCGAGTTCCTTTCGTGCGCCCGGGTTTCGCGGCTTTCGACAGGGCCAGGGCGGACGCGGCGTCAACATGAACGTAGAAGACATCGAGCGAGGGCATCTCGGCGAGGGTCGCCATCCGCTGCCGGTAGGAGCGTACGCCGGCGCGCGTGATTTCAGCCGCAGTCGCCTCATCGAAGCCGTTCTGGCGGGCGGCAACGGTTGCGCTGGCAGCCAGTCGCTTGACATCCCACTCCCACGGCGCGCGCAGCGTCTCGTCGAAGTCGTTCACGTCAAAGAGCAGAGTCCGCTCCGGCGACGCATACAGCCCGAAATTGACCAGGTGGGCATCGCCACAAGCTTGGACGTCGATGCCTGTCGCGGGAGTGGAGGCGAGATCTGAGGCCATGACCGCTGCGGCACCTCGGTAGAAGGCAAACGGGGATTCCATCATTCGCCCCATGCGAACAGGAACCAGGTCGGGGACACGGCTGGAGTTCTGCTCCTGCAATATGGCGATCGGGTCAGGGCGACCCGGAGCAGGTGCCCACAAGGCGTGGCTGCTGTGGGAGACGTGGTGACGAAGGGCCTTCCCCCTGGCTCTGGCGTTGCGAGGGTCATCACCTGTGCCAGCTCCATGGTCTGCCATCGTCATTGGTCCCACCTCCTGTGTGAGGTCACGTAGCTGCAAGCTGAGAACGGGCGAAGAGCGTGACCCTTCAACATTGTGGCGCGGCCGCTCCGGGCGGCCGTTGCGGGCCGGCCGGCCCGTACCGTGTGTCCACGGCCACCCGTACTGTGTGTCCATGGCCAACTGGGTGATCATCTCGTCGCTGGCCACCGCAGGCGGAACGCTCGTGCTGGCGGGCGCCACGTTCTCGTCGGTCCGCTCGGCCAACCGGACGGCACGGGTGGCTGAGGAGTCGCTGCTCGTCGGGTTGCGCCCGCTGCTGATGCCTTCGCGGACTGAGGACGCCCCGCTCAAGGTTGGCTTTGTCGACAACCACTTTGTGATGACGCCCGGAGGTGGCGGCACCGCCGAGGTGACCGAATCCGCCGTTTACCTCACGATGTCGGTTCGCAACGTCGGAAGTGGGATCGCCGTGCTCCACGGCTGGCGGGCCGAGCTGTCGCCTAACGTCGCCGAGGCCGGCCGGCCGCCAATTTGACGCCTTTCGCCGTCTCACACGGGACCTCTATGTCGCTGCGGGCGACGTTGCCTTCTGGCAGGGCGCGTACCGGGACATGACCGAGCCTGAGGTCGCCGCCGTCAGCGAGCGCATCACGGAGCGAGAGCGGCTCGTGATCGACCTGCTCTACGGCGACCACCAGGGCGGCCAGCGAGTGATCAGCCGGTTCTCGATGCTCCCGCGCAGCGACGGCGACTGGATGGCGACGGTAGCGCGGCACTGGAACGTGGACCGCCCGGACCCGCGGTGACGGTGTCTCTGTCGATTGAGTTGAACGGTGGCTGTCAAGGTGGCTCCCAGCTCCTGAGGCGGTTCGGCTGGATCAGACGCGACCGGCCCGCTCACTAAGACCATGCCAGAGCATCCACGCCAGGCATCCCCCGACGAGAGCCCCGACGATCACCCCGCCGAAGCCGGCCACGACGGCCCCGGCGGCTACGAAGCCGGCCGTCAAGACGATGACAACCGCGGCGAAGGCGCGGCGCTCGCCGCTCCACCTTTGAAGTCGCGCCCGGGCCACGCTCACGATGACCAGAGAGGCGATCACGGCCGGCCCGACCGCGATCACCCACGGGCCGAGCCCGCGGTCGGGCCCTACCGGCACTGCCATCAGCTGTTGCCCCCCTGACCGTCCCCGTGCCCGTGCCCCTGGCCCGGTCCCTCTTGGGGGGAAGGAACAGTCGTCCCGAGCGCCGCGGCAAGGCTATCGATCGAATCGGTCAGGGCTCGGATCACCGATTTTTTCCCGGCGATCTGGCCGTTCGCGACGTCCTGGTCGAAGGCCTGGACGAGCTGATCGAACTGCTGGACCTGCTGTTGTGCCGGCTCTGGGTGCGGGGAGGAGAGCAGCGGTTGGAGCTGGTTGGAGAGCTGTTGTGCGGCGTTGGGAGCGACGCTCCCGTTCGCGACGCCGGCCTCGAGCGCCGACACGACGCCGCTGGCAGCCGACACGACCGGGGTGGTCGGCAGGGTGGTCGTCGTGGGTGCGGAGGTCGTCGTCGTCGAAGATGTCGTCGTCGAAGATGTCGTGGTTGAAGATGTCGTCGCCGGAGATGTGGTCGTCGATCGGTCGTGCCTGGACCCAGCGGACCTCGGGCCGGAGAAGACGCCGCCGAGCGTGAGGCCGACGAGCAGGCTGATCACGACGATCCCCAGCGAGACTGCCGCCACCTTGTGCCGGAAGGCGCGCCAGGTGTGTCGGCTCGTACCGCCTTCGACGACGGGCGTGACGCGGGTTGCCTCGGGAACGGTCGCGGTCGGGTCGAGGCGCTGTGTCTCGCTTGCGGTGGGGAGGCACTGTGTCTCGCTCGCGGTGGGATAGCGGACCACGGCGGTGTTCTCAGCCGACGGCGATATCGCGCCGGCCGGAGCGGGCCCGGGCGCCTGATCACGGGCGCGATCTGCCAGGTAGGCGCCGGCCTCGGACGCTGCAGCGCGATCGGCGGGGACACGTGCCGTCATCGAGCGAAGAAGACTCTGCCAGCCTGCGTCGAGCTCGGTCGGGATCGCCGGATCACGCTGGAGCCGGGCTGCGGTCATCTCCGAGGCCGTGCCCTCGAAGGCCCGATGGCCGCTCAAGCACTCGAGGAGCATCAGACCCAGTGCGTAGACATCGACGGCAGGCCCGACTTCGGATCCTTGGATCTGCTCGGGAGCGAGATAGGCAGGGGTGCCGAGCATGAACCCGGTGGCGGTCATCCCGGTGGTGTCGACGAGCCGGGCGATCCCGAAGTCGGCAAGATGGGCGGTCGCGTCCCGGTCGAGGAGGACGTTTGCCGGTTTGACATCTCGGTGCACGATCCCGTGCTCGTGGACGTACGCGAGCGCAGCAGCGACGCCCGCGCCGATCTTGGCGGTCTCCTCGCTCGAAAGACTTCCAGTCGAAAGGCGCTGCGCGAGCGTGGGTCCTTCGATGAGCTCCATCACGAGAAATGCGCGGCCCTCGAGCTCACCGGCATCGAGTAGTCGCACCAGGTTCGGATGAGCGAAGCGAGCGAGCGTCCTGACCTCGGCGGTGAAGCGGGCTTGGCCGGCCTCACCGGAGTCTCGCAGCACCTTGATTGCGACGGGCCGTTCGAGCCTGGTGTCGAGGGCCCGGTAGACGGCGCCCATCCCGCCGCGCCCGAGCAGTGCCTCGAGGCGGTAGCGACCGTCGAGGAGCGCGGTGAGGAGCGGGTCGGACCGGACCGGATCGGCCGCCCTTGGACCTTCCGTCGGGCTCGACATGAACCTCATCGTCGCGGCGCTCGGGAGGTGGCGAGCTGCGAGCCGTCCGTGATACGCCACGAAGCTTCGGCGTTCTCGGATCGTGAGCGAATTCCGGTGGCTGGTATGGTCGAGCTGTTCGCCGAGGCGTTACACGAGGTGTTGACCCGATGAGGCTCTCCAATACGCATCCGGCTCTGCGGCGGTGCTGGCACCCGGTCGCCCGCTCGGGCGAGGTGACGGATCGGCCCTCCAAGGTTCGCCTCCTCGGCGAGTCGTGGGTCCTCTACCGTGTGCACGGACGTCCTGTCGCCTTCTTGGACCGGTGTCCGCACCGGTTCGCCCCGCTGTCCCTGGGAGAACGGTCCGGCGACGACTTGCGCTGTGCCTACCACGGCTGGTGCTTCGATGACTCGGGACGGTGCATCGAGATCCCAGCCCTCGGTCCAGGAGCCGCCCTCCCGCCCCGCGCAAGGCTGACAGCGCCCTTCGGGGTGACCGAGCGGTACGGGATGGTCTTCCTTGCGCCGGAGGCGCCGCTCGAGGAGCTGCCGCCGGTCGACAGCGCCGACGACCCTGGTTTTGAGATGGTCGAGCTCGTTCCGACCGAGGCGCGAGTTGGTGCCGGGCAGACCGCCGACAACTTCCTCGACTTCGCCCACTTCCCCTTCCTCCACCGCGCCACGATCGGCACGGACGAGTCGGCGTTTCTCGACCCCTACTCAGTCGAGCGCGACGGGCTGTCGTTCACCGTCGTGTACGAGCACCCGGTAGCGAACAGGGTGGACCCGGGAGTGGCCGCGGGGATACGGCCGCTCGTGCAGATGCGCCGCATGACCTACTGGTACAACGCGCCCTTCTTCTTGGTTCTGCGCCTGGAATACCTGGAAGCGAACGCCGTCAATGTGCTCGGCTTCTTCATTCAGCCGCAGAGCGACGACAGCTGCCGGCTCTACACGACCGTTTGGTGCAACGACCTCGGAGGCGACCCGTTGCGGCGGGCGGCTCTGATCGCCTTCGAGCAACAGATCCTCGATGAGGACGTCGCCCTTCAGACCCGGTTCGACGACCTCACGCTTCCTCTCGAGCTCACCGCGGAGATCCACACGAGGGCTGACAGGAACACCGTCGAGCTCCGGCGGGTGCTCGCCGACCTGGTCGCCAAGGCCGCGGCTCCGTCGAGTCCGCACGGCACCGGCGTGATGGCAACGCTCAGCCAGGACGCCCGCGTCTGATCTTCTCGGTCCGCGAGACAACCGGGCGGAGGGGGAGGATCGTGCGGTTGCGGGCGCAGCCGAACCAGACGCCCCAGCCGTAGGCGAAGTCGTCGGCGAGCTGACCGAGGACGAACCGCGGCGGGTCCAGCGCGGGGCGACGATTCCCCCTCGTCGTCAGTGCCGGTCCGAGTAGGAGCGACGCGACGGCGACCCGGCGGCTCCACCCGCGTCGACCGGACCCGCAAGGAGGGCTCCTCTTCGGCGCGACGACAGCGGCGACGAGCAGCGGCCCAGCAAAGCGGGTGCAGTACTTCCCGGCCGCGAGCCAGGTCTGGTGCGCGGCTCTGAGCATCTCATATGCGGTACCGCGGGCGGGAAGGCCCGCCCGCCGCAAGGCACGGCTCCTCGACACCACCGAGGCGGCGTAGGCGGCGCCGGCCAGGTCGGCACGCGCGCGCCAGGAGGGCGATCACGGTCAAGGCCGGCCACGGATGCAGCACGAGCGGTGCCGTGGCGGCGGGGTGCCGGCGGGCCAGCGGCGCCGCCGAGGTGCCGTACCGGAAGCGACGAGCGAACAGCCCTCGCCAAGTTTGAGGTTCGTCGTGGCCGACCCGGACAGCCGGGTCGTAGCGGATGCGCCAGCCGGCTTCGTGCAACCGCCAGATCAGGTCGACGTCTTCGCCGAAACGCAGCTCGGGGTCGAAGACCTCGGGCCCGTCCGCGACCTCGGCGAGGGCTCGCCGACGCACGACAAGGGCGGCGGTGGGCACGTAGGCCACGCGCGCGAGCGGTGTGACCCGAGCTTCGCAGTCGCCTAGGTCCAGACCTCCACAGACGCTCGCATAGCGACCTGCGGCGGAAGGGGCGCCGGTCGGGGTGAGCGCGACGACGCGCGGGGCCGCCGCGGCGACGAGCGGGTCGCCCATGTGTGCCGCCAGTTGCTCGATCCACCCAGGCGTGGTGACGCAGTCGCTGTCCACGAAGACCACGAGGTCGGTGTCCACGGCGGCGATGCCGGTGTTGCGCGCCGCGGCCGGCCCGCCGTTGCGGGCCCGGCGGATGAGTGTGGCGCCGTGCTCGGCGGCGACGCGAGCCACAGCCTGAGGGTCGAGGGACGCGTCATCTACGACGATGACCGGGTGGGCGCGCCCGAGAGCCCCGAGGCAGCGATCGAGCAGCACGGTCCGGTCGCGGACCGGGATGACGACGGTGGCGTCAAGCGCGAAAGCCGGATCCGGCGGCCTGGGATGCGCCGCGCCGACGTCGGTGAGCCGGCGGGCCAAGGTGCCTGCCGCCACGGACCGTATCGGCCCGCTCGTCAGCTCGGTGAAGGCGCTGCGGCCGGCGGCCGTCAGGCGCATCGCCCTGGTAGGGGAACCCCCGAACAGGGTGGCCCCCTCCAGCTGTCTGCTCTCGGGGTCAAGGACGATGCGAAATCCGGCGGGCAGCGGCGTAGTCGCGGAACCGATTCGGTTCACCAGCGCCCCTCGCGCACACTGTCGGGTGGCCGCCGCGTGCCGATCATGACGGGCACCGCGCGGGCTCGGTGCGAGTGGTCGGCCGAGGGTTTCGGCACACTGCCGATGCCCAGCTCCGACAAGGCGGTCGCGCCGCGTCCCTTGACGCATTCAGGATCGGGGCCGTCGAGTGGCAGGCCCGTGAAGAACTTTGCAGCCATGCAACCTCCACGGCAGGAGTTGAACGCCGAGCAGCTCTGGCAGGTGAGGGAGGACTGAGTCCTGCGGAGGGCGGTGAAGAGCTCCGAATCTCGCCAGACGCGGGCAAATCCTCCTTGCCGGCGGACGTTGCCGGCAAGGAAATTGTCATGGATCGCAAATGGGCACGCGTACACGTCGCCGACGGGGTCGATGAGGCAGACCACCCGGCCAGCACCGCACATGTTCAGGCCGGGCAACGAGTCGCCGAAACCACCCAAGTGGAAGAACGAGTCACCGGTCAGTACGCCCTCGCCGCGCTCGAGAAGCCAGTCGTAGAGCTCACGCTGCTGCGAGCCGGTCGGGTGCAGCTGGTCCCACACGTCCGCTCCCCGGCCCGACGGACGGAGACGGGTGACGCGCAACTGGGCGCCGAACCGGTCGGCGATGGCCTTCAACGCATCCAGTTGAGCGACGTTGTGCCGTGTCATGACGACGGAGATCTTGAACCCGACGAACCCGGCATCGGCAAGGTTGCCCATCGCGCGCACTGCGCTGTCGTACGAGCCCGCACCGCGAACCGGGTCGTTGACCTCCGCCGTGGCTCCGTCGAGGGAGATCTGCACATCCACGTAGTCGCTGCGCGCAAGTCGTCTTGCGGCCTCGGGCGTGATCTTGACCCCGTTGGTCGAGAACTTCACGCCGAGGTGGTGTGCGGTCGCGTAGTCGATCAGCTCCCAGAAGTCCTTGCGCACCGTCGGCTCGCCGCCGCCGATGTTGACGTAGAACACCTGCATGCCTTCGAGCTCGTCGATGACCGCCTTGCACTCCGCCGTGCTCAGCTCGCGCGGATCACGACGGCCCGAGCTGGACAGGCAGTGCACGCAAGACAGGTTGCACGCGTAAGTCAATTCCCAGGTGAGACAGATCGGGGCATCCAAGCCGAGCTGGAATTGCTCGACGAGAGGTAGCGGGGCGGGCGAGGTCATTGGCCGGTCCTCGCGCAGATCATCTGCGACGCCGCGAGCTTGGCCAGAGCGTTGCGGTAGCTCGACATCTCGGCGGGGACCACTCCCGCCGCGACGCACGCACTACGGGCGCTGTCCGCGCTCGCAAGGTCGGTCACCACAGATACCAGCTTCGGACTCTTGAGGAACGACAGCCGGCGGGTGCCGAAGTGATACAGCAGGCCACCGAAGCGCTCTGGGCGGATGGATACTTGCGGATGCAGCTGCCACCTGGCGTCGAGGTCGAATGGCGGCTCGACGCGCCCGCCTTGAATCACCGTGTCGGGCTCTTAAGGTCGCCGATGCCGAGGGACTGGTCCGTCGGGCCAGGAGTCGTCTGCGTGACGAGGACGGACTGCAGAGGACCTGGAGGGCCGGGCGGGTCTTCGAGGAAGCCGGCGGTGGGCACGAAGAAGAGGCCGCCGGTCACCGCTCTCGAGAAGTCGAGCAGCCGGTCGTGGTTGCCCGGTGGTTTGCCGATGAACATGTTCGTCAGCATCTGCTCGGTGACATCCGGGCTGCTCGCGTAGCCGATGAAGTAGGTACCGAATTCCCCCGTGCCCACCGCGCCGAACGGCATGTTGTAACGCATGATCTGGCGTTCCTCACCGTTCTCGTCGACGATCGTGTTCAGTGCTACGTGCGAGTTGGCGGGCTTCACGTCGTCTGGCAGCTCGATGTCGCTGAGCTTGGTGCGGCCGACCGCCCCCTCCTGCTCCTCGACCGACAGAGCGTTCCAGGCTTCGAGGTCGTGCAGATACTTCTGCACGATGACGTAGCTGCCGCCGGTGAACTCCGGCTCCTGCTCGCCGATGATGGCCGCAGCAACCGCCCCCTCGCCAGTCGGGTCCTCCGTGCCGTCGACGAAGCCCAACAGGTCGCGCTCGTCGAAATACCGAAAGCCATGCACCTCGTCGACGACGACTGCTCCTCCGGCGAGGCGGTTCGTGAGCTGTGTGGCGAGCTCGAAACAAAGGTCCATTCGGCCGGCGCGAATGTGGAACAGCAGGTCGCTGGGTGTCGAGACCGCGGTGTGGCGCGCGCCGACGATCTCACGGAACTCGTGCAGCCCTGCCGGGCGGGGGCCGTCGAACAGCCGACTCCACAATGCCGAGCCGATGCCGACCACACAGGTGAGCGCACCCTCGGGGATCCGGAATCCCACCGATCGGGTCAGGGCGGCTACATCTGCCAGCAGGTCACGGGCGTTCTCCTCGGCACCGGATCCGGGGTCGACCGTGATGACAAGGAAGATCGCCTCCTCGGTCAGCGGCGTCAAAATCGGCTGAGACGCGAGCTGCCTGCCCATCGGTCCTCCTGTCGTCGTGGAGTCACTGTGCCACATCACCGTGAGCCGTACACCGTGAGGTATGCGGCCGGATCGATCGGCTCTCGAGCCAGATCCGGCGCGCCCTTTCCAGCACCGTGCGGCAGGTCAGCTGCCATCTGGATATCCGCCGCGGTGAAGGACCATCGGGTAGTGCGGGAGCGTGTTGGGCCTGCGGACCGATGCCCGCCACCCGTCGGGGTAGGGCTCAAACCCTGCAACAGAAGGGACTTCTGGCCGTCGGGCTCGTCACCTACCAGGCGCTCTAGGGACTCTCGGAGGTCGCCGATGGCGACTTCGCCGAACCGCTCCGTCCAGCGGTCCTCGGTGACGGCGAGGATCCGGCGGTACTTGACCTGCGCCTTCTGACCCTTCGGCGTGAGACGAACCAGCTTGCCCCGGCTGGCGGACGGATCTGGTTCGATCACGACGCAGCCGTGTCTCTCCAAGAACCCGATCGACATGATGTTCGCCTGCTTCGAGACCCCGGTCAGGCGCGGCAGGTCCCGAACCCGGACTCCCGTCCCGTTCGCGACCTGCAGCGCGTTGGCGCTGATCGGGAGCGAGATCTTCGACTCCGCCTCGAAGTCGATCGTGAAACAGAGGAGAACCTGGGCGACGAGCGCGGACAGATCAAGGCGAGGAGTGGGGTGTGCGGCGCAGGCGGTGGCTGACATCGGTCCCTTCGGTTCGGGGATTTCGGCCTTCCCGTTCTGAGTCGGGTACACCACCGGGAGGTACTGCGGTCAGCGCGACGTCGAACTGGCCGACCACCGTCTGCAGCGCCTCCCTGAGTCGGTTGACGTCGTCGGCGCCGAAGCGTGCCTGCCAACGCCGTTCGATCAACCCCGCCAGCGGTCGCCAAAGCTCCTGAGCCCTCCGGCCCGCGGCGGTCGGGCGCACCACCAGGTCGACGCCCGGTGGTTCAGCTCGAGCGTCCGCTTGATCCGGCCTGACGGTGACGTATCCCCACCGCTGCAGGCCGGCGAGCGAGTCCCTCGTCGTGCGGGCCCGAGCATGCAGCTCGTGGACACGGATGCCTTCCTCGTCGACGTACTGCATGACGTTCGACCACATGACCTGCGACACGAGCCAGGGAGCACCTCGGGCGTCGGGCATTGGCCGCGTTCGTCGTACGGTGCCTGATCCGATGCTCGGACTCGTTGTCGAACTCGATCGTGAAGGCAACCAGCACCTGGGAGAGCAGGGTCGGCAAGGGAAGCACGTTGGCCGAACCTACTGGGCTTGCCGAGAGCAGGCCGAACCGCCAGCGGTCAGTCGCCTCCAACGGCGGTAGACGCCAGCCGGGAGCTCCCCGTAGGGTTGCGCCGTGGCGAGCTCCGCGGCGAACAGGCGTCGAACTGCGACGCCGAGGACTCGCCCTGCCTTTTCCCGTGACACCGAGCTAGAGGTGCTCGCCGAGTCCTGCACTCGTTTCCTGGCCGGCGACGGGCCTCGCCGGGTGGCCGCTCTGCTCGCCACGGTCCCACCCGACACCAAGCCCGACTACTACGGCATCGGTGGAGTCGTCGCCGATCTCGAGGCGGAGGTGGCATCGCTACTCGGCAAGCAGGCGGCGTTGTTCCTGCCGACCGGGACCATGGCCCAACAGGCGACTCTGCGCGTGCACGCGGACCGCAGAGGGTGCCGCAGCATCGCCTTCCACCCGGCATGCCACCTGGAGACGAACGAGGAGCGCGGCTACCAGCGCCTGCACGCCCTTTTCGGGGTGCCCGTGGGGCCGCGCCACGAGCCCCTCTCGTCGGCCAGTCTCGGTCAAGTCCGCGAGCCGGTTGCCGCGCTGGTCCTCGAGCTCCCGCAGCGAGAGCTCGGCGGCACGCTCCCCACCTGGGACGAGCTCGTTGCCCAAGTGACGTGGGCCCGCGAGCGCGGTGCAGCTGTCCACCTCGACGGGGCGCGCGTTTGGGAGGCGGCGCCCTTTTACGACAAGTCCAGTCGCAAGTCTCTGTCGGACATCGCCGGGCTCTTCGACACCATCTACGTCTCGTTCTACAAGGGCTTGGGCGGCATTTCCGGATGTTGCGTCGCCGGGGACGCGGACGTGATCGGGGAGCTCTCCGTCTGGCGAACCCGCCACGGCGGCCGGTGCTTCATGCTTTGGCCGTATGCAGCCTCCGCCCTGACGGTGCTCCGGTCGCGACTGCCGCTGATGCCGAAGTACTACAAGCACGCGGTTGCGATCGCCCGTGCGGTTGGCGACCTTCCCGGCGTCGAGGTGCTCCCCGACCCGGTCCAGAGCCCGATGATGCACCTTCGCATGTCGGTCGGCCTCGACGAGGCGCGCACACGCGCGATCGAGATCGCGAAGTCGGACAAGATCTGGACCTTCTCGAGACCCTTCTTCTCCGAAGGCCCAAGGTTGCAGCGATTCGAGCTCGAAGTCGGCGACGCCACGCTCCAGCTCAGCCCGAGCGAGGTCCGTGGGCTCCTCGAACGGCTGGTCGGTGCCGCGCCGGCGACGGCCAAGCCTCCCGCGAAGCGAGCAGCTGCGCGCACCACCCGCTCGTGAGGGAGAACGTGCGCTCGGCCTCGACTACGACCACGCCTCGCCGTACCCCGGACTGGCTGGTCCTCACGCTGGCCTGCGTCGCCCAGTTCATGGTGGTGCTCGACGTCTCGATCGTGAACGTGGCGCTTCCGTCAATCAAGCACAGTCTTGGTTTCTCGCAGGCTGAGCTCCAGTGGGTGGTGAACGCCTACACGCTGACGTTCGCAGGGTTCCTACTGCTCGGCGGACGATTCGCCGACATCTTCGGGAGGCGGCGCATCTTCCTCGTCGGACTGACGGTCTTCACCCTCGCCAGCCTGCTCGGAGGCTTTGCGCAGAACCAGGCCATGCTGATCGGTGCCCGGGCCGTTCAAGGTCTCGGCGGGGCGATCCTTTCGCCGACGACCTTGACCATCCTGACGACGACGTTTCGCGAGCCCAAGGCGCGCGCCAAGGCGATGGGCATCTGGAGCGCCGTGGCTGGAGCCGGCGGTGCGTCGGGCGTCCTCTTGGGCGGCGTCCTGACCGAGGAGCTGTCCTGGCGCTGGATCCTGTTCATCAACGTGCCCATCGGGATCGTGACCTTCGTCTTCGCCGGGATGTTCCTGCAGGAAAGCCGGGCTCGCCGCGAGCGACAGCCGCTCGACGTCGCCGGCGCGGTTCTCGTGACCGCCGGCCTGACAGCGCTCGTCTTCGGTGTCGTCCGAACGACGAGCGTGGGCTGGGGCTCGTGGCAGACGGTCGTTGCGCTCGGGCTCAGCGCCGGCCTGATCGCCTGGTTCCTGCTCCACGAGGGGCGCGTGGCCAGGTCGCCGCTCATGCCGTTGGCGTTGTTCGAACGGCGATCCATCTGGACGGCCAACCTCGTGATGTTCCTGCTGACAGCCGCCCTGTTCGCGATGTGGTTCTTCGTCTCGCTGTACCTGCAGGAGGTTCGCGGATACTCGCCGCTCCGGACCGGCTTCGCCTTCCTGCCTCAGACCGTGGCGATAATCGTCGGCGCGCAGATCTCGTCACGCGTCGTGCTGCGCGTCGGGGCGCG
Source organism: uncultured Acidimicrobiaceae bacterium (assembly GCA_963703655.1). Lineage (GTDB taxonomy): Bacteria > Actinomycetota > Acidimicrobiia > Acidimicrobiales > Bog-793 > CAVPFA01. The sequence continues at coordinate 323,344 of CAVPFA010000003.1, read as the reverse complement.
GCCTTTGATCGTCGTGGCATGCGCCCTGTCGGCGGTTGGTCTCTTCCTCTTCTCGGGGTTGGGAGTGGCCACCGGCTACTGGTCGGGTTTCTTCCTGCCGAGCGTTCTCATCACCTTCGGGCTCGGGATTGCCTTCACTCCTTTGGCATATAGCGCAACGGCGGGCGTCCCCGCGCACGAGGCCGGTCTCGCGTCCGGGCTTGTGAACACGTCCCGCCAGATCGGCGGTGCCGTCGGCCTGGCGGCGCTCGCAACGGTGGCGAGCGCGAGGACCCACGCCGTCGCTGGGGCGGTGAGCCAACATGTCGCCCTGACCGACGGCTACACCCTGGCGTTCCGGATCAGCTCGGTGATCGCGCTCGGCGCGGCCGCGGCGGCGCTCCTCGTCCCGGCGACACGCGCTGGCCCGCGGGCCGTCGCCCCGGAGGTGGCCGAGACCGGAGCGGACGGCGACGGGGTTGCGAGGCCTGGCCTCGCCCCTCCGCCGCGGCCGGCCGTCGCTCCCCCGAAGGACTAGGCGTCCTTCCGCAGGGCCCCGACTCGGCTCGGCTGCGCTCAGCCGGCCTCGTGCAATTCCACGAGGTTGCCCGAGGGATCGCTCACGAACGACTGGCGGCTTCGGCCTACCGCAGCAGGATCGCTCACGGTAAGGCCCCTTTCCCGTAGCTCTGCAACGCTGGCGTCGAGGTCGTCGACGAGCACGGCGAAATGCTGCCCGGCGGCCGTAGGCGCTTTCGCGTGAATCAGGTGAAGCTGTCCGAGCCCGGCCTCGAGCCAGGCGCCCCGCACCGACAGACCGGGCCGGTCGTCGCGCCGGGTGAAGCCGAGAGCTCCCTCGTAGAACGCGAGCGCTTCTTGGAGGTCGGTCACGGTTATTGCGACGTGGTGGATGCCGAGTGGACGCATGGGGTCATCATCCCAGGTGCCGCGACCGGCCGCCTCAGCTGCCACGACCCGCCCCCTCGGCTACCGCGACCGGTCGCCTCCGCTGCCGCGACCGGCCGCCTCCGCCGCCACGACCGGCCGCCTCAGCTGCCGCGACCGGCTGCTCCTGACCGATCCAGCCGCTCGCCAAGCGCCGGTAGACTCTGGACTCTCATGAATCAGGTCTGGGACGACGTGCCCGGCTCGGGCGAAGGGAGCGAGGACCTTGCCGCCATGCGCCGAGCACTCGCTGTCTCGGCGGCCGTCCGCGCCGAGACCTCACCCAACCCGTGGGTGGGGTGCGTGGTGGTGGCCGGCCCCGACAGCTTCGAAGGCGCCACGGCCCCGCCCGGGGGCCCTCACGCCGAAGTCGTCGCGCTCCGTGCAGCCGGTGAGCGCTCCCGGGGAGCCACGTTGTACACGACGCTCGAACCCTGCGCACACCAGGGACGCACCGGGGCGTGTACGTCTGCCGTCGTCGACGCCGGTGTGGCACGCGTCGTGGTGGGGGTCATCGACCCCGACCCGCAGGTCTCTGGCCGCGGGGTGGCCGAGCTGCGCCGGCGGGGCGTGCGGGTGGACGTTGGCGTGGCCGCCGGCGAAGTCGAGGAGCTCTTGGCGCCGTACCTGAAGCACCGCCGCACGGGCCTGCCCTGGGTCGTGCTCAAGCTGGCGACCAGCCTCGACGGGCGGATCGCCGCCCCGGACCGCAGTTCGAAGTGGCTCACCGGCGACGCGGCGCGCGCCGATGCCCATCGGCTTCGAGCCGTGTCGGACGCCGTCCTCGTGGGAGCGGGCACAGTCCGTAACGACGACCCTGAGCTGACGGCACGCGCCGATCCTGTTCCCGAGCACCAGCCGATGCGGGTGGTGCTTGGGACCGCTCCCGAACGCGCCCGCGTCCGGCCGGCCCTCGAGATGTCCGGGTCGCCGTCAGCTGTGCTCGAGGAGCTCGGCGCCAAGGGCGTGCTCCAGGTGCTCGTGGAGGGCGGTGCGCGGGTGGCCCATGCGTTCCACCACGCCGGCGTCGTCGATCGGTACGTGCTCTACGTGGCACCGGCGATGTTCGGTGGTGACGACGGCGTCCCGATGTTCTCGGGACCGGGAGCGCCCACCATGGCAGAGCTCTGGAGAGGGCGCCTGGTGTCGGTCAGCCGGCTGGGCGACGACCTGCGGATCGAGCTCGAGGGGCCAGCCGGAGCGCCTTCATCGCAAGGCGGGACTGCCGGACCAGGTGCGACGCCCGGGTCAGGCAGGCCCGCCGAGGGTGCCGAAGGGTCGGTCTGAGATGCCGATGGCCCGCGTCGAGGACGCTATCGCTGCCATCGGGCGGGGCGAGATAGTCATCGTCGTCGACGACGAGGACAGGGAGAACGAGGGTGACCTCGTTCTGGCCGCCGAGGCCGCGACCCAGGAGAAGATCGCCTTTTTCCTCGCGCACACCTCGGGCGTGATCTGCACGCCGCTGACCAGCGAGCGGGCCGACGAGCTCCAGCTGCCTCTCATGGTGTCGACCAACACCGAGTCGCAGCGCACCGCGTTCACGGTCAGCGTCGACTTCCGCCACGGGACGACGACAGGCATCTCCGCCCAGGACCGGGCGGCCACGATCAGGGCCTTGATCGATCCCGACACCCGTCCCGCCGACCTCGGCCGGCCCGGCCACATCTTCCCGTTGCGGGCGCGCCCGGGCGGCGTGCTGAAGCGGGCGGGCCACACCGAAGCCACGATCGACCTTGTCTCCGCCGCCGGGCTCTATCCGGCTGGCGTCCTGTGCGAGCTGGTCTCCGAGGACAAGACCCGCATGGCGCGCCTGCCCGAGCTCGAGCGCTTCGCGCTTGCGCACGGGTTGAAGCTGATCTCGATCGCGGACCTAGTTCGGTATCGTCGCCGCAAGGAGAAGCTGGTGCGGCGGATCGCCGGACCAGCACGCATTCCGAACCCCTACGGGGACTTCGTCGGCTATGTCTACGAGTCGGTGATCGACGGCGAGCACCACATGGCCGCGGTGTTGGGCGATATCACCACGGAGTCCGACGTCCTTGTCCGGGTTCACTCGGAATGTCTGACGGGCGACGTCTTCGGCTCGCTGCGCTGCGACTGCGGACCGCAGCTGAACGAGGCGCTCCGGCTGATCGCCGTGGAGGGCACCGGAGTCATCGTTTATCTGCGCGGACACGAGGGTCGCGGGATCGGGCTGGCGCACAAGCTGCGCGCCTACAACCTGCAGGAGCAGGGGCACGACACCGTCGACGCCAACCTCGAGCTGGGTCTGCCGGTGGACAGCCGCGAATACGGTATCGGTGCACAGATCCTGGTCGACCTCGGGGTCTCCAACATGCGCCTCATGACGAACAACCCGTCGAAGTACGGAGGCCTAGAAGGCTTCGGCCTCGACATCGTCGAGCGCGTGCCCCTGTCGATCGACGCGAATCCCGAGAACCTCGAGTACCTGCGGACCAAGCGCACACGACTCGGTCACATGCTGGAAGGCCTCGATGACGTCCTCTGAGGCTCCGAGGCTTCGCCCGGGCGCCATCGACGAGGTGGCGTCTCTCGTCGGGGTGTCGTACTGCGGCGAGGCCGGCAGGCAACAGACACGCGTCGGAGTGGTGTGCAGCAAGTTCAACGGTGGCATCACCACTCGGCTCCTGGACGGCCTGCTGGAAGGCCTCGAGGCCCACGGTGTGAAGCTGCAATCTGTGGCGGTCGCCTGGGTGCCCGGCGCGTTCGAGGTGCCGCTCGCCGCCTCACGGCTGGCCGAAGTCCGGCAGCGTCGACGTGGTCGTGGGTCTCGGTGCCGTCATCCGGGGTGAGACGGCGCACTTCGACTTCGTGGCCGGGACAGTGCGCAGCCGGTCTGCAGCGGGCCGCCCTCGACACCGGCGTGCCCATGGTCCTCGGGGTCCTGACCACCGACACCGTGGACCAGGCGCTGTCCCGTTCGGATCCCGGCCCGGCCAACAGGGGTTACGAGGCGGCCGTCACGGCCCTTGAGACGGCCGACCTCATGGACCGTCTTCCGGCTCGGACCCGCCACCTCGAGGCCTGAAGCAGGCCGGGAGACGAACCGCCGCCGGGCGAGGCCGCTGCCTTCGCGGCCCTCGTGCGCGTGTCGATGACCGAAGAGGAGCGGGATGGAGTTTCTCGTCGAAATTCAGGTGAATTGGCCCCATGGGAAGGCCGACGAGCAGCGCGAGCGTCTGATCGGCGAGGAGTCCCGCAGGGCGCGTGAGCTGGCGGACCTGGGCACCTCGTTCGGATCTGGCGGATTCCCGGCAGTTGGGCAAACGTGGGGATCTGGCAGGCCGAGGACGCGACGGCGCTCCACCAGGTGCTGTCCTCGTTGCCGCTGTTCCCGTGGATGGACGTTCACGTCCGCGTTCTGGCCCGGCACCCGTCGGACCCTCAATCGAGCCGGGACACCTGAGCAGCACCAGCTGAAGGCCGTTTCGGGCCGTCGCCCCGCCGGCAGGCGCGCGCCCGGCACTGTCAGCGTTCGCGACATCACTTGCAGCGCGGCGCTGCCGGTGATAGGAAGAAGCCTGACAAGCGAGCGGCCGGGCCCTGTGGGCCTGCCGTAGACATCGTTGCTCCAGACCCTGGTGACGAAAAGCCGAGCGTTGGTGCTCGGGACACGTCCAAGAGGAAAGGAGCGGCCGAGATGTCGACACCCGTGGCATCCCGAGCAGCCGCGTGCCTTTCCCACCGCAGTGTTCGACCACGGCGGCGCACCATGGCCGGGGCTTGTCCGCGCCGGTTACCTCGGCCAGCTCTCGCGAGAGCGAGCCACGGCCGATGCTTCTCCGGTCCCTTCTCCGCGCTCAGGTTGACCGCGTCGCCCCCCCGGCGCAGGCCCCAGTGTGCGGAAAGGGACCGGATCTTTCGACCAGTACCCGCTGCACCCGTGAGGGCCCGGTGGCGCCCCCGCGGGTGCAGCGGCCGTTGGCTTATTTGATCGTGTAGGCGTACGGGATCGCGTTCAGCTCGTCGCCGGAGATCTGCCCGTACGGCGGCACGCCGCTGACGAAGTCGTCGACGTAAAGGTTGCCGGCGACCTGGGTGCCAGAAACGCCAGATGGCGTGATCGTCACGTCGATGACGGCCGTCTGGCCCGGGTTGAGGACGATGGGTGTGAACGAGGTTGCAGGGTTGGTTGCGGCCAGCCATATATCGCCCGTGTCCGACGTCACTGCCGGATCGAACGACTTGGCGGTGACCGTCGCGTCCATGGTCGCGATTCCCGCAGGCGCGCCGCTCGGGTACGGCCCACACTCAGCGGGGAGCGCGAACCAGATGCCCGCCGTCACCGACCCGTCGGGCGGGGTGTAGGTGACCGCGGACGTGGTCGCTGCAGAGCGGCCCGGCGCCGCTGCCGCTGCTCGCCAGGTCGGGATCGCCGGGGTTGGGCCCGGCGTCGAACATGGTCGGCAGCGTCGAGACGTCCGTGACCGAGACACTGGAAGTCTGGGTCGGCACCAGCCAGAACGGGTTGCTGACGCGCCGGCAGCGGCACGGTGTCGCTCGTTCCGAACTGTGTTGCCAGCGTCAGCGTCGTCGAGGTGTTGAGCCGGGGATCGACGAAGAAGTCCTCGGGCGCGACGCCGTTGTTGGTGATCGTCACGGGCACCGTCACCGGTGTGCCCGCTGCCAGCATCGTGCCAAGGCTGTCAGGTAGGCCGGTCGCAGACGCGCTGACACCGTTGAACTGGACGCTGCCCGTGAACGGCTGGGAGACCTCGTCCCCGACGATCGGCTCGGCGAATTCCACGATCAAGGTCCACGTACCCGGGACGGGGTCCGAGGTGTAGGCCGTGAGCGTCGTGCCTTGCGTGCCGTTCAAGGCTGTTCTGCCCGTAGCCGAGCGTGTCGCCGTCCGGGCTGATCAGGTAGGCACCGACGGGATCGCCCGCGTCGTTGGTGAGCGACACGTTGGCGGTGATGTTGCTCGACCGAGCCGTTGACGTTGAACTCGTAGTAGTTCACCTGTCCTTCACCGGGAGGCCGCCCGTTGCCGCCCGTCAGCACGCCGTTGAAGGCGCCGGTGCCGTGCCGGACCCGCACCAGGCTGCGCAGCGTGACCGGGATCGAGGTGGTCTGTCCGGTGGCCGAGATCCGAAGTCAGCACGATCGATCCTGCCGCGTCGCCCGGCGACGACGGCGTGGTCGCGCTCACCCACACCGTCGCGGTCTGGCCGGGATGCAGCACCAGGAACGAGGGCGACACCGACCCGAAGCGGGCGAACTTCTGAGTCGAGACCTGCCACGGGACTGTCCCGTTGGTCCCACCGTCGGCCGCCACGTCGCCGAAGATCACGCCCGTCCAGGTGCCCGCGACCGGGTACCGGACGTCCACGTTGCCGAAGTTGCCAACGCCCTGGGGCAGGCTGTGGGCGGCGAACCGTCCGAGCGGGTCGATCAGGATCAGGCGGACACGGGAGTTGTTCCCGTTGGCCGGGGTCCCGGGGTAGGCGATCGAGGCGTCCAGGCGGTCCTGGCCCGGCCCGACGTGGAAGTTGAAGACGGCGTAGTTGTTCTGCAGTCCCTGGTAGTTGGCGAACTGTGGGCTGGTGGCATCATTCAGCGTGACGCTGCCGCTCTGCACGTGCTCGTCCGGGCCGAAACTCCGGCCGGACACCTGCACGAACTGGGTGTGGCGCTCCGGTATTGGTGACCCTCACCGGCCAGGTCTCCTCGGTGCCCGGGTCGGCCACCGCGTTCAGCTGGCTGGTCGAGTTGAGAAGCGTCTCGCCGACCGGCGCCGGCGACCCGGCGGAGGTGTGGATCGACTCGGCCAGCTCGACGGCCTTGTAGCTGTTCAGCAGGCCGGCGCCCTGCTCTGTGGCCGGCGTGCCGAGGTCGGTCGCGGTGCTGACCAGGATCTGCTTGACCAGGGCCGGCGAAGGCGTGGACCCGCCGTGGGTATTGCGGTAGGCCTCGATGACGAGTGCCGCGGCACCTGCCACGAACGGCGACGACTCGCTGGTGCCACCCGCCTCCTCGATGTTGGAGGACAGGCCCTTGAAGTTCACGCAGCCCGCGAAGACCGGGCTGGCGTCACAGGAGGCGAAGCTCAGGTCGCCGGGAGCGACCAGGTTGACCGTGCCGCCGGTCTGGTCGAAGCCGCCGGAGCTGAGCGAGCTGATGTTGTCGCTCAGCCAGCCGGTGGTCGCGAAGTAGTCCGCCGCCGCGTAGTTGGTCTGCGCGTAGAAACGGAAGTCGGTCGAGGCGCCGACCGAGATGACGCTCGGGTCGGTCGACGGCGAGCCGATCGTGTTGGTCGAGCCGGCGTCGCCGCTCGACACGCTGACCACGACGCCGGCGGCAACCGCCGCGTCGTTGAACTGCTTGGTCACGTCGAGGGCCGTGACGTCCGGGAACGGGTTGGAGCCGAACGACTCGTTCAGCACGTTGACGTGATCGGTCTCGACCGCGTAGTTGATCGCCTCGCAGGAAGTTGGACTCGGTGGTGAACTCGAACGTGCCGAACACGTCGAGCCCGACGAGGCTCGCGCCGGGAGCGACACCCTCGATGCGGATGTTGCACGTCGAAGGGTCTGGCTGGGCGGAGAAGCCGTTGACGTCGTAGACGTGGATGCCCTGGCCCGCGATCGTGTTCGAGTCGAGGAAGGCCTCGTCACCGCTCGTGGGCTGGCCGGGACCGTCGCCGGTGAAGTCCTGGTAGTCGACGAACGCCGACGTGTTGTTCGAGCGGATGAAGTTGACGTTGTTCGGGTCGACGCCGTCGGCGATCCACGCGACCTTCACGCCCGCGCCGGTGATGCCCAGCGAACGCGCGGTCTTCGCGTGCGGGTTGTCCGAGTCGGTGTGCGTGAGCGCCAGCCCCTCGGGATCGAGCTGAACCGCGCCGTTCGCGCCGCAAGCACCGGGGATCACGTTGGGGGTCAGCGACGTGCTGATGTCGGCCTTCCCCGGCCGCGCCGTCGACCGCCGGCTTCGACGACCTCGTCGCAGTGCCGACAGCCGCAGGCTCGCGCGCCCTCGATCGTCACGTCGGGAATGACCTCGGCCACCGCCGGGTCGGCCTTGAGGCGCGCCTCTTCGCCCGCCGACACCGTCGCCGCCAGCGAATCGACGAGCTGGAAGCTCTTGACGTGGGTCGCACGCACCTCGCGAAGCTCGCTCAGCAGCGGCGCCTGGTAGGCGGCGATCGCGTCGGATCGAAGCGCTGCCGAGCGGGTGCCGACGTGCGCCGCGGCGAGCTGGCTCTTCAATATCACGATCACGTGGCGGTTCACGTTCTTCGACAGCTGGGCGGCCAGCGCCGCAGTCATCGGCCGTAAGGCCACCTCTCGAGCGGCCGGCGCCCGGGACGCCGGAGCCGCCGCGGCGACGACCGACTGCCCCACCAGGAGGGCCGGCGCTGCCGCAACTGCCACAAAAAGGGAGATCGCCTTGGCGTGCGCTCTGCGCGCTCCGCCGGTCAAGCATCCTCGCATGCCCACTCCTTATGTTCGGGCGGCGGGGCGGCTACTGGTGAGCAAACCCCCCCGGCGCGCCAGCGCGACGACTCTAGGGCACGCCCCGACGCGGTGACAAGGCGAGCTTCGTCGTGCCGTCTGGGTGAGCCCCTACGGGCTACGGCTCGACCCCGGAGCCCGCGGGGCGCCAGTCGTCGGGCGCGGTACCATTCGGCGCGCCGGGACAGCCCCGGACTATGAGGGGGTCCATCCGTGCCAGTGGGAACAAAGGCCCATGTCTACCGACCAATCGGGCCTCTGAGCGGGTCTGGGCATCGAAGCGGAGCCGGGCCTGTGAGCGGGCCGGCCAAGAGCGGTTCGCGCTCGAGGCGAGCGCTGGCCATCGCCGTCCTCGCGGGGACCGTCGCCGGGTTCACGGCTCTTCCGGCAGGAGCGAGCGCGGCCAGGCACGCGAACCTGCGCGGTCTCGCAACAGTTGCAGCTGCGCCGCGTCTCGGCGCGATGCAGCTGATAGGCGCCGTGGCGGCCTCGCAACGCGTCACCGGCGCGGTCGCGTTGAAGTCCCGTGACCCAGCCGGGCTGGAATCGTTCGCGACCGCGGTGTCGACGCCCGGTTCGGCCCTGTACCACCGGTTCATCACACCGTCTGGTTTCGCTCGGCTGTTCGGCCCGACGGGCTCGTCGATCGCGGCCGTCTCGTCCCAGCTGCGCGCGGACGGGCTGGCGGTGGGGTCCGTCTCGGCGAACGGTCTCCTCGTCCACTTCAGCGGATCGGCGGCTCGGGTGGGTGCGGCCTTCCACACGAGCCTCGCCCGGTTCCGCCTCGAGGGCGGATCCGTAGGAACCGCCACTACGTCAGCAGTCCGCCTCCCGGCGGCGATCGCAGGCTCGGTTGCGACCGTCCTGGGCCTCGACGATCTTGTCGTCCCGCATCAGATCGAGCTACTGCCAGGCGGCGCCCGGTCAGTACCTCACCCCGCTGCAAAGGCGGCCGCCGTCGCTCGCATCGCGGGCGCCCCGACCGCCTGCCCCGCCGCACAGAGCACGGCATCGGGCTCGGGCGGCCTGACCGACAGCCAGATCGCTGCCTCGTACGGGTTGGACGGCTTGTACGGCGCCGGTGACCTCGGAGCCGGCAAGTCCGTCGCCATCTTCGAGCTCGAGCCGTACTCGGCGGCGGACATCAAGATGTTCGACACGTGCTATTTCGGCGCTTCGGCTGCCAAGCAGATGCTCGGCCGCCAGCACGTCGTCGCCGTCGACGGCGGCCAGCAGCCCGGTCTCGGGTCGGGCGAGGCCGCGCTGGACATCGAAGACGTCTCGGCGATCGCCCCGCAAGCGAGTATCTACGTCTACGAGGCGCCGCTCACCGAGTACGGCGCGCTCGACGAGTACAACGTCATCGTCAGCCAGAACAAGGCACAGGAGATCTCGAGCAGCTGGGGAGCCTGCGAGCAGTCGATTGCGACCGGCGCACCGGGCGTCCTGGCGCTCGAGAACACGATCTTCGAAGAGGCCGCGGCACAGGGCCAGAGCGTCTTCGGCCCGGCGGGCGACGACGGTTCGGACGACTGCGCCGGCGTGTCGGCGAGCCCGGTGACTCCCGTCCTCTCCGCCGACGACCCGGGCACCCAGCCGTTCGTCACCTCAGTCGGCGGAACGACCATCGACGACGCCACTCAGCCTCCTGTCGAGCGGGTCTGGAACGACGGTGCGCTGTGGGGCGCGGGCGGCGGCGGCATCTCGGACAACTGGACCCAGCCGGTGTGGCAACAGGACGCGAGGGTGCCCGGCCTCGACAACCCGGCGGTCGTGAGCGCGGCGGAGGCGTATGCGACCTCCCAGCGCACCGGCGGCGGCAAGTTCTGCCTGACGGACACCGCCGCGGGTGCCCAGGCCAGCGCGTGCCGGGAAGTTCCCGACGTCTCGGCGCAGGCAGACGAGTTCACCGGGGCGATCACCGTCGTGTACGACGGGAGCTGGACAGGCTTCGGCGGCACCTCCTCGTCCACCCCGCTTTGGGCCGCCATGACCGCCGAGATGTCGGCGTCGGCGGCCTGCGGCACGGCCGGCGCCGGGTTCATCGACCCGGAGCTGTACGCAGTCGCGTCGAACCCCGCTCAGTACGCCGCGTCCTTCAACGACATCACGAAGGGGAACAACGACCCGTTCGGAGCCACACGGGGCCTCTACCCCGCCACGAAGGGCTACGACATGGCGTCGGGCCTCGGCACGCCGAAGGTGACCGGACCGGGCGGGACCGCCGGCCTCGCCCACTACCTGTGCGCGCAGTCGACCTCGGTGGCTGCGCCCGTGATAACCGGGATCTCGCCGGCCTCGGTCCCCACCGGGGGCGGGACGGTAACTGTCACCGGCACCGGGTTCGCGTCCGGCGCGATCTCACAGATCGCCGGCGTGCAGCTCGGTGGGGTGCCTCTGCCGAACGCGGTCGTCGCCTCCAGCGTGAAGGCGACGTCGTTCCGGCTCGCGGTTCCGGCGGCGCCGGTCTTCGTGCCCCCGGACACTGCGACCGACGGCGCTGGCAGGTACTACCTGTCGGTGACGTCGACGAACGGCAGCACTAGCAGGGTCGGCCCGAAGAGCGCCCTTCAGGTCGTGGGCAGCACGGCCACGACCCGCCCGGTCGTCACCGGCGTCGGCCCGTCCGGGGCGAACGAGTCGGGCGACAACGGTGCGACGCCGATCACGACCACCGTCTACGGCTCGGGGTTCGTCGGGGCGACGTCGGTCCGCTTCGGCGCGGTGGCCTCGACTCACTTCACCGTCGAAAACGCCAACGAGATAACCGCCACTGTTCCCCCGTTCAAGGCCGGCACGACTGCGTGTCTGGCCGACGGCGTCGGCATCTGCCAGGTGCAGGTCGTGGTCACGACCGCGGCCGGCTCGAGCGTGGCGCACGACAGCACGATCCTGCCGCCGTACCAGGGCGCGTACGCCCTCGACAACTCGGGTGACTTCACGCCGCCGGCCGGGTGCGGGTGCGAGGCCGCTCCGCAGCCGACCGAGTTCGACTACCTCCCGACGCCTCGAATCACGGGACTCACCGCGGATGTCGCGGCGAACGGCAAGTCCTACGCGAGCGAAGCAGGCGGCACGGTCGTGACCCTGACCGGAGTCGGGTTCGCCGTCCTCGGATTCGAGTGGCTCGACGGCGGTGGCGCGCCCAACCTCTACAACTCCTTCTTCTCCCCAGGGATCTCCTACATCTCGGCCACGAAGATCCAATTCGTGATGCCGGGGCCCGCCAGGATACCGAACAGGCGTGCGGCGTTCTCGGTGCCGTTCTACATCCAGACCCTGGCGAGCCCGAACTCCGGGAACATCTCCGCCCCCGCGCCGGCGCCGAGCAACCAGACACGGGTCGTCTTCGCCCCGACGCCGGAGGTGACGTCGGTCTCGACCGGCTCGTCACCGGCCGCGGGATCGTCCATCGGGGGCACGAAGCTGACCATCAAGGGATCGGGGTTCGGCGCCGCCTTCGTGGTGGGGTTCACAGATGAGTTCGTGCCAGGCGGAGTGCCGTTCTCAGCGACGTCGAGCTTCGACTTGACCGTCCTGAGCAACTCGGAGATCACCCTGACGACCCCCAACTCGAACCCTGGTGTCGACGAGGTGCAGGTGTGCACCACGTCGGGCTGCAGCGTCGCCCGGCCGACGGGCGACATATTCACCTACTACCCGCCGGGGGACCCATCGGTGGTCTCCTCGTCGCCGAAGTCCGGCCCGGCGAAAGGCGGTACCAAGGTCTTCATCGGCGGGGTGAACCTCGGCTTCGTGGTCGGCGTGAGGTTCGGCAAGGTGGCGGCCAAGCACTTCGAGAACGTCCCGGCGGTCCTGGACAGCGGGAACACCCATCTGGTTGTCGCCACCGCGCCTCCCGGCAAGGCGGGGTCCGTCGTGTCGATCACCCTCGAGACCCTGGAGAGCTCCAAGAACGGCAGGGGTTTCACGAGGGCCGTGAAGGGGGCTGCCTTCAGGTACGCGAGATAGCCCCGCCCTGGGCGGCCGTCTTGGAGCTGCGGTCACCGCCGCGTCCCCTGAGCAGGAACGCCGTGACGACCGCGACGACCGCGCCGAGCAGCGGACCCGCCACGTACACCCAGTACTGACGAAAGTCCGCGCCCACGAGGTCGGGGCCGAAGGTGCGAGCGGGGTTCATCGAGGCGCCTGAGATCGGGCTACCCCATAGGCCCGCCAAGGCGATGTAGCCGCCCACAGCGAGCGCTCCGAAGAGCCCGACGTTCTGGGCTCCCGATGCGGTCCCGAGGATCACGCTGACGAGGCCGGCCGTGAGGACCGCCTCCATCAACAGCGCGTCGATCCCCGAGTAGCCCGCTGCGGGGTAGCTCGATCCGTGGACGGCCGAGACGTGGATCACGCCTTGAAGAAACCAGGCCCCGAGTGCCGCGCCGCCCAGCTGGACCACGACGTAGCCCGGCACTCGCCGCCAGGGGAAGTCGCCCCGGAGCGCGAAGGCGATGCTGACCGCAGGATTGAGATGCGCGCCCGACACCCTGCCCATGAACAAGATGATCGCCATCACGGTGAGCCCGGGCGCGACGACGGCCGCGGATCGGCTGACGGTGTCGGGGAAGGCCGTCCCCATCATCGGTGCGCCGGCGGCGGCGAGCAAAAGGAAGAAGGTCCCGAAAAGCTCCGAGAAGAGACGCCGCCACTCCTGACGCGGGTCCTTGAAGTCCTTGAAGTCCTTGATCGTGTTGCGGGCTCGATGCTCGACGGCTTCGAGCAGGTACTCGGAGCCCGCCGGCGGATCGCCGCTCTCCTCAGCCACAGGTGCCCCCGATCGTGCAGCTCCTCGCCCAATCTATTGCCTCGTTTGCCTGGCGCGACAGACGGGTTTGAATGCTCGCGTGCCAGCTCCAGCCCTTAGAGTCCAGACCTGGTTCGGTACGCCGAGAGCGACGGGGTGTCGATGAGCAAACGGGGAAATCTCCGGCGGATCCTGGTCGGGCGCCCACTTTCGTCCAAGGAGGCGTCCACCGAGCAGATCACGCCGGTCGAAGGCCTCGCGGCGCTCTCCCTCGACGCGCTCACCTCGGTCGCCTACGGGCCCGAGGCGATCCTGATCGTCCTGGCCAGCGTGGGCGTGACGGTCCTGCACCTCATCCTGCCGGTGACGATCGCGATCGTCTTGCTGCTGGTGATCCTGGTGATCTCGTACCTGCAGGTCATCGACGCCTACCCCCACGGCGGAGGCGCGTACGCCGTGTCCCGCGACAACTTCGGGCCCCGGGTCGGGGAGCTGGCCGGCGCCGCGCTCATCGTCGACTACACGCTGACGGTGGCGGTCTCGATTGCCGCCGGCGTGGGCCAGTTCACATCCGCCTTCCCCTCGACGACTTCGTACACCGTCCCGATCTGCCTCGCCATCCTCGTGGTCGTGACGGCGCTCAATCTCCGTGGCCTCGGTGAGGGCGCCCGTGCCTTCCTCGTCCCCACGCTCGTGTTCATCGTCGGGCTGTTGGCCATCATCGCCGTCGGTCTGATCCACCCGCTCGGATTGGGCACCCGTCAGCCCGGCAGGTCGATAGTCGCCACGCACGCGGTGGAGGCCTTGAGCGTGCTCCTCGTCCTGAAGGCGTTCTCGGCCGGCTGCAGCGCCCTCACCGGCGTGGAGGCGATCGCAAACGGAGTCCCGCTCTTCAAAGAACCGCGGGTCGCCCGAGCCAAGCGCACCGAGCTCCTGCTCGGCGTGATCCTGGGCCTGATGCTGCTCGGGCTGGCCGTGCTGTCGAACCGGTTCCACGTACAGCCGAGGACGAACCAGACCGTGCTGAGCCAGATAATGGGGTACGCCGTGGGTCGGCACTGGGCCTACTACGTCGTCTCCCTCACCATCACCTTGGTGCTCGCGCTCGCCGCGAATACCTCTTTCGGAAGCTTGCCGGTGCTGACCAGCCTGCTGGCGAGGGACAACTACCTGCCGCACCTGTTCGGGGTGCGCGACAGCCGGTTGGTCTTCGGCAACGGGGTCCTGGCCCTGGCCGCGTTCTCCGCCGCGCTGCTGGTCGCAGTCGGCGGAAACACCAATACCCTGATCCCGCTGTTCGCCATCGGAGTGTTCACCGGATTCACCTTGTCCCAAGCCGGTCTCGTAGTTCACTGGCGCCGGACTCGAGCGCCGAGGTGGTACCGGCGGGCCACGATCAACGGCCTCGGGGCGGCCGTGACCGCGACCGCGACAGTGATCTTCCTCTTCACCAAGTTCGTCGAGGGCGCGTGGGTGGTCGTGGTGGCGATACCGCTCCTGATCTTGTTGTTCAACCGGACCGCCGCCTACTACACCCGTGCTGGCAAGGACCTGGGGATCGGGGTCATTCCGCCGGCGCTCGACCTCAAGCGCACCCTCGTCGTGGTGCCGGTGACGAACGTGTCCAGACTGACCCAGCACGTCTTGTCCGAGGCGATCTCGCTCGGGAAACAGGTCATGGCCGTGACGGTCGCATTCGACTCGGAGCCGGTGGGGCTTCCGAAGATGGACGTCGAGCGGCTCTGGCGGGAGTGGGACCCCGGAGTGCCACTTCGGGTCCTGCACACGGACTACGCATCGATCGTGCAGCCGATCGTGCGGCTGGTCGACGAGCTCCGAGAGAACGGGGAGTGCCAAGTGGTGGTCCTCATTCCTGTCGTGATCCCCGAACGTCTCCGGTACCGCCTCCTGCACAACCAGGTGGACCTGATACTCGCCTCCGAGCTCCGGCGCCGGCCGGATGTCATCGTGGCTCGCGTGCCCATGCCCATCCGTCCCCCACAGCCCCCGGAACAGCAGCCACGAGAAGGATCATCGTCGCCCGATCCGCCTTGACAGCAGCAGCACCACGCGACAGTGTCCAGCTTTCTGTGGTCAGGGGGGAGGGAAGTGGTGCCTGCTGATCCGGCTGAAGCTGTCTACGAACGGGCCGATCGCCGCAGGCGGGCGCGGCTTGGGCTGCTGGATCTCGACGCTCTGGCGGAGGAGCACCGCAGGCTTCCCTACGGCCCGCACAGCGACGAGCTGACGCGGCTGCTCACCTACTTCAGGAGCGCCGCCACCCAAGGAAAAGACGTCGTCTACTCCGAAGGCGACGAAGACGGCTGGGTGATCGGGCGGCTCACAAGTCGTGGAGCTCGGCCCCGCATCGACCTCGACACCTCCAGGATCTACTCGTCCAGCGCGCTCGCCCAACACGCCGTGTTCGAGGCCAGAATCGAGAGGCTGCGCGATCCTCCCGGTGACGTGCCGTGAGCGACGCGTCTCCGCCCGCGCTGTTCGGCTACGCGTCCAGGTTCAGCGTCGCCGCTGGCGAGACGATCACCTTCCATGTCAGCGGCGAGAACGTCCGCGACTACCAGGCGCAGCTCGTCAGGCTCCGGCACGGCTACGACGGCCCAGGCTCACCGGGCTTTCTCGAGCAGGAGCAAGCCTCCGAGGTCGACGACCACTACGCGGCGAGCACGTTTCGTTGTGCGGTCGGCTCGTACGTGGAGGTGGACGATCCCGACCGGCAGTTGCGCCCGGACGCGGACCTCAAGTTGGGAGTGCTCTTCTACGCGACGACACCCGAGCTCGGGCGCCAGGGCCTGCTCGGGACGTGGTCGGAGACCCAGTCCGCCGGCTACGGGCTCCTCATCGACGATGGGCGGCTCGTGTTCTGCCTGGGCGACGGACAAGACACCGCCGAGCTCCGGCTCAGCGTGACGATCCTTCCTCACACCTGGTACTCGGCCACCGCCGGGTGGAGCGGTTCGGACGGCTCCGTCCTGCTCGCGCTGGAGCCGTGTCGTGGGAGGACGGACCGGTCGATGGCGGCGGCGTCGGGGCTCCGGGGCGAGGAGAAGCGCGAGCGCGTGAGTGCGCGACCGGTTCCGGCGGAATCGACGCCGTTTCGAATCGGGGCGTTGTCGGGAGCCGTCGTGGCGGCGGGTGCCGCTTGCGCGCACTTCAACGGGAAGCTGGAACGGCCGTGGGCATCGGTCACGCGCGCTACCAGGATCACCTCTGCGGTCTGGGATTTCGGCGCCTCGGATCGCACCGACGGCCTCCTGCTCGACCGGGTCGAGGAGGTCGGTGGCGCCGGACTGGACGGGCGGGCGGTCAACCAGCCGACGCGAGGCGTCCCGGGTCACAACTGGACCGGCCGGATCGACGACTTCCGCGCCTCGCCCGAGGAGTACGGCGCGATCCACTTCCACGACGACGATCTCGACGACCTCGGGTGGCCGCCGGCCTTCTCGCTCACCGTGCCCGACGACATGACGAGCGGCGTCTACGCGATGAGGCTTCGTGGTCCCGGTTGTGAAGAGCACGTCCCGTTCTTCGTCAGGCCGGCCAAGGCCGGCCGGCGCAACCGGGTGGCCGTCCTGTTCCCGACCGGGTCCTACCTCGCCTACGCGAACGACCACCTGCCGTTCGACGCCGGAGGCGCCGAGCTGCTGATCGGCCACGTCCCGGTGCTCCATCGAGACGACCTCGAGCTCCAGCGCCACTACGACTTCGGGCACTCGTGCTACGAGGTCCACTCCGACGGGTCCGGTGTCGTGTTCAGCTCCCGCCGGCGTCCCATCCTCAACATGCGCCCCCGCTACCGGGCGTGGTTCGTCGCCGACGCCTTCTGGCAGTTCCCCGCCGACTTGGCAATCGTCGACTGGCTCGAGGCAAACGGCATCGGGTGGGACGCGATCACCGACGAGGACTTGCATCGTGACGGGTTCGAGCTGCTCGCTGAGTACCGCGTGGTCGTGACCGGCAGCCACCCCGAGTACGTCTCCACGCGCGAGCTCGATGCCCTGGATGACTACGCCTCGAGCGGTGGCCGGCTCATGTACCTCGGAGGTAACGGCTTTTACTGGCTCGTCTCCTATCACCCCGACAAGCCGTATGTGATGGAGGTCCGCCGCTCGGTGAACGGGGCACGCCCGCATCAGCCGGCGCCCGGGGAGGAGCTCCACACCACGAGCGGTGAGCGTTGCGGGCTCTGGCGCAACAAGGGCCGGGCGCCGCAGCGGCTGGCCGGCGTTGGCTTCACCGCTCAGGGATTCGACCGCTCGACCTTCTACGAGCGCCTCCCCGACAGCTTCGACGAGAAGGCGGCGTTCGTCTTCGAAGGGATCGGGGACGACGAGCGCATCGGGGACTTCGGCATCGTTGGCGGCGGCGCCGCCGGAGCCGAGATCGACCGCTTCGACACCTCACTCGGCTCTCCGCCCGGCGCCCTGCTGCTGGCTAGCTCCGTCGGGCATTCGGACGACTACCGGCGGACTTCTGAGGAGATCCTCGAGACTCCGCCCGGCCTCGGCGGGACGGAGGATCCCGATGTCCGAGCCGACCTTGTCTACTTCACTCTCGAGGGAGGCGGGGCAGTCTTCTCGACGGGCTCCATCGCATGGACCGGGAGCCTGTCGCACAACCGCTACGACAACAACGTCAGCCGCATCACCGGCAACGTGCTGCGCCGCTTCCTCGACGACGAGCCGCTCGGATGAATTCATCGGGGGGACTTAGCTACAAGTTCGGCGGCCGGTCGCTGGGTGATCGCCGCCACGGTCCTCGGATCGGGCATGGCGGCGATCGACGGCACGGTCGTCGGCATCGCGCTTCCCACGATCGGCCGCGACTTCCATGCGGCGCTCGGCACGCTCCAGTGGGTGGTGACCGGCTACACGCTCACGCTCGCCGCGCTTTTGCTCCTCGGAGGCTCGCTCGGCGACCGCTACGGCCGGCGGCGCGTGTTCTGCATCGGGGTCGTCTGGTTCGCCCTCGCCTCGGCGGCGTGCGGGTTCGCGCCCGACTCCGCTGCGCTGATCGTCGCCCGGGTCGTCCAAGGCGTCGGAGCTGCGCTGCTCACCCCG
The DNA here is from genome assembly GCA_963703655.1 of uncultured Acidimicrobiaceae bacterium. Lineage (GTDB taxonomy): Bacteria > Actinomycetota > Acidimicrobiia > Acidimicrobiales > Bog-793 > CAVPFA01. Next base: position 305,108 of record CAVPFA010000003.1, on the reverse strand, counting down.
GGCAGTCTGGCGATCCTGGAAGCCTCGTTCTCCCCGGACGACCGTGCCAGCGCGATCGGCGCCTGGTCGGGTCTCGGAGGCGTCGCCTCGGCGGCGGGACCGCTGTTGGGTGGCTACCTGATCGCGGCGGCGTCGTGGCGATGGATCTTTTTCATCAACCTGCCGATCGGGGTGCTCGTCCTCGTGACCTCCATTCGTCACGTCCCCGAATCGCGCGACCCGACGATGACCGGCCCGATCGACGTTCTCGGCGCGATCGTCGGCATGGCCTCATTGGCCGGCGTCACCTACGCGCTCATCGAGGGCCCCGAGCGGGGTTTTCGGTCTCCGCTGATCTTGACCGTGCTGGTGGCCGGGCTCATCGGCGGAATCGGTTTCGTGCTCGTCGAGCGGGCGTCGGCTTCTCCGATGCTGCCGCTCGGCTTGTTCGGCGACCGGCAGTTCTCCGTGACGAACGCGGTGACCTTTGTGGTCTATGCCGCGCTGGGAGGCGCGCTGTTCCTCCTGCCGGTCGAGTTGCAAGTGGTCAATCGGTACACGCCGTTCGAGTCCGGTCTGGCGTTGCTTCCTTTGACCGTCGTGATGCTCCTGCTCTCTGCAAGGTCCGGCCGCCTGGCGACCAAGATCGGCCCGCGCCTTCAGATGGGCGTGGGGCCCGTGGTCGTGGGCGCCGGAATTGCCCTCCTCATCAGGACGACGAGCTCGGGTTCGTACGTGACCGCGGTGCTGCCCGCGGTTCTGGTGTTCGCGTTCGGCTTGGCGATCACGGTCGCCCCGCTCACGTCCACGGCGCTGGGAGCGGCCCCCGCCGCGCGTGCCGGGATCGCGTCTGCGGTGAACAACTACGTCGCCCGCGTCGGGAGCCTGCTGGCCGTCGCGGTGCTCCCCGCGCTCGCCGGGATCTCCGGGTCCAGCTACCTGCACGCCCGGCTGCTGTCGGTCGGGTTCCGCAAGGCGATGATCATCACGGCGGGCATGTGCGTGGTCGGCGGAGTGATCGCCGCCATAGGGATACGAAACCCACCTCGGGTGACGACACCGGTTGCGGGCCAGGCACGCCCCGAACGGATCCACTGCGCACTTGATGCGCCACCTCTCGTCGCCGACTCTTGAACGCCATAAGGTTGGAAGGCCGCCGTCCTGGCGGCTGGGGGCTCAGCCTGGCCGGCGCCCGGGCGGCTGGCTTTCGGCCAGACGGGCAAGGACGCACGTGGGAGGGTTCGATGAAATTCACCCGAGGGTTCAGGGGACGCGGGCAGGCAGAGCGCGACCCGAGACTGCCTCCGGGCCAGTACGACATCGGGCCGGACTGGCCGGTGCTCACCGCCGAGGCGACGCCGAAGGTCTCGACGTCGTCGTGGACCTTCACCATCGATGGACTCGTCCGCCAACCGGTGACCTGGACCTGGGAGGAGATCCACGCGCTGGAAGGTGCGACCTACGAGGGCGCGATTCACTGCGTGACGACTTGGTCGAAGTTCGGCGTCACCTTCAGCGGCGTGTCGGTTGACACGCTGCTGGCCGCCGCAGAGCCGCTTCCGTCGGCGAGCTACGTGGTCGCCTTCTCGCACACCGGCTACACGACGAATCTCCCCCTCGCGGACGTGACCGGCGGCAAGGCCTGGGTGGTATGGGACTACGGCGGCCGCCCGCTCGAGACGGTGCACGGCGGGCCGGCGAGGTTCCTCGTGCCGCACCTTTACTTCTGGAAGAGCGCGAAATGGGTGGCGGGGCTGCGTGTTCTGGATCACGACGAGCCCGGATTCTGGGAGGTCAACGGCTACCACGACCGCGGCGATCCGTGGCTCGAGCAGCGCTACCAGGGCGACTGAGGTGCTAGAGGCGCCTGGGAACGGCCCCGGCCCGACGCCGGCGGCCGGCCCGACGCCGGTGCCCGCGCCCACGGCGGCGGTGAGGCCCGGGCGCTGGCAGAGCGCGACGGTGGAAGAGGTCAGAAGAGAGACGGCGCACGCGAAGACGTTTCGCCTGGCTCTTTCCGAGACGACGCCGTACCTGGCCGGCCAGCACTTCATCGTGCGCTTGACCGCGCCGGACGGTTACACCGCCTCACGTTCGTACTCGGTCGCAAGCGCCCCGGACGGCTCGATGCGCATCGAGCTCACAGTTCAGCGCCTCGAGGACGGGGAGGTGTCCTCATATCTCGACGAGGTGGTCCAGCCCGGCGACGAGCTCGAGGTGCGCGGCCCGATCGGGGGGTGGTTCGTGTGGCGCGGCGACTCGCCGGCGACGCTCGTCGGCGGCGGATCGGGCATCGTGCCACTGATGGCGATGTTGCGCCTGGCGCGGCGCTCGGGGCGGTCCGACCTCGTTCGTCTCGTGGTCTCGGTTCGGCGCCGGGAGGACCTCTATTACGCCCAGGAGCTCCCCGGCCCCGAGACGACGATCGTGTTCACTCGCGAGGTGCCGCAGTCCTGGCCGCGGGCGCCCGGCCATCTCGAGGAAGTCGACCTTCGGCCGGCGCTCCTGGAGGGCGCCACGGCCTATGTGTGCGGGACGTCTGGTTTTGCCGACCACGTCACCGGTCTGCTCGCCCAGCTCGCGGTTCCCGACGAGCGGATCCGCGTCGAGCGTTTCGGGCCCACCAGCTGACCGGACGATCCGGAGGCGACGAGGCCGTGCGCGAGCCGGCGAAAGCGGACAGCAGACATTCGGTTCAACGCGGGAGGCGGTCTTCGTCGACCAGCAGGACGGGGATCCTCCACAACGCCGGATCGAGCAGCTGGTCCCCGGCGAGCTCACGCGCCCTGTGGGTGGTGAGTCGCAGTGCCCGGTGGGCGGTGTGGAACATGACGGCTGCCAGGGGAAGCTCGGCCAGCACGGCGGTCGCGATGCTGATCACGAAGTCGCGATGAGACCCAGAGGTGACGACGTCGAACCACGCATCGGTGACCAGCAGCGTCCCGGTGACGATCGCGGCCAGGATGACGACCTGGCGGAGGCGCCAAGCCGCCCATGCCGTCATCAGGATCGCAGTCAGCAAAGCGACGTCGAAGCCCACCCACGCCAACCGCCAATGGTGCGCGGGAGTACCGCGCAGGGAGCGTCAGCCCGAGACCCACGATCCATGGGATCAGACCGATACCGCACAGGAGCAGGAGACGCACGTAGACCCTCCGGTGGCGGTTGACCGCGCCGACGAGCTCATCGCCGCTCGCCGCGGCGAGGCGCCGCAGCAACTCGGCTCGCTCATCGGACGTGAGAGAGGCCAACTCGTCATCACTCCACCGGTGCATTCCCACGCGATCACCTCTCCAGTGCCGGTTCTCCGGACCCCTCACGAAGCGTCCCGTTTTGGGCCGCCCGCCCGGCCGGCAGACATGCGGTGGCGAGTACGTGACGCGGGCCCGTGGTCCCAGCATCGCGCCACGGGGGCTCACCGCTCCTGCCTCCTTGAGTCGACCACAAAGAGTGGTCATTCGAGCACGGAGAGTGCAGACCATAACGGGGGGTTGTCCGAGGCCTTTTGTATGGGATAGGAGATCTCGCGAGGGTCAGCCCGGTTGCCTCGATGTCGCTCAGAGGACGTCTCGTGAACGGCGTCTCGCAGAGGCGGCCAAGGGCCCCGACCGGAGCGACGGTCCTCGCACGCGCAAGACCTTGTCCCGGTGCACAGGGAAAGCCTTGCGAATTGGGGATTTCACGGGCCGGGCATCTGAGGACGTCTGACCGGGGATCGGGATTCTGTAGTCCGCCCGCGAGCCGGTCGCTCGAGCGCGGCCGTCGCGGACTGTCGGCCGGACCCCGGCAAAGCTGGAGTCACGCGGCGGTGTCTTCCAACGAGCTTTCCTTAGGTATGGGATCGCAGGCCAATGCCCTCGGGCGAGGCTATGAGGCTCGCCGCTTGACTTTGATCCGCGCTCATGTCATCGTTCGCTCTGCGAGGGAAGCGTTGATTCCCAGTCCGTTACGTGGTCGCTTGGGCTGGGAGGAGCGAATAGCGAACCCGTCCTTGCTCGGTTCAAGGTGATTCCCATTCTTGCGAGCAGAGTGAACGGCGATGGCGAGTTCGATCCATTCTCAACAACAGGTGCTTGATCCGGAGTGGTCACCACCTTTTCGTATTTCTGACCTGGGTGTCCTGACTACACCCGCCGGCTGCACCGCAATTCGCCGGCTGAGCACGAGCGGCTCTTCGTTCGCCAGGACCCTCGCAGCGCTGAGGCGATTCGCAGTTGCGCCCGCGGGGGCCAGCCAGGATCGAAGGAAGACAGCGTGGGCATCGTGGGAGTAGGCAGCGACGCTGCGCATCCGCGAGCAGGCGTGGTGACCGCGATGTCGTCGGCCGCGCTCGAGAATTCCGAACCTCGGGCCTTCCGGCTCCGGCGCGACGACCTTCTCGTCAAGGCCATCACTGTCCAGGGGGGCGAGACGGACATCGCCGGCGAGAGGAAGGCCTTCGCCAGGATCGTCATGACCGGAGTCACGTGGGACAACGCGGGCGAGTCTCCCGCTACGAGGCGCCAACGAACGGCGGTTCTGGACCTCGAGCGAGCAGAGGAGCTCGTGGCGGGACTTCACGAGGTCCTCAATTCCATGGCGCGGTCGACTCCGACGCCGCTGACGCCTGCGATGGGGCCGTGGTCCTGGACCTCTGTTCCGCTTCACGACGACGACCTGTTGGTCCTCCAGACAGATGCCAACGGAATATCCATCCCAGGGGCCGCCGGGGTGACACCCACGGTTCGGGTGGACTTCAGCGGTACACCCGCGCAAGCACTCACTTCGGAAGATCCTGCGGTCCATGTTCACGGTGCTATCTTCGCCGGTCCACGCCAGGTTCTGACGCTCATCAGCAGCCTGAAAAAGGTGGTGCGCTCAGCGCTCGAACAGCGCCGCGTAGAGGTCTATGTATCCTCGGAGCGAGCCTACCTATCCGCGACGAGCTCCTTCACCACATTCGGATTCTAACTCCCTGGTAAAGGGACTGGTCGCCCGTCCATCAACCGATGTCGTGCGGCCCCTTCAGCTCGCCCTGCCGGTGACCAGATATCTTCGCGGATACGTGGCTCTCACATTTTTGCGATGTGCGCCTAATAGGCTAGAGTATTGGATACTGCCATTGATCTCCGATCAGTTGCAGATTCATTGACTATGGGAGGCCACATTCATGAGAGAGTTACGTGGGAGGTTCCCCCCTTGGGGACCCAAAAGGAAGTCCGACGATGGCTTCACTCTTATCGAGTTGCTCGTCGTGTTGCTCATCATCGGCATCTTGCTTGCGATTGCGATCCCGACGTTCCTGTCGGCGACCAAGAGCGCGAGCGACACTGCTGCACAGGCGAATCTTCAAACGGCGCTGACTAGCTCCAAGGCGTACTTCTCGGAAGCCGAGCGCGTCACAGTCGTATTCAGGCATCCTCGTCGCCAACACGAAGGTGTCGACTGTCTCGCAGATCACCAGTGCGCTGACGTACTACTCCGGTAGCAATTCGACGGGGCTGAACACAGTGTCGCTCTCAACGGCGGGCGCAGGTGCGGCCAACGCCCTCGAGCTGACGGCGTGGGCTCCCGGCACACACAACTGCTGGATAGTCGTCGACCTGAACTCTCCGCAGGCCGCGCCCGGTGTTCTGGGCGAGACCCGGATCGGTACCTACTACGCCGTCGACATGGCTGTGCCAGCGTCGTCGTGCATCGCCGGTACCAACACGGCGTTCACGAGCTGGCCCGCGTCGGTCGTCGCCGGGTCAGGCGGGTTTCCGCCCGGCTGAGCTCGCGGCTGAACCTGCTTTGAACTGGAGTCGCAGCAGCGAGTCCTTGCGAGGCAGTTCAGGGCGAGTCCAGTTGCACCGTCCGACAGCGCGTGGGGACGGCAGCTTCCTCGGGCGGTTGCAGAATTGAGAGCCCTCCGTGACCGCTGGTCGCGGAGGGCTCTGTCTTTCGCTCGCGCCGTAGCACAACCTGACCGAAATACCTGCGCCGGCTGATGCACACTGAACGAGCACACCGGAGAGTGAGGAAAGAAGGACAGCAATGGGAGCAGAAGGGATCCCGATCGACACCTTCGACGGGTTGCTACGCGACCTTTTGACGTGGGACCTTGTCGTGCCAGGCGAGGGAAGCGACGGAAAGACGTGGCATCTCGTCGAGCGGGCGCAACAGCAATTGGGCGTCCTGGCGACTGCCCGAGGACCATGGCCGGCAGAGCGGACTGCCTACTTGGGTCGCCAGTGTGCCGACTGCCGTGGCAGAAGACTGACCTGGCTGCGTGAAGGCAGCTACGTCTGCGATTCGTGCCTGCAAAACCGTCTCGCGTCCACTCAGAGCGAGCCCATCAGCATTGCCCCGCCCACGCCCAGACGGCCCCGGTGGGCTCTTCACCACCGGCAAAGGATCGCCGGCTGAGCGCACCAGCCAGGCCTAGGGACGTCCCTCGAGCACAAGATTGAACGGTGTCTCGGTCGCGCGACGGAACGACGAGAAACCGGCCGCCTCGGCAACCTCCCTGAGTCTGCCCTCTCCCGCCTGGGCCCCAAGCCCGGCGCCCACCTCCTGCGACAGCGAAGCCGGCGTGCATATCAGGGTCGACGCCGAGTAGAAGACCCGGCCGATCGGGTTCAGGTTGTCGACGACGTCATCGTTGGCAAAGGGTTCGACGAGCAGCCAGTGTCCGTCATCCTTGAGCGACTGGCGGGCGTAGCGGGCCGCACCGACCGGATCGCCCATATCGTGCAGGCAGTCGAAATGACAGACGAGGTCGTAGGCGTCGCCCGGGTACTCCTTGGCAGAAGCGACCTCGAACGTGACACGGTCGGACAATCCGGCTGCGGCCGCGGCCTCATTCGCGTGGCGGATCGACGGCTCGTGGTAGTCGAAGCCCCAAAAGTGCGAGCTCGGGTATGCGCCGGCCATGATCAGCGTCGACGCCCCGTACCCGCAGCCGACATCGGCTGCCCTGCCTCCGGCACGCAGCTTGGCTTCAGCACCATCGAGAGAAGGAATCCAGGACTGGACCAGGTTGGCCGCGTAGCCCGGCCGGAAGAATCTCTCCGTTCCTTGGAAAAGGTCGGGATCGTGCTCATGCCAGCCGATCCCGTCGCCAGTGCGAAAGGCTTCTACGGCTTTGGGAACGATCCGCGTGGCCGCCAGCATCGCCTGGAATCCGCCGATCACGTACGCCGGGCTTGTCTCGTCGGCGAGAGCGATGGCCTGCTCCTCGTTGAGCTCATAGCGGCCATCGCCGGCATAGTCGAGGTACCCTGCCGCGGCCAGGCCGTTCGCCCACTCGCGCACGTAACGCTCCGTGGTGCCGGTCTTCTGGGCCAACTCGGCTGGCGTCATCGGACCGGCGGCCACCATCGCCTTGAACAGACCCAGCTTGTCGCCGACGTTGATCAGCGCAGATGACAACAGGGACCCGAAGTCCCCCACTGCCTGATGCACGTATCCCATCAACTTCTCTTCGTTTACGCTCACCTTCCTCACCCCCGGTCAGAAATAGCGTCTCGCGCTGAGGCTACGCCCCCTCGTCCTCGCCCGCTCGGGCGGTCGTATCTCGGTCAACCGCGGCCGGCGTCTTTGTCGAAACCGTGACCGAGTCGACTCGTTCCGGTGCGACGAACGGGAGCCGGACCTGGAACCGGGTGTCACCAGGTACGGACTCGACCCGAAGATCGCCGTGGTGCTTGTTGACGACGATCCGCCAGGAGATGTCAAGGCCGAGACCCGTGCCCTGACCAAACGGCTTGGTTGTGAAGAACGGCTCGAAGATCCGGGAACGGATGTCCTCCGGCACGCCCGGCCCGGTGTCACCGATCTCGACAAGTAGGCGGTCGCCGCTTCGCGCGGTTCGCACCGTCAGTCGTCCCGAGTCGCCCATCGCAGCGACGGCATTGTCGATCAGGTTCGTCCAAACCTGGTTCAGCTCCGCGCCGTAGACCGGGATCGCGGGAAGCGACCGGTCGTAGTCCTTGACCAACGTGATGCCGTGACCGATCTTGCCGGCAAGCATGAGCAACGTGCTGTCGAGCAGGTCGTGCACGTCGACGGTCTGGAACGGGGCCCTGTCCATCTGGGAGTACTGCTTGGCGGCCGCGACCAGGTTTGATACCCGTGCTGTGGAATCTTGGATCTCGTCCATCAGCAGCTCGGTCTCGACCGTGTAGTTGAGCCATCGGAGAGCGCCTTCCAGCGTGGCGCCCTCGACCGTGGATGCCTCTACCGCGGCCGCGACCTCGTCCAGGAACGACTCGTCAAGGCCGGCTTGGACGAACGTCGCCGCGAGCTGCCAACCGTCCGGAACCGCGTGCGCCTCGAACCAGTCAGCGAGACGGTCCTCACAGTCCGAAGCCTCCATCGGCGTCAACGCCGGCGCCTTGGCCACGTGCTCGACCGCGTCCTCCTGGAGGCGGACGAGGGCTTCGAGGGTCGCTCGGTCAAGGGGACCCGTCGCGATCGACGCCAGGTTGTGCCTCATGTCGGGCAACGCGCTCTCGCAGAGAGGACGTCGCACGTACCGCCGCCGAAGCAGGATTGTTCAGCTCATGGGTCAGTCCCGCCGACAGCGATCCGAGTGCGAGGAGGCGCTCTCGCTGCTCGGTCGCCTGTTGGGTGTTCTGGATGCCGAAGAACAGCCCCTCGAGCAGGTGCACGGCCATCGGGAACCACTCACGCATCAGGTGGGCGAACTTGTCGGCTCCGAGCACGAAGAACCGTGACGGCACCGTGGCTCGCAGAGAGTTGCGGTAGACCTGTGGCACCCGATCGCCAAAATAGGCCTGCATCGCTCCTGCGTACGCGCCGCGCTGGTCGGTTCGAATGACCTCGACGTCGTCCTCGCCGACACGACGCGTCAGGACTATCGAACCCTCGAGCAACACGTAGAAGTCGTCGGCTCGCTCGCCCTCCCGGTACACCCAGCTCGGCTCGACTGACTCGACGCGCCCTTCCCGACATAGCCAGCCCAGCTGCTCGTCGCTGAGAGCCTCGAAAAGAAACAGGCCGCGCAGCTCGTCGACGTGACACCGCCTCAGCTCGGGCGGCCCGGCGTCACCGTCCATCGTCATCGCCTCGCCAGATACCGGTGTACGAGCATGACCGCCATGGCTCCTTCGCCGACAGCTGAGGCCACCCGCTTTGCCGACTCCGCACGGGCATCGCCGACCACGAATACCCCCGGGACGCTGGTCTCCAAGTGGTAGGGCGGACGATCCGCCGTCCAACCCGCTGGCAGGGACCCATCGATCGACAGATCGGGCCCTGCAACGACGAACCCGCCCTTGTCGCGCACGACAACGCCGTCCAACCACTCGGTTCGTGGTTCGGCGCCGATGAACACAAACATCCATTGCGCGTCGACCACTTCGGTGGACCCGGAGGCATTGTCCCTCAGGGTGAGCGTCTCGAGGTGCTCGACGCCGCTGCCCTCGATCACCTCGGTACGCTGTGCGCACCTTGATGTTGGGGAGAGCCGCAATCTGCTGCACGAGGTAGTAGGACATCGAGGACTCGAGCGACGCGCCGCGCACCAGCATGGTGACCGAGCGCGCGTAGCGAGCGAAGTACACCGCCGCCTGTCCGGCTGAGTTCGCCCCACCGACGATGTAGACGTCACTGCCGACGCAGGCGGGCGCCTCGCTGACCGCCGAGCCGTAAAAGACACCACGTCCCGTCAGATCGGCGATGCCTGGAGCGGTGAGCTTGCGGTACGAGACGCCCGTGGCCAGTACGACCGCGTCCGCGTCGACGCTGCCGCCGTCGGCGAAGCGGACCGTGCGCGCCGAGCCGTTCGCCTCGAGACCGACGACCTCTCGGGCGGTGACGAGCTCAACCCCGAACTTGATCGCCTGCCGCCGGGCCCGCTCGGTCAGCTGCGCCCCGGACACGCCGTCAGGGAAGCCGAGATAGTTCTCGATGCGAGAGCTCTGCCCTGCCTGGCCGCCGGCGGCCGTCCGCTCCACCAACAGAGTCCGTAGCCCCTCCGAGGCCCCGTACACCGCCGCTCCGAGCCCAGCTGGTCCGGCGCCGACGACCACCAGGTCGTAGAACCGCTCGGATGGCTTGGTGTCGAGCCCCACGCGATCGGCCAGCTCGGCGTCCGTCGGCTCGACCAGCACCTCGCCGCTCGCGGAGATGACCACCGGTAGGTGCAGATCGTCCGCCCCGGCTGCGACCAGCAGCCGCTGGCCCTCGGCCTCATCGGAGAGGTACCAGCGATACGCCACCTGGTTGCGGCCCAGAAACTCGCGCACATCTGCCGAGCGGGCCGACCACCGATGCCCGACGACCTTCGTCTCCGGCACAACCCGGTGGTCGGTGGCCCGCCAAGCGGCGAGGAGGTCGTCGAGCACCGGGTAGAGCTTCTCTTCGGGCGGGTCCCACGGCTTGAGGAGATAGTGGTCCAGGTCGACCACGTTGATGGCGTCGATGGCCGCGTTGGTGTCGGCGTACGCCGTCAGCAGCACCCGGCGGGCCGTCGGGTAGAGGTCCATGGCCTGTTCGAGGAACGCGATCCCGTTCATCTGGGGCATGCGGTAGTCGGCGAGCAGCAGGGCGACGACGTCACCGCGCAACTTGATCTCGCTCAGCGCGTCGAGCGCCTGATCCCCCGACTCGGCACGGACGATCCGGTAATCCGCACCGTAATGGCGACGAAGATCCCGCCGCGATCGAGCGCGAGACACCAGGGTCGTCATCGACTGTCAGGATCACCGTGCGCTCAGGCGCGGGGCCCGGAGCGGGACCAGTCACCGCGGCGCCGCCATAGTGGTCACGGTTTCCATCGTCGTGCAGCCTACGGGGACCGCGACCAGTCGCGGTCAGGCTCCGGCGTTGACGCCGCCACCGCAAGGGTCAAGGCGCGTTTGACCCCACGCCTTATTCGGCGCACAGTGGAGGAGATCGAAAAAGATGCCCCGGCCAGTGCGATTAACACCGGCCGGGGCCGCCGAACCACCTACGCAGGAGGTGTCCGACTTGGGCCAAGCTACCAACGCCACGCCCGTTTCCGAGACCGGCTTCGAGAAGCTGGTGCGAGACGGTCTGCAGCGTGTCGCTGAGCTGCGGGCGGCCGGGGAAATGAGGAGAGCGAACAAGCTCGAGCGCGATCTGCGCGGATACCAGCGGGCGGTGGACGACCACCCCGCTCAGGCGTGGCGCCAGGCCGCGGCCGGCGATGAGGAGCGGCACCTCCAAGCGGGCTGATCTCGCGGGTCAACGGTCAGGCCGTGCCGGTCGCGCCCGCGAGTTCTGCAGATGCCTGAGTCCCGTCACCGCTAGCGCGACCGACGCTGCGACGTGTGCGAGGACCGCGGCGCGCGTCGCCAAAGTCCAGGACTTCGGGTCGTAGGTGAGGGGCTCGATGAGGATTCCGACAACGCCGGCGACGCCCAGGCCCGCGCACACGAGTGCCGGCCCGGCGTCCTCCTCTCCGCCGCTCGCCCGTGCGGCCTGGAGCAAGGCCGCGACCGGCATGGGCCAAGGCGCGGCCACGGCCGCCCCCCAGCCAACGAGGAGTCCCGTCGGCACGGTGAGCGGGACTCCGATGCCAAGGGGTCTGCCGGGGAGATCGTCGCGGATCGCGACCGCCGTGCCGAAGGCGGCTGCGCACGCGAAGCCGACGGCCGCGGCGCGAAGCGCGCGCAGGGTGTCGTCGGTCTCAGGGTCGTCGGTCATGACTTGTCTCCGCGAACATAAGCGATGTGATCGGCAACGACGAGACGAGATCCACCGCGGAGAACTACCGGTTGTTCGCCCGTCTGGAAGCCCGTGGCCGGTCGCCCATCTACGAGCAGCTCACAGAGGCTGTGGCTGCCGACCCTGAGGTCCTGGCTCTGATCGACTCGCTGGACGATCTGGGCGCCGTCGTGGCCGACGTCCCGAGCGGAGCGACGCTCGTGATCTTTCACAGTGCCGTGCTGACCTATGTGCCGCCGGAGCACCGGGATGGGTTCGCAACCCAGGTCGCGAAGCTTGGAGCTGTTTGGATCGCCAACGAGGGCCCCGGGGTGCTGGCCGGGGTGCGGCGACTGGTTCCACAGCGGGAGCTGGCCGAGCACCGCGGCCACTTTCTGCTGAGTCGCGACGGCGACCCAGTGGCGTGGACCGACCCACACGGAAGCTGGTTTCTCTGGCGTGGAGATCGCACCGACGCAACCTGAAGGACGTAGAAGGCCGGCCAACTACGACCGTCTGTCTGCCCCTGACTGCCGGCGATCCGTCGGCGGATGCTCGCGGCGTCGGTCTGTGCCGGCACGCTTTTCTGCGATGATCATCTTCTCGCGGTACTCGGCCAGGGTGCGCCAGTGCTCCACCTGGCCGAGAGCGTCTCTCAGCTCGACGCGGAGACGATCCCTCTCCGCTTCCATATCTCTGAGCTGTTCCCGGCATTGGTCCCGTTCGCCTCGAACAACGGCCAGCCAGTCCTCAGGCACAGAGCGCCCAGCCCTTGACCCGAGAGCGGCAGAGTGCCCAACTGGACCCACCGCCTGCGAGCACGGCCAAAGCTCTGACCGACTCAAGGCAGGTCGGTGCGTACTGGCTGCTCGAGGGTCTCGCGGACAACAAAGTCTCTCTTTTCGCGGCCCTTGCGGCCTGCTAGTCCATCGGCAGGAAGTATGCACGACCTGAGTCCGGCATTCCGGCCGGCTCTCTCAGCCGCCGATCATCGACATCGACCTGGCGGGGCGCAAGAAGGCGGGGTCGTTGATGCCGTGCCCGGCCCGCTTTGCCCATACGGCCTCACGCAACAGCAGTGCGATCTCCGCGTCGGTGCCGCCTGACCGCAGTAGGTCCCGGACGGGGTGCTCGTCGTTGGCGAACAGGCAGTTGCGGATGGCCCCGTCGGCGGTGAGCCGGAGGCGGTTGCACGAGCCGCAGAACGCCTGGCTCACGCTCGTGATGACGCCGATCTCGCCGCAGCCGTCGACGAAACGGTAGCGGTCTGCCGGCGCCGCGTCCACGTCCCGATCGCTCGCGGGCTCGAGTGGCCAGACCGCATCGATGCGCGCCAGGATCTCCCCGCCCGGCACGACCTGTGACCGCTCCCACGTCTCGTCGGCGTCGAGCGGCATGAACTCGATGAATCGCACCACCCGGCCGGTCTTCCTCGCAAAGGCCGCGAAATCGACGACTTCGTCGTCGTTGACACCGGCCATGACGACGACGTTGACCTTCACCGGCGGTAGGCCGGCCCGTTCGGCGGCATCCATCGCTTCGAGGACCGTTGCGAGCACGCCCCTGCGCCGGATCTGGGCGAAGCGTTCCGGTTTGAGCGAGTCGCAGCTTACGTTGACACGACGGAGCCCGGCCGCGACCAGCGCCGGTGCCAGGCGGGCGAGTCCCGTGCCGTTCGTCGTCATAGAGAGGTCGGAGAACCCGATACCGCCCAGGCGAGCGACGAGGTCGGTGACGCTTGCCCTCACGAGCGGCTCGCCTCCCGTGATGCGCACCGAGTCGACCCCGAGTCGGTGCGCGACCGAAGCCACTCGCTCTATCTCCTCGAAGGTGAGGATCTCGGACCGGGGCAGCCAGACGACGCCCTCTTCGGGCATGCAGTACACGCAACGAAGGTTGCACCGATCGGTGATCGAGATACGAAGGTCGGTGTGGACCCGCCCGAATGAGTCGACCAGTGGCCCCGAGGTCGGCATGGGGACGGCGGCCGTGTGCGACCGCGAGATGACGATCGGAACCGCTTTCATAGGGCCGAGCCTTTCGGCTGCTTGACGTTCGATCGCCGTATCCTCACGTTGCTATCCGGACTTGCCATCCGGGCCCGGTGGCCTCGCAGCTCCGTACCTTCGCAGCTCGGCTGTTGAAGCCAAGCCTACCGGCGCAGCTCAGGTGCCGCGGCCGAGCGACGCCCCGGTCAGATCGAGGGGGAGCCGTGTTGTGTGCAGATAGACCTGCGCTTGCAGCTCGGTGAGGCCCGAGGCTCTGACGTCGTAGGGCGCGGAGACGAGCGTCCAGGTTTGGCCGACCTTTGCACAGGTCTCGCCGTATTCGCTGCCGTGGCCGAGGCCCCACAGCACGACACAGATGCTCTCGGTGACAGAGGCGTTCGCCCGAGCCCAGACCGAGAAGGTGTAGCTCTGACCCTGTTCCAGGTTCTCGGGCACGTCCTGGTACACCGATCCGCCCGGCCGGGACGTACGCAACTTGAGGAGGTTGCCACCCTCGGGCAGACCCGACGCCTTCGCAGCGAGAGCTTGGACGGCTCCGCCGGGCGGCCTCAGGAACTTCCAGCCTCCGGTCTGATTGTTCTCGAAACTCGCGTTCGCCAGCTCGTCGTCCACCAGGGACCCCCCGGTCAGATCGAGCCGGGCACCGGGTGTGAGCAGATAGACCTGCGCACGAAGTTGTGTAAGACCGGAGGCGCTGACGTCATAGGGCGCGGACACCGGCGTCCACGCATCTGTGACGCCCGCGCAAGTCTCACCCTTCTGGGTGGCCCGGCCGATGCCCCAGAGCACGACGCAGAGTTTCTCGCGCTTCGAGGAGTTCGCCCGGGCCCAGACCGAGAACGTGTAGCTCTGGCCCGGGGCCAGGTTCACCGCCACGTCCTGGAAGACCGAGCCGCTCGGTCGGGTCGTGCTCAGCTCGAGCAGGCTGCGGCCCTGGGGCAGGTCCGTGGCCCTCGTGGCCCGAGCCCGGACAAACCCGCCGGGTGGGTCGAGGGTCGTCCAGCCGGTGGTGAGGCCGTTCTGGAAGCTCGCGCTGGAGAGGCCGTCGTCTACGAGCGAAGCCCCGGTCAGATCGAGGTGGAGCATCGCCGTGTGCAGGTAGACCTGTGCCCGCAGCTCGGTCAGGCCGTTGCCTCTGACGTCGTAGGGCGCGGACACGAGCGTCCAGTCGGGACCGACGCGGGCGCAGGTCTCGCCGTATTCGGTGCTCTGGCCGAAGGCCCAGAGCACCACGCAGATGCTCTCTTGCCGCGTTGCTCTCGCCCGCGCCCAGATGGAGAAGGTGTAACTCTCGCCTGGCTCCAGGTTGAGCGGCACGTTCTGGTAGACCGAGCCGTTCGGCCTGCTCGTGCTGATCTCGAGCAGGTTGCCGCCTTCGGGAAGGCCAGAAGCTTTCGCAGCGAGCTCCTGGACGGTGCCGCCGGCC
This sequence comes from uncultured Acidimicrobiaceae bacterium, assembly GCA_963703655.1. Taxonomy (GTDB): domain Bacteria; phylum Actinomycetota; class Acidimicrobiia; order Acidimicrobiales; family Bog-793; genus CAVPFA01. The sequence continues at coordinate 290,039 of CAVPFA010000003.1, read as the reverse complement.
GGGTTCAGTGTCGTCCAGCCGGTGGTGACGTCGTTCTCGAAACTCGAGTTCTGCAGGAGATCCGGCGGCTCGGCCGCGATCGCTGTCGCGCCGGGATGATGGATGACGCCGATAACCGGGTAGTCGCTGACCCAACCTGTCGTCATGGTGAGGGTGCCGTTCGACAAGATTCCCGAGGTGAACAGGAACCCGTTTTGCTGCACGAGCTGCACCTCGTAGCGGCCGAGGCTGATAGGCGTCACGGTGTTGACGATGCCGGCGTGCCCGGGCTCGGCGCCGCCGGGGCTTTGGTAGCTGATCACGTCGCCGGGGGAGAGGAACGAGATCGAACCCTGCCGCTGCTCGGCAAGGCTCGCAGGCGCCTCGGCGTACAGGTCCGCGCCATTGCCGGACCACGTCGAGCGGATCCATCCCCGCTCGAGGTAGAGCCGGTCGACGAGCTCGACGCACTGCCACTCCTCGCCGCTCACGATGCTGCCGACTGTCGAGATCCCGCCGCAACTCGTGCCCGAGCCCGCGTCGGCCCCGTTGCTGAAGACGTCGACGCCGTCGCCACCGAGCCATGCGCTGCCCGGGAGCACGACCGATCCACACGGGGAGGAGGCTTGGTCGTCGACGCCTGCGGAATGGGCGGCGCCAGGCGAGACGGACGTGCCGGCCGCGGGCGTTTGGGGCGTCACGCCGGCGCCGGTTGCGACGGGGGCTTGGGTTGACACGCCGGCCGCTCGGGGCGTCACGCCTGCCGGATCGGGCGTCACGCCGGCTGGATAGGCGCCGGCCGCGCGGGTCGTCAGCGCTGACCCCCCAACGAGAGCGACGCTAAGCGCAGCGGCGACAGCGATGGCACCGCGCATGGCGCGCTTGCGCCGGCGCTCCGAGATGGCGGTCAGATGTCCAGCCCGAGGGTGAACGTGGGCTTGGGCGAAGTGTCCGCGAGCCGGTGCTCGTCGCCGAGCCGGCGGATGGCCGTTCCCGTGGCGAGGAACTCGGTGGCGTGCTCGCCCCAGACGTGGTTGAACACCCCGACGGTGACACCGACGATTCCCGAAGCCTGTGCCTGCGCGGCTTCGGCCTGCATTCGAGCGAGGGCGAGCTCCCGCGCCTCGTAGATGCCCTGGGTGAACGTCAGCATCTCCTGGTTCTGGCCGGTCTGACGGAGGGCTTGGAAAGCCGACTGGTGGGCGATGTGGTAAACGCACGTGCCGAGGACGAACGCCACCGGGACTCCGCCTCCGGCCAGGAGCCGGAAGAAATCCTGGACCGAGAGATCGGACGTAAACGCGCGACCGTCCGGAGTGCGATGCGCGCCCGCGGAGCTGCCTATGGCCTTGACGGCCGTACCCGTGGCCAGGAACTCGAGTACGTCCTGACCCCAGACGTAGGCCTGCATCCGCAGCTGCACGCCGACGATCCCGTCCGCCCCGAGGTGCTCCGCCTCCGCTTGCATGCGCGTCATGGCAAGCTCACGGGCGTTGTACATGGCCTGGGTGAGCACCTGGAGCTCCTGGTTCTGAGACCACTTCCCGATCTGGAGCCCGATGTGGTAGATGGACGACCCGATCACGAAACCCAATGGCTCGAAGCCCGCCTCTCCCAACAGCACATACTCGGCGACCGACAGATCGGACGTGAACACGCCGGCAGGATCCGCGCCGAACGTGTGGGCCAGGCGGCCCTCTGCGGCCTCCGGTTCCCAGCTAGATCCAGCCGTATCCGGTGACTTTCCGAAGAGGGGCATCGTGACTCCTTGGCTCAACAGGCCTCGCAGATCTGCAGCGTACCGGACCGGTCCTTGGTTCAAAGGACCCACTTGCCCGCCTGCGCCCGCCCCGCGGCCGTGCCGCTAATACAGCCCTCTCAATCCAGTGGCCGCTCGAGCGCCTGGCCGGCGACCGGGGTGCCGAGCTGCAGGACGAGCCAGATACGGGTCGGGTCACAGAGGAGCCCAGGCTCAGCCACCGCATCCCCGTCTACGACCAAAAGGTCAGCGAGCTTCCCCTCCTCGACGGTCCCGACGTACTCGCCGAGTCCGAGCGCCTCGGCGGCGGTGGAGGTGGCGGCGCGGAGCGCCTCGCTCGGCGACAGGCCGTGATGGACCATCCGCAGCAACTCCAATCCGGCGGAGTCCGCATCGGTGCCGAGGGCGATCTTCACACCGGCCTTTTGGGCGGCCCGCATCGAGAGCGTCCCTTGCTCGAGATTGAAGTTCGCGAGGTCGACCAGCATCTGTGGCATCTCGAGGTCGAGGACCGCGTCCGAGGGGTCTACCACCTTGCCCATGCCAGCCATCCAGTAGTAGCCCGAGAGCGTCGGAACGAGGACTTGGCCGTTCGCTGCCATTTTCTCGAGCATGTCCGGCCGCTGGTGGAGGTACATCCCGTGCTCGATGGTGTCCATCCCGTGCGCGATGGCCGCCTCGCAGCCGTCCAGGCCCTCGGCGTGCGCGGCGACCTTGAAGCCCATTCGGTGGGCCTCGTCGACGAGCGCCGCGAACTCGGCCTCCGTGAGCTGCACCGGGTCGGGGTCCTCGAGCTCGTTCGAACGTGCGCCCGTGGTCATCACCTTGATGAAATCCGCACCGGAGCGGATCTGCTCACGCACGGCGCGGCGCACGTCGTCCGGCCCGTCCGCCTCTCGGTACATGTCGCCGTAGAACCGGCCACCAGGCGCCGTCGCAGAAACGATCTTTCCGCAGGTGAGCAACCGTGGGCCCCGGAAAGCCCCGTAACGCATGGCCTGGCGTGCTTCCTGCGGGCGAAGTCCCTGGGAGCCGACGACCCGGATAGTGGTCACGCCCTCGCGAAGGCAGTCGCGGAGCTCGGCCTGCAGGAAGTGCGCCGCCGTCCCGGGCAGCACCTCCTCGGCGCCGAGGAGGGTCGCGGGCGGATGGCCGGCGGCATGCGTGTGCGCGTCGATGATCCCCGGCAGAACCATGCGGCCTTCGACGTCGATGGCACGCGCACCGCTCGGGCACGGCTCGGAAGCGCTCATTACGGCGCGGATCACGCCACCCTCGAGGAGGACCGCTGTCCCCTCGCGCACCTCGTCGCCGGTGCCGTCGAACAGCCTCAGGTTGGTGAGCCAGAGTCGTTCGTTCGACGATGGCGGCGCTGCGACTAGCGCAGGGTAACGATGTGGCAAATCAGGATGCTTTGCGGCGCCGACCGCCGGTCGCATCGGCGACGGCCTGCTCGAGCTCCTCACGGGTCATCTTCGACCTGCCTGTAATGCCGAGATCGGCAGCTTGACGCATCAGGTCGCTCCGGCTGAGCGTGGGCTGCTCCTTGTCGGCCACGGGACCTCTGCGAGCGGGCTGCCGTGCCGGCGTGACCGCTCGTTTCTCGGCCGGCTGGCGGCTCGCTCGCTTGCCCCGTCCGGCCTCGGAGTCGGCCGAGGGAGCGTCCGCTCGGCCCCGAGCGGCCGTGACGCTCGCCTGAAGCGCTGCGAGCAGGTCGACCACGGGTGCCGGCTCGGCGCGTGGGCCTTCGCTTACGACCACCGTGCCCTGGCGCTTCTGGTCGATCAGCTCTTCTACTCGCTCTCGGTACGTGTCGCGATATCTCTTCGGCTCCCACGTCGTCGTCATGGAGTCGATGAGGAGCTTGGCCATGTCGATCTCGCGTGGCTCGAAGGTGGCCTCGACGGGGAGCACGTCGATCTCCTCGGCGGGGTCGCGGACCTCGTCCGCGAACAGGAGTGTCTCGAGCACGAGCGCTGCCGGCTCGGGCCGGATCGCGACCAGGTACTGCTTGTCGCGCATCACGAACGTCGCGATGGCCACCTTGTTCGTGTCGGACATGACCTGGCGCAACAGCTCGTAGGCCCGGTCACCGTTCTTGCCGTGCGGAGCCAGGAAATAGGGCTTGTCGAAGTAGATCGGGTCGATGTCGGCGAGCTCGACGAAGTCGGTGACCTCGATGGTGCGCGACGGTCCCGGGGCGACCGACGCGAGCTCCTCAGGGGTGAGGATCACGTACTCCCCGCCACCGAGGTCATAGCCCTTCACGATGTCGGCGTACGCGACCTCGTCACCGCTCTGCTCACCGACGCGCTTGTTTCGGACCCTCTCCGACCTACCTGCTCGAAACTGGTTGAAGTGGATCGACCGGTCCTCGGTCGCCGAATAAAGGCCGACCGGAACGTTGACAAGACCGAAGCTGAGCGACCCGGTCCAGATCGCTTTGGCCATCGTGGTTCCTTTCTGAAAGAAAGACCCATACAGTCAAGCACCTCGCGACCATCTTGAACAGGGATCACGCTCGTGCCGGGCCTCGGGCCGAGTCGGCGATCGCAGAACGCGGAAGTTCTCAAGATTCGCGCCAGACAGGTCGATTGTTCCTGTTCAGTGAGTGTATTGCGCATAGATCAGCGGACGGATCGCGGGACGGACTTTCCCCGCGTCCGCGAGCGATCGCGAATTGCGCTCTGGTCCACTTACGGCCTGCTGCTCGCAGTCCTTGCCGTCTACCTCCTGTCGCTCATCGTGCGTGCCACCAGCGACTACTGGACGTGGCTCGACGGCTGGGTCGTTTGCGGCATCGAGCTCGCAGCCAGCGCTTTGTGCATAGCGAGGGGCTGCACTCGGCGGCTGGGAAGGTCGGCGACGCTGGTCCTCGGATTCAGCCTGCTCTCGTGGGGCGTCGGTGACCTCGTGTTGACCGTCCAGTCCATAGGAGGCGCAACGCCACCGGAACCGTCGTTGGCGGACGCCTTCTACCTCGGCTTCTACCCACTCGCGTATGTGGCGGTTCTGATGTTCATACGGGGAGAGGGGCGAAGATTCTCGGCTCCCAACTGGCTGGACGGTGCGATAGCCGGGCTGGGCGCGGCAGCCGTGTGCGCTGCGTTCGCCTTCGAAAGCATTCTGAGGTCGAGGGGCGGCAATGTGCTCGCGACCGCGACGAATCTCGCCTATCCGATCGGAGACCTGTTGCTCCTGGGCGTGGTCGTCGGCGGCACCGCAATGCTCTCCGGACAGCGGAGGACCGCGTGGATCCTCCTGGCGTCCGGAATCGCGCTGAACGTCGTCGGCGACACGTCGAACTTGTTCCAGAGCTCTTTCGGGGGCACGCGCTTCGGCACGATCTTCAACGGGATCGCCTGGCCGACGGCCATCGTCGTCATTTCCTTGTCGGTGTGGTTGCGCCGGCGTCCTTCGAACCCTCTCCTGCCTCAGAGACCGGCGAGGTTCCTCCTACCCAACCTGTCTGCGGCCGGCGCGCTGGCGATCCTTCTCGTGGCCGCTTTGCACCCCGTCAGCCGCGTGGCCATAGGTTTGGCGACCGCGACGCTGGCAGCCGTCGGGGTTCGGCTCGCACTGTCGGTGCGAGCGATGCAGACACTGAGCCAGGAGCGCCACCGCCAATCCGTTACTGACGACCTGACAGGTCTTGCAAACCGCCGGCACCTGTTTCGAGTTCTCGACGCTTTCTTTGCCGAGCGCGGCGAGTCGTCGACGCCAGAGCGCCACTTGGCGTTTCTCTTCGTCGACCTCAACCACTTCAAGGAGATCAACGACTCGTTCGGCCATCCAGCCGGCGACCAGCTTTTGAGACAGCTGGGCGTGCGCCTCTCGACCTCGCTGCGTGACAGCGATCTGCTCGTTCGTCTCGGCGGTGACGAGTTCGCTGTCGTGCTCGTCGATGGGGACTCCGAATACGCCACGACGGTCGCCGAACGCCTCACCGCCAGCCTCGAGGAGCCTTTCGCGCTGGACGTGGTCAAGGCACATATCAGCGCGAGCATCGGCATCGCCATGGCTCCGACCGATGCCACCGACAGCGGCGGACTCGTGTGGTGCGCCGATGTCGCCATGTACCGGGCCAAGCTGGGCAACTCATCGTTCGCGATCTACGAGCGGAATCTCGACGAAGAGGGTGATCAGATACGGATGCTGGAGGAGCTGAGATCCGCGATCGAGGAGGGCCAGCTCGTGCTTCACTACCAGCCCCAGCTCGATCTGCGAACCGGTGCGATCCTGGCCGTCGAAGCTCTGGTTCGCTGGGACCATCCGAGGCTCGGTCTGCTCCCACCTATCAAGTTCCTTCCGCTCGCAGAGGAAGCAGGCCTCATGCGACCGCTCACGAAGTGGGTGCTCGACGAAGCCGTCGCGCAATGCGCCGCGTGGCGCGTCACGGGGCTCCACTTGACCGTCGCTGTGAACGTGTCGCCGACGAACCTCCTCGAGCACGGGTTCACCGAAATGGTTCGTGGTCAGCTCGAGCGCTACGGTCTTGGCGCTGATGGCCTAGTCCTCGAGATCACCGAGACCTGCATGATCTCGGAATTCGAAAGATCCAGACGTGTCATCCAAGAGTTACGGGATCTTGGAGTCGTGGTCTCGATCGACGATTTCGGGGCAGGCGTCACCTCGCTGGCCCACCTCAGTAGCCTCGCGGTGGGAGAGCTGAAGCTCGATCGCTCCTTCATCTTGTCTCTCTCCTCAGGCGAGAGCGCACGGGATCTGGAACTGGTTCGGTCGACGATCGAGCTTGGTCATGCGATGGGGCTCCGCATCGTCGCTGAGGGCATCGAGGACGATGCCACGCTGGACCTGCTCACCGAGCTCGGGTGTGACATCGCCCAGGGGTATTGCATCAGCCGACCGAAGCCCGCCGGCGAGCTGGCATTCCGGTCGGAGCTTTCCAGCATCTCAGCGGCATCTCGCGCCTGAGCCGGCCCGCGCGCCGGCCCCGCTAGCCGCGCCGGCCTGGCCCCGCCGAGGGATTGGAAGCTGCTGACGGGGTGCCGCATGAGCGTGCAACCAAGACTCATTCGGCAACGGTCCACCACACTGATACACCGTCTTGCGACACTGGGTAGCGGACAACAGCCCCGATCGATGGAGTACGCCGGTGGCCCAGCCAGGACCCGCAATAGAGACCGGAACGATCGAAGTCGACTTCGCCAGCGACGTCGTCGGTTGCATCATCCATCTGTCCGAAGGTGGACCGTTGACCGGCACGCTCAGCCTTCCGTTTGGGCTTACGGCCTGGATGCAGCGCTATGGGCTCGGCGTCGTCGACGCGATCGACGCGGTTCTCAGCCTTCGTACCGCGCTGCTGTCCGCGGCCGGCCTCGATGCCCGCAGCGAGCCGGTGCCGCTCAGGGTCGCAGATCCGGTCATGTTCGTGCTGAACTTGGCGGCCTACCTAGATGAGCTCCTCGGCCGTGCGGCGAGGGCGCTAGGGGTGTCGCGTAGAGAGGCCGCCGATGCCGCAGTGGAGCTGCTGCGCTCGAACTGATCACTGCACCGGGCCGGTGGGTGCCGCCGGCCGCGCCCTGCCAGCCGGCCGAAACGTTACGCCGCCCGCAGGGCCAAGCCCCACCCAGCCGGCAGGAACCGCCTCGTGACGCCGCTCGACAGATATCGGGCCAAACGAGACCCGAAACGGACGCCCGAGCCCGTCCCTCCACCCGACTCGCCGGCCAAGCGGCCGCGTCGGCGCAAGGGCGAGCCGTCGTTCGTGATCCAGGAGCACCACGCCCGTTCGCTCCACTGGGACTTCCGCCTCGAGCGCGATGGCGTACTCGTTTCGTGGGCGGTGCCGAAGGGCTTGCCGATTGCCAAGGGAGTCAATCACCTGGCGGTCCACGTCGAGGATCACCCGCTCGAGTACGGGAGCTTCGCGGGGGTCATCCCCGAGCACGAATACGGCGCCGGCGCCGTCACCATCTGGGACACCGGCACGTACGAATGCAGCGAGTGGACCGACCGCGACGTCAAGGTGACCTTGCACGGTAAGCGAGTCGAAGGGCGCTACGGCTTGTTCCAGACAGACGGTGACAACTGGATGATCCACCGTGTCGACCCGTCCCCACCGGGTTGGGAGCCGCTGCCCGAGCTCGTACGCCCGATGCTCGCCACGCCCGCCGACGCACTCCCGGCTGACGACGAGGATTGGGCTTACGAGTACAAGTGGGACGGCGTGCGCGCCGTCGTCTACGTCGACGGTGGCCGGATCCGTGCATTGTCGAGGAGCGACCGCGACGTGACGGCGTCCTATCCGGAGCTCAGAGGCCTGGGCGAGGCGCTCGGTTCGTTGCAGACCGTCCTCGACGGCGAGATCGTGGCACTCGACAAGGCGGGCCGGCCGAGCTTCGAGGCGCTGCAACCGAGGATGAACGCCGCGCAGCCGAACCGCATCCGCCGGCTGGCCGAGAGCGTCCCCGTCACCTACATGATCTTCGACCTCATGCACCTGGATGGCCACTCGGCGCTCGAGATTCCCTACCACGACCGGCGCCGCCTGCTCGAGGGCCTGGAGCTGACCGGAGCGCACTGGGCGACGGCTCCCTCCCAGGCCGGCGGGGGAGCGGCGGTCCAGGAGGCGGCGCGCAAAGGCGGCCTCGAGGGCATCGTCGCAAAACGGCTCGACAGCCCCTACCGCCCCGGTCGCCGCGATCCGAGCTGGGCGAAGGTGAAGAACTTCCGGACCCAGTCGGTGGTGATCGGCGGGTGGGCAGCCGGCCAGGGGCACCTCGAGGGCGAACTCGGGGCGCTGCTGCTCGGGATCCCCGAATCGGGTCGCCTGACCTACGTCGGCCGTGTCGGCACGGGTTTCAGCGAGGCCGACAGGGTCTCGCTCGTCGCTCGGCTGAACAGCCTCGTCCGGCGGACTACCCCCTTCAGCGGCAGCGTTCCCAGGTCGGAGGCCGCCGGGGTCACGTGGGTCGAGCCCCAGCTCGTCGGCGAGGTGCGCTACAGCGAATGGACGAAGACGAGGCGCCTCCGCCAGCCGTCCTGGCGCGGCTTACGTCCCGACCAGCGCGCGGAGGAGGTGGTCCGTGAGCCCTGAGCAGCGCACGGTCATCGAGATCGACGGCCGACGCCTGAGCGTGTCGAACCTCGACAAGGTGCTCTATCCCGACGCCGGCTTCACCAAGGCCGACGTCATCTGGTACTACGTCCACGTCGCACCGGCGCTGCTGCCGCACGTTCAGGGGCGCCCCCTCACCATGACCCGCTACCCCGACGGCGTCACCGGCGAGTCCTTTTTCGAGAAACACAGCGCGCGCAAGGCACCCCCGTGGGCCCACTCGGTTCGCGTGCCCCGCAGCGTCCGGGCCGACGGCACCGACTACATCGAGCAGCTCGTCGTCGACGACCTGCCGACCCTCGTCTGGGTCGCCAACCTCGCCGCGCTCGAGCTGCACGTGCCTCAGTGGCGATCGGCAGGCGACGGCGCCTACGGGCCGGTCGACCTGATGGTGTTCGACCTCGACCCCGGCGCGCCGGCGACCATCGTGGAGTGCTGCAGCGTCGCGATGTGGCTGCGGACCGAGCTCGGCAGCGAAGGGCTGGTGGCCTACCCGAAGACGAGCGGTTCGAAAGGGCTGCAGCTGTACGCCCGTCTCGACCCCGCGTGGCAGTGGGAGGAAGCTCACGCCAAGGCGCACGACATCGCCCGCCGGATGGAGCGGGAGCATCCGAACGAGGTGCTCTCCAACATGCGCAAGGACCTCCGTCGGGGCAAGGTGCTCATCGACTGGAGCCAGAACCACGCCGCGAAGACCACGATCGCGCCCTACTCGCTCCGCGCGCTGGCGGTGCCCAGCGTCTCGACGCCGCTGACCTGGGACGAGGTGCAGGTGGGGGCGGAGGGCGGGGGAGAGGAGCTTCGTTTTGTGGCTGGCCAGGTGCTCGAGCGCGTCGAATCCATGGGTGACCTTCTCGAGCCACTGACAGGGCTGCCCGCCTCGCGTGCCACACCCGCCGCGCCGCCCCCACCCGCGGCGACTCGTCGGAGGCCGAAACACAAGCCGTGAGCCGCAGCCGGCGGACTCGCCTTACAGTCTCGGCATTGGTCCTTGCGCCAGGCGCCAGCGCCGGGCGGGACCAGAGCGCCCTTGTCGCGATCGACGATGCCCTGACCCCCGAAGGCGTGAGGGTCGAGCGGATCGACTTCCCGTACCGGCTTGCGGGGCGCCGGGCGCCCGACCGCCAGCCGGTGCTAGTGGCAGCGGTCCTCGCCGCCGCGCGGGAACTGGCCGCCGAGCTGGCCGTGCCACAGGACCAGGTCGCACTTGGCGGCCGGTCGATGGGCGGTCGCATGTGCTCGATCGCCGTGGCCGAGGGGCTCCCCGCGGCGGCGCTCGTTCTCGTCAGTTACCCCCTCCATCCGCCAGGCAAGCCCGACCGGCTCCGTGTCGAGCATTTCGGGGCGATCGGCGTGCCGTGCTTGTTCGTGTCCGGGACTCGCGATCCCTTCGCCACGCCCGCCGAGCTCGAAGCGGCGACCGCCGCCATCGCCGGCCCCGTGACCCACTTGTTCGTTGAGAACGGCGACCATGGGCTGCGGCGGCACGACGCCGAGGTGGCGTCGACCGTCTCAGCGTGGGTGCAGGCGCTGAACGAGTACCCGGGAGCAAATGGCTGAACGCGCAGGTGGGAGTCGTGGGGTCCCGGGGCGGCTGCCGGCCCGGGCACTCCCGCGCTAGGGCCGCGCTGCGAGCGCCGGCACCCCTTCGCCCGACAGCGCCGGATGCACCTGCTTGCGGCCGGTCATGGCAAGGATCAGCGAGGCCAGGGTCCCGGTCACCTCGGGGCCGTCCCCGTTGGTCCACGCGACGTCGGTGGCCTTGAGACGCAGGCCCGCAATGCGACGTTTTGCGCCGACGATGAGATTCGACCCCTTGTAGAAATTCGCGACCGCAACGAGCGACGTCTCCGGGATGTCGCGGCTCAGGCCGAGCGGCCGGCGGATGTCCTCGCCGTGGATCACGGCTTCTCCGAGCATCGCAGCCACCGGGCCGGGGGGGTGGTTGCGGCGCAACGCCCCGGCCCGCATCAGGGCCGCGAACGTGGACGGGTCGCCCGAGGCGATGCGCTTGACATCGGCCGCGGCCATCTTGTTGAAGCTGAAGCCGGCCTTGGCAAGGCCGCTGAAGAACACTCTCGGGGACGACTCGGTCGCCGCGATCAGGTGGCCCCCGACGTCACGTACGGTCCAGCCTTTGCACCACGAGGCGGATGCCCACTGCTCGGGCGTGAGCGACTCGACTAGATCCGCGCACGCCTCTCGTTCGACCTGGATCATCGGCCAGTCGTCGCTCATTACGTCCTCCTATGGTCGGTGTCGGTTAGCCGGCGCTGAGCGCCGTGGCCAAGTCCGGCGTCGGCGCCGGCGGAGCGCAAGCCCCACGGCCGGCGCCGCACCCTCGCCAAGCCCGGCGGCGTGCAAACGGCAGCGCCGGCGCCGGCAACCACGGCGCAAGGCTCCGGACCGGCCCACAAGCCCCGGCTGATGACTCTCTCCTGCTTCTATTGACCCTCTGGGGCCTGGTGAAGGCTGAACATGGCGCCTTGGGGGTCCGCCAGCGCGGCCATCTTGCCGACGGGAGTGTCGAACGGGCCGTTGAGGACCGTGGCTCCGAGCTCGCGCGCCTTGGCCACGGCCGCGTCGATGTCCGCGACCCCGAAGTAAACGTGCCAGTGGTTGGGGATGCCCTCCATCGGGGGGGCCATTGTGCCGCCGACCATTTGATCGCCGACCTTGAGCAGCGTGTACGAGCCGTCCCCCATGTCCGTCGCCTCGGGCGTGATCCCGACGACCGCACCGTAGAAGGCGATCGCGGCGTCGCCGTCGCTCGTGATCAGCTCGTTCCAGACCAGGGAACCGGGCTCGTTCACGAGCGTCGCGCCGATGTGGCCCTTAGCCTGCCAGAGGCCGACGGCGGCTCCGGACGGGTCCGCCACGAAGCTCATCCGTCCAGCGTCCATCACGTCGAACGGCTGCATCATTACCTTCCCGCCGGCCGCCTGCGCACGCCCGGTGGCGGCGTCGACGTCGTCGACTGCGATGTAGGTATTCCACATCGGTGGGGCGCCGGCCGCGATCATCTCCGGCGACTGCGGCGCGATGGCGGCGACGACCCCGCCGTCCTTCAGGGCCATCGAGTACACGGGACCCTGGGGCATCGGCTGGTCGTCGAACTTCCAGCCGAACAGCGCGCCGTAGAAGGACTTGGCGGCGTCTTGATCCGGGGTCTGCAGGTCCACCCAGCTCGGGGTGCCCTCTGCGTAGCTGCTGCGCTGTGGCATCTGGTTTCCTTTCCTGTTCGGTGTCTGACTCTCGGTCGTTGCGTGTTGGTCTAGTTGGAGAAACGGAGCTTCGCTAGCAACATGCCGGTGGTCCGCTCAGGCGTCGCGCCCCGTAAAGGCGACCAGCCGGGCGAGATTGTCGGCATCCGGCCCCACCTGAAGCTCGGCCGCAAAACGGTCTCCGTCGCGCATCTCCGGCCTGATCAACCCACGGGCGGCCTCGAGCACGTACCCGCTCAACCCATCGCTGACCGTGACCGTCTGGCCCGAAGCACGGGCGAAGTCCCAGCCGTGCACGAGGAACTCGACGGCCAGGATGTTGGCGGCTATAGCCGCCGGCACCTCCATCGACCGGAGCTTTACGGTGCCCTCCAGGCCCCGCTTGCGCCAAGCCTCGAGCGCCGCCTGCGCGGCGTCGGCCACGCGCACCTCCGCGGCTCCGTCGTCGGAAGGCTCGATCGTCGCGCCGGCCGCTTCGCCGAGCGACTGGACGGACCCGAGGAGATGCTCCACGAGCCCGTCGACGGTGAACTTCGTGCACGGCGTCTGGGCGCTCGCGTCCTCCGGTCCGAGCCCGCGTAGGACGCGCTGGCAGACCGCGAGCGACCCTTCCGCGGCCGTGAGCGGGTCGCCCGGAGGACCCGCGGCCCAGTCGTCTGCGCCGGCGTCGCCGCGCTCGGCGGCCGCGACGAGCCGCTCAGCGTAATGGCTCCACCCCTCGAAGTGGCTGGCCGCCTGCTCGGGGGTCAAGCCGCTGTGGACGAGGCGCACGTTCGTCCCACCCTCCGCCGGCTCGAGCGTGATCGTCACCGTCGAGGCGCCGGGAGGCAGGTCCTCGGCACCCTCCCAACCCCACGTGTACACGATCCGCTTGCCGGGCTCGACCTCGGTGATCGTGCCCGCCGCCGTGTGCCCGGGAATGATCGTCCATCGGTATTCGCCTCCCGCTCGCAGTTCGACACGGGCCGTGACCGCCTGCCAGCGCCGCAGTCGCTCGGGTTCGGTCAAGAGCGCGAACGTCTCGTCTGGGTCGAGGGGCACGAGTACGGTTTTCTCTGCCGTCATGCGTCTGTCTCCTTCGATTTCGATCGGTGGTCGGGCAGCCGCCAGCTGCTCGAGCTCCTTGGTCCAGAAGACGTCGAGCGCGTCTCGCAGCGCGGACATACCGTGCGGATCGAGCCGGTAGTAGCGAAACCTGCCCTCCTGGCGAGCTTCGACCAACCCTGCATTCGACAACACCCCCAAGTGCTGCGAGATGGCCGACCGAGTGATCCCGAACTGGGCGGCCAGCTGGCTGACCGACCGCTCGCCAGCCGACAGCAACTCGAGGAGTCGCCGACGGTTGGGCTCGGCAAGGACAGCCACCAGATCGGGCACGGCTATTACGTTAGCGGAGACTAACACGTAGTCCCTGTGGCCGCGAAGTGGCAGACCGGGCGGCCCCGTCGGCCGCATGCCGCAGGCCGGCCGGCGGGGACCCGATGCTCTCGGGGCTGCCGACTAGTTTCTGGAAGCAAGTTCACGAGGAGGCTGTCGCGGGTGCGAATGTCGAGGCTGTTCGGTGAGACGCTGCGTGAGGCACCGGCCGGGATCGAGTCGCCCGGACACCAGTTCCTCCTGCGGGCGGGCTACGTCCGCCAGCTCGCGCAGGGCATCTTCTCCTACCTCCCGCTCGGCTGGCAGGCGATGGTTCACGTCGAGCAGATCCTTCGCGAGGAGATCAGCGCCATCGGTGGCGTCGAGCTCTCCTTGCCCATCGTTCATCCAGCGGAGCTCTGGCAGCAGAGCGGCCGTTACCAGGCGATCGGCGCCGAGCTGACTCGCTTCCACGATCGGCGTGACCGCGACCTGGTACTCGCGATGACCCACGAGGAAGTGGTCACCACCCTTGCGGCGAGTGAGATCAGCTCGTACCGCCAGCTCCCGAAACTCGTCTTCCAGATCCAGACCAAATGGCGCGACGACCCGCGCCCGCGTGCCGGGATGATCCGGGCCCGGGAGTTCACCATGAAGGACTCCTACAGCCTCGATCTCGACGAGGCGGGTCTCGACGCCCAGTACCGGGCGCACTACGCGGCCTACTTCAAGATCTTCGCCCGCTGCGGGCTGCCGGTGATCGCCGTCGGTGCCGACGTCGGCATGATGGGCGGCAGCGGGGCGCACGAGTTCATGTACCTGACCCCGCTCGGCGAGGACACCCTCGTCCTGTGCGACAACTGCGGGTACGCGCAGAACCGGCAGGTGGCGACGTCGTGCAAAACTCCGGCGGAGCCGGAGGAGCCCCGCCCGGTCAGCCGGGTCGCGACGCCGGGCGCGAAGACGATCGAGGGGCTCGCGGAGATGCTCGAGGTCGCGAAGGCCCGGACGGCAAAGATCGTGTTTCTTGCAGCGGAGCACCGCGGCGAGGACGGCGAAGTTTTCGTCCGGCCGATCGTGGCGGTGGTCCGGGGTGACACCGAGCTGAACGAGGCCAAGCTGGCCAACCTCTTCGGCGGTGCCGAGCTTCGGCCGATGACCCTCGAGGAGATCGCCGCCATCGGGGCGGTCGCCGGCTTCGCATCGCCGATCGGGCTGGCCGGCGGCGAGGTCGTGGCCGACGAGCTGGTGATGGCGTCGCCGAACCTGGTGGCCGGCGCGAACGAGGAGGGCTGGCACCTCCTCGACACGAACGCGGGACGCGACTGGCAACCCGACATCGTGGCCGACATCGTCGCCGCCGACGACGGCGACGAGTGCTCGGTGTGCGGCGAGCCGTTGCGCACGGCCCGCGGGGTCGAGGTCGGCAACATCTTCAAGCTCGGCACCAAGTACGCGGAGTCCTTCGGCGCGACCTACCTCGACCCGGACGGGAACGCCCAGCCGATCGTGATGGGCTGCTACGGGATCGGGGTGGGCCGGCTTCTGGCGTGCATCGCCGAGGAGCACCACGACGATCGTGGGCTGCGCCTGCCGATTGCCATCGCCCCCTTCCCGGTCCACCTGACCGTGCTCCGTGGGGCGGACTCGCCGGCCGGCGAGGTGGCCGAGCGGGTGTACGAGACCCTCGAGGCGGCCGGCGTCGGTGTGCTCTTCGACGACCGGGGCGAGCGGCCGGGGGTGCAGTTCGCTGACGCGGATCTCATCGGGCTGCCGTTGCGCCTCACCGTGAGCGAGCGCTCGCTCACCGCCGGCGGTGTCGAGCTGAAGCGACGTGACGCCGACCAGGCTCGGATCGTCGCCGTGGACGCGTTGGTCGCCGAGATCCGAGACGAGCTCGGTTCACCGGCCTGAGGGCGCGGGGCGCCCCGTGCCTAACGGAACGCCCCCGCGTGCATCACCGTGACAAGGTGCTCGGCAGCAGCGAGGGCATCGACGTGCCGCAGGTACAACGCCGCAAAACCGAACCTGCAAACGTCAGGCGGCCTGAAATCCCCGATCACCCTCCGCTCGGCAAGGGCCGCGACGATCGAGCGGGCGTCGGGATGACGGAGCGAGACCTGAGACCCGCGACGCTCGGGGTCGCGTGGTGAAGCAAGCTCGAAACCTCCCGGCAGCCGCTCCTCGAGTGCAGCGATGAACAGCTCGGTCAGCTGCACCGACTTCGCCCGCACCTGCTCGCTCGATACGTCCGCCCGGCAGTCGAGGGCCGCCTCGAGTGCGCTCAGCGCGAGGATCGGAGGCGTCGAGGTGAGAAAGCGGCGGATGCCGCTCGCAGCCTCGAAGTCGACCGAGAACTCGAAGGGCGCCTCGTGGCCGAGCCAGCCCGGTATGGGGTTGACGACCGCGTCCTGGTGCAGGCGGCGCACGTAGAGGTACGCCGGCGCCCCAGGTCCGCCGTTGAGGTATTTGTATCCGCAGCCGACGGCGAGGTCGACCCCGTTTCGCTCGCAGCCGACTATCACTGCGCCGGCCGAGTGGCTCAGGTCCCAGAGCGCGAGCGCGCCCGCCCGGTGCGCGGCCTCGGTCAGGCCGGCCAGGTCGAGCATCTCGCCCGTGCGGAAGTCGACGTGGCTCAGGCAGAGGACGGCCACGGTCTCATCGAGAGCGCCGGCGACGGCGCCCGGGTCGACGCGGCGGACCTCGACGTCACCGAGGAGACGGGCGACGCCCTGCGCGGCATAGAGATCGGTCGGGAAGTTCGTGGACGTCGTCAAGATCACCTTGCGTCCCGGACGAGCCCAGAGAGCTGCTCCGAGCAGTTTCGCGAGCGCGACCGTCGTCGAGTCGCACGCCAGCACCTCGCCCGGGGTGGCGCCGATGAGGGCGCCGATCTTGTCACCCACCCGCTCGGGAGCCGAGAGCCAGCCGTCCTCGCTCCAGCCCCGGACGAGGGCGACGCCCCACTCGCGCTCGATGACCTCGGCCAGGCGCGTGGCCACCGTGCGCGGCAAAGCGCCGAGTGAGTTCTCGTTGAGGTATATCTCCCCAGGCGCCTGCACGAAACGGTCCCGCACACGCCGGAGTGGGTCCGCCACGTCAAGGGCCTCGCACCGCTCGCGGGTCCAGGCAAAAGGCGTCACGGCGCCGGCCACGCTACATCGGCGCGTCCGGAAGGGGCGCCGGCCGCTCGAAGAAGACGATAGAAAGTCGTCCATGACAGCGCTCAGCGAGACCGACGTAGTCCATTTGCGGGCCGCCTTCCAGATCGCGCGCAGCGCGCGGGAAGGAGGCAACCTCCCCTTCGGTTGCCTGATCGCCGACGAGGCCGGGAAGGCGGTGATCGAGCAGGGGAACCTGACGCTGGTTCCGGTGCGGGACGCGACCGCGCACGCGGAGACGAGGGCCGCAGGCCGCGCATCGCTTCAGTACTCGCCGGCCGAGCTGGCGAGGTTCACCTTGTATTCAAGCGCGGAGCCTTGCGTCATGTGTTCCGGTGCCATCTACTGGACCGGGATCGGGCGCGTGGTCTTCGGGCTGAGCGAGCGCGACCTGAAGAGCCTTACGGGCGACCATCCGGACAACCCGACGCTGGACCTGCCCTGCCGGGAGGTCTTCGCCCGCGGCCAGAAGAAGGTCGAGGTCCTCGGGCCGAACCTGGTCGAAGAGGCGCTCGAGCCCTTCGAGGGGTTCTGGAGCTGAGCGGGAGGAGACGGGGCAAATGCCCATCAACGTGTCGGACATTCAGGGCCTTGATCCCGAGATCAACGAGATCCGGCGCCGGACCGCCGACTTCGTCAACACCGAGATCCTTCCCAACGAAGAGCGGCTGTGCGGAGTCCCTGAGGGGCTTCGACCTCGAGGAGGGCGAGCGCGAGCACCGCCGGCGCCAGACCATCGCCCTCCGGGAGGAGATCAAGGCGAAGGTGAACGAGGCCGGACTGTGGGCACCGCATCTCCCGAAGGAGTACGGCGGGATGGGTCTCGACTTCCTCTCGCTCGCGTACATGTACGAGGTGCTCGCGTACGCGGTCGGCGCCTCCGCCCTCTTCGGCGTCGCCGCTCCCAACTCGGCGAACGCGACCCTCCTGGTGAAATACGGCACCGAAGAGCAGAAACAGAGGTGGTTGTTGCCACTCGTCGAGGGCAAGATGGAGTCGGGTTTCTCGATGACCGAGCCCGACACCGCCGGCTCGGACCCTCGTTCCATCAAGACCGAAGCCGTCCGAGACGGCGACCAATGGGTGATCAACGGCCACAAGTGGTTCACCTCGAATGGCATCGCGGCCAACTTCTTCATCGTGATGTGCCGAGCCAACGACCCGTCCGGCGAGCTGGGCGTTCCCGGCCGGTTGACCCAGATCATCGTCCCGACGGACACCGCGGGCGTGAAGATCGTGCGGGGGATCGGGGTGTTCGGCCGCTCCACGTCCGACCACTGCGAAGTCCTGTACGAGGACGTCCGCGTGCCGGTCGAAAATACCCTCGGCCTCGTCGGGGAGGGCCACCAGGCGGCGCAGGACCGCCTGGGGGCCGGGCGCGTCTACCACTGCATGAACTCGATCGGCCAGATGTGGCGGGCCTTCGACCTCATGGTCGAGCGCACCCTCACCCGCGAGGTTCACGGCGGGCTCCTCAAGGACAAGGAGTTCGTCCAGGGGTTCATCGCCGACAGCCTCATGGACATCCAGGCGGCCCGGCTCATGACCATCAATGCTGCGGAGAAGGTGGCTAACAACGACCCGCAGGCCAGGACTGCGATCTCCGCGATCAAGGTCTTCGTCCCGGCGGCCTTCCACCGAGTCGTCGATCGGGCGATCCAGGTCTGGGGCGGGGCCGGGGTCACCAATGACCTGCCGCTCGCCCAGATGTACCTGGCGGCGAGAGTCCTGCGACTCGCGGACGGTCCCGACGAAGTCCACCGGATCCTCATCGCAAAGAACGTCGTGCACCAGTACGAGGCGGGCTCGACGTGGGACTTCGGGAACTGACCGGCGACCGGGAGGCTCGCCGTTATGCCGTGATGGCCCGTGCGGAGGCACCGGCCGCCCGCTCGCGGGGAGGGCCCTGGAACCTGAGCCCGCCGTCTCACGGGCCGCCCTCGCGCCGCCGGCCGCTCGCCGGCCGCCCGCGCAGGCCACCGCCGGGCAGGTCCTCAGGCGGGCAGCACGGGCCGGTAGACAGGCGCCCACATCGCCCGGGCGACGGTGGAAGCCAGATCGTCGGCGGAGGCGAGATCTCCGGCGGATGACCGCGCAACCCCGTCGTCGGCTGCCGCTCGTGCCACGGCGACGGCCACGTCAGCCGAGAGCCGGCGCAGATCCTCGATGGGCGGGAGGATCGGAGCTCCCCGTGCCGTCGGGCCGGCCGAGCTCGCGAGCGCGCCGGCAGCGGCGAACAACATGTTGTCGGTGACCCTCGACGCCCGAGAAACCACGACTCCGAGTCCGAGGCCGGGGAAGACCAGGGCGTTGTTCGCCTGCGCGATCTGGTAGGCCGTGCCGTCGTAGACGACCGGCTCGAAGGGGCTGCCGGTCGCCACGAGGACGCGACCCTCGGTCCACTCGAGCAGGTCGGCCGGTATCGCTTCACTGAGCGAGGTGGGGTTCGACATCGGCAAGATGACCGGTCGCGCGGCGTGGCGCGCCATCTCCCGCACGATGGGCTCGGTGAACGCACCGCTCCTCCCCGAGGTGCCGACCAGGATCGTGGGCTCCACCCGCCTGACCACTTCCGCGAGGTCTATTCCGCCGAGGTCGTCATCACGCTTCCAAGCGGCGACCTCGGACGCCGGCCGTGCGTAGGTCTGCTGGAAGTCCCTGAGATCGCCCATCGCGTCGGTGAGAAGCCCGTGCTGGTCGACGCACCAGAACCGGGTCGTCGCCTCGGCGTGGCCCGTCCCGTCGGCGATCATCGCGTCCGCGAGCCGGTCCGCGATGCCGATGCCGGCCGTGCCGGCGCCGAAGATCACGATGCGCTGGTCGCCGAGCCCCTGGCCGGTCACACGGAGCGCTCCGAGCACTGCTGCGAGGTTCACCGCGCCTGTTCCCTGCACGTCGTCGTTGAAGGTGAGGATCCGGTGCCGGTAGCGAGCGAGGATGCGACGCGCGTTCGCGGGACCGAAGTCCTCCCAATGGAGAAGGGCGTTCGGGAACAGCCTCGTTGCGGCGTTCACGTAACTGTCGATGAAGCGGTCGTAGACGTCCTGGGCGACGCGGGGGTGCGGGGTGCCGA
Organism: uncultured Acidimicrobiaceae bacterium; assembly: GCA_963703655.1. Lineage (GTDB taxonomy): Bacteria > Actinomycetota > Acidimicrobiia > Acidimicrobiales > Bog-793 > CAVPFA01. The sequence goes on along the minus strand of CAVPFA010000003.1, from coordinate 270,406 downwards.
GGTACATCGGATCGTCGAGAAGGCTCCGGCGGTTCGTCCCGACGTCCAGGACGATCGGGAGCGCCCGGCTCGGGTCGATTCCGCCGGCGGCGGTGTAGACCGCCAGCTTGCCGACAGAGATCTCCATTCCTCCGAGACCCCAGTCGCCGATGCCCAGGATCGCCTCTCCGTCGGTTGCGACGAGGAGGTCGACCTCGTCGGAGCCGAGGTCGGAGGCGACGAGCGACCTCTCCACGAGCTCAGGCTGGTCCACCGTCAGGTAGATGCCGCGAGGTCTCCTGTACTCGTGGCTGTAGCGCTCGATCGCCTGGCCGACCGTCGGCGTATAGACGATCGGAAGCATCTCCGGGAGGTGGTCGACCAACAGCCGAAAGAAGAGCACCTCGTTACGGTCGTGCAGACCGGTGAGGAAGATGTTCCGGGCCAGATCGGTCGGCTGGGCCCGGAACTGCGCGTAGGAGCGGGAGGCCTGTTCGTCGAGGTGCAGGATCCGAGGAGGCATGAGGCCGACGAGGCCGAGGGCGTTGCGCTCGGTCGCGTCAAAGGCGGTTCCCTTGTTGATCCTCGGGTCGGAGAACACCTGTCGCCCGCGCGCCCTCGTCCGCCATGACCCGTCGGCGTCCCGCCAGCTTTGACGCATCGAGCGGAGCCCGTCGTGCCGAGCTCGCCCCGGTGATGCCCGGGACTTCAACCCTGCAATTCGGCGATGCGTGCCTGTTGAGCGGCCGCAAGACGCGTGAGCCCTGCCACGTTCCTGCCGATCTTGTCGCGTGCCTGGTCGGCCTCCGCACTCAGGCCCTCGAGGTCGAAGAGCCTCCAGCTGTCGAGCGTGGGCTTTACGACCGCCTCGACGAATTGCTGCGCCCCGAAGATGCCGGCGAGTGCGATGACCTCCTGGTGCTGGCTGAAGCCCGGGATCCCGGTGCCCGGCATCTTGAAGTTCCGGAGCTCGCTCTGGATCGCAAGCACCATGGTCGACGGGTCGATCTCGAGGGCGGCCAGCACGAGATCGCGGTAGAAAGCATGGTGGAGCCCCTCGTCGCCGGCGACCTTCGACATGATCTTCTTGCCGCGCCTGGTCTTGTCAAGAGCCTGGCCGGTGTTGCGGTGGGCGACCTGGGTGGCGAGCTCCTGGAAGCTGACGTACGAGATCATCTCCGCGACGCTGCCGCTCTCGGGGACCTGACCCCTCGACATCTGGACCATGCGGTCGTCCTCCAACCGATAGGGATCGATCGCGCGGGTCGCGAGGATCCAGTCCCGGATCGCGGCCGAATGACGCCATTCTTCAGCTGTCCAGCGGCGGCTCCACTCGTTCAACGGGTGCTCCGGCCTGACGGCTGACATGAGGGTATGGGTGTAGTAAGGGAGGTTGTCCTCCGTCAGGACGTTCACGATGATCGCGCTCTTGACCCCTTCGGAGAGCGGGTATTGCTCCGCGTTCCAGCGCTCTTCCGCGAAGTCGGCGGCGTTGTCCCACGGGACGTCCTCGAAGGGATACCACTCCTTGGACACGGACAGATGGCGGTTGAACAAAGCGGCTGCAGGGTTGGCGAGCTCTGCGACGATCGCGTGGTCCTTTACGGGGTCTACTACGAGACTTCCCATGTCTTGTCCTTTGCTGTGATGCACGGGTATCCCGCAGGAATCGAAGGAAACCTGAGCCTGATGGTCGAGCGACAGCTTCTCGAGCTGGGTCCTGGGAGGCGTAAAGCGGCAACTTCGGGCGTGCCGGGATTCTAGGTGCTTGCGGGTCCCGCGGGAAGGGCACAAGCCTCCGCTGAGCTTGTCGGCGCCTCGACCCGTCGTCCCAGGTCGGCGATCGCGCGCCCGAGAGGAGGAACCCTGGTAACAATTGAGTTGGAGTTGCGTAAGTTGCAATCGCGTGAGTTGCAGTTGGTTCAGTTGCAATCGCGGAGCCGAGTTTCTCGAGCGAAAGGAGGTCAGCTGGGATGAAAGTCGACCATCAACCTCATGCCGCATCTGACCGAGCGCTCGAGCCCGGGACTTCCTGACCGCCAGGTTCTCGACGAGATCCCGTCGCAGCCGAGCGCTCCGAAGCCAAGGAGCGTTTTCTTTGCCCGATTCATCTGCTATCCCTCGCAGCTCGGTCGCGGCGCGAGCGGGGGACGAAGACAGGCCGGCTGAGCCCGCCGCCGCCGCCCTCGCCGAGCTCGGTTGGGGAATGCCCTTCGAGGCTGCGTTCGCGGAGCGACGCGTCGAAGGGGAGGTTCCAGCTCGCGTCGCACGTGTCGACCGGGGCGCTCTCACGGTCCTCACCGAGGCCGGCGAGCTGCGAGCAATCGTCGCCCCGCAGCTCGCCCACGAGCCCGATCCGCTGAAGGCCCCGACCGCCGGCGACTGGGTCGTCCTCCAGGGCGGGTCGGTGGTATCGGTCCTCCCGAGGAGGAGCGCCATCGTCCGCGGCGGCGCGGGGAGCGCGGACGTTCCGCAGGTGCTCGCCGCCAACGTCGACAAGGTCTTCGTCGTGTGCTCGCTCGAGGACCGGTTCCGAGCCAGGCGCCTCGAGCGCCTCCTGGTCCTCGCGTGGCAGAGCGGCGCCGCCCCTGTCGCGGTGCTGACCAAGGCCGATGTCGCCAGAGACGTTGCCGGCGCCGTCGAGGCTGCCGAACGGCTGATCGGCGGCGGCGACGTCGTGGCCGTCAGCTCTCTGACCGGCTCGGGACTGGACGCGCTCGGTGCCTTTCTGGAACCTGGCGCAACGGTCGCGCTCCTCGGCCCCTCCGGTGCGGGCAAGTCCACGCTCGCGAACCGGCTCGGGCGCGGAGCGGTCGATCTCGCGACCGGCGAGCTCCGTAACGACGGCAAGGGCCGGCACACCACCACCGCCCGCGAGCTCGTTCGCCTTCCGGGAGGAGCCCTGCTCATCGACACGCCCGGCCTTCGGGCACTCGCGCTCTGGGATGCAGACGAAGCGATCGGGGAGGCATTCGGGGAGATCGAAGAGTTGGCGGCAGGATGCCGTTTCTCTGATTGCGGGCATCGGACCGAGCCCGGATGCTCGATCAAAGGGGCTATCGCCGCGGGACTGCTCGACCCTGACCGCTACGCCAGCTTCGAGCACCTTCGCCGGGAACAACGCCATCTCGCCGCCCGCCTCGACCCACGAGCCCTCGCCGAGCAGCGCAAGCGGAACAAGGCTCTCGGGAAGCTCTTCCGCAGTGCCGGGAAACGGGGACGCGCCTGAGCGTCGTCGACCCAAATGGATCTCGGATGGCCAAGGCACCTACACGTTCAGGCGGGTGACCGCGACCTCACTTCAGCAACTTCGGGGACACGGTCCTGCGGCCCTCGCCCGGCGCGCCGATCCCAGGCGGCAAGCAGAGGCTGACGCGCGCACCGCCGGTGGGGCCGCATCCGTACTCGAGCCTGCCGCCGTACATCGTCGCCCATCTCGACACGGCAGTGAGGCCGAACCCGAGGCCGTGGTCGATCTTCCCGAAGCCCGGGCCGTTGTCCTCGATCGCGAGCATCACCAAACGCCGCTCATGGCCGACTTCAACGGTCACCGTGCCTGACGGCCCCGCCGCACGGGTCGCGTTGCTCAGCAGATTCGCAACGATTCGACGCAGCACCACGGCGTCGACAACGGTGAAGACCGGCCCCGCGATCTCAGGCATCCTCACGTCGCCCGGCCACGTCACGCGCTCGGCAGCGACCGCCTCGTCAACGACTCGCAGAAGGTCGGTCTGACAGCCAGCGCGAGCGCCGGGACTGGCTGTCTGCAACGAGAACTGGATGAGATCTGCCAGCCACTCGGCCTGCTTGACGATCTGTTCCAGGCGCGCACGCGCCGACTGCGGCAGACCCGGCTCGGTCAGCGCCGCCTGCGCAAGCGCGACTATGCCGGCGACCGGTTGTCGCATGTCGTGACACGTCTCCGCCAGGGCCGACATTCGCGCGGGCTTTGCCCCGAATTTAATGCCCGACATAACCGATCACAGTCCTACCCCCTCGGCGCCGTGACCTGATCAGGTAAACAACTCACGAATCTTCGGTAACGCTTATCTTACGCCGAAGTTACCACGAGGCTTCAGTCCGGACTGCGCGAGGACTGTTCGAGGACTGTTCGAGGACTGTTCGAGGACCCGCGCGAGGAGTGCGCGAGTACGGCACCGAAAAGGTGCGTCTCTGATCGAGTGACGGGTTGTTCGGAGACTCCATCTCCCCTGATCGCTGACCTTCTCCGGGGATGGGCACGCGCTTGGGAGGTCCAGCCGCGCGTGCTCCGGACTAAGGCGATGTGTCCACCCTCGCGAGGGGAGGTCCGTTCGATGTCAGTGCGTCAGATGACTGGCAAGGACCTAGGCCTTTCATCGTAGGCCTTCCCCGTCAAATGTTGATGTTTGCGGTAGGGGGTGACGCGGAACACTGGCGGGTCAAGGAGCACCGGCGAGCGGCGATCGTCGCGCTGAATGCGACGCCGAATAGGGGGAGTCTGGTGGCTACCGAAACAGTCGTAGTGACAACTGACCGACGGCATCGGGTCGCGTAATGCGCGCCGTCGTGACCGGGGTTGCCGGTTTCGTGGGATCCCACCTTTGCACGCGCCTGCTCGAGCAGGGCGACGAGGTGGTCGGCATCGATTCCATGACGGACTTCTACGACCCGACGCGCAAGGAGGCGAACCTCGCCGGCCTGATGGCCTGGGACTCCTTCAGTTTCCATCGGACGGATCTGCTCGAGTCTTCGCTCCGTCAACTCCTCGACGGTGCGGAGGTGGTCTTTCACCTTGCCGGCCAACCCGGTGTCAGACCCTCCTGGGGACCGGAATTTGCGGTGTACGTAGAGCGGAACATTCTGGCTACCCAGCACCTGCTCGAGACGTTGCGAAACGTGCCGTTGCGAAAGCTCGTCTACTCGTCCAGCTCGTCGGTGTACGGCGACGCCGAGAGCTACCCAACGGCCGAGACCGTGCGGCCGCAACCGGTGTCGCCCTACGGAGTGACGAAGCTCGCCGCTGAGCACCTGTGCGAGCTCTACCGGACAAACTTCGGTACGCCCACGGCGTCGTTGCGCCTGTTCACCGTTTACGGGCCGGGCCAGAGACCCGACATGGCCTTCTCGCGGCTGATCGAAGCAGCGCTCAGCGGGACCCCATTTCCCCTCTTCGGGGACGGCCGTCAGACGCGGGATTTCACATACGTCGGCGACGTCGTCGAGGCGATGTGCGCGGCGGCTCTTTCGAGCTGGACCGGCGTCGCCAACATTGGCGGCGGTTCGCGGATCTCGATGGCGGAAGTCATCCGGATCGCCGGGCTCCTCGTGGGCCGAGACGTCGTGACAGAGCGACTGCCATCTCAACCAGGAGACGTCAGGGATACAGCGGCCGACACGGCATTGGCGCGGCGTGCCTTCGGCTATGTGCCAACCACGCCGCTCGCCGAAGGCCTCGCCCACATGGTCGAGGCCGAGACCAGCAAAGGACTTAGGCATGGAATTGCGCGAACTGGGTGATCGTCTTGTACGGCGGCACGCGAGGCTGATCCTGGCGGTCCTCATCGTCGGCGTGCTCGGAGGGTTCGCCCTTCGTCTGGGCGACAAGCCTCAGTACCAGGCGAGCGCCGTATTCGTCATCGGTGCCCAGGATCCGCAGAGCGCCGAGGAGGCGTCGGTTCTGGCGGACACCGCACGCGGCATCGCAACCGGGCCGCAACTCGTCGCCCGAGCGATCTCCGAGGCTGGTGTCGCCCGGAACGTAGCCGCGGTCGCCGGCGCCGAAAACGTCCAGACGCTCGGCATTTCCGGAGTCCTCACGCTCTCGGTCACGGACCCGAACCCACGCGTGGCGGTGAAGCTCGCGAACGCGCTGGCCAGGGGCGTGGTGAACACCCGTATAGCCCTGAACGGGAGCGGTCTGGCGTCGTCCCTCAGGGCGCTCGACCAGCAGGAGGCCTCCACTAATACCCAGATCGGTCAACTGAGCGCCCAGACGCGCACGGCGACAGGGGTCCAGCTGACTCAGCTGGAAGTCCGCCTGACGACATTGCAGGGCGAGGCGTTGCAGATCGCCGCGCAGCGGGACGCGTTGGAAGCTCAGGAGGGGCCGAAGGCTACGGTGCTCGACGACGCTGTGTCGGCCTCGGCGCTCTCCGGGCGCGGCCTTGTCGACGGGCTGCTCGGCGGCCTTCTCGGCCTGGTCGTCGGCATCGCCCTCGCGTCGGTGCGAGAGGTCGTGCGGCCGAGCCTCGTGGGCGCGGCGGCGATCTCCCAGGCGATGGGTGCTCCGCTGCTCGGCGACATGAGCTCGCTGCCCGACAGCTGGACACCGGCCACCCTGGCGGATGCCGGGAGCTACATCGAGCTCGCCGCCTACTCCCAGGACGTGCAGGAGGTGACGTTCGCCGACCTCGACCGCAACGGGCGCCGCGAGGCTCGGATGCGGGTGCTGGAAGGCCCGTTGCATCGCCTGAGCCTCAACGGGTCGCGGCCGAAGGAGCCGTCGGCAGAGTCGTACGGCGCCGAGGAACCGTACCGTTCCGTCGCTCAAGCGAGCACGGCGGTCGGCCGGCGCCGGCGCAGTTTCCTGGCGACAACCGACTTGCTGGCGTCGACCCAGGAGAACGGCGCGGAGCTGGCACTCGGTGCGGAGGCCACCTTGTCCGGGGCCGACCAGAACGGCGACAGCTCGCCCCGCATCGGCCTCGTCGTGGCCGTTCCGAGGGTGGTGAAAGCCGCCGACCTGAACGCGGTGACGAACCTCACCCGAATCTCGGGCTGGACCCTGCTCGGCGCCATTGTCTATTCGCCGCCGCGGAAACCGATCATCCCTGCTTGGACGTGGCAGGAGCTCGCTCGATTCGTGCCGCGGCACCCGTTCTCCCAACAAGGCGAGGTGAACTCACAATGAATCATGCGAGGGCGTCGGCCGAGCACATCCCGTTCGCTCGGACAACGTTGTGCGAGGAGGCTGTCGAGGCAGCCACGAAGGTCCTGAATTCGAACTGGCTGACGTCCGGCCCGCAGGTCGCCATTTTCGAAGAGGAGTTCGCGCACTGGGTCCACGCCGAGCACGCCGTCGCCGTGTCGTCGTGCACCGCGGCGCTGGAACTCTCCCTCAAATCGCTTCACCTGCCGCCCGGAGCGCCGGTGCTCGTGCCGACGATCACGTTCTGCGGCGCGATAAACGCGATCCTGCACGCCGGGCTGAGGCCTGTGCTCGTGGACGCGGATCCACGAACGGCGATGCCCGACGCGGAGGCCACTGCCCGCGCCGTGGCCTGGGCCGGAAGGCCCGCTGCCATGATGGCGCTGCACTTCGCCGGCCAGCCGGCCCCGGTCGAAGAGCTGGCCTCCGCCGCGAACCTGACTCTGGACCGGGTGGTGGAGGACGCCGCGCACGGCGCAGGCACCGTGGCAGGCGGCCGCACGGTCGGGGCGATCTCGGCCGCGACCAGTTTCAGCTTCTACGCCACGAAGAACCTCGCCATCGGCGAGGGCGGCATGGTCACCACCGACATCGCCGATGTGGCTGAGTACGTGCGGCGCTGCCGCCTGCACGGAATCAGCCGCGATGCCTGGCAGCGCCAAATGCCGGGCTCGGCCTGGCGCTACAGCGTCGACGACGTAGGGCTCAAGGCGAACATGACTGACGTGCAGGCGGCGATCGGGAGGGCCCAGTTGCGGCATTTTCCCGAGAGCCAGGCGCGCCGTGCCGCCATCGCGGCGCACTATGACCTCGGTCTTGCGAGCATCCCAGGCCTGCAGCTGCCGGCCCGTCCGGCCGATGGCGGCCACGCTTGGCACCTGTACGTGGTGCAGGTCATGCCGGAGTTCGGCGCCTCCCGCGACGAGTTGATAACGAAGCTCAGCGAACAGGGGATCGACTGCTCGGTGCACTTCATTCCCAATCACGAGCAGCCCTATCTGCGCGAGCGCCTGGGAGAGGGGGTCGATCCGAAACGGTTCCCGGGGGCGGACGCGGCGGGTCGGCGAATCGTGTCCCTGCCTCTTTACCCCTCGCTGCGCGACGAGCAGGTGGACCGGGTCTGCCAGGCCGTCGCCGACGTGGCCCGGCGCGCCAGGCGGTCCGGACGCTCCAACGGCCAACGCCCGCGCACGACTGCGGCGAGCGCCGTCGCCTCCGTCCGGACCGAGCAAGGGCGGCCACGATGAGCGGCGCTTCGATGGACGGCGGGGCGCCGGTGCGCCAGCCCTCGCACGTCTGCGTCGTCGGCGGCGCCGGGTTTCTTGGCTCGATCCTCGTCGAGTTGCTGCTCGACGAGGGGCTCGAGGTCACCATCCTCGACGCGCTCTTGTACGGCGACGACGGCATTCGTCACCTCCTCGACCGGCCGGGCCTTTCGCTCGTGCCCGGTGACCTACGCGACATCACCTCGACCGTCCGGGCGTTCCGATACGCGGACGCAGTCGTCCATCTGGGAGCCCTGGTCGGCGACCCCGCCTGCAACATCGACGAGCAGCTGACGCTCGAGATCAACCGGGACGCCGCTGCGAGGGCGGCAGCCATCGCTCGGGGGCTGTGCATCGACCGGTTCGTCTTCGCGTCGACGTGCAGCGTGTACGGAGCATCCGCCGACCTCCTCGATGAAGACTCGCCCCTCGAGCCGATCTCGGTCTATGCCCGCAGCAAGGTGGAGACCGAGCAGCTTCTGCTCGCCGAGTCGAGTGTGGGTTTCTCGCCCACGGTCCTGCGCTTCGGCACCCTTTACGGCCGGTCGCAGCGCGAGCGCTTCGACCTGGTCGTCAATTTGCTCACCGCCCAGGCGGTGGCGACCGGTGAGATCACCATTTTCGGCGGCACCCAGTGGCGACCTTTCGTGCACGTGAGGGACGCCGCCGACGCCATTTTGCGGTGCCTGCGGGCGCCTCGTGCCACGGTCGGGAACTGCGTGTTCAACGTAGGTGGCGACGAGCAGAACCACACGCTGCTCGAGATCGCCGAGATCATCAGCGCGGCCGTGCCGGATGTGCAGGTCCACGTCGCGCCCGCGACGGCGCAGGAGGCTGACTACCGCGTCTGCTTCGAGCGGATCCGTTCAGCGATCGGGTTTGTCCCGCGGCGCACTGTGGCCGAGGGGGTCGCCGAGATCGCGGCGTCGATCGCGCTCGGCGCAGTGTCGAACTACACCGACGACCGATACAGCAATTACAAGGCCTTGATGTCCGGAGAGGCGATGGCCGCACTGGCCGGGAGCGGGCCGGCCGGCGCCGTTTCGATCGGCTGAGGGTGAGGTTGCGGCATGGAAGGACAGTGAGGTTGCCGAATGGAAGGACTGCTGCCGACGGCGGGCGAGCGGCTGGCGATCGAATGTCCGCGAGGCCGGATTGCCGAGCTCATCGTCGAAGGCGCCGACGAGGGCTTCATCCCGGGCCCACCGGACTCCCCGACCGTCCGGCTCCGTCTCGAGCGGGAGCATAAGCCTTTCCCGGTTGCCGGGTGGACACGCCTGGCCCGGGACGCCTGGTGCCGCGACGGTCACGTGGTGATGCGGGACCTGGCCACGTCGGGTTTCGACGTGCACGCCTGGCTGGACGGCCCAGTGCCGAACCTGGTGCTGCGCTGGCGCCCGCCCAGGCCGACTCGTGCGGCGGCGCTCGCGCTGCCCCGGCGGGCTCGGGTGCTGACAACCGCAGTGCTGTTGCAGTACCCCGCACTGTGGGCCGCTTCGATTCGCGGGCGGGCGCCGCTTCACGCGGCCGCGCTCGAGTGCCGGAAGCCAGGGGGCGGCGCTGGTGGTCGGCGCGAGCGGGGTCGGCAAGACCACCCTCGTCAGTGAGGAGATCGCGGCAGGAGGTGCTGCGATCGGCGACAACCTCGCAGTCGGCGATGGATGCCGCGCCTGGGGGGTGGTCGAGCCGATGCGCAGCGAACAGGGGCAGGGACGGCGCGCACTTCACGGCCGGCGCGCCATGCACCTGTCGGGACGGGTACCCGTGCTGGATCCGACCGTACTGGTCGTTCTCGCCCGCGGCGCCGGGTACCGAGTCGAGCCGTGCGCTCCTGAAGTCGCGGCTCGTGCCCTCACCGCATCGACGTACGCGGCCGGCGAGCTCCGGCGCTACTGGGGAGTACACGCGCTGCTGGCCCTCGGGACCGGCGCCGGTCCGCCGCACCCGCCCGTTGCGGAGACGGCCGCTGCCTTTGCCGATCGTCTGCGATGCCTGCGCGTGGAGCTGCCGAGGGTGCAGGGAGAGCGGCTGGCCGGGCACCTGAGCACAAAAGGAGCTGAAGCGTGGACGTGAGCGCGTTCGACACGCCGGAGCAGATCGCGGGCGTCCCGGTACGGGTCTTCGACAGCCTCAACGCGCCCGTGGACTCGGACGCGCTCAGGACGCTGAACACCGCGACGTCCCACATCGACCTTGCTGCTGCCCCTGTCGTACTGCCGGACTTCCACCACAAGCACGACCTCGAGATGCCCTCGAGCATCGCCGTCGCCACGCTCGGGACCATCCGACCCGAGTTCACCAGCGCCTCGGTCAACTGCGGGATGGCGCTGCTCACCCTCGACACGGACCTTCCCAGCCAAGGCGCGTTGGGGCGCTTCTTCGACGAGGTTCGGCGCCATTACCCGTACCCGCCGACCTTGCGTCGGGACCTTTCCGTGCAAGACGTGCTCAGCTGCGCTGAACAGGGAGCCCGCTTCGGCGTCGAGCGGTACGGGCTCCACCCAGAAGCGCTGGAGCGCGTCGAGGTGGGCGGGTGCCTCGACCTCGAACCGTACGGCGGCGTGCGACGGCTGCGGCGCGAGCTTCCGGCGCTGTCGTTCCAGGTGTCCCGCCTCAGGTTCGGAACGATCGGGCCGAGCAACCACTTCGTCGAGCTCCAGACGGTGGACGAGATCTTGGACCCGCGGGCGGCCGAGGCCCTCGGAGTGGCCGCCGGGCAAGTGACGCTCCAGTACCACGCCGGAGGCGGGCAGCTGACCGGCCAGGTGGGGCGGCTCTTCGCCCGGCGCAAGAAGATGTCGAAGCCGCTTGCGCTCACCATGGCCGCCGGCCGGCCGCTCGCTCACCTCGCCACCGCCCGTTCGCTGCCGCAGCTCCAGCAAAGGCTCGCCCTCTACTTCACCAACGGCTGTCCCAGCATCCCGGTCGAGGGTTCCGAGGGAGAGAGGGTGCTGCTCGCGAACGCCGCGGCGATGAACTACGGCTTCGCCTTCCGAACCGCGACCTACGGCACGCTGTCCGGACTCATCCGCAAGATCTTCGGCGCCCGCGACGTCCGGATGGTGGTCGACTCACCACACAACTCCATCTATGAGGAGCGGATCGGCGGACAGCGAGCCATCGTCCACCGGCACAACGCTTGTCGCGCCTACCCGGCGTCCATGATGCCGCCGGGCACGGCGTTCGGCACCGTCGGTCAGGCCCTCCTCGTGCCCGGCACGCATCGCACTTCCTCCTACCTCTGCGTGGCGACAGAGGGAGCCGAGCGGAGTCTGTACTCCGCCTGCCACGGTGCGGGTACGCTCATCGAGCAGTTTGCCGCCTCGGGCCTGTCCGGGCCGGACGAACGGCGCCGGACCACTCTGCGCTTCCGCTACGGCCAGCACGAGCCCACAGCCGTGCAGCAACTCGACGACCTCGGCATCGACGAGGCGGTGGCGATCCTGACCCGGCACGGGCTGGTGCGACCGGTGGCCCGGCTGCGCCCCGTCGCGGTGCTGAATTCGAGCGCGGCTCGACGCGCAGCGAGAGCTGGCACGCGATGATCACGGCCGCCACACCGCTGAGCTCCCGGCCGGTGAGCTCCCGGAAGGCTGACGAACCGGCGCGGCCGGACACCGGCGACCGTCTCGCGCTGTGGGCCGTGGCGATCGCGATTGCGGGCCTGCCCCTGCTCACCCCGCAGGGACCGTCCAATACGGCGCCCGCCGACCTGTTCATACTCTTCGCGATAGCAGCGAGCCTCCTGTGGGCGGCGAAGACTCGTCAGCGACTGAGGTTTCCGTATGCGGCCGGGGTCGCCACGATGGTCGCCGCAGGATGCATCGCGGCGATCTTCGGCAACTACCCAAAAGAGGGCCTGATCGCCGTCATCATCGACCTGTTCCTGCTCGCTTGGGTCACAACGTTGGCCACCGTGGGCCGAAGCGAGGCCTCGGCCGGGTTCGTCCTGCGCGCTTGGTGCGTGACGGGCAGCATCTGGGGGGCCGCCTTTGCGCTGTTCACCGTGGCCACCTCCGGAATCACGGCCGCCGGCTCGGCCCGGGTGGGCTTCACCCTCGGCGAGCAGAACGGTGCCGGCCTCTACTTCGCCCTGACCGTCCTTGTCATCCTGGCTGGACGCTGCCCCCGGCAGCTGCGGTGGCGAGTGCCGGTCATCGCCTGTTTGATCTTCGATCTTCTTCTCACCGGATCGCTCGCCGGGATCGGCGGGCTGCTCGTCGGGTTGGCGCTTGCTGTCGTCGTGAGCGCCGCCGCGCGGTTCGGCTGGGCGGCAGCGTTGGTGCTGATTCTCCTCTTTGCGGTCGTGGGTGGAGGCGGCTATGAGGTGATGCACCGGGGCCAGGTGGTGGAACGGGCGCAGAGCAGTCAGGACTCCCTGGTGCGCAACTCCATCGGCCGGGCGCAGCAGAGCGCCTGGGAACGCCAGACGATCACCGAGGAGACCCTGCAGCTCTGGCGCACCTCCACTCTGCTCGGCCTGGGGCCGAACGCCACGAAGAGCACGCTCGAGCAGCAGCAGGCGCCGTACCCGAAGGAGGCACACGACGACTGGACGGCGACGCTGGTCGAACGAGGCCTCCTCGGCTTTGCCGGGCTGCTGCTGCTGGTCGGTGAGATCGTCCTGCGGGCGTCTCGGATCGAACGCTTCCCCCGGCTCGGCTCGGCGCCTTCGACCGTCTTGCCCGCCCCTGAGTTCCTCATCGGCGCGCTCGCAACGCTGGCCCTGTACAGCTTCACCCACCAGATACTGCACGACCGGAGCGCATGGACCCTGCTCGGCGTCCTCGCCGCGTTCTCGATGTTGCGCGGCCAGGCCCTATGGGGCCGACCCGTCGCGATCGGCAGTGCCGCTGACCGGGGGACGAGTTGACCGGTCGCTGGATGCCCGCCCCGCTACCGGTGCTGGAGCCCGGCCGGCTGCCGGTCGATCCGCCGCGGCGCCGAGTCAAGGTCCTGCACGTGATCACCCGGCTCGAGGACGGTGCGGGCGGCAACACGCTCGTGTCCGCGTTGGGCATGGACGCGAGCCGCTACGACGTCTGGATAGCGGCCGGCGGCAGCGGACCACTCTGGGAGCGCGCCGACCGGGCCGGGATACGGACCGTGAGCGTTCCGGAGTTCCGCCGTGACGTCTCGCCGGCCAGCGACGCGGCCGCCTTCATCCGCCTCGTCCGCCTGATCCGCGTGGAGAGGTTCGCCATCGTCCACGTCCACGAGGCGAAAGCGGGCCTCCTCGGCAGGCTGGCCGCCTGGGTGTGCGGGACGCCGGTAGTCGTAGTCACCCTGCACGGCCGCGATCCGTGGTGGCGGACGGGTGCGGGTGTCGAAACTCAGCTCCACGACCTGATGCCGCACGGCCGCTGGCTGTACTCGGCCCTGGAACGGATCACCCGCCCGCTCACCGACGCCTTCGTCGCGGTGTCACCCACCGTCGCCCGCGACGCGGTTCTGGCGAGGGTTGCCGCACCTGGTCGGACCGACGTGGCGCCGTCGGCCGTTGACCTCGACGCCATACCCTACGAACGGGACTCCGTAGCTCGAGCCGACCTGGGCATCGCGCCACGCGACCGGGTGGTGGGCATGGTCGGCCGCCTCGACCCGCAGAAGGCTCCGCTGGACTTCGTACGCATGGCCGCTCTCGTGGCCGACCTGCGTCCGCGCACGCGTTTCGTCGTTGTTGGCGGTGGGGAGCTGGGGGCGGATATGCGCCACCTCGCCCGAAGCCTCGGAGTGGAGGTCCTCTTCACCGGCTTTCGCCGCGATGCCGCCCGCCTGGCGTCGGCCTTCGACGTCTTCGTGGTGAGCTCACTGTACGAGGGCGTCGGCCGCTCGGTCACCGAGGCCATGGCCTCCGGCCGGCCGGTCGTGGCCACGGCGGTCGACGGTGTCGTGGATGTTGTGACCCACGGGGCGACCGGGCTGCTGGCTGCCCCTGGCGACCCCGAAGGCCTGGCCGCGGGCGTGGTGTGGCTGCTCGACCACCCCGCGGAGGCTGCCCGGATGGGCGAGCAGGCCCGCGACCTGGTGCGAAGCCTGTTCGTGCCGGAGCGAATGTGCGCGGTGCTCGACGACATCTACTCCTCACTGCTCGGCGCCGGGCCCTCCTCGCGGGACTGGCGCGCTGCGAACGCGAAGCCGTGAGCGACGACGAGCTGCGCGGCGGCGCGGGTGAACGGCGTGCTGCGATGAGAGCGAACGGCGTGCTGCGATGAGAGCGGAGCCGGACGCCCGCTTGCTCAACTGGCGCTTCGTCGTGCCGGGTGAGCCCGACGGGCTGCTGCTGCTGCCCGCGGCGGGAGAGACCCTGCCCGGCGCCGTGACGCCCGAGAGCGCCGTGCTCGTGAACACGCTGCTGGATCGGCGCTATCCGGCGGTCGCGGTTCCCGACCTGGCCGCCTGGACGCCGCCGGGTCGCCAGGCCGGTGCGTCACGGCTGCTGAGGACCCTTGCCGCAGCGGTGGCACCCGGAGGCTGGCTGTGCGCAGGGTTCCCGAACCGCTGGTACGCCGCGGCGCCGCTGCGGGCGGGATCGCTCTCGCTCGCCGGCGCCCTGGGCGCGATGCGGCGAGCGGGCCTGACCGGGATCGAGGTGTACGCGGCGCTCCCCGACCAGCGGCAGGCCGCTTTCCTGGTGCCGCTGGCCCGACCCGCAGAGATGGACCACCTGCTCCGGGTCCTCTTCGAGACCTCTGTTCCCGCGGGTGGGCGGGGAGCCGTCGTCCTCCGCCGGACGCTGTCCATCCTGCGCCGCGCCGCACTCGTCGTGCCCCGAGCGCGTCGCCACCTCGTGCCCTCGTACTACCTGCTCGCTCGGAGGCCACAGTGATCGGCGCCGTCCGGGAAAGGGCGAACATCGTCGCCAAGAACCTCGGCCTCCCGCTCGTCACCGGTGGGATCGTCGTCGGCGTCGACTACGCCCCGGCCGCCAAGGTGACGCTGCTGCTCTTCGGTCCGGACGGTCTGCCCCTTCTCGTCGCCAAACTGGCGCGACGCAAAGACGGCGAGCGCGCGCTCGTGACCGAGCACGAAGCGCTCACGCACCTGTGGTCGACCCGAGAAAGGGCTGTCACCGACGAGCTTCCCCGCCCGCTCCTGCTCGAGGACATCGCCGGGCGCATGGTCCTGCTCTCGACCGTGGTGCCGGGCACCCCGATGACGGTCCGCTACTACACCCCCGGTCACGTGCGCCACCCGGGCCTCGTCGCGCAGGACTTCGCAGTGGCGGGTGCCTGGCTGGCCCGCTTCCAAGCCGAAACGCGCAACGGGACGATCACGCTCGGGCCGGGCGCGTTCGAGGAATGGATACGTCCGACGTTGCACCGCTACCGCGCCGAAGTGGGGTGGAGCAGCTGGGAGTCCGACCTCGCCGGCCACATGTCCGAGCTGTGCCGGCAGCTCACTGGTACGCGCATTCCGGTGGTCGCGGTGCACGGCGACTACGCACCCGGCAACATCTTGGTGGACCGGCGACGGGTGTCCGGAGTGGTCGACTGGGAGCTGGGCCGCTCCTCCGGCCTGCCGTTTAATGACCTGTTCAAGTTCGCCGCGTCGTACGGCTCGTATCTGGACCGGGCGTCACCACCCGTCCGGGGTTCGCTCCCAGGCCATCCGGGGTGGTCCCAGGCGCGAGACCAATGGGGCTCCACGCCGGGGTGGAGCAACCGGACCGGCATCCTGTACGCCTTTTTCGGCTCCGGCTGGCTCCCCGAGCTGGTTCGGGGCTTCCTCGAGGGCCATCTGCGCCGGCTGCAGGTCCCGCCCGAGGCGGCGCGGCTGTTCCTGCTGGTCTTCCTGGCGGAGCAGGCGATCGCTCTCGAACAACCGGTCTACCGAAACGGATACCGCGCCCTGCTCCAAGTGCTCTGGCACGAGAGCGCCTCCGGCCGGCTGCGCCCCTTGGAGGCGGTCGGATGAACAGCGCCGCGGTGAAAGCGCGCCTTGTTCCGCTGAGCCGAGTGCTCCGGGGGCGCACGATCACGAGCAACCTGGTGGCCCGGTTGGGCGCGATCGCGGCGCTGTCGGTTTCCAGTCTGCTCGTCGCCCGGACGGGCGGGGCCGCCGCGGTCGGCACGATGGCGTTGCTGCGCGTGCTGCCGTGGTTCACGGGGCTGCTGCTGAGCTGCGGCCTGTACGGAGCGGCACCGTACTTCCTGTCCGGTCCGGGCCGCACGGAGTCCGGCTACCGCCTCACGCTGCCGGCGATGGCGATAGCGGCGGGGGTAGTCGGGGCGGCCTTGTGGGTGCTTGCGGCACCGGTAGTGGGACCCCGGTTCCTGCCAGAGCTCTCGCGCCCACTCATGCTGGCGGCGGGGATCGCGGTACCGACCCAGCTGCTCGAGACGACGGCCAAGACGTGCTCGCAGGGGTTCGACGACCTCACGGGGAGCAACCGGATCATCGTCTTCGAGGAACTGCTGTTCGTGCCCATCTACGGGATCCTGGCCGCCGCCGGGGCCTCGCCGTACCTCGCCATGATCGTCGCGCTGCCGCTGGGCGACGTCTTCAACGGTGGGTCCGGCTGGATCCGGCTGTGGCGTCGCGGCTACTTCCGCGACGTCGCCCGTCCATCGCTGAAGCTCGCCCGCGACATAGCTGCGTACGGGACGCGTGCCGAGCTGAACAGCATCACTCTGCTGCTCAACGGCCGGCTGGACTTCATCATCGTCGCCTACCTCGTCGGCCCGGCCGCCCTCGGCATCTACGCGGTGGCCTCGCGGATGGCCGAGCTGGTGCGGCTTCCCTCGCTTGCCATCAACTACGTGCTCTACCCGACCTACGCGCGCCTCGGCGGTGCGGCGGCTGCGGACCAGGCGCGCTCGGCGATCCGCCGAACGTGGTGGGTACCTGCCGCCCTCGCCGTGCCGTTGGCCTTGGCGGCGCCGGTGGTCCTCCCGCTGGTGTACGGCCACGCGTTTCGTGCCGCCGTCGTCCCCACCCGGATCCTGCTCGTGGGGCTGGCGGGCGGCAGCGTCTACGGCGTGCTGTCGGCGTTCCTGTCCGGCATCGGCCGGCCAGGTCTGACCTCCATCGCTCAGGCATCTGGCCTGGTGGTGACCGTGGCGCTCGACCTCACGCTGATCCCACATCTCGGAATCGTCGGCGCGTCCATCGCGTCCACGTTCTCGTACCTCACCACCACCTGCGTGCTGATCGCCTGCTTCCGCACAACCGGGGCGGGATCGGGCGCACGACGCGCACAGAGCAGGAACGCCCAGCGCGAGGCGAACCAACAGGCCGAACACCTGGCTCTCTTGGCGCTCTCTCTACGAGCTCAAGAGCTGCGCCCGACAGCGGGAGCAGCCGAATACGGGAGGTGCCGCCGGCCGCCTCCCAACCTCTCACGCCGACCGACCCACCCGCCCGAACAACGACGGAGGACGCCGCAATGAGAATCCTGACAGTAGCTGCCCATCCCGACGACGAGACGCTCGGCGCTGGCGGCACCATGGCGCGTTTCGTGGCCGTGTCGCACGAGGTGCTCGTCTGCATCTTGACCGAGGGGGTGACCGCCCGGCACGGCCACGTCGATCTGCAGCAGGAGTGCGCCATGAAGGCGTGTGACGTCCTCGGCGTGTCGGACGTGAGGTTCTGTGGGCTGCCGGACCAGCGACTCGACTCTCTCCCGTTGCTGGATGTCATCACGCCGATCGAGAAATACGTCGACGAGGTCCGCCCCGACTTGGTCTTCACTCACTTCAAGGAGGACACGAACCAGGACCACCGGGCCGTCTTCCAGGCGACGATGGTGGCGACGAGGCCGATCGGCGACACAGGTGTCAGCACGGTGCTGTGCTACGAGACTGCGTCGTCCACCGAGTGGGCGCCGCCGTTCCCTGGCTGCGTCTTCAGCCCGAACCTCTTCGTCGACATCAGCGCGACGCTGCCAACGAAGCTGGACGCCCTGCGTGCTTACGAGCAGACGTTCGCCGGCGAGATGCGGCCCTTCCCGCACCCGCGCTCCTACCAGGCGCTGGAAGCGATCAGCCGCCGGCACGGCGCGACAGCGGGCGTCGCCGCCGCGGAGGCGTTCATGCTGGTCCGCCACGTCCAGCGGGAAAGGCGGGACGGCGATGTTTTCGCGGCTTGACCATCGGCCGGCCAAGCGGCTGTTCGACATCGTCGTCTCGGCGATGGCGCTGCTCATGCTTGCTCCGGTCCTGCTGGCGATCGTGCTGGCCGAATGGCTCTCGCTGGGCCCGGCGCTTTACCGCCAGCAGCGGGTGACCCTGTACGGCGAGCGGTTTGAGATCCTGAAGTTCCGGACCATGGTGGTGGGGGCCGACCGAATGACCGCGAACGTCAGTCCTGCGGGCGACCCGAGGGTCACCAAGCTCGGCAGGTTCCTGCGCCGGTGGTACCTCGACGAGCTGCCCCAGCTCTACAACGTCCTGCGCGGTGACATGAGCCTGGTGGGACCTCGCCCGGAGACGGTCGAGTTCGTGGCCTTGCTGGCCCCGGAGGAACGCCGCGTGCTCACCGTGCGGACGGGGATCGCCGGCCCGGCGACGCTGGCGTTCATGGACGAGGCGGCCATACTGGCCGCCGCGCCGGACCCGGTCGCGTACTACGAGACCACCATGGTGCACGACCGGGTCCGGGCCGACCTCGCATACCTGGACCATCGCTCGCTCGCCTACGACCTGGCGCTGCTGTTCAGGCAGTTGACCGCCATCGCGAGGAGATTGGCGTGAGGGCACCTGAGTCAGCCGATCGCCGGTTCCCGGGCGTCTTTTCCGATCTGACAAGGGCGAGCAACGGGCACGCCGGCGGCGAGGCGGTTCAGGTAGGAGTGTGGAAAGACCCCGCCGAGTGGGACGCCTTCGTGCTTGGAGCCCCTGACGCGACGATTGCGCACCGCTGGGCATGGTTGCGCATCGCGGCTGAGACGTACGGCCACAAGACGGCTCCGCTGGCGGTCACCCGCGATGGGGTGCTGAGAGGGGTGCTCCCCCTTGTCGAGATGCGCAGCCGGCTGTTCGGCCGCCACCTGGTCTCGATGCCCTTCCTGGACACCGGTGGGCTGTGCACGGCCGGTGACCGGGAAGCCGACGAGAAACTCGTCCGTGCCGCGATAGAGCTCGCCGAGCTCAACCGTGCGCATCTGGAGTTGCGACACGCAGGGGACCGGCCCATTGCACTGGTGCCCTCGCGCGAGAAGGTCACCATGGTCGTGGACCTGTCCGGCGGCGACGAGGCGCTGTGGGAACGGATCGACGGCAACCGGCGCACCGAGGTACGAAGGGCGCGACGAGCCGGGCTGACCGCGTCCGTGCACGGAACGGAGGCGCTCGAGGACTTCTACCGGATCCTGGCGGAAAACCTGCGCGATCTCGGCTCACCCGTCCACCGCCGGGGATTCTTCTGCCGCATCATGCGCGAGTTCGGCGAGGACTCACGCATCGTCCTGGTCGAGGACGACGGCCGCCCGGTTGCGGCCGCAATGATCCTGTTCCAAGGGGACTCGGTGGGAATGCCCTGGATGGCCGCGTTGCGTGCCTCGTTCCCGTGCAGGCCCAGCCAGCTTCTCTACTGGCATGCGCTTTGCTACGGAATTGGCCGTGGGTGCCGTGTGTTCGATCTCGGACGCTCGTCACCTAACTCGGGGACCTACGAGTGGAAACGGCAGTGGGCGGCAGAGCCGGTACAGCTGTTCTGGCACCGGCTGCCAGGGGACCACTCGGACAGCGACGTTCAGCGGTGGCAGTGGACGACGGAAGTGTGGCGGCGCCTGCCGGTGCCGCTGGCAAGCACCATCGGCGCGGCCGTGCGGGGCGGGCTTCCGCAGTGAGCGCCGGGCTCCTCCGATCGCGCTTCAAGACAGCGGTCGGTCGCGCGCCGGGCCCGGGCGAGCCTCCTGCCGCAAGGCAAGAGAGCGACAAGACCGAGTTCTCGCCGGTGCGGCTGACCGTGATCGGCACCGGCTACCTGGGCCTCAGTCACGCGGTCTGCATGGCCGATCTCGGCCATGACGTGATGGGCCTGGACGTGGACCCGGACAAGCTCGCGCGGGTTTCCCGTGGCGAGGTGCCGTTCTTCGAGCCGGGTCTCGAACCGCTGCTCCGGAAGAACCTCGAGGCCGGCCGGCTGCGGTTCACCACCTCCTTCGCCGAGGTGGCGGAATTCGGAGCAGCCCACTTCCTGTGCGTGGGCACGCCGCAGGCGGCCGACGGCGCAGCCGAATTGCGCCATCTCCATTCCGCAATCGACTCTCTGGCACCCCATCTGTCGCGCCCTTGTCTTGTCATCGGCAAGTCAACCGTTCCAGTCGGAACGGCGCGAACCTCGCGGAATGGATCCAGGAGCGGGCACCGGCGGGCGGCGGCGTGGAGGTCGCCTGGAACCCGGAATTCCTGCGGGAAGGATTCGCCGTCGAGGACAGCCTGTCCCCGGACCGCCTCGTCTTCGGCGTCACATCGCAGCGATCAGCTGACTTGTTGCAGCTGGTCTACGCGAAGCTCCTGGATGCCGGCACTCCCGCGCTTTTCATGGACCTGGAAACCGCAGAGCTGGTCAAGGTCGCCGCCAATGCGTTCCTGGCCACGAAGGTCTCGTTCATCAATGCGATGGCGGAGATATGCGAGAAGGTCGGTGCCGACGTCGTATCCCTGGCCGACGCACTGGCGCGCGACGAACGGATCGGCAGGCGTTGCCTTACACCGGGTCTCGGCTTCGGCGGCGGCTGCCTGCCAAAGGACGTCCGTGCCTTCCGATCCACCGCGAGAGAGCTAGGCGTCGAATCAGTCGTCAACCTTCTCGGCGAAGTCGACGCGATCAACCTCGGCTGTCGGTCGCGTGTGACCGATCTCGCTCGTGAAGTGGTCGGCGGCACCCTTGCCGGGCGCCGCCTCGCCGTGCTCGGCCTCGCTTTCAAGCCGGGGAGCGACGACGTCCGGGACTCACCTAGCCTGCATGTTTGCGGCCAGCTCTTAGGGGAGGGCGCGCTGGTGTCGGTTCATGACCCGGTGGCGATGGAGAACGCCGCCCGCATTCAGCCCGGCGTGCGCTACGCGAGCTCTGTCTCTGAGGCAGCGACCGATGCGGATGCCGTGCTGCACCTGACCGAATGGGCTGACTACCGCCTCATCGACCCTGCGATGTTGGCAACCGTGGTGGCGCAGCGAAACATGATCGATGCGCGCTGCTCCCTGAACGAGGCGGCCTGGCGCTCAGCCGGCTGGTCGTTCCGCGTTCCGGGACGACGTGCGGAGAAGCCTCGTGTCCAGTTCCGAACGGCCCAGAAACTGTTGAGGTGAACGCAGATGACAGCGAAGGAAAGAACCCGCAGGCACGACCCGATCACCCGCCCAGCTCCCGTGACAAGGCTGGTCGCCGTGACAGACGACAAGGCGATCACCAACGGTCCGGACAGGGACGCCCCTCTTGATCCCACGCAGGCCCGTCTTGATCCCAGGCAGGCCCGTCTTGATCCCAGGCAGGCCCGTCTTGATCCTAAAGTCCGGCACTTTCCTGAGTCGCAGTTCGGCGGGTACACCGACATCGACCAACTGGTCGTCTTCTACACCCGTGTCCGGTCACTGCTCGAGCCGTCCTTCACCGTCCTTGATATTGGCTGCGGGCGAGGCAAGCACGCGGAAACACGCACGCCAAGAACCGACCTGAAGATCCTGAACGACCATTGCAAGACGGTAATAGGAATAGACGTCAATCCCGAAGCCCGGGACAACCCGTTTGTCGACGAGTTCTACCTGATCGATCCGAAACGCCGGTGGCCCCTCGCCAATGCGAGCGTGGACCTGGCTGTGAGCGACTACGTCCTGGAGCATGTCGAGAACCCGGACCTGTTCCTCTCCGAGTGCCGCAGGGTGATCAGGCCGGGTGGATATCTGTGCATGAGGACGACGAATCTGATGAGCTATTTCGGTCTCGCCGCGAAGGTGATCCCGAACAGGGCGCACCCGGCGATCGTTCAGAGGGCATACATAGATCCTCGAAAGGAAGAAGACGTATTCCCGACCTGTTACCGGTGCAATACCGTGCATGCAGTCCGTAAGGCGTTGGATCGTCACGGATTCGAGCACTGCGTATACGGCTACCAGTCGGACCCTGCGCATTTCGGCTTTTCCCGCGCGTTGTACTTCGCCGGAGTGATGTACGAACGCCTCGCCCCCCGCACGATCAGGACGGCCATCTTCGTCTTTGCGCGACGGCGATGAAGCTACCGGGTGGGCAGGGCGCGAGTGCGGCGGCCCACCAGGATGACGACCAGGTGACTAGTGCAAATGGAGGATCCGGAATTCGTTGGCGTGTGAGAGCATGATCATCATCGGCAACAAGATCGCAACACGATCATCTTCGACGAGTATGGGGACAGGGCTGGTGAGCTTGTACCTACGGAGGGGTTGCGGCGTGCGCGTCGTGAGACTGGCCGCGGTGGCCTCCATGTTCGCGCTCGCAGTGACTCTGGCACCTGTGTCGAATGCCGCGGCCGCCACGTCCACGTGGTACGTGGGCGGTGCGGGCTGTTCGGATTCCGGCCCCGGCAGTCAGGCTCAGCCCTTCTGCACGATCTCCGCCGCGGCCAAGGTAGCCGTGGCCGGACAGACCGTTCTCGTCTCGTCGGGCACGTACCAGGAGAACGTCAGGCCGGCAAGCTCCGGGACTCCGGGCTCGCCGATCACCTTCCAAGCAGCTCCCGGTTCGACGGTCACCGTCACGGGGGCCTTGCACGGATTCAGCATCTCCTCGCTGAGCTGGATAACCATCAGCGGGTTCACGGTCACCCACACGACGTCGTACGGAATCTACCTGTGGAACTCGAACAACATCACTGTTAGCGGGAACACGGTGACTTATTCCGGCCAGCCGGTGCAGGGGGCCAACGCCAACGGCATCTACGTGGGCAATACCAATAACTCGACCGTTTATGGCAATCAGGTCGACGACAACAGCGCGTCGGGGATCTATCTGACCCAGGGCTCGACCGGCATCACGGTCCAGAGCAACGAGGCATCGTTCAACGCGGACGGGTGGGTACGCGACGCCAGCGGTATCGAGGTGATCTCCCCGGGGAACATGATCATCAAGAACGTCGTCCACAACAACGAGGACTCGGGGATCCAGTTCTATCCGGGGGGCAACAACAACGTCGCGGCGGACAACCTGAGCTACGACAACGAGGGAATCACCACCGTGCAGCTGTCCAACTGCAACCACCCCTCGACCGGCAACACCTCCGATTGCTTCACGGGCAACCACGGCATCGACGACCTGGACGTGACTGGGAATCAGATCACCGGCAACACCATATACGGCAACGCAACGGCCGGTATCAACGTCGAGGGCCTCCCGGCGGGGACCAACAGCGGCATCACCATCGAGAACAACATCAGCGTCGACAACGCGATCAACTGCCCGAACGGGGCGGGCGGCGTCACGGAGTGCTACGGGACCAAGGGCGACATCCGCGTGGACGGCACCTCGCAAACCGGCACGGTGCTCGACCGCGACGTGCTGTGGCAGGACAGTTTCGCCATCACCGGCGACCACCTGGCGACTTGGGGCAACGGAGAGTACGACACGATGTCGAGCTTGCAGGCGGCCTCTGGGCAGGAGCCAAACGGGAAAGAGGCAAATCCGGGGTTCATGAACCCGCCGGCCGGCAACTTCCAGCTCAGCGAGTGCTCGACTGCCATCTCCATGGCCAACTCGGGCGCCGTCGGCGAGCAGCCCACCGACATCGTCGGCAACTCACGGACGATCGACCCCTCCATGGCGCAGACCGGCACCGGGCCGCGCGCCTACGACGACGACGGGGCGTACCAGTACCAGGCCGCCCCGGCGGCGCCGACGCTGCAGGCGAGCGCGGGCGCCGCGAGCGTGACCCTCAGCTGGTCCGGGCCACCCGCCGGCACGCCCGCGATAAACACCTACACCATCTACCGTGGCACCAGCTCCGGCGGTGAGTCGATGCTCGCCACGGTCAGCGGACCGGCAACTCAGTACGTCGACAGCGCGGTCACCGCCGGCACCGCGTACTACTACCAGGTCACCGCCACAAATTCGACCGGGACCTCGGTGCTGTCCGCTGAGGCGAGTGCGGCCCCCGGCGGCGCTCCCACGTCGGCCATCGCCTTCCGGGCGGCATCGCAGACCTCCGTCACCTCCGGCAGCACACACGCGTCGATCAGCGCGCCGGCCGGAGTCCAGCCAGGCGA
This sequence comes from uncultured Acidimicrobiaceae bacterium, assembly GCA_963703655.1. GTDB lineage: Bacteria > Actinomycetota > Acidimicrobiia > Acidimicrobiales > Bog-793 > CAVPFA01. The sequence goes on along the minus strand of CAVPFA010000003.1, from coordinate 246,074 downwards.
CGTCATGATCGCGTGGCTGTCTCTGGGATACCCCGTCTCCGGTTTCACCTTCGGGGGCGGCTGGATCCCGTTCAGCTGGTCGCCGCTGATTGACGGCACGGCCGACCAGGTGTTCGGCTACTACAAGGTCGCCACATCCGCAGACGCCGGCGCCTCCTACACCGCGTCTTGGACCACAACAGCCAAGGGCACGTTCACGATCGCCGACTACAGCGGTGTCGACAACGCGGCTCCCCTGGCTGGCACCGCGGGACTCATCTCCGACAACACCTCCACCAGCCTGACGACGCCATCGCTCGACCCGTCCGCCGGGACGAGCTGGGCGGTCGCGCTCTACTCGATCCGTTCGACGACAAGCTCCCGCAGCAACAACTCGTGGACGCCCGACCCGGCGCTGGTCCAGCGGGTCAACGCCAACAACTCTGCGACCGCCTCGTCGCCGTGGGTGGCCATTGCAGTGGCCGACTCGAACGGGGCAGTGACGCCCGGTTCGTGTCAGGCGTACTCCTACACGGCTGTGGCCGCATATCCCGAGTCCCACATGGCGGCGGCCCTCGTCTACCTGCGGCAGGCCCCCAGTGGCGTGGGCTAGATGACGAATCCTCCGACGAGCAGCCAGATCGGCCCGAACGCCTGGCGACCGCCAACTTGAGGTGGCGCCGAGCGGCTGCGGCGCTGGTCGCCGTAGTGACCGGCGCAGCAACGCTGGCGGCCTGCGGATCGGCGGCCGAGCGAGCCCAGCCAAGGGGCAACTCTGTCACGACGGCGAACCTCGCCATGGCCGCGAATTCCGGCTGCGTCCGGGCAAGTCCGGTGGTGGAGAGCGCGCTCGGCGTCATGGGGAGGTTGGAGCGCAGAACGGTGCCGGCGGCCGAGGCGCTGCATCCTCTCGCCGCCGCGCTGACCGACCTCGAAACGATGGCCCGCGCGACGCCGGACGACGTTCTCCAGCAGAGTCTTGCGAATGCCTACGACGCGTTCACCGCCTTCCGGGCTGTGATCTTCAATCGGCAGGAACCAGGGTACGCGGACGCGTTGTCCTACCTGGCCGGGACGCTGGGCGGCTTCCGGCTCACGTGCTCGCTGGTCAATCCGGAGTTCGCGACCGGCGCTCGTGGCTGGGCGGCTGTCATTCCGACCATGGTAAAGGGCTCCGAGCAGATCGCGCTCTGGGCGCGGGCCACCAGCGGCACGCCGCTCCTGACCCTGAGAGTGAGGGAGCTTGTCGGTGGCACGGTCGTCGGAAGCCAACGGGCGACGATGAGGCTCGCTTCGGCGTTCCGATTCGACTACATCACCTACCAGGTCCGACGGCCGGGAGCGAGCAAGCTCAGCGTGACGATCTCGGCTGCGAGCCTTCCTCCTGGAGGGGCGATCCTCGTCGACAACGTAACCATCTCGCTTGGCTCAGGATGAGGATGCGTTCGGAAGCGCTTCGCTGACCTCTGCCTGGCGGGCGAGCGCGACGGCCTCCAAGCTGGAGTGAACCCCCAGCTTTCCCATCAAGTTCTGCAGGTGGCTACGGACCGTGTGACCGGACACATGCATACGTTCAGCGGCTTCGCGCCTGCCGATTCCTTCGGCCAGATAGGAAAGCACCTCTCGCTCGCGTGGCGTGAGGCTTCCGAGGGGGTGCTTCGAAGATGCCTCCCGCTCTTCGCTCTCGTGGAGAAGAAGCCGGAGGACCGGGCCGACTGCGTTGGTCGGGAGCCATGTCTCGTCGCGCATCACGCCGCGGATGACGCGTAACAGGTGCTCGATCGACTCCTGCTTCGGTACCCATGCGGAGATCCCCGCGCGGAGCAACTCCACGGTACGTGGGGCCTCCGGTACGGTTCCGAGCATGATCAGTCGGACCGACTGCCGGGTGACGGCGCGGATGCCGGCCAACTCGGCGGCGAGGTCGAGACCATCGATCGCCAACCCGCCGTCCAGCAGCACTATGTCGACGTCACAACCGGCGAGCAACCTGCGCGCAGCCGCCGCTGACTCCGCGATGGCCACGACGAGCAGGTCGGGCTCAACAGCCAGTCGAGAGGCGAGCGCGTCGGCAAGAGTACGCTGGCCGGTGATCACAGCTGTTCTTATCTGGGTCACGCCGACAGTGTGACCTTCGTGTCGGGCATTGTGCCACCTCAAGATGTGCGTAGTTTCTACGATCTATGTAGGAGAGCCGACCTCCCGCTGATGTATGAGAGTCGGCATCCGCCTTATGTAGGAGAGATGGCGTCCTGCGGATCGTTACCCACCAAATGAGCCCGGACTGCGATGGCCGATGCCTCGAGCCGCGAGTGGGCGCCGAGCTTTGTCAGAACGTTCTGTGCATAGGTACGAACGGTGCTGGACGCGATTTGCATCGACCGCGCCATCTGCTTGGTGCTTTCGCCGACGACCATTCGGCGGAGGACATCGAGCTCCCGAGCGGTGAGGAAGTCCCACGGCTCCTTGCGTGGCTGCGAGGTCAGGTGTCGTGCGACGTCGCGCACCACGTCGGTCTGGAATGCAGACCCGCCGGCGGCTACGCGCAGGAGCGCTGCCTCGATATTGTCGACGGTCTGGTCCTTGCGGATGATCCCGGCGACCCCGAGATCGATCGCCTTGGCGATGACCAACGCGTCTGCGACGACGCCCGACAGGATGAGAACCTGGGTGCCGGGATGGTTCGTCAGTATGGCTCGCGCCGTCTCCAAGCCGTCTTCTCGCGCCGGCAAGTAGAGGTCCAAGAGGCACACATCCGGGTGGGCACTGGCGACCGCTCTGAGGCATTCCCGCGGCGTCGTCACCGCGACCACCTCGTGTCCCTGCGCCTGAAGGGTGACTGCTAGCGATTCCACTAAAAGCCTGTGATCGTCACAGATCACGAGACGCATCCTCGCACCCCCCTCGCAGCCTCTCGCCGCACCATACCGCCGGGCGGTCGACATTGAAACCCTCCACTTTTGGCCAGCGAGCCGAGCGCCAGGCTCCAAACGGCCTCGACATTCGAGAAGACACCCGCATGACATAGCGACATTTCCCGCATGTCCAATGATCGGACCCTTCCGCGAAGTAGCCGGCTCCCTGGGAATTCAAAGGGTGGCTCGATCAGCAGCCTCTGTCTGTCTTGATCAGGCTCCGTCTGTGGTGACCGATCCGCAACCTGGCGGAGTTAGAGGCCGGCCAGGCGAGGGGTCGTCTCCTCAATCGGGTACGGGTTCTCCGACCTCAGGTACCGTAACCCCTCGAGCTCGCGCCTCGAGCGGATACCAAGTTTGCGGAAGGCGTGGCCGAGGTGTCCCTCGACGGTCTTCTCGGCGAGGAATAGCGCTTCCGCGATCTCGGAAATTGCTGAGACCATCGGATGCGAGCGACACGACTCGCCGTTCGCTCGCTGTCAGCGCGTCAGCCCCCGAAAGAGCGAGCCGGCGGGGTCGCGCTCCACTGAGACGAAGCTCGGCACTGGCCTTCGTGACGAGGGGGGCCGCACGACTTCGAAACGCGAGATCAGCACTGCACCGGAGCATCGCCCTCACTCGTTCGGCGGAAGCGCCGGCTTCTCGCAGGGCGCTGGAGAGATCGATCATCGCACTCGCCAATCGAACTTGAGTCGGTGAGCGCTCGAGAAGGTCAACCGCTTCCTCGAGCCGCGCAAGGCGCTTGTCCGGATCGCCGACGCAAGCCATGACATGCAGCGCTGAGCCCACCACCCACCCCAGCCCGTTAGCGCGAGCGAGCTCGAGGTTCTCCTCGGCAAGGCTGATCGCATCCTCCTCGCGGCCCTCAGCAGACAGAGCAAAAGCTGCCTCCGCTCGCCAGATCGTCACAACGGGGCTGTCGATTTCGCACTCATCTGCTCGCCGGCCGGCGCTGAAGAGATCGGCCAGGGCTTCGGACCGTCGCCCTCGAAGTGAGCGGAGTCGCCCACGCTGCTCGAGCAGCATGGGTCCTCCAATCGGCGACGACCGGCCGTCGAGATCCCCGAACTCCACGATGAGGCCCTCGGCTTCCTCGAATCGCCCTTGGTCCGACAGAACGCTCGCGAGGCAAGCAACCGTGTCGGAGCGCCGGTTCCACTGTCGGTCTCCGGCAACGGAGAGCGCCCACTTTGCCTGTTGCTCCGCGTCGACGAGCGAACCTTGAAGTGCGAGCGAGATCGCCAAAGTTGCAGAGAAGTCGGCATCTGCGAGCTCGAGCCGGTGAGAATGTGCTGCTGCCTGGGCGTCCCGAACGTACCGGTCGGCGTCTTCGAACTCGCCGGCACCTGCGAGCGCCAGGAGCGCGCAAGCCCACAATTCGCACGTTAAAGGATCGTTGCTCGCGAACTCCGCGCCGAGCACCGCGCGCCTTATCATCGCAGCGACTTCTGCCGGCTTTGCTCGTCGCGGGCTGCCACTGTTCACGACGGCGATCAGCGCGAGCGCTTCTCGCTCGGCGCGAGTCCGCGGAGAACGCCGCGACGCCAGGACCGAGCTCAAAGAGTCGGCAGCAGAGAGTGCAGCGCGCGCTGAGCTGCCCACCAAAGCGGACGCGACTGCCACATCGATCTTGTCGACGACCTCATCATCCGAGAGCAGAGCGGTAATTCTTTCAAGCATCGGTCCGAGCTCCACCCTCAGCTCGGGGTCGTCGAGCGTGCGAGTCACCTGCAGCGCTGCTCGGGCGGCCGCCTTGGCCTCGACGGTCTGATCGAGAGCCTGGCGCAGATGTGCGAGCGCCGACCTGGCATCGAGAGAGGCCTCAGCTCGCGCCAGGCTGAGCAGGATGTGAGGGCGATCGTGTGCCGCCGATTGCTCGGCGAGTGCACGGTTCAAATAGCGCACGGCTTGGACTGGTGATCCTTGGCTGAGAGCGAGGCTTCCCGCCTCTGTCATCTTGCTCGCGACCCACTCGTCGCCGCCCGGTTCCGACGCGGCCAGGTGCTCTGCGAGCTGCTCGAGAGGCGCGCCCCGGGCCCCCAGGCTCGTGGCGGTTCTGAGATGGAGCTGTGCTCGATGAGTCGGCGGAATCTCGCCATAGACAGCTGTGCGAACGAATGGGTGCAGGAAGCGCAAAGGCCGCTCGCGTGTCAGCAAGTCGACTGCCGCCAGGCCGTCAGCGGCCGCGCCCGCCCTCGACGCATCCAACGCGGTTACCTCGGCGACGACGTCCAGATCGATGGGGCAGCCAGCAACAGCCACCGCCTCGAGCACACGCGCCGCCTCGGGCGGCAGCCCGGACAGCCTGGCCAGGATCGAGAGCGCTACCGTCGCCGAGGTCATCGTCCCGATCTTGTCGACTGCGTTCACACTCGGTGAAAGCCTTTCCAATCGCATCTCGCGGAAGAGCGCGAGGAGGAGGAAGGGATTGCCCCCAGTTGCCTCCTCGCAACCTTGAACAAAGGCTTCGTCAGGAGGTGAGCTGAAGTAACTGCTCGCAAGCGACCCAATGGCCTTTGGCGACAGCGAGCCGAGGGTCATGACGCGAGCAGACGGCTCGTGAACGATCTGCTTCACGGTACGCAGTTGCAGCCCCGGAGACCTCGTCGCCATGCTGACAATCAAGCGACATCTTTGCTGCAAGGGCCAAGGTCCGAGGTTGTAGAGCCACTCGCTCGACTCGTCATCGGACCACTGGGCATCGTCAAGGCAAATGACGACTCCCTGCTCTGCGGAGAGCTTCCTGACAAGCGTGTCCAGCTTCGTCACAATGGTGGCCGGCCCCTCGTCGTACGTCGGGCCATTCGAAACCTCGTCCGCACGGAAGTCGAGGAGCCGACTTAGGGTGAAGAAGGGAGTATGCGTCCTAAGGGCGTCGCCGCGGGCTCTCAGCACGACCCAGCCTGCGTCGGTGGCCATCTGGCACGCCGCCCCGACGAGCGCCGTCTTACCGGCGCCCGCCCTGCCCTCTACGACGATCGGGCCGACTGGATGACTCCAATCGGCTGAGAGCAACGATCCCAGCTCCGCGAGATAGCCGTCGCGCTCGAAAAGCCGCCGACTACGTCTGGATCGGGGGCGGCCGGTCGGGGGTTGCCTTGAGCGGCTCTTCGCCGCTCCGGACTTTTTTGCGCGGTTGCTGCGCCGGTCGGTGGGCGGGGGCGGACTCTGGTTCGAGCCTGCCGGTGCTCGCGGACTCTGGTGCGAGCCTGCCGGTCGTCCGGGCCCTCCGGGGCTGCTTCGCCTTTTCACATCCCTCGCAAGTGCTAGTTAGCGGCGCAGCCTAACGTGCAGACGGTCTCGGCGCAATGGCGATATCGGACGTTGCGGTACGCGTTTTGTACCAGGATCGATGACGGACCGGCACCGGCGTTTGTCAGCTATCGGCAGCAGATCTTCGACCGTCATGAGGACGGTTCTGTGAGTTGTTCGGTTGAACGCTATAAGTGCTGATACGTCTACTGAGAGTGATAAAACCGGCGGGCTTTACAGCGGCTGGATGTGAGCCGTGGGGCGGAAGGTTCTTCGACGACTGTGTTCGGTCGCGCCGGTCACGAGGCCCGGCCGGCGGTGCCGGCAGCCGTCGCCCCGGGCTCGGTCGCGCCGGTCCCGAAAGCAGCGCCGGCGGTGCCACCAGCCGTCGCCCCGGACTCGGTCGCGCCGGCCCTGAAAGCCGCGCCGCCAGCCGTCGCCCCAGGTTCGGTCCGCCGGCCCTGAGGGCCGCGGCGGTGCTCACCGGGAGCGTCCGGGTCGCCATAGCGGGCGATGATGTGGACGTCGACGCCGGACTGACCTGCGAACCGCAGCACGCGCTGGACCACCGAAGCCCTGCTCACGACCCGCTCCCATCGAGATCTCCGAGACGCTCCGAGCACGATCTGGGTGATCTGGTTGTCCCTGGCGAAGTTCACCAGCGCCGTGGCAGGGTCGTCCGAGGTGACCTCGTGCCACGTCGCTCCAAGGTCCTGGGCGAGCTGCTTGATTGTCGCTAGCGCCTGCTTCGACGCCGGACGCGAGGTCTCGTCGCCGACCACGTGGACGGCCTGGACGTGGGCGTGCACCCGTAGTGCCATGCGGGCGGCTCGGCGGAGTACAGCATCGGTGCCCGCCGCCGCGTTGACGGCAACCATGATTCGCTCGGCGGTGTCCCACACGATGTCGGGGTGCCGGGCGACGAGAAACTCCATGAGATCCTCTTCGGTCTCGTCCGCCACGAATCGAAGGGCCAGCTCGCGGAGCGCAACGAGGTTCTGCTGCCGGAAGAAGCTGGCGAGGGCGCCCGGGATCTTCTCGGGAGGGTAGATGTTGCCGTGAAGCATGCGGCGTCGCAGCTGCTCGGGCGACGAGTCGATCAGCTCGATCTGATCGGCTTTGCGGACGACCCAGTCGGGCACCCTTTCGCGCACCGCCGCGCCGGTGATCTGCTGCACGGCATCGGCGACGCTCTCGAGATGCTGGATGTTGACCGTGCTCACGATCGAGATTCCCGCGTCGAGGATCTCGAGCACGTCCTGCCATCGCTTGGGATGAGGTCCGGAACCCGGCACGTTCGTGTGGGCGAGCTCGTCGATGAGCGCGACCTCTGGCTTGCGGTCGAGCACTGCCGCGAGGTCCATCTCCTCAAAGGTCGTACCCCGGTAGTCGACAACCTTACGCGGGACGATCTCGAGGTCGCGTATCTGCTCAGCCGTATGTTCCCGGCCGTGAGTCTCGACGAAGCCGATCACGACGTCTGTGCCCCGCCTGTGCCGTCGCCAACCCTCGTCCAGCATGGCCCAGGTCTTCCCGACGCCGGCGACAGCTCCCATGTAGAGCCGGAACTTCCCGGTCGGCTCGACAGCCTCGTCGCTCTCGTCCCTGGCGTCGCCGAACTCGACGTCCCTACTCACGGCCTAACCCTCATTCCGTCTCGACCCCTGCCCGACGAAACCTAGCCTGAGCCGGGTCCGGCTCCGCGCCGATCCTCCCGCGGCCCTTACCCGGTTCTCTCACGCGGCCGACGGGCACAGAGAAAATCGCCGCGGGAGAGGCGCGGGCGGTTCGCCGGCGGCTCGCCCGCGGCCGCCGGCGCTTCGCCCGCGGCGGCTCGTTTACGCGGAATTGATGCGCAAGCCCGATCTGTTTACGCCCGGTTGATGCGCCCCCGCCCAGACTGGATCGCATGGGTGACTTTCTGGCAATCCTCTGCATCTTCCTGTTCACCGTGTCCATGCTGGGCCTGGTCTGGGCATTGGAGCACGTATGACCGTGGTCCAAGGGCTGCTGCTGGCCCTCTCCGTGCTCGTGTTCATCTACCTCGGCGTCGCAATGTTCCGGGCTGAGTGGTTCTGATGCGCTTCACACTCGAAGTCATCGCCCTCGTAGTTTGCCTTGCGTTCGTCTGGCGCTACCTCGGCTCTTACATGGCAGCGGTGTTCGAGGGCCGCGTGCACTGGATGGGCTGGCTGGAACGGCCCACCTACCGGCTGCTCGGCGTCGATGCCGAGGCGGAGCAGACCTGGCAGCGCTACGCGGTGTCGCTGATCGTCTACTCCGGCGTAGCCATACTCGTCGTCTACGGGTTCGAGCGTCTCCAAGGTTCGCTGCCGCTCAACCCGCAGCACTTCGGCGCCGTCGGACCGGCGCTCTCGCTCAACACCGCGACGTCGTTCGTCACGAACACGAACTGGCAGAACTACACGGGTGAGTCGACCATGTCCTACCTCACCCAGATGGTCGCCCTCGTCGGCCAGCAATTCGCTAGCGCCGCGGCCGGCATGGCGGTGATGATCGGCATGATCCGCGGTTTCTCGCGTAAGAACTCGCCAACGATCGGCAACTTCTGGGTCGACGTCATTCGTGGCATCTACTACATCCTTCTTCCTATCGCCGCGGTAGCGGCGGTGATCTACATCGGCCAGGGCGCCGTCCAGACACTGGCGGGACCGGCGCACATCCACGACTTGCTGAACAACGTGAGCCAGACCATCCCCCGTGGACCGCAAGGCTCGATGACGCCCATCAAGCAGCTCGGGAACAACGGTGGCGGCTACACGAACGCCAACGGCGCCCACCCGTTCGAGAACCCGACGGCGTTCACTCAGTGGCTCTCGCTGCTCCTGCTCTTGTCGATCCCGTTCGCGAGCACCTACATGTACGGCAAGATGGTGGGAAGCTTCCGCCAGGGCATGGCCGTCCTCGCCACGATGCTGGTGCTGTTCTGCTCTTGGGCCGCCTTCTCGCAGTACGCCGAGTCGAGGGGCAACCCCGCTGTCGCTCAGGCCGGGGTGACCTACCAGCCGAGCGGCAACATGGAAGGCAAGGAGACCCGCTTCGGTGTGGCCCCAACGACCCTCTTCGACATCGGCTCCGTGCAGACCTCGACGGGATCGGTGACCGGCTCGAACGACTCCTTCACGCCGATCGGCGGCATGGGCCTGCTGACGAGCATGATGCTCGGCGAGGTTTCCCCCGGAGGAGCCGGGGCGGGCATGTACACGATCCTCGCCTTTGCCATCATCGCCGTGTTCATCGGCGGGTTGATGGTCGGCCGAACACCGGAGTACCTGGGCAAGAAGATCCAGTCGAGGGAGGTGAAGCTCGCCGGCCTCCTGGTTCTCGTCATGCCCATGCTCGTCCTCATCTTCACAGGGATCGCCGTCTCCATCCATTCCGGCCGAGCCGGGCCCGAGAACGGGGGCCCGCACGGCTTCACCGAGATCCTCTATGCCTTCACGTCCCCGGTGAACAACAACGGCTCGGCCTTTGCCGGCCTGAACGGGAACACGCCCTTCTACAACGTCATGCAGTCAGCGGGCTTCTGGTTCGGCCGCTTCGCCGAGATGGTCCCCGCCCTTGCGCTCGGTGGTGTGCTGGCTCAAGAAGAACGTCGTGCCGGTGTCCGCCGGGACCTTCAGGACCGACACCCCGCTGTTCGTCGGCCTGTTCGTCGGCGTGATCCTCATCGTCGGGGCGCTCACGTTCTTCCCGGCCGTCGCTCTCGGCCCGATCGTCGAGCAGCTCCAGAGTCACAAGATCTACCCGAAGCCCAGCGCTCTCGGCATGGTCCCCCATTTGGCCCACGTCGGTTACCACCAGTTGCTCCTCGGCCGGAAGGTCTTCGCATCATGACCCCCAACAACGCCACTGCCACCCCGCCGTCCCCGTCCGCACCGACGGAGGCACACGGCGTCGCCACCCAGCGCGGGCTGTTCGACCGGGAGATCATCGGGCCGGCGGTCATCGACTCCTTCAGGAAGCTGCGCCCGCAGACCCAGATCCGCAACCCGGTCATGTTCGTCGTCCTCATCGGTACGATCGTGACCTTCATCGAGTCGATCGCTCACCCAGGGATCTTCGACTGGAGCATCACGATCTGGCTGTTCCTGACGGTGCTCTTTGCGAACTTCGCCGAAGCCGTCGCCGAGGGCCGTGGCAAGGCTCAGGCCGACACCTTGCGCAAGATGCGCTCCGAGACCGAGGCGCGGCGCCTCCGCGACGACGGGACCGAGGAGCGCGTGCCGGCTGCGGCGCTGCGCAAAGGCGACCGCGTAGTCGCGGAGGCGGGCGACCTCATCCCGTCCGACGGCGAGATCGTCGAAGGCATCGCCTCGGTTGACGAGTCGGCCATCACCGGCGAGTCGGCCCCGGTGATCCGCGAGTCCGGCGGCGACCGATCTGCGGTCACCGGCGGAACAAAGGTGCTGTCGGACCGGATCGTCGTCCAGATCTCGGCAGAGCCGGGCCACACGTTCCTCGACCGGATGATCGCCCTCGTCGAGGGGGCGAACCGCCAGAAGACGCCGAACGAGATCGCGCTGACCATCTTGCTTGCGGTCCTGACGATCATCTTCCTCCCGGTCGTCGTGACGCTGCAGCCTTTCGGCCACTACGCCGGCGCAACCGTGTCCGTCGTCATCCTCGTCGCCCTCCTCGTCTGCCTGATCCCGACCACGATCGGCGCGCTGCTGTCGGCGATCGGTATCGCAGGGATGGACCGGCTCGTCCAGCGCAACGTACTTGCGATGAGCGGCCGTGCCGTCGAGGCCGCCGGTGACACCCAGACGCTTGCTGCTCGACAAGACGGGGACGATCACGCTCGGCAACCGGATGGCCTCTGAGTTCACCCCCGTCGGCGGCCACTCGGAGCGTGAGGTGGCCGATTCCGCCCAGCTGGCGTCGCTCGCCGACGAGACGCCCGAGGGCCGCTCGATCGTCGTGCTCGCCAAGGAGCGCTTCGAGATCCGTGAGCGTCACCTCGGTGAGGATCACACCTTCATCCCCTTTTCCGCCGTCACGCGTATGTCGGGACTCGACACCGACGGACGCCAGGTCCGCAAGGGCGCCGCCGACGCGGTGAAGCGTTGGGTGACCGACCAGGGCGGCTCGATCCCCGACGAGCTGGACCCGATCGTCGAGCGCATCTCGCGTGCCGGGTCGACTCCGCTCGTCGTGGCCGACGGGCCCGCAGTGCTCGGCGTCATCGAGTTGAAGGACGTCGTCAAGCAGGGGATCCGGGATCGTTTCGATGAGATGCGTGCCATGGGGATCCGCACCGTCATGATCACCGGCGACAACCCGCTCACGGCCGCCGCCATCGCGAACGAGGCCGGCGTGGACGACTTCCTTGCCGAGGCGACGCCGGAGAACAAGCTGGCGCTCATCAGGCAGGAGCAGGAGGGCGGCAAGCTCGTCGCAATGACGGGCGACGGCACCAACGACGCGCCGGCGCTCGCGCAGGCCGACGTGGGTGTCGCCATGAACACGGGGACCACGGCCGCCAAAGAGGCCGGCAACATGGTGGACCTCGACTCCAACCCCACCAAGCTGCTCGACATCGTCGAGATCGGCAAGCAACTGCTAATCACCCGGGGCGCCCTCACGACTTTCTCGATCGCGAACGACGTGGCCAAGTACTTCGCCATCATCCCGGCGCTGTTCATCGCTACCTACCCGCAGCTCAAGACGCTCAACATCATGAGACTGCACACACCGCAGTCGGCCGTGCTATCAGCGGTGATCTTCAACGCCCTCGTTATCGTGGCGCTCATCCCGCTCGCCCTCAAAGGGGTGCGTTTCCGCGCGGTGAACGCCCAGCAGATCCTGCGACGCAACATCTGGATCTACGGCGTCGGCGGCATCATCGCCCCATTCATCTTCATCAAGCTCATCGACTTGATCCTGACCGCACTGAAGGCCTACTGATGCTCATCAACCTCCGCCGCGCGCTAGTTCTCTCCGTCGTAGTGATCGTGCTATGCCTCGTCTACACATTCGTCGAGACGGGCATCGGGCAAGTCTTCTTCCGCCATCAGGCCGACGGCTCGCTCACCGCCTACGGCTCGACCGAGATCGGGCAGGCCTGGACCGGGCCGAAGTGGTTCCAGGGCCGCGACGACTCGCCGAATCCGCTCGCGAGCGGCGCGACGAACTACGGGCCCCGCTCGATCCAGCTCTTCCAGCAGGTGCAGACACAGGTGGCAGTGCTCCGCAAGGAAGGGATCACCCCGACGAACGGCCTTGTGACAGGTTCGGGGTCTGGGCTCGATCCCGACATCGCCCCAGCGGACGCCTATGCGCAGGTGAACGCCGTCGCCAAGGCCAACGGGCTGCCCGTAGCCGAGGTGCACAAGCTGGTGGCGTCGCAGGTTACCGGAGCGTACTTCGGGATCTTCGGGGCGCCGTATGTCAGCGTGCTCGAACTGAACGAGGCGCTTGCGAAGCTCGAGAAATAGCCGAGATACGCAGCCCGGGCGGTTCCCGGGGGCGCCAGAGCCTCCCCAACCCCTCCGGCCAGCCCCACATTGGGGGTTGCCCAGACCCTTGTCCCTCCCCAGACCCTTGTCCCTCGGTGAGAGAGTGACGTCATGAGCGAGACGATCGTCGTCGGGGTCGACGGTTCGGATACCAGCAAGAACGCCCTTCGCTGGGCGGCGCGCCAAGCGGAGGTTACGCGGGCAACCCTCGTCGCCGTCTACTCGTGGGGGCCGATCTACCCGGTGGGCATCGATCCCGAGGAGAAAGCCCGCAAGGAGCTGCGCAAGCAGGTCGTTCAGGTCCTCGGTGCCGGTCCCGCTGACGGAGTTCGGCTCGTGCTGTCGCCGGATGCCCCGGGGCACCTCCTGGTGCGCGAGGCAGCCCAGGCGGAGCTGCTCGTCGTCGGTGGCCACGGTCACGGTCACGGAGCTCTCGCCAGCGCGCTGGTCGGATCTGTGATCGAGTACTGCCTCCACCATGCCAGATGCCCGGTTGCCGTCATCCCGGTGGCCGAGCGGAGCTGACGCGTTCCGCCGGCGAGGGCCCGCCGGCCCTGACCGCCGGCCGGAGCGGCCCCGGACGCGCGCCGGCCTGCCCGTCGGCCCCGCTCGACGGACGGAACGGTCCCGGACGCCAGCGGGCCGGCCCAGGCGGCCCAGACGCCCGCGGGCTATCATGGGGTCCGGCGCGCCGGGAAGTCTGGTCGGCAGTTCTATTTGCCAACCGCAGGAGGACCAGGTGCGCTATGTCTTCGTCGGGGTCGCTGGAGGACTGGCGGCCGTAGCTCGCTACAGCGCCAGCGTCGCCGTCGGTGTGCGCGGCTTTCCCTACGCAACGCTTCTCGTCAACGTCACTGGCGCCTTTCTGTACGGAGTGCTCGTGCCGCTCGTTGCCGCAGGGCGCATCCCGCGAGACATCGGCACGGCAGTGACGGTCGGCTTCCTCGGGGCGTATACCACCTTTGCTGCCTTCGGTTGGGAGACCTTCTCCCTCTTTCGAACCAATCGGGCCGGCGTCGGGGCGATCTACGTGGCCGCGTCGGTCGGCCTCGGGGTGGCTGCGGCCGGCGCAGGTTGGCTCCTCGCGCGGGCGATAACCCATTAGCTTCCGCGGCCCTCGAGGTTCGAGGATCGCCGGAGTGCTTGAGAAAGCAAGTATTGTCGGACCGTGGCCGCTGTCAAACCGCTGTCCCTCACCGAGGAGGCGCTGTGGCGGGCGATGATGCGAATCATCAGAGCGCTCCCCAGATATCTGGAAAATGACCTGATCGAAGGGAGCGGTTTGTCGTCGAGCGAGTACTCGACGATCATGAACCTTTCGGAAGCCCCCAATCGTGAGCTTCGGATGGCCAATCTTGCCAACGTATCCGGCGTGTCGGCGAGTCGGACGACCCGCCTTGTGGATGAGCTCCAGTCGCGTGGCCTTGTGACAAAGACGGCGAGCTCCTCCGACGCCCGGGCTAACGTCACGAAGCTCACTCCACGCGGCATGGCCAAGTTGAAGTCGGCATGGCCAATACACTTGGTGAGCGTCCGCCGCCGATTCTTTGATCACGTCGAGCCTTCGGCCGTGCAACAACTGGCCGAAGCCTTGAGTCGCGTTGCGGACCATCTCGACGATACCTCCGTGCCGTCTCGTAACCGATAGCGAATGGAAAGTTTCGCAATATCTTGCCTGACCGAACCGAGCGCCTTAGCTGTGGTGCTCGGTGATCACGGCTCTCTCTGTCAGGGGTGGACCTGCGATCCTGCGCCGAGGTTGAGGCGCATGGACTGCAGGACGGCAAAAGTGGTCGTATAGGTGAACGCCTTGACGTCCGCGGCCGCGAGAACTCCTGTGTATTTGGCGATGACTGGTTCCGCAGCGCGCTCAGTGACCTCGTCGAGGTAGCCCGCCACGGCAGCCCAGACGTTGGCGCCGTACTTGACAAAGTACGGGGTCGGGTCCACGCCGGCCAGTGCTGTTTGCCGCGTTCTCAGCGATGTCCGCGACGTACTCCTGATGCACGATGACGTCGTCTCGGGTGCCGAGCCGGCCCAGGTGGCCCCCGATGTAGTGCGTCCATGGGTAGGAGAGGGCCTTGTCCGCAGCGTCGATGTACCCAGGCACGTCTTCTGTGAGGTTGAGGTTGTAGATCGGCACCCAGCCGGGGTTGACGATGTCGATGAGCATCAGCGCGTCATGATCGGGGAAGTGGATGAAGATGTTGTCGGGCGAGTGGTTGGGACCGTGGAAGGCGAGTTCCACGCGATCGTCAGCGACATTCAGGGTGTAAGCGTCCTGAAACCTGACCTCCGGCGCGGGTCGGGTCGGGTCGCCGTCCCTTAGGAGCAGGCGACGAGTCTCCTCATGTCCGATCCGCATGATGTCGTCGCCGAACAAGTTCGCTGCGCCGGCGTGGTCGGCGTGGTGGTGCGAGTACACGAGGTGCGTGACGGCGTTCGTGACGCCTTCGGCCTCAGCCATCTCGTCGACAGCCCTGCGTAGGTTGTGGCCGATTGTCGGTGGGGCATCGAACAGGACGACACCTTCGCCGGTGAGCAGGAATGCCGACTGGTACGTGCCATCGGTAACCCAGAAGAGGTTCCGCTCGACCCGCCCGACGTAATACCCCTGCTCGTTCAGAGCCGGACCAAGTGCCGAAGCCGGCACAGGGACGTAGTCGGGCAACGTCTGGGCGCTGCTTGAAATACTTGGAGTCATGCTTCCTCCCTTGGCGATGGGGCAGGGCTGGCGGTGGGCTCATTCGGTGCTTCCGGAACGGTACTCCCGAATATATGCTTGGGCAAGCAAGATTGATTAGGTCCTATCCTCCTTCTCGAAAGGTGCGCACCATGAGCACACGCATCGCCATCGTGGCAGGTGCCGGCAGCGGACTGGGTCAAGCCACGGCCCTTGCCCTGCACGCAGCCGGGCTTGCCGTCGTGGCTGTTGACCGTAACGAAGCCGGCCTGAGGCAGCTGCCGGAGCAGATCCACCGGGAAGTCGCCGACGCCACCGACCCCGCCCAGCCCAAGCCCCTGGTGGACCGAATCGCTAGACAGATCGGCCCGCCGGACGTCCTAGTCAACACCATCGGTGCCTACGAGCTTGGCGACGCTCTCACCGTGACACCCGAGGGCCTTCGGCAACTGATGGACGTGAACCTCGGCACTGCGCTGTGGTTGACACAGGCGGTGGCTCCTCACATGCGACAAAAGGGCTCGGGGGTGATCGTCCATACCGCGGCGCGACAAGGCGTCGAGCCCTTGCCTGGTACTGCCGCCTACGGGGTGACCAAGGCGGCGCTTGTACACCTGACCCGCATCCTCGACGTCGAGCTGAGGCCTCACGGCATCCGGGTCAACGCCGTCCTCCCGCAGCTCATGGCCACCGAGAAGAACAAGGCGATACTCCCGCCTGAGATGTTGCCAGGCGCTGTCGAGCCAGCGGCCATAGCCGATGTGATCACGTTCCTGGTCAGCGAGGCGTCCGCTCCAGTGAGTGGCGCCGTCGTCCCGGCGTACGGCGGATGAGAGAAGCGCTGGCTCGGTGATGTCGCGAGGCCGGGGCAGCCAAGCGGCCGCTAGGCCTCGAGCGACGGTAACGGAAGGGGGTCGTCCTCGACGACCAAGCCCCCGACCGACGCCCGGTCGGCGTCGACAGGGCGGGCGTACAGAAGCGAGCCCTTGCCTTGGCGGATCTCGAGCGGCTGCGCCAGCAAGGTCGTTAGGCGGAGCGCCGCCGAACCGGTGGCTTCGTCCTCGACGATCCCGAAACGGGGCGCGAAGCACCGGACGCACACCACCCCGGTATCGATCCACGCCCAATAGACCACGTGATCGTGCTCGGGCCGTATCGGTCCTGTGAGATCGTCGATCGCGGTGGGCGAGTGCAACTCGACGATCGTCCAGTCGGGCAGCGCATCCAGGGGTGCCGAGATCCACTGTCGGCCGTCTTGGCCGGTCCACCCTGGCACGAAGCCGCCCGGGGGCCAGAGCTCGACCCGAATTGGCCAGTGGCCCGCGCCAGGGCTCTTTCGGAGAACCTCCCGTTGGAGGTACCAGGCGGTGCCGACGAGCGGGTGGCCGGCGAGCGGGAGCTCCGCCACCGGCGTGAAGATGCGCACCTCGGCGGCGGCACGGTTGGCGGGAATGACATGGGCGTCGTTGAAGGTGGCGGCCATGACATGGGCGTCGATAAACACGGTCTCGCTGAAGCCGAGCTCGTGGGCGACCCACTGGCGGTCGTCGGGATCGACCAGAGCGCCCGCGACGACGCCGAGAAGGTTGCCGTGACGACCGTCCTCGTCGGTGAACACACGGAGCACGTGCACCACAGGCTCGGCGAGATCGGTCATGAGCCCGTCGTCCGGCTCTTGGCCACGGCGAAACGAAGTCCCGACCAGGTCTCGTCGATCGCCCCGATCTTGAAGTCGACCAGCCCGTTCGCCAGGCCGGCGGCGCGGACGGCGTGCTCGGTGACGTCGGTCGGGACACCCGAAGCTCGTTTTGGCCAGCAGATCCAAAGCGCGCTGCCCTGGGCGCGCGTCGCCATCTCGCCGATATGGGAGGCGAGCTCGGCGGCCGACTTCACGAACCAGAGAGTCACGTCGCTTGGTTTGCGACCCGATCGCCACAACGAGACACCCGGCGGGAGGTCGGGGATCGTGAAAGTCGCAGCGGCGCCCACGAGGGCGACGGTCGAGCCTTCGCGGACTCCGAGTTTCTTGGCGAGCGGT
Source organism: uncultured Acidimicrobiaceae bacterium (assembly GCA_963703655.1). GTDB lineage: Bacteria > Actinomycetota > Acidimicrobiia > Acidimicrobiales > Bog-793 > CAVPFA01. Next base: position 228,725 of record CAVPFA010000003.1, on the reverse strand, counting down.
GTGCCGGAATAGCCCGCAGGCCGTTTCGCCTGGTTCATCTGACCTCCCCGAGAGCTCGGGCGAACGCCAGGAGAGCGCCTCAGGGCTCGCCGCCTCCCGTCGGCGGTGACCCTGGAGCAGCAGCGTCCTTCATCTAGAATGACTGCCCCGTCAAGGCTCAGGGGTCTCGGCTTTGAACATGGACCGTTCGCCGGGCTCGCCCGGAGAGGTGAGCCCGCCCCACCTTTCTCCTGCTCGAGGGAGCACATGATCTGTAGTCAGCCCTTTCGATCGATCGGCCTAGCGGTAGCGGTCGGGTTGCTCGCCGTGATCCTCGGAGCGTGTGGACCGGGGCAGAGCATTCCAGCGACAACCTCCGGGACGTTCAAGGTCTCAGTTGGGACGACGCAGGCGGGCACGACGACGAGCCTCGCTACGACTACCACGAGTGCTCCGCCCACGACCACGACCGCTCCGCAGGCCACGACCACGACACCCCCGCTCAGGTCGCCGGGGCCCGGGCTCATCCCCCATCACGTCACGGCGATCGGTGACTCGGTCATGCTCGACGGGCAGCCCGACCTTGTCAATGACATCCCGGGCGTCGACGTCGAGGCTTTCGTGTCGTACCAGTTCTACCAGGGGATCACGCTGGTCCAGTCCTTGAGGGCGGAAGGCCGTCTCGGTGCCATCATCGTGATCGGCCTCGGCACGAACGGCCCGTTCTCGGCCGGGCAGTTCGACGAGATGATGTCGGCGTGCTCGGGCGCGTCGCGGGTCGTCTTCATCACCACGCATGTGGACCGGTCCTGGCAGGATGAGGTGAACGCCGAACTCGCGGCGGGCGTGGCTCGCTATCCGAAGGTCGCGGTGCTCGCCGACTGGCAGGCGCTCGCGGCCGCGAACCCCGGGTGGTTCTACACGGACGGCACGCACATGCCCATCGGCGGCACCGGCGCCCAGGCACTGGCCGCGCTCGTCGCCAGCAAGGTCTGAGGAGGGCCCCGCCGCCCGGTAGCGTTCGGGCATGGACGTGCGCGACGCCGTGTCGTTCCGGGCCATCCTGGCCGGGGAGCCCGACGGCCCGTCCGGCCGCCTCGTCACACTGTCCCGCGACCAGCTGCCGGACGAAGCCGTCACCGTCCGAGTTGGCTATTCGAGCCTCAACTACAAGGACGGGCTGGCGGTCACCGGCAGGGGCCGGGTCGTGCGGAGGTATCCGATGGTGTGCGGGGTCGACCTGGCCGGCGAGGTCGAGGAGTCCGCCGATCCGACCTGGGGCCGGGGCGATCAGGTCATTGCCACCGGTCACGGCCTGGGGGAGGAGCACTGGGGCGGGTTCTCCGAAGTGGCCCGGGTCCGACCGGATTGGCTCGTGCGGGTGCCCGAGCGCCGTGACGCCCGGTGGGCGATGTCGATCGGCACCGCTGGGCTGACGGCGATGTTCTGTGTCCTGGCTCTCGAGCGCCACGGCGCGACCCCCGAGCTTGCGGGCGACGACCCGGTCGTGGTCACCGGCGCGGCCGGAGGCGTGGGCAGCGTTGCCGTCGCTCTCCTGGCCGAGCTGGGATACAAGGTCGTAGCCGTCAGCGGCAGGCCCGAGCAGGACGGATACCTGCGCCGCCTCGGGGCGTCCGAGATCCTGCCCCGATCAGACCTCGCAGATGCACCGCCCCGGCCCCTCGACCGGGAGCGTTTCTTCGGCGGCGTCGACGCGGTCGGAGGCACCACCCTTGCCACGGTGCTCCGCCAGACGCGGTACGGAGGGTGCGTCAGCCGCTTGCGGCCTCGCCGGCGGCGCAGAGCTGCCGACGACGGTTCACCCGTTCATCCTCCGCGGCGTGACGCTGGCCGGCATCGAGTCGGTACGGGCGCCGCTCGAGCTCCGCGAGGAGGCGTGGGACCGGCTCGCGGCCGGACTGCCGCCGGCGTTGGTCGAAGAGATGACGATCGTCGAGCCGCTCGAGCGCGTTCCTGGACTCAGCGAGGAGATCCTCGCCGGCCGCATCCGGGGCCGGGTCGTGATCGACGTCAGATCTTGACGCGGAGCTGAGTCGGTGCCTGTCTACGGGGCCGCCCCGAAGCCCTATCTCGAGGGAGCCGTCACTCGCCCCTTGGCGGTCACCGGGTCCGTCGGCGTCCCCGCACGTGGGCCTGACCCGGTCCAGACCGCCTTCGTGCTCTCGGGAGGCGGCAACCGAGGTGCCTGCCAAGTGGGGATGTTGCGCGCCCTGTGCGAACGGGGAATTGTCCCCGACCTTGTGGTGGGCACCTCGATCGGAGCAGTCAACGCGGCGTTCTTCGCCGGCCAGCCGACGCTCGAAGGCACCTACCTCGCAGCCGAGATGTGGCGCACGGTCGCGTCCAATGAGGTCTTCCCCAAAGGCCGACTGCATGGATCGTGGCGCTTCGTCGAACGCCGTGACGCCGTCTACCCGATCGAGGGTCTGCGACGGGTGGTGCAGGGCTTCCTCCGTTTCGACCGGCTGGAGGACTCGCTCGTGCCACTCACCGTCGTGGCGACGCGTCTGGACGACGGCGTCGAGGAATGGCTGACCGAAGGGCCGGCGGTCGAGGCCGTCGTCGCGTCGGCGGCCCTGCCCGCGGTCTTCCCGGCGGTCGAACGCGAGGGGATCCGGTACATCGACGGGGGCGTGGTTGACAACACTCCGCTGTCGGTGGCGCTCGCCGCGGGTGCGCGGCGGGTCTACGTGCTGTTGTGCGGCGGGGTGAACTCCCACGCGGTCGACTACGAGCGGCCGTACGAGGCGATGCTCGTCGCTTTCGGGCTGTCGATACGAACGCGCCTTCGCCGAGAGCTCGCCGCGATCCCCGCAGGCGTCGACGTCATCGTGCTGGAGCAGTCCGGGGTCCAGGAGCTCATGTGGCAGGACTTTTCGCGCACCGAGGAGCTGTTGGAGCGTGGCTACCTCGATGCGAGAGTCGTGCTCGACCGGGTCGAGGAGCAACTTGTCGAACGAGGTGGGATTCGTCTCGGCACGAGATGGTGGTCCCACACCGGCGGACACCCGCCACTGACGAGAAGAAAGGCCCGCGAGCGGTCAGCGTGACGCCGGCGCAGGCGCTGCCGCGGGCTCGGTCTCGGCGCCGGGCGGCTCCGCGGCGCCGGGCTGCTCTGTCTCTGCGCCCGGTCGAGGCACCGCCGCCAGCGCTCGGATTTCCTCCGGCGTGCGAAAGAGGTACTCGCGGTAGTAGCTCAACTCGGCGACGCTCTCTCTTATGTCGTCGAGTGCCCGGTGCGCCGTGAGCTTCTGCGGTCTCGCGGCGTAGACGTCGTGGTACCAGCGCTTGCAGAGCTCCTTCACCGTCGACACGTCGATCGAGCGGTAGTGGAAGTACTCGTCAAGGGCCGGCATGTGATGCCTCAAGAAACGGCGGTCCATCGCGATCGAATTCCCACACAGCGGCACCGATCCCGCCGTGGGAACCTGTGACTTGACGAACTCGAGGGTTGCCGCTTGGGCCTCTTCCACCGTCACCGTCGATTCGTCGATCGCGGTGAGCAGGCCACTTGTCGTGTGCATCTTGCGCACGACCTCGTCCATGCACGCCAGCTGTTCGGGCGTCGCACCCATGACCAGGTCTGGCCCTTCGGCGACGATGTTCAGGTCGTCGTCGGTCACGATGGTCGCGATCTCGACGATGACATTCGAGGCCGGGTCGAGCCCCGTCATCTCGAGATCCATCCACACCAGCACGGAGCCGAATCGTACCTGCACGCGGGCAGGCTCCACTACGGTGCCCTTTAGTGCTCGAGATTCCGGTCGTCCTCATCGACCCGGACCTCGCAACCCCAAGCTACGCGCGGCTCGGCGATGCCGGCTGTGACCTGGTTGCAAGGGCCGGCGCCCTCCTCGCTCCGGGCGGTGGTCGCGCGACGATCCCTACCGGGATCGCGCTCGGCATTCCGGAGGGCCACGCGGGGCTTGTGCTCGCACGAAGCGGGCTCGCCGGCCAGCACGGTGTCACCTGCCTCAACGCGCCGGGCCTGATCGACCCTGGTTATCGCGGCGAGGTCGCGGTCATACTTGTCAACACGGATCCCGGGACGCCTTACGAGGTCCGCCGCGGAGACCGGATCGCCCAGTTGGTGATCTGTCGGGTGGAGGAGGCCCGTTTCATGGCGGCGGATCGACTCGACACGAGCGAACGCGGCTCGGGAGGATTCGGTCACAGCGGGCGCTGAAGACTCCCGGCGGCGCCGGCCGGGCGCTGGGCGCTGAACACTCCCAGTCGCTCGGAGTCGGCCGGGCGCCGGGCGCCACGAGGGCCGAGCGTGCGACGCGGATGGCGGGTCTGTCCCGTCGTCCGACGAGAGGAGTGATGCGATGCAGCGTCTGAGCGGGCTCGATGCCATGTTGCTGTGCATGGAGACCCCCACCAATCACATGCACGTGACCGGGGTGTTTCTTCTTGACCCGACGTCCGCGCCCGACGGCTTCTCCTTCGACCAGGTGCGCGCCATGGCCGCGCGACGCCTTCACCGGGCGCCCCCCTTCCGACGGCGCGTGGTCGAGGTCCCATTCCGTCTCGCTCACCCATTGTGGGTCGAGGATCCAGACTTCGATCTCGACTACCACGTACGCCGGGCGTGCCTGCCGTCGCCGGGCGGACAGGCGGAGCTCGAGTCCTTCGTGGGCCAGATGATCGGGCTGCCACTAGACCGCCAGCGCCCCCTATGGGAGATGTACCTCGTGGAAGGTCTCGAAGGCGACCGGCGGGCAATCGTGATGAAGATGCATCACGCAGCTATCGACGGGGTCTCGGGTGCCGAGCTCACCGCCGCCTGGCTCGACCTCGAATCCGACCCCCCGGCTGATCCCGACGACGTGGACGACTGGGGCCCAGAACGTCTCCCGAACGAGATCGATCTCCTAGTGGGTGCGTGGGCCCATCTCGCTAGCAGCCCGGTCAAAGCAGCTAGAGCTGCTCGGCGATTCCTGGAGACGGCACTGCACGTCTCGGAGCACAATCGCAACTCGGGGGTGATCCCTCCGCCCTCACCATTCAGCGCGCCGAAGACGTTGTTCAACCAAGCGATCACCCCGCACCGCCGAATCGCGTTCGGCGATGTCGCGCTCGACAACTTGAAGGCCGTGAAGAACCATTTCGGATGCACTGTCAACGACGTCGTGCTGGCACTTTGTTCGGCGCGCTGAGGCGCTATCTGCTGGCTGCGGGCGATCTTCCCGAAGAACCGTTGGTCGCCTTCGTTCCGATGTCGGTGCGAACCGACGACGAACGACTCACCGCCGGGAATCGAGTCTCTGCGATGCTGACCTCGCTCGCGAGCGACATCGCGGATCCCGTCGAGCGCCTGCGCACGATCTCCGCCGGAATGTCGGAGGCGAAGTCCCAGGAGTCGCTGATCGGAGCGGACTTGCTGACCGACTGGACGGAATTCACCTTTCCTGCTCTCATAGGCCGCGCAGCTCGCTTGATCTCGTCAACGCGGATGTTCGATCGCGTCCGGCCAGCGTTCAACGTCACGATCTCGAATATTCCCGGACCTTCGTTTCCTTTGTTCCTGGCGGGAGCTCGCATGGTCGGGATGTATCCCCTTGGGCCTGTTGTCGAGGGTGCCGGTCTCAACATCACGGTCATGAGCTACTGCGGCTCGGTGTACTTCGGGCTCAGCGCCTGTCGGGAGGTCGTACCTGACATCGCGGCTGTTCCGGCGATGATCGTCGACAGCCTCGACGAGCTCATGGCAGTCGTTCGGACGACCAACCGGGGTGCGCGTCGGCCTTCTTACTCGGCGCGCGGAAGGGCAGCGGGCTCGGCGTTTCGCGCCAGCCAGGCACAGCCCAGCGACTCGGCGGTCCGCGGTGACCCGGTGTCGCCCGGTGGCTCAGTCCTGAACGGCGGGGCGGCGCTGCCCACCGACTCGGCGTTTCACGGCGGGCCGGCGCCGCTTACCGACTCGGCCTCGCCAGGCGGCTCGGCCTCCGATGAAGAGGACGGGGGCATCGGCGTAGGTTCGAGCGCCGGCTCATCAGCCCGCCGAAGGAGCCTGAAGCAACGCTCGTCAAAAGCTCGGTGAAGGCGCTCACAATGTTTCATGCCGACCAGCGCCTCGGTGCGTGACTCGGGCGACCCTTGGTAGGATTCGGCGGAACGCGGACGTGGCTCAGTGGTAGAGCATCACCTTGCCAAGGTGAGGGTCGTGGGTTCGAATCCCGTCGTCCGCTCCAGCTAAGATCCAGGTCACCCTGGGTAGGGTAGCGTCAATGCGCTGGTGTTGGGTAGCATTTTTGCCCATCACCGCCCATCAGCTGCCCATCACCATCACCTTGCGACGCATCACGCCGGGCACCGGTACTGGCGCCGGACGGGCGGATCGGCTGTCGTGAAGGGCTCGATCCGTCAGCGGGGTACCGGGTCCTTCGAGTTGCGGGTGTACGCCGGCACCGACCCCGACACCGGTCGACGCCGCTGGGTCACCCGCACAGTCCGCGGCACCCGCGCAGAGGCCCAGCGCCAGCTCGGTGAGCTCTCGGCCCACGCCAACATCGCTCCCGCGGTGGGAGCCCGCACGACGGTGGGGGAGCTGCTCGATCAGTGGTTTGCGAGGGGAAGCACCCGCTGGTCGCCGACGACGGTTCGGAACCTCCGCTCGATCATCGACAGGCATCTGAAGCCCGGCCTCGGGGACGTGCTCGTGGGAGACCTCACGACGGCGATGGTCGACGAGTTATACGAGAAGCTCCGGATGAACGGCCGGGTCGACGGCAAGGCGCTCGCCGTCGGCTCCGTCCGGCGAGCGCACTCGACCTTGCACGCTGCCCTCGCCCAAGCTGAGCGATGGTCGTGGATCTTTGAGAACGTGGCGGAGCGTGCCAGCCCACCAAGCGGCGTGCAGCCTGAGATGCGACCACCGACTCCCGTCGAGGTCGCCCGGCTGCTCGAGTCGGTCGCAGAGTCCGACGCGGCGCTGCATCTCTATCTCATGCTCGCGGCGATGACCGGCGCTCGTCGTGGTCAACTGCTTGCATTGCGCTGGATCGACGTCGACCTTGTTGTTGGCGCCCTCTCGATTCAGCGTGCTGTCGTCGAAGGCCCGGACGGACCTGTGCTTGTGCCCACGAAGACTCGTCGTTCGTACCGGGTCGCTCTCGACGAGGCGAGCCTCGGGCTTCTTCGCGCGCACCACGAGCGCGTCCCCAGCAGCGCCGAGGACCGGTTCGTCTTCGCGGCCGATTCCGACGGTGCGAGGCCGTGGATGCCGAACTTCGTGACCAAGCGGTTCATCGACGCCCGCTGTGCCGCCGGTCTTGACCACTTCCGGCTCCACGACCTCAGGCATTTTATGGCGACCCAAATGCTCGATGCCGGCGTTCCGGTGCCGATCGTCGCCGCCCGCCTCGCGCACGCCCGGGCATCGACGACGCTGAACGTCTACGCGCACGCCGTGCCCGGCGGGGACAGGCGTGCCGCCGAGATGTTGAGGCGGCGCGTCGAGGATGCCAAGAGCGACACCGCGGATCTTCGAGCAGCCCAGCGATTTGTCGATTCCTGAGCAATGAGGGGCATTTCTCGCTGCAGCGGAATTCATAGCGATGCCTGCACCGCACTGTGCGCTATCGAAGCTGAACAGGCAGACGCCATTGACTTCGGCATGCGACCGGACGACGACTTCGTGAGCAACCGTAGGTCACCGAGGTCGTTGTGGCCTTGCTCGTGGTGACTCCTGCATCACCATCGTCGACAGGGCCATCGGCGTCCAACTACCCGCCAGTTCTGCCGCCACATCCAGTTTCGTAAAGAAACTGTTCCTGCCGTGCCGCTCAGTTAGCAGGCGGTGGTCTATTGGCGGATTCACCACGAGCGCGCGGAGCATTCCAGCGTCCCGAGCGAAGGCTTCGGCCAGTGTTACCGGCGTCGTCGACGACCGGGATGTCCGGCGAAACTACGAAGCCCTCGCGGACCACCTGCGCTGTGGCCTCGAGCAATCGGGCGCTGCGAGTCAACATGGCTTGAGGGAGAAGGACAGGTCCGGGCGGTTCTGCGGGGATCTCGTGTAGGAACTGCCCGAGGAGGGACATCAGCTGCGTTGGCAACCAAATATATGGTTCGTGATCTCCGCCGGCCTGACCGCGTCGTGTTCTCCTTGCTGATGACCCAACATGGTCAGGCACGGCACATGCTTGCGCAACTGATGCTGGATGAGCTGCTCGACGCTCGGAGGGAGTCCGACGCACGCGGGTACCACCGCAGCCTTGCCTCGACGCAGGAAACATCTTGTCCGCCGTTGTCAGCAAGACCTATCAAAGCACTGCCAAAACAACGGGAGTTAGTGAGAGGTCAAATCCCAGATCACAGTATAATTCCCCTAGTGGGGAAGTCGTCTGGTTAGCCTGACACGGCGGAGCCGCACGCCGGAGCTCCAGAGTGCCATCAGCCACGAGCCTGGGGCGAGTCGAAGGGTTGGGTCCGAGATGGCGGCGCCAACAGCATGCTCTTTTGAATGAGTGTCGCCAATCCCCTTGACACCACGCCGCCTCGCCAACTAGCCTGCAATCGTTTCCAGACTGAGATTACACTTCTCCCCTGTCAAGAGAGGAAGCTGCACTCGATGACCCGAGGCTCGGCGTGGACTTTGGAGTGAATCCGCAGTTCAGTGTTGGTTTGAGTCAGGTAATTTCGCCTCGCGCCGTATTCAGGGAACCTCGGAATACGACGACGAGGGCGCTGGATTTCGAAACACGTCGATCGGTGAACCCATGACCGTTCAAGTGGCGATATACGGCGCGGGCCAACTTGGCAAAGGTGTATCCGGAGTGCTCTGCGGGGATAACGGGGTCGAAGTCCTCGGGCCGTTCGGCCGAAGCGAGCGCAGCCCGGCACTCAACTCAGGCGCCGACGTAGTAGTCGTTGCGACCACGTCGTTCCTGGCCGAGGTCGCGCCGGACATCGAGGAGGCAGTTGAGTCGGGGTCAAACGTGATTGCGTCGGCGGAGGAAGCGGCGCACCCTTGGGCGATTTCTCCAAACATTGCTCAGGCGATCGACGAAAAGGCCCGTACTCAGGGAGTTACCGTCATAGGTTGCGGGCTGAATCCCGGGTTCGCGTTTGATGCGCTAGTTGTGACTGCAGCGAGTCCAGCCGCATTCGTCGAGGCCATCCGCGTCAGGAGGATAGTCGATATCTCACGCTTCGGAGAGGCCGTGCTGAGACGCCTAGGAATCGGATACGCACCAGATGAATTCGAGGAAGGAGTGCGATCCGGGCGCATTCGGGGCCACATCGGATTCCCGCAGTCAATGCGAATCGTAGCTGAAGCACTTTCCTGCACTCTTGAGGAGACTCGAAGCAGCATTACTCCGGTTTTCGCGGAGGAGGAGCACAAGTTAGACGGAGTGTCCGTGCGACTGGGGCAAACGGCCGGCTTTGAGCAACACGAGGTCGGTTCTGTGGATGGGCACGCCTGGTTTGACGCGCTCTTTTCCGCTCACGTCGCATGCAAGTCAGTCGGCCTCGTCCCGCGGGACGAGGTCACGATCGAGGGACAACCACGACTTCACTACGAAATTGAGCCTGGCTTCAATCCTCAATCCGGTTCCGCCGCGGTCATCGCAAACTCCATCCACCGCGTAATTGCCGCTCCCGCCGGGTGGCTAACTGTCGCTGACCTCCCACCGGCTGAGGTCACATCGCAGCGCCAAGAAGGCTGAGCAAAGAATGCCATCATGAGCAACAATGGATTTCCTGACCACTACGACATCGGGGGCTAAGCGTCGTATATGCCTGCCTTCCCTTTCACAGATACGCACGTTCACTTCTACGACTTCAACCTCGCAGACTTGACATGGAGCTGGCTGCTTCCGGAGGCTGTGGATTCCGAGTTAGGTGACTATGACGCAATCAAGTCACGTCGCTACGTTGCAGAAGACTTCTTGTCAGAAACGCGGTTTCATAACGTATCACGCGTAGTCCACGTTCAAGCAGCCATCGGAAGTCCAGATCCAGTTCTAGAAACAGACTGGCTGCAACAGTCTGCCTCCCGAACAGGTGTGCCGCAAGGGATCGTCGCCTACGCCGATTTGGCATCCCCCCTTGTACAGACGATCCTCGATGGCCACTCAGCCTTTCCCAATATGCGCGGTATTCGCGATCCGCGCTACGACGATTACCTCCTCGACAAATCGTGGCAGAGAGGCTTTGCGTTGCTCGAGGAATATGGGCTCGTCTACTGCGACGATCCCTTACTTGAACATATGCCGGCCTTAGCTCGATTAGCTGACCAACACCCTGGTATCACAATTTGTATCGATCATGCTGGTTTCCCCAGGGAGAGAACTCCAGAGTATTTCAACGAGTGGCTCGCCATGATGAGAGTCCTCGCAACAAGAGGAAATACTGTTGTGAAGATTTCGGGTTTGGGGATGGGTGATCACAACTGGACAGTGGACTCCCTGCGACCGTGGGTGATGGCCTGCATCGAGCTTTGGGGACCCAATCGCGCCTTCTTTGGAACCAATTGGCCGGTCGACCGACTCTACAGTTCATACGGAGACATCGTGAGTGCATATGCTGACCTCGTGAGCGGACTCGCTGAGCGGGATCAAGAGGCCCTGTTCGCAGGCACTGCCGATCGAGTGTTTCGGCTGCAGTGAGCCCGCCACCTTCTAGCCGGGTCGTATACCGTCGATTTTAAGTCAGGGCCGCTCCTTGGCGCCTGGAGAGCGGCGAGGCGGGGGAGAAAGGGCCAGGTAGCAGGAGTTTGCAACGATACCGGAATCGGTTGTAGGATTTGGTGGGCTTTGCCACAGCGCGAGTGAGGAGGGAAAGTCACTTGCTTCGGATTCGCGAAATTGAAACCATCCCAATCCGGGTAACGCTGAACACGGTCTATCGTGGAAGTTACTATCGTATGCCTAGACGGTGCACGATCATTACTCGATTGATAACCGAGGATGGGGTCTCCGGCGAAATCTATAATGGTGACGCCGACGAGGAGCAAGCCGCCATTATCGACATTGTCCATAAGGAGCTGGTGCCTCTAGTTGTCGGGCTGGAAGCGACAGACACGGAGCGCTGCTGGGACGCGATGCGGACGATTACTCGTGACCAGCTCCGGGACAGAAGGCTTGCGATGCAGGCGATCGCGTGTGTGGATTCGGCCATTTGGGATGCGTTGGGAAAAGGGCTTGGCCTACCGCTGTTCAAGCTATGGGGTGGATACCGGTCGACCCTTCCGATGATTGGTATTGGGGGGTATTACACTGAGGACCCGCAGAACATCGAGCGCGAAGTGTCCTTCTTTTCAGAAGAAGGGTTCGTTGGGATGAAGTTTAAAGTCGGTGGTGCATCACCAAGTGAGGATGTGCAGCGGTTGAGGCGAGCTGTGGCGGTGGCGCGACCGGGCTTCGTGTTTCTCGTCGATGCGAACCAGGGTTGGACGGTCGACGAGGCTGTGGCGTTTGTTGAGGAAGCCGAGGACGTGGTCAAGCTTCGCTGGTTCGAGGAGCCTTGCGAATGGCCGAACGACGTGCAGGCCATGCGAACGATTCGAATGAAGACCGGAGTGGAGGTCGCAGCCGGACAGAGCGAAATTACGAGAAGTGGTATGCGCTACCTCATGGAGGGCGATTCCATAGACGTGTCGAACTTTGATGCCTCGTGGGGAGGAGGGCCGACTGAGTGGCGGAGAGTTGCCCTGATGGCAATGAGCTTTGGCGTGTCCATGGCACATCATGAGGAAGCGCAGATCTCAAGTCACCTGCTGGCGGCGGTGCCGCACGGGACCTATGTTGAGGGCTTCCACCCGGAACGGGATCCGATCTATTGGCAGATGCTGGCAAATCGACCGTCGTTGTCGTCAGGCGAGTTCCAGTTGCCTGAAGGGCCAGGGTTTGGTTGGAAACTCGATCCAGAGTTCGTCGCGCGCTACCGGGCTGATCGGTGACCTGATGGCGCCCGCGGACGAGGAGGAGCTTACCTCCGAGGCCAAGGAAGGTGGTGCGGGCCCGTCGGAAATCGAACGGCCACTGCAAGATCTCAGGGTACTCGCGATCGAGCAGTACGCTGCCGGCCCGTTCGCGACAGAACAGCTGGTCGACCTCGGTGCGGACATCATCAAGATTGAACAACCTGAAACCGGTGGTGACGTGGGCCGCTATGTTCCACCGCACCGGGGGCAGGCTGACAGCCTGTTTTTCCAGACATTCAATCGTGGTAAGCGCAGTATCGCGTTGGACATCGATTCGAAGCGTGGAAAAGACATATTCCGAAGACTTGTTGCGCACTCGGATGTCGTATTCGGCAACGTTCGTGGAGATGTGCCTGCGCGACTGGGACTTCGGTATGAGGATCTCGAAGACGTGAATCCCCGCATTGTGTGTTGCTTCATTACAGCGTTTGGAGTTTCCGGTTCCACCGCTCAAATGCCTGGTTACGATTACGTAGTTCAAGGGCGCGCAGGATGGATGTCGTTAACAGGTGAACCTGCAGGTCCACCAGAGCGGTGCGGAGTCTCGATTGTCGACTACGCGAGCGGATTTGCCGCCGCTACGGCGATCCTTGCCGGTGTCCACTCGGCGCGCCGCACCGGCAGAGGTGGGAATTGCGAAGTGGCTCTCTTTGACGTCGCAATTAGTAGTCTTTCTTACCTTGCAACCTGGTACTTGACGCGTGGTGAACAGCCGGAGCGGAGAAGTCACTCGGCGCACCCGTCACTTGTCCCATTTCAGAACTTTGAAACTGCTGATGGTTGGATTGTCATAGCCTGCGCGAAGGAAAAGTTCTGGCGAGAGTTGACGAAGGTCGTGGAGCGCCCCCAGTGGGCAATGGATCCCCGCTTCGCTGATTTCGCCGCTCGACGTGCACATGAGAAAGAGCTTCTCTCGGAGCTCGCGTTGATCCTGCGCGACAGGACGAGCGGGGAGTGGCTGGAAAATTTGTCTGCAGTTGGCATTCCGTGTGGGCCTGTGCAAGACGTGGTTGCAGCTCTAGCCGACCCGTTGGTCGATGAGCGGGAGCTGGTCATCGATACAGTTCACCCGACCTTCGGTTCCGTTCGATCTGTCGTGGGTCCAATCCGAGTAGGGGAGTACCTTCCTGTTCGGCAACGGGGACCGATGCTCGGAGAGCACACCGAAGAGGTACTCGAGGGCATTCTCGGGTTGGATCTGCCGGAGGTGGAGTCGCTTTACTCAGCGAGCGTTTTGGGATCACCGTCATACTTGAGATCCACTAACGACGGAAAACCCTCTCTTGGTCGGGCGACTTCGATCACGGAGAAATAGTGGCACCCTGGAAATCGAAGCCGCTCAATAGAGACTCCTATCCGCTTACACCGGCAGGAGAAGGAGAAGGGGCGTGACGAGGCTACGCATGAACCAGGCGATTTCTATGGCGATCGGTGAGGAGATGGATCGCGATGAACGCGTCGTAGTGTTCGGCGAGGATGTTGCCGAAGCCGAGGGCCCTTTCAAGACAAGCGAGGGACTCTTGGCCCGATTCGGGCCCTCTCGCGTCCGCGACACTCCAATCTCGGAGATGGGCTTCGTCGGCGCTGCGGTGGGAGCTGCTATGACAGGTTTGCGCCCCGTTGTTGAGATCATGTTCATTGAGTTCCTCGGCGTAGCGCTGGATCAACTTGTCACCGAGGCGGCGATGATGCGTTACCTCTCAGCCGGGAAGCTGGAGGTGCCGCTCGTAGTTCGTGCATCGGTTGGGTCTGGACTGGGCTTCGGCTGCCAGCATTCGCAAACTCTCGAGCGGTGGACCTTTGGGACACCTGGTCTGAAGATCGCGGTGGCCTCTGGCGCTCGGTCTGCATTCGGATTGACCAAGGCGGCAATTCGGGACCCTGGTCCTGTCCTCCTCCTTGAGCCACGAACTCTGTACGGGTCGCGAGAGGAGCTCGACACGACCGGCAAGAGTGAGACTCTGGGAGTCGCCGACGTTGTGCTGCCGGGATCGGACCTGACGATTGTCGCGCTGGGCCGGACAGTCAGCGTGGCGACTCAGGCGGCCAATCAGTCGGACTGGTCCGCTGAGGTGATCGATCTTGGGACTCTCATGCCGTGGGACGAGCGCACAGTGTTGACGTCCGTCTTGAAAACTGGCCGCCTGGTGACGGTGGAAGAGAACCAGTACACAGGCGGATGGGGGGCTCAAGTCGCTTCACGCATTGGGACTGTCGCGTTCGCTGAGCTGCATGCCCCGATTGTCCGGATAACGGCCCCAGATGTTCATGTCCCGCACGTCCGAGAACTGGAGGAGCGCTTCTTGCCGTCAGCAAAGTACGTCCATGATCAGGTGGACTCGTTACTGGCCACTGGCCGCGCGCCCGCCCACTGGTGGGAGAGGGAAGTATGAGCGAGGAGAGCGTCGCGCGCAGATACGCAATTTGTTCCGATCGGCGTTCGCTATATGAGCGAATGGTTGAAATCCGTGCGCTCGAGAACAAGGTCCTTGACCTGTTCTCCGAAGGACTTGTGTTCGGCACGACGCACACCTCGCAGGGCCAAGAAGCTGTAGCGGTTTCCATCGGTGCGTCGACTCGGCCGAGCGACATCGTGACGTGCACGTACCGTGGCCATGGCGTCGCGCTCGGCGCTGGGAATGACCCGCGAGGCGGTGCTGGGTGAGATTCTTGGCCGCCAGGTCGGCTGCTTGCGAGGCTTAGGTGGCTCGATGCACCTGAGCGATCCCTCCGTCGGCCTGCTCCCGACCTTTGCGATCGTAGGAGCTGGCATCCCCGTCGCTGTCGGAGGAGCGCTGACCGCGCAAGTCCGCGGGACCAACGATGTCGCGGTGGCGGTATTCGGCGACGGCGCCACCAACATTGGTGCGTTCCACGAGGGCTTGAATCTAGCGGCTGTCTGGAACCTGCCCGTGGTATTTGTCTGCGAGAACAACATGTACGGCGAGTACAGCCGTATTGACAAGACGACCCCGGTGAGCGACATCGCAGACCGCGCAGCTTCGTACGCGATGAGTTCTGAGATTGTTGATGGTCAGGATCCGGATCTTGTCAACTCGGCGTTGCGTTTAGCGATCAACCGGGCCAGGGCAGGAGAGGGGCCGACGCTCATCGAGGCCAAGACGTACCGATTTGCTGGTCATTCACGCTCGGACAAGGCGCTCTATCGACCCGACGGCGAACTCGAATTCTGGCTCGATCGTGATCCGATCGTGATCTTCGGACGAAGGCTCGTTGGTGAAGGGGTTCTGACCGAAGACGATCTAGAGAAGATCCGGGCAACTCAAGAGCAACTCCTGGAAGAGTCCGTCGAGGCCGTGTTGAGAAGTCCCGCTCCGACCGTGGATCTCATGATGGAGCAGAGCCTCTCTCCACTCGTGAGGAGAGGAAGCTAAAGAACCGTGCTCCACCTCGTTGAACTGCCTAGGCTCGGGGACACGACGACAGTTGCCCTCATAACGGAGTGGTTGTGCCCGGTCGGTACGCACGTCGAAGCAGGCTCGTCGCTCTTGGTGGTCGAGACTGACAAGGTCACCACTGAGATTCCGGCTCCCGTCACCGGGACGGTCGTGGAGCACCTTGTCTATCCGGAGGAGGAGGTGGAAGTGGGTGCGCCCATCTGCGTCATCGATACGCCCGACGCCTGAGTATGTCGCGAATCGCCCGCAGGGTTCGGATGAACCTCGAAAGTGGGCAGCGCGCCAGACCACGATCGGCGAAGTTGCGCGACTTGCGGGCGTTGCAGCCTCCTCCGTCTCACGCGTTCTGAACGACCATCCGGACGTGAGCGCCGCCATGCGCCAACGCGTCTGAACGCGGTGCAGGAACTTCGCTACGAACCGGACTTTATCGCCCAGAGCCTTCGGCTTGGAGTCACCACCTCGATCGGGTTCATCGTCCGAGATATTTCGAATCCACTCTTTGCCGACATCGTGAAGGGTGCCGAACAAGAGCTTGAAGCAGACGGGTACTCAATCTTGTTGATGAACTCTCTCGGCGATCCGTCGAGGGATGCAAAGCACCTGCGGGTACTGCGGCAGAGGAGGGTGGACGGCCTGATACTGTCGCTCCAGTCTGAGACCAATCCAGACACCTTGGCTGCCTTGCAGGAGACATCGGCTCCGATCGTGCTAGTTGACCGCGAAGTAGCGGGGCTTAACGCTAGCGCGGTGCTGTCGGACCACTTCAATGGCGTGCACGCCGCGGTTGAGTCGCTGATTCAGCTTGGACATCGTCACCTTGTGTTGGTGGGCGGTCCTCCTGACGTCAGGGCTTCGCGTGAGCGAATGCGAGCCTTCGATGTCGCGTGCCGAGAAGCCAACCTTAGCAAGCGCAACTATGAGAGCAAACTCGGAACATACACCCACGGGTTCGGATACAGCACAACCATGGCACTGCTGGACAGGGAGCGGTCTCCGACAGCGATCATCGCCAGCGGAGTCCAGGTCGGGTCGGGCGTATTGCACGCACTAGACGAACGAGCTGTTCTGCCAGGAACCGACATGTCTGTTGTCATATGTGACGAGGTCGAATTCCTACGACTCTTGAAGCCCGCAATCAGCGTCATCGCACGAGACGGCGAGGCGATCGGGGTTGCCGCAGCCCAGCTGCTGGTCGAGCGCATGCAGGATCCCGACGCACCACCCAGAACGGAAGTCTTGCCGACCTTCTATGTTGCTCGGGACTCATCGGCTCCGCCCTCGCCGCGATCAAGGAAGGAGGCACGTGGCTAGTCGAGAATGGACGACGATGCTGACGTGGGTCTCTTAAGAACCTTGCGACCACCTGCTAGTCCCTCCATAGACCGGGACTATACTTGGCCTCGGGATCGCTCTCATGTTACGAACGTCCCCCATTACTGCCGGCTGTTTAGGGGCAGACAAATGGGCATTCTCATCGCTGCAGGAAGGACCACAATGAGCCTCAGTAGTGAGCGACGAGTGGCCATCATAACTGGAGGAGCAGGTGGCCTAGGAGCAGCCGTTGCTGAGCTTTTGGCCGAACGTGGGATAAACATTGCACTGGTCGACGTGCGCCACGACGTCTTGCAAGCGACGGGCGACCGACTGCGCAAGCACGGCACGGCAGTGCAAATCGTGCAGAGAGATCTTAGTATTGGCCAGGAGTGTGAACTTGTTGTGCCTGAGGTCGTTGGACGGCTTGGTCGAGTTGACATCCTGGTCAATGCGGCCGCAGTGCTGTCGCGTCAAGACCTTGAGGAGGTGTCGCCTGAGAGCTTTGATCACATTTTTCACACTAACGCGATGGCGGTGTTCCTATTGAGCAGAGCGGCAATATCGGATATGGAGACGCGCCAGTGGGGTCGGATTGTCAACATCACCTCGACAGGCGTCTACCAAGGGGGCTTGACGATGACATCGGCAATTTACGAGGCTTCCAAAGGGGCGGTCGCGGTTTTTACGAAGATGTTCGCCAAGTACGGTGCATCAAGAGGTGTTCTCGTCAATACCGTCTGTCCAGGCGGGATGCGTACGAGGATGGCGCTGGACGAGACACCTGAGGAGCTGCTGCGTCAGATTGAGCGAGAACTGATTCCTCTAGGACGACTTGCTGATCCAGTCGAGGTCGCACGGATGATTGCATGGCTGGTAAGCGATGAGGCGACGTACGCAACTGGCGCAGAATTCGATGTTACGGGTGGCCTAGCCCTGCACTGAACGATAAGAGCCAGCTCACAGTGGCCGCGGTAGCTCTGGAGATTCAGTCAGTGGTGGCAACCAAAGGAAAGCATCGAGCCTTGACCACAGGTATCGGATCGGAGAATCTGAGCGCAGCCCATGCGCTCGAAAGTCTGGCCGTGCCCTGGCTTCCTTAGACCATTACCCATCCACCATTGACGTCGATGGTCACGCCGTTGATAAATCCAGAGGACTCGCCCGAAAGGAAGATCGCCATGGCCGCAACGTCGGCTGGCAACCCGAGTCGGTTCGTTGGTATTAGTGATCGGATCCGGCCCTCCAAGCTAGGGTCCCTTTCCTTTTGGGCCTGGAACATCGGCGTGTCAATGCCTCCCGGTGCAAGGGCGTTCACGGTTACACCGGACGGACCACCGGTACGCGTGAAGTGCTTTGTCAGAGCCAGGAGTCCTGCCTTCGTGGAGGCGTACACGGCTGAGGAGGTCAAGCCACCCGTGCGAGCGCCAACACTAGAGACGTTGACGATGCGACCA
Organism: uncultured Acidimicrobiaceae bacterium; assembly: GCA_963703655.1. Lineage (GTDB taxonomy): Bacteria > Actinomycetota > Acidimicrobiia > Acidimicrobiales > Bog-793 > CAVPFA01. Next base: position 210,603 of record CAVPFA010000003.1, on the reverse strand, counting down.
AAACCGCGCTTGACCATCCCCGGCATGAGTTCACGCGTCAAGAGAAAGGGTGCGCGGAGGTTGGTCGCGACAGTCAGTTCGAAGTCCTCTTGGGTGAACTCGGCTGCCGGCTTCTCGATCAGGATGGCGGCGTTGTTAACAACGATGTCGACTTCTTTGGCTGCGCGGGCAAGGTCGATGCACGCTTTCCAGGAGGCCAAATCATAGTTCCAGGTGCCTGGAGGAGAATCGCCGGCGATGTCAACACCGATCACGTCGTGCCCCGCGTTGGCCAAGCCAGCAGCGATCGCGGCGCCGATTCCATGTGCACTGCCTGTGACTAGCGCTCGCCGCGAAGACATTTCGGAATCCCCTACAAGTCGACGCCGGACAGGGCTCGACGAGGGTTCTCAACAAGCAGTACGTTGACCTGGTCCTCGGACAGGCCGAACTTTACGAGACGAGGAACGAAGGTCGTGAACAGGAATCCGTATCCTCCGCCGCCCCGAGCCGCGAGGTGCTGTCGCAGGCAGATGTCCTGGGACAGCAAAACATGGCCGAGGAGTCCTTGTTCAGCGAGGTTCGAGATGTACCTCTCGCGCGCACTTAGCTCATGCTCGTTGGCTTCTCGGATCGTGTCGAACTCCACGAAAGCACCGCGGCACGCGATCTCTAGGTGATAGTCGGGGTCTGGGACGGTGTCGCAGTGACCAATGATCACTCGGTTTGGCGAGACGCCCTCGGCTTCAAGGATGTCCAATTGCTTGAGGCCAACCGGCCAACCTGCGGCATGTGTGGTAATTGTCACACCGGTCGCTAGATGAGCGCGGGCCGCCCCGCGAAACGACCGTTCCTCGGCGGCACCGATCCACGCGCGTTCACATCCAATCTCTCCGATGATGCCGGCGCGAATATCGGTATCCGCGACTCCTTCTACCAACTCCGTGACCATCTGTTGCGCGATAGCGTCAGGATCGTTGCGGTCGAACCATTTCCTGTCGAGGTACGGGTTCCGGTAGTGCCCTGTCCCCATAATGATGTTCAGACCCGTCTGGCGGGCCACCTCCCTCAGCGCAACCGGATTCCGACCTATGTCGCTGATCGTACAGTCGACCACAGTGCGCCCCTTGGCAGCGACAAACGGTGCTAGCTCTGCAACGGCGAGATCGACATCATTGAGCACCCCGTCGCGCTGGAACTCGGTCCATAGGTCAATGAACAAGTGTTCGTGACAGAGCGTAGGGCCGAGTTCGCTCGCAGCAACCGGCCCCAGCACGGACATAATGGTCTCGCTCACGTCGGGTTCCTCCCTCATACGGCTGGAGCCGTTGTCCAATCGGGCGCGTGGACACCCTGGCTACTCAACACCGACCCCGGCCGGCAGAGGAAGTCCGCCCGGTCGACTGGTGATTTCCATCAGCTGCAGGTTATTCTCGTCCGGATCGCGGAAGATGACGGACCGTCCGCCGGTTCCCTTATAGGGGCCGTACTCAATCGCAACTGGCTTGGGTTCGTTCAGGACGCCTACGCCCGCAGCACGTAGCCGATCAAAGACCTCCTCGATATTCTTTACACAGAAGCCAAGGTGTACCCCACCGACCTCGTAGTGCCTCACGGGCTTGGACTCGCCGGTTTCAGGCAGACCGTGAAACTGAATCACTTCGAGAATAGCTTCCCGACCGATACGGAAGAACACAACGTCGAGGGTAAGTCCAGGCTGACCCATCATTCTCGCGACGTACTCTGCATCTTTGTCTCGCCACGAGACGCGTTGCAGCGGTGGCTCTCCCAAGATGGCTTCGTAGAAGACCCTCGATCGCTCCAAGTCGCGTGCACAGTGATGCCCACGTGCTCGATCAACACGACAATCGTTCCCCTCTATCCGGTGTTCACCTTTTCGATTTGACCAGAGCGCTGACTCTTATAGGCAAGTTCCAACACCTCGACTGTGCGAGCTCCGAGCTCTCCGGGCGAGTTGTTGGTGAATCACGCGTTGTCGGCGATGTTCACTAGGGCATTGACAGGTCCCGAACACTCGTAGGTGCCTGCTCCCTCTGGTGGGGTGAGTCGAGTCTCGGCTGCGCTCTTGTGCCAGTGCCAGATCAACTCGCGTTCAAAGTCGAGGTGCAGTTGTCCATCAGAGCCAATCACACGGACCTCGAGTTGAAACTTGTTGTCACCCGCCCCCAGATGACACGACCCTCCTGCCACTGTTCCGACCGCTCCGTTAGTGAACCTCAATCCAATAGCATCGTGGAGTTCAATTCCCGGCTGAGCCCAAGTGCCCATGAAGGCGACGACCTCCGCGGCTCTCAGCCGAGTCAACCACAGTGCCAAACCCAGAGCGTGGGAGAGCTGGGCCTGGCCATAACCGCCGCCGGAGATATTGGGATTGGTCCACGTTGACGCATCGGGCGACACAGTCTTCGCGGACCGCAGGTACTGAATATTTGAGCCGGACAACAGCTCTCGCGCTGGGCTCGCCATTTGTATAGATACATGCTCAATGTTGCCGACACCGGCCGACTCCAAGAGCTGTGCCGCCTGGCAGACCATGGGGAGGTAGTTCCATCCGAATGCGACGACGATCTCAAGCCCATGGCTACGCGCTGTCTCGGTCAATTCCCAGGCATCATTGGCTGACAGCGTGAAGGGCTTCTCCACAAGGACGTGAGCTCCGAGTTGCAAAGCCGCCAGCGCATGCTCGAAGTGCAACGCCGGCGGACTCGCCACAATAACGGCGTCCACATGCTCGCGAAGGACTTCGGCGTAATCCTCACTCGCTAACGTGAACCCAAAGCTTTCCTTGATCGCGTCCAATTCCGGTCGACCTTTGCGGCAGACTCCGACGAGTTCCACTCGATCCTTCAGACTCATGAGGGTCGCGAGGTGCGAACTAACTGCCCAACTCCCGGCGCCAATTACGCTGATTCTCACCTTGCTCATCGCCTACTCCGTCGCGACGGTACTAAAGGATATAGGGACAAGCCGCGGCCCAACCGACGGACTATCCGACATGCCAGTATTCCATGGCCCGCTCCGGGCCCGATTCCTTGGTGCCTGACTCACTGACGATGTCCTCGAAGCGAAGATTCCAAGCGGCCGCGGCGGAGGACTCGCCAAGTTGGTGCGAGGCCTCAGCGATGTTCGGACTGCACTCCGCGTAGCCGATAACCTGGTTTCCGCGTATGAACAGCGAATAGTTGAGAAAGCCCGCAGTTTGAATCTCTTGTCGCAGATCGTCGGTCATCTCCGCGTGCCTGCGAAGGTACTCCGCTTCCCGCCCCTCGCAGATCTCGAACGTGAAGCACAGCCGCTCCATTGCGATTCTCCCAACGGTCAACCTCTCGCCCCGTTTGTAACCGCGACAACACGGCGCCCAAACACGACAGTTTGGCCGGTTGCATCGCTAGTCTGGTAGCGTTCCCAGACACGATACCAGACGACTCGGGGATCCTTCAAGAGCGATCAAATATCGAGTCCTCCCATCGCGTAGGTCCCTTGGACCGCCACTTCGAGCGAAAACGAGACAGAGCCGCCTCGCAGGGCTCGGCTTGACGGAGGGAGTGAACGAACCCACTTGACGAACCCCGAGTTTTCTGCATACGATGTCGGTATCGTTTCCAGTCCTTCGCTAAGGGACCGTTTGACCTCCTCTGGGGATGCAGGTGGCGGCGGTCCCTCAGAAATGAGCTGCCGGGGGAACATGCTCTTGAACAGGATGCCCGCTTCAACACCGTCTCGCCTGGCGAGAAGTCGCCGAAGTCTCGCAACGGCGTGCCGGCCGATGTCGTGGCAGCCAACCTCGACGCATCTCTCACGCTTCAGCTCGAGCGCAATTTGCGATTCGACTACGCACAATAGGTATAGGTATGTCACAAGGGAGGGGTGTCGTGGTTCACCAGAAGCTTCGAAACGCTGGAGGCAATCTACGGAAGTCCATTGTTGCGTGCCTCCTCGCCGTCGGACTAGCCATCATGGTACTGAGCTCAACTAGTGGCATAGCAACTGGTTCTCTCGCCTTCAGCGGTGTCAGACCGATGAAGATCGGAGGTCCGAGCGCCTTCGGGAAGGTGATATCGGTGGCAACCGGGGGTGAGACTCTGCCAGGGCCGTGGCTGGTCTGGAGCAATAAGAGTTGCTCGTACCATGCAGTTGCGAAGCACCCAAGCAGCTTCGTCTTTAAGCTCCGGAAGGCAGTACAACCGGTAAGGATCGGGTACGCGCAATATGGGATCACGGCCGGCGGCAGCTTTATTGTATCTAATAATCAGAACATTGCGGCCAATGTTAAGAAGGCCGGACTGATCATGAGAGTCTTCAATAATAATTATCCAAGTCAGACAGATCCGATCACGGCAGCTGAGGACACAATCTCGGAAGGGTCGGATTTGTCCCTCAACGCTAACGCGCAGCAGGCGCTGTATCCGGCGATCTTCAGCCGAATGAAGAAGGCGTGTATACCTACGCTAGTGATGTATCTCTCAGAGGCAGGTTACCCGTGGTTTGGCACGTCCTGGCCCAATTCCGGAATTTCAGCTGGTCAGTACGTGGCAAGCAAGATCAAGAGCTGGTCCCCGAAGTCGGTGACGATTCTGATCTGTGCTGACAAGGCGGTAGGACCGTCGGTTGAGATTGCTGACACGACCTTTGAGCGAACTCTAAAGAAGGAAAGGCCTAATATCCCAGCAGGTAACTGGTACAGCATCGAATGTGGTCCGACAGGACAGGGTGAGACAGCTCCCGTGAGCGCGTGGCTCGTTTCGCATCCAAGTATCAACAACTTGATTGTGTTCAGCCTCGATGACGAGCACGCTCAGGGGGCATACGTCGCGCTGTCCCGGGCCGGTCGAAAAATAAGCGTCAACACGCTTAACATCGGCATAGGTCTCGACCAGCTGGGAGTCGCCAATATCTACTCCGGCAAAGAGACGATGTCCATTAGTTTCTTCCCCGAACTGTACGGGAACTACATTGTTCCACTCCTTGAGGCCATTTATGCTGGCACCCCGATTCCAAGCGCCAGCGGTACGCAGACAACTGCGATCGATCGTTCGAATATCGCGAAGTACTACCTCAAGAACGGAAAGCCGGTTAAGAGGGGATAATTCAGAGGATGTCGCTAGAAGAGGGGACGTCGCGCTGGCATCGAGTGCTCTTCGGCCACGATGATTAGCGAGACGAGCCCAGGCCGTGCAGGGCCGGGCGGTGAGAATACGGAGCTGGCGGAAGCCGTCCCGAACGGAGACCTCGCAGTGGCCAGGCGGTCGTCTGGAAAGAGCCTAGCGTCGAAAGCGATCGGTGTGTTCGGCTCCATTCTGGGGCACCCCGCGGGTACGCTAGCGTTCGCGCTCGCGGCATTAATCGTTGCTCTGAGTTTGACATCACCCTACTTCTTGAAGCAAGCGAACCTTGAAAGCATTCTTGAGGCGGTGTCGATCGATGGCATGATTGCCGCGTTTTCGACTGTGGTCATGGTTATGGGAGGGCTCGACCTTTCAATGGTCGGCGTAGCCGTACTCGTGAGCGTTGCAGCCGGCGTCCTGCTTGGCCATGGCGTTGGCATTTTGCTCGTGCTGGTAATCTGTCTGGGGATTGGGCTCGCGTTCGGTTTGCTCAACGGTGGCGTAGTCGTTGGTGTCGGAATCAATCCGTTTGTTGCAACTCTCGCGACTTGGTTGATCGCATCTGGTCTCGCCTACGTTATCGTTGGTGGCCAGAGCGAGTCGATTAGCAATCCAGCCTTTTTGGACATTGCTGGAAAGAACGTAATCGGCCAGCTTCCGATTCTCGTAGTGGCCATGTTGTTCTCGTACATTGTGGCAGGATTCTTACTGCGAACGACAAGGTACGGCCTTCACCTGTACGCCATTGGGGGCGGCGAGGCGGCAGCAATATTGTCAGGCGTCAGAGTCAACCGCGTGAAAATCATTACGTATCTTCTTACCGGGATGATGGGAGCGATCGCGGGAGTGTTTCTTGCGTCTTGGTCACAGGCGGCGGTGCCGACGGCGACTGGTGGCAACGATGTATTGCTGATTTTCGCTGCCATCATCTTGGGAGGGGTGTCGCTCACGGGCGGCGAGGGCTCTGCGCTGGGTACCTTCTTGGGTGTGTGCTTTTTGGGTGTTGTCAACAACGCACTTGTGCTTTGGCAAATCTCGGATTACTACCAGCCAGTGGTGACGGGATTTGTGCTACTTCTCGCCGTGGTTGCTGGTGCGTTGCGGCAGCGTCGAACAGCACGGTAAGTGGTTGGCTTGGAGGTCGCGCGTGACTGGTAGCGCTGTGTTGGAGGTCCGAGGTGTATCAAAGTCTTATGGGGTACTGAAGGCCGTCGACGATGCCTCGTTGGCTTTGGCAACGGGCGAGGTGACAGCCCTGATTGGGGACAACGGGGCAGGTAAGAGTACTCTCGTGAAGATGATGTCTGGCGCGTTGCGTCCGGATTCAGGCGAGATTCTAGTTGATGGACAGGTCGAACGATTGGGGGGACCGGTAGTTGCGCGGCGTCTCGGAATCGAGACCGTTTATCAAGACTTGGCGTTGCTTCCGAACCTTAGCGTGAGCGACAATCTGTTTTTGGGCCGCGAGTTGATGAGAAGCGGTTTGTGGGGCTGGCTCGGACAGCTCGACAAGAAGCAAATGAGCCGCCAGAGCGCCGACTTGCTGAAGCAGCTAGGCATTGTGGTGCCGTCGTTGGATGCTAGGGCGGCAACTCTGTCGGGCGGACAGCGTCAGTCGGTCGCAATTGCAAGAGCTGTCGGATTTTCATCCAAGGTGCTAATCATGGATGAGCCGACGGCGGCTCTCGGTGTCGCGGCGTCAGAGGCGGTGCTTGGGCTTGTCGAATCAGCTCGAGATCGAGGCGTGGCGGTCTTGATCATTAGCCATATTCTTCCTCATGTGCTTCAGCTGGCGGACCGCTTGGTCGTTTTGAGGCATGGCCGGGTGGTCGCTAGATTGAATCGTGGTGAAGCCGACCATGACAGACTGATCAGGTTGATCGTTGGTTTCGAGGAGTCGTACGGGCTTCCAGCGCTGTAGTCCTTCACTCGGAGGCGTCTAGGAAGGCGGCTAGGAGCCCCTGTCGAAAGTCGCGCGAAACCCCAGGGGCGGAGCGGCTGATGTCGTCTCAAACTTGAAGGGAGACCGCGCGCAGCGGAGTTGCCGCGATCGATCTGAACCGGTAGTAGAGCGCTCTACTAACAGGGGCGCAGTGGATGGACGCAGTGGACGTCTTCCTGGACGGAAGACCACGTCAGCGCCCTCGAGTCCTCTGCCTGGACGTTTCCCAGAACCTTGCCAAGGTGAGGGTCGCGGGTTCGAATCCCGTCGTCCGCTCCCATTGAAGTTATACTCATCGGTATGACTTACCGTGTTGGCCCCAAGGGGCAGGTAGTGATTCCGAAATCGATGCGCGACCGTCTAGGCATCGCGCCCGGCGATGAGGTCGATTTTTCTCTCGATGGCACAGCCGTAAGGGTCGAGCCCGTTCGGGAGCAAACAAGTCTTCGCGGGAGCTTGGCGGGTCGTGGTCTCCTGTCGGAGCTCGAAGCTGATCACCGTGCGGAACGCGACCGGTGACCGAGTGTCTCGATTCGTGGGCCATACTCGCCTGGCTCGAGGGCGAGGAACCCGCGGCCAGCCGTGTGCAGGAAGCTCTCGCGAGCCGCCCGATCATGAGCTGGATCAACGTCGGCGAGGTCGCGTACGTGCTCGAGCGGCGAGCTGGCGCTGACCGCTCGCGCGGGGTGGTGCGCGAACTCCGTCGGTTGCTCAGTCTCGATCTACCGACTGAAGAGCGAGTGCTCGAAGCTGCCCGAGTGAAAGCGGGACACCGGATGGCATACGCCGACGCGTTTGCAGTCGCGACGGCGTTGGCGCACGGGTCACGATTGCTCACCGGCGATTCGGAGATTCTGGAAGGCGATCCAGCGTGGCCGATCGTCGATCTACGACGATGATGCTGTTGTGGCGCGCGACCTTGGCGGCCCTTAACGGGTTCGTGGGGCCCCGAAGACGCTGTCGCAGCCCGTACCTACGCTGCTGGGGTTATGCGGAGCGGGACTTTGGGAGGAGGGATATATCGATGAATTCGGTTGGGCTCAACCCGGCCGAGTTCGCGCGCGGTCTCTGATCCCTACCAGCAGTTATTTATGGTTGCGACCTGGGCCGGGTTTGGAAGATCGGCCATCTAATTTCGGTTCGCCACAACGATTCGTCTGGGGTGTCGGAGGGGCCGACGAGGTAGTACTCACGAATCGGTCCCTCGACGGCGAGCGCATGCTGGGTCACGTAATCGGCGAGGGCGCCGTAGGTTCGGTCGACTTCGGTGTTGGAACCGAGATGGACGGTCATAGCGAGCTCCGCTGGTGGGATCACGGTGGCACTGACGCGTCCGACTTGCTGTGGCAACGGATCGCATGGAATGAAGATCGTGACCTGCCCCCGGTCGTCGGTGAAGAGCTCTGTGTCGTAGATGCCCCCGAGGGGCCCGGCCGGGTTGATGCCCTGAGCGGACAGCGTGGCAGCCACTTCGCCCATGGCTCCTCGATACCAGGCCACAACCTCGGACTTTTCGACGACATCCGAGATGGCTGCGGCGGGCTGAGCGGCGACATGACGGTGATCAATCGGAACAGCGCTGTCGTGGGGGCGATCCAACAGACTCCGCACAGATGCGACTGTTTCTTGGGTCCGAGCGAGGCTGGACTCCAGGCGGGCTAGATGATTGGCGATTACCCGGCTGCGGGTCTCGACATCGGAAGCCTGAAGCACGGTCTGGATGTCCTCAAGTGGCATCTCGAGGTCGCGAAAGCGGCGGATGATTTGCGCAGTGACGATCTGCTCGGTGGCGTAGTGCCGGTAACCGCTGTCCACGTCGACTTCGACCGGCTCCAAAAGGCCGACCTCGTGGTAATGGCGAAGCATCTTCACGCTTAGGTGCGTGGCCCGTGAGAAGTCACCGATGGTCAGCGTCGAACTCACGAACGAAGTTTCGCTCTCCCACCGTGGGAGGGTCAAACTGCAAATCCGCTCTTGACCCTCCCACCGCGGGAGGGGAGATGGTGGACTGACCGATCTCCGCAGAAACGAGGAGCACAACGTGACTATCGACTCACACGCATCAGGCGGTAGGGGGGCGACACGCCAAACGCCACTGTTAATGGCCGATTGCAGCTCGCGGGCCGGACGGCCATCGTCACCGGCGCTGGTCGCGGCATCGGCAGGGCGATCGCCGACCTTTACGCGCGCGAAGGCGCCCGGGTCGTGATCGCATCGCGCTCAGTGGATGCATGCGTTGCCGCCGCGGAAGCGATCGAGGCGGCCGGTGGTACCGCGATCGCCAAGCTCACCGACATCGGCATCAAGTCCGACGTCGTCGAGATGGTGAGGTTCGCAGTCGAGACCTACGGGGGCCTCGACATCCTGGTCAACAACGCCAGTCCTGGGGCACCCGGAAGCAGCCCACCGGCCTGCCCATCCCGACGCCGCTCGAGTCGTTCGACGACGCGGAACTCGACTGGACGTTCGACACCGGGTTCCGCGGGACGTTCTGGGCGATGCAGGCCGCGTTCCCGCACATGCGAGAGCACGGCGGCCGGATCATCAACTTCGCGTCCATGTACGGCATGATCGGCAACGCAGGGACCGTTGGCTACAACATCACCAAGGAGGCGGTCCGCAGCCTGACGCGGACCGCAGCCCGGGAGTGGGCTCCGTATGGGATCACCGCCAACCTCGTCGCCCCGACGGCCAAGACTGACTCCGCGAATGAAATCGAGCGCGCCAATCCCGAGGGAATGGCCGCGGCCGTCGCCGCCATTCCCATGGGACGCCTCGGCGATCCACACCTGGATATCGCGCCGGCCCTGCTGTTCCTAGCCTCCGACGACGCCCACTACATCACCGGCCAGACCCTTGGCGTGGACAGAGGGGCGTTTCTACACGCCTGAGAGATGTCAACCGCGAGCCACGCGGTACCCGTCAACAAGCAACAACCGACAACCAACAACAGAAAACAAGAGAAAGGACTGAGTTCCATGAAGATACTTGGGTTGGATCACATCGCATTCGTGGTGCGCGACATCGACGAAACCATCGCTCGGGCGAGCGACACCGTTGACGGCAGAGCCGTTGGCGAGCGGCTTCACGTTCGCGACATCGACCTGCAAGTCCTGCTATCCGGTGAAACGCCGTTGGAGTTGATCGAAGTCCGCGCTGCTGGTTTCGGCATGCCGAAGCTCAAGGATGGCGAGACTACGGTCTTCGGCCATCTCGGACTTGAGGTTGACAACCTCGAAGACGCCAAGGCCGAACTGGCACGCCGAGGCGTCGTCTTGCAGGGCGAATATGAGACCGACGATGTCCACTACATCTTCACGGCTCCGGAGACGACGTTCGGGGTGACCCTGCACCTCATGGAGCACAAGAACCGCGGGACGAGCGAGTGACCGCCGAGGGGTGTACCGCTGGCGGGCGTCGGACGGCGGCTATCGAACGGGCGTACGTCGCAGACATGAGCTTCCTCGATTCAGAAGCCGAACTCGTGGGGGCGCCAGGCACCCAGCGACCGCGTCCAGAAGTCACACACCAACCCGAAAGGAGCAGGCCATGTTCGATTCGTCAAATAACCGCGGCGGCGACAGCGCAGATTTCCTGATCGTCGGGGGCGGGGCAGCGGGAAGCGTGCTCGGCGAGCGATTGAGCGAGGACTCGTCGGTGCAGGTGCTGCTTCTCGAGGCGGGACCGGACTACGCGGCGACGAGCGACGTGCCCGAGGACCTGCTCGACGCCGACCACTTTCCGAGCTCCCACGACTGGGGCTACCAGAGCGAGCCGGGAGTCCTCGGGCGTTCGATCCCGGTGCCGCGCGCGAAGGTGATCGGCGGCTCATCGGCGCACAACGGAGCGGTCGCGGGTCGCGGGACGCCAGAGGACTACGACGAGTGGTCACGGCTGGGCAACCCGGGGTGGTCCTTCGAGCAGCTGCTCGACGACTTTCGCCGCCTCGAGGACGACCCCGAGGGTGACGTGCGCTACCACGGTCGGGGGGGTCCGGTGCCGATCCGCCGCTACACGGATCGTTTGACCCTGCTGCACCGCTCGTTCATCCGCACGGCGACCGAAAGCGGCTTTCGGCGGGTCGAAGATGTGAACGGCCCGGATCACATCGGCGTTGGCGTGGTCGCGCGCAACGTCGTCGACGGCGTCCGTCATGACAGCTCGATTGCGTATCTTGAGCGCGTGCGCCAGCGCACGAACCTCGAGATCCGGGGCCACGCGGAGGTCGATCACGTGGTGATCGACGAAGGACGAGCGGTTGGCATGGTGCTCGTGTCCGGCGAGCTGCTGCATGCCGGGCACGTTGTTCTTTGCGCCGGCGCGTACGGCAGCCCAGCCATCTTGATGCGTTCGGGGATCGGACCGGCGGACGAGCTAACCTCACTCGGAATCGACGTGGTGGCTGATGTGCCCGGCGTCGGCGCCCACCTCGCCGAACAACCGTTCATCAGCGCGGTGTTCGCGGGCGATCCCGCGAAGCTGACGGAGCGGACGCCGCCCGTGCAGACGATGATGACCGTCGCCGAACCCGGCAGCCCGGGTCGCCCGTGGCTGCACGTATTCCCGACCACATTCGCCCCAGGCGAGATGAGCCCCACCGGCGTCGCGTTCGAGATCAACGTGGGGCTCCTCAAGCCGCGGTCACGTGGGCGAGTGACGGTCGTCTCGCCGGACCCCCGTGTTCCGCCGCGGATCGACGTCAACCTGCTCGCTGACCCGTGGGACGTCGCTTCGATGGTCGAAGGGATCCGCTTGGCACGCAGGCTGGCCCGCACCGAGCCGCTCGCCTCGCTCCACGAGGGCGAGCTGTTCCCAGGCGACGCTGTCAGCGACGACGCGGACACGCTCACACCGATTCTGAAGGCAGGCGTGAGCTTCTATAACCACGCCAACGGTACCGTGCGCATGGGCCCGCGCAACGATCCGCGGGCCGTCGTGGACGCGACCGGTGCCGTGCGAGGCGTTTCCAGCCTGAGCGTGGCCGACGCGTCGATCATGCCGACGCCACCATCCAACGTCACGATGCTGACATGCCTGGCGATCGCAGAGAAGGTCGCGCGCGATTTGCGCACGCACCTCTGCGCTGCTCGCGCTGGAGTGCCGGCGGCCGCCATCGGTGCTGCCTGATTCGACCCATCGACGAGTTCGTACTGCCCAAGAGTGGCCCCGCTCTCATTGACAAGGAGGTAGTGACATGGCATCACCAAGCGAAGGCAGCGAGCTCAGCTTCGAGCGGGACATCAAGTCCATGTTCCGCACGAAGGACCGCGACTCGATGCTTCCTGCGTTTGATCTGTTCGACTACGGCGACGGGGTCAGCGCGGAGGTTCGAGTGGCCCTCGACGGCTACGGGGATAATCGAGCGAGGCAAGTACGGCGGCGACCACGAAAGGAGCATCCTGCCCGAGGAGGCGATCTAGACCAAATACTCCTCGCTTCGGGACGCAAAGATTTTCTGTCTCACCATTGTCTCCGCGCAATCCTCGACCTACCGGCCGCCAGGCGCACCCTTAACCCACAGAGTCGGTACCGATGAGTCCGCGAACGAGTTACCCCGCGGCGGCCGCGGTCCTGGCGGAGCGCGACCCGGTGATGGCCTCCCTACTGGCGCCGGCGGGCCCAATGCGGATCAGCAAGCCTCAGGACATGCATTTCGCCTCGCTCGTGCAGTCGATCGTGTACCAGCAGCTGGCTGGTCGGGCCGCCGCGGCAATCCACGGTCGCCTAATCAGCAGCCTGGACGGGCGGGTCGAGCCGGAGGCGGTGCTCGCGCTAACCGACGAGCAGATGCGGACCGCCGGCCTCTCCGCTAACAAGACGGCATCTCTTCGCGACTTGGCGACCAAGGTCGTCGACGGCACCGTCATCCTCGAGCCGCACCGGCTGGCGCGCCAGCCTGATGACGAGGTGATCACCCGGTTGACGGCAGTACGGGGCGTCGGGGAGTGGACGGCTCATATGTTCCTTCTTTTTGAGCTCCGCCGCATGGATGTGTGGCCCACGGGCGATCTGGCCGTCCGGAAGGGCTACGCGTTGGCGTGGGGCGTTCCGATGCCGACGCCGAAGCAGCTGTCCGCCCTGGGCGAGCCCTTGCGCCCGTATCGGTCGGTCGCGGCCTGGTACTGCTGGCGAGCGGTGGAGATCTACGCCGGGGCGGCTGGAAGCGCCGTGACCCGTTAGTCCCACACCCCCGACCTGCGGCGCGGACAAGAAACTGTCGCAGTCCTTTTTGCTTCCCGACTTCTCATCAGCGCAACGGGCACGGGAAAGGTTGAACGAGTCTGGCGGCCTGCACATGCTTCAGACAGCTTCTAGCCCTGTTGGCGAGTCTGGCGCGGTCATGAACGCGTACGACGGCACTCTTGGCGCCTGTGTCACCCACCATGCGTTCGGCGTGACCGGCCGGTCGGATGGCCCATTTTCGAGACCTCACCCGATGGGAATGGACTGAGAAAAAATGGAGCCGAAGATTGCTACCGCCGCACGCGCCGACCCCAAGGCAAAGCACTTCCTTCGCGAAACCGCCCAGTCATGGCGCGCCTCATCCGCGCCTATCCGGATTTCCGCCCGCGGGCATGGCTGGACGAGTTGCCGCCACTGGACGCGTTCGGCACGCTTGTCTTCCAGGTTCTGGGTCAACAGCTTTCGGTCGCGGCAACACGAGCCATCCTGTCGCGGCTCGTGGAGAACTTCGGGGGGCGGTTGCCCTCACCGACTGAGCTCCTGAGCGCAGATGCACAAATGCTTCGTGGGAGCGACATGTCGGCACGGAAGGCCGCGACGTTGCGGGCTGTCGCTGAACGGTTTGTGGACGGGCGTCTCAGCGAAGAGGCGTTGAGTGAGATGAGCGACGACGAGGTCGAAACTGTGCTGACCAACGTACCTGGCGTCGGGCCATGGACGGCGCACGGATTCCTTCTGATAGCTCTCGACCGGCCCGACGTGTTCCTGCCTGGCGACGTTGCACTGCGGCGCGCAGTCCAGCGAGCGTACGGTTTGGACCACGCCCCGACGGAGCTGGAGTTGAACCAACTGGCGGAGCGCTGGCGACCATATCGAAGCCTCGCTGTGGCCTACTTGTTCACATCCGAATACGACGCGCAAACTCACCAATTGGCCTCAACGAGCGCGGCCTCTAGCAATTCCTAAAATCCTCCTGCCATATGTCCCAGTCGCTTCTGGAGCGGCCGTGCTGCCGTATTAGCCGATATCGGCCGCTAGGTCCTGATACGAGGGCACAAGCTCGTCCCACCGCTTCTCGCTGTCGTCGCGCTCACGCCCCGCGAGGTAGGCGCCGAGATTCTCAGCGTGGATCTGCCAGCCGGCCCCGTAGAAGGCGATCTTGTCCAGAGGCAGGCCCCGGATCTCGATGACCAAGGTGGTCTGGTCGCCGTCAGCGGTCAGCGTGGCCTCAATGGCCTCGTCGAACGGCGCCGCACCGCGACCCTTCCGCCAAGACTCGTCCGACTCCCTGGTCGTCACCAGCAACCGCCGTGGGGACTCGCACGCTTCCACGCGCCCGGTGCCGTCCCAACCATCGGATTCGAGGTATAGGCGGAACTCTCCGCCGGGGCGGAGGTCGCCCTCTACTTGGCCGTACCAGTGGGCCAGGCGGCTGGGATCGGTGAGTGCTGACCAAAGGTCGTCGATATCGGTGTCGAAGCGGTCTTCGACGCGCACGATGCCCTTGCCGTCTGCCGATCGCAGGCTGCCCAGGACGCGGCCGCCTCCCGGTACGTTGGTCGTCATCTGGTGCTCCTTCGTTCAGGTTTTCAGTGAAGGGTTCGTGTCAAGTATGACGAAGCCACGGACCGGAGCTCATCGGTCCGGCTCTCATCAAGGAAACCAGGCACTGTGGCAGTCTGAGTCACGATGAGAGGGGTCGAGCTCGTCTTTGCCGTCGGATGGGCGGTGTTCTGGCTGTACTGGCTCGTGGCAGCATTTTCTATGAAGACGGGGCGCGTCCCGTGGTCCCGCGAGCTGCCCATCAGGGCGGTGATCGTTGTCGCCGTGATCCTCTTGATCCGCTTGGGAGCCCTTCGGGGCCACGGCCTCAACACCGATCCGTGGCGCGCTAGCTTCGGGCTCGTCCTCTTGCCTCTAGGGTTGGGGTTCGCGATCTGGGCACGCGTGCACATCGGGCGCAACTGGGGCACCCCGATGACGCAGAAGGACGATCCGGAGCTGGTGACAAGCGGCCCCTATCACCTGGTCCGCCACCCGATCTACTCGGGCATCCTCCTCGCCGGTGTCGGCACCGCGGTAGCGCTCAGCTGGCTGTGGCTGATCGCCGTGGTCCTGGCCGGGGTCTACTTCGTCTACAGCGCGACTGTCGAGGAGCGCTTCATGACCGAGCAGTTCCCAGACACCTACCCTGTGTACAAGCGCTCGACCAAGATGCTCGTGCCCTTTATCTTCTAAGCAGACTCGGTCGGCCTTGTACCGGCGAGGACGGCCTCGGGGCGCGATGTTCTGGCAGATTCGGCGGCGCTACCGGACCGAACTCGGCAATTGCCGACCTAGCGAGCATCCCCTGTCACTCAGCCTGCGTCAGCGTCGCGACGCGCCCACACCTCCGGGTCGCGGGCGCCAGAACGACGCCAGTCGAGGCACCCGCGAGTCACGCCGACACCCCCTGCCGACCCGCCCGACATCGTGGTTGCAATCCGGAGGGATCCTCCGTATAGTAAACGGAGGAAGCTTCCGTTTCCCATTGGATACCAGCGGAAAGGTGCTTGTCAATGCCCCTCGCCAGGCCGGGATCGTTCAGCCGAATAAGGATGCCCGTACCGAACGGCTCGTCTGTCCGCTGACGGACTCACAGGAGCTGCCCTCTGGTCCTCGCGACGACCCCTACGACCGGGCAGTGCGCCCGAACTGCAGCGCCGCTCGGTCAATCCGAACGTCAACCGGCAGGACTGATGATCCGAGGTCCACTCGCTGGCCGGTACTCGGCAGTCGCGACGATGGTGATGTTCGCGCTGATCCCCTATTTGGCGCTGTCCGCTGCGCTTGGCCCGTTGACGCCGATCATCAGCAAACAGCTCCACATGTCTGCGCAGACGATGAGCCTCGGCTCGGGCCTGGCCAATGCCGCATATGCGCTCGGCACTGTGCTGGCGGTTCAGTTCGCCCAGCACCTCCCGCAGCGACGGATGCTGATCGGGTACGCGGTCCTGCTCGTCATCGGGTCGGTGCTCACCGCGGCCGCGACCGATGCGGGCATGTTCATCGTCGGCCACGTCATCCAGGGGCTGTGCACCAGCCTGCTGTTGATCGCGGCAGTCCCGCCCCTGGCGATCGGCTACCCCGCGAACAAGCTCCGTGACACCGCCGTGATCATGAACATGTGCATTTTTGGGGCGGTCGCGCTCGGCCCGCTCGTCGGCGGCATTCAGGCGGAGTCGAACGCGTGGCGACCGCTGTTCTGGATCGTCGCGGGGATCGCACTGGTAGCGCTCATCCTCGCCGTGTTGACGTTCGATGACGCGCCGGCGGCCAATCCCGACTCACCGCGCGACCTGCCTGCGATCGGTCTTGCCGCGGTCGGCTGTGTGGCGGCCTTCTTCGGTGCTTCCGAACTCACGAGCCACGCGTTCCTCACTGGCGAGACGATCGTGCCGCTGCTCGGCGGTTTGGCGCTGATCATCATCCTCGTCGTCTACCAGTTCCGTGCAAAACGGCCGCTGCTGACAATCCGGACGATGATCACCAGCTCGATCCCCGTCGCCGGTATCGTCGTCGCGCTGTTCGCTGCTGCGGCGTCGGTCTCTGCGACCGCGCTCACTGCCGGAGTTCTCGAGGCGCGATACAGCCCGTTACACATAGGACTCCTTTACCTGCCCGAAGTGGGCGGCGCCGTGCTCTCGGCGATTGCGCTCGGACTCGTCATCCGCAGGCGTGCGATGCACTACCTCCCACTCGTCGGAATGGCCGTTCTTGCGGCCGGGATCGCGATCTTCCGGATCTCGGTTCCGTCGAGCCAGGCGATGACCCTTCTCGGTTCGGGCCTCACAGGGATCGGGCTCGGTGCCACCGTCGCGCCGGCGTTGTTCGTCGCCGGCTTCTCCCTGCCTGCCGCCAATCTCCAGCGGGTCTTCGCGATCGTCGAACTCTTCCGGGCGGTGGCGGCGTTTATGGTCGCTCCGATCTTCGTCCACTTTGCCGTAGCAACCGGTGGTGGTCTCGATGCCGGCACCGCCATCGCGTTGTGGATCGGACTCGGTCTCGCCGTCGGTGGCGCGATCATCGGGGTCGTCATCTACCTGCTAAGCGGTGCGCGTCCCCAGACCCCCGATCTCGATCGCTTCCTCGATGGGCTCGACCCCGCGTGGGAGTCGCCACCACTACTGGCAAAAGTTCGCCGGAGTTCGCCCGAAAGTAGGGTCCTGGCCATGGCGGGCGCACTGGCTGAGAGCGTCGACTGACATCGCCATGATTGAAGTTGGTGCGACGGCGGCCGCCCGCCCGGTCCTCTTCGCCTACGACGGCTCAGCGCTCGCCGGACGCGCGATCGAGCAGGCGGCGCGCGAGATCGCGACAAGGCGGGAGGCGCTCGTCCTTTGCGTATGGCAACCGGCTGAAGTCGGGTTCGAGCCGATCAGCAAGCGGCACTTCGACGCCGACGTAGCGGCGGAAGTGCGGAGGGTTGCGGAGGAGACCGCCGCGTACGGAGCGTCGCTGGCACAGAAGGAAGGGTTCCGGGCGAGGAGTCTGGCAGTTGAAGCCGTGCCGACCTGGCGGGGAATCGTCGAGACCGCCCAGGCGCACGGAGCGAGCTTGATCGTGCTCGGTTCTCACCGCCACAGCGGTCTTGTGGGGCACCTGCTCGGCAGCGTGGCCGCTCCCGTGGTTGCACACGCGGCATCCTCGGTGCTGGTCGTGCATCAGGGATCCTGAACAGCGGCTTCGCGAGCAGTTTCGTTCCTTGCGCTCGTTCTGTCCCGCCTGGCGACTGACTCTGGCGAGCGCGTCGCGTTCGACGAGATACTCGGTGCGTTCGGGCTTTCGCGCGAGGAGCTCGGCGCCCTTCCCGACGAAGACTGAGTCCGGCGACCAGCTTGACGAGGAGAGGGCGCGCCGGAAGGAGGCCGATTGACCGCTGGATTCCAGCGCCACGTGGTGGCTGCGATGGATGCCGCTGAAGCGCTGGACGCCTGGACGGAGTTCCGCACTCGCACTCGCTGATGTCGTCTCAAACTTGAACGGAGACCGCGCCCAGCGTTGCCGCGATCGATCTGAACCGGGTAGAGCGATCTCCAAAACCGCAGGTCACGGGATTTTTTCTGCTTCGGAGCCTCGGATCGTGGTATCGCGCCACACGATGCGCAAGTCGCTGACCTGGGCATATTCGGTGCGAATATCACTTCGCTGAGTGCGCTGCGCAAGTTGTCCCTAAGGTTGCGAGCATGTTTCGAAGTTCGGGGGACGCTCGAAGGCTGATTGGCCGGCAACGCGAGGAGGCGGTGCTCGATCGCGTGCTGGACGACGCGAAGGGCAGAGAGAGCTCTGTGCTTGTCGTGCACGGCGACGCTGGCGTCGGCAAGACCGCGCTCCTCGCCTACGCAGTCCAAACAGGCGAGGGCTTCCGTGTCGTTCGGACGTCGGGCGTCGAGGGAGAGGGAGACCTCGACTACGCGGCACTCCAGGTTTTCTGCTCGCCCATCCTCGAGTTCGCCACGGGACTTCCCGGTCCGCAGCGTGACGCACTCGGTGTCGCTTTCGGCACGAGCACCGGACACGCGCCCAGCCCTCTGCTCGTCGGTCTCGCGACGCTGGGCCTCATGTGGGAAGCCGCTGACAAGCAGCCGCTCCTGTGCGTAGTAGACGACGCGCATTGGCTGGATGAGGCATCGGCCACAGCACTCGCGTTCGTCGCTCGCCGTCTGCTCGCAGAGCCGATAGCGCTGATATTTGGAACGCGCGAAGTGGGCAGCGACTTGGGTCGCTTCCCATTTCTCCCCGTCGGCCCGCTGGGCAGTAGGGACGCACTAGCGCTTCTCAAGTCCGCTCTGCCCGCTCGACTTGACCAGTCGGTGCTCGAACGGATCGTTGCCGAGACAGCGGGCAACCCCCTTGCACTCGTCGAACTTCCACGTGGACTCACCAACGACCAGCTCGCCGGTGGCTTCGGCCTGCCAGGAGCGCTACCAGTGTCCGCACGGATTGAGCAAAGTTTCAAGCGGCGACTCGCGGCACTCCCGCGCGACGCGCAGCGACTCCTGCTTGTGGCGGCTGCGGAGCCACTCGGCGACTCAGCGCTTCTTTGGAACGCTGCTCGACGGCTTGGGATCTCTGAGAAGGCCGCCGAGATCGTAGAGTCTGAAGACTTGCTGACGGTCGATGGAGCTGTGACGTTCCGCCATCCGCTTGTTCGCTCGGCGGTATATGGATCGGCCGACCCAAATGAGCGGCGCGAGGTTCACCGCGCACTCGCGGAGGCGACCGATCCAGAGGTCGCCCCAGACCGTCGCGCGTGGCACCGTTCGCAGGCGACGTTAATGCCAGACGAAGAGGTCGCTGCCGACCTTGAACGTTCCGCAACGGCGGCGCAGGCGCGCGGCGGTTTCGCCGCCGCCGCCGCATTCTTGGAGCGATCGGTTGCGCTGACTATGGAACCGGCACGTCGATCAGACCGAGCACTCCGAGCTGCCGAGGCGAAGCGCGTTGCTGGAGCTTTGAACTCCGCTTTGGGACTCGCCGCTATAGCAGAGAGCGGGCCCTTGGACGAGGTCCAGCGCGCGCAACTGGATGTCCTTCGCGGTCGGGTCGCCTTCGCAGGCAATCGAGGCAACGACGCCGCGCCGCTCATGTTGAAGGCGGCCTCTCGGCTTGAGCACGTCGACTTAAGACTTGCGCGTGAGACCTACCTCGACGCACTTACCGCTGCCTTGTTTGCCGGGCGGCTCGCGGGGGATGCGAGCGCGCAGGTGGTGGCGAGAGCGGCGCTTGCGGCACCACGGTCAGATGAACCAGTTCAGGCATCCGAGCTGTTGCTTGAGGGTCTGGCGCTGTTGACGACCGACAGCTACCAGTCCGGGACCGCCGTCCTGAAGCGAGCGATGATCGCGTTTCGCTCGGAGGACGTACCGGTCCAGGACCTGCTGCGGTGGGGATGGGTAGCCGGAAGTGCGGCTGGTGTCATGTGGGACTACGACTCATGGGACGCCCTCACCGCGCGACAGGAGCAACTCGCTCGCGACCTCGGCGCCCTATCGCTGCTCCCGATCACGCTGAACATTCGGGCGGGGCCGTGTCTCTTTGCAGGGAGAGTAGCCGAGGCCGAATTCCTCGTGGATCAGGCGCAGAACGTGGCGGCCGCATCGGAGAGCCAGCGTTTTCGCAATGCCTCGCTGCTCGTTTCGGTCTTCCGCGGGGAAGAACCTGAGGCGCGCAAGATCATCGACGCCATCACGAAGGACTCAGCGGAACGGGGCGAAGGGTTGGCATTGGCGGTGGCCTCGTGCGCGACGGCTCTTCTGTGCAATGTCCTCGGCCAGTACGAGAACGCATTTTCCGCCGCGATGGAGGCGCTCAAGGATCCCAATGATCTCGTGTATTCGGGGTGGGCAGCGGCGGAGCTGATCGAAGCAGCCAGCCGCACGGGTAAATCAGAGCAAGCCAAGCCTGTCCTCGAGCAGCTAATGGAACGTACCGAGGCGAGCGGAACGGACTGGGCTCTCGCAACTCATGCACGGAGTCGAGCGTTGTTCGCTGACAACGAGGAAGCTGAAGCCCTCTACCTCGAAGCAATCGAGCGACTCGTCCCAACGCGGTTGCGGTTCGAGGTCGCGCGTACCCGGCTTCTTTATGGAGAGTGGCTTCGGCGTCAGCGCCGGCAGCGAGACGCTCGCGATCAGCTGCGCGGAGCCCATGAGCTCTTCCTCGAATTCGGCATGAACGGGTTCGCCGATCGTGCTGCCGCAGAATTGCGCGCGACCGGAGAGCCCGTTCGAAAGCGCGAAGTCGATAGTCGACTTGGCCTAACTCCCCAGGAGGCTCGTATCGCCACGCTCGCTGCCCAGGGTTCCAGCAACCAGGCGATAGCTGAGCAGATGTTCATAAGCTCGGCGACCGTCGAGTACCACCTCTGGAAGGTCTATCGCAAACTCGAAATCAAGTCTCGCACCCAAATCGCGAACAAGCTGCTTCAGCCTGATCGGCGCATCCGGACGATTCGCTCCTAACTGCGGATTAAGTGGCGGCATTGTCAGAAGGCTCCCCGTTTTGAGGCGGTGAGCGTCTTCGCCCGAAACGGGTCGACGTCAACAGGTCGATCGGTGGCGGAAGCGCTCTCGATATGACCGCTGAGTTGCGAGTCGAAGCCGTTGTAGGCGATCGAGGACTACCAGCGGGGCAGGCTCGGCATCATTCCCGCCGACCAGCGTGCGCCGCGCCGCTTCGCATGAACGTGATGGTCGACGGCTGCGGCACCGCAACCCTCCCAGCGTTGGGGGACCCAAAGAGTAGATGTCATGGCCCTTCGTCTGGGATTTCGGACGCCGATGAGGCATCACCGTTGACATGGCCCGACGCGTCCGCCGACGCGAGCGGAGACTTCTCGGTGACGCGACGGGTTTGAGGCCGGACCGGCGGGATCGGCGCAGCGGGCCAGCGCCGGGGACCGGACCACAGCGCCGGTGGGGCGTTCACGCGGTAGGCAATGGCGTAGGCCGCCGCCTCGTAGTTGACGCGCCAACCAACGAATTCAGGCCACGCGTCCTCCGGAGGGCGGGTGATCGGGAAATCGACCGCACGTAGTCTTGCGACGGACTGCGCGAACTCGTCGTAGGTGAGGTCGATACCTTGGTCTGGGTCGGCCTCGTCGGCGACCGAGAAGCCCATGGCTCGCGCCACTGTCCGTAGGCACGTGAAGCCACCGCGCAGGCATAGTCGGGCGGAGATGGCGCCCCGGGGCTCGGCAAGCAGCGAAAGGTACAACGCGGCGGCATCAAGGACAGCTAGCTGGGCTGTGATCCAGGACGCGAGCGGGTTCGGCGAGCGAAAGGCCGTGAGCGCTGGGTATGTGGAGTGGCTCTCGGAGACGTCCGCCGACCAGTTTTCCCACTTTTCGAAGAGCTCGGGCAGCTCGTCCACGCCGGAGACACCGGTCCCCATTCCGTAATGGGTTCGGGCCAACAACTCAGGACCCCACGAAGGGACGCTCGCTCGGGATTCGAGCATCGCGACGAGGGTTTCGCGCCGGTTGAAGGCGCCATAAAGGGCGGGCAGGTAACCGATCTGGAGGGCTACCGTTCCGAGGCCCGCCAGGGCGGCCAGGTCATCTAGGGCCGCTGGGCCCCGCGTGCGTGGCGCAACATAGCCAAGAGTGCAGAGCGAAGAGCCAGCCTGGACTAGCGCCGCGGCCAGACCTCCGGAGCTCACAAAGGGCCAGAGCAAGAGACCGAAGCCAAGCTCGAAGCACGCCAGCCAAACGACTATCTGCGCGATCAGAGCCAGGGGGGCCTGAGCCGCGAGCACCCGATCGCGGCCCGCATAACTCGCGCAGCGATCGACGACGAGCTGGAAGCTTCGACGCATGGACACCGACACGAACCTGGTCAAGGCGCTTCGGACGCGGCGGGGCACGACGAGCGCGCCTATTACGCTCCATCCGGTAAAGATCACGATCACGCCACCGAGCGCAGCAGCCAGTGCCCGAACCAAAGCCATGCTCTATCTCTACCCGATCAAGAGACGACGTGCCTCCGTCCCGGCGCTTCGCGCATCCCGCGTTCCGTGCCGGAGGGGCCTCGTCGCCGCCTGCGCCAGAGACCCGTCGTCGATCTGCGCTTTTCGGGTTCGACAGGTCATGGCGAGCACGAGTGGGAGAACGAACATTCGGAAACGAGTGACAAGATATACCCGGACACTTCCGAGTTGGAGCTCGGGTTCCGCCGATCTTGCCCCGTTCATATCAGACCAGAAAATGGGAACAGGTTGGCTTGTCTCGGGAGGGTGACGATGAGCGACTGGGGAACCGATGGGTGGGTGGTGCGGACCGGGGAGGGATACCGTGTGGACTCTGCCCCCCACTGGCTCGAGGTGCTCGTCCACGGCGCCGACATGGACGGTGCGCTCGGCGCGTTCATTTTCATCCACGACAAGATTGCAGAGAACCCGCCGCACGCTCACCTCGGGTTCGCGAAGGTCGCCTACGTGCTCGCGGGAAAGTATGACTTCCGCGTTGGGGACGCAACCTTTTCCGGCGGTCCAGGAACGCTCGTTGTCGTGCCCAAGGCGAGCCATCACGCCTTCACCACATCGACCGGTGGGCGTGTTCTCTTCGTCTGTTCGCCGTCGGGCAACGAGGAGATGTTCCTCGAGATGGGAAGACTCGGACCGGACGCGACAGATGAGCAGCTGGCAGATGTGAGGGAGCGTTTCGGTACGGTCGGCCTGCCTGGCAAGGACGGCGCGCCATGGAAGCCGGAGATCACGGAACGCGAGTGATAGAGGTCGGCGCGGCGGGCGTTTTGCCCCACGCACGAGGCTGACAGATTGCGCCACCTCAGCTGTTCATCGGCCACGGACGAATCCGAACAGCATTTCGCCGAGCTCGATCCTCGCGGTCCCCGTGGTCCCCGTGGTCACGCCCGGGTCCTTGTCGGCGTGCGAGCGCAGCTGTTGCTCGGCGTCGGCTTCGACGACTCCTAGGCCCAGGAACCTGTGCTGTCGACGATCGGTCCGAATGCGACCATTTGTCCCGAGTCGAGGTAAGGCTTCCAGTGAGCGGCGTGCCGAGCCATGATGTCTCGTTCCTGGCCGCTCATGTCGCGCGAAAGGTGGGCCGCGGGCTGATGAGCCTAAAAACGAACGTAGCCATGGCGTTCAGGCCTGGGAACGGCTGGGGCCCCTTGCTGAGCGTGTGCGCGACACGTACAGCAACGGGTGGCCCGCCGTCATGACCTCCTTCGTATCATTCGCGGACGCAGCATGATCGATCGGCTCGCCTGGTCGGCACCTCCCACCCTGCCGCGTATGCGATGTGGCTTATCTCGGCGCCGCGGCCACCACGGCCCGAGCCAGGACTATGGGTTTCCTGGGTTCCATCCAACTCAGCCAGCAAGTGCACGAAGTGGGCCGCAACTCGGCTCGCTTGCTCCGGCCCAGCCCGGGAAGCCCAAAAGAGTGGGCAAGGCGGTCGATGACCTCCGCGGAGGCTCTGCGTCTAGCCAGCGACCAGCCGGAACGACAACAACTAGGCTGCGACGCATGCTATGCGCGCCGGATCGCCGTTGATGAGCGAGGAAGACTTGAGGGGGCCGAATGCCAGTCTCGTCGGACGGCCCGGTTCGAGGACCGCGCTCGGCACGCCAGCCCTGGTCCTGGACCTCGATCGGCTTGACGCAAATATTCGCTCAATGGCGAAACACGCTGAGCTGAGAGGCTACCAGGTCCGACCGTGCGCCAAGATCCATAAGTCGGTAGAGATAGCCCGCCGTCAGATAGCCGCGGGTGCCGTCGGGATATGCTGCGCGACGCTTGCGGAAGCCGAAACAATGGTCGCCGGGGGGATTCCAGGCGTGATGCTGTTCACGTCGGTCGTCTCCGAACCCAAACTGCAACGGCTGGTGGCTCTGAATACCCGTGCAGAGGGCCTCATGGTAGTAGTGGATGACCTAAATAATGTCGACCAACTCGGCTTTCTCAGTCGCCAATGCGGCCATGCTCTTCAAGTCCTCGTCGATCTGGAGTTGGGAGGAGGACGTACGGGCCTCTCTGACGTCGCCCTCGCCATCGCGCTCGGCTCGTCGTATCCAGGAGACCGAAGGACTCGAGTTCGTCGGAATACAGGCTTACAATGGCTTGGGCCTCTCTGACCCCGACTATGACGCCCGTCGCTCAGTCTTGCTTCGGCGTCTTCGCGAGCTTTCCGAGATGGTCGCGCGGTTCGACGATGAGGGTATCCATCCTTCCATCGTGTCCGGTGGCGGCACGGGAAGTCACGACATTGACCCCGAAGCAGGGATATTCACTGAGATACAGGTCGGAACCTACATATTCATGGATGGATATTACATGGATACCGCCATGCGTCGAGACGACGCGCATCCTTTCCAACCGGCGCTAACCGTCCGAGGAACAGTCGTTAGCGCTGCCCAAGCCGGATTTGTCATTACCGATGTTGGTGTAAAGGAAATCGATGGGGCTTTCGGTTTCCTGAATCACAGACTGGTAGACGGTGCGCCGCTCAATGCACGTTACTCTATTGTAGGGGACGACCTAGGTCGGATCGATTTTGCCAACGCCGAAGATCGTCTTCCAATAGGCGCAACCTTCGAAATCCTGCCGCCTCGTTGTTTTCAGACGATCACTATGTACTCGGTATACCATTGCGTCGCCGGTGATGAGCTAGTGGACATTTGGCCGATCGATTCCCTAAGGAACTGGTGATCACAAACACCGGCGGAGGTTCTTTAGGAGCAGGCGAGTTCTTGATGGGGTGGACTCAGCGGGCCGCCTCGCACGTACTCGCGCGCGATGCGAGTCGTGCGTTCCCTCCCGGAGCACAGGGTCTGATGACACCGATCGCGTGCGTCAAAACGATGGTGGGGTGATCGCGGCGACGATGATTGCCTGCTCGGGCGACGAGTTCAGGACCTGGTGAGGGCGCGCAGAATCAAAAGAAATACTGTCACCGGCTTCTAGCACGATCCATTGTCCGTCGATGACGATGGAAATCGTTCCTTTTAGGCAAAGAACGTTTTCTTCGCCGGGATGACCCACGGGCTCCGGGCGGTCGGCCGAGCCCGGCTCGTACTCGATCCACAGGAACTCGATTTGACGATTGAGGTTGGGGGTTAGCAACTCGTAGCGCACGCGTGACCGCGGGAGACGGAGGCCTTTGCGCTCGCTGCGTCGGACGACGCAGGGCGGGTCGGTAAGGCTGGGGGAAGCCGTAGGACCCGAGACTTGAGTAACGAAAAGGGAGGCGACGGGAATGCCGAGACATTTAGCGACTCTTCGTAAGGTTGTGATCGAGGGACTAGCAAGACCTCGCTCCACTTGGGAAACTAGGCTGGGGGAGATTCGCGCTGCCGTCGCTAGCGCTTCCACAGTCATCCCAACGGTCTTGCGAACAGTGCGAATCTGGTTGCCGAGTGAGCGACGCTCTTCGTCATCGGACTCTTCGATTGAGTTTCGTTCGGTGACCATAGGCTTGTAGGTAGTTTTTCCTGGGGCTGCCCTTGGTAGGGTCGCCCCCTGTCGGTGTCCACTTCAAGCGCCTTCAATAGTATTGCATGTGGCTTGACAGTCGTGTTAACATCGCCTCGAGTGCGCTGCCGACCAGGTTGATGCCGTAGCTGGGGCGCACAGCCTTCGTTTGCAGCGCCTGGGGGACATTGGGCTTGAAACGAGAAATCCCCGATTCGCGATCTGGCGGTTGGACTCCTTCCGCGGAGCTGCGCCGGCCGAACTACTTTCAGATCGACTTGAGCGCAGTTCAACACAACGTACGCGAGGTACGACGCGTCTGCGGTTCGGCGTGGATGTGCGCAGCACTCAAAGCTGACGCGTACGGATTTGGCCTTGTTCCTGTTGCCAAAGCAGTCTTCCAAGCCGGAGCAGATGCGGTCGCTGTCGCTGATGCGGCGGACGCTGTAGAGCTACGCGAAAGAGGCATAACCGGGCCGATCCTTGTCTACGCAGGCAACCTTCCGACCAATGACTTGGTAGACGCAGCAATCGAGTTTGATTTGCTAGTGAGCATCATCGATGAAGTCACGGCCAAGTCTTTCGCCAGCGCAGCCAAAGGGCGGCGGTTGCCGTGCTTCATCAAGGTTGACGTCGGGCTGGAACGCCTTGGCGCGTCTCCGGCAGAGGCCACTGCTCTGGGTCAAGCGGTTCAGTCTACTGGAAGCCTCGATCTTCGAGGTGTCTACACACATATGCATGTGACTGATGACGACGACGTGTGGAGGTACACTGACTGGCAATTCGCCCGGTTTTCCGCCGTCGTATCCGAGCTCGAGGCCGCTGGCATTCGAGTGCCGTTACGAATGGTCGCGTCTAGTGCCGTGTTAGCCATGACCGGATCTATGACTCTTAATGCCGTCGATCCCGGACACATACTGTACGGATTACATCCAGAGGGTCCTCATACGGTAGACCTAGACCTCCGCTCGCCGTTTCGGTCACTGTCGAGTCGCCTCATTCAAGTCAAGCAAAGTAATCGCTCGGAGTTCCGGGAAAAGCTACCGTTTCCAGGAAGAACAGGACTCAAGATCGGAATCATTCCGATGGGCCGTCGCGACGGGCTACAAGGGCTCCATTGCGGTCACGTGCTTGTTCGAGGTCGCAGATGCGCGCTGGGTGAGCCTTCGCTTGAGCATACGAGGGTCGATTTGACCGACATCCCAGATGCCGGACCGGGAGATGAAGTATTGATTATTGGCAGGCAAGGGGCAGAAGAGATTGGAATTGGGATGATCGCAGAGCACCAGCATATTGCGCCCACGAGTGTTGAGCTGCCCCTGAGTGTTGGGACTTCTGTGCGAAGGAGCTACGTGACGGACCACGGCGCAACCTCGCAAAATGGCGGCATTGCGCCTTGTTTGACGAAGGATGACAAGGTCGGAAAACACGGAAGGGATCAAAGGATAAATGGTAGCGTCGGATTATGCGGGACATGAAGGGGGACGAGCGATGAACACCGTTAACGAGGGAGCTCAGACCAGGGGAGAGAGGATCTCACGTCGGCAGTTCGGGAAGATGGCAGGCGCAGCCGCAATGTTGGGACCGCTTGCCGCGGCGCGCTCGTCAACAGCCAGCGGGACCGGTCTCACCACGGTCAGCCGCGTGCCCCGCCGTGGTGGCACATTGCAATTTGCGCGGGATCTGGAACCCCTGACCTTTGATCCCGTCCTCCTCGCCGACAACGGGTCGGAGTGGATCAACTATCAGATTTTCGAGCAACTGACGGCGCAGCCTCGGCCGGGACAGACGGGAATCCAGCCCGGGCTGGCAGAATCTTGGGACATCTCGTCAAATGGTCTGACTTACACCTTCAACTTAAGGAGAGGCGTTCGCTTTTCGAACGGGTCTCCGATGACCGCTGAAGACGTCGTCTTCTCGCTGAGCCGTGCAGCGAACCCGAAGAAGGATGGGGATGCCTTCCTGTTCTCGGCCATTGGGCAGCCGTTGACTAGCTCGATCGTCGCCCTGAATGACCATACGGTCCGGGTCCACCTGACCGACCCTCTCACTCCGTTACTCGAGTTCCTCAATGTCTATGTGGCGTCGATTACCCCTAAAAGTGTCTATTTGGCGAATCCGACCCGATTCGCCCAACACCCGGTGGGAACCGGTCCATTTATGTTGAAGGAGTTTCAGAAGGGACAGTTCACCCACGTAGTCCGGAATCCTTACTATTGGAAAAAGGGGCATCCGCTGCTGGACGGCGTGAACTTCCCGTACGTCCCAGACGATACCTCGCGAGTCCTCAAGCTGGAATCCGGAGAGGTGGACGCGATTGCCGACGTTCCGTATTCTCTGATTGAACAGTTGGGAAAGACGCCGGGTATAACGGTGAAGATTGAGCAAACAGGTGGTCTGGACGCCATTTGGCTCAACAATAAGCGCAAGCCACTTAACGATGTCCTTGTGCGCAGGGCTCTCAACTACGCGACGAACAAGGAGGCAATCGTTAAGGCGGTGCTGTTTGGTCACGCGGACATTGCTAACAGCATGTCGGTAAGGGTTCCTCCATTCTGGAGTTCAAGTGTGAAGCCGTATCCGTACGATCTCGCGAAGGCCAAGCAGCTTATAAAGGCATCTTCCGTTCCACACGGGTTCGATCTGACCCTTCTTATTTACCCGTCGACGACCGTGGAGCAGATCGGCCAGATTGTAGAAGGTGCGTGGAGCTCGATTGGCGTAAAGACGAGCCTGCAGAGTTACGACGTGGGCACCGTCTTCACCGATTTTGCGGGAGGTAGCTATCAGGCCGCAATGATAGGGCCATTCACCATCGACTGCACTGCTCCGGAAGAGCTGGCTGAGCTTCAGTTCGATGATAGAGATGGCACTCATGGATTCTTCACATTCTACGAAAATGCGGCGTCAACCAAGCTCTATGAAAGGTGTATCAGCGCCAGAACTATGAAGGAACGGATTGCCGCAAACCACCTGCTGCAACAGCAAACTATGGACGAAGCTCCGATAGTTCCCATCGACTTCACGCCCGGTCGAACCGGGCTTCGCTCGAATGTGATGAATTTCCACACGAACATCGCATCCTGGTGGTTCCTGGACCAGGTTTGGTTATCCTAGAGACATAGCGGGGAGAGCGGCGAGAAGTGGGCTTAGGGCGATACCTGAGGCGAAGGCTAATTGACTCGGCGCTGACGATACTAGGGCTAACATTAATCTCGTTTTTTTTGATACACCTGGTGCCCGGAGACCCAGTGGTCATAATGTTGGGCGGGAAAGTCGATCCGGAAAGAATCATCGTTCTGCGCCACCAGCTTGGTCTTGATCGACCGCTGATCTCACAGTACTTCTCGTTCCTAGGCGGCCTGTTCCACCTGAATTTTGGCACGTCGATCCTTATGGATAGACCGGTTGAGTCAGTTGTCGCACCAAGAATTGTGGTGAGTTGTCTTCTCGTCGGTTATGGAACGCTCATTGCGATCGTACTCGCGCTTCCGCTGGGTGTAGTCTCAGCTCTCAGACGCAATCGCCCTGCAGATCACGGGATTCGAATCCTGACACTCATTGGCTTCGCGATGCCGTCGTTCTGGCTGTCTTTGCTGCTGGTACGAACGTTCAGCCTTCAGCTCGGCTGGTTTCCGGTAGCGGGCTATGGGATCAACTTTGTTCAGCACCTCAAAAGTCTCACGCTTCCCGCGATTGTCATAGGTCTGTTCCTGGCAGCTATCCTGGTGCGGTCGCTGCGGGCAAGCCTCATCGACGTACTAGACACGGAATATATCGAGGCGGCACGTGCCCGGGGCCTTTCGGAGAGAAGCGTGATTTGGATGCACGCGCTTCGGAACGGCTTGATCGCCACAATCACTGTTCTGGGGGTAAACATTGGCTGGTTGATCGGCGGAACGGTTGTCATTGAAGATATTTTTGGTATTCCCGGAATGGGACAGCTTCTCGTTCAATCGATCTACACCCGGGACTTCCCCATAATAGAGATCTTGACTTTGGTGTTCGGGGTGCTCGCCGTTCTGGCAAATCTCGTGGCTGACATCTTGTACGCTTTCGTCGATCCGAGGGTGAGGTACGGCTAAGTGTCCGTTGGTGCGGTCGGGATACGGACGGCGCGGGACGAATTCGGCCTACAGGTCGGAAGAGTCCTTCGCCGTGGGCGAAGGGAGCGCCGGTGGAGTAACCTAAGCCTGTACTCCGGACTTGCAGTTGTGGCTCTGTTTGTTTTTGTTGCGCTGTTTGCGCCCGTGTTGGCACCGTATCGTCCAGACGCTTTAAATTTGAGTGCGACCTTTCTGCAACCGTCGCTGCATCATCTAATGGGTACTGATGACCTTGGTCGAGATGTTTTCTCACGTGTGATGTACGGAGCGCGAGAGGACCTTGTTATCGCGTTCTTCATGACCTATGTACCTGTGACAGCCGGCGTCCTGATAGGGGCAGTTGCTGGATACTTCGGCGGAACTGTTGATCGTCTCATCATGCGTGTTGTTGATGTCGTGATCGCCTTCCCATTGATCGTTTTGGTTATGGCCATCCTTGCCATCGTGGGTCCGGGCGTCCGCGGGCTCTACATTGCGGTGTTTGCAGTGGGCTGGAGCCTTTACGCCCGACTGACGCGCGGAGAAATGCTGGTCCTGCGAGAGTTGCAGTTCATGCTCGCGGCGGAAGCGCTGGGATTCTCGCGCGCGGACGCATCATTCTTCGACACGCCATCCCTAATCTGTTGAAACCTAACGTGGTATTCTCGACCGCCGACTTCGTATTGAATATCCTGTTGCTTGCCTCTCTCTCGTTTTTGGGATTGGGCGTGCAACCGCCTACTCCTGAGTGGGGTGCAATGGTGGCGGAAGGAGAGAACTTCATCTTGCTTTCGTGGTGGATCACGACCTTCCCCGGAATTGCCATCGTGGTTCTTGGAGTCGGAGTCAGCCTGATCGGAGATGGGCTCGCCGATCGACTGGGCGAGAGTTTTCGCATGGGGCTTTAAGAGGTAGATTTGAGAGAGGAGGGTGGGGCGCTTAGCGTGTTGGACGCTCAGCGTAGAGACGATGGCTCCGGTAATGGTGCCACGCTGCTGGAGGTGCGGGATCTTGTAGCAGCCTTCCCAAGGCAGGGTAGCGTGGTGTTCGCTGCCAATCACGTGTCGTTCGACGTGCGGCGAGGGGAGACTGTGGGACTCGTCGGGGAATCTGGATCTGGGAAGAGCGTCACTTGTAGAGCGATCCTGAACCTCGTTGCGCCGCCGGGAATGATACTTGGCGGGCAGGTCGTATTCGACTCGCAAGAGATGCTCCAAATGAGTACGCGGCAGCTCCGCGAAGTGCGCGGACGCGACATTGGGATGATTTTCCAGGACCCGATGACGAGCCTGAACCCTGTTTACCCAATAGGAAAGCAGATCTCCGAAACGCTCCGACGCCACCGACATTTGTCCAGGTCAGAGGCTAGAACAGAGGGTGTGAGCCTCCTGGACCGAGTGGGGATACCGGCTGCGTCGCAGCGATTCAATTCGTATCCGCACGAGCTGTCCGGGGGGATGCGACAGCGAGTGATGATTGCGATCGCGATTAGCTGCAGACCAAAGCTCTTGATAGCCGACGAACCGACAACCGCTTTGGACGTGACAATGCAGGCGCAGATTCTCTCTCTTCTCCTTGCGCTCCAACGGGAAGAGGGAATGGCAATCGTGCTTGTTTCCCACGACCTCGGCGTGATAGCGGAAACGTGTAATCGCGTTGTCGTCATGTACGCCGGCTCCGTCGTGGAGCGTGCCACGACCCACGACGTATTTGAGCGCCCCGGCCATCCTTATACAAGGGATTTGCTAAAGGCACTTCCTAGACTCGATGGCGCAAGAGCGAAACTCACTCCGATTCGAGGTCAGCCACCGGACCTTCGGGAGCTTCCGGAGGGCTGTCCCTTTGCGGCACGCTGCGACTTGGCCCGCCCGGCGTGCCGAGAAGTTGATATGAAACTCGTGGAGGTTAGCCCGGGCCAGTGGACAGCTTGTCCCTACGCCAACGAGGGAACATCATGAGTGGTGGGGAAGAGACGACTGTCTTACAGGTGGAAGAACTGCGGAAAGCCTTTGACCTGCGTCGAACTGCGCTGGAGCAGCTTCGGCTTCGTAAGGCTAGGTCTCGTTTAACTGCGGTTGACGGCGTGTCGTTTTCCGTACGGAGAGCTGAGACCCTAGGGATCGTGGGGGAATCGGGATGTGGCAAGACCACCCTCGCTCGTTGCCTAGTGGGGCTGATCCGCGCTGACGCGGGCAGCATCGATTTCGGGGGAGTTGATATCGCGGCCGCGTCGAGTCGCGAGTTGCGGGCGGTACGCCGGACAGTCCAGATGGTGTTCCAAGATCCATACTCGTCTTTAAATCCACGGCTCAAGGTAGGACGAGCAATCGCGGAGCCGGCGCTCGTACACGGTGTGGCGTCAAGGCAAACGATAAAGGCTCACGTTGCGGAAATGCTGGATCTTGTTGGGCTACCGGAATCGGCGGGGAATCGCTATCCCCGGGAGCTCTCCGGAGGCCAGCGGCAGCGAGTTGCGATCGCTCGGGCCCTCGCAGTCCGGCCAGAACTATTGATCGCCGATGAGCCGGTGAGCGCCCTAGATGTTTCGATTCAGGCACAGATTCTTAATCTTTTCGGCAGGCTGGTTGACTCCCTGAACCTCACGCTTGTCATAATCGCGCACCAACTGCCCGTGGTGCGCTACATCGCTGAACAGGTAGCGACGATGTACCTGGGGCGGATCGTGGAGCTCGGTCCGACAGCAGAAGTGCTAGAGCGGCCGCAGCACCCGTACACGCAAATGCTTATCGATGCGGCGCCCGGACTTGAGGTCGGTCAGAAGCGCGCGGCTGAAGTGCGCACCGGAGATGTTCCATCGCCGCTGAATATTCCATCCGGTTGCCGATTCCGGACGAGATGCGCCTACGCGGTGGAGAAGTGTGCGACTGATGATCCGGTCTTAGAGCCGTCAGTCGGTGGTGGCGCAGTGGCTTGTCACGTACGACCTTTCGCGAGACTGAACGGACCGCTTCCTCCAGTGGCCGCGAAGAGAAGTGAGACAGCCCGGTGACTTCCGTGAGGCGGAGCGGTGATTGACGAGTTGGGACTCATAGGATTGGGAGCAATCGGAGAAATCTACGCGCGCAATTTGGCCGAGAGCGTAGCCACATTGTATGTGTACGACGTCGACGAGAAACGGAGAACACAGGTCGGCAGGGTTACCGGTGCCGTGGTTGTGGAGTCACCGTCGGCGCTCGCTGCGAAATGTCAGTTCGTGGTTCTTGCGCTGCCGTCGCCAGCAGCTGTCGAGAGTGTGCTTACGGGTAAGCACGGTATCCTGAAGCAACCCCCGCCGGGAGTGATGTTGATCGATCTGAGCACAATTGATCCGGAAACAGCGAGGCGGATGGCCGCACTTGCTGAGGCGGCCGGCGCTCAGTACGTTGATGCTCCGATTAGTGGAGGCGCGCCTGGGGGGTCGGGAACGGACGGCGCCCGTGCGAGAAATATCTCATTCCTGGTTGGCGGCAGGGTCGAGGCGTTCGAACGGGCGTTACCTGTCTTAGAACTTCTGGGAGAGCGCTTCTTCTACCTTGGCCCGTCGGGCGCCGGCAGCACTCTCAAGCTCATAAGTAATCTCGTTTCCGGGCTGCATAACCTCATAGCTGCAGAGGCGTGTGCGCTGGCCGCCGCCGCTGGTGTGTCCTGGGAGGTGTTGTTCGAAGTCTTCGACGGCACCGACGCGAAGAGTTATTGGTCAACAGACTATTTGGTTCCGCGACTTCGGCGCGGGGATTTCGAGCCCGGTTTCAGCGTGGACCTCCAATACAAGGATCATTGCCTGGTCAAGGACTTTGCCCAAGGACTCGGGACGGACCGCCTCCTTTTGAATGATGTAGCAAGGACACTCTACGGAGCGATGCGCGACGCAGGCCTCGGAGGTCGGGACCTCACCGAAGCCGTACAGTTCTATGCTTCACGGCTGGGAGTCGATCGGCTCACGCCCTCAAGCGAGCCGGCAGGGGGTGGCGCTCAAAGGCTGGCGAGGCGCGAAAATCCGGAGGGCTAGGAAATGAAGATGTCAAACTCCTAACAGACCAAGCAGCGGCGAACGGGAGGAAGCGTTGTGACCAAGGAAGGTTTCGTCAATGTACCCGGAGGTAGAGTCTGGTACCAGATTCTGGGCGAGCAGGGTGTTCCGCTGCTCTGTCTGCACGGTGGCCCTGGATTTACTCATAACTACCTTGAGACCTTGGGCCAGCTTGCTGATCGCAGGCGCGTGATCTTCTATGACCAGCTTGGTTGTGGACGTTCGGACAGACCGAGCGATAAGGCACTATGGACCGTCGACCGATTCGTGGAGGAACTCGTAATGGTTGTCGACGCGCTCGAGCTCGACAGCTTTCATCTATTTGGCAGTTCCTGGGGCGCGATGTTAGCAGTCCAGTACGTTCTGGATCATCGGCCTCCAGTCGCTAGTCTTATTCTGTCGGGCGGACCCTTTGACATGCCGCGGTACATAAGGGACCTGCAAAAGATGCTGGCCGCATTGCCCACCGAGGTTCAGCAAGTCATCGAGAGGCACGAGGCGAGCGGTTTTGTGGATTGCCCGGAGTACCAGGGTGCGGCGGCGGTTTTTTTCAGGCGACACCTGTGCCGGATGGATCCGTGGCCGGAGGCGGTGGAGCGGAGCTTTGCAGAGAACGGAGCGGAGTCCTTCCGTGAAATGCAGGGCCCGAGCGAGACCGCTGTGACGGGCAATTTCAAGGATTTCAACGTTGTTTCTCGACTCGCCGAAATAACGGTGCCGATTTTGGTGACCTGTGGACGATACGACAACTGTTCACCAGAATATAGCGCGGCAATGGTGGAGTACATGGTGAACGCTCGCCTTGTTGTGTTCGAGAACAGCGCTCACATGCCGTTCCTTGAGGAGCCCGACAAGTACATGGTGGCCGCGAACGAATTTCTCGATCAAGTGGACAAGGCGTTGTAGCAGCGCGCTCAAGCCCAGAGGGCGTGTGCTTTGGCCCTCAGCTAAGTCATAGGAAGGAGTTCGATGCCTAACTACGAGGTGGGCTTCAAGCTCGACGACCGTTCGCCGATCGTTGGGTGCAGCTCAGGGTGAGGGAGGGGAGACTGATGAGCTTCTCGCCGATGGCGAAGGGACTCCCCATCGCGGAAGTGAATGCCCGGCAACGTTTGGTCAGTGAGAAGGCATCGGTACGAGAAGGCGCGCTCATGGCCCCTTTTGCGACGTTACGCACGGACCTCTTAGAAGAGAATCTCGCTCTCATGGAAAGGTGGTGCGCCGACCACGATGTCATGCTCGCTCCGCACGGCAAGACGACGATGGCGCCGGAGCTGGTTAAGCGTCACCTCGCTCACGGCGCGTGGGGTGTGACGGTCGCAGACGCGTTCCAGGCCGCTGTCTTTGTCGGGGCGGGGATCCCCCGAATACTCATCGCCAACGAGGTCGTGGATCCGCTTGCGCTCAAGTGGCTCGTTAAAACCGTGGCAGATACGCAAATCATCGTTTATGTTGACTCTCTCGCGGGAGCCGGGTTGCTGGAGCAAGAGAGTAAGGGTACCGCCAATGTAGATGTACTGATTGAGCTTGGCTACCCAGGTGGTCGAACCGGCGTTCGTGAGGTGGAAGACGCGCTCGAACTCGCTGAGGCTGTCGCGAATATGCCAGGACTTCACCTTCGGGGAGCAGCCGGATTCGAAGGTCTCATGGCGTTTGATCGTGGGGAGGAGGAGAAACTTAAGGTAGTTGCTTACCTTGGCGATCTCGCGGAACTTGGACATGAACTCTGCGCGAGACAATTGGTGGCTCAGGAAGAAGCGATCCTGTCGGCCGGCGGAAGCGCCTACTTTGATCTCGTGGTCAGCGCCTTTGCGCCAGTTCGTCGCAGCTTTGAAGACGTGACGATCGTGCTCCGTAGCGGTTGTTATCTCACCCACGATCACGGCAGGTACAAGTCCACTAGTCCGTCACGTAGTTGGGAGCTTGGGGAGTTTAAGCCCGCGATGGAGATATGGGGCAGGGTGCTCTCGCGACCCGAGCGTGACCTCGCAATCATCGGGATAGGTCGACGGGATGTGTCGTTTGACATGGGCCTACCCTTGCCACTCCGGCGGGTGGGACCCGAAGGTGACGTGGATCTAGGCACTTCGTACGTAAGAGGGCTCAACGACCAGCATGCACATCTCGTGCTCGAGGAAGGAGTAGAGCTGGGAGTAGGCGATTTGGTAGTTTTCGGAATCTCGCATCCTTGTACGACGTTTGACAAATGGAGGTCGCTTGCGCTTGTCGATCGTGAGTATCACATTGTCGAGTTTGTCGATACTTTCTTCTGAGCAAGGCTCTGCGACAACCGTAGCTTGGTTCGGACCAACTTTGGATCGCCGTTGACGTCGGCGTTCCCTCACAGAATAAGGAACGGTATGAAGGTTTTTGTGTCGATCGATATGGAGGGCGTCTCCGGAGTGACGGATCCGGACGATGTCTTGCCCAACGGACTGGAGTATCAGAGGTGTCGTGAATTCATGACCAGCGACGCCAACGCGGCGGCAGAGGGCGCCTTTGCTGCGGGAGCCGAGTCAGTCCTTGTCAACGATTCTCATTGGATAGCGCGAAACCTCCTCGTAGAGCGTTTGGACAAGCGGGTCAAGCACATCAGAGGATTTAGTAAGCCCATGTGCATGCTGCAGGGGCTGGACTCGAGTTATGACGCCGCCCTCTTCGTCGGCTATCACTCTTGTGCTGGCACTGAGACTGGTGTTTTGGACCACACGCTCTTGGGAAAGGAGGTTATGAACGTTTACATAAACGGACACATCACGGGGGAAACCAGGATCAACGCGGCCTTGGCCGGCGAATTCGGTGTCCCCGTGGCGTTGGTCGCTGGTGACGAAGCCGTATGCACCGAAGCCAGGCGCGTCCTTGGGGACGACCTGGCGACGGTCGCCGTAAAAGAGGGTATCGACAAGATGAGCGCGGTGCTTCTGCACCCGGAGATCGCGCATGAGATGATCGCGGAGGCGACGGAGCTCGCGCTGCGCCGAGCTAAAAAACGCCGTCCCTATGTCATCAAGCCTCCGATAACGATCGCGTTCGAGTGGGGCATGACGAGCACTGCCGCGAATGTGGCCATGATTCCTGGTGTAAAGCGAGTAGACCCGAGGCGTACCGAATACACTGCCCCGAACATGATAGAGGCCTGGCGAATGATGTGGATCTGGCTGCTCATTGCTCTCCAGGTCGGTCAGCGCTTGGGCATTGAGCCGGGAACTGTGGTGTACGGATAGAGCGAGCAGCTGCGGCGTTGTCCTTGTCACGCCTTCAGGGAAGATCCAGAAGTTCCGCGTGCAGGAGATGGCTGACCTGACGACGCTGTTGCGCCGGCGCCGGCCCCGAAATGAGCTTCAGCCCGAGCCTTCGAAGAGCGACTCGTCAGTCTCCGGCAGCCTCGCCATCAGCGGGACCACGGCTTGTTCGACCTTGGTGAATTCAGCCTCGAGGTGCTTGCGGTCGCCGTCGGCAAGCGTTCCGTCCGACCTGTGCAACCTGCTGAGGATCAAACCCGAGAATCGCTCCACCTCCTCCAGGAACCGCCGAGCCTCCGGATCTTCGAACAAAGCGGGCGAGGCGGTTAGCAGCATGCTGGCGAGAGCTCTCCACTCGTCGAGGGGGCTGCCGGCGCCGTTTGCTTTGCCCTTTCCGTCAGCCGCGCTCGATTTGACGGCATTCCAGGTTCGTCGACCTTGCCCATAGACGATGAGCGCCTGGACGGCGACTGACATGGCGCGCTCTTTGCGCTGGCGGCGAGCAACGACCTCGTCGACGATCAGTGCGGTTACCGCGAGGACCAGCAAGCTCGAGACGATTGAGGCCGTAAGCGAACGACGGTCCCACCATGCCTGAAAGCTGCCTATCGACAGATCACAGACGACCAAGGCGACGAGAGAAGCAGCAACTGCGACAGCCGTGACGCGCCGTGCCAGTCGCATCACGGGCACATCGATCGACGTGAAGCGTGTCCCGGTTCAGCTGGTCCGACCGCGCAGCTGTCGCGGCCCTGGCCAGGCTCGTGACCCGCTAGCGAGGGTTCGAGTATTGGCACCCCGCAAGTCAGTAGCCCATCCATCCGCTCACCAGTCGCCGACACGGCGAACGGCGCTGTGCTGCTCGCATCGGACTTTGATCGCGCGATGACAGGTACGGTTCACACGACACCGTCGGCATCGCCTGTCACAACGGCTTGTCTCCTCGCACGATCGCTCCGTGCAACCCGCGCGCCGTCTCGTACTCGTGAGTGAACTCGACGCCGACATTGGTCAGGCCCGCTGCCTCGAGAAGGGCGACGTATTCGCTCTTCGCGAGCCCTTCGCCACAGCCGAGAGCCTCGCCGGCCTGGGCGCGTTGCTTTGGGTCGAGACCGTCCTCGGCCACGATGTCGCTGATGCCGATGCGGCCGCCCGGGCGGAGCACTCGGACGATCTCGGCGAAGACTGCGGGCTTGTCCAACGAGAGGTTGATTACGCAATTGGAGATGACGACGTCGACGCCGCCGGCCGGAAGCGGGATGGATTCGATGTTGCCCTTGAGGAAGGTGACGTTGTTCACACCTGCTTCGGCGGCATTCGACTCGGCGAGGGCCAGCATCTCGTCGGTCATGTCGAGCCCGTAGACGGTCCCGGTCTCGCCAACTCGCCGGGCCGAGAGAATGACGTCGAGGCCGCCTCCCGAGCCGAGGTCGAGCACCGTCTCGCCCTCGTGGAGATCGGCGACAGCGGTCGGGTTGCCGCAGCCGAGGCTGGCGAGCACGGCTGTTTCGGGCATCTGCTCGACTGCCCCCGCCTCGTAGATCGTCGCCGCCCAGCCGCGTGCGCCCTCGGTGTGCACGCAGTTGTCCGTCCCGCAGTCGCAGGCGGCTCGTCCCTCGCTCGCGTCGCGGGCTGCTTCGGCGTACCGGCGCCGTGTCTCTTCGCGTTGTAGGTCGGAATCGGTCGTCATGGCCTCACGTTCCTCTCTCGCGCACCGGCGAGCCTCCTCACGCACCACCGAGCAGCTTGCGTAGGAGGGCGAGCCGCTCGGGGACGACCCTCCACCACATCCATTTGCCCCGACGCTCGGCGACGATGAGCCCGGCTTCGGCGAGGATCTTCGTGTGATGGGAGACCGTCGGCTGGCTCCGCTCGAGCGGCTCCTCGAGGTGGCAGCTGCAGACCTCGTCCTGGGCCGCGACGAGTGACAGCAGCCGGAGCCTCACCGGGTCTCCGAGAGCCGCAAGGATCGAGGCCAGTTCGGTGGCGTCGGCGGCGGAGAGGGGCGCC
Source organism: uncultured Acidimicrobiaceae bacterium (assembly GCA_963703655.1). Classification (GTDB taxonomy): domain Bacteria; phylum Actinomycetota; class Acidimicrobiia; order Acidimicrobiales; family Bog-793; genus CAVPFA01. The sequence goes on along the minus strand of CAVPFA010000003.1, from coordinate 171,031 downwards.
TCGGTGAGGGGCGGGCAGCAGAGCGAGCCGTCCTGCGCCACGTCCTCAGCTTTGGCGAGCGGTGCCGGCATGGATCCTCCTATTGACATCTGTCGATATGAAGAGCAGAATTCGATCGACACTCGTCAATCTACCGGAGGTGCCCAGTGTCGCGTTTGCAGCTTGCCCTGAACGTCTCTGACCTTGAGGCGGCGATCACGTTCTACTCGAAGCTCTTTGACGCAGAGCCGGCCAAGGTTCGGCCCGGGTATGCCAACTTCGCAATCGCCGAACCACCGCTGAAGCTCGTGCTCATCGAAGACACCTCCGCACGGGGGAGTGGCGTGGCCGGTGCTCTCAACCATCTCGGAGTGGAGGTCGCGTCGCCCGACGAGGTCGTGGAGGCCACGAGCCGGCTCTCGGGAGAGGGCCTTGCGACCAAGCTGGAGGAACAGACAACGTGTTGCTACGCCATCCAGGACAAGGTGTGGGTAAGCGACCCCGACGGAGCGCCATGGGAGGTCTACACCGTGCTCGCCGACGCACCGGTCGAGTCCGGTGTCGCCGGTGACAGCAGTTGCTGCGAGTCGATCTCATCCGAGGCTCCTAGCACGGCCACGGGAACCCTCGCCTCTACCGCCCGCTGCTGTTGAGGGTGCTCGGCACAGGCGTCCGGAGCGGCTGAATGAAAGGCGTCGCCCTCTGGAGACGGCTCGTTGCCGAGGGGCTCGGAAGCGCCTTTTTGGCAGCGGTCGTCGTCGGCTCCGGCATCGCGGCGGCGCAGCTCTCGCCCGGCAACGTCGGACTCGAACTGTTCGAGAACGCGGCGGTCACGGCCGCGGGCCTCTTCACCATCATCTTGATGTTCGGGCCCATTTCCGGAGGTCACTTCAATCCTGTCGTGTCGTTCGTCGACGCCGCCTTTGGCGGTCTCTCCTGGCGGGACGCAGCCGCCTACCTTCCTGTCCAGGTCTCCGGCTGCATCGGCGGCGCCATCGTCGCCAACCTCATGTTCTCCAAAGCCGCCGTCACCTTCTCGACCAAGCACCGGGCTTCTGGTGCGCACTGGCTGGCAGAGGTCGTCGCAACCCTCGGCCTGTTGCTCGTGATCTTCTCGCTTGCCCGCACGGGCCGGGGACGGACCGCCCCCGCCGCGGTCGGCGCCTACATCGGTGCCGGCTACTTCTTCACGAGCTCGACGAGCTTTGCCAACCCGGCCATCACGATCGGGCGGATGTTCTCCGACACGTTCGCGGGCATCGCTCCCGGCTCGGCACCCGGCTACGTAGTCGCCGAGATCGCTGGGGGAGTGCTCGGGTTTCTCGTCATCAAGATGCTCTATCCGGGCGTCACCCCCGCAGAGGCGGCCGAGGTGGTGACCCCGCACCTTGTCGGCGACGGCCGGGTGGATGCGGCGCGCTCCAAGAATGACAGTCGAGGCTCCCCGCCGCAGCTCCCGAGTGCTCGAGAGGAGGGCGACGGGACAGTATCGCGGCCCGTTGGTCGCCGACCTCCCCCGACGGGCTGACGGAAGGGAGCGTCATGCACATCATCGCCATCGGAGGAAGCGACGCCGGCATCTCTGCGGCAATTCGTGCCCGCGAGCTCGACCCAGGCTGCGAGGTGACCGTCGTCGTCGCCGATGCCTATCCGAACTTCTCCATCTGTGGCATCCCCTACTACGTCTCGGGGGAGGTGACGCATTGGCGCAACCTCGCCCATCGCAGCGTCGCCGACCTCGAGGCGACCGGGATGCGCCTCATGCTCGACACCGTTGTCACCCGGATCGAGGTCGACGAGCACCGGGTACGGTTACGCCGGCCGGACGGCACCGAGTCGCCGCTTGCCTATGACCGCCTCGTGGTGTGCACCGGTGCCGTCCCGGTCAGGCCGCCCATCAAGGGGATCGACGGCCCAGGTGCAATCGGCGCCGAAGACGGCGTGCACCTCCTGCACACGATGGACGACACCTTCGCCCTCACACGCACCATCGAACAGCTGCATCCCGAGAGCGCCCTCATCGTCGGTGCCGGCTACGTCGGTCTGGAGATGGCCGACTGCCTGAGCCTCCGGGGCCTTCGCGTGGTCCAGGTCGAGATGCTCTCAGAGGTGCTGCCCACCGTCGACCCCGAGCTTGGCGCCCTCGTTCGCGCCGAGCTCATCGACCACGGGGTGGACGTGACGACCGGCACGGCCGTCAAACGCGTCAGCCGTGCGGCGGCTGGCGAAGGCGGCCGGCTCCGAGTCGAGGCCAGCGGCCCGGAGGGCGAGGGCTTCAGCCGTTCGGTCGACCTCGTGCTCGTGTCCGTCGGGGTCCGTCCCGACACAGAACTCCTTGCGGCCGCCGGGGCTAAGACGAGTATCCGAGGCGCCGTCGCAGTGGACGAGCAGATGCGCACCGGCCTCCCGGAGATATACGCGGCGGGCGATTGCGTCGTCACCCACCACCGCCTCCTCGGGTCGACGTACCTGCCTCTCGGTACGACCGCGCACAAGCAGGGGCGCGTAGCCGGAGAGAACGCCGTCGGCGGAGAAGCTCGATTTGCTGGCAGCCTCGGCACTCAAGTGGTGAAGGTCTTCGAGGTCGTCGCTGCCCGTACGGGGCTTCGCGGGCACGAGGCGCTCGCTGCGGGATACACACCGGCCACGACGCAGAGCTCACCGGACGACCACAAGGCCTATTACCCCACGGCCCATCCGATTACGAGCCGGGTGACGGGCGACACGGAGACCGGACGCCTCCTTGGCGCCCAACTCGTCGGTCGCCGCGGGACCGAGGTGGCCAAGCGCATCGACACTTATGCCACGGCGATCCACCACGCCATGACCGTCGAGGCCATGAGCGAGCTCGATCTTTCCTACACGCCGCCGCTCGGCTCGCCCTGGGACGCCGTTCAGATGGCCTCGCAGGCTTGGGTCCGTGACCACCGGCTCGAAGGCCAACGGCAAGCCCTTCGCGGTAAGGTCCCCGACGAGCCGCCCGCAGTCCGGCGAGTCTCCACCGCAGACACAACAGGAGAGGGATGATGGAAGGCTACGTCGACGTCGAGGGGCTCCGGATCGATGCCGCGCTGCACCGTTTCGTGGTGGACGAGGCTCTTCCTGGGTCTCGAACCGATGCAGGGTCCTTCTGGCTGGGACTGGCCTCGCTCGTCGAGCGGTTCGCGGCTCGCAACGCCGCTTTGCTCGACGAGCGAGCCCGGTTGCAGGCCCAGATCGATCGGTGGCACCAAGACCACCCCTTCGAGGAGGCCAGCTACAAGGCCTTCTTGCAAGAGATCGGTTACCTGGTGACACCGGGACCGAGGTTTGACATCATGACCACCGGCGTCGACCCAGAGATCGCGGAGATCGCCGGGCCGCAGCTTGTAGTCCCGGTGATGAACGCGCGGTACGCCCTCAACGCGGCCAACGCCCGCTGGGGCTCGCTTTATGACGCCCTGTACGGCACCGATGCCCTTGGGTCGCCGCCGCTGCCTGGTCCGTACGATCCCGGGCGCGGTGCCGTGGTCATCGCCTGGGTTCGTTCGTTCCTCGACGAAGTGGTCCCCCTGGCGGGCGGTTCGCACACCAAGGTGCTCCGCTACAGCGTCCTCGACGGCAACCTCGTTGCGGACCTGCCCGAAGGCCCGGCACAGCTGGCCGACCCCTCGAGCTTCGCCGGTCACCTGGGCGAAGCGGCCGCTCCGTCCTCGATCCTCCTCCGTCACCATGGCCTCCACATCGAGCTGGTCATCGACACCGGGCACCCTGTCGGGCGCGATGACCAGGCCGGCGTGGCCGACGTGGTGATCGAGTCCGCGGTGACGTCGATCATGGATTGCGAGGACTCGGTCGCTGCGGTGGACGCGGCCGACAAGGTCGCGGTGTACCGCAACTGGCTGGGGTTGATGAAAGGTGACCTGTCCGCGCAGGTGACCAAGGGCGGGCGGGCGATCACCCGGCGTCTGGCCGAGGACCGCAAGATCGTGAGCCCGGACGGCACCACGGCCACCTTGCCCGGCCGAGCCCTCATGCTGGTGCGCAACGTCGGACTCCTCATGACGACCAACGCCGTGCTCGACCGGGAGGGCCGTGAGGTGCCCGAAGGGCTGCTCGATGCCCTGGTGACGGTCCTGGCCGCCAAGCATGATCTGGTTCACGGCACCGACGCCATCAATTCCCGCTGCGGTTCGGTGTACGTGGTCAAACCAAAGATGCACGGTGCCGACGAGGTGGCGTTCACGGACGAGGTGTTCGCTTTCGTCGAAACGATCCTGGACCTGCCCCCGCTCACGGTGAAGATCGGCCTTATGGACGAGGAGCGACGGACGACTCTGAACCTGACCGAGTGCATCCGGGCCACCGCCGGGCGTATCGCGTTCATCAACACCGGGTTTCTCGACCGTACCGGTGACGAGATCCACACGTCCATGCAGGCAGGCCCGATGGTCCGCAAGGCGGAAATGAGGTCCCAGCGATGGCTGCAGGCCTACGAGGACAACAATGTCGACGTCGGTTTGGCCTGCGGCCTGAAAGGGCGGGCTCAGATCGGCAAGGGAATGTGGGCCGCTCCCGACCTCATGGCGGACATGCTGCGGGAGAAGATCGGCCACCCCCGGGCCGGGGCGAACTGCGCCTGGGTACCGTCACCGACGGCGGCGACACTGCATGCCACCCACTACCACCGGGTGAACGTCGCCGAGCAGCAGGCGCGCCTTGCCGGGCAAACTCGGACGACGGTCGAGGACCTGCTTTCGATCCCCGTATCGGCCGATCCGAGCTGGAGCGACGACGAGATCCGCCAAGAACTGGAGAACAACGCTCAGGGGATCCTGGGCTACGCAGTCCGGTGGGTGGACCAGGGGGTCGGATGTTCCAAGGTGCCCGACATTCATGACGTGGCGCTCATGGAGGACCGGGCCACCTGCAGGATCTCGTCGCAGCACATAGCCAACTGGCTGCATCACGGTATCGTCGACCGGGACCAAGTCCTGACTACTCTGCGGCGGATGGCCGCGGTGGTCGACGCTCAGAACACCGATGACCCCGCGTACCTCCCAATAGCCCCCGCCTTCGACGGCGCGGCGTTTGAGGCCGCCTGCGACCTGGTCCTGACGGGCGTCGAGCAACCGTCGGGTTATACAGAGCCAGTCCTGCACGCCCGCCGCCTCGAGCGCAAGGCGCAGATCGACGGCGCCAAGTGACCGGGATCGCCCTCGAACGGGCTCGCCAGATCATCGCGGGGGTCCTCGAGGCCGGTCATCGGCTGGGATTGGCCCCTCTTGCGGTGATCGTCCTCGACGCTGGTGGCAATGTCAAGGCGTTCGATCGTGAGGACGGGGCGTCGAACCTCCGGTTCCAGATCGCCCACGGAAAGGCTTACGGGGCACTCGGCATGGGAATCGGGTCCCGCGCCCTCATGGCGCGCGCCGAGCAGCAGCCCTATTTCGTTGCTGCTGTCACCGCGGCGTTCGGTGGGGCGTTGATCCCCGTACCCGGCGGAGTGCTGGTGATCGACGAGGCGTCCGAGATCGTCGGGGCCGTCGGCGTCACCGGGGACACCTCGGAGAACGATGAGGCGGCCGCGGTAGAAGGGATCGAAGCTGCCGGCCTCAACGCCCGGACCGGCTAACTCAGAGCAGTTCGGATTACGCTTCTGCGTGCACCTCGCGACGCTCCGGGGAGTCTCGAAAAGGAGAAGTGATGGCGCCGATCACCCTCGAAAAGGTAACCAAGGTCTACCCGAACGGTTTCAAGGCGGTCGACGAGCTCGATTTGGACGTCGCCGACGGTGAGTTCATGGTCCTCGTCGGGCCTTCGGGGTGCGGGAAGACGACTGCCCTGCGCATGGTCGCCGGCCTGGAAGACGTCACGCAGGGGACGTTGAGCATCAGCGGGCGCGTTGTGAACGACGTTTCGCCGAAGGACCGTGATATCGCCATGGTGTTCCAGAACTACGCCCTTTACCCGCACATGACGGTCGCCGAAAACATCGGTTTCGCGTTGAAGCTGCGAAAGGTGCCCAAGTCGGAGATCAAAAGGAAGGTGCGCGAGACCGCCGAGCTCTTGGGCCTCACCGAATGGATCGACCGAAAGCCCGGACAACTCTCAGGTGGTCAGCGCCAGCGGGTGGCAATGGGTCGGGCGATAGTGCGCGAGCCGAGTGTGTTCTTGATGGACGAGCCGCTGTCCAACCTCGACGCGAAGCTCCGCGTCCAGATGAGAGCCGAGGTCTCCCGCATACAGCGGCGCGTCGGCGTGGCGACGCTGTATGTCACCCACGACCAGGTGGAAGCCATGACCATGGGGGACCGCGTGGCGGTACTGAGCGCGGGAGTGCTTCAGCAGTGCGACAGCCCGCAGGCCCTCTACGACAACCCGACCAACCTCTTCGTTGCCGGCTTCATGGGATCGCCCGCCATGAACCTTTTCGAGGCCACGGTCGGCGCGGAGGCGGGCTTCGTTCTCATCGGAAGCCAGAAGATCCCGTTGCCCGAGACGGTGCTCAGCGCACGCCCGGGGTTGCGCGGATACGCAAACCGATCCGTCGTCGTCGGGATCCGGCCCGAAGACCTCCCGATACTCCGGACCGATGAGGTCTCGGCCGAGGAGACATCGGCGGTATTCGAAGGCAACGTGGAACTAGTCGAAGCCCTTGGCTCCGAGCAGCTCGTCCACTTCACGAGCGATGCGCGACAAATCGAGGTTGCGAGCACCAAGGACGAAGACGCTGAGGGGCTGAGCCAGGGGGCGCTCGCCAAGGCCGGGGAGGGCGTTGCCCGTGTAGACGCCCGCGCGCGCCTGAGCACCGGGAGCCGAGTGCGCTTCCAACTCGACCCTGGCCGGATCCACTTCTTCGACCTCGCTACGACCCAGGCCATCACTGACTGATCGCCCGGAACTGCAAGAGGTCGAGCGCGGCACCTGCTGGTCGAGTTGCCCGAATGAGCAAGACTCTGCCCCTAGTTTTTCGCGGAGCTCGCAAACCGAAAGGGCACCGGTCCTGTGATGGACGCCTCGAAGGCGAACAGGTCTCCAGCATGGGGTGCGAGCTCCAGCTCTGCGTCGCTCAGACCCGTGCGAGCCGTGGTCACGTAGAGCGTGGACATCCCGGCCCCACCGAATGCCGCACTGGTGACGTGACCACCCTCGGGGACCCGCACGACCTCCAGCAGCTGCCCGTCAGTCCCGTACCGGTCGACGCGTCCTCCGTCCCAGAGTGCGACCCACAAGCAACCATCGTCGTCCATCGCCATGCCGTCGGGCAGTCCGTCGTGCACCGCGATGATCGGTCGCCGACCAGAGAGCGCGCCGGTGTCCGGATCGACGTCGAACGCGTCGACGCGACGCGTCGGCGTGTCGATGTAGTAAAGGGTCCGAAGGTCCGCGCTCCACGCCAGTCCGTTGGAGATTGTCACGTGCTCGAGAAGGGTCGTCACCGACTGGTCGGGCCAGAGCATGTACAGCGATCCGATGGGCTTGGACTCGCCCAGGGCCATTGTGCCCGCGACAAAACGACCCCAGGGATCGACCTTGCCGTCATTGAAGCGGACGACCTGTCCGCCGGCACGAAATCCCTCGACGGGGACCTGAGGTTGTCCCGAGGGGTCCGCGAGCACGAAGCGGTCGCGAAGTGCGAGCACCAGGCCGCCGTCCTCGCGCAGCACGACCGCCCCAACGGGCCCTTCCGTGGGGAACGAGGAGTGTCCGGCTGTGCCCGGACGAAACCGGTGGACTCGCTCGCCGAGGATGTCGACGAACATGAGCGCTTGCTCGCGGTCGTCCCACACGGGCCCTTCTCCCAGCATGGCCCCGACCTCGAGTACCGGCTCGGCCCTTGCTTCCTGAATGGTCACCCGGGCATCCTATGAGAGTTCCTGACCCCCAGTGACTTTGATCGTCTCCCCTGTAATGAATCCCGCTTGTGTCGAGGCCAGATACACGACCAGCCCAGCCACGTCGGCAGGCGACCCGGGTCGCCCCACGGGAAGGCGCGCCACCGCCGCTACTTGGTCCTCGACTTTGGTGAACCTCTCATGAAAAGGAGTCCCGAGTATGAGCCCTGGAGCAACGGCATTGACGGTGATGCCCAAAGGTGCCAATTCCTTGGCCAGTCCTCGCGTCAGACCCAGCATGCCGGCCTTCGCCGCCGCGTAGGCTCCAGCCCCCAAGGAACCGCCAGTGTACGCCGCCATCGACGATATCAATATGATCCGTCCGCCAGGTTTGCTTATGTGCTTAATGCTTGCCCTGGCAAGGTAAAAGGCGCTGGATAGGTTTGTCTCGAGGACGTCCCTCCAATGATCGTCGGACATTGTGGCTAACGGGACCCGCTTCAGGAGGCCCCCAGCATTCGCGACGACGATGTCCAGCTTTCCAAACCGACGGTATACCTCCTCGACTACTTCCTCGACGCTGCGGGAGTTCGCGGCGTCCAAGGGCAGGGCCAGCGCCTTCTTGCCCAAATCTGCCGTTGATCGAACAAGTTCATCGGGGTTGTGAGTTCGGTAGCTGATGGCGATTTCGGCGCCCGCCGCAGCAAGGCCCAAGGCTACTTCGCGCCCGATGCCGATTGCCCCGCCGCTCACGAGCGCCACTTGGCCGGCAAGATCAGACATCGCGCTGATCTCGGCTTCCGAGACGCGGTTCATGCGGTGTCGTAACCGATCTCATCCGGCCCCATTTGCCGTTTGGCGATCGGCCTGTGGGGTCCGTGTCCTGGGCACTTTAGCGGACCGTGGGACGGTAGTAGATGATCGCATGACCAACTCCGGATGAAATTCCATGCGAAGATGGCCAGTCCCCTCGCCCTCGCGAAGACGTACGACCAGACGGTCCACTGCAGCGTCAGCCATCAGCCGTACGGGCTGTCGAACCGTTGAGAGTGCGGGTTCGACGAGGCTCGCAAACACGATGTCGTCGAAGCCGATGATCGAGACATCACTCGGTACTTGCAGTCCCGCCGCCCGAACGCCAGCGTATGCACCGAGAGCGTACATGTCGTTGATCGCCAAGATGGCAGTGACAGGATTAGGCTGGCTGACAAGTGCGAATGCTCCCGCACGGCCCAGGTCAGCTCCCTCAGGATCCCCGAAGGCGCTGTCCTTCGTGCCTTCCCAGACGCAAGTGCGGTCAAGTTTGATCCCAGCAGAAGCGAGTGTGCTGCGATACCCAGCGAACCGATCCTTGCGACTCGCTGTCTTGATCGGCCCTGATAAAAATCCGATCCGTCGATGCCCCAAATCCAGAAGTGCCTTGACCGCAATTGCGCTTCCACGAACGTTGTCGACGGAGACACAGTCGATTTTCGCGGAGTCACCCTTGTAAAGCCGTCGGTCGAACGCGACGATGAAGATTCCTCTATCGGCCAGCGATGCCAGGTGGTCAACCGACACGGGCGAGGATGCGAAAATCATCGTCCGGATTCCCTGCTGGTACATCGCGTCGGTGTAGGCGCGTTCACGCTCCAGAGATCGATCACTGCTTCCGACGAGGACGCCAAAATTCCGTCGGAGCGCGGCTTCTTCCACCGCGCGGACGAACTCTCCCCAGAAGGGGTTCGCGACAGACGGGACTATCAATCCGATCGTGTCCGCATGTCCCCGCTTGAGCTGTATCGCCAGTCCGTCGGGTACGTAGCGGAGTGTCTTGGCAGCTTCGTGAATTCGCTCGGCCGTCGCCTGAGCCATGCGCCCAGAGCGCTTGTTGAAAGCATTTGAGACCGTACTCGGCGAGACACCAGCAAGTCGTGCGACGTCCCCAATGGTCGCACGCTTCGTTGTCTCGCGCTCGGCCGGGACAGCCACTATCGCCACTCCTTTCCCCGGTTGTCGAGGGCGGCATGTCGTGTCATCGGGCACCAAGAACTCATAGGGCGCGACCCGTCAGCGCATGAACGACTGCAAGGTGCACCAACATTTGCGTAGATCGATTTACGGACGAACCTAGACTAGCTGCACAAGCTCTGTCAAGGACGTAGAGGGCGTTCCAGCATGGCTGACAAGGGCCGAATGCCACCCAACGGCGAAGTCCCGGTCAACTCGGGGGCCAAGGGACGCCGAACAGCCCGCCACTCGCACGCACCGTCCTGCCTGCGAGCCCCGCCGCCGCCCGGGCCGCAGGCCGTGAGACCGCGCCCGACCTCGTCCTCGTCGCCCCTCGACTCGGCCATTTGTTCATCCAAAGATGTCCTTGACACGCGACTGCCGGCCTGCTTAGCTGCAGAGATTAGTAAATCGATCTACCTTGATAACCGTCGGCGGAGCAAGACTTGCGAAGGGTTCGACTCCGAGACCCAGTCGAACGCGAGCCTCCGGAGGCCGTAAGTCCGCAATACGGGACAACCGACGAAATGGCAACGGTATGTCAATTGGAGTTACGCCGGGGGGATGCGCGATGAAGATCGTAGATGTCGACGTAGAACGAGTCGACATACCGGCCGGGAACCCCCCCTTTCGGTGGCGGGCTGGTCTTCCGGGGTCCGAGCCAAGGGCGGTCGGAGGTGTTTTGCGGATTCGAACCGATGACGGCCTAGTGGGCACGGCTCAGTCACGACGCGGGGTGATCCTCGAGGACCTGGTTGATCGTCGGCTTCGAGCAGAATTGGTGGGGGCGGATCCGTTGCAACGAGAGTGGCTCTGGCATCGGGTTTGGGAGCTGGACCGGATCGAGGAATTCCCGATCTACGTCCTGGGCCTAGTGGACATCGCCTTGTGGGACCTAGCCGGCAAAGCCGTTGGGCTTCCTGTATACGAGCTTCTTGGTGGCTTTCGTACCGAGATCCCTGCTTACGCGTCGACGGCCACGTTCTCGTCGGTCGAGGAGTACCTCGAGGTCGCCGACCAGTGCGTCGAGCTGGGCTACGGCGCGATCAAGCTTCATGCATGGGGCGATGCACGGCGCGACGGTCAGCTGGCGCAGGCGCTACACGCGCATGTGGGCGACCAGATGGACCTTATGTACGACGGCTCGGCAGGGTTCGACCTCACCGACGCTGTCTACCTGGGGCATGCGCTCGCAGAGGCCGGCTACTTCTGGTACGAGGAACCCATGCGCGAGTTCAACGTGACGGCGTACAAGTGGCTCGCAGAGCGCATCCGAGTCCCATTGCTCGTCGCAGAGACATCCGATGGCGCCCACATGAACACCGCCGACTTCATAGCGTCTGGGTGCGCCACCTTCGTACGTACCAGCACGGGCCTGAAGGCAGGCTTCACTGGGGCGATGCGAATTGCCCACACCGCGGACTCGTTCCGCCTGAGAGCAGAGGTCGCCGGCGGCGGCCCGGTCAACATTCACCTGTGTATGGCCATCCCGAACACGACCTTCTACGAATCGCTTGTGACGAGCAACCCGGTCGTGCGGGAGCCGTCCGTGGACACCGGCGGGATGGTACATGCGCCGACTGCTCCGGGAGTCGGGTACCCGGATGCCTAGACGTAGCGATGGAATAACACCTCTCGGCCTCATTCGCATTCAACCCCTCAAAAGGAGGAGGGACATGACAAAGAGTCGAGCTGCGTAGGTCTACATGCCGAGCTGCAACTGCGGAGTACATATACATAGGAGGTAGTCGGTGCGAAAGACAAGGAATCATAAGTGCTTTATCGGCGTGGCCGTGGCCATGTCCTTAATAGCGGTATTTCCCGTCGTCTTATTCTCACTTAGCGCCACCGGCGCACAGACGAGAACGAGTCTGAGGCCACACGCGAACCTGAACCCCTGCCCAAAGCAGAAGGGCAAGGTCAATATCACGTTCTGGACCTGGGAGGGGCCTCCGTCGGTCATACAACACATAGTCAACGAGTTCAACACGAGCCACCCGGACATCCACGTAACCGTGGACCAGGTCACTCCCGGCTTTAGCGGTGGCTATCAGATCGCGTTCAACGCGCTCAAGGCCGGGAAGGCTCCGGACGTAGACATGATCGAGTACTACGAGCTCCCGAACTTTCGTTTCGTGAACGGGCTCTATAACGTGGCCGGCTGCGCAGCCGTGGCCCACGTTAATAGCCAGTTCCCGGCCTGGGTGAACAACCAGGACAGTGTCGGAGAGCCTGGCGCCGTCTATGCCGTCCCCGAGGATATCGAGCCCCTGGGAATGTTCTATCGTAAAGATATCTTCGCCAAGTACCACCTGCCGGTGCCCACAACCTGGGCGCAGTACCGGTCGGACGCCCTGCGTTGAAGGCCGACACGAAGGGCACCGTAAAGATGGCAGACATGAACGCCAACGACTTTCGGCTCCTTGTCGGCCTGGACTGGCAGGCCGGTGCCTTGCCCTTCCAGTACACGGGCACTGGGTTTACCTTCGACATGGACAGCCCTCAGGCCAAAACGGTGGCAAATTTTCTGGGAAGGCTTGCTCAAAGATCACGTCATCGACACGCAGGCCGGGTTCACTACAACCCCTGAATACCTCACCTGGAACAACGGTACCGTGGCGACCCAGATCGGCCCGGACTACCTGACCGGGTTCTTCAAGGGCCAGGCGCCTTCGGCTACGGGCGACTGGAGAGTGGCGCCCATTCCTCAATGGGCTGCCGGCGACCACGCGGACGGACAGGCCGGTGGGTCGGCGACCGCCATCATGGCTGGGACGAAGCACCCGTACGCGGACGCCGTCTTCGCCGACTGGTTCGCCGCCAACTATCCCGTCCAAGTGCAGCTGTACGCCGGCTTTGTTCTGAGCGGAGCCAACTCGTACCTGAACAACCCCGCAGTCATCGACACGCCTAACCCCTACTTCGGCGGCCAGGCCCCGATGTCGGTGTTCAGGCGGATGGCGAACTACGTGAACACGAGCTTCCAGTGGGCGCCGAACATGACCGCTGTGTTCGCGGACCTCCAAGACAACCTTCAGTCCGCGTTCAATGGGTCGACCAGTATCGAGCAAGCGTTTGTGACCACACAGAGCGAGGCCGCGGCCAACCTGCGCAGCCTCGGCGTCACCGTCCACACAAAGTAGCCCGTTATCACCCTCGCCCAACGGGCGTTCATGTAAAGTGACAACGGTCGCCGCATGACAATTGTCACAGCCACGAGCCCGAGGACGGGTCGGCGAAAGCCGACCCGTTCTCGGGCCCTGGTTACGAGGGCCGGGTTCCTCGGCCCCTTTTATACGGCGTTTGCCCTCTTTTTCCTCCTCCCCATTGGTTATGCGGTGTATGAGAGCCTCTTGTCGCCGCGCCGGATCGGAGGGATCTTTGGGCGGCCGATAGAGGTTTTCACCGGCCTCAGCCAGTTCCGGGCGGTGTTCTCGGACCCACAGTTCTTGAGCGGGATCCGGACGGTCGTTCTCTACGTTTGCGTACTGGTGCCGCTTATGGCCACCGTCGGTGTGACGCTGGCCCTGCTCCTCGACGCCACGGCGCCGAGGCTTGCCCGGATGTTCCGGGCGAGCTACTTCGTGCCCTTCGCCGTTTCCCAGGTGGTCGCCACCATCATGTGGGGTGCGCTCTACACCCCAGGGTCATCCCCATTGAGCGAGTTCCACATCAACATCGATCTCTTGAGCCATTCTCTGGTATTCCCATCCATCGTGAACATCGTGATATGGGAGTGGGCTGGGTTCAACGTCATCCTGATGACGACGGCCCTGACCGCCATCCCGACCGAGATCTTCGACTCCGCCCGCGTCGACGGAGCTTCCAAGTGGGTTATGGCGTGGCGCATAAAGTTGCCGCTCATTCGGCCGACAATCGTGATGTCTATGGTGCTGACCTTAATCGGGACGATGCAGCTGTTCACCGAACCACAAGTCATGGCTCAGATCTCCGACTCCATCCCTAGCTACTACACGCCGAACATGTTCGCTTATACCCAGATCTCGGGGGACAACTATTCCTTCGCGGCGGCGATATCGGTCACGCTCGCCCTCGTGGGGCTCGTCCTTTCCTTCGTATTCATCCGTATTACGCGACGTAGGACCTACTGACGGCCGTGACTGTCACCCGCGGGGCGAAGCGGTACGAGGAACACCCGTCCATGCGAACGGGAGGCAAAGCCCCAGCCCACCCGGGGTCATCTTGGCTCGCCACAGGCCACGTCGCCGCTGCCTTCCGCATAATGGTGCTGGCGATCTGGGCGATTTACTTCCTCGGGCCGGTGTACTGGCTGGTCATCGCCGCGACCAAGCCAACTAACTCGATATATACCTCGCCCGCGTTGCTGCCTTTCAAACCGCAACTGTGGACGAACCTGGGCTACATCGTGAGCTACGGCGGCGGTATCTACTTCCGGTGGCTCCTCAACAGCGCCATCTACGCCATCGGCGGGGCGGGCATCGGTACGCTCTTGGCGGGAGCGGCCGGGTATTACCTGGCCATGTTCCGGTTCAGGGGGCGCGAGGGAGTGTTCCTCACTGTCATCGGCGGCATGCTCGTCCCCGCCACCGCCCTCGCTCTGCCGCTCTTCCTCCTGTTCGCCCGGGTCAACCTCGTCGGGTCGTATTGGTCGGTCCTGCTGCCGAGTATCGTTAGCGCAGGTCCTTTCAGCCTCTTTCTGTGCCGGGTCGCGGCCGAGGCGTCCGTGCCTCGGGAGCTCGTGGAGGCGGGGCGCATCGATGGTGCCAGCGAAGCCAGGATCTTCTTCTCAATCGCGACGCACTTGATGCTCCCGGGCCTGGTCACCGCCTTCCTTACCGCCTTCGTCGTCATATGGAACAACTACTTGCTCCCTCTGGTCATGCTCACGAACAAGGATATGTACCCGATCACGGTGGGGCTTGGTACCTGGCAGGGCCAAACGACCCATACCGACATCCTGGAGACACTGATCCTGGTGGGGGCGCTGATATCCGTTGTACCTCTGGCGATCGCGTTCTTGTTCCTGCAGCGGTTCTGGAGGTCAGGTTTGTCCTTGGGCGGAGTAAAGGCCTAGCGTGAAGGCTCTCCATGACCAGGTAGAGACGTGACGGTACATTTTGGCAACGGCCACCTGCAGTTCGAACTGGTGGAGGGTTGGCAGCGACGTCCCGATGGTTGGCCCCTCGAGGACATAGCCGGCGTGTGCACAGACGTCGACGACAACGTATTCCTGTACGCACGCGGTGAGCACCCGGTTAGCATCTACTCCAAAGACGGGGAGTTCGTGGGCTCATGGGCGGAGGGACAATTCAGTCCCCGCAGCCACGGTGCTTTCATGTCAAGTGAGGGCGACTTGTACTTGGTCGATGACGGGCTGGGTCGTGTTGGGCGCTACTCGCTCGAGGGTAAGCTGTTGGCGACGATCGGACCGGTAGGCGTCGTCAGCGATACGGGACATCAACCGGGGGTAGAGGGCTCTGTCACCCACGGCGGTCCGCCTTACAACAGACCGACCAACCTGTCCGTCGGTCCCACCGGCGACCTCTACGTGTCAGACGGCTATGGGAACGCTCGTGTCCACCGTTTCGATGCTGAAGGGACGCTTCTCCAGTCCTGGGGGCAACCGGGGCCCGGTCCCGGTCAGTTCCGGACGCCTCACGGTTTGCGGGTCCACCGGGATGGCCGCGTGTTCGTCGCAGATCGGCAGAACGACAGGATCCAGATCTTCAGCCCTTATGGCGAGTACCTGACCGAGTGGACCGACGTCCGGCGGCCGCAGGACATATTCATAGATGAAGACGACGTTGTCTATGTCGCGGAGCTGAGCTGGTTTCCCGGCGAGCGTTCATACCGTTTGGGCCCCATTGTGGAGTTCCTTCCCGCGCGCCTGAGCATCTACGACATCGAGGGCAATCTGCTGCTGCGCTGGGCTGACCCCGACCCGACCAAGGCCGGGTACTTCACCGCACCACACGGGATATGGGTGGACGGTGAGGGGTCGATATATTTGGCCGAGGTGGCGGACATCTGGTCTGTGGCACGCGGCTACGCGCCTCCAGATGTACATCGACTGCAGAAGTTTGCGCGAGTGCGGGCCAGCTGAATGTTGAGGTTCGGCGGACCAAGGACACCTGGCGCATGAAGATCGTCGATGTCAGCACGACCTGTCTCTCGCGAATGCACGGCATCGATGAGCAGTGGGAGACCCTGAACTTCAGGGCGATCAAGGCAGACGCGGTGGTCGTCCGCGTCACGACGGACGAGGGGATCGTCGGCATCGCAGAACCATCTCCGTACGGAGTGCCGATGCTCATTGCCGAGAATGTTGCCAGGCTGGCGCCGGAGGTCATCGGCTTGGACCCTCTCGAGGCAAGCAAGGTCGGCCTTCACCCGAACGGAGTCTCGGCGGCCCATGACTGTGCCGTCGCGGGGATCGACGCCGCGCTCTGGGATATTCGAGGCAAGATCGAGAACAAGCGGGTCGCGGACCTCTTGCGGGCAGAAGGAGCCCGTAGGTTGGTAACGCTATATGCATCGGGAGGCTGCAACTACGACTGGCGGCGAAACCCAGAGAAGCTCATCGAGGAGGTAGTGGGCTACAAGGCCCGAGGGTTCACCGCATCGAAGGTTCGCCTCGGGACTGAATGGGCTTGGGACTTCGTCACACCCAAACGCCAGCTCGAATTGCTCGGCGCCCTCCGCAACGCCGTCGGTGACGACTACGGGCTGATGCTCGACGCGAAATTGCCGGCTAAATGAAGAAGAGGCGTTGGAGGTCGGTCGGGGCCTCGACCAGCTCAATTTCACCTGGTTCGAGGAGCCGATTCCAAGGAGCGACATCGCCGGGTACGCACGGCTGAACCGGGCCCTCAAGACCCCCGTAACCGGGGGGGAGGGTTGGCACACGCTCGAGCAGTTCTATCCTTTCTTCGAAGCCGGCGCCTACTCGGTAGCGCAGTTTGACGTTGGAGAGACTGGGATCACCGAAGCTTGGCGGATTGTGAAGGCAGCCGAGCGTTGGGGCGTGGGCGTTTGTCCGCACAGCTGGCACAACGGCCTCTTGGCGACGATGCAAGCGCACCTGGTCGCCGCGTTACCGGACCCGGATGTGCTCGAGATCTGTATGCACCAGGGCTCTTTGCAGTGGGACCTGCTCAAGGTTCCGCCGACGATCGCCGAGGGTCAACTGGCGATCCCGGACGCGCCTGGGTTCGGGGTGGAGATCGCAGAGGATATCGAAAAGCTATGTCCCTATGTCGAAGGGCACGACCGGATCGTTGTCCGTCGGTGAGGTCGCAGAAGGATGCCGCCAAAGCACCGATCGTCACGACAGAGCACGTGAATGAGCAGTGAACGCTGGGACCTGACCGTGGAAGGCTCGGGGCGAGCGCGCGTCTCACTCCCGCAGGTGGGCCCCGAACACCAGCGTCCGAACGCGGAGGAGCTCGAGGCCTTCCAGGACGTGAGCGCGGCTACCGCGGCCGCCACGCTTCAGAAGATGGGCATCAGGCGGGCATTTATCAGGGGTCCCCGGGCTTTAGACCCTGGTGCCAAGGTTGTCGGCTCAGCCTTGACCCTCGCCTTCATGCCCCAACGCGAGGACCTCATGGCGGTGCGAGGCCAGGAGCACTTCGAGAAGACCACAGCCCTGTCGGCCGTTCTCGAAGAGGTCGAGGCCTTCGACGTGCTCGTCGTGCAGGCCTTCGGCGACCCCTTCACTGGTTGTCTGGGCGAAATGCTAGTGAACTACCTCAGGATCCGCGGAGGCCTCGGGCTCGTCGTGGACGGCTGCATCCGGGACTGGCCCAAGATCCGCCAGATGGGTGTCCCGGTGTGGGCAACTGGCCTAACCCCGCAGTTCGCCACCCAGGGAGGGCTTCTCCCCTGGGGGTACCGGGTTCCCGTGGCCTGCGGCGGAGCCCTCGTGCTCCCAGGGGACGTAATTGTGGCGGACGGTGACGGCGCGGTGGTCGTGCCACTCCAACTCGCGGCCGAAACGGCCCGGTTGGCGACGACTCATGAGGAATGGGAGTTGTTCTCTCGACAGCGCATCGACGAGGGAGGGGCTGAGCAAGTACTACCCTCTGGACGAAGACGCCGTAGTCGAGTACGAGCAGTGGAGGCGGCAGCGCTCGTGACTCGTCGCAGGCTGTTCACGACGGAGTTCGACGTGTTCCTCCAGGTTTGCCCGGACGGGCCCAGACGAGGTGCCCGAGCTGCAGATTCTGACTTGCGCAGATCTCGAATCCTGTCTCGGGTGAGGGCAATTCCTGAGGGTTTCGTGCAAACATACGGGGACATCGACCCGAGCGCCCCGCGTCTCGTCGGACGAGTTCTGGCCACCGTGTCTGAGGACATTCCCTGGCATCGAGTGGTTCGTGCCGACGGCACTGTCCCGATGGGCCGTGAGCAGATCGAGCGTCTTCGACGCGAGGGAGTTCCGATGCGTGGCGACCGCGTCGACCTCCGCGACGCGTGTTGGTTGGGACCGCCTGCTTGACCGAGCAAGCCTGGCGCGGCGACCGGAGTTCTCTCAGCGGTCCTCGGTCGACCAACTGTAAGGTGGCGAACGACGTGAGCGTGAGTACTTGAACGCACCACGCCGATTGCGTACCTACTTGGGGATCGCTCCCGGTGTCGGCAAGACCTACTCCATGTTGGCCGAGGGCCGCCGCCGCGTGGACGCCGGTGAAAGGGTCGTCGTGGGTTGGATCGAGCGGCACGGGCGAGACGAGACTCGTGCGCAGCTCGGCGACCTCGAGGTCACGGCTCCACGAACGGTCTCGTACCGCGGCAGCACGCTCGCGGATCTCGACGTGCAGGCGGTGATTGCGAGTGGAGCCGAAGTGGTGCTGGTGGACGAGCTCGCCCACTCGGCGCCCGACAGGAACCGAGGACGCTGGGAGGAGGTGTCCGACATCCTCGACGCCGGGGTTGACGCTCTGACGACCGCGAACGTCGCCAACCTGCGGTCGGTGCGCGACTACGCGGCGCGCCTCACGGGAACCGGCGCAGTCGAGTCGGTGCCGGACGAGTTTGTGCGCTCGGGTGAGGTCAACCTCATCGACATGGCCGCAGACGTACTCCGCCGACGGATCGCGTCGGGAAAGGTTTACTCTGCCGACCAGGTCGGCGGCGCGCTCGCCGCCTACTTCCGGGCCTCCAACATCGAGGCATTGAGTGAGTTGGGTCGTGCGTGGATCAGGGGAGAGGTCGACACCGTGGGCAAGGAGCTTCTGCTCCAGCGGGGGCTGATCGAACCGCCACCGCCAAAGCTCGTCGCAACCGGGGTCTCCGGGTCCCGGCGGGGCGAGCACGTGATCAGAACAGCAGCGGAACTAGCCCGGGAGGGCGACGCCGACCTCGTCGTCATCCATGTGAAGGACGCCGACGGCTTGTCGTCCCGCCAGCGCCAAGAGCTGCAAAGAAACCGCAAACTGGCTGTCGAGCTCGGGGGAAGCTTCAGCGAGATCGACGGTACGGCTCCGGCGCAAGCACTCGCTGAGATCGCGCGCTCCCGTGGCGCATCCAGAGTGGTCGTCGGTCGTGAGCGATCTCGCTTTTCGAAGTCGGCCCGCTGGTCGGTCGCGTCACGACTCCGCCGCCTGCTTCCCGAAGCGACGGTCGACGAGGTCCTCGAGGCATCCTCTCCTTAGCCGCGGCGGTAGCGTGGCAGATGCGAATCGATCGAGCCGAGTTCTGATCAGTTCGGGGCGGTACCGGACGGCCGGAAACTTGACGATCAATCGATCGATCGCTAACCTCTGGGGCGCTCGTGAGACGAGCAGTACCCAGCTGGTGCCCGCCGTTTAAGGAGTGAGTAAGCGCGTGGAATCTAGAGCCCCTTCAGAATCCGAGTTGCCAGAGGCGCCCTTTACGCGACGCCAGTTTCTCCGGACGACGGCGGCCGGTGCCGGACTTCTCGGTACCCGGAGATTGTTGACCGCGTCCGGATCGGGCTCATCAACCTCATTGG
Organism: uncultured Acidimicrobiaceae bacterium; assembly: GCA_963703655.1. GTDB lineage: Bacteria > Actinomycetota > Acidimicrobiia > Acidimicrobiales > Bog-793 > CAVPFA01. The sequence goes on along the minus strand of CAVPFA010000003.1, from coordinate 151,288 downwards.
CGACGACGAGTTCGACACCGGCAGGTAAGCCCAGGCGTGGAGGAACACTCCGCGCCGGACTGACAGAGGGGACGAGCTCCGACACAGTGAACCCCGTGTACGCCATTAACAACCTCGACCTCGCGTGGGCGAACGCGTTGTACGACCCCCTCATCCGATTCGACCGCACAGGGCGCCCGACCCTGTACCTCGCGAGCGAGATGACCCCCAACTCGAATGCGACCGAGTGGACAATTCGACTCCGGTCCGGTGTGACCTTCCACAACGGAAAGGCGCTAACCGCCGAGGATCTCATCTATTCGTTCCAGCAGATTCTCAACCCGAAGAAGCCTGGAACCGGCGCCCCATCGCTGTCGACCCTTGAAGTCGGCAAGATGAAGAAACTGGACAACCTGACAGCTCGCCTGTCCTTCACGCGGCCCTTTTCCACACTCCCTGCTCTCTTGGCGGCCTACTACTACTTCGTTCTTCCGGTGGGTTTCGATCCGAAGAACCCGGTCGGTACTGGGCCATATCGTTACAAGAGCTTTGCGCCCGGAATACAGAGCACTTTCGTTCGCAACGATCACTACTGGCTCGATGGATTGCCCTATACCGATGGCCTCGTGTTAACGGACATCTCGGACGAGACCGCGGGCGTTAATGCGCTCATGGCGGGCGATCTTGATTGCTTCGACATCTCATCGGCTGCCATCATCGGCGAATTACAAGCCCAGGGTGTGCGGGTGGTGATCTCACCCGGTGGCGGCTTCATCCCGTTCGTCATGCAGGTCGCCACGCCGCCCTTCGCGGACGTCCGGGTTAGGCAGGCGTTTCGCCTGATCGTTGATCGCGAGCAGATGATCAGGGCTGTATGGGACGGCCACGGCACGGTGGGTAACGACATCTTCTCGATCTGGGACCCGATGTACGATCACGCAATTCCCCAGCGCAAGCAGAATATCGCGGAAGCTCGTTCGCTCCTGAAAAGCGCTGGCCACAAGAACCTCAGGGTCGAGCTCGTGACGGCCCCGATCCAGCCGGGCGCACTCCAGCAGGCGGAGGTGTTCGCGGCAGCAGGCGAGCGCCGCCGGTGTCTCAGTCAGTCTACGGCAAGTGACGACAACAGAACTGTTCGGTCCGAACTACCTCAAGTGGCCCTTCACACAAGACTACTGGTACTACACGCCCTACTTTGCCGAGGTCGCTCAATCGACACTGCCCAAAAGCCCATTCTGGGAGACACATTTCGAGAGTTCCCACTACAACAGCCTCTACAATACGGCGGAGGCGACTGTGAATACCGCCAAACAGAAAGCGATCGCGCACGAGATGCAAATGATTGACTATGACCAGGGCGGCTATATCATACCCTGCTTCTTTCCGATTCTCGACGCTCATGCGGCTCGCGTCGGCGGGGTACTCCCCTCTCGGCTCGGTCTACCGTTTAACATGTTCGATTACAAGTCGCTGTGGATCGAATAGGAAAGCTCTTGGGCCGTTGCTCGTACGTCATAGCTTCGCCTGATGCCGGCGCACTAACAATCATCTCGATGCGCCTTGTAGGTTCGTACGACGAGCTCGAGGTAATAGTCGCAGTCGGGTAAATCGATGTCGGCTATCGATAGGGCACGCTTTCCTCCGGCGCGAACCGACGCGAGCGTTAACTCTGCGTAAACGTCGGCAATTTCGGTTAACGAGCACGGACCCGTGTCTGAGAACCATCTGCTGAGGCCGTTACCGGCCTCGAGGATCGCCAGGCGCGTGAGCCGCCGATCAGGCAGCGTGAAGGTTCCGGCTGTGCAGCCTGCGCGAAGGATGTCATCGAGGAGCGACTCGTAGCGGTCACGAAGGGCGACGACTTGAGCTCGTGATGGGGCACTCAACGAGCGGATCTCGCCGTCGCCGACGATGGCTTCCTCGGGGAAGCTTCCCTCCACTATCACGTGCGTTCGGACGAAGGCAACGAGCTTCGCCTCGGGTGAGTCGGCGACCGAACAAGCGGTCTCCATCGCCTGCAGTGAGCAGCTGAGGCTTCGTACCATTATTTCTAGTAGCAAGTCCTCCTTTGTGTTCATGTAGTGGTAGAGAGCCGCGGAACTGACGCCAACCGCGTCAGCCAAGTCCCTGATCCCGGTCGCCTCGAAGCCCTTTCTCGAGAACAACTGGATGGCGGCCGCGCGAAGTTCTTCTAGCTTCGACACAGACTTCCTCCCTGGTGCATGGAGTCCACTTTCACCGCACTGCTTCGGCCCGTCCGAAGTCCGTCGATTTCGATACCAGTAGGCCAACGTCAAGCTTTTCCCGCTCGACGCGCTCGCTGGCGGTGAGCTCGAGCTTGGCCAGGCAGACGTAACGCGGAACCATGAACGTCGCTACGCGCAAGCGGCACCAATCTCGCGCTGCCGCAGTGGTGAGGTCGGCACCGGTTACCGGCTCTACTGCCAGCAGCACATCATCGTCGCCGACCTCCGATGGCACGCCAACCGCGGCGCAATGGGCGACGCCCGGGTGAGTCATCATCACACTTTCGAGCTCGAACGGGCTGACGTTCTCACCGCGCGTGCGAATGACGTGACTCCTGCGCCCGACGAAGCTGAAGTAGCCATCCTGGTCGGCACGACAGATGTCGCCTGTCTTGAACCACTCACCATCGAATGCAGCCTTGGTCAGATCGTCTCGTCGCCAGTAGCCGCTGAAGATCGTCCGCGGCGATTTCGGGCGAAGCAGGAGCTCGCCCGCCGTACCAGGGCTCACCGCTCCTCCTGCTTCCCCCACGAGCCTCACATCTACCCAATCAGAGGACTTCCCCATCGTCCCAAGGCGGAACTCGCTCTCTCGCTGGAAGATGGGAACGCAGCACTCGGTCAACCCGTAACCCTCGAGCAGCCTGACTCCGGATCGTTCTGTGAAGAGTTGGATCGCAGCGGGCCCGGTGCCCCCTCCAATGCCGACCCTGAGCGAGGATTGCAAACCGAGAGAGGTATCGGTCGCCTTGAGAAGGATGGGTATCTGGACTCCGACATAGTCGAATGCAGTCGCCTGGGTTGCAGTGACTCGTGCCCAGAATTGGGAGGCAGAGAACGCCACGTCAAGGGCGAACGGTATCCCGCCCACGACGGCACTCAGGAATGCCCACCATGCATTGATGTGACAGAGCTGGTTACACGAGTACACGCGATCTTGCGAGCAGAGGTCGCCCACAGTCCAGAAGGTTTCACCACACCAGGCCAGGTACTCGTGCGACAACAGACAGCCCTTTGGTACTCCGGTGGTGCCCGAGCTGAAGAGGATCATCGCGGGCGCAGCGGCGTCGCCGAGGTCTCGTTGTGAGTCGGAGATACTCAGCTCGGGCGCTCCGGTCAGCGATTTGAGTGTGACGAGCGGGGCGGTTGGCCGATCGGAAGCCGTCTCGAGAGCAATTGCTCCTAGTTGGTCGACCACGATCAGTGTGGGATCAGCGATGTCAAGCAGGTGTCCGAGCGTGACTCCTCGCTGTTGGAGGTTGATCGGCACGACGAGAGCGTTCAGACGCCAAGCGCCAAAGCAACTTAGAAGGAAATCAGTGCTGTTGCGACACAGGAAGACGACTCGGCTCCCTGCGGTCACACCGGCTGCGGCGAGCTGCTTTCGCCGCGTAGTTGCGTGAGCTACAAACGCTCCGTAGTTCAGCGATTCGCCGTCTGGTCCGATGATGAAGGGCGCTTTTGGTCGATCGGCAGCTAACTGCCAGATCGTGTCGTCGGGCCGGCCAAGCATGAGCTCAGCCATGGCAGCAGAAGTCGCTACGCTGTTTAGGGCGCCGCATCACTCTCGCGAGTAAGGACCCGCCGGCCCCATGCATCCTCACTCGCCCCGAAACTCCACAGGTCGCTTCTCAATGAACGCCCTGGCGGCTTCACGGACGTCGTTAGTGTGGGCAAGCCAGTAGCCGGTGATGATCTCCATCTCCATCGACTGTTCAAGTGCCATGGTAGGAAGGATGTCGAGCAGACGTTTCTGGTACTGCACAGCGAGCGGCGCCTTCGACCTGAAGTCGCGCACCAGCTCAGTTGCACCTTCCAGCAGCTCGGCCCGCGGACAGAGTCTGGTGACAAGCCCGATCGTCTCGCCAGTAGAAGCACTTAGCCGCTCGCCAAGCAGCATCATTCGGCGCGCCCAGCCAAGCCCCACGGTGCGAACGAGCCGCTGTGTGAGACCCATCCCCGGGTTCCATCCCACGCTGGTCTCGGGCAGCCAGAACGTGGAATCCGGGTCAGCGACAATGAAGTCACACGCGGCCGCGAGTTCGACTCCGATGCCGACGACCCACCCGTGCACCGCCGCCACCGAGAGAACGTTCGGACGGTGAAGTACTTGAAGGATCTCGACAAGCAGGCGTTCGGAGTCGTAGAAGAGCCGAGCGTCGTTCTTCTGCACCGCCTCGAGCGACCGTAGATACTCGTCCATGTTCGCGCCCGAAGAGAACGAGTCGCCATGACCCCAAAAGATCAGGTTCGCGGGTGCACTGCCCTCCGGCCTAACCACAACTTCGTGCAACTCTTCTATGACCCTGATTGAGATCGCGTTGTGCGTCGACGGGTCGTTGAGCCCGATGAGAATATTTCCGTCCCGGTGCTCGACTGTCAAGAGCTCTGGCAACTGCCACCTCCGTCGATAGAAAGCGCTTGAGCTGGCTCAAATAGCGCATCGTGGTACAAGAACCAGACCACCTTATCGATCGATCGATCAGAGATCAAGATAGCGAACCCCTGCGGTAGTGCCAGCGCCCCAGCTTCGGGTGGGATACCAGCCGGTAAGAGGACGACGAGCTGGGTCAACCGAGCCTCGTTGGCGCGAATTCTCAGCCTCCCGCCATCGCCCCGATGACGACGAACGGCTCGGCACCGGCCGCGACGGCGTCGGGCAGCGGCGTGTCCGGGAAGCTCGTGGGACAGGTCCTCCTCGCACGCGAAGAACCGGACGAAAGCGCGGCGGTTCTGCGAGACCGGCTCACGGAGCGTCCCTTGCAGCATCGGGTAGCGGGCCTCGAGCGCGTCGATGACCGACCGCTGCGTCGGCTGACCGACAACCTCGAGTTCGATCTCCCGGTCGACGTTTGCGAGCGTCCGCAGGTGCGCCGGAAGCCTGACTCGGATCACGGCACGCCCTGGACTTCGACCGAGAGCACGGCCGGCAGATCACGCACGATCGGCACCCAGCTGTCACCTGCGTCGGCCGAGGCATAGACCTGGCCGCCCGTCGTGCCGAAGTACACGCCGCAGGAGTCGAGCGAGTCCACTGCCATCGCGTCGCGGAGGACGTTGACGTAGCAGTTGCTCTGGGGGAGGCCCTTGGTGAGTGGCTCCCACTCGTCGCCGCCGGTCCGGCTGCGGTACACCCGCAGGCTGCCATCGGGTGGAAAATGCTCCGAGTCGCTCTTGATCGGGACGACGTAGATCGTCTCAGGCTCGTGCGCATGGACGTCGATGGCGAAGCCGAAATCGGTGGGCAGGTTCCCGCTGACTTCTCTCCATGACTCGCCGGCATCGTCGCTACGCATGACGTCCCAATGCTTTTGCATGTACAGCACGTCCGGGCGAGACGGGTGCATGGCAAGGCGGTGAACGCAATGGCCCACCTCGGCGTCCTCGTCTGGGATCGCTGCGGATCGAAGTCCGCGGTTGATGGGGCGCCAGGTCTCGCCGCTGTCGTCGGTGCGGAACACACCAGCTGCCGATATGGCGACGAAAATGCGTTCAGGATCGCTCGGATCGACGATGATCGTGTGCAAACACATCCCGCCGGCTCCCGGCTGCCAGGATGATCCGGACCCGTGGCCGCGGAGCCCAGCGAGCTCGTTCCATGTCTGGCCGCCGTCGGTCGAGCGAAAGAGGGCCGCGTCCTCCACGCCGGCGAGGACCGTGTCGGGGTCGGTCAGGGACGGCTCGAGATGCCAGACGCGTGCGAATTCCCAGGGGTGCGGTGTGCCGTCGTACCACTGGTGCGTTCCGGGCACGCCGTCGTAGTTGAACTGGTTGCCCACAGGAACCCAGGTAGCGCCACCGTCGTCCGAGCGTTGGATGAGCTGGCCAAACCAGCTTGTGGACTGAGACGCATACAGCCGGTCCGGGTCGGCGGGGGACCCCTTGACGTGGTACACCTCCCAACCTGCGAAGTTCGGGCCGCTGATCTCCCAAGCCTCACGCTTGCCGTCCGATGTCAGGACGAAGGCACCTTTCCGAGTTCCAACCAGCACTCGCACGCCGCTCATCTGTGCTCCTCTCCCACTTGCGAAGACTTCTCGCCAGCGTAGTGTGACGTCGGAGCCACGCGGCCTCCGACGCACGGGAGAAGATCGCAAATGACCGGCGCCAAGCGATGAGCGAACGAGCGGACCTGCCGTCGTCGTTTCGGCTCGACGGGCGGGTCGCAGTCGTCATCGGCGGCACCGGCGCGCTCGGCAACCGCATGGCCTTGGCGCTCGCCGAAGCAGGCGCGCGAACCGTGATCGTGGGACGGGACCGTGCGCGTGCGGTCGCCCTCCTCGATCAGGTCAAGACGGCCGGGCGCGACCTGACGTTCGAGCCCTGCGACACGGCCGTTCGCCTCGAGCTCCGCGACCTGGTCAGACGGGTGTTGTCCTCGCACGGCCGAGTCGACGTGCTCGTAAACGGGGCCGGCACCAACTCGGCAACGTCCTTCTTGGAGATCTCTGACGAGGAGATGGAGCGCGTCGTCAACGTCAACCAGCTCGCGGTGATGCGCGCCTGCCAGGAATTCGGGCGTTATTTCGTCGAACGATCCAGCTCGTCGGGCGAGGGCGCCAGCATCATCAACATCGGCAGCGCGTCTGGTCTCACTCCGTTGTCAGGAGTCTTCACCTACTCGATGACGAAGGCCGCCGTGCACAACCTGACCAAGAACCTCGCGAGGGAATGGGGACCGCTGGGCATCCGATGCAACGTGCTCGTCCCAGGGTTCTTCCCAGCCGAGCAGAACCGGTCGATCTTGACCCCTGATCGGGTCGAGGAGATCATGAGGCACACGCCAATGGCGCGCTTCGGCGAGCTCGACGAGCTTTCGGGCGCGACGTTGCTCTTGGCCAGCCGCGCTGGGCGGTTCATCACCGGTGTCGAGCTTGTCGTCGACGGCGGCTTCAGCGCGATGACGATCTGAGAGACACGGTTGGGCGCGGGGTTTCTGAACGACGAGTTCCTCCTCTCGGGAGACACTGCTCGGACCTTGTTCCACGAGGTCGCCGAGCCTGCTCCGATCGTCGACCTCCACAACCATCTCTCGGCGGCGGACATCGCCGGTGATCGGGTCTTCGAGACCATCGCCGACCTCTGGCTGGGCGCAGACCACTACAAGTGGCGGGCGATGCGTCTCGCCGGGTTCGGCGAGGAGCTCATCACGGGAGGTGCGGACCCGTGGGACAAGTTCAGTGCGTGGGCCGCCACCGTGCCGCGGCTGATTCGCAATCCTTTGTACATCTGGACGCATCTCGAACTTCGCCGAGTCTTCGGGATAGACCTTCTGCTCGGTCCTGGGACGGCCCGCGAGATCTGGGACGAGGCGAACAGGCAGCTGCCGAGCTGGTCGAGCCAGCGGTTGCTGTCGCACTTCGGGGTCCGAGCGCTCGCGACCACTGAAGATCCGACCGCCGATCTCGGCGCGCACCAAAGCCTGCGAGACCAGGGCGCCGGCGCGGTGGCAATCGTTCCCACGTTTCGCCCCGATGCAGCGCACCGCCTGCTCGACGATCCGCACGTGTGGAATGCGTGGGCCGATCGCTTGGAGTCGAGGTCCGAAATTCACGTCAGTGACCTCGACTCGCTGCTCTCCGCGCTCGGGAGATCCTACGAGCGCTTCGGCGAGATGGGCGGACGGGGGAGTGACAACGGCCTCAGCCGACTCCCCCCCGCCCGCGACCCGGCGCTCGCGGATTCGGCCGTGCGCAGCGCGCGGCGCGGCACTGCCGCCAGTCGCGAAGAGCGCGAGGCAGTGATGCTGGAAGTTCTCGTGTTCGCTAGCCGGCTTGCCTTCGCCGACGAATCCGTCCTACAGCTGCATCTCGGAGCGCTTCGCGACGTATCGCCCCGGGTGCTCGGCCTGGCTGGGCGCGATGTCGGCGGGGACGCGGTGGACGACCAGCACCAAGCGCCCGGACTGGGAAGGTTCCTCGGTGGGCTCGAACGAGACGGTGCGTTGCCGAGGACCCTTCTCTACAACGCAAACCCCGTCGACAACGGGTTGTTCGCAATAATGGCCGGTGCGTTCAGCAGACCGGGAGTCGTGTCCCTCGTTCAGTGGGGACCGGCGTGGTGGTTCAACGACCACGAGGGAGGAATGCGCCGGCAAATCGACGATCTGTCGGACGTGGGCCAGCTCGCCGGGTTCATCGGCACGATGACCGATTCGCGGTCGGTGCTGTCGATGACGCGACACGAGCTGTTTCGGCGTGTGCTTTGCGATGTGATCGGCAGAGACGTCGACGACGGCCGAATCCCAGCTGACCTGGAGCTCTGCTCGAAACTGACGCGCGACATCTGCATCGGTAATGCGGTGCGGTACTTCGGGTTTCCCGACTCCTGGGCACTATGACGGCGCCCTGGCGGGTCGTCCTGATGGGCGTCGCTGGCTCGGGGAAGTCCACCATCGGTGCCGCGCTCGGCACGGCGCCACCAGGCCCGTTTCATCGAGGGCGACGACCTGCATTCTGCTTCGAACGTCCAGAAGATGGCGTCCGGGACCCCGCTCACCGACGAGGACCGGTGGCCCTGGCTGGCCGCGCTCCGCCAAGCGATGCGCGGCGAGGATCGGGTTGTCGTCGTGTGCTCAGCACTTAAACGCGGATATCGAGATGCGCTCCGGGGCGCGGGGACGTGAAGTTCGTGCACCTCGTCGTCGGACGCGAGGAGGACGTTCAGCGAGTTGCGCGGCGGACGGGTCATTTCATGTCTGCAGACATGGTCGATAGCCAGCTCGAGGCTCTCGAACCACCGAGTGACGCGGAGATCGACGTCGCATCGGTCGAGGCGACCGGCGAGATCGCCGCCGTCCTCGACCAAGTCGAAGACGCCCTCGCTACTCTGCCTGTCGGCACCTCGACGGCGCCGCTATGGAGCGAGGGAGGCGATCGAAGAGAGATCTCGATCGAGGGTCTGCGCGGGCTCGTCAAAGAGATTGCGGCGACCGAGCTGATCGGTGTAAACGCACAGCGAGTGCTGTTGGTTCCGCCGGACGCCACGAGGCTCTCCTCACGCGTGCGGGAGATCACGAGCGCCCTCTACGAGGCGCTGACCGCGGCCGGCGCCGATGTAGCGGTGCTGCCGGCGCTTGGATCCCACAGTGCGCTGACCGTCGGCGAAGCCGCGCTGCTCTTCGACAAGCGGGTGCCATTCGATCGCATCCACCAGCACCGATGGAGGGACGGAGTAACGAACCTCGGCGAGATCAGTGCAGCTGAGGTCTCCGCGCTCTCAGGAGGCCGCATGACAGATCCTATTCCTGTGGCGGTCGACAACCTCCTGTTGTCGACCTGGGACGTCGTCGTTTCGATCGGCCAGGTCGTACCGCACGAAGTCATCGGCATTGCCAACTACACGAAGAATCTCGTCATCGGCCTTGGCGGCTCGGCCACGATCAATCGGAGCCACTTCCTCGGTGCCATCTGCGGGATGGAACGCATCATGGGTCACGTTTACAGCCCAGTGCGCGACGTGGTGGACGCCGCGTTCGACAGGTTCCTGGCACCTCGGTTGGAGGTTCTGTGGATCCTGACCGTGATGGAGGACACGCCGACAGGCGTTGTCCAGCGGGGCCTGTTCGTTGGTCGCGGAGGATCGGGTGAGTCGGGCGGTGCCGCCTATCGGGCTGCAGCTGATCTCGCAGCACGTTGCAACATCAACATGCTCAAAGATCCCCTCCATCGGGTCGTGTGCTGGCTCGATCCCGACGAGTTCAAGACGACGTGGCTCGCTAACAAGGCCATCTACCGAACGCGGATGGCGATGGCCGACGGCGGGGAGCTCATCATTCTTGCGCCCGGTGTCTCTCGATTCGGCGAGGACGCAATCGTCGACACCCTCATCCGTCGCCATGGCTACAGAGGCACGGCTGCCACTCTCGACGCCGTGGGACGTCACCGCGATCTCGCCCACGATCTTGGTGCCGCGGCACACCTCATTCACGGCAGCAGCGAAGGCCGTTTCCGGATCGTCTACTGCACAGACCCCGCCATCGGTGGACTTACCCGCGAGGAAGTCGAAAGCGTCGGTTACGAATGGCGTTTGCTTCCGGCAGAGCTCACCCGACTCGACATCACACCCGGGGCGACCTCGGGACGACGAAATGATCGCGACGGCGGATCGTTCGACTACATAGCCAATCCGGCACTCGGTCTGTGGGCGACAGCCTCGACCCTTTCGTGACGGGCGCCACAGTCGATGCAGTTGCAGTTCGTCGTCGATCGGACTAGATCAAAGTCATCGGAAGACGACAAGGAGAGCGACCATGCCAGGACTAGAGCGCAAGCGCTTCGACAACGTGGACGAGACGCGCCCGTTTCAGGACAAGGGTCGGGTAGAACTCGTCAACCTCGGCGGCGGCGTCGTGGGTCGTGCGACGTTCGAGCCAGGCTGGAGGTGGTCCGACCATGTGAAGCCGATCGCTGGCACCGACAGCTGTCAGGCGGCCCACCTCGGGTACGTGGTCTCGGGCCGCCAGGCGATCCTGATGGACGACGGCACTGAGCTCGAGTTCGGCCCAGGCGACGTCGTCGCCATACCGGCTGGACATGACGGCTGGACCATCGGCGAGGAGCCCTGCGTCGTAATCGACTTCTCCGGCATGGCCAACTACGCGAAGCCGATCTGACCTCCGAGCCCCAGCCCGAAAGGACGGGGCGCCATCGTGCCGGGAGCCGACGCCAGGGCGGCGTACCCGGCGGATGTGTTGCCCTGCTAGGAACCGGTGGAGCGTCGCGTGGCGAGTTTGCGGTTGGACAACGGCTTTGTCGTAACACCTGGTGCTGTGGTTCCTGGTGGGGTCGCGTCGGAAGGCGGCGTCATCACTGCCATCGGAAGAGCTCGGGCGCTGCCCCGCGCCGATCTGGAGATCGACGTACACGGAAGCTACATCCTGCCCGGAGTCATCGACCCGCATGTTCACCTCGGAACTGGTGGTTCAGCGGACGACGCAAAATTTCTCGCCGATCTGAGCTCTGAGACTCGCTCGGCAGCCGCCGGCGGGGTCACCACCATCGTGACCGACCACGAGAGCGCTCACGGCACCAGTTGGATAACAACCCGGCTCAGCCGAGCCGGCAAATCCCTTCTGCAGCTCGCAAAAGAGGCAATACCCTCGCGATCGCCCGTAGATGTCCGCTACACGGCCAACCCGAGTGATGACGCGGACCTCAGCGAGATACCGATCCTGGTTGAACATGGTGTGACGTCCTTCAAGATGTTCCCGAGTTATGTCGGCGAAGCAGCCGAAGAGTTCGGGATCACGACGGTTGACATGCCATTCATCTACCGATCGTTGGAGATAATCGGTTCGCTTGATCAGCCCTTGAGACCGACGCAAGGCATGGTGCACTGCGAGGAACCTGGGATCTGCGAGTTGCTGAAGGCGCGCTACCGATCCGGCCATGACTCGTTAGGTTGGTGGGCCAAATCTCGGCCGGCGATCTGTGAGGCGATGCAGATATTCGACGTGGGTCTCATGGCCAAGGATACGAACGCCCGCGTCTATATCCCACATGTGTCCTCCGAAGAGGGAGTCCGCGCCCTGGCCTATCTCAGGGAAAGGGGGACGGACATCGTCGGTGAGACCTGCCCGCACTACCTGTTGGAGGATTTTCCGTGGATGATAGGGGCGCTCGGCAAGGTGAACCCGCCGGTGCGCGGCGGGACGGATCTGGAGTATCTGTGGCACGGCATCCGGGCTGGGATCGTCGATGTCATCGGCTCGGACAACTGCCGCTACAACTCGGTCGAAAAGCAGACGAAAAGCATGTGGGACGCAATTCCAGGGTTTTCGGAAATTTTCGCGACTCTTCCGCTCATGTTGACACACGGAATTGCCGCGGGGCGCATCGATTGGCTTACACTCGCAGCCCTGACGGCAGAAAATCCTGCCAGACGATTTGCAATGTACCCAAAGAAGGGAGTGTTGCAGGTCGGTGCGGACGCTGATCTCGTAGTAGTCGATCCGACGAAACGGTGGGTCCTGCGGGCCAATGAGCTGCGGTTGGGGCTCGAGGCATCGATATACGATGGGATGGAGATGGTCGGACGCCCGATGATGACGGTCAGGCGCGGCGACGTCATAGCCGAGGTCGGGTCGGTTGCTGACCGCGGCGGACGATACGTGGAGTCTGCTGCCCTGGAACCTTCCTGACGCTCTTATGCCTGCCAGGCGAGGCAGCCAACAAGAAGTGTGCCAGCCGCCACCATGAGCACGTTCATCACACGTTTCGAGACGTATGCCCCAGGGTTGCGCTTGGCCGTCAAGGACCTCATAGACATGCAAGGTGTGCCGACGACCGCCGGCTGTCGTGCCGTCGCAGACTTGGCCAGTCCGGCCGATGCGGATGCTGCCTGCCTGGCGGGCGCCCGGGCAGCTGGCGCAAGGATCGTCGGACGGACCAACCTCCATGAGCTAGCGCTGGGGGTCACGGGTGTGAACCCATGGTTCGGCACTCCGGTCAACCCGCTCGACCCGGCTCGCGTCCCTGGGGGATCGTCCAGCGGCTCGGCGGTTGCGGTCGCCGAGGGCGAAGCGGACGTCGCGTACGGAAGCGACACCGGAGGGTCGGTGCGAATCCCAGCTGCCTGCTGCGGCGTCGTCGGCCTCAAGACCACCTGGGGTCGAATCTCGCTCGAAGGCGTATGGCCCCTTGCGCTCAGCCTCGACACGGTCGGGCCGATGGCGCGCGATGTGCACGGGCTTGTGGAGGGGATGGAGCTGCTCGAACCCGGCTTTCGTGTCGCACCGAACGTGCCTGAGCGCATAGGTAGACCCCGGATTGACTGCCACCCAGATGTCGAGGACGCGCTCGATCGGGCTCTACGCGCGACGGGCTGGGAGGTAGTGGAGCTGGACCTGCCCGAGTGGGGCGAGGCGAACCGGGCGACGGGGCTCTTGCTGGTCGCTGAGGCGTGGTCGACCAATCGAGAGCTCGTGCAGCTGTACCCCGACAAGATCGGCCACGACGTTCTCGAGAGACTCCGTCTGGGCCGGAATGTCGGGAGAGACGTGCTCGCGTCAGCCGAGGCGACGCGTGAGCGATGGCGGGACCGACTCGACGAAGTCTTCCGGCGCGTGGAGCTCATCGTCACGCCGACCCTGACGATATTGCCGCCTCTGATCGAGAACGGCTCCGAACTCTTGCTGGGTCGATGCACCCTGCCGGCGAACCTTGCGGGCGTACCGGCGCTCGCTCTTCCAATACCGACTCGTGGACCGTTACCGGCCAGCCTCCAGTTGATCGCGCCTTTCGGAGGCGAGGAATCGCTGTTGGCGGCAGCGCCGGTGGTCGAGGCTGCCGCCTTGGCGATGTGATCTTTGATGGGCCTCGCCTAAGCGCGACCTCATGGTTGAAGCGCCCGCTCAGGTGATGCTGAGGTGCTCCTTGAGACGCAATGTGCTGGAGGGCTCACCTGCGCTGGAGAACGTCCCCCAGCCGGCCAGCGTCGCCAAACCGCCACCCCCGGTGCCTCCCGAGATGACGAGGAACGTGCCTTTTGTGAAGCCATCAGCGGACGTTCTCCCGTAGGCCTCGATTTTCACCGAGCCGGTCTGGCCGTCGAAGCTGCAAGACGAGCAGGTGTCGAAAGCAACGAACGACTGAGAGCCATTGGCGTGGACCGTGACCAGGACTTGTTCCGAGACCGATCCGGTGAGTCCCGATCCGGCCAAGGTGACATCGTTGATCGCGCCCACGAGCGTCTCGCCTGACTCGGTCGTGGCGAGTGTGGCCGTAACGACGTTCGACGTCACAACGTGAGTCCCGGAGTACCTTCCCAGGCTCCAGGCGCTCACCGAGATGTGCTCGGGAACTCCACCCGAGGTGATCTCCGGCGCCGGGTTGGGCAGGACCACGTTGAACCCGCACTGACCGATCCCGAAGCGACCGACGATGCTCGGGGCTCCCAAACTGTCGCCCCATTGCACCGCGGGAACGTCGTTGAGACAGATCAGGTTACGCCCGACGAGGTTGCTGGCGACTTCCACAGCGTCTGGGTCGCCCATCGTGTTGCCGGCGATCGTGGCGCTCCCGCCGATCTGAGTGCGAAACAATCCGAGGTAGCACGACTGCAGGCCCAGAATGGTGACGTTGCCACCGATCGAGTTGTCCTCCGAGTCGCTGTAGACGGGCGTGCCGACCAGGCTCGGGTCGGAGCTCCAGGGCGCGGGAGCGGGCACGTCGATGCCGGAGAACGGTGGGCTCCCAAGGCACGCACCGGAGCCGACGCCGTCCACGACGGCAGGCCCTCCGCCTCCGCCCAGCAGGGAGAAGTTGCCGCGGATGCGTGTCGAGTGGACCACGACGCTGAGGGCGCCGATGGCCGTGAGGTTCCCGTCGATGTGGTCGTAGGTGACCGCCTCGGGACAAGAGATGTTCGGTGAGCATCCGAGCGACAGCACTGCCCCGTTGCCGACGAAGACGTCGCCTCCGACATCGAGAGTCGCAGGAACCAGCGGAGTACCGGCAGGCAGCAGCGGCGGAGCCGGGGGACCCGGAGGTGTGAGGGCAAGGCCGTCACCGGGAGTGGTGGCGTCGAGCAGTGCCCCCGGTGCGACGACCAGATTCTTCCGGACCCTGATCGTGCCAGCCGGCATGTAACAAACGCCGGTAACGATGATCGAACGGTAGGAACCCGGGGGCACGTTGCCACCAGTGCAGTTGTAGGTCTGGCCATCTCTGTGCCGGAGGGGCGACGCTGCGCTCGTGGCGACAGTGGTCGCCAGGACACCCGACAAGGCAAGCATCAAGATTGGAACAAACCGCAGACTTTTCATGGACTTCTCCCCCTCGCGGATGAACATGGGACTTCTCCCCCTCGTGGATCAACTGGCGCGGCGCGCCAACCCCTGCTGTAGTCGCCAGCATTGTAGAGCGCGTTGACCGGCGTGACAAGATGCGCGCCGGCCCACGCCACTTCAGCCGCGAGTCAGTGGCTTGTAGCGAAGGCGGTGCGGCTGGTCGGCGGCTTGGCCGAGTCGGCGGTGCCGATCGGCTTCGTAATCGCTGAAATTGCCCTCGAACCACCGGACGATTGAGTCTCCCTCGTAGGCGAGCACGTGGGTGGATATCCGGTCGAGAAACCATCGGTCGTGGCTGATGACGACGACACATCCCGGAAACCCGAGCAAAGCGTCCTCCAGGGCTCTCAGCGTGTCGACATCGAGGTCGTTGGTCGGCTCGTCGAGCAACAGCACGTTCCCACCACTCTTCAGGACTTTGGCGAGCTGCACCCGGTTGCGTTCGCCGCCCGAAAGCTGCCCGACCCTCTTTTGTTGGTCGCTTCCTCGGAACCCGAAGCTCGCGACATACGCGCGGGCAGGCAGCTCGCGGTTCCCGACGACGATCTGGACCGCTCCTCCGGTGATCTCTTCGAAGACGGTCGCATCCGGGTCCAACGTGTCACGAGACTGGTCGACGGAGGAGAGCACCACGGTCGAGCCGACCTCGAGCACGCCCGAATCGGGCTTTTCATCGCCGATGATCATCCGAAACAGGGTCGTCTTGCCGGCGCCGTTCGGGCCGATGACTCCGACGATCCCGCCAGGAGGCAGCAGAAATGACAGGTCGTCGATCAACAAGCGGTCATTGAACCCCTTGACCAGCCCTTCTGCGTCGACGACCCGGTCTCCGAGCCGTGGACCGGGCGGGATGGTGATCTCGAGCCCGTCGGCCCGCTTGTCTGCTGCCTCGGCCTCGGCCACGAGCGCGTTGTAGGCGCTGATACGTGCCTTGCCCTTTGCCTGGCGTGCCCTCGGCGCCATCCGGATCCATTCGAGCTCGCGCTCGAGCGCCCGCTGGCGGGAGCGGTCGGCCTTGTCCTCGGCGGCGAGACGGCTCTGCTTTTGCTCGAGCCACGAGGTGTAGTTGCCCTGCCAAGGGATGCCGGCCCCGCGGTCCAGCTCCAGGATCCACCCGGCCACGTTGTCCAGAAAGTAACGATCGTGGGTGACCGCAACCACGGTGCCGGGGTATTCCTGCAGCGTCCGCTCCAGCCACGCCACCGACTCAGCGTCGAGGTGGTTCGTCGGCTCGTCGAGCAGCAGCAGGTCCGGCTTCGAGAGCAGCAGGCGGCACAGGGCGACGCGCCGGCGCTCTCCTCCCGAGAGCTTCGTCACGTCCATGTCGGGGGGCGGCAGCCGGAGCGCGTCCATTGCGATCTCGAAGGTCCGCTCGAGGTCCCAAGCGCCGGCCGCGTCGATCTTGTCCTGCAGCTCGGCCTGCTCGGCGAGCAAAACGTCGATATCGGCGTCCGGATCGCCGAAGGCCGCGGACACCTGGTTGAACCGGTCGACGAGGGCCTTTGTCTCGGCGATGCCGTCCGAGACGTTGCCGAGCACGTCCTTGGCGGCATCGAGCTGAGGTTCTTGAGGCAGGAATCCGACAGAGAAGCCCGGAGTCAGGCGCGCCTCGCCGGTGAAGCCTTCGTCGATGCCGGCCATGATCCGGAGGAGAGAGGACTTGCCCGAGCCGTTCGCGCCGATGACTCCGATCTTCGCCCCAGGGTAGAACGACAAGTTGATGCCTCGGAGCACCTCGCGGTCGGGCGGGTAGAAGCGCCGGAGGTTGTGCATCGTGTAGATGAACTGGGCTGGCATGGCCTAGAGAAGTTCTGCGTCCTGCTCGATGACGGATCGTTCGCCCCACCACACGTAGACCAGCACCAAGGGCTCATGCGGTCCTGCCGTCAGGGCATGCGGGGCAAGGGGCGGGTGATAGACGAAAGTGACGGGGGACAGCTCGCGAGCCGAGACGCCTGAGCTCTCCCAGGTACCCGTCCCCGAGACGACGACGTAGACCTCCGGAGAGCGATGGGCGTGCAAGGTGTACGCGAACCCGGCAGGGAGCCTCATCAAGCCGACCCGAGCATTCTCCACGTAGACGCCCCCTGCTCCACCTTTGCCCGGTCCGGCGAACTCGAAGACCTCGTAAGCGCTCTGCATTTGCTCTGGGTAGCGCCGGCTCCCTCCACCACGGGCCAGGTCTTCCAGGCGCGCGACGACAGGTTCGAATCCAGAGGCGAGGGGGGTTCCGTTGGTCGTCATTGCTCTCCTGAGCGGTCCGGCTTCGAACGCGCCCGCATCCTACTGCCACCTAAATTCCACGGCCGCGCGTTTCTCGTGTCCGCTGCGAGGTGCCCGAGGTTGACGACCTCAGAAAGCCGCGCGGGCGCTCAACCTTGACAGCGGCCGCAGTCCAAACGAGCATCGACCCGGCACAGTGTCTGCGTCGACCCGGACCCTCGTGAGCGGGGGTCCCTTCACAGTGAGGGGGCAACGTGATCGCAGCGACCTTCGGTACTGGCCAGGTGGTGTACTCCATCCTCTGGTTCTTCCTCTTCTTCATAGAGATCTGGTTGGCGGTCTCGGTCTTCATCGACATCTTTCGAAGTCACGACCTGAAGGGTTGGGCAAAGGCCCTGTGGGTACTGTTCGTGCTGGTGCTGCCGCTTATCGGCATCCTCGCCTACTTCATCTTCCGGGGGGACAAGATGCGCGCCCACCAGATACAGAACCAGCAGTACCAAGAGCAGTCATTCCGCGACTACATGCGGGACGCGGCCGGCACAGGCGCGACCCCCGCAGAGGAGCTGTCCCGGCTCGCTGACCTGAGGCGAGAGGGCGTGATCTCAGAGGACGAGTTCCAGCAGCTGAAGTCCGAGGTCTTGCGGCGAGCCTCGGACGCGGGCGTCCACTGAGGCCCTGAAGGCGCCGGGCGGACTGCGCGCACCGAGCGAAGGAGGCTCACATGCTGCTCGTGGGGACTACAGGTCACCTGGAGGACCTCGACCGCTCGTACACCTACGCCCAGGACGTGTCCGTCACGGCGCTGGCGGTCGGCTCGTTCGCCGGGGGAGTCGGAAGCTTGCTGCCGACCGGGTCGCGACCGGCGTGGAGCCTGCTCGATGGGGGACGCATCGTCCGGCTCGAGGAGTTCGACGTCGCGCCGATGGTGCGGCTGGAAAACGGGATCGGCCAGAGTCTGGGCGCTGCGTCGGAAGGCAGTCTCGTGGTAGGGGTGGAGGGAGCTCATCTCCTCTCGGTCGCGCCTGACGGCACCATCGGCGAGCTGCGAACCTTCGACACCCTCGAAGGCAGAGACGCCTGGGAAAACCCTGCTGGCTCGACGCCGGACCTACGGTCGATCGCTGTCTCGAGCGACGACGTCTGGTTCGCCAATGTGCACGTCGGAGGCGTCTGGCGATCGGACGATCGCGGCCGATCCTGGAAGAGCGTCATAGCACCCGAAGCAGACGTCCACGAAGTCGTCACGGGAGACGATGGCCGTGTTGCGGTGGCGGCGGCGATCGGATTCGGGTCGAGCGAGGACCGTGGCGAGACCTGGCTGTGGACGACCGACGGCCTGCACGCCACCTATTCGAGAGCGGTCGCACTTGACGGCGAGACCGCCTTCGTGACCGCTTCGACCGGGCCTCGGACAAGCGACGGGCGCCTCTACCGATGCCGCATCGGGGACCGGTTCGAGCCGTGCTCCGGCGGCCTTCCGGAGTCGTTTCCCTTCAATCTCGACACCGGATCCGTCACCGCGTCTGCCGGCCAGGTCGCTCTCGGCACGCGCGACGGGCGAGTGTTCCGGTCGAGTGACAGCGGGTCGACGTGGGCGCTCGCAGCTGGAGGAATGCGGCACGTTCGCGTCGTGCGCTTCAGCTGAGAGGACGTGCCATGCAGCCCTTCGTCGTCAACTCTCACAACCGGATCTGTTTCCCTTCCAACTTCGTCCCCCAGCTGGACTTGTCTGTCATGCAGAGCCTGGAGCAGCTCGACAGCGTGATCAGACGGGACTTCGAGGTGAAAGCCCCCACCGGGACGGACATCCTTCACCGCGTTGAGGCGGGCGCGTACACCAGCCGGTATGAGCTGATGCGCGACCTGGCACTCAACTTGTTCTGGACCAACCGCTTTGCCTTGACGCTTTACGAGAAACGGCCCACCCGCTGGTCCGACGTGCCGCGGGCCCGTACAGACGTCTTCTTGCCGATCCTGACGCCGTGGGAAGACGGCGACCGCAAGATCGCGGCGGTCGAGAGCGCCTACCAGACGCTGTCGCCGACCTTCGACCGCGATGTTGAGGATCGCATCTTCGGGATCCTTTTCGACGTCTTCGGACACCGCAAGCATCACGCCAGCGACCTGCCCACGATCAAGCCGACGGTGGCCCAGATCCTCTCCGATCCCACCAATCTCACCTTCCGGTTGCCCACTTACGACGCAGACTTTCCGATCTACAGCTTCACCGACATAGTTGACTGCTCTGAGGAGGTCCCTGAGCTCGAGGCCCTTAACCGATGGGCCATGGTGCTGCACAACCAGTACCCGTGGGACCGCTCCGACGCTGAGCTCGTCGAAGTCGGCAAGTTGGGCGACGACGACTACGTCGTGGTCTTCCATCCACGCGACCAGGAGGTTCGCCACTTCCTGCGACGCCTGGACGTGGGAAGGGTGACCGCGCCCAGCCCGGGGGCCAAGGAGGCCACCCAACCGATCCGCCCCTACAAGCCGGTGAACGTGCGGACCCAGTTCTCGGTGATGCCCCGACTCGAAGCGCTTGCAGTGGTTCACGGTGATGTCGTTTGCACCAACGAGGACCTGATCCGCAACGCCGCCTACAACTGGTCGCCCATGACCGCCGAAGAGATCCGCGAGAAGACCGGTATCGAGCAACGCCGCTACACCTCGCACAGCCTCGAGGACATCGCGCTGCAGGCGGCACAAGCTGCGCTGGCCCACGCCGGGCGCCGTCCCGGGGAGATCGGCGCAGTACTGGTGTGCACGTGCACGAGCACTCGGATGATTCCATCGGTCGCGACCTGGATCTCAGGTGAACTGGGCATCTTCCAGACGCACGCGTCCTGCGACATCGTCGCAGCCTGTGCCGGTCTGCCCTATGGCCTGTCCGATGCGACGCGGATCCTCCAGGAGGTAGTGCGCCCAGTACTTGTGATCTGCGTGGAGAAGTTCTCGGACAAGATCGGCAACGTCCGGCCCTCGCGGATGATCTTCGGCGACGGCGCCGCCGCCATCGTCGTCGGTCCTGCGCCGGGTGGCGAGCCTCCCGACATCGAGTACCTGCAGACCTACGCCAGCGGTCCGGCGACTGAGGTCAACTCGATCATCTGGCCCAACCCCGCCTTCGACAACAACATCACCGTGTACGGCCCAGAGGTGAAAGCGCTCGCGGGACGCTATCTCGCGCAGATGATCGACGAATTGAAAGGGCTCCCCGACCCGGACGGCGTGCGGGCTTCGCTTCTCGAGAGCATCGAGCTCATCGTGCCCCATCAGGCCAACAAGACGATGGTCAGCGAGCTTGCGATCAAGGCGGGACTGCGTTCCGACAGCCTCTACTTCAACATCGAGAAGGTCGGCAACGCTTCCTCGGCGAGCATCCCTCTCGCCATCCACGACGCCGTCCGCGATGGCGTCATCAACCAGCCCCTGCGGATCTTCACGCCAGGATTCGGGGCCGGCGCCGTGGCTGGCTATCTCGTGATGCGGATCGATCCGGCCGTGGTGGCGATGAGCGCCGATTCGCCGGCGACCGAAGGTGCAAGAGCTCCCGAACGCTCGCAACCGGCTCCGGAGTCGTCCTCAGCCGACGTGCAGTTGGCGTTCGGCTAGAAAAGCCTCGACAGCGCCGGCCAGCGCCTCGGCGGGTCCACGCCGTTGCAGGTCGTGACCGGCCGGCAGAAGCACCAGGTCCGCACAGGGGATGCGTCGGGCCAGCAAGGCACTGTTCGCGGGAGGGACGACCCGGTCGCGATTGCCGCAGACGACCAAGGTGGGCACCCGGATCGCACCGAGGAACGGGATGCTCGACCAGCTCGAAATAGCCAGGGAATGCCACAGCGCCCCGAGCGCGTCCGGCCGGGGCCAGGAGCCAGAGTCCGACGGGGCGCGTAAGCGGCCCAGGGCGTTCCGGCGGCCAGGGATAGCTCCGACGCCGCACGACGTGGACACGAGTACCAGCCTGCGAAGCCTTCGCGGGGAGTCGAGCGCCAGCTGCTGAGCGACGGCACCGCCGTGAGAGAACCCGAGCACGTCCGCCGCGTCGAGACCGGTTTCGTCCAGCGCCGACGCCGCGATTGCGGCCAGCGTCGATATCGACAGCGGCAGGACGGGTCTCGGACTGCCCCCGACTCCGGGAGCGTCGAAGCTGACGATCCTGCGACCTGTCAGCGCCTTGACGAAGGGACCCCAACTCTCCAAAGGCCGGGTCAACCCGTTCAACAGCAGCAGCGGGTCCCCTTCGCCCTCCACTCGGACACGAATGCGCAGACCGCGAACACTCGCTACACGGGTGTCGGGCGGACGCGGTCCGGGCTTGCTCACGCGCGGGTGCGGACGTAGCTGCCCGGCGCGGCCTCGATGGGTGGATGGCGCTTGCTGCCGAGCTCTTGGGGAGGGGCGACCATCCGGCCACCTTGGGCGGCGATCCATCTCGCCCAGTCCTCCCACCAGGTGCCCTCTTGCTGCTTCGCGCCGTCCTTCCAGGCGTGCGCATCTGCGGGCCGGGCGTCGTTCGTCCAGTATCTGGCCTTTGGGCCGGGAGGGTTGACGATGCCGGCGATGTGCCCCGAGGTGCTCAACACGAAACGGTTATGGCCGCTGAACAGCTGGGTGGTCTTGTAGCCGGAGACCCACGGGACGATGTGGTCGTCGACCGCGGACAGGACATAGGTGTCGATGTCCACCTTCCCCGGCTCGAGCTTCTGGCCGTCGATCACGAACTCGCCCCGTGCGAACTCGTTGCGTAGGAAGCACGACCTCAGGTACTGCGAGTGCATCTTGGCCGGCATCCGGGTGCTGTCGTTGTTCCAGACGAGCAGGTCGAAGGCGGGCGGCTTGTTGCCGAGCAGCCAGTTGTTCCCGACGTACTGGAACACGAGGTCGTTTGCCCGCAACGCGTCGAAAGTGTGCGCCATCTTGTCGGAATCTAGGTAGCCGCGCTTTTCCATCTGTTTCTCGAGACCGGCGATCGTGGCCTCATCTGTAAAGACTCCGAGGGGACCCGGAGCGCTGAAGTCGGTATGGGTGTTCAGGAAAGTGGCGGACTTGATGGAACGGTCCCCGACGGCGGCGTTGTGTGCCAGCCCGATCGCAGTCAGCGTCCCCCCGAGGCAGACCGAGAGAGTGTTGACCTCTGGGGCGCCCGTGATCTCACGGACGACGCGCACGGCGTCCAAGGGCCCCTTACGCAGGTAGTCCTCGAAGCTCAGGTTGCGCATGGTCGCGTCGGGGTTGCGGTAGCTGATCGCGAAGCAGGTGTGGCCGTGCTGGATCGCCCACTCGATCAGGCTTTTACCGGGAGCCAGATCCATGATGTAGTACTTGTTGATCCAAGGCGGGCAGAACAACAGCGGCACTGCGTGCACCTTCTTGACCTGTGGCTCGTACTGGATCAGCTCGATCAGGTCGCTCCGGTAGACGACCGCACCGGGGGTGGCTGCCATGTTGACGCCGACCTCGAAGCCGGAGCTGTCGACCTGCGAGGGCCAGCCGCCGTTGTTGCGCAGGTCGTCGAACATGTTCCTCGCACCCCTGGCGAGGCTCTTGCCACCGGTGTCGAAGGCCCTGCGGAGCGCCGCCGGGTTGCCGGCAAGGGTGTTGGTGGGCGCGAGCGCGTCGAGGATGAAATTGGAAGCGAACCGCGCTTTGAGATCCTGTTCGCCCTCCAGGCCGGCCGCGTCCAGCAGCTCGCTGACAAGCTGGCTGGTCAACAGGTACTGCTGTTCCAACAGGAAGTACAGCGCATTGTCCGCATACGCAGGGTCGGAGAACCGCCTGTCGCCAGTGCTCGGAGTCATGGGACCGGCCGACGTGCCCCCGACGGCGCGGGCCAACGTGGCGCGAATGGCTGCGGCCATGCCGATCGCCAACCGCGCATTGGCGGTGGCGACACCGGCCGGGTTCCTTACGAGCCGGGTACCGGCCGCGGCGAGCGAACGCAAGAACGAGACCGGATCCGCAGCGATCATCGGTTCCTCGGCGATGCCCAGGCGGTCGAGCACCGACCTCTCCTCTGAATCGGGACTGCCTGAAGTTTTCATCTTGTTGTCCGACTCCTCGACGGCCCGTTACTAGAGAGTGTCAATGCTCCACCAGGTGTTGCCGGCGTCAGGACTCTTCGGTCCTGCCCTCGACATAGCTCCGGTAGACACTGAGCATTGCACGGCGTTGCGCTTCACTGAGCCGCCGGTCGGATCGGATCGCGCTCTCGGTCGCGTCGTCGTCAACCTTGTCGGCGTCACTCATCAGTCCCGCTTGCTGCAGCAGCGTCTCGGCGGACACGTTCAACGCCTCTGCGATCGACTTGAGCACGCGAACGGACGGCTCATGCAGCCCCCGCTCCAACTGGCTCAGGTAGGGATTGGAGACTTCTGTCAGGGCGGACAACTGGCGCAGCGACAGATTGGCCATCTGTCGCTGCGCCCGGATGAACTCGCCAAGCATGCCCCGGCGAGCACCATCTCCCTGTGTCATCGGCTCTTTGTTCCCGTGTGCAGCTGAACCCGGGGGATCAGGCTGAGGTCTCGGGGACGAGCACCTTCGCCAACTGCAAAGCGAAATCGCGTTGCGCGTTGAGCAGATCTGCGGCGACGTCGAAGGTGTACCTCGTGGCGGCTTCCATGCTCGGCATGGCGGGAACGCCAGGAATCGCGGTCAGGTCGGGGACGGGAAGAACCGAGACGGCCTTGACCCAAGTCTGGGCGGCGTCGACGGAAAGCTGCTGACCCTGCTGGACGGTGGAGAGAAGCTGCTCGCGAATCTTGAGGGCAAGCTCGGGTATCTCGGTCGTGGGCGTGGTCTTGGTGGCTGCTGTTGCCATCGTGAACTCCTTGAGGTCTTGAAACGTGCACGGACTTCGGGCACATGCACACTATACACACCAATCGCTTGGTATGTCAAGCACCCCGTGTGAGGTCGCTCGACGAGCTGGGAGTGCGGGATGGACGGGTGTCACATCTCGATACCGCCGTTGACCGATATGACGCTGCCGGTGATGTAGGCAGCTTCGTCCTGGAGCAGGAAACGAACCGAGTGGGCGATCTCCTCGGGGCGGCCCAGCCGGCGCATCGGAATGGTGGCGACGATCCGCTCGAGAACCTCTGCGGGGACCGCAGCAACCATTTCGGTGTCGATGAACCCCGGGGCCACGCAGTTCACGGTGATGCCCTTCCGGGCTGTCTCGAGCGCCAGGCTCTTGGTAAGCCCGAAGAGGCCGGATTTGGAGGCGGCGTAGTTGGCCTGGCCGATGCTGCCTGTCTCACCGATGACGGAGCTGATGTTGACCACACGGCCGAAGCCACGGCTGATCATGTGCTCGAGGACGGCCTTGCTCATGTAGAAAGCGCCGGACAGGTTGACCCGCAGCACCGCATGCCAGTCCTCCACCGTCATGTTGCGCACCGTCTTGTCGACCGTGATGCCGGCGTTGTTGATGAGGTAGTCGATATGGTCGTGCTGCCCGATGACTTCGGCGACGACCCGCTCGCAGTCCTCCGGTTTGCCGACATTGCCCTGGTGCAGGGTCACGCCGTGGCCCTTCTCGGCCAGTTTGGCCGCCATGTCCTCGGCCGCCTCCAGGTTGCTGCTGTACCCGGCCGCGACGTGGATGCCGTCGGCCGCCAGGGCTCCGATGATGGCCGCGCCGATGCCCCGGGTGCCGCCGGTCACCAAGGCGACCCGATGCTGGTCCATGTCGTTCTCCTCGTTTCGTGGGACGGCGGGGTCGAGCTCTCGACACCTCAGCTTTCGATGGAGGCCAGACTGAGCACCTCGAGACGCCAGTCCGCATAGCTCATCTCGGGGTATCGCTCGGCCGCATCCGAGACCATGCTGAGGCGGCTGACGGCCGGATCGACCGCGATCGCGGCGATCTCGTCGGGAGAACGAGTGTGCTCGACGACGACAACGCGCAGTGGCATGGGGGCTGTGTCGGCACGGATGGCCTGGACTAGGACTCGTAGCAGCGAGATCCGGGCCTGGCGATCATCGGGCGCGGTGAGCTCGGCCGGCAGGTTGCCGGCCACCAGCACGACAGAAGCGTTGGGCCGGAGGTTCCCGAGCACCGTGGACACCGCCTCGAAGCGCGCCAGCAGTCCGCCGGCCAGGAACGCCTGCAACCTGGAGACGACCGTCCCGCCCGAGGATGGCACGTTGACAGGTAGCTGGACGTAGCAGTCGATGGCGTCGCGACCCAGCGAAGCGCAGACCCCGAGGAGCTCGTCCGGGTCGTCAACTGCGACCACCTCGCAATCTCGGCCGCTGAGCGCCGCGCAGACTGCAGCAACCCGCTCCGCCGAGCCTGTCACCAGCACGGTACGCGTCATGGCCGACAGTACACCTGACCTGCTCCCGACGGCGGGTCGACGGGGCCGGCGGTCCGAGTCCGCGTAACGCGTTGAGGCGAGAACACTGCAGGCGGGTTGGCGCCTGCGCGCTCAGGCAGGCTTCTCCGCATGGCCGCCGAACTCGCTTCGCATGGCCGAGAGAGCCTTGTCGGTGAATATGCCGAGCCCTCGCGACTCGAAGCGCTGGATCAACGAAGCGGTGATGACCGGAGCGGGAACGCCCTCGTCGACGGCGGCAATCACTGTCCAGCGGCCCTCGCCGGAGTCGGAGACCCGGCCGGCGAACCCATCAAGCTGCGGCGAGCGCGCGAGGGCGTCGGCCATGAGATCGACAAGCCACGAGCTGATGACCGTGCCGCGGCGCCACACCTCGGCCACCTCGGCGACGTCGATCTCGTACTGGTAGGCCCAGGGGTCTCGCAGCGGGGTGGTCTCGGCATCGACCTCCTGGACCGTCACGCCGGCGTCGGCGTTCTTGATGATGCTCAGGCCCTCCGCGATCGCGGCCATCATCCCGTACTCGACACCGTTGTGGACCATCTTCACGAAGTGCCCCGCACCGTTCGGTCCACATCGCAAGTATCCGTCCGGCGCCGTGCCTCCAGCGCGCGTCCGGCCCGGTGTGGGTTCCGCCTGACCCTTGCCCGGCGCGATCGTCTTGAAAATCGGGTCGAGATGGGCGACGACGTCCTCTTCCCCGCCGATCATGAGGCAGTAGCCCCTCTCCAAGCCCCACACGCCTCCAGATGTCCCGCAGTCGACGTAATGGAGACCCGAGGCAGCGAGGACCTTCGCCCGCGCGATGTCGTCGCGGTAGTACGAGTTACCACCGTCGATGACGATGTCACCACCATCGAGCAAGCCGATGAGGTCGTCGAGGGTCTGCTGGACGATCGCGGCAGGCAGCATGAGCCACAACGCACGCGGGGCCTCGAGCATGTCCACGAACTCCTTCAGGGAGGACGCGCCATTGGCGCCCTCGGCCTCGAGGGCCTTTACGGCGTCAGGGCTCACGTCGAACACGACACAGCGGTGCCCGTCGCGCATCAGGCGTCGAACGAGGTTCGAGCCCATCCGCCCGAGGCCGATCATTCCGAGCTGCATTGGTCTTTCTGTTGGCATGGTTGCCTCCCTGTTGGACGCTCGGTCATTCTCCCGGTCGCGGGGTCTCTTGCTACGCCTTCATTGCCCGGTAGCGGCGAATCAGCGCGTTCGTGGACGAGTCGTGATTGAGGTCGGGTTCGGACGGTGACTCGAGCTCGGGAATGATCTCTGCCGCGAGCACCTTGCCGAGCTCGACGCCCCATTGGTCGAAAGAGTCGATGTCCCAGATTGTCCCTTGCGTGAACACGCTGTGCTCGTAGAGCGCAACCAATGAGCCGAGCACGCGTGGGGTCAGCTTGTCGGCGAGGATGACATTCGTTGGGCGGTTCCCAACCATGACGCGATGTGGCGCGACCTTGTCCGATGCGCCCTCGGCTCGGACCTCCTCCTCGGTCCTGCCGAACGCGAGGGCTTGAGCCTGGGCGAAGACGTTCGACGTCAAGATGTCGTGGTGGCTGCCGATCGGGTTGAGGCTCGTGCCGAATCCGATCAGGTCGACCGGGACCAGCACGGTGCCTTGATGGATCAGTTGGTAGAAGCTGTGCTGCCCGTTGGTGCCGGGCTCGCCCCAGTACACCGGTCCTGTCTCGTAATCGACGACACGTCCTTCGAGGGTGACGTGCTTTCCGTTCGACTCCATCGTGAGCTGCTGCAGGTACGCGGGAAGCCGCTTCAAGTACTGCTCGTACGGCATGACCCCGATCGTCTGAGCGCCGAAGAAGTCGACGTACCAGACCGCGAGGAGACCCATCAGGACTGGCAGGTTCTCTCGCAGCGGCGCCGTGCGAAAATGCTCGTCCATCTCGTGGAACCCTTCAAGCATCTGCCTGAAGTTGTCGGGGCCGATCGCGAGCATCGTGGAGAGCCCGATCGCCGAGTCCATCGAGTACCGTCCACCGACCCAGTCCCAGAAACCGAACATATTCGCGGTGTCGATGCCGAACTGACTCACTCGCTCGGCGTTGGTCGAGACGGCGACGAAGTGCTTAGCGATGTCGACGTCTGACCCGAGCTCTGATCGCACCCAGTCGCGAGCAGTGTGAGCGTTCGTGAGGGTCTCGAGAGTCCCGAAGGTCTTTGAGGCGATGATGAACAGCGTCTCTGCAGCATCGAGATCCCGGGTCGCCTCGGCGAAGTCGGTCGAGTCCACATTCGAGACGAAGCGAAACGTCATGTTCCGCATGGAGTAGTAGCGGAGCGCCTCGTAGGCCATGACAGGCCCGAGGTCCGAACCGCCGATCCCGATGTTCACCACATTCCTGATTTGCTTTCCGGTGTGGCCCGTCCATTCCCCGTTCCGAACACGCTCGGAGAACGCCGCCATGTGGTCGAGCACCTTGTGGACCTCTCGCACCACGTCGACGCCGTCCACGACGAGAGAGCTGTCTCTGGGCATGCGAAGGGCGACATGCAGCACCGGGCGGTCCTCCGAGACGTTGATGTGTTCACCACGGAACATCGCGTCTCGCCGGCCGGCTAGGTGGGAGTCCTCTGCGAGCCTGAGGAGCAAACGGAACGTGTCGTCGGTGGCCCTGTTCTTCGAGTAGTCGAGATAGAGCCCGCAGGCCTCGAGCCAGAGGCGCTCCCCGCGTGCCGGGTCCTCGGCGAAGAACTCCCGCAGGTGACGCGTTCCGATCTCGCGGTGGTGCGCTTGGAGTTCCTTCCAAGCGGGTCGGTCACACAGCTGTGCCACAGGCACCCGTTTCCTTCCAAGCGGTCGCGCGCTGGTCTATCCAGACGACTATCGGCGATTCCTCCAAGCGCTGGTCCGTGGTTCGACCACATGGGTAAGGGCCGATGCGCGAACCTTAGTCAGTCTGGCCGGCGGCGCAACCCCGCACGCGATCAGGGAGGGCGACCTTGGTCGCCCTCCCTGATGCTCGGCAGACTCCGGTGGCGACCTGGAGGTCAGCCGAGCTGTTCGATGACGACCGACGCATTGACGTTGGTCTGTGAGCCTCCTGCGAGGGTCTTCAAGTTGACGTCTGACCCGGACGTGTGGTTGCGCAGGGTCACGATGTCCCCAGCGAGGAGCTGAACTATTACCTGGCCGTTGTTCTGCTCGCCTGCCGTTCCGTAAGTTCCCGCCGGAACGGCGACACCATTAACAAAGACGCTGAATTGATTGGCCTCTTCACCACGTTACCGAGAAGTTGACGAGGTAATTGCCGGTGACGTCCGCCTCGATCTCCGAGCTGTCCGGGAGGTGGCTGAACCCGGAGAGCATGCCGCTGCTGTCGAAGACGACGTCAGCCTCGACCAGCACGTCCTCGGCGCTGAGGTTGTAGATGTAGGCGTAGCTGGTCGCTCCGGCTGGGCCGGTCGCCCCTGTTGCTCCCGTAGCGCCGGCTGGCCCGGTCGGCCCCGTTGCGCCCGTGGCTCCCGTCGCTCCGGTTGAGCCCGTAGCTCCGGTTGTGCCCGTCGCTCCGGTTGTGCCCGCCGGGCCGGTCGCTCCCGTCGTTCCCTCCAGGCCGGTCGCCCCCGTCGCTCCAGTTGGACCGGTCGCGCCGGCCGCCCCGGTCGCTCCTACTGAGCCGGTCGATCCCGTCGTTCCCGCGGGACCGGTCGCCCCCGTCGCTCCTACTGCGCCGGTCGCTCCCGCTGGACCGGTTCCGCCCGTCGCTCCTGCCGAGCCGGTTGCGCCGGCCAATCCGAAGGCGCCCGTAGCGCCGGCCGAGCCGGTTGCCCCGGCCGAGCCCGAGGCGCCGGTAGCGCCGGCGGGACCGATCGGACCCGTTATTCCAGCTGGACCGGTCGCGCCGGCCGATCCGGCGGCACCAGTCGCTCCCTCAGGTCCAAATGCGCCCACCGCGCCTCCGCGGCCGATCGCACCTGAAGTGCCCCTCGTTCCGGCGATACCTCGTATGCCCTTCGCTCCCGCGACGCCCTTCGCTCCCGCGACGCCCTTCGCTCCCGCGACGCCCTTTGTTCCCGCGACGCCTTTCGGACCTCGGACTCCGGCCTTCGCCGCTCCTTGGCCGGTGCTCGAGGCCATCCCGACGAACGGCGCGGTCAGAGCCCTCGCTGCACGTGATCCGTCGAAGGTCGCGTCACCGAAACTGAACACTCCACCGTCCTTGGCCACCAACCAGTAGCCGCGGTCATCTGTCGTGGCCACGATGCCGATGATCGGCGCCTTCAAGTGCTGGCCCGCCATCGATCCGTAGTTTTTGGCCGTGCCGAAAGGGAACACTGCGCCATTTGCGGAGACGAGCCAGTAACCGCCTCCGCTGCGCTCCTGCGCCACGCGAGTGGCGGAAGCCAGGCGAGCCCTCAGTGAGGGGCCTGCATACGCCGACGAGCCTCCGGTGGACACTGCTGCGAATCCGACGATCAATAAAGCGGCCGCGGTTGCGGCGACCAAGGCGGTGCGCCTCATGGGAATCCTTCTTCCTAGCGAAGCTGGATTGGGTTCCCAGGGGTCCGCTGCTCTGTCTCATCTTCGACTCGTTCCGCACCGAACTGAAGCTGTACTTGCGAGGGCGCCTTCGGGATCTCCCTCTGACTTTGCTCGGGCCCGCCTGCCTGGCGGGTCTGCCTGGCGGCCCTGCATGGCGGCCCGGCCGGCCCTGCCTGACGGCCCTGCCTGCCGGCTCAGCCGCCCGCCTCGCCTCGGCGCAGGGCTCGGCCGACGGTTGGCCGGCTAGTTCTTCTCTAGTGCCCTGGCCGGAAACGTTTGCGCTGTTCAGCGGCACTCGCGGGTCATCCTTGCAGGTGGTTCCGCCAGCCCGTGGAACCGCCGATCACCGAGTCCGTGTTGAATCGCGCTGTTACAGCTCCCTGGCACATTGTCGATCGTGCCACGCCAGCGTCCCGCCGGTGCGGGAAAGGTCGTTCACCGCTCTGCCCGTGTCGATCTGCGACTCTCGCCGGCGAAACGCGAGCGTTGCTTCGCGCTGCTCGCCGCAGGTGGCGACGTCTGGGCGTGCGTGCTCGAGCTGAACGCCATCCGGCGCCAAAGAGGCGACCGGCCGATCGCGAGCTACCAGGCGCTGTGCAGGGAGCTGTCCTCGGCCGGGCCGGGATGTTTCGGCGAGCTGTCGTCGGTCGCGGCCCGTTCGGTACTTCGCCGCTACAGCGACGCGTTCTTCGCGGCGGCCAAGGCGCGCCGTAAAGGGGACACCTCGGTGCGCTACCCCCGCCGTCGCCGCCGCCTCATGTCGCTCGGGTTTTACGCAGGCACGTTCTCACTCGAGGGACGGAGCGTCACCCTGCCCGTTGCCCGCGGTTGTACGCGCCTCGTGTTGATACTCACACGCGCCGTCCCCTACGACGAGGGCCAGGTCCGCTCGGTCACCCTCGCACAGAGCGGCGGCAGGCTGTTCGTCGAGGTGACCGCCGAGGTGCCGGTTAAGGCCAACGACACCGACCCGACACGCGTCGCGGGGGTCGATCTCGGGATCATCCATCCTTACGCCCTCGCCTCGAGGGACGAGGCCCTCTTGGTCTCAGGCCGGGCGCTCCGGGCCGAGAGCCGCCTGCACCTCGCCGACACCAAGGCACGCAGCTCCAAATCTGCCCGACGAGCGCCGAAAAAGGGACAACGCGGGTCGCGCCGGTGGCGCAAGGTCCGCGCCCGCCAACGCCTCGCCGAAGCCTCGCACCGGCGGCGTATCTCCCAGGCGCACCACGAGGCAGCAACAGAGGTGATCTCCTGGGCGCTCTCGCGCCGCATCGGCACGCTAGTTGTCGGCCACCCGGCCGGGATCGCCGGTCGCGACGCCGGCCGGCGCCAGAACCTGGCGGTGCACAACTGGCGCATGGCGCACCTTCTCCAGGTCCTTTCCGACAAGGCCGAAGTCGCAGGGATCGGTCTTGTCGCCGTCGACGAACGGGGCACCTCGTCCACCTGCCCCGAATGCCGAAGTCGCACCTCCAAGCCCAAGGGGCGCACCTTTACGTGCACCTCGTGTGGGCACCGCGGCCATCGCGACCTCGTCGGTGCCCGCAACATCGCCGCGAGAGGCGGCGGATCCACGAGCGCTCCCGCGCTCGTCACGCACCGTCGCGCCGGCCGGCACCTGCCAGACCGGATGCGGCGTGACCCAAGGCGCGCCCGCATGGCCGCGCGAAAAGGTCACTGGCCGGCCGTGGCCCGCCCCGAGGATCTCTCCGGGGGAGTCGCTCGTCAAGTCATCGCGCCTTGACGAGGAGCCGCACACGCTTGCCCGAGAGGGCGAACGTTTGTAGTCACGGCACTACCCGCAATGATGTTGCAGTGAGCCCCGAGTACAGATCAGTGCTGAGGACGCCGGCCGTGTCCTGGCTACTCGCGACCTCGATGGTCGCGCGCCTCCCCGTCGCCATGGTGAGCCTGGCGATCATCCTTCGGATCGCCAGGGCGACCGGCTCGTACGCCCGCGCCGGACTCGTGACTGCTGCCTACGTCATAGGCACCGGGCTCGTGATGCCGTTCGTCGGTCGGCTGGCGGACCGGGTAGGCCGTCGCCCGGTGCTGCTCGTCGCCGCCACACTCAACGCCGCCGGCCTGGTCAGCTTGGCCTTCGTGCCCGTTCACGATCTCGCGGCGCTGCTCGTCGTCGCGGCGGTGGCAGGCGCGAGCGTGCCGCCCGTCGCGCCCGTCGTCCGCTCGCTGTGGCGCCATCTCGCCCCACCGGACCTCGTGAGCGGGCTGTACGCCATCGACGCAACGCTGCAGGAGGTCACGTTCATGGTCGGGCCGTCACTCGTCGCCTTGGCGGCAGCCGTAGCGGACCCGCAGGCAGCGCTCGTCGCCTGCGGGCTGCTCGGTCTCATCGGGACGGTCGCACTCGCAGCTCACCCGGTGATCGCCCGGCAGGACGGGGACCGAGAGGGCCCACGGCAGTCCGTCGGATCTGCCGGGCTCGTGACGCTCGTCTCCGTGATGCTCGTGTTCCTCGCGGCCATCGCCATCGTCGAGGTGGCGGTCGTCGCCTTCGCCGGGCACCACCACGCGTCCGACGAGTCGGGCCTGCTGCTCTCGGTCTGGAGCATCGGGTCCATCGCCGGCGGGCTCATCCTTGGCGCCCGTATGGCAGGCGCCGGGGCTGCGGTCCTCGCGCCCTTGCTGGTGGCCGGCGCGCTGGGCTTTGCGCTGCTGTGCGTCGCGCCGAGCGTCGCGGTCCTCTTTGGACTGATGTTTCTCGCAGGCATTGCCATCGCTCCGGGCTTCAGCTGCATCTACCGGCTCGTCGCCGACGTGACCCCCCACAGGTCGTCGGTGGAGGCCTTCAGCTGGGTCTCGAGTGGTATCCAGATCGGTGCCGCCATCGGCGCCGCGGCCGGTGGGCTCCTGGTGCAGAGCTTCGGGACTCGAGTCGCCATGCTGTGTGCTGCGGGCTGCGCGCTGGGCGCCGGAGGGATCGCACAGCTGAGAGCACACCACCTGCCCAGCCGCCCCGTGACGGTGCCCGTATTGCCAGGCGCCCCCTGATCGGGCGCCGTCACGACCTCAGGCCCGGTGGACCACCACAAAGGGGGTCAGCTCGTCACCTTGGCCCATCGGATTGTCGAGAAGGATGAGTCGGGCCGCCGCCCTGTCGACCGGCATACCGGCACTGGTCCCGAGCACCTCCACGTTGATGTTGTTCCCGTCGATGATCACCACGGGGTAGCCGAGGAATCGTGCGAACGATTCGCAGGCCTTGTCGGGGTCGGCCGGCCCGAGCATGGCGAACTCGTCGAAAGGGGCCACCGTGTCCGGGTTGAAGCCGTCGATCTCCGCGATGCGGTGGCCGGCGATGCGATAGAAGTCGCCGTGGCGGCCGAACAGCCTCGTGACGCCTCCGACCACCATGGCGAAGGCGGCGCGTGCCGACCCGGTCTGCATGATCGCGACCTGCATCTTGCGTGGATCGGAGAACGCGACGTCGTGCTCCCACTTCTTCGTGCCCTTGACGATCAGCTTCGCTAGCGGCCCTGGCCGCACCACCGATTGGTGGATGACCCTCCCCTCGGAGATCGCCACGACCTTCTCCGACATGGCCACCCAGTCCCCCGCTAAGAGCAGCGGCCGCACGAGCGCGTCGAGCAGCGGCTCGAGCGGCTCTTTGATGTGGATGAGGTGGGTGTGCACCAAGATGCGCTCCCAGGTGCACCCCTCGAGCTCGACGGGCGGCGCGACGCCGGCTCGCTCCGCCATCACCGCCCGCCGATCGGGCGGAGCGTCATCGCACCATCACCGGCGAGTCGACGTACCGTCGCAACCACAATTCGGTCACGAGCACCCGCCAGAACGCGAGGCCGTCGCCCGGCTTGCCGCTCAGCCACACGTCGAATTCCTCCACGAGGCGACCGGAGTCGAAGATCCCCCGCGACGACAACGCGCTCGAGGAGAAGACCTCGCGGATCTGAGGGGCCCTTGACCGCGTCCATGCGGCTTCCGGGTTCGTGAAGCCGATCTTGGACCGCCTGGTCCGATTGGCCTCGGGCATCTTTCCCTTCATGGCCTGACGGTACACGTACCGGTTCCATCCCCTCTTGATCTTCTGGTCGATCGGGAGCCGGAAGATGAACTCCACCAGGTCGTGGTCGAGGAAGGGGACCCGGGACTCGATCGAGAACGCCATGGAGTTCTTGTCCTCGTACCGAAGCAGGTTGGGCGTCGAGTACCGCAGCACGTCGTCGGCCAGGCGGACGTTGAGATTGCGGCTCGGGTGGTAGTCGAACTCGGCGAGCGTTGCGGGCGTGGCGGCGAGCAGGTCCGGCATCGAGAACGGGCGTGGCCCGCCGGGCCGCCGCGTCGCCGCGAGCTCCCGGGCGTACCGGGCGTAAAGGTCGCGCCCGAGCACGACCTCGCGGGCTGCTGCCAGGAGGTGGCGCTGGTCCCTCGCCGAGCTCAGATAGGCACGGAAGTAGGGGAGGTAGCCGGCCAGCAGCTCGTCTCCGCCGTTGCCCGACAGGATCACCTTCACGTGGCCCTTGGCGATGCGGTACACCGAGTAATAGGCGTAAGGCGCCGAAGAGATCGTCGGCTCCTCCTGGTACCAGACCCACTCGGAGATCTCGTCCCAGAATTCGTCCACGGTCGGGAAGGCGTAGTGAGGGACGCTCTGGACATAGTTCTCGATCGAGTGCACGTACTGGCTCTCGTCGATCGTCTGGCCCGGATAGAGAGCGGAGAAGGTGTGCAACAGGCCCTCGGTGTGCGTGTCTGCACCCGCGCGCATGAGCGAGGCCATGACCGACGAGACGCCGCTCGAGTCGAGCCCTCCCGAAAGCGACACGCCGACCGGGACATCCGCGATCATGTGCCGGCGGACCACGCGCTCGAAGAGGTCGCCGAATGCTTCGGCGTACTCGGCGTCGGTCAGCGACGACGAGAACTCCGGGTTGACCTCGGGCGCCCAGTAGCTTCCAACCGTGGTCTGGCCGTTCGCCTCAACCGTCATGTAGTGGCCGGGAAGCAGCCGCTTCACACCCTCGAAGAAGGTCTCCTCTCCCGCGTCGTGCACCCGGTGGAGGAGGAACCGGTAGAGGACCTTCATGTCCGGTGCCCGCGGGGTCCGAGGGTCCTGGAAGAGGGCTTTCAGCTCGGAGGCGAAGCAAAGCCGTCCAGGCGTCGAGTGGTAGTAGAGGGGCTTGATCCCGAGGCGGTCGCGGGCGAGGTACATCGTGCGCGACCGCGGGTCGACGATCGCGAAGGCGAACATTCCCGTCAGGTGCGTGACGCAGGCGGCCCCCCACTGCTCGTAGGCACGCAGCACCGTCTCGGTGTCAGAGTGGTCCGAGACGAACAGGTGGCCGGCCCGGCTGAGCTCTGACCGCAGCTCGGCGTTGTTGTAGATCTCCCCGTTGAACACGATGCAGGCGCCGGTCCGGTCCGAGCAGATCGGCTGCTCTCCGCCCTCGATGTCGACGATGGAGAGGCGCCGCATGCCGAGGGTGAACTCCTCGCCGACCTCGGCGCCCCACGAGTCGGGGCCGCGGTGCTCGATAGAGGCCAGCATCCGCTCGAGCAGCACGGGATCACGGCCGGTGAAGCCGGCTATTCCGCACACGGTGGTTCCGTCACCACGCCTCCGAGGCCCGGGGGTTGGGCGACGGCCACAGATCCGAGAGCCTACAAGCGTGCCAGCCCTTGGTCGAGGATGATGGTTCGGTAGTCGAACCATTCTTCCTACACTCGCCTTTATGACCCCGAAGCCGGCGCCTGGGCGCATCCCGCACGGCCGCGGCCACGCCACAGCCGGAGCACCCAAGGCGTCCGAGCCCAGCTCCATCGAAGCGGTCCAGGCGCTCACGAGGGCCTCGAAGGTGATGGAACGAGCCTCGGGCGGATTGAGCCTCGCCCATTACCGGGTGCTGTCCGCGGTCGCCGCCGGCGACGAGCGGGCCAGCCGAGTCGCCGTTCGCCTTGCCCTTGGCAAGCCCACGGTGAGCGCCACGGTCGACGCGCTTTGCTCGCGGGCTGCTCGAGCGCTCGGGCGTGGCCGGCGACCAGCGGGCTGTCCAGTTGAGCCTCACCGAGGCGGGCGCGGAACTGTTGGAAGCAGCCGAGCGGGCGATGACGTCGAGCCTCGAGGCGCTGGCGGCCCGCACGGGGCGACGAGACGACGTGATGGGCGCGCTCGTGGCACTCGGCACCGCGATCGACCACGCGGCCGCGGAGCGGCGCCGGTGAGCCGGAGGCCAGCGGGCCAAAGGGTGGCAAACGAGACTCCCTGTCGGACCATCGACCACGCGGGCGGGCGTCCCCGCGGTTGGGTGCGGCGTCTCGGCGGTTACCTGCTCGTCTACAAGCGCAATCTCATCGTCGCCTTCGCCGGTGCGATCGTGGGCAGCGTTGCCCAAGTCGTCGTCCCGCTCGTCGAGCGCCAGATCGTCGACAACGTAATCGTGCGCCACTCCTCGCCGCTCGCGCCCTGGGTCGTGGCGCTTCTCGGACTCGGCGTCGTGACCTTCGTCGGGGCCTACTTCCGGCGCTATCGGGGTGGCCGCGTGGCGCTCGACGTCCAGTACGACCTCAGAAACGCCATGCAAGGCCACCTGCAGCGCCTCGACTTCACGAATCTCGACCGCATGCCGACCGGCCAGCTCGTGGCCCGCGCCAATTCCGACTCGACGCTCGTACAGGGCCTCCTCAGCTTCCTTCCGATCATGAGCGGCAACATCCTCATGCTGGTGCTCTCGCTCGGGGTCATGGTCTACCTCTCGCCCCTGCTGGCGGTCGTGAGCGCGCTGGTCGCGCCGACTCTGCTTTTCGTCTCGTACCGAATGCGCTGGCGGGTCTTCCCGGCCACCTGGGACGGCCAGCAGAGAGAGGGCGACGTCGCCCAGATCGTCGACGAGGACGTGAACGGGGTCCGCGTCGTGAAGGCGTTCGGCCAGGAGCGCCGCGAGCTCGAGCGCGTAGTGGCCGCCGCAACGAAACTGTACGGCTCGCAGATGCGCGCCGTCCGCCTCCAGTCCCGTTACCAGCCTCTGCTCGAGGCCATCCCAAGCATTGGCCAGGTCGGCGTGCTGGCGCTCGGCGGGTACCTGGCGATCCGCCACGAGATCTCGCTCGGGACGTTTCTCGCCTTCTCGACCTACCTGACCCAGCTCGTGGCGCCCGCCAGGATGCTCGCGGGCATCTTGACCATCGGCCAGCAGGCACGAGCCGGCGCCGAGCGGATCTTCCAGTTGCTCGACCTGAAACCGTCGATAGTCGATCCTCCCGACGCGCTGCAGCTGCCGCCTCTCGCAGGCGAGATCGTCTTCGACGACGTCGGGCTCTCCTACGACGGCGGTCCGCAGGTGCTGCGGGGCGTCAGCCTGCGGGTCGAACCCGGCGAGACCCTTGCCCTCGTCGGCTCGAGCGGAAGTGGGAAGTCGACGATGGCGATGACCGTGCCCCGTTTCTACGACGTCAGCTCCGGCGCGGTTCGAGTCGACGGGCACGACGTCCGGGAAGTCGCGCTGGAATCGCTGCGCAGCCAGATCGGCGTCGTGTTCGAGGATTGTTTCCTGTTCTCAGACAGCGTCAGGGCGAACATCGCCTACAGCAGGCCAGATGCGACCCTGGAGGAGGTCGAGGCCGCAGCCCGGGCAGCCCAAGCGCACGACTTCATCGAGGAGCTGCCGAGGGGCTACGACACCGTCGTAGGCGAGCGAGGGCTCACGCTCTCGGGCGGCCAGCGTCAGCGGGTGGCGCTTGCCCGCGCGATCCTGTCGGACCCGCGCATCTTGATCCTCGACGACGCCACGAGCGCCGTCGACGCCAGGGTGGAGGAGCGGATCCACTCCGCCCTGCGGGTGATCATGGAGGGTCGAACGACGCTCCTCGTGGCGCACCGCCGTTCGACGCTTCACCTCGCAGACCGCATCGCCGTCCTCGACGAGGGCCGCCTCGCAGCCGTCGGCACCCACGAGGAGCTCGTCGCGCGGAGCGCTCTGTACCGCTCCCTGGTCTCGGGGCTCGAGGAGGACGACGCACGAGCGGCCGACGACCGCGCCGAGGCGCTCGCCAACCTCGAGCGCGCCGGTGCCTGCCCCACCGCCGCCACAGACCCGGCCGGTCTCGTCCTCCGGCGTCGGGGCGCCGAGCATGGGTCCGGGTCTCATGGGCGGCGGTGGGGGATGGCGGCTCAACCTCGCGCCGACACCCGAGCTTCTGTCGAGGGTCTCCGCACTCAGGCCCGTCCGCGACTTCCCCCGGGTCGACATCGAGACCGAGGCGGGGCGCGAGCGCCACTTCGGTCTCCGGGCGCTTCTTCGCGAGTACCGCCGGCCGCTCGGGCTCGGGCTCGTCCTCGTCATGCTCGACGCCCTGGCGTCGCTCGCCGGTCCCATCCTCGTCAAGGTGGGCATCGACAAGGGCATCGCCGCCGGGTCGACGGCCGTGGTGTTCGTGGCATCGGCGATCTACCTCGTCGTCACGCTCGCCGACCTGATCGACGAGATCGGGTCCACGTTCGTCACGGGCCGCGCCGCCCAGCGCATCATGATGTCGCTGCGCATCCGGATCTGGGCTCAACTCCAGCGGCTGTCGCTCGACTACTACGAGCGGGAGATGGCTGGCCGGATCATGACCCGCATGACCACCGACGTCGACCAGTTCGAGTCGCTCATCGAGAACGGCCTCCTGTCGGCGCTCGTTAGTATGTGCACCTTCGTCGGCGTCGGCGTCGCCCTCTTCGTGCTGAACCCGAGCCTCGCCCTCTTCACCTTGAGCGTCATCTTCCCCCTGGGCTTGGCGACGGTTGTCTTCCGTCGCAAGGCGGCCCGGACCTACGACCTCGCCCGGGACCGCATCGCGGCGGTCAACGCCGACTTTCAAGAGAGCCTGTCGGGAGTGCGCGAGTCGCAGGCGTTCGTCCATGAAGATCTCGCCGGCGAGCACTTCCGCTACCGCGGCCAGCAGTACCTCGAGGCGCGCGTGGCCGCCCAGCGGCTCGTCGGCACGTACTTCCCGTTCGTGGCGTTTCTCGCGGACGTCGCCGACGCCCTCGTCCTCGGCGTCGGTGCGAGCCTCATCGCGAGCGGCCGCCTGACAACCGGTGCCCTCATCGCCTTCGTGCTCTACATCGACTTGTTCTTCTCACCGATCCAGCAGTTGTCCCAGGTGTTCGACTCCTGGCAGCAGACGCGCGTCTCCGTCGGCCGGATCGCCGACCTGATGTCGCTCGACACGCTCACCCCCGAGGGGCCCGAGCCGTTGAACCCTGGGCGCCTGAGCGGAGCCGTTCGCCTCGAAGGCGTCCGTTTTGCTTACCCGTCGGCCTTCACACGGCCCGGAGCTGGCACCACCGGTGCCCGGAGCGGTCCCGCCGACCCGAAGCTCCTCGTGAGCGCCGACTCGAGTTCGCGTCGCCCCCCCGAAGCGCTGAAGGGCATCGACCTCGAGATCCGCGCCGGCGAGACCCTGGCTCTCGTGGGCGAGACCGGGGCGGGCAAGTCGACGGTGATGAAGCTCCTGGCGCGTTTCTACGACCCGGACCAGGGGCGTGTCCTCGCCGACGGGCTGGACCTGCGATCGCTCGACCTCGACTGCTACCGGCGCCAGTTGGGCTACGTGCCCCAGGAGGCGTTCCTGTTCACCGGCTCGATCCGGGACAACATCGCCTACGGCAGGCCCGGAGCGACCGACGCAGAGGTCGAGGCGGCCGCGCGCTCGGTCGGCGCCGACGAGCTCATCGCCGGCCTCAGCGGCGGCTACGACCACGTCCTGACCGAACGGGGCCGCTCGCTCTCCGCCGGTCAGCGCCAGCTGATCGCGCTCGCGCGCGCCGAGCTCGTCGACCCCGCGATCCTCCTCCTCGACGAGGCGACGTCAAATCTCGACCTCGCGACGGAGGCCCGCGTCGCCGCCGCCATGCAGCACGTCTCCCGCGGGCGCACCACCGTCGTGATCGCCCACCGTCTCCAGACCGCAAGGGCCGCCGACCGTATCGCCGTTCTCGACTCCGGGCGGGTGGCGGAGGTGGGCACGCACGAGGAGCTGGTGGCCACAGGAGGGCGGTACGCCTCGATGTGGGAGGCATTCGAGCTCGTCGGCAGATAGTTTCTGCTCATGGAGACCTGGGACGCGATTCGGGCCCGGCGTGACGTGCGAGCCTTTCAGCGACGACCTATCCCCGACGCAGACCTCGACCGCATCCTCGAGGCCGGTCGCCGGTCGCCCTCGGCCTCGAACCGCCAGAAATGGGACTTCGTGGTCAGCACCGACCGCGAGCAGCTCGAGGAGCTTGCGACCGTGTGGCAGAGCGCCGGTCATGTCGCCGGTTCGGCCGCGACTATCGCCCTCGTCCTGGCCGAGCCCGAGAACGATCGCAACCGCCTCTTCGACCAGTACGACCTCGGGCAGGCGACGATGGCGATGATGATCACCGCGACCGACCTCGGGATCGGCAGCGGCCACTCCGCGGTCGGGGACCAGCAGGCCAGCCGCCGGATCTTCGGCATCCCCGAGGACCACTACTGCGCGTACCTGCTGGCTCTCGGTTACCCGGCCGAAGGTGCCTTGAAGCCCATCAGCGTCCCAAATCGGCGCCCGTTCAGCGAGGTCGTGCACCGGGGGCACTGGTAGATCGGGCCCCGCTATCCCGTCGTGACCGGGGACTCGCAGCGGGCGACCACGCGCCAGACTGGCAAACGATGGACAGACGCACGCTCGCCGCCCGCATCAACGACCGCTGCAGGCTGGAGGGGACCTTCACCCTCCGGTCAGGGCAGATCTCGAGCCACTACTTCGACAAGTACCTGTTCGAGGGCGAACCCGAGTTGTTGCGCGAGGTTGTGGCGCACGCCGTGGCGCTCGTGCCGCCCGGCACGGAAGTGCTCGCCGGACTGGAGCTCGGGGGCGTCCCGATCGCGACCGCGCTCTCGCTCGCGACCGGCTTGCAAGCCGCCTTCGTCCGCAAGGCTGCCAAGCCCTACGGCACCGCCAAGCTCGCCGAAGGCGCTTCGGTCGCCGGCCGCCGGGTGCTCGTGGTAGAGGACGTGATCACGACAGGCGGACAGGTAGTCACGTCGACACAGGATTTGCGCCGGCTCGGCGCCGTGGTCGAGAACGTGCTTTGTGTGATCGACCGGAGCGACGGCGCACACGAGGCGCTGCAGGCCGCCGGCCTCACGGTGCGCGCCGTGTTGAGCGCATCGGACCTCGACGAGGCCGAGTCAGCCACGAAGCGCCAGCGGCCACTTCACCGCAACTCCCGCCGGGTCCAGGAGGCGCTCGAGGCTCTGGGCTCGACGGCGCGCGTGATCGAGCTGGAGACTTCGGCGCGGACGGCCGTCGAGGCGGCACATAGCCTCGGAGTCGAGGTGGGCCAGATCGTGAAGTCGCTCGTCTTCTTGGCCGACGACGACCCGGTGCTGCTCCTGGTTGCGGGCGATCACCGGGTCGATCCGGAGAGAGCCGCCCGCGTCCTCGATGTCGCCTCGCTCGTGCGGGCCGACGCCGATGTCGTGAAGGACGCGACGGGGTTCCCGATCGGGGGCGTCGCGCCGGTGGCTCACCCGCGCCCGCTGAGGACCGTCGTCGACGAGAGCCTCGGGCG
This sequence comes from uncultured Acidimicrobiaceae bacterium, assembly GCA_963703655.1. Classification (GTDB taxonomy): domain Bacteria; phylum Actinomycetota; class Acidimicrobiia; order Acidimicrobiales; family Bog-793; genus CAVPFA01. The sequence continues at coordinate 109,635 of CAVPFA010000003.1, read as the reverse complement.
ATTCGAGGTGGTCTGGTCAGCGGCCGGGACGCCGCACGCGGTCTTCCCGACGGCCTTGGACGAGTTGGTGGTCCTGACGACTGCGATCGTCGCCGACCTCGGTTGAGCCGGCCGGTCAGACCCGCCCCGCGAGCCCCCCCCACAGCGCTCTCGCGGGCAAGATGTGCCGATGCCAGCTCAGATCCGCGTACCGGAGATCGACGAGAGCCTCGAGTCGCTTCGCCTTGTCGACCATCATTGCCACGGCGTCTACGCGGAGGACCTGAACCGCTCCGCGTTCGAGCTCGCGCTCACCGAGTCGGGCGTGGTCGACCCGGCAGGCACGCACTTCGACTCGCAGCTTGGTTACGCCGTCTTGCGCTGGTGCCCGCCGGCGCTCGGTCTCGACGCCCACGCAGCACCCGAGGACTACCTCGAACGCCGCGGCTCATTCGGGGCCCCGCATGCGAACCAGCTGTTCCTCGGTTCGGCCGGCGTCAGTCGCTACCTCGTCGACACGGGCTACCCCTCGGGTCGGGTCCTCGACCTGCCTGCGATGGCGAGCGCCGCCACAGCCCCATGCTCGGAGATCGTCCGTCTCGAGAGCGTGGCGGAGGACGTAGCTCGCACGGGCGCCGGTGCCGGGAGCTTCGTCGAGGCGTTCAGGTCCGAGCTCGCGACGCGTCTTGCGGCTGGTGCGGTCGGGACCAAGAGCATCGCCGCGTACCGCTACGGATTCGATTTCGACCCGGAGCGCCCCGAGCCGTCCGAGGTGGGTCGGGCGGCAGGACGATGGCGCGGCGAGATCGAGGCGACCGGGCAGGTCCGCCTCCACGACCCGACTCTGATCTCCCACCTGTTGTGGGAAGGGATCGACGCCGGCGTGCCCCTCCAGCTGCACGTGGGCGTGGGGGACCCCGATCTCGAGATGCTGCGGTGCAACCCGCTTCATCTCACGCGTTTCATGCGTCTCACCGTGGCCGCCGGCACGCCGATCATGCTCCTTCACTGTTACCCGTACCATCGCGAGGCCGGCTACCTCGCTCACGTCTTCCCGCACGTCTTCTTCGACATCGGCCTCGCGGTCAACCTCCTCGGAGCGCAGTCCCGCCAGGTCGTCGGCGAGTCACTCGAGCTGGCCCCCTTCGCAAAGCAGCTGTACTCCTCCGATGGCTGGGGAGTGCCCGAGCTGCATTTCGTCGGCTCACGCCTGTGGCGCGACGCCATGTCCGACGTGCTGTCGGCTCGCGTCCGCCACGGGGACTGGAGCCTGGCGTCAAGCCCTCAAGGTGGCGAGCATGATCGGCGCCGCCAATGCCGAGAGGCTCTACGGCTTCGCGTGAGACAGGTCGAGCCCGGCCTCGAAGAGCTTGCCGATGCCGTCGGCGTCCACCGCCTTGGAGAACAGATAACCGAACGCCCCCGAGCAGCCGGCGTCGCGGAGCTCCTGCAGCTGGCGCTCGTCCTCGACCCCCTCCGCGACGCTCTGCAGGCCGAGGCCGTCCGCGATCTTCACGAGGGTCCGGACCATCGAGGTGCCCGTCTCCTCCTTCCCGATGTCTGCGATCAAGGAGCGATCGATCTTGACGCTGTCGAGAGGAAGGCGCTTCAGCTCGCTCCAGGTGGCGTAGGCAGCTCCGAAGTTGTCGAGAGCGATCTGGACTCCCAGAGACTTGAACTCGCCAAGACGCTCCGAGAGGGCGACGGTGTTGCCCACGATGGTTGACTCGGCGATCTCGAGCACGAGCAGGGACGGGTCGAGACGACTCGTCTCGAGTGCTTCACGGAGATCGCCGAGGAGCACGTCCGCTTGAAGCTGACGCGCCGAGAGGTTGACGTGGATGGCGACGCTCATGTCGCGCCGCTGCCACGCTGCGGCCTGCATGCATGCTTCTTGGAGGACCCAGCTTCCGATGTCGATGATCGTCCCGCTCTGTTCGAGCAGCGGTACGAACTCGCGTGCCAGGATCACTCCGCGGTCGGGGTGCTGCCAGCGGAGCAGGGCCTCTGCGCCCGTGACTCGACCGGTGGCGATGTCGATGCTCGGCATGTACCTGAGGAAGAGCCGCTCGGTGTCGAGTGCCTCCCGCAGCTCGCGCTCCAAGCGGGCCTCGGCTTCGGCTGCATCTCGCATCTCCGGCTCGAACCTGACGTGGTCGTGGAGTCCCCTCGCCTTAGCCTGGTGAAGCGCGATGTCGGCGCAACGCAGCAGCTCGTCAATGCTCGCTCCGTCGTCGAGGACGCTTCCGATGCTGGCGGTGACCACGACGGGAGGCCCGTCGTCTCCCTCGACGTGGATCGGCATGCGAACCGCGTTGATCAGCCGATTGGCGATCGAGTCGGTCGCAGGCACCGAGCCGGCCTCGCTAACCAGCACGATGAACCTGTCGCCTCCGCATGCGAGCGCGTGGTCGAGGTCCTGAACGCTCATCTCCAGGCGTTTGGCGACGAGCCCGAGCACGGCGTCCCCGAACGCGCGGCCAAAGCCGTTATTGAGAACGTGAAATCCGTCGAGATCGACGAGAAACAGCACGCTTTTCGACCTACGGCGCCGCGCGTCCTCGAGGGGGCCGGTCAGCGCGGCGACGGCCGGGTCAGCCTGAGGTCCAGCCGTTCCGCGGGACAAAGAGCGTTTCAGTCGAGAAGCCATCGGTGCGATGCAGTCTCGCGCACCGAGGGTGCCTCAACGAGACATCCCGGCCCGCGATCTCGGCTCAACGGGATCGGTGGGTGGCTCTCCGGTTGCTTGGCGAAGCCCGGCGCAGACGATCTGGATCATCCGACCAGGTGAGCAGGGGTCCGCGTGACGCTCGGCAGGCATGCAGGCGCCGCCGATGAGCCCCATGAGGTCGGCGAACGTCACGTCGTCACGTACGGTCCCGGCGAGCTGAGCCCGGCTGAGAAGGTCGCCGACGGCCGACTCGAGATGGTGCTTGACGCTCGAGACGGTCGCCTTGAGGTCGATTCCCGCACCGGCCAGCGCGTCCGCGAGGTCCCGCTTCGCGACGCCCTCCTCGACGATGCGGCCCAGGAATCCGAAGAGGGCCTCGGCCGGGTCGCCGGCGGTGGCGAGGCTGCGAGCCTCCTCGATGAGGCGCTCCATGTGGTTGAGGACGATCGCTTGGAATAGGGCCTCTTTGGTCGGGAAATGGCGGTAGATCGTGCCGACGCCGACGCCCGCTCGCAGCGGCGATGTCGTCGATCGGTACCGACAGCCCCTCGGCGCCGAAGACCTCTTCGGCCGCCTGCAGGACCCGCGCCCGATTGCGCCGCGCGTCAGCCCGTTGGTTCTTTGCGACCTCGCCGGTCGCGACCTCGCAGTCGGGCGCGCCCTCAGGCGGAGAGGCGACCGCGTCACGCCGGGAGGCTGTCACCACCTGGGGCGCCCACGTGACGGGTTGACAAACGGAACCAAGGTTCCGTATAGTACGTTGAGCACTTCAAGTGGAACCACGGTTCCGATTGTATCCCCGGCAGACGTCCGAGTCCACCGGCACTCTCTTGAAGAGAGGGCACGTCGGACCGCTGCCCAGTCCCGGGAGGAGTCCCGATGAGTACCGACACTGAGACTATCGCCGAGCCGGCAGCGCCGGAGCACGACGGCGCCAACCCGAGGCGCTTCCGGGCGCTCGGGATCATAGGCATCGCCCAGCTGATGATCGTGCTCGACGCCTCGGTCGTGACGATCGCGCTGCCGTCGGCCCAGCGGGCGCTGCACATCTCTGTCGCCAACCGCCAGTGGATGCTGACCGCCTACACGCTCGCCTTCGGGGGGCTCCTCCTGCTCGGCGGAAGGATCGCCGACTACGTCGGTCGAAAGAGGATGTTCATCATCAGCCTGCTCGGCTTCGCTGGAGCGTCCGCGCTCGGCGGCCTCGCTCAGAACGCAGCGATGCTGTTCGGTGCGCGGGCGCTGCAGGGTGCGTTCGCGGCCATAATGGCCCCGGCTGCGCTGTCGTTGCTCACCGTCACCTTCACCGAGCCCCGCGAACGGGCGCGGGCTTTCGGCGTCTACGGCGCCATCGCCGGCAGCGGTGCTGCCATCGGGCTCGTCCTGGGCGGTCTGCTGACCGAATACGCCTCATGGCGCTGGACGCTGCTGATCAATGTGCCGATCGCGCTCGTCGCCGCCGTGCTCGCGTCCATCGTGATCGAAGAGAGCCGCGCGGAGGGCAACAGTCACTACGACATCCCCGGCGCGGTGACGGTCACCGGCGGCCTGCTCGCGTTGGTCTACGGCTTCACGAGGGCTGCGTCCGACGGGTGGACGGCCCCGATCACGTTGTCGCTGCTGGCATCCGCGGCGGTCCTGCTGACCGGTTTCGTCTTGCTCGAGATGCGCTCGAGGCACCCGTTGCTCCCGTTGCGTGTCGTCCTCGATCGCAACCGGGGTGGCGCCTTCCTTACGTCTCTGCTGGTCGGCATCGCGCTGTTGGGAACCTTTCTCTTCCTCACGTACTACCTCCAGGGCACGCTGCACTACTCGGCGCTGAAGACCGGTTTCGCCTTCCTGCCCTTCTCCGGCGGCATCATCGGCGGCGCGGCGCTTGCCAGCGGTCTGCTCCCCCGGATCGGCCCTCGTGCGCTCATGACGACGGGCCTCGTGCTCGGCGCGCTCGGGCTTGCGTGGTTCACCCAGGTCGGGGTTCACACGAGCTACCTGAGCCACGTGCTCCCCGCGGAGATCGTCGTGAGCCTCGGCATGGGCCTTGCCTTCGTGCCGTTGAGCAGCACGGCGCTGATCGGCGTCGAGCCGCGCGACGCCGGCGTCGCGAGCGCCCTCGTCAACACGACCCAGCAGGTCGGCGGCTCGCTCGGCACGGCCCTGCTGAATACCGTCGCCGCCTCGGCGACGGCGTCTTTCCTCGTCGCCCACGGCCCGAGCGCACCCGAGCTCGCGGCCGGGCTGGTGCACGGCTACACGACGGCCTTCACGGTCAGCGCCCTGCTGCTCGCGGCCGCCGCCATATCGACGATCTGCCTCATCAGAACAACCGGGCGCCCCGCTGCTCCGGTCGAGGTCGAGGTCGAGCTCGCCGTCGCGGAGGCCTGAGCCGCCTGGGCGCCGACCAGTCGGGCGCGATCCCGCCGACCAGTCGGGCGCGATCCCGCCGACCAGCACGATCCCCTGCGACCACGCGATCGGTCGTAAACTCCGGGGCAGCCCGGCCACGGTGTCCGAGGGCCCCCGAGGAGGACGAACTAGCGATGAAGGTCGATCAGCTGAGCGCCGGTCTCGAGTCCGGATGGACCCTTCCGTCGAGCTGGTACCACGACGAGCAGATCTTCGAGCTCGAGCGGCACCGCATCTTCGAGCGGAGCTGGCAGTACGTGGCCCGCGTCGGAGAGCTCATGAACCCGGGCGACTACCTGACGGCGACCGTGGGCGACATCCCTGTCGTCGTCGTCCGCAACGAGCGTGGCGACCTCGCCGGCTTCGTCAACGTGTGCTGCCACCGTCTCGCCGAGGTCGTGCAAGGCTCCGGGCATCGTCGGGTGCTCCAATGTCACTACCACGCCTGGACTTACGACCTCGACGGCAAGCTGGTGTCGGCTCCGCGTTCTGAGCGCGAGCCTTGCTTCGAGCTCGCTGATTTCTGCCTGCAGCCCGTGCGAGTGGAGGTGTTCGGGCCGTTCGTCTTCGTGAACGCGTCCTCGGACGGCCCCACGCTCGCAGAGCAGCTGGGCGACCTTCCCGAGCGGATGCGGCGAGACGGCCTCGACTTCGACGAGCTCGTCTCTGTGGACCGCACCGAGTGGGAGGTTGCCGCGAACTGGAAGGTCGTGGTCGAGAACTTCGACGAGTGCTACCACTGCGCCGTCGCCCATCCCAGCTTCGCGCGCCTCATGGAGGTCGACCCCGAGAACTACCGGCTCGAGGAGGACGCGTGGTGCTCGCGGGCGTCCACCCCGCTTCGTGTCTGGCCGGAGGGGAGCCGCGTCAGCCTTGCCTACGACCCTTCAGGCCCGGTGCGCGGAGGGCAGTTCGCGTTCTTGTGGCCGAACTTCACGCTCGTGCAGAACCCAGGCCAGCCGAACGCCATGGCCTTCTACTTCCGCCCCCTCGGGCCCGAACGAACCCTCGTGGTGTCCGAGTACCTGTTCGGCCGTGACGTGTCACCCGAGATGGTCCGCGACGTCGTCGCGTTCAACGTTCTCGTCGGCGGCGAGGACCAACGCTTGGTGGAGTCGGTGCAGCGAGGCATGCGCTCGGACCGCGTGCCGCGGGGACGTCTCATGCTCGACTCGGAACATCTCATTCAGCACTTCCAGCGCCTCGTGCACCGGGCACTCAGCGACTGAGGCTGGCGGCTGCCGGCCCTCAATAGGCCATCCAGCCGCCGTCGACGAGGAGGTTGATCCCGCTGATGTAAGTCGCCTCGTCCGAAGCGAGGAACGACACCGCAGCAGCCACGTCCTGCGGCTCGCCCAGTCGAGAAAACGGCGTCCTCGCGTGCACGTACGCCGCGCCCACCTCATCGCGGCTCAGGTCGCCGGGCGCTCCGGTGACGATCTTGCCCGGGGCGACGGCGTTGCAGATGATGCCGTCACGCCCGTGCTCGACGGCGATCTGGCGGGTCAGCTCCGCGAGCACGCCCTTGCTGACCGCGTAGGCGAAATGGCCGGGTGCACCCACCATCCCGTGCTGCGAGGTGATGTTGACGATCCGGCCCCGCGCCTCGCCGCGCGGCGCCTGGGCGAGCATGCGCCGCACGGCCGCGCGGCAAAGCAGGAATGGCCCTCGCACGTTCACCGCGAAGATGGCGTCGAAATCGGCGTCCTCGGTCTCGAGCAACGGCTTGGAGTGATCCCCGGCCAGGACGGCGTTGTTGACCAGGACGTCGAGGCGACCCGTGAGCTGCACGGCGCGCTCGAGCAGGTCCTCACCCTGCTGCCTGTCCGCGACGTCGGTCCGGACGAATTCGCATTCGCCGCCGGCCTCCCCGATGAGCTCGTCGGTGGGGATGCCGCCCGTGAGCGGGTCGCGGCGAACGTCCGCGAGCAGGACGAAGCAGCCGTCGGCCGCGAGCCGGCACGCGATCGCCCGCCCGATGCCGGACGACGAACCGGTTACGACAGCGCTGCGGGGCACGGGTCAAGTATGCCAAGCGAGCGCCGGGCCTGCGCTTGGGCGGCCGTTCCTCGCGGGCCTTTGGTGAGATCGGCTCGGACTAGAGATGGCCCGGAATCAGGGCCAGACCGCTGGCGTCTGTCTCGACGCGCCAGAAGGTGCCTGTGCGCTCGGACGCCTCGATGTCGGCGGTCTGCGTCGCCGTCACGTACAGGCGTCGAGCCGTCGAAGATGCAGTTGGTCGCGTGCTCGCCGAGACGGATCTCCTCGAGCACCTCTCCGTCGGGCGAGATCACGGTCACGCCGCCGGAGATGGTCGTGCAGACGAAGAGCCGCCCGTCCGAGGCGATCGCCATTCCGTCGGGCACGTGGTCGTCGGAAAGCTGACAGAAGGTGGTGGGCTCGCCCTCTTCCAGCCTACAGACGCGATGGACCGCGGACTCGGTCCAGAAGAGGCGGTGCGCGGCGTCGAATGCGATCCCGTTCGGGTAGACGTCCACCCGCTCCATGAGCATCTCGCCGTCACCCGAGCTGTCGATCGCGTACAGCCTGCCCGGTGAGCGGACGTCGAACCGGTAGTCCTGCTCCGAGCCGGACTCGGTGAAGTACAGGCGTCCGTCGGGCCCGAAGGCGAGATCGTTCGGGCCGTACAGCTCGTGGCCCGCGACCTGCGAGCAGACGAGCTCGACGGTGCCGTCGGGAAGCACTCGCTGGATGCCGGACACGGCGCTGGTGTCGCCGCTGCCAGGGACGTTGCCGCCCTGGGTGACGTAGATCGCTCCGTCGTCGCCGAGCAACGCGCCCCAGGGGGACCCACCGGTGCGAGCGAAGGTGCCGACCGTGCCGTCACGGGAGTAGGCCAACAGCTCGCCGATGTTGCCGTCGCAGAACACGATCCGGCCATCGGGCATCACGACCGGGCCCTCAGGGAACCCGAGATCCGACGCGAGCAGCGTTGCCTCCATTACACGGCCTCCATTGTCGAGCGTGACCTATCGAGCCCGAGCTATCGAGCCTGAACTATCGAGCCTGACTATCGAGCCTGAACTATCGAGCCTGCACCAGTTCGGCTCACTATGACAAGAACGCGAAATGCTCGAAATCGAAGTCCGAGAGCGGCTGGCCCACCTTCGCCGCAGAGTAGCCGGTGATCTTGTCGCTGTAGGCGTCGAGCGCGTCGATGAAGCACGGGACGATGTAGCCGCCTTCGGTGAAGTCGATCACCTGCATCTCGTGCTCGATCTGCCGGCGGATCGCGGTGTTGAGCGTCTCGTTGGCCTGGTTGTAGAGCCTCGTGTACTTGGGGTTGTTCGTGTGAGTCTCGTTGAAGGGGGACGTCGGCAGGAACGACTGCGCCACCTGGGCCAGGTACGGCGAGTAGTTCCAGAAGTCCTGCGAGAACGCCGACGACAGATAGACCCCTGGCGAGAAGAAGGTCGTCGGGTCGACCAGGTTCAGGTTGATCGTGACGCCCGCCGCCTGGGCCTGTTGCTTCAAGACGGTCGCCATCGCGACGGTGCCGGTAGCCACAGCAGACGTCGTGAGGGAGACGGTGAGGTTCTCGTGGCCGGCCTTCTTGAGGAGGTGCTTGGCCTGAGGGATGTCCAGTTGGCGATGCAGCGCGTGGTCGAAGTCGGGATCGTAGGGTGAGGAGACGTCCGAGCCCGCGAACGCGAAGCCGTCGAGCGCGATCTCTATTAGCTGCGGTCGGTTGACCAACAGCCGGAGGGCCTGGCGCACGTTGATGTTGTTGAACGGCGCCTTGTCGACCCGCATCGTGAACGGCGTCATCGCGCCGGTCTGGGAGGCGACTGTCTTGACGCCGCCGGTCTTCGCGAGAACCTTCAGCTGCGGTCCCTCGAGGGCGCCGGCTCCGTCGATGACGTTTGTGACGAGGGCGTTCTGCATCGAAGCGCCGTCCTGGAAGTCGATGATGGTGACCGAGTCCAGATGGGGCAGTCCCGACTTCCAGTAGTTGTCGTTGCGTGTAAACACGCTTCGCGCCCCGGGCGTGAAGCTCTTGTACACGAACGGGCCGGTGCCGTTGGGCTTCTGCGTGTGAACGTACCCGTCGGGCACGATGTAGAGGTAGTACCAGTACGACAGCTGGTCGACGAAGCTCCCGTAAGGGTGCTTCATCGGCACTTTGACGGTCCGGGCGTCGAGCTTCTTGAGACCGTTGAGGTCGATCGGCCCGAGCGACGTCGCGCCGCTCAGGGGCTTCTTGGGGTTGAGGATCCGCCGCAGCGTGTAGATGACGTCGTCGGCGCCGAGCAGCTTGCCGCTGTGGAAGTGGATGCCCGGCTTGAGGCGGATGATCCATTCGGAGGTCGATCCGTTCGGGCTGATCTCCTCTGCGAGGACGAGCTCGCTCTGAGCGTTCCTGTTCAGCTGCAAGAGCGGCTGGTAGAGCTGCTGTGCCCGCGCGGTGTCGAGATAGGTGAGTCCCTGATGCGGGTCCAAGGTGTCGGTTCCGGAGCCGCCGGTGAGCCCGACGGAGAGGTTCCCGCCCTTGCGAACCTTCTGAACGGGTGCCGACGTCGCCGCCGCCGCCGTGCTGGACCCGAGCTCGCCGAGCAGCCCGCCCGTCGCTGCCAGCGCGCCCGTTGCGACAGCGCCCTGCAGGAACCTCCGACGAGTCACCGACACACGCTCAGGCCGGTGCTCCGGCCGATTGGACAGATCAGCGTCCACTTGCCCCCCTCTCGCCTTGACACCCCGGCACCACAGCCGGCACCCGCCCGTCCCTGGCGCCCCACCACCGATCGGGCCGCCGAATCGGTATACGAGATATCGACGCACATCATAATCCGCTGACGCGACGGCCGGCAACGGCGCAAGCGAGCCCGCGGCCAGTGGCCCACGACCCGACCGGCGCCGGCAGGTCGCCGCCAGGACTTGGCTGTCAGATGCTCTCGACGGTCGCCGTCCCTCCGCTTGCAAGGGCCTCCTCGGCAGCGACCGCGACCGCGAGCGTCCGGGTCGCGTCGGCCGGCGTGGCGAAGACGCGCTCGGGCTCGCCACGCCGGACCGCCTCGAGGAAGCGGCTCACGGACCGTCCGAACGGGTGCTCGGTCGAGTTGAACTCGACTGCCTTGCCGCGACCGGTGCCCGACAGCTTGAAATCCGGGTCGAGGTCGAGGCGGTACACGCCCTCGGTCGCGACGACGTCCACTGGCGTAGGTGCCCGGCAGGTCGTCTCGCGTCCAGGCGACAGCGATGGTGGCGAGCGCCCCGGACTCCAGTTGCAACACGATCGTCACCGCGTCGTCGATGTCGCCCTCGCGCGGAGCGAGACTGACCTTGCCCCCCGCCGCTTGCGCCGTACGGACCTCCCCGGCGATGGTGCGCACTAGGTCGATGTGGTGGCTGCCGCGCTCGAGCAGGTTGCCGCCCCCCTGGGCGCGGTCGAGAAACCACGACCGTGACGCCGTCGGCCCGATGCTCTGTCCGAGGAGGCAGCCGATCGACTGACCTTCGAGGCAGGTCCGGAGGTCGTCGAGAACCTCGAGCGAGTGCCATTGATAGCCGACCGCGCACACCGCCCGCCGCTCGAGCGCAGCGGCTGCGATCGCCCGAGCGTCCTCGAGCGTCCGGGCGACCGGTTTCTCGAGGTAGACCGGGATGCCGAGCTCGAAGGCGGCCAGGGTCGGGGCGAGATGGCTGCGGGGCGGGGTGCAGACCCAGATCACGTCCACGCCGCCGGCCTCCAGGAGAGCCTGCCAATCGGCGAAGACCCGTGCCCCCAACTGGTCGCCTAGCTCGGTGGCCCGAGCGAGGTCGACGTCGCAGACGGCGCCGACGACGACATCGCCCCGGCCGGCGAGCGCCTCCGCGTGCTGGCGGCCGATCCAGCCGGCCCCGACGATGCCGGCGGTGAGCGTTGCGGGACTGCTCATGACGGCTCCGGCTCGAGCATGGAGCGCAGCGCCCGAACGTCACTCCTCAGCCGGGCCGCACCGGGCGCCCCGCTGAGGTGGTCGACGGCGAGCCATCCGCCGTAGCCGCTCGCCGCAAGGGCCTCGAGCACCTCCGGCCAAGGGACCATACCGGTGCCGGGCCTGACCTTGACCCACCTCCAGGCGCCGTCCACCCTGCGCGGGGCGACGTCTTTCACGTGGACGTGTCGAAGGTACGGGCCGAGAAGGCCGACGGCGAGCCCAGGGGCCACGTGTCCCTCCACCCTCATGTTTCCGGGGTCGTACACCGCGCCGAACGCGTCACTCGGCAGCCGGCGAGCTACCCGCATGAGCCACTCCGGACCTGGCACGAGGGTGTTGGGCGCCGTCTCGACGAGCAGGGAGACGCCACTTGCCGCCGCGACCGGCACCCGCTCGGCGAGGCCATCGGCGAGCCTGCCGAGCTCGTCTTTGACCACCCCTCCCGAAAACGCGGGTGCGAACACGCGCAGCTGCTCGGCACGAGTTGCCAGTGCGAGGTCGACGAGCCGTTCGAACCGCCCGATCGGGCCCAGGAGCACTCGCTCGTCCTGAGCACTGAGGCCGCATACCGCCAGGCCATGGTCAGAGGAGATCTTCCACATCAGTTCGCCCCGCGACAGCGAGTCGCCGCGGCCCGAGGCTCTGACCGGGGCCGGTCGTCCACTCGACGCCTTGAAGCCCGGCGCCGACCGCTGCTTTGCAGATCATCTCCGGCTCCAATCCGCGAAGCGCCGAGCTCAGCACTCCGAGGCGCTGGCCGACGAGCGTGCGCCGACGTGCCGGCGCCCTCCCGGCGCGAGGCCGTGGGCCCCCGGTCACACGCGGGCGCCCTGGTCGCCGACCGGCGCCCACTCGTGGTGATGGTCCGCCCACCACCGGGCGATGTCGTCGCGCCGCATGAAGACGACGTCGGGCCTGCTCTGGACGTACTCGACGAAGTCACGCACCGCCGAGGTCCGGCCGGCCTGGCCGCTCCAGCGCTCGTGGAGACCGACGGTCATCATCCTCGAGCCTTCGCCCCTCGCGGCCTCGTCGCAGAGGTAGTCGACGCCGGCGCGCAGGCTCTCGGAGAAGTGCCGCGGGGTCGAGTACGTCGGGCTGAGAAGGTACCGGACGTCGTTGTAAACCTTCGAGTACGGAACGACGAGAAACGGCGTCCCGCGCACGTCGACGTAGTACGGGAGCTCGTCGTTGCACGAGTCCGAGTCGTAGAGGAAGCCTCCCTCCTCGACGAGCAGCTCGCGGGTGTTCACGCTCGGGAAGGACCGCACGTACCAGCCTGCAGGGTGGCTACCGGTCAGCTTCTCGAAGGCCTCGACGGCGCGGTGCAGGTCATCGCGCTCTTCCTGCCTGCTCATCGTCGAGTTCTCGGTCCACCGCCACCCGTGCCCGAGGAGCTCGTGGCCCGAGTCGGCGATCCACTCGACGACCTCCGGGTTGCGCTCGAGCGCCACGGCGCTCGCGCCAACTGAGACCGGCACGCCGTAGCGGTCGAAGAGGCGAGCCAGTCGCCAGATCCCCACCCGGCTGCCGTACTCGAAGTGCGCCTCGGTCCCGAGGTCGCGGACCTCGGGCCCTATCTGGTACGAGTACTCGCCCCACGAGTCGTTGCGCCCGTCTTCGAGCAGCGAGTACTCCCCACCCGACTCGTAGTTGATGACAATGCTGACCACGAGACGTGCGCCGCCCGGCCACTGCACGTCTGGGGGCCGCCGCCCGTACCCGACGAAGTCACGAGCCGGCATGCCTTCTGCCGCGCCCGCGCCAGCCTCTGGGCCCATCGGTCGTCTCCTCTCGGTCCGGATTGCCAGATACGGTATACCGGCGAGCGCGGCGGGGCAGGATCGTCCCCCGGTCCGGCGCGAAGGAGTGGGTTTCGTTGGGATTCAGGCTTTGTGTGATCAACCCGAACTCGGACACGTCGGTGACGCGGTACCTCGCGGACGTGGCGCTGCGCGTCCTGCCGCCCGGGTCTGAGGTCGAGGCTCTCACGTGCGCGACGAGCCCACGGGTCATCGAGACCTCTACCGACGATGTGCAGGCGTCGGTCGCCGTCCTGCGGGCGGCTCTCGGCACGTCGGACCCGGACGCGTTCTTCGTCGGGTGCTTCGGCGACCCTGCGATCGCGGCGCTGCGCGAGGTCACACGCGCCCCGGTCGTCGGCCTCGGAACCGCCGCGCTCGTGCAGGCGCAGACGGTCACGAGCCGGTTCGGTCTGCTCACCACGTTGGACCGCGGCGTGCCGTCGCTCTGGGCCCAGCTCGAGAGCGCGGGCGCGGCGAGAAGCTGCGTCGGCATCCTCGCCGCCCACCCGCCCGGCCGTGAGCAGGCCTGTCCCCCGGCGGACCAGGCCGCCGCCGGGGGCGAGGTCCCCGAGCGTGGCCGAGAGGACATCGCCAAGGACCGGGAGGACATCGCCAGTGGTCGGGACGATCTCGCCAGTCGCCTGGCCGCCAGGGGCCGCGAGCTGTTGGGGGCCGGAGCCGACGGACTCGTGCTCGCCTGTGCGGCCTTCAGTCCCATGACGGCGGCCCTCGCCAGCGCCCTCGAGGTCCCGGTGTGCGACGGGGTTGCCCTCGGCGCCTGCATCGCTCACGGGTTGTGGGCCTCGGGCGTGTGGACGAGCAAGTCGGGTGCCTACGCGTGGAGCGACGCGACTTGGGCTCGGCCGGATCCGCCATAGGTTGCTTGGCGGGCCCGGACCAGGACCAAGGAGCGTGATCGGGATGAAGGTTTCCGGACAGGTGGCCGGCGGTGCGGTGGCCGGCGCGCGAGTGCCACGCGGCCAGGCGGTCGGGGAGCTCGCGGCCCGCTGGGGGAGCGAGAACCCTCGATCTGCGGAGCTCCACGAGCGAGCGCTCCGGTCGCTGCCGGCGGGGGTGACCCACGACGTCCGCCGAGCGGACCCCTTCTCGGTCGCGGTCGCCAGGGCCGCCGGTTCTAAGAAGTGGGACCTCGACGGTCACGAGATCATCTGCTATGTCCTCGGGCACGGCTCGTTGCTCCTCGGACACGGCAACCCCGAGGTGGTGGCGGCGGTCCAGGAGCAGGCGGCCCGGTTTCTTCACCCGGGGGCCGCCCACGAGCTCGAGTGTGACTGGGCCGAGTCCGTCGTCGACCTCGTGCCGTCTGCCGAGAGGGTGCGCTTCACCTCGAGTGGCACCGAGGCGACCCTGCTCGCGCTGCGCCTGGCGCGCGCGGTCACGGGGCGCCCGAAGATCGTCAAGCTGGCCGGCCACTTCCACGGCTGGAGCGATCAGGTCGCCTACGGCGCCGACCCACCTTTTACCGGGCCCGACACCGCCGGCCTGCCGCCCGGGCTCGAAGCCGATGTGGCAGGTGATCCCCGCCGACCTCGAGTCGGCTCGCGAGGTCCTCGCCCGGCGAGACGTCGCCGCGCTCATCTTGGAGCCCTCGGGAGCGACGTGGGGAATGGTCCCGCTGCCGGATGGTTACCTGGCGGCCGTGCGCGACTTGACGCTCGAGTGCGGCACCGTCCTCGTCTTCGACGAGGTGGTCTCGGGGTTCCGCTGGTCGCCCGGTGGCGTGCAGCAGGTGGCCGGCGTGACAGCCGGACCTCACCGCGCTCGGCAAGGTCCTCGCCGGCGGCATGCCGGGGGGAGCCGTGTGCGGGCGCGCCGAACTCCTCGACGCCCTCGCCCTTCCCGCCCGCGACCCTCGCCGGGTCGCGCACCCGGGCACGCACAACGCCAGCCCGGCAGCCGCGGCCGCCGGCGTCGTCACGTTGCGGCTGGTCGCCTCCGGCGAGGCCCAGGAAACCGCCGACCGGCTCGCGGCCGAGCTGCGTCGCGCAGCTCACCGAGGTGCTCGAGCGACGCGGGGTCGCCGGCCGCGTCTACGGCGAGTCCTCGACGTTCCACCTCCTGCTCGGCCACGAGGGAGCACCCGAGTCGCTCCCGCTGTCGGAGATCAAGGCGGGCCTCGACCCACGGCTCTCGGCCGAGCTGCACTGCGGCATGCTGCTCGGGGGCGTGCACCTTTTCCACGGGTCGGGCTTCGTGAGCACCGAGCACACCGAACGCGATCTCGAGCAGACCGTCGCCGCCTTCTCGGCCACTGTCCCCGTCCTGCAGGCCGAGGGGCTGCTGTGACTGGCATCTCGTTCGCCGGGGGTCGTGTCCTCGACCCCGCTCGAGGCATCGACGAAGTGATGGACGTGGCGGTGTCCGACGGCGTCGTGTCGGCGCCCGGCGAGGTCCCGCCCGGCTCCGAGACGGTTGACGCCCGAGGTCTGATCCTCACCCCAGGCTTCGTCGACCTGCATACTCACCTCTATCAGGGCGTCTCGCACTACGGCGTCGACGCGGACACCTACTGCCTTCGGCGCGGGGTCACGACGGCGGTCGACGCCGGCTCGTCGGGCGCGCAGACCTTCCCGGGCCTGCTTCGCTTCATAGTCGACCCTGCCGAGACGCGCATCCTGGCGTTCTTGCACGTGGCCGTGCAGGGCATGATCACGAACCTGCTCGGCGAGCTCGAGGACCTGCGCTGGGGCTCGCCCGACCAGGCGATCGCGAGGGCGCGCGAGCACCCGGAGGTGATAGTCGGGGTGAAGGTCCGCCTCGGATACCAGATGGTCGGGAACGACCCGGAGCCGGCGCTGAAGCTCGCACGTCAAGCCGCCGACGAACTGGGCCTTCCGCTCATGGTCCACGTCATCGACATGAAGCGACCCATCACCTGGCTGCTCGGGCACCTGGTGGCCGGGGACATCGTGACACACTGCTTTCACGGCAACGAGGGCGGCATCCTCCAACCAGACGGGAGGCTGTTCCCCGAGGTTGCGCGTGCACGTGAGCGTGGAGTGCTCTTCGACGTGGGGCACGGGATCGGGAGCTTCACCTACCGAGTCGCACGCGCTGCGCTCGCCCAGGGCTTCCCACCCGACAGCATCTCGAGCGACCTCCACGCCCACAACGTCGCGGGTCCCGCCTACGACCAGGCCACAACGCTCTCAAAGCTCCTGCACGTGGGCATGGATCTTGGCGAGGTCATCCGTGCCACGACGGCGTCGCCGGCCTCGGCGATCCGGAGGGCCGGCGCGCTCGGATCACTCGCACCGGGCCGCGAAGCCGACCTGACCACCTTCGAGCTGCGGACCGGCAGTTGGCGGCTCACCGACGGGGAGGGAGCGACCGAGACGGCCGAACAGCTCCTCGTGCCGCGGCTGGTGGTCCGCGCGGGCCGCCTGCACGAGCTGGACTGGCCGGTGGCCGGCCTGCTCGACGCGACGGCTGGCGCACCGGGCTCGTGAACATCGTCGGTGGCAAGGTGGTGACCCCCGCCGGCGTCGTCGACGCCGACGTCATCGTCCGCGAAACCACGGTCGAGGAGCTGGCCTCGCCCGGATCCGGCTCCGGGGAGCACCTCGACGCCGCCGGCTGCTACGTGCTGCCCGGTGGCGTCGACCCCCACTGCCACATCATGTCCGACCCGCGGGCGGCCTGCGCAGCTGCCGCGCTCGGCGGGACGACGACGGTGCTCTCCTTCACCAACCCCGAGCCCGGCGAGGGAGCGCTCGCCTGCGTGCTGCGCCGGCGGGAGGAGATCACCGCGATGCGGCCGGCCGTCGACGTGGGCCTTCACGCGATGCTGTACGAACCCGAGCGGGTCTCTTTCGAGGATCTGGCGGCGATCCGCGGGGCCGGTGCGACGGGCGTCAAGGTGTTCCTCGCCTACCCAGAGCTCGGCATCATGTGCACGGTCCAAAGGCTCTTCGAGCTGATGGTCTGGACCCGGGAGCTCGGCCTCGTCATGCAGGTGCACTGCGAGAACGGACCGCTGATCGAGGCCCTCGTGGAGAGGGCCCTTGTCGAAGGGCGGCGCGGACCGGACGCGTTCGTCCGGACCCGGCCTCCCGAGGTCGAGGAGGAATCGGTCGCCAGCGTCCTTGCCGCAGCAGAGCTCGCCGGCGCTGCGAGCTATCTCGTGCATCTCTCCTCCTCGCGGGCGCTCAGCCAGGTGCGCCTCGCCCGTGGCCGCCGCCGGCCGCCCGTCTTCGCCGAGGTCTGCCTTCACTACCTGCTGCTGGACGACCGGCTCTACGACACCCCGGACGCGGAGCGCTACCTCGTCTGCCCGCCCCTGCGCGGAGCCACCGAGCCCGAGGCGATGTGGGAGGGGATCGGGGACGGGACCGTCGACACGATCGGCTCTGACCATGCGCAGCTTCGCTCGCGCACCCCCGAGAACCTGTCGCTCAACGGCGTCACGCACGGGTACGGCCTCGCCGGGGTCGGCCCGCGCCTGCCCCTGTTTCTCTCCGAGGGGTTGGCGCGGGGCGTGCCGATCCGCCGTCTCGTCGAGCTGGCCTCGGCCAATGCGGCGCGCATCTTCGGCCACCCGAGCAAGGGCGCGATCGTTCCGGGCGCGGACGCCGACCTTGTCGTGTGGGCGCCCGAAGGCACCTCGACCCTCGAGGTCGACACGTTCGACGACCGCACCGGCGACAGTGTGTACGCCGGCCGGGAGATCCACGGGCAGATCAGAGCGGTGCTCCACCGCGGCAGGCTGATCGTGAGCGACGGGCGCCTGACCGAAGACGGCGGTGGGCGATACCTGGCGGCGGCGCGCACGTCTGAGCTCGGGCCTTCCCATGTCCGTACCGGCTCGCCACGAGATAGCCTTCAGCGGTGATGGGTGCGACTGCACGGCGCGGGGAGCTCGCCGTCCCGCGTCGGTACTCGCGGGCACGAGCGTGAGCGGGCAAGCCGAGCCGGCCTTCGCCGTTGCGCCGGGCCTCGGCCTCGCAGAGCGACCCGACACCTTGACACACGTAGTTCTCGATGCCATTCGCAGCGCCATCGTGAACCAGGAGCTTGCTCCCGGGACGCGGGTGACCGAGGCGGGACTGGCCCGTCAGCTCAACGTCAGCAAGACACCGGTCCGGGAGGCCCTCCTGCAGCTCCGCGAGATCGGTCTCATCGAGCCCGATGAGCGGCGGGGCGGGCGGATCCTGAGCCCTTCGCGGCGCTCGATCAGTGACGCCTACGAGGTGCGTGAGGCGCTGGAGGTGTTCGCGGCCGGTGCGGCCGCCGCGCGCGGCGACGAGCGGTCGGTCAAGCGCATCTTCAAGATCGCCGACCGGTCGCTTCGCGCCGCGAAGGCGGGCGATGCCAGGGATTTCAAGGCTGCCGACGAGGAATTCCATCGAGCCATAGCTGCCAGTGTCGGGAACCAGCGCCTCGAGCTGTGCATCGAGCAGTCGCTCACGCTCGTGAGCGCGCTTCGCCAGCGCGACGTGCCGGGGACCGCCGACTCGATCGAGTGCCGCGCAATCGCACCTTCAGGTAGCCGCGGCGATCCGGGACCGCGACGTCGAGGGCGCCGGCCGGGCGATGGCGACCCACGTGCGGCACGTCGCCGAGCTCGTCCTGGCCGCTTACGACGAGCGACAAGAGGGGGAGAGCGGCTCCTCGGTTGCCGTCCCGCTCACCGCGGCGCGCTCGAGTCCTTCGCAGCCGGCCGTGACCCTCGACGTCGCGAGGATCCGGTCGTCCTACCCGGCGCTCGAAGACGGTTACGCCTATCTCGACGGGGCCGCCGGGACGCAGGTTCCGTCAGGCGTCGTCGAGGCGATCTCCGGCGCCTACCTGGCCGGGCTCGGCAACATCGGAGGCGCGTTTGCGGCAAGCCGCCGATCGACGGAGATCGACCGCGAGTGCCGCCGTGCGGTCGCCGACCTCGTCGGGGGTGAGCCACTCGGGGTGATCCTTGGGCCGAACATGACCACCCTCACGTACCGGCTGGCAGCAACCCTCTCGGAGAGCTGGGCGCGTGGGGACGAGGTTGTCGTCTCGCGATTGGACCACGACGCGAACGTGCGGCCGTGGATTCAGGCGGCCCAGCGTGCCGGCGTGCTCGTCCGGTGGGCGGAGGTCGACGTCACGACCGGCGAGCTTCCCGCGGACCAGTACGACGAGCTGTTGTCAGACAGGACAAGGCTTGTCGCGCTCACGGCGGCGAGCAACGTCCTCGGGACTCGACCCGACGTCGCGGCGATCACCTCCAAGGCGCACGCAGCAGGGGCGCTCACGTACGTCGACGGCGTGCACTGGACGCCGCACGGCCCCGTCGACGTGGCAGCCCTCGGCGCCGACTTCTACGCGACCAGCGCCTACAAGTGGTCGGGTCCGCACGTCGGCGCCGTGATCGCGAGTCCGGATCTGCTCGAGGAGCTCCACCCCGACAAGCTCGCGCCGGCGACCGAGGCGGTGCCGGGCAGGTTCGAGCGGGGCACGTCGCCGTTCGCCGACTTCGCCGGGGTCGTCGCGGCCGTCGAGCACCTCGCGGCGCTCGATCCGGCCGCCACCGGCTCCCGGCGCGATCGGATCCTCGCGTCGATGTCGGCCGTGGAGCGCCACGAGGCAGATCTGTTCGAGGCGCTCGCCGGCGGCCTGGAGGCGATGGGGCACGTGACCACCTACGGAAAGGCGGCCCGCCGGGCGCCGACCGCTTACTTCAACGTCGCCGGCCGGACGCCGCTCGAGGTTGCCGAGCACCTAGCGGGTCGCAAGGTCAACGTCTGGAACGGCGACAACTACGCCTGGGAGCTGGCCGGGGTGCTCGGGATTCGTGACCGCGGGGGAGCCGTGCGGGCCGGCGTCGTGCACTACAACGACGAGTCCGATGTACGCCGGTTGCTCGAAGGGGTCGGCGAGCTCGAGGGGGTAATCGCCTAGCCTCAGCCCGGTCTCGTAGCCTCACCCCGGTCTTGGAGGCCTCAGCCCCCGCCGCCGCGCCGCCGGCCGGCCGTGAGCGAGCGGTCGAGCACCTGGGCCAGCTGAAACACGACCGGTGGCGAGCTCTCCGGCCCGTTCAGCTCGGCGAGGTACCGCGTCAGCTGCAGCGCGCAGCCCGGATTCGAGGTGACGATCGCGTCGGGTGCGCTCGAGAGCATCGTGGCCGCCTTCCGGCGACCGAGCTCGCTCGCCGGCCCGGGCTCTAGCAGGTTGTAGAGACCGGCGGACCCGCAACACATCTCGGGTTCGGCCACCTCCAGGAGCTGCAGCTCGGGAATGGCCGACAGCGCGAGGCGCGGCTCGGCACGCAAACCCTGCCGCGTGGGCGAGATGGCAGGCGTCGTGGAAGGCGAGCCGGAGCGGAAGCGGTCCGTACTCGGCTCGTTGACCTGAGAGGGTCAGGAACTCGCCCAGGTCCCGAACCTTGCCGGCGAAGTCGGCCGCGCTCGTGTCGCCCTCCTGGGCCACGCCCTCGAGGTTCCCGTAACGTTTCATCGAAGAGCCACAACCGGCCGCAGTGACGACGACGGCATCGATCCCTGCCAGCGGCGTCGTCCCGATCAGGTTGCGGGCAAGCCGGCCGGCCAGCTTGTGGCGTCCCTCGTGCAGCGCCAGCGCCCCGCAGCAAGGTTGGCCGGCCGGGATCACGACGTCGAACCCCTCGGCGTTGAGGACGCGGACCGAGGCGGCCGTAACGTCCGGGAAGAAGACCGACTGCACGCACCCGCTCAGCAGGACGACCCGACCCCGGACCGGACCGACCGGGCGGCTCGCCGGGACCCGAGTGGCGAGACTCCTCAAGCTGACCGCCGGCGCCAACGCGTCCATCTCCCGCATCGGTCGAGGGACTCGACGCCAGAGCTTTGAACGGCTCAACCGGGCCTGCAGCCCGCTGCGGCGGTAGGCGACAAGCCCGAGGGCCGCCACGCGGAGCCGGGCGCGGTAGGGGAACAGCCGGAGAGCCCAGTCGACGGTCCGCTCGTGGCCCCGGCGTGAAGCCGGCCCGAGGTCGAGCTTGTTCGCCAGCTCCCTTCGTGCGAGGTCGATCACGTGCTCGTACTGCACCCCAGATGGGCACGCAGTCACGCATGCGAGACATCCGAGGCAGTTGTCGAAGCGCTGGGCCACGCCGGCGTCGAGCTCCACCCTTCCTCGCAGCCAGCCGTCGAGGAGCTGGATGCGCCCCCGCGGCGAGTCGGGCTCGCGCTGCCACAAGACGTAGGTGGGACAAGCCGGCAAGCAGAAACCACAGTGCACGCAATCCGCCACAGCTTCCCGCGCACGGTCCTCGAGCGTCGGGTTGTGGTTGTCAGACGGTGCCGACATGTCAGATCCCACCCACGAAGCTTCCCGGCGCGCACCTGTTGTGAGGATCGAGCTCGCGCTTCACACGACCCATGAGCTCGAGGCCGTGCGGGGGCGCGCCCCAGCGGTCCAGGGCGTCGTCGGGCCCGGTGGCGAACCGGCGAACAGTGACGTGGCCGCCGAGCTGCTCGACCGCCGACCGCCACGACCCTACGACCGCGGCGTGCCCTGTCCCGCGCACGCAAGCGGTGTGAACTCCCACGAGCGCGTGCGAGACGAGCTCGTGCTCGACGCCGGCGTCGCGGGCGAGGTCGTGCAGGAGGCGGGCCGCCTCGACCATGCGGCTCGGCCGGGTGACGGCGCGTACGACGGTGTCGCTCGAGGTCCCGGCAAGAACCCTGTCGACGCCGGCCCACGCCGCCTTCTCCTCGTCTCCCTCGAGAGTGGTCGCGTCGAGCCGGCGCATCTTGAACAGCCTGAGGAGATCGCTCGTCTGGGCGATCGTGGCGCGCTCGGTCCTCTCCTCGAAGCGGACGAGAAGGCACCCGGGCGACAGCGCGACGCCGGCGGCCTCCGGCGCTCGGCCCTCGGCCCAGAGCCAGTCGACCGCGGTAGGCGTCAGCCCAGAGGCACGGATCGCCTGGACCGTTCCGGGAACGTCGCCGCGCGGGCACCGGACCGCGACGGTTCGGCTCGCGGACCGCAACGGATGGAGGCGCAGCGCAAGCTCTGCGACGAGGCCGAGGGTCCCGAAGGCGCCGCAATAGAGGCGGGCGAGGTCGTAACCGGCAACGTTCTTGATGACGCGCCCGCCCGAGTGGGCGACCACGCCGTCGCCGGTGACCACGGTCGCTCCGATGACGAGGTCGCGCAAGGTCCCGTACGCGAGCCGTCGGGGGCCGGCGTCGTTGGTCGAGAAGATCCCGCCGACCGTCGCCCCCTCGCCGGTGAACGGCGGGTCGACGGCCAGCCACTGGCCGTGTGGGGCAAGCTCGCCCTGAAGCTCGGCGAGCGTCGTCCCGCCCCGGACGACGGCTACCCCGTCGAGGGGGTCGTGCAACACGATTCCGGCGAGCGAGCTGGTCGAGATCGTCGCCTGCGAATCGGAACTGTCGAGCGCCGCCTCGGGGGAGGGCGACGATGGGAAAGAGCGGGCCAGTTTGGTGCCGCTTCCCTCGAAGACCACCGGTGGACCGCCCGCGCTCAGCAGCGCGGCTGCTTCGGCGACCGTCGCCGGCGCCACGGCACCACCCGGCTCGAGCACGCTCACCACCGCTCCGCCAGCCCGGCCCGCTCGATCGGGTGAGCACGGTAGGGGCCTGGAGACTCGCCACACAGCCGGGGGGTGGGGAAGACCTTGTCAGGATTGCAGAGCCCGGTCGGGTCGAACGCGCGTCGCACCCGGTCCATGACGGTGAGGTCGTCCTCGGAGAACATGAGCGGCATCATGCAGGCCTTGTCGATACCGACACCGTGCTCGCCGGTGATCGAGCCGCCGAGCTCGAGGCAGCACCCCACGATCTCCTCAGCGAGTGCTTCCGCCGCCTCTTCGGCCCCGGGATCGGCCGCGTCGAAGAGCACAAGCGGATGGAGGTTGCCGTCGCCGGCGTGGAACACGTTCGCGACGCGAAGCCCCGCCTCGGACGCGAGCTCTTCGATACGGGCGAGCACGGTGGGAAGGGCGCGGCGGGGCACGACCCCGTCCTGGACTATGTAGTCCGGCGCCAGCCTGCCCATCGCGGCGAACGCGGCCTTCCGGGCCCGCCAGATCGTGGCCCGCTCGGCCGCGTCCGCCGCGACACGAAAGCTCCGGGCACCGGCCTCGCGACAGATGGCCTCGATCGCCGCCACGTCCTCGGCGACGCCAACGGGATGCCCGTCGCACTCGATGATGAGCACGGCCGCGGCGTCGAGCGGGAGCCCGGCACCTGTCGCCGCTTCGCAGGCCTCCATCGCGAGATGGTCCATCATCTCGAGACACGCCGGGACGATCTGGGCGGCGATGATGCCCGCGACCGCGCTGCCCGCCGAGGTCACCGACGGGAAGTCGGCAAGAACGGTGCTGACAGCCTGGGGCCTGGCGACGACCCGGACGGTGACGCGGACTGCGGCGCCTAGCGTGCCCTCCGACCCGACGAACACGCCGCGCAGGTCGTAGCCGGGGACGTCAGGTACGTCGCCGCCGAGGGTCACGAGGTCGCCCTCGGGCGTGACGATGTCGACGCCGAGAACGTGGTGGGTCGTGAAGCCGTACTTGAGGCAGTGCGCGCCGCCCGAGTTCTCCGCCACGTTGCCGCCGATCGTGCACACGACCTGGCTCGACGGGTCGGGCGCGTAGAAGAGCCCCTCCCCACCGACCAGCGCGCCGACCTCCAGGTTGGTCACCCCCGGTCCCACCGTGACCAGTCCGTCAGACGGCGACACCTCTCCAATCTCGCGGCACCCCGCCAGCGCCACGACGACACCGCCTTCCGCCGGTGTGGCGCCCCCGGACAAGCCGGTGCCCGCGCCCCTCGCCACCCAGGGCACCGAGGTTTGCTTGCACGCCTTCACCGCCGCGGCGACATCGGCGGCGCTCTCGCACAACACGATCAGTCCGGGCCGGTGGCGAGCGCTGCCGAAGGCGTCATGGTCATAGGAGTCGAGGTCGCCGCCGCCGTCGAGCAGCTGGTCATCGCGCAGGCCCGAGGCGAGGAGGCGGCGACGCACGAGGCCCGTGCGGTCCGCTGTCACGAAGCTCCCTCGACGCGGGCCTGTCCGGCCACTCGGCCGGCCGTGGCGTCGGAGGCGACGAGTCGCTCTCGAAGGTAGGGGAGAGGCAGGCTGGGATCGCGGCCGTCGATCTCCCTGGCGAGCCGGTGGCCGTCGAAGATGGCGTCGCCGAGCACGCGTGGCGCGACGCAGTCGCCGACGCGGTAGACCCCTTCGATGCCCGCCGAGGCGAGGATCTCCGCGGGCTGTTCCACGAGCTCGCGGTACAGGCCGTCGCGAGAGATCCGCTGGGTCACGAGCACGATCCCGTCGAACTCGAGCCGCACCGGCGCCTCGAAAGGCCCGAGCCCGAGAGCCAGGCCCGGTTGGAGAGCCTCGAGGGAGACTTCGGTCATCGTCTGCACGCCGATGTCGTGCAGGCGGCGGAGCAGCCGGGGTCGCTCGAGCGTCTCGTGGCAGACGGGGGCGGCCAGCTCGTGCGGAGTCGCGAGGACGACCTCGTTCCCCTCCTCGCAGAGCAGCTCCGCGAGCCCGGCGCCCATGAAGTAGCCCTCGCAGTCGTAGACGACGACTCGGCGCCCGGGCGGGCGCTTGCCCTCGAGCATGATCTGCTCGGGCGTGAGCACCCACGGACCCTCGGCGTTGGCGCCGGGGATCGGCGCGAAGGTGACGCCGCTCAGCCCGTCGGTGGCCCAGCGCGAGCCGGTGGCGACGATGACGAGCTCGGCTCCGTAGGCGAGCGCGTCGGTGAGCCCGATGGTCACGCCGGTGACGATCTCGACGTTTCTTCGTAGGCGCTGGAGCTGCACTGTGCGCCATCCGAGCAACCGACCCCACTCCGAAAGCCCGGGAAGCCTAGGGATCCATCGCGCCGTGCCTCCGATCTCGCTCGCGGCGTCGACGAGGTGCACATTGGCGAAGCCCCGTTTGGCCAGCACGACCGCGCACTCGATGCCGGCGGGCCCGGCTCCGACGACGAGCACCCCCCGATCGGCGTTGGCGGCCGGGGTGAACACCTCCGGATGCCACCCGCGGCGGTACTCCTCGCCAGCGGCCGGGTTCTGGGTGCAGCCGAGATGGCCGCCGTACTCGGCGCGCGAGTAGCAGAAGTTGCAGCCGATGCACTCGCGGATCTCGCCGTAGCGGCCCTCGGAGATCTTGCGCGGCAGGAACGGGTCCGCGATGGAGGGCCGCGCCGCCCCGATCACGTCGAGCTCCCGGCTGCGAACCAGTGCGGCCATGGTGTCGGGGTTCGTAAACCGCCCGACGCCGAGCAAGGGCGTGTCGGTCACCTGTCGGACCTCGTGGGTCCACTTCAGCTCGTAGCCTTCGCCGAAGAAACGGGACGCCGCCGAGTCGAGCCGCGCAATCCCCGCCAGCCCGCCGACGGTGATGTCCCACAGGTCGACGAGGGGATCGGCCATCTGGACGAACTCGAGGCCCTCCTCGACGGACACACCCCACGGGCCGAGCGCGTCGACGGCAAAGCGCGCCGCGATCGCGCAGTCCGAGCCGACCGCCTCGCGCACGAGCTCGAGCGTCTCGAGCCAGAGCCGAGCCCGGTTCTCGAGGGGGCCGCCGTAGCCGTCGGCACGCCGGTTCAGCACCGGGGACAGGAATTGCCCCAGCAGGAAGCTGTGGGCCCCGTAGACGTACACGATGTCGAAGCCGCAATCCCTCGCACGCACCGCCGCGCCCACCCAGTCCTCCTGAACGCGCCGGATGTCGCCGGCGTCCATCTCCTTTGGCGCTGCGCCGTCTGGGTACATCGCATTGGCGATCTGCGAGGGGCCGATGGTCGGCCACCTCGACTCCCTCGGGAAGGCCATGACCCCGCCGTGATGCAGCTCGATTCCCGCCAGAGCGCCGTGGCGGTGCACAGCAGCGCACATCAGGGCGAGGTTCTCGGAATCCGCGTCGTCCCAAAAGCGCGACGAGACCAACGGCGAAGTGTCCGAGTCGGCGCTGACGGGCGCGTACTCGGTGCAGACCGCAGCCCAACCGCCTTCGGCCTTCATCCCCCGGAACGCGGCCTGCGACAGCGGCTTCTGGGTGCCGAACCCGGTGCAGTGGGGCACCTGGTAGAACCGGTTGCGGAGGACCTTCGGCCCGATCGCGATGGGCTCGAACAAGATGTCGTGCCGGGGGTCGCGCACGGTCACGCCTCGGTGACCACCGTTGCCCGATCCAATCGTCGCCGCGTCCACGAGCGGTTCCTCCTTGTCGCAGCTCTCGGGCCGGCGAGGCTTTCGGGCTTCCCGGTCCGGCACGCTACAGGCAACGTACCCGCTGGGGACGGTGTCGCCGTCCGAGAGCCTGACAAGCTATGACTGGGTTCGTGACCGAGCATCGAGCCGGGAGGCCGCGTCTCGCGAACCTCCAGGACGGGAGCTACCTGAGACGCCTGGTCCGCTCCCCGCTGCGCTCTGTCACCGCCTACGACCCGGGCCCGAGCGTCGCGGAGCTGGGCGCGCGCTTCGGGGTCGACAGCCTCGTCAAGCTGAACTGGAACGAGGATCTTTTCGGCCTGCTGCCCGGCGTGAGGGAGGCGGTCATAGAGGAGCTGGGTCGGGCGCAGCTCTACCCCGAGCAGGCCTATGCCGACTTCCGCGACGCGGTCTCGGCCTGGACGGGTGCCGAGCCGGACTGGGTGGTGCCGGCGCACGGGATCCAGTCCCTCGTGCTCACCCTCGTGACGGCGTTCGTCAATCCGGGAGAGCGGGTCGTCATCCCCGCGCCGACGTACGGGTTGTACCGCCAGGCGTGCGAGGCGGCCGGCGCCGAGATCGTCTTCGTGCCGACGCGCGGGCTGCGTCTCGACCTCGAGGCGATGGCGGTCGCGGCGCGGGGGCGAAGCTCGTGTTCGTGTGTGACCCGAACAACCCGAGCGGCGACGCGTTGGGCCGGGGCGAATGGAGCCGGTTTCTCGACGAGTTGCCCGACGGCTGCCTGGTCGCGGTCGACGAGGCGTACGCGGACTACGTCGAGGTTGACGAGCGCCCGGCGCGGATCGAAGACGTCGCGTCGGCGCGTCCGGTGGTGGTGCTGCGAACCTTCTCCAAGTTGTTCGGCATCGCGGGCCTCCGGCTCGGGTTCGCGATCGTCCACCCCGCCCTTGTCGCATGCCTGGACGCCGTCCAGGAGCCGTTCAACATGAACCGGCCTGCGCTGGCGGCGGGGATGGCCTGCCTCGCGGACACCGCCGCGGTGGAGGCGAGGCGCCTCGAGGTCGTGGCGGCGAGAGAAGCGTTCGCGCGCGACCTCGAGGCCCGCGGGTTCGACTGCGCGCCCTCGCGGGCGAACTTCGTGCTCGCCGACGCCGGCGTGGACGACCTTGCGCTGTTCGAAGGGATGGTGCGCCGGGGCTTTCTGATCCGGCCCGGCTCCGAGTTCGGTCTCGCGGGACGTGTGCGCATCACGATCGGCCCGACCGCACTGATGCAACAGGTACTCGAGGCGATCGTCGAGGTCCGCGACGAGATCCTCAGCGAGGCGCCGCCGCGCTCAGCCGTTGGCTGCGCACTAGCAGACGCCGGCGCACTGGCGAACCGAACGTACGTTCGGTAACATTCGGTGCATGTCAGAAGAGGCACGGCCTGGCCAGCTCCGGTGGCGTCTCGTCGAGGACGAGGAATCCGCGATGCTGTTCCCCGAGGGCGCGCTCGTCGAGCGGCACGTCGGCACGGGCCAATTCCGGGGCATGGAGTTCATGCACGTCAACGCCCGGAAGATCGTGAACAAGGTGCCTGCGGCCTCGAGAATGCCGTTTCGCTACACGATCAACGCCTACCGGGGGTGCAGCCACGCATGCACGTACTGCTTCGCCAGGCCGACGCACACCTACCTCGGGCTGGGAACCGGCGAGGACTTCGAGCGCAAGATCGTGGTCAAGGTCAACGCCGTCGAGCGCCTCCGAGCCGAACTGCGCTCAGCGCGCTGGGAGGGTGACCACATAGCGATGGGGACGAACACCGATCCCTACCAGAAGGCCGAGGGCAAATACCACCTGACCCAGGGCATCGTCAGGGTGCTCGCCGAGACGCGCAATCCCTTCAGCATCCTCACCAAGTCGACATTAGTCCTTCGGGACCTCGCATTGCTGGCCGAGGCCGCGGACCGAACCAAGGTGCGGGTCGATCTCTCAATCGGCACGCTCGACCGGGACGTGTGGCGGCTCACCGAGCCCGGGACTCCGCCGCCCGAAAAGCGGGTGGATGCCGTCCGGCGCCTCAACGAGGCCGGGGTGCGCTGCGGCGTGCTGATCGCTCCCGTCTTGCCCGGGCTGTCCGACGCGGACGACCAGCTGCGCGCGGTCGCCGAGGCGTGCGTCGAGGCCGGGGCCGTCTCGGTCACACCAATCGCTCTTCACCTGCGTCGCGGGGTCCGCGAGCACTACCTGACATGGCTCGCCGGCGTGCGGCCCGACCTCGTTTCACTGCACACCGAACGCTTCCTCAGAGGTTCTTACCAGCCGCAGACCGAGCAACGCCGCATCGCCGAAGTCGTGGCCGCGGTGGGCTGTCGCTCAGGAGTTCGTTTCGGCGGACGCGGTGAGCCCGAGGCGCCCGATCGGCCGGCCACGCCGGCCGACGAGCCACGCCGCCGCTCCAGGCCGATGGTGCTGCGCCCATCGAGCGAGCAGCTCCGCCTCATCTGAGCGTGCCGGCGGCTCGGATCACGCCCGACCCGGCCCGGCACGCTCGACCTGCGGCCGCCCGGGCTGGGAGCGCCGAGCGGGACCCCGGTCACCACTCCACGAGCGTCCAGATCCGGGGTCGCTGCTCGTCGCCGACCGCGATCGAGGCGAACAGGCCCGCGGCCGTCTTGAGGTGCTCGAGGGCGGCTGGCTCGTCCCCGGCTGCGTGCAACAGGTCGGCGATGTTCGAATGCAGAGCCGCCACCCGGTGCACGTCTCCCCGCTCGGTTCCGAGTCGCAGCGCCTCGGAGGCCGTTGACAACGCCTCGTCGAGCCGACCCGACTCCCCGAGAAGTCGGGAAAGATTGTTGAGCGCCGCGACAAGTGGGCCCGAGTCCTCGACCCGGCGCGCCTCGTCGAGGCTTGCCCGCAGCGATGCCTCGGCCTTCACGAGCTCTCCGGCGGAACCTTCGAGCACGCCGACAACGTTGTAGGCGTGAGCCAGAGCGCTCGGGCTGCCGGCGGCCTTCGCCCGGTGAAGCGCCGCCTGCGCGAGCTTTCCGACTCCGGCGTCGCCTTGGCGGTAGGCGACGAAAGCCAGGTCGGCCTGGATACGAGCGCCGAGGACAGGGTCGTCGCCAGCGAGATCGAACGCGGCGTCGAGATGTGCCGCAGCAGCTGGCCAGTCGCCGAGGCGATGGTGGATCTCGGCGAGCCGATGCTCGATCCCGGCAAGTGCGGGGTCGTCGGGGTCGTGCGCGGCGGCCGACCGTTCGAGCTCCACCAGCGCCTCGCCGTAGCGCCCGAGCGCGATGAGCGAGGCGCCGATCGCGCCACGGACATCGCCTTCCGGCCCCCCGTGGCCGAGCTCGAGCGCGGTCCGGAGGTGGACGAGCGCCTCGGCGTGGGCATAGAGCGCCTGCGCCCGGACCCCGGCGCGCCAGAACCACTCGAAGGCCTCGTCTCCGCGTCCTGCTTGACGGAGGTGGCTGGCCACCCCAGCAGGCGCCGCGCTCGAAATGCTTCGCGCGGAGCGCCGGACCAAAGCGTCGGCAGCACGGCTGTGGAGCAGACGCCCCCGCGCCGAACCGGTCGCTTCGTAGACGACCCGTCGCAGTGCGGTGCAGGAAAAGTCGTAGGTCGGGTCGGCACCAATCCCATCGACCTGCTCCACGAGCACGCCGAGGCGCGTTGCCTCGTCCAGCGCGTCCGCGACCTCGTGCTCGCCGCGTCCGCTCGTGGCCCGTAGGAGGTCGGCGTCGACGCGGCCGCCGAGGACTGCGGCTGCGGCGAGGACCTGTGAGGTCGTTTCGGAGGCGGTGGAGATACGCGACGCGAGGAGCTGGCGCGCGTTTGCCGGAAGCGTCCAGGCGCGCTCGTCGCCGAGCCCTCCCGAGTCGCGAATCGCCTCCACGTACACGGTGACGAGAAGCGCCAGGCCTTGAGTCTCCGCGAGGATGTCGGCCGGCTGGACGCCGGTGAGACCCGATGAGTCGAGGAGCTCCGCGATCTCCTTGACACCCAGCGGACGAGGCGCCGCGACGGACGCCCGGCCATCTCGTTGCAGATCCGTCAGAGCGCCGCTCAGTGCCTCCGGTGGGCCAGTGTCGCTCTGCCAGGTGAACAGGAAGAGGATGGGGAGGTCCTCGAGGCGGCGGATCAAGAACGCCAAGAGCCGCGCCGAGGCGTCGTCGGCCCATTGCAGATCCTCGACGACGGCGATGCCAGTGGCCGGACCGGCGAGCGCGTGCGCGAGAGCAGCGCCCACCGCCCGGTAGAAACGGACCTGCGCGCCCGGCGTGTCGAGTGGAGGCAGCTCAGCTGACTCCGCACCTTGCGCCAGCTCGGGCACGAGCCGGGAGAGCTCGGCAAGCTCGTACCGTTCGAGACGTGAGGTGAGCCCCGGCTGGACCACGACTGCGCAGCGGAGCAGCTCGGTCACGATACCGAGCGCCAGGCCGGCCTCACCTTCGTGGCATCGGGCCGTGATGAAGGTCCGACCGGGAACGCCGGGCCGAAGCCGGAGTTCCTCGACTATCCGAGTCTTGCCTGACCCTGCGGCTCCCTGCAGGCCGACCACGCGGCCCGCCGGGCCTACCGACTCGACCGCCGCCTGCAGCTCCGCCATGACCGTTTCCTGGCCTAAAAGCGACGGCACCTCTGCCGTGTGCCGAGCCGAGCCAGCGCGCCGGCGCCGCAGGCCGTGCGCCGTCCCGGTCCGACGACGACACCGATGTCGCCGGCGTGACGCGGGCGGCCCGGATCTCCTGGTAGAGCGAGGTCGTGTCCGACAGGGGAGCGACGCCGAGCTCTCGCTCCAGGACCCGCACGCAGTTGCGGTACTGGCGCAGAGCCGCCGCTCGCTGGTCGGTCCACGCGTACAACTGCATCAGCGCCTGGTGCGCAGGTTCGTGCAGCGGATCGAGCGCGAGCCACCGTCGCGCGCTCTGCAGCGCGCCTTCGAGCTCGCCGACGGCGATTCGTGCCGCGACGAGCCCCGCGAGGACGACCCCGAGGCGCCGGCGGAGATCCTCGGCGACAAAGCGTTGCCAGTCGTCGAATTCCGGGCAGCCTCGAAGCGCGAACCCGGCCAGGAAGTCGTCCCGGTAGAGGTCCGCAGCCGTGGAGAGCGAGCCGGCATCGCCCGTCGCCGTCAGTCGGTCGAATTCCCACAGGTCGCACCAGGAGGAGGACTTGTCGAGCGCGACCGAAGTCCGGGAGACGACGAGGGCCGGCCCGACTGCCGAGCTGGTCACCGACAAGGTACGCCGCAGCGAAGACCGGGCGCGCGTCTCGGTGGCGTCGGGCCAGAACAGGCCGGTGAGCCGATCGCGGCCCTGCTCTCCGCCGGACACGGCAAGCAGGGCCAGGAGCGCAGTCGCTTTGCGAGTGTCGAAAACCGCGGGACGTCCGCGGCTTTCGACTACGGCAGGACCGAGGAACGCTAGCCGGAGCGACGTCACCGACGGCCCGTAACGCCGATTTGTGAGATTTCAGTTCGCACTGGCCCGAACCGTAACGCTTTCGGAACGGCTGTGGCGTAGGTTGACGGCAGGTCATGGGCACCCGACGAGGACAAGGAGGCGAGATGGCGAGCGTCACGCAAGGCCACTCGGCGGACCCTGCGGACCCGGCGGACGGCACTGCGGACCCGGCGGACGGAGCGGTGAACCCGGCGGACGGCACTGCGGACCCGCAGGTCGGGGCTGCGGGAGGGGCGGATCCGCCGTTCGGGGCGGCTGACGAGTCCGCACCGGCAGTTTCGACGTCGAAGCGCTCCGAAGCGCGTCGTCGCGATTCCTGGCTGCGCCGGAGCAGGGTTGTCCAGCTGGCCACCGAGGTCGCCGCCAGGCCCGCGACACCGACCCAGGAGTTCGAAGTCGGTCCGAACGATCCGCTCCTTGCATACTTCCAGGGCGCAACGGGCGCGGTCGACCTCACGGGGCTGGAGCTCGACTCGCCCACGCTCGAGGAAATGCGCACTGCCGGTGTCGCGATGGCGGTGCCTCTGGTCGCCTCGGGTGAGCTGATCGGGCTGCTCGCGCTCGGCCAGAGGCTGTCCGAGCGCGGTTACTCTACCGACGACCGTCAGCTTCTTGACCAGCTCGCAAGCCACGCGGCTCCGGCGATGCGGGTGGGCCAGCTCGTGCAAGAACAGGAGGAGGAAGACGCGGCTGAGGGAGCGCATGGAGCAGGAGCTGGTTGTTGCCCAGCTCATCCAGCAACAGTTCCTGCCTAAGTCGCTGCCAGATCTGCCCGGCTTCGACGTCACGGCCTTTTACCGTCCGGCACGGCGGGTCGGTGGCGACTTCTACGACTTCATCGAATTGCCCGACGGTCGTGTGATGTTGGTCGTCGGCGACGTCACCGACAAGGGCGTGCCGGCTGCACTCGTCATGGCGAGCACCCACGCTTTGCTGCGGTCGGCGGCGCCCAGGCTTCTCTCGCCCGGCGACACCCTCGCCCAGGTGAACAACCTCCTCTGCGGTGACATCCCGGCGCGGATGTTCGTGACTTGCATGGCCCTCGTCCTCGATCCTCCGACCGGGAAGCTCGAGTACGCGAATGCAGGTCACGACGTGCCCTATCTCCGCACCGCCGAGGGCGTAGTCGAGCTGCGGGCCACGGGCATGCCTCTCGGGCTCATGCCGGACATGGTCTACGAGGAGCGGTCGACAATGCTCCGTCCGGGCGAAAGGCTGCTGCTGCATTCCGACGGGCTGGCCGAGGCGCACGACCCCTCGAGGAACATGTTCGGCTTCCCACGAGTGGCCGAGCTTGCCGGCCGGGACGGCGACGGCCAGGCGATCATCGATCTCTGCCTGACCGAGCTCGACCGTTTCAGCGGGCCCAACCACGAGCAAGAGGACGACATCACCCTCGTCGTGCTCGAATGCACGCACCGGCTCGGCCGCACGGACGAGGGCGATCCGTTCGTCGGTGTCCAGGCCAAGGCGGCCCAGGCCGCGCCCGCCGAGAACGCGGCAGTCGAGCAGGTTCTCGACGAGTTCGAGGTTCCGAGCGAGTCGGGCAAT
Source organism: uncultured Acidimicrobiaceae bacterium (assembly GCA_963703655.1). GTDB lineage: Bacteria > Actinomycetota > Acidimicrobiia > Acidimicrobiales > Bog-793 > CAVPFA01. The sequence goes on along the minus strand of CAVPFA010000003.1, from coordinate 76,693 downwards.
GAGCGCATCGCCCTCAAGCGTGTCGCCGGCGTGGTCGCAGACTCGGGGCTCACATCGGATCAGATCGAGCGTCTGAAGACTGCGGTTGCCGAGGCGACGATGAACGCCATCGAACACGGCAACGAGAGCCGGAGCGAGGTTCCTGTCGAGGTCCGCGTGCTGCGGTCCTCCGACGGCATCGTTGTGACGGTCACAGACCAGGGCGGCGAGCACGACAGCGTCGAAGACCAAGCCGAGACACCGGATCTCGTCGAGAAGCTCGCGGGCCGCCAGCGGCCCCGGGGCTGGGGGCTCTTCCTGATCGAGCAGATGGTCGACGCTATGCACGTCACGATCGAGGGCCGACGCCACACCGTCAGCCTTACGGTGCGCCCCGGCGGCCCGGCGGACAAGGAAGGGGATCACGATGGACAGCTGTGAGATCGAAGTTCGGGAAGTCTCAGGGACGGCAGTTCTCGCTGTGACCGGCGACATCGACCGGGAGGCCGAGTCGGCCGTAAGCACGGCCTACGAACAGGCGATCGCCTCCGACCCGCGGCGTGTGATCCTCGACTTCCACTCGACGGAGTACATCAACTCGAGCGGCATAGCGCTGATCGTCAGCGTGCTGGCGAGGGCCCGCTCGGAGGGCCGGAGCGTGGCGGCCGTCGGCCTGTCGGACCACTACCGGGAGATCTTCGAGATCCACGCGCCTGTCCGACTTCATCGAGCTCTACGCCGACCTCGCCGCGGCGGTCGGCCCGGCAGCGCCGGCGCAATGACGAGCGGGTCGAGTCGAAAGGTGACTCGACGGCTCGGCCCGGCGTGACAGGCGGTGGGCCGGCCCGCCTCGAGCGCCGCAAACCGAGCAACAACAAAGAGACGAAGCAGCAAACAACGAGAAAGGGGGAATTCCGATGGACGCTCCAGTTGTCGGGATGGAAGTGCGATACCCGGGTGCGGAGGTGGCCGTGATCGACATCACGGGTGAGGTCACCGCCGCGTGCGAGCCCGTCATGATGTCCGCGTACGAGACGGCAAGTGGTCCGGACACCCGACGCCTGGTGCTCAACTTTTCCGGGCTCGAGTACATGAACAGTGGCGGCATAGGAATGCTGGTGACGCTGCTCGTCCGTGCGAACCGGCAGCGCCAGGAGCTGAGCGCCTACGGCCTGTCCGACCATTATCGGCAGATCTTCGAACTGACGCGGCTGGACGAGGCCATCTCGATCCACGCCGACGAGGACTCGGCCCTGGGCACGGATCCGTCGGGGGTGCAGCGATGACGGGCGCACCCGACCCGGCTGCGCCGGAGCCGGAGGTCACCTCGAGCCCGGAGGCAGGTGAGCGGGCGCCGCATCGCAGCGATGCGGCCAACTGGGCGGGCAAGGTGGAGCGGTTGGAGGTCGAAAAGCGCGCCGGCGTCCGTGGGACGAACGTCTCCGGGCGACGTCTCGCCGGCCCGGTGCAGGGATTCGGCAAGATGTGGCAGAAGACCTTCAGCATCTCTGGCCTGTCGGTGACGCCCGAGCAGGCGATCTCCGAGTGGCGGGCGCACTTTCCGGAGTTCTGGCCGCCGGGGAATCGGTTCGCGGCGAGCCTGACCGGGATCAGTCCGGGCGAAGTGGCCTTGTTAGATCTCTCCGTCGGCGGAACCAAGCTCTCGACCGGGGTGCTGGTGCTCTATGTGGACGAGCGCTCCTTCACCTTCATGACTCCGCAGGGTCACATGTTCGGTGGGTGGATCACCTTCTCGGCCGACAACGCACCTGACGGCACGAGGGTCGAGGCACAGATGCTGCTCAGAGCGAGCGACCCGATCTACGAGACGGCGCTCGCGCTCGGGGGTCACCGCAAGGAGGCTCAGTTCTGGCGGCTGACGCTGACGGCGCTCGGGCGTCATCTCGGGCTCGAAGAGCCGGTGGTGGAGCAGTCGGTCGTCTGCGTCGACGGGAAGCGGCAATGGTCGAAATGGCGCAACGTTTGGTACAACTCGGCGGTGCGCAGCGTCGGGCAGAGCGTTGCCGGGCCCCTGCGGCCCGGCTCGAAGAAGGCCGACCGCTCATCGGACGCATGACGGAGGAGGCCGACGCGCTCGTAGTGGGCTCGGGGCCGAACGGGCTCGCGGCGGCCGTCGTCCTTGCAGCGGCCGGGTTACGAGTTGTCGTCTACGAATGCGCGCCGAGCGCGGGCGGGGGCTGCCGCACCGAGGAGCTGACTCTTCCCGGCTTTCTGCACGACGTCTGTTCGGCCGCCCACCCGCTGGCCGTCGCCTCGCCCTTCTTCCGTCGCTTCGATCTGGCCGCCCGAGGCGTGCGGCTCCTGCAGCCGGAGCTGGCGTTCGCCCACCCGCTCGGCGGCGACCGGGCGGTCGCGGCGTGGCGCTCCGTTGCCGCGACCTCACTGGAGCTCGGGCCCGACGCCCAGGTTTATCGCCGGCTCTTCGGCCCCCTCGTGCGGCGCCAGGGGAAGATCGTCGACGCGGTGCTGTCTTCGATGCGAGCGGTCCCGCGCGACCCATTCGCCGCGGCCAGCTTCGCGTTCCGCGGGGTCCGCTCCGCGTCTGCGATCGCCGATCGCTTCTCGACCGCCCACGGGCGCGCCATAATCGCCGGCGTCTCGGCTCACGCCATCCTGCCTTTAGACCAGCCTTTGACGGGCGGCTTCGGCCTGCTGCTCGCGACGCTCGCCCATGGGGTCGGGTGGCCCGTCGTCGAAGGAGGAAGTGCCAGGATCATCGATGCGATGATCGCTGCCATCGAAGCGGCGGGAGGCGAGCTCCGCACGGGGGTCAAGGTGAGGTCGCTGGCGGAATTGCCGCCAGCTCGCGCGGTGTTGCTCGACGTGACGCCGCGAGCGCTCATCGAGATCGCCGGCGACAGGCTGCCGTCGCGATACCGGCGCCAGCTCGCCCGCTTTCGCTACGGCCCGGGCGTGTGCAAGGTCGACTGGGCCCTTTCCGGGCCGGTGCCTTGGGCCGCCGAGCTGTGCCGGCGCGCCGGAACCTTGCACCTCGGCGGCAGCTTCGAGGAAATCGCCTACGCCGAGGCGGAAGTCGCGGCCGGGCGGCACGCGGAGTCCCCTTACGTGCTCGCCGTGCAGCCGGGTGTCGTCGACCCGTCGCGGGCGCCGGCCGGCCGGCACACGCTCTGGACCTACTGCCACGTGCCCGCAGGCTCCACGCGCGACGTCGCCGACTCGATGGCGGCTCAGCTCGAGCGCTTCGCGCCTGGATTTCGCGACCTCGTGCTCGGCGCCTCGACCCGCACGGCGGCCGAGGAGCAGGCGCAGAACCCGAACTACGTCGGGGGCGACATCAGCGCCGGGACGCAGAACCTGCGTCAGACGATCGCCAGGCCCGTGCTCGCCTGGAACCCCTACCGCACTCCGATCCGAGGGCACTACCTGTGCTCCTCGTCGACGCCTCCGGGTCCCGGCGTGCACGGGCGCTGCGGCGAGCTCGCGGCGCTCAGCGTGCTCCGGGACGAGTTCGGGGTCCGATCAGAGCCCGACATCGGGCCGGCGCATCTGCCGGCAGGCGCGTGCGCACGATGACCACCACCTCGCCCCGACCGCAGTCGGGAGGCGGAAGCTCTCCGCAGGTCACGCGTTGCAACTGGGCGAACGGGCCCTTCCTCCAGCCCTACCACGACGACGAGTGGGGCGTGCCGGTTCACGACGACCAGCGGCATTTCGAGCTCCTGGTACTCGAGTCGGCCCAAGCCGGATTGAGCTGGATCACGATCCTGAAGCGCCGCGACGGATATCGCCGCGCCTTTAGCGACTTCGACCCGGAGGCTGTCGCGCGGTTCGGTCCCGGCGACATCGACCGCCTTCTCGCCGACCCGGGCATCATCCGCAACCGCCGCAAGGTCGAGAGCGCGGTCTCCAACGCCCGTGCGCTTCTCGATGTCCGGCGTGAGCTCGGCGCATTCGACAGCTACATCTGGGGCTTCGTCGGTGGCGCTCCGGTGGTCAACCACTGGGGCGATTTCGCGCAGCTCCCGGCCGAGACGGCGCTGTCGAAGGAGGTGAGCGCGGATCTGAAGCGGCGCGGATTCACGTTTCTCGGGCCGGTCGTCTGCTACTCGTACCTCCAGGCGGCGGGCATCGTCATGGACCACGTCACCAGTTGCTTCCGATGGGACGAGCTCGCCCGGCCCACGCGCTGAGCCGCTGCCCTGGTGCGCAGGGCGATTAGTACCCCACGACGAAGCTCACCCCCGAGAGCGAGCTGAAGTTCGTCACCTGACCCCCGTCCAGATAGGCGAGACCGCTCGCGTAGATGTGGAGTGCGCCCATGTTCCCGCTCGGCTGGGTGCTGGAGAAGATCGCGAAGCAGTCGTAGTAGCCCGGCCGTGCGCCTGCCGGCAGCCGGAAGGCCGGCACGCCCGCCCTGCCGCCGACGAGCCCGCCGGCGAGGTACACGACGCCCTCGGCCGACACGGCGTACCTCGGGATACCCGTGTCCCAGGACGCCGGCGCCGCCTGCCAGCCGTTCATGAGCTTGAGCGGATGGAATACGGGCCTGGCGGTCGCGGACGAGGTCCTGGCCGTGGCGGTGGATGCGAGGTCTGCCGCCACCGGCCTTGCGGAGCTACGTGTGGCCGCGTAGGCGACCCCGGAGAACGTTCCGATGGCTACTGCCGCCGCGAGGACGAGCATCGGGATCGGGCGCCCGAGCAAGCGGGCGGGGTTCGTGGGCATCGCAGGTCTCCGTTTCTGGTCAGGTCCGGGGGAGCCCGGGACGACCCTCGGTGACCGGAGGCCCGGGGACGCCAAGTGGCTGTCTCCGGCCCCAGGATGTGAAGGTTTGGCGTCCCGAGCCGGCTCCATTCTCGCGCGCCGAACGGGGCCATCGGTCTCGGGCGGGTGCCGGGCCCGTCGCGCGCGCCAGCCCGGCTCAGGCGATCGGCGCGAAGCGGGCGGTGAAGTGGCGCAGTTGCGGCGCCTGCTCGACGATCCGGTAGCCACGCAGTCCGGGAGCATCCTCGGCGACCGCCTGGCACACCTCGATCACGTAGTCGATGTGGCTCTGGGTGTAGGTCCGCCTCGGGACCGCCAGCCGGACGAGGTCCATCGCCGCCGGCTGCTCGGCGCCGTCGGGCTGGCGCCCGAACATCACCGTCCCGATCTCGCAGCCGCGGATGCCGCCGGTCTCGTACAGAGCCACCGCCAGCGACTGTCCGGGGTACTGGAGCGGAGGGATGTGGGGGAGCAGGCCACGAGCGTCGAGGTAGACCGCGTGCCCCCCGATCGGCAGGACGACCGGCACTCCGCTGCGCTGCAGGGCTTCGCCGAGGTACGCGGTCGAGCGGATGCGGTAGCGCAGGTAGTCGTGGGAAACCGCCTCCCGTATCCCCTGCGCGATCGCCTCGAGGTCCCGGCCGGCGAGGCCTCCGTAGGTCGGGAAGCCCTCGGTCAGGATCAGCAGGTTGCGGCACGACTCGGCGAGCGAGTCGTCGTTGCACGCCAGCCAGCCGCCGATGTTCGCGAGAGGATCCTTCTTCGCGCTCATCGTCATCCCGTCCGCGAGCGAGGCCATCTCCCGCACGATGTCAGCGACCTCACGTCCCGCCTGGGCGTCCTCGCGCTCCCGGATGAACCACGCGTTCTCGGCGAAGCGGCAGGCGTCGAGGAACAGCGGCAGGCCGTAGCGGTCGCAGACGGCGCGCACTTCGCGCAGGTTCGCGAGGCTGACCGGCTGACCACCTCCCGAGTTGTTGGTCACGGTCACCATAACGAGCGGCACGCGCTCGGGCCCCCGCGTCCTGATGAGGCGGTCGAGCGCGGCCACGTCGACGTTGCCCTTGAACCGATGGGTGCTGGCCGGATCGAGTCCTTCGGCGATGACGAGGTCGACCGCCTCGGCACCGGTGAACTCGATGTTGGCGCGCGTCGTGTCGAAATGCGTGTTGTTCGGTATGACCTGGCCGGGGCCGCCGAGCACCGAGAAGAGGATCCTCTCGGCAGCTCGGCCCTGGTGGGTCGGGATCACGTGGCGAAACGGGAACAGCTCGGTGACGGCGTCGCGAAAGATCGCCCACGACGGCGAGCCGGCGTACGACTCGTCGCCGTGCTGGATCGCCGCCCACTGGTCGCGGCTCATCGCGCCGGTGCCGGAGTCGGTCAAGAGGTCGATCAGGACGTCGCGCGCCGGGAGGTTGAAAAGGTTGTAGCCGGCCCCGCGGATTGCGGCGGCGCGCTCATCGGGCGTGGTCATCCGGAGCGGCTCCACGGCGTGGATCCGGAACGGCTCGATGATCGTGCGAAAGGTCCTCGGCGTGGCGATCACGCTATAGCCCGGATCGCCGAGATCAGAGCCGAAACGGTCCCGGTGAGCTCGCGTTGGCGCGGGTAGCACAGAGCGACCTGCCGGGGCGTGAGACGCTCGCGAGGGGCGAGCCAGGTCAGTGAGGCGTCGACGGCCCGCCGGGCCGCCAGCTGCCCGATGCAGGCGTGCCCGAGGCCGGCGGCGACGAGCCGCTGGAGGGCGAGGTTGTCATCGGTCCTGTAGACGATCCGCGGGGCGATGCCGCGTCGGTTCCAGGCCTCCTCGAGCTCGTTCTGGTTGCGCCAGCGTCGGGTCCAGGCGACGACGTCTGCCCCGTCGATGAGGTCAAAGCTGGGGTGCTCCGCGTCTGCGATGGGGCTGTCGCGACGGGTGAGGATCACCCACGGGTCCTCCATGAGCGCAATGGCCTCGACTCGCTCGTCCGGCTCCGGGTTGAGGGCGAACGCCAGGTCGAAGCGTCCGCGGCCGAGCCCGCTCATGATCGCCTCGCTGTCCTCGACCTCGCTCAGGATGACCTCGACGTCGGGGTGGAGCTCACGAAACGTGCGGAGCGCGGCCGGCATCAACTCCGCCGCTGTCGTCTGCGACACGCCGCAGCGGATCCGCGCCCGTTCGCCGTGCTGGGCCTTGTCGACGTCGGCCCCGATGGCCTCGACCTCGCCGAGGACGCGCCGCGCACGCCGGTAGGCGGCCGTGCCGCTCGGCGTGAGCTTCACGACTCCGCGGCCCCCTGGCCTGGTGAAGAGCTCGGTTCCGAGGGCTCGTTCCAGGGAGGCGACCTGGTGGGAGATCGACGATTGCGTGTAGCCGAGCTCTGTAGCCGCCCGCCTGAACGAGCCCAGGTCGGCCACCACGAGCAGTGCCCGGAGCTCCCGAAGGCCCACGCCCTTATCGATCAACCATACCGATCGTTCTGCCATCAGATATTCAGCTTAATAAGGATAATCCTTATCGTAAAGTAGAAGTACTCAGAGGTGCCCAGCAAGAGCCGAAAATAACTGCAACACCGAAGATGACGAAACGACGACTGATGAGCCGGAAGACGCCCCCCACAACCGATCCACGGTCGCAAGCCCAGGTCGTCGCGTCTGACAGCGGCGTGCGGACCGGCGACCCCCGGGTGCGCCGGCTTCGTTTCTTAGTCTATGCGCTCGTGCTGTTCAGCTCGCTGCTGCAGACTGCCATCGCCCCGCTCCTGCCATCGTACGCGCACCGCTTCCAGCTCAGCGGCGTGCAGACGGCTGCGCTGCTGGCCGCGACGGGTCTTGCGGCTCTTGCGGTGTCGGTGCCCGCCGGCGCGTTGGCCGATCGCTTCGGTGCGCGGGGACTGACCTTGTGCGCCGGCTGGCTGATCGCGCTGGCGACTGCCGGCCAAGCCTTCGCCCCCTCCTACGTGCTGGTGCTCGGCGCCCGGCTCGTGTTCGGCCTCGGCTACGGCGTGGTGTGGACGGCCGCCCTCGCCTGGTTGGCGAACGCATCGCACGACGAGTCGGTGCTGGCGGGCACGGTCACGGTCTCGGGTCTCGGGAGCATCGCCGGCCCTGCGTTCGCCGGGTTCCTCGCCCAGTACTTCGGCCTGGCGGCCCCGTTCGTCGTTGCGGCCGTCCTCGTCGGGCTTATGACGATCATGCTGACCTCGATCGACATCGAGGGGTCGAGCCCCGTCGTGCGCACCGGCATCCTGGCGAGCATCCGCATTGCCGCGGCCGACTCGAAGGTGCTCGGTGCCACGACTGCGGTCGTCGTGGCGGGCACCACCTATGGGATAACCGCCCTCGTGGTGCCGCTCGAGCTGCACGCCGCCGGGGCTTCGGAGGGAATGATCGGGCTGGTGTTCTCGGTCGCGGCGGTGGTCTTCATCCTGGGAAGCGCCGCCACGAGCCGGTTCGGGCAGAGGGCGGTGAGGGTGAGGACCGTCCTCGTGGCCGCGCTCGTGCTCGCTTTGGCGCTCTCCCCCGCCACGGCGAGCACGGCGCCGTTGGTCGTGGTCGTCGTGCTGTGCGCCACCTCCGCCGCGCGTTCGGTCCTGTGGACGGTGGGGTACCCGTTGGGGGCGACCGGGGCCAACCGGAGCGGGGTTGGACTGGGGGTCGTGATGGGCCTGCTCAACGGCGTGTGGGCCCTGACGGCCGTTGTCAGCCCTCTTGTCGCCGGGGCGCTCCTCGGCCCGCTCGGCGCGCGGGCGACGTTCGGGCTCACCCAGCTGGCGCTGGCGGCGGGACTCGTGATCGCATGGTTGGTGTTCCGTATGCGAGGGCCGCTGCGCCGTTTGCGACTGGGCAACGCGTAGGTCTCAGATCAATCGGCGTTCCGTCGCCCACTGGGTGAGCTGGTGGCGAGACGAGAGCTGCAGCTTGCGTAGCACCGCCGAGACGTGGCTTTCGACCGTCTTGACCGAGATGGTGAGGTCGCGAGCGATCTCCTTGTAGGTATAGCCGCGGGCGATGAGACGGAGGACCTCGCGTTCGCGCGGGGTGAGGTCGTCGAGCTCGGGATCGAGCGAGCCCGGTAGGTCGGTCCCGCCGGGCATCGAGGCGAACGCGTCAAGCACGAAGCCCGCCAGGCGGGGCGAGAAGACGGCGTCGCCGGCCGCAACCCGGCGTACCGCGTCGACGAGGTCAGGTCCCGAGATCGTCTTGGTCACATATCCACGTGCTCCGGCCCGGATGACGGCGATCACGTCCTCGGGCGCGTCGGAGACCGACAGCGCTAGGAAACGAACCTCCGGGTGCCTTGGCTTGATGGCCTCGATCACCGCCTTGCCGCCGCCGCCCGGCAGATGCACGTCGAGCAGCACGACGTCTGGGAGGCGCTCCGCGATCAGCTCGATGGCGGCGGGCACTTCGTCGGCTTCTCCCACAACTTGGACCGCATCACCCAGCTCGCTGCGGACCCCGGCGCGAAAAAGGTGGTGGTCGTCGACGAGGAAGACCCTCGGCGCACCCGGCGGGATCATGCGCGCACGACGCGCCTCGGCACGCTGAGCTCGACCTCGGTCCCTCCTCCCGGCGCGGAGCGGATGACGGCAGTGCCGCCGTGGCGCTGCATCCGGCCGCGGATCGACTCGGCGATCCCCTTGCGGTCGGCGGCGATCGCCTCGGAGTCGAAGCCGGCGCCGCGGTCCCGGACGAACATGGAGACCCGTTTCGGCTCGACTTCGACGTAGATCGACACCGAAGGGGCCCCCGACCACTTGGCGGCGTTCACGGTCGCCTCTCTGCCGGCCGCGAGGAGCGCTCGCAGCTCGTCGTCGAGCGGCGAGTCGCCGACTGTCACGGACTCCACGGCGACTCCGTGAGCGCCTTCGACCTCGCGCTCGATCTGCTCGACCCCTGCCGCCAGTGTCGCCGGTCCCTCCGCCCCAAAGGACCCGGGAGCGCGCCCTTCGAACAACCACGACCGAAGCTCGCGCTCTTGGGCGCGGGCCAGCCTCGCAACCTCCTGCGGCTGATTCGCGGACCGTTGGATCATGGCCAAGGTCTGGAGGACCGAGTCGTGGACACGCGCCGCCATGTCGGCGCGCTCCTCGGCCCGTATCCGCGCCTGGCGCTCGTCGACGAGGTCGCGCGCCAACCTCAGCCACCACGGGCCGAAGACGACAACGATTGCCGCCATCAGGAGCACGGTTCCGCCGAGAATCCGCCAGGACGAACGGACGTCGGTGATGACGACGAGGCCGGCCACGAGCAGCATCAGACCCCCGGCGACACGCAGGACCGCGTCGCGCCGCGAGCGAGAGCTGCCGGCACCGAACTGGAAGAGAGCCTCCACGGATCCGCTCAGCCGGGCCCGCTCGTCCTCCTCGGCGTTGCGGTAGATGAGGACGAGCCCTGCCGCGCTGATCACCAGCGGAGGTGCGATCGAGGCCAGGAAACCGGCGTGCAGTGCCGAAGCCAGAAGTAAGAGGAGCACCAGCGCCGGCACGAGCGCGAGCGCGAGCGTGATCCCGCGTGAGTCCGAGACTGCGCGCTGGGCAATCGTCTCCGAAGAGCCTTCGGCTGGGAGCAGCAACCATGCGACGACGTAGCCCACGAGACCGAACCCGCTCAGAGCCAGAAGCACCAGCACGACGCGAACCACCGTCACGTCCCTGCCCAGCCTCGCCGCGATCCCGCCTGCAATGCCGGCGACAATGCGGTCTTCCCGGCTGCGGTAGAGACGACCCCTGCCGGGACAGCGCCTGCCTCGGGGCGGAGCGTCCCACCGGCGCGGCCATGACTTGATTTGGTCTGAGATACAACGATGATCGCGCCTTGGCGCCACCGACACCATCGGGTGTGTCCCTCATGAGCTCGCAGTGCTCTCAGGGTTAGATCCGGGTTGTCCCCGATTCCCCATCCGCATCAAAGAGCAGATGATCGTCGTATGGATACCATGACGACTCAAGAGAAACTGGAGGAGCCGCAGCTTCTCCGCAGGTCACTCGACGGGCGGATGCTGGCCGGCGTCGCCGCGGGCTTCGCCGCTTATTTCGACGTCGACGTGACCCTTGTCCGGATCGCCCTCGTGGCCCTGACTTTGCTCGGCGGTGCGGGCGTTCCGCTTTATGCGGCCGCTTGGCTGTTGATCCCGCAGGAAGGCTCTGACGTGCCGGTTGCTACTCAGGTCCTCGATCACGCCCGGTACCGCTGACATGGAATCGCGCTGGGACGCTCCTTCCGGATCGCAGCAGCGGCCAGATCCGGGTGCCATGCGCGTCTCGGATGCTGAGCGCAACGAGATAGCCGAGGCACTCTCCAAGCACTACGGCGAGGGGCGCCTCGACGCAGCAGAATTCCAGGAGCGCCTGGATCGGGCCATGGGGGCCAAGACGCGGGCGGACTTCGCCGGTCTGCTCTCCGATCTGCCCAGTATCGGTCCGGCCGAGAAGACACCCATGCCCCGGCGTCGGCCTAGGGCGCTCGCGGTGCTCGTTGCCTTGCTAGTGCTCGCTACAGCCTGGTCCGCCGCGGTCGCGTCGCGCGGGCCGTTTCTTCTCGTCCCGCACGTGCCCTGGCTGCTGATAGGGCTTATCGTGTTCTTCGTGTGGCGCCGGGACCGTTTCGGCCGCCGCTATCGTTACCGCCGCCGGGTCCTGGACGAGCGCCCGTGGTGAAGGGAAAGGCCGCGTGAACGGCTGTGCAGCCGGCGTTTCTGCGACGTCGGCGAGGTAGCGCTGCCGGGGCCTCGTGCGGCGCCGGTCTGGTCGTGGGGCGACGATGCCGCTCGATCGGCAGCAGCAAGGCTTCTAGTGAGCGGCCGGGCCAGAGCTGCTGCGACGACACATTGAGCCACTCCCGCGATGAACAGCGGAAGGCGCAGTCCGCCGAGGTCTGCGAGGCTGCCGCCGATGAGCGAGCCGACCGGGAAGGCGCCCCACACGATGCCGCGCCACGCGGAGCCGACCCGACCCATCAGCTCCTGGGGTGTCAGCCGCTGGCGCAGGGAATTCGCTATGACGCTGCCGGCATAGACGGCAAAGCTCACCACTGCGAAAGCCGCGCCGGCGACGAACCAACCCGTCGCGAAGGCCATGACGAGATAGGCGCCTCCCGATATGACAGCGCTGGAGATCAGCGTCGGAATGCTCCCGATACGGCGCGCGACGCGGTCTGCGAGCAGGGCTCCGGGCACGTTGCCCACGGCGCCGGCCGCGAGGAACAGGCCGTAGAGACTCCTGTGCACTCCCCAGTCGGTCGTCGCGATTATGACGAGGACGCCCATGACGAGCCCCTGCAACCCGGCCAAGGTCGCGAGCAGGGTAACGAGAAGCCGTAGCGGCCGGTCCCTCGCGAGGCGCCGGGCACCGTCCAATATGGCACCGTGCGCCTGAGCGCCCCTTGGGCGCCGGGTGCGAAAGCCCAACAGCGACAGGCCCGAGACTCCGACCGCAGCCGCATCGGCCAAGAAGGGAAGTGCCTTCGCGGCCGCGAATGCGAGAGTCCCGAGCACCGGTCCGCCGAGGTGCTCGGTGGCGGCTTCTGTGCCGCTGAGGATCCCGTTCGCGCGGGCGAGCGACGCGGTCGGGATCAGCTCGGGCACGGTCGCCTGCGAGCCGGAGTAGTAGATCGCACGTGCCCCGCCGTTCGCGAACACGAGAACGAGCAGGAGCGCAAGGTCGATGCGATGAATCGCCACGAGCACTGCCAGTAGTGCCAGCACGACGCCGCGCGCCAGGTTGACCACAGCCATGAGCCGGCCTCGTTCCATGCGGTCTGCCAGCGCGCCGGCAGGCAGCGCCAGCACGAGCCACGGGAACGTGTCGGCCGCCGCGACAGAGGCCACAGGGATCGGATGCGGATCCACGACGAGGGCAAGGAGGGGGACGGCTCCGTAGCCGAAGCCGTCGCCGAGGCTCGCGACCGCGAAAGTCGCCCAGAGATAGCCGAATCGTCGCCCGAGCGACCGGCCGAGTGACTGTGCGACCGCGAGGCGCCTCTCACGATACGGGATCGGCGCCTCGAAGGTCACAGCTCATCATCGCTCGCGCTCCGCGCTCTGGTGCGCATGATCCCCGCTCGAGCCCGGTGCGCCGAAGTCCGGCACGGCCCGAGCGGAGTCCGCCGAGGGCGCGGAGAGCGGCAGACGGGAGCCTCGTTTAGCTAAAGGTTTCCGCCTGCCGCTCCGATAATCCTTGGCAAGAGCCGCCGTCATCATGACAAGCAACGGCGGCTCCTACCCTGAGCTCGGCCGGTCAAAGCCGTTAGCTCAGCCCCAAATCGGAAGACGCTTTGCCAATTCGACCACCTCCCTTCACAACCAGGGACCACGGTCGGGGGAGACGAGGGCGATACACCGAGCTACCGGTGCCCTCAAATCCCCCACGTTCACATCATCCCAGTTCAGAGAGCTTCTGCACAATGGTCACACCAACCACGCTGGTAACGGGCTAGAGAAGCGGCGCCGAAACGCCCGCACACGGGCGAGGATCGACGCTGGCCAGCCTGACGGTACACGGGCGCGCCTGACCCGGCCGGATCGCCGGCGGGGGTCCTCAGGTGGACCTGCCCGCTGTTGGTTGCTGTTCGGCGCGGAAGCGCCTGAGGGCCTGGGCCGGCGATGGGCCCGCAACGGCCGCCTTCGCCGGTCAGGTGAGGCGCTCAGCCTCTGAGCGTTGAGCTGCCCTCTCCGCTGGCGGCGGGCACGTCTTCCATGCGACCCGGAATGATCCGCAGCGGCCGCGATGAAGGGATCTCATGAGAGAACCTGAGCCGCGGGTGCGTGGCAAACCAGCGGAGCAGATCATCGAGTCCCAATGGGGGTGAGAAATAGTAGCCCTGTACCGCGTCGCAGCCGGCATCGGCGAGGATGGCGCACGTGACCTCGTCCTCGGCTCCCTCGGCGACGACGGACAGGCCCAGCGAGTGCGCCATTGCGATCGAGGAGCGGACGATGATCGAGTTGCTCTGGTCCGCAGCGACGTTGGCGACGAATGACCGGTCGAGCTTCAGTTCGTTGACCGGCAGCCGGTGAAGGTAGGCGAGCGACGAGTAACCGGTCCCGTAGTCGTCGACGGCTATCCGCACTCCGAGCTCGGAGAGTTGTCCGAGCACTCCGCTGGCCTCTCCGATGTCGGCCATGACCTCGGTCTCGGTGATCTCGAGGGTGAGCGAGCTGGCCGGGAGAGCGTTCGCCGCCAGGTGCTCGGTGACCTTGCGGACGAGCGAGCGATCCGACAGGTCGCGCCCCGAGAGATTGATCGCAAGCCCGATGTCGAGGCCGTCGCGCTGCCATTGGGCCGCCTGGAGCACGCCTCGGTGAGCACGAAATTGGTGATCTGGCCGATGAGTCCCATCTGTTCTGCGATCGCGATGAACTCGTCCGCCGGCACCTGACCGTGCTCTGGATGGAACCAGCGCGCCAGCACCTCGACACGGACCACCTCGCCCGACACCAGGCCGGCGATCGGCTGGTACATCACGCTCAGCTGCTTGCCGGTGGCGAGCGCCTCGGCGAGGTGACCTCCGAGGAGGAGCTTTCTTTGCATGCTCTGGTCGTGGGCGGGCGAGTACAGCTCGATACCGGACCGTTTCTCTTTGGCGTGATACATCGCGATGTCGGCCCTCTGAAGGAGGGTTGCGACGTTGTCCCCGTGTTCGGGCGCGAGTGAGACGCCTGCCGCGGCGGTGATCGCAAGCGTGATGCCGTCGATGTCCATCGGTCTCGCGATCGCGGCGAGAAGGTCACGGACTATGCCCAGGGCCTCCTCGGGCCCGATGATGTCGGGAACGACCAGCACGAACTCGTCTCCCCCGAGCCGCGCAACCGCCGCCCGCCCGCTGCTCGCGGACTAGGCGTTCGGCGACCTCGCACAGCAGCCGGTCGCCGGTGCTGTGGCCAAGGGTGTCGTTGACCTCCTTGAACCGGTCCAGGTCCAACAAAGCGACCGCTGCCCGGCCGGTCTCGGCCAGCGCCGCCCCCGCGATCGAGGAACAGAGTCCGGTTCGGGAGGCCGGTCAGCGCGTCGTGAGTCGCCTGGTACCACTTGCTCTCGGCTTCGAGACGAAGCTCCTCGACCAGCTGCGCCCGCTCCATCGTCGTGCTCGCGTGAGCAGCCAAAGCCTCGAAGAGCCGCAGGTCGTCTTCGTCGAAGGCGTCGAAGCCCTCGTCCCGGTCGAGAGCGACAAGCGCGCCGAGGACCCGCTCGCCGCTGGCGAGCGGCACCACCATCGCGCCCCGGAATTCGCCCAGGAGCGGGTCGGCGACCGGGTCCCGTTTGTGAGCCCCCGTCGTTCCGACCAGCAAGGTCGCCTTGTGCTGGGTGATGGCCTTGGCGATCATGGAGGAACCGTCGACCATGGTCCGTTCGACGGTTGACCGATTGCCCCCGTCGAGCGCCACATGCCGGACCGAAGGCCATTCGTCGACGAGGATCAGCTCGGCTCGATTCGCCCTGAGCACCGACTGCACCTGCTCGAGCACGGCCCAGGCGGTGCCGGCGGTCTCTAGGGACGGACCGCTGACCGATCTGCTGAAGTCGTACAGCTGCTGAAGGGCGCCGAAGCGATTCGTCAAGCGGAGGTAGCCACGGTAGGCGAAGACGATGAGGGCGCCGACCGCCACGAGGGGGAGCACACCCCAAGGGTCCCCGGGCAACAAGGCGGCGTCGAGAACGACCAATGCCAGGGCGATGCTCGAGACGAGCACGAGGGCTACGGTCGTGAACTCGAATCCGTACTTGCGTTGCTGGACGTATCCATAGAGGCGCACGACGAGGGCGACGGCGACGTGGCCGTACAGGAATGCCGCGCTCAACGCCACTGCTCCGGCCGCCCAGCCGGTCGGGGCGAGGACCGTGTGGAGGACCGTCTGGCGCGGTCCACCGATGTCGACGAGCGATCCGAGAAGCTCCCGGTACACGATGATCGGGATGACAGTTGACACTGCGGCCGACGAGAGGTTGAACGCGAGCTTCAAAGGCCGTTGGCGCCGGACGGCGCCGAGAGCGAACGCCTCACCGATAACGCGGCTGAGGACGAGAGCTGCGGGCGCGGCGATTACCAGCCCGACCAAAAGCGGCACCTCGCTCAACGCGAACAGGTAGGTCTGACCCCGGTAGTGGACCGAGACCGGCGCCAGCACCACCGCCGCGAACGTCACGATCAGGAACAGGGCCACCACAGGCTGACTGCCGAGCCTGACGACGGGCTCCACGGCCGCGCCCGGCCCCCGTAGGAGCAAGGCTGCTGCACAGGCGGTAAGCAGCGCGGAAAACAGCGAGACCCGCACGCTCGCGCTCGCCTTGAGCGGGACTGGCGGCGCTACGGGCGGCGGAGCGTCCTCAGCCGCGTCGACTGCGGTCGGCGATACCTCGAGATCCCCGAATTGCCCGAAATCGGGACGGCTGTCACCAATTGAGATCGGGCGCGTTCGTCGTAGCGGTCTTGCGAGGCCACGCAAGGAGTTATCGGCACCCACAGGACCTACTTGAGCAACTTCTGTTGCTCGGAAACGCCGGCCCCGGACGCACGACCGTCCGGGGCCGGCGGGGCCGGGCCAAATCTGGCCGGGCCCCGTCGAGACTGTTAAGGAACGACGGAGTTGACCGAAGTTCCCCAGTTCGCATACCCGTCGCGCGTTCCACCACAGGTTTCGATCGTCAGCGTGAAATCGGAGCCCGTGCAGTTTGGGGACTGGATGTAGTTCGTGGCGAAGTAGATCCGCCCACCGCTCCCCGGCGCGTAGACCGCCCAGCTGTAGTCGCCCCATCTGGGCCGAAGCGACGGAAAAGTGTCGTACTCGGTGAAGCCGTCCTGGGGCGACTGACCGAGGTCGGCGATGTTGATCGTCGAGTTGACGAGTCCGCCGGAAGTGCTGGTCAAGCGCCCATAGGCGGTGCTCGGGTAGAAGCCTCCGCCGTCGGCTCCGGTCGGTCCCCCGTTACCGGACAACGTGAAGGTCATGATCGCCCCGCCATTACCGCCGTCTTGCGACGCGCTCCCCTCGGCCGCGATCGCCGGGAACTCGATGTCTTCGTGCGCTGCCGAGACATATCCCTGGCTCGTCAGGCTGAAGGCGCCGGTCTTGTCGAAGCTGTTCGTTCCGATCACCCAGTACGCGGCCGCTTGGTGCACCTCAGGATTCGTCTCTCCCGCGAACGACTGGTCGACCTCGGTGCTCACCGCGCCCCAGATCTGACCCTGGCCCTGTGCGACCTGTGTCATGCCGTCGCCGTTCGTGGCGATTCCGTTCTCGGGACAGCTCGTCGTCGTGTTGTTGTCGACCGGGAAAGGCGGCGACGCAGTCTCACCGGCGATCACGCACTCGTCGCCGAGCGGGATCGGGCCGGCCTTCTGCGGCGCGATGAAGCCCTCGCCGTAGTAGTCCTCGACGCCGGAGAACAGCTGGCCGCCGAATTGAATCGACGAGCAGGCGTTGCAGTGCCCCGAGTCGAGAGCTTTCAGGCCCGTCCAGTCGAAAGCCGCGATCCGGGTGTCAGCGTTGCCGAAGAAATCGAGCGAGCCGAGCATGAAGGCCGATCCTCCGTTGGCGTTGTCGTACTGGCTCGGGTCTGGCGGCTCCGCGGGGATGACCTGATACCAGCAGGCGACGCCGTGTGTGGCCGCGCAGCTCCCCCCGTCGGCTGCCGGCGTCGGAAAGAGCCCCATGTTCTCGATCGCGACATTGAAGCCCGGCCTCGGTTTCCCGTTCGGCAACGACACCGAATCGCCGGCTTCCATCGCGTCCTTGCTGAACGCGAGCTCTTGCGCCCCGTTGAAGAATCCTCCGCCAATGCCTCCTCCTAGGAGCGGGAACTCGTCATAGAAGATCAGGAAGGCGTCGCGCGACATCGAGATCTTCGCGAAATCGTTGAGCAGGTAGGGATAACCCGGCTCCTGCGGGTTGTAGTCGGGGTTCAAGAAGTAGACGTTGTAGGGACCGAACGGGCTCGACCCCGTCGTCACCGCGATCCCTTCCAGGCACCCGTTCGCTGCTGCGGCGAAGCACCCGGTGAACGGACCGCCGCTCGCGTAGCTGTTCGTGGAAACGAACTCGGTGAAGAACCAGTGTCCCCCGTTGCTCGAGTCGTACAGACACGACGGGTCACCACCGCTGCTCCAGCCGGCTGACCCATGGAAGGCTAGTCCCAACAGCGTGTCGTCGGAGATCGGCGAAGACAGGCGCTGCAACGCGGTGTTGAAGATCAGGATCTCGCCGATGTTGTTGTGCTCCACCACGTATCCGTTGCCGGCACACAATCCCTGGTCGGCGGGTTCCAGGTCTCCGAGGGTGTTCGTGGGCAACGACGCGCTGTCGACAGCGTTGAGTCCCTTCACTCCGTCCGCGCCACCAGCGGATGGGCTGATCGAATCGCAACCGGCACCCTGCGGGTCGCAACTCACCGACGGAGGCGTCGGATCGGGTGCGCTTCGCGGTCGCGTCGGCGACGGCAACACGTGAGCGCCTTCGGACGTTTTCAGCGAAGCATCAGAGCGCACGCTCGCGCTGGCATTCGGCGATGCCGAATTCGACGATGCCGAAGTCGAGGCTGTCGAAGGTGTTCGAAACGGTCCCGTGAGCAACGAGCACCCTGCATACGAGCAACCCGTCGCCGCCGGTCCGACAAATGTCGGAGCCCCGCTGGCGATCGGACTAGACGTGCTCGCCGCCGGAGTGGCTGACGCCAATCCAGCTGCCTGAGAACTGACGAGGAACGCCACCGGAATGGCGACGAGCGCGAGCAATGAGGCATTCCTACGCAATCTTGCTTTACGCAATGTCTTCCCCCTCCGTCGATGCTCACCTGGTTATCGAGATGAGTCCCCTACGCTTCACTCCGAACGCGAAATGTCCGTTCGGAACCGGAACTACGTTCGTTGCACTGTCGTTACAGAGCCCCCGCAAAACTTCGTAATTGTCGTGAGCGCGCGGCAACCGTTGTACCCAAGGTGATTTGGGGCATCGGTTCGAGACCCGCGCAACACGGTCCTCGCTCGCGTCACTTCGGTGGCTGGGGTCATTCGCGGGGACAAGCATCGGTAGCTAGCAACTTCGTGTCAATACCGATCGCAGTATCGAGGACTCCGCGTGTTCCTTGCGCCACCTGGGGTGGTCATTGTCGTCGCGGAGAGCCCGAGACGCCGGCACGACGCCGTCAGCGGCCGAGCGCTCATTCCAACTCGCCTCCATCGCCGCCCGGGGCCGGCCCCGGACGCACGAGCATCCGGGGCCGGCGGAGTTTGACTCAGCCGGCGAGCAGCGAGATCAGATGGGCGGCGTCGGGCGAGCCCAGGCCCGAGGCGGGATCCCAGCCGCGGCCTGCCGAGAAGCCGCTGACCCCCGAGACGTCCCAGCTGTTGTTGCCGCTGGTGACGTCGTGGAAGGCAAACTTGTAGTGCGGGCCGTTCGCGATCGCGTACAGCGCCGGGTTCAGGAACCCGAGCCGGTGTCCGGCCGCCTGGTCGGCGAGAGCCGTGATCCCCGCCCACTGGGGCGAGCCGGCGCTCGTGCCGCCGAAGATGAAGAAGTTCGGCACGCCACCGTCGCATTCGCTGCAGACGGCGAGCACGCCGCCGAGGACGTCCGCGTTGTAGGTGACGTCGGGCACTCCCCGGAACGTGCTGGTGGTGTTCGCGTTGTCCTGGTAGGACGGCTTCTGGTAGAGCGTGCTGAAGCCGCCTCCGCCGGCGCCGAAGTCGAGACCGGCCGGATCGCCCGAGTCATTCCAGACTGTCTCGGAGTGGTACTCGCCGTTGTTGAAGTTCGCGTTGAGGTGCGTGCCGCCGACCCCGGTGACGAGCGGATCGGAGGCGGGCGTGCTCACGCTCTTGAAGAATTGCGCGGTACCACCGCACACCGGCGGTTGCGACCCTTGCGCCGCGCCCAGGTCGCCGGCGGACGCGAAGACGGTCATGTTCTCGTTATCCGCCGCCACGAAGTCGTTGTGCTGCTCGGTCTGGATCGAGGTCGCCATGCACGCCTCGCCCTCGCCGAAGCTCTGCGACAGCACGTCGCCAAGGTTGTTGGCAGTCACGTATTGCTGCGCGGTCTGGATGTCGGCGTCCGCGTCGCTGTAGGCGACCACCAGGTCGATGGTCGCGCCAGGGGCGATGGCGTGGGACCACTGGACGTCGAGCGAGATCTCCGCCGCCCAGCCGACCTCGTCGCCATTGGTGGGGTCGAACGTGGGACACCCGCGCGTGTCCGGGCAGATGACGTTGACCGTGGGTGTCGGCAGCCCGAACGTCGCGTCGAACAGCGCCAGGTCGCCAAGGAGCGTCGGGTCCCCGAAGGCGTCGATGATGACGATCGTCTCGCCGGCGCCGGTCAGCTTGCTGGGGATGTCGTACGCCTTGCGGATCTGGGATGGCGCGAAGCACGGCACCGGGTTGGTCGCCGACTCGGGGGCCTGGCAAGTGAACGACCCCGCGGCGCCCGGATTGCCGGTCATCGTATACAACCGAGTACCCCTGTATCCCATCAGCGCGGGAACCATTCGGTTGGTCGTCGCGGCTTTGGCCGAGCCAGCGGTGATCGTTGACGTTGTGGCAGCGGCAATGCCCGTAAGGGCTAACCCGCCGCCTATGAGAGCAATCGTGGCCGCGACAACAGAGAGTCGCTTCTCGAGATGTCTCATTTCCCCCTCCTCATGATTGAGGGAACTTCCCTCGCGTCGGCCCGAGCACGCCTCCCGCGGGATCGAGCTAGTAACATCGAACAAATGTTCGACGATGCGGGGCGGGACGCCGGGGCCCGCCTCGACGATACCGCGGCGTGGGACGCCAACCTCGACGACTCCCAACTCGCTGCAGTCGTCCATGGCGACGACCCGCTCGTGATCGTGGCGGGTGCAGGCACCGGCAAGACGCGGACGCTCACATCGAGGGTGGCCCGACTGCTCGAGGGTGGCGTGGCGCCCGAGCGCATCCTGCTTTTGACCTTCACGAGGCGCGCCGCCGACGACATGCTGGCGCGCGCCGCTGTGCTGAGCGGCCAGCGAGACTGTGGGCGCCGGCTTCGCGGGGGCACCTTTCACGCCGTGGCACATCAGTTCGTGTGCACGTACGCGGAGCCGCTGGGCTTGGCGCCCGGTTTCTCGCTCCTCGATCCGGCGGACGCCGCCGACGTCATGGACCTCCTGCGCGACGAGCACGGACTCGGAGCGGGAGAAGTCCGCGTCCCGTGGGCATCCACGCTGGTAGACGTGTACTCCCGGTGCGTGAACACCAGGCACCGTCTCGCTGAGGTGCTGGCGACGGACTTTCCCTGGTGCGAGCCTCACACAGTCGCCATCGCCGGCCTCTTCAAGGCTTACGTCTCCCGGAAGCGGGCGAAGAGCCAGGTCGACTTCGACGACCTGCTGCTGTTGTGGCGAGCGGCGCTCGCCGACGACCGGATCGGGCGGCGCATGATCGAGATGTTCGACCACGTCCTCGTCGACGAGTACCAAGACGTGAACCCGCTGCAAGTGGAGATCGTGCACGCGCTTCGCCCGGACGGGCGAGGGCTGACCGTGGTCGGCGACGACGCGCAGGCGATCTACGGGTTCCGAGGAGCCGACGCCCGCTACCTGCACGAGCTCACGAGCACGCTGCCGACGGCGACCGTCATTCCGCTCGAGCGCAATTTCCGTTCCGTCCAGCCGATCCTGAACCTTGCGAACCTCCTCCGGCCGTCCGAGGCCGGCCGTCGCCTGGTGCTAAAGGGGGAGCGGCCGGGTGGGCATCGGCCCGTTCTCGTCCGGTGCCACGACGCCCCCGCCGAGGCCCGTGCCGTCGTCGACCGGATCCTCGATTCCCATGACCAGGGCCTACGGCTCCGTGACCAGGCGGTGCTCGTGCGCGCCGCACATCACAGCGACCTCATCGAGCTCGAGCTTGCAGCTCGCCGTGTCCCGTACCGGAAGTACGGAGGCCTCCGGTTCCTGGAGGCCGCGCACGTGAAGGACTTCGCCGCCGCCCTTCGGCTGCTCGACAATCCGGCGGACGAGCTTGCGTGGTTCCGACTGCTCAGACTGCACGAGGGCATCGGTCCCGCTCGCGGCCGCGCGCTGCTCGGCTTTCTCTCTACTCAGAACGGTGGGAGCGTGCACACCTGGACCGAGGCGGTGGCCGCGGCACCGGCGAGATCGCGTGGCGCGCTCACTCAAACCCTGCAGGGTCTCGACGCTGCACGGGCGCGGGTCGGCACGGGCGCGCGGGTCGAAGGGGTCTTTCGCCTTGTCCGCCCGCTCGTCCTCAGCCGCTACAGCGAGGGCCCGGCGAGGGTCGATGACCTCGACCGGCTGTCGGGTGCGGCAGCCTCGATGGACAACCTGCCCGCTTGGCTCGCCGAGATCACGCTCGACCCTCCCGTCTCGACCGGGGCGCGCGCCGGTCCGCCCCACCTCGAGGAGGACTATGTGGTCATCTCCACGGTGCACTCCGCCAAGGGACTGGAGTGGCTGGCGGTGCATCTTCCGCACCTCGTGGACGGGGCGTTTCCCTCGGACATGGCCCTCAGCTCCGGCGCTGGCCTGGCCGAGGAGAGGCGGCTCTTCTACGTCGCCACGACCAGGGCCCGTGACCAGCTCACGTTGTACACGCCCCTTCGGATGCCGCATCACCGCCGAGGACACAACGATCGGCACAGCCTCGCTCCGGCGAGCCGGTTTCTCGAACCCGCCGTCCTGTCTGTCCTCGACATCCAGGAGCAGACTCCGCCCCGGCCGGCCGCGACGACCAATGGCTCGCACCCAGGCGATCTCCGGGCAGTGCACCCGCCGATCACGGTCGATCTCGATCACCTCTGGGGCTGAGTCGTCCTAGAGGTCCTTAAGCGTTCGCCTCGGGCAGCCCCGGCTCGGACCCAGGCGGGCCCGGGTCCGCGACGGCGTGAGAGAAGGCCTGAACCGCTGCGAGCGCCTGCTCGTGGCGCAGCGACAGAGCGTCGAACAACGCGGCTTGTCGCCGATCCGGGCGGTCCACCGTCGTAGCCCCACGGCGGCCCGACAGCAGCACGATCCCGTCGAGGGCCGAGGCGGCCAGCGCCGCCGCGCCGAGAGCCGAATGACGGGTCTCGCCGTCGCTTGGCGAGACGACGACGCGGCCGGTTGCGTCGGCCAGCTGTGCCCGGAAATGCGGATCGGTGGCGCTGCCGCCGGCGACGCGAACCTCGCCCCGGGGGAGACCGGCGTCGTCGAGCACAGCGAGGCAGCGCCGGCTCTCGAGCAGGATCCCGTCGATGAGCCCGTGGGCCAGATGACGCGCCTCGTGGCCGAGATGAACTCCCAGGATCGCCCCTCGCAGCGAGGCATCCCAGATCGCCCCTTGCTCGCCCGGCGCGAGATAGGGGAGCATCACGGGCCCCTCGCCCGGCTCGGCGGTCGCAGCGAGCTTCATGACGCCGGCCTCGCCTTCCTCGTCGGACATGACCAGCGTGCGCGAGCCAGGCGATGGCGCTGCCCGTGCTCAGCAGGTCCATCTCGAGGCCCCAGCCGTCGATGCCCGCGAGCGGTGTCACGAGGTACCGGTGTCGAGGATCGAGTGCGAGCCGGTCGCTCAAGGCGAGGATGACCGTGCTGCTCCCGGCCACATATGCGACATCGCCCACCTTGGACACACCGAGGCCGAGCGCGCCGAGAGCGGAGTCGGCCCCGCCGAGACACACCGGGAGCCCGGCGGGGATGCCGAGCCGGCCGGAGGCCCCAGTCTCTAGCGGTCGGAGGGTCGCCGAGGAGAGCACGGGCGGAAATGCCGGTAGGCGAAAGCCACCGAGCTGCTCCGCAAGGTCGACGACCTCGGGCAGCCACTGCCCAGTGGCAAGCTCGTAGCACCCGAACCCGGCTGCCGTGCTGGGATCGGTGCTCGGTTCGCCGGTCAGCCACCCGAAGAGGTAGTCCTTCGCGCTCAGCACCAGCGTTGCCCCGCTCGATCGGGTCGGTTCGTCCGCCGCTGCCCTCAGGTACATCGGCACGAGGTAGCGGCCGTCCACCCATTGACCGGTCAACTCATAGAGGCTGTCAGGGCCGGCGAGCGCCCTGAGAGCCTCGCCGGCATCATCGGCCCGGGCGTCCTCCCACGTGATCGCAGCACCGGTCGGAAGGCCCGCGCTGTCGGTCGTCACGAGAGTCGGCATCATCCCGGTGAGGCTGAGGCAACGCCACCTCTCCGCCGGGATGGCCGAGAGAATCCTGCCGACGACCGCCTCGAGCGCCGAGATCCAGTCGCGAGGATCCTGCTCCGCTGCTCCAGGCGTGGGGCGCCGGGTCGCGTACGGCGCTTTCGCGGATGCGGCGACGGTGCCGCCGGCTGTGACCGCGACCGCCTTCAGGCTGGAGGTCCCGAGGTCCAAGGCCACATAGACCTCCTCGCCGGTCACCTCAGTCCGCGGTGTTCGCAAGCTCGCTCTCCTCGTCGTCGCCGAAGCTCGACGTGGGGTCGCTGTAAAAAGGCGCACGGCCGGCTCGCGAGGAGATGAAGGAGAGCACCAGCCCCACGAGCGCGAGACCGAAGCCGAAGGTGAGCTGGATGCCGTTGAGCGAGTGGGTGGCGAGGGAGTAGATGATGACGAAACCCATGAACGCGACCCCGATCGCGGGCATGACTCCTCCGAGGAGGAAGTCGGCCAGGTTCGAGGTGACAGTGCGCCGGTAGTACCAGATCGCCGCCGAGCCGGTCAGGAGGTAGAAGATCGCGGCCATCAGACCGAGCGTGCTCACGATGTCGCTCAGCATCTTGTTGATCGGCCCGATGAGCGTCGAGCCCCAGAGGAACACCACGTTCAGAAGGCCGAGAAGGATGGTGGCGTTCCAGGGAGTTCGGAAGCGGAGACCGACGGTCGCGAACCAGCGGGGGAAGACGTGGTCGCGTCCCATGGCGAACGAGATCCGGCCTGAGCTCACGATCGCCGCCTGCAACGACGCCAGCGTGCCACCGAGCACGGCGACGATCATGACCTGCTTCCAGAAGCCGCCGCCGATCCTCTGGCCCACGAAGGCGAGGATGTTCCCGCCATTTGCCTGCATGGCAGAGGCAGGCGCGACGCCCTGCATTGAAAAGATGGCGAAGGCATAGATGAAGAACAGGATCACCACGCTCGCAATGGCCGCCGGGCCGGCCCTCTTGCCGCGCGCCTCCTCACCCACGTAAGCCGCAGTGTCCCAGCCGGAGTACAGGAAGATCGCCAGCAAGATCCCCGAGATCAGCGCCTTGAAGCCTCCGGCACCGCTGATCGTGAACCATGAAGCGGACACGTGAACCGTGTGGGTAAGACCTCCGGAGTAGATCAGCGCGAGTGCCGCGATGCTGAAGCCGATCAACAGTGCGTACTCGAACACGGCCCAGGCCCACTGGAACCGTGCAGAGAGCTGGATCCCGAAGACCGCGACCGCGAGCACGGCGAGGTTGAACAGGGTACCGACGAGGGCGACGTCGTACTTGTTGCTCGCGGCGGCATTGCTGAAGAACGTGAGCATGTAGGTGCCGAGTGGGATCGTGAGGCTCGTCGTGCCGACCGTGTAGTACATGAGCATGATCCAACCGGCGAAGAACCCCGCGTGCGGGTTGAGCGCCCGCCCGACCCACGAGTACGTCGCCCCGGCGCTCGGCTGCCAGGCGTTGAGACGCTGATAGCCGATGGCAATTTCGAGCATCGGGATCAGGCAGATGAAGATCGGCAAGAAGCTCGCGTAGCGGACCGCGACCAGCAGGGCAGCCAGCGTGACCGCGATGCTCTGCGTCGGGCCCGAGCTCGCGAGCGCCAGGACCACGACGTCACCGATCTGAAGCGCATTGGCCTTCAGCCCTATCTGCGATCTGCCTCGCGCGGGAGTATCACCTGCCGATATCGCCGTCATCTCCCAGCCCCCTTGCTCTTGTCCCTCGCCTATGTCTCCCGCCACTGGCTCGAGAGCGTCTCGAACGCGCTCTCGGCCGCTTCCAGGGTCCTGTCCACGTCCTCATCCGTGTGCACCAGCGACACGAAGAGGTTCTCGAACTGGCTCGGATGGAACAGCACGCCACGCAGGAACATCTCCTGGTACCAGCGAGTGAACCGCGCCTCGTCGGCACAACGATACGCATCACGCCAGTTCTTTATGGGTTTATCGCTGAACCAGATCTGGAAGGCTGTGCCGAGCCCCTCGACGTGCACGGGGATGCCCCTTGTGGCGGCGAGGCTCTGCAAACCGCGTGCGAGCCGGTCGCCGACGGCGCGCTGGCGCTCGAACAGGCCGGGCTCGGCGAGGACGTCCATCGTCGCCGCGACCGTGGCGCACTGGACCACGTTGGCGTTGTAGGTGCCCGAGTGGGAGTACCTACCTTCGGCGATCATGCCCATGACTTCCCGGCTCCCGCCGACCGCGGCCACGGGGAAGCCGCCCCCGAGGCCCTTGGCCATGGTCGTCAGGTCGGGCATCACCCCGAACCATTCCTGGCCGCCGCCCCGGCAGAAACGAAACCCGGTGATGACCTCGTCGAAGATCAGCAGCGCGCCGTGCCGCCGGGTCTCCTCGCGCAGCAACTCGAGGTACCCGGGCTCGGGGAGGATGCAGCCGGTGTTGAACACCGCCGGCTCGGTGATCACCGCCGCGACTTCGTCGCCGCGCTCGTCCATGGCCTTTCGGAAGCTTTCCGGATCGTTCCAAGTGAGGACGATGAGCGTGTCGGCGAGCTCGAGCGGAACGCCGGGACCAGCCGGCACAGGCCGGGGAGCTTGCGCAGGGCCGGCAGCGACCGGGTCGACGTGGTTGCTCCAGTAGACCGTGTCCTGCCACCCGTGGTAGTGGCCCTCGAATCGGACGAGCAGGCGGCGCCCGGTGAAGGCCCGAGCGAGCCGCACCGCCGTCCCCACCGCCTCGCTTCCCGAGTTGGAGAAACGGACCATCTCGACACTCGGTACCGCCTCCACCACCTTGCGCGCCGCCTCGATCTCGAGGTCGTAGGGAAGCCCGGGGCAGGTGCCGTACTCGGTGACGGCGTCGCAGACCGCCTTGGTCACCACCGGGTGGCGGTGGCCGAGGATCATCGGCCCCAGCCCGAGCAGGTAGTCCACGTACTCGTTGCCGTCGACGTCGCTCAGGCGTGATCCCGTGCCTCGCGCCACGAAGGGCGGATAGGGCCGCCAGCCGAACTTGACGGTGCGAGCGCTGCTTCCCGCACCGCCGGGGATCAGCGAGCTGGCTTCGTCGAAGAGCGCCCTCGATCGCGCGGTGCGCTGTTGGTAGTCAAACCCGAAGGCCATCTGCTCCCGTTCTCCCCGCGGTGCGCGAACAACGCCATCATTGCCGACGCTGGCGACGCCGTGGCGTGCCGTCGGCTCTTTAGTGGATCCTTCTTTCGACAGTCAAGGTGCGCGATGATCGTCGCCGTGGGGAGTCATGCCTGGCAGACGCATTGGCACAGGCACCCCGGCGTAAGATCCGGCGAGCAGCTCTCTCTTGGCGAGCGAGCGGCCGACCGGATGCGCAACATGATGGGGTCTTGGCCCTTCGTGTTCTCCTTCTTCGCCATCATGATCGCATGGGCCGTGATCAACACGCTCTTGTTCGAGCACCTCCTTCACCACAAGGCGTTCGACCCGTACCCCTACATCCTGCTGAACCTGTTCCTCTCCATGCTGGCCGGCGTCCAGGCCGCGGCTCTGCTGATCGCCGCCAAGCGAGCCGACGCGATCTCCTCTGAGGTCGCTCTTCACACCGCGAACAACACCGACGACATCAAGACGCTGATCCAGGAGAACACCGCGCTCACCTCGCTCGTCAAGAAGAACACCGACCTGCTTGACGAGATCCACCTGCACGTGGCGAACATCGGCAAGAAGGTGGGAGCAGAGATGGGCCACTTTGCTCCCGGAGAGGAGCCGCCTGCTTGACCGACCGGTCGTTCACCGACCCCGAACGGACGCGTGCCGACGAGTCGGTCATGGGCGGCATGCTCGAGCGCCTGCGCCTGCACGCGCCCTCGCTGCCACCGGACGAGGTTCCATCGGACCGCCGCGAGTATGACGACAGCGGCCGCCGTCATTGGATCGCGATCCCGAGGGCGGCCGCGCTGCTGCGGGCGCAAGAGCTGACGGCGGTCGGGTTCTTCGGTGATCCTCGCTCCGGGGTCGACCACGCCGAGATCGACGAGCTCGAGGAGATGGTGGTCGGCCGTCTTGTCCGCTACGCCGCGGCCGGGCTCCTTTGCTATTACGACGCCGAGATCGCCCACGGCGTGAACGGCAACCTCGTGCTGTTCTCAGGAGCCGGCGTTCCTCCCGAATGGCACACCGACGCGGTGCACGCCCGCGCAGTCGCCCTCGCGCCACGCCACTACAACCGCGTGCGCCTTCACCGAGCGGTGCTCGACGGCCCGTTTCTCGGCGCCGGGCCGCTCTCGGTCGAGCAAACCCGCTACTTCGACTTCACTGAGGAGCCAGCGTGGACCGGACTGCGCCGGTTTGCGAGGGGACCCGACGGCATCCTCGCCGCGACGGGAGAGATCGTCTCTCAGGGCGGGCCGAGCAAGGCCTCGTCGAACGGGTAGGTCGAGAGCAGCTCGCAGCCGGCGTCGGTGACGAGAACCTGATCTTCCAGCTTCACGCCGCTCGATTCCCCGACCGCGCCGGCGTACGACTCGAGGCAGAGAATCATTCCGGCCCGGATGGTTCCCTCGGGGAACGTGGTGACTCCTTCCTCCACGTCCTCGACGAATGGGATGTCCGGTCCCTCGCCGTCTTCAAGGCCCACCTGATGGGCCAGCGCGATGTACCGCTGCTCTCGGTACTTCTCGGGCAGGCGCGGCACGGCCCGGGCGAACTCCTCGTAAGTGATCCCGGGCCGGACGAGGTCTCTCATCGCGTTGACTGCGTCGTAGGCGACCCTATAGGCCTCCCGTTGAGCTGCCGTCGCTCGGTCACCGCAGAGAAACGTCCGCGAGACGTCGGTGACGTAACCCTCGAAGGCGTTGGCGTCGGCGTCGACGCCTACGAGGTCACCTGGCATCACAATCTTGTCGCGAGCCTCGGACATCCATGGGTTCGTGTTGCGTCCAGAGGCCACGAGCCTTGTGAACACGTACTCTCCCTGGTATCGCAGAAGGCTGTCGCTGAGCACCGCGAGCAGCTCGTACTCGCGCACGCCGGGGCGGATTGCTCGCTCGAACGCGTGCAGCATGGCGTCTCCGATCGCGCCGTTGACCTTGAAGATCTCTATCTCCTGGCTCGTCTTGATCTCACGAGCTTCGGCCGTGGCCGGCTCACTGTCGACGATGGTCACGCCCGAGTCCCTGAGCGCGAGGATCCTTGGCGTAGGGAGCTGGTCGACCGCGACCGTGTGTTCGACCCCGAGGTCGTCGAGTACCCCGACGACCTCCCTCGCCCAGTGCGCAGCACCGAGTCGCGGCATCGGCCGAACGTCCTTCACGAGCGCGCGTGACCGGTGGACCGACTTCGGGTACTCGAACAGGATCGGGTCTCCGTCGGCAGGAAGGATGCAGCAGCGAGGCATAGCCGTCGCCGACCAGACGCCCATCGTGGCTGTTCCCGTCGCGTAGCGGATGTTGGCCTGATTGAAGAAGAGCCCGACACCTAGCTCGTGTGCACGCATCGCGTCCTGCAGTCGAGCCAGGCGCTCGCGCCTCAGCCGCCCGAAGTCGAGGTCAGAGAGATTCGGGATTCGGAGCCCAGAGGCCGGCGCCTCGCGGCGCACCACTTTTTCCATGGCGTTCAGGCCTCGAGGGCCCGAGTTACGACAGTGATGTCCTCATCGCCGAAGCCTTCCTCGACGACCTGCTCCCACTCGTGTTCGAGAGCGGCAAGGACCGCGAAGCGTTCGGCGCCGCCCTGCTCCAAGGCGAGACCGACATCTTTGAGCGCCAGCTTGAGAGGAAACTCGGGGGAGTAGTCGCCGCCCTCGATGCGCCGAATCTTGGCGGTCTCCCACGCCGACAACAACGGGCCGGCTTCGAAGGCGTCGAGGACCTGGCGAGCGTCCAGTCCGAGCCGGTGTGCCAGCGCGAGCGAGTTCGCCACCCCTTCGGCGCCGAAGGCAAGGAGCGTGTTGTTCACGAGCTTGATCCGTGAACCGGTCCCTACCGGCCCGAGCCACATCGTGCGCTCGCTTATCGCTGCGAAGATCGGCTCGACGATGGGACGCACGTCCTCGGTGCCCGAGGCGAAGATCGTGAGCTTGCCCTCTTCTGCGGGAACCTTGCTGCCGGACACGGGCGCGTCGAGAAACGAGACGTCGGCGCGTCGCTCGCCGACGAGCGACGCCATCGCTTCGGTCGCCTCGATACCGATCGTGCTCATCTGCGCCCAGACCGCACCTGCCCGAAGAGCGTCCAACATGCCGAGATCCAGAGCAATCGACCTGATCGCGTTCGAGTCGGTGACCATGGTGATGACGACGTCGACGTCCGCGACCGCTTCGGCGACCGTCGGAGCGACAACCGCTCCACGATCGCCGAAGGCGCGCGCAACCTCGAGCTCACGGTTCCACACGACGAGCGGGATTCCGGCCCGAAGCGCGGAGCTCGCCATCCCTCGGCCCATGGTCCCAAGGCCGATCACGGCGAGCCTGGTCTGCACCTGTTCCATCGCACCCGTCCTCTCGTTGGTGTGTCCCGTCTCGTTGGTGTGTCCCGTCGCCGATATTCCCAGCATCGCCCATTGGTCGCCAGCGAGGCGGTACGCGAGACTTCCGGCGCCATGCAACGCCGGGACCCGCGGCACGACATCCTCTTCGAGCCAGTCGCGATCGGGCCGAAGGTTCTGCGCAACCGCTTCTACCAGGTCCCGCACTGCTCGGGATTCGGCGAGGTCAAGCCGCTCTCCCAAGCCGAGCATCGTGCGACGAAGGCCGAGGGCGGGTGGGCGGCCGTGTCGACCGAGTACGCCCCGGTCAGCATCGAGTCGGACGAGAGCCCTGCGATCGGGGCGCGGATGTGGGACGTGGACGATGCGGCCAACCTCGGCCTTATCTGCGAGCGCGCACACGGCTTCGGCTCGCTCGTCGCGATCGAGCTTCACCACTCCGGCGCGCATGCATTGTGCGGTGAGGCACGGATGCCCCCGATGGCGCCGTCTCAGCTCGCGAGCGACTTCATCTACCACCTCGTGCCCAAGACGATGGACCTCGATGACATCACCCGCATCCGGCGCGAGTGGGTCGAGGCCGCGCGGCGTGCGCGCGACGTCGGCTTCGACATCGTCTATGTCTACGGCGGGCATTCGTACCTTCCCATGCAGTTCCTGTCGGCGTTCTACAACCACCGGACCGACACATACGGCGGAAGCTTCGAGAACCGGGCCCGTTTCTGGATGGAGCTGTTGGGAGACGTCCGCGAGGCGGTCGGTCATGACTGCGCCATAGCCAGCCGGATCTCGGTCGCCGCTCTCGGGCCGGCCGGTGTCGAGCCCGAGGAGGCGATCAGGTTCATCGCCGCGGCCGACGACCTCGTCGACCTGTGGGACGTGAACATCGGCTCGATCACGGAGTGGTCGAAGGACTCGGGCGCGTCACGTTTCTTCAAGGAGGGGTACCAGTTGGAGTGGACCGGTGGCGTTCGGGAGGCGACTCGAAAGCCCGTCGTCGGCGTCGGGCGGCTCACCAGCCCCGACCTCATGGCCGAGATCGTGCGCAGCGGGGCCTGGGATCTCATCGGTGCGGCTCGCCCGTCGATCGCCGACCCGTTCCTGCCGAAGAAGATCGAGGAGGGCCGCTACGACGAGGTGCGCGAGTGCATCGGCTGCAACGTCTGCGTCATGAAGGCCGAGACCATGTTCCACCTCGGGTGCACCCAGAACGCCACCGCCGGAGAGGAGTATCGCCGAGGCTGGCATCCCGAACGTTTCAGCCGTGCGGCCAACGCAGACCTCGATGTGCTCGTGGTAGGCGCGGGACCGGCGGGCTTGGAATGCGCCATCACGCTCGGCAAACGCGGTATGAACCGCGTCCATCTCGTCGATGGCGGAACCGAGCTCGGTGGCTCGATGCGCTGGATCGCGCGGCTCCCGGGACTCGGCGAGTGGGCAAGGGTCGTCAACTGGCGCTCGATCCAGCTGGACCGGCTCTCCAACGTCGAGGTCATCCGCAATGTCCAGCTCGACGCGGCGGCAATCCTCGAGTACGGCGCCGAGCTTGTCGTCCTCGCCACGGGGTCGACGTGGGCGCGAGACGGCCTGAGTGCCGGTTCCCACAAACCGATCGCCGGTGCCCTCGAGTCACCTGGTCTGGTGCTGACGCCCGAGCAGGTGATGGTCGAAGGCAAACGGCCGGCGGGAAAGCGCGTGCTGGTCTACGACGCCGAGGGCTATTTCGTCGCGTCCGGCGTCGCCGAGCTCCTCGCCCTCGAGGGCTACGAGGTCGAGCTCTTGACGTGCCTGGCGCAGGTGGCGCCGGTATGCGACCAGACGCTGGAGGGGCCGCTGTTGCGACAGCGGCTTCACGACAGGGGCGTGGCGATGCGAACAGGGGTGACCATCACCCGCATCGAGGATCATTACGTGGCCGGGTTCGACGAATTCGAAGAGCCGGTCCGTTATGAGACGAGCGGCATCGTGCTCGTGACACAACGACTGTCGGACGACGGGCTCTATCGCGAGCTGGTCGCAGATCCGGGTCTCCTGGCGCGCTGGGGCATCGTCGGGCTGTACCGCATAGGCGACTGCGTTGCGCCCAGGATCCCTGCTGACGCCATCTTCGACGGCCACCGGCTTGGCCGCGAGATCGACTCGTCCGCCCCCGGCACACCCCTGCCGTATCGCCGGGAGCGGGCCGTGATCGGCAAGCTAGGTTTCTCGGGCTGAACCTCGCCCGGCGCGCTGGCCGGGTCTCGGCGCTGCGCGTTGCACCGTCGGCCCTGCCAGCCGGCCCGGCGCGTCGCCCCGTCCTTCGTCCAGACGGGCCCCGTCGCTGGCGGCGCCCGCTTCGGGCAGAATTCAGCCATGACCGACAATCCAGCCCTGACCGATGCTCCAGCGGTGACCGACGCTCGACCTGCCGACACGGGTACCGACCCAGCTACGCCCGACGAAATTCCAGCGATCTCGGGCGTCCTCGTGCCAACCGAGATCGCCCAGCCTGGTCCCTCTGACGAGGCGGAAATGGTCTCGCAGCCCGCAAAGCTGATGCGGATCGCGTCAATGGCAAAGCAGCTCCTCGACGAGGTGCGGGCTGCTCCGCTCGACGACGCCAGCCGCAAGAGAATGAAGGAGATCTACCACGAGTCGATACGACAGCTCGAGGAGACGCTCTCACCGGAACTGGCCGAGGAGCTCGACCGGCTGGCGATCCCGTTCGACGACAGCCCGCCCAGCGATGCCGAGCTCCGAGTCGCCCAGGGGCAGCTCGTCGGATGGCTCGCCGGCCTCTTCCAGGGCATTCAGGCGACGCTGTTCGTTCAGCAAGTGGCCACACAGCGCCAGCTCGAGCAGATGCGTGGCGTAGGGCCGCCGAGAGACCCCAACAGCGTGGCCGGCGATACGCGGACCCCGTACCTGTGAGCCATGCCGCCGGGCGCCTGCGCGCGACCCGCTCGCGATCGACCAGATCGCGCGCGACCATGGCGGCATCCGGTTGCACCAGAATCGAGGTGGGCCGATCCGACGCCCCCCACGGCAATGCCGGAGCAGGCACGCAATGTCGAGCACGCACCCAATGTCGGAGCAGGCCCACACAGTCGGGAGTAGGGAGGAGCGAGGATGCCGCCAAGCAATGTCATCAGGCTGGACGGTGGCGCGAAGACCGAGGACGATGCCCTGCGTGTCGCCGAACGCGCCCACGACGAGGCGCTGAGCGCCGCGACCGAAGCCGCGGACGCGGAGCGTGAGCGTGCCGAGGTGATCAGGGCGGCCACCGTCGCGAGGGCCGAGGCCATCCGGAGCGCGACCGTCACCCGTGCCGAGATGCTTCGTCGTGTCTCGGCCAAGCACGACGAAGCGCTGCGCGCAGCCGAGGGCGCGCGTGCGGCAGCCCTGCAAGCGGCCGAAGCGCGCTACGGCAAGGAGCTTCGGGAGGCAGAGGAGGCATCTAGCCGGGCGATCGACGAGGCATACCGGGCCGAGCTCGCCGCGGCACAGCACGCCTACGAGGAGGCCTTGCGAGCAGCCGAGCTCGCCGCTGAGAGCTCCATCGTTCGGGCTGACACGATCCGACAGGCCGGCCTGTCGAGAGCCGAGGCGATCCGCACGGCCGGGGTAACGCGGGCCGGGGCGCTGAAGGCAGCGGTCGCGGCCTACGAGAACGCGCTTCAGGAGGCCGCACGCCAGCGGGCTGACGAGCTTCACGAAGCGCTCGCCGAGAACGACGAGTCGATGAACGCGGCAACCGCGGCTTACGAGGACGCCCTGCGAAGCGAGGTCGCGCTCTCGGAGCCCGCATCACCGCGCGCAGTTCCCGAGAGGCCCGACTCGACCGAGGGCGACCACAGCGCCGACGAGGCCAGCGACGAGGAGCCGGCCCCGGGGCCCCAGGCCAAGGCCGCCGAGCCCGCCTAGGACCTCGCCACACCAGGCCGGACCGCCGAGCGCCGCGCCGCCGGCCTCGAGCCTCCAGCTGTCCGCGCTGTCGGGGGCTCGGGTGGGCTGGCAAGCTTGCATCCGACAAGACTGGCGCTCGACCCGCAGCCACAGGCGGTTCGGCCAAGGGCCCGACCCGAGGCAGAGACAGCGAAAGGCAGGCCCGCAGTTCAATGGTCACCCTACGTTCCCGCCACGACATAACCCTCGACGTCTACCGGAGGGTCGCGTGGGAAGGCGAGATGGTCGAGATCGCGCCGGACGCCGTCGCGGAGATGACGGCGGCGTATCAGGGGTTCCTCGCGCTCATCGAGTCGAGCCCGGATCTGAGCGTGTACATGGTGACGACCGGTGGTGGCGAATGGGCCAAGCAGCGGGTCGTGCCCGGCCAGTGGAACGCGGCCGACCGGCCCCGGCATCTCAATCTTCAGCTCGCGTTCGGAGAGCCTCTGCCCGAGCGGGTGACGAGGGGGTTCGTCCTGGCTCGGCTCGCGAACTTTCTAGGCGGCCACGCGGCGGCGCATCCCTCGGTGGCCCAGGCGGTGGCCGAGCTTCTCGACGGGCGACGGCTCCCGCCGGTGCCGAGCCAAGGCCAGGGAGGATCGGGCGAGATCATCCCGCTCGGCCATCTTATGGCGCCGCTTCGCGCTCTCGCGACTGAGCCGAAGGCCATGAACGCCCTCGTCAACGGCTCTCCGTGCGCTGCGGCACTGGTCGCTGACGCTGTCCTGGCGGCCCGAGCGCGCCTCGAGCTCGCGGCCGACGCCTTCGCGCTTTCGATCGAGGCCATCAAGGCTCCGCTCGAGAACTACTCGTCCGCGCTCGAGGGACTGTGGAACGACGACGCCGAAACAGAGGCGCTCCAGGCTCTTCGAGCGCGACTCGAAGGCGCTGGAGGAGCTCGGAGGAGCTATCAGACCCCGGTCAGCTGGCGCATCGTGCCGCGGGTGCTCGGGCAGGCGCACCGGGCGCTCGCGCGACGCGACCGAGGTGGCGCGCACCTCCCTCGCGGCAGTCACGGACAATCCCGTCTACGTGCCGCCCGACGCCGAGCACCCGCTCGGTCAGACGTTCTCCACGGGCGGGTTCCACAACGGCGCCGCAGCTCCCGCCCTCGATGCCCTGAGCGCCTCGTGGGCCGACCTTTGCCTGCTGGCGGAGCGTCATTGCGGCCACCTCTTCAACCACGAGGTGTCGCTGCTGCCCGACAAGCTCGTCGCCGGCGACGTCCACCTCTTCTACCTGAACTTCGTCCAGCTGGGGATCGGCGAGGAAGCTCGCCGGGCTGCGTCTCCGACGCTCATCCCACCCTCGAGCGGCGGCTTTGCTCAAAGTGACGTCGCGGCACCCAGTTTCTTTGCCTGGGAGCAACAGCAACGCGCTGCCGAATGCTTCGATGCCGCGATGGCCATCCTCGCCGCGGTCGGGTCGCAGGCGCTTTACGTCACGGACCGAGAGCCGCCCGCCGGCCTCGCGCGCTTCGTCTCGCTCGTTCGCGAGCACTTTCCTCCCGTACTGCGCGACAGACCGCTCGGCGCCGACATCGACGCCTCCGTGGGCGCCATCCGCGAGCGGGTCTACGGCCCGCGTCAAGGTGTATGGCTCGAGAGGCCCTGAGGTCCAAAGCGGTGGCCCTGACCAGGGATTGCGCTCAAGTCGCGCAGGGTTCGAGTCGATGCATACAGCGTGAGGGCTGCGATGAATAGTCCGATGGCCCCTGGCCCCGCGTTCGGACCGGCGATCGCGAGCCCGGCGGCCCTCAAGGACGCGATCGAGGCATGGTCGGTCTTCGAGCAGTTCTTCGTTCTCTCCTACCGGACAGCCGAGGGGATCCCGGTCCTCATCAACGAGCTCAGCGTTCGCAGTGCCGCGGTTCTCGGTGTCTCCCCCGAGCAGGTTGCCAACGATCCGGAGCTCTTCTCGAGCCTGCTCCACCCCGACGACCGGGACCGGGTCCTGGCGGAGCACCAGGAAGCGGCCGCCAAGGGCGAACCGCTTGTCAGCGAGTACCGTCTCGTCGGCCGGGACGGAGCCATCGTATGGATCTACGACAAGGCCCTTCCGGTCGCCGACATCATCGGCCGGATCACCCTGCACGGCCACTGCCTCGACATCACGCCGAGGAAGCGCACCGAGGAGGAGCTGCGCGATACCGAGGCGCACTTCCGCTCCGTCGTCGCGAACATCCCGGGCGTGGTCTATCGCTGCGCATGCGACGAGACCTGGACGATGCAGTTCATGAGCGACCACATCGAGGACCTCGTCGGCTACCCCGCCAGCGACTTCATCGACAACAAGGTTCGCACCTACGGCTCGGTCATCCACCCTGACGACCGCCCGTACGTGATCCGGGAGGTGGACGACGCTCTCGAGCGCGGCTCCTCTTACTCCCTCGAATACCGGTTGATCCCCGTCAGCGGGGAGCCACGATGGATCGCCGAGCACGGCCGAGCCGTCGTTGGCCCCGACGGCAGGCGCCAATGGCTGGACGGCGTCATCCTCGACATCACGCGCCAGAAGGCGGCGGAGGAGTCGCGCGACTTCGCCGAGAGGCAGCTTCGCCACCAGGCCCTGCACGACTCGCTTACCGGGCTCCCGAACCGGATCCACTTCCACGACAGCGTCGTACAGGCCATCTCGGCGGCCGCGCGTGACGGCAGCGAGCTTGCGGTGTTCATGATGGACCTGGATCGCTTCAAGGAGGTCAACGACACCCTCGGCCACGCGAGCGGCGATCTGCTGCTACGGGAGGTGAGTCGCCGCCTCCAGGACGCGCTCCGGGAGGGCGACTCGATCGCCCGGCTCGGCGGGGACGAGTTCGCCGTGCTAGTGACCCAAGCACGGCGGATGCAGGTGCTCGAAGTCGTCCGCCGCGTTCGTGGAGCGATCGAGCAGTCGATCGCGCTCGACGGACTGCCCGTCAACGTCGAGGTCAGCATCGGCATAGCCCGTTACCCGCGCGACGGCGAGGACGTGGACTGCCTGCTGCAGCGGGCCGACACAGCCATGTACGTCGCGAAGGACACCAACGTCGGGTACGCCTTCTACGACGCGTCGGTCGACACGCACGCCTCCACACGACTCGCGCTTGATCGGCGAGCTTCGGCGCGCGATCGAGGACGGCGAGCTCGTGCTCCACTACCAGCCGAAGGTCTCAGTGCGCACCGGCCGGATCGCCGGCGTGGAGGCCTTGATCCGCTGGCACCACCCCGAGCGTGGTCTCGTCATGCCCGACGACTTCATCCCGGTCGCGCAGGAGACGAGCCTGATCAAGGCATTGTCGCTGTATGTGGTCAACGAGGCCGGCCAGCAGTGGCGAGCCTGGGCGGACGAGGGGCGCCGCCTCCCCATCGCCGTCAACATCTCCATGCTGAACCTGGTCGACCCTGCGTTCCCTGGCGAGATCGCGGCGCTGCTCGGCAAATGGCGGATGCCTGCCACGATGCTCAAGCTCGAGATCACCGAGAGCTCCATCGTGAACGACCCGCTCCGGACCAAGGACGTGCTCGACCGTCTCGGCGCGATGGGCCTGCGCCTCTCGGTCGACGACTTCGGCACCGGCTACTCGTCCCTCGCCTACCTGAAGCGCCTGCCGATCGACGAGATCAAGATCGACCGGTCGTTCGTGACAGCCATGGTCGCGCGAGAGGAGGACGAGATCATCGTCCGCTCGACGATCGATCTCGGCCGCAACCTCGGGTTGGAGGTCGTGGCCGAAGGGGTGGAGACGCGGGCCATCATGGAGCGCCTTGCGCAGTTCGGCTGCGACGTCGCCCAGGGTTACTACATCAGCCGGCCGGTGCCCCCCGACGAGCTGGTGATCTGGCTCGACGATTATCCGGTGTCGGGAATCCCCGCGGCCCCAAAGAGGAAGTTCCGCGAGGAGCGCGTCGCCGAGAAGACCGGGGCGACCTGAGCCGACCAGTCGCTTGCCGAGACCGCAGACATGACCGTCACCTCGGCTCGGTTACAGCCACCTCGACCGGCACGGCAACGATGTCGTGGCCCTCTGCGGTCAGGCATCGGCCGCTCGCCAGGTCGAAACGCCATCCGTGCATGCCGCATTCGAGCACCCCGTCGGTCACGGCGCCGAAGCGGGACAAGTCCGCCTTGAGGTGCGGGCAACGACGCTGGACCATGTAGCCGCCGATCATGACCAGGTCGTCGGTGCTCGCCTGTTCGGCGTACCAGCCCTCTGCATACGAGATGCGCTCGGCCGACAAGCACTTGAAGAAGGTGAAGACGTACTCGTTGTACTGGCCGCGCCGTCGCGCACGGAACCTCATCGAGAGAAACAGGCTGTTGACCCAGTCGACCTCGTGCTCCACCACCAGGGCTTCGACGAGGCGGTGCTCCAGGGTGAACCGGTACCGGCACTCCTCGCCCTCCCAGTTGCGCACCTTGCCGCGTCGTGAAGTCGACGACGATCTGCTCGCGCCCGAGGTCCAACAGCACCGGGGCGCCGACGCCTTCGCAGATCTGGTCCGCGAGGTCCAGCAGCGGCTCCCACCAGTCCTTCAGCGCGGCGAGCAGGTCGCCGTCGTAGCTCGGCCACGAGGCCTTCTCGCGTTCGAGTCGCGGTCGTTGCCGCTCGGCGTACGCCTCGAGGTAGGAACGCTTGTAGTTGAAGATCGATTGCACCGCGTCGTCGCTGAGAGGGTGGGTGACCTTGCAGCCCGCCGGCGTGAGCTCCGCGACGCTGCCGGGGATCAGGAGTCGTCCGTTGGTGATCTGCTGGTCAGCCAGGTAGTCGAGAAACACGGTCTGGTCCGGGAAGATGTTGTCCGGGCTGTTCGAGAAGTCGTTGTACTCGAACAGGTCGGCGTCGAGGAAGCAGGGTGGGCCGGCGGTCGGGAAGACGTATCGGGCGCCGACCGCGTCGATGAACCGGCGCGCACGCGCCATCCCGTTGATCCGCTTGCGCTTGGCGAACTCGAGCCTGTTCGCCTCCGGCAGGTCGTAGACGACGGGCCACCAGATGGCGCCCGAGAACTGGAGGAAGTGCCCGTCGTAGGGGCCGAACGCCACGAGTTGCTCAGGGTCGGGCGGCCGGGCGTCGTTCTGGTTGAGCACCCGCTGCTCGCCGTCGTCGAGCGACAGGGCAGAGTCTCCGATCGGGCCGTCGGTGGGCGAGACCATCGCGGTGATCATCACGCGGAGGCCGTCGAGATCGACCGGCTCGCCGTTGCTCGTGTGGACGAACGAGTAGAACCCGAGATCCCTCAATGCCTGGTGGAGCTCATCGGTCGGGAAGTCCGGCAGGATCACCGTCGTCGACCTCGGCACGCTCCGGGCGAGAAGTTCCCGGTCGAAGTGGTCCCTGTGCAGATGCGAGATGTAGAGGAAGTCGGGTTTGAACGCGGCGAAGTCGACGTCACCGTTGTCCGGGAAGGGGAACCACGACGCAAAGTACGCCGGGGACCGCCACGGGTCGCAGAGGACGCCTCCAGCCGCCGTGTCGACGAAGACGCCGGCGTGCCCGGTGGCAGTGATCCTCATCGCATGTCCGCGTCCCGTCCCGTCACGAGCAGACCCGGCTCCGTCTCCGAAACGGCGGCCGGCTCAGCCGATCACATCTGATCGTCGGCAGCTATCTGACGACGGGCAGTCTAAATGACCGGGCCGCTGGTGCCGGCGCTGAGCCCAGGCTCCGCCTGGGGTGCCGGCTTTGACGAGGTCGGGTACAACTACTTCGGACCAGTCACATCTGACAGCAAACGAGCGGTCTTGCGGGACCGAGCCGAGACGAGGGGACCGACATGGTGGAGCAGGCGGACGTGGTCGTCGTCGGCATGGGGCCGGGCGGCGAGGAGCTCGCCGGCCGGCTCGCCGAGGAGGGGCTCGACGTCGTCGGCGTCGAGGGGCGGCTCCTCGGCGGTGAGTGTCCCTACTGGGGCTGCGTCCCGTCCAAGATGATGCTCCGGGCGGCGGGCCTCCTCGCCGAAGCTCGGCCGCGTGCCCGGCATGGCGGGGAGTGCCGTCGTCAGTCCCGACTGGACGCCCGTCGCCACGCGGATCCGGCTGGAGGCGACCGACGACTGGGACGACCGTGTCGCAGTCGAGCGGTTCGAGTCCAAGGGCGGTCGGTTCGTTCGGGGGTGGGGCCGGCTCACCGGGCCGGGCCGGGTCACCGTTGCCGACCGCGAATTCGGGGCGCGACGTGCCGTCGTGGTCAATGCCGGGACCCAGCCGTGGGCGCCCCCGATCCCGGGCCTCGCCGAGGTGCCGTACTGGACGAACCGCGACGCGATCGAGACGACGACGGTGCCGTCGTCGCTCGTGGTCCTCGGCGGCGGTCCGGTTGGCGTCGAGCTCGGGCAGGTCTTCGCACGGTTCGGGACCGCTGTGACCGTGGTCGAGGCGGCGCCCCACCTGCTTGCTCCCGAGGAACCCGAATCAGGCCGCCTGCTCCTGGACGCGCTGCAGGCCGACGGGATACGCGTCGTGACTGGGGCCGAGGTCCAGGCCGTCCGGCGAGGCGGCCCGGGGTTCGCCCTCGAGCTGGCCACGGGCGAGTCGCTGGAGGGCGAGCGCCTCCTCGTCGCCACCGGCCGGCGGTCCGACCTTGTCGCGCTCGGCGTGAGGTCCGTCGGGCTCGACGAACGGGCGCGGTCGATTCCGGTGGACGCGACGTGCCGCGCGGCTCCGGGACTGTGGGC
This sequence comes from uncultured Acidimicrobiaceae bacterium, assembly GCA_963703655.1. Classification (GTDB taxonomy): domain Bacteria; phylum Actinomycetota; class Acidimicrobiia; order Acidimicrobiales; family Bog-793; genus CAVPFA01. Next base: position 35,860 of record CAVPFA010000003.1, on the reverse strand, counting down.
CATAGGTGACATCACCGGCGTGGGAGCCTTCACGCACGTGTCGATGTACCAGGCCGGCATCGCCTTGGCCGACATCCTCGGCCGGCCGGCCGCCCCGGCCGACTATCGCGCCCTTCCCCGCGTGACGTTCACCGATCCGGAGATCGGCTCGGTGGGGCTGACCGAGGCGGCCGCGAGAGCTGCGGGGATGAGCGTGCGGACCGGGCTGGCCGACCTGCCCTCCTCGGCGCGGGGCTGGATTCACAAGGTCGACAACGCCGGGTTCATCAAGCTGGTCGAGGATGCCGAGCGTGGTGCGTTGGTCGGCGCAACCTCCGCCGGGCCCTGTGGAGGCGAGGTTCTCTCCATGCTCACCCTGGCTGTTCACGCCTCGATTTCCACCGAGACGCTGGCGACGATGATCTACGCCTACCCAACCTTCCATCGCGCCGTCGAGGCAGCGGTCGAGAACCTGGCCGCTGCGACGCCGCGGCGACCGTAGAGTGATCGGACCGGTTACCCGGGGTTTCGGAACGACGAGCGAGGGGTGCACTGATGCATCAGGACGCCTGGCCAACTCTTGCCTATGACGACTGGCGGGAGACGTGCGCGACGCTTCACATGTACACCCAGGTGGTCGGCAAGTTGCGCTTGGCCCTGAGTCCTTTCGAACCCGAGTGGGCCAACGTTCCCCTCTACGTCACGGCGCGCGGCCTGACCACCTCGCCCATTCCGGTCGGCCTCCGCACAATTGACGCCGAGTTCGATCTTGTCGACCACGCGCTGGTGGTCCGCTGCAACGACGGCTCGATCGACCGGCGGCCACTCGGAGGTTCGGTTGCCGATTTCTACCGGGACTTCATCGCCATGTTGCAGCGCATGGGCATAGACGTTCGGATCTCGCTTGTCCCCTCGGAGGTCCCCGATCCGATTCCGTTTCCCGAGGACCGCACGCACGACACCTACGAATCGACGAAGGTGGACCGTTTCCTCCAGGTTCTCACGCAGGTCGACATGGTGATGAGAGAGCACCGTGCGCGGTTTCGCGGCCGCACCACACCGGTCCAATTTTTCTGGGGGACCTTCGACCTCGCGCTCGCCCGCTACTCCGGTCGTCAACTCGAGCCTTCGCCCGGCGCCGGCGTGATCGAACGGGTGGGCGGTGACGCCGAGGCGATCTGCGCAGGATGGTGGCCCGGTAACGACCGTGCCAGGTACCCGGCGTTCTACGCCTTCGCCTATCCACAGCCCGATGGCATCGAGACCGTGTCGGTACGGCCGAGCGACGGGGCGTGGAGCGCTGACGTGCGTGAGTTCCTGCTGCCGTACGACGCGGTCCGTTCGGCCGCGGATCCACGGTCGGCGATCCTCGAGTTCCTGGACAGCACCTATGCGGGCGCCGCCGCACTGTTGCAATGGGATAGTGATCTGACCAACGTCACCGCGCCGGCGCCGGCCGGTGAATGACCGACTTCTTGGAGGAAAGCGATGACCCACACGTGCACCCACCTCGAAGAGATCCTCGACGTCGAGCCCTCAGGAACAGGATGCCTCGACTGTCTCGCCGCCGGCAGGCACGACTGGGTGCATCTGCGCGTGTGCCAGGAGTGCGGCCACGTCGGCTGCTGTGACAATTCCCCCGGAAAACACGCCACCCACCACTACAACGCGATCGGGCACCCGATCATTCGTTCTTACGAGCCGGGCGAGGACTGGTACTACTGCTATCCCGACGACCTCGTGTTCGAGCTCGAGGGCGCACCACCAGCCCCGTCTCATCCCTAGCAGGGTCCTTCGCCTCGAGGCCGCAGCTTGGGCGCCATCTGGCGCCGCGCTCACCGGCATGCTCCGACCCGTCTCAGCCAGCCTATGATCCTGCGTTCGAGGTCCTGGCCTCTTCCTCCTCTATCTCTGTGATCTCGGCCAGCCGGCGCGCATGGCGGCCGCCGTCGAACTCGGTCGAGAGGAAGACGTCGACGATGTCGAGCGCCAGTTCGGCAGCCACGATGCGAGCGCCGATCGACAGGACGTTGGCGTCGTTGTGACGCCGCGCGAAGCGGGCCGTGTACTCGTCGTGGCACAGCGCCGCACGGGCGCCCCGGATCTTGTTGGCGGAGATCGCCTCTCCCTGTCCGCTGCCGCCGATGACAATGCCGAGATCGACCGAGCCGGCCACGACGAGCCGGGCGGCGTGAGCGCAGAATGGTGGATAGTCGACCGGTTCCTCCGACCAGGTGCCGAGATCGACGACGTCGTGTCCTTCTCCGGTGAGGTGGTCGATCACGACCGTCTTGAGAGCAAAGCCTGCGTGGTCCGATGCGACGGTGATTCTCATGGACGATACGTTCCCACGTCCGGCGGTCTCAGGTAGCCTGCGTGCGATGCCACGTCAGGGAAGGGGGCTCCGGCTGGTCACCGAGCCCGCCCGGCATCCCTCCGCTGGAGGCCAGCGCGTTCTCATCGTCGAGCACCCGGTCGTCGCTCACCGATTGTCGGTGCTGCGGGACGTCGAGACAGACGGAGCGACGTTTCGCACACTGGTGGGAGAGCTGTCGGCGGTGCTCGCCTATGAGGGGCTTCGCGACCTGCGCACCGCCGAGCACCGGGTGGACACCCCGATGGCTCCGGACGTCGCCTGTGAGCGGGTGAGCGAGATGGTCCTTCTCGTCCCCCTGCTTCGCGCCGGTCTCGGGATGGTTCCTGCGATCCAGGAGGTGCTCCCGCTCACCGAGGTCGCTCATGTCGGAGTCCGCCATGACGGAGCGGCGCTGCGATCCACGGTCTACCTCGACAAGCTTCCAAATGATCTTTCGGGCCGGCGGGTGATCCTCTGTGACCCGACGCTGGCGACGGGAGCCTCGCTGATGGGTGCCTGCGACCTCGTGAAGGAACGGGGCGCCACGGAGATCCACGTGCTTTGCCTCATCGCGTCCCAACCGGGGCTCGACAACTTCTGTGGCCATCACCCGACGGTCAGGGTGGCGTGCGCGGCCGTGGACGGCGAGCTGAGCTCGGAGGGAGGAATCCTGCCGGGTCTCGGCGATGCCGACGAGCGGCTCTTCGGTCCTCCCGCCTGATCGGCGTGAGCACGACGGGTGGCCGCAGTTGCACCCGAGCGCCGGACGGGAGAGCATCGATGGCGTGGTCACGGCTGCAGGAACATACCGGGCGGTGGTCGGCTCCCAGCAGATCGACCTGCCGCTGATTCCGATCACCGACGAACTGGCCATCGCGCTGTTGATCACCGTGGACCACGGCGTGCGCTTTGTTGAGCGAGCGGGAACAGAGCTCGCCGAGCTGCTGGCGGAACACGAAGTCGACCTGGTGGTCTCCGTCGCCACCATGGGCATCCCTCTCGCGATCGAGGTCACGCGAGCGCTCGGCCTTGACGAATACCTGATCTTGCAGAAGACCCCCAAGCTGCACCTGCGCGACGCCATCAGCGAGCCGGTGAGGTCCATCACCACCGGTGCCCAGCAGCGTCTGCTCTTCGACGCCGCGAGAGTCGACGTGGTGAGGGGAAAGCGGGTCGGCCTTGTCGACGACGTCATCTCTACCGGCGCCTCGATGCGCGCCGCGCTGAATCTCCTGCAGCGGGTCGGCGCCGAGCCGGTCGCGATCGGAACTCTCGTGACCGAGGCTGCGACGTGGCGCCGCGAGCTCGGCGACACGGCGGCGCTCGTGCACCCGCTCGGCGCGATCCCGGTGTTCCGCCGCGACGAATCCGGGGCGCTCGTCGAGGACTGGGACGGCGGCGGCGAGCCTGACGGTCTCGGGATCGCGCCGGCTGGCGCCGGCAAGTAGCGGCCAGCAAGTCTGTCGGGAACACAGGGAGCCGAGCGGCTGTTGGCCGTTGTGATGGTGCTTTTTGCTTCCGGGCGGGAGTCGTTCGGCCATCCGGGTTCAACAAAATTTACCCTAGTTCAACAATTCACAAGTGGCGATGGCTGTGGTAGAGTGATCGTGCAGGTCGGCGAACCCCCGGAGCGCCAGCACACAGTCGACTAGCGCGATTGACCTCTCACCTGGTCGTTCGCGCGCCCCTGAAGGGTCAGGGACGAGTTCGAGGAGAGAGATGAAGATCGCAATTGTGGCACCGCCCTGGGTGGCGGTACCTCCCGTCGGTTACGGCGGCACCGAGGCCGTCCTCGACGGGCTGGCTCGCGGCCTGTCAGCGGCGGGTCACGACGTGCTGTTGTACACGACCGGTGACAGCGCCTGCCCGGTCCCGAAGGCTTGGGTATTCGAGAAGGCCGTCGGAGTCGGCGTGGGCGGCGCCGTCACCGAGCTGCGTCACGTCATCCACGCCTACGAGGCGGTACGCGACTTCGACATCGTGCACGACCACACCCTGGTCGGGCCGGTGTACGCCGAGCGATTCGACGACGTGGCCGTTGTGACCACGAACCACGGGCCCTTCGACGGAGATCTTCACGACTATTACGGCGCGATCTCCGACCGCGTTCCGATCATCGCAATCTCGCAGCATCAGGCCTCGACCGCCGGCGACATCCCAGTCGCGGCCGTGATTCATCACGGGATCGACATGAACAAGTTCGCCGTCGGCAGCGGCAAGGGCGGCTATGCGCTGTTCCTCGGGCGGATGAGCCCGGACAAGGGCGTGCACACCGCCGTCCGCGTCGCTCGCGAAGCGGGCATACCTCTCAAGATCGCTGCGAAGCTGCGCGAGCAGCCCGAGCACCAGTACTTCGATGAACAGGTGCGCCCGCTGCTCGGCGGTGACATCGAGTTCATCGGCGAGGTCGCCGGCGCGACAAAGCACCAGCTCCTCGCGGACGCCGTCTGCCTCCTCAACCCGATGGCGTGGCACGAGCCGTTCGGCATGGTGATGATCGAGGCGTTGGCTTCTGGCACGCCGGTCGTCGCCACGCCGCGGGGCGCCGCGCCCGAGATCATCGACGACGGGGTCACGGGCTACCTCCGGATCGGCGAGGAAGCCCTGGCCGTGGCGCTGGGGCGTGTCGGCGCCCTCGACCGGGCGGCGTGCAGGAAGGCCGCGGAGGGACGTTTCTCGCTCGAGCACATGGTTGCCGGCCACATCGCCCTCTTCGAGCGCATCGTCCGCGGCGAGATCGGACACGGCCCGTACAGGGACATGGACGAGGCGGCTGCGGCCTGAGGATCGCCCCGTTCGAGGCCTCGAGCGTCGTAGTGTCGAGAGACTGGTGCTCGTGAGGGGCCGGACAGGCCGGCGCTTCGGGCTTGGGGAAGAGCGGTGAGCCGATGGAACTGGGAGTCCCTGCCGACGGCCTGACGTTGCACGTCGCCGACGAGGTGCTCGTGTGCGACCGTGACGCGACGATGCCGCCCGGCACCGAGCGCGGCTACATCGTGAGGGACACCAGGCTCGTCTCCGGGTACCGCATCTCGCTCGGCGGGTCCCCGCCCGTCCTCCTGAAGGGCGCCAGCGCCGAGCCCTTCGCGGCGCGGTTCGAGTTCACGAACCCGACACTCGTCACGGCGTGGGGCCAGATCGAGGCGAGCGCGCTTCATCTTCGTGTCGACCGGATCATCGGCGGCGGCGTGCACGAGGACTACGAGGTCACTAACTACTCGGGCTATCCTGTCGAGCTCGATCTCGAGGTTCACGTCGAGTGCGATTTCGCCGACCTGTTCGACCTGCGCGAGCACGCGGTGCGCCGCCGCGGCATCATGCAGAGCACCTGGGACGAGCAGGCGGAGCTCCTCGTCACCACGTACCGGAACGGGCCGTTCGTCCGGGCGCTCGAGTTGGCCGTGGAACGATCTGACTCGCCGGCCGAGTTCGCGAACGGGTCGCTGATCTTTCGCCTGCAACTCGCTCCAGGTGCCGCGTGGCACACATGCCTCAAATGGCTGCCGAGGCTGCCCGATCGCCGCCGCCCCACGTCTCCCTGTCACGCCCTGGTAGTCGGCACCGAGGCCCATCGGCACGGTCGCCAGGAGTGGGCCTCGCACGTCACCCGGATCCGGGCGTCCGACCCGCTGCTCGCTCTCACGATCGACCGATCCGTCGAGGACCTGCCGTTCGTTGCGGATGGCGCCGACTTCGGGCGTCGGCTTCAACGAGGCGACGGCCGATGACCTGGGCGCGTGGGTGCCCGCAGCCGGGGTGCCCTGGTTCGTGACGTTGTTCGGCCGCGACTCGCTCATCGTGTCGCTGCAGACCCTGCTTCTGTCGCCCCGGTTCGCGCTCGCGACGCTGCGAGCCCTGGCTTTGCTCCAGGGCACGACGACCGACGACGAACGCGACCTCCAGCCGGGCAAGATCGAGCACGAGATCCGCCACGGAGAGCTCGCCCAGCTCGGGCTCATCCCGCACACGCCGTACTACGGGACCCACGACGCGACGACCCTGTACGTGCTCACCGCCGCCGAGGCGTGGCGCTGGCACGGCGACATGGCGGAGCTCGAGGCGCTGCGACCCAACGTCGAGCGCGCCCTCGAGTGGATCGACCGCTACGGCGACATGGACGGCGACGGACTGCAGGAGTACGAGACCCGCTCGAGCCGCGGCTATTACAACCAGGGTTGGAAGGACGCCGACGACGCCGTGCTCGACTCCGAGGGCGTCAAGGCGCCGTTGCCGATCGCGCTCTGCGAGCATCAGGGCTACGTCGTCAGAGCAAAACGCGCCTGGGCCGACGTCCTCGAATCCGCGCTCGCCGACGACCGTGGCGCCGCCCGTCTCCGATCCGAGGCCGACCGGCTCGCAGAGCTGATCGAGGAGCGCTTCTGGTGGGAGGCCGAGGGTACCTACTACCTTGGGCTCGACGGTCAAAAGCGCCCGATCGAGACCGTCGCCTCGAACCCCGCGCCACCTTCTGTGGGCCGACGCCATCGACCCCCGGCGAGCGATTCAGGTCGCGAGGCGGCTGCTCGCAGCCGGACATGTTCAGCGGTTGGGGGATCCGGACGCTAGCTTCGTCCCACAAGGCGTTCAACCCGTTCGCCTACCACCTCGGGACGGTCTGGCCGCACGACAACGCCATCGCCGCGGCGGGCTTTCGCCACTACGGCCTCGACAAGGAGGCGGTGCAGGTGGCCGAGGGCATCTTCGACGCTGCACAGCAGTTTGCCGGTTGCCAGGTGCCGGAGCTGTTCGCGGGCCTTGCTCGTGACGACGGCGGGTTTCCTGTGCCTTATCTCGGCGCGAACGTCCCCCAAGCGTGGGCGGCGGGGGCCGTGGTGCACCTCGTGACGATCCTGCTCGGCCTCGAGGTCGACGCCGCGCGGGGCAGGGTCACGCTCGACCCGTTCCTCCCCGGATGCCTTGGCGAGATTCGCCTCGAAAACCTTCGGGTCGACGACGCGTCTGTCGACCTCACGGTTACGCGCTGTGGGGACGGGACGCACGAGCTCGACGTCCACCAACGCGTCGGGACGCTCGACGTCACGCTCAAGGGCACGAGGTGGCCTGTCGCGGAGGCCTCCTCGGCCTAGGCTCGAGCGGGGTGAAACAGCGCGCGACGCGAGCGGCCGGGGGAGTCGCGCCCGAGGCCCCGCACCTGGACGCGCCGCCTGTCGAAGCCGTCGCCGCACTGCCGGGCCCGAGCTCGCCGGGGGGCCCCAGGTCCCTGCTCGTGCGCTGGGGGCCGCCGGCGATCCTCACGATCGCGGCGATGCCGCTTGGTATCTACAGACTCGGCTCCGCGCCGATGTGGAGCGACGAGACCGCCTCGGTGTCGATCTCGGTCCAGCGCGGCCACGCCTTTTGGACCGCGGTCGCCAGCGACGGAGGCAGCATGTCGGCGTACTACGTCGTGCTCCACACGCTGTTCCTCGCGGGGCTTTCGGAATCAGCCTTCTCCGTAAGACTGATCTCGGTGGTCGCGTTCGTTCGCGACGGTGCCTTGCCTGTACGGTCTCGTGCTGCGATGCTTCGGCGCCCGGGTCGCCATGCTCGCCACCGCGCTCGTCGTCACGAACCGGACGGTCATGGCCAAGGCGCAAGAGGCGCGCGGCTACACGCTCGGCCTGTTACTCACCGTGGCCGCGACCTGGCTGCTCGTCTCCGCGGTCGAGCGGTCGTCGCGCGGGCGCTTCGTATCGTGGGCCGTCACGTTCGCCGCGGCCTGCTACAGCTTGCTTCTCACCCCTTTGTTCGCCGCCGCGGAGCTCGTCTCCCTCGGAACCCTGCGCCGGAGATCGGGCCTGATGAGGTCGGCGGCGCTCGCCGCCGTGTTGCTCGGGTTACTGCTCGTGCCCCTCGCCCTCTTGGCGCTGCACCGGGGTACTGCTCAGATCGACTGGATCCCTCCCATCAGCACCAAGACGGTCAGAGCCGAGCTGGTCTCCCTCCTCGCGTCGAGGTTCCCGGTGTGGCTTCAATGGCCCATGTTCGGGGCGATCGCGGTCGGCATCTGGAAGGCCGCGAGCGGCGCTCGCAAGAGCGAGCCGGATTCGATCGAGCGTTGGCACCGGATGTTGCTGCTGTCGTGGGCGGCTCTGCCGGTCGGGGCGGTGCTGCTGATCTCCTTTGCTGTGCCGCTTCTCCAAGCGGGATACCTGATCGCATCGATCCCTGCCTTCGCGGTCGTCGGCGCCCTCGGGATCACTACGGTCGTGGACCTCGTCGGCGCCGGCGTTGCCAGGTTCTCGGTCCGGATCGCCAAGGGCGTTGGACCCGTGCGGCGAAGCGGTCATCTCGGACTGGCGCTGGCGACGGTGGCGGCGATCGCCTTTGTCATCGTGCCGTTCGTGCACTCCTGGGACGCATACGGGAGCGTTGTCGAGAACGGCCCCGGCGAGACGGGCTATGTCGTCGGTCTCGCGCGCCCCGGCGACGGGATCATCTTCGACCAGCCCCCTCAGAGGACGATCTTCGACTACTACGTCCTGGCCGACTTCGAGAAGGCAGGCCGGTTTCCCCTGCTCCCGGCTCCGATTTGGCCCTCGGCACCTTGGGGGACGCAGTTGCCCTACGCGGCCAACCACCGTCTGCCCAAGCCGGCGGTCGTGGCTGCGCTCGACACTCGCTTCGATCGGGTCTGGGTGATCGACGGGGGCTGGGCCCCGCTCGAGACGTACCTGGCGCAGAGCCGCACGATGCTGGCGGCGCTAGGCAAGGAGTACCACGTGGTTGGCGAGGACGGCTTCAAAGGCGTCAAGGTGCTCCTGTTCGAGCGGTCAGGTCTTCTTCCAGCCGGCATGCAACCGTGGTCCGGGCAGCCGTAACCGGGCTACACGCCGAGCTTGACGTGCCAGAGCGACTCGATGTCCTTGATCGCGGCGATGGCGACGATGTCGCAACCGCCCGGCGGCGCGATGTGGACGCCGTCGCCGTCCCGGGCGAGCACCGTCTGGCCGGAGCTGTTCGTGAGGTAAGTGGAGTACTGGCCCCCTGCGTTGGAGAACAGAGCCCAGGTCGGGAGAAACTCGACGCCCGGGTGCAAGGCGGCCTGTGTCCTGTAGATCGCGTTCAGCATCTGCATCGACGCGGCGAACTGCGCATTCTGCATGATCGGCAGCCCGACCCATAGCATCTTCACCCGGGCCGCGAGCGCCTCCTTCATCATGAGGGCGACTCGCTGTGAGTAGATGGTGTGCCACTCGGGTGTGCCGAAGACGATCACCTGTCCGTTGAAGAGAAAGTTCTGCGCGTCGTTGCCCCCGATGAGAACCGTCACGATCTGTGGGTGGAGCGCCTTGAGCTCCGAGGAAAGGTGGGCCGGCCAGTCGTAGTAGTCGGGGCGGGCGAGCCCGGTATCTCCGACGGCGTCCTGAACGACACGAACGAGCGGGTTCGTCCCCATCGTGTAGCCCTCGCCGAGACCGAGATCCTCCCCGAGCGAATCGCCGATGTCGAGGATTGTCAGCGGCTTGGCGTCGCTCGGCTGCGGCAGACCGGCCAGCGTGGTCGTGGTCGACGACGTCGAGGTCGTGCCCGACGAGGCCGGAGTCGAGCCGCCCGGGTCCGAGGTCGTGCCCACGGCTGCGCTGGTGCACCCGGCGGCGAGCAGGCAGCAGCTCACCGCCAGCGCGGAGACCGAGACGAACCGAAACGAGACCGCGTTGATATGCCGGCGACGTTCGCGCATGCCACAGAAAATAGCCGCGGTGGGCCTCGAACTTGGGGTATACCGGGCGCGGTGGAGACGAAGCTGGTCGTATGAAGGCGGCGTCGCCTGTTCCACCCGAGCGGGCTGGGCCACTGCACGGCTGGAACGAGGACATCGAACGCTTGTCTCGGGACATCATCGGCTACGCCCGAGAGCGGCTGCGGCTGGACCCGGTTCCCTTAGACGGCCCGCGCACCTTCGAGCAGCTCCAGGCAGAGGTTGGTTCGACGGTGACGGCCGAAGGTCTCGGAGGCGAGGTGGCGCTCCAGATCTTCACCGAGATCCTGGCGCCTGCCTGCCTCTCGACCGACCACCCGCGCTATCTGTCGTTCATCCCGTGCGCGCCGACCGAGGCGGCCATGCTGTTCGACCTCGTAGTCGGCGCGTCGTCGATCTACGGAGGCAGCTGGCTCGAGGGCGCCGGGGCGGTCTTCGCGGAGAACCAGGCGCTGGCCTGGCTCGCCGAGCTCGCCGGGTTCCCTCCCGGCGCCGGCGGGGTCTTCGTCCAAGGCGGCACGATCGGCAATCTCTCGGCGCTCGTAGCGGCGCGGCACCGCGCACGCGGGTGGCGGCGGGCACGAGCGGAGCGAGACGGCCGGCGCGAGCCGAGGGACCCGCGTTGGGCGATCGCGGCGAGCTCCGAGGCGCACTCGTCGATAAGGACTGCCGCATCGGTGATGGACGTCGAGGTGATAGCGGTCGCCTGCGGCGACGATGGACGCTTTGACGGACAGGCTCTGGAACGGGCCCTCGTCTCGCTCGGGGACGAGAGCGGGCTCGAGTTGTTCGCGGTCGTAGGCAACGCCGGGACGACCAATCTCGGCGTCGTGGACGACCTCGCCTCTCTGGCCGACGCTGCGGCACAGCGCGGCGCCTGGTTCCACGTCGACGGCGCGTACGGCGGCGCTGCCCTCGCCGCTCCCAGCGCCCGGGCCCGATTCGACGGCATCGAACGTGCCGACTCGTTCGTCGTCGACCCGCACAAGTGGCTCTTCGCCCCGTTCGACTGCGCCGCTCTCGTCTATCGCAACCCGGAGGAGGGGAGAGCGGCCCACGCCCAACACGCCGGCTATCTGGAACCGCTGCAGGTTGCAGGGGACTGGAACCCCTCGGATTTCGCCATCCAGCTCACGAGGCGTGCGAGGGGACTGCCCTTCTGGTTCTCTCTCGCGACCTTCGGCACGGCGGCCTACAGCGCCGCGATCGAACGTACCCTCGAGGTCGCGCGCTACGCCGCTCGGGCCATCGAAGCGCGTGAGATCCTCGAGCTCGTCAACGACCCCGAGCTCTCGGTCGTATGCTTCCGCCGGCTCGGGTGGGAGCGCGCCGACTACTACTCGTGGTCCGAGCGGCTCCTCATCGAGGGCCTGGGATTCGTGACGCCGACGACGGTACGAGGCGAGATCGTGGCGAGATTCGCCATAGTCAACCCGGTCACGACCGAGGGTGACATCGACCAGATCCTCGACACGATGTCCTGAGGTCGAGCCGGACTCTCCCCACGGCCGGAGCGGCGTCGAGCGCGTGCCCCTGTGCTACGACTTGGCGGTGATGGAGCCGGACCGGACGATGCCGCCAGGGATGCGGGCGCAGCTCGACGGCGCCTCGTTCCAAGGTCCCGCGACGTTCGCCCAGCGCCCGTTGCTGACAGAGCCGGAGCAGCTCGACCGCTGGCGGCCGGATGTCGCGATCGTCGGTGCCCCGTGGGACGACTCGACCACCAACCGGCCGGGGGCACGTTTTGCACCGAGGGCACTGCGGGCGCTCGCTTACCTGTCGGGATCGTTCCACCTCGACCTCGGCCTCGAGCTCTTCGAAGAGATCGAGGTCGTCGACTACGGCGATGCGATCTGCGCGCACGGGATGGTGGAGCCCTCGCACAGGGCGATCCGCGAGAGAGTGGCAGAGATCGCCGACCGTGACATCTTCCCGGTCATCCTCGGTGGAGACCATTCGGTCACGTGGCCGGCGGCGACTTCGGTTGCACGCGCCCGCGGCTGGGGACAGGTCGGGGTCGTGCACTTCGACGCGCATGCGGACACGGCGGACTCCATCGAGGGCAACCTCGCCAGCCACGGCACCCCGATGCGAAGGCTCATCGAGTCCGGCGCCGTGCGCGGCCGCAATTTCGTCCAAGTCGGCCTGCGAGGCTATTGGCCGCCGCCCGAGGTCTTCGAGTGGATGCACGCCCAGGAGATGCGCTGGCACCTCATGCACGAGGTCTGGGAGCGCGGGCTGCAGGCGGTCATCGACGATGCGGTCGCCGAGGCGATGGACGGCTGCGAGGCGGTGTACTTGTCGGTGGACATCGACGTCCTGGACCCCGGTTTTGCCCCGGGGACCGGGACACCCGAGCCGGGCGGCCTCGCACCGGTCGACCTGCTCCGAGCGGTGCGCCGTCTCGCGATCGAGGTACCGCTCGTCGCGCTCGACGTCGTGGAAGTCGCCCCCGCCTACGACTGGGCGGACATCACGGTCAACAACGCCCACCGGGTCGTGCTCGAGGTCCTGGCAGGGCTCGCCGTGCGTCGCGGTGCGACGCCAAGGCCGCTTTGAGCCGGCACGCCTGGCACCGAAGCACCGGCCGGGCGGGCCGCGCCCGCATCACCGCTTGAGCGAGGATGAGACCATGACCGACGACTCAGCCGTCACGCTCAGCCGGGGCCTTCCCGAGACGGTGCTCCCGGCGCCGCCCGAAGATTGGCAAGAGGCCCTCGGCGACGCGCTCGGTGTGCCCGCCGAGCACCGCAAGGCGGCGGTCGCGGCAGTTGCCGGGTCGCACCCGCGCCTCCTCGAAGCCTGGGCGTCGCTGGCCGAGCTGGCAGCCGACGATGTGGAGTCTTACGCGTACGCCCGGGTCGGCTATCACCGCGGCCTCGACGCGCTGCGCGCGGCGGGCTGGCGAGGCTCGGGCTACGTGCGCTGGCGGCACGTGACCAACAGGGGCTTCCTCCGCTCGCTCGAGGCCCTGCGGCGGGCCGCCGAACAGATCGGGGAGACCGACGAGGAGGAGCGGTGCGCGTTGTTGCTCCACCAGCTCGACCCGGGCGGGGCGCGTCAAGGCTCGCGAAACGGTTGCAAGCTGATGCCGGCCGCGATGCGGCGGGAGCGAAGTTGAGTGCCGAGCGGCACGGCAGGAGGTTTCGTGAGCAGCTGGTAGACCTCGCCTGTACTCCCAGCAGTCGACAGGCCGGTAGTCCAGTCGGGCCGCTGTCCTCTTCCGTTACCCGGGCAGATCACGACGCCTGGCGGTGCGCCTCGCCGCGGCGGTCGCGACCCGAACGGCGGTCGGGTCCCGAACCGCGGACGACCCGTCGTGCGACCACCGAGCGGGCGAACGCGGCCATGGCGATGAACGTGGCCCCGGTGTCGGCGTCGGCCACCCCCTCGGCGGCGGCCTTTGCAATGGCGAGGTCGAACGTGTCCCGGTCGAGGTCGCCATCAGGGAGGGAGCAGGCCGAGTCGGTGATCCCCGGAAGAACATCCCAGAGATCCGCGGGTGCCAAGGGGATCACGCGTCGCTCCTCCTCAGCCAGGCCGAGGCCTCGGACGCCGACCGGAGGGCGGCGCGTGCTGAGGTGCCGAACGAGTCGTGCATCGCCAGGCAGTCCATGAGGTCGTCGGGACCTTGGCGCACGCTCGGAGTCCCAGCAGGATGCCTCGAGCGAGGACAATGGTGAGGATGCGACCACGGGGCCGCGAATAGTTCGGTGGTCTTGGGACATGATGCTCCTCCACGGTTGGTCAGAAGGAGGCGTCGAGCTGTACCCGGGCGGCAACCGAAACTGGTCGTCCTAGCCAAACGGGGCGTCCCTGCTGAGCGCAGTAACAAAAGAGTACTACGTCAGAGTGCCTCGCACAGGATCAGTCCTGGTCGAGGCGCCCGTGCAGGTAGTCGTCGTAGGCGCCGAGGTCGAGCAGCCCGTGACCTGAGTAGGAGAAGAGGATCACCTTGTCCTCGCCGGTCTCCTTGGCTCCCAACGCCTCGTCGATCACCGCCCGGATCGCGTGAGCGGTCTCCGGTGCGGGGATCGTCCCCTCCGTCCTCGCGAATTGCGACGGCCGCCTCGAAGACCTTGCCCTGCGGATAGGCGGTCGCTCGCATCCTGCCGCTCTTCACCAGATTGGAGATGATCGGGGCGTCGCCGTGGTAGCGCAGCCCGCCGGCATGGATCGACGGCGGGATGAAGTCGTGGCCGAGCGTGTACATCGGCAGGAGCGGTGTCATCCCGGCCGTGTCGCCGAAGTCGTACTCGAAGCGTCCCCTCCGTGAGCGTCGGGCACGAGGACGGCTCGACGGCCAGCAGGTCCACGCCGGCGTCGGGGACGAACGGCAGCGAGATGCCGCCGAAGTTCGATCCGCCGCCGCACGAGCCGACCACGAGGTCGGGGAGCTCGCTCGCCCGCCAGAGCCAGCTGGTCCTTGGCCTCGAGCCCGATCACGGTCTGGTGCAACAAGACGTGATTGAGCACCGAGCCGAGCGCAGTAGTGGGTGTCTTCCCTCGTGGCCGCGTCACGTACTGCGTCGCTGATCGCCGTGCCGAGAGATCCGGGGCTGTCGGGGTCGTCGACCGGTGACGGCACGACCGATCCGCCCCAGACCTCCATCATCACCCGCCGGTAGGGCTTCTGGTTGTAGGACGCGCGCACCATGTACACCTTGCACTCCAGCCCGAACAAGGCACAGGCGAAGGCAAGCGCACTTCCCCACTGGCCCGCTCCGGTCTCGGTTGCGAGCCGCGCGATGCCTTCCTGCTTGTTGTAGAAGGCCTGCGGGACCGCGGTGTTCGGTTTGTGGGACCCGGCGGGCGACACCGACTCGTCCTTGTAGTAGATGCGAGCCGGGGTGCCGAGGGCTCGTTCCAGCCGCTCCGGCGCGTACGAGCGGAGTCGGGCGCCAGAGCCGGAGCACGTCGATGACCTCGCCGGGGATGTCGACCCACGGTTCGGCGGTGACCTCCTGGCCGATGAGAGCCATCGGGAACAGCGGGGCGAGGTCGTCCGGGCCGACTGGCTCGCGGGTACCCGGGTGCAGATCCGGCTGAAGGGGTTCGGGCAGTTGCGGAACGACGTTGAACCACGCTTCGGGCATCTGTCCGGCCGGGAGGTTCCAGCGCATCGACGAGCTCCTTTCTCGGACGGCCGACGGCGGGACAACTCCACCGGGAAGATGAAGCGTCGCTGGTCGGCCTTGCGTGAGTGGGGGGCACTGTAGCCAAAGATCTGCCGTCCCGCCCGATCTCGAGCGGGAATGAAATCGGTGAGCACTTGTTAAATTGAGGCGTGCTCACTAATCGCATGGAGAAGGATTCGCCGGACCGGGAGGATGCCGCGTCGCGCGCGGTCGGAGACCCGACTCAGCTCGCCGAGCTTGTCGCGCGGACGTCCCGGCGCCTTCATAGGAGCTCGATGGCCGAACTCGGCCCGATGGGCCTGACGGGGGCGCAGGCGCGGGTGATCCGGTTTCTCGAGGGAATCGGCCATCCCGTCCGGATGGCCGACATCGCGGCGGCTCTCGAGGTTGTGCCGCGGACCGCGACCTCGATCGTGGACGGGCTCGAGGCGGCGAATCTCGTCGTGAGGGCTATCGATCCGCACGACCGCCGTTCGATCCTCGTTTCGTTTACCGACGAAGGGGCCTTCCTGCTGGACCGGCTGGCGAGCTCGAGGCGGCGGACCGCCGAAGCGATCTTCAGCCCGCTGTCGCCGACGGAGCGAGCCGAGCTGGTGCGCCTGCTCACGGTGCTGTGCGGCCCTTGCGCGGGCCCGCCGGGCGAATGCGCGCCCGCCGGCCGGAGGCCGCGACACGAGCACCTGACAAGGGACCGGTGACGAGATGGGACCTGGACGCGTCATGGGCCATGGTGCCCCTGGCATGCGGTCGCTCACAAGGGACCGGGCCGTGACCAAGCAGAAGCTGGCGCCGGGCACGGTCCGAAGGATCATGAGGTTCGCCAGGCCTTACCGCAGGATCCTCGGGATCTTCCTCGGCGTGATCGTCGTCGACGCCCTCGTCGGGGTGTGGAACCCCTTGATCTATCGCCAGATCATCGACGAGGGGATCGCCAAGCACGACACCCACATCATCGTCCTGCTGGCGCTCCTCCTCGGAGCACTGGCGCTTGCCGACGCACTGTTGTCGCTCGTGCAGCGGTACATCTCGTCGCGTGTCGGCGAAGGACTCATCTACGACATGCGCGAGAAGGTGTTCGGCCACATCCAGGAGATGCCGTTGGCCTTCTTCACGCGCACCCAGACGGGCGCCCTCATCTCGCGGCTGAACAACGACGTGCTCGGCGCGCAACAGGCATTTACAGACACCCTCTCGTCGATCGTCAGCAACCTCATCACGGTGATTCTGACGGTCGCGGTGATGGCGTTCCTGTCGTGGCAGATCACGGTCGTCGCCCTCCTGCTGCTCCCGATGTTCCTCTTCCCGGCGCGCCGCATCGGACGGAGGCTGCAGGAGCTGACCAGGGAGGCGTACAACCTCAACGCCCAGATGAACAACACGATGACGGAGCGCTTCAACGTCTCAGGCGCCCTGCTCGTCAAGCTGTTCGGTCGACCGGAGGTCGAGCACGAGCAGTTCGCCAGCCGTGCGGCCCGCGTCCGTGACATCGGCGTGCAGACGGCGATGTACGGCAGGGTCTTCTTCCTGTCGCTCATCTTGACCTCGTCGCTTGCGACGGCACTCGTCTACGGCTGGGGCGGTGTGCTCGCAGCGGACGGTCGTTTCAACGTCGGAACCGTCGTCGCGCTCGCAGCACTGCTTGGCCGCCTCTATGGCCCTCTTACCGCTTTGTCGAACGTGAATGTCGACGTGATGACGGCGCTCGTCTCGTTCGATCGCGTATTCGAGGTCCTCGATCTTCCACCCCTAATAGCCGAGAAACCAGACGCCGTCGCCATAGCCCGCGGTCCTGTCGCAGTCGAGTTCGACCACGTCGACTTCAGCTACCCGACGGCCTCGGAGGTGTCGCTGGCCTCGCTCGAGTCCGTCGCCGTCTTGGACCAGACCCCGTCCAGCCAGGTCCTGTTCGACGTCAGCTTCCGGGCCGAACCAGGCCAGCTCGTGGCCCTCGTCGGTCCGTCCGGCGCAGGCAAGACCACCATCAGCAGTCTCGTGTCGCGCCTTTACGACGTGCGAAGCGGCGCAGTCCGCCTGAACGGCGTCGACGTGCGCGATGCCACCTTCGCTTCCCTGCGGTCTTCGATCGGCGTCGTCAGCCAGGATGCGCACCTCTTCCACGAGACGATCCGCGCGAACCTGCTCTACGCGAAGCCCGAGGCGACCCCCGAGGAGCTCCACGACGCCATCGAGGGGGCGCAGATCCTCCCGCTCATCGAGTCGCTGCCCGACGGCCTCGACACAGTTGTCGGCGACCGGGGTTATCGGCTGTCGGGCGGCGAGAAACAGCGCATCGCGCTCGCCCGTCTTCTCCTCAAGGCGCCGGACGTGGTTGTCCTCGACGAAGCCACCGCCCACCTCGACTCGGAATCCGAAGCGGCTGTGCAGCGCGCGCTCCACACGGCACTGCAGGGGAGGACGTCCATCGTCATTGCCCACCGCCTCTCGACGGTTCGCGGGGCCGACCAGCTTCTCGTCGTGGCCGATGGCCACATAGTGGAGCGGGGACGCCACGAGGAGCTCCTGGCGGCCAACGGCGTCTACGCGGAGCTTTACCGAACCCAGTTCGAGCGTCAGGCTTTGGAGGAAGCCGGCGTCGTCGCGACGTAGCTGGAGGCAGGGCTGCCGCCGGTGGGGCGGACCAACAACGCGCCGGCGGCGTGAACAGACGAAACGCCGGCGGCGTGAACCGACGAAGGTCGGTGGTGGGGGGCGACAAAGTGCCGGCCGAACGAACCGATGGGGAAGGGAAGGCGCCATGTCAGACAAAGAGCACTGGAAGCAAGAGCCGGACGAGCACGATTATCCGGCGGCTGCGAGCTACCTGTCGCTGATATTGCCCGACGCTGCTGTCAACAGGCTCGTCGAGGAGCTTCGAGCCGCACCGATCGGGCACTGGCAGGCCAAGGATCTCCTCCGCGCCAGTAACCTGCCGCTGCTTCCGCCGGACAACCCTCACGTCGCCTCCGACCTGAAGAAGGTCAAAATGGGAGTAGGGCTCTCGCCGGTCCTGCTCGTCAGGGGTCATCTGCCGGGCGCGGCTCCACTGACGATCGCCGACGGCTACCACCGCATCTGCGCGAGCTGGCGCCTCAACGAGGATGCGGACATCCCTTGCCGGATGGCCGACTACCCGCCGAGTGGCTGAGCTGCAGCTGCTCGCTGAGCAGGGGACGCTTCACCTGATTTGTCACCTCGGTTCGCGGGATGGCGTCGACGACGATCAGCCGGTTTGGTCGTTTGAACGACTCGATGCGGCTCTCGCAGAACGATCGGAGGTCGGCGAGCGACGGGGGGTCGTGCCCGGGCGCCGGGACGACAACCGCACACACCATATGCCCGAGATCTCCGTCGGGCAGGCCTACGACGGCCACGTCGCCGACGCCGACGTGGCTCGCGATCGCGGTCTCGACCTCGATCGGGACGACCCCGCCGGAAGGTGTCCGGATGACGTCGCGGACCCGGCCGAGGATCGTCAGCCAACCCTCGCCGTCGATCTCGCCGACGTCGCCGGTGTGGTACCAGCCGTCGACGACCGCGGCCGCGGTTGCGTCTGCGTCGTCGAAGTAGCCGTCGAACAGGAGCGGTCCGCGCACGCACAACTCACCGGTTCGCTCGATTCTCACCTCGGCGAACGAAGATGGAATGCCGCAGCTGCCGGGCTTAGCGCGGAGGTCGGGGCCTTCAGCGCAGGCAAGGTCGCCCGCCTCTGCACGGCGGTAGACGAGTCGGAGGCGGACCCGGGGGAGCACTGAGGCGATCGTGTCCAGGATCTGGCCGGGAAGGGCGGCACCAACGACGTCGATGCGTCGGAGCGAGCCGAGCTGCGACGCCTTGTCGCGGTCAGAGGCCACGAAGGCAAGCGTCTCGCGCAAGAACGAAAGCGACGCGGTCACATGTGCGGCCCCGTGGCGCCCGACAGCATCGCAGAGGGCGGACGGGTCGTGAGCGTCGAGGAGCGCCACGTGGGCGCGCCCATGCCACTGGCGGAGAATGATCTCCCACGCGATGGGATCGGCGAGCGCGTACGAGCACACCGCGCTCTCGTCACGGCTCCAGGGCGCCCCGAGCTGGGTCCTCAGGTATTGCGCCCTGTGTGAGAGCACGACGGCCTTCGGCCGGCCCGTGCCGCTCGAGGAGAACAAGAGCGATTGAGGGTCGAGCTCCCGCAGCCCGGAGACCGAGAGCTCGCCGTCGTCGTCCCCGGCGCTGCTGCGGACCAGTCGTGCGAGTCCGATGGCGGGAGCGTCGAGCGCGGCTGCGAGATCCCCGGACCAGGTGGCTCGCTCGTCGTCGATGACGACCACCGACGGACGGGCTACGGCCAGCAGGTCGACCAGCGCCGGGACCTCGAGTCGCGGGTCGATCGCGGCGTAGACGGCGCCGAGCTTGGCCGTGGCCGCGAAGAGCGAGACGAGATCGAGGTTCGTCGCCCCGACGACCGCGACGCGCCCACCGAGGCCGACGCCGAGATCGCGCAGCCCGCGTCCCAGCCGGTTCGACGACCGATCGATCTCGCCAAAGGTGAGCGACCGCTCGCCGAGCGACACCGCGACCCGATTGGGTGCGGGCTGGGCAGCACCACCGAACACCTCGCCGATCAGCAGCTCGGTCTGCGCCGAACCCGGCGTCAGGCCCGACATGCGCTGACGCACGGGGACCGCTCTGCCTAGCGCGCTCGAGAGGGGACATCGGGCATCTGGGGAGCATAAAGCGAGCCGCTCGACGTAACGGTTGAGCTGGTGAGCAAGACTGAATGACATGTTCCGACTTCGAACTTCCAAAGCCGCGAGGAGCGAGCAGGAGACTCCACGCGAGGTGGCGCGCTCCGAGGATGAGTGGCGCAACCGCTTGACCCCCGAGCAGTACCGAGTCTTGCGCAAGGCCGGCACGGAGCCCGCGTTCACCGGTCAGTACTTCGACTGCCACATCGACGGGATGTACCGCTGCGCGGCGTGCGGGGCGGAGCTGTTCAGCTCTGACGCCAAGTTCGACTCGGGTACGGGCTGGCCGAGCTTCACCGAGCCCACCGTCGCCCGCGCCGTCGAGCTCCACCGGGATCGGGCCTTCGGGATGGAGAGGACCGAAGTGGTCTGCCGGGCCTGCGGCTCGCACCTCGGGCACGTGTTCGACGACGGGCCGCGGCCGACCGGCCAGCGGTACTGCATCAACTCACGTTCGTTGAGCCTCGATCCCAGGCCATCTGAGGCGCCTTGAGCCACCTGATATTACCGGCTAGAGCGCGCGTGACAAGGGTCACGATCGTCATCTGACAAGACGCGCCTGATTCCTCCCGGCTTGACATATGCCGATATCGGAATATGATTGTCGCCATGGCAAGAGCTGCGACGACGTCGGACGTCTTCAACGCGATCGCCGAACAGCAGCGCCGGGAGATCCTGGTGCTGCTGCGGGCGGGTGAGGGGCCGGTGACCGAATCGGCCAGGAGCTGGGGATGACCCAGCCGGGGGCGTCCAAACACCTGCGGGTGCTCCGGGAGGTCGGACTGGTTCGGGACCGCAAGGCAGGCAAGCAACGCCTGTACGGCCTTGACGCCCGCGGGCTGCGACCGGTTCACGAGTGGACCGGCGGGTTCGAGCTGTTCTGGAACGAGAGCTTTGACCGGCTGGACGAGTACGTGCAGGACCTCAAGCAGGCAAGGTAGGAGGAGTAGCTGATGAGCGCTACGGGACGAGGAGCGCCGGCGCAGTCCGCGACGGCCGACCGCGAGATCGTGATCTCCCGGGTCATCAGTGCGCCTCGGGAGCTGGTGTTCGAGGCGTTCACCGAGGTGCGGCACCTGTCGCGGTGGTGGGGCCCGGACGGGTTCACCACCACCACGCGGGCGTTCGAGTTCCGCGTCGGCGGGGAGTGGGACTTCGTCATGCACGGACCGGACGGGACGGACTACGAGGAGTGGATCTCCTGGACCGAGATCGCCCCGCCGGAGCGGATCGCGCCTGCTGCACGGTGAGTCCCGCGGCGACCCGAACGCCTTTCAGTCGGTCTTGACGTTCGCGCCCGACGGCGCGGCGACCCGGATCGAGATGCGTGCGGTGTTCCCCACCAAGGAGCTGCGCGACGAGGCGGTCGAGAAGTACCACGCGATCGAGGGCGGCCAGCAGACGCTGAGCAACCTGGCTGCCTACGTCACCGAGATCGTTCGGAAGGGAGTTGAGGACTGATGGCCGGGAAAGTGTTCTTCAGCGTGACGATGTCGCTGGACGGGTTCGTCGCGCCCGAGGAGCACATGGACGACCCGGATGCGCAGCGCTGGATGGCGCAGTGGACGGAACTGCAGCAGTGGATATTCCCGCAGCGGTTCTTCCGGGAGAACCTGAAGCTCGGCGAGGGCGGCGAGGAAGGGCGCGAGAACGACATCGTGCGGGAGACGTTCGAGCGCAGCGGCGCGAGCGTGATGGGCAAGCGCATGTTCGACCTCGGCGAGCAGGCGTGGCCGGAGGAGGCGCCGTTCCATACGCCGGTCTTCGTCGTGACGCACGAGAAGCGTGACCCTTGCGAGCGGCCGGGCGGGACCACCTTCCACTTCGTCAACGACGGCATCGACACCGCGCTCGACCAGGCCCGCGAGGCCGCCGGCGACCGGGACGTCCGCGAAATCTCCTCCATGGCGACGCAATGGGCGAGATAGCCGAGCCCCGCCCCGCCCCACTCCTCCTCGACCGTGACGCCTAAGAGCCCGAGCTCGCCGAGCTGTGGCCACAGCTTCCGTGGAAAGCTGTTGGAGCGGTCGATCTCGGCCGCGTACGGCGCGACCTTGTTCTGGGCAAAAGCGCGCACCGTGTCGCGCAGCATGTCGATGTCGCTGCCGAGGCCGAAATCGAGACCGGGAAAGCTGTTTTGGACCATCGAGCGCTCCATGGCCTCGGCCGCATGAGGCGAAGGGTGCACAAGACAAGGTAGCCGCTGGCGGCCGGCGTGTCAGCGTGCAGCGGCAAGCTTTGGCGCTGAACGGCCATTGGCTGGCCGTACCGCGACCTTGTCGATCGCCTCTGCCGGCCGCGGTTTGGCAAACAGAAAGCCCTGCATCTCGTCGCAGCCGGCGAGCCGCAGCAGCACGCGCTGCTCGTCGGTCTCGACGCCTTCGGCCAAGACCTTCATGCCGAGCGCGTGACCGAGCGCGACGATGGATTGAATGATGGCGCCGGCATGGCCGGTGGTACCCAGAGAACCGACAAAGGCGCGGTCGATCTTGATCTGGCTGAACGGAAACTTTTGCAGGTAGCTCAAGCTCGAATAGCCGGTGCCGAAATCGTCGAGCGCGATGCTGACGCCCAACGCGCGCAACGCTTCGAGCCGCTGCAAGGTCTCCTGCGGATCTTCGATGAGCACGCCTTCGGTCACTTCGAAGATCACGCGCGACGGCGCAATGCCGCTTTCGGCGATGACCGCGGCGACAAGGTAGACCAGTTTGCGGTCGCGGATTTGGATCGGCGACAGGTTCACCGCCACGGTCAGGTGCGGCCAGCGCACGCCATCTGTCAGCGCGCGGCGCAGCACGAATTCGCCGAGCTGGGGCATCAGGCCGCTCTGCTCGGCGAGCGGAATGAAGACCGACGGCCCGATGGCGCCGCGCGTCGGATGGGTCCAGCGCAGCAGCGCCTCGACCCCGATCATGGCGCCGCCGGCGGCGGCGACCACGGGCTGGTAATGCACGTCGAGGCCGCCCGAGGAGAGCGCGGATTCGAGCTCGCGCCTTATGAAGCGCTGTTCGGAATATTCCATTTCGATAGCGGGCTCGAAGCACCGGACCATGCCGCGGCCGCCGCGCTTGCCGGAACGCAGCGCCAGGTCGGCGCGTCGGCTGAGCTCCTCGGCGGTGCCGCCGTCGTCGGGCGCTTGCGCAATGCCGATGCCGGCGCTGATTTGCCAATTCTGCTCCATGAAGATCGGCCGTTGCAGCGATACCCGCAATGCCTCGGCGAGCGCGCCCGCAGTTTGCGTATCTTCGCTGCTCATGATGACGGCGAATTCGTCGTCGTCGAAGCGGCCGAACTGGGCGCCGGCCGGCAGGTTGGCGTGCAGGCGTTCGGCGATGTTTTTCAACAGCGCATCGCCGCCTGAGCGGCCGTGGGTGTCGTTGACCTCGCGAAAACCGTCGATATCGACGAGCGCCAGCACCACGATGCCGGAGCGGCGCCGCGCCAGCGCCTGATCGAGGCTTTCCAGCATCACCCGGTGATTGGGCAATCCAGTCAGCGCGTCCTCGCGGGTCAGTTTGCGGATGGTCTTGAGGCTCGACGCGAGCAAGCGCGCCAGCCGCTGGATCAGGCCGGCGGCGAGAAAGGCGCAGACGCCGAGCAAAGTTCCGACCGCGCCGATCAACCCCCACAGCCAGATCTCGGCGCGGATCAGCGTCCGATCGGCCGCCCAGCTGAACCAGCCGACGATGCGGCCGCGCTCGTCGTGCAGCGACTGCGCTTCGCGCCCGGCGGTAAAGTCCTCGTCGGTGTCGAAACGCAAATCCTTCAGGCCCGCGAGCCGGGCGATCAGGGGCAGCCTCGAATCGTCGAAATCGTCGCTGTTGCCGAACACGCCGCGCACCTCGTCGAGCGCCAGCTCAAGCGCGGCATGCCGCTCGGCGGCAAGCCGGTGATCCTCGCGCAAGGTGACGGCAAAGCCGGCCACGGCGCAGGCCAGCATCGCCACTGCGAGCGCCATCAGCACATAGGAGGACAGGTGCGAGGCAGCCCCACGCAGCGCCGCTTGAGCCCTCGACTCGGGCGGCCGCCGCCGGAGTGCCGCCCACCGTGCCCGGGCTGCCGCAGCGGCCTTCATACCCCACGCCCCGTCCTGGAATCCCTGACGTGGCAGATTAGGGGCGTATGATTAACGGTAAGGAAAAGCCCGGCTAACCGCCTGACTTATCAACAGGCCTTGGCGGCGCCTAGGGCCGTTAATGCCCGGTTCAGGGACGAGGTGGGTAAGGTCGCCTTTGAGGGACCAGCGGTTTGCGGCTATCGGGAGGCCGGGACTGAGGAAATGTATAAGACAAGGGCAATCTTGAGCGCTGCGGTTTTGAGCGCGGTGGTCGGCGTCACGCTGGGCGCCGGGTCGGTCGCGCGCGCGCAGGACTGCCCGGGCCATCCCGACGCCATCGGCACCAGCCGCGTGATCACCATCGATCCGAACGACTATCAGCGCCTCGGCACGCTGAATTATCAGCAGACGGTGCCGCTCGACGATCATGAGGTCGTGCTGACCTTCGACGACGGCCCGCTGCCGCCCTATTCCAGCCAGGTGCTCGATATCCTCGCGTCGCAGTGCGTGAAAGCGGTGTTCTTCCTGGTCGGCGAAATGGCCAAAGCCTATCCCGCCGTGGCGCGCCGCGTTCACGACGAGGGCCACACGATCGGTTCGCACAGCCAGGATCATCCGCTCCGCTTCGACCGCATATCGGACGAGAAGATACGATGGGAGATCGATGCCGGCATCGACAACGTGAACGCGGCGCTCGGTGAAGGCGGCGGGCTGGCGCCATTTTTCCGTATCCCGGGTTTCGGGCGCACCGACGTCGTCGAGAGCGAGCTTGCCGCGCGTTCGCTGGTCGTGTTCTCGACCGACACCGTGGCCGACGACTGGCACCGCCACATCTCGCCGTCGCAAATCATCGCCCGCGCCATGAGCCGGCTCGAAGCCAAGGGCAAAGGCATGCTGCTGCTGCACGACATCCACCCTTGGACCGTCGCGGCGCTGCCCGGCCTGCTCAAGGCGTTAAAGGACAAAGGCTTCCGCATCGTGCAGGTGGTGCCATCGGCGACGGTGCCGCCAGGGCCGATTGCCGGACGGTCGCTATGGACGGTGGCGTGGTCGATGGCCGGGCAAACCGTGATGGACGACAGCGGCAATGGGCCGGCGTGGCCGAAACTCGCCGATAGCCCGACGTCCGGGGCGATCGAGCTGCCAACGCCCGATGAAGGCGCTTTCGATCCGGATTACGCGCTGACCCGCACGGCGAGCACCGCAGATATCGAAGTCGACCAGCCATCCATCGAAGCCGGCACCGCAACCTCGCCGTGGCCCTATCAAGCTCTGGTGGCGATGCCCTCCTCCACCGCGCAGCTCCCGGCGCCGAGCCTGCTCGATATCGGTTGGCCGGTGCAGGAGCGGGAGATTGCCGACGCGGCGCTCGAGCCGCAGCGGAGCGCGACAGCGAATGACTTAAACGACCAGAGCGAGCCGCACCATGGCCGCGCGCGGCACGCCCGTCTCAGCGTCCCTCGCCACGCGCGCGCGCATCCGGCCGCCGGACAACACGCCGAGCTTCTCTCGCCGATGGCCGCCATGGCGACGCCGGCGCACTGAGCCGCGGCAAGCGAGCCGCGTCGTCAGTCCATCTTCGTCTTTTGGCTTGCCGAGCCGAAGCTCGCAGACTGGTGCGGCCGAGAGATGTAGGACAATCAGCCTACATCAACGAGATAGGCGGAAGGTGCGGGCGCAAATGTCCCCTTGCACGCGCTAATGAATTTTAAATGCCTCCCGCACCGTACATTCAAGCCTGCGCAAGCCTGGTTTCGCCGTGTCGACTTGCTGGACCACTTCTAGCGTTCTTGCAAAGCTGAGGGATCGACAGAAGGACTCGGTTACGATCGTTCGACCACCCCCGCCCATCTTCAACCCTTCGAAGAAAAACTGCGGCGCAACTCCAAGCGCAACGGCGGCCTCAAACAGCCGGCCGGCGCCGATACGATCGGTGCCGCTCTCGTATTTGCTGACTTGCTGGAAGGTCACGCCGATCGCGTCGCCGAGTTGATATTGGCTCATGCCAAGCGCTTCACGACGGCTTTTCATGCGGAAGCCGATATGCCCATCGATGGCGTCTGCTGACCTGGAACTTTTGCCCATGACGCGAAAAGGCTGCGCAATGCCCCGCAGGGTTGTCAAGGCTTTTTAGTCGCGACCAGCCTTTTGAACAGGGGTCATCCCAATGATGACATTTGGGAGCCGGGTGAGGACTGTTGGCAATCAAGACAGCCGAAAATCGCGGCCCGCACATAAACTCTGGCTGTCCCATGCCGTTCTGACCAATCACAGCCTGTCCGGTGGCAATTCCGGTGGCAAAAATAATCCGCCGGCTCACGCTCCGCATTACACCCTTGCGTAACGTATCATAGCATGATACGTTACGCCATGATCAAGAGCTACCGAGGCAAATATGCCGAGGTGATCCATACCCAACGGAAAGTACCGAAGGGGTTTCCGGCCGACATAGCGAACATTGCCCGACGCAAACTTGTGATGCTCAACGGAGCACAGAAGCTGGAGGATTTGAAAAGCCCACCTGGCAACAGGTTGGAAGAATTGAAAGGCGACCTTAAGGGTAAGCACTCAATTCGCATCAACGACAAATGGCGGATCCTCTTCAAATGGACGGAGCAAGGACCGGAAGAGGTTGACATAGTCGACTACCACGACTGAGACATATGAAAATGGAGCGATAGATGGCTAAAAAGCTTGCGCCAGTGCATCCAGGCGAGATTTTGCGCGAGGAGTTTTTGGCGCCGATGAAGCTCACGCCTTACAGCGTGGCGGCAAAGCTTGGTGTGCCGCGAACACGAATTGAGCGGTTGGCACGCGGGGATACGCCGGTTACGGCCGATACTGCACTCCGGCTTGCCAAGTTCTTCGGAACGACGCCCGCATTTTGGATGAATATCCAGGCGCAATTCGATCTTGAGACGGCAGAGGACCATATCGCGTCGCAGATCAAGAAGATCGAACAATACGCACCGGCAGCCTAAATGCTGCCGCTCGCGTAGGGCCGAACTCGACACCCCTTGCACCTCATGTTGCTGCTTATTTCCGTTACGAGATTAAGGTAACCATCACCGATTATGGTCGACCTTTCCCATTAACGTGTCGATGCTCTCTACGGTATCCGCGAGCTTATTTCTCGCATCGACCAACGCCTGCATAGCTACAGCCTCTTCGCGTCCAGCCAACGTCAATAAGACTGTCAGTACGCTGTCGGAATGCCGTATCAGTTCGACAATGTGCTGACCGCTTGGACCGCTAATTCCGGCAAGCCAATTCTTGACCGTCCGCTCACCAGCACCGGTCCATCCCATAATAATTTTGACGGCCTGATGAGTGGAACCCAGTTCGCATTTCAAAGCATAAGCCATTGCCCGGGAATACGGCCCAAGATTTTCGCCGTTTGGAAAAACTATGCCCTTTTTCGGCAACATTCTGCCGACCCTCCGCGGTTATGGTGAGGTTGCCATACGGAATTAATAGGAAGGTGACGGTCAGTGCTCGACTGCCGGGGTTGGGCATGAATGTCCCTTTGACGCTCGGCCGGCGGCTCGAAGTTCGGGATCGTTAGCAGTGGAAATGGAACACGTGTCGCGTGCAGGCCGAAGCGGCGAAATCAGCGCTCTGCCGGTTCGCGCCGCGCAATATGTCCGGATGTCCACGGACCACCAGAAATACTCAACCGAAAATCAGTCCGAAGCGCTGCAAAGATACGCCGCTCAGCGAGGCATGCAGATAGTTTGCACTTACGCCGACGAGGGAAAAAGCGGTCTTAGTCTCGATGGTCGCGACGCACTTAAGCGTCTGATCGATGACGTGCAAACTGGAAATGCCCATTTCGAGACAATACTCGTCTACGACGTCAGCCGCTGGGGAAGATTTCAGGATGCGGACGAGAGTGCCTATTACGAGTACATCTGCAAGCGCGCCGATATCAGCGTGCAATACTGCGCTGAGCAGTTCGAAAATGATGGAAGTCCGGTCTCTACGATCGTCAAGGGCGTTAAGCGCGCAATGGCGGGGGAGTACAGTCGCGAGCTCTCAGTCAAAGTTTTCACCGGACAATGCCGCCTAATTGAACTTGGCTATCGCCAAGGCGGTCCGCCTGGATATGGACTACGACGGCGTTTAATTGACCAGACGGGTGTCGCAAAAGCCGAACTGGCAAGGGGCGAGCATAAGAGCATCCAAACTGATCGTGTTGTGCTGATTCCAGGACCACCGAACGAAATCGAAATAGTCCGCTGGATTTATCGCTCGTTTGTTAAAGAAGGAAGGCTCGAACGCGAGATTGCCGATTTTTTGAATCAGCGCGGGATTACTACGGATCTTGGCCGAGCTTGGACACGCGGTACAGTTCACCAAGTTCTGATCAACGAGAAATACATTGGAAATAATGTCTGGAACCGCGCATCGTTCAAGTTGAAGAGGAAGCGAGTTCACAATAGCCCCGATATGTGGATTCGCTCAGAAAATGCATTCGACGCCATCGTTGACAAGCCTCTCTTCGACACTGCGCAGGCCATCATTCGGGAGCGATCACACCGTCTCTCCGATGCGGAAATGCTAACTGGCCTCCAACAATTGTTGCAGGAACGCGGATACCTTTCTGGCCTTATCATTGATGAAACCGAGCGACTTCCCTCCAGTAGCGCTTACCAGCACCGGTTTGGGAGCTTGTTGCGGGCGTACGAACTGATCGGATTCACACCGGATCGCGACTATCGGTACATCGAAATTAACCGCGTACTGCGTCGTCTATATCCGCAGATTGTCACAGACACGGTGAGAGGAATTCAGGTCGCTGGGGGTCACGTTGAGCAGGATGCGACAACCGATCTGCTAACAATCAACCGTGAGTTCACTGCATCGATTGTCGTAGTCCGGTGCCGGGCGACCTCAGCGGGCTCACTCCGCTGGCAGATTCGGTTCGATACTGGTTTGTGGCCCGACATCACCATAGCGGTTCGCATGGATGGACCCAATCAAAGGGCTCTCGACTACTACCTCTTACCTCGGATCGACATGACGTCCGCTCGCCTCCGGCTTGCGGAAAATAACGGTGTTTACCTCGACGCCTATCGATTCGAAACCCTTGATCCACTTTTCGGAATGGCAGCACGAGCAACGCTCCAGGAGGCCGCATGAACGTCATGCCTGAGAGTCAACCGGTGGAAATGATACCAGTCGACCGCATAACGGTGATCAACCCGCGTGTTCGCAACAAGAAAGTCTTCAAGGAAATCACAGAGAACATCGCGGAGATTGGCCTGAAGCGGCCAATCACAGTCACCCGTCGGGAAGATCCCGACGGCCCAAGATACAACCTTGTGTGCGGTCAGGGTCGGTTAGAAGCGTATCAAGCGCTCAACCAGCGTGAGATTCCAGCCATCGTAATCGTCGCGGACAACGAAGACTGTATGGTGATGAGTTTCGTAGAAAACATCGCACGCCGTCAGCATCGAGCCATTGATCTGCTTCACGACATTCAGGGATTGAAACAGCGCGGATATAACGACACCACAATTGCCCGCAAGACGGGCCTCACGATCGAATACGTCAAAGCCGTACTCAGGCTGCTGCAGAACGGCGAACTTCGATTACTACGAGCTGTCGAAGCCGGCCAGATTCCCGTCAGCATTGCAGTTGACATTGCAACGGCCACCGATGCCGAGACGCAAACGATCCTTCAACAGGCGTACGAAAAGAAGCTATTGCGCGGTCATAGGCTGATTGCAGCCAGGCGATTGGTCGAACAGCGGCAGCGGCGAGGCAAAGGTCTCAGAATAAACGGTGCTCAAAACGGAAAACGTCAGCGACCGCTATCGTCAAATGCGCTAATCCGAGCCTATCAGGAGGATGTCGATCGCAAGCGGCTTTTGATCCGGAAGGCTGAAAATACTCGTGGTCGACTTGTTTTCGTGGCGGAAGCTCTACGAAAGCTGTTCGTCGATGAGAACTTTGTCACCCTCCTGCGAGCTGAAGGGCTTGATACGCTTCCTCGAAACCTAGCCACACGCATCGAGGCGGGAGCACAGGCCTGACCATGCCTCGTCGCGCGTCAACCCCAACAGTGGCAATGGCTTTCGAAGAGGCAACGCTACGTATTGGAATTAGCCAGATCCAGCCTTTGAAACTAATCTCGGCCGAAATCAAAAAATCACCAAAATACGCACGGGTCGCAGCGTCAATCCGTGAAGTGGGGATTATCGAACCTCCCGTGGTGGCCCGCGATCGCGACGACCCAGGCAAATACCTTCTGCTTGACGGGCATTTACGTATTGATGTTCTCAAAGATCTCGGTGAAAGCGAGGTGACCTGCATTATTTCAACAGATGATGAGGCATTCACCTACAATAAGCGCGTCAATCGCCTAGCCGCTAATCCAGGAGCATAGGATGATCGTGAAGGCGATCGAACGAGGTGTCCCTGAGGAGCGAATTGCAAAGGCACTCAACGTCGACGTTACAAGCATCGTTCGAAAACGACGGCTTCTCGAAGGAATATGTCCGGAGGTCGCCGACATACTCAAAGACAAACACATTGCGATCCCTACATTTGCAGAATTGCGGAAGATGGTACCCCTGCGCCAAATCGAGGCGGCTGATCTGATGGTGGCGATGAACAAGTTCACTATGAGTTATGCTAGGTCGTTAGTGGCTGCGACCCCTCAGGCCCAGCTCGTCGAGTCGGATAAGCCCAAGCGTGTACGAGGATTAAGCGACGAGCAAATTGCAATGATGGAAAGGGAATCCGTCAGCTTGCAGCGCGAATTTAGGATCGCCGAAAAGTCATACGGCGCCGATCACCTCGATCTCGTTTTGAGCAACGGTTACGTCGGAAAATTGCTCGGTAATGCGCGAGTGGTGCGCTACCTGGCGCAGCATCACCGCGACATACTAACCGAATTCCAAAAGCTTGCAGAAATCGAAACAGCTGCGGCCTAAGTCATGCGGCCCTGAGCACAAGGCGTATCGGCATTGCCGTTGATGGGGACCCGGACCCGATAAGCGCGGGGACCGCAGGAGAAGCCGCACTGTGGGGCGGATCAAGCGCGGTGGTGGGGATGACGGCGAACCCGTTCGGAGCCCACTAGGTCGGCTGATTATACGCCGATCGCACGGCCGGGCGATTTGCGTCCGGCCGTGATTTCCGCGGGTTCCGATTAGCCCCTCAAAATCTGCCCAGATCGTTTTGTGAACAAGCCAAGCGCCTCAAAATCGAAAGTGTTGCGGCTGGGTGAGGGCGACAAGGAAAAATGCCAAGAAAGATCAGGTTGTTATCGCTGTTTTTTGGTGCGGCCGAGAGGACTCGAACCTCCACGGGTTGCCCCGCTAGCACCTCAAGCTAGTGCGTCTACCAATTCCGCCACGGCCGCATGTGGGTGGAACGCGCGCCAGGCCGGCGCGACGGCGCGGATGTAACAGCTAGGTTATAGCGGGACAAGGCCCGGCGGTGAGGCCGGCGAAGCGCTCAGGTCGCCTCGGGCGAGCGCGGCAACAGCTGCTTGACCTCGACGGCGATCTTGTTGCCGCTGACGATCACCGTGCCCTTGGCCACCGGCAGATTGTTGGCGAGGATGCGGACCTCATCGTCCTCCGAGGCGTCGAGCTCGATGATGGCGCCGCGGCCGAGACGCAGCACCTGATGGATCGGCATGGAGGTCGTGCCGAGCACCACCGCGATGTCGATCGAGACATTGTCGAGTGTCGGCAAGATGCCCCCGCTTTGTCGCTTAAGCTTTGCTCCTATATTCTATGGCCATGCCATGGTTACCAGGTGGTTAACACGCGCGGCGACCTGACGATCGGGCTTTTGCCGCCAGCCGGCGCGCCGCCGGTCGAATGGCGCGTGAGCGACGGACGCGTCGCCTACGACGCCGCGCTCGCCGCCATGGACGCGCGCGCCGAAGCGATCGCGCGCGGCGAAGCGCGCGAACTGGTCTGGCTCCTCGAGCACCCGCCGCTTTACACCGCCGGCACCTCGTCGCAGCCGCAGCAACTGATCGAGGCGCGCTTTCCCGGTCCACACCGCCGGACGCGGCGGCCAGTTCACCTATCACGGGCCCGGCCAGCGGGTCGGCTATGTCATGCTCGATCTCAAGCGCCGCGCGCCGGACGTGCGCCGCTTCGTCGCCACCATCGAGGAATGGATCATCCGCACGCTCGCCGCCTTCAACGTGCGCGGCGAGCGCCGCGACGACCGCATCGGGGTCTGGGTGCGGCGGCCGGACAAGGGCGACGGATTCGAGGACAAGATCGCCGCCATCGGCATTCGCGTGCAGCGCTGGGTGACGCTGCACGGCTTTGCGCTCAATATCGAGCCGGAGCTTTCGCATTTTTCCGGCATCGTGCCGTGCGGCGTGTCCGATCCGCGCTACGGCGTCACCTCGCTGGCCGATCTCGGCGTGACGGCGTCGATGCCGGAGGTCGACATGGCGTTGCGCGCGCGTTCGAGCCGCTGTTCGGCGCCGACCATCGACGATCAAGCCGTCGGCAGCACCGAGAACAATTCGTCGCGCCGGCGCAGCGCGAGCTCTTCGAGCCGTGCCGTCGCGCTGATCGACGCCGTCGACGCGCGCGCCGGGCGGACCTTGATCGCATGCTGCGATCATCGCGGCGACGACGTCCGGCGACCGACGAACAGCGCTTCGACCGCGCCGTCGCGGCGATTGCGCACCCAGCCCTGCAGGCCGCGCTCGAGCGCCGTGTATTCGGTCCAGGCGCGAAAGCCGACGCCCTGCACGCGGCCGCGGATCGACGACATGCCGCATCACGTCCACGCGAAGTCTCCAAGCTTGCGAGTGCCGGCGCCGAGCGGGCGCCGCGGCAGCCAGTGCTGCAACGAGGCAATGTAGTCGGCCGGCAAGTGCCAGGCGCGCGCCGCCGCGACCACAAGCTCCATATAACCGGCCTTGGGCTGTCCCGTACGCCGCGGCCGCGCGACATAGACCAGCGCCGGCCGCAGCCGGCCCGCGTGACGAACCGGCAAAGTCTCGGCGCGATAGAGCCCGCCGGCGATGTTCTCCCAGGCATCGAGCGTGACGCGGTCGCGCGGCGTGAGCCGCCACAGCACGCCGTGCACCGTCTGCGCGCGCGCCGGCTCGACCGAGGCATAACCGTCGGCGGTGATGACGAAGCGATGATCGGCGAGCGCGGCGACGCCGATCGGCTCCGCCGCCGGCGCATGCTTGCGCATGACGTCGCGATGCATGTTCGAGCCGTAAGCGAAGTGCAGCATCACGACTGGCGCTCGACCGCGCTTGGCCGCGTCGCCGCCCACAGCGTGACGGCGACCGCCACGACGACGGGCAGGAACGCCAACGCCATCAGGATCGCGACGACGAACCAGCCGAGATCGTAGCTCGACGAACCGGCCAGGGTCGCGACAATCGAGAGCAGTCAGAATGAGCCCAAGCGCGCCGTCGGGTTCGCGCCGGTCGCTGCACTGGGCGACGTGGTGAAGAACGCCGTCGCCACGATCAACAGCAGCACGACCGAAAGCGCGTAAAGCAGAGCGGCACCGGCCGCGAGGCCGGTCGAGCGGCCGGCATCGTGCAGCCGCTTGGCGTGCAGCGCGAACCAGATCCAGATCAGCACCGCTTGCGCGGCAACGAACGGCCACAGTCCGGTTCGCGCAACGATGTCCGGCACCGTCAGCAATTGCGACGCCGCGCCCGCCGCATATAGCCGCGATCGCCGCAACAGCGAAGGCTTGCGGCCCCAGCCGTCCGGTCGGCGAGAACAGAAAGCGCAGTGCCTGCATGCTGGTCGGTCCCGGCGACGCCGGCATGATGCCAGATTCGGCGCCCGCTCTCAGGCGAATTCCATGATCACCGCGTCGACCGCGACGCTGTCGCCCGGCTTGACGCGGATTTTCTTGATGGTGCCGTCGCGTTCGGCGCGCAGGATGTTTTCCATCTTCATGGCCTCGACCACGGCCAGCGTCTCGCCGGCCTTGACCTCCTGGCCCTCGGCGACGGCGAGCGAAACGACGAGGCCCGGCATCGGGCAGCGCACCGCCTTGCCGCTGTCGGAGAGCTTCTTCACCGGCATCAGGCGCGCGTAGCGCGCCTCGCGCTCGGTATAGACGAAGGCCTTGACCTCGATGCCGCGATAGGCGAGCTCGAAACCGTTGGGGATCATGCGCACATGCATGGCGACCGGCGCGCCGTCGATCGTGCCCGGCCACACCGGCAGGCCGGGAATCCATGGCGAGGACAATTCGTGGATCGCGCCGTCCTCGAAAGTCACCGCGATCGCGTCGCCGTCGTGCTCGACGTCGACCTGGATTTCGTCCGGGCCGAGCCAGACCGCGCGACGGCGCTCCCGCGTCAGCGTGGTGTTCAATTGGCCGGAGATCCGGCGCTTGCGCTCGCCGAGCACATGATCGATGGCCGCGGCGACCGCGGCGATGGCGCGCGCCATGGCGCCGGTCGGCGGCGTGTGCTCAAAACCGCGCGGAAATTCCTCGGCGATGAAGCCGGTCGAGAGCTTGCCGGCGCGCCAGCGCGGATGCTGCATGATCGCGGCGAGAAACGGAATGTTGTGGCGGATGCCCTCGATGGTGAAGGCGTCGAGCGCATCGGCCTGGGCGTCGATCGCCGCGCGCGCGTCTTGGCGTGGGTGACGAGCTTGGCGATCATCGGATCGTAATAGAGCGAAATCTCGCCGCCTTCGGTGACGCCGGTGTCGTTGCGCACCGTCACGCCGTCATGCTCGCCTTCGGCCGGCGGCCGGTAGCGCACCAGCCGGCCGATCGACGGCGCGAAATTGCGATACGGGTCCTCGGCATAGATGCGGCTCTCGACCGCCCAGCCGTGAAGCTTGATGTCGCTCTGCTTGAGCGTGAGCGGCTCGCCGGCGGCGACGCGGATCATCTGCTCGACCAGATCGATGCCGGTGACCAGCTCGGTCACCGGATGCTCGACCTGCAGCCGCGTGTTCATCTCCAGGAAGTAGAAGCTGCGGTCCTGCGCCGGCGACGAATTCGACGGTGCCGGCGCTGTCGTAGCCGACCGCCTTGGCCAGCGCGACCGCCTGCTCGCCCATTTTCTTGCGCGTTGCTTCGTCGAGCAGCGGGCTCGGCGATTCCTCGATGACTTTCTGGTTGCGGCGCTGGATCGAGCATTCGCGCTCGCCGAGATAGATGACATGGCCGTGCTTGTCGCCGAACACCTGGATTTCGACGTGGCGCGGATCGGTGATGAATTTCTCGATGAAGACGCGGTCGTCGCCGAAGCTCGATTTCGCCTCCGAGCGGGCGCGGGCGAACCCGTCCGCCACCTCGCGCGCGGCTGTGCGCGATGCGCATGCCCTTGCCGCCGCCGCCGGCGGAGGCCTTGATCATCACCGGATAGCCGATCTCGTCGGCGATCTTGTCCGCCTGCTTCGTCGTCCTCGATCGACGCCGAGATGGCCGGGCACGGTCGAGACCTTGGCCGCGGCGGCGGCGCTTCTTGGACTTCGATCTTGTCGCCCATGGCGGCGATGGCCTTGGGGTTCGGCCCGATGAAGACGATGCCGGCTTTGGCCAGCGCCTCGGCAAATGCTTCGCGCTCGGAGAGAAAGCCATAGCCCGGATGCACGGCTTCGGCGCCGCTCGCCTTGCAGGCGGCAACGATCTTGTCGATGACCAGATAGCTTTGCGCCGCCGGCGGCGGCCCGATCACGACCGCCTCGTCCGCCATCTCGACATGGAGCGCGTCACGGTCGGCCTCGGAATAGACCGCGACGGTGGCGATGCCCATGCGCCGGGCGGTCTTGATGATGCGGCAGGCGATCTCGCCGCGATTGGCAATCAGGATTTGCTTGAACATCGCGCTATGAATCCCGCGGACCGGCCTTGCCTTTGCGGCGTCGCACCGCAAAATGTCAATGACGCCGCCAATCGACATGGACATTGGCCTTCTCG
>CAVPFA010000002.1:0-70091 GCA_963703655.1 uncultured Acidimicrobiaceae bacterium | reverse complement strand
GGCCTCGGAGGTGTCGCTGGCCTCGCTCGAGTCCGTCGCCGTCTTGGACCAGACCCCGTCCAGCCAGGTCCTGTTCGACGTCAGCTTCCGGGCCGAACCAGGCCAGCTCGTGGCCCTCGTCGGTCCGTCCGGCGCAGGCAAGACCACCATCAGCAGTCTCGTGTCGCGCCTTTACGACGTGCGAAGCGGCGCAGTCCGCCTGAACGGCGTCGACGTACGCGATGCCACCTTCGCTTCCCTGCGGTCTTCGATCGGCGTAGTCAGCCAGGATGCGGCACCTCTTCCACGAGACGATCCACCGCGAACCTGCTCTACCGCGAACCCGACGCGACCCCCGAGGAGCTCCACGACGCCATCGAGGGGGCGCAGATCCTCCCGCTCATCGAGTCGCTGCCCGACGGCCTCGACACAGTTGTCGGCGACCGGGGTTATCGGCTGTCGGGCGGCGAGAAACAGCGCATCGCGCTCGCCCGTCTTCTCCTCAAGGCGCCGGACGTGGTTGTCCTCGACGAAGCCACCGCCCACCTCGACTCGGAATCCGAAGCGGCTGTGCAGCGCGCGCTCCACACGGCACTGCAGGGGAGGACGTCCATCGTCATTGCCCACCGCCTCTCGACGGTCCGCGGGGCCGACCAGCTTCTCGTCGTGGCCGACGGCCACATAGTGGAGCGGGGACGCCACGAGGAGCTCCTGGCGGCCAACGGCGTCTACGCGGAGCTTTACCGACAGCCCAGTTCGAGCGTCAGGCTTTGGAGGAAGCCGGCGTCGTCGCGACGTAGCTGGAGGCAGGGCTGCCGCCGGTGGGGCGGACCAACAACGCGCCGGCGGCGTGAACAGACGAAACGCCGGCGGCGTGAACCGACGAAGGTCGGTGGTGGGGGCGACAAAGTGCCGGCCGGACGAACCGATGGGGAAGGGAAGGCGCCATGTCAGACAAAGAGCACTGGAAGCAAGAGCCGGACGAGCACGATTATCCAGCGGCCGCGAGCTACCTGTCGCTGATCCTGCCTGAGGGCTCTGTCAACAGGCTCGTCGAGGAGCTTCGAGCCGCACCGATCGGGCACTGGCAGGCCAAGGATCTCCTCCGCGCCAGTAACCTGCCGCTGCTTCCGCCGGACAACCCTCACGTCGCCTCCGACCTGAAGAAGGTCAAAATGGGAGTAGGGCTCCGCCGGTCCTCCTCGTCAGGGGTCATCTGCCGGGGCGCGGCACCACTCACGATCGCCGACGGCTACCACCGCATCTGCGCGAGCTGGCGCCTCAACGAGGATGCGGACATCCCTTGCCGGATGGCCGACTACCCGCCGAGTGGCTGAGCTGCCAGCTGCTCGCTGAGCAGGGGACGCTTCACCTGATTTGTCACCTCGGTTCGCGGGATGGCGTCGACGACGATCAGCCGGTTTGGTCGTTTGAACGACTCGATGCGGCTCTCGCAGAACGATCGGAGGTCGGGGCGAGCGACGGGGGGTCGTGCCCGGGCGCCGGGACGACAACCGCACACACCATATGCCCGAGATCTCCGTCGGGCAGGCCTACGACGGCCACGTCGCCGACGCCGACGTGGCTCGCGATCCGGTCTCGACCTCGATCGGGACGACCCCGCCGGAAGGTGTCCGGATGACGTCGCGGACCCGGCCGAGGATCGTCAGCCAACCCTCGCCGTCGATCTCGCCGACGTCGCCGGTGTGGTACCAGCCGTCGACGACCGCGGCCGCGGTTGCGTCTGCGTCGTCGAAGTAGCCGTCGAACAGGAGCGGTCCGCGCACGCACAACTCACCGGTTCGCTCGATTCTCACCTCGGCGAACGAAGATGGAATGCCGCAGCTGCCGGGCTTAGCGCGGAGGTCGGGGCCTTCAGCGCAGGCAAGGTCGCCCGCCTCTGCACGGCGGTAGACGAGTCGGAGGCGGACCCGGGGGAGCACTGAGGCGATCGTGTCCAGGATCTGGCTGGGAAGGGCGGCACCAACGACGTCGATGCGTCGGAGCGAGCCGAGCTGCGACGCCTTGTCGCGGTCAGAGGCCACGAAGGCAAGCGTCTCGCGCAAGAACGAAAGCGACGCGGTCACATGTGCGGCCCCGTGGCGCCCGACAGCATCGCAGAGGGCGGACGGGTCGTGAGCGTCGAGGAGCGCCACGTGGGCGCGCGCATGCCACTGGCGGAGAATGATCTCCCACGCGATGGGATCGCCGAGCGGGTACGAGCACACCGCTCTCGTCACGGCTCCGGGGCGCGCCGAGCTGGGTCCTCAGGTATTGCGCCCTGTGTGAGAGCACGACGGCCTTCGGCCGGCCCGTGCCGCTCGAGGAGAACAAGAGCGATTGAGGGTCGAGCTCCCGCAGCCCGGAGACCGAGAGCTCGCCGTCGTCGTCCCCGGCGCTGCTGCGGACCAGTCGTGCGAGTCCGATGGCGGGAGCGTCGAGCGCGGCTGCGAGATCCCCGGACCAGGTGGCTCGCTCGTCGTCGATGACGACCACCGACGGACGGGCTACGGCCAGCAGGTCGACCAGCGCCGGGACCTCGAGTCGCGGGTCGATCGCGGCGTAGACGGCGCCGAGCTTGGCCGTGGCCGCGAAGAGCGAGACGAGATCGAGGTTCGTCGCCCCGACGACCGCGACGCGCCCACCGAGGCCGACGCCGAGATCGCGCAGCCCGCGTCCCAGCCGGTTCGACGACCGATCGATCTCGCCAAAGGTGAGCGACCGCTCGCCGAGCGACACCGCGACCCGATTGGGTGCGGACTGGGCAGCACCACCGAACACCTCGCCGATCAACAGCTCGGTCTGCGCCGAACCCGGCGTCAGGCCCGACATGCGCTGACGCACGGGGACCGCTCTGCCTAGCGCGCTCGAGAGGGGACATCGGGCATCTGGGGAGCATAAAGCGAGCCGCTCGACGTAACGGTTGAGCTGGTGAGCAAGACTGAATGACATGTTCCGACTTCGAACTTCCAAAGCCGCGAGGAGCGAGCAGGAGAATCCACGCGAGGTGGCGCGCTCCGAGGATGAGTGGCGCAACCGCTTGACCCCCGAGCAGTACCGAGTCTTGCGCAAGGCCGGCACGGAGCCCGCGTTCACCGGTCAGTACTTCGACTGCCACATCGACGGGATGTACCGCTGCGCGGCGTGCGGGGCGGAGCTGTTCAGCTCTGACGCCAAGTTCGACTCGGGTACGGGCTGGCCGAGCTTCACCGAGCCCACCGTCGCCCGCGCCGTCGAGCTCCACCGGGATCGGGCCTTCGGGATGGAGAGGACCGAAGTGGTCTGCCGGGCCTGCGGCTCGCACCTCGGGCACGTGTTCGACGACGGGCCGCGGCCGACCGGCCAGCGGTACTGCATCAACTCACGTTCGTTGAGCCTCGATCCCAGGCCATCTGAGGCGCCTTGAGCCACCTGATATCACCGGCTAGAGCGCGCGTGACAAGGGTCACGATCGTCATCTGACAAGACGCGCCTGATTCCTCCCGGCTTGACATATGCCGATATCGGAATATGATTGTCGCCATGGCAAGAGCTGCGACGACGTCGGACGTCTTCAACGCGATCGCCGAACAGCAGCGCCGGGAGATCCTGGTGCTGCTGCGGGCGGGTGAGGGGCCGGTGACCGAATTGGCCCAGGAGCTGGGGATGACCCAGCCGGGGGCGTCCAAACACCTGCGGGTGCTCCGGGAGGTCGGACTGGTTCGGGACCGCAAGGCAGGCAAGCAACGCCTGTACGGCCTTGACGCCCGCGGGCTGCGACCGGTTCACGAGTGGACCGGCGGGTTCGAGCCGTTCTGGAACGAGAGCTTTGACCGGCTGGACGAGTACGTGCAGGACCTCAAGCAGGCAAGGTAGGAGGAGTAGCTGATGAGCGCTACGGGACGAGGAGCGCCGGCGCAGTCCGCGACGGCCGACCGCGAGATCGTGATCTCCCGGGTCATCAGTGCGCCTCGGGAGCTGGTGTTCGAGGCGTTCACCGAGGTGCGGCACCTGTCGCGGTGGTGGGGCCCGGACGGGTTCACCACCACCACGCGGGCGTTCGAGTTCCGCGTCGGCGGGGAGTGGGACTTCGTCATGCACGGACCGGACGGGACGGACTACGAGGAGTGGATCTCCTGGACCGAGATCGCCCCGCCGGAGCGGATCGCGCTGCTGCACGGTGAGTCCCGCGGCGACCCGAACGCCTTTCAGTCGGTCTTGACGTTCGCGCCCGACGGCGCGGCGACCCGGATCGAGATGCGTGCGGTGTTCCCCACCAAGGAGCTGCGCGACGAGGCGGTCGAGAAGTACCACGCGATCGAGGGCGGCCAGCAGACGCTGAGCAACCTGGCTGCCTACGTCACCGAGATCGTTCGGAAGGGAGTTGAGGACTGATGGCCGGGCAAGTGTTCTTCAGCGTGACGATGTCGCTGGACGGGTTCGTCGCGCCCGAGGAGCACATGGACGACCCGGATGCGCAGCGCTGGATGGCGCAGTGGACGGAACTGCAGCAGTGGATATTCCCGCAGCGGTTCTTCCGGGAGAACCTGAAGCTCGGCGAGGGCGGCGAGGAAGGCGCGAGAACGACATCGTGCGGGAGACGTTCGAGCGCAGCGGCGCGAGCGTGATGGGCAAGCGCATGTTCGACCTCGGCGAGCAGGCGTGGCCGGAGGAGGCGCCGTTCCATACGCCGGTCTTCGTCGTGACGCACGAGAAGCGTGACCCTTGCGAGCGGCCGGGCGGGACCACCTTCCACTTCGTCAACGACGGCATCGACACCGCGCTCGACCAGGCCCGCGAGGCCGCCGGCGACCGGGACGTCCGCATCGCGGGCGGCGGCGCAACGATCCTGGAGTACGTGAACGGCGGCCTGATCGACGAGTTCACGATCGCGCTCTCACCCGTGGTGTTCGGCTCCGGAATCCGCCTGTTCGAGGGCGTGGACGCGGGCTGCGTGGCCCTGGAGCCGGTCCGCGCAGAGCCGACGCAGAGGGTGACCCACCTGACCTACGCCTTCTCAAATCATCGCTACGTCTCAAGAAAGTAGTGATCGTGGTAGAGCAGGGCGTTAACGCGTCGCGTTGAACGTAGTTCTGTGTGCCCTAGGCCCGGCGTTGTAGGGGATACCTGCGCTACCTCTGTTGACCCACAACCCAACGTTAGGAGCCCCGCGTGCATGTCGATGGTTCGGCGCACACGGGATCACGGCGGAGTCGACGCACTCCGCTTCAGGCGCTATCCGAGAGAACCTCGAACAGTCGTCGGTCTGGCGGTGCTTGCACGTTGCCCGCCAGGTGCTGGTTCAGGATCGGGTGGATTACCTGGGCACCTTCGTTGGCGTGCGCCTCACAGCACCATAAGACGAAGATGCCGTACTCGCCGTCCGCCTCGTCGCCGACCGCGGGTTCTCGACTCATGGTGAGGCGGGCCAGCCGATCATCGCTTCGACTTTCCCGCTCCTTAATCGGATCACCGGACCCGAGGTCGCCAGAAATGAGTGAGCACGACTAAACGCGAGGGAAGCTCGGGGCACCAGGCATTCCTGTAATTCTGGGGCAGGCGACACTGACAGGGTCGTTCGAATCGGAGATCTTGGTGATCACGCACCGGGGCTTCGACGGAGGAGGACACGCAATGCCAAAAGCAATCAAGGGAAATGCGTGGCGAAAGCCGCCAGAGCCCTCGGCGAACCACTCCGACATCGACGATTGCTTCCGACGCCAGATGCCGCATCTGCAGCCCATTGTCCAGCGCTTGGACGAGTTGATCCGAGCGACAATCCCGGGCCTTTACTTTGCCGTCAAGTGGAAGAGGCCTTATTACGGGCTTCCAGAACTTGGCTGGGTCATCGAGCTGGCTGCTTACGACGTTTCGGTAAATGTCGTCTTCCTCGGCGGTGCAGACTTCGACTCCCCACCGCCACTCGGAACTACCGACCGGACCCGGTACATCAAGGTGGCCACTGTGGAGGAGGCGCAGCGACCGGAGCTGCGTCAGTGGATCGAGGAGGCCGGCCGCACGCCGGGTTGGCGGTGAAGGGAATCGCGCCGGCCGACGATTCCCGTTCACACGCACCCACTATCGAGTCGTCCAGGACGACGAGCTGGGTGTAGGTTCGAACGGAGCGAGTCCTGAGACTTGAGGTTCTGGCGCGTTCCCTCACATTCTTCTCGTACCCGATCTGTGTCAACGGAGGCGAACATGGCAAGCGGACGCCGGCACCTAGTGAATCCGGGGTGCCACAGGCTGCTTCGCCGAGCCGCTGCCCTTCTGCCGCTCGTGGGATTGCTCGCCGTCGCTGCTCCGCTCGCCGTGCCGTCGGCTTCGGCCACACCGTCACCCTCATGGAACAACAAGATGTTTCCTGGCGACGACTTCGATCCGCCGACCAATCTGTACGGGGCGTCGATGGCCTACGACCCCGCCATCGGGAAGATGATCCTTTACGGCGGGTCGCTCGCCGGCTTCGGCATTCAGCCCACCTACAAGACCTTCAGCAGCTCCGGCTGGACCTACGGTTCCCCGGGCCCCGGAGGGAGCGACGAGTACGCGGGCTACTTCGCCTCGATGGCCTACGACCCGGCCAGCTCCGACATGGTCCTGTTCAATACGAACGGCGACACGTGGACCTTCGACGGCTCGACGTGGACCGAGGTCTCGACATCAGGGCCCGGAGTTCGTAGCAACGCGTCGATGACCTTCGACGGCGCCACCGGCAAGATGGTTCTATTCGGCGGGGAGGGCAGCTGCGGCACCGCGTGCAGCGATACCTGGACCTGGAACGGGTCTACGTGGACTCAGGCGATCGATCCCACCGACACTCATGGGTGCCCGGCGGTTTGTCCCAACAGTCCACCTTCCAGCTACGACGGATCGATGACCTACGACGCGGCCACCGGAAACCTCGTGCTCATTCCAGGGCTCGCGCCATTCCATGACAGCCCTCCGAACGGCACCTATACCTGGAACGGAACTACCTGGACCGAGAAGACTGCCTCGCTCCCGTCCGGCACGTACCTCGGCTCGATGACCTACGACCCGGCAACGGGCAACGTCGTCCAGTTCGGAGGAGGCGGGGTCGACGGATTTGAACACGGAACGTGGATCTGGAGCGGGACCACCTGGACTTCGACGGGCGCATCGGGCCCCAGTGCCCGTGACGGGACGGCGATGGCCTACGACCCCGCGAGCCGCTTCGTGATGCTCTTCGGAGGCGACAACGCCAGCGGCAGCGTGACGGACGCCCCGTGGAACTGGGGGTACACCTCAGAATCGACTGTCACCGTGCTCTCCGCCTCGTCCAACCCTGTCCTCACCGGCGAGGCCGTCATCTACTCCGCCAAGGTGACCCCGGATCCTGGAGGCGGAATGGTCGACTTCACCAGCGGCGGCGCGACAATACCGGGGTGCGGCTCGGTAACCGTCGCCTCCGCCACCGGCAAAGCGAGGTGCAAGATCACCTACCGGGTGATCGGATCGCACTCGATCCTCGCTGCCTACTCGGGGCACGGGAACTATCAGAAGTCGAAGTCGGCCGTTCTGACCGAGAAGGTGAAAGCGGGGCCGACCAAGACCACGCTTTCGGCCTCTGCCAACCCGGTTGTCAAACGAAAGACTGTCACCTTCACCGCCAAACTGAGCCCGAACCCTGGGGGCGGAAGGGTCGATTT
Organism: uncultured Acidimicrobiaceae bacterium; assembly: GCA_963703655.1. GTDB lineage: Bacteria > Actinomycetota > Acidimicrobiia > Acidimicrobiales > Bog-793 > CAVPFA01. The sequence continues at coordinate 62,463 of CAVPFA010000002.1, read as the reverse complement.
CACCAGCGGAGGGACGACGATTCACGGGTGCGGCTCAGTGGCGGTAACTGCAGCAACCGGCAAAGCGACGTGCAAGATCGCCTACGCCGCCGCCGGGTCCCACTCGATCGTCGCCGCCTACTCCGGAGACGCCAACTATCAGAAGTCGAGGTCCGCGGTACTCGTCGAGAAGGTTTTGGCCTAGGCGAGCTGCTCGTGCGCTCGCGGGTGCACCGAGGCTGTTCGCAGACGAGGTCGAGGCCCGCGACCTAACCGTGTACGACCGGGTCACCCGTGCGGCGTGAGCGGCGCCCGGGATCTCGTCTACCTGTGCCGGGAGCTCAAGGCCCCCCTCCCTGCTCGCCCGGATCGAACCCCTGGCCACCCGCGCCCGGGCGGAGACCTGGAGCCACGAGGACTTCGCCGGCCGGACCTCGCAGTACTGCTAGTACTCAGCCACCGGCGCCCTCCGCCGGGGCTCCAGCCCGCGGGCCTTCGTCTTCGTGGGGACCACCATTGCAGAGCTATATAGAAATCTGTATAGTTGGCCCGTGCCCACGGTCGATCTTCGCTTGAGTATCACGGAAGCAACACGCCGAGGCGTGTCGGGTCTCGTCGCTGCGGTATCCGAAGCTGACATCATCCTCGAACGACACGGCGAGCCTGTCGCGGCGATGATCGGAATGGACCGGATCGAAGCTCTCGAACAGGCGCGAGCGGATCTCCGCGACCTTGCGCTCGTTCTCTCCCGCGTAGCGACCGACTCTGGCGAGCGCGTCCCCTTCGATGAGGTGCTCGGTGCCTTCGGGCTTTTGCGCGAGGAGCTCGACGCCCTTCCCGACCAAGACTGAGGCAGGCAACCTGCTTGACGAGGAGAGGGCGCGCCGGGCGGCGGTCGATTGATAAAGACAAGCCGCGCATAGTCTTCACAGCTGCCGCCGTCGATGACCTCCGGCGCATAGGACCCTCTGCAGTACCGCGGGTGCTCAAGAAGCTCCTTGTTCTCGAAACCGACCCCGAAGTCGGCTTGCCCCTTGGTGATGAGCTCACAGGTTTTCGCAAGCTCGTAGTAGGGCGAAATACCTGGCGGATCGTTTACCGGATCACGGCGACAGATGTGGAGATCTGTGAGATCTGGGCTGTGGGAGCGCGAAGTGACGGTGAGGTATACGCCGAAGCTGCCGCGCGAGTGATAGAGAACAGCAACCCCGAGGTCGCGAACCTGGCAGAAATCGTCGCGCGTCTCGGCCGCCTTGCCGGTGTCGAGGTGCTTGCCGACCCGGTCCGTGAGCCTGTTCCTGATTGGCTGGCGGAGAGACTCGTTCATACCGCTGGATTCCAGCGCCACGTGGTGGCTGCTATGGATGCCGCTGAAGCGTTGGACGCCTGGACGGAGTTCTGCACTCGTACTCGCTGACGTCGTCTCAAACTTGAAAGGAGACCGCGCGCAGCGGAGTTGCCGCGATCGATCTGAACCGGTGGTAGATACAGGGGCGTACTGCATAGACGCAGTGGACGTTTCCCTGGACGGAAGACCACGTCACAGGCCTCGAGTCTTCTGCCCGGACGTTTCCCAGAACCTATCCGAGGTGAGGTTCCGGACGCCGTGCCGCATAGGGCGCCGTATCGTTCGGTGCCGAGACGATGCCGCCTACTCGGATGCGTTATCGGCGCTCTCGGCAAAGACCTCTCTGGCGATCTCGTAGCTGTCGAACGCTCTCGCGGAGCCCGCGTACGCTTCGACGTGAATGAAGAGCTCGACGATCTCCTGTTTCGTCACTCCGTTGTTCAGGGCGATCCTCAGCTGTCCGCGTAACGGCTCGCGCGTACCGAGAACGGCCGCAATCGTCACGGAGATCAGCGCCCGGCTGCGAGTATCCAGGCCGGGTCGTGTCCAGGAATCCCCGAACGCATGTCTCGTCGCGAGTCTCGTAAAATCTTCGCTGACTTGTGGTTCCCCGGGGCCCAATGGCAATACGAGTGGGAAGCCGAGGAGCCGCTCCGCAGCGGCAAAGGCATCGTGATCTTCGGGCGAGTTCGACATCATCTACTCCTGGCTTCGGCGATGGGCTTTCCACCTTGCCCAATGAGAAGCAAGCTACCGAGGGCGGAGCGCGAGCCGCTCTCTTATTGAGCAGCGTGGAGCGTCGTGAGTGCGCCTTCGAGCGCGGCCTCGAGAGGCTTCAGCGACTGCATCGTCTGGGTGAGCAGGAGTCCGCCCTGGAGCGTTGCGAAGGTGGATAGAGCGAGCTTCTTCGGATCCGCGTCAGACCGCAGGATGCCAGCAGCGCGCATGCGGCCAAGTCCGGTTCGCAGATATCCCAGCCACCGATCCATATACGCGGCGAGCTCGGCTGCGTGTAGCGGGTCGCTGCCGATGAGTTCGCGGGCCAACGCGCTGATCGGGCAGCCCCAGTGGGGCTGAGAGCCGTAGTGGGCCAGGACGGCCTGACGCCAGGCTTCCCACGCCTCCCAGCTGTCGAGAGAATCGAGGTAGGGCCGCTGCGCGTCGAGCACCCGTTCGCCCTGGAATGACGCTATGGCTGCTACGAGCTCCGTCTTGCCGCCGGGGAAGTAGTGGAAGAGCTGGCTCTTGCTAGTCATCGTGCCCGCTCGAATGTCGTCGAGACTTGTTGCGCCGACGCCACGTGCCAGTACGAGGTCCGTTGCCGCTGCGACGATGCGCGCTCTTGTCGCCGCGCCTTTGGGGGTGAGCTTCTGCTCGGGCACGCCGACCACAATACCGAACGTCTGGACTGGATGGTCCATTCTCAGTAGTGTTATGGACCTAGCGGTCCATTCTGGGGATCGCTCGATCGAGTGAGGACTTCATGGGCACACGACTTTCGGGCAAGACAGCATTGGTCACCGGTTCGACGAGCAACATCGGTAGGGCGATCGCCGTCGCCTTCGCCGCGGAAGGAGCACATGTGGTGGTGAGCGGTCGCAGCGTGGAACGGGGCGCTGACGTTGTCGATCTAATTCGTACGGCTGGTGGTCGGGCCGACTTCGTTGCCGCCGATTTCGACGGCTCGCCGAAAGCGTCCAAGGGCCTCGCGGCGGAGGCGACGCGCATCCTCGGTGGCCGTGTCGACATTTTGGTGAACAACGCCGGGATCTTCCCGGGCTCGTCGACGGCGACGACTGACGAGGCCACCTTCGACGAGGTCTACGCGGTCAACGTCAAGGCGCCATATTTCCTCACCGCTGCGATCGCGCCGGCAATGGCCGTGGCCGGCGGTGGCGCGATCATCAACCTTGGCTCCTGGATCGCGCGCCTCGGCATCCCGATCGGCGCCCTCTACAGCTCCACCAAGGGCGCGATGGAGACCTTGACGAAGGCGTGGGCGGCCGAGTTTGGACCGGAAGGCGTACGCGTCAACGCGATCTCTCCCGGTGTCATTCGCGTTCCCAATCCGGACGGCTCCGACCCCGATGGGCACCACCCGATGATGCGGGGCACTCCGGCTGGCGCGAGCGGCACCCCCGACGCCATCGCCAACGCTGCGGTCTACCTGGCGAGCGACGAGGCCACCTTCGTTCACGGCAGCGTGATCGATGTTGACGGAGGCCGGACTGGCGTCGCTGTCATCGCTTGCTAAGGGCTCGCCGTGCAATAACTCGCGCGGAACGCGAGCTACCGGCTTATCGGCTCGGCGTTCACGAGGTGACCCTCGATCCTGCCCTGGGCCAGCCCGGCCCTAAGGATGTAGCGAGCGGTGATCAGCAAGTCGCGTGACACGCCGATCCACAGGTCTTGACTACTCCTCGACTGCAAGAGAGCCAAGCCTCAGCAATCCACACGTCAGGCTTCACATTTACCGACATTTGTGCCAGCGTGTCACTGACAGGGATTCCCCCGCCTTGCGAGGAGGCGAAATGGCAGGTCGAAGGGCTATGGACCAGATGCGCGCCGAGGGCATCTCGTGAGCATGCTCGGCGTCGTACTCTGGCACGAACGGTGGCGGCGACGGCATCCACGGCGCACGCTCCTCGGTGACGTGCGCTACATCATCGGCGACGAGGCCGAGCGACGGCTCAGACTGCGGGACTCGGCGACCGCGGAGGAGGCTGGCAAGAGTGTCGAGGTGAAAGAACCCCGGCAGCCACGCTGACGGCCCGGCCGTCTGTCCGCGTAGCGCCTTGACGATGGCCGTCCGGTGGCATGCACGCAGCCACCAACCGAAGCGAGCACATCGTCGAGGCGCTTGCAATCGGTTCAGTCCTACTCGCCGGTCTGTCTTTCCTTCCGCGCCGCAGGAAGCTGGCGTCCAAGCGACGGCTCGAACCTTCAGCCGTCTGAGGTCACGGCGTCTTTGGTTCGAGATGTTCGATATGTTCGAAAATGCTCACCAACGGCCGTGGAAAACTACTGACATCGCCGGAAACGGGCGGACAGAGTGAGGTAGGACACGTTGACTAGTCAACCGAAAAAGAGCAGTAACAATAAGGAGAGTTCGGAGCCGGAGATCACCGTCTACGGCACCTCCTGGTGTCCCGATTGCAAGCGGGCCAAGCAGTTCTTCGGAGAGCAGCGAGTGCACTACCGGTTCGTCGACGTGGACGCGGACGCCGACGGGCTTGCGTTCGTGCAGCAGGTCAACGACGGCAAGCGCATCATCCCGGTCATAGTCTTCGCAGACGGCTCGAGTCTCGTCGAGCCGTCCAACGCCGAGATGGCGGCCAAGCTCGGGCTTAGGGCCGTGGCTTCGCGGAGGTTCTACGACGTCATCATCGTCGGCAGCGGACCGGCCGGCTTGACCGCCGGCCTGTACACGGCACGCGAGGGGATCGACACTCTCGTCGTCGAACGGGGCGGGGTCGGCGGCCAAGCCGGCATCACCGAGCGACTCGACAACTTTCCCGGCTTTCCAGAGGGCGTTACAGGCGACGAGTTCGCAGGCCGGCTGCGGCGCCAGGCCGAGCGTTTCGGGGTGGAGGTGCTTTCCGCCCAAGAGGTGACGGCAATCACCCTCGACGGCTCCTTCCGGTGCGTCAAGACCGCGGACGGGACGACCTACGGGGCTTACGCCGTACTGCTCGCCCTCGGGTCGACGTACCGCCGTCTCGGGATTCCCGGCGAGGAGGACTTCATCGGCTCCGGTGTGCATTTCTGTGCCACCTGTGACGGGCCGTTCTACCGCGGTGAGCATGTCGCCGTGATCGGCGGCGGCAACTCGGCTGGCGAGGAGGGCCTGTTCCTCACGAACTTCGCCAGTCGGGTGACGATCGTCACCCGTGATCCCGAGCTCACCGCGAGCAAGGTGGTCGCGGCGAAGATCGCCGAGCGCACGGACATGGACGTGCTCACCGGCATAGTGCCGGTCGCCTTCAAGGGCGACGGCCAACTGAGCGCCGTCACGGTGGAGGACATGGAGACCGGTCACCAACGTGACCTGCAGGTGGCTGCCGCGTTCGTCTTCATCGGCCTGAGCCCGAACACGTCGGTCGTCGAAAGCCTCGTCGAGCTCGATCCGGAAGGCTTCGTGGTGACGGATTCCGGCCTGATGACGAGCGCTCTGGGCGTCTTTGCTGCGGGGGACTGCCGAGCCGGCAGCACCAAGCAGGCAGCTTCAGCAGCCGGCGAAGGCGCCGCTGCCGCCATAGCTATCCGCCGCTACGTCGAGCCACTCGCCGGTGGAATGCCCGAACCTCGTGAGCCGGTGGTGGCTGCTCGGATGATATGACCTGGATCGAAGCTGGGATCGCTGCAGCGGGCGCTCAGATCTCGATGGCGTCGAGGTAGGTGACCTTCGAGGAGAGGTTGCCCGCTCGCACGACGGCGTGCTCTTCGAACTCGGCAACAAGGATCCGGTAGGGGACGGTGCCGCGTGCCTTCGGGAGCTTCAGCGTGCCCTTCCAGACTGTCTGGGCCTCGCTCGAGCTCGTGGCCGCGAGGAGCGTTCCGCCTGGCTGAGCCGGATCGATGATCCATTGCAGGTCCGGGTCGCTCGTCTCGACCACCTTCAGCTGCAGGTACGCCCGCACCGTGTCGGGCGTGGCCCTTCTCGCGGTCGCCAGGTAGCCGGGGCCGAGCACCTCGACGTTTACCACGTCGTCGGAGGGATAGGTGAGCCCCATCGACCGGTCGGGGGCGAGCTGGATGAAGTCGGCTTGCACAACCCGCGATAATTCGATGCCCCGCAGCGAGGCCGGCTGGTAGCGGACGAGTGCCAGCTTGACGAAGGGGAAGTAAGACTGGCCGGTGACGATGGAGATGTCGGCGAACCACAGGCGCCGGTCCTCGTCCCAGTTGACCTGGTGGCCGGCGACGTCGACCCACCCTATGGAACCCGTCTGCTCCTCGAGCCGGAGCGAGATCCCTTTGTGTGTAGCGAGCGGGAAGTCGGCCACCTTCGCGGCCCCGACCGGGGCGGTCGAGAACACGGGATCCGACCCGAAGCCGCTGACGAACGGCTGCAGACCCGACGGTAGGGCGGCGCCGAGCGGCGGGCTGGCCACGACCACCCCGAGCAGCTCGCCGATCCCGGACTCGAACCACGGGCGCCCGAGATAGACCCGCAGCACGCCGCCGACCCGGGTGGAGCTCGGCGTCGTCGCAGAGGCCTCGGTGACCCAGTTCCACGCCGGGATGAGATAGCGCACGTCGGGTGCCGGTGGGCGGGCCGTGCTCGGGATCGACAGGAGGTACCCGAACTTGGTCGGCGGCTTCGCAGCCTTCTCGAGGCTCGAGCGGATCACGGGAGGAGCCACGAACTGCACCGCCACGGACGCGCCGTCGGGGATCGATCCGCCGTTGACGCGGGCGATCGAGCCGGCTTTGTCGTTCTCGGTGAAGTCGACGCCGGAGCGGTAGATCGTTGCGGTGTCGCCGGCGGCGCGAACCTCGACCGTGCCCGGAGCAAAGCCGGCCGGCGAGCAGACGACCGCAGCAGTACCGCTGAGCTTCCTCGTGACTGCCTCGGTGAAGTACTCGAGGAACCGTGTCGTCGCTACGGCGTTGTAGAAGACCTCGTGATGTTGGGTGTCGCCGAAGTCGTGGCGGATCTTGTCGAGCTTGATTGCGTCGCTCTGGCCGAGCACGAGGGGGATCTCGTCGACGCGCGAAGTCTTCTCGAGGAGCACGGCGCCCTGCTTGCTCGTGCCGTTGTCGTAGGGGTCCGCCCAGGCCGCGAGGACGTCGACGCGGATCGTGCTCTGTACGTTGGCCAGAAGAGGGCCGCTCAAGAGCGCGTAGGTCGCGCCCGGCGATCGCGCGACGGTGAGCTTCTCGATGATTGGCGGCGTCAACGGCTGGCGCACAGCGTGGACGATCACGAGCTCGCGGTATGGCGTGAACATGTAGTGAAGCCTGTCGAGGATCAACGCCCTCAGGGCGGGCGTCGCCTTGCCCGCATCGACCAGCCACTGCCACAAGGCCATCACCTCGAGGTCCGCCGGCTCGAGGTACGAGCTCATCAGCACGGCCGTGATGGAGGCCTTCGGCGCCTTCACTCTGATCGCACCATCGAGGTCTCCCGCCGCGGGAAGCACGGGCGCGCCAGTCCCGGCGCTGACGACAAGACGGACCGCGCGGCGGTCCGGCCACTTGCCGACCGAGTCGAACGGCGCACGCACGAAGGCGTTCTTCTTACCAGGCAGGTTGAGCAGGGCGACGCCTCTCGAGAGCACGTCGGGAAGGTACGGCACGCCAAAGGCCGGATGTGACGCCGTAGGAGTCGCGACGGGCGGGTAGTAGATCCACTCGTTCTTCCCGTTCAAAGGCTGCTTGTCGATCTTGCCGCCGAAGCGTTCGCGGACCGACAGGGACTTGTAGGTGAGGCCGTCCCGATCGGCGATCAGCGTATAGCTGGAGGAATCCGGGTGACCGTTGGCACCGTCGAGGACACCATGGGTCTCCGCCATGTCCTCGCCCGTGGACGGCGGAGCGATGTGACGTTCGCACGGGACGATTTTCGGGCTGTTGTCGGGGATGTCGTAGTTCGAGCGGATCACCAGGTGTTCGAGGTGCTCGCCCGGGGTCCGGAGCGCAGTCGGAACGAGCACCGGCGAGGGCACGGGCTCGAAGCGGCGGTAGGTCACCTCCGCGGTGGCCCACGTGAAGGCGCCGGCCTTCGTGAAAGGGACGCTGTTGCCGGCGAGGTCGACCGCCCGTGCCCGGAACCGGTACGTTCCGCCGAAGCGCAGAGTCGGCAGCGTGCCAGGCGTCGCGGCGTAATCGATCCGGACCTGAAGGTTGCCATTGGCCGGGTTGGCACCGTCGGGCTCGAGCCCGTCTGAGGGCAGGTCCGACAGATGCTTGCCGGGTCGGGCGCCTACGAGGCTCCATCCCGCCCAGCGCATCAGGTACTCCGGCACGTACACCGGAGGGTTCGGCGATCCGCCCGAGCTGGCGCTCTGCGTCGTCGCGGGCTCGACCCAGCCCTCGTCGCCCTTCGGGACCGGCACGACCGTCGGCGGTGATCCGATCCCGTAACCGCCGAGCCCCGGGTTCTTCGCCCCGGTGCGTGCGCAGAGCTGGAACCAGCGACCCCTCGCCTTTGACCACACGTCGATCCGGTAGCCGAGTGCCATGTCCTCGAAGTGCAGTGTCACCGGTCCGGGCGGGGACGCCTCGATCGCGGCGTTGAAGGTGTTGTTGTTCTGCCAGTTCTGGTAGAGCGACAGGGCATTGCCGGTCTTGGCCACCGAGAGGCCCGCCGAGCGGAGCGACGGAACGCCGTAATGGGTCGGCGTGTCCGCCGACTGCATCTCGGTATTGGCGTGCTCGATGCCCTGGACGAAGTTGAAGGCCTTCAGCGTCGCCCCGTCGAGGTCCATCTCGACGACGGTGAAGTCGGGGTCGGAAAGGCGCAGGAATCCCGACGTGATCTCCGGGGCCGTCGCCCTATGGGCGGGGATCCACGCGGTCGCGTTCGTCATGGTCACGGGCTTGACGTCGGTCGTAAGCGACCCGAGGCCCGTCAGCTTCGGTGTCCAACTGGGGATCACCGATACCGCGACCGTGCCGGGCAGACCACTCGGGCGTGCCAGCTCGAGCTCGTAAACGAGGCCGAAGAGGCGGAGAAGGGCCGGATGGCGCCCGAGGAGCGAGACTGCCTGATGGAAGTCGAACTGCGGGACGGCCAGAGGTGGCGTGTCCTGGTAGGTCTGGCCCGGCGCCGGCGTCGTGAGCGGCTGCAGGAACAGGTACGCCTGCGTGAGGTCCGTCCGCGGGCTCGGGCCCTTCCCCGGTGGGATCGGGCCGCCACCGCTCGGGAACATTGCTTTCACCTCCTCGATCTCGAAGGCGAGGTCCCTGCTACTGAGTGGCAGGACACCGAGGCTGACGTCGCTCGTCAACAGCTGGAAGCTCGGCCAGCCGCCGACGGGGGCGGTGTGCGCGAGCGCCGCGTAGGTGCTCTGGAAGAAGTGGCGCACGAACCCGGCCGGGTAGCTGTAGAGCGGGGACGAGGTCGGGCTCGAGTACTCGTACGGGTCCACCGGAGTCGACGATGGGAAGAGGGCCTGCCAGAGCGACGACGACGGTGGCTGGGTCACGATGGCGGCGTCGTAAGTGTCGGGTCCGATCGTGACCTTGAAGCTGACCGATGTCGCCGGCCAGTCCTCCCAGTCGGGGAACTCCGCCAGTGTCGACACCACGTCGCCGGTCGGGAACAGCTGAGGCGCGACGTGCACCGAAACCCGCAGCTTGCCATTGGCGGCCTTCCCGTGCGGGCAGGCGGTCCAGAGCACCCGTTGCGTCGTCATGCGAAGGCCTCACAGTAGGTTGCCCAGTTCTTCTGCGTCAGGGCTTGCTTGAAATCGGGATCGCCGCTCCCACCGATCGTCTGCTGCATGGTGACGCTCACCGAGACGCTCAAGAACAGCACGCTCACCGAGACCGAGATGCTCGCCGTGCCGTAGGCCTTCCCGGGGTCGAGATAGGTGAGCCCGAGATAGAACTCCATCGAGATCGAGATGATCCCGAGCACCGACAAACTGCCGTCGGCCCGAAGGAAACCGGTGAGCTGGATCTGCTTGGTCGGCACCGTCTGGAGCGAGAAGTAGATACCGGCCATGATCGAGATGCTGCCGCTCGCGACACCGAGGTCGATCGAAAGATCGGCGCCGAACTCGAGCGAGACCTCGATCATCTCGACCCCGTCGGCCCCGATCGCAAGCCCGAAGAAACCACCGCCGCCGAACAGGTCGATCGTGAGGATGAACGGGTTGTCCCGTGACGACAGGCCGAAGCGGACCCGCACGGGTGTTCCGTCGAAGGGGATGTTGACGCCGGCGGAGAGAGCAAGGTTCTGGAGCGCGAAGACACCGATACCGATGTCGGGGAGGGCGAGGGAGTAGCTCGCATCGATCCCGCCGGCGGTCACCGAGATCGACGGTCCGCCGAGCGAGCTCAGCAGGTCCTCGAGAGCGTTGATGAACGTGAGGGGGCCGAGGAACGTAACCGAGTCGATGTGCGGCTGGATCGAGGTCTTCGCCCCGGTCTTCGAATCGAAGGTGAACGAGTTGAACGTGATCCCGATGAACTGGTTGCCCGAGCCGAAGAGCACGAGCTCGAATTTCGTGAGATCGCCGTGTATCGAGTACGTCGTCTGGCTCGGCTTCGCGATCGGCGTGTAGATCTCGGCGTGGATCGTCAGCGCCGCGCCCTTTTGAGGTTGGAAGAAACCGAGCGAGTCCGCCCTCACGACCGGCGTCCAGTCGATCGTGACGTCAAGAGCGGTAGGGGGCTTCGTGTGGTCGTTGTTCGGGTAGATGAACCGGTCCGAGATCTTCGGGGCTTGCGCGTTGGACGCCGCTTCATTCGGATCGACCTTCTGGACGATCTCGGCCACCGTGATGGCACCCAGCAGCTTGCCGGCACCGCCCGAGACCATGTTGAAGTACTTCGTCGGGTCGAACTTCCCGCCGATCAAGTCGCTCAGGTCACCGCCGACCGGGCCGAGATCGCGCGCAATTCCGCTCACCGCGAAGTTGGGCGTGGCCATTCCGCCGACGAGGTTGGCGGGGAACGAGAGCCCGGGTGCGTTCTGTTTCACGGCGAGGTACACCTCAGTAACACCGGCCTGGAAGCCGTTGTCCAGGTAATTCGAGGAGATCGACACGCTCGGGCTCGCGAGCGGTTTCGCGCCGGCGCCCACGATCTGCTCCGCCCCGGGTAGTTTGACCGCCGCCGAGTCGAGGGCGGGATAGATGTTGGCCCTGCCGTTGTCGGCGACGACGGCGGTGAGACCGTAGGTGTTGACGTGCTGCGCCGTCGATCCTGGCTTTCCGCCCGCTGTCTCTGCGAACGCGAAGAGCGACCCGCCGAACGACGGGGATCTGCGGCTCGCGGCGACGGAGCCGTATCCGGCAACGACGCCGGGAAGGTTCAGCGTCGATTGCGCGAACGTGGACGACATCCAGATGACTCCGGTCGTGAAGTCGACCTTTCTTCCTTCCAGGTCCGTGCCGACGAACGAGAACGGGACGTCGGTGCCACCGCTTCTCACCCAGAGGACATCGTCGGTCGAGTACTTGCCAGGCGCGCCGACCTGGATGGCCGGGTCGGTCGCAGCCTGGAAGTCGATCGGTGGCGTGGTCACCGTCTTCACGAGAAGGCGCCGGATCGGATTGCCCCGACCGCCGTTGGGCTCGTCGGCGTCGCCGGCGTAGGTGATCTGCGGCTCGGTGACGACGATGTACTGCTTTTGCACGAGGTAGGCGACGGCGTTGTTCTTCGAGTCGACCTGGATCTCTCGGTTCGAGATAGTGATCCTCACGGCCCGGTTCCCCCACGGGAACAGGTAGCCGATGTCGACGACTCGGACGTAACTGTCCCGCCCGATCGAGGCTCGGTGCCACCACGAGGCGAGGTTGACGGGCGAGTTGGGGCCCGGCGACCACGAGCCCTGGAGATTGACCGACGCCCCGAGGGCGGAGAGAAGGAGCAGGTCGACGTCCACCGGCCCCTCGCCGGCCGACGTGCCGGTGGTCAGCGTCACGATGTCGAGACGGTTCTGAGGGTCAAGCGACATGAGCCACGGGTCCGGAGGGGGCCCGGCAAGGGTGGCGGGGTAGCCCGGTGCCCAGAAGGCCTTGAGCTGCGGAGTGACGACCGGGGGTTCGAGCCCGCCGGCTCCGAGCCGGGTGTGCCAGAGCTCGGTGAGCTGCTTGAAGGTCACCGGGGTCGCCGAGTGGTGCCAGGTGCCGTGCTTGAGCGGGGTGAGCCAGAGCTGCCAGGGGAGCTCGAGCGCGGTGTGGAGCGGATCGGGCGCCCGCGGCGCACCGGAGCTCGACGTCGCTACCGGTACGAGCTCGGGCCTCGCCTTCGACCAGTCGAGCAGCCCTGCCATCGTGTAGGGAACCTTCGCCGTCCCCGCAAGCTCGAAGGCGAGCCAGCTGAACCCGGCGAGAGCGGCGTTGAGAGGCGGCGCCGGCCACTTGGTCATGCCCGCCATGTACGCCACGCACTGCTCGCCGAGGTGCTGGGAAGGAAACACGACAACCATGTACATCGGCAGCTTCGTGTTCTCGGCGACGATCTCTGTCTGACCAGCCGTGACGACTGCCTTGGCGTTGTAGAACTCGAAGCCCAGGTAGACCATGTCCGTCGTCCGGATGGCCTGGAACGCGAGGCTCGGCTTGACCGAAGGGGTGAGCGCGGTGCGTAACGCCTCGGGAAGCGATTGGCCATAGGGCAGGTACGGCCTCGTCGAGACCAGTGCATACTTCGACGAGGGAGCCGGGCTTGCCAGCATGCGCGGGCTGACCGCGATGCCTGCCGCCGCGCCGCCGATCAGCTTGAGCGCGGAGCGACGATCTATCTCGTGCCGGGGCGTGCTCAAGTTGTCGCCGCGCCTCCCCCAGACCAAGGCCGCCCTCGGTGGCAACCTTGCCACTCAGAGTATACGTGTGGCGTCAAGCGGCTCACCTCGACGAGCCTACGCCGGGATCTGCGCCAAGACAGTGACCCGCCCCTGCCTCCCACGTTCTTCCATGCCGACCGCTACGAAGTCTTCTGCCAAACCGATATATGGGGCTGGGAGGTTCACGCGGCACCGGTAGCGCCTTCGTCGAGCGCGATCGTCATTCCTTCGAAGGCGAGCGACACGCGGTCCTCCATTCCCGGCCATTTGGCTCTCGCCTCAGACAGCAGGTCTTCCAGCTCTGTGTCGGTGTGGTACGGATCGTGGTGGAACAGGATGACATTGTCGACGTCCGCCTTGTGCGCGAACTCCATGGTCGCGGCGATGCTCGAGTGTCCCCAACCGACGTGGGCGTCGTACTCGTGATCGCGGTATTGAGCGTCGTGCATCAGCACATCAGCCCCATGAGCGATGTCGTGCCCGCTCACCCACGCCGGGGGCTCGTTGAACAGGTCGATCCCGAGCGACGGTTCGTGGTCGGGGAGGTAGACGAGCACGCGCCCGTGCTCCTCGATGCGATAGCCGACCGTCGGGCCCTGGTGGGTGACCTTTGCGGCTCGAATCGTTGCCGAACCGATCATCACCGGCTCCTCGGGCGCGTCGTGGAAGGTGAGGTTTGCCGGCACATCTTCGAGTCGGACGGGAAAAAGGGGAGGCGAGAGATACATCGCCACGCGCTCGGACAGGTGCTGGACCGGCGACGTCGGACCCCAGATGTGGATGTCGAGCCCGGGTGAGAACAAGGGACGGAAGAACCCGAGGCCCTGCAGGTGGTCGAGATGAAGATGTGTGAGCAGAACATGCAGCTCTTCGGGCGGGTCGTCCTGCATCGACACGCCCAAAGGTCGCATGCCTGTACCGGCGTCGAGGACGAGCGTGTGCCCGCTCGAAAGACGCACCTCGACACACGATGTGTTCCCGCCGTACTTGACGGTGTCGGCTCCCGGTGTTGCGACAGATCCCCGGCATCCCCAGACCCGGGCGCGCATCAGCCCCTGTCCCCGGCCGCACCCTCCCAGAACACCGCGACGACGCCGTACATCTCGCCAGCGCCGCCGAGCAGCGGGTATGCGGTTGCCTCGTACTGGCGCCTTACGCCATCGTACGCCGTCGCCATGAGCGTCTCATGCGCCGGCCGACGCTCGAAGAAGGCAATGCCGGCGGGCGAGTCACGACGGCGAACCGGTCTGCCGTCGGGAGTCGCGAGCTGAAGGGCTTCGCCGAACTCGCCTGAGGGGATCTCCCCGAGCTCCGCGAAGGGCTTCCCGAGAACCATCGCCGCTGCATCGTTGTAGAAGACCAACATTCCCCCGGCATCGAGCAAGAACATCGGAGTCGCGAGATTCGACGCGAGCTCGCGCGCGAGTATCAACGGCAAGCTCCTCGGCGAACCGGACGTGCCGAGTGTTTCACCCACGGCTAGCCGTCTACCACTTCACGTCGGGCCGGTCGCATTTGACCGATGCGGAATGACATCGGATTACGAAACGATTGTTCCGTACATCTCGCCCAGTTGATCCTTGATCAGCTCGAGCCGCTCGCCGTCAGGCCCGCTGAAATAAAGCGACGACCCGCTCATGGGCAGGGTCGGCACGCCGGCCGCTTCGAGCTTCGCGCGGAGGTGCTCCCACCGGTCAGGAGCCACCGAGATGGCGATGTGGTGCAGACCACCGAGCACCTCGGCGTACTCACCGAGATCGAGGCCCGGGAAATCGAAGAAGGCGAGCAGGTTCCCGTGACCGATGTCGAAGAAGAAGTGGGTCGAGCCCTGGTAGTCCCGGTTCTCGAACAACTCCGTGAGCGGGAACTCGAGCACTCCCTGGTAGAAGACGATCGTCGCCTCGACGTCGCTCGAAAGCAGAGCAAGATGATGAAGACCGCGTGCCGACGACGGATCCCGTTCGCTCGACGCCTTGAGGTGCTGAGCACGCAGGGCGGCCCACTCCTCGCTGCGGTCTATGGCGGCACCGTGTCGGGTCATGGCGTCTGCTCCTCGGCGTCGACTGTAGTCGTAGCAGACCTCGACTTTCGAGACGTGCGAGCCGTCTGGCACGGTCCGCTCAGACCCAGACGAGTCGTCAACTCGCCAGGGGGCGGGCGAAGCTCAGCTCATGGCCATCGGGGTCGCGAATGTGGAAGTACCGCTCGCCCCAGGGTGCGTCCGCAGGTGACGTCGAGGAATCGAAACCGGCCTCGAGTGCGCGTCTGTACATCGCGTCCACGTCGTCGACCCGCAACACCACTCGACCCCAGAGGACCCTGGGAGGAGAGCCCGCTTCGTCGAGCTGAAGGTTGAGGTGGCCGGCTCCGGCGCGGAAGCTCGTGAAGGGAGCCGCCGGTCCTCCGTAGAGAAGAGGCAAGCCGAGAGCTTTATAGAAGGCCACGGACCTGGCCATGTCCCCGGTCAGCAGTGTCACTGCGCTGATACCCTCGACCGGCTCCCGTTGTGCTTCCACGCGAGCCAGCTTTGCAAGGAAATGCGGCGACGTCAGTTCACATTGGTGTCCAGCGAGTGCCGGGCCACGCGAGCCAGTCGAGGACCTGGCGGCGGCTGATGGGCCCACGCGACATCCACGGAGACGGAATGGCGCCGGCCATCTGGAGCTCGGCAGCTTCGGCCTTGCTGGCTGCGAGCGGGTCGGTGATGAGGCCGCATCGCACGGAAGTCGGGTCGACGCCGAAAAGCCTCGCCGCGTTCAGCCCGAAGATCGCCGCCTTCACATCGCCGGTGAGTGCGGGATAACCGTAGGTGTCCTGGAACTCGGGCGTGATCTTGAACGCTCGCATGGCCATTATCTGCGGCTGCGGGCTGCCGAACCAGATGGCGTCGGTCCCCCACATCACTCGGCCCTTGCCCACGCGCTTCAGCAACTTACCGAGGGCGTGCGCGGCCTGACGAGGATCGCCGAGGAGCTGCCGCCACATCGCTGCAACGTCCACCCAGACGTTGTCGTTCGGCGGGACATGATGGCGGTCGAGAGCGCTCAGGAGGCTGTCGACACCGTAAGCGGAGGTCGGATCGTAGGGCCCCTCGACATGCGAAGGGTCCCATGCTGCGTGGTAGATGACGAAGTTCATGTCGGGGAACTGGCGCGATACCGCTACCACATCATCTGGATGATTGAAGGCAGGGTCGAAGTTCACGAGGGGAAGCCCCTTGTGAGCCACGAAGACGTTGACGCCGAGGTCGTGAGCATGCTGAACGGTCGGAAGACCAATGGCTGGATTCTCGAGCGAAAATCCGTGCGCCGACGGGCTCCACGCCGTGTACACCTTGAAGGCGGAGACGTGGCGTGTCTCGGACGCGGCGGTCATCTCGTCGAGAGTCCGCCCGAGCGGCCCGACGTTCGGCGCGATCACGTTTTGCACCAGCAGCCGCGGGGCGCCGCCGTGGGTCAGATCCGCCGTGATTTGCTGGGTGTTGAGCGCCTGGGAGAAGGGGACGGGCGCGTTGGAAGGCCCCGAGTTCGGAACGTCGGTCAGCATCGCCATTGTCGTGTCGCTGGCGAGGAACATGTCGTGCAGATAGGCGGCTCGGTCCACACAATCGAGCAGAGGGCTGTCCGAGCAGGCGGCCGGCAGCATCCCGAGTATGAGGTCGACTGTTTCTGGGGCGTTGCGCACCCACGGGCCATTCGGGATGACGTGGTGGGTGTGGACATCGAAGATGAACTCGCCGTGGCCGGCGAGGGCCGCCTCACAAGCCGGCAGGTCCGAGCTCGGCGGGACGGTGTAGGTGCCCCCCGGACCGGTGGACGCGGTCGTCCCCGGCCGGTGAGAGGCGGACGGCCTCGAGCAACCCGCGAGCTCGAAGGCCGCGAGGGACGCCGCCACCGACGCCGCCGTCTGAACGAATCGTCGCCGGTCCATGCCCACGCGGCCCGCCGTTGCCTCGATTTCCCGTTTCACGAGCCGATCGATCGCTCGATCTGCGACCGAGGCCGGCATCGGAATGAACTCACCGTTGGAGACCGGGCCGACCGGCAGCGGCAGGTGTGCTGGCTGGCCATCCCGGTGTCGTTGCTTTCGGGAGAACCGGCTCACTGGACTGACCATACGCTCCGCAAAGGCGGGGCTGCACGAGTGGCCGACGCCATCGATCCGGCGACCATGCGAACCGATCTACTGGTAGTCGTCAACCGGCTGTCGAGCCTCTCCATGGCTCGGGTGGATCAGGAGACTGGTTTCCAGCTGAACAAGTCGTGTCGGTGACCCCTGGCCTGGCGCCAAGACGCAGCCATCGGGAGGTGAGACCATGACTCCATGTTCGAGCGCTTCACCGATCGGGCGCGAAGGGTGTTGGTCCTGGCTCAGGAGGAAGCGCGCCTCCTGAGCCACAGCTTCATCGGTACAGAGCACATTCTTCTTGGTCTTATTCACGAGGACGACGGGGTGGCAGCCACGGCAATCAAATCGCTCGACATCACTCTCGAGGCCGTGCGCGAGAAAGTCGAGCAGACCATCGGGCCCGCGGGGTCGGCCCCGAAGGGGTCGCCGCCGTTCACGCCGCGGGCGAAGAAGGTCCTCGAGCTGTCCCTTCGCGAGGCGCTGCAACTCGGCCACAACTACATCGGGACCGAGCACATCTTGCTCGGCCTCGTGCGCGAGGGCGAGGGCGTTGCGGCCCAGGTCCTCGTCAGCCTGGGAGCCGACCTGCCGCGGGTGCGTCAGGCCGTCATGGGCCTCATCGGACAACCAGGGCCGTCGATCACCACGTCGGTGACCGGCCCAGCGGTCATCCCGCCCTGGTCAGAGGCGGCGGGCCGAGATCCCCCGATGCACCCCGTCGGCAAGGTACGGATATTCCAGGTCGTGCGCGCGGGAAGGCGACCGGACGACTTCGCGAACGCCTTCGCCGAACTGGCGGCGCTGGCGGGACTGGAGGGGTTTGACGTGGGCGACTTGGATGCGTCGGATATCACCATGACCTCGGTCGAGACCACCGAGGGTCCCGGGATCATGGTCTTCGTGAAGTACAAGATCGAAGATCACGGACCCTCCAGTCCGTAGCGCCGAAGGGCGAGCGACGACCCCCACCTCCGCACTGGCTGAGTGATCATCGCAGCGATCATCGACGTCTGAGGTCGACGGTCAGGAGGCGAGCGCCTCCTGCATTGCCGCGAGCCCGGCGAGCAGCGCCTCGCCGCCGGCTTCGTCGAGCACCGAGAAGGCAGGGAGCACGAGGCGGTCGGTGAGCTCGTCTGCCGCGTCGAGCGCTGCATGGTCCTCGGGGGTGACGACCGGCACATCGCTGTCGGACCAGCCGAAAATTCCGAAGAAATCGGGCCGCCGAATGTAGTGGGCGACGACGGGCGGGACGCCGCACGCGAGTATGGACACGAGGTGCGAGCTGCCTCGGAACTCGCGAAGCACGGTCGCCAGCTGTATCGCCCGGCCTGGCAGGTCGCGTTCGAGCGGCTCGGCAGAAATCCCCGCGTAGAGCGCGCGCCCAACGGGGTCGGCTGCGGCGTTGACGGCCGCCGCGGCATCACAGAAGTCGCCGAGGCCCTTCAGGTCGGAAAAGCACGCGCGACCCCACTCCCGACAGCACTCGAGGTAGGCCCGGGCGGCCTCCCGGGGAGAGATCTTGGCTCGACCGGCGTTCCACATGGCCTCGACGAGCTGCGGTTTGTAGTAGCCGAAAGCGCTCGTTACGACCCGTGCCTCGACATCGCCCAGCACGCCTCCTCGGCCGAGAAAGTAGAACTCGAAGACGTCGAGGCCGAGCTTCTCTCCCTGAGCAGCGGTCTCGGGTACGAAGTAGAAGCTGCGGCCGACATCGTTGATCCTCGGGCAAGCAGCGACGACAAGATCCTCAGGGGTCATGGGGCGCAGCGTAGCCCGAGCCCTCAAACGGGCGGGGGCCTCGACCGCGGCCGGTGAGTCAGGGGCTGCCCGAGACGCTGATGACCGCGGCGCCGTTCACAGCACCTGCTGCCAGGTCCTCGAGCGCGACGTCGGCCTTCTCGAACGAGTACGGCGTCGTAGTCGGCCGGATCGGTATCTCGGCTGCGAGCGAGAGAAACTCTTCGCCGTCGCGCCTTGTATTCGCGGTCACGCTGACGAGCTCACGCTCCTCGAAGAGATAAGAGTCGTAGTCGAGTGCCGGGATGTCGGAGAGATGAATCCCAGCGATCGCAAGCCGTCCGCCCCGGTCTAGAGCGGCCATCGCCGGAAGAACCAGCGTCCCGACCGGAGCGAAGAGGATGGCGGCATCTAGGGGTTCGGGAGGTGGCGCGTCGGCTCCCTGAGCGGACGCGCACCCGAGGGAGAGAGCAAGCTGTCGCGCGCCTTCTCCCCTGGTCATCACGTGCACGGTGGCTCCCTCGTGCAGAGCCACCTGCGCAGTCAGATGCGCCGATCCACCGAACCCGTAAATGCCGAGTCGCCCTCCCGGGCGAAGGCCGGTTCGGCGGAGGGCGCGGTAGCCGATTATTCCCGCGCAGAGCAGCGGAGCGGCCTCGAAGTCGGAGAACTGATCAGGAAGCCGGTAGGCGTAGCGCTCGTCCACGACCGCGAAGTCGGCGTAGCCGCCGTCGGCGTCCCAGCCCGTGAACCGGGGATCGACGCAGAGGTTCTCGTCGCCTCGCACACAGAAACGGCACACTCCGCACGTCGAGCGCAGCCAGGCGATCCCCACACGGTCGCCCTCGGCGAATCGTCGCGCTTCCGGGCCTCGTCCCACCACGCGACCCACGACCTCGTGGCCCGGCACGACGCCGGGGCGCCGGGGCAGGAGATCACCTTCGACGAGGTGAAGGTCGGTGCGGCAGACGCCGCAAGCCTGCACTTTGACGAGGATCGCACCTGGGCCAGGCTCAGGAATCTCGCGTTCCACGAGGCGCAAGGAGCGCTCGGCCGCCGGCGCCGTGTGGTCGAGCTCCCACGCCCTCATCTGGCGTGCCTGCCCCGGCGGTTCGCCGAACCGAGCATTGCCCGGTGGCTCGCCGAACCGAGCGCTGCCCGGTGGCTCGCCGAACCGAGCACTAGGCGGCGACCGGCCCTGACCGGGCCGGCTTGGACAGGGCCGGCTCAGACGAGGCCGGCTCCGCTGAGGCCGGGTCCGACGCGGGCTCGAGAACCGACGCCACGAGCTCGGCGACGTCGGTCACAAGGTGCACTGTGAGCCCGTCGAGGACGTTCTTCGGGACGTCGTCCAGATCCGGGCCGTTTCGGACCGGGAGGAAGATCTCGGTCAGCCCGGCGCGGTGAGCTGCGAGCAGCTTCTGCTTCACGCCGCCGATCGGGAGGACCCGACCGTTCAACGTGACCTCGCCTGTCATCCCGACCTCTGAACGCACCGGTCGACCGGAAGCGAGAGACGCCAGGGCCGCGACCATGGTCACGCCCGCTGACGGCCCGTCCTTCGGCACCGCGCCCGCTGGGACGTGCACGTGGACAGCGCCCTCGGCGAGCCGGCTGACGTCGATCCCCAGCGCATCGGCGTGCGAGCGCAGGTACGACAGAGCGATCTGAGCTGACTCCTTCATGACATCCCCGAGCTGGCCCGTGAGCACGAGACGCGGCTCGCCCTCCATCACGGTGGCCTCGATGAAGAGCACGTCGCCGCCAGCGCCCGTGACAGCCAGGCCGGTGGCGACGCCGGGAACGGCGGTGCGCTCGGCCGACTCGGGCGTGAAACGCGGCCGACCGAGGAACTCCTTCAAGTCCGCGGTCCCGACCTCGACGGCTGCGGCATCGGCGTCGCCCGCGAGACGCGTCGTCACCTTCCGGAGGATCTTCGCGATCGCTCGCTCGAGCTGGCGGACGCCGGCTTCGTGCGTGTACTCGGTTGCGATCACCCGGAGGGCGTCGTCGTCGATGCTGACTTCGTCGGCAGTCAGCCCCGCACGGTCGATCTGGCGGGGAAGCAGGTGGTTGCGAGCGATCGCGACCTTCTCGTCCTCGGTGTAGCCATCGAGGCGGACGAGCTCCATGCGGTCGACCAGGGCAGCGGGAATTGTGTCGGCCACGTTCGCCGTGGCCAGGAACAGCACGTCCGACAAGTCGAGCTCGATCTCGAGGTAGTGGTCGCGGAACGTGTGGTTCTGCGCCGGGTCGAGCACCTCGAGCAGGGCCGACGCGGGGTCGCCGCGGTAGTCACTTCCGAGCTTGTCGATCTCGTCGAGGAGCACCACCGGGTTCATCGATCCTGCCTCGCGGATCGCGCGCACGATGCGTCCCGGAAGCGCGCCCACGTAGGTGCGGCGGTGCCCGCGGATCTCCGCCTCGTCACGAACGCCACCGAGCGACACTCGCACGAACTTGCGTCCCAGTGCCCGAGCGACCGACTCGCCGAGAGACGTCTTGCCCACTCCCGGAGGACCGACCAGCGCGAGAACCGCACCGGACCCGCGACCGCCGACCACCTCGAGCCCGCGCGCCTCACGGCGGCTGCGAACGGCGAGGTATTCGACCATGCGGTCCTTCACGTCTTCGAGGCCCTCGTGGTCGGCGTCCAGCACCCCGCGAGCGGCCACCACGTCGTTGTTGTCCTCCGTCCGGACGTTCCAGGGCAGCTCGAGCACAGTGTCCAACCAAGTACGGATCCAGCCCGCCTCGGGGCTCTGGTCACTCGCACGCTCCAGGCGTCCGACTTCGCGCATCGCCGCCTCGAGGATCTTCTCGGGCAGATCGGCGGCCTCGACGCGGGTCCGATAGTCGTCCGCGCCGTCAGGCTCGCCCTCTCCGAGCTCCTTGCGGATCGCGGCAAGCTGCTGGCGCAACAGGAACTGACGCTGGCTCTTCTCCATCCCGTCGTGCACGTCGCTGCGGATGCGCTCGGCGACGTCGAGCTCCGCAAGATGCTCCCGGCCCCACTCGATCAGGCGCACCAAGCGCTGCTCGACGTCGACGGTCTCGAGCAGCCAGAGCTTCTGTTCGTTCGAGAGATATGGTGCGTAGCCGGCCGTGTCGGTCAGCTCGCCAGGATCGGAGATCCGCTGAAAAGTGTCGATAACCTGCCAAGCGCCTCGCTGCTGGAGAATCGAAACCACGATGCTCTTGTACTCACGTGAGAGCTCACTCACGGTCTCACCGTCGACGATCTCGTCGACGATCTCTGCGTCGACCCATAGCGCCGATCCCGGCCCGGTGACACCGGAGCCGACCCGCGCACGCGCGAACAGCGCGTAGGACCGCGGCAGATTCTCCGCCGGGGAGCTTCCCCAGCTGTTCGATGGTCGCGACGACCCCGACAGGGGCGTACCTCCCCTCGAGGCGAGGCACTAGTAGAAGCCGATCGTCGCCGCCCAGCTTGGCCGCGTCGATGGCGGACTGGCGCTCCGCGTCGTCGAGGGCGACCGGAACGACCATGCCCGGCAGCACGACGACGTCAGTCAATGGGAGAACCGGAAGCTGTTGATTGTTTGACACGAGCCGTTTCATCCTCTCGTAATTGAGTCTCCTACACTCAACTATATTAAGCCTCTAAGTGTTCCCGAGCATTCATGGGCAGTTCAGAGCCTGCTTCCGACAACGCCGGAGCTGACGAGGTTCATTTCCGAGTCGCCGAAACCGAGAAGGGATTGAGATGAGCGAGGCGGCAGAGCACGAAGAGCACTTCATCGTCGTCGGCATCGATGGTTCCGAGTCGTCGCTCGGCGCACTTCGATGGGGCGCACGCCAGGCAAACCTGACGGGAGCGACGCTTCGCGTCGTGAGCGCCTGGGAGATCTCCACCGCCACCGGCTGGGCTCCGAGCTATCCGGTCGACTACGACCCGGAGGCCGACGCCCGCCGGGTTCTCGACCAAGCCATCCTCGACACCTTCGGCCCTGCCCCCGACGTCGCGGTGGAGCGCGTGGTGGCAGAGGGCCACGCCGCTCCGGTCCTGCTCGCGGCCGCAGAAGACGCAGATCTGATCGTCGTCGGAAGTCGCGGCCATGGCGCGCTCGCCGGCATGCTCCTCGGCTCGGTCTCCGAGCACGTCGTGAGGCACGCACCGTGCGCCGTCGTGGTCGTTCCAGATGGCGTGAGACCCGACGGCGTGAAATCTTCGTGAGCCCTTCCTCGAGCGGTCCGGCGCCTCGCGGCTTTCGGGCCAAAGGTGAGCGGGGAAAGCTCCCCATCCTCGAGGACCTGCCCGACTCGTCGGGAAAGAGCGTCCTGGTCCGGGCGGACCTGAACGTCCCGCTCGCGCCGGGGCCCGATGGCGAAGTCGAGGTTGCCGACGACTTTCGCATCTTGGCCTCGGTGCCGACGCTTCGGTGGCTGGTGGAACACGGTGCGCACGTGACTGTCTGCAGTCACTTGGGACGGCCGAAAGGACGAGCCGACGACCGGTTCGAGATGGCTCCCGTGCGGAGGCGTCTGGCCCAGCTCGTGGCGGGGGTCGAGCTGATGGAGAACCTGCGTTTCGATCCCGGCGAGGAAGCCAACGACCCTGACTTCGTCCGCCGGCTCGTCGACGGTCACGACCTCTTCGTGAACGACGCCTTTGGGGCCGCTCACCGGGCGCACGCGTCCGTCGTCGGACCACCGCTATACGTGCCGAGCGCCGCCGGCCGATTGCTCGCTCGCGAGGCCGACGTTCTGGAGGGCCTGCTCGAGGGACCGGACCGGCCTTTCTATTCGATCGTCGGCGGCGCCAAGGTGTCCGACAAGCTCGGCACGTTGCAGGTTCTCGCCGACAAGGTCGAGGCGACGCTGGTCGGAGGCGGTCTCGCGTTCACGTTGCTCGCGGCGCTCGGACACAGCGTCGGCGCGTCGATGCTCGACCTCGAGCGGCTCGGTGCTTGCCGCGCGCTCCTCGATTCCGGACGCAGGATCCTGGTGCCGACCGACATTGTGGCGCTGTCTCCCGGTGGGGCCTTCGGGCCCGGAGTCGAGCCGACGGGCGAGGTGCGCTTGTTCGGGCGCGACCTGCCCGAGGGATGGACAGGCCTCGACATCGGGCCCGAAACGGCGCAGAGATTCTCCGACGCGGTCCGAGGCGGCGGGACCATCTTGTGGAACGGGCCGATGGGGGTCTTCGAAGATGGCCGTTTTGCGGCTGGAACGAGGAAGGTGGCCGAAGCGGTCGCCTCGAGCCTGGGCTTCACGGTCGTGGGAGGGGGCGACACCGTCGAAGCCGTGCGTTGGTCGGGACTGGCCGAACGCATCGACCATCTGTCGACCGGTGGGGGCGCGGTGCTCGAGCTGATCGAGCGCGGTGACCTTCCTGGGCTCGCCGCGTTGCGAGAATCGTTTCGACGGCGGTCCTGAACGTCAACACGAGCGTCAACGCCCGATCCTGTGCCGCCGATGCAGTCTGGCCGGCCGAAAGATTCCGTCGCGAGCGCGCTTGACGACGATTAGTAATCATGTAATCTCGTACTATGACATACCAATCACATGAGCAAGACCGCCCTCGCCAGCGCGGGGGACGACGGGGGCCCGGCCCCCGATGGGCTCGGGGCCGTTGGGCCGCCGGGTCCGAGGAGCGCCCCTCTGCCGAGCAGCGCGCGGAAATCAAGGCCTGGTTCGCCGGGCGGCTTCCTGACGACTTCTTCGTCGGGGCTCCCGAGGTGACAGTCGACAACGACGAGATCCTCGTGGTCGGCCAGCTCAGCGCCGTGGAGCTGGAGAAAGGCGCAACGGCCGAGGCGGCCGTTACGGCCGAGGAGGCGCGGATCGAGCGGTTCAGGGAGGATACGAGGGAGCACCGGATCCGCATCGCCGAGGAGGCGCAGGCGCGATTCGGGCGCATCGTCTCCTGGGGCGCCACCTCCGGCGGCACGACGCGCCTGTTCACGACGGCCAACGTTCCCGTCATGACCCGGCTGCGGATCTCGCGGCGCCAGGTGCTCGACACGCTGATCGACGCCGGCGTCGCTAGGAGCCGCAGCGAAGCGCTCGCCTGGTGCGTGGAGCTCGTCGGCCGCAATGAAGCGGCTTGGATAGATGACCTTCGTACCGCGTTCACCCACGTCGAGGAGGTGCGGGCTCAGGGCCCGAGCGCGAACCGCGCCGAGGATTCGTAGCCGCCCGAGCGCGAACCGCGCTGGGGTTTGTAGCCGACCGAGCGCCTCTGGCGCTCGCGGCGGTAATCGTGTAGGAACCAAGTCCCATGGGCTGGGTCGGGTTCGGCCTCGGACTTCTCATCGTGGTGTTGACAGGTGTGAGCCTCGTCACCACGTTCGTCCTCCCGCGCGGAGGATCGCGGTTCCAGATCGTGGCACTCGTGGTCAGCCGGAGCGTGCGCCTCGGCCTGTTGTTCGTGGCGCGCCCTGCCCGTACGTTTGCCAGGAAGGACGGCATTCTCGCCGCGCTCGGCCCGATATCGCTCCTCGCGCAGCTGGCGGTGTTCCTCGGCTTGTTCGTCCTCGGCTACGGCCTGATGCAGTGGCACTGGTGCGGGTCTCTGGCAAGCGGGATCAACGAGTCGGCCTCGTCGTTGTTCTCCGTCGGCCTTGTGCACGCGAACGCTCGCGGCAACGACGTGCTCGTCGTGCTGGCGGCCGCCACCGGCGCCATCTCGGTCGCTCTCCAGATCGGCTACCTGCCCGCCATCTATCAGGCCTTCAACCGTCGCGAGTCGCTCGTCACCCTGATGGAAAGCCGCGCCGGCGTGCCGGCGTGGGGCCCCGAGATCCTCATACGACACCAGCTCGTGGGGATCACCGATGCATTGCCGGCGCTCTACGGCGACTGGGAGCTGTGGGCGGCAGACCTCGCCGAGAGCCACATCTCCTATCCGGTGCTGTTGTGGTTCCGCTCCCCAGAGCCGGGTTTCTCCTGGATCTTGTCGCTGCTCGCCGTTCTGGACGCCGCCGCGATGCACCTGTCGCTCAGCCCGGGCACGGCGCCTTCGGAGGCGCGGATGTGCCTGCGCATGGGATTCACGGCGCTCCGCCGGATCGCGCAATCGCTTCACTGGGACTTCGATCGCGACCCGCTCCCTGAGGGACCGATCCAGCTCACCTACGAGGAGTTCGCCTACGCGGCGCAGCTGGTCCGGGACTCCGGCTTTCCGGTCGAGCAGACGACCGAGGACGCATGGCCGAATTTCCGGGGCTGGCGCGTGAACTACGAGAGCCTCGCGTACCGCATGGCGGACCGTGTCATTGCGCCGCGTGCTCCCTGGTCGGGGGAGCGGCGCTACCTGCCGCTCGACGTGGTGCCGCCCAACCGCCCACCGCACCGGTCGCCGACGGGAAAGGTCTATTTCGATCAGAAGCTTCGCCCTGACTACGACCTTGCGCAGCCGGCGCCGATGACAGGGCGGCCGGTGCCGTGGCATCGCCGCCATCGGGCCGTCGACTCCAACCCCGGCGACGCCGACCTTTGATGACGTCGCGGTTTGGCCGGCGCACGAGGTTGGCTGGCACACTTGGCACCGCAATCGAGGAGGAGAATCTGTGGCGACTGTCGAGCTCGACGCCGAGTTCCTAGCACTCCCGCTTGACACGGTCCGGTCTGCCGCCCTCGGCCGGGCGCGGACCCTCGGGTGTGAGCACGCCGAGGTACGCGTCGAGAGGATCCGTTCGCAGGTCGTGCGGGTGCGAGACGGTCGGCTCGAGACCTTCGCCGACGATCTCGAGATCGGGGTCGGGCTGCGCGTGGTTCGCGAGGGGTCGTTCGGGTTCGCAGCGACGGTCGAGCTCAACGCCGATGCCGCGGCCTCTCTCGCCGAGGAGGCCGTCGCGACCGCGAGGGTCACGGCTCGCGCCATCACCGAGCGCGTCGAGCTTGCAGAGGAGCCCTCGCACGGGGAGGCGACCTGGACGTCGTCTTACGACATCGACCCGGCGGGAATTCCGGCAGCCGAGAAGGTGGCGCTCCTCGAGGACTGGAGCGGGCGCCTCATGGCTTCGGCGGGCGTGGACCACGCAACGGCCAACGTGCTGGCCGTCGTGGAGGACAAGCACTACGCCGACCTCGCCGGCACCGTCACGACCCAGCGCCGGGTCCGGGTCCACCCGGTGGTGGAGGCGGTGGCGGTCAACGCCGCGGAGGGAGGTTTCGAGTCGATGCGCTCGCTGGCGCCACCCGCCGGCCGGGGGTGGGAGTATCTGCTCGGAGAGGGGTGGGACTGGGAGGACGAGCTCGCCCGCATCCCCGACTACCTCGCCGAGAAACTCCACGCCCCCTCGGTGACCCCTGGTGTCCACGACCTTGTCATCGATCCCACGAACCTCTGGCTCACGATCCACGAGTCCATCGGCCATGCCACCGAGCTCGACCGGGCGATGGGCTACGAGGCGGCGTACGCGGGAACGTCGTTCGCGACCTTCGACAAGCTCGGGACCCTCCGCTACGGCTCGGAGATCATGAACGTGACTGGAGACCGCACCGTCCCCCACGGCCTCGCCACCGTCG
Organism: uncultured Acidimicrobiaceae bacterium; assembly: GCA_963703655.1. Taxonomy (GTDB): domain Bacteria; phylum Actinomycetota; class Acidimicrobiia; order Acidimicrobiales; family Bog-793; genus CAVPFA01. Next base: position 35,311 of record CAVPFA010000002.1, on the reverse strand, counting down.
GCTACGACGACGAGGGGGTCGAGGCACAGACCTTCGACCTCGTCCGGGACGGAGTGCTGCAGGGCTACCAGCTCGACCGGCGCATCGCGCGCCTCGCGGGCCTCGGCCGTTCCAACGGTTGTGCCTTCGCCGACTCCTCGAGCCACACGCCCATCCAGCGCATGGCGAACGTGTCGCTGCGGCCTGCGCCGGCAGACGGTCCGACGACCGAGGAGCTCATCTCGGCCGTCGACCATGGCTTTCATATCGTCGGCGACAAGAGCTGGTCGATCGACATGCAGAGGTACAACTTCCAGTTCACCGGGCAACGTTTCTTCAGGATCGAGAAGGGCAGGGTCGCCGGCCAGGTGCGGGACCTCGCCTATCAGTCGCGCACGACCGACTTCTGGGGAGCGATGGAGGCAGTCGGAGGTGAGTCGACCTACCGCCTAGGCGGGGCGTTCAACTGCGGGAAGGGTCAGCCCGGTCAGGTCGCTCCCGTCAGCCATGGCTGCCCGTCGGCCCTGTTCCGCGGCGTCAACGTGCTGAACACACGAGACGAGTCCGGCCGGTGACCGCCGCCACGGCCCGGCTCGCGCCGGCGCACGACCTTGTCGACCGGGTGCTCGAGGCGTCCCGGACGGACGGCTGCATCGTCGTGGTGGAGGAACGGAGCGAGGCGGAGCTCCGGTTCGCCAACAACACCGTGACTACGAACGGGACAAGGCGCGAGCGGAGCGTGACGGTCATCGCCGTGCGTGAGGGTGAAGGCGGAGCCGCCGTCGGCATTGCGAGCAGCAGCGGCGCGACGGACCCGACCGACCTTCTCCTCCGAGCCGAGGCGAATGCCGCGACCGCTCCGCCGGCAGAGGACGCCGCACCGCTCGTCACCCCGGATAGGCCCGACGAAGGACAGGACTTCGGTGACCCTGCGGTCATGACGAACCTGGCCGGCCTCGGGAACGTGCTCGCGGGCCTCGGAGACGCGTTCGGGCGGGCCCGGGCCGCGGGGACGAGGCTGGCGGGGTTCGCCGAGCACCACGTCTCCACGGTCTATCTCGGCTCATCGACCGGCCTTCGGCTCCGGCACGTGGAGCCGACCGGCAAGCTCGAGGTCGTGGCCAGGACCGACGGGGAGCGCGATCGGCGTGGGCCGCCACGGGAGCAGCGGACCTGCGCACCGTCCACGTCGAAGATCTGGAGGAGCGCCTCGCCCGTCGCCTCGGCTGGGGCGAGCGCAACGTCGAGCTGGACGCCGGGCGCTATGAGGTGGTCATCCCGCCTGACGCCGTCGCCGACCTTCTCTTCCTGCTCGGGGTCTCGACCTCGGGTCGGGAGGCCGAAGAGGGGCGCAGCGTCTTCTCGGCGCCGGGGGGCTCCACCCGAGTGGGCGAGTCGCTCTCGCCGCTTCCGTTCAACCTGCGAAGCGATCCGTTCGAACCCGGTCTCGAGTGCATGCCGTTTCTCGTCACCAGCGCCTCGGGACAGGACGTGTCGGTGTTCGACAACGGTCTCCCGCTCAAGCGGACCGACTGGATCCTCGGGGGCCGACTCGAGCGGTTGCAGTACCACCGGGCGGCTGCGGCGCGTTCTGGTGTCCAGCCGACAGCGTTCATCGACAACCTGACCCTCGAGCTGCCGGGCGCCACCAGCGACGTCGACGACCTCGTCGCGCGCACCGAACGGGGCCTGCTTCTCACGTGCCTCTGGTACATCCGTGAGGTGGACCCGGCGACCCTGCTTCTGACGGGCCTCACGAGAGACGGGGTCTACCTCGTTGAGAACGGCGAGATCGTTGGGTCCGTCAACAATTTCCGTTTCAACGAGAGCCCGGTCGACGTGCTGTCCAAGACGATCGAGGCGGGCCGGAGCAAGCGAGCGCTCTCCCGGGAGTGGAACGAGTGGTTGAACCGGACGGCGATGCCGGCGCTCCGGGTGGCGGACTTCAACATGAGCTCGGTCAGCCCGGCGACCTGACGGCGCCGGCGAGGGGGTTGGCTCGGTCAGCCGGGCGAGGCGGCTGGCTCGGTCAGCCCGGCGACCTGACGGCGCCGGCCTAGAGGGCGAGCTCGGTCGCCAGGTCGGTCAGCAGCCCAGCACAACCGAGTTCGACGAGATCGAGGCACGACTCGAATTCGCGGTCGTCGCCGTAGTAAGGATCGGGCACGTCGAGGGGACCGCCCTCGTGCGCCGAGGCCGGCGGGAAGCTGAGCAGGAGCCGGACTCGCTCCGCGTACTCCTGTCCCGGAGCATGAGTTTGCAACCGTCTCAGGTGGCCGCGGTCGAGAGCCACCATGAGCTCGCGCTCACCCCACCAGGCGGTGTCGAACTGGCGAGCGCGGTGGTGATGCGGGCGGTAGCCACGTCGTTCGAGTGCCTTTCGAGCCCGCCGGTCGATGTCGCAACCGACCTCGGCGGCGGTGCCGGCGCTGTCGACGACGAGGCGGTTGGCGAGCCCGAGCCGTGAGGCCTCGTGACGCAGCACGATCTCGGCCATGGGCGAACGACAGATGTTGCCCGTGCACACGAAACAGATCCGGTAGGCCACAACGCCATCGTCGCATGCCGCGCGACCTTCGGCGGTCGATCTTGCTCGCCTGGCCTGCGTGTGTGCGCCGCTACGATCCCCCGGAAATGAACGCCCTCCTGGCCTTGCTCGCGAGCTCGGTATGGGGGTTCACGGACTTCGTCGGAGGGACCCTGTCCCGCCGCCTCCACCCCCTGGCGGTCGCCGGAGTGGGACAGGTGCTCGTGCTGCCCGTCGTGGCCCTCGTGGTTGTGCTGTTCGGGGCCGAGCACAATCCTTCCGGGTGGCTGGTGTGGGCGCTCGTCGCCGGCGTCCTGCAGCCGGTTGCCCTCGCGTTGTTCTTCGAGGCGCTCGCGACCGGGAAGATGGGCGTCGTTGCGCCCATCGGGGCGACCGGGGTCGCGGTGCCGGTCGTAATAGGCCTCGTTCAAGGCGAACGCCCGGCCGCGCTTCAGCTGGCGGGGATAGCTCTCTGCGTCGCAGGCGTCGTCATGGCGAGCGGGCCGGAGCTCCGGTCTGTTCGGGACCATGACGCTCCAGGCGGCGGCCGGGCGCTCGGGCTGGCTCTCGTCGCGGCGGCCGGCTTCGGGGTCGTCCTGTACTCGGTTGCCCGTGGCAGCCACTTTTCCGCGGGGATGACCGTGCTCAGCTCGCGCGCCTTCATGCTGATCCCGTTGGGGATCGCGTGGTTGGTGACTCGCAGCACGGGCGGGGTGCGGCGGAAGGATCTTCCCGTGCTGGCGCTCATGAGTGGTGGCGACGTCCTCGGTGGGGGCCTGTACAGCGTCGCCAGCGGCCGCAGCTTGGTTGCGGTCGTCGCCGTCCTCGCATCGCTCTATCCGGTGGTGACAGCCCTTCTCGCCCGGTTCGTGCACCACGAGCGCCTCAAGCCCGTCCAAATCGCAGGTGTCATGGGAGCGCTCGGCGGCGTCGTGCTCATCACGCTCGGCTGACGGCCCGACTTCGCGTACCGTGGCCCGACGATGAACCCGCACGGCACGCCGTCAGGCGTCACGGTCGATCTCAACGCCGACGTTGGCGAGACCGAGGGCGACGTCGCGTTGCTTGCCCTGGTGACGAGCGCGAGCGTCGCCTGCGGAGTCCACGCAGGCGACCCTTCGACGATGCGGCGCACGGTGCACGAGGCGGTTCAACTACGAGTGTCGCTCGGGGCGCACCCGTCGTACGCAGACCGCGAGGGGTTCGGCCGCAAAGAGCTCGGCACGAGTGCGGAGCAGATAGTGAACGAGATCTGCTACCAGGTGGGCGCCCTGCAGGCGGTCGCCAGGCTCGAGGGCGGCTCGGTGGGTTACGTCAAGCTGCACGGCGCCCTCTATCACCGGGCGGCCGGGGACGAGGAGGTGGCCCTGGCGGTCGCTCGTGCGCTCGCCGCGATCGGCCCGCTCGCCGTGCTCGGACAAGCCGGTTCCGCCCTTCTTCGGGCTTGCCAACAGATGGGGTCGGCCGTGGCGGCCGAGGCCTTCTGCGATCGTGCTTACGGTCCGGACGGGCGCCTTGTCGACCGTTCGGAGCCGGGCGCCGTGCTGGGCGATCCGGCGCGGGTCGCGGCTCAGGCGGTCTCCATCGCACTCGGGCGAGGCGTCGAGGCGACCGACGGGAGCGTCGTTGCAGTCGAGGCGACATCGCTCTGCGTGCACGGCGACACCCCAAATGCCCTCGAGAACGCCCGGCGCGTTCGAACGGCCCTCGAACAGGCCGGCGTCCGGCTGTCGCCGTTCGCACCGCCGGCGCCATCCGGACCTTGACGGCGACGCGCTCGGTCCGTCCGCTAGGCGACTCGGCCTTTCACGTCCAGGTCGCAAGCATGAAGGAGGCGCACGGCCTCGCCTGGGCAATCGAGCGGGACGCATGGGCAGGCGTCGAGGAGGTCGTCGTCGGGCACCGGGCGGTCACGGTCGTGTGCGATCCGGCGCAGGCGCAGCTCTCCGAGCTCGCCAACCGTGCGGCGCGTCTCGCACTTGCTGCTCGAGCCGAGCTGTCGCCGCGGACGATCGAGATCCCTGTCGCGTTCGACGGCCGCGATCTCGAGGAAGTCGCCCGGCTTGCCGGTACGACGCCCGGCGCGGTCTGCGAGGCGATGAGCGGCGCGGAGCTCGTGGTCGCGATGGTTGGTTTCGTGCCGGGCTTCGGCTACCTGGTCGGCCTGCCTGAGCCGCTCGCCTCCGTGCCTCGCCGGGCGACCCCCCGACCGCGTGTCCCAGCCGGTGCCTTGGCTCTCGGAGGCGGCTATGCCGGGGTCTATCCCGTCGCCACCCCCGGTGGGTGGCAACTCATTGGACGTACCGCAACGAGTCTGTTCGACCCCGAAACGCCGCCGTTCGCGGTCCTGCGGCCGGCTGACCGCGTGCGGTTTCGCGCCGTCGAGCGAATCGAGATCAAGGCAGATCGCCCCCGCCCACCACTGACGGTTCGGCGCGGCATCCCGTCGGTAAGCGTGCTGAGCCCGGGAACACTCACCACGATCCAGGATCGCGGCCGGATCGGGTCTGCAGCGCTGGGCGTGCCGCGCGCCGGCGCAGCCGACTTTCTCTCGGCGCGGCTCGCCAACCGGGCAGTGGGCAACCCCGACGGGGCAGCCCTGCTCGAGATGACACTGCTGGGCCCGAGATTGCGAATGGGGGCGTCCAGGTGCATCGCGCTTGTCGGCGATGCCGACCTCGCCGTCGAGGGAAGGTCCATGGCGCGTTGGGCGGTTCATCCGGTCACGGCCGGGCAGACGGTCCAGGTCGGCCAGATAGGGCCGCGTCCCCGCGCTTATCTGGCGATCGCCGGCGGCATCGAGACCCCTCTGGTGCTCGGCAGTCGATCGTCGGACCTGCTGTGCGGCCTCGGGCCGGGTCTCCTCGTCACCGGAGACGAGCTTGCGGTCGGGGAGCCGGGACGTGCGCGGGGCCGGTTCGAGTTGCCCGAGCGGTCGACGACCCTGCGTGTGCTACGTGGGCCCGACGCGATCGACGACGACGCCTGGGTGGCGGTCGCTGCTGGCAGGTACGTGGTGGGCGACCGGAGCGACCGCACGGGCGTCCGCCTCGTCGCCGAATCGCCCCTGCCCGCCGCGGACCCGGTAGACGGGTCGGTCGCGATGGTGTCAGGAGCCGTACAGCTGCCGCCGGACGGTGATCTGATCGTTCTCGGAGTGGATCACGCCACCCTCGGCGGCTATCCGGTGGTTGCGGTGGTGGTGAGCGCGGACCTCCCGCGGCTCGGCCGGCTGCTCCCAGGTGACATCGTGGGCCTGGAGGAGGTCGATCTCTTGGACGCCGCGCGGCTTCGCGTTGCGGCAGAGGCCTCGCTCGAACGCCTACTCCGGGGCTGGTACCCGATCGAGGCCGGATAGAGGCCGGGCCCAGGTGCCGACCTACGCTGGGCCGATGCCCTGCTCCGATCGCGTCGACTGGCTCTCCAGAGCTGCGCTCGAGCTCGTCCCGGTCGGCCCGGTCGATGCCACTCTCGACGCGCCTTCCAGCAAGAGCCTGACGAACAGGTTGCTCGTGATCGCGGGCCTGGCCGACGGGACGAGCGTTTTGCGCCGCCCGCTCGTAAGCGACGACACGGCGGCGATGTCCTCGGGACTTCGGGCCCTAGGGGCTCGGATCGAGAGCCTGGACGACGCCACGCGTGTGACCGGCACGTCCGGGCGGCCGGTCGCCGGTGGGACGGTAGTGGACGCGGGGCTTTCGGGGACCACGCTACGTTTCTTGGCCGCAGTCGCGCTCCTCACGAGAGGGACCGTGGTCCTCGACGGGCAAGAATCCCTTCGCCGGCGCCCGATCGCTCCTCTCGTCGAGGCCTTGCGCGCCGCCGGGGCGGACGTCTCGACCGACGGAGGAAGGCCGCCGCTTCGGATCTCGAGCCGCGGGCTGGCCGGCGGCAGGCTCCGGGTCGACGCCGTGGCCAGCAGCCAGTTCGCCACGGCGTTGCTCCTTGTCGCCCCCTATGCCGAAGAGGACCTCGTCCTCGAGGTGGAGGGACTGCGAGAGCTCGGTTACGTGCGTCTCACGGCCAGCGTCATGGCTCGGTGGGGGGCGTCGGTCACCGAGGAGGGGGCCGGTCGCTACCGCGTGAGGGCGCGCGAACCCTACGTCGCAAGAGAAGCGTCGGTCGAGCACGATGCCAGCGCTGCGGCGCACCTCTATGCGATCGGCGTCGCCACGGGGGGGTCGATCACTATCGCCAACGCCCTCGAGAGCGAGCAGCCGGACGGGCGCCTCGTGGAGGTTCTCGCCGCCATGGGCGCCACCTTCCATCGGGGCCCCGGTGGGACGACGGTAGGACGGCGAGGCGAGCTCGAGGGCATCGACGTGGACCTCGGGGCGATGCCAGACCAGGTGCCGACCGTCGCGGCTCTCGGCGCTCTGGCGAAAGGAGACACCGTGATCCGCGGCGTCGAGATCTCTCGCGGCCACGAGAGCGATCGGATCCACGCCGTGGCGACCGAGCTGAGCAGTCTCGGTGCCCGCGTCGACGAGGCGCCCGACGGCCTGGTGGTCCACGGCGGCGCGCCGTTGCACGCCGGCCGGATCGCAACCCATCGCGATCATCGCATCGCGATGGCCTTCGCCGCGATCGGCGCGTGCGTGCCAGGAGTCGAGATCCTCGAGCCGGGTTGCGTGGCTAAGACCTATCCCCGTTTCTGGGATGACGTCGCACGCATTGGCGTCAAGATCCGCTGACGAGCGGGGTCAGCTTCGAGACGGCCATCCTCCCGCGGCGAGCTGTTCGGCTACGACCTCCTCGAGGAGACCGAGCACCTCGGTCCGGGCTCTCGCCGGCCCGAACCGGGCGACAAGGCTCACGATCGAGAAGGGCAATGCATCGACGTCCAGGACGGCACCGATGTCCGGTGCCGCGTCGCCGACGACGCAAAGGATCGGCACCGGCCCCCCGGCGCGCTGCGCCACGCGCCTGGTGACGCCCCCCACGACCTTGCCGGCGAAGGACAGCCGATCGAGGTAGCCCTCTCCGGTCATGACGAGGTCGGCGTCAGCCAGGTGCCCGTCGAGGCCCACGATGTCCGCGACGAGGTCGAACCCGGACACGAGCTCTGCTCCGAAGGCGGCGAGGCCGCCCGCCAGCCCGCCCGCGGCGCCGCTGCCGGGCAGGTTGGTGACCTCGACGCTGAAGTCGGCTCGATACTGCTCGGCAAGCCGGCTGAGTCGAGCTGTCAGGGCGGCCACCTGCTCGGCGGTGGCGCCCTTCTGGGGCGCAAACTCCCTCGCCGCCTCGACGAAGGTGGTCGTCACGTCGCAGGCGGCGACGAGCTCGATTCCCACAAGCGCGTCGGGTGAGCCGATTGCCCTGAGCGCACCGGCGCCTCCGTCGGTCGTCGCCGATCCGCCGCAGCCGACCACGACGCGAGTGGCACCCTCGGAGATCGCGCGCAGGATGAGCTGACCGGTTCCCCGACTCGAGGCCTCCAGCGCACGGTTGTGTCGCGCTCCGCCTACGACGACGAGCCCCGAGGCTCTGGCCATCTCGATGACGGCAGTCGGACCGTCCCCGCGAAACGTACCTGGGACGAGCCTCCACTCGGCGAGGACGGGCGCCCCGAGCGGCCCGGTCACCTCGTCGTGCCTCACCTCGCCGCCGAAGGCCGAGAGGAGCCCATCGCCCCCGTCCGCGAGCGGCACCTCCGATGCGCTCCAGCCGGCGCGACGTGCGCCGCGTGCCGCGGCCGCGGCGAGTTCGGACGCGTCGCGCGGTGTCCTTGAACTTGTCGGGCGCAGCGACGAGATGACCCACCTCACCGCGCCATTCGGCGCCCGCTAGGAGCCGGATCGATCGTGCAGATGGAGGGTCACCTCGTCGAGCAACTGGTCCATCTTGTCGCGCCTCTCGCTCGTGTCTCGGCCGAGCGTCGAGTCCGAAACCACGAACTCAGCCAGTCCGATCTCCGAGTAGCCGACGATCACCTCGGCAACCTCAGCCGGCGTGCCGATGATGTGCGGCACCGTCAAGCGGTCGGCTCGCCAGCGCCTCAACTGCTCGATGTCGTCGCTCATCAGCACCAGCGCCTGGGCCGAGCGCCGGATCGAAGCGGGGTCCCGGCCAATCTCCAGGCAGTGCTGTTCTAGCACCTCGGTCTTGTGGGCGATCAGGTCCGGCAGCCCCCAGCAGTTCCACTCGTCTGCGTAACGGGCGGCGATTCGCATCGAAACCTTCTCGCCGCCTCCTCCGATGAGCAGCGGGAGCGGCCGTTGGATGGGCTTGGGCTCGCACGGAGCGTCGACGAGCCGGTAGAAGCGGCCTTCGAAATAGCTGCGCTCCTCGCTGTGCAGGAGACGAATGACCTGGCATGCCTCGTCCAGACGCGCTAATCGCTCGGGGATCGCGGGAAGTTCGATTCCGTAGGACTCGTGCTCGTTCTGCTGCCATCCGGCCCCGAGCCCGAGCACGTGGCGCCCGTCGGAAAGGTGGTCGACCGTGGCAGCCATGTTCGCGAGCACGGCCGGGTGACGGTACGTGTTCCCGGTAACCAGCACGCCGACCCGCACTCGGTCGACGCAGGCTGCGATTCCTGAGATCGTCGTCCACGCCTCCAGCCGGGGCGCCGAGCTTCGCTCACCGTTCGGCATGAAATGGTCCGCGACCCAGATCCGGTCCCATCCTGTGCGCTCGGCGTGCTCGGCGGTGCCCAGCAGCTCGTCCCAGGTCTGTTGCATGTCGAGCCAGATACCGAAGTGCATGCGCCCAGCACCTCCCATCCCAGCCTACGGTCGTGGATGCGCCAGTCGCAGACGTATCCTGCAGCCGGTGAGCCGAACCGAGCGCCGGGAATTCGTCGTCGTCGGGTCCGGTCTGCTGGGCCTCGCCACCGCGTACTCCCTCGGCGAGCGTGGGAGGGACGTTCTCTGCCTGGAGCAGGAGCAGGTCGGGAACGAACGGAGCGGGTCGAAAGGCACCTCGAGAATCTTCCGCGTCGGATACGACGATCCGCTCTACGTCGCGATGGCGGTTCGGGCGGAGCAGGCTTGGCGGGCGCTCGAAGTCGAATGCGGGGAGCGACTGCTCGAGCCCCGCACGCTTCTCAACTTCGGCGAGGGGCTGACCGAGCTCATGGCGGGGATGAGCTCGTCCGGCGGAGCGCCCGAGCTAGTTGCCGCCGACGAGGTCGCCAAGCGCTTTCCCGGACTCGCTATCCGAGGGGCTGCGGTGCTCGACCCGAGCGGGGCAGTGCTGCGCGCCGACCGGGCGCTCGGTGCCCTTCGCTCGATCATGCGGGCAGAGCTGCGAGAGAATCTCGAGGTCACCGGGATCGACGACAAGGGCCGGACGGCGATGGTTAGCACGGCTGACGGGTTGCTGGAGGCGTCCGTGGTCGTGGTCTGTGCCGGGACGGGCTCGTGCGAGCTGCTCCGGGTCGCGGGCATCGAGTGCCGGACGACCGCGACGCTAGAGCAAGTGGCGTACTTCGGATCAAAACGAACGGCTAGCCGAGCTGTCGGCGACCTTGATGAACTGCCGGTCGTCATCGAGCGGGTCGGTGCCGGCCCGGCGGCCACGACCGTGTCCGGTGACCTGGCCTGGTGGGCCGACCGGCGGTCGCCGAACGAGTCCCTTCGAGGCGCCTCTCTGCCGGCTCGGCTCGCCCTCTACGGGTTGCCCTCGCCGGCACTTGGCTGGTACAAGCTCGGGGTCCACCACACCGGTCCGGTGATCGAGCCCAAGACAATGCGGCTCGAAGCCGATGCGTGCATGACCGAGCGACTCGCGCGCGCCGCGAGCTCGCTCATAGTCGACGTCGATCCCAACCCGCGCCTGGTGGAGCGGTGCGTCTACGACAACACCGCCGACGAGCACTTCGTGATCGACAGGATCGGCAGGATCGTGATCGGCGCAGGAACCTCGGGACACGGGTTCAAGTTCGGGCCCCTGCTCGGATCGCTCTTGGCCGACCTCGCGACCGGGGCGGTGCCACCGGTGGCGCTGGACCGTTTCTCCGCACGCCGGCGGGCCGTGGCCGGGTCCTGATCTCAGAGCCCAGCTCTGCGCTGTAGGTTCGCTGCGCGCCAGCGGGCCGTGCTTGAGTTCTGACCTCAGAGCCCCAGCTCTGCGCTGCAGGCCGGCCACTGGCCCCAACCCGCCAGGGCCTGGAGCCTCTCGGCCGCTTGGTCCTGCACCGACGGTGAAGCGTCGCTCGGGAGCCCGGTGTAGCCGAGACCCCACCAAGTCCCCAACGCGGAATTGGTAGGCCCCGTAGTACCCGTTGCCGGTGTCCTCGCCGTAGTTGTCGCCGGACTCGCAGAGCCGCAGTTGCAGCCAGACGCCGCCCAGTGCGCCGCCACCGGACGAGGTCGTCGGAGTAGGGGGTGGGGGTGGGGGCTGCGTTGCTTGTATTGCTTGTGGTGTTTGTATTGCTCGTGTTGTTTGTAGCGCTTGTGTTGTCTGCGTTGTCTGAGTTGCCTGTGCCGCTTGTGCTGCCTGCGCGGCCGCTGCCTGTGCCGCCTGAGCGGCCTGTGCCGCCGCGATCTGTGCGGCTTGTGCTTCCTGTGCAGCTTGTGCTTCTTGTGCGGCTTGTTGAGCCGCAGCCGCAGTCTGGGCTAGGGCGCGGGCATGTGCGGCCTCCCACACCTGATGCGCTCTCCACTGCGACGGGAGAATGCTTGCCGGCGGGCGTGCGCCGTCGTGGACCGCTATGAGGTCAGCGGCATGACGCTGCCAATAGTTCGCGGATTGCTCGTTCACGATCTGGGCTGCGATGGCGGCGGCGGCCGCGCGTGCGGTTTCTCGCACCGCGAGCCAGCGAAAACCGCCGGTACCCGCGGACGATGCACCACCTGCTCCTCCTGGGAGGTGAGAGGTGGCTCGAGCAGGGATCGAGTTGATGCTGCCGGCGCCACCGGCGCCGACGAATACCGAAATAGCAAGAAAAGCGAACGCGATGAGCGCGATCAGGGGGTGCTTGCGCATCTTGCTCCTCCTTGGAAGTCTCGGAAACCCGTTGGGCTCCAGGCGGATGCTTTGATGCGGGCCGGCCGTCTTGTGCATGCGACTCGCGACACGGGGCCGGAAGGGCTGGCCGGATCTGGACGTTCGAACGTCCCTACGAGGTGCGGACGGTTGTCGCCCTGTCTTCTCGGTTGTCGCGACTCCTTCTCGCTCCGTGTGCAGAGCGCAGTTCGGGACGGGCGGCGCCGCGAATCGCAGCGGCTCGGCGCGCAGGCACCGAGATATCGAGGCGCGCCAGCGTGGCTACCTAAGCCCTACCCCCGACCCGCCGTCGATACGACCGGGCTTGTAGGCACCGTCCGTCGTTGACAGTTGATGTGCTGCAGGACCCTACGATGCGGCACTCGATTGCGCAAATCCGAACCACCCACGAGATCGCGTTTATCGTCAATCGAGATGACGCGACCCTTCTGGGAGGACACAGCCTCGGCGGGCCCGAGCCTGCCGTCGCTCGAGGGAGAAGTGGCGGCCGAGATAGCGGTCGTCGGACTCGGAGGTTCGGGACTGACAGCGATCGGCGAGTTGGTGGCCCGAGGCGTGTCGGTCGTCGGCATCGACGCCGGAGACGTCGCAGCCGGAGCCGCGGGGCGCAACGGCGGGCTGCTCCTGGCTGGGCTAGCTGACTTTCATCACGCGGCAATCGCCAGATTCGGCCATCGGCGAGCGACCGCCTGCTACCGGGCGACGCTCGAGGAGCTCGAACGGATCTACGAGCAGACACCCGAGGCAACCGCACGCGTCGGCAGCCTTCGAATCGCGGCCTCCGAAGATGAGCGGCGCGACTGCGAGGCACAGCTCGAGGCGATGGTGGCAGACGGGATGCCGGTTGAACGCTACGAGGGACCCGAAGGCGAGGGTCTGTGTTTTGGCAGTGACGGGACACTGCGGCCGGTCGAACGGTGCCGCATTCTCGCTCGGCGCGCGATCGAGGGCGGTGCCCGGCTATTTGGTGGAAGTCCCGTGAAATCCCTCCGGCCGGGCCGCCTCCTGGCGGGCGGAGGCTCGGTCGTGTGCGAATCGGTTCTCGTTTGCGTCGACGGAGCGCTCGAACGTCTGGTACCCGTGCTGGATGGGTCCGTGCGCAGTGCACGTCTGCAGATGCTCGCGACGACGCCGCTGGGGCACGAAGTTGCATCGCGACCGGTCTACCGACGGTACGGGCTCGACTATTGGCAGCAGCTTGCCACCGGAGAGGTCGTGCTGGGAGGCTGCCGCGACCTCGGCGGTGCGGACGAATGGACGACCGAGGCCGTGCCGTCGGAATCGGTTCAGCGGGGCCTCGACCGGTTGCTCGCGTCCGGCCTGGGAATCCACGCGCAGGTGACCCATCGGTGGGCGGGGATCGTCGCCTACACGGCCAACCGCCTTCCGGTCGTGAGAGAGGTCACGCCCGGCCTGTTCGTTGCGGGCGCCTACAGCGGCACGGGCAACGTCATTGGACCGCTGGCCGCTCGAGGCCTCGTCGAACTTGCACTTGACGGTCGGAGCGAGTTGGCGAGTTTGCTCGACTGCGGCGACGTCTGAGGCGGCCGGCCCGAGCCGTGACGCGGCGCCGGCCTCGCGGACCCGTTGCGGCGACGTCTGGGCCGGCGGCCCGAGCGGTGCGGTGACGCGGCGCGGCGCCGGGTCGCAGGACCGCTAGGTCAGCTGCAGGTTCCGCGCGCCATCGCCAGGCGCTTGACGGCTGATGACACCGCCGCTGCCACGACATCACCGACCTCGGGTCGCTGATCCTCGGTGACGCTGGCGAGCGGGGTGACCGAGGCCCAACCGCGTCCCGTTATTGCTTCGTCGGATTCGTCGTCGTCGGCCGGCTCTCGAAACCCAAGTTCCATTTGGACCCCCGGCCCGCCGCGGTCGGCCCCTGCAGCGCGGATCAGCCCGGTTGTGGCGAGACGCGCCCTGCGAACGCCGAGGATCTCGCTGAGCGGGAGGTTGGGCACGTTCAAGTTGAGGACGGTGCGCGCGGGCGCATTCTCCAGATGTGAGACGACTGCTACAGCGAGCGCGGCCGCGCTCTCGTAATGGGTCAGAGCTCCGTCGGCGGACTCGAACGCGGAGGGCACCGCGCCGGCCTGGATGCTCGTGGCGAGGCCCTTCAGGCCGAAGTGAACCGAGGTGAGTGCCGCTCCCACGGTGCCCGAGTGCAACACGGCGCGTCCCACGTTGCGGCCAGGGTTGATCCCCGAGGCGACGAGGTCCGGCGGTGGCCCGAATGCACCGAGGCAAGCAGTGATCACGATAAGTGCGGGTAGCGCATCGGCCGCCAGGACCTTGATTCCCTCGAGCCCCGCCGGCGTGACGGACTCGACGTGAATACCGCCTCCCATCACGTGCAGCGGGCCGACGCCGGCGCCCGCTCCACTTGCTTCGGTGAGGGGTGCCACCACGACCACCTCGTGGCCGGCTTCTGCAAGCGCGCGGGCGAGGACGGCGAGGCCGGGCGCATCGAATCCGTCGTCGTTGGTCACGAGAATCCTCATCGGCGCTTCCTCCTCCCGCGGTGAGTTGGCTAAGACGAAAGCGGGTCGGCAGCCCATCGCCCGGGGCGAGCAGCGGGAGACGGCTTGCCCGGTACGATACCGCCGTGGTTCCGCCCTCCGGCGAGCAGATCGCGCTTGCGCACGGCGACTTCCGCGTCGTAATTACCGAAGTTGGCGCGACGCTTCGCTCGCTACGGGCGCGTGGCGAGCCCGTGATATGGGAGTTTCCGGAGGACGAGATCGCATCGGGCGGCCGAGGTCAGGTGCTCGCTCCGTGGCCGAACAGGCTGGAGGACGGCTCGTACCGTTTTGGGGAAACCGCCGGCAAGGCGGCGCTCGACGAGCCGGAGAGATTCAACGCGATCCACGGCCTCGTGCGGTGGTTGCCATGGTCGGTCGAGGAGCGATCCGCGCACCGAGTAGTGGTCTCTTGCGTCGTGCACCCGCAGCCGGCCTACCCGTTTCGGATGCGCCTGGAGCTCGATTACCTGCTCGAGGACAAGGGCCTCGAGGTCACGTGCGCCGCTACGAACACGGGACTCGACGCTGCCCCCTTCGGCCTCGGCTTTCATCCCTACCTCGCCGCAGGCCCCGGCGGCGTCGACCATGCCGAGATCCGGCTTGTGGCAAAGCGACGCCTGCTGTTCGACGCGCGGGGCCTCCCGATCGGCGAGGAGCCGGTGGCCGGTTCGATGTTCGATCTCGACGGGACGGCTTTGATCGGGCTCAAGCTCGACGACTGCTACACCGACCTCGCCATCGGGACCGATGGCCGCTGGCACGTTTTCTTGGAGGCGCACGGCCGACGCTCGGAGCTCTGGGCCGATGCCGCGTTCGCCTACGTGATGTGCTTCACCGGCGACTCGCTCGGCGACGCCGCCGATCGCCGGAGTGCCATTGCAATCGAGCCGATGACGTGCCCCCCGAACGCCCTTCGCACCGGCACCAGCCTGACCGTGCTCCAACCGGGCGAGCGATGGCAGGCGAGCTGGGGGATCGCGACCTCGCTGCGGTGAGGCTGCGGCTTCGGTCCGCCGGCCGGCCCAGGCCGGCCCCGGTCAGAGGACGGTGACCAGAGTCCCGAGTGGGGTTAGGGGGAACATCGTCTCGGCGTTCGCGTAGGGCATCTCGACGCATCCGAGGCTCTGCGGGAAGCCGTAGCTCGCGCGGAGGTACCCGTGGAGAGCGTCGCCGCCGTTGAAGTAGCTCACCCATGGGATGCCGGGGTCGCTGTACGACGATCCATCCGGGTTCTTGCCGCTCATCGTGGTGACGAGGTACCGGGCGTAGACGGGGTAGGTGCCGAGGGCGGTCGGAGCCACCGAAATGCCGGTATTCACCGGCGTGGTGTAAATCTCACGGCCGTCGCGCCAGACCGTGGCGCTCTCGGGAAGCTGCTGAGAGACCCAGACGTAGTCGTACGGCTGGGTCGTGACCTGCCGTCGTGCGACCGCCTCGAGGAGTGACCCCCAGACCTTGGGGCCAGCAACTCCGTCGGTTGCCAGACCGTGAGCGCTCTCGAAGGCCATGACAGCTCCGGTGACGATGACGTTGGGGGTGCCGGGCTTCCAAAGCACCGCCAGCGAGGTCGGAATGGACCCGAAACGCCATACGAAGTGGCCGCCCACAGGTTTGGCCGGGACCTCAGCCGCGATCGAAGGCTCGAGGTCGATCGCGGGGCGAGGAACCGTCGAGGTCGTCGTGGTGCTCATTTCCATCTGGTCCATCTGGTGGACCGCCACCGACGAGGCGGGGATCCCGCGCCGATCGGTCGGGACGGTCGGGACCGTCCGCATGGCCCGCACGAATTGGACTGGAAGGTAGTCGAGCTCGGAGAGGAGCTGCTGCAGACGCAACTCGGAGCCGCCCTGGATCGCGAAGTGGTTCCGGACCGTCGTCGAGAGTTGCTGGCCGTGACTGCTCCGGATCCCGCCAGGACCGCCCGGCACGCTCAGCTGCACCGTGCTGAAGGGGGCGAAGTATCCCTCTGGGACGAATCGAAGCCCCTTCGGGCCTGTCCTCACCCACTTTCCGGGGGGTGAGGGCGAGAGCGTCGGGAACGGACTGTCGGAAGCCAGGGGCTGGGAGAAGTCCACGGTCACGCTGGTGTCGAAGGCGACGTCGGCGGAACCAGGTGTCGGCGTGACCGAAGTCACCGCCAGCGGGGCGGGTGGGACCGTCGTCGTGGTTGGTGAATGCGAGGCGTTCGGGGTCCGCTGACCTGCTGCCGAGCCCGAGTGGGTCTCTCGCAGTCCGATTGCCGTCCCGGCTCCCCCAAGGACGACTACGAGCGCGAGCCCTGTAACGACGCCTGGGACGACGCGCCGCCGGGCATTCCCGTCAGTCTTCCTCTTGTGCAACCCTGCGCCCATGTTGGGCTCTCCACCCTCGTCGCCCTGAGATGCAGCCCAACTATAGACGGGTCCCGCGAAGCCTCGAACGCGCCCCTGTGCAACTTCTCGGAGGTTCCGACGGGCTTCGAATCGTCCGTCTCGATGTCAGGCGGCGACCGCCGGCGACGCACAGCAAGTGTGGCTTCGGGGTGCGCCCGGGCAGGCACGACACCCGGAGCCCGTCGAGCGCGGGTACCGTGCTGAGGAGGAGGTTGTGTTGATCGAGCCCAGAAGTACCCATGAGCGAGGACTCAGACCCGGGCACAAGTTGACGGTCGTGGCAGCCGCCGTCATCGCCGCGATCGTGGCATATCTCGCCTTCGGCTGGATCGTGGGGCTCGTCGCCTTCCTGATCAAGACCTTGGTGGTGATAGCGGTCATCGGCGGCGTGCTGTATCTCGTGTTGCGGCGCGGAAGAAGGCGCAGGCTCTGACGCAAGGCGGGCACCGGGTGCCGGGTGCTGTGATGCAGCCGGTAGCCGTCTCAGTGAACGGTCCGACCAAACCGTGTGCTGCGGCACGCGGCCGGCGTGGGGCCGTCTGGCTGAACGGCGGGACAAAATTAGACGAAAATTAGACGAAATTAGGTCCGCACGGCGCACCGCGTTCCCATACACTGTCATTGGAGCTGCCGTCCCTCGCAAGAGGCACTCCGTGACCACCCCCGGCACCTCGGGTCCCGGGGGTGGTTCGTGTCCTGCCAGGGGTGCACTCCGTCGTGGTCCAATTGCCGACGTGCCGATCGCGAACGACCTCGAGGCGCTCGCCGCGCTGCTCTCCCGCGCGGGGTTCGTCGCAGCGCGAGAGGAGGCGTGCGAGCTCCTCGGCTGCGCGGCCGGCGATGCCGAGCTCCTCGACTCACTTGTCCGTCGTCGCCTCTCGGGCGAGCCCCTTGCCTGGATCACAGGGAGCGCATCGTTCTGCGGATCGGAGATCCGCGTCGACCCCGGTGTCTACGTTCCCCGCTGGCAGAGCGAGCCGCTCGCGCGGTAGAGCCGTCGAGCGCCTGCCGGCTACGGGTGCGGCGATCGATCTGTGCACAGGGACCGGAGCGATCGCCAGGACCTTGATCACGGGCCGCCCCGGCGCGCGGGTCGTGGCGTCCGACGTCGACGAGCGGGCCGTTGCGTGCGCGGCAGCCAACGGCGTGGAGGTCTACCGCGGCGATCTTTTCGCTCCGCTGCCGCGCACGCTCGAAGGACGCGTCGACGTCGTCGTCGGTGTCGTGCCGTACGTGCCGACCCCGGCGCTGTCGCTGTTGCCGCGTCAGACCCTCGAGTTCGAGTCGCCACTGTCTTACGACGGCGGCCCCGACGGCACCGAGATCCTCCGACGTGTCCTGAGGGGCTGCCCCCGTTTCCTTCGGCGCGGCGGGGCGCTTCTGCTCGAGCTCGGCGGCGCGCAGGCCGAGGCGCTCGGCGACGACTTGGAGCGCCTCGGCTACCTCGGCGTCACGGTTCTCTTCGACGAGGACGGTGACGTCCGCGGCATCGAGGCGACGCTTGGGCGCCGCCCCTGACATCCTCCCGGACACGGGTCGGAGCCTTCCGAACCTCGCCGCTGTGATCATGGCCAGGATCGAGACTAAGTTCGCCCGAGAAACCGAGGGGGTTGGTTGTTCGCAGCTTCCTGCCGCAGTGGGCCTGCTTGTGTGATCGTGGCGGCCGTGGTGAGCACCGGCCTGGTCCTGTTCGGGACGGCCTCGCCGGCGGCACAGGCCGCCAGTGGGGCACTGCCGGTCAGGGGCACCGCCGGGCTCTACGGCATCTCGTGCACCTCGGCGACCAACTGCTATGCCGTCGGCGAACTTCACGAACCCGCCACCATCCGCGGCGCGATCCTGACCGTGACCTCGGGCCGCCCCGGCACGACCAAGCTCGTGAGCGGAGCGAACGGCCTCTATTCCATCTCCTGCACCTCGGCGACCAACTGCTACGCCGTCGGGTTCAACGCCGACGCCGACGGGGTGCTTGTCCACGTCGCGCGCTCCTCGGAATCGTCGGTCGCCGTCCCAGCCGTCGACACGTTCACAGGTGTCGCCTGCGTGAGCGCCACCTTGTGCTACGCGGTGGGCCCAGAGCACGACAAGAAGGGCACCCTCGTGGTCACCATCCGCGGTGGCAGGGTCACTCGCGAGGTGCCTGTGGCGGCCATGGGCACGCCCTTTGGGATCGCGTGCGGCTCCGGTAGCTCTTGTGTTGCTGTCGGCGGCGGCATCAACGCTGTCGGCGGAGGTCCGGGGACCGTCGTGACCGTGTCCAACGGCAGCCCCGGCAAGGTCGAGACGACCAGGACCAACTACTTTCTCGGGGTCGCCTGTCCGAACGCTACGACCTGCTACGCGGGAGCCAGCGGCGGAGGCTATGGGGTTGTCGTCACCTTGAAACGGGGCATTCCCGGCACGCCCCACAAGGTCGCAGGCACCAGCCAGCTTGGAGCGGTGGCGTGTGCGAACGCCACGACTTGCCTCGCTGTCGGAGGGTTCGAAAGCTCATCAGGCCGCCCCTCCGGCGCCCTGGTGAAATTGACCGGCGGCACCCCAGGCAAGGCAAGGTTGAGCGGGCCAGCCAATCTCAGCGCCGTGTCGTGCAGCACCAGCGGTGCGTGCGTCGCCGTCGGGACCAACAACGAACTGACCTCCGGCTACCTCGTAACCATGAGGATCTGAGCGATCACGAGTCCTTGTTCGGGGCCGGTCTGGGCCGTACGCGATAGTTGACACCGGAGGCTTTGAACGAACGTGAGGGCTCTGAGACTCTCAAGCACTGCGGCGGTAGTGGCGCTGGCCGTCAGCTTGGTGCCGAGCGCCGCCTCTTCGCAGCCGAGAACAGTGGCGGTGCGCCTGGCCGCGGGTCTGTCTGCTTCCAGCGGTGTCGTCAAGCTCGTTGTCTGTGGGAGCCGCTGGCTCGAGGTCCAAGCCTGGGCCGCAAGCCGGCTGCCGAGCGGACCCAACACTCCACCGACCATCATGCAAGAGCTCGTTCGGGTCGACTCCTCCAACTGTTGAAATGTGCCACTCAGCAGATCCAAGGGCTCCCTGCTCAACAGCACCCGTCAGAACGGCCTGCAACGGCCTACGACGGCTGGGGGAGTGGAACAACACCCGGGCCGCAACCAACCACGGAACTGCTGGAGCTCTAGCTCAGGGTACGGCGCTCCACGCAGGCGCACGGATCTTGGCGAAATATCCGTCGATCTGGATGACCGCTGGTCCGGGCAAACCATCGCGCGACCACCCAAATGAGACGTTATGTCGCTCAACGTAGGGGGAGAGTGAAATGGGGGTTCGCGTCCGCAGGCCCATTCCGCGGATCTCCAACTTGGATGTGTCTACCCAAGCGTTGATGAGGCGGCGGCCCATTCGTTGCCACAAGACGGCGGCCAAACCTTAACCGACGGGACCTTGGGGCCCGGCGCCGAGCTTTTCAGGATCATGGGCGGGCGGCAGAACGGTTGGCTGTGAGCGCTTTCAGCCTCGCCGGGCCGTGCTCGTGGTGGGACAATGACCGGAATGGACACCAGGGACGGGCTTCTTTCTGGCCGTGTGGCGCTTGTCACGGGGGCCTCGTCGGGCCTTGGCGAGCGGTTCGCACGGGTTCTGCGCGATGCCGGCGCCGATGTCGTGATGACCGCACGGCGGGAGGAACGTCTCGAGCAGCTGGCCAGTGAACTCGGCTCGGTCGCTGTGGCAGGTGATATCGCCTCGGCTGCACACCGGCAGGCGCTGGTAGAGGCAGTGGCAGATCGCTTCGGCCGATTGGACATCCTGGTCAACAATGCCGGTGTTTGCGATGGTGGCCCGCTGGAGCACCAGACGCTCGGCGAACTGGAGACGGTTATCCAGATCAACCTGGTAGCCGTGCTGGATCTGTGCCGTCTGGTAGCACCGCTGCTGTTCACCAGTGATCACGGGTCAGTGATCAACATCGCATCTATCTACGGCCTGGTCGCGTCCCGTGGGCCAATGGCCGCCTACAACTCCACCAAGGCGGCGCTGGTCGGCCTGACCCGTCATCTCGCTGCCCAGTGGGGATCGCGGCGGGTGCGCGTCAACGCGCTCGCCCCTGGATATTTCCCCTCGGAGCTAACTGGAATGCTGGCTGACCCCGACTTCGTCGCGCGCATCGAAAGCCAGACACTGCTGGCACGGGCACCGTCCATCGATGAGCTCGACGGGCCTCTGCTGTTCCTGGCGTCCGACGCTTCCAGCTATGTCACCGGCCACACGCTCGTGGTCGATGGTGGCTGGACCTGCACGTGAGGAAGCCTCAGAATCACGCAGCGGTTCGAGTCAGAGCTTCAGTGGTGAGACGGCGCGTTGGGCTAGCACTCGACGAGGGTGCTAGCAGCTTCCCCGCCTCGGCCCAGCACCCCTGCAGCCTGAGCCGCGACGCAAGTGCGCCGCGGCGATTTGTCAAGAGCTATAGGGACCATGGGGCCGGGCGAGCCACCGTCAGACTTCACTCCGGCGACCAGCTTGGATACAGAACAACACCTTCTGCCTCTTTTGGCCATCGTCCCGTCGAGCGCGTAATCGGCGCTCACTTCCGGGGCTCGACCAAGAACCGTCGATATGTCCACGACGAGAGCTTGGCTCGGGGTCGCACAGATGAAGCAGTATGCGCTCATATCTGAGGTCCCGCGGAGGAACTGGAGTCCATCAGCCTGTGGCTCGCATCGAACGGCTTTCGAGTGACCGCCTGGTGGGAAGTTTGCGGCCATAGGAACCGTGTCAAGGACTGGTCTACGGACGACGCTACAAAATGACGGGCAAGCTGCCTATTCGGAGGGCGCCGGGCGGCTCTGAGCGACAGCGCGTTGGCCGTAGGCGCCAGGGTTGCGAACCATCTCGGGCTCGAGGAGCACTCTTGCGCGAGCAAGCATCGGTACGGCGCCGACCGCCTCGAAGGTTGCGGCGGCTTCGCTGGCGAGCTGCGCTGCCTCGTCGAGCCTTTCCTGGCGTGCGAGCCACTCGGCGCGGTCGAGCTGAGTGCGTGCGGTCCAGTACGGATAGCCGAGGTCTCGAAACGCGGCCTCGACAGCGACGAGGTTCTCCTCCATTGCGGCGTCTTCACCCTTTGCAGCAGCGACCAGGGCCTTGGCGCGGGTGACCTGCGCCCGGAGGAACGGAGGGACCTCGCCACGCGGACGCGCCGCCAGCTGCTCCGCTAGCCGATCGGCTTCCTCGAGGTCGCCGAGGTCGACTGCTGCCTCGATGGCAACAGGGAAGGCGAGACGGATGACCTCGTGCGCCAGGCCAAGACCGCCGCCCATCGCTTCATCGATCGCGCGGCGACCGGTTTCTAGCGCGTCCCGGGTGTCCCCGGCGGAGAGGAGCACCATCGCCTCGGTAGCCGAGTACGTAGATCTCTTCTGGATGTCGTCGCTCGAAACCCAGGCACGACAAATCGAGAGGTACGCGCGGGCAGCGTCGGTGTTCCCTCGGAGCGTCTCCAGGTAGGCGAGCCGGCCGTTGATGTCCGCGGCTCCGGGACGCTCGTCACCACCTGCGTGGAGGAGCTCAGTCCCGAGCTGCTGCGCCTCCTCGAGGCGTCCCGCCATCGTGAGGATGTACATGAGGTTGACCGCGGCCCAGGCCTCGTTGTCCCTCTGGCCCCAGCGGCGGGCGAGGGCGAGGGAGGCCTCGGCGTGTTCTTCGCCCCCCGGCAGGTCGTTGGTCATGCAGAGGTCTGCCAAGTTGCCCTCTGCGATCAGTTCGCTTCGGATGATCCCGTGACGCCGGGCGAGAGCAAGGACTCCCTCGAAGTTGAGGCGGGCCTCCTCGGCTCGACCAGAGTTACCGAGAAGCATTGCCCTGGCGTTGAGGCCGCGGGCGAGCAGCTCGGGGAGCTCGTAGTGCTGGGCCAGCGTAAGCACTTCCTCGGTCTGTGCTGTCGCCTCGTCGGCGTGGCCGGTAAACATGAGGGCCCCTGTAAGCCTCGACTTGACCTCAGCGACGACCTCGGGAGGGGCGGCGATCCCCTCGAGGGACATCAGCGCCTCGCGGATGCAGCTGATCGCCTGCTCGTGGCGCCCGAGGTCGCCGAGCGCGGTACCGACCTCACCGGTGACCCGCGCCGCGTCGACCACCCGCCCGGCCTCGGAGTGGGCGGCAACGGCCGTTTCGAAGTGGCCGAGGGCGCGCTCGATCCAGCCTGCAAGGTGCGTCATCCGCCCGGCACGCTCGATGAACCCGGCCTGCTCGGCCTCGTCCGAGCTCAGCTCGGCCGCCCTCAGGAAGGCAGCCTCGGCGGCTTCGAGGGCGCCCACGGACTGGGCTCGCTCTGCTGCCTGGGCGAAGGCGTCTCTCGCAAGGACACGAAGCTCACCCAAGTCCGGGTCGTCTCGGGCGGCGAGATACCCGTCATATAGGTGAGCGGCGATCACTTCGGCCACGTCGGCACCCTGGTCTGGGAATGCCGTTCGAAGGTGCTCGGCGGTCCTCAGGTGCCGGGCCTTGCGCTCGGCTCTGGTCAACGTGTCGTAGGCGACGGATCTGATGAGCGACTGGGTGAAGGCGTACTGGCCGCGTTCGGGCGAGAGCTTGTCGGCGCGGACCGTCAGCACTTCCTTGCGCACAAGGGAGCTCAACAACTCATCCAGGTCCCCCGAGTCGATGTCGGAGACCGCCTCGATCGCCTGGCGGGGGAAGCTGCCGCCGAGCACCGAGCACTCCTTCACGAGCCGGCGCTCCTCGGGTCCCAGGGCGTCAAGCCGGGAGGCAATGAGGGCCGTCAGCCCCGGTGGGATCTCGAGCTCGCCGAGCTCGCCGACGAGGTGCAACAGCCCATCGTCGCCTTTCTCGAGGACGCCGTTGTCAAGCAGGCCTCGCACCGTCTCGATCGCATAGAGCGGGATGCCCTCGGCGCGTTCCACGATGCGATCTCGGGCGGTGGCGGGAAGGCCTGTGATGAGGCCGTCGAGGAGTTCGCCGATGACCGCGTCCGACAGCGGATCGAGCGGGAGGGCCGTGACGCTCCGGCGCGAGAGCACAAGGCCTTTGCGGTCTATCCCTTCCGGTCGCGACAGCACGAGGAGAAAAAGGGAATGGTCGCCCGACCACTCGAGCAGGTGGTCGAGGAAGTCGACCATGCCGGCATCTGCCCACTGCAGGTCCTCGATGACCATTACGACCGGCAGGTGCTCGGACAATCGTTCGAAGAAAAGCCGCCAGCCGGAGAAGAGCTCCTCTCTCGCGAGCACCTTGGGAGTCGGGAGTCCCAGCAGCTGACCTAGACGGGGGGAGATGAACTCCCGGTCCGCGGCGTCTGCGATCCAGCGTTCGAGTCCGGTCCGCAGCCGCTCGGCGACGACGTCTAAAGAGTCTTCCTCGCTGATCTGGAGCCTGGCCCGGACCATCTCCGACAGCGCCCAGTAGGAGACTCCCTCGCCATAGGACAGGCAGCGCCCGGCGTGCCAGAGCACGGTTCCCACGAGACCGTCGATGTACTTGAAGAACTCCCATGAAAGTCGTGACTTACCAACGCCAGCTACGCCCGAGACGAGGACCATGCGGGCCGAGTGACGATCTGCCGAGGCGTGGAACAGTTCCTTGACGAGGTGAAGCTCGTGGTCCCTTCCGATGAAGGGAGCCTCGAGAACCCCCGCTCGCTGCAAGCCCGCGACCGCAGCGACGACCCTGGTCGCCTGGAAGAGCCGGACTGGCTCGGCCTTGCCCTTGAGCTCGTGCTCGCCGGCGTCCCTGTAGGCGATCGCAGCGGCCGTCGCGCTGCGTGTGGTCTCGTCGACGTAGCAGCACCCCGGCGGAGCAGCCGACTGGACGCGGGCGGCTGTGTTGACGCGGTCTCCGATGACGAGGCCCTCCTCGGCGGTCTCGGTCGTGGCCGCGCCGCCGGTCACGATCCCGACGCGGGCCTGGAGATCGGTCTCGTGCTCGGTGCCATAGACAGCAACGGCCGAGACGAGCTCTAGGCCGGCCCGCACAGCCCGTTCGGCGTCGTCCTCGTTCGCGACCGGGGCGCCCCAGACCGCCATCACGGCATCGCCGATGAACTTCTCGACGACACCGCCATATCGCCCGACTATGGCCCGGGCGAGATCAAAGTAGCCCGACAGAACCTCTCTTACTTCCTCGGGATCTCGTTTCTCCGCGAGCGGGGTAAAGCCGACAAGGTCGCAGAACAGCACCGAGACGTGACGGAGCTCCGTCGTAGGGGCCGTAGCCTGCTGCGCAGGTCGGGTCGTTAAGACGGCCGTGGCCGGGGAGGGCTCCGCGGCAATTGCAGCTCCGCAGTCACCGCAGAACCGACTCCCAGCCAGAAGTTCCGCGCCACAGGAAGCACACTGTGCGGCTAGCGGTCCACCGCAGTCCTTGCAGAACCGCTTGCCGTCCGGGTTCTCGCCCCCACACGCTGGGCAGCGCATTCGTCCCCTCCTCTGCTTGCCCGAAGGCTACGACGCCACAGGTGGACGCGCATCGGCCAGGACAGAGCGGTACAGAATGACGCGCGACCCGGTGATGCGGCGATGGCGGTACCGCGCCAGATTCGGCAGGCGCAGCGCAGGCCCACGCCGCATTCCCACCGACGGCCACTCGACAGCGCACCGAACCTCGCATAGCGGCGACCACGCTGACCACTCGAAGACGTTCCGACGGTGGCGACACCCGCGACGAGCCCTCGCTCTCGAGTCCTCCAACTGTTGAAATGTGCCACTCAGCAGATCCAAGGGCTCCCTGCTCAACAGCACCCGTCAGAACGGCCTGCAACGGCCTACGACGGCGGGGGGAGTGGAACACCCGGGCCGCAACCAACCACGGAACTGCTGGAGCTCTAGCTCAGGGTACGGCGCTCCACGCAGGCGCACGGATCTTGGCGAAATATCCGTCGTTCCGTCGCGACGGGTCGAGCATGGACGGGCCGACATTCGGGGCGCTGATCTGTGCGCGAGTAAACGCGCCGACGCTTTCTAGGTGGTGACGAACGCGGATTGAACGCCGCAGCGTTGGCGTGGCCTTCCCGAGCAACGCTGGGCGAATCGGTGTACGGTTCTGCGTGCGAGGGGGCCAGGACGGACCCCCCTGTTACGGGGGGGACATGGCGATGCCCAAGCTGCGCCTTGCGCGTGGGTCACGCGCGCACCTCGACATCTTTCGCTCCATTGCTGTATCGAGATTCGTAGCCCTCCTCATCGCGGGCATGACGCTCGGTTGCGGTGGCGTGGCCCTCCTTCTCGCGCTTCACGCCGGGCGGGCTGACGCCTTACCGTCCATTTCCTGCTCCGCCTCGGGCGAGACGCTCACTATCAGCGTCTCGGGCCTGGCGTCGGACTCCCTGGTGGTGACGACGAGCGGCGGTTTCTATCAGATCGAACTCGACGGCACGCAAGAGTGCCAAAGTTATAGCGATAGTGGCTTCCCGACCGTCCAGGTCACCGAGACATCGTCGCCCTTTGTGCCGACGGTCTTCCAGCCTGGCACCGACACAGGGATCACATTCGTCGGCCCCGGAGGCACCACCACGCTCGACCTCTCGGCAGCCCCGTCGGGCACGACCATCTCGGTGGTGACTGGGACGGTGAGCGGCTTGTCGGGGGGAGGAACTGACACCTTCAGCGGCATCGCGAGCTTCACCGGATCCTCGTCCGGCAACACCACCTTCGCCGCCGGTCCGACTGGCGGCTACAGCTTCACCGGCCAGGGCACCGGCAACAGCCTCAACCTCTCGGCGGCCAACTCGGGGATCACGGTCTCGGCGGCCTCAGGAACCGTGAGCGGTCTGTCGTCGGGAACCGACACCTTCAGCGGCATCGCGAGCTTCACCGGATCCTCGTCCGGCAACACCACCCTGGTGGCGGGCCCGGGATCCGAGACCTTCGGTGATCCGGGGACCAGCGGGCACGACACCATCGACTTCTCGGGCCTCTCCTCGAGCTCGTCGACCCCGCTCTCGATCAACTTGTCGGGAGTGACAGAGAGCGGCGTCTTCAACGACACGGCCACCTTGGGTCCGGACACCTACACCTTCACCGGCGTCGGCTCACTCCCCACGACCTTCGTCGGCTCCTCGTCCGGTGCCACCACCGTCTATGCCGGAGGAACCGGCGGCTACAGCTTCACCGGCCAGGGCACCGGCAACAGCCTCAACCTCTCGGCGGCCAACTCGGGGATCACGGTCTCGGCGGCCACAGGAACCGTGAGCGGTCTGTCGTCGGGAACCGACACCTTCAGCGGCATCGCGAGCTTCACCGGTTCCTCCACCGGCGACACCACCTTCGCCGCCGGTCCGACTGGCGGCTACAGCTTCACCGGCCAGGGCACCGGCAACAGCCTCAACCTCTCGGCGGCCCCGTCGGGCACGACCATCTCGGTGGTGACTGGGACGATGAGCGGCTTGTCGGGGGAGGAACCGACACCTTCAGCGGCATCGCGAGCTTCACCGGATCCTCGTCCGGCAACACCACCCTGGTGGCGGGCCCGGGATCCGAGACCTTCGGTGATCCGGGGACCAGCGGGCACGACACCATCGACTTCTCGGGCCTCTCCTCGAGCTCGTCGACCCCGCTCTCGATCAACTTGTCGGGAGTGACAGAGAGCGGCGTCTTCAACGACACGGCCACCTTGGGTCCGGACACCTACACCTTCACCGGCGTCGGCTCACTCCCCACGACCTTCGTCGGCTCCTCGTCCGGTGCCACCACCGTCTATGCCGGAGGAACCGGCGGCTACAGCTTCACCGGCCAGGGCACCGGCAACAGCCTCAACCTCTCGGCGGCCAACTCGGGGATCACGGTCTCGGCGGCCACAGGAACCGTGAGCGGTCTGTCGTCGGGAACCGACACCTTCAGCGGCATCGCGAGCTTCACCGGTTCCTCCACCGGCGACACCACCTTCGCCGCCGGTCCGACTGGCGGCTACAGCTTCACCGGCCAGGGCACCGGCAACAGCCTCAACCTCTCGGCGGCCCCAACCGGAACAACCGTGACGCTGAACGGAGACTCGACAACATCCCCGGGTGTGGTGGCGGACCTGGACAGCGGGTTGGGCGGTTCGACCTCGGATCTGTTCTCCGGAATCCAGTCCTTCAATGGCGTTCCGCCGCCGACGGTGTCCGGGATCTCTCCCTCCTCCGGACCTTCGGGCGGTGGCACCACTGTTACCCTCACCGGCACCAACCTCTCAGGTACCTACTTGGTCCAGTTCGGGACGAGCACCGCGACGGACGTCACGGTCGTCAGCCCGACCGAGGTGACCGCCGTTTCACCGGGAGGAACGGGTTCTGTGACGGTCAGCCTCACAACCCCAGGAGGGGAGGTCGTCTCACCGACCGAGTTCACCTACGTTCCGCCGCCGACGGTGTCCGGGATCTCTCCCTCCTCCGGACCTTCGGGCGGTGGCACCACTGTTACCCTCACCGGCACCAACCTCTCAGGTACCTACTTGGTCCAGTTCGGGACGAGCACCGCGACGGACGTCACGGTCGTCAGCCCGACCGAGGTGACCGCCGTTTCACCGGGAGGAACGGGTTCTGTGACGGTCAGCCTCACAACCCCAGGAGGGGAGGTCGTCTCACCGACCGAGTTCACCTACGTTCCGCCGCCGACGGTGTCCGGGATCTCTCCCTCCTCCGGACCTTCGGGCGGTGGCACCACTGTTACCCTCACCGGCACCAACCTCTCAGGTACCTACTTGGTCCAGTTCGGGACGAGCACCGCGACGGACGTCACGGTCGTCAGCCCGACCGAGGTGACCGCCGTTTCACCGGGAGGAACGGGTTCTGTGACGGTCAGCCTCACAACCCCAGGAGGGGAGGTCGTCTCACCGACCGAGTTCACCTACGTTCCGCCGCCGACGGTGTCCGGGATCTCTCCCTCCTCCGGACCTTCGGGCGGTGGCACCACTGTTACCCTCACCGGCACCAACCTCTCAGGTACCTACTTGGTCCAGTTCGGGACGAGCACCGCGACGGACGTCACGGTCGTCAGCCCGACCGAGGTGACCGCCGTTTCACCGGGAGGAACGGGTTCTGTGACGGTCAGCCTCACAACCCCAGGAGGGGAGGTCGTCTCACCGACCGAGTTCACCTACGTTCCGCCGCCGACGGTGTCCGGGATCTCTCCCTCCTCCGGACCTTCGGGCGGTGGCACCACTGTTACCCTCACCGGCACCAACCTCTCAGGTACCTACTTGGTCCAGTTCGGGACGAGCACCGCGACGGACGTCACGGTCGTCAGCCCGACCGAGGTGACCGCCGTTTCACCGGGAGGAACGGGTTCTGTGACGGTCAGCCTCACAACCCCAGGAGGGGAGGTCGTCTCACCGACCGAGTTCACCTACGTTCCGCCGCCGACGGTGACTGCTTTGACTTACACCGGCACCAATCAGGTCGGGATCAACTCGAGCTTCACCCCAACCGCCACACTTACTAGCGCGGCGCCGTCCTGTTACATGGGACAGCCGGTGAGCTTCAGCCTGTCGGTCAACCCGACGAACCAGGCGGCCGGTCCCTACGCTCTCGGAGCCGCCACCGACAGCTCATCAACGGGTCTCGCCACCGGGACGCTGGTTAAGACCACCGGTTGGGAGAACGGGGTGTACATGATCAGCGCCAGCTTCGCCGGCACGACCAACTGCGTCGCCTCGACTGCGACAGCCGTCTTGGCTGTCACCTCGCCGGGTCAGTTCGCCTTCGGCGCCGGACGATACACCGTGCCCGGTGTGGGCCAGACGAGCTTCGGCTTTGTTGTATCGCAGGGCCCAAAGAACACCTATACGGGCCAGCTGAACGTGGTCACTCCGGGCAAGTGGTGGTTCCAGGCGAACGTGACGAGCTTCGGACTTACGAGCGCGATCCAGGCACTGCTGGGTGGAACGGGCAGCTTGTACTCATGGAAAACGACTCTCAACAAGGGGCACGGGGGCTGGCAACTCGTCAGGTCCGGCGTCACCTACAAGGCCACCGCCAACGCGGCCACGAAGACGACCACCGCCACGTTCGGCATCACCATCAACTACACGCCGTCTTCGGGACTGCCCAACTCGTTACCCATCGCTTTGAGTGCGGGAGGGATCTACATCGCCTGAGTCGAGTTGCCGATGACGAGCGGAACTTAAGTATCCCCGACCATCGGTCTCGCTGACGCGACAGAACGACGCGTCAGCGATGCCGTGACTCCGCGCCCTAATCGGCAGAGAGTATGAATCCGGCTCAGCCGGGGCACCCCGTTCCTTTAAAAACGACCGCTAAACGTAGGCTCACGGCGCTGGCGCTCAACGTCCCCGCCGACGATTCTCCTCGGTGGACGTTGTTTACGTCGCGGCCAATCTCGGACAGCCCGCGCAACGTATCTCACCCTGCGAGCGCCAGCGTCCCCCAGGTTCGAGACTTGGGGGCGTTGTCGCCTGGTGTGTCGAAGGAACTGTGCACCGGAGATGGATCGGCCGCGCAATGTCGTCTTTGGGGGTCTCATGTTAGACGTTGTAGCCGGGAGCGCCCGTCCCGGAATTGCAATGGCGGATCGTCGCCTTCGGCTCCCTGGGTTGGGAGTACGTCCCTCGGTGTCCCCCCTCGGAGAACCTAGGAGGCCCCCGCTGAGACCCTCTTACTCGGCTCCTCCGGGCACACGTGCAGCCTGCCGTCGGGCTGGCTGAGACTGACGTCGATCCGCGATCAGGGAACACCCTACGCTGCTGCGGATCACCGAAATTCCCCACTCTCGATCACCGAAATTCCCCAGGGGAGAGCCGGCGTGGAGGGCTTGATTTCAGCTTACGCGGCTGTCAATGGGCGACCTCCTGATCGACGAGCTCGGCGACCGCAGGTGGCTCTGCCACACGACGACAGCATCCTCCGACCCGGCGATGACTCTGCAGCAATGGTTCGCAACTTTGGTCGCCGAGTTCGCGTCCCGCGACGGACGCTCTCACGGTTCGTCGCCGCCGAAGAGCGACTCGCCGTCGCTGCCGCCGAGCAAGAACTCGAATCGCAAGACGTCAGCTCGCAGCATCTCGGCGTCATAGCCCCCGGCGCCGACGAAACGACTCAGCGAAGAGGCGAGGACGCAGGGTCGCTTGCCAGCCACTGACCGAGGAAGCCCAGTTTCGCCGAGCTCCACCGCATCGCCAGCCTCCAAGCACACCGGCTGCATCGTCATGACAGACCTCCAGGGTTTGGTGGACTCAGAAGGAACCTGCACTCCTCTGACTGGTGAAACAGACCATCGTGACACGACGGAGATTCGGTGTGGTCGGGTGCCATCAGTGGGCCACCGCCCGCCGGGTGGCCTCGGCCCGGGCGCGGTGGCTGCGCATCCGGTAGCTGTCTCCGTCGATGTTGAGCACAACGCTCCGGTGCAGCAAGCGGTCCAACATGGCGCCGGCGATCATCGGGTCGTCGTTGAAGACCCTGCCCCAGCTCGCTATGCCCAAATTGGTCGTGAGAGCGATGCTCCCTTTCAAATATCTCTGGGTCACGACCTGGAACAACGCCGCTGCCGCCTCGGCAGGAAGCGGCAAATATCCCACTTCGTCAATGATCAAAAGGCGCGGTCCGGCGTAAAAGCGCATCGCCGTCGCCCAGCGGCCCTCCATCGCCGCGCGGTGACAACGAGCGGCCAGTTCAGCAGCGGTCGTGTAGTAGGTGCGCATCCCCGCCGCCACCGCCTCGTGGCCGAGACCGACAGCCAGCATCGTCTTTCCCACCCCGGGGGAGACAGCGACAGACTGCAACATCTTCGACGGTTGTTGCCTTGCGAGGTGCGTGTCACCTCGAGCGTGCATCCTCTGTTCGACCAGTTGCTGCAGGCGACAGGCTTCAGGCGACGGAACGGCGTGCTGTTCCTCGTCGTGATGCTGCCCGATGGCTCACCAGGGACGATTCCCTTGGAGGCGACCGACATCTCCGGCGAGCGACAGCCAAGCGCCTGGGTCACAACCCTGTCGGTGGAAGGAGTCCGTCAGCTGCGAGCCGTGGTGAGCTCACTGCAGGGACGACGATCCCCCTCTCGGTCCAAGGCGCGCAAATAGGCTCGACCAACCCTGCACGCGCCAACGAACAAGGGAGGTGAGCCTCTTTGCGAAGGCTCAGAATAGCCGCGCCTGCCCAGCTGAGACTGGACATTGCCGGCATCGTCACCAACCCGAGCGAACGGTGGTTGTCGTTCCCATCGCACTCACGACAAGCAGCCGTCGCCATCTTGGCGAAGATGATCGCCAGAAGCGTCGTCGACGATCAACCAGAAGAGGTGGGTGTCGATGACATTCACGAGTGAACTTGTCTCCAAGGTCACAACATCGCACCTGGGTCGGGACGCCTATGTCTATGTGCGCCAGTCGACCCTTTCCCAGATGCGGGAGCACACGGGGAGCTTGGAGCGCCAGTACGAGTTGGCTTCCCGGGCGCAGACACTCGGCTGGCCGCCCCAGCAGGTCGTGATAGTCGACGACGACCTCGGACGCTCGGGGGCCGATGCCACCGCCCGGGAAGGCTTCAAGAACCTCGTGGCACACGTCGGACTGGGCAAGGTCGGGATCATCTTGGGCATCGAGGTGTCCCGGCTCGCCCGCAACAACGCGGACTGGTATCAGCTCCTCGATCTGTGCGCTGTCACCGACACCTTGATCGCCGACGGTGACGGTCTCTATCACCCGGCAGACTTCAACGATCGGCTCGTCCTCGGCTTGAAGGGCACCATGTCCGAAGCGGAGCTCCACCTGATCCGCCACCGTTTGACCGCCGGCCTGCTGCACAAAGCTGCCAAGGGTGAGCTTCGCCAAGGTCTGCCGGTCGGCTTTGTCTATGACGAGGAGGACCATGTCGTGCTGGATCCCGACGAGGCCGTCATCGAGTCCATCGCCGTCGTGTTCAGGCGTTTCGAAGAGCTGGGGTCGGCACGTCAGGTGATGCTTTCTTTGCGCGAGGACAACCTTCTCCTGCCACGTCGTCCCGCAGGATCCCGCAGGATCTTCTGGGCCCCGGCCAGCTACCCGGCGATCCACGACTTTCTAACCAATCCCACATATGCCGGAGCCTTCGTGTTCGGGCGACGCCGAGAAGAGCGACGCTTTGACGAGAGCGGGCGCCTCACAAAACACACCCGTGAGCTGCCGCGGACCGAGTGGGCAGTCCTCATCGAGGACCATCACCCCGGCTTTGTCAGCTGGGAGCGCTATGAGCGCAACTTGGACCAGCTGAGGGCGAACTGGCGCCCACCTCGCGGCCACGGTGGTGGCGCGGCGCGCGAAGGAACGGCATTGCTCCAAGGCAGGGTCCGCTGCGGGCAATGCGGCCGGATGATGCAGGTGGGTTACTCGGGAACCACCGGCAACACCCCTCGATACATCTGCGGACGCAACAAGCTGCTCTATGGCGGCGAGAAGTTCTGTCAGAGCGTCGGGGGACGTCGGTTAGAGAACCGTGTTCTCGACGAGCTCTTCGCCGTTCTCGAACCCGCTGGCCTGCTGGCAACGGCTCAGGCGCTCGCCGAAGCCGAAGCCAACCATCGTCGCGACGTCGCGGTGTTCGAGCTGGCGGTCGAACGAGCCCGTTTCGAAGCCGACCGTGCCCGCCGCAAGTTCGACGCCGTTGAGCCTGAGAACCGTCTCGTCGGGAGAACACTCGAGCGCGCCCTCGAGAAGGCTCTGGTTGCCCAACGCCAGGCGGAGGCGAATCTTGTGGCGCAAAGGCTTCGCCAGCCGGCGATGCTCACCGAAGAGGAAACCCTGTGGTTGCAAGGGGCGGGGGCTGACGTCCGAGCGGTCTTTGATGCCTCGACGACCACATGGCGGG
Organism: uncultured Acidimicrobiaceae bacterium; assembly: GCA_963703655.1. GTDB lineage: Bacteria > Actinomycetota > Acidimicrobiia > Acidimicrobiales > Bog-793 > CAVPFA01. Next base: position 2,215 of record CAVPFA010000002.1, on the reverse strand, counting down.
AACGAAAGCAGCTCCTGCGTGCTGTGATCACCGAGGTGGTGGTCACGGTGCAGGGCAAGGCGCGTCAAGCAGAGGTGAACATCGTCTGGGAGGGCGGGGCCTCAACGGCGTTCGTCCTTGATCTCAACAAGACGGGAAAACACTTCCGGACGACCAATGAAGACACCGTTGACCTGGTGCGGCGCCTGGCCGAGCGCTATGACGACAGGACGATCGCCATCATCTTGTCGAAGCAAGGACGACGCACCGGAACCGGTCTGGCTTTCACCAAGACTCGGGTGAAGAGCCTCCGGGACTCGCGCAAGATCGCCGCATACCATCCTTGTGAGAGCGTCACACCCCCGGACGAGGATGTGCCTGTGGTCTCCATCACTGCCGCAGAACGGATGCTCGGCGTCAATCGGACGACGCTTTATCGTTGGCTTCAAGACGGATTCATACAAGGCGAGCAGCTGACCCCGGTTGGACCCTGGCACATCCGGATAACCGACGAGTTGCGCAACCGCATCGTCCCGGAGGTGCCCGACGGTTGGCTCCCACTCGACCAGGCCGCGCGGAGTCTCGGTGTCGCCCGCCAGACCGTGTTGCACAAGGTCCAACGCGGTGAGCTCGAAGCGGTGCACATCAACAAGGGAAAGCGAAAAGGCCTGCGTATCAACGTCAAAGCCCGAGAACTTGGACTCTTTGAGACACCACAATGAAAGGAATGCGCAGTGTTAACCACGTCCGGGAGCGATCCCCAAGTAGGTACGCAATCGGCGTGGTGCGTTCAAGTACTCACGCTCACGTCGTTCGCCACCTTACAGTTGGTCGACCGAGGACCGCTGAGAGAACTCCGGTCGCCGCGCCAGGCTTGCTCGGTCAAGCAGGCGGTCCCAACCAACGCGCGTGCGCGGAGGTCGACGCGGTCGCCACGCATCGGAACTCCCTCGCGTCGAAGACGCTCGATCTGCTCACGGCCCATCGGGACAGTGCCGTCGGCACGAACCACTCGATGCCAGGGAATGTCCTCAGACACGGTGGCCAGAACTCGTCCGACGAGACGCGGGGCGCTCGGGTCGATGTCCCCGTATGTTTGCACGAAACCCTCAGGAATTGCCCTCACCCGAGACAGGATTCGAGATCTGCGCAAGTCAGAATCTGCAGCTCGGGCACCTCGTCTGGGCCCGTCCGGGCAAACCTGGAGGAACACGTCGAACTCCGTCGTGAACAGCCTGCGACGAGTCACGAGCGCTGCCGCCTCCACTGCTCGTACTCGACTACGGCGTCTTCGTCCAGAGGGTAGTACTTGCTCAGCCGCCCTCCCTCGTCGATGCGCTGTCGAGAGAACAACTCCCATTCCTCATGAGTCGTCGCCAGCCGGGCCGTTTCGGCCGTGAGTTGGAGTGGCACGACCACCGCGCCGTTACCGTCCGCCACAATTACGTCCCCTGGGAGCACGAGGGCTCCGCCGCAGGCCACGGGAACCCGGTACCCCCAGGGAGAAGCCCTCCCTGGGTGGCGAACTGCGGGGTTAGGCCAGTTGCCCACACCGGGACACCCATCTGGCGGATCTTGGGCCAGTCCCGGATGCAGCCGTCCACGACGAGCCCGACCTCCGCGTGGATCCTGAGGCAGTTCATGAGCATTTCGCCCAGACAACCAGTGAAGGGGTCGCCGAAGGCCTGCATGATGAGCACGTCGAAGGCCTCGACCTCTTCGAGAACGGCCCACAGGGCTGTGGTCTTCTCGAAGTGCCCTGGCCTCGCACCGCCATGAGGTCCTCGGTGTCAGGGGCATGAAGGCGAGGGTCAAGGCTGAGCCGACAACCTTGGCACCAGGGTCTAAAGCCCGGGGACCCCTGATAAATGCCCGCCTGATGCCCATCTTCTGAAGCGTGGCGGCCGCGGCAGCCGCCGGCCCACGTCCTGGAAGGCCTCGAGCTCCTCCGTGTTCGGACGCTGGTGTTCGGGGCCCACCTGCGGGAGTGAGACGCGCGCTCGCCCCGAGCCTTCCACGGTCAGGTCCCAGCGTTCACTGCTCATTCACGTGCTCTGTCGTGACGATCGGTGCTTTGGCGGCATCCTTCTGCGACCTCACCGACGGACAACGATCCGGTCGTGCCCTTCGACATAGGGACATAGCTTTTCGATATCCTCTGCGATCTCCACCCCGAACCCAGGCGCGTCCGGGATCGCCAGTTGACCCTCGGCGATCGTCGGCGGAACCTTGAGCA
>CAVPFA010000001.1:0-22028 GCA_963703655.1 uncultured Acidimicrobiaceae bacterium | reverse complement strand
CCTCCATGTCTTCTTGGACCAGCTGGAGACGATCTCTACGGGGAAGGATCTTCGGCGTGGAACTGCGCTTCTATTCCACTCGGTCCCCAGAGGACTACAAACGAGTGTTGTCGGCGCGAACAACGTCGCCTCAGGCACGTTCACCCGTGAGCTCGCCCTCGCTGTTCAGCAACAACTAGCGACGGTTAAACATAAAGATCGAAGGTGTATGCCTACAAGGGCAGATTCAGTGAGTGACGACTCTTGATATGTACTACCTCAAAAAGTATGACAGTCCACGGAAGTGTTTCGCACCTAGCTACATCAGCAGTTGAAGAAGTTCCACAGGAACTTTCATGATCCACATAGCGTCTCCAGAGTTTACGAAGCTTCTACACATTGATGATGTGTCTTCGGTCACTGCTGTTCATGCTCCTTGGCATAGTTAGTGGTGATACTCCTTTGGCGATCAGAAGGACGGGTACCATCTCGTCTTTCAGTATACCGTACCAAAGTTATTGCTCTGGCGCCGAGATGAGTGGCAGGAGTTGCTCTCCGATCTCCGCAGTATCTTCCCCGCTGGCTCAGCCGCGATCGTTTGTGTCCACGATAAGCCACTGGCCTGATCAAGTCGCCTTGAAGCGGTCATAATAGCGGCCCACTACGACTGCCGCCTCCGAGTGGATTGCGGAGGCGACGTTACCAGCGACGGCACCTCCGACGAGTGCGAGCGATCGACCACCCCGTGACGATCCAGATCGAGCAGCGCCTCCAAGCAGTGGCCTGCAAAGGTCCTCGACCTCCTGAGCAGGGAGACGGATCAATAACAAGATGCCCCAGAGCGACGCCGGACGACGATCCTCGAGCCCACTTCTTGCCACGTGAACTCCACAGACTCCACGATGGGTCGATCACCCTCATGATCCAATCGACTCGTCGGCGTCGACGACCAGCGGACTCCCGAAGTGCTGACGACGTCGACGTATGAGGGTCCGGAGGAGTTCGCGCACTGGCTGCTGATCGGGCAGTAGCTCAGCACACACGGGGAACTCCAGTCTCGAAGATCATCGTCAGACCGGTTCGAGACCAGATGGTGGCCCAGGAGCCGACATCCGCGGCGGATGATCCAGGTACTCTCGTCGCCCGGTTGACAGCGAACACTGCCGTGAAGACCGTGACCACCAATCCAACCATGACGGCGCCGCCGCGGTCGCCCGGTCCTCTAATAGCGACCATCGGGAGCCACTCCCTGCACTCGAGCGGCGGTGGCGGAGGTGACCACCATCGGCGCTGCAGTCGAAGCAGTGGGTGCGCACCGGCACGAACTGATTGACGACGGCGAGCAGGCGCTCGAAATATGTCACGTCGGGAAAAGCCACCGCCGTATGCAGCTGCCACCGCTCCCGGCGACCCGCTGCCGATCAACCACGTGCTGCCCATCGCGCGCCGTGGGGTCGGCGAACTTCACCTACCTGCCGATCATTCGGTGACAGTTGACCAAACCACTGAACATGCCGACCATCCCGGGCGAGCTCGACCTGCATCGAAACGACACAATGACCCGCCTCTTCGAGAGGACACCCACCCAAGCGCAGTTCCACCGCCCTACCGATTGGTGACTACGTCTCAGGTGCGCCAACGATCCCATCTGAGAGCCGTAACAGTGCACGCCGACAATGACGAAGACGAGCCCAAGATCGATCCAGGAATGAACCAGTCATGCTGACACCGCTTCCCAGAAGAGCAAGACCACCCAGACGATGCTGAAGAGAACTCCGACCCGGTCTTGCTTGGCGAAGATTACCATCAGTCCGGACACCCTCCACAGGACCTGCTCATCGAGACTGAGCCGCCAAACGCTCACCCAGCGGGTCCATAACCAGTCCTCCAGCTCATCTTCGTCACATCCTGACAATGCTCAGCTGATCAACCCTACGCTCGGAGCCGACCTACGATGAGCATGATAGCGGGTCCTCAACAGCCTCACGCGGAGGACTGGTGACCATCGGCTTGTCACTTCGAGCGCTTGATTCGATGCGCTCCGGTCCGTTCGATGAAGCGTCTCCCACTCGACGAAGGTCACCAATGCCACACTTTCGCCTATCGCTCCGTCCCGCTCGCGTACCAGGATCGGTGCAGCGAGACTCAGCAGCCGTTGCCGACCTCGACGGCGTAGTGGTTTTCGGCTCGCTGCCTCTTCGGCTCCACGCCGAGCTTGATCGCCGCTGAAGCGCACATCGACGCGTACGTTCGCCGAGCGCTTCGGCACGCTGGTCGGGCCCAGGAATGATGGTCCATGCCCGGCTTCCGGGCGTCCCGGTGGGCGGCGACGATCGAGGGCCTCCATGACGTACCCGGTTATCGGGTCCGAGGTGGCACCGAGGCGCGCCCAGGCCCTGTCCCTCCACGATGGCCTGCTCTGCCATCTCCCGCGCCCGGCGCCCCATCGCGACGTTTCCCGCTTCGTCGAGGCCCGGGCCATGTCCGGATGGGTGACACCGGCAGGCTCGGGGGATCAGTCCCACGATGAGGTTCGTACTGGCGTGCTGGTCCGACCCATCGGCTGGTGCCGACTCCACCCCGGCGTGCATGACCGCTACGGTACCTGCACGTCATCGTGCACGAGCCACGACGAGATCAGGGAAGACTCTTCCACGTCGAGACCGCCGCGACTTCGGCGTCTACAGGTCGGTGGCGGATGGACGATCAGCGGCGCTCTCGGCGTCCTGCTCGAGACGGCCGTCCGAGGCCGCACCGATCGAGGAGTGCATCCCAACGTTGCTGCTGGGCCACGCGGGCGAGCGCCTCGTACTCGGCCGGCAGGGTGGCGAAGTCGTCGGCCTGGCGTTGAGCACGGTCGAGCGTTTCGTGCGCGGAGAGCTCGGCCCCTCGTTCGCGAGCACGCCGGCGAGCACGTCACTCGCGGTCTGTGGCGCGACGGCTCCGTCGTGGCCCGTCGCAGGATCCGGGTCGTACGCGGCGTCGACATACAGACCGGTTGGACTCCGACCTCGCGTCGCGGCGACGTAGGCACCTCGCGGTCGTCGTCGGCGCGACCATCGGTGCGCCGTGTCCACCGTACGGCCTTGGGAGCGGAATGCGGTCGTCGCATACGCGAGCTCGACGTGCTGGGCCACGTAGTCCGCCGGAACACCACCTCGGTTCCGAGCTCCGACGAACGGCCATGGTGCCATCGGAGCTGGTAGCCGGGACAACCCAGCGGTCACCGTTCTTCACCCAGCTCTAGCCGGCGGCGAGCCGCCGGTTGTTCTGGCGAGTGACGACCTCGTCGCCGGCGCCGGCGATCTGGCCGTCGGCGATGCGCACGCCGTCATCAGCGACGGTCCCGCCAGCGACGCGATCGGCTCTCGCCGCCGGTTCAGCTCGGAGACCGTGACGGCGTCGGCGGCGATCATCAGGCTCGACTTGCCGGCGTCAACGTCGGCCTTCCAGGCCGCGTAGAGGGCGTCGAGCAGGACTCGCGATCACCGCCCGTGATGCGATCGTGGGCTTCGTAGGCGTCGATGGCCGACCTGTCGCCGCGGCGGAGCTCGAGGCTGGCGGCGTTCTCCCACTCCGAGCGGAACCGGCGGACGTCGGTCAGCTCCGCGACGAGATCACCGCGGTCTCGCACGAGGAGCGAGAAGGCCCCACCCGCCTCGACCGACCCGATCTGTGCTCCGTCGCCGAGCAACAGCACCTTCGAGCCGGCTTGGCCTGCGGCGCTGACGAGCTCGTCGAGCGCGAGCGTCCCGGCGAGCGTTGCCTCGTCGATCATGACGAGCTGTCCGCGCCTTCAGCCGCCGCTCGGCGATGGCCCGGTCGGTAGCTCGAGCTTCGCGCGGAGCTTGGCCGCGCTCCGAGAGCGGGGGTAGGCGTGGCGGGCGAGGTTCACGGCGAGCGGTCGCGTCGTGCGGACAGCTCGGGGATGCGCCGCCACTCGGTCAGCCACTTGGCGGTGTTCTCGGTCTCGATCCCGAGCTCGTCCCGAGCGCCTGAGCGGCTGCGGCCGAGGGGGCGAGACCGATCACCGACCCCGGACCGTCGGCGTCCTCCCAGGCGGTCCGCAGCCCCGCCATGGCGGTCGACTTGCCGGTGCCGGCCGGGCCGACGAGCACGTCGAGCACGCGTCCGGAGGTGGCGATCTTCTCGACGGCGAGCGCCTGGTCGATGCTCAGCCCGTAGTCGCGGCCCGGCAGGTTCGCCTCGACGACCTGTCGCCACGATCGCGACGCTCACTCGCGGTCCCGCCGTCTCTCTGGCGACCTCGAGCAGGCGCGTTTCGGCATCGAGGAGCGTCGCGGTCGTGTAGAGGAGGTGGTTCTTCGGACGCAGCCGCGAGGACCCGTCGGGGCGGAAGTAGCGCTCGGGCGTGTGGTGCAGCGACGGAGGGGTGAGCAGCACCGAGCGCGCGACGGCGAGCTCGGTGATCTGCTCGGCGACGGCCACCCGGTCGTCAGGAGATGCGAAGCGCACCCCGTGCAGCATCCGGTGCGCCTCGGCCGAGCAGGTTCTGGCGTCCGAAGGTCGAATGGCGCTCGGCGACGGTGGCGATCACCGCCTCGGCGGCATCGGCGAGGATCGGCTCGGCCGAGGTCGTCGCGGCAAGCAGCGGCAGGTCGTTGCGGCTTGCTCAGGCTCGACACCCAGGCGATCTGCTCGTCCTCGGGAATGTGCCGACGGCCCGGCCGCGCCACTGCCTCGGTCAGCTCGGCGAGGTTGTGCTTGGTCTTGTCGGGCCGGGTGGGGATCGTCGCCGTCTGGTGCAAGCGCATGTCCTCGACGGCGGTGGCGCTCGCCCGTGGGCGGCGACGAACTCGGCGCGGAGGACCTCGGAGTTGCGCGGCGATCTGCTCGGACCGGCGCGAGAACTCGGCCATGAGCGTCTCGGGAACGCCGGTGATCTCGTAGCGGGGCTTCGCCGAGTGGCGACGCCGGCGCGCCTCCCAGCCGACGCCGAGAGCCGTGGTCAGAAGGTCCGAGAGGACTCCCTGGTGCAGCTCGGAGAGCGTCGTCGTCGCCTTGAAGATCGCCTTCGAGTCGAGGGTGCGCCACTTCCCGTCCGAGACCGACCTCGCCCGGTTCCAAACGACGACGTGGTCGTGCAGCTGCGGATCGTCGGCTCGGCTCGCCCAGTGCGTGAAGGCGGCCGCCACCACGCCGGTCACGTCCTCCTCGACGATCCCGTTCTTGCCAGAGCGGGAGTGGAACACCTCGCGCTCGGCGTAGGAGATCACGTAGTCGATCGCCTGATGGTGGCAGTCGTAGATGACCGCCCTCGTCTCGGTCGTCGGCGAGCGCCCAGGCGACCGAAATCGACTTGCGCGGGGTGAAAGACAGGTCAAAGCCGGCGACGGGCACTGCGCCGGCCGGCGCCCTCGCCGCTCGTGCCGACAGGCTCGCCGCTCATCGGGTCGCAGCGCCACCAGCAGCCGAGAGGTGCTCCTCGGTCACCTGCGTGCCCCGCTTCGACCCCTCGCCGCCGTCGAGATCGGCGAGGCCGGCGCCGAGGAACACGCCTGGCGGCGTCCCCGACTCGGCGTAGTAGGCCGAGAGCGGCGAGGACCGATCGCGGCGCCGTCGCCCGTCGCGACCGAGTCCATCAGATAGCGGAACCCGCCTCCGAGACTGATGCGGCGGATCGAGATCACGAGCGCGTCGTCCTCTCCGTCGGCGGGCGGTCGCGATGACTGCCTCTACAGTAGAGAGGCACCCGGACGTCCACCCTATTGAGCTCGATCCGGAACGGGCAAGTCAGCGCCTTGCCGAACCCTCTACCCCTGGATGCCGAGGGTGTGTGGTCGGGGAGTTTGGTCGACGAGGTGGTTGGTCGAGGGGGTGGGTCCACGAGAAGGTGAGGTGGGGTCGATGAAGGAGGTGGTCGATGAAGGAGGTGGCCGATTCAGGAGGTCGGTGAAGGAGGTGGCCGGTACCGGCCGCCGTCGGTGCTAATGCGCAGACGTTCGGAGCTGGCGGCGTCGGTGAACACGCCGACGCAGCGAGACGGGTTCGGGCAGGCAAGAAGCTGGAGCTGGCCGAAGAGGATGCCGTAGGCCACCATCCCTCCGTGGCCCGGGCCGGGCGTCTGGTACCGGACGGCCCAGTGGACGCTGTCGTTTGTCGCGAGCACCCCGGCCGGGCCGCCGGCGAGGCAGCGGCGCGGGCCGAAGCAAGAGACGCTTGTCAGTCCGCCGACGAGGATCTCTGAGCCGGAGCTACCGACGGGCGGCTGAGGCGGGAAGGCTGGAACCTGATCCGGCGACCCAACGCGCCCCGCCGTCGTTCGTCTTCACGACGAGGTCCTGCCGGCAGCACGCCGGAGCCTTCTTCCGTCGCCCCGACGGCGTAACAGGTGGCGGCGATGGGCAGCTCGAGCGCGTCGAGCGTGCCGACTGGCGCCTGTCCGTCACGCACGCCAGCTCCGCCCGCCGTCGTCGCTCGAGATGATCGCGCCGACGAAGAGGTTGCCATCTTGCAAGAGCTTTTCTGGTGCGGCCACGTCGGCGACGGCCAGGCAGCGGCGACTCGTCGGACAGTCGACCCGCGTCGATCCCGATTAGGCCGCCGGGCAGGGCGGTGGCCGACCAGTCGCCCCGCCGTCGTCGCTTGTCGCCATCGCCGCCGCGACCGGGACCGGTCCCGCGCCTCCCGCCGCCACGCAGTGCTGCGTCGAGGGGCACGACAGCGACGAGAAGTCGGTGCTCGGCCCGACGTAGCGCTTGGTCCACGGGTGCCCGCTCGATCCGAGGGCGAGGATCGCCGAGCCGTCACCGATCGTGCCGGCCGCGACGCAACCGCCCGCTGCGGCGCAGGTCACCCCCGAGAACGATCCGCCTCTTCCGAGGGCTGACTCGCGCCAGGTCCTCCCGCCGTCGCTGCTCTCGGCGAGAAGGCCGATCTCGGTGAACGTGTCGGCGACGGCAGCGCAGCGCAGTCCCGAGCAGCTGACCGCCAAGTACTCGCCAGTACTTACTTCGTTGAGAAGACGCGCCCGCTCTGCTGCTCGGGGGACCGAGCTCGGCAAAGCGCCACGAGGAGCCACCGTCTCTCGTCGTCATGATCACCGGGTAGCCCGGGCTCGGCTCGATCCCGACGCCGACGCAGGTCGTCAGGCTCGAGCAGGCGAGCGCCTCGACCCCGAGCCTCCCGCCAGCGCCTATCGGCTCGCTCTCGTCTACCCAGCGCAGCCCCCCGTCGCTCGTGGCGACGATGCCGCCCGGACCCCCGGCCGCGAAGCAGCGGCTCACCGCCGAGCAGGCGAGCGCCCCGCCGAGCCCGTAGCGAGGGCCGGGGCGGCGGGTCGTCCAGCTGACGCCCCCGTCGGTGCTGGCGAGCAGGAAGCCGGCAGAGGCAGGACCCGCCAGGCTCGAGGCGGTGGCGTAGCAATCGGCGGTGCTCGGGCAGGCGAGCCCACCGGCGAACTGGACGGCGGGGCCGCGAACAAGCGCCTCAGACCAGGAGCGCCCGCTATCGCTCGAGGCGAGCGCGACGCCGCGCCTCGCCTGCGACGAGGCCGGCGGGACGGCCGATATCGCCGGCTCCCCAGCGCGACGCAGCGATTGGCGCTCGGGCAGGCGGCGGCGACCACCGTGAGCTTCGCCGTGATGGAGAGCTGGGTGACCGTCCAGCTCCTCCCTCCGTCGGTGCTCGTGGCGAAGGTGCCGCCGAGCCCGAATGCGAAGCACCGCTGCGGTCCGGCGCAGGCGGTGGCGCCGAAGGCGGCCGTGCCGAGCTCCCGCGAGCGCCAGGTGAGCGAGCGGACGGACTTTGCCGCTGACGCGCCGGAGCCGCCGGCGGACGGTGCCGAGGGCTTCGTCGCGAGGGAGACGCCGTATCCCGCGGCCGCGGCGATGACGGCGGCGGCAAGGACGGCAAACACACGGGGACGCACCGGCGCCATTGTCGCTCGGCGTCCGGGAGAAGAGAGCGCGGTTCAATACCCGCCGCCTCGGGATCCGAGTCCGATGTGGTCACGGCGGCAGGAATGAGATTCCTCAACCTCCCGACGCCCGATCGCGGCGTACCAGGCGTGCAGGACTTCGAAGCTTTGTCGATGAGCTTGCAGGTGCGTTGCGGGCCGACAACCCCGTCGTCGTTCATTGCCGTATGGGCATCGGGAGGTCCTCGCTTGTGGCCGCTGGTCTGCTCGTGCTGGAAGGCGTGCCCATCGCGGGCCGCGTGGGAATCTGTCGCAAGCGCACACGGGCTCGACGTTCCGGATACACAGGAGCAGAAGCAGTGGTTGGACTCAGTCATGACGAACGCGTAGGCGAGGGTCGCACTGGTTCGAGCGAGTGATCACAGAGTGTTGGCGAACCGGAGCAGCACAGCCGTTCGAGGCGTCGGGGGGCTGAGCGTGGCCGACGCACTTTGTTCGGACTGTCTCGCTCCAGAGCCGGAAGGAGAGGCGCTGTTCGATCTGCACAAGCCGGCTGACTCCCGGATCGAGCGGGGCCACTCGAGCAACGTCGGCCCGGGATCCTCTAACTGGTCGTCGCTCGCCCGAATCGCGGACACCGCCGCAGACGGGTCAAGCGCGACGAATAGCTTGGAGTCCCAAGTGCCTCTTTAAGTAGAAGCGGTCGTCGGGATCGCTCGGAGAGGAGGGACGATGACCGTCCGAGTCACCGTGGACGATGCAGACCTGCACAGCTTCGTCAGCTCGGTCACGCCATGAGACGGAGCACCTCGAGCCCGTTGCTGTTCACCGTCGCCGAGGCGGCGGAGGTTCTCGGCATGGGGCGCTCGACTCTCTATGCCGCCATCAAGTCCGGCTCGTGTCCGCTCGTCGTGACCCGGATCGGAAAGCAGCTCCGCATTCCCGCGCGGCGCTCGACCGTCTCGCCAGAGATGGCGGGTCGGCAGGAGTGCCTGTACAAGACGATCACGTGTTGCTGGGCCGGCGGTGTCCGATCTGTGGCGGGCCCTCGTCGAGGAGCCGGCCGACGAACTCGGCTGCCCTCTGGTCCTCCTCGGTCACGGCGTCCGTGTAGTGACGGGCCATATGCACGGTCGCCCAGCCGAGGCGGGCCTGCTTTTGTCGTTCGGAAACAATCGAGTCGATAACTGTCGCCTGGAAATGGCGAAGCGAATGAAGATGCACATCACTTGCGACTCCTGCGCGATCCCGCAAGCTTGCGAACGCGTGGCTCATCACGTCGGGATAAGGGGGCCTGGTTCCGCCGGGCTCAAAGGAGAAGACGAAGCTCTCGTCTCGGATATCGGTCTCGCACATCTCGGCGAGCTCGCCTTGCACCTCGTACAGGGTGGCGAGAACCTCGGCTGTGCCGGTGTCGACGCTGAGCCGACGGATGCTCGCCCGAGTCTTCGGGCCCTTCACGATCGCACCACCGCGAGAGGCCACGATGGACTCGTCGATCGTGACCGTCCGAGCTTCGAAATCGATATCGGACCAGCGCAGCGCACAGGCTTCGCCCCTTCTGGCACCGGTCGCCGTCACGACGCGGACGAACGCCGCCACCCGCGGGTCCTCGTCGACACAGGCGCGAAGCAGCGCCGTCACCTCTGCCGCATCAGGCGCCCGCACGACCCGTTCAGCGTCCATCGACCAGCTGGGCAGCTCGGTCTCGGCGACCGGATTCGGGAGCACTCCTCCGCTCCAGCGCCGTGCGAGACGGCAGGTGCGGTTGAGCACGGCACGGGTCTGTCGCACGCTCGCTTCGGCGAGGCCTTCGGACTTCAGCCTGCGGAAGTAGCGCTCGAGGTCGTAGGCACTCAGCTCGGAGATCCTGCGCTGCCCGATCGAGTGTTCGACGTGGACCTGCCAGATGCTCTCATAACGGCGAGTCGTGGAAGGCGAGAGGTCTTGCCAGCCGTTCAGCTTCCAAGCGGCGAAGGCGGAGTTCAGTGTGGTGTTCGATCCCCAGAGGCTCCCCGGCTCGGCCTGGTTCTCCTCGGCTTGCTCGACTTCGGCGACGAAGGCGGCAAGGGCGCGTCGGGCCGCACGCTTGCTGCCGGTGAAGCGCTCGTGACGGTGCTTTACCCGCCCGGACGGGTCGCGACCTACGTAGACGCGCAGCTCGTAGACGTCCGGCGCTCGCACGAGACGCAGGCTTCCCGCCACTCGCTTCCTCCAAATTGTTGGGTGGAATGTTGGGTGGCAAACTAGCAGGCTAAACAGCAACCACGATAATACCGCTCTGCTGACAAGTACGGAGGCGTCTCGTGATGTCCCAGCTCGTCTCAGATCTGTGGTCTGAGCAGGCCTTATAGGTCTTGCTTGGGACGCCCCGGGACCCTCGCAGACGTGTACGGAAGCCCAATGTTGGGTGAATGTTGGGTGCGGCGGCGCCTCGAACATGTCGTTTGCCAGTTCTCGTTCGATGACGGCGCGATGACCTTCCCCGAGGAGGAGCTGGCCGACGTGGCCGAGGCCGCGGACGCTGTGGTGCAGGAGGCCACGGACGCCGGCGTGTGGGTATTCGGCGGCGGGCTGAAGGACCACGAGGAGGCGAGCGCGGCGGCCACCGACGGGACGGTCACCGACGGCCCGTACCCGGAGAGCAAGCAGTACCTCGGCGGATTCGCGGTCGTCGACGTGCCCTTACGCGAGGAGGCGCTGGAGTGGGCTGCGAAGATCGCCGTCGCCTGCCGCTGTGCTCAAGAGGTCCGTGAGTTCGTGCCTGACTGACCCGTCGGTGGACGCTCCGGCGGGCTCCGGCGCTCCTCGAGGCCTCAGCGGCCGGTGACCGGAGCACCGGCCGGCGCACGATTGCCGCGGAGCTCGAGCTTCGGGCTTACGCGAGCTTCGCGGCGATCGACCGGTGGGCGCCGTAGGCACGACGGTGAAGGGCAGATCCCTCCGAGCACCGCCGGTTCGGCTCAAACGAGGCGACGGCGGACGAACGCCCAGAGCAGTCGTCCGCCGAACAGGACGAGCAGCCCGATCACGACGATCAATACGACCGAGAAGAGCACGATCCCGGAGTCGGCGAGCAGCGTCGACAGGCCGCCTTCGACGTGCAAGACCGCCTGGTGCCACGCCTTGGAAAAACGGTCAGGCGCCGAGGCGTGTGTCGTGCTCGCTCTCGGCATAGCGAGTGCAACGGTCAGGCTCGAGAAGCTGATCTCGTTCGCGAGAACGTGTTGTTGTGCCTGGAGCCGTTGGATCTGGCTCTGCACCGACGTGATCTCGTTTTGGACCGCGAGCAGCGCTTGAATGGTGCCGGCCCTGGCGAACAGCGCCTCGAGCTGTGTTCGAGCGGCCTCGAGAGCGCTGACGTGGGCGCCGAGGTCCGCGACCTGACCGGTCACGTCGGCCGCGGTCGTGCTCAGGTGCTTCAAGGTGCCGAGTGATTTCGGCCTCGCTCACCGCTTTTTGGAATTCTCGAGCGGGAACACCGAGCACCACGCTGCCACCAGGACTCGAGCCGGCGAGGGCCAAATTGGAGGTCGAGACGTACCCGCCCAGTGACGTCGCGATCGCCTGCAGCTCGGTGACGACGTGACCGAGCGCGGCTCTCGTCGACGACGAGCGAGAGCGTGCCGGTGGTGATGATCCTTTGCGAGCCTGCCGACGCGGTGCTGCTGGCCGAAGACGTGTCGTTCGATTTTGCGGCACCCGCGCTCGGCGATCAGCCCGCCGAGGACGGGGGCGGCCGGGACGAGTGCTTGTGCATTGCGCGCGATGCTCGGGGGCGAAGAGGACGACGACACTGTGACGGCGATCACGATGGCGAGCACTGCCGCGGCGCCGAGCGCCGAGATCGCGAAGCCGCGTGGGTGCGTGCGGGCCTTGGCGATCGGTGAAACGACCCATGGGGGGTCGATCTCGACACCGGCCGCCGCCAAGATGGCATCGGCGGCCGTCGGCTCGGGAATTGCTCTCGGCCGCCTCGGCGATCAGCGAGGAGAACTCCTCATCGGTGATCATTTCGCCCCCTCTTGGCTACTGCTCGAAAGTCCGAGCCCGAGATGGGCGAGCCGTGGGTCGTTGGCAAGCAGCCGCCGTGCCTCATGAAGTCGCGATTTCACGGTGCCCGGGCGTCTGCGGATCGCCGTCGCGATCTCCTTCTCGCTCAGTCCGGCGTAGTAACGAAGCACGAGTGGCGCTCGGAGCCCGGTGGGAAGCGACAGGATCGCTTGGCGCACGAGCGAGGCACGGTCGTGTTGGTCAGCGAGCTCGTCAGGTGTGGGATCGCTCGAGACGACCGCGTCGAGCGCGTCTTGAGGGGCCCTCCTGCCGGCGTGTCGGGTCTCGGTTCGTGCCGAGGAATAGCAGGCGTTCACGACGACCCGGTAGATCCATGGCCGCAGTCCGTCTCCTTCTGGGAGGGCGTCTCGAAATCTCCAGAGGCGCAGGAACGCCTCCTGAACGGCATCGTCGACTTTCGCGGCGTCACCGAGGAGGAGCGCGGCTGTGCGGTACGCGGGCGCGTACCACTGCTGCAGGAGTTCCTCGAGCCCGCTCGGATTGGCGTCGGTAACCACGTCTCTAAGACGCTACGACGCCACGGAAGGTTCGATTTCCCACCTGAGCAGCACGACATCGCTCGACGCTTGGCCGCCAAATGCGGGCGGTGCGGCGAGCTCCCGAGTTCCTCGAGGGCCTCAGCGGCCGGTTACCGGAGTACTCGGCCGGCCTTCAGGGCGCTCTGAGGCTATCGAGCAGTGCCCGAGCGAGCTCGTCGACGTCGGCCGGGCCAAGCTGCTCGAGACTCCGCGGCGATCGTGCGCTAGAGCAAGCTCGAGGGCCTCAGTGGCCGCCTGGCCCTCGCCGGCGACGGGCACGAGTGGACTCGCACCTCGAGCTTTCCACGGTTTCCTTAGGTTGAGAACGTTCGCGGATAGACCGCACGTCCTCTGTTGACGATATAACCGTCGTTACGAGCGGGTTCCGAGATTGCGGCCCAGCGGACGCGGCAAGCGCAGATCGGTAAATCTGTCTGGGTGCCCGATGAAGTACCCTGTCCGTCTTCGAACGAGTCGGGACTGGGTGGTCGACATATCAGTTTCCTTCTTCACCGTCGTGGTCGATTGCCGCGATCCGCAGGCTCAAGCCGAGTTCTGGGCCCGGGTCCTGAAACGGGAGGTCCGGCAGCGAAACATGGACGAGTACCAGGTCAGGGACCCCACTGGCGCGACCGGATCGCTCTACTTCATGAAAGTGCCCGAACCCAAAGTTGTGAAGAACAGGGTCCATTGGGATCTGGTGACTCCCGGATCGATCGAGGATGAGGTAGCGGTCCTCACCAAAGCAGGAGCACACCTGGTCGACATGCGAGAGGATCCAGGTTCAATGGACAACCCTGACCGCTGGGCTGTGATGCTCGACCCTGAGGGGAACGAGTTCTGCGTCACCAGCAGTACGACGCTGACGGGCTGGGCTTAGCAGCTCAACTGGGAGTCGTGCTGACCGGTGCATATCGATCCATCCGGCGCCGACAGGGAGGACGAGTCGGCCTCTTCTGTTGTCGCGAAGAATCGGCGATCCGTTCGGCTCTGCGTCGTTGCCCAAGGGGCTCTTCAGCCAGCGGTTAGCGCGAGTTCTGTCCAGGCGGCTTCCCAGGGAGTGCTGACGGTGAAGCGGAGTACTCGGACGGCGGGGTCGAGGGGTGGAAATAGCCACATGTCCCCCATTCCCTCGTGTTCAGGAAACCACCGGTAGGTTGCTGGTACGGCCTGATGCTGCTGGCCGAGGTCGTCGGCCGCCTGGACTGTGAAGGGTCTGAAGCTGACGGGCCAGTACTCGCCGACCGCGTCGGGGAAGAAGTAGAAGTGCAGCCACACGTCCCGATCCTGGACGACGACGGCGTCGAAGACGCCGACCGAGTGCTCCAGCGGAACCGAGGCTCCCACGGCGGCGACATGGCGCGGCTGGCGGGCGGCGGCGTAGTCCCGGTTGGCTCGAGCGGTGTAGCGGCGGGTGAGCTCGTGGTGCCAGCGGCCGCCCCGTTCGGGATACCGGCGGAGCAACGGGCTGCCTGGTGAGAGCGCACCGACCGCCAAGAGCGCGTCGGCGACCGCCGCGCCGACCTGCAGCGCCCCAGTGGCGTTGAGGGCGACCCCGAAGCTAGCGCCGGGCTCGGAGGCCGCCAGGTCGGGCAGGAGAGCATCGAGGAACCACTCGGCAGGCGACGGCCACTTTGGCTCCGATCGACCCGACGGAAGGGTCTGAGACACGTCGAGGTCGATTCGCACCGGAGGGAAGCCGGGGGGCCGCAACTCGATCCATGCGACGCTCGCGGGTAGGGACGGCTCTGTGGTGATGTCGGCGCTGGTCGCCTGAGCGTCCGCCCACGGGTGTGGCGTGACGATGACGCCCGCTTGACCGCCCCGCACTCGGAACTCGTAGCGGCCTCCCGTGTCATCGACGCACGGGATCACGATCTCGAGCTGGCTGGCCGGAAGTCTCCGCCCGCTCGAGGCGGCAATCACAGCCCGGCCTCGAAGCCCGCTCGGCGCCACCGCCAGCCACTCGACGAGCACATCACAATCGGAGAGGCTCAGGTGGACGCCTGGCGCGGCGAAGGCG
Organism: uncultured Acidimicrobiaceae bacterium; assembly: GCA_963703655.1. Classification (GTDB taxonomy): domain Bacteria; phylum Actinomycetota; class Acidimicrobiia; order Acidimicrobiales; family Bog-793; genus CAVPFA01. Next base: position 7,555 of record CAVPFA010000001.1, on the reverse strand, counting down.
ACCGGGCGGTGCCCGAGGGACTCGGACTGCCGCTCGCGGGCGACCTGGAAGCCGTAGGCGCTGGTCGGCCGGAGGGTCAACTCCCCGTCACTCACACCTCGAGGATTCACACCGAACCCTTCGAGGGCCTGCCGGTGCCCGACCAGGAGCTGCTCGGCGCCATCCTCCTCGATCAGGTCCAGCATCACCAAGACGGTGGCCACCGCTTGCAGCTCGCTCGACGTACGCAGCAACACCGTACGGTCCACATTTGCGTCCACCCGTCGCCGCGGCGGCCTGAACAGCCGCAGCGAACGATCAGACATCTCGCGAAGAACCTTCTCCGGGGAGGCGGCCACCGTGCCAGTCTGCCGCGGTCGTTCACCCCATGCCGCCCGGAACGACAGCCCGGCTGACCGTCCTCGGCCAGTCGCGCCGACCCCGCGCTACTCGGCAGGGTTCTGTATGGCTATGCGCAAACCCTCTGAAGACAGCGTGGTGTGCTCGGTAGGGACCGCAGGACATCCTTGTCAAGGTGATGAGCGAGCATGCTCCGCCTGACATATAACAATCGACCGGCCGACAACGGTTCGGGCCATCGTCCTCGCGACGCGTGAGTGAGGTCTAGAAATAGGACTAATCGCCGTGTACAGGTCGTGCGCGGGGAGGGCACTGATATTCCTCCCAAAACTTTGACCAGGGTGCGCGCTGGACGTCGGTGTCGCGGGCATTCCGAGCGGCTATCGGCACTGGCCGGTGGAGCCTGATTGACCCGCTGACGAGCGCGGGGCATCGGTTTGCCGACCGGGGTACCCTCTAGCTCACAGGAGGCGGTCATGAGTCTCGGGGAGCACGCGGCTGGTGACGTAGGTCGTCCGATTTCGGTCGTCCCGCTTCCCGAACGAGTGAGACCCCGTCGTCGGCGTCGTCGCCTGGTTCTCGCCGGAACGGCCTTTCTGCTCGTCGCTGCGGCGGTCGTGCTCACGGTGCTCGCCGCAACGTACCAGCCCCTCATGTTCGAGGGAGAGACCGGCAACGCCTTTCCTGGTCTTCCGAGTGGGGTCGGTCTCCAACATGTGAACACGTTCGGTGGAGCCGACGGTGAGATGTACATTCCGCCACAGCGCGGGACGTTCAACGTCGTGACGAGCATCTACAACTATGGACCCGAGGCAGTAAGTATTGAGGCGGTGCAAATAAGCCCGCCAGGGACCTCGCCCCGCGTCTCGCAGGCGGTCAGGCTGGCCGGAAGGGTTCACTACTTCCTCGCCAACGCGTCGACATCGTCTTCGGCGGTGTTCCGTTCCGGGATGTCCCTTCCTCCGAACCAGGGCTTCGTGTTCGGAGTCCCACTGCGGTTGAGCAGCACCTGCTTCTACAACAACGGTTGGACATCCATCTCTCAGGTCTGGGTCGAAGAAGGCTATTTAGCCTTCTCGCACTGGGTGACGGTGCCCTTGGACCCTCCCTTGGTCATGGAGATTCCGGTCCCGAGAGGGACACGAGGGGCTACCTGCCTGCCCTGAGCAGAAGCTGGGTCGCAGGCCACGGAGCGGTCATCGGCACTGGGCCGGGGATAGCCTTCAGTGCAGACCGACTGCTGGCAGCGGCGGTGTCACGACCATCACTGTGCCGCGCACGGTACCGCGTGAGAATGGCGAATGGTGCACGACTCCTAGCTTCCCTCGCAAGGCAACAGGGGTCGTGCACCATCTATCGGCACCGGTTCGTCAGCACTTGAGCACGGGCTTGCGGACTGGTCTGATCCGGCATCGGGCCTCAGTGTCGCCATGGCCTCAGAGCTTTGTTCTTCTTTGCCGAGCGCACGCTGAACGATCGGTCCCGCCTCTCGCCCTCACCAACGCTGTCATGATGGTGTCGATGCTGTGTGAGATCACGCGCCCGGAACACCGCGAGGGCACCGTCTCGAACACTCACCGCACCCGCCGGGAGGGTACGGCGACGCCCGCGACGGCGGCGTGACGCCCCTTCAGGGGACGTCGTAGTCGATCGCTACTACGACCCGGAGACCGGGCAGTTCCTCAGCGTGAATCCGAGGGTTCAGTGCGCCAGGTGCAGCTTGCGGCTCGACCGAATCGTCAGGGGAACTTCACGACGGCCTGCCGGATGACGAGACTCGACCCTTGGAGACAAGCACCATATCGAGTCCAACGTTGATGCTCTAGATGCTCTCCGGGCCCCCCCAAGGCTTCAGCGAGGTTTGCCAGTCACGCCGTCATAAGTCGGTCGATCCGCTTCTGTTGCGCATCGAGTCGCTTCTGTCGGTTCTGCTCCGCGGCGTACTCGGCAAGCAGCGCGGGGTACGACTCGTTGACTTCGGCAAGCGCCGCGCGAATCTGCCGAGGAAGTCCTCCAACGCCTCTCTTTCCACCCAGGTCCAGGTGAGATGCGGACGCTCGCTGCGGATCGCCTCGCTGAAGGCGTTCTTGGCGCGACAGGTGAGCCACTCGTCCCGAGCGGTCTGTTCGAGGTGAGGACCCTGGCCAGGTCCTGCGGACGTGGGGTCTGCTAGCTCCACGCGGAGGTCTATCCGCCCGTCGGGGAGCTCGCGTGCAGCCCTGATGCTCTGGATGGCAAGGGACCCCTCGGGCTCGTCGGACGTCTCTCTCGTCCAGTCGCTCATAACTCGGTCGATCAGCCGCTGGTCCGCAGCGAGTCGCGCCTCCTCCGCGGCGTACTCGACAAGCAGCGCGGGGTACGACTCGTTGAACTCGGCAACCGCCGCGGGGACCTGGCCGAGGAAGGCCTCGAGCGCCTCTCTTCTCACGCCGTAGATCGACCGGTCGTCGCTCGCCGAGCTGGGTCCAAGCCAAGCTGAGAGGTGACGCGTGAATCGGTCGAGGAACCACCGGTCCCGAGCGCTTCGCTCGCGCCGGATCCGGAAGAGGGGGATGGCCCGGAGGCAGGCGTCTCCGAACTCGACGAAGAGTGAGAGTTTCGGGTCCGTGGACCGCTCCCGTAGGAACCTGATGCTCTTAACGGTGACGTCTCTCCAGTCGGTCTCGACGCTCGCTTCGTCCGCACTTTCCTGCTCCGTCTCTTGGTCGATCCGCGCCCAAGGCGCGAATCGCCATTCGCTCGTGAGCCGGTCGAAGAGCTGCTGGTCCGCATCGAGTCGCGCCTGCACTTCGGAATACTGGACAGCCAACGCCGGGTACACGGACTCGTTGAGCTCGGCAACCGCCGCGGGGATCTTGGCGAGGGAGTCCCCCAGCTCGAGTCTCCCCACGCTGAAGCGGATCAGCGCATCGCTTGCTGTGGCGTCCAGGCCGAGCGCCTCTGTGAAGGCGCGGCCGAAGTGATGCCCGAGCCACTGCTCCAAACCGTTAGGCATGGGCTCAGGCCCCTGGCAAGGCTCTCGTTCGAAGGTGGGCTTACGTAGTTCGACGTCGAGCTCTATCTGGCCGCTGGAGTTCTCGCGTGCGGCCCTGATGCTCTGAATGACGAGGGGGCCCGTCGGCTCGTCGGCTGTTCTTTTCATCCACTCGCCCATGAGCCGCTCGATCAGCTCCTGGTCAGCATCGAGTCGCGCTCGCTCAGCGGTGTACTCGACCAGCAGCGCGGGGTACACGTCCTCGTTGAACTCGGCGACCGCCGCGCGAACCCTGCTGACGATCTCCTCGAGTTCACCTCCTCTCATGTTGAGAAGACTGATCGTCGACCTCTCAGGCATTGAAGGGCCGCTGGCGCCAACCGCGCCCTTGAAGTGGGGGAGGAAGCGATCGAGGAACCACCTGTCCCGAGGCCTCTGCTCAGGGTAAGGCCCCCGGCGGCCAGGGGGTCCCCAGAGGTAGGCGTTTTCGAACTCGACCTGGAGCGAGATCGTCTCCCCGTCAGGCCGCTCGCCTCGGAGCTTGATGCTCTTGACGGTGACGTTTCCCCAGTCGGTCTTGGCTTCGTTCATCACTCTGCCCCTCCCTCTGAGGTTACCGACGGTCGCCCCGCTGTGCGGGGGGTGGGACTCGGCGCGCCACAGGCTTCGAGCCGGCCGACGGCGAGGATCTGCGACTGGTAACGGTGGATACGCCATTCGTTGCAGCTACCCTGGCATCAAGGAGGCTCGATGGAGCCAGGCACGGCGGACCGGCTTGTCGACACTCGGATGGCGTCGGCGCTCGTCGTCACCCGGTCGTTGTTTAACTTCAACCCACTTCCGATGGGACGCCTCAAGATAGATCGCTACTACGACCCCCAGGCGGGGCAGTTCCTGAGCGTGGACTCCGATCTGTCGGCGACCTTCCAACCCTATCTGTACACCGGCGACAACCCCATAAACGTTTCGGACCCCACCGGTCTTTGTAGAGACGGGTGGTGGGAGGTCTGGTGCCCTGTGGAAGCCGCCTGGGACCAGGTAATCGCGATCATCGGGGGCGTTGTAACGGCCCTTGAGTCAGCTGCGGGATGCCCATGCACAGCTAGATCCTGACGCAGGTCAAGAAGTGGGTGCTAAGAGTCCATGGGACAACGCCTGACCTGTTCGCTGCAGTTCTACTTCGAGTTGAGAAGGACATCGGATCGAAGGTACATTGAGTCCAAGGCCCTCCCCAATCGGAGAGCCTAGTTTGACGGATGCGAGACGGGTGCGAAATGCCATCTGGGGAGTGGCAACAAAACAGGTTTCGGGAAGAAGCCCCGGAGTTTCCCCCTGACGCGGCTCCTCTTGCTTAGTCTCCTCGAGGATCGATGATGCCTAGAAACGTGCAGTCCGGCTCACAGATTCTGGCCGAATGAGAGAGATCGGACCAACAAGGTTCTCCCCCCGCCTCACGATCATACCGGGTGGGTTTCGTTTTCGAGCTTCAGGCCAAGCGATTATCTTGGGCACGCTCGTGAGCTTTGTCGTTGCATTGTCCATTAGCGGGTGCGTCGACGCCTTTACGCTCCCACATCTATGGGAGGACGACGGCCAGAGAGTTGCCTATGTGCTCGTGATCGCAATCCTCAGTGGCTTCCTGATCCGGATTGCTCGGTCTCGCGCCCTGACGGCATTGCGGTCGGGCGTCGTCATTCGCAATCTGCTCAGAACGCACCGGCTGGCCTGGGAGGAACTGGACTCCTTCGAGGAGAGGGTTCTGCCGATAGGACTGAGCCAGGTTCCCCGCCGTTTTCTCAGCATTCGTTTCGTGGATGGCCGCTCACGCAATTTCACCGAGCTCAATGACTCACGACGGCGAAACCCAGACGTGGTTTCGGAACTGGTCAGGCATCTTAGTGACATGAAGAAGTCTGTATCCGACAGGTAACAGCATCTCGTGTTGGCTTTAGCGTGGCGCTATCGTCTCAGTTCTCTGAGTGTTCGCCGTCCTCAATTTAACAATGCTTGCCTCCCCGGTCGAAACTCAGGAACTGCCCATCTGTAGGTCGTAGTAGCGGCCTATCATCAAGCCTCAGCGCACGAGCAGGATTCGCACCGACGGGCAGCGTTAAGGCCTGCGCCGCCAGTCGGAGATCCGTGCCGTCGGCCCTCCGGCGCCAGTTCTGCTGACCTGGAAATTTGTTATCGAGGGGCTCAGGCTGCCAGGCTCGGAATTCGGCGCCGTGCAACCTACGTGCAATAGGGGTTTCGCAGGTAGCGTCAACGACGCCTCCGGATCGGTCGTTTGTGCGCCAACATGAGCGCATCGAGCTTTTCAGCGATCGACCGGTCGCGCTCGAGTGTGGTGTGCTGGTAGCGGAGTGCGACGTTCGGCGTTGCATGGCCACGTCGCCACTGCTTACGATCGGTAACCTCAGTGTTTGTGAGCCCGTCGCGGTGCCGTAGCGGTCGGCGGCGATGAAGGAGCCAGCGGGCCCAGCCAACTCGGTGCAGCGAACGCCGCCCTTGCTTCGCAGCCCTTGGCAGCGTGCGGCTGCGGTGTTGGTGAGTGCGGAAGCGTTGGGCGCGCTCTACCTGCTTGGGCACGCCATCTATACGGCGAGTGTCGGCCGGCGAGCCCAAACCGTAGACCTCGGCGTTCCCGTCGAGATCCACTACGACCTTCTGAGGTTGCTGGTGTACGCGTCGGCTTGCGCCATGTTCGCGTTGGCACTCCTCATCGTCGCTTGGCACCTGTTGTCTGCGTCGCGACCTGACCGGCTTGCTCGACCGAGCCGTGTTGTTCGCTCAGCCCATTCTTCTCCTGGTTTTCGCCGAGGCACTTCTCATACAGGTCATAAATCCTTTGCCGGAGTCGGTGAGCAGAGTTCCGGCCTCGACTTCCTCGAAGATCGTGGCGGCCCTCATCCCGTTGTTGGCCCTCGCTGCCGGCGTGTTCATCATCATGGGGTCCCTCAAGTGGACGCGAGACAAGCACACCGGGCGCGTGGCGTCGGCGACATCCGTGCTCGTCGCGCTCGTCACGGCGGGGGTGCTCGCCGCAGCTCCGGGCCACGATCCGGGACCATGGTGGATTCCCACGGTGGTGAACTCACCGGTGAACTACGGGTTCGCCTCCATATGGGACGCTCCGAACGGGCGCCCCCAGGGCGCTCCCGCCGTGGCGTGCGCCCCCCGTGGGCAGTGCCTGGTCTTCGGCTATGGCGTGGCGATCTACCCGCGCCAAGTTGATTCCGTTGCCTCCTCGCTTGACGACGGCCAATGGAGAGCCCATCTTTTCGGACCAGTCGAGCTGGCCGATTCCGATCTGTCAGAAATCGCGTCGGTGACGTGCCCGACGAGCGCTCGCTGCTATCTTCTCGTCCCCGGCCAGGCAGTTCTTTACCGAAGCGACGACAGTGGCCTCACCTGGCTCGCAACCTTCCGGATACAAGCCGTTGGGGGACAATTCGTCTCCCGCTTTTCGTGCTCCGACAGCGCAACGTGCTACGTAGGCATTGGGAATTCCGGCGTCGTGGCCACACGGGACGGCGGCCGGACGTGGCGGAGCGTCCTCCTCGGGCCCAAGGCCAGCATATTGCAGGGCGTTATTTGTCCGACGACCCTCGACTGCACTCTGTCCTACTCGACGTACGACGCGGCGCTGCTGTACTCAACGGTCGACGGCGGGCTGATTTGGCGCAGACGGTCCGTTCCCGCAAGCTCGTACCTCGTCGCTTGCGATGGACCGTTTCGATGCATCCTTTCCGACTCGGAAGACGACGAAAGCCTCTTGACCACCGACGCCGGGAGTCGGTGGGTCCGGATACGGCGGCCGGCGGCCAAGGACACGCTGGCGAGCGCCGTTTGCCCAAGCCGCCTCGTCTGCTTCGGGATCGAGTACTCGGCGAACCAGTCTCCAAGCGCTCCACCCGCAGTTGTCGAGTCGAACGACGGAGGCGGCGACTGGACCTCGGTGCTAGCGCTGCCGGCCTCCGATCGGTTGGAATTAGGCTGCAGTTCGCCCGAGCGGTGTGTCGTCGTGGCGAGCCCACCGCCTATCAGTGCCGGACAGGTCCTGATCTATGAGACGGTTGACGGTGGTCGGTCGTGGACCCGGAGTCCGTTTCCGGCGCTCCAGGCGGACCAGACGCCACCTTCGGTCGAGCTGGCCTCGGAGTTCCGGTTCTGATAGGCCCGGCGGGACCGGCGAGACGCGAGGCAGGGCCTGCGGCGTTGGGTGAGATTTCGGAGCGCCGG